>NZ_CP085253.1:0-2608523 GCF_044872765.1 Micrococcus antarcticus | reverse complement strand
CTCGAGGGCGTCGAGGAACCGAGCACCCGAACGGTAGTCCCGGGCGAACGCCACGAAGGGTTCGCGCAGCCCCTCGGGGCCGGAGTCGCCCAGCTGGATGAGGGCTTCCGGGAGGGTCAGGCCGGCCCGGATGGCGGACCGGGCATGGTCGATCGCGTCCGGCCAGAGCTCCCGCAGGGCGATGCTCCTGCGCCGGGCCTGCCAGGTCAGGAGGAGCCAGGGCACGGCGCCGCCGAACAGGCCGAAACACGCCGCGATGGTCCATGTTCGGGTCACGGCGAAGACGAGCAGGGCGGCGATCAGCGCTCCCGCCGTCATCGCGGACACCACGCCGGCCGGGGACAGCCCGGAGACACCGGACTGGGCGATCAGCACGCGCAGCCGCGAATCGGAGCTCACGCGAGGCGTGCCGGCGGCGGGCTCCGCCCACACCGACCACCACACGAGGAAGAGGCCCACACCCAGTGCCAGACCCCACACCACGGCCATCAGCGCAGCTCCAGGAGCTCGTGCACGTCGACCCCGTGCCGGTCTAACGCCTCGAACTCGAGACTGGCCGCCGGATTCACCTCGAGGTCGCCCTCCCGGTCCCGGCGGAACAGGATCGACGTCTCGATGACCCCTTCCTCCACGCGGGACCCGACACTGAGGATCTCCCGGACCCGCCGGCGGCCCTCGCGATCCCGCTCGCAGTGGACCACCAGGTCGATGCAGGTGGCCACGGTCGGGACCACGAAGCTGCGGGAGATGTTCTCCCCGGCTAAGTGTCGCTTTAGGGTATGCATATGGCCACCTCCTCCCCCGTCCAGACCGTCATCCTCTACGCGCGCGTCTCGCACACCGACACGGGCTCGGCCCGGTCGGTGACCGACCAGCTCGCAGAGCTACGAGCGTGGGCCGCACGCGAGGGCTGGCAGGTCATCCGTGAGTACGCCGAGCAGGGCTCGGCCTCGCGCTACGCCACCCGCGAGCGCCCGGAGTGGGGCGCGGTCATGCAGGCTGCCGGCCGGCGCGAGGCGGATGCACTGCTCACTTGGGAGGCCAGCCGCGCCACGCGCGACCTGGCCGACTACGCGGCCCTGCGCGACGCCTGCGCGGCCGCCGGCATGTCGTGGGGCTACTCGGGGACGCTCCATGACCTGACGGACCGCAGCGCCCGGTTCAGGACCGGCCTTGAGGCTCTGCTCGCTGAGGACGAGGCCGCGAAGACCAGGGAGAGGGTCGTCCGGGGCGTGCGCGCCGCCGCCGAGCGCGGCATGCCGCACGGTCGGGCGCTCTACGGGTACCGCCGCGAGTACGAGGGCGAGGGTGACGCGCGGCGAGTGGTGGCCGTGGTGGAGGACCCGGCCCGCGGGCCGGTCGTGCGTGAGGCAGCACGTCGCGTGCTGGCCGGCGAGAGCCTGAACTCGGTGGCACGGGCCCTGAACGCACAGGGCGCGCCCACGGCCGCCACGGACCGCGAGGAGGCGGGGCGGCTCTGGACGGCCTCGAAGCTGCGGCAGATGCTCCAGCGGCCCGGCTACGCCGGCCTGCGGACCTACCGCGGCGAGGTGGTGGGCACGGCCGCGTGGGAGCCACTCATCGCTCGGGAGGACTGGGACGAGTTGCAGGCACTCTTCGAGGGATCACGGGCCAAGCACGGCCCGCAGGATCACCGGGCGCAGCATCTCCTGACCGGGATCGCACGGTGCGGAGTGTGCGGCTCGCCGCTCGTCCGGCGCGCCACGCGCTCGGGCACGGTGCGGCGCAAGGACGGCACCATCGCCCCGAAGCGGCGCTACGACACCTACGCGTGCGCAGCCGGCATCGAGAGGGCCGGTGGCGGGTTCCACGTCTCGATGAGCGTGGCGCACCTCGACGACTACATCTCGCGGGCTGTGATCGCCCGCCTGAGCCAGCCGGACGTGCTGGAGGCCCTGTCGGGCACCGAGAGCTCCCAGGGCGACGAGAGGGCGGCCCTCAAGGCCGAGATTGCTGGCTACCGCGAGCACCTCGAGCAGGCGCGGGCGTACGCGGCGGAGCACCTGCGGCTCGATCTGCTCCTGGACCAGGAGGCGCGGCTCCAGCCGCGCATCAACGCGGCCGAGCGGAGGTTGCGGGAGCTGTCCGGCGTCGACCCCGAGGTCCGACGGCTGGCCGAGGCGGGGGATGTGCGCGCGGCGTGGGATGCGCTGGACCTCGAGCAGCAGCGCCACGTGGTCAGGGTGCTGATGGTGCCCAGCGTCCTCCCGAGGACGCGGCCGGGACGGCGGGGCCTCGACCCGGACCGCGTGGCGGTGAGCTGGCTGCTGGGGCAGGACTGAGGGCTGCGGGTGCCGGTCCCGCTGGCGCGGGCCCAGCGCTGTGGTATCGCAGACGGCGGCGCGGTCGGCAGGTCCGCTGCGCGGCCTGCGGGATGGCCAGCGTCAGCGCGCCCTGGCGGGCGCGGCGGCCGCTGCGCGGCCCGGCTGGTCTCCCTTCCGGTCCACGCAGGAGGGGTGGCAGAGGCCCTGGCAGAGGGCCGGATACGTTTGCTCGATCCGAACGTATCCGGCGTGAAAAGGGCACGTGACCAGGGGTTTCCTGCCTTGGAGGGCCACGGAGCAGGGGCGGCTGGATACGTTTGCTCAGAGCGAACGTATCCGGCTCCACCCATCTCTGACCAGGCCTTTTCTTCTAAATTTAGTCTATGGATACGTTTAATACGTTCCACATCGGGTTACGCAGACGCGCACGCGCGCACGCACGTGCACGCGCGCACGCATAAATCTCAGCGAACGTATCAAACGTATCTAGCAGCTTCTGCGCCGTAGAACCCCAGGTCAGCGGGCACTTTCTCCGGATACGTTTGCCCGATCGCCGAACGTATCCAAACGTATCGAGGCCCGCCCTCCTGTCTCGTTCTCCCAGCGTCGAGGGCTGCGGGGAAGTTGGCAGAGTAGACGGGTTGAGTGAATAACTCCCGGTGAGGGCACAGAAAGCATCTCCGGCGGCTTGAGTGGAGGTGCGAGAACAGCTATTCGTCTTCCTTATGAGCAGCTTGGGCGCTAGAATGGGTGGTGCCGCTCTTGGAGCACACGAGCGGAGACGTAGGCTCTGCGGGGCCGCGTGGCTGGCGATGACCCGTCGACGTGGTGGCGGGAGACTCCGGACCGCCAGACCCGGGGCGTGAGGTGTGCATCTCCCTCCGTCCTTACGAGGTCGTCATGCCCCAGGTCGTTGTCCTGTCGTCCACCTCTTCCGAACCGGAAGTCTCCATTGCCCAGGCCGCCGAGCTTCTCGGCATCGGCTACTCGACCGCCCGCCGCTGGGTCCAGGAGGGCCGGCTTCCGGCCCGCCGGCTCGGCAAGCGCGTCGCACGTATCCGCTTGGCCGACATCCAGTCGATGCTCGACACCACTGAACGCCCAGTCGATCCCGTCGACGCACACATCGACGCGCTCGTCGCGGCGGCCCCTCCGCTCTCGGATTCGCAGATCCGGCGCCTCCAGTCTCTGCTGGGCGGTGCTGCGGCATGACGGCAGAGAAAAACCGCCCCCACCCGAAGGCGAAGACGGCTTCCAAAGCGTATAGCGGCGCTACGAAGAAGTCTACGGCGGGCTCTCGGGAGCCGCAAGCGGTGAATGCCCCCTTCAAGTCCACCAAGGGTTCCTCCCAGTCCAAGGTCAAGCCCGTCATCGCCGCCACTGTCAACGAGCTGATCGCCCAGGCCACCGCCGAGTACCTCGACGGCCTGGACCCGCAGAACCCCCCTGATGCGGCCACCGTTGAGCGTGAGCTGCTGGCCGCGACGAACCTGGCCTTCGGCCTGGAGAACGTCTCCCGCGACAAGACCGACCAGATCCCCAAACTGCGCTCGCTGACCTTCACCCAGGTCGCCGAGGTCATGGTGCGACTGCGCCGTGTCGTGCTCGTCGTGGGGGACAAGGCGACGGACATCGACACCGCACCCTTGGGCATCTACATGGCCGCAGGGCCTGACGCTGGCACCTACGTCACCGACGAGACCCGCCTTCGCCGGATCGCCCGCTCGTACAACCGCGAGTTGACGATCAACATGGCCAAGGAGGTCTTCACGGTTCTCCGGGAGCTGGCACCGGTGGTGAGGCCGAACGCCGACCGCGACCTGATCGCCGTGAACAACGGCATTTTCGACTACCGGACGAAGACGCTCCACGAGTTCTCCCCGGACCATGTGTTCATGTCCAAGATCGCGGTCAACTACAACGCCGAGGCCGAGAACCCTCACATCCAGACCCCGGACGGTGACGTCTGGGACGTGGAGACGTGGATGGCCGGCCTGTCCGATGACGAGGGCGTCCCGGAGCTGCTGTGGCAGGTCACCGGGGCAATTGTCCGCCCGCACGTGAGTTGGAAGAAGAGCGCGTGGTACCACTCGGATCGGGGCAACAACGGCAAGGGCACCTTGGTCACCCTGCAGCGCAACCTCTGTGGGGAAGGCCGGTTCGCGTCGATCCCGCTGTCCGAGCTGGGCAAGGACTTCATGCTCGAGCAACTGCTTCGGGTGACGGCCATCCTCACGGACGAGAACGACGTGGGGACGTTCATCGACAAGGCGGCCAACCTCAAGGCGATCATCACCAACGACGTCATCATGATCAACCGCAAGCACAAGATGCCGATCAGCTACCAGTTCTGGGGCTTCATGGTGCAGTGCTTGAACGAGTCCCCGCGGTTCAAGGACAAGTCCGGCAGCTTCTACCGGAGGCAGCTCTTCATCCCGTTCAAGAAGTGGTTCGGCGAGGTCGGCCCTGACGGTCGTCCCATCGAGCGCAAGTACATCAAGGACGACTACCTGGGCCGCAAGGACGTTCTCGAGTACGTCCTGTGGCGGGTCCTCGCGGGCATGGACGACTACTACGCCCTCTCGGAGCCCGCCGCGGTCACGGAGGCTTTGGACGAGTTCAAGCGGCACAACGACCCGGTGCGCGACTTCTGGGCCGAGCACCGCGAGCAGTTCGTCTGGGACCTGTTGCCCTTCAACTTCCTCTACGACATGTTCAAGTCCTGGACGGTACGGACGAACCCTTCTGGTTCGCCGTCGGGGCGCAACACGTTCATCCGCGACCTGCGCGCGGCTGTGGAGACCGATGCTGTGTGGGATGGCACTGCGGCAACACCGGCCCACTCGAAGGGCAGGATGCTCGGGACCGAGCCGTTGATCGCCGCCTACGAGCTCAAGGACTGGTACGCCCCGACGTACACCATGCCCAAGTCCGGCCCCCCGGACCTGGACCGGCTCTGCCGCCCCCATACGGCCGCAACGTACCGGGGCCTCGTTCGGACGTCGCCGCGGCCGGTGGCGGTGCGTGATGCCGCGGCACTGGCTACGGACCACGACACCGCCGCGTCGCCCGATTGCGAGGGATGCGCGACGGGCGATCGCGGGCGTTGCTCGCCGTTCTGCCCGGGCGTCCACGAGGCTCTGGCGGCTGAGCGGGGCCGTCGGACGGAGGTCGCTGTGACCTCCTGAGCCGCCCTCCCGCACGTCCTCTAGACCCGTAGTCCGACCCCGAAGGAGCCCCCCACATGACCGAGAGCAGCTACTCCGCCACCCACGCCACCGACACCCACGACGAGGCCCGCGCCGTCGCGCAGCCGACGACCGCACCCGCCAAGCCCCGGCGCCAGCGCAAGTCCGACGCCGAGCGTCTGGTCGAGGCCGAGCGCCTCGTGGAGAAGCTCACCGCGCGCCTGGACCAGGAGCGCCGTGCCAACCGCCTCGCGTTCCTCGACGAGGTCTTCGACCACTACGGCGTGAAGGCCGTGGACGGCGATCACACCGAGGTGGCGCGCCTCGCCAAGCTCCGGCGCGAGCTGGGCATGGCAGCCTGACGCGCCCCGCTGCGAAGCCCCGCACCACCGAGGTGGTGCGGGGCTTCTGCATGGGCGGGGCGTGGGCCGTGGGCGACCGGCGTCAGCCGGGCGGCCCGGCCGGAGGCGAGCGGAGCAAGCCGCCAGGGGTCGCAGGGGCGCAGCCCCCGCCAGCAAGGCCGAAGCGAAGCGAGGCCGTGCCCGAACGGCAGACAGGTCGGAGCGGAGCGAGGACCTGTATGACGGTCGGGTTGCTGGCGGCGGGGGTGGTGATAGGCTGTTCCTGGGGTCGGAGAGGAGTCCCGTAGGGCCCGACCACAGGTACACACCACCCCCAGGGAGGCAGCAGGTGAACGAGGAACGAGCGAACAGGGGGCTGCCTCCCCACGAGGCACGCAGCGACTCGGCCTTGGGCTCGGACCGCGACGCAGGAGTCGGTCCCGAGGTCGGAGTGCGCAGCGCGCAGACCTCGTCGGGTCCTGTGTCGCGCAGCGGCACGGGCCGGCCCTCCGAGATGGTGTCGGCGCGCCTGAACGAGGACCACCTGGAGGCCGTCGAGGTCATCCAGCGCGCGCTCGGAGTCAGCCGCTCGGACGCGATCCGCGAGGCGGTCGTGTGGCTGGCGGACGTGCTCTCGGCCCCGACGCCGAACGATGCGAAGAAGGCCCTGGCCGCGCGCATGGAGCGCATGGAGACTGCCGAACCGGCCGAGTCGAAGGTCAGCGACGACCTCGCCGAACGTCTCGTGGACGCGCTCAATGCCCGCGAGCGGGCGTACACGGACATGTCCCACCAGTTGCAGCGGATCGGCAACAACTGGAACCAGATGGTGAGGCTCAGCCATGCCGGACATCCCGTGGACGCCGACGCGGTGACCTATGTGGGGCGGTCCCTGGAGTCGGCGCTGGGGCGGCTGGACGGGCTCACCCGAGCCGACGATGCGGTGCGCAAGGAGGTGGACTCGTGCCTGTCGTGAAGGTGCTCAACGGTGAGTCCGCCGCGACCTCGCTGATCTACCCGATCAAGCCCAAGGGCGCGTCCTGGCCCGCGCGCACCGGCCCCATCGGTGCCGTCCGCCTCGCTGCGGGCTACCCCATGGACGCCGCCGCCGGACCGTCCACGACCGCACCACGCGTACTCCACTCGGCCGGCCACCTGTGCCGGGTGGAGACCGCCACGGCCGACTTCCGCCGGGTGCGCGTGCGCCACGGCACCCAGGGTGCGATGCGCACGGTGCCGGCACGGTACACGCTCCCGGAGGAGGGCGAGACCGCCACACATGTGCGGCACATCCGCCCCAACGGCCGCGTCGTGTGGCGCGCTGCCGGGTCGGGCGAGGAGGGCACCCACGTGCGCCGTGAGGGGCTCACCTACGAGCACGTGGGCCGCGGCGGTGAGGGCGCCACGCACAAGCAGGTGCGCCGTCGGTGGGTGGAGGCCGAGCCTCATGAGGCAACGCACCGTGCCATGGAGGGGGGACGGGTCAAGCAGGCCGAGACGCGCCACGTGATCTACTCGTTCGGCCCCGATGAGGTGAACCCGGACGACCCCGAGCAGGTCGCCCGGGCGTTCGAGTTCGTGGTCCAGATGCACCGCGACCTCCACCCCGGCGTGCAGGCCAGCTTCGTCGGCCAGGCCGATGGCGAGGGCGGCAAGTTCCACGTGCATGGGGTGTGGAACGCCACCATCGCCGCCGACATGGAGGTGGACGGCCAGGCGTACCGCGCCGGGCAGAAGGTCGGCGGTGCGCTCACCGACATCGAGGCCCTGCGCGGCCGCTCGGATGACTACCTGGCCGAGCACGGTACGCAGTACGGGCTCGGCCCCCAGCGCCTCGAGCGCTATTCCCGCGAGGCCGCCGAGACCCTGGACGTGACGGACCGCCGTGGGCGTGCCACCGGCCAGCCCAGCGACAAAGACCGCATCCGTGCTGCCATCGCCGAGGCGATGGAAGATGCACGCGCCGTGGACCTGGACGGGCTCAGGCAGGCGCTGACCGAGCGCGGTGTGGAGCTGCACCACCGGGTGACGAAGACCGGCAAGAACCGTGGCAAGCAGACGGTCAGCTTCAAGCTGCCGGAGATGGCGCGGTACGTCGGTGCCCGGCGGCTGGGCGCGATGTACGCCTGGGATGACACCGTGGACACCGCCACGGGCGAGATCGTGGAGGGCATCGAGTCCCAGCTGGAGGCCAACCGCTCCGGTCGTCGGCGGGCACCCCGCCCGGCACCGGTGACGACTCGGCCGCCGCGCCCGGTGGCGACCCTCGACGACGCCGGCATCGCCGAAGCGCGGGCACTGGTGGTCCGGCTGGCCGAGCAGGAGCGTCAGCGTCAGCGGGCTGCCGAGTGGATCAAGAACCTGGCCGCACTGGATGCCGAGCCGGTGACACTCGACCTCGACGACCCCGACGCCGTGGCAGCCTGGCTGGCCGAGTCCGACGCGATGGTCGCCGAGGGCGACGCACTCCGGGCGCAGTGGGGGCACGAGCCCCAGGACGCGCCCCTCGCTCCGCTCCGGGCGGACCCCGTCGGCACTCGCTCCGCTCCCGCCGCCGAAGAGGTGCGGCCGAGCTTCGAGGAGTTGCTCACACAGCATCAGGAGCGCATCGACGCCCAGCGAGCCGCGCTCGCTGCGGCACGTGGCGAGACGGTGCCGGAGTCGGCCGTGGAGGCCGTGGAGGAGCCCGCCTCGCCCCCTACCCCGGCACTCGCTCCGCTCCCGCCGGAGCCCGCCGACGTCACTCGTTCCGCTCCCGCCGCGGCGGAGGACGAGGCCTACGTCTCGCCGGTGCGCGACGTGGACGTGCGGTCCCGCGACGAGGCCTTCCGGGACCGTGTGGCGGTCCTCGACGAGCACGTCGTGGCGGCCCGGGGAGTCGGTGCGCGCCGCTACGACCCGGGCCTGCTGGACAGCATGACGGTGGCCAAGGTGAAGCGCTACCGGGAGCACCTCGCATCCGAGACTCTCGAGGTGCTGGGCTGGCGCGATGAGATGAGCCGCAGGGCGACCCGCGCACGGATGGCCGGTGAGACGTACGAGGCGCAACGGCTCCGCGAGCAGGTCCGGCAGGGGCACATCTACGACCCGGGGCCGGCCGCACCGGCCCGCCACGTACAGGACGAGCCGGCACAGCAACGCCAGGACGACGGCCCGGAGCTGGGTGGGTGAAGACGAAGACCCCCGACACCGTGGCGTCGGGGGTCTCGTCCGTCAGGACGTGGTCTGCTCGGTGGCCGTGTCGGCCGCAGTCTTCTTGGTGCTGGTCCGCCGGCCACGAGTCGGTGCAGCCGGGGCGGCCGGTGCCGGCTCGGCCAGCCGCTCGATGAGACGGTCCAGGCGCTGCTCCAGGGCCGCCGTCCGCTCACGCTCACGCTCGAGCTGGTCGCGGACCTCCCCCTCGCGGGCGCGGGCTTCGGTCGCGGCGGTCTGCGCATCCCGTGCCGCACCGGCGTCCCGGCCGGCCTGCTCCTCAGCGTCAGCCAGGCGGGCCTCGAGCTGGCCGGCCTCGTGCTCCATCTCGGCACGTGCAGCGTCCAGCTCGTCCTGGGCCTGCGCGGCGGCATCCTCGGCGGCCTCGGTGCGAGCCAGGGCTTCCGCCATGGTCTCCGCGACCTCGGCCCGGGCCTCGGCGTAGGCCGTCTCCCAGACGGCCCGGACGAGCGCCTGGACGGACGGGGCCGCGAGGTCCTCGGGCGGGGCGGGGACGGCGGCCTCGGCGGCCGGGGCGGCCGCCTTGGCCTCGCGGAGGTAGGCCAGGACCACCTGGCGGCGCACACCGTCGGCGGCCGCGCTCAGGCGGGTGCTGGTGACATCGGTGAGGGGTACGCCCTCGGCCAGGACGGCGGCCAGGGCAGCGTCGAGACGGGCGCGCTGCTCGTCGGTGATGGGGGTGGTGTCGGCCACGTCGGCCTCCTAGACTGCGGACGAGTGCGGATGATCGGGAGGGCATCCCATCCGCATGGACGCCCTCCCGCGAGTGCGCCCGGCCCGCGCTCTGCGCGGGCATGGGGCCGCGCAGCGGCCCGGAGGTGGCCCCTCACCCGCTGTCTGGGAACCGGCAGGAACCCTCGGAACCCCGGGAACCGGGCAGGAACCGGGTTCCGGGAACCGCTTGGGGTTCCGGGTCGGCGGGCACCACGAGCAGAGACGCGCGAAGCCGGAACTGCCGGAACCGCGGGAACGGGATCGGAACCAGCGGGGAACCGGGTTCCGGGAACCGCTCGTGGTTTCGCATCGCCCCGAAGACGAGACCCCGCTCCGTGGAGCGGGGTCTCGAGGGCGTCACAGGTCGCGAAAGACGTGCACGCCGCCGCCGGCAGCGTCGACGACCGTGTAGTCACTGCGCAGGTCTCCGATCCACCGGGCCCAGTCGAAGTACCTGCGGGCCTCCTCCGGCCAGCCATCGAACAGGTCCAGCTCACCGGCCAGGTGCTCGGCGTAGTCCTCGAACGAGTCCCACTGCCCGGCGTACCTCTCCTCGAAGTCGCCCAGGGACGGCGTGGACCCATCGGATGCCGCCACGTAGGCCCCGGAGTCCACCCAGGCGCATACGGCCTCCCAGAGCCCGTCAGGGGCCTGCTGGTAGACCTCACCCCAGGCCGCGGCCGTGGTCGGGTCCATCTCCCCACGCACGGGGATGTGCTCGTGGTCCATGACCCACAGCTCCTCGCAGTCCCGACGGGCACCACCGGCGTAGCGGTGGACCTCGGCCAGGGTGACCTCGTCGGCCCCGACGGCGGGGAACCACTCCCCTACGAGCCGGCCGGCGTTGTAGCAGGCCAGGCACCCGATCCAGACTTGGGGCTCGGTTGTGGTGGTCGTGGTGCTCATCGGGCCACCACCTCCGGGTCCAGCACCAGCACGCGGTAGGCGCGGGAGTCGAAGGGTCCGACTCGCAAGCTCTCCGTGCGCATGACGACGCCGGCGTCGACGAGCGCCTGGCAGAGGCCGCTGTGCTCCGACCAGTCCTTGAGGATCAGCTCGTCCGGGAAGCAGATGTACCCCTCCGATCGCAGGTCGGTGTTGAGCACCTCGGTGCCGCCCTCCGGGTCGTGTAGCTCCAGGAGCTGGCGGCGGCGGTCGTAAGTGATCCGGCCGGTGAGGACGAAGTCTTCGAGCAGCAGATCGTGGTGGCCGAAGTCGATGACGGCCGGCGCGGATGAGGTGGTGGACATGAGAGACCTCCAGATGGTGGGACGAGCGGTGGGTGAGGCACTGCCTCTCCGCTCGTCTGAGGTCCCGGCGACGGCTCCGCCGGCGCTTCACCACGCTGGGAGTCCGGCCACATCCACTATGCAGCCCCCTGTTCAAAACCCTCACCCGCATGCCCTAGTATTGAGCCATGCGCGAGGCGTAGCCGAGCGACGGGACAAGGGAGGACACCGTGAAGCTGGGATACGCGCGCGCATCTGCACGCGGCGCCGGCCCGACTCTGGCGGACCAGACGGACACGCTAACGCTGGCCGGGTGCGAGTGCACCTTCGAGGACACCGCAGACCGCGGCCGGGACGAGCGCCCGGGCATGGGCGAGCTCATGGCCACCGCCGGCCACGGCGACACAGTGGTCGTCACGCACCTCGACCGGCTGGCCTGCACGGCCGAGGACACCATGCGCGCGGTGCTGGAGCTGGACGCGCGCGGAGCCGTCGTCGTGGCCCAGGACGTCGATCTGGACACCTCCACCCCGGCCGGGCGCGGTGTGGTCGCGGTGCTGAGGGTCCTCACCGACTGGGGCCAGGGCCCCGCCCGACCGCAGGGTCGGCCTCCCGCCTTGGATGCGACACAGCGCCAGCAGGCCGCCGATGCCCTGCGGGCCGGGGCCTCCACCTCGAAGGTCGCGCACGCCCTGGGCGTCTCGCCGAGCACGATCAAACGCCTCAAGACCACGCTGGGCCTCACCGAGACCCGTGCCACCACGACCGGGGAGGACCCCACCATGACCACCGAAGACGCCCGCATGATCGAGCTGGCCAAGGACGCCGCCGCCGAGGTGGCCGGCACCCGCACCCAGCTGTCCACGGTCACGCCCGAGCGCACCGCCGAGGACGAGGCACGCACCGTGTTCCGGCTGGGTGAGCTGTTCTCCGGTCCCGGCGGCATCGGCACCGGCGCAGCCGCGGCTCGCATCGCAGGCCCGGCCTACCGGGTCGAGCACCAGTGGGCGAACGACTACGACGAGGACACGTGCAAGACGTACGCACTCAACGTCATGGGCGACATCGAGTCGGACCGGGTCATCCACGGCGACATCCGCACCCTGGACTACGACCGGCTCAAGGCTCTGGGCGAGATCGACGGGCTGGCCTTCGGCTTCCCCTGCAACGACTACTCCCAGGTCGGCGAGCGTCTCGGTCTGGCCGGGACCTTCGGCCCGCTGTACACCTACGGCGTCAAGGCCCTGGAGATGTTCGAGCCGGCGTTCTTCGTCGCCGAGAACGTGGGAGGGCTGGCCTCCAACAAGGAGGGCGCCGCGTTCAAGCAGATCCTGGCGGACATGCGCGCCGCCGGCTACAGGCTGGTGCCGCACCTGTACAAGTTCGAGCAGTACAGCGTTCCCCAGGCGCGGCACCGGATCATCATCGTGGGCATCCGCGACGACCTGGACGTGACGTTCCGGGTGCCCTCGCCGGCCCCCTTCGCCGACGCGGACGTCAGCGTGCGCACGGCCCTGTCCGGCATCCCCAAGGCGGCCACGCACCAGGAGCTGACCCGACAGTCCGCCACCGTGGTGGAGCGCCTGGAGCTGATCCAGCCCGGCCAGAACGCCTTCACGGCCGATCTGCCCGAGCGCCTGCAGATCAAGACGAAGACGAAGATCTCGCAGATCTACCGCCGCCTGCACCCGGACAAGCCCTCGTACACCGTCACCGGCTCCGGTGGCGGCGGCACGCACGTGTACCACTGGAAGGAGCCGCGCGCCCTGACCAACCGTGAGCGGGCCCGGCTGCAGACCTTCCCGGACACGTTCGAGTTCGTCGGCTCCAAGGAGTCGGTCCGCAAGCAGATCGGCATGGCGGTGCCGGCCGATGGAGCGAAGGTCATCTTCGAGGCTATTCTCAAGTCGTTCTCAGGAGAGGACTACGAGGCGGTGGAGTCCTCCTTCCCGCGCATTGACTGATTAGCAAGTGCAGGATCAACACACCCCCAATCCAATGGCTCGGGGGTGTAGTTGTTCAGGGGCCTCAAGGCATCGCGTAGCACCGCTCCCACGAAATGGCTAAAGAGTTAGCCCCGATGCCTTTGGGATTCTCTTCAATGCGCTCAACTCTATACGCCTCCAGGCATCGGAAGAGTCGACTTGCCTGTCCGTCGAGAGAATCGAGACGCCACTCCCCAACATCGGCACGGCGTGCGGTCATCGACCAGAAGTGCGGATCCGGGTTGTCCGACTCCTCTGGGCCCCGTTCTTTCGAGTTGAAGTAGAGCGCTACGTCCCGGTCGGAGCCGGCCAGACGCGCCTCGAAGTACCCCATCTGCCTCTGGGCCTTGTTCTCGATGTAGTGCTCCTCAAGCACCGACGGCACACGCACTAGTTCCAGCTTGAACAGAGCCAACCGGTCAAGTTCAACCTCTTCGACAGCGATGTCTCTTGAGTTGGCATACATAAAGGTGTTCGCACGAGCCCGAAAGTCGGCCGCCTGCCAGGTGCCAAGATGGCTGACCAAAACCTCGCCTTCCGCGGGGGGGCTCACCCAATTCGGCGGCCCCTGGAAGGTGGAGAACCACCAGGTTGATCCAACCTCGAGCTCCGGCGGCGCTTGGGCCTCAGCGTCAAACGACACAGATTTGCGGTCGGATTCAGGCAGCACCTCCCAGTCGACGCAGTCCGCAGAGGACAGGGTATAACCGACGTATCTCACCATGGGATTGAAATCCTATCTTGCCCCTCGGGATTCAGGACGTGGTGGCCGCCACGAGGGCGTCAAGGGAGTGCTCGTGACCCTTCATCTGCACGACGCGGTTCGCGGAGAACAGGTCGCGGATCTCGGCGTGAGTGTAGGGCTGGCCCTTCAGGTGGCGCTTGCACATCAGGACAATGTCGTGCGCGGTGATGGCCGAGCCAGGGACCCCGTCGGCGCGCTCGGACACCTCGGCCAGCTGAGCGTCGATGTTCGGGCCGAAGCGCCCGCTGACGTAGGAGAAGAAGGCGAGGTCGCCGTCACCGAGCTTGTACTTCGGGTAGTCGACGACGTAGTTGCGCATGACGCCGCGCTGGTCGTGGGACAGGGTGTAGCGCTTCGCGTAGGCCTTGGTGTCGAGGATGGCCCCGTAGCGCTCGGTCTCGGAGTAGAGGACGACGTCCGGGCGCAGAGGCTGGGCGCCGATGTGTTTGGCCTGGTAGCCGAAAACCTTGGAGAAGATCTCGGTGGTGGCCTCCTCGAACTTGGTGGCCGCGGTGTTCGACCCCTGCGCCAGCTCGGTGTAGTGCATCAGGAAGCCGCCATAGCCGGCGCTGAACCGCTGGCGCAGCACGTCGCGCACCTTGACGGGGTCGGCCGCGAGGCGGGTTGCGATGGAGTTGACGAGGTCCTCGTCGAGGTCGGTCACCAGGTGGGTGGTCGCGTACTCCGTGTACTCCTTGACGATCTCGCGTTCGAGGACGACCTCCGCGCTGACGTTCTGGATCGGTTGGACCGCTCGGGTGTCCTTGGACTTTCCGGGTGTCAGGCCATACCGCCGCTGGAACCGCTCCTGGTCGGTCCAATCCGTGAGGAGCTTCTTGCCCAGCATCGCGTCCACGGTGCGACGAACGTTGTCCTCGGCTCCGTCGGCGATCCGCCACTCGCGACCGTGCGAGCGGGTCACGAGCTGGGTCTGGGAGAGCCAGTTGCCCATCGTGTTGGCGATGTCGTTGAGGTTGGCGAACAGCTTGTCCAGCGACGCCTCGGCGGAGCGGCCGGAGGCGAAGGTGCTCAGGTAGTCGGCCGACAGGGAGGCGTCCCCGCCCTCGCGCAGGGCGAGGATGCGCTCCACGACGTCGTCCACGCACGCCTGGGAGTTGTTCTCCCCGTAGCAGACCGCGATCTTGGCGACGTCGTCCTTCTGGGTCAGGTAGCCCTCAAGGCGCGGGTCGAGCAAGAGCTGGAGAATGAACACGAAGGGGCGCACCTTGAACCGGGCGTCCACCCGCGAGAGGAAGGTCGACGTCGAGAAGTAGGACGGGAACTGGTAGTGGAGCACCTGGTGGGACATGATCTCCATCAGGTTCTCGTCCCCCTGGACGATGGCCTCGCCGGCCAGCGTCAGGTACAGCTGGCCGTCTGCGCCCTCCCACAGCAGTCCGAGCGAGCGGAGCCAGGCGACGTAGGTGCGCGGCCCGCCGCCGTTCGGGTCACGCTTGGGCCGGTTGGCCTTCAGGGCGCTGGCCTCAAGCTGGCGTTCGTAGGCGCGCTGAGCATCCTGTCCGCCCTCCCGCCACGGCTGGCCGCTGATCGCAGCGGCCAGCTCGCGCAGGGCACCCGGCACAGCCGCCAGGGAGCGCTTGGGGCGGGTGACCCACCAGGTGTTGCGATTCGCCTTCGTCCCCGTCATGACCCCATTGTGCTGGGTCACAGCTCCGCCTGCCTACTAGCAGAAGGGCAGGGGGCGTTCAGCCGAGCTCCACCTGCTGTACGGTCCACCCGGCCTGGGCGAGATCGTAGAGACCGTCTGCGCGCGGCTCGATGCGGTCCTCATAGTCCTCGGCGTCGAGCACGGCCGTGGTGCCCTCCCAGCGGTGGGCCAGCTCCAAGGCGGCCAGCACGTCCGCCAGAGTCTCGACCGTCACCACAGGGGTGGCCCAGCCGTTCCACGGCTCCCCGTACTCGACGGCCAGGAAGGGGTGGTCTGGGAAGGCGTCGAAGGCGAAGCCCGGGACGAGGTCGCGGTCCGGGTCGCAGAGCTGCCACTGCCCGTCCTCGAAGAGGACCTCGGCTTGGGCGTGGTCGCCTGTGGCGTTGAGGTGCCGGATCTGGTAGACGGGCTGGCCTTCGCGGTCGAAGCTCGAGGCATCACGGGACGCGACGGCCCGGTAGGTGGCGACAGGGCGGCGGCCGGCGGGGCCAGGGAAGGCGATGGTGGTCATGATGGTCATCCTCTCGTGGGGGCGGCCCGGGTCGGCGCCAGTGGAAATCCCGGGCCGCCTCTGGCGGCCGATCGCGGCGAGAACGCTAGTGTTAGGCCGAAAATGGGCCGAGAGCTTCCTCGTTCCACATTGGGGGGGCGTACTTCAGTGGTTCCTTGACTCCGGCAGCCGTTAGCGCTTTCTTGAGTTCGACCGTAAATACGGCACGAGCCTCCGTGCTTCCGTTCATAGTCACCCAGTTGAAGCCTGCCAGATCAGAGATCTCTCTCAATCTCCCAGTTCGCACGAGCACGGTCCGATCAGGCGCGAGACCGAGCGCCATTCCAGCCTCCAGCGTTACATTCTGACGGGGTTGAGGTGTTTCTTCCCGATCATCGGCACCATCCTCGTCTTTGAGATAACGGGGATCGAGCCGAGCTAGATCGTCGCCCGAGAACACCACCACAATGATATGCGCGACCTCGAGTCCCTTTCGGACAATGTCCCACGTCATGGGGTTGAGACCACACATTTCTCGCACCTGATCCCAATCCAGAACTCGGAGATGCACGCCGCGAAGAAAGTGTCTCACCCTGTGTGCAGCATCTCTATTTCTGCCGTGCACCACAAACACGGCGGGCAAGTCCGAATCGACGTATGGAGTTGGAGTATTCATGGGGGCGGGGGCCTCGACGGACGCCGTGTTGCGTGCACCAACAGCGACATTGCTCGGGCCGAGCCCTACAGGATGTGCGATCGGCACATCTCGCCACCCGGCGGCACTGCCTTCGACGTCTGGCTTTGCACCCACAACTGACGGCGCAGTAAAAGCCCCCCCAGAATTATCGGCCTCAGTAGCGACGCCGTCCCCGCTCGGTGAGTCGCTGATCCGCCAACCGTCGCCGTCGTGTTGGACTCGGTCGCTAGCCTTTTCCAGGAGTGACCAAATCCGGCCCCGCGCAGAATGGAACTTGTCCCCAGTGAAGGATGAACTGTAAGAGATATTCGCCTCGGTAAGCATGCCCAAGATGGCCTCGTCACCATCTGGCCATCCGATCTTTAGAGTGTAGTCCAGGATAGAATGAACTCGCTCCGCTTTAGTTGCAGGTGGATACTCGGGGATGCCGGGAATTCCCCACGTAGAAACTTGCGTGGAAATTTCTCCGTGGGACAGCCCCTCAGATAGAACCAATTTAAGATCGGCGAAGTTTCTGCGCGCGAAGAGACGCGACTTGAATTCAGGAAGCGACATAGGTCGATGGTAGATGACAGCGGCGACCCGGACAGCATCCATGGCGTTGAACTCCCTGCCCTGGCTACAGGTTGCCGGATGGACACATGCACGAGCTCACGCCCGTCCATCCGGGTACACCCCGCTGGACAGCCTCACCTCTGCCCCGGTGCGCGTCCAATGACATAGACTTGAGACCGATTGGACAGATTCGGCGGAAGGTCTTTAAAAGTGAGTGGACAGAAGGGGCAGCTCGTCGGGTACGCCCGCGTGAGTTCAGCCGATCAGAGCCTCGCCCGACAGCTGGAGGCCCTTGCGGGAGCCGACCGAGTCTTCGAGGAGAAGGCCTCGGCCAAGGATCGCGCCAGGCCCGTGCTCGCGGAGATGCTGGCCTACGTCCGCGAAGGCGACACGGTGCTGGTGAAGTCACCGGACCGCCTCGCCCGCTCGACGGTGGACCTGCTGAACCTGCTCTCGGAGCTCAAAGCCAAGGGCGTGGCCGTGCGCTTCGTGGACTCCCCTGCCCTAGACACCGCCACAGCACAGGGCACGTTCATGCTGACGGTGCTGGGGGCCGTCGCCGAACTCGAGCGGGAGCTGATCGCCGAGCGCCGGGCCGAGGGCATCGCCCTGGCGAAGAAGGCCGGCAAGTACGACCGCGCACCGAAGCTCACGGCCGGCCAGGTCCAGGAGGCCCGCGAGCGGGTGGATGCAGGGGTGCCGAAGGCGGTCGTTGCCCGTGAGATGAGCGTCAGCCGCCAGACGCTCTACGACGCCCTCGCCGGGCGCGGGCGGTACGCCGGGCTGGAGTGAGGCTCGAAGGGGCTAGGCGCTGGGTGCTGGCCCCGCCTGGACCGGCGGGCCCGGTTCGTACGAGTCGTGGTGCCGCACGGCGGCCAGCCGGAGCTGCTCTGCCTCCGCCATGGCCGTGGCACCCTCCCGCCGCACCGCCTCGTCATACCAGAGCGCGAGTTCGGAGCAACGCTCACCGAACTCCACGAGGACTGGCCGGAAGTGGAAGGTGGGTTCATTGTCTCGCAGGAAGCGCTTCGCCTTCCCCTTGAACCCGTCCCATGCGAGGAGGCGGGTAGCGTTCAGCCACATCTCACCCTGGAAGGCACCGGGGGTGAAGTTGGAGGACAGCCCCCAAGGAGCCGTCATGTGGTGCTGTAGGTAGTTCCGGAAGCGCAACATGAACGCCACCAAGGCATGATCCCGCTTGAGAGCGGTGAAGCGATGGGCGAACTCCTCCTCCAGTTCAGCACTACTGACGACATGGAGGGTCGACGTGATGTGGTCCTCTACTGCCTTGTACGAGGCCATGCAGGCCAGAGCCTTACGGTCCAGCACGCGTAGCAGGCGAGCCTCCTCGTTGGGACGGTCAACGTCATTGAGGCCGAGGAGGAACTTCGGGTCCCGCTCATACGACAGGAGTAGGTCCGCCAACTCCACGTGTTCGTCGTTCCAGATGTTGAACGTCTTGCGGAACTCACCGATGTAGTACCAGTAGCGGTACCCCTCGCTGGTCTCGAACTGCGTTGTGAGATCGTCGAGGCGCGCCTTCCACTCTTCGTACGCTGGTGGTGTCCTCGGTTGCACAGGCTCCATGACGACAGGCTAAGTGGAGTGACGGACACGGTAACGCCTAGAACGGGGCCGCTCTAGGAAGCTCGTGCCTGCGACCGGCGAGCCGCTCTCCTACCGGACGAGGAGCGGCCCGCACCACAGGGGGGATCTGGTGCGGGCCGCTGGCGAGGAGGCCTTCGGGGGGATCTGGCCGCCTCGCGGGGCGCGCGGGCCAGGAGGGGGGGATCGGCCGGGCGCGCCGGGACTGAGCGTAGCGGCAGGATCGGCCGCGTGACCAGGGGGTTCTGTCATAGTCGCTGCACCCCCTGTAACGCACGTTCTCCCCGGCGAGCAGGGGCAGGGTGCACAGCTTGGTGAGGGCGTCGGCGGCCGAGTTGGCATGGATCGTGCACATGCCCGCCAGACCCGAGTTCAAGGCGACGAGCATGTCGAGCGCCTCAGCCTCGCGGACCTCGCCCACGATCAGGCGGTCCGGCCGCATGCGCAGGGCCTCCTTCACCAGGCGACGAAGCGGGATCTCGCCATGGCCCTCCAGGTTGGGCTGGCGGCACTGCAGCCCCACGACGTCGCGCACCGGGATCTGCAGCTCGAAGATCTCCTCCACGGTGATGACTCGCTCCCTCGGCCCGATGGAGGCCGCCAGGCAGTTCAGCAGCGTCGTCTTGCCCGCCTGGGTGGCCCCCGAGACGAGGACGTTCATCCCCGCGTCCACGGCGGCGTCGAGGAAGCGCGCCGCGGAGGCAGAGAGCGAGCCGGAGCGAACGAGGTCGTCCAGACGTCTCGTTCGGCTGATGAACTTGCGGATGTTGACGGCCCAGTGCCGCCGAGTGATGTCCGGGATGGCCACGTGCAGGCGCGAGCCGTCGGGCAACGAGGCGTCCACGAACGGCATCGAGAGGTCCAGTCGCCTCCCGGTCGTCTTCAGCATCACCTCGACGAGATCCCGGACCTCTTCCTCGGTGAGGACGAGGCCGGTCAGCTCCGAGCGTCCGGCGCGGGCGCAGTAGACCTGGTCGGGGGCGTTCAGCCAGATCTCCTGCACTGGGCAGTCATCCAACGTCTGCGCCGCGAGAACATGCGGTTCTTGTAGAGTTTGCCACAGATCGCGTGCCACACCATCGACCACGAGGGGCCCCATGCCACAGAAGCGACGCGCGGGAATCGAGATCCTCGACGGAGCAGCAACCCTCACGCGGCCCACGGATGCGAAGCCCTACTGGCGCATCGTCTGGACGGATCCCATCACGCGGAAGCGCCGCACGACCAGCGGCGGCAAGACCCGCGAGGAGGCCGAAGCCAAGGCCGCCAGCCTCCTCGGCATCTACGTCGAAGGACAGCCGGACCGCTCCCGCACCGACCCCGTCCCGACGTTCAATGAGATGGTCACCAGCTGGATCAACACCCGCCGCCCCAAGTGGTCACCGCGCACCCCCGAGCACTACACCCAGCTCGCGCGCGCCTACACCAACACGCTCGGGGACATCCCCATCAATCGCATTCGTCCCTCCCAACTCACAGACGCCTACGACCTCACCGCCGTCAGTCGTGACCGCCAGAAGACCACCAAAACCGTCATCAAGGGGGTCTTTTCCTACGCGCACTCTCTTGGCTGGGTCAAGAGCACCGGCGACCACTACGCAGACGCGCTCATCCTCACCGGCGACCGAACAGACAACCGGCAGACGGAGGTGAGCAAGGGCGACATCCCGCCCAGCGACTACGTCGCCGCTGTCCTGAATGTCACATGGCACACGCTGGACCCACATCTCACCTTGGACCACCTCACATACTCCGATGACAACACCCCCGCCGGACCCCTGAAAATTGACGCTGAAGAACTCTGGCGCGAGCCCACAGGCTTCCACAGCGGCTACAGCCCGATCTTTCGGGCAGGACTGCCGCCCAGCATCATCGACAAGAAGCGTCGCGGGGTCCCCAAGCACTACAAGAACCTGGACCAGATTCGCGAGCGTGAAGACTGCAAGCTGCGGGAGCGCTACAAGATGCTCAGCGCCATCGTCGCTCTTGGAGCTGGAGCGGGACTGCGCATCGGCGAGATCTTCGCCCTGCGCGTCGGTCATTTCTTGGACGAGAGCGCCCTGCGGGAGTGGCTCGCCATGAGGCGAGTCTTCGGAACCGGCTACAGGCTCCCATGGGACGGGAAAATCCACGTCAGTGAGTCGGCAAGCACTGCCAACGCGGGGAAAATCTGGGTGACCGCACCCAAGTCCAACCGCGACCGATACGCCTACCTGCCGCCCTTCCTCCGCAACGACCGAGGACAGACGCCACGCTGGGACTTCGCGCACCGCAAAGACACCGAGACGCCCACGGCAAGCGACTGGCGCTCCCTGAGCGAGGAAGACGCCCTCACCATCTGGCACGAGCAGAACGCCCCAGCGCTCTACATGATTGTCATGCACCGCCTCGAAGCCGTCGTCACGCCATGGCTCGAACGGGACGACCTGACCGAGCGCGAACGCATCCGACTCATGGCGCGCACGATGCTCTTCCCGACCCGACAGCCACCTAAGCGAAACAAACAGGGTGAAATCTCCCGAGTGAAATACAGCCCCCGATGGACCGGCTACATGGGACCAGACCCCCTCACCGGGGGCACCTACATGAGCCACAACAACTTCAAGAGTGAGATGAATGAAATTTATGACTTTGTCTCTGACCGCACCGGCAGCTACCCCGCACACCGCCGCAACCGGGAGACACGCCAGGGATGGACTCACCATGCCCTTCGACATTACGCAGTCTCTACGAGGCTCGACGCGGGCATCCCGGTTGCACAGGTCGCCCTCGAAATGGGACACGCCTCGCCTGCCTTCACCATGGCGCGCTACGCCCACGCCGTCAGAAGTTCAGCGGACGCAGATTGGAGCTTCTGATCCTCCGCAGCTCGATGAGTCACCGAAAATTTCTTCCGCCCCGACCCTAAAGAAGACATAGAGGGGTCTATGATCCCGCATGACGACGCGGGAGAAACCTCTGGTCACACCGCCTTGACCACCCGACGAATCGGCCCCACTGCGCTAGGGTCACGCCCGCTACTACGTTCTCAGAGGTTTCAAGTCTCAGCGGCTTCCACGAGTGACGACACCGCGCCAATCCGCCCGTCCAAACGCTGCGGAGTTGAGGTGTCCGGAGGGTGACCCGACACCCTGACCGCCAGACACGAAAAAGGCCGACGATTCAGGCGCTTCTCGCGGTGTTCCCTACTCTGTCGTCAGCCTTGCGACCAAGCACGGAAGACGGGTGAGAAAACACTGAATATTCAGTTGTTGCCAATGTATATCAAAAAAGCGGAAGGGGTCGGAGAGTAGAAGATCCCCGACCCCTTCGAACGAGCCTCAGCCCGTCTGCCATGCTTGGTCATCTCATAATATCAAAAAACATCGACTCGCAATGACACGCACGAGACAAAAGCCTACGGGGCACGATTCGCAGGCTTCTGTGGCCGCACACCGCGACCAATACTTCATATCGCAGAAAACTTCGTGTCGCCGCGACGAGCCGCGGCCTCATCGCCCACACTGAGAGCATGACCCCAAGACCTATCAACCTGGACCTCTACGTTGAGCCGAGCAGCGCGCACACCTACCGAGAGCTCGCGTTCCTCGGCTACTGGGGAACCCAGGACGCCGGAGACCTGACCATGGACAACATCACCACGTTCCTCCGCACGAGCAGCATGAGGGAGCGGATGCACTTCGTCTTCCACGTCATGACCATGACGACCGGGGACGACGTGCCTACCCGAAACCAACCCGCTCAGATCGCCGCCGCCAAGGCAGCCAGGCACGCACTGAGCGAACTCCAGGACATCGCAGAGAACACCGCGAAATCTGACATGGACCAGGTTTTCAACTCTGCACAGGTGACGACGACGTTAGCTTCCACCCTGACCAAGTATCTGAACCGCAAACGACCGAAGCCGAAACCTGCGAACTTAGGGTCACTGTCCGCCGACTGATGACACTGTGCCCAGCGGCGACGGAGCGGAAAACCAACTAAGGGATTGAACATCTTTCAATCACGCTAAGACTTAGATAGAAAGATGTGGTGAGTGGCTGAACGGGTTACAAGGACACCACAACCCCGCCCAGCCGCCCCACTGCACCCCCTCACCGACACCGAGGGCACTCACCCACCTCGGGCACCAGTTACGCACCACAAACATCAGGACGCACGGACGCGCCATTAGGAGGGGATACAGGGGCACACGCCGCCGCTGTTGCCGTGTCGATATTCAACACGTCAGGGAGGACTCCCGGACATGACATCGACGCGCACTCAGGAGGCACACCATGAGCACGAACCCCACGAAGAACACCCGAGCCAGGATTACCCAACGAGACGCGATTTATCTCGCGTTCTTGGCGAAATTTCCGGCTGCCGACGCCGAGGCCCTGTCCTACCTCGCCTACCGAGGCGACAACCCATGGGTGGGCGGAGATGAACTCCCCACCCCCAGCGGCATCACCCGCAAGATGACCAAGCTGACCCAGCTCGGAGCGGTCAGCCGATACCGCAACCCGCTGTCCGGCGTCTCCCACTACGGACTCACCCCACTGGGACACGAGGCCGTCACGTTCTACGGCTACGACATCCCCACCTGGCGAGGCATCAAGGGCTTGAGCATCAGCCGTCTGGAGCACTACCGCAACATCGCCCTTGTAGCGGCGCAGCTTGTCTCACCCACCGCCCCGCTGGCGAGCGAGCTACGTCTTCCCGGAGCGCTCCCCCTGGAGCTCCTGGTCAGCGAGAACGAGATGCGCAGCGCCTACGACTCCATCGCCCGACAGCTCGCCTCACTGCGCGAAGAAGGCAAGGCCGGGGCCACCTACGCCGCCTACCGCTACCGCACCGCCGAGAAGCTGCTGGCCGAGGCCGACGCTGGAGACGTTGAACATGCCGAGATAGTGGCCCGCCACCCGGAGCTGCTCACCATCGCCACCCCGGCCACCAAGAACCTGGACACGCACAAGCCCATCCACCAGAACGACCTCGCCATCCGGCTGGACGACATGGCCCGCAGCGCCAAGCAGCCCCGGACCACCAACATCCTGATGGAGGTCGAAATTGCCATGAAGAAGCCCGAGGCCTACGAGCAGATCATGCGCACCCTGCGCGCCGAGTTCTCCGCAGGCATCGCCTACCAGCGAGCCGTCTATTTCTGCGGGACGCCTGCCATCGCCAAGCGCGTCCGAGACGCCGACCGCAACGCTGGCACCGGACTCATCGACAAGAAGCGGCTGCTAGTGCTGCCCATCACCGGGCGGACACCCCACCCCGCCCGACAGACCGAGCGCGTGACGGTTCCACAGGAGCCGGCGGCGACAGTGCCAACAAGCGAGGAGGAGACACGATGAACATCGCCCCTCCCCCACTCTGGGCGCTCATCGGCATCGCGCTCATCGGCATCGCCGCCGCCGTCCGGTTCATCACCCCCATCCTGGTGGCATGGTTCGACCGCACGCGCCGACGCATTCCCAAACACCTCCATGACGAGCTAGTGGCGCTACTCAGCAACCGCGCCGTCATCGACCGCTACGCGCCCGCCAGCGCCTACATGAGCGACCTAGACGAGGGTGAGCGCCGACCCGCATACAAAGCGTGGCTCAGCCCCTACGCCCGCGCCGTGCGAGCATCCGTCAAGCGACAGCCCAAGGTTCCCAAGGGGCAGCAATTCCACGCCCGGCACCAGATCCGCGAAGCCTCCCGCCGCGTCACCATCCGACCCCTCACCGAGGAGGAGTCCAAGACCATCGGCGGGACACCTGACCCCAACGACACCTACGCCATCGAGCTCCTCTACGACGGGCACAACCCCGCCGACATCGAGCGGCTCTTCCCGGCTATCCGGTCCCAGCTCGGGCTCCGCGTCCTGGAGCGCACACCCGACGACAACCCCAGCGCCGTGACCCTCATCGCGTCCAGACAGCCCCTGCGCGACAGCCTGGAGACCATGAGCGCCGGAGTGGAGTTCTTCACCGAGCACCCCGCCACGTCTCCGAAGGGGCTGCCCATGGCATTTACGTCAGACGGGGTCACCTGGTCGCTGCCCACGCACCACACCCTAATTTTCGGTGTGACCGGGTCGGGCAAGTCCGGACCACTATTGGCATCCATCTACCAGTTGTCGCCGTTCATCGCGGATGGGTCAGTCAAGATTTTCGGCATCGACCCACGTCATGCAGACGTCGCCCAGTTTTCAGCTACGGATCTATTTGAGCGCGTTGTGACATCGACCGAGGATTCCATTGACCTCATCAACGAGTTCCATGAGCGCATGGAGAAAAATATTAAGCGAGGGCTGACCAGTGTAGAACCATCCCCCTCAACGCCGTGGCACATACTAATAGTCGATGAGGTCTTCGCCCTCTATAACGCCCTGAAACTTAGAGGAAAACCCGGAATGTCGGCATGGACTAATCTTCAGAACGTTCTTGCGATGGGGCGCGGATGCGGTTTTTTTGTCATCATGGCCACCCAGTTTGCCGAGCAGGAAAATCTCAAAGGCCTCCGAGCGAACCTCGTTAATAAAATCGTGCTCAGGCAAGAGAGCGCATACCTGAACGATTTTATCTTGGGAGACGGAGCGGCGGAAAACGGCTATGACTCCACCGCCCTCCGACCGGCCACCGCTGACAACGGTTACGCCACAGCCGGAATCGGCTTTGTCAAAGGAGAGGCCGGAGCACCGATGAAAGTGAAGTTCGCTTACTTGTCCAAGAGCGACCTGCATGAGTTCATCGCCGCGCACACCCACGAGGAGCACGACGTGCTCGCAGACCTGGAAGACCTCACCTACCGCGACCTGGACGACCTCGACGCACTGCCCGACCTCGACTAGCCGCCACAGCACCCACAGGGCCCCTCTGACTCCACGCCGGAGGGGTCCTTTGGTGTTCAGAATGCCTACAAGATGAACGGCCCCATCACTCAAGGCATTGCATGTTCATCAAGCCCCCCAGGGCGCAAGCTGAACAGTTCTGATATTTCCTCTAAGAGTGTTATCAACAGGAGGAAAAATGAGTAACGGACAAGTTCTCGCCTATTTGCGCGTATCCAGCACCGGACAGAACCTCGACAGGCAGGAGACCATCACCGAGGGAGCTGACCGAGTGTTCCGGGAGAAGGCATCAGCCAAGACCCGCGACCGCCCCGTGCTGGCCGAGCTGCTGGGCTACGCGCGCGAGGGCGACACTGTGCGCGTCTGGAGCATCGACCGGCTCGGGCGCAACTTGCGCGATCTGCTCGCCATCGTGGAGGAGCTGACCGCCAAGGGTGTCACCGTCCAGTTCGAGAAAGACAACCTGACCTACTCCCCCGACTCGGACACCCGTCCTATGGACCGTCTCATGTTCCACATGCTCAGTATCTTCGCGGAGTTCGAGCGCTCACTGATTGACGAGAGACGCCGCGAAGGCATCGCCGCAGCCAAGGCCGCAGGCAAGCGTGGGCACCGTGCTCCAGCACTCACACCCCAGCAAGCCGAGGACGCATGTCTCAGACACGCTCAAGGCGTCCCTGTGGCCCGTATAGCGCGCGAGGCAGGCGTCAGCCGCAACACAATTTACAAAGCGCTCAGAGAGGCTCCGGGAGCGGTCAGACTGGGTGCCACGGCTGTAGCAACCGAGGGCGAGACGGGCTTTGACGGACCCGCACCTCGGAATTCTTTACTTTAGGAGACTTTGGTTGGGCAGTTTCTCTGGGTTCAAATGCGCATCGTCTGGATGGCGATAGATATACCTAAATGCCGTATCCAGCGTCATTTTGTTGAAAACATCTGCATCCTCCGGGGTCCCCAGAGAGCGTGAATCTAATTCGCCACTTATGGCACGTTCGACAAACATTTTGTGCATAGCCGCAGCCAGCGGAGACAGACCCTGCGGAGTCTTGGGAGACCTTCCCATCCTGATTGCGAGCTTTCGGCCAATAGGCACAATCACGCCGTCCGCGTCCTCTACGACAAACCGCTGCGCGGCTTTTTCGCGACTAACAGCAAAGGGCGAGACTGGAGAATCAGACGTAAAAAGGGAGTAGTCCCTAAAGTAAATAAACTCCCAAGGACGCCCAAGGAGGTATGGATAGATGTCTTCGGCGCTAATAAATATGTTTCGCAAATGGTCCAACATGATGACTTCACTGAAGGTGTAGTTCTCGTCATTCATGTTCTTCCATACAGTTGCAGCGTCGAAATAAGGAAACCGCCCCTCTCGGTAGTGCTTGGCAATTCTATTGACATCGTCCAAGCTGGACACGGTTGTCTTTTGGTCGTCCAGAAAAGCAAGGAAATGCTTATATCTGGCCTGAACCTCTGGCCCGCGCGTGAGCTGGAGCGCAAAGTAGTGGGACAAGGTTCCGCGCTCCTGCGGGTTCAGGCGGCACTTCCCCTCACAGAGTCTTCGGAGTAGGGGGTGGGCGGCTTGCTCCACCACATTGAGCATCTCCTCGGCGATGTCAATCCGGTCGAAAATGGCGGTGTTTTCAAGCGTGTATAAGTCAGTTTCTTTGGCGGTATTTCGAATGTGCTTGATGCCCGCGCGTTTGGTCTTGTCAAATGGGATCTCGTATATCCGCTTGTCGTCCGTGGCAAAATTCTTCAAATACCCCTGCGCCACGAAATGATTACGATGTGTTACCTTTTTTTGTTCGCCCATGCCTCCAGTATCCCTCAACTACGGCCTTCTGTCTCATTTTCCCCGCGCGCGGCATCACCCCGACAGATCCGCCCGGTCTCAGGGGACGCAACAGTAGGGCAGCCCTCACCAATGAACGCCGCCTCGATGGGCTCGTAACCGCAAGGCGGTGGGTTAGCTCACCCGCCGCCTGCCAGCCCTCAAGCCCGAGCGAGCCGACGCCTTGGTCGCCAGACGCCCCCAGAGCCTCCCTATGCCACGCATAGCGCGTGAGGCAGGGTTGAGCCGCAACACGATCCATGGCGCACACAAAGAGGCCAGGGAGCCATCAGGGGGCGACGGAGCACCTACGGGAGGTAGGCGCGCTGAGAGGGGCGAAGGATGCCGCACCGTCATGTAGCCACCGGCTACGCTCACCTTCGAGCGCACGGTGCGCCCGGACCAAGGAGACATGTCATGACTGATACCAAGTTCGAAGCCGACCGCGCCCTCCTGATTGCCATGGGTCCCGCTATGGTCGCCAGCGAGGACATCGAGCCGGAGGTGCGAGAGCAGCTTCGCGGCCTCGCCGCCCAAAGTTTGAATGCCCGCGAGCTTGGCGACATGGATAAGGTGGGCTACCCGCTCATGGCCGTCCAGCGCGCAGCTCAGTTCGAGCCTGACGAATCCCTGCGGGAGAAGTTGCTGGACGCCCACACTAAGCTGCTGGAAAACCTTTCCAAGTGACGCGAGAAGCCCCGCCACCTAGTAATAAGTGGCGGGGCTTCTGCGCGCCGTCAGGTCAGCGGTTGCCCTTAGCCGCGTTGTGCGGCTTGCAGAGCATCTGGCAGTTAGCGAGCTCGCTGGAGCCACCCTCTGACCATGCCGAGACATGGTCCGCCTCCATTTCCGAGAGCTTGTAGATGCGCGCCGACCTCGACTCGTGACCGATGGCGCACATCGGGCAGTTGGAAACCCCCTCTTGCTCCGCCTCCTCCGTCTGCCGCTTGTAGGCGGCTCGCTTCGTCTTGTCGTCAAAGAGGCGCACGTTGAGCAGCTTGGTGTCTTCCTCCCCGCCCAGAATGAACTCGTAGATGCCGCGCGAGTTGCCCACCGCAGGGTCATGGAGCAGCTCAGTGACCCGCTTGGAGACGGTGGCCGCGTTGTAGGGCTTGTGGTGGTGCTCCTCGTAGAGGTCGCCCCACTCCTGACCGCGCATGGTCTTGTCTGCCGGAGGGGTGAAGACTGAAGTGACCCAGTCGATGACCGAGGTGAAGTAGGTCTTCAGCTCGGCGATGTCCGTGTCGGTTCGGTGCGCAGCCATGTAGCCGTCAATGTCCTGCCCCTTAGACGAAGCCACCCAATCCAAGGCAACCTCAAGCACCTCCTGGCGCTTCGGCTCACCCTTGACGTAGGCCGACCACTTGTTCTGGAGGGCGTTCGCCGAGTTGGAGAACTCAGCCTTAGCCGCCGTCACGAACGGACCGGAATAGACCGCGTTGCGCAGCTCCTGCTTAGTCAGAGGCACGCCGGAAATGTTGATGGTCTGGAACCATTCCTTGATTTCAGCCTCAGTGCCGGAGCACTCATAGACCAAAAGCTCCGCGTCTAGAATCGTCTCCTGTAGCTCCTTCGGCAGGGATGAGAACGTCTGCTCGCGCATGTTCCAGACGATTGCGAACTTGCCGGTCACAAAACGGCCCAGAGAGGTGATCCGCTGCTGACCGTCCAGCACCTCCAGCCGGGGACCGGTGGTGTCGCCCGTATCCACGAAGTAGATGAGCCCCAGCGGGTAGCCCTTCAGCACCGACTCAATCACCGCTACATCTTTCTTGCCGTCGCCATAGATGTAGTTGCGCTGATACTCAGGCTGGACCACAAGGTCGCCTTTGAGACCATAGAGGCCCTTGGCCTCCAGCTCGCTGTAGAGGAAGCCCTCTGTAACCTCGCGGACAGTGTAACGCTTCAGTTCGGTCTTCATCGTCATACCTCCTTCGATTCGGGGTTACGGTGGCGGATGAAAATGCGGCGATAGGGAACCACTGGCTTCCCATCTCTGTCGTAATAGCCAACGTCAGGGTGTCCCTCATGGATCTGACCGGTCTGACCCGACGCGTAGTAGTCATCCACGAACTTCTTAGACATGCCCGTGGTCTTGGTGAATCGACTCATGCCAACGATCTCGAACTGCTCGGGATTGAACCTATCGAGGAAAGTAATGGGAACGCCCATGACTCCCTCAAAGTCGCTAGGGATGCCACTGGTCGAGGCGACCTCGATGGCGTCAAAATTGTCATAGGACGGATAACCGACGCTGGCAATCCTCTTATTGAACGCAAGGTTGTCCTCCATGGACAACAGCTGCATTGGCTCATGGCGTCGCCCGTGGTCAATGTTGGAGAACCAGCAAGAGTTTCCGAGACGCGTGAAGGTGTTCTCCTCGTCCGAGGGATACCCGAGCCGCTCCGCCTTCTCCCGGTCAGACTCGCGAACATCGAATCCAGTAGGAACCCGGAACACCATGTCGGTGTTATTCGCGGTTGCACCCTTCCAGAGGCGGTTGTGCTGGATGAGTTCGAAGACCTGCGGGTAGGTGATTGCATTTACATTGCCGATGACCGAGAACTTCACGTCACCCTCATCCAGCCACTGAATGAAAGATCGGAAAAGGGAGAACGGCGGATTCGTGATGACCATGTCCGCCTCGTCCCTAAGGGCAGTCACCTCCTCGCTACGGAAATCGCCGTCGCCCTCAAGGTAAGACCATTTGAGATCGTCAATATCTACCCGCCCATCGCCGTTCGTATCCTCGCGCTCCAATACGAAGATTTTTCCCCGGACCGAGTCTTTGTCCTCATCGAACTGAGGGTCATCGAAGAGAGTGGGCTTGTAGAACACACCATCCGCGTTACTGTTCGGCGCGTAGCTCGTGGAGATGAGCTTTTTGATGCCGTAGTCCATGTAGTGAAGCGCGAAGAACTTGGAGAAATTGCTCCACTCAGGGTCGTCGCACGGGAGCAGGATTGTCTTGTCCCGGAAGACATCCGGGTCATACTCCAGATAGGCGTTCATCTCCCGCTCAATGTCCGCCCACTGGGTATAAAACTCGTCCTGCTTTGCCTTTTTGGCTGCCGCCAGGCTCACGTTTCTCATGGTGCGCTCCTTTGTTGCTAAGTCTGGTATGCAGAGCCGAATATCACTGCACACGACCCACTTGCCCGTCAGCATCGCACAGGGGACGGACATCGCACGACAGGGCACCACACTGTCGCCGAGGCCGGTCCGCGCCCACGGGAGAGCCTGACGAGCCCTAGGTGTACCCGGTCAGGACGTTGGTGGCACGAGGGAGCTTGAACAAAGGAGAACCTCCGGGTGGGATGTGGCTTGTCTAAGGCCCACATCACAAACCCAGAGGTTCTCATGTCCCACGGTAGCGCCCGCCTGACCGTTCACGGTCGTCGACTCATCGTCCAACGCCACCAAGCCGGATGGGCTCAAGCCCACATCGCCGCCGCGATGGGGGTCTCACGAAAATGCGTGAAGACCTGGATCGACCGGTACGCGTGCGAGGGCGATGCAGGCCTGGCCACGCGTTCCTCCCGCCCCCACACCAGCCCCACGAGATCTTCTGCAGCCACGGAGCAGGCGGTGCTCGCCGCTCGCGCCGAGCACCGGTACGGGCAGGACCGTCTTGCCCCGCTCACCGGGGTTCCAGCACGCACGATCGGCAGGATCCTGCGTCGTCATCACGTGCCCCGCCTGGCCGCATGCGACCCGATCACCGGGGAGGTGATCCGTTCTTCGAAGACGACCACGCGCCGGTACGAACGAGACCGGCCCGGGGAACTGGTCCACGTGGACGTGAAGAAGCTGGGCAAGATCCCCGAGGGCGGGGGCTGGAGAGCACGAGGACGCGCGGCGACCGAGGCTGAGAAAGGCCGGCGCCCCAAGATCGGATACGACTACGTGCACGCGATGGTCGATGACCATTCCCGCCTGGCCTACGCCGAGGTCCTGGCCGACGAGACCGGGCAGACGTGCGCGGGATTCCTGCAGCGGGCCGCGGCGTACTTCGCCTCTCGGGGGATCACGAGGATCGAGCGTGTCATCACGGACAACGCGTTCGCGTATCGCCATAGTGCAGCGTTCCGGGCCGCGGTGGCCGGGCTCGGGGCCAGGCAGAAGTTCATCCGCCCGCACTGCCCGTGGCAGAACGGCAAGGTCGAGCGGTTCAACCGGACGCTGGCGATCGAGTGGGCCTACCGGCAGGTGTTCACCTCCAGTGCTCACCGACAGGACGCGCTTGCCCCGTGGTTGGAGTACTACAACACTGAGCGGGGTCACGCCGCGCTCGGAGGACACCCGCCCATGAACCGGGTGCCACCAACCTCATGACCGGGTACACCTAGGACGCCCGTAGAGAGGTCAGACCCACCCAGTGTCCGCCCGAGACCGCTTCGGGCTCGCAGAGCGGCACACAGCGCCCTAGGCGCACCTCGGCTCCCTAACCCGCCACAGACCCCACGATGTGCCACAAACGTGCCACACAAGCGGTCGATGCCACAGCATCTGTGGCACACTTGGCTTGTCGAAATCCGCATGGATACGCGGGTTATGACTTAGACCTCCATCTCCTCCACTCCGGGGTCGTCCATCAGCCGCTGGAGGGGTCCGAGACCGGCGATGCAGTCATAGAGGTCCTGTCTCGCCTGGCCGGCATCGTCCAGCGGCGGCAGGGAGCTCACCAGCGAGCGGGACTCGTAGTCCGAGACCGCCTCGTGGATCAGCAGCCGGACGCGTTCGCCCTCCCGTTGCGGATCGACACCCTGACGACGGACGACTTCTCTGACCTCGTCCTCGAGTATGCGCACGGCATCCATGCATCCTCCTGTGCCCGTTTGAAGCGCCATCCCCCGGCGCCGCACCGCATGTCGTGATCGAACCTATCTCCCCGACTCGGATGGGTTCCATGGGGTTCCCCAAGCTGTGGACAACTGTTCATCGGACGTCTTCCCGGGGCAGGTTCTCCACAGTGAGGGACACCCCGTCGCGTCCGCATCGCCTCAGCTGTCATCCTGGCCGCGGCGTCAGCCCGGCGCCCCTGGACACCGGCCCCGAGAGGATCCGTCATGACCTGGACCGTGCGCCTCCTGGGCGAGTCCGGGGACGACGACGTCTGGGTCGTCTCCGACCTTCCCGCCGACCCCGCACGGCAGGACGACGAGGTCCGCCGCCGCTTCCCCGCAGGCTCGCTCCGCCGCGGCCGTTCCGCATCCGGCGCCCTCACCTACGTCGTCCGTCCGGCCGGCGCGGGCCCGGCCCGACGCGCCCCCGGGCCTGAACTGAGCATCCTGTCGGAGGACGGACCGGATGCGGGGCGGATCGCTCCCGTCTCGCCGGCCGGAGTCTCGGCGGGGCGCGGCACGGTCGACCTCCTCCTGGACGACCCGACCGCGCCCGCCCGCCCCACTCGGTTCGCTCTCGCGGCCGCCGGGCTCACGGTGCGACGCCCTGGCCGCTCGACGCCCGAGCAGTGGAACGGCCTGGAGCCCCTGCTCGTGGGCCGATGCTCCCTCGGAACGATGCGCGGGCCACAGCGTCCCCTGGACCCGCCCCGCGAGGTGGCGGCGGCCGTCGTCGACCTCGGCAGTCCCCCGGGCGAGCAGGCGATGCTGCTGCCGCTCCTCATGGCTGCCGGGCCGATCGTCATCGGCCTCGTGCTCGCCCTGACCAGCGGAAGCGGGCTCTTCCTGCTGTTCGGCCTGATGTCGGTCCTGACGGTCGGGACCATGATCGGCCTGCAACGACGTGCCCGGCGCGAGCACGCCCGTGCCCTGCGCGGCCGAGCCTCGGAGCTGGCCGCCCGTCGCTCGGGCCAGGCGCCGTGCCCGGGGCAGGTCGCCCGTGCCGCGCGGTCGCGCTCCGCGGATCGCTTCGGGGTCTCAGGGCAGGGGCAGGACGCAGCCTGCGTCCTCCGCTGGGGGACGGGCATGGGGCCGTTTCCGCTGTCCCGGCCGGAGGCCGCGCGGCAATGGCAGGAGGCCGTCGTCGTGTCACAGCCCGCCCTCTCCACCCTGGCCGACGAGCGGAGCATCACGGTGACCGGTGCACGACGTCCCCTCGACGCCGCGGCCCGGTGGGCCCTCTTCCAGCTCCTGCGCCACGCCGTGGCCGCGGGACTGACGCTCACGGTCACCACGCCCCACGGCAGGGAGTGCTGGTGGCGGGGCGGGGTGGCCGCACGCGAGCTGCACCTCGGTCTGCCGGCTTCGGACTGGGTCGCACCGACGCGGGCACGATGGCTTGAGGCGCTGGGCCGGGCCGACGTCGCTCCGCCACCCTCCGCGGATCCGCAGCGCACGGTGTCCGAGGTGCGGTTCAGCGCCGAGGCCGAGGATCCGTCCGTCCCCTCCGTGCCTGGGGATCGTCTCGACCTCACCGCCCGTTCCCTCCACCGCGCCGGGGACGGGACCACGCTGGCCGACGTCGTGATGACGGGCATCTCCCCCGCGACCCTCACGTGGTGGCTCCTGGAGCTGGCCGACGACGTCGTCGGCCTCGGGCTCCTCTCGGGGACGACGGCGGCACCGCCGTTGCGCCCGCCGCCGCAGGTGGGGACGCTCTCGGCGGTCGACGGGGTCCGCGCGCCCGTGACGACGGGCGATCCCGCGCGTCCGGCCGCTGGCGGGCCGCCGGCCACGGGCGGGCTGTGGCTGGATCTCGCGGCCGACGGGCCCCACATCCTGGTCGCCGGGACGACGGGCTCGGGGAAGTCCGACCTGTTGCTGTCCCTGCTCGTGGGTCTGAGCGCGCACCACCCTCCGGCCGAGCTCGCCTTCATCCTGCTGGACTTCAAGGGCGGGGCGTCCTTCGGGCATCTGGCCGCCCTTCCGCACACCATGAGCGTGGAGACGAACCACGTGGGCGCCGCCTCGCTGCGCGCCCTCTCGGCGATCAGCGCTGAGCTGAGGCGACGCGAGGCGCTCTTCGCGGGGCTCGGGGTGAGCGACTACCCCGCCTTCCGCCGTCGCCGTCCGGACGTGGCGCTCCCTCGCCTGGTGGTGGCGGTCGACGAGCTGCGGGTCCTCATGGACGACCACCCCGACGCCGGTGCCGTGCTCCAGCGCCTCGCCGCGACCGGGCGGTCCCTCGGATTCCACCTGCTGCTCGCGACGCAGCGGGCGACGGGTGCAGTCAGCGGGGACATCCGCTCCAACCTGGGCGCCACGATCGCCCTGCGCACGGCCACGGAGCAGGAGTCCTGGGACCTCGTCGGCTCGCGGGACGCCTTCCGCCTGGACGCCTCCCGCCCCGGATCGGCCATCCTCTCCCGGGCGGGCCGCGCGCCCGTCGCGTTCCGTGCCTCGCAGTGGGCGGTGGCTGCCGCCGAACCCGTGTGGCGGCGGGCGGGCGAGGAGGCCGTGCCGGCCGCCACCGCCGCTTCGTGGGAGGCCGTCGTGGAGCACGTGAGGGACGCGTACGCGCAGGGATGCTGGCCGACACCGGCGCCGGTGGTCTCTCCCGCCCTCCCGGGAGTGTGGGCCCCCGACCGCTCGAGCAGGCGGGGCCGCGACGCTCTCGCCCTCATCGACGACGCGTCCCGCGCACGGCACGTGGTCTGGCGCTGGCCGCACGGCTCCGCGGGGAACACGGCATGGATCGCGGAGGCGGCCGGCGGCCGCGAGCTGATCCTGGAGTCCGTCCTCGACGTGGCCGCGCGTGGGCCGGGCGGCGTGCTCATGCTCGACGGCTCCGGAGAGACGGGTCGCCCGGGCCTGCCCCATGGCCACACCGTCCTCACCCCCGACGGGGGCGACGAGGCCGCCCAGGCTGCCGTCACGGCGCTCGACGCGCTCGCCGATCACGGCGGCACCGCGGTGGTCACCGGGTGGGCCGGCTGGGCAGGTCTCCGGGTGGGCGAGACGTACCGGTCCTTCGACGAGGAGCTGCACCACTGGCTGGGCACCCAGCGGGGGAGACGGGTGCGGTTCGCGGCCCTGGGCGGCCGCGACCTCGCGACCTCACGCCTCCTGCTGCACCTCCCCCACCGGTTCTACGTGCCGGCGGGCACGAGCGGGGAGCACCGGCTCGTGTGGCCGAAGGTCATCGCGGTGGAGCCGCTTCCCGGCCGGGCCGTCTTCGTCTCCCCCGATCACCCGGAGCCCGGCATCCCCGCTCAGCTGTCCTTCCCCAGCAGAGGGCCCGCCCGCGGACCCGCTGCGGTGTCCGGCCCCGCGTCTACGCTGTGACCCATGGCTCAGATCATCCTCTTCCACCACGCCCTCGGCCTCACGGACGGTGTCCGCGACCTCGCCGAGAAGATCGCCTCCGGCGGCCATCAGGTCCACACGCCGGACCTCTTCGACGGCGCGCTCTTCGCCACCCCACAGGAGGGCATCGCGCACGTGGGGACGCTCGGCGGCTTCGACCGGATCGCGCTCGAGGGCATGCGCGTGGCCGCGGAGTTCCCGTCCGCGTCCGTCGTCGCCGGTGTCTCGATGGGCGTGGTCCCCGCCCACAAGGCGGCTCAGACCGTGCCCGCCTTCCGCGCATGCATCGACATCTCCGGGTTCGTCCCGCTCACCGCGTTCGCCCCTCTGTGGCAGCCGCACACGGCCCTGCAGGTGCACCTCGCCTCCGAGGACGCCTGGGTCAAGGACGAGGACCTGCCGCTGGCCCGCTCGATCGCCGCGACGGATGAGAATCCGGACGCCCCCGCGGTGCTCTTCGAGTACGAGAGCGCCGAGCACCTGTTCATGGACTCCTCGACCTCCGGCTACGACGCCGACCTCACGGACGTGGTGGTCCGCCGCATCCACGAGCTGTTGGCGTGAACCTCCCCGTCCTCGGCTCGCTGGCCTCCCTCGCCGGGGCTGGGCTGCTGCTCACGGACGCACGGCGCCGAACGTGGGCCGCTGCGGTGCGCGCGGCGGACCTCGTGCTCGGCGGGTTCGGCGTGATCCTCACCCTCGCGTTCGGCGGGTCCGCCCTGTCCATGATCTCCACCCTCAGCGACGAAGGGTGGGACGCCGTCGGCGACGCCGCGGCCGCGTTCTCCGCCGCCGCCGCTCTCGTCGCGCTCGCCGCGGTCACGCTGCTGTTCACCATCGTGCGGCGCTGGTGGCCGGGCGACCTCACCCGCTGACCGCCGCCACCGCCGCGGTCAGCGCGCGGCACCCCGCCGTCGTCGGGTCAGCGTGGCCAGCGCGGCCACCGCCACGAGCACGAAGCCCACGAGGGCGGCGAACACGTAGCCGGCCGCCGGCGAGATCGCGTCGATGAAGACGCCCGCCACCGGCGCGCCGAGAGCGGCGCCCGCAGTCATGGCCGAGCCGTAGAAGCCCATCGCCTCGCCGCGGCGCTCCTCCACCACCAGGTTCGAGAGCCGCGAGGACGCAGCGGCCAGCGTGGGCGCCGTGAGCAGGCCCGAGGGGATCGAGGCGAGCGCCAGCGGCCACAGACCGTCCACGACCGCCATGGGCATCGTGAACAGGGCGAACAGAGCCATGAGCAGGTACGGGTGGACCTGGCGCCCCCAAGCCCCGTAGAACAGGCCGCCGATCGCCGAGGCACCGCACCACAGCGCATACACCACGCCCACCGCGGCCGCCTGGCCGGCGCGCTCCAGCTCGGCCACCATGGACACCTCGGTGCCCACCATCACGATGCCCGCCGCCATGGACACGACGAGCACGCCCAGGGCCTCCGGGGTGACCCACGCGAAGTTCTTCTCCCGCCACAGCGCGAGCCGCTCCCGCCGCGTCAGGCCCAGGCGGGCCTGGGGCACCGGCCCGGAGCCGTCCTCCGCGATGCGGGGCATGGCACCCGTGATGATCGGGATCGCTCCGGTCACCAGCGGCACGGTGCCCGTGGCGAGGTCCGGGGCGGTCATCTCCACGTGCATCGGCGCGCCGTGCACGGACTGGGCCACCGCCTGATCGCGGTCCTCGGCCTCCGTGTACGGGTCGTCCGTGGCCGGCCCGACGACGGCCAGCTGGCTCGAGCGCGTCGGCGGGTTGAACCACATCAGCAGCAGGCCGCCAAGGGCGCTGGAGAGGCCCACGATGGTCAGCCCGAGCGCGCTGGACCACGTGGCGGCCACCACGGCGCCGAGGGCCGGGCCCATCATGAAGATGGTCTCGGTGATGATCGAGTCGAGGGCGAACGCCGTCTGGCGATCCTTGCCGTGAGTGAGCACGCCGAGGCCCTGGCGCACCACGGAGAAGATGGGCAGCGCGAACACGCCGCCGAGGAACACGGCCAGCAGCATCCAGGGGAAGGGCAGCCACGGCACGATCGGCCAGATGAGGGCCTCCGCCACCACGGACGGCAGCAGCGCCCGGCGCAGACCCTTGGCGTCGACCACGCGGCCGCGCCACGGAGCGCCGACGGCGATGCCCAGCGTCATGGCCGCCGCCGCGAGGCCGGCCTGGCCGTAGCCGAGGCCGAGCGTCAGCGCCACGTGCAGCGTGAGGATCACGCCGGCCGCCGTGTGGGGGAAGCGGGCGATGAAGCCCACCATCAGCAGTTGGCGGATCCGAGGGTCCTGCAGCAACCGTCCGTACGCTCCGAAGTCCACCCCAGAAGCTTAGGGCTTCCGGTGTGTGGTGCAGTCCGGCTCACACCGGGCCTGCCGAGACCGCGCCCGCTCAGTTCTTCCGCTGGTCCTTCGCGCGCAGCAGGTCCAGGGCGATCGCCGTGCCCAGCACCGCGCAGCGCACCACGGGCGGCATCGCGGGGTCCACGGTGAGCTGGTACCGCGAGCGCCCCGCGAGAGCGTTCAGGAACCCGGCGAACTCCGCCGTCACGCGGGCGATCTGCCGCTCCCCGGCCGCGAACGTGTAGTCGTAGTCGAACAGGTCGCCCGTCACGGAGAACCGCGTCCCGTCGACCACCTCCACGCTCACGGCGGTGCGGAAGAACGCGAACTCCCGGGCCACGTTGGCCAGCGGATACCCCTGCGCGTCGAACACCTGGAAGCGGTCCCGCCCGAAGGTCGCCGGGTCCTGCAGGTGGAAGCGGACGCGGCCGTCCTCCCCGTCCACCACGTCGAACTCACGCGAGCCCATCAGCATGCGGCTCAAGCCCCCGCCTCGGGTCACCACCGTCGCCACGGTCTCCCCGTCGGGGCCGAGGATCGCCATGTCGTTGGAGTTCCACGTGGTCATCTGCTGCACCGTCACGGCGTTCACGTGCGCGAGGCGGCCTGCGTCGAAGGTCCCGGTCATGCGACCAGTGTCCCGCCGTCGTCGTCCTCCCGGAATACCCCCGGCTCGGCACGCGTTGACGGATATGGTTCAGTTTTGAAAGACGACGAGGGGCCCGCCCCCTCGCCCGTCCGGCCCCGCCCCGCCCCGCCCCGAAGGAGCAGCCCATGCAGTTCGGCGTCTTCACGATCGGTGACATCACCACCGATCCGACCACCGGCACCACCCCCACCGAGCACCAGCGCATCAAGGACACCGTGCGTATCGCGCGGCACGCCGAGCAGGCGGGCTTCGACGTGTTCGCCACGGGCCAGCACCACAACCCGCCGTTCGTGGCCCCGGGCAACCCGCCCACGCTGCTCGCGTACCTGGCGGCCGTGACGGAGAAGATCCAGCTCTCCACGGCGACCACGCTCATCACCACGATGGACCCGGTGCGCCTGGCCGAGGACTACGCGTACCTGCAGCACCTCGCCGACGGCCGCGTGGACCTCACCCTGGGCCGCGGCAACACCGGACCCGTGTACCCGTGGTTCGGCAAGGACATCCGCCAGGGCATCCAGCTCGCCGTAGAGAACTACCACCTCCTCTACCGCCTATGGCACGAGGAGACCGTTGACTGGAGCGGCAAGCACCGCACCCCGCTGCAGGACTTCACCCTCACGCCCCAGCCGCTCGACGGCGTGGCGCCCTTCGTGTGGCACGGCTCCATCCGCTCGCCCGAGATCGCCGAGCAGGCCGCCTACTACGGCGACGGCTTCTTCCACAACAACATCTTCTGGAACAAGGAGCACGTCATCCAGATGGTGCGCCTGTACCGCCAGCGCTTCGAGCACTACGGCCACGGCAAGGCACACCAGGCCTACGTGGGCCTCGGCGGCCAGGTCTACATGGCCAAGAACTCGCAGGACGCCGTCAAGGAGTTCCGCCCGTACTTCGACAACGCGCCGGTGTACGGCCACGGCCCCTCCCTCGAGGACTTCACCCGCCAGACCCCGCTGACCGTGGGCTCCCCGCAGGAGGTCATCGAGCGGACCCTCGGCTTCCGCGACTGGGTGGGCGACTATCAGCGTCAGATGTTCCTGATCGACCATGCGGGCCTGCCCACGGACACCGTCCTGAAGCAGATCGACATCCTGGGCGACGAGGTGCTCCCCGTGCTCGGCAGGGAGTTCGACGCCCTCACGCCGGCCGACGTGCCCGAGGCGCCCACCCACGCGTTCCTCGTCGAGCGCGCCCGTCGCGGCGAGGCGCCCGTCCCCGGCGGCGCCGAGGGCTCGGCCGCTCACGCGGAGCGGGAGTCCGGCCGATGAGCGCCGTCACCGGCCCGTTCACGCCCGAGACGCGGCACATCGCCGTCGTCTCCGGCGGCCTCGGGGAGTCGTCCCAGACCCGCATGCTCGCCGAGCGCCTCGCCGAGGCGGCCTCGAGCGCCCTCGCGGGCCGGGGCTCGGCCCCCGAGATCCACCTGATCACCCTGCGGGAGCTGGCGGTCGACGTCGCCCAGGCGCAGGTGACCGCCACCACCTCCCCGGCACTGCGCGCCGCGCTCGACGAGGTCGAGCAGGCCGACGCCGTCATCGCCGTCTCCCCCACCTTCAAGGCGTCCTATGCGGGCCTTTTCAAGGCCTTCTGGGACCTCGTGGACGACGACGCCGTGCGCGGCACCGCCGTGCTGCTCGGCGCGACCGGTGGCACCGCGCGGCACTCGCTCATGATCGACACCGCGATGCGGCCGCTCTTCTCCTACCTGCGCACGCGCATCATCCCCACGGCGGTGTTCGCCGCCTCGGACGACTGGGGCGAGGTGACCGGGGCCGCGGCGTCCATGCGGGACCACCCGCTGAGCGCGCGCATCGCGGCCGCAGGGAGGGACCTCGCCGAGGTCATGCTCCTGCGCCCCGCGCGGCCGCGCCGCGCGAAGGGCGAGGCAGAGCTGGAGGTGACTCCGTTTGACCAGCTCCTCAACCCCGGCGCCTGAGCCGGTTCCCGGCTCCGCCGACGCCGCGACGTGGTACGGCTCCGCCCCCGAGGACCGCAGGCCTGAGGGTGCGGCCCAGCAGGCGTGGCGCGCGTACTTCGAGTCCACCCAGATGCTCTCCGAGCTGCTCGAGCGCGGACTGAAGCGGGACGCCGGGCTCTCGCTGGCCGACTACAACCTGCTGCTGCTCCTCTACGAGTCCCCCGATGGCCGCCTGCGCCTCGGAGAGCTCGCCGGGCGCATGGTCTTCTCCCCCTCGCGCATGACGTACCAGGTCAAGAGCCTCGTGGCCCGCGGCCTGATCGAGCGCCACCCCGCGGAACGGGACCGGCGCGGATTCGAGGCTGTGATCACGGACGAGGGCCGCCGCGCCTTCCGCCGCGCAGCCGTCCATCACGCGCGCGAGATCGACGACCTCTTCCTCAGCTCCCTGGAGCCCGGGGAGGCGGAGACCCTCGGCCGGGTGTTCTCCCGGCTCGGCCACCGCCTCGAGGGGCGGTGCTGACGCACCAGGCCCGGTGATCCTCGCGGAATCACCGGGCCTGGTGTGCTGCTGTGGCCGAGAGGCCGGACGGATCAGCCGATGCGCTGGCCGCCCAGGGTCACCACCGTGTCCGCGGGGGCGTCGGCGGAGCTGACCGCGATCACCTTCACGGAGCCGCCGGCGGGGACGTCCGCCGGGACGTTGATCCAGGCCATCGGCTGCACGGTGTGCAGCTGCATCTCGCCCAGCACGGAGCCGTCCGCGTCCAGGGCGTAGACCTTCATGTACTCGAAACGGCCCTCGTCCGTGGTGATCTGGGTGCGGGTGCCGCGGGCCACGCCCTCGGCGGCGGTGTAGGTCACCTCGGTGGTGAGGTCCGGGGCCGGCGTGGCCTTGGCGGGAGCGGAGGCCTTGGCCTTGGCCTTGGCCTTGGCGGGAGCGGAGGCCTTGGCCGGAGCCTCAGCCTTGGCCGCGGCGGGAGCCTTGGCGGCCTTCTTCTCCGCCGCAGCCTTCTTCTCGGCGACGGCCTTCTTCTCCGCGGCCGCCTTCGCCTCCTGCTTCGCGATCAGCTCGTCGGCGATCTCCTTCTGCTCCTCCGCCGGGATCGTCGTGACCTCGGACTCGGCCACAGGGGCCGCTCCGGCGGTGGGCATGTCGGCGGCGTGCTTCGGGGCGGGGCGCGCGGCGTGCTTGGGGGCGGGGCGGGGGGTCTTGCCGGACGTCGCCGAGGAGGCCGTGGCGGCGTCGAGGGCACGGGTCGACTCGATCGGGACCATGATCGAGGACATGGCCTTCGCGTCGCAGCTGACCGCCTCGCCGTCCTCGTCGAAGGTCACCGGCGCGACGCCCGAGATGACGCCCACCACGCGCTGCTGCGCGTCGTAGACCGCTCCGCCCGAGTCGCCGGGGTGGGTGGTGGCGGCGTCGAGGGCGACCTGGTCGGCATAGCCGTCGGCGCACACGGCGTCGCTGTCGAACGCGTGGGCATGGCTCAGAGAGTTGGGGTGGCCCATCGGGACGGAGGAGCCGTGCGTGTACACGGTCTCGCCCGCCTCCACGGAGGCGGCGGGCCGGGTGGCCCAGTCGCCGACCACGCGGACGTCCTCGGCCAGGCCGATGCGCACCAGGTCCACGCCGGACTCGCCGGGCAGGGCGGTGACGGTACCGATGCGCGCGCCCTCGGCGGAGCGCACCGGGGAGCCGACCTCCCACACGGCCCCGCCGCAGTGGGCCGCGGTGTAGGCGGTGGACTCGTCCACGATGGTCAGGCTGCACGCCCCGGCCGGCGCCGAGAGCGCCGATCCCTGGGTGAGCGGGGTGGACGCGAGGGCGGGGCCGGCGGCGGCGACCGCCACGGCGCCCAGCGCGGCGGTGGCCGCGCCGGTCAGGGTTCTGCTTCTCATGACATCTCCTCCAGATGGATGCCTAGGACCGGCCGGAAGTGCACGGTCGTCCAGCGCGGGGCGGCCGAAACGGCGGCGCCCCTCCCCCACCACGGTAGCCGATGGGGGTCGGCACGCCCATGGGAGCGCGGGGCTCAGGGCCGGCGGACGGCGATCTCCACGGAGTCGGCCCGCTCAGCCAGCAGGGGCAGGTCCGACAGCACCATGCGCAGCGTGGCGGCCATGAGCCGCACGTCGGCGTCGTCCACGCCGCGGGTCGGCATGGCCACGACCTTGAGCTCCGGGCCCGAGCCGCCGCCGTTCATCACCGCGCCGGACGCCGTGCGCGTCGCGACGCCGGATCCCGGCGCGAGGCCGAGGTTCAGCAGGTGCGGCACGAGGTCCGCGACCTCCGCGATCTCATCGGCCACCTCCTGGTCCACGTACGACGGCGTCCACTCCTGCTGCTGTGCGAGCGCCCACACGGCGGGGCGGCGCACCACGTAGGTGTGCTCAGCGCCGGCGTCGACCACCACGAGCTCACATCCCTCGTCCACCGCCGAGAGGCACGCCCGCGGCATCCACACGGCCACCGGCCGCGCCTCGGGGTTCCACGCCGTGAGGGCGGGCACGTTCGTGAACACGGGCAGGGCGGCGCGGCCGTCGGCGGCGCGCAGGGTCACCAGGGCGACGTCGGCCGCCTTGTCCCCGTGCGCGCCGAACTCGTGCCCGTGGCCGGCGTGGTCCGCGTGGTCGTGCACGTCCGCCTCGTCGACCGCGAGCGTCGGGACCACGGCGGCGAAGACCCGGATGTGCCCGAGCACCGCGGAGACGTCCTGCTCGGTCGCCTCCGAGCGGGCGAGCCGCTCCATGACGTCGGTCCACCGGGCGTCGGCGGTGCCGTCGTCGGCGTCGAACGCGTGCAGCGGATTGGCGGAACCGTCCACGCCGCCGCCGGCGAGGTCGCGGCCCTCCCACGGGACGCCGGCCGTGTCCGCGACGTTCTCCCCGGCCGTCTTCTCCCGCATCCGGTCCAGCGCGGCGCGGATGTGCCCCGGCAGCTCCCGCGATGCCGGCCGCTCGAGCGCGACGGTCTCCTCGTGCGCGGAGTCCGCGCTCATTCGGCCACCGCGAAGGGGTGCGCGGCCCGCGCCTCGTCCACCGTGGAGCCGCCGGCCACCGCGAGCGCCTGCTCGAGGCTGAACCGGCCCGCGTAGAGGGCCTTGCCCATGATGGCTCCCTCGACGCCGTCCCCCACCATCCCCGCGAGCGCGGCGACGTCCTCGAGCGAGGAGATGCCGCCGGAGGCGACCACGGGCTTGGCCGTCTTCGCGCACAGCTGCGCGAGGAGCTCGGTGTTCGGCCCCTTCAGGGTGCCGTCCTTCGTGACGTCGGTGACCACGTAGCGGGCGCAGCCGGCGTCCTCGAGGCGGGCCAGGACCTCCCAGAGGTCGCCGCCCTCCTTCGTCCAGCCGCGGGCCGCGAGGGTGGTGCCGCGCACGTCCAGGCCCACGGCCACCTGCTCGCCGTGGCGCTCGATCACGCGCGCCGTCCACGCCGGGTCCTCCAGGGCCGCGGTGCCGAGGTTCACTCGGGTCGCGCCCATCTCGAGGGCCCCCTCGAGGGACGCGTCGTCGCGGATGCCGCCGGAGAGCTCGATCTTCACGCCGAGCTCCTCCACCACGCGGCGCATGACGTCGCGGTTGTCCCCGCGGCCGAACGCGGCGTCGAGGTCCACGAGGTGGATCCACTCGGCGCCGGCGCGCTGCCAGTCGAGGGCCGCGGTGAGCGGGTCGCCGTAGGAGGTGGCGGAGCCGGCCTCCCCCTGGACGAGACGGACGGCACGGCCGTCCTGCACGTCCACGGCGGGCAGCAGCTCGAGGGCGGGGGTGTTCGGGGTCATGGGGTACCTCTCAGCGGGAGACGGTCAGGAAGGCGGCGGCGATCGCCATGGCGGCGAGCACGAGGGCGATGACGACGGCCCACCCGGGGGCCTTCTGCGTGCGCATCGACCAGGCGGCACCGAGCAGGATGCCGCCGAGGGCGAGGTAGAGGACGGACCAGTAGGGCATCAGAGGGTCTCCAGCCAGTTGCGGAGCAGCGCCTGCCCGGCCTCGCCGGACTTCTCGGGGTGGAACTGCGTGGCGGACAGCGGCCCGTTCTCCACGGCGGCGATGAAGTCCGCGCCGTGGTGCGCCCACGTCACCTGCGGGGGGCGCATGGTGGGGATGGTCTGGTCGAACTCCCAGCGCAGCACGCCGTAGGAGTGGACGAAGTAGAACCGCTCGTCCTCGATCCCCCGGAACAGCGCGGAGTCCTCCGGCGGTCGGACGGTGTTCCAGCCCATGTGGGGCAGGACCTCGGCCGGGAGCTCCTCGACCACGCCGGGCCACTCCCCCATGCCATGGGTCCGCTCGCCGTGCTCCACCCCGGCGTCGAAGAGGACCTGATGGCCCACGCAGATGCCCAGCACGGGGCGACCACCGGCCACGCGGCGGCCGATCCAGCGGGTGCCGCCGACCTCGGTGAGAGCGCGCATCACCGAGGCGTAGGCGCCCACGCCGGGCACGAGCAGCCCGTCCGCGTCCAGCACGGCGTCCGGATCCCGGGTGAGCTCGACGACGGCCCCGGCGCGCTCGAGGGCGCGCACGGCCGAGTGCACGTTGCCGGAGCCGTAGTCCAGGACGGCAACGCGCGGGCGCACCCCGGGCACGGACGTGGGCGCCGCCATCAGAGCGCGCCCTTCGTGGAGGGCACGTCGTCCACGCGCGGATCGTCCTCGACGGCCGCGCGCAGAGCGCGGGCGAACGCCTTGAACTGGGCCTCCACGATGTGGTGGGGGTCGCGGCCGCGGACGACGTCCATGTGCAGGCAGATGGCCGCGTGCTGCGTGATCGCCTCGAAGACGTGCCGGGTCAGGGAGCCGGTGAAGTGGCCTCCGATGAGGTGGTACTGCTGCCCGTCCGGCTCGCCCTCGTGCACCAGGTACGGACGCCCGGAGACGTCCACGACGGCGCGCGCGAGCGCCTCGTCCAACGGCACGGAGGCCTCGCCGAAGCGGCGGATGCCCCGCTTGTCCCCGAGGGCGACGCGGAGCACCTCGCCGAGCGTGATCGCGACGTCCTCCACCGTGTGGTGCACGTCGATGTGGGTGTCCCCCGTGGCGCGGACCCTGAGGTCGATCCGTGAGTGGCGCGAGAGCGCCGTGAGCATGTGGTCGTAGAACGGGACACCCGTGGAGATGTCCGCGGCGCCGGAGCCGTCCAGGTCCATCTCCACGTGCACGTCCGACTCGCTCGTGGTGCGCTCCATGCGCGCCCGGCGTCCGGAGATCAGCTCGGCTGCCACGGGTCCTCCTGGGGATACGGGGGTGACGGTCGCATCCATCCTAGGTTCGGCGGCGCATGCCCGGCCGCGCGCGTCGTTGCGTCTCGCGCGGCGGCCGGCGCGGGGTCACCGTGCACCCGCGGCGAGGGCCTCCTCGAGGGCGGTGAGGAACGCGGTGGTCTCCTCCTCCGTGCCCGCGGTGACGCGCAGGTGGTGCGGGATGCCGACGTCGCGCACCAGCACCCCCCGCTCGAGGAGCGCCTCCCACACGGCGTGCGCGTCCTCCAGGTGGCCGAAGAAGACGAAGTTCGAGTCCGAGACGGCCGGGTCCAGGCCCAGCTCGCGCAGCCGGGCCACGATCCGGTCGCGCTGGGCCTTGATGTCCGCCACGGTCTCCAGGAGCGTCTCCACGTGCTCGAGGGCGGCGATCGCGGTGGCCTGCGTGACCGAGGAGAGGTGATAGGGCAGGCGCACGAGGCGCAGGGCATCCGCCACGGCCGGGTCCGCGGCGAGGTAGCCGAGGCGGGCGCCGGCCAGGGCGAACGCCTTGGACATGGTGCGGGTGACGATGAGCCGCTCGCGCCCCTCCAGGAGGGTGAGGGCCGAGGGCGTGCCGTCGAGCGCGAACTCGGCGTAGGCCTCGTCCACGACCACCATGGCGCCCGGGCCGCCCTCGGCCTCGTTCCGGGCCTGGGCGGTGTAGACGGCCTCGATCACGTCCAGCCCGAGGGCGGTGCCCGTGGGGTTGTTGGGCGAGGCGAGGAAGACGAGGTTCGGACGGTGCTCGCGCACCATGGCCGCGGCATGCTCGGCCGAGAGGGTGTGGTCCGCGGCGCGCCCGCCGTCGACGAATGCCGTATCCGTGCCCGCGGCCAGCAGCGGATACATGGAGTAGGAGGGGAGGAAGCTGAGGACGCTGCGGCGCGGCCCGCCGAAGGCCTGGAGGATCTGCTGGAGCACCTCGTTGGAGCCGTTGGCCGCCCACACGTGTGCCGCGGTCAGCCCGTGGCCGAGGTACCCGGCCAGGCTCTCCCGCAGCCGGGTGAACTCGCGGTCCGGGTAGCGGTTCAGCCCCCCGGCGACCTGCGCCACCCGTGCCACGACGGCCTCCGCGACCTCCGGGGGGACGGGGTGCGTGTTCTCGTTCGTGTTGAGCATGAACGGCACGTCCAGCTGGGGGGCGCCGTAGGGGCTCTGCCCGCGCAGGCCCTCGCGCAGCGGGAGGGAGCTCAGATCGGTCATACGGGCCATTCTAGGAACAGGAGCACGCCGAGCGCGCCGTGAGTCGCCGGCCAGCCCTCAGTCCCCCGCGGGCACGAACAGGGACTCGCCCAGCTCGAGCTCCCGGCCCTCCAGGCTGTTCAGCTCGGCGATCCGCGTCATGGTGGTGAAGGGGTCCTCCTCCGGCGCAGCCTCGGCGGCGATGGACCACAGGCTGTCCCCCGGCATGACCGTGACGGTCTCCAGACGCGCGCCCGGACCCTCGGAGGAGACCGCCGCAGGGGAGGTGAGGACGCCCGCGAGGAACGCCGCGACGACGGTGAGCACGGCCGCCGCCAGCATGAGCGGAAGCCCGCGGAGCACGAGACGGCCGCGCCTGTTGAGGCGGAACCCGCTCGGAGCGGGGCGAGCGGGGACGGGACGGGAGAGAGGTGCGGTCAGGGTGGTCATGGTGATGGTCGCCTTCCTCCCGCTGCGGGCGGGAATTCGAACGTGTGTTCGAACCTGTTCGAATCCATGTCTAGCACACACCTTCGAGACACGCCCAGCGTGGATCGAACATATCTTTGGATCCGGTGACGGACTCCACTAGGGTCGAGGGCACCGGACGTGCTCCGACCCGCGGTGGATCGCCTTCAGGGCAAGACCATCAGCAGGGGTGGACACGCTAAGCGACCTCGGGAGAACGGACCGCCGCATGGCCACCCCTGACCACCAGACCCCAGCCGGGTCCGCCCCCTCGCTCACGTCCCGCCAGCGGCGGATCGTGGAGACCATCCGCCACGCGATCGCGGAGTGCGGCTACCCCCCCTCCATGCGGGAGATCGGGGACGCGGCGGGCCTCGCCTCGCTCTCCTCCGTCACGCATCAGCTCGGCCAGCTCGAGCGCTTCGGCTACATCCGCCGCGATCCGGGCCGCCCCCGCGCGCTCGAGGTGCTGCTGGCCGAGGACGGGACGACGCTGACTGCCGAGACGGCCTCCCCCGTCGCCCCGGTCTCCGAGCTCCCCCAGATCCCCTCGTGGCACACGGACGCCGCCGAGGGCGACGCCGTCTCCATCCCGTGGGTGGGTCGGATCGCGGCCGGCGGCCCCATCCTCGCCGAGCAGCAGGTGGAGGAGGTCATGACGATCCCGCGCCGCCTCACGGGTGAGGGCGAGCTGTTCATGCTCCGCGTCTCCGGCGACTCGATGGTGGATGCCGCCATCTGCGACGGCGACTGGGTGGTGGTGCGCCGGCAGGAGACCGCGGACAACGGGGACATCGTGGCCGCGCTGCTCGACGACGAGTCCACCGTGAAGACCTTCCGCCAGCGCGACGGCCACACGTGGCTGCTCCCCCAGAACACCGCCTACGAGCCCATCATGGGTGACCACGCCACCATCATGGGCCGCGTGGTCACCGTGCTGCGGGCGCTCTGAACGGCGCCCGCGGCGCGGACGGTCAGACCAGGCCGAGCCACCGCCAGTACGTCGCGGAGAAGAGCAGGACCATGAGGTAGCCGATCACCGTGATGGGCAGTCCCGCCTTGAGGAACTGCATCGGGGTGAACGCGCCCGTGCCGTACGCGAGCATGTTCTGCGGCGCGGAGACCGGCAGCAGGAAGCCGAAGCAGATCAGGAACTGCATGATCACGACGAACCCGAGGCCGCCCTCCGCGGCGTTCGGGATGGACGCGGCGAAGGCGATGAACACCGGGATCAGGGCGCTCGAGAGCGCGGTGGCCGAGGCGAAGCCCAGGTGGATGAGGATCGTGAAGGCGCCCATGACGGCGATCAGCGCGACGATCGGCAGCTCGGCGAGGCCGAGCGCGGTGAAGGTGCGCTCGGAGAGCCACGCCGCGGCGCCCGTCTTGAGCAGCAGCGAGCCGAGCGAGATGCCCACGGCGAACACCACGAGCGTGCCCCAGTTGACGAGCTTCTCCACGGTCTTCCACGAGAACACGCCGACGCGCGGGAGCAGGAGGAAGGCGACGGCGGCCAGGGTCACGGTGGTCGCATCGACGGGATGCAGGACGCCCTGGGTGGCCCACGCGGTCACCAGGAGGACGGCCACCACCGTCAGGCGCATCTCCTTGCCCGCCATCGGGCCGAGGGCGGCGAGGTCGCGCTGGACGACCTCGCGACCGCCGACCATGCGGTCCGTCTCCGGCTTGATGGCCCAGCGCATCACGAAGTAGAGCACCACGGACATGACGGCGGCCCACGGCGCGCCCCAGACGAACCACTCGAGCCACGTGATCTGGCGGCCCATCTGGTCCTGGATGAAGCCGACGGCGACGAGGTTCTGGGCCGCGGAGGTCATGATGCCGATGTTCCAGATGGAGATGGCCTGCGCGGCGGTGATGACGAGCAGGGCGCTGAGCTTCGAGTCGGTCGGCATGCCGAAGGCCGCTACGAGGCCCATGAGGATCGGCACCACCGCGCCGGCGCGTGCCGTGGCCGACGGGACGAAGAAGGACAGGATGATCGTGATGACGATCGTGCCGATGAGGATGTTGCTCGTCTTCTCGCCGGCGAACTTCAGCACGAGCAGCGCCACGCGCTTGTGCAGCCCCGTGGCCTGCATGGCGGCGGCGAGCACGAGGGCGCCGGCCACGAGGGCCACCCCGGAGTTGGAGAAGCCGCCCAGCGCGAGCCCCAGGGCGCCTGACGTGCCGAGGGCGGTCTCCGGGTCCGCCATGTCCGGGGCGAATCCGACGAGGAACGCGATCAGCCCGATGATGAGCACGGCGCTGACCGGGTAGGTGACGGCCTCGCTCACCCACACGATGACGGCGAACGCGAGGACCGCGAGCGCCCGCTGTCCCGCGACGGAGAGTCCGAGCTCCTGCAGGCCGGGCATCAGGGCCACCGCGGCCATCGCGAGGACGGCCAAGGCCAGCCACACCGGCTTGAGGTTCAGGTGCGCCAGGAAGGAGTCGTGGTGGCGATTCGCCGCGCGCTCGTGCGCCCGAACCACCTCCCGCTCCTCGCGGGCCTGGCCGCCCAGGGAGGCGCGGCGTTCGGCCGTCCTCCGCAGTCGATGGGATCCTGAGGTCCTGCCGGTGGCCAGGGCCGCCCGCCTTCCCGCCGCGCGCGGCGGCGTGCTCGCTCCGGAGGGCCACGGGGCCGGGGCCCTCACCACGATTCTAGGCCTGACGTGGGCTCCTGACGGCCGCCGGCCGGGTGTCGTCGGACGCCCTCAGTCCTCCTCGGCGAGGCGCGCCAGCACGCCCCGCACCACCTGCCGGTCCGTGGTCCGCCAGAAGTCCGGCAGAGCGCTCGTGATGTAGCCGCCGTAGCGCTCGGTGGCCAGACGTGAGTCCAGCACGGCGACGACGCCGCGGTCCCCGACGGCGCGCACGAGGCGGCCGGCGCCCTGGGCCATGCGGACGGCGGCGTGCGTGGCCGACACCTTCATGAACCCGTTGCCGCCGTGCCGGGCGATGTCCCGCGTGCGCGCCTGGGAGAGCGGGTCGTCCGGGCGCGGGAACGGGATCCGGTCGATCACCACGAGGCGCAGCGAGGAGCCCGGCACGTCCACGCCCTGCCACAGGCTCATGGTCCCGAAGAGGGAGGCGTCCCGCTCCTCGGCGAACTGCCGGACGAGTGCGGAGAGGGTGGCATCGCCCTGGCACAGGATCGTCTGCGTCGGGCCCAGGCGGCGGCGCATCTCCGCCGCGGCGTCCTCGGCGGCCCGCCGGGAGGAGAACAGGCCGAGCGTGCCGCCGTTCGAGGCCTTCATGAGCTCCCCGAGCTCGTCGAGGGACTCGGGGGAGGCCGTCCTCCCGGGACGCGGCAGGTGCCGGGCCACGTACAGCACGCCCTGGCGGGGATAGTCGAAGGGGCTGCCGACGTCGAGGGCGGTGTACGCGGGGGCGTCAGGCCCGGCGAGGCCGACGTCACCGGCCACCGAGTCGAACCGCCGCTCCCCCGTGCCCACGGTCAGCGTGGCGGAGGTGAGCACCGTGGTGGCCTTGCCGAAGAGCCCCTCACGCAGCTTGCCTGCCACCGAGATGGGGGCCACGTAGAGCTGCGGCGGGTCCTCCTCGTTGCCGGGCTGCCAGCCGACGCCGGGCTCGAAGTGCCCGGGCCGCGTGGCCCACAGGACCTCCGGGAAGTCGGCCTCGGGGCGCGCGGCGAGCATGCGCTCGGTGACCTCGAGGACCTCGACGAGGCGGGAGCGGGCCATCTGGTGGCCGCCGTCGCCGTCGGCCTCCTTGTCCTTGCTCTGACCGAGGTCTGAGAAGCACTGCCGGGCGGCGGCGAGGACGGCGGTCAGCGCCTGCTCCTGCACCTCGTCCGGGCCGGTGGCGAGCAGCCCCGAGGGGGTGCCCGCGAAGGCGCGGTCCAGGGCAGCACCGGCCTTCACGAGGTCCTCGACCGCCACCGAGGTGTGGCGCCGGACCGAGGTGGCGGCGCCGTGCACGATCGAGCCGGAGAGCTGGCCCGTCACCGCGCCGGTGACGCGGTCCTGCAGCTCGTGCGCCTCGTCCACCACCACGGCGGAGTAGGCGGGGAGCACGGCGAGTCCCTCGAACGCGCTGATCGCGAGCATCGCGTGGTTGGTGACCACCACGTCGGCGTCCGCGGCGTCCGCGCGGGCGTGCTCCGAGAAGCACTCGTCCGCCATGGGGCAGCGGGACGCGCCGAGGCAGTCGACGGCCGAGACCGAGACCTGCCGCCAGGCGCGGTCCGTCACGGGGACCTCGAGGTCGTCGCGGTCGCCCGTCTCCGTCTCGTCCGCCCACGCACGCAGGTACATGACCTCCTTGCCCAGCAGCGACGACGGCCCTGAGGCCCCGTCCGAGGCGGAGCCGATCACGCCGCCGTCGTCGGCCACCGTGAAGAGGGCCTCCTCGCCCTCGTCCCCGGGATACTCGCCGTCCACCTTGTGCCGGCACAGGTAGTTGGAGCGCCCCTTGACGAGCGCGACGACGGGCTCGCGCGGCAGCTCCCCCTTCAGCGCCTCCACGAGGCGCGGGGCGTCCCGCTTCATGATCTGCGCCTGGAGGGCCAGGGTGGCCGTCGCGATCACGACGGGGTCCTCCTGGTCCATGGCGTGCTGCAGCGCCGGGATTAGGTAGGCCAGCGACTTGCCGGTGCCGGTCCCGGCCTGGACCAGCAGGTGCCGCCGCGACTCGAGGGCGCGCGCGACCTGCAGGACCATCTCCTTCTGGCCCGCGCGCTCCTGGCCGCCCGTGGCCTCGACCACGGCGTCCAGGAGCCGCAGCGCCTCCCTCTCCCGATCCGTGCGGGGGGCCGAGACGGCCCACTCCGCGGCGTCCGTCCCGCTCATGAGGCGTCGGAGTCCACGCGGTGCTCCGCGAGCTCGGCGGCGATGTCCTCGCGCACGAGGACGGTCAGGCGGGTGCCGCTCTCCTCATAGGCCTCGGCGAGGATCTCCGCATCCGCAGAGTGCAGGCGCGAGACCACGTCGCCCCGCGTGAACGGGACGAGCAGCTCGAGGCGCACGCTGGGCCGCGGGATCGTGGCCGCGATGGCCTTCTCCAGCTCGTCGATGCCGGCGCCGGTGCGGGCCGAGACCACGACGGTGTGCGGCTCCTTCGAGCGGATGCGGGCGATGACCACGGGATCCGCCGCGTCCGCCTTGTTCAGCACGATGATCTCCGGGATGCGCTGCGCGTCCACCTCGGCCAGCACGCCGCGCACGGCGGCGATCTGCCCCTCGGGGTCCGGGTGCGCGCCGTCCACGACGTGGAGGATGACGTCCGCGTCCGCGACCTCCTCCAGGGTGGAGCGGAAGGCCTCCACGAGCTGCGTGGGAAGGTTGCGCACGAAGCCCACGGTGTCCGAGAGCGTGTAGCCGATGCCGTCCGGGGTCACGGCCTTGCGGACCGTGGGGTCCAGGGTGGCGAACAGCGCGTTCTCCACGAGCACCCCCGCGTGGGTGAGGCGGTTGAGCAGTGAGGACTTGCCCGCGTTGGTGTAGCCGGCGATGGCCACGGACGGCACCCGATTGCGCCGGCGGTTGGCCCGCTTGGCCTCGCGCGCCGGCTTCATGGCGGAGATGTCCCGGCGCAGCTTGGCCATGCGCGTGCGGATGCGTCGGCGGTCCAGCTCGATCTTCGTCTCGCCAGGGCCGCGGGAGCCGATGCCCTCGCCGCCGGCCGCACGGCCGCCGGCCTGGCGCGACATGGACTCGCCCCAGCCGCGCAGGCGAGGCAGGAGGTACTCGAGCTGGGCCAGCTCGACCTGCGCGCGGCCTTCGCGGGACTTCGCGTGCTGCGCGAAGATGTCCAGGATCAGCGCGGTGCGGTCGATGACCTTGACCCGCACCACGTCCTCGAGCGCGCGGCGCTGGGACGGGGCGAGCTCGGAGTCCACCACCACGGTGTCCGCGCCGGAGAGGGCCACGATCTCCGCGAGCTCACGGGCCTTGCCCTTGCCGAGGAACGTGGCCGGGTCCGGGGTCGCGCGGCGCTGGATGACACCGTCCAGCACCTCCGAGCCCGCGGTCTCCGCGAGCGCGGCGAGCTCCTGGAGGGAGTTCTCGGCGTCCTCCGCGGTGCCCTCGGTCCACACGCCCGCCAGGACCACCCGCTCGAGGCGCAGCTGGCGGTACTCGACCTCGGACATGTCCTCGAGCTCCGTGGAGAGCCCGGCCACGCGGCGCAGGGAATGGCGCGCGGCCAGTTCGTCCTGGTCGCCGTCGAACTCGGTGTGCTCGTCCCCGCCCTCGGCGAGCGCGAGCGCGCGGCCCCCGACGACGGACGCCCGATCGCGCGTCTCGGAGGCCTGCTCGGACGCGTCGTCCCCGCCGGACGCGCGGCGGGCGTCGTCGGCGGCGAGGATGCGGTCGATCACGGCCTGGATCTCGTCCTCGGATCCTGCCGCGGCGGGTCCCGGCCCGTTCTGGCCGGCGGTGTTCTGGTGCTCTTCAGTCATGGTCTCCTCTGGGCGCCCGTCGGTGGGGCCCGGTTCGAATCAGCGTAGTGGGTGGGGCGGACGCGCTAGCGGCCCTGTGGAGCTCGGGCGACGCCCTCGCGGGTCCACGCGTCCAGCCGGCCGGTTCCCTCAGGCAGCCGCGCGATCAGCGCCTCCAACGGTGCGGTGGCGATCCCCCTGCCCTCGTGGTCGGGGTGGACGTCGAGGATCCCGAGGACCTCACCGCCCGAGCCGACGGCGACCCACCGGGTCGAGGGGAAGGACAGGGCGCGGCAGCGCAGCCAGCTCGGCGTGTCCGGCGGGCGCGCAGGGCGTAGCGTGATGCTCATGGGGATGTCCTGTTCGCGTCAGCGGGGCCCGGGCGCACGGAAGCGACGCCTCAGGGGCGGGATGCGGGGTGTGACGGCGGCCGGAGCGGGGCTCCACGGCGGGCGTCAGGCGAACAGCAGGAACATGAATGACACCCTACCCGGCCCCCACCGCAGCGGGAAGCCTCTCCCCCGTGGGCGAACACCCTCTCCGACATGGCGCCGCAGGCCGCCCCGGCGCCGCCGACCACGCCACGGTCCCCGTGAACGGCGCCGGCCAGGCGAGACGGTCCGCGGCCCACCGCCTGACTACGATGGTCCGCGTGAGTCAGCCAGCCCACTACTTCTCCCCCGACCCCGGGACGCCCGAGCGACGCCGGCGGATCGAGGTCGAGCTCGCGGGCCGGACCGTGGCCGTGCAGACGGCCAACGGGATCTTCTCGCCCGACGGGATCGACAAGGGCACCGCCGCCCTGCTCTCCGTGGTCCCCGTGCCGCCGTCGCACGGCGCCTTCCTCGACGTCGGCGCGGGCTGGGGACCGCTCGCCCTCACGCTCGCACTGCGCTCGCCCGAGGCCCACGTGACCGGCGTCGAGGTGAACGAGCGGTCGATCGGTCTGGCCCGGGACAACGCGGCCGCCGTGGGCGCCGAGAACGCGGTGTTCCTGCGGCCCGAGGACGTGCCGGCGGACGCGGGCTTCGACCTCATCTGGTCCAACCCGCCCATCCGCGTGGGCAAGGAGGTGCTCCACGAGCTGCTGGAGCGCTGGCTGCCCGCGCTGAACCCGGGCGGCGAGGCGTGGCTCGTGGTGCAGAAGAACCTCGGGGCCGACTCGCTGCAGCCCTGGATCGCCGGGATGCTCGAGGACCGCACCCCGGGGGCGTTCACCGTGCGGCGCGCGGCGACCGTCAAGGGGTTCCGCATCCTGACGGTGACCCGGCAGGCCTGACCCGCGGCCGGAGCGTCGGCCGGCGACCGGGTCTCAGCCGCGCAGCTCGCCGTCGAACACGAGCTCGGCGGCCCCCGCGAGGACGACGTGCTCCTCGCCGTCGGAGGCCAGGACGAAGTCCACCGCGAGCACGCCGCCCGGGACCTCCACGAGCCACGAGTCCGCGCCCTCGGGCCCGGCCCACACGCGCATGGCCGCCGCGGCCGCGCACGCGCCGGTGCCGCACGACTGGGTCTCCCCCACGCCGCGCTCGTGCACGCGCATCCGCACCCGGCCCACGCCCCCCTTGACGAGCGGCTCGTGGGCAGCCACGAACTCCACGTTCGTGCCGTGCGGCGGCTCGGGATCCACCTCGGGAGCCGTGTGCAGCTCCAGTGCCTCGAGCTCCGCGAACGCCCCGAGCGGGACCACCGTGTGGGGGTTGCCCATCGAGATGCTCAGGCCGGGACGGGCGTCCGTCAGCCCGGTGGCGCGCACCATCGAGTCGGCGGCCGCGTCCTCCGCGAGCTCCGGGTCGATCAGGCTCCAGGGGCCCATGTCGATCGCGTAGCCGTGCTCCATGCGGGTGACGGACTTCGCGCCCGCGCGGGTTCCGATGGTCAGCGCCGAGCCGACGGGCAGGTCCACGAGCTCCTTCTCCACGAGGAAGTGGACGAAGACGCGCACGCCGTTGCCGCACATCTCGGCGACCGAGCCGTCCCCGTTGCGGTAGTCCATGAACCACTCGGCCTCGGGAGCCGCGGCCAGCACCTCACGGCCCTCGGGGAGGTGCGCCGAACGCACGGCGCGGATGACGCCGTCGGCGCCGATCCCCTGGTGGCGGTCCGCGAGCATCGCGATGCGGGAGGGCTCGAGGTGCGCGTTGCCGTCCGGGTCGGCGATCAGCACGAAGTCGTTGCCCGTGCCGTGGCCCTTCGTGAAGGGCAGCGTGGGCGTGGTGTCGACGACGGCGGAGGCGCCGGGCAGGAGGCTCATGCGGGCCAGTCTAGGAGGCGGGCTCGGCGGCGAGCACCGCGAGGGAGCGCTCGAGGACGTCGGGGGCGAGGGCGTCGACCCAGCGCACGCGGGGATCGGCGCGGAACCACGTCTCCTGGCGGCGGGCGAAGCGCCGGGTGGCCACCACGGTGCGCTCGACGGCGTCGCCCAGGCTCGCGGTGCCGTCGAGGACCTCGAGCACGGGCGCGTACCCGATGGCCTGGGAGGCGGTGCGCCCATCCCGCAGGCCGGCGGCGTCGAGGCGCCGCACCTCCTCGACGAGCCCGGCGTCCACCATGGCCGCGACGCGCGCGGCGATGCGCGCGTGGAGCACGGCGCGGTCGATCCGCAGCCCGAGCTGCACGGCCGGCGCCACGGAGTCCGCGTAGCGCCGCCGCGGCATGAACGCCGAGAACGGCCGGCCCGTGATCCGGTGCACCTCGAGGGCGCGCACCAGGCGCCGCTCGTCCGCGACCTTCTCCGCGGAGACCGGGTCGACGGCGGCGAGCTCGGCCCGCAGCGCGGCCTCCCCGCGTGCGGCCAGCTGGGCCTCGACCTCCCCGCGGACCGCCGGATCGGTGGGAGGGAACTCCAGCTCGTCGAGGGCCGCACGGACGTACAGGCCCGACCCGCCGACGAGGATCGGGGTGCGACCCCGCGCCCGGATCTGCGCGAACAGCTCGCGGGCGCGCCGCTGGAAGTCCGCGACGGAGGCCTCCTCGCGCACGTCCAGGACGTCGAGGAGATGGTGCGGGACGCCCTCGCGCTCGGCCTCCGTGACCTTCGCGGTGCCCACGTCCATGCCACGGTAGAGCTGCAGCGCGTCACCGTTGACGATCTCCCCGTCCAGCCGGTGCGCGAGGGCGACGGCGAGAGCGGACTTGCCGGTCGCCGTCGCCCCCACCACGGCGACGACGGGCGGGCGCGCGGCCGGCATGCTCACCCGCGCGGGCGGATCGTCGGCATGCCGAGGCGCGTCGCCCCGGAGGCGGAGGGGGCCGTACCGTCCGGCGCGCCCGGGCCGGGGACGCCGCAGGACTCGGCCTGGGCCCGGTCCCACGCGTCGCCGGCGCCCGAGCGGCGCAGGGCGTAGTCCTCGGGGCCCGGATCCGCGATCGCGAAGAACGGGCGCGCCTCGGTGACGGTCACGGTGACGAAGTCGCCCGGGCGGGGCGTCTCGGCGCCCTCGGGCACGGAGAAGTGCACGAGCCGATTGTCCTTCGCGCGTCCGGCGAGGCGGCCGCGCTCGGCCGACTTCGATCCGGAGTCGGCGGTGACGAGCAGCTCCTGCCGCGTGCCCGCAAGGGTGGCCATCTCCTCCGCGGAGATGCGGTCCTGCAGCGCGACGAGCCGCTCGAAGCGCTCCTGCACGACGGCCTTGGGCACCTGGCCCTCCATCTCGCCCGCCGGCGTCCCGGGGCGGATGGAGTACTGGAAGGTGAACGCCGAGGCGAAGCGGGAGGCCTCGACCACGCGCATCGTCTCCGCGAAGTCCTCCTCGGTCTCCCCCGGGAAGCCCACGATGATGTCGGTGGTGATGGCCGCGTGCGGGATGCGCTCGCGGACCCGCTCGAGGATGCCGAGGAACCGGGTGGAGCGGTACGAGCGGCGCATCGCCTTGAGGATCCGGTCCGAGCCGGACTGCAGGGGCATGTGCAGCTGGGGCATGACGTTCGGGGTCTCGGCCATCGCGTCGATGACGTCGTCGGTGAAGGCGGCCGGGTGGGGGCTCGTGAAGCGCACGCGCTCGAGGCCCTCGATCTGACCGCACGCGCGCAGCAGCTTCGCGAAGGCGCCGCGGTCGCCGAACTCGACGCCGTAGGAGTTCACGTTCTGGCCGAGGAGGGTGACCTCCACGGCGCCGGCGTCCACGAGCGCCTGCACCTCGGCGAGGATCTCCCCCGGGCGGCGGTCCTTCTCCTTGCCGCGCAGGCTCGGGACGATGCAGAACGTGCACGTGTTGTTGCAGCCTACGGAGATCGAGACCCAGCCGGAGTGCGTGGAGTCGCGCTTGGTGGGCAGCGTGGAGGGGAACACCTCGAGGGACTCGAGGATCTCCATCTCGGCCTCGGCGTTGTGGCGGGAGCGCTCGAGCAGCACGGGCAGGGAGCCGATGTTGTGGGTGCCGAAGACGACGTCCACCCAGGGCGCCTTCGCCTGGATGGTCGCCTGGTCCTTCTGGGCGAGACAGCCGCCGACGGCGATCTGCAGGCCCGGGTGCGCGGCCTTCACGGAGCGGAGGTTGCCGAGGTTGCCGTAGAGGCGGTTGTCCGCGTTCTCGCGGACGGCGCACGTGTTGAACACGACGAGGTCCGGCTGGTGGCCCTCTCCCGCGGGGGCGTAGCCGGTCGACTCCAGGAGGCCGGAGATGCGCTCGGAGTCGTGCACGTTCATCTGGCATCCGAAGGTGCGGACCTCGTAGGTGAGGCCGTCGTGCGGGAGGGCGGGGGCGGGGTCCGTCAGAGTCACCGGACCATTCTAGGAGGCGTCCGCCTCGTGCTCCCCGAGGACCTCTGTGACCACCCCGAACGCGAGTCCGGGGGCGTAGCCCTTCCGACCGAGCATCCCGACGAGGCGGCGCACCACCTTGTCCCGCTCGGCGCGGTTCTCCGGGGAGTCGGCCGGCGGCACCGTCTTCCCGCGCATCCGGCGGCGGGCGAGCTCGAGGGCGGCGGCGCGCTCGTCCTCCGGCTCGATGGCCTCGAGGGCCTCCTCGGCGACGTCCCGGTCCACGCCCTTCTCGTGCAGCTCCCGGCCGATGGCCCGGCGGGACAGGCCGCGGCCGCGGTGACGACTGCGCACCCACACCTCGGCGAAGGCGGCGTCGTCCACGAGCCGCACCTCCTCGAAGCGGTCGAGCACCTGCTCGATCAGCTCCGGCTCGGCCTCGCGCTCCGCGAGCTTGCGCTCGAGCTGGCCGCGCGAGCGCGGGCCCATCGCGAGCTGCCGCAGCACGACCTCGCGCGCGGCCTCCGCGCGCTCCCGGGGGTCCTCGGGCAGGGGCGCAGGCCCCGGCCGACGACGTCGGCGAGGACGCGCGGCCTCGTCCGACGCCTCGGCGCTGCGGCCCACGACGGACGGCTCAGGCTCCGGAGCGGGCGGGGATGAAGGCGCGGCGGCCTTCGGCGCGCGACGCTTCTTCGTGCCCGGCGCCGTCGTCGGGCCCGGAACCGTCCCCGCGCCGCTGGTCCACGGCAGCGGCGTGACCCCGCCCGTGGTCGGCGCGGGGCTGGGCAGGTCGCTCGCCCGCGTGAGGAGCGCGCTCAGGGCCGCCGGCTCCGGAGGCGCCGGTTCCGCCGGCGAGGCCGCGGCGGGATCCAGCCCGGCCAGGTCGAGCCAGAGCCGGGCCACCTCGGAGTCCCGGGAGTCGTCGAACCCGGCGCCGTGCCCCGACATCAGGCCTTGGTGTCACCCGCCACGGCCGCGAGGACCGGCGCCCCGTCCTCCTCGGCGGCCTCCGGGTCCACGCCGATGCCGAGCTTCGTGAGGATGCGCTGCTCGATCTCGAGGGCCAGGTCCGGGTTGTCCTTGAGGAACCGGCGGGCGTTCTCCTTGCCCTGGCCCAGCTGGTCCCCGTCGTACGTGAACCAGGCGCCGGACTTCTTGACGATGCCCTCCTCGACGCCCATGTCGATCAGCCCACCCTCACGGGAGATGCCCACCCCGTAGAGGATGTCGAACTCGGCCTGCTTGAAGGGCGGGGCCATCTTGTTCTTCACGATCTTGACGCGCGTGCGGTTGCCGACGGGGTTGCCGCCCTCCTTCAGCGTCTCGATGCGGCGCACGTCGATGCGCACGGAGGCGTAGAACTTGAGGGCCTTGCCGCCGGTGGTGGTCTCCGGGGAGCCGAAGAACACGCCGATCTTCTCGCGCAGCTGGTTGATGAAGATGGCGGTGGTCTTGGTCTGGTGCAGGCGGCCGGTGATCTTGCGCAGCGCCTGGGACATCAGGCGGGCCTGGAGACCCACGTGGGAGTCGCCCATCTCGCCCTCGATCTCCGCGCGCGGCGTCAGGGCCGCCACGGAGTCGATGACGACGATGTCCAGGGTGCCGGAGGAGACCAGCATGTCCATGATCTCAAGGGCCTGCTCGCCCGTGTCCGGCTGGCTGACCAGCAGCGCGTCCGTGTCCACGCCGAGCTTGCGGGCGTAGGCCGGGTCCAGCGCGTGCTCCGCGTCGATGAACGCCGCGATGCCGCCGTTGCGCTGGGCGTTGGCCACCGCGTGCAGGGCGAGCGTGGTCTTGCCCGAGGACTCCGGGCCATAGATCTCCACGACGCGCCCCCGCGGGAGGCCGCCGATGCCCAGGGCCACGTCCATGGCCACCGAGCCGGTCGGGATGACCTCCACCGGCGCCTGGGTCTGATCGCCCAGGCGCATGACGGAGCCCTTGCCGAACTGCTTGTCGATCTGGGCCAGTGCCGCCTCGAGGGCCTTCTCACGATCCGTCACGTTGCTCATCCTTCACCCCTTGATGTGGTCTGTGCTCGTGCGGGACTCTGCGACGCCCGCCTCGGCCATGTCAGTGACACTACGAGGTGGGGCGGACACGTTAGGCGCGCACCCGGTCTGCTGTGCACGGGCCGGCGGCCCCTGCGGCTGTGCAGGACTCTACCCCATGGATTCGAACACGTGTTCGAAGCGGCGCCCCGACCCGCCGCAGGGTCAGCGTGTCGGTGGCACGTCCCGCCCGAGACGCCGTTCGGCGGGGATGTCGTTCAGCTCGCAGACGGCCCGCCACACGGCACGCGGATCCACGCCCGCGGACAGCGCCTCCCGCGCCGTGGCGTCCAGTCCCGGCAGGTGCAGGCTGTCCGCCTCGACCGCGGCGCGCGCGGCACCGAACTCGTCGTCCATCAGTCTCCAGAACTCGCTCACCCGCACGGTGGCCCTCCTCTGCTCGTCACGGACTCCTCCTCGCGGGGCGCGGCCCCTCGCCCGGGGCCGGCCTCCCCCCGCATGCACACGGGCGCCCCGCCGTGACGGCAGGGCGCCCAGAGGCGGAGCGGTGGGGATCAGCGGCCGGCCAGGGAGCCCAGCTCCGCGGCGCCGGCCTCGCCCATGCCCTCGGGCACGGTGTCCGGGATGACCACGCCCTCCTGCTCGGCAAGGCGGTCCGAGACCTCGCGGAGCATGAAGGACAGGGGGACGTCGAGCGCCCCGCAGATGGAGGCCAGCAGCTCGGAGGAGGCCTCCTTCTGGCCGCGCTCCACCTCGGAGAGGTAGCCGAGGGAGACGCGGGCGTCGTGGGACACCTCGCGGAGCGTGCGGCCCTGCCGCTGGCGCACGTCACGCAGGACGTCGCCGATCTCGTGCCGGAGGACGGGCATGGTGCGCTCCTTGATGTCGGGGGGTCTCCGCGCGGGGGCGAGGCTGCTCGCCGACCCAGCGGGTGATGCCGTTGGCATGGACGGGGTGTCGCATCATGTCTATCGCGTGCTCCTGGACTTTCGCTGAGGACGCCGGACGGGAGCCTGATCCCCCACGGCCGTCTTCTTGACTCGTTCCATTCAACCGGCTGGAGGCCGGGTTCATTCCCGCTCGGCCGCACCGCGCTCAGGAACCCCCGCGACGCTCCCCTGCGGTGGCGAGCCGCTCGAGGCACGCGACCACGGTCCGCCGGCGGATCGCGGCCCGGTCGCCCGGCAGGCGCAGCCCCCACGCCTCGGCCTGCTCCACGCCCGCCTCGTCCGTCCACGCCAGCGCGATGAACACGGTCCCCACCGGCTTGCCCTGATGGGGCTCCGGCCCGGCCACGCCGGTGGTCGCCACGCCGACGTCGGCGCCCAGCACCCGGCGCGCACCGCGCGCCATGGCCTCGGCCACCCCGGGATCCACGGCCCCGCGCTCGGCCAGCAGCGCCGCCTCGACGCCGAGCACCTCCGCCTTCACGCGGTTCTGGTACGCCACCACACCGCCCTGCAGGACGGCAGAGGCGCCCGGCACGTCCGCGAGGGTGGCGGCCACGAGGCCCGCGGTGAGCGACTCGGCGGTCGCGAGCGTCAGCTCGTCCCGGGCGAAGCGGGCGACCACCTGCGCGGCCGTGCTCATGCGGCGGTCCGGCCCGCGAGCGCGTCCCGGCGGAGCGCGGCGGCGTCGCGGACGTACTCCACGCCGGTGACCACCGTCAGCGCGGTGGCCACGCCGATCACGGTCCAGCCCAGCCACGGCCACCAGCCGCCCACCAGGGCGCCCAGCGGCATGAGCAGCAGGCCGATGCCCGCCGCCTGCAGCACGGTCTTCAGCTTGCCGCCGCGGCCGGCCGGCATGACGCCGTACCGGATCACCACGAAGCGCATGAGGGTGATGCCCCATTCACGCACGAGGATCACGATCGTCACCCACCACCACAGCTCGCCCAGGAGGGAGAAGACCACGAGCGCGGCCCCCGTGAGCAGCTTGTCCGCGATCGGGTCCGCGATCTTCCCGAAGTCCGTGATCAGCCCGCGCGCGCGGGCGATGTCGCCGTCGAGCTTGTCCGTGTACATGGCCGCCGCGAACAGCCCGAAGGCCACCCAGCGCGCCGTGAGCGAGTCCTGGCCCCACGGCCCGCCCGCCCACAGCGCCCACACGAAGAAGGGGACCATCAGGATCCGCACGCTCGTGAGGATGTTCGGCAGGTTCCAGGCCGACGGCCGCTCCCCCGCTCGGCCCTCGGCCGTCCGCTCCGTGCTCATCTGCCCGTCAGCTCCCATGCGTCCTCGGATTCCCCCTCGTCCTCCCCATCGTCCCAGGCCTGGGCCTGCGGACGGGAGTCGAGGTCCTCGGCCACCAGGTCACGCGGTGCCGCGGACGACGACGGCGCAGGCGCCGGAGCAGCCGCCGCCGGAGCGGTGTCCCCCGAGATCGCGGCGAGCACCTCGGCCACCTCGTCGGGCTTGACCAGCACGTCGCGCGCCTTCGACCCCTCGGAGGGGCCGACGACGCCGCGGGACTCCATGAGGTCCATGAGGCGGCCGGCCTTCGCGAAGCCCACGCGGAGCTTGCGCTGCAGCATGGAGGTCGAGCCGAACTGGGTGGTCACCACGAGCTCGACCGCCTGCAGGAGCAGGTCCAGATCGTCGCCGATGTCCTCGTCGATGACCTTCTCGGTCTTCTCCGGCACCACGTCGTCCCGGTACTGCACCTGCATCTGGGCCTTCACGTGCTCCACGACCGCGTGGATCTCGGACTCGTTCACCCACGCGCCCTGCACGCGCATGGGCTTCGACTTGCCCATGGGCAGGAAGAGCGCGTCGCCCTGGCCCAGGAGCTTCTCGGCGCCGGGCTGGTCGAGCACCACGCGGGAGTCCGTGACGGAGGACGTCGCGAACGCCATGCGGGAGGGCACGTTGGCCTTGATCAGGCCGGTGACGACGTCCACGGAGGGGCGCTGGGTGGCGAGCACCAGGTGGATGCCGGCGGCGCGCGCGAGCTGGGTGATGCGCACGATCGAGTCCTCGACGTCCCGCGGGGCGACCATCATGAGGTCCGCGAGCTCGTCCACGATCACCAGCAGGTACGGGTACGGCCGGAGGACGCGCTTGGAGTCCGGCGGCAGCTTCACCTGCCCCGCGCGCACCGCCTTGTTGAAGTCGTCCACGTGCTTGAAGCCGAACGCCGCGAGGTCGTCGTAGCGGGTGTCCATCTCCTTCACCACCCACTGGAGGGCCTCGGCGGCCTTCTTGGGGTTCGTGATGATGGGCGTCACGAGGTGCGGGACGCCCTCGTAGGCCGTGAGCTCCACGCGCTTGGGGTCGACCATGACCATGCGGACCTCGTCCGGGGTGGCCCGCATGAGGATCGAGGTGATCATCGAGTTCACGAACGAGGACTTGCCCGCGCCGGTGGCGCCGGCGACGAGCATGTGCGGCATCTTCGCGAGGTTGGCCACCACGTAGCCGCCCTCCACGTCCTTGCCGACGCCCATGACCATCGGGTGGTCGGTGCGGTGCGCGGCCTGCGAGCGCAGGACGTCGCCGAGCACCACCACCTCCTTGTCCGGGTTGGGGATCTCGATGCCGATGGCGCGCTTGCCGGGGATGGGGCTGAGGATGCGCACGTCGGAGGAGGCCACCGCGTAGGCGATGTTCTTCTCGAGCGCCGTGACCTTCTCCACCTTGGTGCCGGGGGCGACCTCGACCTCGTAGCGCGTGACGGTGGGGCCGCGGGAGAAGCCGGTGACCTGCGCGTCCACCTTGAACTCGGTGAACGTGGTGGTCAGCGCGGCGACGACGCGGTCGTTGGCCTCGGAGCGCTCCTTCGGCTGCGGGCCAGCGGGCAGCAGGTCCGACTGGGGCAGCGTGTACGCGGCGTCCCCGCCGAGCTCGGCCTGCCGGCCCCGGGCCGGAGCGGCGGTCATGGGCGGCACGGGGGCCGGCGTGCTCACCGCCGGCACCGGGGCAGGCACGGCCGACGCCGACTCCTCCTCGGGCTCGGCCGCCCCTTCCACAGGCTGCGTCGGCTCCTCCGCCTCGTCGTCCGGCGTGGCGGCGTGACGGGCGCGGGCGTGCTCGCGGACCCGCTCGAGGGCCCGGTCGGCGGCGGTGGGGCGCTTGACCCCCGGGGGAAGCACCGGGGCCGCGTCCTCGTCCACCCAGGGGTCGAACGACTCGGCGGTGGAGTCGCCGCGGGCCGCGGGAGCGGCCAGGTGCTCCTCCGCGTCGAACACGCCCTGCTGGCCCCGCGCGGGACGGCGGGGGGCGGGCGCGGCGGCGCGCGGCTCGAGCACGAGCGTGGCGTCCTCCTCCGTGGCCTCCGCGGCCTCCGCGGTCCCGGCGGCGTGGGAGCCGGCCCCGGCCGCGGAGTCCAGGATCACGGGAGAGTCGTAGGCGGCGCTCTCGTGGCTGCGTTCGGATGCGGCGTCCCGGCCGCGGTCACGCCGCCCGAAGAGGCGGGCGAACAGGCCCGGGCGGGGACGCGCGGAGTCCTCCGCGGCGTGGCTGCCCACGGCGTCGAGGTAGGACTGGTCGTGGTCGGGGTGGGTGCGCGCGGGCTCCGCGGACTCCTCCCCGGCGGCGCGCCGCTCGCGGCGTGCGTCCCGGCGCTCGGCGCGGCGGGCCGAGGCGCCCTCGGGGTCCTGGCCGGTGAGCCAGTCGTACGCGCCCGTGATCCGTTGCGGGATCGAGCCCAGCGGGGTGGCGGTGAGGACGAGCAGGGAGAAGAAGGCGAGGGCGGCCATGAGCACCCACACGGGGACGGCCGTCAGGAGCGAGGCGAGCGGGACGGTCGCGAGGTAGCCGACCATGCCGCCGGCGTGCAGCACGTCCTCGAAGGACTCTGCGGCCGAGGGCAGCCCGCCGGCCAGGTGGGCGAGGCCGCTGCCCGCCACCGTGGCCATGAGCAGGCCGATGATGATGCGGCCGTTGGCGCGCAGCTCCTGGGGCGTGCGGAAGCACCGCACCGCCACCACGAGCAGGGCGAGCGGCAGCAGGAAGGCGAACCATCCCACGGTGCCGCCCACCACGCGGTGGACCACCTCGCCGAAGCCCGGCGTCTCCCGCAGGCCCCACCACTCCACCGAGGCGATGACCGCGGCGACGATCAGCAGGAGCAGGCCCGTGCCGTCCCGGCGTTCGTCGCGCGGGATGCGCACGTCACGGCCGAGCTTGCGGAAGAGCGCGCCCACGGGGGCCGCCACTCCCATCCACGCCGCGCGCAGGGCGCGGACAGGGGCGGGGGGCTGATCGGGGGCAGCGGCGGTCGCGCCCTTCCCGGCGGAGGCCCGGGCGGCGGCGGAGCCGGCGCGGGTCTTCGACGAGGAGGACGACGACCGCGGGGGGGAAGTGCGGGTCGCCATGCCCTCCACGGTACCGCCCGGGGCGGACGCGACAGCGCCCGCAGGCGTGTCAGGCCTCGAGGATCACCGGCACGATCATGGGGCGGCGGCGCAGGCGGCGGTTGACCCACGTGCCCATGGTGCGGCGCACGACCTGCTGCAGCTGCTGCGTGGTGTGCTCCTTCTGGCCCTGCACGGCCTCCTCGATGGCGCGGGCGATCTTCGGCTTGATCTCCTCGAAGACCTTCTCGTCCTCGGCCACGCCGCGGGCGTGCACGTCCGGGCCGGACACGATCGCGCCGCTCTGGCGGTTGACGACGGTGACGATGGAGATGAAGCCCTCCTCGCCCAGCACACGGCGGTCCTTGAGGTCGAGGTCGGAGATCTCGCCCACGGAGGATCCGTCCACGTAGACGTAGCCGCAGTCGACCTCGCCGACGATCTGCACGCGGCCGTCGCTCATGTCCACCACGGTGCCGTTGGCGGCCAGGATGACGTTCTCCTTCGGCACGCCCGTCTTCTCGGCGATGCGGCCGTTGGCGATGAGGTGGCGCGTCTCGCCGTGCACGGGCATGACGTACTCGGGCTCCACGATGTTGTAGCAGTAGAGCAGCTCGCCCTCGGAGGCGTGGCCGGAGACGTGGACCTTGGCCATGCCCTTGTGGACCACCTGCGCGCCGAGCTTCATGAGCCCGTTGATCACGCGGAACACGGAGTTCTCGTTGCCCGGGATGAGCGAGGAGGCGAGGACCACGAGGTCCCCCTCCTGCAGCTGCACCTGGTGGTCGCCGTTGGCCATGCGGGACAGGGCGGCCATGGGCTCGCCCTGGGAGCCGGTGACCATGAGGACGACCTCGTCGTCCCGGTACTTGTCGATCTTGCGGATGTCCACGAGGATCCCGTTGGGCACGTTGAGGTAGCCCAGCTTCTGCGCGATCGTCATGTTCCGGATCATCGAGCGACCGCCGAAGGCGACCTTGCGCTTGTGCTTCGCGGCGGCGTCGAGCACCTGCTGGACGCGGTGTACGTGCGAGGAGAACGAGGCGACGACGATGCGGCGCTCGGCCGTGGCGAAGTAGCGCTCCAGCGTGGGGCCGATCTCCTTCTCCGTGGTGGTGAACCCGGGGACCTCGGCGTTCGTGGAGTCGGTCATGAACAGATCCACGCCCTCCTCGCCGAGACGGGCGAAGGAGCGCAGGTCCGTGATGCGGCCGTCGAGCGGCAGCTGGTCCATCTTGAAGTCGCCGGTGTGCAGGATGCTGCCTGCGTCCGTGTGGATGGCGACGGCGAGGGCGTCCGGGATGGAGTGGTTCACGGCCACGAACTCGCACTCGAAGGGGCCGTACTCCTCGATGTCCCCCTCCGTCACCGGGACGAGGACCGGCTTGATGCGGTGCTCCTCGAGCTTGGCCTCGATGAGGGCCAGCGTCAGCCTGGAGCCGATCAGCGGGATGTCCTTGCGCAGGCGCAGGAGGTAGGGCACGGCGCCGATGTGGTCCTCATGACCGTGGGTCAGCACGATGCCGACGACGTCGTCGAGGCGGTTCCGGATGTAGTCGAAGTCGGGGAGGATCAGGTCCACGCCCGGCTGGGTCTCCTCGGGGAAGAGCACGCCGCAGTCGACGATCAGGATCTTGCCGTCGATCTCGAAGGTGACCATGTTGCGGCCGACCTCCTCGAGGCCGCCGAGCTGCACGATGCGGCAGGTGTCACGGGCGAGCTTGGGCGGGGTGGACAGGCGGTTGCCTGGAGTCATGTGAGGGAGTCCTTGTCAGAAGGTGATGCCGGCCTCGGCGAGGTCGGCGCGGATGAGGGAGAGCTCGTCGGCGGTCGCCGGGACGAGGGGCAGCCGCACGGCTGCGGAGGGAATGTGGCCCTGGGCGGCGAGCACGGCCTTCGCGGCCACGGCCCCCTGGACGTGAGTCATGATGCCGCGCTGGACGGGGTCCAGGGCGAAGTGGTGCTCGCGGGCGGCGGTCAGGTCTCCGGCCGCCACCGCGTCCACGAGGGCGCGGTACAGGGCGGGGGCCACGTGCGCGGCCACGGAGACGACGCCGACGGCGCCGAGCGCCATGAGCGGCAGGGTCGCGCCGTCGTCGCCGGAGTAGAGGTCCAGGTCCGAGTGCGCGAGGACCGTGGTGGTGGACTGCAGGTCGCCCTTGGCGTCCTTGAGCGCCCGGATGTTCGGGTGCGCCGCGAGCGCGATGAGCGTCTCGGGCTGGATCGGCATCACGGAGCGGCCCGGGATGTCGTAGAGCATGATCGGCAGGTCGACGCCGTCCGCGATGGTCTCGAAGTGTGCGCGGATGCCCGCCTGGTTGGGCTTGTTGTAGTACGGGGTGACCAGCAGCAGGCCGTCCACGCCGGTCTTCGCGGCGAGGCGGGACAGGTGCAGGCTGTGCGCGGTGTCGTTGGTGCCGGTGCCGGCGATGACCGCGGCGCGGTCCCCCACGGCCTCGACCACGGCCCGGAACATGTCCAGGTTCTCCGCGTCGGTGAGCGTGGAGGTCTCCCCCGTCGTGCCGGTGACCACGAGGCCGTCGGCGCCCTGGTCGACGAGGTGGGCGGCGAGCGACTGCGCGGCCGCGAGGTCCACGGCACCGTCCTTGGTCATGGGCGTCACCATGGCCGGGACCACCGTGCCGAAGAGCTTCTCGGTGGGGGCGGTGGTGTGACGGGCGGCGTTCATGCTCTCCAGCCTACCTGCGAGAATGCCTGCGTCCGGGACCCGGGCGCCCACCCCGCCCTCCGAGGAGCCTTGATGACGCACCCCGCCCCGCCCGCACGGCTGGCCGGAGTGGACGCCGCCCGTGGCGTCGCCCTGCTGGGGATGGTCGCCGTGCACGTCACCGCCCCCCTCGACGCCGACGGGGAGCCGAGCCTGGCCCACCTCCTCTTCGGGGGGCTGGCCTCGGTCCTCTTCGTCACACTCGCCGGGGTGGGCCTCGCCCTCATGACGGGCGGGGCGGCCGGAGCGGACCCGGCCCGTCTGCCCCTGCTGCGCCGCAGGATCGCCCGCCGCGCCGGCCTGCTCTTCGCGCTCGGGCTGGCGTGCGCGTGGCTGGGGACGCCCGTGGCCGTGATCCTGTGCCACGACGGACTCCTCTTCCTCCTCGCCCTGCCGTTCCTGGGGCTGCGGGCCCGCGCGCTCGCACTGCCGGCGGGGGTCGGGCTGCTCGGCGGCCCCGTGCTGGTCTTCGCGCTCAGCGCGGCGGGGCAGGCCCTGCTGGGGCACGAGGAGTTCCTCATGGACGCCCGCCTGTGGGTCACCCCCGCCCCGGAGCATCTCCTCACCCCGGGGCTGCTGCTCACCGACCTGCTGCTGACCGGCTACTACCCCGTCCTCTCGTGGATCGGCTTCCTGCTGCTCGGCCTGTGGCTGGGGCGCCTGGAGCTGGAGCGTCCGCGCGTGGCCGCGGCCCTGCTCGCCGGTGGCGCCGTGGCCGGGGCGGCCGCGAGCGCGGCCGGTTCGTGGCAGCACCACGACCCCGCACAGCTCCAGCGGATCGCCGCCGGCACGGGCGTGTCCCTCGCCGAGCTGCCGACGGCCCTGGCCACGGGGGACCACCGCCTCGCATGGCTCGTGCCCGATCCGCTGTGGCTCGCGGTGGTGGCCCCGCACGCGGGATCCGTGCTCGAGGCGGTGCGCGCGGCGGGCTGGGCGGCGGCGGTCCTGGGGCTGTGCCTGCTGGCCGCGCGGGCGAGCGGCCTCCGCCCCGCGCTCGCCCCGCTCGCCGGGGCCGGGCGGGTGACGCTCAGCCTCTACGTGGGGCACCTCGTGCTCATCGCCGCGCTGGGCACGGCGGGGCTGCCGTCCGAGGGCGGGGCCGTCGTCGCCGCGTTCTGGGCCCTGTGCCTGGGCGCGGGCTTCGCGGCGCTGCGCACGGGTCGGCGGGGCCCGCTCGAGGCGGGCGTCGCGGAGCTCTCCCGCGCGGGCGAGTGAGGCCCGCGGCGGCGGGGGCTCAGCCCTCGGCGTGCAGGCGGACGGCGTCGCGCGCCGCGGCACGGGCCCGGCGGCGGTCCCCCGCGGCGTCGTAGGCGAGGGACAGCCGGTAGCGGGCACGCCAGTCCCGCGGCGCAGCCTCGACCTCGGCCCGGCAGGTCTCGAACTGGGCGTCGGCCGCGGCGCGGTCGATCCGGCCTCCGGGCGAGCGCGGCAGGTCGTCGGCGGGCAGCTCGCCGTCGGCCGCCAGGATGCCGGCGAGCCGCTCCGTCTGGAGACCGAAGCGCAGCTCGCGTGCCAGCAGGAGCAGGCCCAGGACGACCACGACGATCACGGCGACGCCGATGGCCTTCGCCACGAACTGGGGCGCAGACATGAAGGCGACGGCGAAGTACACCGCGATCGCGGAGAAGAAGAGCAGGAGCGCGCTCGTGAAGCCCACCCACACCTTGGACGCGAGGGTCGAGCGGGTGGTCTCAGCCAAGGTCGAGGTATCCGTCCAGTCCGTAGGTGAGACCGGGGCGGGAGGCCACGGTCCGGAGGCCCAGCACGACGCCCGGCATGTAGGCGCCGCGGTCGAAGGCATCGTGGCGCACCACGAGCTGCTCCCCCGGCCCGCCCAGGAGGACCTCCTGATGGGCCTCGAGGCCGCGCAGGCGCACGGCGTGCACGTGCACCCCGTTCACGACGGCGCCCCGTGCTCCGTCGGGGTCACGCTCCGTCGCGTCGGGTGAGGGGCCGACGCCCGCCGCGGCCCGTGCGTCGCCGATCAGCTCGGCGGTGCGCACCGCCGTGCCGGAGGGGGCGTCCAGCTTGGCGGGGTGGTGCAGCTCGATGAGCTCGACCGACTCGAACCACCGCGCCGCCTTGGCGGCGAACGCGGAGGCGAGCACCGACCCCACGGAGAAGTTGGGGGCGATCAGCACGCCGACCCCGGGGTGCTCGGCCAGCCGGGCCTCGAGAGCCACGCGGCGCTCGGGGCCCCACCCCGAGGTCCCGACGACGGCGTGGAGCCCGTTCTCCACCGCGAAGGCGACGTTGTCCGGCGAGGCGTCCGGGACGGTGAGGTCCAGGACGTGGGTGGCGCCGGCGTCGACGACGGCCGTCAGCGGGTCCCGCGAGCCGAGCTCGGCGGCGAGCTCGAGGCCCTCGGCGGCACGGACGGCCTCAACGGCCCGGCGGCCCATCTTGCCGTTCGCGCCCAGGACGGCGACGCGCGGGGCGGCCTCGGGGGCAGCGTGAGGGGTGTCAGTCATGGGATCCAGCCTAGTGGTCTCGCCTCAGGCGGGAGCGACGACGACGCGTCCCCGCTCCCCCGCCGCCAGACGCGCGGCGACGGCGCGGACCTGGCCGACGTCGACGGCGCGCACTCGCTCGAGCGAGGCGGCGAGGTCGACGAACTCGCCCGTGACCAGCTCGGCGCGGCCGAGGCGCGACATGCGGGCGCCGGTGGACTCCATGCCCAGCACGGTGCCGCCGCAGAGCTGACCGTGGGCGCGGTCGAGCTCCTCGGCCGTGATGTCCTCGGAGGCCATGCGGTCGAGCTCGGCCTCCATGAGGGCGGAGACCTCGTCCACCCGGTCCGGCTGGCAGCCCGCATAGAGGCCGTAGTAGCCGGCGTCGGAGTAGCCCGCCGAGAAGGAGTACGTGGAGTAGGCGAGGCCGCGCCGCTCACGGATCTCCTGGAACAGCCGCGAGGACATGCCGCCGCCGAGCACGGACTGCATGACTCCGAGGGCGAAGCGGTCCGGGTCCGTGGTGGAGAGGGAGCGGCCGCCGACGATCACATTGGCCTGCTCCACGGCCTTCTCCACGGTGTGCGTGCCGGTCAGCACGCGGGAGGCCGCGGCGCCCGCGGTGTCGACGCCGCGCCGCGGCGCCGGGGACGCACCCGGAGCCAGGTCCCAGCCGGAGCGGCGCAGGGCGTCGAGGACGAGGCCGCAGACGACGTCGTGGTCCAGGTGGCCCGCGGCGGTGACCACCAGCTCGTCCGGCCGGTACCAGTGCCGGTAGTGGGCGAGGACACGCTCGCGGCTGACGGCGAGGATGGTCTCCGGGGTGCCGCCGATGGGGCGGCCGAGCGGATGCCCGTCCAGCATGACCTCGGCGAGCTTCTCGTGGGCGACGTCGACGGGGTCGTCGGCGTCCATCGCGAGCTCCTCCAGGATGACGCCGCGCTCGGTCTCGAGCTCGTCCGGGTCGAGGACGGACGAGGTGAGCATGTCCGTGAGGACCTCGACGGCCATGGGGAGGTCCTCGTCGAGCACGCGCGCGTGGTAGACCGTCGACTCCTTCGCGGTGCCCGCGTTGGACTCGCCGCCCACGCGGTCGAAGGCCGCGGCGATGTCCATCGCCGAACGGGTGGCGGTGCCCTTGAAGAGCAGGTGCTCCAGGAAGTGGGTGGAGCCGTAGCCGTCGGTGGACTCGTCCCGCGAGCCGACCGCGACCCAGTAGCCGATGGTGACGGAGCGCTGGTCCGGCATGGACTCGGTGAGGACGCGCACGCCGCCGGGGAGGACGGACCGCCGGACGACGGACCCGTTGCCCTCGTCCGCGAGGACGCCGTTAAAGTCCAGGGGGATCTCACGCTGAATGCTCATGCTGGCCATTCTGTCCGATCGGCGGGGGCGGGGCGTCGCAGAACGGGGTGCGGCACCGGTCGTCGCGCAGGGTGACCCTGCGTCGCAGCACGGGAGGGAAGATCCGGGCCCGCGACTCCATGGCGAGCAGCTGACCGGACTCCGGTGCCGTGGAGAGGCGGCGCAGAAGGAGACAAGCGTCCTCCGACGTCGCGCCGTCCTCCCCCGCCCCGCGCGAGGCGAGGCGAGGCGAGGCCGAGCATAGCCCGGGCGACGCCGCCCGGGACGGGGCCGTGACCGGGGAGCCACGCCGGGTCACCGGCACCGGCACTGGCACTGGCACCGCAGGCGTGGCCGAGGAGCGACCGGTGGAGTGCGCGTGGGGATGGTCGCCCGTGCCCACGATGGTGGCCGCGTCCCGGGTGAGGCCGGCGAACGCCGCGACGGCCTGCTCGAGGGGCAGCAGCGCACTCAGGTGGGCCATGCCCGCGCCCGCGGCAGCCGGCGCCGGGCGCACGCTCACCCGCCGCTGCGCAGGGGACCGCTCCCGACGCTCCACCGCGCCGGCCTGATCCAGCCGCAGTGCGTGAGCACGGGCCTCGCCTCCGAGGCGACGGATCCCCGTCTCACCGAGCCTGTCCGCCATGAGCTCGTCCACCCGGCGGCGCTGCGCCGGCTCGAGCCAGATGCTCTCCCGCGCCTTGACCGTCGCGTGCTCCTCCGAGATCAGGCCGCGGGTGAGGGCCGTCAGCGTGTGCGGCATCTCGTGGACGAGAGCACGGTCCATGCCCACGTGCCGACCGCCGCGGTGGGGAGACTCCCGCCGGGCGAGCGCGACCTCCGAGCCCAGCCCACGGCAGCGGTCCCGCCGGGCGATGCCCCGCTCCCCCTCGGCTGCGGAGCGCAGCGAGTGGAGACGGGCCGTTTGCGTCGCCTGGGCAGCGGAGGCGGAGGCCTTGAGCTCCTCGAGCGCGCGAACGGCCTCGAGGCAGGCGGACTCGTCCTCAGGAAGGTCGGCGGCGGCCAGCTCCCGGACGACGTCGACGACGTGGTTGGCGCCCAGGGGCCGGCGGCCCAGATCCGCTGTGCGAGTGAGGCCCGGGGAGGATGGCCGATCCGGGCACAGCGGCTGATCCAGATGAGGGACGCGCGCCGGATCTTCACAGGGCTCGCCCAGGGCGGGGGCCTCCGCCCCGCTCCGCGCCCGCGCCCCGCGCGTCACCGTCCGCTCATCCATGACCCCCACGCCACGAAGGGTCCCGGACGGGTTGAGCGAGCCGCCCAGAATTGTGGAGGAGCGGTCGGGACGGTGCCCGCCCCCCTGCGCATGCCGCCTCACGCGGCCTAGTCTGACGTCATGAGCGCGTCCGTCCCCTCCCGATCGAGCCGGTCCAGCCGCTCCCCCGGCCCCGCCCGCACCGTGCTGCTCGTCGCGGTCGGCGCCCTGCTGATCTACGTCACGCAGGCCCTGGTGCCCACTCTCCTCGACGGCAGCGGGTTCACCTGGAGCGCTCTCCTCCCCGGCCTGGATCCGATCGTGGTGCTCGGTCCGCTCGCATGGGCGGCCGTCACGGGGCTCCTGCTCCTCACGTGCCGCACCGGCCCGGCCCGGCTCGTCCTCGGCGGCCTCGCGGCCTATGTCGCGGGATTCGCCGCCGGCGCGATGATCCTCGACTCCGGGACGCACGCCGGAGGCTGGGACCTCGGGTGGGAGATCGTGTTCTTCGTGATGATGAGGCTGGGCGCATGGGTGCCCGCGCTGCTGGTCAGCATCGCCGTCGCGGCATTGTCCCGGCGCTGACCCGGCCCTGCCCCGGCCTTGCCCCCCCGTACGACGACGACGCCGCACCCTCCAGCGGAGGGCGCGGCGTCGTCGTGCGTCAGGCGGAGGCGATGGGCCTCAGCCCCGGATCACCGGGATCAGGCCTCGGTCTGCGAGGACTCGATGGCGTCCTCGGTCTCCGAGTCCGCGGCGTCGTCGGCCACGACCGGGGAGAGAGAGAGCTTGCCGCGGTCGTCGATCTTGGTGATCTCGACCTGGACCTTCTGGCCCACGCCGAGGACGTCCTCGACGTCGTCCACGCGGTTGCCGCCGTTCATCTTCCGGAGCTCGGAGATGTGCAGCAGGCCGTCCTTGCCCGGGGTGAGCGAGACGAAGGCACCGAAGGTGGTCAACTTCACCACGGTGCCGAGGTAGCGCTCGCCGATCTCGGGGACCTGCGGGTTGGCGATCGCGTTCACGGCCGAGCGGGCGGCCTCGGCCGAGGGGCCGTCGGTCGCGCCGATGAGCACGGTGCCGTCGTCCTCGATCGAGATGTCCGCGCCCGTGTCGTCCTGGATCTGGTTGATCATGGCGCCCTTGGGGCCGATGACCGCACCGATCTTGTCCACGGGGATCTTCACGGCGATGATGCGCGGCGCGGTGGGCGCCAGCTCGTCCGGGGTGTCGATCGCCGCGTTGAGCACGGAGAGGATGTGCAGACGGGCCTCGCGGGCCTGGGTCAGCGCGGCGGCCAGCACGGAGGCCGGGATGCCGTCGAGCTTGGTGTCCAGCTGGATCGCGGTGACGAACTCCGAGGTGCCTGCCACCTTGAAGTCCATGTCGCCGAACGCGTCCTCGGCGCCCAGGATGTCGGTCAGGGCCGCGTACTGGGTCTGGCCGTTCACCTCGGCGGAGACCAGGCCCATCGCGATGCCGGCCACGGGAGCGCGCAGCGGCACGCCCGCGTTCAGCAGGGACAGGGTGGAGGCGCACACGGAGCCCATCGACGTGGAGCCGTTGGAGCCGAGGGCCTCGGAGACCTGGCGGATCGCGTAGGGGAACTCCTCGCGCTCCGGCAGCACCGGCACGAGCGCACGCTCGGCGAGCGCGCCGTGGCCGATCTCGCGGCGCTTGGGCGAGCCCACGCGGCCGGTCTCGCCGGTGGAGTACGGCGGGAAGTTGTAGTGGTGCATGTAGCGCTTGGACGTCTCCGGCGCCAGCGAGTCGATCTGCTGCTCCATCTTGAGCATGTTGAGCGTGGTGACGCCCATGATCTGGGTCTCGCCGCGCTCGAAGATCGCGGAGCCGTGCACGCGGGGCAGGACCTCGACCTCGGCGGTGAGCTTGCGGATGTCCGTGAGGCCGCGGCCGTCGATGCGGACCTGCTCCTTGAGGATGCGCTGGCGCACGACCTGCTTGGTCACGGAGCCGTAGGCCTTGGCGATCTCGCCGCGGCGGTCGGCGAACTTCTCGCCCTCGCCGGCCAGCTTCTCGATGACCTCGCGCTGGTAGTCGTCCGAGGCGGACTCGCGCTCCTGCTTGTCCCCGATCGAGAAGATCTCGGTGAGGCGCTTCGAGGCGAGCTTCTCGACGGCGGCGTACGCGTCGTCCTCGTAGTCCTTGAAGACCGGCACCTCGACGGGCGCCTTGCCGGCGCGGGCGGCCAGGTCGGCCTGGGCCTCGCACAGCGCGCGGATGAACGGCTTGGCGGCCTCGAGGCCCTCGGCCACGACCTCCTCGGTGGGCGCGGAGGCGCCGGAATCCTTGATGAGGGTCCAGGAGTCGGGGGTGGCCTCGGCCTCGACCATCATGATCGCGACGTCGTCGCCCGAGACGCGGCCGGCGACGGCCATGTTGAACACGGCGTCCTTGAGCTGCGAGTGCTTCGGGAAGGCGACCCACTGGCGCTTGCCGGAGCCGTCGTCCATCAGCGCGACGCGGACGCCGCCGATGGGGCCGGAGAACGGCAGGCCGGAGAGCTGCGTGGACAGCGAGGCGGCGTTGATGGCCACCGTGTCGTAGATCTCGTCGGGCGCGATGGAGGTAACGGTCACGACGACCTGCACCTCGTTGCGGATGCCCTTGACGAACGCGGGGCGCAGCGGGCGGTCGATCAGGCGGCAGGTGAGGATGGCGTCCGTGGACGGACGGCCCTCGCGGCGGAAGAACGAGCCGGGGATGCGGCCGGCGGCGTACATGCGCTCCTCGACGTCCACCGTGAGGGGGAAGAAGTCGAAGCCCTCGCGCGGGGACTTGCCCACCGTGGTGGCGGACAGCATCGACGTCTCCTCGTCGATGTACACCATCGCGGCGCCGGCGGCCTGCTGGGCGAGGCGGCCGGTCTCGAACCGGACGGTGCGGGTGCCATAGGCACCGTTGTCGATGACGGCTTCGGCGAACGTGATCTCAGGACCTTCCATGGGGTCCCTCCTTTCAGGACGACGAGCCCGCGTCGGTGCCATCGTCCTGGTCTTCGATCGAGGCCCTCGGCCTGCCCGCTGCGAGGCGGGCGTCCGGGAGCCACTGTCGAGGACCGCGAAGGATGGGTGCGGGTCCGTCTGGGTGGTTCTCTTGCTGGTGCGGACCGCCCGGTTGGCGGCGCACGGTTCCTACACTAAGGGCGGCACCGGTGTCCGCGGGAGGTCCCACGGGCCGATGCCGCCCTCAGCGGCGGGTCACTTGCGGAGGCCGAGGCGCTCGATCAGTGCGCGGTAGCGCTCGATGTCGACCTTCTGCAGGTAGCCGAGCATGCGACGACGGCGGCCCACGAGGCCCATGAGGCCACGGCGGGTGTGGTGGTCGTGCTTGTGCTCCTTGAGGTGCTCGGTCAGGTCCTTGATGCGGCGCGAGAGCACCGCGATCTGGACCTCCGGGGAGCCGGTGTCGCCCTCGTGAGTGGCGTACTCCTTGATGATCTGCTGCTTGACAGCGGGATCCAGGGCCATGTCAGGCCTCCTTCTCTTCGGTACCGCGAACGGGGAGCCGCGCGAGCCCGAGGGCACGGCGCGGGGCCTCTCCACCGCGGACTGCAGGGAGGCCGATGGTCGAGTCTACCGCAGGATCATCCCGACGGCGGAGGCGCCCGACGGCGCGCCGCCCCTACGGTGGTGCCGTGACCTCCGCTCCCCCGCCGCTCGGCCCGCTCGGCCCTCCCCTCCGCCCGCTCGACCTGCCCCTCATCGGCCACGAGTACCCCCAGCTGCTGCGGACCCCGCGCAGCCGGTGGTGGCAGCCGCTGCTCTCGCTGCTCCTCGTGCTCGGATCGCTGCTGGCCCTGATCGCGGCGCTGCTGCCGGCCATGTCGGCCGCGATCCTCTCCGAGGTCGGATGGGACGCGCTCCTCTCCTCCGACCCGGAGGACGTCGCCGCGGTGGAGGAGGCCGCCTTCTCGAACTCCGCGCCGCTGACGCTCCTGAACAACCTGCCGCTCATCGCGCTGATCGGCGTCGCCCTGCTCGCCGTGGCCGTCTGCCACCCCGTGGCCGCCCGGTTCGTCCACTCGGTCGAGGGCCGCGTGCGCTGGCACTGGCTGCTGCGCGCGCACCTCGTGCTGCTGCCGCTCTTCCTCGTCTACGTGCTCGGCACCTGGGCCCTCGACGGCACCCCCACCGCCCCGCGCTCCGCGGACTGGGCCTGGCTCCTGGCCATGACGTTCGTGCTGACCCCCCTCCAGGCCGCCGGCGAGGAATACCTGTTCCGCGGCTGGCTGCTCCTGGCCATCGGCTCGTGGTTCCGCCGCCCCGTGCCGGCCGTGGTGCTCACCGCGCTCGTCTCGGCCGGGACGTTCGCCCTGGCCCACGGCTCCCTCGACCCGTGGATCCTGCTGGACCTGGCCGTGTTCGCGGTCGCCGCGGTGGTCCTGACCTGGCGCACGGGCGGGCTCGAGGCGGCCGTGGCCCTGCACGTGGTGAACAACGTCGTCATCCTCGCCGCCGGCACCCTCGCGGGGACCGTGGACGAGAGCTACGTGGACGCGGAGGCCACGGGCTCACCCCTGGCGACCCTGGTGTCCGTCGTCGTGATCTCGCTCGCGACCGCCCTGCTGCTGTGGCAGGCGAAGCGGGCGGGCGTCGCCCGCGCCGTGCCGGTCAGCGTCGGCGCGCGCCCCTGATCAGCGGCGCCGAGGGGCCGTGGCCCGCCACGCCACCGTGACGTAGGGCAGCGCGATCACGGCGGCCGGCGCGTGGCCGAGGTGCTCGAGGAGGTACCAGTCCAGGTTCGCCGCCATCCTGGCCCGGGTGGCCTCGGAGGCGCGCAGCCAGGACGCACGCGATGCCATGAGCCCGTGCAGCTGCGGCACGGGCTGCTCCACGGTCCACGTCCACCGCGCGTGCTCCTCCGCTCCGAACGGGGCCGCGAACCGGCGCTGCTCCGGCTTGGCGGCGTGGACGTCGCCGGCGCGCATGATCCGGGTGAGCCGGTGCACCCACGGCACGGAGGTGTCCAGCTGGTTCCACACCGCCGCGAGCCGCCCGCCCGGGCGCAGCACCCGCGCGGCCTCGGCGCTCGCAACGGGCACGTCCGTCCAGTGCCATGCCTGGGCCGCCACCACGACGTCGGCGCTCGCCTCCGGCAGGCCGGTCGCCTCGGCCGTGCCGGGCAGGGCGCGGACGCGGTCGGGCAGGGCGGGGTCGAGTGCGGCGACGTCGCGCTCGAGCACGGCCCGCATGGCCTCCGACGGCTCCGTGGCCACGACGCCGCGGACCCGTGAGGTCGGTCGCGCCGCCAGCTGCCGCGTGAACAGGCCCGTTCCGGCGCCGAGCTCCACGACGTCGAGACCGCGCCCCGCGGCGCTCGGCTCCGACGCGGCCGGATCCGTGAGCACCCAGTCCACGCACGCCTCCGGATAGGAGGGCCGGACGGCGTCGTAGTGCTCCCCCGCCGCCGCTCCGCCGAGGCCGAAGGGGTTGGGTGCGTCCGTGCGCGGCCGCGCGGGGCGGCCGGGCAGGCTCGGGACGGGCCGGCCGGGCAGGCTCGGATCGGGCTGCTCGGGGACGCTCACGGCGGCGTTCAGGACGGGCGCGGCGCCGCGCCGAGGATGGCGCGCGCCCGGTCGACGTCGTCGCGCATCTGGGCAACAAGCTTCTCGACGCCCTCGTAGGCGACCATGCCGCGCAGCCGCTCGACGAACTCGACGTCGACGTGCTGACCGTAGAGGTCGAAGTCCTCGACGCGCTCCTCGGGGCGGTCGATCACGTGGGCCTCGACCACGCGCGAGACGCCCTCGAAGGTGGGGTTGGAGCCGATCGAGATCGCGGCGGGGTGGGCCGCGCCGTCGGCGTCGTGCAGCCAGCCCGCGTACACGCCGTCGGCCGGGACCATGCCGGCCACGTCCGCCGCGAGGTTGGCCGTGGGGAAGCCGAGCTCGCGGCCGCGGGCGAAGCCGTGGACGACCTCGCCGGCGAGCACGTGGTTCCGGCCCAGCACGGCGGCCGCCTGGGCGACGTCGCCCGCGGCGAGGGCCTCGCGGATCCACGTGGAGGAGCAGCGGCGCTCGGGCGTCGCGCCCTCGAGGGCCGGGAACTCGTCCACCGCCTCCACCTCGAAGCCGTGCCGCTCCCCCAGGGCCACCATCGCGGTGAAGTCGCCGGCGTTGTCCTGGCCGAAGCGCACGTCGTGGCCCACGACGACGGCGCACGCGCGGAGCCCGTCCACGAACATGCCCCGCACGAACTCCTCGGGGCCCTGCCGGGCGAACTCGAGGCTGTAGCGCTGCAGCAGGACGGCATCGATCCCGGCCTCCTCGAGGAGGAGCAGCCGCTGCTCGGTGCTCACGATGTCCTCGTGCGGGACCTCGGGGCGGTGCACGGCGCGCGGGTGCGGCGTGAAGGTCACGGCCACGGCGAGGGCGTCCTGCTCGCGGGCCAGCTCGACGACGCGGCGCAGCACCTGCCGGTGGCCGCGGTGCACGCCGTCGAAGTTGCCGAGCGTGACCACGGTCCGCCGCAGGTCCGCGGGGACCTCCGCGAGGCTCTTCCAGATCAGCATTCAGCGCACCCCGGCCCCGTCGGCGCGGGAGGGCCGGTGCGCGAGCAGCCAGGCCAGGCCCACGATCGGCAGCACGAGCGGGACGTAGCCGTAGCCCGCGCCGAAGCGCGACCACACGGTCTCGTCCGCGAACAGCTGGGGGTCCAGGAGGGTCAGCAGACCCACCCCCACGACGCCCACGAGCTCCACGCCCACGGCCGCCACCGCGACGCGCCACGCCCGCGCACCCGTGCGGGCGAGCGAGAGGGTGGCCACGATGTACACGAGGGCCGCGAACGCCGAGAGCAGGTACGCCAGCGGCGCCACGCTGAACTGGGTCAGCAGCTGGAAGAGGCTGCGCGCGAAGGCCGAGAGCGCGAACACGGCGTAGACCATCACGATGATCCGGCCGAACCCCTGGTTGCGGGGGGCGCGGGTGCTGCGGGCGGGCGTCGTCTCCATGGGTCCTCTCACCACTGTCCGAACCAGATGACTTGCATGCGGTGCAGCATGACCACGATGGTCGGCCCGACGACGGCCAGCACGAGGTTGGACCAGCGCGTCTTGTCCGAGGCCGCCCAGCCCACCGCGACCACCGGCACGATGAGCGCCGTGAGCACGTAGCCCCAGAACTCCCAGCCGGGCCCGTTCAGCGGCTGCCCGCCGAGCTGGCGGAACGCCGCGGCCCCCGCGTACACGAGCAGGAAGAGCTCGACCGCGGCCACGGAGAGGATCGAGGAGTCGGCGGGGTGGCGTCGCACGGCCGTCATCACCACGCAGGTCAGGAAGGACAGGACGCCGATCACGGTGCCCGCCCAGAACCATCCGTCGAGGATCACGCGTCGCCCCCCGCCGGTTCGAAGACCAGGTGGGGCCGGGCCACGTCACGGCCCGCGCGGCGGCCGTCCTGCAGAAGCGCGACGACGGCGCCGCCGGGGGCCCGTCCGGCCACGAGGGCGGCCTCGCCGCCGGAGGAGGGCGGAGTCGGCGCGCCGGGCGTGCCGGAGAGCTCGCCCGAGGGGTCGATCGCCCGCCCGAAGGAGAGCTCCCGCGCCTCGTGCTCCGTGAGCTCGCGCACCGGGAAGAGGACGGCGGCGGCCGCGGAGAGCTCCGTCATGGAGAACCGCTCGGCGAGCTGGTCGAGGGTCACGGCGTCGGCCACGTGGAACGGGCCCACGTGCGTGCGGCGCAGCGCCGTGAGGTGGCCGCCCGTGTCGAGGGCCTCCCCCAGGTCGCGCGCCAACGCGCGGATGTAGGTGCCCGAGGAGCAGCGCACGGTGACGTCCAGGTCCACGAGCCGGCCGCCGTCGAGCCGGCGTTGGTCCGTGACCTCGAAGGAGTGCACGGTGACCTCGCGGGAGGCCAGCTCCACGTCCTCGCCCGCGCGCACGCGGTCGTAGGAGCGCTTCCCGGCCACCTTGATCGCCGAGACCGACGACGGGACCTGCTGGATGCGGCCCGTGAGGGCGGCGACGTGCTCCGCCACGCGGTCGGGGGTGACGGCGTTCGCCAGGCGGGTGGCCACGACCTCGCCCTCGGCGTCGTCCGTGACGGTCGACTGCCCGAGGCGGATGGTCGCCGTGTACGTCTTGTCCGTGCCCGTGATGGCGGTGAGCAGCCGGGTGGCCTTGTTCAGGCCCACCACCAGCAGGCCCGTCGCCATGGGGTCGAGCGTGCCGGCGTGGCCCACCTTGCGGGTGCCGGCGAGCCGACGGACCCGCCCGACGACGTCGTGCGAGGTCCAGCCCTGCGGCTTGTCCACGAGGACGACCCCCGACGCCGCCGTTCCCGGGGCGTCGGGGGTCTGTCCCGCAGGGGTGTGTCCTGCGGCGGTGCGCGCGTTCACGTCGGCGTCGCCTCAGGCCCGCTGCTCGTCGTCGTCGGCGTCGTCCTCGGCGGTGCGGTACGGGTCCGCGTCGCCGGCGTACTGCGCGCCCTCGCGGGCCTTCGCCAGCTCGGCGTCCCGCTCCTTGGCGGCGCGGAGGACGTCCTCCAGGTGCGCGGCCGCCTCCGGGACGGTGTCCGCGACGAACTCGAGCGTCGGCACCAGGCGGATGGTGAGGCCACGTCCCACCTCGCGGCGCAGCACGCCGCGGTTCTCCTGGATGGCCGCGTGGGCGGCGTCGACGGCCGCGTCGTCGCCGAGCACGGTGTAGTAGACGGTGGCGTGCTGGAGGTCGTTGGTCACGCGAACCTCCGTCACGGTGACGGGCTCGACGCGGTCGTCCTTCACGGCGCGGCGCAGCGCCTCCGCCACGAGGACCTTGATGCGCTGGGCCAGTCGGCCAGCACGGGCCGGATCGGCCATGGCTGCACTTCCTTCCGGGTCAGCCGGCCGCGGTCGCGGCCGGCACGGTGGGGCGCCGGGGTCCCTCACGGGCCCCGACGCCCCCTCGATCACGCGCGGGGCTTCTCCTGCATCTCGAAGGTCTCGATCACGTCGTCCTCCTTGATGTCGTTGAAGCTGCCCAGGCCGATGCCGCACTCGTAGCCCTCGCGGACCTCGGTGGCGTCGTCCTTGAAGCGGCGCAGCGACTCGATCTTGAGGTTGTCCGCCACCACCATGCCGTCGCGCACGAGGCGCGCCGAGGCGTTGCGGCGGATGAGGCCCGAGCGCACGAGCGTGCCCGCGATGCTGCCCCACTTGGAGGAGCGGAAGACCTCGCGCACCTCGGCGGTGCCGAGCTGCACCTCCTCGTACTCCGGCTTGAGCATGCCCTTGAGGGCGTTCTCGATGTCGTCGATCGCGTCGTAGATGACGGAGTAGAACCGCATGTCCACGCCCTCGCGGTCGGCCAGGTCGGCCACCCGCTCGGCAGGACGGACGTTGAAGCCGATGATGATGGCGTTGTCCACCGTCGCCAGGTTCACGTCGTTCTGCGTGATCGCGCCCACGCCGCGGTGGATGACGCGCAGCTGCACGTCGTCGCCCACCTCGACCTTGAGGAGCGAGTCCTCGAGCGCCTCCACCGGACCGGCGGCGTCGCCCTTGATGATGAGGTTGAGGGTGTCGATCTTGCCCTCGGCCACGGCCTGGTCGAAGTCCTCGAGCGTGATGCGCTTGCGGCGCTTGGCCAGCTGGGCGTTGCGCTCGGCGGCCTCGCGCTTCTCCGCGATCTGACGAGCGGTGCGCTCGTCCTCGGTGACCAGGAAGGTGTCGCCGGCACGGGGCACGGACGACAGGCCCAGGACCTGGACCGGACGCGACGGGGTCGCCTCCGAGACGGTGTCGCCGTTCTCGTCGAACATCGCGCGGACGCGGCCGTGGGCGGAGCCCACCACCACGGTGTCGCCGACCCGCAGCGTGCCGGTCTGCACCAGCACGGTGACGACGGCGCCGCGGCCCCTGTCGAGGTTCGCCTCGATGGCCACGCCGCGCGCGTCCTTGGTGGGATTCGCCGTGAGCTCGAGGGCGGCGTCCGCGGTGAGCAGGACCGCCTCGAGCAGCTTGTCGATGTTCTCGTTGTTGCGCGCGGAGACGTCGACGAACATGGTGTCGCCGCCGTACTCCTCGGGCACCAGGCCGTACTCGGTGAGCTGGCCGCGGATCTTCTCCGGCGACGCGCCCTCCTTGTCGATCTTGTTGACCGCGACCACGATCGGCACGTCGGCCGCCTGGGCGTGGTTGAGCGCCTCGACGGTCTGCGGCATGACGCCGTCGTCGGCGGCGACTACGAGCACGGCGATGTCGGTGACCTTCGCACCGCGGGCACGCATGGCCGTGAAGGCCTCGTGACCGGGGGTGTCGATGAAGGTCAGGCGTCGCTCCTCGCCCTCGTGCTCCACCGGCACCTGGTACGCGCCGATGTGCTGGGTGATGCCGCCGGCCTCGCCCTCGGTGACGTTCGCCGAGCGGATCGAGTCCAGGAGGCGGGTCTTGCCGTGGTCCACGTGGCCCATGACGGTGACGACCGCGGGGCGGGGCGCCAGGTCGGCGTCGTCCTCGTTGGCCTCCTCGGCGTCGAGGTCGATGTCGAACGCCTCGAGCAGCTCCTTGTCCTCGTCCTCCGGGGAGACGATGTGGACGCGGTAGCCCAGCTCCTCGCCGAGCAGCTGGAAGGTCTCCTCGTCCAGGGACTGGTTGGCCGAGGCCATCTCGCCCAGGGTGAAGAGCACCTTCACGAGGTCCGCGGTGTCCGCGCGGATCTTGTCGGCGAAGTCCGCGAGCGAGGCGCCGCGGCGCAGGCGCAGGATCGTGGTGCCGTCGCCCTTGGGGACCTTGACGCCGCCGATCTCGCGGGTGTGCTGCTGTTCGAACTCCTGACGCTTCGCGCGCTTGGACTTGCGCCCCTTGCGCGCTCCGCCGCCGCGGCCGAACGCACCCTGAGCGTTGCCACGGCCGCCGCGGCCGCCGGGACCACCCGGACGGGCCGGACCGCCGCCGGGCGCGCCCGCGCCCGGACGGCCACGGCCGCCGCCGCGGCCCGGAGCGGGCGCAGGGGTGATCTGCTTGGGCATCATGCCCGGGTTCGGACGGGCGCCGCCCGCACCGGGGCGAGGGCCCGCGGCGCCGGCCGCGGGACGCGGACCGCCGGGACGGGGACCGGCCGCGCCCGCCGCCGGACGGGGGCCGCCCGGACGCGGCGCGCGGTCCTCACGGCCGGCGCGCATGCCCTGCGAGGGCGCGAACGGGTTGTTGCCCGGGCGCGGCGCACCGCCGCGCGCACCGGCACCGCCGGGACGGGCGCCCGGACGCGGGGCGCCGCCGCCGGGGGCGGCCTTCGAGGTGAACGGGTTGTTGCCGGGGCGCGGGGCGCCCGGCTTGGCACCGCCCGGCTTGGGAGCGGCCGCGCCCGGGGTGGGCGTCGAGGCCGCCGACGTCGGCGCGGAGGGCGTCGACGCGGCGGGGGCCTGCGGCGTGCCCTGTCGGGACTCCTGCGGGGCGGCCGGAGCCGGCGTCGGAGCCTGCTCGGGCGTCGGCGCGGGAGCCGGGGTCTCGGCGCGGGCGGGCGCCTGCGGCGCGGCGGCCGGCGTCGGCTCGGGCGCCGCCGGCGCAGCGGGGGCGGCGGCCTGACCCGGCTTGGGAGCCGCAGACCCGGGCTTGGGTGCGGCCGAGCCCGGCTTGGGGCCGCGCGGCGACGGGGTGGGCGCGCCCTGGGCGGACGTGCTCGGGGCACCCGCCGCGGGGGCGGAAGGGGCGGCGGCCTTCGCGGCGCCCGTGCCGCCGGCCTTGCCGGCGCCGGGGTAGGCGCCGCGCAGCTTCTTGACCACCGGGGGCTCGATGGTGGAGGAGGCGGAGCTGACGAACTCGCCGAGATCCTTGAGGGTGCTCAAGGCCTCCTTGGAGGTGATGCCGAGCTCTTTGGCGAGCTCATGGACGCGGACCTTTGCCACGGTTCTCCTGTTCTGGCCTCACGGGCCTTCAGGGGAGCCGGGGGGCTTCCGATTCAGCGCGGCGCGAGACCGTTGACGTTTGTCCAGGCCGCACGGGACACCTCGAGGGTGCGCGCGCCGCGGCCTGCCTGATAGCAGGGGGTGAAGTTCATCGTTGGGCACTCATGCTTCAGTGCTCATCGGGTACGCATCAGATCTCTGACCCGCCTTCATCTGTCGTGTCTGCAGCCGGTGCGGCGTTCCGCGTCCGCGCGGCGCTCGGGGATCCCTCGCCGGGACCGCCCGCCTCGCGTGTGAGCCCGTCGGCGTCCACGGCGGCCCTGAAGGCCCGGTGGAACGCCCGACGGCGCACGGCGAGGAGGAGGCAGTCCGGCCCGGGGTGCACCCAGGCACCGCGTCCGGGACGTCGACGACTCCGGTCCCAGACGACGGTGGGGGGTTCCGTCGCGGGGTCCAGTGCCACGCGCACCAGCTCTTCCTGGTCCGCCCTCGCCCGGCATCCGATGCAGGTCCGCACGACCGTCTGGGACGTCATGCGGTCTCCTCACACGGTGTCGGAACGAGAATGGACCTCATCCATCCTAGCGCGTCCCGGCCGGGATCTCCTCCCGGGCCCGGGCATCAGTGCCCGGGCGCCTGCGCCGCGGCGCCGTCGCCGACGATGTCGATGCGCCAGCCGGTGAGCTTCGCGGCGAGGCGGGCGTTCTGGCCCTCCTTGCCGATCGCGAGGGAGAGCTGGTGCTGCGGCACCACCACGCGCGCGGAGTGCTGGTCGGCGTCCACGATCTCCACGGAGACCGTCTGGGCCGGGGAGAGGGCGTGGGCGATCATCGCGGCCGGGTCGTCCGAGTGCTCCACGATGTCGATCTTCTCGTCGCCGAGCTCGGTCATGACGGCGCGCACGCGCGAGCCCATCTCCCCGATCGCGGCGCCCTTGGCGTTGATGCCCGCCCGGGTGGCCTTGACCGCCATCTTGGTGCGGTGGCCGGCCTCGCGGGCCAGGGCCGTGATCTCCACCGAGCCGTCGGCGATCTCGGGGACCTCGAGCTCGAAGAGGCGCCGCACGAGGTTCGGGTGCGAGCGGGAGACGGTCACGGACGGGCCCTTGCTGCCGCGGTTCGCGGAGACCACGTAGGTGCGCAGGCGGCGGCCATGGGGGTACTGCTCCCCCGGCACCTGCTCGGGCGGCGGGAGCACGGCCTCGAGGGTGCCCAGGTTCACCTGGATCATCTGGCGGTTGTTGCCCTGCTGGACGACGCCGGAGACGAGCTCTCCCTCCTTCTCCTTGAAGTCGCCCAGCACCTTGTCGTCGTCCGCCTCGCGCAGGCGCTGCAGGATGACCTGGCGTGCGGTGGACGCCGCGACCCGGCCGAAGCCGTTGGGGGTGTCGTCGAACTCGCCGACGGCCGCGCCCTCCTCGTCCAGCTCCGTGGCCCAGATGGTCACGTGGCCGCTCGCGCGGTCCAGCTCCGCGCGGGCGCGCTTGAGGGCGCCCGGGGTCCGCTGGTACGCCATGAGCAGGGCCTGCTCGATGGTGGGGACGAGCCGGTCCAGCGGGATGTCCCGCTCGGCCACCAGCATGCGCAGCGCGCTCATGTCGATATCCACTTATGCCTCCGTGTGCTCTGCCGTGTGCTCGGCCCGGTCCGGGGACTCGCCGGGCTCGCGGGCGGTGCCCCACTCTACCTGCACCACGGCCGGCCCCAGTCGGTCCATCCCCACCCGCTCGGCCGGCAGCTCCTTGGCGGGCATGCCCTTCTTGGCGCCGGGGCGGACCACGACGAGCTCGACGTCGTGCTCCCCGACGTCTGTGAGGCGCGCGGTGATCGGCTCGGCCCCGTCCACGGACACGCTCACGAGGCGGCCCACGTTGCGCTCGAAGTGGCGCGGCTGCGTGAGCGGGCGATCGACGCCGGCCGTGGTGACCTCGAGCATGTACTCGCCGGCGCCCACACCCGGGACCTCGTCCCCGGCGGCGTCCAGCGCGGCGGAGACGCGGGCGCTCAGGGCGGCCACCTCGTCCAGGCTCAGGCCCCCGGGTCCGGCGGCGCGGTCCAGGACGACCTCCACGGTCGGGGTGGCGGCGGCGCCGGCCACGCGCACCTCCTCCACCACGACGCCGGCGTCGGCCACGGCGTCCTCGACCATCGCCGTCAGCGCGGCGCTCTCGGGACGGTCGGTGGTCTCCTGCGGGTCCATGCGGGGCTCCTGAGGGGTCGGGGGCGGGCAGGGCCAGCGTACCGCCGCGGCCGGCGCCTCACCCCACGAGCGGGGCCAGGGTGTCCGCGCCCACCTTCACGATCAGCGCGGAGACGACCGCGAGGAAGACCACCCGGATGAACCCGGTCCCCCGCGCGATCGCCATGCGCGCGCCCACGTAGCCGCCCGCGAGGTTGGCCGCGCCGAGGAGGAGGCCCAGGCCGAGCACCGCGTGGCCCGCGGGCAGGAAGAACGCCAGGGCGCCGAGGTTGGTGGCCAGGTTGACCACCTTGGCCTGGGCCGAGGCCTGCAGGAAGTCGTGTCCGAGCAGCGCCACCAGTCCCAGGATGAGGAAGGTCCCCGTGCCGGGCCCGATCATCCCGTCGTAGAAGCCGACCGCCCCGCCGAGGGCCAGGGCCCGCGTCAGGTGGGCCGCCCCCGTGTGCCTGAGGGCGGCGACCCGGCCCAGCTGCGGTCGGGTCGCGGTGACGATCCACACCGTCACGAGCGCCGCGAGGATCACGGGCCGGATCACCCCCGTGGGGAGCAGCGTGGCCACGACCGCCCCGCCGAGGGAGGTCGCGAAGGCCAGCGCGGCCATGGGCAGCGCCGTGCGCAGGTCCGAGCCGAGCCGGCGCCGGTAGGTGATCGCCGACGTCGCGGTGCCGAACACGGAGCCCAGCTTGTTGGTGGCCAGGGCCTGCACGGGCGTGAGGCCCGGCACCAGCAGCATGACGGGCAGCTGCAGCAGCCCGCCCCCGCCGACGACGGCGTCCACCCAGCCGGCGGCGAAGCCCGCGGCCAGGAGCAGCAGCACCAGGCCCGTCGTCAACTCGACGGCGCCGAACATCTCAGCGCCCGTGACGCACCTCGGCCACGACCTCGGCGACCGCGTCGGCCACCGGCACGGTGCGGGCCTCCCCCGTGGCACGGTCCTTGAGCTCGAGCTCGCCGTCGGCCAGGCCGCGGCCGATCACCACGGCGGTCGGCACGCCGATCAGCTCGGCGTCCTTGAACTTCACGCCGGGGCTCACCTTGGCGCGGTCGTCCACGATCACGGTGAGACCGTGGGCCTCGAGGCCCTCGGCCAGGTCCAGGGCGGCGGCGACGCCGTCCTCCCCCTTGGTCGCCACGACCACGTGCACGTCGGCCGGGGCGACCGCGCGCGGCCACGCGAGGCCCTTGTCGTCGCGGTAGCGCTCGGCGATCGCGGCGACGGCGCGGGTCACGCCGATGCCGTAGGAGCCCATGGTCACCACGACCTGCTTGCCGTTGACGTCGAGGACCTTCAGGTCGAGGGCCTCGGCGTACTTGCGACCCAGCTGGAAGATGTGCCCCATCTCCATGCCGCGGCGGGAGTGGAGCGGGCCGGAGCCGTCCGGGGCGGCGTCGCCCTCGCGCACGACGGTGGCCTCGAGGACCGCGTCCCATCGGAAGTCGCGGCCGGCGACGACGCCGAAGGCGTGGCGCTGGTCCGCGTTGGCGCCGGTCACCCAGGCGGTCCCGGGGGCGACACGCGGGTCCACGAACAGGGGCAGGCCGGACACCGAGCCCTCCGCGCCGAGCACGGGGGTGCCCTCGATCTCGCCGGCCCCGGCCGGGCCGATGTAGCCCTTGACGAGGGCGGGGTGGCGCTTGAGGTCCTCGGCCGCGGCGGCCTCGACCGTGGGCTCCCCGACGACCCCGAGGGCCGGGCCGACGGACGCCTCGAGCCGCTTGACGTCGACCTCTCGGTCGCCGGGGACGGCGACGACGAACTGGCGGCGCTCGCCGCCGTCGACCACGGCGGTGAGCACGACGCACTTGAGGGTGTCCGCGGCCTCCCACGGGCGGTCGGCCCGCGGGGCCAGGTCGTTGGCGACGTCCACGAGCGCCGCGATGGTCGTGGAGTCCGGGGTCTCCTTGACCTCGGCCGCCGGCAGCGCGGCCATCGCGGCCTCGTCGAGGGGCTCGGGGGCCACGGTGGTGACGGCCTCGACGTTGGCGCGGTAGCCGCCGTCGGACTCCACGAAGGTGTCCTCGCCGACCTCGGTGGGGTGCAGGAACTCCTCGGAGCGGGAGCCGCCCATGGCGCCGGAGGTGGCCTTCACCGGCACGACCTCGAGGCCGAGCCGCTCGAAGATGCGCAGGTACGCGGCGCGGTGGGCCTCGTAGGCGTCGTCGAGGCCGGCGTCGTCCACCGTGAAGGAGTAGGAGTCCTTCATGACGAACTCGCGGCCGCGCAGCAGGCCGGCGCGCGGGCGGGCCTCGTCCCGGTACTTCGTCTGGATCTGGTACAGGTACGCCGGCAGGTCCTTGTAGGACGAGTAGAGGTCCTTGACGAGGAGGGTGAACATCTCCTCGTGCGTGGGGGCCAGCAGGTAGTCGGCACCCTTGCGGTCCTGGAGGCGGAACAGGCCGTCCCCGTACTCCTCCCACCGGCCGGAGGCCTCGTAGGGCTCGCGCGGCAGCAGCGCGGGGAAGTGCACCTCCTGGGCGCCGATGGCGTCCATCTCCTCGCGCACGACCGCCTCCACGCGGCGCAGCACGCGCAGGCCCAGGGGCAGCCACGTGTAGATGCCGGGGGCGGCGCGGCGGATCATTCCGGCCCGCACGAGCAGCTGGTGGCTCGCCACCTCGGCGTCGGCCGGGGCATCGCGCAGGGTCCGCAGGAACAGGGTGGACATGCGCAGAGGCATGGGAGGACTCCTTCAGGGGCAGCGCGCGAGCACGGGTCGGTGGACGCCGGCCGGTGCGTCGGGGGCGTCGTCGACGTCGATCCTAGCGGCCGGCCCGGCCATGTCCGGCTGCGTCCTCGGTGCCCGGGCACAGGAGGTCCGCCGCCGAGGGATCCGCGGCCGACCCGGCGGTGCACCCCAGGGGCGGATCGGACGCGGAACCAGACCCGCGCACCCCCGTCAGTAGAGCACCGTGGCGAACGTGCCCACGCGCTCGAACCCGACGCGCGCGTACGTGCGCAGCGCGGCGGTGTTGTACGCGTTCACGTAGAGGCTGACCACGGGCGCGTGACGCCGTGCCAGCCCCACGACGGCGGCCATCGCCCCGGCCGCGAGCCCGCGCCCGCGGTGCTCCGGGTGCATCCAGACCCCCTGGATCTGGGCGCACCGGGAGGAGAGCACGCCCACGTCCGCCTTGAAGCGCAGCGGGGGGCGGGCGCCGACGCCCGGCGTCGGGGCGTCCGGTGCCGGGACGCCCGGCGTCGGGGCGTCTCCGGGGACGATGAACACGCGGCCGGACGCGATGAGCCCCCGCACGCGCTCGCGGTACTGCTGCGCGCCGCCGAGGAACGGGGAGAAGCCGAGCTCCTCCTCGAACATGGCCGCGCTGGCCGGCAGCACCCGGTCATAGTCCCGCGGCCCTGCCGGGACCACGTCCGGGAGCGGCGCGACGGCGGGCCGCTCCCCCGCCACGAGGAGGGGCTGCTCCTCGCGCACGGAGCGCGGCCGGTGGCCGGCGGTCCGCAGGGCGCGGCCGATCGTCAGCACCGCGGCGGCCGGGCCGTACACGGATCCGAGGCGGCGCCGCAGGGCGACGACGGCCGCGGCGAGGGCGGCCGCGTCGTCGTCGGTCGCCGTCGACTCGGCGCGGCCGGGCGGCACCACCGGCACCACGTTCGAGCCGACCCACGCGGCGGCGCGCAGCGCGCCGGCGGGGGCTGCGGCGTCGGGGTCCTCGGGGACGCCCAGGAAGAGGGTGCCGCCCGCTCCCCCGCGCGGGCCCGCCCGGCGACCGGCCTCGAGCAGGGACTCGACGAAGACGTTCGCCACCGGGTCGCGGCGCGCGAGGGCCGCGAGTGCGGGGGTGTCGGCGTCGGTCAGAAGGCGGACCCGCCCCTGCGAGGCCCGGCGGACGGCGGCGTCAGTGGACGGAGACCACGGGGGCACCGGCGGCAGCCTGGTCACCGGAGCCCTCCTCGTGGCCCATCTCCGCGGCGATCCGGCGGGCCTCCTCGATGAGGGTGTCCACGATCTGGTCCTCGGGCACGGTCCGAATGACCTCGCCCTTGACGAAGATCTGGCCCTTGCCGTTGCCCGAGGCCACGCCGAGGTCGGCCTCCCGGGCCTCGCCCGGGCCGTTGACGACGCAGCCCATGACGGCCACGCGCAGCGGGACGGTGACGTCCTTGAGGCCTTCGGTGACCTCCTCGGCGAGCGTGTACACGTCCACCTGGGCGCGGCCGCACGAGGGGCAGGAGACGATCTCGAGCCTGCGCTCGCGGAGGTTGAGCGACTGCAGGATCTGCAGGCCGACCTTGATCTCCTCGACGGGCGGGGCGGAGAGGGACACGCGGATGGTGTCGCCGATGCCCTTGCCCAGCAGGTAGCCGAACGCGGTGGCCGACTTGATGGTGCCCTGGAAGGCGGGGCCGGCCTCGGTCACGCCGAGGTGCAGGGGCCAGTCGCCCTCCTCCGCGAGGAGCTCGTACGCGCGGGCCATGATCACCGGGTCGTTGTGCTTCACGGAGATCTTGAAGTCCTTGAATCCGTGCTCCTCGAAGAGGGACGCCTCCCACACGGCGGACTCCACGAGGGCCTCCGGCGTGGCTTTGCCGTGCTTCTGGATCAGGCGGGGGTCGAGGGAGCCGGCGTTGACGCCGATGCGCAGGGAGGTGCCGTGCTCGGCGGCCGCCTGGGCGATCTCCTTGACCTGGTCGTCGAACTTGCGGATGTTGCCCGGGTTCACGCGCACGGCGCCGCAGCCGGCCTCGATCGCGGCGAACACGTACTTCGGCTGGAAGTGGATGTCCGCGATCACGGGGATCGTGGACTGCCGCGCGATGACCTTCAGCGCGTCCGCGTCCTTGTCCGTGGGGCAGGCCACGCGCACGATGTCGCAGCCGGCAGCGGTGAGCTCCGCGATCTGCTGCAGGGTGGCGCCGATGTCGTGGGTCTTGGTGGTGGTCATGGACTGCACCGAGACCTGGTGCTTCGAGCCCACCCCCACGGAGCCCACCCGAATCTGCCGGGTCGGCCGGCGCGGGGCCAGCACGGGCGGCGGGGCGGACGGCATTCCAAGGCTGACGGGCACGGCAGCGCTCCTCACGGTTCTCGGGTCGGCGGCGAGAGGCCGTCGCTTCATCCGTCCCATCCTAGGCCCCGGTGCACGGCGGCACCGGGGCCCGGCGGGGGCGGTGAGGACGGCCGGGGATCACTGGAAGGAGACGAGCCAGGGCTTGGGGTCGTTGGCCATGGTCTGCTCCGGGGTCATCATCGGCTTGTCCTCGTCGTAGAAGTTCTTCCAGGCCATGCGGATATGGTCCGGGAGGTTCTTGCGGAGGATGCTGTACGTCTCCTTCTTGAGCTGGTGGGTGCCGTGCCCGTCCGCGTGGAGCAGGAAGGCCAGGCCCTCGCGGGCCACGATCTCCGACCGCTGCTCGATCATGGCCGAGCGGAACTGGTGCAGGACGAAGAGCTTCTCGGGGAGCCCCTCGGAGGCCACGAGGTCCGAGAGCCACGCGCTGGTCTCGTTGATCTCGGCGGCCGTCACCTGGCCGATGTCCCGCATGTGCTTCTGTCCCGGACGCAGCCGCCACTCCGGGTCCAGGGCGAGGCCGACGTGGGGCCGCTTGAGCAGGTCCTCGATGCGCTTCGCCTGGGTGGGGAAGTCCTCGAAGCCGGTCTGCAGGTCCAGGATGACGTGGATGCCGGCCTCGCCGGCGCCGTCCACCCACTCCTCGAGGCGGTCGCGCTTGACGGGCCGGGAGTACGCGCCGTCGGGGCCCGCGTCCGCCGAGGCCACCGTGGCGATCATCTCGAACGCCGGCTGGATCGGCTCCTCCGAGAACGGCTCGTAGGTCTTCGCGAGCGCCCGCACGCGCTCGATGGACGCGGGGAGGTCCTGCTCGCCCAGGACGCCGAGGGCACCGGTGCCGGGAGTGCCGTACAGGGCGACGAACCGGCGGGCCGGGAAGATCTCCCGGCCGCCGCCGGGCAGCTCGCCGGACGGGGTGGGCGTGGCCGAGGACGAGTCCGCGGCGGACTCCGAGGCCGAGGCCGAGGCGGGGGGCGCCGACGAGCTGGCCGCCTCCTGGGAGGCGGGTGCCGAGCACCCGGCCAGGCCCGCGGCGAGGGAGCCGAGACCGAGGAGGGTGGCGCGGCGCGTCAGGGCGCTCGGAAACGGGGAGGCGTCACGAGAGGCATTCACAGCAACGATCCTAGGGGACGCCCTCCGGGCGGGCCGGGCGAGCCGGGCGGCGCCGCGGCTTCGTGCCCGGACTGTGACCTTCCGGGCCGTCCGCCCGTCAGAAGAGCCGCACGGGCTCCACGAGGTCCGCCACGATCAGCAGCAGGCCCATGGCCAGCATGGCCCCGGCCACCACGTGCGTCAGGGGCATCAGCGCGGCGAGGTCGAACGGCCCGGGGTCCGGTCGCCCCCGCAGGCGGGCCCCGCCGCGGCGCAGCGCCTCGTAGAGCGCGCCCGCCACGTGCCCGCCGTCCAACGGCAGCAGGGGGATCAGGTTGAACACCAGCAGGGCGACGTTCACCCCCGCCACGAGCGAGAGCACCATCGCGGCCTTGTCCCCGAACGAGACCTCGTCCAGCGCCGCCGCCTCCCCCGCGATCCGCCCGACCCCGACGACGGACATGGGGCCGTTCGGATCGCGCTCGGCCGGGGTGAGCACCGCGACGGCGGTGTCCCACAGCCGCTGGGGCAGCACGAGGACCACGTCCGCGACGCCGCGGATCTGCGTGCCCACCAGGCCCACCGCGTCCAGCGGCGTCCCCGTCACGGTCTCGGTCTGCGCCCCCATGCCGATGAAGCCCACCTGCTGGGTGCGGGCGGTGCCGTCCGGGGCGCGCTCCGGCTGCCCGACGGCGTCCGTCACCGGCCGCTCCGTCAGCCGCGGGGTGATCGTGGACTCGATGCGCCGCCCGTCCCGCTCCCACGCGATCGCGGTGGGCCGGCCGGCGCGCTCGCGGATGGCAGCGGCGAACGCGTCCCAGTCCTCGACGGGGACGCCGTCGAAGGCGACGACGGTGTCTCCGGGCAGCATGCCTGCCTCGTGGGCCGGCGCCACGGGGTCCCCGGGCCGGCACTCCTCGGTCTCGCCCGCGGCGGCGCGCGCCTGCTGCTCCTGCGCGGGGACGACGCAGCGGAAGACCTCCGCTGCCGTCGTGCTGGGCTGCGCGGTGCCCACCGTGGTGACGAGCAGGGCGGTCAGGGCGAGCGCGATCAGCAGGTTCATGGCCGGGCCGCCGAGCATGATGACGATCCGCTTCCAGACCGGCAGCGAGATGAAGGTGCGTCCCTCGTCCCCGGGCCGCAGCTCCTCGGCGGCCTGGGCCCGTGCGTCGTCGGCCAGGCGCCCGAACTGGCGGAAGAGCCCCGTGGAGGACGCGCGGGGCGCCTGCCCCGCGCGCGGCGGTGGGAGCATGCCCACCATGGAGACGTAGCCGCCGAGCGGGAGCGCCTTGATCCCGTACTCGGTCTCCCCGCGCCGCCACGAGGCGACCGTGGGGCCGAAGCCGATCATGTAGCGCGTCACGCGGACGCCGAAGACCTTGGCGGGCACGAGGTGGCCCACTTCGTGCAGCGCGATCGAGAGGGCCAGGCCCAGGGCGACGGCGAGGACGCCGAGCACGAACCAGGCGGCGCTCATGCCCGCGCCCACCGGCCCCGGGCCGCGGCGCGGGCCCAGCCCTCGACGGCCAGGACGGCGTCGACGCTGAGGTCTCCCGGCGCGTGGCCGTGGCCGGCGGCGTCGAGGACGCGCTCGGGGGCGTAGTCGCCGAGGACGGCGCGGACCGTCTCCAGGATGCCGTCGAAGGAGAGGCACCCCTCATGGAAGGCGTCGACGGCCTCCTCGTTGGCGGCGTTGAACACGGCCATGTGCGTCGGCGAGGCGGCCGCGGCCTCCTTCGCGAGGCGCACCGCGGGGAACACCTCCTCGTCGAGGGGCTCGAAGGTCCAGGTCGCGGCGCGGGTCCAGTCGCATCCGCCCACGGCGCCGGGCACGCGGCGCGGCCAGCCGAGGCCGAGGGCGATCGGCAGGCGCATGTCCGGCGGGGAGGCCTGGGCGAGGGTGGAGCCGTCCGTGAACTCCACCATGGAGTGCACGACGGACTGCGGGTGGACCACGACGTCGATGCGGTCCAGGGCGACGTCGAAGAGCAGGTGCGCCTCGATCACCTCGAGGGCCTTGTTCACGAGCGAGGCGGAGTTGGTGGTGACCACGCGGCCCATGTCCCACGTGGGGTGGGCGAGGGCCTGCGCGGGCGTGACCGCGCGCAGCTGCTCCCGGGTGCAGCCCCGGAACGGACCGCCCGAGGCGGTCAGGACCAGGCGGGCGACCTCGTCCGCCGTGCCGCCGCGGAGCGACTGGGCCAGCGCGGAGTGCTCGGAGTCCACGGGGACGAGCTGGCCGGGCGCCGCGGAGGCCTTGACGAGCGCGCCCCCCACGATGAGCGACTCCTTGTTCGCCAGGGCGAGGCGGTGGCCCGCCTCGAGGGCCGCGAGCGTGGGGCGCAGGCCGATCGAGCTGGTGATGCCGTTGAGCACGGTGTCCGCGCCGGTCCAGGCCGCGATGCGGGTGGCCGCCTCGGGGCCCGTGAAGAGCTCGGCGGCGGGAGCCGGGCGGCCGAGGCGTGCGGCGGCCGCCGCGATCGCCGCGCGCAGCTCCTCCGCGCCCGCCGTGGCGGAGCCCACCGCCTCGACGCCGTGGCGCACGGCCTGCTCGGCCAGGAGGGCGGTGTTGGAGCCGCCCGCGAGCGCGACGGCCCGGAACCGCTCGGGGTCCTGCTCGATGACGTCCAGGCCCTGGGTCCCGATCGAGCCGGTCGAGCCGAGGAGGGCGACGCGGCGGGGGGCGCCGTCGCCTCCGCCGGAGGGGTCGTCGGCGCGGACGCCGGGGGCCGGGAGGGTGTAGTCGGCGAGGGATCCGTGGGTCACCGGGCCATCATGCCAGCGGCGGCTGGGAGGAGGGCGGGACGGTGGAGTGCCGGGATGCCGGGGACGACGACGGCGGGACCGCTCCCGTGAGGGTGCGGCCCCGCCGTCGTCAGGGGTGGGCGGATGCCCGCGGCGTCAGTGGCTCACGGCCTTCTCGGCGCCGATGCCGGTGAGGGAGCGGACCTCCATCTCGGCCTGCTTGCCCGGGTCCTCGGCGCGCGAAGACGTCACGGAGCCGAGCCAGCCGAGGAAGAAGGCCAGCGGGATCGAGACGACGCCCGGGTTCTTCAGCGGGAAGAGCACGAAGTCCGCGCTCGGGATCATGGCGGCCGGGTTGCCGGACATGACCGGGGAGAACACGATCAGGACGATCGCGGAGAGCAGGCCGCCGTACATGGACCAGAGGGCGCCGCGCGTGGTGAAGCCCTTCCAGAACAGGGAGTACAGGATGGTCGGGAGGTTCGCCGATGCGGCCACGGCGAAGGCGAGCGCCACGAGGAACGCGACGTTCTGGCCCTGGGCGCCGATGCCGCCGAGGATGGCGAGGATGCCGATGACCACCACGGTGATCTTGCCGATGCGCACCTCATCCTCCGAGGACAGGGGCTTCTTCGCGATCACGGGGCCCCACACGTCGTGCGTGAAGGACGCCGCCGCCGTGAGGGCGAGGCCGGCGACGACCGCGAGGATCGTCGCGAAGGCGACCGCCGAGATCAGCCCGAGCAGGATCGACCCGCCGAGCTCGAACGCCAGCAGCGGGGCCGCCGAGTTCACGCCGCCGGGGGCGGCGAGGATGCGCTCGGGGCCGATCAGTGCGCCGGCGCCGTAGCCCAGCACCAGGGTGAAGAGGTAGAAGGCGCCGATGAGCACGATCGCCCACACCACCGACTTGCGGGCCTCCTTGGCCGTGGGCACGGTGTAGAAGCGCATCAGGACGTGCGGCAGGCCGGCGGTGCCGAGGACGAGCGCGAGGCCCAGGGAGACGAAGTCCAGGCGCGTGGTGAAGTCCTTGCCGTACTGCAGGCCCGGCTCGAGGATGGCCTCACCCTTGGGGTTGAGCTCGACGGCCCGGCCGAGCATCGCGTTGAAGTCGAAGCCGAAGAGGGCGAGCGCCCACACGGTCATGACGCCCGCGCCGAGGATGAGCAGGATCGCCTTGATGATCTGGACGTAGGTGGTGCCCTTCATGCCGCCGATGAGGACATAGGCGATCATGAGCACGCCCACGATCACGATCACGAGCGCCTGGCCGCCCCTGTCCGTGATGTTGAGCAGCAGGGCGACGAGGCCGCCCGCGCCGGCCATCTGGGCCAGGAGGTAGAAGAGGCAGACGGCCATGGTGCCGAAGGCGGCGGCGATGCGCACCGGCTTCTGGCGCAGGCGGAACGAGAGCACGTCGGCCATCGTGAACTTGCCTGTGTTGCGCAGCAGCTCCGCCACGAGGAGCAGGGCGACGAGCCACGCCACGAGGAAGCCGATCGAGTACAGGAAGCCGTCGTAGCCGTAGAGGGCGATCGCGCCGACGATGCCGAGGAACGAGGCCGCCGAGAGATAGTCGCCCGCGATGGCGGTGCCGTTCTGGGTGCCGGAGAAGCCTCGGCCTCCCGCGTAGAAGTCCGCTGAGGAGCCCGAGGTCTTGGAGGCCCGGATCACGACGACGAGGGTGACGACGACGAACGCCGCGAAGATGCCGATGTTGACCATCGGGTTGCCGACGGCCTCCGCGGCCAGGAGGGGGGCGAGGGTGCTCATCGGATCTCCTCCGTGGGGTCGGCCGCGTGGGAGCCCGCCTCGCGCTCGAGGCGCTCGCGCAGCGCCGTGGAGCGCGGGTCGAGGGTGCGGTTGGCGAAGCGGACGTACGCCGCCGTGATGGCGAACGTGGTGACGAACTGCAGCAGGCCGAGGACCAGGCCCAGCGTGATGTTGTCGTGGAGGCGGATGGCCATGACCTGCGGGAAGAACGCCCCCAGGATGACGAACAGCAGGTACCAGACGAAGAACGCGACCGTCATGGGGAACGCGAACGAGCGGTACGTGCGGCGCAGCTCCGTGAACTCCTCGGACTGCTGGGCCGCGCGGAACTGCTCGGGGGTCGGCGCCGGTGGCGCGACGGAGTGGGGTGACATGGGTGCTCCCTCAGGGGGCGGGCGTCCGGCCGCTGAGCGGGCGGAGCGGTGTGTGATGACGCTCACATCCTCTCCCGCGAATGCTCCGCGCGTCAACCACTTTGTATACATACGCCAGTGCGTGACCGATTGTGACGACGGCCCCTGCCAGTCCCCCGGTGATAGCGTTGCCGAAAGACTGCGGACGGCCGCCGCCGCCCGCCCGCTCACCCGAGAGGTCCACCGCCGTGCCCCTTCGTGACGTCCGCCCCGAGGACCTGGACGAGTTCTTCGTGCACCAGCAGGACGAGGACGCGAACCAGATGTCCGGAATCGCCCCCCGCAGCCCTGCCGACCGCGGGGTCTTCGACCATCACTGGGGCACCCTGCTGCGCGACCCCCGCGTCCAGGTGCACACCATCGAGCACGAGGGCCGCGCCGTGGGCGCGCTGATCTGCTCCGAGCAGGACGACGCCGCCGAGCTCTCCTTCTGGACGGCGCAGGAGTTCTGGGGCCTCGGGCTGACCACCTCGGCCGTGGACGAGTTCCTGCGCGGGTACCCGCACCGCCCCGTGCGGGCCCACGTGGCCGAGGACAACGCGGGCACCGTCAAGGTCCTCTCCCGCCGGGGGTTCGAGGTGGTGGGCGAGGAGAAGGTCTTCTCCAATGCCCGCGCCGCCGTCATCACCGAGCTCGTCATGGAGCTCGGCGCGGACTGAGGCCGGCTGGAACGCGACGGCGCCGCGGAATGCCTCCCGCGGCGCCCTTCCTGTATACAGCCGTTCAGTCCCCCGCCGGCACCCGCCCGAGGGTCAGCCGGGCCTGGGCGAGCACCACCTCGTCCACCATGGTGCCGTCCAGCTCGAAGGCGCCGTGCGCCCCCTCGGCCGCCGCGAGCACGCGTCGGGCCCGGGCCACCGCCTCCTCGCTCGGGGCGTAGGCCTCACGCACCACGGGGGCCTGCGCCGGGTGGAGGCACACGGTGGCCGCGCACCCGAGCGCGACGGCGTCCTCGGCCTCCGCGGCGAGGCCCGCGTGATCCTGCAGGTCGAGGAACACCGCGTCCCACGCCGCCGTGCCGTGGGCGGCGGCGGCGAGCAGCACGGTCGCTCGTGCGTGCCGGACGACGGGGCGGTAGGCGCCGTCGGCCGTGCGCGAGGACGTGCCGCCCATGGACGCCACGAGGTCCTCCGCGCCCCACATCAGCGCGCCCACGTGGGGGTGCGCCGCGAGGGCGGGCGCGGCGAGGATGCCCGCCGCGGTCTCGCACAGGGCCACGACGCGCACGTCCTCCCCCAGCGCCGCCACGAGGCCGTCCACCTGCGCGGCGGACTCCGCCTTGGCGAGCATGAGCGTGCGCCACCCGGTCTCCGCGAGCATCGCCAGGTCCGCGGCGTGGTCCGGCGTGCCCGCCGGGTTCACGCGCACGACGACGCGGTCCGCGGCGAGCGGTCCGCCGTCCGTGCCGCCCGTGGCCCGGCCTTCCCAGGCAGCTCGCACGGCGTCGCGGGCGGCCGGGCGGGAGGCCGGCGTGACGGCGTCCTCGAGGTCGAGGATCACCGCGTCGGCGCGGTCGAGGGCCTTGGCGAAGCGCTCGGGTCGGTCCGCCGGCGTGAACATCACGGCCGGGCCGAGGGCCAGGGGCCCGGCCGCCGTGGGGGCGCTCATGCCCGGGTCTCCATGGAGCCCTGCTTCGCCTTCGCCTCGGCGTGGGCCGACGCCGTCCACATGAGGCAGGTGCGCTGGGCCCGCACGACGACGTCCCCGTGCTGGTTCTCCCCCGTCATCTGGAAGGTGACGATGCGCTGGCCCGGTCGCGAGGAGGACTCCCGGACCGCGGTGACCTCCGAGCGCCCGTAGAGGGTGTCCCCGTGGAACACGGGGTGCGGGAAGGCGATCTCCCCCAGCCCGAGCTGCGCCACGAGCGTGCCCTGCGTCGTCTGCCCGACGGCGAGGCCCACAAGCGTGGACAGCGTGAGCATGGAGTTCACGAGCGGCTTCCCGAAGGGCTGCGCGGCCGCGTATGCGTGGTCCAGGTGCAGCGCCTGCGGGTTCATCGTCAGCGTGGTGAAGAGGACGTTGTCCGCCTCCGTGAGCGTGCGGCCGGGCCGGTGCAGGTACACCTGGCCCACCGCGAGCTCGTCCGCGTAGCGCCCGCGCTGCTCGATGACCTCGGGCCCTGTGTTCTCCGCGCCCGGCTCGGGGGTCTCCGCCACCGTCACAGCCCCAGGTCGCGCGCGATCAGCATGAGCTGCACCTCGGTGGTGCCCTCGCCGACCTCGAGGATCTTGGAGTCGCGGTAGTGGCGGGCCACGAGGGTGTCGTTCATGAAGCCGTAGCCGCCGAACACCTGGGTGGCGTCGCGGGCGTTGTCCATGGCCGCCTCGCCGGCGATCATCTTCGCCATGGCGGCCTCGGTCTTGAACGGCTTGCCGGCCAGCATCTTCTGCGCCGCCTCGTAGTAGGCCAGGCGCGCGGCGTGGGCGCGGGCCTGCATGCGGGCGATCTTGAAGGAGACGGCCTGGAACGTGCCGATCCTCTGGCCGAACGAGGTGCGCTGCTTCGCGTAGGCGACCGACTCGTCGACGCAGCCCTGGGCCACACCCGTGGCGAGCGCGGCGATGGCGATGCGGCCCTCGTCGAGGATCTCGAGGAAGTTCGCGAAGCCGCGGCCGCGGGTGCCGAGCAGGTTCTCCTCGGGGACGCGCACGTCGGTGAAGTGCAGGGCGTGGGTGTCGGAGGAGTTCCAGCCGACCTTGTCGTACGGCTTGGCCACGGTGAAGCCCTCGGTGCCGGCGGGCACGAGGATCGTGGAGATCTCCTTCGCGGGGCGGCCGTCGGGGCCGGTCTTGCCCTCCACCGTGCCGGTCACCGCGGTGACGGTGACGAGGCTCGTGATGTCCGTGCCGGAGTTGGTGATGAACTCCTTGGCGCCGTTGATGCGCCACGTGCCGTCCTCGAGCACCGCCGTGGTTTGGGTGCCGCCGGCGTCGGAGCCCGCGCCGGGCTCGGTGAGGCCGAAGCCGGCCAGGTTCTCGCCCGCCACGAGGCTGGGCAGCCAGCGCTCCTTCTGCTCCTGGGTGCCGAACTTCAGCAGCGGCATCGCGCCGAGGGAGACGCCCGCCTCGAGGGTGATGGCCACCGACTGGTTGACGCGGCCGAGCTGCTCGAGCGCGAGGGCGAGGGCGAAGTAGTCGCCGCCCATGCCGCCGAACTCCTCGGGGAAGGGCAGGCCGAACAGGCCCATCTCGCCCATCTGCTTCACGATCTCGTACGGGAACTCGTGCCGGGCGTCGAGCTCGGCGGAGACGGGGGCCACGACCTCGTCCGCGAACTCGCGGACGGTGTCGGAGAGGACCTGGTAGTCCTCCTCGAGGGCGGGCAGGGTGCGGTGCTTGGTGCTCATGCGGACTCTCCAGAGGTGGTGGGCACATCGGCGGTGTCGGGGGTGTGAGGGGTGACGGTGGCAACCAGCCCGCGCGCGGGCACGGACTCGCCGGGACGGACGTGGACGGTGACGACGCCGGCGACGCCCGCGGTGACGGGGTGCTCCATCTTCATGGCCTCGAGGACGGCCAGCTCGGCGCCGGCCTCGACGTGCTCGCCGGTGGACACGGACACCGCGACGACGGTGCCCGGCATGGGAGCCCGGGCCTCCGGGGAACCGCCGCCGGCGGGGGCACGACGCGCGGCGGCCGCGGCGCGCGACGCCGCCACGCGCTCGGCGCGGCCCAGCCGCTCGATTCGCCAGGTGTGCCCGCCGGAGTGGACCCACGCGGCGTCCGGGTCCGCGGGGTGGCGCAGGGATCGACCGCCCGCGTGCCCGGGCCCCGCCCCGTCCTGCGCGGACGGCCCGTCCTCCGGGGCCACCGACCCGCGCCCGCGCCACAGCACGGAGAGGTCCTCCCAGCGCAGAGGCAGCGCGGGGGCGGGGGCGCCCGCGGCGCGCCAGGCGTCCTGGCGGTGCCAGGCGCCGGCCGGCTGCACCCGCAGACCGGACGCGGCCAGGGTCGCCTCGTCGATCCCCTGGACCGTCAGCGCGGAGGTGAGGGCCTCCGGGGCGAAGGCGGCGCCGGCCGCGTCCCAGACCTCCGCGCGGGGGGCGGGGGCCTCCCATGCCGGTGCCTCGTCGATCAGGGAGGTCCTCAGGCGGCCGGCCCGGACGTCGTCGCGCGCCACGAGGTCCCGCAGCCACGCCAGGTTGCTCGTGACCCCGAACAGCACCGACTCCGCGAGCGCCGCCTCGAGGCGGTCCAGTGCCTGGGGGCGGTCCGCGCCGGAGGCGATCACCTTGGCGATCAAGGGGTCGTAGTGACCGGTGACCTCGGGCTGGTCCGGGCCCTCGGACCGGCCGGGGGCGTCGTCCTCGGAGTCCGGCGGGAAGAGCAGGGTGTCCACGCGGACCCCCTCCCCCCGCGGCGGCTCCCACAGCAGCACGGGCCCGGCGGCGGGGAGGAACCCGTGCGCGGGGTCCTCGGCGTAGACGCGGGCCTCGGCGGCCGCCCCCTCCAGGGTGACGTCCTCCTGGCCGAAGCCCAGGTCCTGTCCGGCGGCGATCCACAGCTGCAGCTCCACGAAGTCCACGCGCTCGCCGCGCACCCGCACGACCTCCTCGGACACGGGGTGCTCCACCTGCAGACGGGTGTTCATCTCCATGAAGAAGAACTCGTCCGGGTCCTCGTCCGAGACGAGGAACTCCACGGTGCCGGCCCCCACGTAGCCCACGGACTCTGCGGCGTCCACGGCGGCCCTGCCGAGACGGGCGCGCAGCTCGGCGCCGTGCGCCAGGCCGGTGAGCAGGGGCGCGGGCGCCTCCTCGATCACCTTCTGGTGGCGGCGCTGCAGGGAGCACTCCCGCTCCCCCAGGTGCACGGTGCGCCCGTGGGTGTCCGCGAAGACCTGCACCTCGATGTGCCGCGGGGCGGTGATGAGCCGCTCGAGCAGGAGGGTGTCGTTCCCGAACGCGGAGCGCGCGGTGCGGCGGGCGGAGGCCAGCGCGGCCGGCAGCTCGTCCGCGGCGTGCACGGCCACCATCCCCTTGCCGCCGCCGCCCGCGGAGGGCTTGATCAGCAGCGGGAAGCCGACTCGCTGCGCCTCGGCCACGATCTGATCGTCGGTGAGCGTGGGGTCGGCGATGCCCGGCACCACCGGCACGTCCCGCGCCGAGACGGTCTCCTTGGCGCGGATCTTGTCCGCCATCGCGTCCAGCGACGCCACGGGCGGGCCCACGAAGACGACGCCGGCCGCCTCGAGCGCCCGGGCGAAGTCCGCGTTCTCGGAGAGGAACCCGTAGCCGGGGTGCACGGCCTGCGCCCCGGTTCGGACGGCGGCCGCCACCACCGCGTCCACGTCCAGGTAGGACTCGCGGGCGGGGGCCGGGCCGAGGCGGACGGCGAGGTCCGCCTCGCGCACGTGGCGGGCGCCGGCGTCGGCGTCGGAGAACACCGCCACGGAGCGGATGCCGAGGCGGCGCAGGGTGCGGATCACGCGCACGGCGATCTCGCCGCGGTTGGCCACGAGGACGGTGTCGAAGAGGGCGGGGCCCTCGGCGGGGGTCTGGGTCATGGTCAGGCTCACATCCGGAAGAGGCCGAAGCGGGCGTCCGGCAGGGGGGCTCGGGAGATGACGTCGAGGGCCATGGCGAGCACGCGGCGGGTCTGGCCGGGGGTGATGATGCCGTCGTCCCACAGGCGGGCCGTGGAGTAGAGGGGGCTGCCCTGCTCGTCGTACTGCTGCCGCACGGGGGCCTGGAAGGCCTCGACCTCCTCGGCGGTCATCGGCTCCTCCCCCTTCGCGGCGCGCTGGTCCTGCTTGACCTGGGTCAGCACGGCGGAGGCCTGCGGCCCGCCCATCACGGAGATGCGGGCGTTGGGCCACATCCAGAGGAACCGCGGGGAGTAGGCGCGGCCGCACATCGCGTAGTTGCCGGCGCCGAACGAGCCGCCGATCACGACGGTCAGCTTGGGCACGCGACACGTGGCGACGGCGGTGACCATCTTCGCGCCGTCGCGGGCGATGCCGCCGGCCTCCGCGTCCCGGCCCACCATGAAGCCGGAGATGTTCTGGAGGAACAGCAGCGGGATGCCGCGCTGGTCGCACAGCTCGATGAAGTGCGCGCCCTTGCGGGCCGAGTCGCCGAAGAGGATGCCGTTGTTGGCCAGGATGCCCACGGGGTGGCCGTCGATGCGAGCGAAGGCGGTGACGAGTGTGGTGCCGTAGAGCGGCTTGAACTCGTGCACCGAGTCGGCGTCCACGAGGCGGTCGATCACCTCGTGCACGTCGTACGGGGCGTTGACGTCCACCGGCACCACGGAGGTCAGCTCCCCCGGGTCCTTCGCGGGCTCGAGGGAGGGGTGCACCTCCCACGCGGGGCGGGCCGGCGCGGGCAGGGTGGCCACGATGTCCCGCAGCAGCTGCATGGCGTGGACGTCGTCGTCGGCCAGGTGGTCCGCCACGCCCGAGCGCTCGGCGTGCAGGCGCCCGCCGCCGAGGTCCTCGGGGGTGACGTCCTCGCCGATCGCGGCCTTCACGAGGGGCGGGCCTCCGAGGAAGATGGTGCCCTGCTCGCGGACGATCACGGTCTCGTCGCACATGGCGGGCACGTACGCGCCGCCCGCGGTGGAGGAGCCGCACACGGCCGCGAGCTGCGGGATCCGGCGCGAGGAGAGCAGTGCCTGGTTGCGGAAGATCCGGCCGAAGTGCTCCCGGTCCGGGAACACCTCGTCCTGCTTCGGCAGGAACGCGCCGCCCGAGTCCACGAGGTAGAGGCAGGACAGGTGGTTCTCGAGGGCGATCTCCTGGGCACGCAGGTGCTTCTTCACGGTCAGCGGGTAGTAGGTGCCGCCCTTCACGGTGGCGTCGTTGCCCACCACCATCACGGCGCGGCCGTGGACCAGGCCGATGCCCGCCACGACGCCGGCGGCGGCCGGGCTGTCCTCGCCGTACACGCCGTGCGCGGCGAGCGTGGCGATCTCGAGGAACGGCGAGCCCTCGTCGAGGAGCGCGTCGATGCGGTCCCGCACCAGGAGCTTGCCGCGGCCGGTGTGCCGCGCGCGGGCGGACTCGGAGCCGCCGAGCGCGGTGCGGGCGACGAGCTCGGCGAGCTCCGCCTCGAGGCGGGCATGGCCGGCGGCGTGGCGCTCGGCGGCGCTGGCGGGCGCGGCGGATGCCTCCGCGGTGGGACCGGCGGTCATGAGACCCCTTCCAGTGAATGATCACTAACTGAACCTGCTCCCAGTGTAGTGATCAGGATCACGGGCGCAAACGCCGTCACGGCCCCGTCGGGCCCGCCCTAGAGTGGCAGGCATGCCCTCCGCAGCACCCTCCGCCGAGACCCCGGGCGCGGCCCCGCCCCGCGCCGACACACCCGCCCCCACGGCCCGTCTGGCCGCGAAGGCTCGGCGCCGGGCGGACCTGTTGGCCGCGGCCGCCCGACTGTTCGCGGCGAGCGGGTTCGACGCGGTGCGCCTCGAGGACATCGGCGCGGCATGCGGGATCAGCGGGCCCGCCGTCTACCGGCACTTCGCGAACAAGGCGGCCGTGCTCCGGGAGATCCTGGAGACGGCCAGCCGCGACCTCCTGGCGGGCGCGCTCGCCACGGAGGGCACGCAGGCCCCGGGCGAGCCCGTGCTGCGCGCGCTCATCGCCTTCCACGCCGACTTCGCCCTGGAGAACCGGGACGTGATCCGCGTGCAGGACCGGGACCTGCGGGCGCTGCCCGCCGCCGAGCGCGCCGAGGTCACGGCCACGCAGCGCGCCTACATCGACGTGTGGGCGCGGCAGCTCACCGCGCTGCACCCCGACGACGACGCCGCCGCGGCGGTCTTCCGGGCCCAGGCGGTCCTCGGGCTGCTCAACTCGACGCCGCGCTCCGTGCGCCGCACGCCCGCGGACCGGGCCGCGCGTCGGGCGACCCTGATCGCGATGGCATGGGCCGCCGTCGCGGCCCACGCCTGAGCGTCAGACCATCGCCAGGGTCATCCCGGGCCGGCGCAGCATCGCACCGACGTCGGCGAGGAAGCGCGAGCCCTGCTCGCCGTCCACGAGGCGGTGGTCGAAGGAGAGCGAGAGCGTGACGACGTCGCGCAGCGCGATCTCCCCGCGGTGCTCCCACGGCATGCGGCGCACGGCGCCGAGGCACAGGATGGCCGCCTCCCCCGGGTTGATGATGGGGGTGCCGGTGTCCACGCCGAACACGCCGACGTTGGTGATGGTGAACGTGCCGCCCGTCAGCTCGGCCGGACCCAGCGCGCCCTCGCGCGCCGTCGACGTCAGCCCGGCGATCGCCTGGCCCAGGGCCCTGAGGTCCATGGCCTGGGCGTCCTTGACGTTGGGCACCATGAGCCCGCGGGGCGTCGCGGCGGCGAAGCCGAGGTTCACGGCGTTCTGCTGCACGATCACGCCGCGCGCCTCGTCCCAGCGCGCGTTGACGTCCGGGGTGCGCTCCATGGCCAGCAGGCAGGCCCGGGCGGTGAGCGTCATGGGGGTGAGCTTGACGTCGCGGAACGCGCGGTCGGCCTTGAGTTCGGCCAGCAGCTCGAGGGTCTCGGTCACGTCCACCTGGAGGAACTCGGTGACGTGCGGCGCGGTGAACGCCGACTGCACCATGGCCGCCGCGGTCGCCTTGCGCACGCCCTTGACGGGGACGTCCACCTCGCGCGGACGCCCGCCCAGGGTGCGCACGGAGCCGGTCGCATCGCCAGCGGCCGACGGCGCGGACGACGCGGCCGCGGGCTCGGCGGCCGCAGGCTGGGCGGCCCGCAGGAACGCCTCGACGTCCTCGCGGGTGATCACCCCGCCGGCCCCCGAGCCGGTCAGGGACGTCAGGTCGACCCCGCTGCGCTTGGCGAACAGGCGCACCGGCGGGGTGCACCGGGGGCGCTCCCCCGTGCCGCGCTCGACGGCCGGGGCGATGGGCTCCGTGTCCGCGGCGAGCGCCGGCGCCTCGCCCGGGGCGTCGGGGGCCTCCTCGGGGCCGGCGACGGGGGCCGACTCGACCGCTGTGGACGGACCCGCATCGCGGCGGGCGCGCCGACCCGGCTTGCCGGCGTCGGGCGCGGCGCCGTAGCCCACGAGCGTGGGCACCCGGCCGCCGTCGCCGTCGGAACCTGCGGGATCATCCCCGGCGCCCTCCACCGTGAAGGTGACGAGCGGGGCGCCCACCTCGACGGTGGCGCCCTCCTCGGCGTGCAGCTGGGCCACGACGCCGGCGAAGGGGCTCGAGACCTCGACGACAGCCTTGGCCGTCTCGACCTCGGCGAGGGTCTGATTGACGGTGACCGCGTCGCCGACGGCGACGCGCCACATGGCGATGTCGGACTCGGTCAGGCCCTCGCCCAGGTCGGGCAGGCGGAACGTCTTCTGGCTCATCGGGTCTCCTCCCCGTCGGCGCCGGCGGCGTGCGCGGCGAGGAACTGCTCTGCGGTCTGCGGGGCGGCGAACGCGTCCACGGAGTCCAGCGAGTTGGGCCGGCCCGTCGCGCGGTCCACGCCGTCGAGGATGCGGTCGAGGTCCGGCAGGTGCAGGTGCTCGAGCTTGGCCGGCGGGTACGGGACGTCCATGCCGGTGACGCGCACCGGCGGAGCCTCGAGCCAGTGGAACGCGCGCTCGGCCACGGTGGCCACGAGCTCCGCGCCCAGACCGCCCGTGCGGGAGGCCTCGTGGGCCACCACGAGCCGGCCGGTGCGGCGCACCGAGGACTCCACCAGGCCCGTGTCGATCGGCGAGAGGCTGCGCAGGTCCACGACCTCCACGTCCACGCCCTCCTCGGCGGCCACCTCGGCGGCCTGCAGGGCCGTCTTCACGAGCGGTCCGTACGAGACGAGCGTGACGTCGGAGCCGGGGCGCAGGATGCGCGCGGGGCTCAGCGGCGGGACGGCGGCGTCCACGTCCACCTCGCCCTTGTCGTGGTAGCGGCGCTTGGGCTCGAGGTAGATGACCGGGTCGTCCGAGGCGATGGCGCCGCGGATCATGTCGTAGCCGTCCTGCGGAGAGGACGGGGAGACCACGCGCAGGCCCGCGGTGTGCAGGAAGTACGCCTCGGGCGACTCGGAGTGGTGCTCGGGCGAGCCGATGCCGCCGCCGAAGGGGATGCGGACGGTCACCGGCATGGGCACGGCGCCCCGGGTACGGGCCCGCAGCTTGGCCAGGTTCGCCACGATCTGGTCGAAGGCCGGGTACACGAAGCCGTCGAACTGGATCTCGACGACGGGCCGGTAGCCGCGCATCGCCAGGCCCACGGCCGTGCCGACGATCCCGGACTCGGCGAGCGGGGTGTCCAGCACGCGGTCCCTGCCGAACTCCTCCTGGAGCCCGTCCGTGATCCGGAAGACACCGCCGAGCGCGCCGATGTCCTCGCCCATGAGCAGGACCTTGGGGTCCTCCGCCAGGGCCCGGTGGAGGCCGCGGTTGATCGCGCGGCCGAACGTCATGCGCTCGCTCATGCGCCTGCCTCCTCGTCGTCGAACTGGGCCAGGAACAGCCCGTGGTCCCGGTGCTGGCGCTCCAGCTCCTGGTGCGGCTCCGCGTACACCTCCGAGAACATCGTGTCCGGCCCGTCCTCCACGAGTCCCTCGAGCGCGCGGCGGACCTCCGCGGCCAGCTCGTCGGCGGCCGCCTGGGCCTCGGCGCGGATCGCGTCCACGTCCTCGCCGAGCGAGGCCAGGTGCGCCTCGACACGCGCCAGGGGGTCGCGGGCGCGCCAGGCCTCGAGCACCTCGGGGTCCTGGTAGCGCGTGGGGTCGTCCGCGGTGGTGTGCGGGCCCATGCGGTAGGTGACCGCCTCGATGAAGGTGGGGCCGCCGCCCTCGGCCGCGCGGGCCACAGCCTGGCGCGTGGCCGCCAGCACCGCGAGGACGTCGTTGCCGTCCACGCGCAGGGCGGGGATGCCGAAGCCCCACGGGCGGTCCGCGATGTTCCGACGGGCCTGCAGCCCCACGGGCTCGGAGATGGCCCAGTGGTTGTTCTGGCAGAAGAACACGACGGGCGACTGGTAGGTCGCGCTGAAGACCATGGCCTCGTTCACGTCGCCCTGGCTCGTGGCGCCGTCGCCGAAGTAGACGATCGTGGCGGCGTCGGCCTGGTCGCGCTGGACCCCCATCGCGTAGCCGACGGCGTGCAGCGCCTGGGCGCCGATGATGATCTGCTGGGTGGCCATGCCGGTGGCCTTGGGATCCCAGCCGGAGAACGTGGATCCCCGCCACACGCGCAGCAGGTCCAGGGCGGGGACGCCGCGCAGCAGGGCCACGCCGTTCTCGCGATACGAGGGGAAGACGAAGTCGTCCGCGCGCAGGGCGGCGGCCGAGCCCACCTGGGACGCCTCCTGGCCCAGCAGCGGGGGCCACAGGGCGAGTTCACCCTGGCGCTGCAGGTGGGTGGCCTCCGTGTCCAGCCGGCGCACCACGGTCATGCTGCGGAAGAGGTCCGCGAGGACGGCGGCGTCCACGTCCTCCAGCCACGGATCGAGCTCCGGCGAGGGGACGCGGGTCCCCTCGGCGTCGAGCACCTGCAGCGTCGCGCCCGCGGACGCGTGCCCGTCCTCGAGGGGGGTGTGGCCGGCGGCGGGATCGGTGGAGCCGTGCTCCACGGGGGTGGGGTGCACCAGGGTCATGAGCTCAGCCTTCCATACGTCGCCCCAGGTGAGGGGCGAGGGTGGAGGCGTCCTGCGCGGCGGGGGTGGGCGGCGTCAGGGCGCGTCTGAAATGTGATTGTAGTCACATGGTGGACGCGATTTGCAATCGACGCCCGGGACCGCCCCGCGCCGGGCGAGGCGGTCCTGGACGCCGGGCGGGTCAGCCGCGGCGCAGCAGCACGTCGACGGCGGCGTCCAGGTAGACGTCCACCTGCGCCTCGTCGTAGCCGTCGCGGCCCTCGGCCTCGGCGAAGGACGACCGGCGGACGTCGTCGGCGGTCAGCGGACGGTCCGCGGCGTCGCCGCGCTCACCGGTGACGCGATCCGTGCTCCCGAGGGTCGCGCGGAGTCGGTCGAGGAGGGCGTCGACGTCGTCGACGGCGTAGGCGGGGGCGTCCTCGCGGGTGGGGCGGCGGAAGCGCTCGGCGGGTGCGCGGTCCGCGCGGTCCAGGAGCTCGCGGGTGCTCTCCTCGAGCGCGGCGTCCCACTCCCCGTCGCCGTGCTCGCGCACGACGGCGTCCCGCTCAGCGGCGGTGAGGGCCTCCTCGAGGCGGTCCAGGGCGTCGTCCACCTCGTCGGTGGCGTAGCCGCCGTCCACGGTGGCGAAGCGAGCCTGGCGCACCTGCTCGGGGGTGAGCTCGCCGCGTCCCTCGGCGGCCTCGCGGGCGCGCTCCATGAACGCGTCCACGTGGGTGGGCTCGTAGCCGATCTCGTCCGACTCGACGGTCTGGAAGACGTGGTCGGCGGAGGGAACGGCGTCCTTCGGGGGGCGGGGGGTCATGGCGTCTCCTGCGGGGTGGGTCGGAGCCCCGCGGTGCGGGGCGGCGGGGGGAAGGGGATCAGGTGAACGGCAGCGCCATGACCGTGTAGGCCACGGGCGCCGCGAAGACCAGGGAGTCGAGTCGGTCCATGATCCCGCCGTGGCCCGGGAGCATCGAGGACATGTCCTTGATGCCGAGCTCGCGCTTGACCATGGACTCGGAGAAGTCGCCGCACGTGGCGGCCGCCACGGTGAGCACGCCCAGCAGCGCGCCCACCCACCAGGGCTGGCCCACCAGCAGCGGCACCGCCACGACGCCCACCAGCACGGAGCCGGCCAGGGAGCCGCCGAGGCCCTCCCACGACTTCTTGGGGCTGATGCGCGGGGCGATCGGCGTGCGGCCGAAGCGGTAGCCCACGGCGTAGCCGAACGTGTCATTGCAGACCACCATGAGGAGCAGGCACAGCACCATCATGCGCCCGTGCGGCTGGGCGAACAGCGCCACGCCGAAGGACAGCAGGAAGGGGGCCCACAGCACCACGAACACGCCGGCGAGGATGAACTGCCCCGTGGGCCGACGCCGCGTGGCCGCCGTCCAGAGGCACACGGCCAGGAGTGAGGCGAGCAACGCCAGGAACAGGGCGGGGACGCCGCCCCACCACGTGGCCAGCGGCAGGGCCGCCGCGGCGATCCACAGCGGCGGACGTGGGACGTCCATCCCGATCCCCCGCACGGCGGCCGCCACCTCGGAGACCCCGCCCAGGAGCAGCGCCACGAGGAGCGTCACCAGCACCCACGGCAGCCACACGAGGCCCACCAGGGCGACGGCCAACAGGCCGACCCCCACGACGACGGCGGACTTGAGGTCGCGGCCGCCGCGCGGGGGCGCGGTGATGGGGGCGGGTGTCATCGAGGCGGGACGCCGGAGCGCGAGGATCAGACCTCGAGCAGCTCGGCTTCCTTCTTCTTCGACATCTCGTCCACGAGGTCGACGTGCTTCTTGGTCAGCGCGTCCAGGTCCTTCTCGCCGCGCGTGCCCTCGTCCTCGCCGATCTCTCCGTCCTTGACCGCCTTGTCCATGGCCTCCTTGGCCTTGCGGCGGGCGTTGCGGATGGAGACCTTGTGCTCCTCCGCCTTCGACTTCACGAGCTTCACGTACTCCTTGCGGCGCTCCTCGGTCAGCTCCGGCATGACCACGCGGATGACCTTGCCGTCGTTGGACGGGTTGGCGCCGATCTCCGACTCGGACAGCGCCTTCTCGATGTTGCGCAGGGCGCTGGAGTCGAAGGGCGTGATGAGCAGCGTGCGGGCGTCCGTGGTGGTGAAGGACGCGAGCTGCTGCAGCGGGGTGTAGGAGCCGTAGTAGTCCACCATCACCTTGGAGTACAGCCCGGGGTTGGCGCGGCCGGTGCGCACGGCGGCGAAGTCCTCGCGCGTGGCCTCGATGGTGCGGTCCATCTGCTCTTGCGCGGACTGCAGGGTCTCCTGGATCACGGTCTCTCCTCGGTGGTGCGGTTCGGGTCTGGTGCCATCCTACGCGGCGGGGCTCACGGGGTGACGGTGGTGCCGATCGGCTCGCCGAGCAGCGCGCGGGTCACGTTGCCCGGGCCCTCCATGCCGAACACGCGCATGCTCAGGTCGTTGTCCTTGCACATGGTCATGGCGGTCAGGTCCATCACGCGGATGTTGTTCAGCAGCGCCTCGTCGTACGTCAGGTGCTCCAGGCGCCGGGCCGTGGGGTCCTTCTTGGGGTCCGCGGTGTACACGCCGTCCACGCCGGACTTGGCCATCAGCACCTCGTCCGCGCCCACCTCGAGCGCCCGCTGTGCGGCCACGGTGTCGGTGGAGAAGTAGGGCAGGCCGGTGCCGGCGCCGAAGATCACGACGCGGCCCTTCTGCATGTGGCGGATGGCGCGCAGCGGGATGTAGGACTCGGCCACCTGCTCCATGTGGATGGCGGACTGCACGCGCGTGGACACGCCGGCCTGGAGGAGGAAGTCCTGCAGGGCCAGGCAGTTCATCACGGTGCCGAGCATGCCCATGTAGTCGGCGCGCCGGCGGTCCATGCCGCTCTCGGAGAGCTCGGCGCCGCGGAAGAAGTTGCCGCCGCCGACGACGATGGCGATCTCCACCCGGTCGGCCGCGGCGGCGATCTGCTCGGCGATCCCGCTGACGGTCACGGGGTCCACGCCGACGCTCCCGCCCCCGAACACCTCGCCCGAGAGCTTGAGCAGGACGCGGCGCCGGCCCGTCTCGTCGGCGTTCTGCTGCGCGGTCTCGGCCGTGCGGGGGGCTGCGGGGGCGCGGTTGGACTCCATGGGGATCTCCTGGCATGACTGGGGGACGAGGGGCCGCCGGCCGCGCGGAGGCGCGGGGCGGGCATCGTGCGCGAGTCTACCGGCCGGCGTCGTGGGCCCCACCCCCGGACCGGCACCCGGAGACGGCGTCGGACACGGGACGAGCCGCGCCCCCACCGATGAGGTGGGGACGCGGCTCGTCTCGAGTGCTCCGCCCGGCGCGGGCGGCGCGGATCAGGCGCCGACGCGGAAGCGGGCGAAGCCGGTGACGGCGGTGCCGGCCTCGGAGGCCACCTTGCCGACGGTGGTCTTCGGGTCCTTCGCGAAGGGCTGGTCCACGAGCACGATCTCCTTGAAGAAGCCGGTCAGGCGGCCCTCCACGATCTTCGGGAGAGCCTGCTCCGGCTTGCCCTCGGCGCGCGCGGACTCGTCGGCGATGCGACGCTCGTTCTCCACGGTCTCGGCCGGGACGTCCTCGCGGGAGAGGTACGTGGGCGAGTAGGCGGCGGTGTGCACGGCGATGTCGTGCGCGGCCGTCTTGGCCTCCGCGGAGTCGGCGTCGACGGCGAGCAGCACGCCCACCTGCGCCGGCAGGTCCTTGGAGGTCTTGTGGAGGTAGGCGTCCACGAAGGAGCCCTCGACGCGGGCCAGACGGCGCACGACGACCTTCTCGCCCAGCAGGGCGCCCTCCTCGATGACGTAGTCGCCCAGGGTGCGGCCCTCGTGGTCGGAGGCCAGCAGGCCCTCGACGTCGGTGGCGCCGGAGGCGACGGCGGCGCGCAGCACCACGTCGCCCAGGGTGATGAACTTCTCGGCCTTGGCCACGAAGTCGGTCTCGCAGTTGAGCTCGATCATGACGCCCACGCCGTTCTCGACGGTGGCGGCCACGAGGCCCTCGGCCGCGGAGCGGCCCTCGCGCTTGGTGGCGCCCTTGAGGCCCTTCACGCGGATGATCTCGGTGGCCTTCTCGGCGTCGCCGTTGGCCTCGTCGAGGGCCTTCTTGACGTCCATCATGCCGGCGCCGGTGCGCTCGCGCAGGGCCTTGATGTCAGCAGCGGTGTAGTTCGCCATGCTCGTTCGGTCCTTCCCGTGGTGGGGTGGTGCGGGATGTGCTGGGGATGGGATCCGGGGTGGGCGGCCCGGTGCCGATGGGCACCGGGCCACCCCTCACCCGGACGGGGTCACTCGGCCTGGGCCGGGGCCTCGGTCTCAGCCACGGTCTCCTCGGCCTGGGGCACCTCGAGGGCCGGCGCCTCGGTGGCGCCCGGCGCCACGGCCTCGCCGGCGGCCGGAGCGGCGGCCGCGGGGGCCTGCTCCTGGGCCTGCGGGGCGGCCTGCTCGGCGGCGGGAGCCGCGGTCTTCACGGCCTGCTCGGCGTTGTGCTGCTCGAGCAGCTCGCGCTCCCACTCGGCCATCGGCTCGGCGGCGGACTGACCGGACTTGCCGCCGCCCTGGCGGGCCATCAGGCCCTCGGCCACGGCGTCGGCCACCACGCGGGTGAGCAGGTTGACGGAGCGGATCGCGTCGTCGTTGCCCGGGATCGGGTAGGTGACCTCGTCCGGATCGCAGTTGGTGTCGAGGATCGCCACCACGGGGATGTTGAGCTTCTGCGCCTCGTCGACGGCGAGGTGCTCCTTCTTGGTGTCCACGATCCACACGGCGGAGGGGGTCTTCGCCATGTTGCGGATGCCGCCGAGGTTGGCCTGCAGCTTCTGCAGCTCGCGGTTCAGGAGCAGGAGCTCCTTCTTGGTGTGGCCGGAGCCGGCGACGTCCTCGAAGTCGATCTCCTCGAGCTCCTTCATGCGCTGCACGCGCTTGGAGACCGTGGAGTAGTTGGTGAGCATGCCGCCCAGCCAGCGGTGGTTCACGTAGGGCATGCCCACGCGGCCGGCCTGGTCGGCGATGGCCTCCTGGGCCTGCTTCTTGGTGCCGACGAAGAGGATGGTGCCGCCGTGGGCCACCGTCTCCTTGACGAACTCGTAGGCGCGATCGATGTAGGACAGCGACTGCTGCAGGTCGATCACGTAGATGCCGTTGCGCTCGGTGAGGATGAAGCGCTTCATCTTGGGGTTCCAGCGGCGGGTCTGGTGGCCGAAATGGACACCGGAGTCGAGGAGCTGGCGCATGGTCACGACGGGCATGACGTTTCCCTTCTGTGGCAGCCGTGGCACCCCGCGCTTCGCGCGCGGGCGGTCTGCCGGTCGGTTCTTGACGGTTGTCGGCCGCACGGCACGTGCGACCCCTGGCATCAGGACGGCGGCTGCCGGGCCCCGCGTGCACCCCCGACGACGCCGTGGCGGCGGAGGCGGGGGACCGAACGTGGGGGCTGGGCTCGCCGGAGCGGGCCCACCCTGATGCGCGTAGTCGGTGCCCGAACGCACGGCGAGACGCCGGCGCAGGACACCGCTGGGGCCAATCCTACCGCACCCGGGGTCGGCCGGACGCGGCCGGCCCGCTCCTGCACAGCGCGCGGAGAGCCCCGCTCCGTCCCCCATCCCGGGCCCGATCGAACCGGGCGGGGCGCGCCCCGGGCAGGCTGTCCGCATGGCCGGATCATCCCCTCCGCTCCCCCGCCCCCTCCGCGGCCCGCGGGCCCTCGCGGTGCTCGCCACCCTCCTGGCCACCCTGCTCGTCACGTCCGTCTCCGTGCCCCTCACGGGCGATCCCTCCGCGGATCCCGCCGCCGCGCCGCACGGGCTGCTCGCCGCGGGCGAGGCGCGGCCCGGGTGGCACGCGCCCGTGGCCGGGGCGGGACCGCAGGACGTCCGCCGGGCCTTCGCCGCGCCCCTCCAGCCGTGGGGGCGCGGGCACCGCGGCGTGGACCTGGCGACGGGCTCAGGGGCCGTCCGCTCCCCCGCGGACGGAACGGTGCGGTTCGCCGGCGGCGTGGTGGACCGTCCCGTGCTCACGATCGCCCACGACGACGGTCTCGTGAGCTCGTTCGAGCCCGTCACCGCTCTGGTCCCGGTGGGCGCGCGCGTCTCCGCGGGAGAGGTGGTGGGGACAGCCGACCCGCTGGGCGCGCACTGCCTCGTGCCGTGCGTCCACTGGGGCGTGCGCCGCGAGGACGGGTGGCGCGTGGGAGGGGCCCTCTTCGACCGCTACGTGGATCCGCTCTGGCTCATCGGCTGGAGCGGTCCCTCCGTCCTGTGGCCGCAGCACGGTCCTCGGCCACCCGGCGTGCCAGCCGCAGCAGGGCCCGCGCCGAGCGGTCCCAGCTGAACCGGGCCGCCTGGGCGGCGCTCGCGCGGGAGGCCCGCGCGAACTCCGCCGGGTCTTCGAGCTCGCGCACCCGCGCCACGAGGGCGGCGGCGCGGTCGCCGTCCAGCGGCACGCCGCGGTACGCCGGCGTGCCGGCCCCCGCGACCTCCTGGAAGATCGGCAGGTCCGAGCAGATCACGGGGGTGCCGTGGGCCATGGCCTCGGCGACGGGCAGGCCGAACCCCTCGGCCCGGGAGAGCGTGACGAGGGCCGTGGCCCGCCGCAGCAGGTCCGCGTACTCCGCCTCGGAGGCACCGCCGTGGAAGAGGACCCGGGCGCCGGACTCCCCGACGGCGGCGCGCCGTCCGGCCAGCCGGGCCTCCAGCTCGGCCCGTCGCTGCGGCGGGATCGGGGACAGCAGGTGCAGCTCGTAGCCCGGCAGCGCGGGGGCGGCGTCCAGCAGGGACTCCACGTCCTTGTAGTCCATGAAGGAGCCCATGTAGACCAAGAGCCGCTCCGGGGCGGCGTCCGGATCCCGCGGCGTCGCGACGCCCGGCGGCGCGTTGCCGATCACGTGCACGGGCCGGCGGGTGAGGCGGTGGCGGGCGATCAGCTCCGCGGTGGTCTGCGAGACCGTTGCCACGGCGTCGCCCCGGTCCAGCAGGAGCCGCTGCGGCGCGTAGCTGAGGTGGTAGGCCCGCCAGAGCCAGCGGATCGGCTCGGGGAGGCGCCCCGGCGGGGTGGGGTGCTCGTAGTAGATGAGGTCGTGCAGCGTGAGGATCAGGCCGTAGTCCCGCCCCCACGAGCCCATCGTCTGCATGGGCGAGAACACCACGTCCGGCTCGAGCGCCCGGACCTGCCGGGCCACGAACGGCTCCCGGACGGAGACGGGGCCGGAGACCCGGTGCCACGGGACGCCCGCGGGGAGCAGGGCCAGCTGGCGCTCGTCGGCGATGAGCATGGCCGTCCGGACGCCTTCGCCGTCAGCGTCCCCCGACGTCGTCGTGATCCGGTGGACGGCCTCGATGAGGCTCGCGCCGTAGCGGGAGATGCCGTCGTGGAAGTCGGTGCGCGTGTAGCGCGCGTCCAGGAGGAGGCGCAGGGGGCGAGGGGCGGTCACCGCTCCACGCTAGCGCGCCCGGCCCACCGGAGGCCGAGACCCCCGTGAGGGTGAGGCCGGCCACGAGCGCGTCGACGTCAGCCCTCGGCACCGAGCGCCGCGCCCGCGAGAGGGCTGCCGCGCCCCCGGCGGTGGACGGGCGAGACGAGGCCGGAGCGACGATGTGGAGAACGTGTCCTGCGGCACACTCGCGAGGCGCGCAAGGCCTCGTCAGCGCAGGATTTCGTGGATTGCCCCTGGATGTTCCCCGGCGTTCATATTGCGTTTCGATAACGATCCGGTATCTTTGATCACGGATCGGTTGCGATCCACTCCGGGCTTCCTTTCGCACCCTGCGTCCCGGTCTCTCCATCACTGTTCATCACTCGCACCAGCGGTCCGGCTACACCCGGGCACCACGTGGCGCCCCGCCCGAAGGACGCTGGTCACGAATGGGAAGTAGCGCCATGACTGAGATCACCCCCGCCATCCGCCGGCATCACCGCGTCGCCGCGGCCTCCTTCGCCCTCGCCCTGAGCGCCGGCACCCTCGCCGGCGTCGGCACCGTCGCCGCGGCGCCCTCCGCGCAGGCCGCCGAGTCCACCTACACCGTGCGTTCTGGCGACACCCTGTGGCGCATCGCCGCCGCCAACGGCGTGGCCCTCTCGGAGCTGATGAGCCTCAACGGCCTCTCCGGGTCCTCGATCATCTACCCGGGCGACGTGCTGCGCCTCACCGGCACCACCACCGCGGCCCCGGCCCCGACCTCGGGCGGCACCTACACCGTGCGCGCCGGCGACGGCTGGTGGGTCATCTCCCAGCGCGTCGGCATGAGCATGTCCGCACTGACCTCCCTGAACGGCATGACGACCTCGACCATGCTGCACCCGGGCATGGTCCTGAAGACCTCCACCGCCGTCGAGCGCACCTCCACCACCGTTCCGGCCCCCGCCCCGGCCCCGAAGCCGGTGCGCCAGTCCTCCTCCAAGCAGGCCGCGATCGACTTCATGGTCGCCAAGGTCCGCAGCTCCTCCACGTACTACGCCTGGGGCGGCAACGGCCCCTACGGCTACGACTGCTCGGGCCTCGTGAAGCAGGCCATGGCCCAGTCCGGCATCACTGTGGCCCGCACCAGCCACGACCAGTACGTGAACGCCCCCACCAAGGTCTCGCGTGCCAACGCCCAGCCCGGCGACCTCGTGTTCTGGGCCAACCAGTCCACCGGCCGCATCTATCACGTGGCCATGTACATCGGCGACGGCAAGATCGCCCACGCGCTGAACCCCACCGCCGACCTCGTCATCACGGACATGAACATCATGTCCTCGAACATGCTCTCTGTGGTGGGCCGCTACTGAGCCTGACCCCCGCCGCCTGAACGGCGGCACGGGAAGCCCGACGCCGGCCCCCGCCCCACGCGACCGAACGGTCCGGGGCGGGGGCCGGCGTCGTCTGCGGTCAGGACGGCGCCAGGACTAGGCTGGCGGCCATGACCACCCTTCTCTGGGGCGCGGTGGCCGCGTCGTCGCTGCTGCTGGGCGCCGTGCTCGCCACCCTGCGTGACTGGCACCGGGGAACGATCGGCCTGATCCTCGCGTTCGGCGCGGGAGCCCTCATCGCCTCCGTGTCCTTCGAGCTCGCCGAGTCCGGAGTCGAGGCGGCCGGCCCGCTGCCGGTGGGCGTGGGCCTCGTGGTCGGGGCGCTGGCCTACTTCCTCGGCAACGGCTACGTGGAGCGGCGGGCGAAGCACTCCGGGGGCGGCGCGTCCTCGGGCGCGTCCCTCACCGTGGGCGCGCTGCTGGACGGCATCCCCGAGCAGGTGGTGCTCGGCATCGGCCTGGCCATGGGCGAGGGGGTCTCGATGGCCCTGCTCGTCGCGGTCTTCATGTCCAACCTGCCCGAGTCCATCGCCGCCTCGGCGGACTCGCTGAAGGCCGGCAAGTCCAAACGCTCCGTGCTGCTGCAGTGGACCGTCGTGTTCCTGGTGTGCACCCTGGCGACCGGCGCGGGCGGCCTCCTCGCGGATGTCGCCTCCGCCTCCTTCACGGGGGGCGTGCAGGGCTTCGCCGCCGGCGCCCTGCTCGTGATGCTCATCGACACGATGGTGCCCGAGGCCCGCGAGGAGGGCGGTGAGACCGCCGGCCTGGTCACCGTGGTGGGCTTCGCGATCGGCGCGTTCCTCTCCCTCACCGGGTGAGGGTCCTGTAGGGCGTGCGGGACTTGAACCCGCGACCGAAGGATTATGAGTCCTCTGCTCTGACCGACTGAGCTAACGCCCCTGGCCCGCGCACCGGCGCGGGACCCGCCCATCCTAGCGAGGACGGGGCCGGCGTCGCCTCAGAGGGCCGCGCGGACCTCCGCCACCGTGGCACCGCGGTAGAGCCGCTCGAAGAGGTCTACGCTCTTCTCGGCGGAGTGCCGCACCGCCTTGGCGTGGGAGGCCTCCCCCATCGCCGCGCGCTCGGCGGCCGGGAGCTCCAGCACGCGGGCGATCCGCTCCGCGAGCGCGACGTGGTCGCCGGGCGGGAAGAGCCAGCCGTTGACGCCGTCGTCCACGAGGTGGGGCAGGGCCAGCGCGTCGGCGAGCACCACCGGGGTGGAGGCGCTCATGGCCTCGAGGGAGACCAGGGACTGCAGCTCCGCGGTGCCGGGCTGGCAGAAGACGTCCGCGCGCAGGTAGGCCCGGTGCAGCTCCTCCTCGGACACGTGCCCGCGCAGGTGCACGCGCTCCTCCACCCCCTCGGCGGCGATGACCTCGCGGAGACGGTCGCGCTGCTCGCCGTCGCCCACGATCTCCGCGTGCGCGTCGAGCTCGGGGCGGGTGCGCGCCAGGTGCGCGACGGCCCGGATGAGCACCTCCACGTTCTTCTCCACGGCCAGGCGGCCCACGAAGAGGATGACGGGGTGGTCCGGCTTCTCCACGACCTCGCCGGGGGCGAGCTCATAGGCCGCGGCGTCGATGCCGTTGGAGATCGGCAGGACCCGCTGGAGGCCGGCGTTCTCCGCCATGGCCTTCGCGGCGAGCGCGGTGGGGGTGGTGACCGCGGCACCCTTGCCCATGAGCCGGCCCATGTCCCTCCACGAGTTCCGGGAGACGATGTCCCGGAACCACTGGGGGAAGGGCAGGAAGGGGTCGAGGTTCTCCGGGATGAAGTGGTTGGTGGAGACGGTGCGGATGCGGCGCCGCTCGGCCTCGATGATCGCGGCCTCGCCGATGAAGTAGTGGCACTGCGCGTGGACCACGTCCGGCTGGACCTCGCGGAGGACGCGGCGCATCCCCGACTTCGCGTGCCACGGCATCACGAAGCGGTAGTACTCGTGCGTGAACGCCTTCACGGAGGAGAGCCGGTGCACGGTGGCCTCAGGGCGGTGCTCGACGGCGTCCGGGCCGGACTCGTTGCGCGCCGCGATCACGTGCACGTCATGGCCGCGGGCGTGCAGCGCACGGGCGAGGCGGAAGCAGAACACGGCGGCCCCGTTGACGTCCGGGGGGTAGGTGTCCGCGGCGACCAGCACCGTCAGCGGACGGTCCTCGGACTTCCGGGGGGCGCGGTCGGTCACGGGTGACCCTCTCTGGACTCAGGTGGTGCCGGGGATCGGCGTCGGCTCAGCGTGCCTCGCGGCGGGCCACCACGTCCGGGTGGCTGCGGGAGAGCTGGATGATGCCCACGGTAGCAACAACGGCGGCGGCCATCAGGGCGGAGGCCACCCACAGGGGCAGGTGGGGGCGCAGCTCGTCCAGCACGGTGACGCCCACGAGCACGCCGACCATGGGGTCGACCACGGTCAGCCCCGCCACCACGAGGTCCGGGGGGCCGTAGCGGTAGGCGGTCTGCACGAAGTACACGCCCAGCAGGGCCGCGGCGGCGAGCACGGCCACTGTGCTCCAGGACGGGACCCTCCCCTCGAGGATCCGCACCGCGGTGAGGCGCACGCACACGGCCACGAAGCCGTAGAGCACACCCGCCGCCACGATCGGGACGATCGCGCTCGCCCGCCGGCTCAGCCACGCGGCGGCGACGGCTCCCGCGGCCACCACGACCCACGCGATCAGCACCGTCTCGCGCTCCTGAGCGTCCGTGGGCACGGCGGTCGGCTTGGTGGCCTGCATGGTCACGAGCACGAAGCCCACGGAGCCCGCCATGCACGCCCCGACGGCGGCCCACGTGCGCGGACCGATCCGCAGGCGCTCCGTGCGAGCGTGCAGCACCGTGGTGATGGCCACCGCGATCGCGCCGATCGGCTGCACGACGCTCAGCGGGGCGTTGGCCAGGGCGATCACGTTGAGGGCGATGCCGGCCAGCATGAGCACGCCGCCGAGCAGCCAGACCGGGGAGCGCAGCATGGCCAGGGCCCCGTGCAGGGCGCCGCGGGCGCGCTCGGCGGTGGGCGTCGTCGTCGCCGGGGCGGGCGGGGCGGCCACCGTGCCGCCCGAGGGGATGGCCGCGGCGGGCGGCTGCGTGCCGCGCACGCCGGCGGCCTGGCGCTCGCTGCCGAGCGCGAGGAAGAGGGCGCCCACCAGCGCGCACAGGACCGGGATCAGGTACACGGGGTGCTCACCCGGCCCACGCCGCGCGGTCGCGGGGATCGACGCCGGCGGCCCGCAGGGCGGCGGCCTTCGCCACGGCGCGACGCAGGTAGTCGAGCGTGGCCGCCACGTGGAGGATGCTCCCGGCCGCCACGAGCAGGAGCGACACGGCGGTCCAGACCGCCGTGTCGGCCTCCGGGACGCGGGAGAGCAGCAGCGCGGGGGCGCCGGCGAGCAGGATCGCCGTGCGGACCTTGCCCAAGACGGTGACGGTGAGCTCCGGGCTGCCGCGGAACAGCCACGCGGAGACGGCCGCGAGCACCAGGTCCGGGACGATCACGGCGAGCGCGAACCACAGCGGGGCGATCCCGGTGCCGACGAGCGTGACCGCGACGACCATGAGGGAGAGCCGGTCCGCCGCCGGGTCGAGCCAGGCGCCGACGGTGGACATCATGTCGAACCGCCGGGCCACGTAGCCGTCCACCCAGTCGGTGCAGGAGAGGACGGCCAGGACGATGAAGGCCGTCAGGTACTCCCCCGACGTCGTGAGCCACACGAACACGGGCACGAGCCCGAAGCGGGCGAGCGTGATGAGGTTCGGCGGCGTCAGCCAGTCCTCGCGCACGGTGTACGCATGCCCCTCCCGCAGGCCGGCATCGATCAGGCGCATCGCTCACTCCAGGGACGTCGGGCGGGTTCGGGACCACCCTACCGACGACGACGCCCCGATCCGCGCGGATCGGGGCGTCGACGTCGTGGGACCGCGGCCCCGGAGGATCAGTCGCGCTTCCTGCCCTTCGTGCCGAGGCGGGTGGCCAGGACGGCGAACGCGGTGGAGGAGGCGCCCAGGAGGGCCAGCGGCTGCCAGCGGTCCTTCACGTAGTCCTCGGCGGCGGCGGCCTGCTCGCCGGCGCGCGCGGCACCGGTGTACGGGGCGGTCTGGTCCAGGGCGTGCGCGGTGTCCGGGGTGGCGCCACGGCCCTTGCGCTGCGCGGTGAACGCGGCGATCTGGCCCTTCACGGAGGCGCGCTCGTCCAGGCCGGAGCGGATGTCGCCCAGGTGACGGCGGCGCAGGTCGGCGCGACGGCGGACCTCGTCCTCGGAGGCGGAGCCCTGCTCGGGATGCGGGGCGGCCTCGCCGCGCTTCTCCGCCTTCTTGTTCTCCTCCTGCTCGATCTTCTTCCGCTCGGCCTCGCGCTGCTTCTCGATGCGCTTGGCCTCGGCACGCTCCGCCTTGAGGCGGTCGTACTCGGCGGGGTCGAAGTCGTTGCCCTCCTTGAGGTAGCCGAGGTCGTACTCGAGGTTGCGGATGGTCTCGGCGGGCACGAGGGGCATGGCGCCCTTGACCTGCATGGCACCGATGCCGGCGAAGAGGAGGCCGAGCACCAGGAACGCGAGCGCCACCATGAGGGCGGGGAACCAGAACTGCGGGTCGGCGAACGCGCCGATGAGCGCCACCACGAGGGCGACGAGCACGAGGGCGAGGAAGAAGAGGCCGACAAGGGCCAGGGCGGCGCCGATGCCGGCCTTCTTGCCGGTGCCCTTGAGCTGACCCTTGGCGAGCGCGAGCTCGTCCTTGAGCTGCAGGGGCAGGAGGCGCACGACGGCGGCCAGGAGGTCAGAGAGGGAGCTGGCGCGCGTCTGGGCGGTGACCGGCGTGGTGGGGCGCGGGGCGTCGGCGGTGGGGGCCGTGCTCCCGGGGTCGGTGGTGGCGGCCGAGGTGGCCGGGCGCGGCGCGTCGACCCTCAGCGAGTCGGCGGCAGGGGCCTGATGGGACATGGGGTCATGCCTTCCGTGTGGTGCGGCGGAGGAGCGGCCGAAGCCAGGCGGCGGCCTCGAGAGGTGTTCGGATCAAAGTTATCACCGCCCGCCTCCGCGAGAGCGGGGGCGGGCGGCGGGCGCAGGCGACGACGGGGGCCGCGACCGGCTGAGTCGACGGGTCAGAAGTCGATGTCCGCCGGGTCCGGGCCGATGCGGCCGTCGGCGCGGTCGAGGCCGTCGATGCGGGCGATCTCGTCCTCGCTCAGCCGCACGTCCGCGGCGGCGAGGTTGGAGGCGATGCGCTCGGGCGTGACCGACTTGGGGATCACCACGTTGCCGATCGCGAGGTGCCATGCGAGGACCACCTGGGCCGGCGTAGCGCCGTGGGCCTCCGCGATCTCGGTGATCACCGGGTCCTCCAGGACGTCCCCGCCCTGGCCCAGCGGGGACCACGCCTCGGTGAGCATGCCGCTGCGCTCGCCGAATGCGCGCAGGTCCCGCTGCTGCCAGTAGGGGTGCAGCTCGATCTGGTGGATCACCGGGGTCACGCCCGTGGCCTCGATGATCTCCTCGAGCTGTGCCTGCGGGAAGTTGGAGACGCCGATCGAGCGGACCCTGCCCTGGCGCTGCGCCTCGATGAGGGCCTTCCAGGTCTCCACGTACTTCCCCTGGGACGGCTTGGCCCAGTGGATCAGCCAGAGGTCCACGTAGTCCGTGCCGAGCTTCTCCAGGGACACGTCGAGCGCGGCGAGCGCCTCGTGGTACCCCTGGTCCGAGTTCCACACCTTCGTGGTGACGAACAGCTCCTCGCGCGGGACGCCGGCGGCCGCGATCGCGCGGCCCACGCCCCCCTCGTTGCCGTAGATCGCGGCGGTGTCGATGTGGCGGTAGCCGGCCTGGACGGCCTGCTTCACGACCTCGGCGGCCACCTCGTCCTCGACGCGCCACACGCCGTAGCCGAGCTGGGGGATGGACTGGCCGTCGTGGAAGGGGACGGCGGGGACGGCGGTCGTCATGGTGCTCTCCTCTGGTTCGTGATGCTGGTCTCGGTGGCTGACTCTACGACGCGCGCGTCCGTGGCGCTGACGACGTCGCGCGGAGGCCGCCCACGGCGGGGAACGTCACGGGGTGGGGGTGCCGCCGTTCGCGTTCAGCGTGTCCCCCGTGACGTAGCTGGACTCGCCCGAGGCGAGGAACACGTAGGCGGGGGCCATCTCCACCGGCTGGCCGGCGCGGCCGGTCGGGGTGTCCTGGCCGAACTCCACGAGCCTGTCCATCGGCTGGCCGTAGGAGACCTGGAGGACGGTCCAGATCGGGCCCGGGGCCACCGCGTTGACGCGGATGCCCTTCTCCGCGACCTGCTGGGCGAGGCCCTTGGTGAAGTTGTTGATCGCGGCCTTCGTGGCGGCGTAGTCCAGGATCATCGGGTTCGGGTTGTAGGCCTGCACCGAGGTGGTGTTCACGATCGCGCTGCCCGGGCCCATGTGCTTCAGCGCCGCACGCGAGAGGGTGAACATCGAGAGGATGTTGATCTGGAACGTCTCGAGCACCTGTTGGTCGGTGAGCGTCTCCAGGCTGTCGGAGATCAGCTGCTGGCCGGCGTTGTTGACCAGGATGTCCAGACCCCCGAGGCCCTGCACGGCCTCGTCCACGAGCCCGTTGCGGTAGTCCTCGTCCAGCAGGCTGCCGGGCAGGGCGACGGCGGTCCGGCCCGCCTCCTCGATCGCCTTCAGGACGCGGTCCGCGTCGGGCTGCTCCTCGGGCAGATAGGCGATGGCGACGTCGGCGCCCTCGCGGGCGAACGCGACGGCGACGGCGGCGCCGATGCCCGAATCGCCGCCCGTGATGAGGGCCCGGCGTCCCTCGAGGCGGCCCTTGCCCACGTAGGACTCCAGGCCGATGTCCGGCACCGGATCCGTCATGATGTCCAGGCCGGGCGCATCCTGGCGCTGCTCCGGCGGGGAGACCTTCGGATGGCGGGTGCTCGGATCGTCGTGGGCGAGCTGCGAGCCCTGCACGGGGCTGTCCTTCTGGTTCGTCTCGGTCATGGCCTCGACGCTACGCCGCGGATGCGGGGTGGTGGCAAGGGTGGGCGGGCCACCGGATCGGGGGGCCGGCGCAGGTCAGTCCGCACCGCGCAGCCCCGCCAGGGCGCCCCGGTGGCGCAGCACGTGCAGGTCCCACCGCTCGCTGAGGCGTTCGAAGATCCCGATGCCGCGCATCGAGTTGCCGCGCTCGTCGAGGCGGGGGGACCACGTGGCGATCCCGACGGCGCCGGGCACCGCGCCCAGCAGGGCCCCCGAGACGCCGCTCTTGGCCGGCACGCCGACCTCGGCCACCCACTGGCCGGTGGCGTCGTACATGCCGCACGTGAGCATGACGGAGAGGGACTGCTCGGCCACCCACTCCTGCAGCACGCGCTCCCCCGTGAGCGGGTTGACCCCACCGGCGGCGAGCGTGGCGCCCATGACCGCCAGCTGCGGCGCGGTGACGAGGATCGAGCACTGCGTGAGGTAGCCGTCCACGGCCTCCCGGGCCTCGATGGGCAGCACGCCCGGGTCGGCCAGCAGGTGGGCGAGGCCCAGGTTCCGGTCGGCCCGCGCGCTCTCCGCCGCGCGGACGCCCTCGGACACCTCGAGGCGGGCCCCGGCCATCGCGCTGTAGCGGTCCAGGAGCAGCCCCGCACGCGTCTGGGCGTCCTTCCCGGGGACGAGGGCGTGGGCCATGATCGCGCCCGCGTTGATGAGGGGGTTGTACGGGCGGCCGTCGTCGTGGAGGGAGAGGTGGTTGAACGCCTCCCCCGAGGGCTCGACGCCGACGTGCTCGAGCACCGCGTCCAGGCCGACCTCCTCGAGGACCACCGCGTAGGTGAGGGCCTTGGAGACCGACTGCAGGGCGAACGCGTGCTCGGCCTCCCCCGCCGAGGCCTGGTGCCCGTCCACCGTGCAGACGGCGGCGGCCAGGCCGTCCCGCTGCCGGCCGGCGACGTCGTCCAGGTAGTCGGATGTCTCCCCCGAGTGGTCCGGCTCGACCTCCTCGAGCGCGGCGGTGAGAGCGGCATCGAGACGGTCGGTGTCCATGCCGGCCAGCCTAGTGGACGGGCCCTCGGTGGCTAGGGTGGGGGCATCCGTCCGCCCGTCGAGAGGCAGTCCCGTGTCCCGCGCCGACGTCACGACCATCCCGCCCGAGAAGTCCCGGCGGGTGCTGGCGGCCGAGGCGCTGGCCGCGCGGTGGGACCGGCCGATGGGCATGCTGGGCGTGCTCTTCCTGTTCGTGGTGCTGGGCCAGCTGCTCGTCACGGAGCCGCGCTGGGCTGCGGTGCTCACCTGGCTGGGCTGGGCGTTCTGGGCGGTGTTCCTCGGCGAGTTCCTGCTGCGCGCCTACATCGCCCGGTTCAGCACGCAGTTCTGGAAGCGGAACTGGTGGCAGGTCGTGTTCATGCTGGTCCCGTTCCTGCGGTTCTTCCGGGCGCTGCAGGCGCTGCGGCTGGTCCGGCTCGCCCGGCTCTCACGGGTGGCGCGCGTCGGCGGCATCCTCTCGGCCGGCATCCGCGGCTCCCGTTCCGCCGGGCGCCTGCTCTCCAGTCGCCTGGCGTGGCTGGCGGCGGTGACCGCCGTCGTGATCCTGGCCGCGAGCCAGCTGCTCTACGCCCTCGAGGCCGTGGAGGACTACACCGACGCGCTGTACCAGACGGCCATGGCCACCATCACGGGCTCGGGCATCGCGGCGGACCACCCGGGGGCACGCGTGCTGTCGGTGGCGCTCGCCGTCTACTCCGTGGCGGTGTTCGCCACCCTGGCCGGCTCCCTGGGCGCGTACTTCCTGCGGGGCGACGAGGCGAAGGAGCACGAGCGCGCCCGGCAGGACGAGGGGCTCGCCGAGGTGCTCCACGCCGTGGAGGAGGAGCACGCCGCGGAGGCCGCGGCCCGGCGGGCGGCCTGCGGACCGCGGGGCAGCCACCGGCGCGGGGCGCAGGAGTAGGGCCGTCGCAGGGACGTGAGGGTCGGGACCTCGGACTGGACCGACAGGCGCCGGCGCGGGACCTTCTCCCCCGCGGGGCTGCGGATCGCGGACCAGGTCGACGGCGTCACCGTGCGGGCCGGACCTCGTCCTCCACGACCCACTTGTGGTCCGTGACCTTCTCGCCGCCGTCCGTGGGGGTGTAGTCGACCTGGTAGGCGGTGGTGTCGAACGCGCCGGTGACGGTGGCCTCGGCGCCCTTCATGCCGGGCATGTGGTCGGCGGTCAGCGTGACCTCGGTGCCCACGGGGTAGGCCGGGTCGTCGGCCTCCTCGATGCCGGCCGGCGAGGGGCCGCCGTCCATCGCGTGCTCCATCGAGTGGCCTGCGTGGCCGGAGGCGGCGGCCGATCCGCTCGCGTCCTTGGAGCGCATGTCGTCCATGCGGCTGGCGGCGGCTGACGACGCGTCCGAGGCGGCGGATCCCACGGCTGGGCCCGCGGAGGAGGCCAGGGAGCTCGCAGCCGCCCCGATCGAGGGAGCGGCCGAACCCACCGCGGCACCCGCCGAGGAGGCGGCGTCCGTCACCTTCTCCTGGTCCTCGGCGGAACAGCCGGCGAGGGCGAGGGCACCCGCGAGAAGGGCGGCGGTCAGGGCGGGGCGGGTATGCGTGGAGCGCATGCGTGGAGCTCCTCCGTGCTCGTGCCGGTTGCGCGGCGCACCGGGCGTGCAGACCACTCCAGGTCGGCGGTCCGCGGTACTGCCAGGTCTCCGGTGAGCGGCGCGGACACCGTCATCGCGGAACTCCTGGGAGCACGGGGCGGGCCTGGCGCACATCCCTCCCTGCGGTGTGCCGAACACCACGGGTGATCGGTCCCCTCTGCGTGCACCAGTCCGTGCCTCCGGCCGGCGCATGTCCGACGTCCCGTCGCTCTCCGACGCCCAGCGAGTGCTGACCACTCCGATGCTCCCATCCCGGGCCGGCCCGTGGGTCATCTCCTTCTCGGAGACGGGCCCCATGGTCAGGCGATCCTCGACCGCGCGGGCATGCTGCTGAAGGCAGGGTGGCACGCCAGTGCCACGGCGCAGCGGGGCCGAGTCCGTCGCGATGGCTCCGGGCATACTCGTCCGAGCACATCGCGATCCCGCGCCCCTGCCTGATCCGGTGGGAGCGCCGCTCCACAGCATTGCTGCCCCGGTAGCGCAGGCGTTGGTCCTCGCCGACGTCGATCGGCCGCCCGGGGCGACCGCGGCGGTACGCGATCTGATCGGCCCTCGCGGGGATCGAGCGCCATTTCCCGAACCTCTCGGGCAGGTCCCGCCACGGAGCCCCGGTACGGAGCCTCCACGTCCCGGAACGCTGTGGCTCCACGCCCTCGTCGGGCGGATGCGGGCCGGCGAGGTGGTCGAGACAGGCGCTCAGAGGCCCTTGCCGGAGGGGGAGACCAGGATCTTCACCGCCGTCTCGTTGTGGTGGATGAGGGTGTCGAAGCCCTTCTCGACGATGTCGTCGAGCGCGATCTTGCCCGTGATGAACGGCTTCAGGTCCAGGTCCCCGTCCTCGAGCATCTTCACGGTGTCCGCGTGGTCATGGGCGTAGGCGATCGTGCCGCGCAGGTCGATCTCCTTCATGACGAGCTTGTGCAGGGCGACCTTGGGCTCGTGGCCCCAGATGGACTCGTTCACGATCACACCGGCCGGGCGGACCGCGTCCAGCAGCATGTCCAGGACCACATCCACCGAGGTGCACTCGAACCCGACATCGGCACCGCGGCCGTCCGTCAGCTCCTTGAGCTTGGCCGGCACGTCGACCTCACGCGGATCGAACGCGTCGTCGGCCACGCCCGCGTCGAGGACCTTCTGGCGGCGCAGCTCGGAGAGCTCGGAGACGTACACCCTCAGGCCCTTGCCCTTGAGCACCGCCGCGGTGAGGGCGCCGATGGGGCCGGCGCCGCCGATGATCGCGGTGCCGGAGGTCGGCGACCCGGCGCGGACCCAGGCGTGGTGGGCCACGGAGAGCGGCTCGATGAGGGCCGCCTCGTCCAGCGCCACGGAGTCCGCCACCGGGTGGACCCAGTGCCGGTCGACGGCGATCTTCTCGGCCAGCCCGCCACCCTCGCCGCCGAGGCCGATGAAGTTCATGTCCGGGGCCAGGTTGTAGTGCTCGTCGTCCCGATGCTCGGGGCGGATGATGTAAGGCTCGACAACGACCGACTGCCCCACCTCGAGGTCCGTGACGCCCTCGCCGAGCGCGGCGACGGTGCCTGACATCTCGTGCCCGAGGGTCACAGGGGCGGAATCGCCGGAGATCGGGTGGGGGTGCCCGTGCGGCGGGATGAAGATGGGGCCCTCGAGTGAACCGCCCCAGGTTTGATGCCGCTGCTGTTTAAGTCCGGAAGGATGGACAGCATGCCGAAGAAGATCGATCCCCAGCTGCGCGCGAGGTGCGTGCGGCTCGTGCGGGACCACGCCCAGGAGTACCCCACCTTGACCGCGGCGACGGCCGCGGTCGCTCGCCAGGAAGGTGTCTCACGTGAGTCCGTGCGGCGCTGGCTGGCGCAGGCCGAGGTCGACGACGGGACCCGGCCCGGCGTCACGAGAGAGGAGTCCGTCGAGGTGAAGCGGCTGAAGGCGGAGGTCAAGCGGCTGCGTGAGGACAACGAGATCCTGCGCCGGGCCTCGATTTTCTTCGCGGGGGAGCTCGACCCCCGCAACCGCTGATCCTCGCGTTCATCGACGAGATGAGGGCCGAGGGCTACGCAGTCGAGTCGATCCTCTGCGTCCTGCGCCAGCAGGGCTTGGGGATCGCTGCACGGACCTACCGGGCCTGGAAGAGGCCGGCCCGCATCGCTGCCAGGACGGTCACAGACGCGCTGGTCGAGGACAAGATCCGCGACCTGGCCTGGAGGTTCAACGAGGCCACCGGGCGGATGCAGATGACGCCGGAAGGCCTGTACGGGCGGCGGAAGTGGGTTGCCCTGCTCCGCCGCCAAGACGGCCTCGCCGCCACCTCCCGCGGAGCAGTGGACCGGGCCATGCGCACCCTCGGCCTCGAGGGTGTTCGCCGGGCGAAGAAGCTGCGCACCACCATCCCCGACCCCGACGGGAAACGTGCCGGTGACCTGCTGAACCGCGACTTCACCGCGTCCGCGCCGAACCTGGTGTGGGTCACAGATTTCACGTACGTGAGGACCTGGGCGGGCTTCGTCTACGTCGCGTTCGTCCTGGACGTGTTCGCCCAGCGGATCGTGGGCTGGCACGCCAGCTCCAGCATGCGCACCGACCTGGTCATGACCCCATTACGGATAGCTCTGTGGCAGCGCGACCGCGACGGAAACCCCGTCTCACCTGGCGATTTAATCCACCACAGCGATGCCGGGCCCCAGTACACATCTATCCGATACACCGAGCATCTCGACCTCGAGGGCATCGCGCCGTCGATCGGTACCGTCGGCGACGCTTACGATAACGCGCTCATGGAGACCGTAAACGGCCTGTTCAAGACCGAGTGCATCCGCACCACCGTCTTCCATCCTGGGCCCTTCAGGACGCTCTCGGACGTCGAGTACGCGACGGCCGGCTGGGTCGACTGGTACAACAATCGGCGCCTCCACGGCTCCCTCGGGATGCTCACCCCGATAGAGTTCGAGACGCTCCACTACGAGGCCCTCAACCGAGAGCCCGAACCCGCAAAGTAGCGGCAGAGAACCCGGGGCGGTTCACCCCACCCACCCGCGCGACGAGACACGGACTCAGATGCCAGAGCGGAACCGAACTCCTTCTACCAGCTGGACCAAAAGATGCTTCTGACCAGGCATCTTACAAACTGAATCTCCATTCGACCGCGTTCCGATGGATAGAACCATCTGGGTGCACATCGGCGCGACGGGACCAATGAACGGGCAGGCGCAGCTGGGTCTAGGCCACTAGGTTGAGGCTCGGGTTCATGAGGGGCTCGTACTCGATGGGCCAACCGACCCAGGCGGGCCCGCCGGCGGCGTCGGTAGGTCCGCTCGATCCAGGTGATGATCGCGGTTCGCAGCTCTTCACGAGTTTCCCCGCCGCCCGCAAGGCCGACCCGACAGACCCCCTGTGGATCACCGCCATGACCCAGGCCAGCAATGCGCGGGAGCGAAATCCCGGTCAAGCACTGCCTACGAGAACGTCCTCGCCCTTCATGCCCGCCCTGGGGCGCAGAGGGACCTTCGCACGTTGAAGCGGACTCCACCGAAATCCGTCACCCAGAGGTCGCCTACTCGCCCCCGCGGCAGGTCCGTAGTGCGATTTTACAGTATTCCGTAATTCTGGAACTATGTATCCATGACGACACCGGACGCACCTGACTCACTGGCCAGTCGAGTAGCTGCACTCGAGAAGCGGATGGTCGCGGTCGAGGCACACGCCACCCCCGCCGCTGGTGACACTGGAAATACGAACGGCGCGCAAGGCAGTTCACCAAGCACACAAGATCACCTCTGGGCCCTTCGCGGCCTGAAGCAGTACGAGGATGACAGCGAGGGCGGCACCGTCATGCTCGTGGGCTCCGTCGAGCTTCCGGGCAGCGGGCCCGTCTCCTGGCAGATCGGAGCGCACGCCGACGAGCTCCTTTCCGACGAGTGGGACACGGTCACTGCTGTGCTGGACGCACTGGCACACCCCATCCGCCTGCGCATCCTCAAAGAGGTGCTCACCGGGGAGAACAGCACCGCACGCGAACTTGCAGAACTGGAGTCCATGGGGTCGACCGGGCAGGTCTATCACCACCTTCGCGCCCTCACCTCGGCCGGGTGGTTGAGGCCGGGCTCCGGGGGCAGACACACGGTGCCGGCCGAACGAGTCGTCCCCCTGCTCACCACCCTTCTGGGGGCGCGCCGATGATGCGCATGCTCAAGGCGGCCTCCCCCTGGCTCCTTCGAGCCTTCGTCCTGCTCGTGGCGCTGAGCTTCGTCATCGAGGTCCCCGTGTGGCTCGTGTTCGCGCCGCTGGGCCTGGCGATCGCAGTCCCTTCTCCACGTGCAGACGACGAGTCTCCCCAGACCATGCATGCTCCCGTGACGGGCCGCTGGGTCGCCATCAACAGCCCGGCGACGAAGGTCCCCAGCCACGGCGTTCGCACGCTCGGTCAGGCATTCGCAGTCGACATCCTGCAGGCATCAGACTCTCCCCGCGAAAGCGCCCCCGGCTGGCAATGGAGACAGGCCGAGCCCCAGGAGTTCCCAAGCTTCGGGGAGCCTGTCCTGGCAGCGGGCTCCGGCACCGTGATCGCTGCCCATGACGGCAAGCGTGACCATCGCGCCCGGAACACCTGGCCCGGCCTGATCTACATGATGTCGCTCGAGGCCTTCGGTCGAGAGTTGGCCGGGCACCGCTCCATCATCGGCAATCACGTGATCCTCGACCATAGCGACGGCACGTTCAGCATGTACGCCCACCTCAAGCACGGATCTGCAGCCGTGTGCGTCGGGCAGAAAGTCCGGGCCGGCGATGTCCTGGGAGCGGTCGGGAACACCGGGAATACCAGCGAACCCCATCTCCACTTCCAGCTGATGGACCGGCCCCAAGCGGCCATGGCCGCCGGCCTGCCGTTCCGGTGGTCCCCGCTCACGATCGAGCCGGATCCCGATCCCCACTGGGCTCCGAAGAAACCTGTCGCAGAGACGGTCGAGGGTCTCCCCGCGACAGGGCAGATCTTCCGCACCCCGGAGTCCGGCGTCATGCCCCAACCCAAGCGCGAGGCCAGTTGTTGACGCGAACACTCCCCCATGCCGCCCGACCAGCTCGCGCCCAACAGCTCTGACCAGCTCTTCTACAAATTGAATCTCCATTCGACCTCATTGCGTTGGGAATAGGCGTCACAGATCGATCGCAACGAAGCCTGGGTCACGCCGCCACTGAGGCCCGGTCGGAGCTGGCGGACGTTGCCTCGCGAGCAGCCGCTCCCCCACGGCGCGGAGTGTCTCGTCATAGGACGCCGCTTGGAAGGTGAATTCCAAGGGGTCCCCGATGGCGTCGTACGGCTCATCACTGAGGCTGTCATCCCATCCGAACTCGCTCCATCGCACCACTGACCCGGATCGTTCGATGTTGACCGTCAGCGCCCCACAGACCAGGTCGCCGCACTCGCGACACACGTACAGCTCCACCCGGCCACCAGGAAGACTGTCCTGTAGCCCTAGGTGTGATGTCCAGGGAGGTTGTTGAGCCTGGTGGCAGGCACGGCGCCGATCGCGGAGTGGACGCGATGATGATTGTAGAAGTGCAGCCATCCAGGCAACGCGGCCCTGCGCTCCGTCTCTGAGCTGTAGAACCGGGCGTAGGCCCACCCGTCAGCGAGCGTGCGATGGAACCGCTCAATCTTCCCGTTCGTCTGCGGCCGGTAGGGCCGAGTCCGCTTGGGCTTGATCCCGAGCTCGGTGCAGGCATCACGCCAGGCATGCGAGCGGTAGGCCGAGCCGTTGTCCGAGAGCACCCGCTCCACCTCCACGCCCAGGCGCGCGAAGTGGGCGACCGCGCGGCGCAACACCGCGATGGCCGTCTGGCTGCGTTCATCGGAGTGCATCTCGACATAGGCGAAGCGGGAGTGATCATCGATCACGGTGTGCAGAAAGCCCACCCCGAGCCGGGGCTGGTATCGGGCATCACGGGTTCCTTCACGGTCTGCGGTCGCCGCGCGGTGCTTCAGGCCCTGCTGGCGCCCGACGAATCGGTGTCCGCCCCCGTCGGGGATGCGCCCGAACTTGGTGACGTCGACGTGGATCAGCGAGCCGGGGTGGGGGTGCTCGTAGCGGCGGATCGGCTCGCCGGTGACCCGGTCCAGACGGGCGAGGCGGTTGATCCGGCAGCGCACGAGCACGGCATGGACGGTGGAGGCCGGCATCCTGAGTTCTCCGGCGATCTGTGCCGGCCCCAGGCGTCGGCGCCATCGGGCGGCCACGATCTGTTTCACCACCGCCGGCGGTGTTCTGGTCGGCATCGTGGACGGCCGGCTGGACCGGTCTGCCATCCCTGCAGGTCCCTCGGCCCGGAAGCGTGTGGCCCATTTGCGTGCGGTGGGTGGGGAGACCATGAACATCTTGGCCGCGGTGGCGACCGGCCAGTGTTCCTCGACGATGAGCTTGGCCAGGCGTAGGCGGGCGCGAGGGGTCAGGGCGGCGTTAGCGTGGGACATGAAGGCCTTCTGTTCGCGTGAGCGGTTTCTCGACAGCTCCACTCTCGCAACAGGAGGCCTTCGCCTGTCAGCTGTTCACGCAACAACGTCCCTGGACATCACACCTAGGGCGTGTTGCTAAAGGATTCGGGGACGTGGATGCGCGAGTCTGGGGTTATGTCGCGTGATGTCATCTCGGACGAGCTCTGGGCCGTGATCGGCCCGCTGTTCCCGGCTCCGAAGTCCACGGGTCGGCCGCCGGTGGATCGGCGCGCGGTGGTCGAGGCCACCGCGTGGCGCTTCCGCACGGGGGCGCCGTGGCGGGATCTGCCCGAGCGGTTCGGGAACTGGAACACGATCTACAAGAACTTCAACCGGTGGGCCGCCCAGGGCGTGTGGGAGCGGGTGCTGGAGAAGACCCAGTCCATGGCACAGCAGGCTGGCGAGCTGGACTGGGTGGCCTCGATCGATTCCACGATCGTGCGCGTCCACCAGCACGGGGCGACCCTGCCCCGCCCCACAGGGGGCCTGGATGAACTACAAGAAATCAACGGACGAGCCGGCTGATCATGCCATCGGACGCTCCCGCGGCGGTCTGACGACGAAGAATCATCTGGTCTGTGATGGCAAGGGCAGGGTGCTGGCGTTCGTGGTGACCGGCGGGCAGGTGGCGGACACCTCGATGTTGGCCACCACGCTGGAGCTGATCAGCGTTGCCGGCGCCCGTGGGCGGCCCAGGGCGCGGCCTGACCGCCTGATTGCGGACAAGGGCTACCCCTCGAAGGCGAACCGGGCTTGGCTGCGCCGGCATGGCATCGCGGCCACGATCCCCGAGCGGGCCGATCAGATCGCGCACCGGCGCCGCCGCCCAGGAAGACCGATCGACTTCGGTGAAGACCAGCGCCAGCGCTATCGGGGCCGCAATGTCGTGGAGCGGTGCTTCAACCGGCTCAAACAGTGGCGAGGAATCGCGATGCGCTCGGACAAGTACGCCCGGAGCTATCACGCCGGGCTCTGCCTCGCCGCGACACTGCATTGGCTGACTACTACCCTTTAGCAACACGCCCTAGAAGTTTCCCTCAGCCAGCTCCTTGAGCGCGGCCTTCTCGAGCTCTGCCTCGGCGAGCAGCCGCTTGAGCGTGGCGTTCTGCTTCTCGAGCTCCTTCAGCCGCTTCGCGTCGTCGGCCTTCAGCCCGCCGTACTGGTTCCGCCACCGGTAGTACGTCTGCTCGGACACTCCGAGCTCTCGACACACCCCGGCGATGTCGCTACCGCCCGCGAGCATCCTGTCGGCCTGCCCGAGCTTACGGACGACCTGCTCCGAGGTGTGACGCTTCCTGCTGTTCGTCATGATCTGACCAGTCTCACTGCCCGGACCCCCGGGCAACAGGACGACTCACACAACCACCGGACCTACCAAACGGGGTCAGCCCATGGGCATTACCTGAGCGTCGAGAGCCTTGCACGCCGCGGTACGAGAGGTAATGCGAGGCCGCGTGGTTTCACTCAGCCTGGCTAGGAACGTGCCGAAGAAGCGCGTTCAGGACCTCCGCGTGACTAACGCTCTGGTCAACCGAGATCATTTTTGCCGCGAATGCCCTGATGACCTTCATCGGGAGCCACGGAGGAACCTCTCTATAAGTGCGATCGAATCCGATGAGGTTCCACGTCTGAGAGTCGAGCCGCTCTACCCAGCCGGCGCAGGAGACGACAAGAGATGTCAGCAAATGCGGGGCAGTCTCTAGAGCATGGGCCAAGCGATCATGCACTTCTGCGTCTGACGTCGCACGGGCGAAGGCCCACATCATCGACTGACCGTTGACATCGTTGCCGACCCACGAGGCATCTTTCGACCAGTCGGTTTCCGACCACAAGCGGCGCAGGTTGTCATCTGCGGCAACGGCGGGAGCATCCTGCTCGTCACCTTGGCGAGCGGCCTCTTGGAGCAGCGCGGCCGCGGCACAGATTGGAAGCCGCTGTCGATCCCGCTCCATAAGATCGAACTGCTCATCCTCGGTCGCGTTGCCTGCCACCGCGATCGCGAGAGCTGCAGTGGTGTCGAGACCAATCGTGAGAAAGTGCGCGGTGGGTGGAATCGCTGCGGCCTCGACGGTCGCGCCTGCAACACGCTCGCGGAGCTCGGGGTCGTACGGACGGTGACGGACTCGATGGAACGGCCGGGCTTCATCGAGGAGCTTTCGGTGTTCAGACAGGGGGTCCACCTGCTCGGGCTCGCTGGCGACTGGCGGAAGCTCGGGCACCGCGACCTGTTCGCCACGAGAGGCGCGCACGAGATCGGTAACCGATCGCTGAAGTTCCCCCAGCGCATTATCGAATGCCGTGTCTGATGTCGGGTCAGAGCGTCCTGTCCAGGTCGAGGCCGTATCAATCAGGTCAGTGATCGCACGTTCCAGAGCGTCGCACCAGAGAGCCACCTGCCTACCTGTCACTCGGACCGCAGCAAGTTCAATTCGTGCCGCCTCCGCCGCGGGCCCCATTTCATCGAGCGCTTCCGCCAGAGCCGACTGAATGCCCTCGCGCATCGGCCGGGTTTCCATCTGCGACGGCTCCGCGTACACCGGATTGCCCTCGTCATCCCATGCGTTGAAGGACCTTCGCGTTTGCTCTCTCAGCTGCTGCCAACGCCCAGCCCACGATCGTGTGACGCCGCGAGTCCGCTCTGCCACGAGCCGGAGTGCCTCGACTCGTCGTGCTAGCTCGACAGTTGACGGTGCGTGCAAGGCGTCAAAGGACTTTGACGCGACGAGCACCTCAGTCGCCTCGTCGTCGCTGATCGGCCAGTTGCGTTGAAGACGGTCGTACTCTGCGATCTGCGCCGCTTTCCACTCGCGAAGCATCTCGGCCGGAAACGAGTCGGGTGTCTCGTCGATTTCGTAGGAATGCTCGATGCACAAGAGGACGAGATTGTCGAAGGCCCGGTTCTCATCGGCGGGCATGTCGAGCCACCGTGGTCCGCCCTGCCGCCGCGCGTGAATATGGGCTCTTCGACTTTGAGCGTGGTGGGGCCCTGACGTAGGGCTCGCGGCCCTACGCCAGCATGGGTGTTGTCTAGACATCTCATGAGCGAGGACCGCGAGCGTGCACAAGCCTACGTTCGACGTCGATGCGGCGTCGATCCTGTTCAACCTGTCCGGTTACCGAGTCGTCTCGGCCACCCCTGGCGTCGACGTTGAGCAACCGCGGCAGGTGCTGATCGAGACGACCACGAGCGAGGGCGCCTGCCCCTCCTGCGGGGTGCTGTCCTCGCGGATCCAGGCAAGACCTACCCAGCGCGTGAAGGACGTGCCGTGCGGGGGTGAGCGGCTCGACGTGCTCGTGCGCAAGCGCCGCTACGCCTGCCGTGAGTCGTTGTGCCCGCGGCGGTCGTTCACCGAGGAGACCGAGCAGCTGCCCGCGCGGGCGAGGGTCACGACCCGGCTGACCGAGCAGGTGATATCCGCCTGCCGGGCCGAGCCGCGGGCGGTGTCCCGGGTCGCGCACGAGGCGCACCTGTCCTGGCCCACGGTGATGCGGATGCTCACCACCACCCTGGACCTGGACACCGGCGTGGACCGCCGGCACGTGCGGCACCTGGGGATCGATGAGCACCGGTTCCGCACCGTGCGCTACCTGCGCGACCCGGACACCCACGCGGTGAAGCGGGTCGAGCCGTGGTCCATCGTGTTCACCGACCTCGACGACGGCGCGATCCTGGACGTCGTCGACGGGCGCCGCGGCAAGGTCGTCACCTCCTGGCTCGCAGCGCGGCCGCGGTGGTGGCGCCGACGCGTGCAGGTCGTCGCCCTGGACATGTCCAGTGAGTTCCGCGCCGCGATCCGCAAGGCACTACCGCGGGCGAAGGTCAGCGTGGACCACTGGCACGTCGTGCGCCTGGCCAACGAGATGATCACCAAGGTGAGGAGGCGCCGGGTGTGGGAGCTGCACGAGCGCCGCGGCCGCGCTACCGACACCCCGTGGAAGTACCGCAAGCTGCTCACCTGCGCCGGCGACCGGCTCACCGTCCGCCAGCGCACCAAGCTGCAGGAGATCCTGGCCGAGGACGTCGAGCTGGCTGTGGCGTGGGGCATCAAGGAACACGTCCGCCAGGTCCTCACCGCCACCGACACGTCTTCGTTCCAGCGGCACTGGGCCGGCCTCGAGCGTGCCGTGCGAGCCACCCGCCTGCCCGAGCCGGCCGCGCTGTTCCGCACGCTGCGCGCCTGGCGTCGTGAGCTGCTCACCTTCTGCCGAACCAGGGTCACGAACGCTCGCACCGAGGCGGCGAACCTGACCGCCAAGACGATCAAGAGGGTCGGGCGCGGGTACCGCAACCACCGAAACTACAGATGCCGCATCATTGGCTATGCGCCCCGACCGATCGCGGCGTGAACACCCAGCACCACGCTCAAAGTCGAAGAGCCTGAATATGGGCAACTCGACTGTTCAGCACTCGGTCGCCTGTGTCGTCCGAGAGCTTGTACAACGGTCGGCTGCACTCCGGATGCGCACACCGGAATGCTGACCCGTACAACTGACGCACCGTGGAAGGAGCCGGGAGCGGGTACGCGGCTGATGTCATGCCTGCGAGCTCGCGTCGTGAAGCGCTGTGAAGTGCGTGTGAAGGTCCGCGAGCGACTTGTCCGCCTTCGCCAAGATCTCGGAAGCACAGACAGTGCAGTAGGTCGTCTGGCTCTGCGGTCCGTCTCGGACGACGAGGCACGGGTCGCCCTTGAGAATCAGGTGCGTGGTCTTCCGATAACACTTCCGTCGCCGTCTCGCCGTCTCCGCGCTGACGTGCTTCAGGATGTTCTTCACCGTGGCCATCGGTTCACTCCTCAATCGCTGTTCTGATCGTCTTGGCCACCTGGTCTCCGATCTCGTCGAGCGAGTCATAGGCGGCTTGCAGCTGGTCGAGTGTCCACTTGTCTCGACTCTTCTTTCCATGCCCGGCGAAGGTGTTGATCTCGCGGTTCAGTAGGACGTAGAGAGCGTCGGCGTTGTTGCCGCGCGCTCCCTTGATGGATCGGCGCATGTCGAAGCCGGCGCGGGCTAGGCCGAGGTCGGCGAGGATGCGCTGATGGATCGACTTTGAACGGCTGTCGAGCCGACTCCGAAGCGTCTGCCGCCGCACTTGTGGCTGGACCGGCATCGAGTCGGCGGGCTCCTCCTCGTGTTCCTTGCGGTGAGACAACTGCGCCCGCAGCACGTCCGCAGTGATGCCGAGCTCGCGGAACGAGAAGCCGCCCGGTCCCTTGGCGTCGAGCATCTCTTCGATGACTCGGTCGTCGTTGGGGTCTAGGAACGAGCGATTGAGGAAGTGGCTGAGGCGCTCGTCCTGTGCCACAGGGTCGTCGAAGCGCTGCGCCGCATGTTCCGGGTCGCCGTTGCCGTTTCGTCCGGTCGAGTCGGCTCCTTCTCCACGAGCCCAACCTCGAACGATCTGCTGGTCCTGGGTATCGAGGTCGCGGAACTCATCCCACTGCTCCTCGTTGTTGAGGCCGACGTGGGAGACAACGAAGCCCTGGTTGTTGGGACTGTTCGGGTCGTTTAGGTCGACGGTGCGCATCACGCGGCCGACGAACTGGATATAGGGCGACAGTGAACGGTAGGGGCGGAAGATGGCTGCCACGCTCAGTGGGGGATGGTCGAATCCTTCGCCGAGCATGGCGACCTGCACGATGACGTCGATCTGGTTGTTGCGGAGCTTGGCCAGCACCGCGGTCTTCCGGTCGTCAGCGAGGTTGCTGTGGATGGTCTCGGCTTGCAGTCCCATCTCCTGGAAGATCGCGCGCACTTGATCGGCGTGATCGATCGACATCGCTGACGCGGCGATCTGGTGAGGAAATCCAGTCGCCGCCCGGAGCGACTGGAGCTTCTCGACCGCCTTCTCGGCGATGTGGCGGTTGCACTCGTCCGAGAGCGCGACGCCGCGACGGAACCAGGCCTCCTCTTTCAGCTCGAGGATCTTCTCCAGCGTATATGTGTCGCTTTCGCCGCGCGTGGTGAAGGTGATCTCGGCTGGATGTGCTGAGGCGGAGACGATGTGCTTGATGTAGCCGTTGAGCATGGCGCGGGCGAAGGGGTAGCGATAGACCAGCTCTCCCAGCAGTTCCTTGTTGTCGGCACGGAAAGGTGTCGCAGTCAGACTGACGAAGCGCGCCTGGGGGAACGACCGCACGACCTTCTGCCAACTCTCGGCGGCGACGTGGTGGCCCTCGTCGATGATGACGAGGTCAAAGAAGTCGCTTGGGAACTGTGACAGCCAGCGGTCGGCGCTGCTGGCGAGCTGCTGGATGTTGGCGACGACGATGTGGCTGTTCACGCAGTCATCCATGTTGGCCTTGGGGCCGTCGACCAGCGCTGTGAACGGCCCGGACGTGAAGGAGTCGAGGACGCCTGCCTTCTTCCAGAAGCAGGAGGCGTTCGAGATGTTCAGGTCGGCGTAGAGACCCTGCCGGATGGTTGTGTTCGGCGCGATGATGAGCGTCCGCTTGTGAGAGAGGCCGAAGGGAAGGATCGCCGCGACGCCTGTCTTGCCGCAGCCCACCGGCAGCTGGATGATCGCCGGAGTTGTTTTCCGGGTGAAGTGCTCCGCGGCAGCCTCGTAGGCCTCCTTCTGAGGTTCGCGCAGCTGTGGGTTGCCGTCGATCACGGCCTCTGCGGCGTCGAAGAAGCCAGCGACCACGTCCTTGGCCTTCTCTGCGGTGTTGTATTCGAGGCGGAACGGCTCCAGGTCGGCGATGCGATAGAAGCGGTACTGGCTGCCTGGGCGACGAACGGCGGTGAGCGTGCCCGCAGCGTCCCACCGCCGCAACGTGGCCGCCGAGACGCCCACATAGGCGGCGGCCTGCGCGATGGTGAGGTAGTCGTCGTACTGATTGCTCATGATTAGTCATCATACATCAAGGCAATCAACGTTGTGCAACCCTATCAGCAGGATGCTCGATCGAACCCACGTTTCGGCGGCCTAGGGCGTGTTGCTAAAGGGTTTCAAGCTTTGGGTGCGCCAGTCTTGAGGGATGTCGCGTGATGTCATCTCGGACGAGGCTTGGGCTGTGATCGGCCCGCTGTTCCCTGCCCCGAAGACCACCGGGCGTCCGCCCGTGGATCGACGCGCGGTGGTCGAGGCCACGCATGGCGCTTCCGCACCGGGGCTCCGTGGCGGGACCTGCCCGAGCGGTTCGGGAACTGGAACACGATCTACAAGAACTTCACCCGTTGGGCCGCACAGGGTGTGTGGGAGCAGGTGCTCGAGCGTACTCAGTCGATGGCACAGCAGGCCGGCGAGCTGGATTGGGTGGCCTCGATCGATTCCACGATCGTGCGCGTCCACCAGCACGGGGCGACCCTGCCCCGCCCCACAGGGGGCTCTGGCGAACTACAACAAGTCCGGGAAAGAGCCGGCCGACCACGCGATCGGACGCTCCCGTGGCGGTCTGACGACGAAGTCTCATCTGGTCTGTGATGGCAAGGGCAGGGTGCTGGCATTCGTGGTGACCGGCGGGCAGGTGGCCGACACCTCGCTGTTGGCCACCACGCTGGAGCAGATCAGCGTGGCCGGAGCCCGTGGGCGGCCCCGGACACGGCCTGACCGCCTGATTGCGGACAAGGGCTACCCCTCGAAGGCGAACCGGGCCTGGCTGCGCCGGCATGGCATCGCGGCCACGATCCCCGAGCGGGCCGATCAGATCGCGCACCGGCGCCGCCGCCCAGGAAGACCGATCGACTTCGGTGAAGACCAGCGCCAGCGCTATCGGGGACGCAATGTCGTGGAGCGGTGCTTCAACCGGCTCAAGCAGTGGCGAGGGATCGCGATGCGCTCGGACAAATACGCCCGGAACTATCACGCCGGACTCAGCCTCGCAGCGACACTGCACTGGCTCGCCACCATCCTTTAGCAACACGCCCTAGGGCGTGTCTGACAATGAAGCCAGAGGCCGGCTGACACCCTGGAAGGCATGTCCCGGCACCAGATGCTCTCCGATGCTCAGTGGGAGCTGATCGCCCCGATGCTCCCAGCCCGGACCGGCCGGGCCGGCAGGCCGTTCGCCGATGCCCGCACGATGGTCGAGGCGATCATCTACCGGTACAGGTGTGGTATCCCGTGGCGGGATCTGCCCGAGGTCTACGGGCCCTGGCAGACCGTGTGGACCTGGCATCGGCGCCTGGCCGCCGAGGGCACCTGGGACACGGTGCTGGCAAAGCTAAGCGCCGCTGCCGACGCGCAGGGCTTGGTGGACTGGTCGGTGTCGGTGGACTCCACGATCGCCCGCGCGCATCAGCATGCGACGAACACGAAGCGCCTCACAGGGGGCTGGATCGAACTACAAGAATCTGCGTGAAGAGCCCGCCGACCATGGGATCGGGCGCTCTCGAGGTGGGTTGAGCACGAAGATCCATCAACTCGTCGATGGTGCAGGACTGCCCCTGGTCAGCCTGATCACCCCCGGCCAAGCAGGAGACTCGCCCATGCTGCTTCCTCTTCTGGGACAGCAGCATCGGGCAGTCCCCTCACCTGGCCGGGGGGATCAGGCTCACCAGCGGCATCCCAGCCCCGTCGACGAGCTCGCAGACTTCATCAGGTACCTGACGCTCGCATCGACGAAGTACCTCCTGGACGCGTCAGGGACGATCTCGTCGTAGACCCCGACAGCCGTCCGTCTCATTCATTCACCACCACCCGGGCCGCTCGACCCCTCACCCCATCATCGTCCTTTGCACCCTCATCCTGAGCATCCCAGACCTCCCCGTCTGGAGACGTCTCCCACTCCACCCCGAGGTCGTCCCGGCCGCTGGCCACCGCGACCGACAGCCGCGGCGCCGACGGTGTGGACGAGGCCACTACGAGCTCCGCGGCAACGTCCTGCACCTGTGCGGCCGCGCCGAGCGCCACCACGTTCGAGGTCCCCACCACGCCGCCGTCGGAGTCCACGATCCGCGCCCGAAAGTACCCCACCCCCTTCTCCGGGCGCTCTACCATCTCGTGCTCGCGCTCCGTGGACGCCCAGCGCAGCCAGTCGGCTTCGTCGTAGTCGATCTGGTACGCCCCGCGTGCGCCGTAGGCCTCCGGCTCTTTGTGCGCCCCGGTCTTCGTGCAGCCGGCCTCGTCCACCATGCGGCGCAGCCGCATCTGGAGCATCTCCACATGCGGGTGCCACATCATCATCGGCCCCAACCCGGGAGCCTGCTCCTCCCAGACCTTGTACTCCATGCACATCGCCGCGTACAGCTCAGCCGTGACGTCTGGATGACGGAACCAGCAGACCGGGACCACCGAGGTCCCCAGCCGGTACTCGCCCACGAACCAGTCCACCCAGCGGCGCAGCGTGTTCCAGGCGTCCCACTGGTACTCAGCCTCGATGTCCCGCCACCGGGTGCCCATCCACGCCGGCGGCCCGTCCTGGCTCAGCTCAGCGGCCACCGACGGGTCCACGAACGGCAGCGGAGTCCCCTGTCCGTCGGTCGGTCGGTCTGTCCCTGCGGCCATCTCGTCCCAGGCGTCATCTTCTTCGTCCTGGCTCCATGGGGATGCCATCTCAGGCCTCCTTGCGATGGCGCCGGTAGGTGCGCCGCTGGGTGAGCAGTCTCGCCAGCCGGTCCAGCACCTCCGCCAACGCCTCGTCCGCGCTGGCGCCCGTGAGCCGCATGTGCCGGTGCGCGGCCTCCTCGCACGTGGCGCACAACCACACGCCCGTCCCGCCGGCCCTGGAGCACACAGCCCGGTCCAGATGGTCCTCGCTCGTGCAGTGCCACCGCAACGGCACCTGCCGCTGGCAGACCGCACACCGCTGATCACCGTTCATCTCACCCTCGCCTGACCGCGCCGCTGACGAATCATCCTGGCCACGATCACCACTGAGGCCCGCGCTCTGTTCCATCCGAAGAACTCCTTCCGTCCGTCCATGATTTCGTGCAGCCGCTGGTGGTGTTCCCGGCACAGCGGCATGAGCTCGTCGTCCTTCTCCCGCGCCTGCCACGCCCCGGTCTGCGGGTCCTGGTGCACGCCCTCATAGGAGAGGTGGTGCAGGTCCAACGTCCCCGCCTCGTCCAGGCGCACCTGGCAGACCTGGCAGGCCGGCTCGACGCCGGCCTGCCGGCACTGCTCGAACCACCGCACCCTGCGGTATCCCCACGCCTGGCTCCGCAGGTACTCCCGATACGACGTCGAGCCGGTGCGGTGCAGTCCAAACCTGCCCACCAGGTCACCGCACCGGGATGCCGGCGACCTCAGCCGGCACCTGCGCCGGCGTCTCGGCCTTGTCCGCCGCCGTCGGCGTCGAGGAGACCGGGTCGGAGGACTCCAGCTCGGCCAGCAGCGCCGTGGAGTACCGGCCCGCGGCCTCCTTGATCGCCTTGCCGTCCTTGCGGTCCCACCACCGGGTCATCTGCATCAGGATCGGCCGGCCGTTGCGGTTCATCATCATGCCCCACCCGAACGGCAGCCGCCGCAGCTCTGCGACCGTGACGACCTCGGTGTCATGCACCTGCTCCGAGACCGAGTGCGAGTCCTTCCCGCGCGAGCGCGAGGACCGCATCACCTGGCGTGTGCCCGCCAGCTTGGCGAACGCCTCCAGGTCCGAGACGTTCGAGGCGCCGCCGAGCTGGAGCTTCACCGTGGCCGCATCGAACAAGGCCTGGGCCTGCTGGTCGCCCCACTCGTTGCGCGCCTGGGCCAGGGACTGGAACACCGCGAACGGGCAGATGCCCACACCGCCGCCATCGGCCATGAGCTGGGTCAGCCCCGGCCAGGCCCCGGAGATGTTCGCGATCTCATCGAGCACGAGTGCCAGCGGCGGGTCCAACCGGTTGCCCGGGGACTTCGCGGCCAGCTCGCGGGCGCGCTCGGTGATCGCGTCCATCATGGCGATCAGGAACGGGCCGGCCGAGGACCCGCCGGTCTTGGTGCCCACGATGTAGAGCGTGCCGGACTCGCGCAGGAACTTGTCGATGTCCAGGACCTCCTCGAACTCCCCCGGGCGGAGCACATCACGCACCTCGGGGACCGAGAGGCCCTTCACCGCGCCTTCCACGCCGAACCACTTCGACTGGAGCAGCTTCGGATCGCCCTCGATGATGCCCTTCAGCACCAGATTCCAGTTCATCGCCGCCTTCGGATGCTCCGAGAGGATCGTCACGGCCTCCTTCGCCTCGGCCGGGTTGTTGCCCCAGCGCATGAGGTCGTCCACCGTGCGCTCCCCCAGCGCGGCGGCGTGGAGCAGGCACTCCATGATCGTGATCGCCGGCGCCTGCCACTCCGCGTTCGAGCTCGATGACCCCAGACCCGAGGCCCCGATCAGCGAGGCCGCACGCTGGTTCGCCACGCGCGGCTCACCGCACCCGGTGATCGGAGACCACTTCAACGTGGACGGCTGGCCCGTCAGGCCCTGCGGATCGAACAGCGCCACCGGACCCTTCGCCCGGCGCAGCTCCGCCGTCGCCCCGAGGTTGTCCGCGCGCGAGCTGGTCGTGATCACCGGCCCCGGCGCGTCCAGGATCGCACCGATCAGCAGGTGAACACCCTTGCCCGAGCGCGGCGGACCGATCAGCGCCAGGGACTCCTCGTAGGAGGCATACACGTCCACCCCCTCGGCCTTGCCCAGACGCATGGCCCCGTCGGTGATCTTCGGCTTCTTGATGGACGGACGGACCTTCTTCACCCGCTTCAACACCGCCGAGCGGCCCACGGCCCGGGAGATCTCAGCCGCACGGGCCAAGCCCTCACGCTGACGCAGGTCCTTGATGAACTTCTTATCGGACTGCTGATAGCGGTTCCAGGCCACCATCGCGGTCACGGCCGCGATGAGCACGGCCACCCCCAGCCCGATCATCCAGCCGATCACCCCGCCCTGAGTGGCCGTGCACCCGTCCGCCGCCGCCCCGAACGCCGCCGGGTCCCCGGTCCCCAGGAACCCGAGGGTGTCGAACAGCGACTCCGGACGGGTCGGCGCCCCGCACTCCACCCGCCCAGCCAGGAAGCCCGCCAGGATGTACGCGCCGAACAGCGCCATGGCCGGCAGGACCGCGAAGATGGCGATCCGCTCTTTCTCATCGGAGCCGCTGAGCGCCCCTGCCTGTTCACGCCGCATGTGATCCAGCTCCTGTGGCGGTCTTGTCCATCCGCTCGTCCGTGTCGAACAGCGGCAGCTCCGCCTTCGTGAGCTCGTTCTTCACCTCGAAGGAGGAATCCCCCAGCCGCCACAGCCCGGTGCCCTTGGGCAGAGACCGCACCAGGGACACCTCCCGGTCGGACAGTTCCATTTCCGAGGACGTCACCTGCAACGCCGACCGGTCCTGCCGGTAGATGACCTTCACGTCCGCGTCGGCCAGCAACGACTTCGCCATCGCGGCCATGCGCGAGCTGCGGTCACCGGCCATGTCCAGGTCCGCGATCTTGTGCAGCACCAGGATGTTGAAGATGCCGTAGGCGCGGGCCAGCTTCCATTGCTCCACCATCCGGCGCAGGTCCGCCTCCGAGGAGATGTTGTCCCAACCCTCCTCGTAGATCACGATGCGCTGGCCACCATCGCGCGTGGTCACCATCGCCTCGGTCCAGGCGCCGGCGCACGCGTTGACCACGCGCACCGCCTCCGGGGACGCCCCACGCAGGGCCGAGGTGTCGATGCTCGTGGCGCGCGCCTCCGCACTCATCATCACGGTGGTCTCCCCGTCGAACATGCCCGCAAGGTCACCCGAGGACACCCGCGCCATGGTCATCATCATCACCGAGGCTGCCTCTGCCGCCATGACGTCCCCGTCCTGGCGCATGGCCTGGAGCGCGCCGATCACGTCCGGGATCACCGGCACCCGATCCTGCTCCCCGGAGATGCGCACGGCCTCATCCAACGCCTGGGAGAGCATGTGATGCTCCGGGGAAGTCAGGTCACGGTCCGTGAGGATCTTCGCCAGGGTCACGATGATCGACATCCGCCGGGTGCGGACCATCATCGCCCACGCCTCATCCGTCATCAGGTGCCCCTGCACGTCCGTGGACGGACGAGTCCCCGGGTCCAAAGGATTGAGCCGAGTGCTCAGGCCCGGACCGACCTGGATGACCGTCCCGCCCAGTCCCTTGACCACACGCGTCCACTCACCCTTCTTGTCCGAGGCCACCGAGAGCTTGCGCCCGGCCAGCACCTGGCGCACCGCCAGCGACTTCGCCAACGAGGACTTGCCCGTGCCGACCTGCCCGAACAGCATCATCGACATCCCCGAGATGACCCCGGCTTCGTACAGCGCCCACGGGTCGAAGCAGAACGCTCCACCGCCGTGCTGATCCCGGCCCAGGTAGAGGCCGTTGGCGCCCACACCGGGGCCGGCCACGAACGGGTACGCCGTGGCCGCCGTGTGACTGGTCGTGCGCACCGGCCGGGGGGCGAGCACCTTCAACCCCCGCAGTTTCTGCTTGCCCCTCGGCCCTTTCGAGGACCACTCCTGCTCCGGGAACTTGTCCAGCTGTTCAGCCTTGCGCGCCGCCGCGCGCTCCTTCTCCAGCCGACGGCGCAGCTGCCGCGCCGCACGCTTAGCGTCCTCGGTCTGCGTCCTGCCCGGCTCGATGAACTCGATCACCGCGTGCTTGGTCTCGGCCATCAGAGCTTCACCATCCCGAACGGCAGCGCCGCGGCCATGAACGCCGAATCCTGCTCCAGGTACAGCGGGCGCAGCTCACACCCGGCAGTGATAGACGAGGTCATGATCTCGTTCGAGGCCGCCTCCAGCTCGGACTCATTGCGCCCCGTCACCGTGACCAGCACGGCCATCTCCAACCCGGCGTGCCGCTTCATCAGCTCCCCCTGCTCCCGCTCGATGTCATCCTTCTCCTGCTCGTGCTCCGGGGACGGCGGCCGGTCCATCCGCTCCATCACCTTGGAGTCCGAACGCCACGTCGCCATGCGCCGCTTCGTCGCCCGCATCGCAGACGACCGATCCACCGGCGACATGAACACCGACACGGTGTGCCGGAAGTCGCCCGCGAAGATCAACTCGTCCAGGAACCCCAGCCGCGCCAGCTGCTGGGGCAGCTCCGAGACCTTGTACGTCCGGTGCATGTGCCCATCCGTGCGCATGTGCCCGGCATGGACCTCCACCGCCATCGGCCCCCCACCCCCGTTCGGGGACGCACCCTGCACCGCACCCGAGGGGTCCGTAGAGGACACCATCAGGGCCGCATCCGGGTCGAACGCCGCCCGAGACAGCCCCGCCAGCGACCGCGGGGAATGCCACGCCGCCACCCGCGTCCCCGAACGCGGAAGCAGACCCTCCACCGTGGACATGACCTTCAGCGCGTGGTCCATCAGGGCCGGCACGCCGCCGCCCAGCGACTTCAGCTGAGACCCGATCCGGGCCGGGGAGAGCACGATGGTCAGCCACTGCTCATGCACCGGCATGGCCTGGGCCTCCGCCATCAGCTCACGGAACGCCGCGTCCAGGAACGGGTCCACCGTCTTGGACTCGATGCCCGCCCCCTCCTGCTTGGAGTCGTAGTAGCCCAGCACGTTGGAGCCGGAGATCAGCGTGGTCTGGTCCGCCGCCTGCACGCGCACCACACCCGGCAGCCGGCCCATGGCCGCCAGCGCTCCACCCCAGGACAGGGACCGCTCCTCCTGCGAGTCGAACGACTCCAGCTCGAAGCCACGCGTGGTCAGCACCTTCGCGCAGACCGAAGCTTCCTTCGTGCGCGGATCCCACACGAACCCGGCCCCACCGGGCAGCCCGTACAGGCGCAGCTCGTCGGCTCCACCGGGCAGACGCAGCCGTGCCGGCGCACCCGGTTTGATCCGTCCCTTGGCATCACGGACCGCCGCCTGCCCGGCCTCCAGGACCACAGCCTGCGGCTCCCCATCCACGAGCTGAAGCTGATGTCCCGGCTCCACGCCCTGCCGGTACGTCAGCTGACCGCTGGCCTGGCGCACCAGCTGACGCATGAACAGCAGCGCCCATTCCGGGATCGAACGCCCCTGGAGCCGGATCACACCGACCGCCGCGCACACCAAAAGCATGACGATCCCGATGATCAGCATCCGCCCCTGCAACACGATCCCGCCGAGGGCGAACACCACGCCGAGCGCGACCACGGCCAGCTGTTCCCATGTCAGCCCAAGCACCACACCCGGGTGACGCTCCTGCGCGAAATGCACCCCGTCGAACTCCGAGGTCTCCTGCTGGATCGACTCTATGACCGCCATCTCAAACTCCCTTCCGCATGACGGCGGACGCCGCACGCTGTCTCATCTGTGAGGCACGCGCCTGCGCACCCCTCATCGACCGGGACGCAGCCCGGCCAGCACCCTGCGCCGCACCGACACCAGCGCGCTCCACACCATCGGAGGCACCCCCCGTCAGGAACGACATCATCGAGAGCATCGTCAGCGGCATCGCCGAAGCCAGCAGCACCAACACGACACCGGCCACGGTCTGCACCCAGTCCGTGGACATGGAGGCCGCGATCATGCCCATCCGCACGATCACCGCCGCCATCGGGGCCGCCATCAGCAACCCCATCAGCATGGCCAACCACTTCGAGAACACGGCCTTCGCCGGCTCCAGAGCCAACGCGAAGATCACCGGCGGGGCGAACGTAGCCAGCACGAGGATCACCACCAGGCGGAAGATCATCATCGCCATCAGCACCAAGCAGGACAGGAAGATCACCAACGCCACGATCCAGGACACCAAGATCATGCCGTTCTCGCCCTGGTCGGACGCCATCTCCCACTGCGCGTAGTTCTCATCCAGCAAGACCTTGTCGTTCTGCCCATCCCAGGACAGCCCGAACAGGGAGAGCACGCCGGCCACTGCCGTGTCCTCCGCCTCCCCCTCCGCCCCGACCCGCAGAATCCACATCGTCATCTGCTGGGTAGCCCCCAACGCCAGCCACACCAGACCCACGACCACGTAGACCGCCGGAACGCTGAAAACGGCCACCACCAGGGCGCGAACCATGCCCGCCGTCGAGCCGCGCAACGCCGAGCGGATCACCTGCACCGCCACGAACACCCCCAGCAGCGGCAGCATCGCCATGACCACGACGTTCAGCATCCCGGGGTGATTGATCGTGGCCGAGCTCCCCCCGGCCACGGTGGTGGTGACCGTGCCACCGACCACCGTGGTCCACCACTCCGGGGTGAGCGCCCCCACGGAGAAGGCGTCCTGAATGAGGCCCCACGCCGACTTCGCCAGGCCCTCGATCGAGCCGCGCAGGAAATCATGAAAATCGTCTTCCCATCCCATTGGGACACCTCCTCCGTGAGTGAGTTGCTAGACCGGATCGAATCAGGCGAACAGCGGCAGGCCCGTACCCCAGCGCACCAGAGCGGAAGCACCCGCGATCAGGGCGCCACCGACCACACCCCACAGGAAGATCGAGATGCCGACCTCCTGGGCACGGCCGGACGAGGAGAGCTTGCCGAACAGCCAGAGCATGCCGCCGATGGCAACGGCGGCCACGATGGCCACCAGGGCCGTGCCGATGGCCATGCCGGTGATGTTCTCCAGCGTCGGCATCCACGGCGCGTCGTAGGACGGCGCGATCGCCGGCATGCCGATGACCGTGCTCTGGGCCAAGCTCAGAATGGAAGTGCTCATGATGTGTTCCTCCTGGAACGCGGTAGTAGACCCCCGGTTAGCCCCCGGTGACCGGCGAGACCTCCGCTCGCTGAAGATGATTCGCGCCCCTTGGCCTCCTACGTGTGTCACACACCCCTGACACACGCACCACCTCACCCAGCCCCACTCAGTACCCAAGAAAGAGCCGAAGAACGGCTGCCGCCCTCCGCTGCGCTCCGGTTGCCTCGGAAAGACCGTGGGCACCTACCGGAGACGGCCGAGACCTCGGCTGGGCGAGCGCGAACACGCACCCGATCGAGGTGGCCGGGGAGGTGCTCACCATGGGAACCAACCAGCACGGGAGGCCGAGGGCAGGGACAGGCTCACCACCACCCCGGGAACCAGGCACCCCGGACACGGAAAGGCCCCCTCCCCGCCAGCGGCAGGAAAGGGGGCCTCGAGGATCCCGACTTAGGAAGACTTGCAGTTCTCGCCCTTCGTTAGCGTCACCGTCCGGCCCGTCTGCGCACCGTTCGTCATCGACTGACGCGCCACATGCACCTCCACCGGAGAGCACTCGGGCGTGGTCATGTTGTTGGCCGAGCAGTCAGGCTCACTGCTGCCATTCGCGGAGGCCTGCGCGTACCACTTGATCCCCGTGATGACCTGGCGCGAGGTGTCCATGTCACCGGGATCCTGGCCCCACGTGTAGCCGTCCAGCTCCTTCTGCCCACCCAGCACGGTAGAGACCACCCGCTCCTTCTCCGCGCGATCAGGGACAGGGCTCTCCTTGACGAAGTCCCGCACGGCCTGCCGGTTGCAGGTCTGCTTCGGTGCCTGCTTCTCCACCGTCACAGACCCTGGGCGCGCACCGACCGGCATGAGCTCTGCCGTCCCCAGACCCCTGCCCCAGGCGATCCCGCCACCCACGGAGCCGATGATCACCGCCCCGAGTCCGGCCATCGCAACGACCGCCCAGCCCTTCCGCGCGGCCTGGTGCGACATCATCGCCCGACCCCACGCCGCCATCGCCACACCCACAGCCACAGCCACCATCAGCAGCACCACGGCCGACCCGAGCAGGAAGCCCGCGATCGTGTTCCAACCTTCAAGACCGTCCGGATTGATCCCATCCAACATGTTGCTCTCCTTGCTCATGGTCTGCATCTAGTGCCGACGCTCTCGTAACTGGATTCGTGCTACTCCCTCACGGATGTGTGACACCGCCGCTCAGCCCATCAGCCAGAGCACCACCGCCACCCACAGCGCCAGGACGAGCAACGCGACCACAGCCATCCCCGCCCGCCCTGATGGCCCGTCCCACTCCTCGGGCAGACGCGCCCGCCACCGGGCAGGCAGCTCCGCGTCCACCGAGGCCTCCGTCCACGCCTGACTCCACCGGCGCACCCGCTGACCCAACGGGTCCCGGCGACGGGGCACCTCGACGTAGACGACCTCCCGGTCCTCCTCGTCCACGACGCCTGCCCTCTCGCCCGCCACCTGATTGTTCGTGTGCTTGCTCATGCCGCTGCCCTTTCGTCCTGAATCACCGTGGCCGCCACCCGAAGCAGGTAACGCACCTCCGCCAAGTACTGCCTCGCGGTCGAATGCGAGTGCCCCGTAGCGCGCATGACGTGCTCGACCTGCACGTGCTCCATCCGGCCCCCCGCCTGCGCACACGCCAGTGCGACTCCACGCGACCAGTCCCCCGCGTCCCCGTCAGCCGGCAGACACCCGATCAGCACCCGCATCGTCACTTCCACCCCCGAACGGGCCACCTCCTGCGCGGCACGGACCACCCGCGCACACCGCACCAGCTCCCGGCGGGCCTGACGCAGCACATCCGCGCTCACGCCCATCGCCGCCGCCGCCTCGGCCACGTCGTCGTCGAAGACCAGCGTCACCGCCAGCGCCCGCGCAGTGACCTGCGGCGAGTCCATGACCCGCTCCAGCACGCACATCACCGAGGCGAGCTCCTGCCGCGCCGTCAGTGCATCCAGCACCTGGTCTGCGTGATCCCACGCCACAGCCGACGCCGCGGACTGCTCCCGGCCCATCGCCGCGGCCTCCACCACGTCCTGCCCCTCCCAGGCCCTCTGGACCCGGCGCAGGTGATCCACCGCCCGACGGCGCACGATCACCGACACCCACGTCCGCAACGAGCCCCGCTCCACATCGAACCCATGCCGGCCCGACCACGCGGACTCCCACGCGGCCTGGAGCACGTCATCGAGCGCGTCGCGTTCCCCCGCCGGCCCCAGCACCACCAGCGCAGCACCTCGGGCCTCCTGCACAGCCTCGAACAGGCCCTCACCCGTCAGCTCGGTGGCCTCCACGGCGCCCACGGCGTCAGTCATCGCCGCTCACCTCCCCGCCCCGTCCTGAGCCTCGACCCGGGGCATCGCACGGCGCTCAATCCGGCAATGCGGGCAGTCGCGCAGCACGGACTCGCCGTAGTTGGCCACGTGCACATCCGGGCTCTCACACGGCTCCCCCGAGACCATCTCCCGCGCCGCGCCCACAGCCAGCCCCGGTGAGGCTGGTGACGCCATGGTCGGCACCACCGCCAGCGGCGGGCGCTCACTGGTGAGCTGGACCAACGGCCCCAGCTCCGAAGCCATCGCCCGAGCCACGTACCGCGTCGGGGACTGCACAGCGCCCGAGGCTCGAGCCAGAATGACATCCACGATCCGGCGCACCTGTGCATCCGGGAGCTCCCAAGCCTGGATTGACGGGACCAGCGAGCGAAGCGAGCTCAGGTCCACACCCCGATGCACCACCGGCTCATCCGTCGTCGTCGGTCCATCCGTCGTCGTGGCCTCGTCCTCGCGCTCGTGCACGTCGACAGACTGACTGACTGACTGATGGTTCTCTTGGTGGTTAGTCCGCGCGCGATCCTTTATATGCGCCAAGTCGTGATTGGCGGGTGAGTCCGTCGTGATTGGCGGGTGAGTCGTTTCACCCGCCAAATTGGCGGGTCGCGTGTTCTCGCGGTTCTCGGTTTCACCCGCCAAATTGGCGGGTCGCGTGTTCTCGCGGTTCTCGGTTTCACCCGCCAAATTGGCGGGTCGCGTGTTCTCGCAGTTCTCGGTTTCACCCGCCAAATTGGCGGGTCGCGTGTTCTCGCGGTTCTCGGTTTCACCCGCCAAATTGGCGGGTCGCGTGTTCTCGCGGTTCTCGCCCTGCCGGGTCCCGTTGGATCGCAGACTCCTCCAGCTCTCCTTCAGCGCCTCGATCCGCTCCTCTCCGAGCGCTGCTAACGGGATCAGCGCTTCGAGATTCAGCAGATACTTCAGCCCCACACGGCCCCGCCCAGCGCCGTAGCGGCTCTCCGTGCGGATCAGGTCCAGCTCGCGCAGGCGCGCGATCTGACGCTCAACAGTTCTCATCCCCTGCCCCGTCTCCAAGGCAAGCCGCTCCTGGCTGGGCCAGCACTCCCAGGTGTCGGGGTGCACATGGTCAGCCAGCAGAAGCAGGAGGTATGCCTCCCCCGTCCGCAGCACACCCGCAGCAGCGGCCTGCCGGGCCAGATTCGTTGCCTGCCAGCTCATACCTGCTCCTCCTCATCCGTGAACAGCTCAGGACGGTCTGCACGCACATCAGCCAGCCGCCGCCGCCCCGTCCGCTCCGAGCACCCAGCCCACTCCGCGACCTCCACCGCCGACGGGCACTCCCCCGCCTCGCACCGCGCCACGATCCACGCCGTGACCTCAGCGCCCGACGGAGCCTTCAGCGGCGCCGCCGGCTCATCCTCCACAGCCTTCACCGGCTCCAGCGCCCGGACGGACACCACCGGCGAGGACGGCGTGCCCTGCGCCTCATGCGGCGGCTGTTGAGCCCGCTCGGCCTCCCGTGCCACCGCCGCGAGCTCGCGGCGGTGACGGGCGTGTTCCAGCTCTGCCTCGAACTCGGCCTGACGCCGCTCACGCTCACGCTCCACGCGGCGTGCCTCGCGCTCTGCCTCCAGCTCCTCCCTGCGCGCGGCCAGCTCGGCCTCCACGCGCAGGACCTCGGCCTCCTCGTCCATCTCCGCGGCGCGCTCGGCCCGACGTGAGGCCGGGTTCTCCACGGCCACACGCGCCAGCTGGTCCGTGGCCACGAAAACGGCGACGGGCACCATGGCCGCGATCAGCACCCCGACCGCGGACTGCCACACGCTCGCGTTCTCCGCCGACCAGGCGTGCGCCCCGTTCGCCACCACCGACAGGCCCGTGAACGCGCCCAGCGCCCACCATGACGCCCGCGCCGGCTCACCCCGTGACTCGTGGACCAGCACCGAGCCTGCATAGGTCAGGATCGCCAAGTCGATGAACACCGGGACCGCCCAGTGCATGAACGGCGGCAACCCCAACCACGCCGCGACCTCGTACAGCGCCGCGAACGAGATGGAGAACGCCACCAGGCCCGCGATTGAGGTCCCGATGACCACAGCCCGTATGAACCGACCGTCGTTGGGATTCACCCGCCGAGGCAGACCCAGCGCCGGTGCTGACTCCTCCAAGCCCGAAGTGCTAGCCTGACCACGTTCTGAGCCACTTTCTAGGTGCTTGTTCGGAATGTTCGCGATGGCCCCGACCTCCTGCCCGTTGGTCGGGGCTTCGCTTTGTCCGGTGTCCTCCCCGACTTCGTGTAGCCATGTGCTCTGTTCTGCGCTCATCACGCGACCTCCTCGATCTTGTTCAGCACCTGTTCCAGGTCGTTCACTGCGTCTTGCAACGTCGAGCGGATCTCCGGCATGGACTGACCCTCGTGGTGGCCGACCGACCGGAGGACGTGCGCCAGCGTCCGCACGCATCGCGCTGAGTCCCACACGACCCCATGCAGGTCCTCGTCTGCCACGGAGGCCTTGCCCGTCAGCGGGGACACCAGGGACGCCACCGCCGGCGCAGCCTTCAGGAGCATCGGCACCGCCGCGGCGCCGCCCCCGTTGAACGCGGCCAGCGTCCGGCGGGCACGGTTCCGGTCATCTGCCTGGCGGGCCTTCAAGTCCAGCGGCTCGACCCCGAAGTCGGCAGCCGGCATGTCCAGCACGTCATCCAGCGAGGACTGACCGTCAAGCACCGTCACCGCTTCCTCGACCTCGATGACCGCGGCCGCCTCGTTCTGCACCACAGGGGGCACAGCCCGCTCCTGCTGGGCTTGGTACGTCTTGCCGTCCGTGCCCACGACGTCATGGCGTCCAGCAGGTGGGGCAAATGCCCCACCTGCTTCGTCCAGTTCGCGGCGGACAGTCCGGGGCGACAAGTGCGTTGAGGCGGCGATGGCTCGCGTGCTCATGCCGACCTCACGGAGCGACAGCACGACGTCCTGCCGGTCCTCCAGCGGCGGGCGTAGGTGCAGGTTGCCAAACTCCCTGGTGACGTACTCGTCCCAGCTCCCGTATCCCAGTGCACTCCACGCCCGACCGCTGTATGCCGTGCGAATGAGGTGGTAAATCGACTCCATGCCGGTCCTGATCTGATCTGTCAGATCCCGAGCTGCCGCCTGTGTCAACACAGCGCCTCGCGACTCCGCGCTCTGGATGATCTCCTCGCTCATCGGGCCACCTCCATCTCCGGCGCGTTGGCAACCAGATAGGGAAGCTCCACCTCCAGGGCCTCTGCGATTGCAGCCATCTCAGATAAGCGGAACTCTCGTTGCCCTCGCATCCGCGCCGACAGCGCTGTGGGCGTCATTCCTACTGCGGCAGCAAGCTGACCCTGCGTCATCTCTAACCGAACCAGTCGTTCTCGAATGTTGAGGCTTAGCGCCTTTGCGATACTCATAGGCACAGCGTGCCGCTCAGCGGCATGACCTGTCAATTCACACCGTGTCGCTCAGCGACACGTCATGTCCTTCATGGACATCTTGGGTCCGTCCCCGTTATGTTGAAGACATGAAACGACACCCAGAACCTGCCTTCACAGCAGCGGACGTAGGTACGGAGGTCCGCGTGTGGTTGACGCGCAGGGGCATGTCTCAGCGGCAACTGGCCGAGGCGCTAGACATCACGCCCAGCGCACTTTCGCGGCGGCTTCGTGGAGTGATGGCCTTCTCTATCACCGAGCTGGCACAAGTGGCAGAACTGCTGGAGCTTACGCTTGGCGACTTGCTGGGCCGGAACATCCTCCAGGCACGACGAAGCCCCCACACCGAACTGGTCGGTGCAGGGGCTTCGAGTGGGCTCCTCCGGTTGGACTCGAACCAACAACCCTTCGATTAACAGTCGAATGCTCTGCCAATTGAGCTACGGAGGAATGCGTCTCGGGCGATCCAGCCGCCCGAGCAACGGAGGAAACACTACCAGACCCGATGGGTCTGCGCTACCCGAGCGCCGTCGCCGCCTCCTCGTCTGAGGCCGCCGGGCACGACGCCGCCTTCGATGTGATCGACGCCGAGAGCAACGAGGTCGTCGAGATCGACTGAACGGCGCGCCACTGATCGGTACGCCACCGATCCGCGCTGCCCGTGGCCCCTCAGTCGTCGGCGCGCAGGGCCCGTCGCCGGGCCTCGAGTTCCATGAGCTCGCTGTTGAGGCGCATGAACTCGGCCGGATCGCCCTGCGGGCCCAGACGCTGCAGCTGACCCAGCAGCTCCTCCTTGCGGTGCACGATCTGGAGGGCGAAGAGGCGGTTCATGATGTCCCGGCAGTAGCGGTCCACGTCCGCCTCGGTGCGGGCGGGCAGGTCCCGGACCGCCAGCTCGGAGACGACGCCGCCCACCTCCTCGGGGACCGCGTCCCGCACGGCGTCCACCCAGCGCGCGGGCGTGGCGCCGGAGGAGCCCGCCGCCATGACGCCCCGGTGCACGGCCGCGAACTGCGGCACGGTGAAGCGCGCCTCGTACAGCGCCGTCCACTGCTCGGCGGAGAGCAGTGTGGGGTGCTGCAGCACCACCTCGAGCGACTCGCGCTCGCGCCGGGCCACCGGATCGCGCGGGTCCACGCGCACGACCAGCGACTCCACGGGGACCTGCGGGGCCTCGCCCGACGCCGGATCCCCCGACGTGGGGGTGGCCGAGGTGGGGTTCGCCGACATCGAGGCGGCGGGCGTCGCCTGCTCTCCCCGTTCGCCGCGCTCGGAGCGTGGGGTGGAGCGCGCCGCGGCGGCGACGGCCCGGTGCACCGCGTTCGGATCGAGCCCGAGCCAGCCCGCGAGCTCGCGCTCATACCCGGGGCGCAGCACGGAGTCCCTGATGCCGGCCACGATGGGCGCGGCATGGCGCAGGGCGCCGGCGCGGCCCTCCACGGTGTCCAGATCGTAGTCCTTCAGACCGGCGCGGATGGCGAACTCGAAGAGCGGGCGGCGGGAGGCGATGAGCGCGCGCACGGCCTCGTCGCCCTTCTGCTGACGCAGGTCGCAGGGGTCCATGCCGCTCGGCTCCACCGCCACGAAGGTCTTGGCGAGGAAGCGGTGGTCCTCGTCGAACGCCTTGAGCGCGGCCTTCTGCCCGGCTTCGTCGCCGTCGAAGGTGAAGATCACCTCGCCGCCCGTGCCATCGTCCGAGATCAGCCGGCGCGCCACCTTGATGTGGTCCGCGCCGAACGCGGTGCCGCACGTGGCCACGGCCGTCCCGACGCCCGCCAGGTGCGCGGCCATGACGTCCGTGTAGCCCTCCACGAGCACGAGCTGGCGCTCCTTCGCGATGGCCCGCTTCGCCAGGTCGATGCCGTAGAGCACCTGCGACTTCTTGTAGAGCTGCGTCTCCGGGGTGTTGAGGTACTTGGGGCCCTGGTCGTCCTCGTAGAGCTTGCGCGCGCCGAAGCCGATGGTCGCGCCCGTCATGTCCCGGATAGGCCACAGCAGGCGGCCACGGAAGCGGTCATAGAGGCCGCGCTGGCCCTCCGAGAACAGGCCAGTGGCCCGCAGCTCGTCGTCGCGGAAGCCGCGCTGGCGCAGGTGGTCCAGGAGCGTGGACCAGCCCTGGGGCGCGTAGCCGTTAGCGAAGCGCTCGGCGTGCTCCTGGGTGAAGCCGCGGCCGGTGAGGAAGTCCCGCGCGGTCTGGGCCTCCTTCGAGCCGAGGGCGCGCCGGTAGAACTCGTCCGCGATCTTGTTGGCCTCGAGCAGGCGCTGGCGTCTGCCCACCTCGGCGCGGTCAGGACCGGCGCCGTCCTCGTAGTGCAGTTCGACGCCCACCCGCGCGGCCAGGCGCTCGACCGTCTCGGTGAACGTGGTGTGCTCCTGCGCCATGAGGAACGCGATGACGTCCCCGTGCTCGCCGCACCCGAAGCAGTGGTAGGTCCCGACGCCGGGGCGCACGTGGAAGGACGGGGTCCGCTCGTCGTGGAACGGGCACAGGCCCTTGTAAGAGCCGACGCCTGCCGAGCGCAGCGTGACGAACTCCTCCACGACGGCCTTCAGATCGGCGCGCTCGCGGACGAGGTCGATGTCCTTGCGCACGATCAGTCCGGCCATGCGGACCATTCTAGGGAGGCGGCGACGCGCTCAGCCCCGGGCGGACGCACGGGTGGGGACGAGAGCCGAGGCCGCGCTGGCGGTGCAGGAGCCGCGTCGGCCTCAGGCGTCCGCCAGGCCGGCGCGCTGGGCGGCGGCGTCCAGGGAGGCGACGTCGGCCGGCACCACCATCGTGGTGTCCTGCGGCTGGAGCACGGCGGTGACGGGTCCGTCCGTGCCCGGGCCCAGGACGCCCGTCACGGTGGTGGCGTACCAGACGCCCTCGCCGTCGCCCGGAGTGAGGAACCAGAGGTAGTCCTCGTCCGGGGCCGCGAGGGCGTCCCCCGCCATCGTCTGCCCCACCCGCACGTGGACGTCCACGCGCACCTGGCCCGCGGCCGAGCCCTTGAGGACCTGTCCCACGTCCACCATCAGTGTCGTGGCACCCTCGAAGCCACCGGCGCGTTCGCGGACCGCGGCGACGGTCCCGCACACCACCAGCTCCGACCGTTCCGCCAGGTCCACGAGGGAGCCGGCGGGTTCGACCTCCTCGGCGATGACCAACTCCGCGGGCCGCCAGAACTCGAGCGCAGTCGCGGAGACCCCTGGGACGCTCTCCGCGGTCTCGCGCACGTCGGGCTCGCGCACCTCCGCGCCGCGCTCCGTGGGCAGCGCCGCCTCGGACGGGGTGGGCTCCGCGGCACACCCGGCCCCGGCCAGCATGGCGACGGCCGCCAGCGCCGCGAAGCCGCTGCGGCGGTGCCGGCGGAGAGGCGAGGAGTGCGAGAGGGCCATGCCCCACCCTAGGCAGACGCCACCCATGAGGCCGATCACGGCGAGGGCACGGTTCAGTCACGATCGACGCGGGTGGGGCTCCTACAGTGGTCCCCATGCCCACCCCGCCTCGGCCCCCCGCGTCCGCGCCGCTGCACGTCGCCACCCGTGTCCTGGACGCGGGCGCCCTCACGGGGCTCGGGCACACCGCCGCGAGCGCGGCCGGCGCCGTCGCCGAGCACGCCGTCGTGCGCGGCGCCCCCTCGTTCTGGCTCGACTCCGCCCTGCCGGACGCGGGCGAGGCGCGCTGGAGCATCGTGGGCGACGCCGTCGACGTCCTGGGCGAGGACGCCGCCGACGGCTCCCCCGAGGCCGTCCCCTCGCCGGGGCCGCGCGTGCTCCGCCGGCCGGACCCCCGCGACGCCGAGGCAGCCTGGGCTGAGCTGGCCGCGGCGTCGGCCCCGCGCCCCGTGGTCGGCGGGGAGGGCCTGCCGCTGCGCGGCGGGCACGTCGGGTTCCTCGGCTACGAGCTTGGCCTCGCCGACCTCGGCGTCGCCCCGCCCGCAGCCGGTCCGGCGGACCCGGCGCCGCTGCCCGCGCTGTTCTGGCTGCGTCCCAGCCGGTACGCGGTCGTGGACCATCACGACGGCTCGCTCACCTGCTGCGTCGTCTCCCTGGACGCGGCCGCGGCAGAGCGGGGCGTCGAGGCGTGGGCGGCCCGCGTGCGCGACGCCCTCACCGTCCCCCGGGCGCACGCGGCACCGGCCGGGGACGGCGGGCGCGCGCCGTCGTCGTCGGCGGTGGCGGGGGCAGCCGGAGGGGCCCAGGTGGCAGGGACCTGGCGCGCGGACCGTGCCGCCTACACCGCGCTCATGGAGCGGTGCCACCGTGCCCTGCGCGAGGGCGAGTCCTACGAGCTGTGCCTGACCACCCGCTTCGACGTGGACCCGGCCGTGCGCGTGGGCCCGCTCGTCCTGTTCCGGGACCTCGCGGCGCACCACCCCACCCCGTACGCGGCGCTGATCGAGCACGGCGCCGGCCCGGACCGCTGGGCCGTGGTCTCCGCCTCCCCCGAGCGCTTCCTCTCCGGCCGGGACGGGAGGTACAGCACCAAACCGATCAAGGGCACCGCGGCCCGGCACGCGGATCCGGCCGAGGACGCCGCCGCGGCCCGCGCGCTCGCCGCCGACCCCAAGACGCGCGCCGAGAACCTCATGATCGTGGACCTGCTGCGCAACGACCTCACGCGCGTGTGCGTGCCCGGCTCCGTGCAGGTGCCCTCGCTCATGGCGGTCGAGTCGTACGCGTCCGTGCACCAGCTGGTCTCCACCGTCACGGGCCGTGCCCTCCCGGGGCTGACCGCCGTGGACGTGGCCCGCTCCCTCTTCCCCGGCGGGTCCATGACGGGCGCGCCGAAGCGGCGCACGGTCGAGCTGCTGGCCCAGTGGGAGGGGGCGCCGCGCGGGGTCTACTCGGGGGCGCTCGGCCTGCTCAGCGCGGACGGGGCGTGCGAGCTGAGCATCGTGATCCGCACGGCGGTTCTCGCCCCGGGAGCCGACGACGACGCGACCGGAGGCTCAGGCCGCTGGTCGATCGGCGCGGGCGGGGCGATCGTCGCCGACTCGGACGCCGACGCGGAGTACGACGAGGTGCTGCTCAAGGCGGGGGCGCTGCGCCGGGCGTTCGCACGGGTGACCGGCAGCGGGGACGCGCGCCCCTCGTAGGCTGGGCTCATGAGCGACGAGACCTCCGCCCCGCTCGACTCCCCCGACCTCGACGCCGTCCGCCGCCTGATCCGCGCCGCCGAGCGCCCCGTGGTGCTCACCGGCGCGGGCATGAGCGCCGAGTCCGGCGTGCCGACCTTCCGCGACGCGCAGACCGGCCTGTGGGAGCGCTTCTCCCCCGAGGCGCTGGCCACCGAGGAGGCGTTCCTCGCCGATCCCGCGCTGGTGTGGTCCTGGTACCGCTGGCGCGCCCGCATGGTCCGGTCCGTCGCCCCGAACGCGGGGCACGCGGCCGTCGCGGCCTGGCAGGAGCGGGTGCCTGCGCTCGAGGTCGTCACGCAGAACGTGGACGATCTCCATGAGCGCGCCGGCTCCCGCGTGCTCTCGCACCTGCACGGCTCCCTGTTCGCGTTCCGATGCGCGGAGTGCGGCGCGCCCGCGGACGTGGACCCCGGCGCCGCCGACGACGGCGCGGCGGGCTCCGAGGCCGACCTCGAGGCGATGCTGGGGCACCAGCCGCCGCCGTGCACGGTGTGCGGCGATGGGCTCGTCCGGCCGGGGATCGTGTGGTTCGGCGAGATGCTCCCCGCCGACGCATGGGACCGCGCCTATGCCGCGCTCGAGGCGTGCGATCTGGCCGTCGTGATCGGCACCTCGGGCGTCGTGCAGCCGGCGGCGTCCCTGCCGTTCGTCGCGCTGGGGGCCGGCGCCGCCGTCGTGGAGATCAACCCGGACCTCACGGAGCTGTCCCCCGCGGTGACCCACCGCCTGGCCGGCCCGGCAGGGGTGATCCTGCCCGCGCTGCTCAGCTGATCGGGGCCTGCCCGAGCACGCCGGGCCGCAGCACACAGGGCCGCGTCCACAGGTAGCGCTGCCGGTGCAGCTCCCGCGCCGTCGCGGAGAACCGTCCCGCGCCCCGCAGCAGGGGGCCGGGCACGGCGAGCATCCCCCGCAGCGGCACACCGGCCGTCGTCGCCGCCTGGTGGGCCCCGGCGCGCAGGCTGCGCGCCGGCGGCGTCGGGGCGTGCAGCACCGCGTCCCCGGACGGGGCCAGGTCCTCGGCGTGCTCCGCGCAGCGCAGCAGGGCGGCGGCCAGGTCCGGCAGCCGTGTCAGCGAGTGCGGCTGGTCCGGGTCGCCGAACACCACCGCACGCCGGCCGGCGGCGGCGCGATCCAGGACGAGGGCCTGCACGCTGGTGGCGGCCGCGGTGGGCCCGATGAAGTCGGAGGCAACCACGGACAGGGTCCGGGCCGGGTGCTCTCGACGCGCGGCCAGCAGCTCGGCGCGCACCTGACCCAGCGGAGAGCACGGGCTGACCGCTCGGCCCTCATGGAGGTCCTCGGCCTGATGCCCCCAGGCGTAGACGGACTCCGGGAACACGACGGGGATCTCACGCTCGGCGGCCGCGTCCATGACGGCCCGCTCCCGCGGCGGAAGCTCGCGGCGCCACACCTCGGTGGAGTAGGCGGCATGGATCAGGTGGAAGACCACGTCGGCACCGTCCAATGCCTGCCGCAGCAGAGCCGGGTCGCCGACGTCGCCGGTGAGCAGGGTGAGCGCGCCGCGCTGACCGGCCGGAGACAGCCGTGCGGCGTCCTCGTCCGTCCAGGCGCGGCGGCGGACGATGCTGACGGAGTGGCCAGCGGAGAGCAACAGGGGGACGAGGGCGGAGCTGATCTGACCGGCACCGAAGACGGCGGCATGCATGGGGACTCCCGGGACGACGGCGAAGACGCGCACCCCACGAGCCGGGAGTGAGCACCGCTCACCAGTGAGTGAGCGGTGCTCACTCTATCGCCTCTGCACCCCACGCCGGAGCCTCTGCGAGCGGATGCCATGATGGATCCATGCCCCGCCCCCGCCGCACCCGTGCCGAGATGGATGAGCTGGTGCTCGCTGTCGGGCGGCGGCAGCTGGCCGAGCACGGCACCGCCGGACTGTCCCTGCGCGAGGTCGCCCGCGAACTCGGGGTGGTGCCCTCCGGCGTCTACCGGTACGTGGCCAGCCGCGACGAGCTGCTCACCCGGCTGCTGGAGGACGCCTTCTCTTCCCTGGCCGATGCGGTGGAACAGGACATCGCGGGAATCACCGAGCCGCGGACCCGGATGCGGACGCTCGCCCACGCCATGCGCACCTGGGCGCTGGCCCACCCGGCGCAGTGGGCGCTGATCTACGGCTCACCGGTTCCCGGCTACCACGCCCCGGCCGAACGCACCTCAGGCCCCGGGCTGCGGTTGACCCGGCACGGTCTGCAGGCCGCCGCCGACGGCGCCTTCCGAACCCCCGGCACCGAGGACGACGACGCCGCCCGGCTCAGCCCGCCGTTCGTGGCGCAGGCCGTCGAGGAGCTTCAGGTGGAGGCCACGGCGCCTCAGGTCACCGCGGCCACCCGTGCCTGGACGGCTCTGCTCGGTGCGGTCAGCGCCGAGGTCTTCGGCCACTTCGGGCCACTGTCCCCCGACGACGGCGCCGCGCTGCTGGAGGCGGCCCTTGAGATCCACCTGGACTGATCGTCACCGGGCCGCAGCCCGTCGGCTGCGCGTTCCAGCCCAGGCGCTCAGACCCAGACGCGGGTGAACGGCTCGCCGCGCACCAGGGTGTGGTGCCACTCGACGGCGGTCGAATCGGTGAGCGAGGCGATCTGGTCGATCAGCACGCGGCGCCGGGCTGCGTCGTCGGGGGCCTGCGCCCAGTCGAACGCGAACATCGGCTCGAGGTACCGGTCCCCCGTGGCGTCCAGCAGCGCCACGAGCTCCGCGAGCACCTCGCGCTGCCGTGCGTAGAGCGGCTGGCGCTGCTCCGCGGTCATCACGTAGGCCGCCGCGATGCCCTTCATCACGGCGATCTCGGTCTCCGTCTCCTCGGGCACCACGACGTCGGCGCCGTGGCGGGTCAGAGGCTCGTTGCCGAACACCTGGCGCGTGGCGTCGAAGGCGGCGCTGCAGAACCGGCCGATCAGCTGACTCGTCATGTCCTTCATCGCCGCGAGCGCCCGCCGGGAGCCGTCCATCTTGGAGACCCACACGTCGGTGGCCTCGAGGCGGGCCAGGGCCGCGTCGACCTCGGCCGGGTCCGTGTGCGGCAGGTACCACTGGCGGGTGGTCTCCACGACGCGCTCCCGGTGCTCCGGGATGGCCAGCCACTTGAGCTGGAACGCGGCGTTGACCACGCCGTCCTCGACGTCGTGCACGGAGTAGGAGATGTCGTCCGCGAGGTCCATGACCTGGGCCTCCATGGACTTCCGGGGGCCGGGCACACCGGCGCGGAACCAGCGGAACACGGGCAGGTCGTCCGCGTAGACGCCGAACTTGCGCGAACGCGTGCCGTCGGGGCGCAGCGGGGCGTCCTCACGGGTCCAGGGGTACTTGCACGCGGCGTCGAGGGCGGCGCGCGTGAGGTTCAGGCCCGCGGAGGAGCCGTCCGCGAAGAGCTTCTTCTGCTCGAGGCGGGCCAGCAGCCGCAGGGTCTGGGCGTTGCCCTCGAAGCCGCCGACGTCCTCGCTGACCGCGTCGAGCGCCTTCTCCCCGTTGTGCCCGAAGGGCGGATGGCCGAGGTCGTGGGACAGGCAGGCGGTGTCCACGAGGTCGGGGTCGCAGCCCAGCGACCGGCCGAGTTCACGCCCCACCTGGGCCACTTCGAGCGAGTGCGTCAGGCGGGTGCGGGCGAAGTCGTCCGCGTCCGGGGCGACCACCTGGGTCTTGGCCCCCAGCCGACGCAGGCCCGCGGAGTGCAGCACGCGGGCACGGTCCCGCTCGAAGTCCGAACGGTAGGAGGACTTGGGCGGCTCGGGCAGCCACCGCTCCCGGTCCCACGGCGTGTAGCCGGGGGTCTGCACAGCGCGGCCGGCGTACGGGGGCCGGCCCTCGGAGCCGAACAGCACCGGCTGGTGGGCGGCCCCGGTCCAGGGCGACGACGGCGCGGCGGGCCCGTACGCGGCGGCGCGCGCCGGCGTGGTGCCCTCAGCCACCGGAGACGTCCAGCTCGGCGGCGGCGATCATGGCCTTCTGCTCCGCGTTGAGCTCGCGGGAGTCCAGCCAGCCGTCCGGCAGGTGGGGCCGCTTGGGGGCGCCGGAGCGGCCGCGCGGGCCCTCGGCGTCCAGGCCCGGGTACGGCTGCTCCCGGTCCACGCGCGCGAGGATCTCGCGCATGGCCTCCAGGGTGGGCACCGTGGAGAGCGCCGTGCGGATCTCGGAGCCCACGGGGTAGCCCTTGAAGTACCAGGCCACATGCTTGCGGATGTCCCGCAGCGCCTTGAGCTCGTCCCCCTCGAAGGTGTCCACGAGCAGCTCCGCGTGGCGGTACAGCGTGTCCGCCACCTGCCCGAGCGTGGGCTGGAAGCGCTCCTGGCGTCCCTCGAACGCGGCCTGCAGGTCCCCGAACAGCCACGGGCGGCCCTGGCAGCCGCGCCCGATCACGACGCCGTCGACGCCGGTCTGCTCGACCATCGCGATCGCGTCCTCGGCGGACCAGATGTCCCCGTTGCCGAGCACCGGGATGTCCGGCAGCGCCTCACGCAGGCGCGCGATGTCCTCCCACACGGCGGTGCCGGAGTAGAACTGGCGCGTCGTGCGGCCGTGGAGCGCCACAGCGGCGACGCCGAGGTCCCGCGCGGTGCGGCCGGCGTCGAGGAAGGTGAGGTGGTCCTCGTCGATGCCGCGGCGCATCTTGACGGTGACCGGGATGTCCTTCTTGGAGGCCTCCGTGACGGCGGCCTTCACGATCGAGGCGAAGAGCTCCGACTTCCAGGGCAGCGCGGAGCCGCCGCCGCGGCGGGTGACCTTGGGGACGGGGCAGCCGAAGTTCATGTCGATGTGGTCGGCGCGGTCCTCCTCCACGAGCATGCGGACGGCGGCGGCCGTGGTGACGGGGTCCACCGAGTAGAGCTGCACCGAGCGGGGCACCTCGTCCGGATCGTGCTTGATGATGCGCATGGACTCGGGCTTGCGCTCCACGAGGGCGCGGGCCGTCACCATCTCGTTCACGTAGAGGCCGCCGCCGTACTCGCGGCACAGGCGGCGGAAGGCCGTGTTGGTGATGCCGGCCATCGGCGCGAGCACCACGGGCACGTCCACGGTGATGGGGCCGAGCTTCAGCGCGGGAAGGCTCAGACGGTCCGTCGAGGGCGCGGCGTGGCGGCCCTCGTGGAGCTGGTCGTCGTCCGCGATGCGGCGGCCGGCGCCGGCGGCCTTCGCGTAGTGGACGGCGTTCGGATCGGCGGCGCGGGTGTCCGAGGCGGGCCGCGCGGCGGTGTCAGGGGTGGCAGTCATATCCCGCCCATTCTCCCAGACCGCGCGAGGGACGCGTCAGGCCGGTGGAGGGACGGCGTCCAGCACCCGGACCTGGGCGGCGAGCGCCCGGGCGAACTCCCCGTACCGCTCCCCCGGGACGGGGCTCGTCCGCACGCCGAGGAACTCGTCCGGCCAGCCCTTGGCGTACCGGCGCGGCAGGCCGAAGCGGTCTGCGAGCGCGAGTTTCACGGCCGCCGCGCCCTTGCTGCCGCCGCCCGGGTGCGCGGAGACGCAGACGGGGTCCGCCGCCGTCGCCTCCATGGCCTCGCCCAGGGCCCGCACCCGCGTGATCCACGCCGGCTCGACGTCGGCGCCCAGCCCGGCGGGGTCGAGATCGCCGGGGAGCATGGAGACGCCGACGGTGGCGTGGAAGAGCGGGGAGCGGCACCGGACGGGGAGGACGTCCACGACGAGGCGGCGGCCGTCGTCGGCGAGGGCCCCGTGCAGGCGCAGGTGGGGGTGACTGGGCTCCCCCGGGTCGGCCTCGACGTCCCAGCCGAGGCCGAGGAGGCGGGTCAGGTCCGCGACGAGCTCGGGGAGCCCGGCGCGGACGGCGGCGTACACCTCGTCGACGGAGGGGGTGCCCTCGGGCGTCTCAGCCACGGCCGTCGAGCAGCGCGAGCATCTCCTCGAGCCCGAAGGTCCGGGCGACCTCGCGTGCGGAGGGTGAGCCGCCGTCGGGGTCCGCGCCCGCGGCGAGGAGGGCCCGTACGGCGTCCTCGTCCTTGCGGAAGGTGGCGCAGCCGAGGGCGTCCTGGCCGCGGTCGTTGACGGCGGCGACGTCGAGGCCGGCCTCGATCAGCATGCGCACCGTGTCCGTCTGCCTGTAGTACGCGGCGAGGGTGAGGAAGGTGTCCCCGCTGCCGTTGCGCAGGTTCCGCTTCAGGCCCTGGTCCAGGTACGCCTTGAGGGTGGCCGTGTCCCCGTTCCGTGCCAGGTCGAAGAGCTGCGCGGCCAGCTCCATGGACTCCTCGCTCCACTGCTGTGTCATGGGTCCATTCTCCCGCACGCGGGCGGGTGGAGCCGGGAGGGCCGGCGAGGACCGGCGCCGGGCCGCGGCACCGCCTGACGGCCGGGCCGCCGGACCGGCGGACCGGCGGACCGGCGGACCGGCGGACCGGCGGACCGACCCATATTCAATCGACCGACCCCTATGGGGGCTGTTTCGTGAATCAGGCCCGGTCGGGTGGGCGGGAACCGGTCGAGCGGGATGGGACCGGACGGCCCCGGCGGCGGACCCACGCCGCACCGAAACGCACTCCGGGAACAACCGCCGGTCTTTCAAGGTTGAAACACCCATGACCAAGAAGCACTTAGGATTCCTCAACTTCGGGCACTGGATCCACCGCCCCGCCGTGGACCGCGTCCCCGTCAAGCCCGACGCCGGGCAGGCCCTGCGCGACGTCGTGCAGATGGCCGTGGCCGCCGAGGCCGCCGGCCTGGACGGCGCATGGATCCGCAGTCACCACTGGCAGCAGATGTTCTCCTCGCCCTTCCCGATCCTCGCCGCGATGGCCGCCCGCACCGAGCGCATCCACCTCGGCACCGGCGTGATCGACCTGCGGTACGAGAATCCCCTGTCCATGGCCGAGGCCGCCGCGACCACGGACCTGCTTGCCGGCGAGCGCCTCGAGCTCGGCATCTCGCGCGGCTCACCCGAGGCCGCCGCGGACGGCCAGCACCGGTTCGGCTACGACCTCGCCCCCGGCGAGACCTGGTCCGACGTCGCCTGGGAGCGCGGCCGCCGGTTCATGGAGGGCATCTCGGGCGCGGGCATCGCGACGCCGGACCTCTCCTCCGGCTGGGCCCACACCTCCCGGCCCCTGCGCATCGAGCCGCACTCCCCCACGCTGGCGCAGCGCGTCTGGTGGGGTGCCGGCACGACCGCGACCGCCGTCCGCGCAGGCGAGGCCGGGTACGACATGCTCTCCTCCACCCTGCTCCTCGAGGACGACGGCCGCCCCTTCCACGTCCAGCAGGCCGACCAGATCGCCCGCTATCTCGAGGCCCATGCGGCGGCCGGCCACCACGACGGCGTCAGCCCCCTCGGGCGCACCGGCGCGCCCCGGACGGCGGTCACCCGCTCCGCGTTCGTGATCCAGGACGACCGCGACGAGATGTACTTCGGCCACGAGCGGGCCTCCCGGGAGTCCTCGGGGCGCCTCGACGGCCGCCGCGCCGTCTCCGGCCCGACCTACGCGGGCACGCCCGAGGAGGTCGCCGAGCAGCTGTCCGCGGACCGGGCCGTCCAGGCCGCCGACTGGGTGCTGTTCGCCAACCCGAACCAGCTCGGCCCGGAGTACAACGCCCACCTCTTCGAGGGCTGGGCGGAGGTCTGGAGGCTCCTGGGCTGGGACCGCTGAGGCCCGCGCGGGGAGGGTCGCTCGGGCGGTCGCTCGGTCGCTCGGTCGGACGACCGGCCGACGGCCAGTCCTGCGCGCACGTTGTGCTCAGGCGCTGACGGCCCGACCGCCGCCGGATGCCCCGCGTCCGCGGACCACGAGCACCGCGAGCGCGACGCCGAGCGCCGTGAACCCGACCGCCAGCAGGCCGACGCCGCCCACGTCCCCGATCCGCGTCTCCCCGTACTCCGGGTCGAACATGGTCACGAGCGCGGCCGCGGTGATGAGCCCCATGAGGGCGGCGCCCACCAGGTGGACGACCTTCAGGGCGCCGCGGTCGTGGGCGGCCGCCGTGAGCGAGGAGATCGTGAAGTACGCGCCCACGAAGATCGAGAGCATCTCGATCGAGTCCCAGAAGATCCCCGGCACCACCAGCGCGAGGGCGAGCCAGGCCACCGCTCCCGCCGCGGAGGCGACCTCGGCGGTGCGCAGCGGGGTCAGGGCGGAGGGCAGGTGCCCGCGCTCGGCCATGGCGGAGACGCCCCGCGCCGTCGGGATGAGGGTGGAGCCGAGCGCCATCACGCAGGAGACCACGACGCCGGCCACCACCACGGGGTGCACCAGGGCCTCCGCGGCGTCGGGGTGCGGGGAGGCGCCGAGCAGCGAGAAGACCAGGAAGATCGCCACGAGCAGGACGAGGGAGACCGCCGCCGCCCGGCGCGGCACGCCCGGGTGCGACTCCTCCGAGAGCGCGTAGACGGCGTCGAAGCCCCAGAACGCGAACACGGCCAGCAGCACGGCATGGAGCCAGTCGGTCGCCGTGCCGGTCATCGGGGTCAGCGTGGGCCCCACCCTCAGGAACACGGACACCAGCACGACGGCGGCGGCCACCTGCACGAGGACGCCGGCGGTCTGGACGGCGGAGGTGATCCGGACGTTGGTCGAGCTGACGGCGGTGGCCACGGCGATGAGGACCGCGCCGGCCAGGGCCTTGGCCCACGCGGGCAGGCCGGGCAGCCAGGCGTCGAGGGCGACGTAGGCGAGGCCCGACGTCGCGACGACGCCGGTGACCGCGAGGCAGTACCCGCCGATCCACCCCATCACCGGGTGCGAGCGGACCGCCCACGCGTAGATGGAGCCCTTGTCCGGCTGCCGGTCGTCGTTCTCGGACATGCCGGCCCACACGAGCACGATGGGCACGAGGGCGAGCAGGTAGGCCAGGGGCGCGCCCGAGCCGACGAGGCCCACGATGAGGGGCACCGTGACGACGGCGGAGTAGACCGGCGCCACCGAGGACGTGGACACGGAGACGGACTGGTGCGTGCTGAGCATGGGCGGCGGGGATCCTCGGGGAGGTCGGGCGCGGGCGGGTTGGAGGCGTTCGGGTTCGGGTGCGGTGGGGCCCTGCGGGAGGGCGCGGTCAGCCGCGGATGATGTTGGGCACGAAGCGGCAGTACGGGTCGGTGATCGGGCCGTCGGACTCGCGGATGCCGACGCCGAAGCACTCGTCCCCCACCATCCACGTGCCGAGCACGGGCCGGTTGGGCCGGCCGTCCGGCCCGGGGAAGTCGGGCAGGCGGTGGTACTGCTGGAAGACGTGGCCCTCCTCTCCCCAGCGGCCCGGGTCGGAGGAGGTCGTGACGTCCGAGGAGACGATGCGGATGCCCGCGCCCTCGCGGCCGTGCAGCGGCTTGCGCACGTACTCGGTGAGGCCGCGGACCTCGTTGAGGTAGGTGGGCAGGAGAAGGTCGTCCCCGGGGAAGAGGTGCCACAGGGCGGCGGAGAGCGCCTTGGTGGAGAGCAGCATCTTCCAGGCCGGCTCGATCCACCGCACGTGCTCGTCCAGGGCCAGGCGCGGGCCGAACCGCTCGTGGGCCATGTCCTCCCACGGGTAGAGCTTGAAGATGCCGGTGAGGTAGCGCAGGTCCGCGCCCGTGAAGCGCAGCTGCTCGGTGTCGAAGCCGATCTGGCTCATCAGGAGCGACTCGCAGGTCAGCCCCGCCTGCTCGGCGGCGTCGCGGAGACAGGCCACCGTCATGGCGTCCTCGCCCGTCTCGTCCAGCTCCGTGTGGGCGAAGTGCACGCGCGGGCTCTCCCCCGCCGCGAGCTCGGGGGCGTAGATCTCCCGCCAGCGGTCCACGAGGGCCTCGAAGATCCCGTTCCACTGGTCCACGTCCTCGCCGAAGACGTCCTGCTTCCAGAACCACTGGGCGACGGCGGCCTCGATCAGCCCGGTGGGCGTGTCCGCGTTGTACTCCAGCATCTTGGGCGGGGCGTCCGGGCCGGAGTAGACGAGGTCGAAGCGGCCGTAGAGGTGGGGGTCCCCCCGCTCGAGGGACTCCACCGCGAGGACGACCGCCTCGCGGGGCAGGCCGAGCGCACGCCAGGGCGATCCGGCGATCGTCTGCTCGGACGCCAGGAAGCGCGCGGCCTCCATGGACATCGCGTGCAGGCGCTCGGAGGCCTGCTCCAGGAGCATGACCTCGTCCATGGTGAGGACGTAGGCGGCGGACTCGTTCCAGTACTGCAGGACGGAGCCGTCCGGCATGAGCGTCGGGGAGAAGACGAGCCCCTGGGAGGCGACCTTCTCCTCCCAGTCCGGACGCGGCTCGGTGCTGATGCGCTGCACGGTGCTCTCCTCCTCGTCGCGGCGCGGCTCAGGAGCCGGCGCCGCCTCCCTTGGTGCCGAAGCCGCCCTTGGACACGGTGCCGGCCTTGGCGAACGAGCCGCCAGAGGCCGGGACCTTCGTCACCGAGCGCCCCGCCGGGGCCTGGGTGGTCCCGTCGCGCAGCGGGCTCCCGACGGCGGGCACGGTGCGTCCGCCGGAGAGCGGGATGAAGAACCAGCCGTAGCCGCCACCGTAGTGCGAGGTCTGCTGCTCCTCCCCCTCGGCCGCCTGGCCCTCCCCCTCGGCCGCCTGCTCCTGGCCCGTGCCCGCCTGGCCCTCCGCGATCGAGGGGTCCTCGCACCACTGGTCGTCGATGCGCTCGCCCGTCTGGGTGTCCTGGCAGACCTGGGCGTAGTCCTGCTCCAGCTCCGCCGGGGCCGCGACGGTCTCCCCGAACTCGTTCGTCCACCCGTTCTCCTCCGCGGGCGCGGACTCGATGGAGGACTGCGAGGTCACCGCGACGCCGGTCATGGCCGCCGCGAGCGCGAGCGTCCCGCCGATCACGATGGCCTTGGACGCTCGGCGGCGCTTCGGATCGCGCCGGGCTGTCACCCCCGCGGGCGGCAGCCGCGTCGCCGGCTCGTAGGGCGAGTCGCCCGTCGCCGGACGCCACGGCGTGCCGCCGGCCTCCGGTTCCCGGCCCTGGTCCTCAGTCGTCATCGAGCTCCCCCTCCAGCGCCCGCTCCGCGAGGCGCTCCTCCCCGGCCTTCTCCCAGACCTCCCTGGCCGCCGGTCCGTTGAGGAGCACGAGGCCGATGCCCAGCAGGATGTCAGGCCAGCCCGATCCGGTCCAGCGCGTCACGCCGGCGAGCACCAGGATGGCCGCGCCGGCCACGAGGTCGTTGCGGGCCGCCAGGTAGGCGGCCGCCGTGAGCGAGCCGGCGTCGCTCCGGAAGCGGGCGAGGATCACGGTGCACACCAGGTTCACGGCGATCGCGCCGAGCGCGGTCCAGAACAGCGGTCCGGCGGCGGGCGGCTCGGGGTCGCCGGCCTTCAGGACCGCCATGACGAGCGCCGCGACGGCGGGCAGCAGGATGATCCCGGCGAGCACGCGTCCGACGGTCGCCTGACGCGCGGCCGACCAGCCGAGCGCGACGGCGATCAGCAGGTTGACGGCGAAGTCCTCGAAGAAGTCGACGCCGTCGGCGGCCAGGGACACCGAGCCGATGGCGAACGCCACGAGCAGCTCCGCGACCATGTAGGCCAGGTTGAGCCCGGCCACCCAGAGCACGGCCCGACGGAGCGCGCTCCGGCGGGCCGCGTCCGGCGCGGCGGTCTCAGTCGGCGTCATCGGCCAGCACGAGGGTGTCCAGGACGGGCTTCGCGGCGCCGCCGGCGATCAGCCCGTCGATGATCCGCTCCAGGGGGCGCATGGCCTGGTCCACCTCGAGCTGCACCGGGTGCTGCGCCACGAGCAGCGCGAGCAGGTCGGCGACCGCCTGCAGGGCGTCCGCCTCGGACAGCTCCGGGTCCCAGCCGAGGAGCACGTCCGCGGGGGCGTCCTGGCGCTGGGCGGTGTAGGAGACGGCGAACGCGCGGATCCTCCCGCCCTCGGCGCGCGGGGCGTCCCGCAGCACGACGGCGCCGGCAGCCCCGGTCGCGGGGCCGAGGAGGAGCGTCTGGGCGGAGCCGACGGTCATGTGCGCCGGGTCCCAGTCGTGCGTGGCCTGGTAGAACGCCACGACCGCCTGGGTCAGCTCCACCGATCCGGTGGCCGTCTCCTCCAGCACGACGCCGTCCGGGTGCTCCTCGTCCCGCAGCGCGGGCAGGTCCGCGGCCCCGGGGGCGACGGCGACGCGCCGCGAGCGCTGCACGGGCGCGAACCCCTGCGCGGTCAGGAACGCCTCGGTGGCGGCGGCCAGCTCGGCCGTCGCGGCGCGGGTGCCCTCGGCGGTGGCCTCCTCCGCGACGCCGACCAGCGCCTCGCGCGCGAACCGCGCCTTGAGCGCGGTCGTGGGGACGAGCCCCTCCGCGTGGGCCTGCTCGGCGAGCCCGCGCAGCGCGGCCAGGAGCGCACGGGCGATGCCGCGGCGCCGCTCGGACGGGGCGGTCTCCACGTACAGCCACAGTCGCCGCGGGTGCAGCGAGGACGCGTAGACCACGCCCGCCGCCACCGGGACGCCGTCGGCCTCGGCCACGAGGGAGCGGCGCCACGGCACGTCCGCGTCGTCCGCGAGCATCGCGCGGTCCTGGTGCTGCTGCGCGTTGGCGGGGTCGCCCCACACCTCGAGGAGGGCGAGGTCGACCCCCGAGCGCCACGGGCGCAGGGTGATGTCCGCGGGCAGGGCCGCGCCGCCGTCGTCGGTCACGCCGTGTCCGTCCCGGCCATGCCCCTCCAGATCCCGCCCGCTCACTTGGTGAGGCGCTCGGCGAGGTAGGCCTTCACCTGGGAGAGGGCCACGCGCTCCTGCGCCATGGTGTCCCGCTCGCGGACGGTGACGGCCTGGTCCTCGAGCGTGTCGAAGTCCACGGTGATGCAGAACGGGGTGCCGATCTCGTCCTGGCGGCGGTAGCGGCGGCCGATGGCACCGGAGTCGTCCGTCTCGATGTTCCACTCGCGGCGCAGCTCGGCGGCGAGGGCCTGCGTGGCCGGCTGCAGCTCCTCCTTCTTGGACAGCGGGAGGACGGCGGCCTTGACCGGGGCCAGACGCGGGTCGAGGCGGAGCACGGTGCGCACGTCCGTGCCGCCCTTCGCGTTCGGCGCCTCCTCCTCGGCGTAGGCGTCCACGAGGAAGGCCATCATGGAGCGGGTCAGCCCGAAGGAGGGCTCGATCACGTACGGCGTGTAGTGCTCGCCGTTGGCCTGGTCGAAGTACTGCAGCTTGGTGCCGGAGGCCGTCGTGTGGCTCGAGAGATCGTAGTCGGTGCGGTTGGCCACGCCCATGAGCTCGCCCCAGCCGTCCCCGCCGCCGAAGCCGAACTTGTACTCCAGGTCGATGGTGCCGTCCGAGTAGTGGGCGCGCTCCTCCGCCGGGACGTCGAAGCGGCGCAGGTTCTCCGGGTCGATCCCGAGGTCGATGAACCAGTTCCAGCAGGCCTCGACCCACGTGTCGAAGTGCCGCTGGGCGTCAGCCGGCGGCACGAAGTACTCGATCTCCATCTGCTCGAACTCGCGCGTGCGGAAGATGAAGTTGCCGGGCGTGATCTCGTTGCGGAACGCCTTGCCGATCTGGCCGATGCCGAACGGCGGCTTCTTCCGCGAGGCGCCGAGCACGTTGAGGAAGTTCACGAAGATGCCCTGCGCGGTCTCGGGGCGCATGTAGTGCAGCCCCTCCTCGTTGTCCACGGGGCCGAGGAAGGTCTTCATGAGGCCGGAGAACATCTGCGGCTCGGTGAACATGCCCTTGGTGCCGCAGTCCGGGCAGACGATGTCCTGCATGCCCTCCGGGGCACGGCCCTTCTTGGCCTCGAACGCCTCGACCAGGTGGTCCTGGCGGTGGCGCTTGTGGCACTGCTGGCACTCCACGAGCGGGTCCGTGAAGGTGTCCACGTGGCCCGAGGCCTGCCAGACCTGCCGCGGCAGGATGATGGAGGAGTCCAGGCCCACCATGTCCTCGCGCGAGCGCACGAAGGTCTTCCACCACTCCGCCTTGATGTTCTCCTTCAGCTCCACGCCCAGGGGCCCGTAGTCCCACGCCGAGCGCGAGCCGCCGTAGATCTCACCGGCCTGGAACACGAAGCCGCGGCGCTTGGCCAGGCTGATGACGTTCTCGAGCGGGGACTTGGCAGCCATGGGGGCATCACTTCCGTGCACATCGGGGGCGGGAGGGGTTCACGACGACGGCGGCCCGCCGGGTCCTCGCGCTCACCCTGCGCGCGGCGCGGGCGGTCTCGGACGGCCGGGCCGGTCGATGCGGACCAGCCTACCGGCCACAATGGACGTCATGACCGATGCCCACAGCCATGACGAGTCCCGCGCGACGGGGACCGACGCCACCGCCGTCGACGTCCCCGAGGACGCTCAGCCCCTGCCGATCCGTGACACGATGATCCGCCTCGGCCAGGCCCTCAAGCTCGCCTCCCTCGTGGAGGACGGCGCGATGGCCCGGGACGTCGTCGCGGACGGGATGGTCACCGTGAACGGCGCGGTCGAGACCCGCCGCGGCGCGCAGCTGCACGACGGCGACGTCGTCGAGTTCAACGGCGAGGCCGTGGTGATCGAGGCGGAGTCCGCCGAGTCCTGAGCCTCAGCGGCCCTTCAGCACCGTGTGCTGCAGGTATTCGCGCACGTGGCCGAGCTCCTGCTGGTTGATGGCGTGGGGCAGGCCCGCGTAGACGATCTTCATGAGGTCGGTGTGCGCGGTGAGCCACGCGTGGGCGGACTCGACGCGCGCCTCGGAGATGACCGGGTCGTCCTGGCCACGGCCCCAGAAGACCTTCGGCGTGAGCCGGGCGACCTCGTCGTCGCGGATGAAGAGGCCCTCGAGGCCGGGCTCGGCGAGGTCCGGGTCGATCACGAAGCCGGAGAGCGCGACCGTGCACGCGTAGGCCTCCGGGTCCAGGCGCAGCAGAGCGGTCGCCAGCGCCATGCCCTGCGAGAAGCCGAGCAGAGAGACGGTGCGGAAGTCGCCGCGCACGGTCTGCACCCACGCGTGCAGGTCCTCTGTCGCGCGGCGCACGGCCGGAGCGTCGTCGGAGCCGATCTCCCCCGTCACCGGGTCCTGGGAGAGCGGGAACCACGCGTGCATGCCGGGCTGGAGGGTCAGCGGGGCGCGGACGGCGGCCACCGTGAACGGCTCCGGCAGCTGGGGCACGAGGCCGAAGAGGTCGTGCTCGCTCGCGCCGTAGCCGTGGAGCAGGATCAGCAGGTGCTCGGTGCGCTCGCCCTCGGGGCGGGACCAGCGGACGACGGGCTCGGGGCCCGGGGCGGAGGGGGTGTGGGAGGGCTCGGTCACCGGCTCAGCCTAGCGATTGACCGTGGGTCGGCCCCTGGAGCAGACTGCTACCCGTGAGTAACACCATCGTGCCGCCCGTCGACGATCAGCCCACCGGTCACCCCTGGCGCCGCTACGTGGCCCTCGGCGACTCCTTCACGGAGGGCATCGGGGATCCGGACCCGGACCAGCCCGGCTACCACCGCGGCTGGGCCGACCGCGTGGCCGAGGAGCTGGCCCGCCACGCCGAGGGGCCGGAGCCGTTCGCCTACGCGAACCTCGCCGTGCGCGGCAAGCTGATCGACCAGATCGCCGCCGACCAGGTGGACCCGGCCATCGAGCTGGCCCCGGACCTCATCAGCATCTGCGCGGGCGGCAACGACATCCTGCGCGGCGCCGACCCGGACGACATCGCCCGCCGCCTGGACGCCGCCGTCGGGAAGCTCGCGGGAACGGGCGCCACCGTGCTCCTGTTCAACGTGACCGACGTCCGTGACACCCCCGTGCTGGGACGCATCCGGGGGAAGGTGGCGATCTACAACGAGAACGTGCGCACCGTGGCGCTGCGCCACGACGCGCTCGTGCCGGACATGTGGTCGCTCAAGCAGCTCTCGAGGCCCGAGATGTGGGCGGAGGACCGGCTGCACTTCTCCCCCACCGGGCACCACACCATCGCGGCGATGGTGCTGGACACCCTCGGCGTCGAGCACGATCTGGAGCCCCTCCAGCCCAAGCCGGCCGCGCCCCGGACGTGGCGTCAGGCCCGCGTGTCCAACGCCAAGTGGGCGCGGGCCCACCTCGCGCCGTGGGTGATCCGACGCATCCGTGGCGTCTCCTCCGGCGACGGGGTCAGCGCCAAGCGCCCCGTGCCCGAGCCGCTGTTCGGCGTGGAGATGCCGCACGGCTCGGACCACACGGAGTCGCTGCCGGTCACGCCGCCCGCCGAGCCGGCCTCCTGAGCGGTCAGAGGGCGAGGGTCTCCTTCAGGGCGTCGGCGACCTGCCCGTACTCGGTGAGGAACCCGTCATGGCCGATCGGCGAGACGATCGAGTGGACGGGCACCTCGCCGGGCAGCAGCTCCGCGAGCAGCGCCGACTCCTCGGGCCGGTACAGCCGGTCGGAGTCGACGGCGGCCACGAAGGCCCGCCCGCGGAAGCGCCCCAGCGCCTCGGACAGGCTCCCCCGCCCACGGGCGACGTCGTGGCTCATGAGCGCCTCGGTGAGCACGAGGTAGGAGTTCGCGTCGAACCGCGCGGACAGCTTCGCGGCCTGGTGGTCCAGGTAGGACTCCACCGCGTAGCGTCCCTGCCGCCTCCCGACGGCGGCCCCGAACGGGTCCTCCGCGCCCTGCGGCTCGCGGCCGAAGCGGTACTCGAGCTCCTCGGCCGTGCGGTAGGTGGTGTGGGCGATGCGCCGGGCGATCCCGAGGCCCGTCTCGGGTCCGGGTCCGCCGTAGTAGTCGCCCTCGCGGTGCGCCGGGTCGAGCCGGATGGCCGCGGCCTGCGCCTGGCCCCAGGCGATCTGGTCCGCCGAGGACTGCGCCGTCGAGGCGAGCACCCCGACGCCGGCCACGCGCTCCGGGTGGGAGACCGCCCATTCCAGGGCGCGGGCCCCGCCCATCGACCCGCCGATCACGGCCTGCCACACGTCGATCCCGAGGTGGTCGGCGAGGCGGCGCTCGGCCTCCACCGCGTCGCGCAGCGTGAGGAACGGGAAGCGCGAGCCCCACGGCACGCCGTCGGGGTCGGGCGAGGACGGGCCCGTGGAACCGTGACAGCCGCCCACCATCGCGGGGGCGACGACGAACCAGCGGTCCGTGTCCACCGCCCGGCCGGGGCCGACGAGCGCGTCCCACCAGCCCGGCGTCGGGTCTGCGGCGTGCGCGGCCACGTGCGAGTCGCCCGTGAGGGCGTGCAGCACGAGGACCGCGTTGGAGCCGTCGGCGTCCAGGGTCCCCCACGTCTCGTAGGTGAGGGTGACGTCCGGGAGGAAGCCGCCGGTCTCGGTGGTCAGGGGCCCGACCGAGACGGTGTGGCGGGCGCCCTCGGGGAGGTCGACGGTCAGGGACGGGCGGCTCGCGACCGCGGTCATCGGGTGCCCTCCCCCGCACCGGCCGCCGCCGCGAAGCCGCGCTCCAGGTCGGCGAGGATGTCCTCGACGTCCTCCACGCCGAGCGAGAGGCGCACCAGCCCGGGCGTCACACCGGCGGCGCGCTGCTCGTCCTCGGTGAGCTGGGCGTGGGTGGTGGAGGCCGGGTGCACCACGAGCGAGCGGACGTCGCCGATGTTGGCCACGTGGTGCAGCAGCTCAAGCCCGTCCACGAACGCCGCGCCCGCCTCGGCGCCGCCCGCGATCTCGAAGGAGACGAACGCGCCTGCGCCGCGCGGCAGGTACCGCTGCGCCCGCTCGTGCCACGGGCTGGAGGGCAGGCCGGCGTAGACCACGGAGTCCACGTCGTCGCGCGCCTCGAGCCACGCGGCCACGGCCGTCGCGTTGGCCACGGCGCGCTCCATGCGCAGGGACAGGGTCTCCAGGCCGAGGTTCACCAGGAACGCGTTGAACGGGGAGATGGCCGAGCCGTAGTCGCGCAGCAGCTGCACGCGCGCCTTGAGGATGAAGGCCAGGTTGGCGCCGAGCGGCGAGCCCACCCCCAGGTCCCGCGCGTACACGAGCCCGTGGTAGGACTCGTCCGGCTCGTTGAACCCGGGGAAGCGCTCGGGGTGCTGCGCGAAGTCGAACGTGCCGCCGTCGACGATCACGCCGGCCATGGCGGCGGCGTGCCCGCCGAGGTACTTCGTGGCCGAGTGGGTGACGATGTCCGCGCCGTGCTCAATCGGGCGCAGCAGGTACGGGGTGGCCAGCGTGTTGTCCACGATCAGCGGCACGCCCGCCTCGTGCGCGACGTCGGCCACCGCCCGAACGTCCAGCACGTCGCCCCGGGGGTTGCCGAGGGTCTCCCCGAAGAAGGCCTTGGTGTTCGCCTTCACGGCGGCGCGCCAGGACTCGATGTCGTCCGGATCGGTCACGAACGTCGTCTCCACGCCCACCTTGGCCAGGGTGTGCTTGAAGAGGTTCTGCGTGCCGCCGTAGAGGCTCGCCGAGGCGACGACGTGGTCCCCCGCGCCGGCGACGTTGAGGATCGAGAAGGTCGTGGCCGCCTGGCCGGAGGCCAGCAGCAGCGCGCCCACGCCGCCCTCGAGCGCGGCGACCTTCTCCTCCACCGGGGACTGGGTCGGGTTGCCGATGCGGGTGTAGAGCGGGTCCAGGTCCTTGAGGGCGAACCGGTCCGCCGCCACCTCGGCGGAGGGGAAGTCGAACGAGGTCGTCTGGTAGATGGGCAGGGCCGTCGCGCCGAAGGCGTGCTGGCCGGGGGCGGCGCCGGCGTGGACCTGCGCGGTGGAGAAGCCCCACGCGGCGGCCGGGGTCAGGGGCGTGGTCTCGGCGGGGATGTTCTGGTCGGTCATGGCGGACTCTCCTGAGCTCCTCAGGGGCCGGACCCGCGTCCCTCCCGGCGGTCGGTGCGCCGGGTCGACCCGGCGCCTCGCGCCGGGGGTGCCCCGGCGTCGTCGAGAGGGGCCGAGGGGACGGCCCGCGCTTGCCGGCAGCCCGTGTGGGAGCCGGCCTGGTCGTCACCCGGGGCACCCCACCGCGGAAGGAGGGTTGCCGGTCAGCATGCCGGGGCAAAGACGCTGACTCTCGTGACCGTGCCGCCAGTGTGCCACGAGTGCGGGGCCGATTTCATCGGGCGTGTCACACATGGATACGCTGTGAATCACAGGGGCGGCTCGGAGGTCAAGGGGCCGACGGCGCCGCCCTCCCATCGCGTTCGACGCCCGGCCCGCCCGGGGGTTCGGAGAGGAACAACGCCGTGAACACCTGCCGGATGGACCACGTCTCCTACGCCGCCGGGCCCGAGGGCCTCGAAGCCACCGTGGAGCGCCTCGTCGAGACCCTCGGCATCGACCGCATCAAGGGCGGCGTGCACCCGCGCTTCGGCACCCACAACGCCCTGTTCCCCATGCGGAACGGGCAGTGGCTCGAGGTCGTGGAGGCCATGGACCACCCGGCCTCCCTCAGCGCCCCCTTCGGCCAGCTCGTCCGCGCCCGCTCCGAGCAGGGCGGCGGCTGGATGAGCTGGGCCGTCTCCACCCCGGACATCGGCCGCTTCGAGCGCCGCCTGGAGCGCGAGGCCGTGCCCGGCATCCGCCGCTTCCCCGACGGCCGGGAGCTGTCCTGGCGTCAGATCGGCGTCAAGGGCACCCTTGCCGACCCGCAGCTGCCGTTCATCGTGCGCTGGGCCGACGGCCAGGAGGACATGCACCCGTCCCAGGCCGCCGAGCCGCAGGCCTCCATCGACAAGGTGGCCATCGCCGGCTCCCGCGACCGCCTCATCGAGTGGCTCGGCGGCGAGCAGGTCGGCGAGGAGGACGGGGTCGCGGACGTCGACGTCGACTACCTCGCCCCCTCCGGCACCCCGGGCATCGTCTCGGTGACCTTCACGACTCCCGCGGGCCCGGTCACCCTCTGACCCCTCCTCCCCGCCCGGACGGACCACGACGACGCCGGCCCCGCCTCCCCGAGGCGGGGCCGGCCTCGTCCGGGGCTCAGACCCCGAGCAGCCCTGCCTCGTGCAGCAGCGGATACGCCACGAACCCGGCCGCGTCCAGCAGGAAGTGGGCGAGGACGAGAGGCATGACCCGGCGCGTGCGCAGCAGCACCAGGGTGAACACCACCCCCATGAGCGCGTTGCCGATGCCCGGCCCCACGCCCTGGTAGAGGTGGTAGCTGCCCCGCAGCACGGCCAGGGCGAGCACCACGGTCCAGATGCGGGCCGGCAGGACGAGGCCCGGGCCCTCCGCGGCGGGCGCGGGGGCTCCGGCGCGCCGGGCGGTGTGCAGCCGCTGGAGCCAGCCGAGGCGGTCGACGAGCCAGACCCCCACGATCACCTCCTCCACGAGCGCGTGCCGCGCGGCCGAGAGCAGCAGCACGGGGACCTGGTACCAGGTGTCGTCGAGGGCGGCGGCGACGATCGCCGTCGTGACCCCGGCAGCGCGGCCGGCCGCGTACACCGCGAGCGTGCCCAGGCCGATCCCCACGAACAGCGCCAGGCCCCAGGCGAGGTCGCGGCCCGGGCGGCGCAGGTCCAGGCCGAACGCGCGGAACGGGTTCCGCCCGCGCAGCCACGTCAGGTGCAGCACCAGCAGCACGGGGACGAGGGCGAAGCCGATGTCCAGCAGCTGGTAGGTCAGGTCGAAGCCCCACCGCGGGCTGAGCGCGGGGTTCAGCACCGTGGTCTGCTCCCCCAGCGGGGCACGGGTGGCCTTGTCGATCAGCTGGACGACCGCATACACCGCGCTGCGCCCCAGGGACAGGCCCAGGACGAGCGCGATCTCCCACCGCACCACGCGCGCGCTCGGGGCGGGCAGCGCGGGCCGGGCGGCGGGGGCGGCGTCGGAACGGAGGTCGGGGCGGCCGATCATGCGGGCCAGTATCCCCCGCGCGCCCGGACGCTAGCGTGGGGACATGACCTCCTCCCCCGTCGCGTCCGAGTTCGAGCTGGCGGCCGAGGCCCTGACCCGGCTGCTCCCGGACGTGCCCGCCGCGCTCGCGGACCGGCTGCGCGCCGCCGCGTGGTCGGCCGGGCACGTGGTGGAGTCCGGCCAGTTCCACCGCGTGCTGGTGCTCGACGGCCTGGCCGTGCTGCGCATGGCCCGGGTCAGCGAGGCCGGCGCCCCGGTCGGCGCGGCCTGGGCGCCCGAGGACTCCCCCGCCGCCCACCTGCCGCGCCGCGTGGGGCTGGTGACGGCCCTCGCGGACGCGGGCCTGCCCTTCGCGGTGCCGCGTCCGCTGTCGGCGGTGCTCCGCCGGGACGACGACGCCGGCCGCCCCCTCGCCGCGGCCGTCCTCCAGGCGTTCGTGCCGGGGCAGCCGCACCCGCCCCACGAGGGCGACCCGACCGTCCTGCGGGGGATCGTGGACGCCCTCGACACCGTGGACGTGACCGACCCGGCCGTCGCGGCGGGACTCGGCCCGGCGTTCGCGTTCCGGGGTCCGTGGACCGCGGAGCGCGTGGCGCGCGTGGGGCGGCTGGGCGCGTCCCTGCCGACAGAGCACGCCGGAGCGCTACCGGCGGACTGGGCCGGCCTCGTCGCGAGGATCGCGGGGGCGGTGACGGCGTGGGCCGCCGCGCCCCCGGACGGGCCCGCGCTGGTGCACGGGGACCTGGCCGGGCACAACATGCACTGGGTGCCCGCCCCGGACGGGGACGACGTGCGGTGGGAGCTCTCCGGGATCCTGGACTGGGACCTCGCCCACGCCGGCGACGGAGCCCGCAACGTGGCCTACCTGGGGATCTGGCACGGCGAGGAGCGGATCGAGGACATCGCCCGCACGCCCGCGGAGGCCCGCCGGGCCCGCGTGTGGCTGGGCGCCGCCGGCCTGGACTCCCTCGACGACGCCGCAGCCCGCCAGGAGCTCACCGGCCGCGCCCCCCGCTGGGGGCGGCTGCTGCGCAAGGTGGTGCCGCGCATCGAGCGGGCGTCCTGCGCCCTCGCGGGGCGCTGATAGGCCGCCCGTCAGTCTGCACGTCCCGCTCAGGACCCTCTCTCCGACGACCATGCCGTCGTTGCGCCTCCGGGGGCAGGCGACTGAGACGGCCCGACCACCAGGGTGTCCTGCAGCCTCCGGGGACACGGCGATCCGACGAAGTCCGGAGCGACGGGCGCCGCCGGGCTCAGTTGATCGCGATCCATCCGCCGGTGGACGGGGAGTTGGAGACCACCAGACCGGTGTACCCGTTGGCCGTGGTGAAGGTGCCGTAGCTGCCGGCGGTGCGGCCGAGGGCCGCGGCGGTGCCCCCGGAGTAGTAGTTGGAGAGGTAGTAGGCGGTATTCACAGCGCAGTAGCTCGTGTTGACCTCCCAGCTGCCGGTGAGGGCGGTGCCCGCCCAGCTGGTGGGACGGGTTCCTGAGGCGGTCCGATCCTGGGTCGTGGACTGAGAGCGGTTGCCGAGCCAGGTGAACGTGAACACGTCGTAGGTCTGCGTGATGCCGTCGGGGCTCGTCAGCAGAGTGGGCGTGCGGCGGGTCGGCGCGCTCCAGTTGGCACCGGTGGCGTTGGTGAAGGTGAACGGCTGCGCAACGTTCGCGACCATCCCACTGGGGTACGCGACTACGAGCTGCACGGGGTTGGCCAGTGTGGCCGTGGTCCGCGGCGAGAGGCCGGATCCGTCGGTGCGTGGCATCTCCACGATGGAGAACCCCAGGGGCGAGGTCCCGATGGACACCTGGTTGGACAGCGAGAGGCTGGAGAGCCACAACCCGGAGCGACCGTACGTGGTGTTCCTGCAGCCGACGCCGTTGCGGACCTGGGAGGTGTAGGAGGTGGAGATCGACCCACGGAATCGATAGGCCAGCGTCTGCGAGGGGCTGACGGCGAAGGCGGGGGCGGCAGCGGCGGCGGCGATGGCCGGGGCGGTCCACGCCAGCCCCTGCGCGACGCGACGACGAGTCAACTGGGTCATGAGGGTGCTCCTGGGGTGAGAGTCGAGGTGACGGCAGAGGTGAGAGTCGAGGTGGCGGCAGAGGTGAGAGTCGAGGTGACGGCAGAGGTGAGAGTCGAGGTGACGGCAGAGGTGAGAGTCGAGGTGGCGGCAGAGGCGTGTGTCGCACCCTCGGGTCCACTTTGTTCCGGATCTCAGTTTTGCCACCTCAAACTTTACCTCAAGTAATCACCGCACATGACGTTCCGATGGCGGGGAGGGGGAGCACTGCGGCCCCTCGCAGCGTTCGCACAGCAGAACGGGGCGGACCGTCGGATTCGACGCCCCGCCCCGTTGCCTGTTCCCGTCATGCCGGTACGGTCACGGCCCCACTGCGGAGCCGCTACCACCCTCTTCGCGCGAGAGGCACGACACGATGTACACCGGGTACCAGCACCCGTTGAGGCAGGTCCACTGGGAGGCCGACTCGATCCGCTCGTCCTCACACTGCTGGTGGGTCGTGGACTCCACCAGTGCGATCCACGGTACAGGCGGTACGAGTAGGTGTAACGGACTCGCACGGGCTCGCCGCCGTACATGCCGGTGCCCACGTACTCGCGGCGGTAGTAGTCGTAGGTGACCCGGGTGATCACGAGCTGGCGGTACGTGGTGGAGCCGGTGGCCGCCGAGGCGGCGGGGGCGATCAGCGCGGCGCCGACGGCGCCGAGGCCGGCGCCCAGCAGAGTGCGTCGACATGTCATGGGAGGGACCCCTTCTCTCGGATGGAAGCTACACTTCGGAGGCGCGCCGCCCACCCTGTGCCGTCAGGGGGCCGGGAGAGGACGACCTGTCAGAAGTGTGGCCATCATCTACTACACGGTCGCCGGACACCAGGGGTCTCACATCCTCCTGGGCGGTCAAGTGGCGACCGCCCGTCGCGCGCCGCGCGTGAGCCCATCGGTCGGCTGCTCAGCCCACCCCGAGGCGCTCCAGCACGATCTCGCGCACGCGGCCGGCGTCGGCCTGGCCGCGGGTCGCCTTCATGACGGGCCCGATCAGGGCACCGACGGCCTGCATCTTGCCGCCCCTGATCTTCTCGACGACGTCCGGGTTGTCCGCGATCGCCGCGTCGACGGCCTCGGTGAGCGCGCCGTCGTCGGACACCACGGCCAGGCCCTTCGCCGAGACGACCTCCTTCGGGGCGCCCTCGCCGTCGGCCACCAGACCGAGCACCTGCTTGGCGATCTTGTCGTTGATCGTCTTGGCGGCGATCAGCTCCTCGACCTCCACCACGTGCGCCGGGGTGATCCCCAGCTCGGCGACGGTGACCTCGCGGACGTTCGCCAGGCGAGCGATCTCGCCCATCCACCACTTGCGGGCGGCCGCCGCGGAGGCGCCGGCCTCCACGGTCGCGACGATCTCGTCCAGGACGCCGGCGTTGACGACGTCGCGGAACTCCTCGTCCGAGAAGCCCCACTCGGCCTTGAGTCGCTTGTTGCGCACGGCCGGCAGCTCGGGCAGCTCGGCGCGCACGCGCTCGATCCACGCCTCGTCCACGACGACGGGCACGAGGTCCGGCTCGGGGAAGTAGCGGTAGTCGTCGGCGTCGGACTTGGGACGGCCCGACGTCGTCGTGCGCGTGTCCTCGTGCCAGTGGCGGGTCTCCTGCGTGATGGTCCCGCCCGCGGCGAGCACGGCGGCCTGACGCTGGATCTCGTGGGTGACGGCGTGCTGCACGGCGCGCGTGGAGCTCACGTTCTTGGTCTCGGTGCGCGTGCCGAAGACCTCGGCGCCCTTCTCCATGAGGGAGACGTTCGCGTCGCAGCGCACGTTGCCGTGCTCCATGCGGGCGTCCGAGATGCCGATGGCCTTCACGATGTCCCGGATGGCGGCCACGTAGGCGCGCGCGATCTCCGGGGCCCGCTCCCCCGCGCCCACGATGGGCCGGGTCACGATCTCGATGAGCGGCACGCCCGCGCGGTTGTAGTCCACCAGGGAGCTCGAGGCGCCCTGGATGCGGCCGGACCCGCCCTGGTGGGTGAGCTTGCCGGCGTCGTCCTCGAGGTGGGCGCGCTCGATCTCCACGCGGAACACGGTGCCGTCCTCGAGCTCCACGTCCAGGTGGCCGTCGAACACGATCGGCTCGTCGTACTGGGACGTCTGGAAGTTCTTCGGGGTGTCCGGGTAGAAGTAGTTCTTCCGCGCGAACCGGCACGTCGGGGCGATCTGCGCGTTCAGGGCCAGGCCCAGGCGGATCGCGAACTCCACGGCCTGCCGGTTCAGCACGGGCAGCGTGCCCGGCAGGCCGAGGTCGAGCGGGGTGACGTTGGTGTTCGGCTGGTCGCCGAACGCGTTGGCGGCCGAGGAGAAGATCTTCGTGGCGGTGTTCAGCTCCACGTGCACCTCGAACCCGAGCACCGGGTCGAAGCGCTCCATCGCCTCGGCGACGTCCATGGTCTGCTCTGCGTGGCTCACGCGGCTCCTCCGTCCGTGGTGGTGGCGCGCTCGGCGCCGGTGCGGCGCTGCGCGCCCTTCTCGAGCTCGGGGGCCTGCGCCCACACGGGCGAGCCGCCGCGGCGGGTCACCAGCGCCTCGACGGCGGCGCCCACCTCGTACAGGCGGGCGTCCTCGCGCGCCGGGGCCGTGAACTGCAGGCCGTACGGCAGGCCGTCCACGAGGCCGCCGGGCACCGAGATGCCCGGAACGCCGGCCAGGTTGGCCGGGATGGTCGCGTAGTCGTTGAGGTACATGGTGACCGGATCCTTCGTCTGCTCCCCCAGCGCGAAGGCGGTGCCCGGCGCGGTGGGGCTCAGCAGCACGTCCACCTGCTCGAAGGCGGCCGCGAAGTCCTGCTGCACGAGCGTGCGGACCTTCTGCGCGGAGCCGTAGTAGGCGTCGTAGTAGCCCGCGGAGAGGGCGTAGGTGCCCAGGATGATGCGGCGCTTGACCTCGGGGCCGAAGCCGGCGGCGCGGGTGGCGCCCATGACCTGCTCGATCGTGCCGCCGCCGGCCGGGACCACGCGGTTGCCGTAGCGGACGCCGTCGAAGCGGGCCAGGTTGGAGGAGACCTCCGAGGGCATGATGAGGTAGTACGCGCCCAGGGCCGCGTGGAAGTGCGGGCAGGAGACCTCGACGATCTCCGCGCCCGCCTCGCGCAGGGCGGCGACGTCGGCGTCGAAGGCCGCCTTCACACCGGGGTGGTAGCCGTCCTCGCGCAGGTCGGCGATCACGCCGATGCGCAGGCCGGAGAGGTTCCCGCGGGCAGCGGCCGCGCCGAGGTCGGCGGGCTCCTCGGGCAGCGAGGTGGAGTCGCGCTCGTCATGGCCGGCGATCACCTGCTGCAGCGCGGCGGCGTCCGCCACGGTGCGCGCGGCGGGGCCCACCTGGTCCAGCGAGGAGGCCATCGCGATCACGCCGAAGCGGGACACGGCGCCGTACGTGGGCTTGACGCCCACGGTGCCGGTGAACGCGGCGGGCTCGCGGATGGAGCCGCCCGTGTCCGAGCCCAGGGCGAACGGGGCGAGGAACGCGGCCACCGCGGCGGCCGAGCCGCCACCGGAGCCGCCGGGCACCCGGTCCAGGTCCCACGGGTTGCGGGTCACGCCGAACGCGGAGTACTCGGTGGAGCCGCCCATCGCGAACTCGTCCATGTTGGTCTTGCCCAGGATCGGCAGGCGGGCGGCGCGGATCCGATCGATGACCGTGGCGTCGTACGGGCTCATCCAGCCGTCGAGCATCCTGGAGGCCGCCGTCGTGGGCTGCCCGACGGTGACGATGTTGTCCTTGATCGCCACCGGCACGCCGGCCAGCGGGTGCAGGGCCTCGGCCTCGGCGCCCCCGGCGGCGCGGATCGCGTCCACCTCGGCGGCGACGGCGAGCGCCTCCTCCGCGTTGACGTGCAGGTACGCCCGCACGCCGCGGTCCTCTGCGGCGTCGGCGCGCGGGTCGCCGTCGAACTCCGCGATGCGGTCCAGGTGCGCCTGGACGAGCTCCACGGAGGTGGTCGTGCCGGCGCGCAGGCGCTCGGCCATCTGCAGGGCGGTGAGGCGGACCAGCTGGTCGGCGCCCGCCTCGGCGTTCACATCGAAGGTCTCGGTCATGCTCGTGATCACTCTCCGTCCAGGATCGCGGGGACCTTGAACTGGCCGTCCTCGGCGTCCGGCGCCTGGTCCAGGGCCTGCTCCTGCGTGAGCATGCCCGTGGGCACGTCCTCGCGGAACACGTTGTGCAGGGCGATGGGGTGGGAGGTGGGCTCCACGTCCGCGGTGGCCACCGCGCGCACGTCCTCGACGGCCGCGAGGATCTCCTCGAGCTCGCCCGGCATCTGGGCCAGCTCCTCCTCGCTCATCTGGATGTGGGCCAGGCGGGCGAGGTGCTCCACCTGCTCCCGGGTGATCTCCGGCATGGATCTCCTTCACGACGGTGGTGTCGGACGGCGTGGCCGGGCCGGGCACGCGGACGCGCGACGGGGCCGGACGGGCCGCTTTCGGTTCGGACCGAGTCTAGCGGCGCGCGCGGACGGGACACGGCGGCAGCCGGGCCGGGCTGCGGGGGCGGGTCAGCCCAGCGGCATCCGGTACACGATGAAGGGACCGGCCTCGTCCGCCGGGTCCAGGTCCGGGACCACGTCCCGCAGGTGCCAGTCCCGCTCGGGCAGCCGCACGAAGCCCATGCGCTCGTAGAGCCGGTGGGCGTCGGTCATCGTCGGCATGGTGGTCAGGGCGATGGCCTCGATCCCGGGCAGGGCCCGGGCCCGCTCCACGATCGCGGCCATCAGGGCGCGGGCGACGCCGCGGCGGTGGTGGTCCGGGTGCACGGCCAGCATGCGGAACTCGTACTCCCCCTCCACGGCGGTCTCCGCCATCGGCGAGCCCAGCGGGGTGAGCACCACGGAGCCGACCACCTGCCCGTCGAGCTCGGCGACGAGGACCTCCGCCTTCTCCGCCCGGGAGGCCACGTCCGTGAGGGTCCGCACGTACGCGGAGTCGGGGTCGATGTGCCCGCCGTCCACGTAGGAGGCCAGCGTGAGCGCGGCGACGGCGTCGTGGTCCTCGGGGCGCAGCGCCCGGACGTGGATCCCGCTCATCGGGCGCTCCCCTCCTGCGCGGGCGTGGCCGCCCGCAGCATGTCCTTCAGGCGGGCGCGCGAGGCGTCGTCGGCCACGATGAAGTCCTTCTTCCGCGCCCACACCGTGGGGACGGCCTCGTGCTCGCGACCTTCGCGCCGTGCGTGGAGGCGGCGCAGCGCGGCCGCAGCCTCGGCGTCCGTCCAGATGTTCACCCAGGAGGCCGCCGCGCGCTCCGCGGGCGTGAGCGCCTTGATCAGCGTCATGCAGTACTGGCAGCCGGGCCGCCAGAACACCACGACGCCGCCCGCCGCCACGTGCGCCTCCGCGCCGGCGAGCGGGCGGGAGCGCACCCGGGTGGCCCGGAGATAGCGCAGCGCGAAGGACAGCAGCACCAGCGAGGACGCGATCACCGCGAGGTTCCGGTTCACCGTGCCCCACACCGCGAAGAAGATCCCCGACGCCGCGAACAGCACCGGGTAGAACCAGGGATCGCCCACCAGCCGTCTCACGCGGTCACCTCCTGTGCCGCCGTCAGGGCGGCCTCGTCCACGTCCCCGGCCACCATCCAGCCGGGATCGGCCGTGCCGTCGCCGCTCGCGGGCCGGCGCACGCGGGCCCCGGCCTCCTCCGCGATCAGCGCGCCGGCGGCCCAGTCCCACTCCTGCGTGCCGAACTCGGCATACGCGTCCAGGGTGCCGTCCGCCACCATGCACAGGTCCAGGGCGGCCGAGCCGATGCGGCGCACGTCCCCGAAGCCGGGCAGCAGCGCCTCGAGGGCGCGCACCTGGACCTGCCGACGCGCGGGGTCGTAGCCGAAGCCGGTGGCCAACAGCCTCCCGGAGCGGCCGGGCACGGGGCCGGCCAGGCGCACGGGGGCCTCGTCCCGGCCCGGCAGCTCGACACCCGCCGTCGTCGCGTCCGCGGTGCTGAAGGCACCCTCGCCCGCGCTCGCGAACCACGTGCGCCCCAGCGCGGGGGCGACGACGGCGCCCGCCAGCCAGCGCGGCGTCCCCTCCGGCACGCCGAGGCGCTCGGCGACGGCGGCGTCCGCCGGGCCCATCACGGCCACGGAGGTGCAGAACTGCGGGATCCCTCGCACGAAGTTGGTGGTGCCGTCGAGCGGGTCGATGCTCCAGCGCAGCCCGCTCGGACGCGAGGGGACGGTGGCGCCGTACTCCTCGCCCATGAGCTCGTCGTCCGGCCGGTAGCCGGTGATGACGGCGCGGACGGCCTGTTCGGCGCGGCGGTCGTAGTCCGTGACCCAGTCCGAGCCGGAGGACTTGGTCTCGGCGCCGAGCGAGGCCGCGGTCAGCGGGGTGGCCGGGTGGTGACGGACCCACCGCTGGGCGAGCACGTCCGCCCCGGCCCGTGCGGCGGCCTTGGCGATGACGAGCAGGCCCGCCGTGGTGGGGGTCGGACGCGCTGCGGCGCGGGGCTGCGGGGCGGGGCTCATCCGGCGTCCTCCCCCGTTCCGGCCTCCCCCTCGGCCGTCTCCTCCCCCGCGAACGCCGCCGGCCCCTCGGCCAGCAGCGTGACGAACCCGGCCTCGTCCAGCACGGGCACGCCGAGCTGCTCGGCCTTCTCCAGCTTGGTTCCCGCGTTCTCCCCGGCCACGAGGAAGTGGGTCTTCTTGGAGACGGAGCCGGACGCCTTGCCGCCGCGCACCAGGATGGCCTCCTTCGCGGAGTCGCGGGAGAAGCCCTCGAGCGATCCGGTGACCACCACGGTCACGCCCTCCAGCGTGCGGGGCATGGACTCGTCCTGCTCGTCCTCCATGGAGACGCCCGCGGCGGCCCAGCGGTCCACCACCTCACGGTGCCAGTCCTCCGCGAACCACTCGATGAGGGCGTCCGCGATGATCGGGCCCACGCCGTCGATCTCCGCGAGCCGGTCCCGCTGCCCCGCCTCCGCGGCCGCGCGCAGCGCCGCCATGGACCCGAACGCGGTGGCCAGGGAGCGGGCCGCCGTCGGGCCGACGTGCCGGATGGACAGCGCCACGAGGGTGCGCCACACGGGCTGGGACTTGGCCTTCTCCAGCTCGTCGAAGAGGCGCAGCGTGTTGGCGGTGGGCCCGGACGGCTTCTTCGCCGTGCCCGCGGTGAAGAAGTACGGCTTGAGCTCGAACCTCCCGGAGGGCACGAACGTGCCGTCCACCTTGGTGCGCGTCTCCCGCCACACCCGGACGTCGCCCAGCGAGCGCTGGAGGTCCGTCAGGCCGTCCTCGCCGCGGGGGCCCGTGATCTCCTCGGGCGTGCCGGAGGCGAGGTCGAAGACCTGCGCCTCCGCGGTGATGACGCCGGCGCCCTCGGGGAGCACCCGACCGCCGTTCTCGGCCGGATCCGGGCCGGGCCCGTTCACGAGCCAGCGGGCGGCCTCCTCGCCGAGCGCCTCGACGTCGAACGCCCCGCGCGAGCCGAGGTGCTCCACGCGGCCGGCCAGCTGGGCGGGGCACGAGCGAGCGTTGGGGCAGCGCAGGTCCACGTCCCCCTCCTTGGCAGGCGCCAGGGGGGTCCCGCAGGACGGGCATGCCGCGGGCATCACGAACTCGCGCAGCTCGATGCCCCGCTCGGCTGCGGTCTCGCGCAGCGGCAGCACGGGGCCCACGACCTCGGGGATCACGTCCCCCGCCTTGCGCAGGATGACGGTGTCCCCGATCAGCACGCCCTTGGCCTTGACCACGTCCTGGTTGTGCAGCGTGGCCAGGGAGACGGTGGACCCGGCCACCGACACGGGCTCCATGTGGGCGAAGGGGGTGACGCGGCCGGTGCGGCCCACGCTGACGAGGATGTCGAGCAGGAGGGTGTGCACCTCCTCCGGCGGGTACTTGAACGCGGCCGCCCAGCGGGGCACGCGGGAGGTGTGGCCGAGCAGGCGCTGGTCCGCGAAGGCGTCGGCCTTGACCACGATGCCGTCGATCTCGTGGATCAGCTCATGCCGGCGGCGCCCGTACTCCTCGATCACCGCGACGACGTCGGCCAGCGCGGCCTCGTCCGCGCCCTCCACGAGGCGCGTGTACGGGCTCACGGGCAGGCCCCAGGCCGCCAGCGCGTCGTAGGCCTCGTGCTGGGAGGCGACGCCGAGGTCCGGCCCCGCGCCGACGCCGTGCAGGATCATGGACAGCGGGCGCCGGGCCGTGACGGCGGGATCCTTCTGGCGCAGGGAGCCGGCGGCCGCGTTGCGCGGGTTCGCGAAGGGCGGCAGACCCTCCTCTGCGCGCTGCGCGTTGAGCTCCGCGAAGGCGGCGGAGGACATGAAGACCTCACCGCGCACCTCGAACTCGGCCGGCCATCCCTTGCCCGTGAGCGTCTGGGGGACGTCGGCGATGGTGCGCACGTTCTGCGTGACGTCCTCGCCCACGCGCCCGTCGCCGCGGGTGGCGGCCTGCACGAGCCGGCCCTCCCGGTAGCGCAGGTTCACGGCCAGCCCGTCGATCTTCACCTCGACCGTCCACGCCGGAGCCGCCTCCGGGCGGCCCGCCGTCAGGGTGCCCGCGGTGCGCAGGAACCAGGTGCGCAGCTCGTCCTCGGAGAACAGGTCCTCGAGCGAGTACATGCGCGCCCCGTGCGTGACCGGGGAGAACGCGGCGGAGGCCTCGCCGCCGACCTCCTGGGTGGGCGAGTCGTTGGCGACGATCTCCGGGTGCAGCGTCTCGATGTCCTCGAGGCGGCGGTACAGCGCGTCGTACTCCGCGTCCGAGAGCTCCGGGGCGTCCTGCTGGTAGTACGCGGTGCGCGCGGCGCGGACCTGCTCGACGAGCGTCTCGTACTCCTCGCGGAGGCGCTCGGAGGGGATCTGTCCGGGGGCGTCGGGGCCGACGGAGGGCTCGGGGGTGCTCACGGGGACCACCCTAGTTCCCGTCCCGGACACCTCAAGGGATCCGGACCAGCACCACGGTGATGTTGTCCCGTCCACCGCGCCACAGGGCGGCGTGGACGAGCTGCTCGGCGGCCTCCTCGAGGTCCGCGGCGTCGTCCAGCAGCGCCCGGATCTCCTCGTCCGTCAGCTCGCCCGTGAGGCCGTCGCTGCACAGCACGAACGTATCGCCGGAGGCGGCGTCCACCTCCGCCACGTCCACGGTGAGCGGTTCGAGCGAGCCCATGGCGCGGGTGATCACGTTGCGCCGGGGGTGCACACGCGCCTCGTCCGCGGTGAGCCGGCCGGCGTCCACGAGCAGCTGCACGGCGGAGTGGTCCACCGTGACCTGCTGGAGCACCGGCGCGTCGGCGGGCCGCCGGTAGACGCGGGAGTCCCCCACGTTGGCGATCGCCCAGCGGCTGCGCTCGGCGTCCAGGCAGGCCAGCAGGGTCAGCGTGGTGCCGGAGCGGGCGTGGCCGGCCTCGATCACGGCCGCGTCGGCCTCGTGCACGAGGGCGGCGAGCTCCTCCAGGGTGTGCGGGCTCCCGGGGGCGAGGACCTCGGGGGCGCGCCGCTCCAGCAGCTCGACGGCGGCGGCCGAGGCCACCTCGCCGGCCTCGTGACCTCCCATCCCGTCCGCCACCGCGGCGAGCACGAGCGGCTCCCCCACGGTGACCCACGTGTCCTCGTTGAGCTCGCGGACCGCTCCCACGTGGGTGCGGGCGGCGACCTCGGGGCGGGCGGCGGCCTCGGGGCGGGCGGGATCGGACGGGTGCGGCTCCTGCACAGGGCGGCTCATAGGTCCTCGGGTTCCGTCGGTGGCGGGGACGGCCGACGCGGGGCCGGCCGGGGATCAGTCGACGAGCAGGGTCTGCGTGGCACCGCTCATGAGCAGGGAGGGGCGGACCTCTCCGAACCCGCGAACGATCCTCGGCGGCTGAGGGACGAGGACGAACCGTTCGTCCTGCGAGAGGGCGGCGGCGGTCAGGGCGTCCACGAGCACCGTACCCGGATCCGCGAGCGACGTCAGGCGCGCGGCGAGGTTCACCGTGGGTCCGTAGATGTCCCCGAGGCGGGAGAGCACGCGGCCCCACGCGAGGGAGACGCGCGCCGAGGGCAGCACGGGGTCGTCGGCCAGCGCCTCGGAGAGGCTCAGCGCGATCGTGGCACCGGCCTCCGGCGACTCGGCGTTGAAGAGCACCTCGTCGCCGATCGTCTTCACGAGCCAGCCGCCGCCCGAGGAGATGATCTCCGCGCACCGGGACTCGAAGCGCTGCACCATGCGGGCCAGCGTCCGCTCGTCCATCGTGCGGGAGAGCGTGGTGTAGGAGACCATGTCGGCGAAGCCCACGGCGCGCGCGAGCGGAAGCGGGGCGTCGTGCTCCGAGCCGTCGCGGCCCTGCTCGCTCGCGGCCAGGCCGGCCTCCACGCGGACGGTGAGGCGCTGCACGGCGCGGTTGAGCTGCCGCCGGTAGACGACCTCCATGGCCTCCTCGAGCGGGGAGACGATCTCCGGCAGCAGGTCCACGGCCGCGCGGCGCGCCGAAGGGTCGGACATCCCCCCGGAGGCGATCTTGTCCTCCACGAGGGCCTCGATCTGCCACACCACCATGCGGTCCATCAGCTGGCCGATCGAGCGGGCGAGCGAGATGGCGGTGTCCTCGTTCAGCGCGCCGGAGCGCATGAGGTGCAGCACGGCGCCGAACGCGCGCGCGTCCTCGTCGGTGAACGCCTTGTCCCCGTCCTTCCCGCTGGGGTATCCCAGGGCCCGCCAGATGCGCCGAGCGGTGGCGAGGGGGACCCCCAGGCGGTCGGCCATCTCCCGCTGGGTGTAGCTGCGCGGGCCCACCACGAGCCCCGCGTCCAGGGTGCGCATGGCGCCGGTCCAGCCGGCGGTGGGCACCGGGTCCCGGGGGTCGGCGGCGGCGGTCGACGACGGCCCGGGCGCGCCCGAGGTCGCAGGGTTCTCCGGCGTCACGGGTGCGTCCGGCGTCACGGGTGCGTCCGGCCTCGCCTCGGGGGCGCGGGCGGGCGGGATGACGGGCAGCGGTGCCGTGTCCGGCAGGTGGGAGCGGGTCAACGGATGCCTCCTGACGGGTGCGGGGCGGGCCACGACTGCGCGCGGGCCCGACGCGTGGCCTCGGCCAGCGCCTCCTCGAAGCGGCCGGCCTCCGGGACGTCCGTGAGCCGCCAGTAGACCTGGCGGCCGGCGTCCTGGAACCGGACGTGCAGATCCCCCGCGCCCGAGCCTCGGCCGCGGCGCACCACGTCCGCGATGGACATGAGGGGCATGACGGCCTCGGGGCCCCGGCCGAGGCCGGGTCGCTGGACGAGGCGGCGCGTGGTGATCACCGTGCGCCGGGTGAGCCAGCGCAGGAAGGGCCGCACCGTGCCGAGCAGCACGGCGAGCGCGGCCAGGGACCAGGCGAGCAGGTGCAGCCACGAGCGGGAGCGGACCACGAGGCCCGGCAGGCCCGGGCGGTCGAGGACGCCCATCACGAGGCCCAGGAGCAGGGCGGTGCCCACGAGCAGGGCGGCGGCGCGCAGCAGGACGCGCGGATGCGCGCGGGTGCGCACCACCACGCGTTCACCGGGCTCCAGGCGCACTCTCCACTCCCTGCGGCTTCAGTGCCCGCGCCGGGGCACGGGCTCAGCGTCCGCGCAGCACGTCGCCGCGCAGATGGACGACGTCGCCCGCGCTGATCTCTGCGGGCAGTGTCTCACGCGACCCTGCGAGCGGCCTGACCAGGAGCGTCCCCCCGCGTCCGAGGCCCACGGCCGTCCCCTCGAGGGTGTCCCCGCCGGGCAGCTCGGCCCGGATCTCGCGGCCCACCGTGCTGAGCCGGCGCAGCACGGGGGCGACGGCCGGGTGGTCCCCGTCCACGGGCTCGGCCTCGCCGGCCACGGCGGCGGCGAAGCGGTCCACGGAGGCCACCACGGCGTCGCGCAGCTCCTCGGCGAGCACGCGCGGCTCGGGCACCTGGCCGGCGTCGGCCCACTCCGCGAGGTCGGTGGCGGTGGGCACGGGGGCGGCGCCGCGGTGGTCCAGGTTCACGCCCATCCCCACGACGACGCCGGGGCCCTTGCCGTCCGCGGCGCGGGACACCGAGCCGAGCACGCCGCACAGCTTGCGCCCGTCCGGGGCGAGCACGTCGTTGGGCCACTTCACGTGGGCGGCCACGCCGCGCGTTCCGAGGCGCTCGGCGATCGTCGCGGCGGCCACGAGCGAGAGCCAGCTGAGGTGCACGGGCGCGAGCGGGACGCCGGCGGGCTCGGGCCGCAGATGGACCGAGAGGGCGAGCGCGGTGCCGGGCGGGGTGCTCCACACGCGGGTGTGGCGGCCGCGGCCGGCGGTCTGGTCCGCGGTGGCGACGGCGGCGCCGTGCCGGTGGCCCTCCCGGTCGAGGCGGGCCAGGAGGTCGTCCTGCGTGGAGCCGACGGACTCGAGCCACGTCAGCGGCGGGGCGGGGGCGGCGGAGGCGGCTGGGGAGGGAGCTGCGGGGACGTGTTCCTGCATGATCCCTACATATACACGCCCACCGGGCCGCCGCCGTGCGGGCGGGGCGCACGAGCCGATCCGGCGGGCCTTGGAGGAATCCTCCTGTCGGGGCCCCGGGCCCTCCCCCGTAGACTGGCCGCTCGACAGGGCCCCGCCCGGGCCGCCCATCAGCCCAGGAGCTCGCGTGTCCGATCCCGATCTGACCACCACCGCCGGCCGTCTCGCGGACCTGCATCGCCGCCTCGAGGCGACGGACGCGCCCGGCGGCGCGGCCGCCGTCGAGCGTCAGCACGGCCGGGGCAAGCACACCGCCCGCGAGCGGATCGAGATGCTCCTGGACGAGGGCTCGTTCGTGGAGCTCGACGCGCTGGCCGTGCACCGCACCACCGCGTTCGGCATGGACGCCAAGCACCCGGCCGGCGACGGCGTCGTGAGCGGCTTCGGCACCGTGGACGGCCGCCAGGTGGCCGTGTACGCGCAGGACTTCACGGTGTTCGGCGGCTCGCTCTCCGAGCGCAACGGCCAGAAGATCGTGAAGGTCCAGGAGTTCGCGGCGCGCAACGGCTGCCCCGTGATCGGCATCCTCGACGGCGGCGGCGCGCGCATCCAGGAGGGCGTCGCCTCGCTCGCCCAGTTCGCGGACATCTTCCGGAACAACGTGCTGGCCTCCGGCATGGTCCCGCAGATCTCCCTGATCATGGGGCCGTCCGCGGGCGGCGCGGCGTACTCGCCGGCGCTGACCGACGTCGTGGTGATGGTGGACCAGACCTCCCACATGTTCATCACCGGCCCGGACGTGATCAAGACCGTCACGGGCGAGGACGTGGACATGGAGACGCTCGGCGGCGCGCGCTCGCACAACGCGGTCTCCGGCACGGCGCACTACATGGCGACGTCGGAGGAGGACGCGATCGCGTACGTGCAGGAGCTGCTCGAGTTCCTGCCCTCCAACAACCTGGCCGAGGCGCCGCTGGACCAGCCCGTGGACCTCGAGCCGACGGACGAGGACCACGGCCTGGACACGCTGATCCCCGACTCGGCCAACCAGCCGTACGACATGCTCCAGGTGATCGGGGCGATCGTGGACGACGGCCACGTGCTGCAGCTGCAGGAGCTCTACGCGCCCAACGTGATCACGGCGCTGGCGAGGCTCGACGGGATGAGCGTGGGCGTGGTGGCCAACCAGCCGATGCAGTTCGCCGGCACGCTGGACATCGCGGCCTCGGAGAAGGCGGCGCGGTTCGTGCGGTTCTGCGACGCGTTCAACCTGCCCGTGGTCACCCTCGTGGACGTGCCCGGGTTCCTGCCCGGCACCGACCAGGAGTTCCAGGGCATCATCCGCCGCGGCGCGAAGCTGATCTACGCGTACGCCGAGGCCACCGTGCCCAAGCTGACGGTGATCACGCGCAAGGCGTTCGGCGGCGCGTACATCGTCATGGGCTCCAAGAAGCTCGGCGCGGACCTCAACCTGGCCTGGCCCAGCGCGCAGATCGGCGTGATGGGGCCGCAGGGCGCCGTCAACATCCTGTATCGCCGCGAGCTCGCCGAGGTCGAGAAGGCCGGCGGGGACGTGGAGGCGCGGCGCGCGCAGATCGTGGCCGACTACGAGGCCGAGCTGCTGAACCCGTACCAGGCCGCGGAGCTGGGCTACGTGGACGCCGTCGTCGCCCCGCACCAGACGCGTGCCCAGCTGGTGCGTGCCCTGCGCGCCACGCACCACAAGCGCGAGTCGCGGCCCGCCAAGAAGCACGGGAACATGCCGCTGTGAGCGCGCGCGACGAGGAGGTCCGGGGCACGGGCCAGGCCGGTGGAGAGCAGGCCGGCGACGCCGCCGACGCCGTGCGCCTCTCCGGCGCCGAGCTGGACCCGGAGGAGATGGCGGCCCTGACCGCGGTGCTCGCGCACCTGCGGGCGGAGGAGGCGCAGGCCGTGCAGGCTCGGCCGCGACCGCCGCGGCTGGACCGCACGCTGCGCCGCCGCGACGACCTCGGGCTGTGGGCCCGTCCCGGCAAGGACCAGTGGCGCCGCTCGGCGGGCCCCTCCTGACCCGACCGGCGTCGTGAACGGGACGGGGACGTGAGCTCCCGTTTCGCGCACGAAAACGCACGGCCTAGAGTTCCGGGTATGACCCAGAACACCTCCCTGAGCGAGGGCGCCGCCCGCACGCCCTCCGCGATCGACGCCCTGGCCGAGCAGTACGTCACCGACTACCTCGCCCTGCACCCGGACACCGCCACGGAGCTCGGCTTCGCGGGCCACGAGTCCGAGTACTCGGACTTCTCCCCCGCCGGTGCCCGCGCCGACGACGAGCTCAACGCCCGCCTCCTCGCGGACCTCGAAGCGCTCGAGCCGGCCGACGAGACCGACCGCGTCACCAAGGCCGCCATGCAGGAGCGCATCGGCCTCGAGCGGGAGATCCACGCGACCGGCCGCACCGAGCTGAACAACATCGCGTCCCCCGCGCAGGGCATCCGGGCCGTGTTCGACCTCATGCCCACGGACACCGCCGAGCACTGGGAGCACATCGCCGGCCGCCTCGAGAACCTGCCGGCCGCGCTCGCGGGGTACACGGCGTCGCTGATCGCCTCGAAGGAATCGGGCCACGTGGCCGCGCAGCGCCAGATCGACATCGTCATCGAGCAGGCCCGCGCACACGGCACCGGGGACGGGTTCTTCCCGGGCCTGACCGCCCGCGCGCAGGAGGCCGACGTCGTCGACGCCGCGCTCGCCGAGCGGATCCGCTCCGGCGCCGAGGCCGGTGCGCAGGCCTACCGCGACTTCGCGGACGCCCTCGAGTCCGAGCTGCGCCCGCACGCGCCGGAGGCCGACGCCGTCGGAATCGAGCACTACCGCCTCGCCTCGCGCGTGTTCCTCGGCGCGGAGATCGATCTCGAGGAGACCTACCGCTGGGGCCAGGAGGAGCTCGCGCGCCTCATCGCCGCGCAGGAGGCGGACGCCGAGAGGATCAAGCCCGGCGCCACGATTGAGGAGGCCCGCGCCGTCCTCGACGCCGATCCCGAGCGCGCCCTCAAGGGCACCGACGCGCTCCGGGCCTGGATGCAGCGCCTCTCCGACGAGGCCGTCGCGGCCATGAAGGAGCACTTCGAGATCCCGGCTCCCATGGACCGCCTCGAGTGCATGATCGCCCCCACGCAGGAGGGCGGCATCTACTACACCGGCCCCTCGGACGACTTCTCCCGCCCGGGCCGCATGTGGTGGTCCGTGCCCGCCGGCGAGGACGAGTTCACCACGTGGGCCGAGACCACCACGGTCTACCACGAGGGCGTGCCCGGCCATCACCTGCAGGTCGCCACCGCCATGATGAACCGCGCGAACCTCAACCTGTGGCGCCGCAGCTTCTGCTGGACCTCCGGCCACGGCGAGGGCTGGGCGCTCTACGCGGAGAGGCTCATGGAGGAGCTCGGCTTCCTCGACGATCCGGGCGACCACCTCGGCATGCTGGACATGCAGCGCATGCGCGCCGCCCGCGTGGTGTTCGACATCGGCTACCACTGCGGCTTCGAGATGCCCGAGTCCGAGGGCGGCGGCGCGTGGGACCCGGAGCGCGGCTACGCGTTCCTGGCCAAGCACCTGAACATCTCCGAGGGCCAGCGCCGCTTCGAGTTCACGCGCTACCTCGGCTGGCCGGGCCAGGCGCCCGCCTACAAGGTGGGTCAGCGCATCTGGGAGCAGATCCGCGCCGAGCACGAGGAGCGCGAGGGCGCCGACTTCGACCTCCGCGCGTTCCACACGCGGGCGCTGAAGCTCGGCTCGATGGGCCTGGACACCCTCCGGGACGCGCTGGCGTGAGCCTGCCCTCCCCCGAACGAGGTGACGCGGGAGGCCGGGTCGAGCTGGTGCTCGGCTCGGCCTCGCCCGGGCGCGCGGAGATCCTCACGCGCGCCCGGGTGGGGTTCCGCGTCGTGGTCTCGGACGTGGACGAGGACGCCGTGGGCGCCGAGCACCCCGACGCCTCTCCCGCCGAGCTCGCGGGGCTGCTCGCCGAGGCGAAGGGCCGGGACGTGGCCGCCCGCGTGGCGGCCGACGGCGTCGCGGTGCCCACCCTCGTGCTCGGCTGCGACTCCGTGTTCGAGTTCGAGGGCCGCGCCTACGGCAAGCCCTACGAACCCGACGTCGCTCTCGAGCGCTGGCGCGCCCAGGCCGGCCGAGCCGGGACGCTGCACTCCGGTCACTGGCTCGGGCTGGTGATGCCCTCAGCCTCCGCGTCCGGCTCTCCCGCCGTCGCGGGGGTCGTCTCCGCCGGCGTCCGCTTCGCCGCGGCGGACGAGGCCACCCTCGCCGCCTACGTGGCCACGGGCGAGCCGCTCTTCTGCGCGGGCGCGTTCACCATCGACGGGGCGGGGGCCGCGCTGATCGCGGGCGTCGACGGCGACCCCAACGCCGTCATCGGCCTCTCGGTCTCGTGGCTGCGCGGTGCGTGCGAACACCTCGGCGTCCCCTTCACGGAATTGTGGGTTTCCTCCAACACCAGGCGCTGATCCGGCGGATCCGAGCCGGGTTGCTGTGAGGGTTCCCCCACCCACAGTAGGGTGCTGATGAACAGCGGCAGCCCGTGCCGCTGCCTCCGCCGTCTTCCCCGAGGAGTCCCCGAAGCCCATGAGCACCGCCGACGCGCCCCAGGCCCCCCTCGCCACCGACGCCGGGACTCCGCGGCCGTTCTCCCGCGTGCTGATCGCCAACCGCGGGGAGATCGCCGTCCGCGTCATCCGTGCATGCCAGGACGAGGGCCTCACCTCGGTGGCCGTCTACGCCGAGCCGGACCGCGACGCCCTCCACGTCAAGCTCGCCGACGAGGCCGTGGCCATCGGCGGGGAGACCGCGGCCGACTCCTACCTGCTCGTGGAGAAGATCCTGGACGCCGCTGAGCGCTCCGGCGCCGACGCCGTGCACCCCGGCTACGGCTTCCTCTCGGAGAACGCCGGCTTCGCGCGCGCCGTCGAGGCGGCCGGCCTCGTGTGGATCGGCCCGCCGCCGGCGGCCATCGACGCCCTCGGGGACAAGGTCTCCGCGCGCCGGCTGGCCACGAGGGTCGGCGCCCCGCTCGCCCCCGGCACCACCTCTCCCGCCACGGGCACGGCCGAGGTGCTCGCGTTCGCGGACGAGCACGGCCTGCCCGTGGCCATCAAGGCCGCGTACGGCGGCGGCGGCCGCGGCATCAAGGTGGCCCGCCAGCGCGAGGAGATCCCCGAGCTCTACGAGTCCGCGGTGCGCGAGGCGGTCTCGGCGTTCGGCCGCGGCGAGTGCTTCGTGGAGCGCTTCCTGGACAAGCCGCGCCACGTGGAGACGCAGTGCCTCGCGGACGTGCACGGCGACGTCGTGGTGGTCTCCACGCGTGACTGCTCGCTGCAGCGCCGCAACCAGAAGCTCGTGGAGGAGGCGCCCGCGCCGTTCCTCACAGACGAGCAGAACCGCCGCCTCGTCGAGTCCTCCAAGGCGCTGCTCAAGGAGGCCGGCTACGTGGGCGCGGGCACGTGCGAGTTCCTCGTGGGCCAGGACGGCACCCTGTCCTTCCTCGAGGTGAACACGCGCCTGCAGGTGGAGCACCCCGTGTCCGAGGAGGTCACGGGCATCGACCTCGTGCGGGAGCAGTTCCGCCTCGCCCGCGGTGAGGCCCTCGGCTACACCGATCCCGAGGTGCGCGGCCACTCGATCGAGTTCCGCCTCAACGGTGAGGACCCGGGCCGCGGCTTCCTGCCCGCCCCCGGCCGCCTCACCACGTTCCGCCTGCCCTCGGGCCCCGGCGTGCGCGTGGACACCGGCGTGCTGGAGGGCGAGACCGTCTCCGGGGCGTTCGACTCGATGGTCGCCAAGCTGATCGTCACGGGCGCCACCCGCCGCCAGGCCCTCCAGCGGGCCGCCCGTGCGCTCGGCGAGGCGGAGATCGCGGGGATGCCCTCGGTGCTGCCGTTCCACCGGGCCGTGGTGAAGGACCCGGCGTTCGCGCCCGAGCTCGCCGGCTCCGAGGAACCGTTCTCGGTCCACACCCGCTGGATCGAGACCGAGTTCGCCGCGCTCCTGGAGCCCTACGGCCAGACGCCCGCCGACCCCGCCGCACCGGAGGCCCGCCACACCGTCACGGTGGAGGTCAACGGCAAGCGCGTGGACGTCACCCTGCCCACGTTCGCGGCCGCGATGCACTCCGTGCAGGGCGCCGCGCAGCGCGCCGGCGCGGGCCGACGTCGGCCCCGCGGAGCCCGCGCCGGTGCGGCCACGGCGCCCAGCACCAACGCGCTGACCGCGCCCATGCAGGGCACGGTGGTGAAGGTGGCGGCGGAGAACGGGCAGGCCGTGGCCGAGGGCGATCTCATCGTGGTCATGGAGGCCATGAAGATGGAGCAGCCCCTCACGGCGCACCGCGCGGGCGTGGTCTCCGGGTTGAGCGTGAAGGCCGGCGAGACGGTCAAGGCCGGCGACGTGCTCGCCACCATCGACGACGAAGGCTGAGTGCGCGTCCGGGCGCGGCCACGCTCCCCGCGGGGAAGGGCTCTCCTGTGGCAGACCAGGGAGGTCGTCCGGCAATTGCCATGGGCTAGACCGGATAGACCATGTCATTTCGGGGACACACCACCTGGTCGCCGGGCACAGCGACGCGTCGGTCCATCCCTCCGCGCCGGACCCCTGGCCGAGGCGCCGGACCGGACCCCTGGCCGAGGCGCCGTCGCGTCCGCAGTCGTCGGCGCATGATTCCCAGTGGCCGAGCCGTCCGCATGGTGGACAGGTGCAGCCAGCGTGAGGGCACGTCAGCGCGCCACTCCTATACTGGCGGACATTCCATCTCACATCGTGGGCCATCCGACCCTCGGTGACCGTCCGTCCCTCGGAGCTCTCATGTCCCACTCCACTCCGCCCTCGGGCCCCGCCGCGTCTGCTGGCACACCCGCCGGCCCCGCCGGCGCCGGCGCCCCGGCCGCCGTCGCCCCCGCGGTAGCCGCCGCCGACGAGACGCCCGTGCCCCGCTCGCGCGTGGTCGTGGCCTCGCTCATCGGCACCTCGATCGAGTTCTACGACTTCTACGTCTACGCCACGGCCGCCGTCTCGGTGTTCCCGCTGATCTTCTTCGCGAAGGGCGATGACGGCGCCGCGCTCCTGGCCTCCATGGCCACCTTCGGCGCGGCGTTCGTGGCCCGCCCGATCGGCTCGGTGCTGTTCGGCCACTTCGGCGACCGCATGGGCCGCAAGGTCACGCTCATCGGCTCCCTGCTGACCATGGGCATCGCCACGTTCCTCATCGGCCTGCTGCCCACGTACTACCAGGTGGGCCTGTGGGCGCCGGCCATGCTCACCATCCTGCGCTTCACCCAGGGCCTCGGCCTGGGCGGCGAGTGGTCCGGCGCGGCCCTGCTGGCCACCGAGTACGCGAAGGAGGGCAAGCGCGCGCAGGCGGCCATGTGGCCGCAGCTCGGCGCCCCGATCGGCTTCTTCCTGGCCAACGGCCTGTACCTGCTGCTCGTGCTCGGCTTCGACCACGACTCCACCAACCCGGACATGGACGGCGCCTTCCTCACGTGGGTGTGGCGCATGCCGTTCCTGCTCTCGATCGCCATGGTGGCCGTGGGCATGTACGTGCGCGTCCGCCTCGAGGAGACGCCGGTCTTCCAGCGCGCCCTGGACAACGACCAGCGCGTCAAGGCCCCCGTCGGCGAGGTCTTCCGCCGCAACTGGTGGGAGCTGATCCTCGGCACCTTCGTCATGTACGCCACGTACGTGCTCTTCTACCTCATGACCACGTGGATCCTCTCCTACGCGATCGGCAAGCGGGAGAACGGCATGCTCGGGATCCCGTACTCCGAGTTCCTCGTGCTGCAGCTGATCGGCATCGCGTTCTTCGCGGCGTTCATCCCGGTGTCCGGCTGGCTGGCGGACCGCTTCGGCCGCAAGCCCACCCTCCTGACCGTCTCCGGCCTCATGATCCTGTTCGGCCTGAGCTTCGGCCTCTGGCTGGCCCCGGCCACGATGGGCACCGGCGCCGAGGTGAACGTCCCGCTCATGGTCGCGTTCCTCGCGGTCGGCATGACGCTCATGGGCCTGACCTTCGGCCCCATGTCCGCCGTCCTGCCCGAGCTGTTCCCCACGAACACGCGCTACACGGGCTCGGGCATCGCGTACAACGTGTCCTCGATCCTCGGCGCGGCCCTCACGCCGTTCGTGGCGGCCTGGCTGGTGCAGAAGTTCGACGTCTCGTACGTCGGCTACTACCTCGCCGCGGCCTCGCTGATCACGATGGTCGCCCTGGCCCTCTCCCCCGAGACGCGGCACGCGGACCTGGACACCGTCTCCTCCGCTCGGGAGCGCCGCGCGGCCCGGTGAGCCAGGACCCCTCCCGGAGACGACGGCGGCCGGTCACCTTCCAGCGTGAAGGTGACCGGCCGCCGTCGTCGGTGGAGGCCCGACCTGTCCCGGCCCGGCCCGACCCGTCCCGACCTGTCCCGACCTGTCCCGTCCCGTCCCGGCCCGTCCCGGCCCGACCCGGCCCGTCCCGGCCCGGCCCGACCCGACCTGTCCCGTCCCGGCCCGTCCCGTCCCGGAGTGGTCACGACACGCCGCCTGCGGAAAGGCGACGCGGCGTGTTGTGACCACTCTGGGTGGGGGTGGGGGTGGGGGTGGGGGTGGAGGTGGAGGACCGCTCAGCTCACAGGCGCACGTGCAGGCGGCGCGCCGCCTCCGCGATGGAACCGGACATGGAGGGGTACACGGTGAAGGTGTCCGCGAGGTCGTCCACGTGGAGCTTGTGGGTCACGGCGAGCGCGAGCGGGTAGATGAGGTCGGAGGCCCGCGGGGCCACCACCACGCCGCCGATCACGGTGCCCGAGCCCTGGCGGGCGAAGATCTTCACGAAGCCCTCCTTCACGCCCTGCATCTTGGCGCGGGGATTGGTCGCGAAGTCCAGGCGCAGCACGTCCGCCTGGTACTTGCCGGAGTCCACCTGCTCCTGGGTGACGCCCACCGTGGCGATCTCGGGGGAGGTGAAGATGTTGGAGGCCAGCAGGTGCGGGCGCAGCGGCTTGAGGGCGTCGCCCAGCAGGTGCGCGACGGCGATGCGCCCCTGCATGGCGGCCACCGAGGCGAGGGCGAGCGCACCGGTGCAGTCGCCCGCGGCGTAGATGCTGGGCACCGTGGTGCGGGAGACTCCGTCGACCTTGACGTGGCCGGACTCGGTCAGCTCCACGCCGACCTCCTTCAGGCCCAGGCCCGCGGTGTTGGGGACGCCGCCCACGGCCACGAGGCAGTGCGAGCCCTCGAGCACGGGGGTGTCCGCAGCGCCCTCGCCGGAGAGGTGCACGCGCACGCCGGTCTCCGTGCGCTCGACGGCCTCGGCGCGGGAGCGGCCCACCACGTTCAGGCCGTTCTCGTGGAACACGTGCTCGAGCAGCTCGGCGGCGTCGGCGTCCTCGCCGGGGAGCACGCGGTCACGGGAGGAGACCAGGGTGACCTCCGCGCCGAGGCGGTCGTACGCGGAGGCGAACTCGGCGCCGGTCACGCCCGAGCCCACCACGATGAGGTGCTCGGGCAGCTCCTGCAGCGCGTACAGCTGCTTCCAGTTGAAGATGCGCTCGCCGTCCGGGAGGGCGGTGGGCAGCTCGCGGGGGCTCGCGCCCACGGCCACGAGGATCGCATCCGAGGTGATCACCTCGCGGTCGGCGCCCTCGGCCTCGTCCTCGGGGCGCACCTCCACCTCGTGGGGACCGACGACGCGCGCCGTGCCGTGGATGACGCGGACGCCGAGCGCCGTGAGGGCGGCCTCGATGTCCCGGGACTGCTCCCCGGCGAGGGCCAGGATGCGGCGGTCCACGTCGAGCATGTCCGCGCGGGGCTCGCCGCCGCCGAGGTCCACGCCGAGGTCCTTGGCGGACATCACGCGGCGCATGGACTCGGCCGTGGCGATCAGGGTCTTGGACGGGACCACGTCCGTGAGGACGGCGGAGCCCCCCATGCCCTGGCGCTCGATGACGGTGACCCGGGCACCGAGCTTGGCGGCCACCATGGCCGCCTCGTAGCCGCCGGGGCCGCCGCCGATGATGGTCAGGGAGGGGATGAAGGTCGTGTTCTCGTCGCTCACGGTCCTCATTGTGTCCGCCGTGGGCCGGAAAGTCACAGCACCCGGGCCCGGCCCCGGGCCCCGCGCCTAGACTGGCGGCGTGAACGAGCAGACCTCCTCCCCCGCCCCGGCCGCACCTGACTCCACGACCGGCGCCCACCCCGGCTTCGCCGGCGCCCCCGGGGTCGCCGGCGAGTCCCGGCTCGTCGGCGACCACCCCGGCTTCGCCGAGGCCCGGCAGGCCGCCGCGGCCATCGCCGAGGCGACGGGCGTGCCGGAGCACCGCATCGCCGTCGTGCTGGGCTCGGGCTGGGGCGGCACGGGCGCGCTGCTGGGCGAGGAGGTGGCGGCCGTGCCGCTGGCCGACGTGCCGGGCTTCCACGCCCCGCAGGTGCCGGGCCACAGCGCCGTGATCCGCTCCGTGCGCCTGCCGGACGGCACGCACGCCCTGGTCTTCGGCTCGCGCACCCACTTCTACGAGTCCCGCAGCGCGCAGGACGTGGCCCACACCGTCCGCACGGCGGCCGCGGCGGGCGCGTCCGTCGTCGTGCTGACGAACGGGTGCGGCGGGCTGGACCCGGCGATCGCCCCGGGCACGCCCGTGGTGATCTCGGACCACATCAACCTCACGGGCGCCACGCCTCTGGTGGGCGCCACGTTCGTGGACCTCACGGACCTCTACTCCCCGCGCATCCGCGCGATCGCCCGCGAGGTGGACCCCTCCCTCACCGAGGGCGTGTACGTGCAGTTCTCCGGCCCGCAGTACGAGACGCCCGCGGAGGTGCGCATGGCCCGCACGCTCGGCGGGGACCTCGTGGGCATGTCCACGGCACTCGACGCCATCGCGGCCCGCCACGCCGGCCTCGAGGTGTTTGGCATCTCGCTCGTGACCAACCCGGGCGCCGGGATCTCCGAGACGCCGCTCTCGCATGCCGAGGTGGTGGAGGCCGGCCGTGCCGCCGGGCCGCGCATCTCGCGCCTGCTCGCCGAGATCGTGGGGCGGATCTGATGAGCGCCCTGGACCCCCGCGTCGTCGCCCTCGCCGAGCGCTGGTCCGTGGAGGACCCGGAGCCCGTGCACCGGGAGATCCTGCGGGCCGAGCTGGACGCCGCCGAGGGCACCGGTCCGGAGGCCGACGCCGCCCGGGCCTCCCTGGCCTCCCGGTTCTCCGGCCCGCTCACGTTCGGCACGGCGGGGCTGCGCGCGGAGGAGGGCCCCGGCGAGTCGCGCATGAACAGGATCGTGGTGCGCCGCACCGCGGCCGCGCTCGGCGCGCATCTCTGGCAGGTGCTCGGGGCGGACGCCCCGGCCCCGCTCGCGGTGGTGGGCTACGACGCGCGACGCGGCTCGGCCGCCTTCGCGCAGGACACGGCGGCGGTGCTCACGGCGGCCGGCGCGCAGGTGATCCTGCTGCCCTCGGCGCTGCCCACGCCGGTGCTCGCCTTCGCTGTCCGCCACCTCAACGCCGACGCCGGCGTGATGGTCACCGCGAGCCACAACCCGCCCGCGGACAACGGCTACAAGGTGTACCTCGGCGGACGCATGACGGACGCCGCCGGGCGCGGCGCCCAGCTGGTCTCCCCGGCGGACGCGCAGATCGCCGCCCTGATCGACCACGAGGCCTGGCCCGCGGACATCGCCCTCGCCGCGGACGGCTGGGAGCTGGCCGGGCCGGAGCTGCTCGAGGCCTACCAGGAGGCCGCGCTCGGCCTGCTGGACCCGGGCCGCTTCCCCCACCGCGCCCTGCGCGTGGTCTACACGCCGATGCACGGCGTGGGCGGGGCCGTGCTCCCCGGACTGCTCGCCGAGGCGGGCTTCGCCGACGTCGAGATGGTGCCGGAGCAGGCGCAGCCGGACCCCGCCTTCCCCACGGTGGCCTTCCCCAATCCGGAGGAGCCGGGCGCCATGGACCTCGCGCTCGCCCTCGCGGCGGAGCGGGACGCGGACCTCGTGATCGCCAACGACCCGGACGCGGACCGCCTCGCCCTCGGCGTGCGGATCACCGACGGCGCCGGCGCCCGGACCTGGCGGATGCTCTCCGGCGACGCCGTCGGGACCCTGCTGGGGGCCCACCTCATGCCGCAGCTCCGGGCCACGGGTCGCAGCGCCGCGAACTCCGTGGTCTCCGCTCCGCAGCTGGCCGTCCTCGCCGAGGCCGAGGGGGTGGCGCATCACGTGACGCTCACCGGCTTCAAGTGGATCTCGCGCGCCCCCGAGCTCGGCTACGGCTACGAGGAGGCGCTCGGCTACTGCGTGGCCCCGGACCTCGTGCGGGACAAGGACGGCATCACCGCCGCGCTGCTGGCGTGCGAGCTGGCCGCCGACCTCGCGGCCTCCGGGCGCACGCTGGCCGACGCGCTGGCCGCCGTCGACGCGGTGACCGGCGCGATGCCGGCCGCGCAGGTGTCCGTGCGGGTGCAGGACCTGTCGATCATCGGGGCGACGATGGCCGCGCTGCGCGAGCGGGGCCCCGCCGAGCTCGCGGGCGAGCCGGTGACCGTGAGCCGGGACCTGGCCGAGGGCGGCGCGGGCCTGCCCCCCACCGACGCGCTGCTGTTCGCCACCGACTCGGGCACGCGCGTGCTCATCCGCCCCTCCGGCACGGAGCCCAAGCTCAAGTGCTACCTCGGCACGCGGGACGCGGACCCGGACGCGGCAGCTGAGCGGCTCGAGCGGCTGCGGTCGCAGGTGGCGGCGCTCGTCGGGGGATGAGGAGGCCCCTCGCCTCCACCCCGACACCCCCACGCCCCCACATTCCCGCGCCCCCGCGCCCTCACGCGCCCGCACCCTCACGCCCCCGCACCCCCGCACCCCCGCACCCTCACGCCCCCAAGGCAGGCAGACTCGCCGCTTCCAGAAAGTGAAGCGGCGAGTCTGCCTGCCTCCGCGGAGGGCGTCGGTCATGCGCCCCGGATAGGCTGGCCCGCATGACCGACACCGCGCTCCCGCAGCTGTCCACCGCCGAGCTGGCCCAGTACATCGACGCCACCGCCCTCAAGCCTGAGACGTCCGCCGAGGACATCGACCGCCTCGTCGCCGAGGCCCGCGAGGCCGGCGTCAAGAGCGTCTGCGTGAACCCGGTGTGGGTGCCCCGCGTGCACGCCGCGCTCGAGGGCTCCGACGTGCTGACCTGCACCGTCATCGGCTTCCCGCTGGGCGCCACGTCGTCGGCGGCCAAGGCGTTCGAGGCCACGCAGGCCATCAAGGACGGGGCGGACGAGGTGGACATGGTGATCGACGTCGCCGCCGCCCGCGCCGGTGACCGCGAGCGCCTGGTGCAGGACATCCGCGCCGTGGCCGACGCCGCGCACGCCATGGGCCCCGCGGGTGAGGGCGGCGCGCTCCTCAAGGTGATCGTGGAGACCGCCCTGCTCACCGACGAGCAGATCGTGCTCGCGTGCGAGGCCGCCGCCGAGGCCGGTGCGGACTTCGTCAAGACCTCCACGGGCTTCTCCACGGCCGGCGCCACCGCCGAGCACGTGGCGCTCATGCGACGCACCGTGGGCCCGGACATGGGCGTGAAGGCGTCCGGCGGGGTGCGCTCGCGCGCCGACGCGCTGACCATGATCGCGGCGGGCGCCACCCGCATCGGCGCGAGCTCCGCACTTGCTATCCTGGGGGACGACTGAACCCCCCGGGCGACTCCGGGGACAGACCAGCAGCTGAAGGAGCTATGACGTGATCCGCAACGGCAAGGCCATCGACCACTCGAACGCGGGCGGCGTCGGCAGCTCCGTGCTCCTCTTCCTGCTCTCCTTCGGCCTGTTCCTCGGCTCGCTGTACGCGATGGGCTTCTGGAGCCTGGACAATGCGTGGCTCGCGGGCCTGATCGCCCTCGCGCTGGCCACGATCGCCTTCCTCATCCCGCAGGGCATCCTGGGCCGCGGCGACACCCTGCACACGCAGTCCATCCACGGCGCCCCGGCCGTCGCCACGCACACCGTGGGCACCACCACGACGCACGGCGCCGCCGGCTCGACCGCGGCGGGCGCGTCGCGCGGTCACTGACCCCGTCCCTGAGGGCGGCACCCCGCCTCACACCGCCGAAGGGCGTCCACCGCAGTGCCGCGGAGGACGCCCTTCGGCGTCTGATCCGCCCGCCCCTCGCCGCGTTGAGGCTCGCCCCGAAAGGATCACCCCATGAGCTGGACCACCCGACCGCCCATCCGCTCCCCCTTCGGCGCGCCGACGCCCGACGGCGATGCGCACCGTTCCGACGACGACGCGGCCGGTGCGGCCGGTGCCGCCCCCGTGCGCATCCTGACGGTGTGCACGGGCAACATCTGCCGCTCGGCCTACGCGCAGCACGTGCTCCAGGCACGGCTCGACGAGCTGCTGGGCTGCGGCCGAGCCGAGGTGAGGAGTGCGGGCACGGGGCCGAACCAGGCGCTGGCCGTGCCGGACGAGATCCTTCACCTGGCGCCGAGCAGCGGGGTGATGGACGCGCTCCTGAGCCACCGGCCGCGGCAGCTGACCGCGCGGGTGCTGGCGGGGCAGGACCTCGTGCTGACAGCCACGGAGGCCCACCTGGGCGCCGTGCTGCGCGAGGAGCCGGGAGCCGTGCGGCGGGCGTACACGCTGCTGGAGGCGGGGCGACTGGCCGCCGGGACGGACCTCCCGGACGCGGGCGGCCTGCCTGCCCTGACCACGGCCTGGGCCGCGCGGCGGGACGCCCTGACGGGCGAGCCGCTGGACCTCCCGGATCCCTTCCGCGGGCCGGTGGCCGGCTACGCGGCGATGGCGGACGCACTCGACCCGACGCTCGAGGCGATCGCGCAGGCCGTGGCCCGCGCCGTGGGGGGCGCGGGCACGCAGAGCTGAGGCGGGCGCCCTGAGCCAGGCGAGGCGGGGCGAGCGGGGCTGAGGCCGGGCCGACGTCACTCGGCCGCCGCCGCCGTCAGCCCCAGCGGGCGCGGGCGTCGTGGAGCACCTTCGCCCGTTGCCGCTCGGTGACCTCGGTCTCGAGCGGCGCGTCCTTCTCCTGCAGCGCCAGGCTCGCACCGGTGGCCAGGATGAGCATGCCCGGGATGGTCAGGAAGACCTCGCCGAGCTGGGCGGCGGTGACGAAGATGACCGCGGTGGCGGCCTCCACCGCCACGCGGGAGGGCGTGCGGAGGCGCGTGGTGAAGACCCGCAGGCCGAAGTACAGGTAGGCCGCGAGCACGGCGATCACCAGCACGTAGCCGCCCTCGGTGAAGAGACCCGCGTAGGAGTTGTGGTAGTGCCACGTGGCATCGTCGATGGTCACGTAGGCCTCGGTCAGGCCCCGGCCGAACCACGGGGTCTCCGCCGCCTTCACCGCCGTGGCGTCCTGGATCCAGGAGCGCAGTTGGTCCGTGCCGGTGCGGTCGCCGAAGACGCTCAGCTGGGCGAGGTTCTCCTCGGCGAAGGTCACGGCCCAGCCCATGGCGGCCAGGATCAGGATTCGGAAGACCGGCCCCAGACGCGGGGTGAGCCACATCCAGAGCACCGCGCACGCAAACCCCGCCATCGAGGTGCGCGAACCCGTGAGGAAGACGCACGGCGCGGCAGCCGCCAGCACCATCACGCGGCGCTGCGGGGACCGGACGAAGGCCACCGCCAGCACCGGCATGGCCGCGTAGTAGAGGCCGGCCACGTTCTTGTCCCCCAGGAAGCCGGTGAGGTAGCTGCCGTACGGTGCGGGCACCACGCCCGCATAGAACAGCGGGACGTTGACGGCCATCGCCGCCAGAAGGCCCCACAGCACCGAGCGCAGGTCCAGGCGCCGCGCGGCGAAGCACCCCACCAGGGCGGCCAGGGCACTGATGCGCACGAGGCGGCGCATCCACGCGAGATCCTCGATGCCGACGGACACCGAGACGACCGCGAGGAAGAGGGCCACCGCACCCGCGGCGAGGGCGGCGACGCCCAGGTCGGAGGCGTCCCGAGTGGCTCGGCGGCACAGGGCGAGCAGCAGGAGCAGCATCATGGCGAGCTCGCTGAGGGGAACGCTCGTGCCACCCACGGGGATGGCGAACACCTCCATGGCCAGCAGTGCACCCAGGAGCAGCTCGGGGATCCGCAGCGGGACCCGCTCGAGCGCGTGCTCGTCGTCCTCCCTGGTCCACGCCGACGTGCCCCGCGCAGTGCGCCGGGCCTGCTCAGCCCGGGCCGCGTAGACCGCCGCGAGGCGGGGGTCCGTCTCCAGCGGCCCCGCGCTGTGGTGCTGCACCGCCATCCGTGCCCTCCTCGTCCGTGCCCTGCCCTCGCGAGCCGGCGGCCCGCGCCGCACGGCCCAGCCTAGTGGCGGAGGTGGCCCACCTGTGCTCCTTGTTAGAGTGAGCTGAGCCGTCATCCCTCCGATCAGGGGCACCATGAACATCCTCGACTTCTTCAAGGTCCTGCGCGCGAACCGTCTGGTGCTCCTGGTGTGCCTCACCGTGGGCGCCCTCGCCGGGCTCGTGTACTCCCTCCTTCAGCCCACGCTGTACACCGCCACCTCCACGGGGTTCGTCACCGTGCAGGGCGAGGCCAGCATCTCCGGCACGGAGACGGCCCAGACCCGGGCGCAGTCCTACATCCCGCTCATCAACAGCCGCACGGTGCGCGATCGCATCGCGCAGACCGAGGGCCTGGACACGCGGGGGGCCCGCCTCAGCGCCGAGGTGGTGGCCGGCTCGAACCTGATCACCGTGTCCGCGACGGCACCGGACGCCACGAACGCGGCCAACCTGGCCAACACGGCCCTCGTGGCGACGGCCGAGGTGGCCAACAACCTGGATCCGACCTCCAACGTGGAGGTCACGGCCTTGGAGGACGCCCTCGCACCCACCGTGCCTTCCAGCCCCAACCATCTCCGCAACATCCTGTACGGGCTGGCCATCGGTGGGCTCATCGGCCTGGCGATCGCCTTCCTGCGCCGGATGCTGGACGTGAACGTGCGCACCACCACGGACGCTCAGGTGGGCGCGGGCGCCGGCCTGCTGGGCGCAATCCCGCAGGACAAGACCTTGAAGGCCGAGCGCACCTCCCGCATCATGGAGCCCTCTCCCCGCGCGGCCGAGACCATCCGCCAGCTGCGCACCAACCTGCGCTTCGCCGCGGTGGACGACCCGCCGCGCACCATCGCCTTCACCAGCTCGAACCCCCGTGAGGGCAAGTCCACCGTCGTCGGCAACCTGGCCCTGGCCATCGCCGCGGCCGGCCAGCCGGTCATCCTCATCGACGCCGACCTGCGCCGCCCCCGCCAGGCCAGCCAGTTCGGCGTGGAGGGCCGCGTGGGCCTCTCCGAGGTCCTCAACGGGGACGTGGAGCTCCAGGACGTGCTGCATCCCGTGGGCGACGACGGCCTCCTGCTCCTGCCGGCCGGTCGCACGCCCCCGAACCCCTCCGAGCAGCTCGGCTCGGAGCGCATGCGCCAGCTCCTTGCGGCGCTGGCCGAGACGCACATGGTTCTCGTGGACGCCCCGCCGGTGCTCCCCGTGACCGACTCCACCCTGCTGGCCGCCGCCGTGGACGGCACGGTGCTGGTGGTCCGCCACGGCAAGACGCGCAAGGACCACCTCCAGGTGGCCAGGGACATGCTGGGCGGGGTGAACGCCCGCGTGCTCGGCGTGGTGCTCAACGGCACGCCCACCTCCGGCGTCGGCGCCGACTACTACGGCGGTGGCTACTCCGCGCATGGTGACTCGTACGACTCGTACTACCAGGCGCCGCGTCAGTCCCGGCTCGCCCGCTCAGGCCGCCGGGCCGCCCGGGTGGCACGCGATGCGTCCGCCCAGCCGACTCCCCCGCATCCGGAGGCTCCCGCGGCGGGATCGCACGCCGTCGGCTGACTTGGACCTGGGCCTTGTGGGTGGCGCCGGTTCCCCATCGAGGGGAACCGGCGCCGCCGTCTGCGCCCCAGTCCAGCGCGCACTGCCCATCCGTGGGGCGACGCGAGAGGGCCCCGCCGGGTGGCGGGGCCCTCCATCGAGAGTGCTGGAATCAGCAGCCCTGCGGCGGGGTGTCGTTGAAGCACACCTTGGGAACGACGATGACCTCGCAGTGATCGGTGTCGACCGGCTGGCCACCGACGAGAGAGACGTTGAAGGTGGCGTAGATGCAACCGGAGTCGTTCGCGGAGTTGCCGGTGTCGTTCACGACGAAGAACAACGGAAGCTTCTCACCGGGCTCGAGCGTCAGCAAGTCGCTGCCGGACTCGATCGGCACGCCACCCTTGCACGGATCGGCGGTGTAGAGCAGGGGGGCACCGGACTTGTTGCCGAACTTCGTGAACTCGATGTAGGCGGAACCGCCGGAGATCACGATGGTCTCGGAGGTGTCGTTGGTGAGGGTGACGTCGAAGCCGTAGGCCTGCTTGATGCCTTTGATCTTGCTGTTGCCCGGGAACTTGATGGCGCCGCCGACACCCGAGACCTCGGGGCAGATGACCGGCGACGCGGCAGCGAAGGGGGCCGCGGCAACCGCGGCCACGGCGGGGACGGACCAGGCGATGCCAGTGGTCACCTTGCGGCGGGAGATGGAAGAGGGGGTGTTCATGTGGAGCTCACTCAGGTCGGGTCGAGGTCTAGAGGGCCGGAACGCCGTCGAGGAGGTCCAGCCGTAGAGAGCCCTGCACCGCCGATACATGTGTTTCAGCTGTGGAGCTCCATTCAGGAGTCTAGACGCATACCACGGATGCCACTAGCGACCAGGTGGAAAACACGGTAACGAATCGGCAACATTCGGGCACCACCGCTCCCCACTCGCTCCACTAGTCTGAGATCTATGACCGGCGTCTCCTCTTCCTCCCAGGTCGATGCCGTGCCGCCCCTCGAGCTTCGCGCGCGCGTCCACCTGGCGCACGCGCGCATCGCGCACATCCTCGAGCAGAACGGGGTCCGCGGGCTTCACGTGAAGGGCTACGCCATGGATCTCGGCGTCTACCGCGAGGCTCGCTCCAGCTCGGACGTGGACCTCCTGGTCCACCCGTCGGAGGCGGAGCACGTCCTGGACCTGCTGACGGGCCAGGGCTGGAACACGGTCGCCGCGTTCTCGGAGGGCTCGATCTTCGAGCACGCCGCCACCCTGTGGCACGACCACCTCGGCTACGTGGACGTCCACCGGCTCTTCCCCGGGCTGGGATCCTCGGACGAGCGGACGTTCGAACAGCTCTGGGCCGAACACCGCACGCGCGTCATCGCCGGCAGGGCCGTGCCCGTCCCGAGCCTGCGCCACCAGCGCCTCATCGTGCTGGTGCACGGTGCGCGGGACCCCTACCGCGGCGCCGCCGACGTCGCCCACCTCCGCGAGACCCTCAGTGATCCCGAATGGACGGAGGTGCGCGAGCAGGCCGAGGTCCTCGGTGCGACGGCCGCGTGGCACGTGGCCACGGACGAGGACGCCGCCGGCATGGACGAGCACGACCTCACCCTCTTCACCGCGCTCCGTTCCCAGGAGAGCGGCATGCAGCTGTTCACCACGCGCTGGCGCGCGGCCGAGTCCACCCGCGAGCGGGCCGCGCTCGTGCTGCACACCCTCCCCGTGAACCGGCCCCACCTCCAGATGCGGCTCGGTCGCCCGCCGACGCGCGCGGACATCCTCCGCGAGCAGGCCCACCGCGCTGGCGCCCTGGCCGGATGGATCCGAGAGAAGGCCGTGTCCCGTGGCCGCTGAGCAGCTCCGACCCGCTGACACCGCGACCGCCGCCGCCGCCCCCGCCACGTGGCGCGTGGACCCAGACACCGCGTGGACGCGCACGGCGGACGACGACGCCGTCGTGATGGGCATGGCCGCGGGCATCCCGCTGCGCCTCAGCGCCACGGGTTCGCTCGTGTGGGAGGTCCTCGTCGAGGGCCGCACCCCGGCGGAGGACATCGCCGCTCCCCCGCTCACCCCGTGGACGGAGGAGGACCTCGTGGCCGAGGTCGCCCGCGCCGCCGGCATGGCCCCCGAGTCGATCGCCGCGGACGTCTCCGCCTTCCTCGCCCTGCTCGAGCAGCACGGCGTGGTCGCCCGGGCCTGAGCCCGGGGCTGAGCCCGCAGCCGCCCCGTCCGGCCGCGCCTCAGCCCGCGGCGCCCTCCGGCGCGAACACCGCGCTGACCACCTGGTCCGCCCACTCCAGGAGCGGGGCGTCCACGAGGTCCTGGCCCATGACCGGCTTGGTCTTGGGCCGTGGGATGAGCACGGCGTTGATCCCTGGCTTCACCTGGGCGCCCTTGTACATGCGGGCCAGGCGCAGCCGGCGGGACTCGGGCAGGTCCGCGGCGGGGCCGAACTTCACGTTCTGGCCCAGCAGCATCACCTCGGTGACGCCGGCGGCGCGCGCCCGGTTGCGGAACCGCGCCACCGCCACGAGGGCCTGGGCGGGCTCCGGCGGCTCGCCGTAGCGGTCCTTCATCTCCTCCACCACGGCGTCGATCGCGGCGTCGTCGTTGGCCTTGGCCAGCGCCCGGTACATCTCGAGGCGCAGCCGCTCCCCCGGCACGTAGTCGTGCGGCAGGTGCGCGTTGACGGGCAGCTCCACCTTCACCTCGGCGGGCGCGGTGTCCTCCTCGCCCTTGAAGTCGGCCACGGCCTCGCCCACCATGCGCAGGTAGAGGTCGAACCCCACGCCGGCGATGTGCCCGGACTGCTCGCCCCCCAGTAGGTTGCCGGCGCCGCGGATCTCGAGGTCCTTCATGGCCAGCTGCATGCCGGCGCCGAGCTCGTTGTGCAGGGCCACGGCCTTGAGCCGCTCGAGGGCCACCTCGCCGAGGGGCTTCTGCGGGTCGTAGAGGAAGTAGGCGTAGGCGCGCTCGCGCCCGCGGCCCACACGGCCGCGCAGCTGGTGCAGCTGGCTCAGGCCGTAGCGGTGCGCGTCCTCCACGATCAGGGTGTTGGCGTTGGCGATGTCCAGGCCGGTCTCGATGATCGTCGTGGAGACGAGCACGTCGAACTTCCGCTCCCAGAAGTCCACCATGATCTGCTCGAGGCGGGACTCGGTCATCTTGCCGTGGGCGACGGCGATCCGCGCCTCCGGCACGAGGTCCGCGATCCGCTTGGCCACCTTGTCGATCGTGGTGACGCGGTTGTGCACGTAGAACACCTGGCCCTCGCGCATGAGCTCGCGGCGGATGGCCGCGGTGACCTGCTGGTCCGTGTACGGGCCCACGGAGGTGAGCACGGGGTGCCGCTCCTCCGGGGCGGTGGCCAGCGTGGAGGTCTCGCGGATGCCCGTCAGGGACATCTCGAGGGTGCGCGGGATGGGCGTGGCGGACATGGCGAGCACGTCCACATTGGTGCGCATCTTCTTGAGCGCCTCCTTGTGCTCCACGCCGAAGCGCTGCTCCTCGTCCACGATCACGAGGCCCAGGTCCTTGAACTGCACCTGGTCCGAGAGCAGGCGGTGCGTGCCGATCACCACGTCCACCTCACCGGAGGCCAGCCCGGCGAGCACCTCCTTGGACTCCTTGGCGGTCTGGAAGCGGGAGAGCGCGGCCACCTGCACGGGGAAGCCGGCGAAGCGGTCCGTGAACGTCTCGTGGTGCTGGCGGGCCAGCAGCGTGGTGGGCACCAGCACGGCCACCTGCTTGCCGTCCTGCACCGCCTTGAACGCGGCGCGCACGGCCACCTCGGTCTTGCCGAAGCCGACGTCGCCGGAGACCAGGCGGTCCATGGGCACCTCGGCCTCCATGTCCTTCTTGACCTCCTCGATGGTGGTCAGCTGGTCCGGCGTCTCGATGAACGGGAACGCCTCCTCCAGCTCGCCCTGCCACGGGGTGTCCGGGCCGAAGGCGTGCCCGCGTGAGGCCATGCGCGCCGAGTAGAGGCGGATCAGCTCGCCCGCGATCTCCTTGGTGGCCCGCTTGGCCTTGGACTTCGTCTGCGCCCAGTCCGAGCCGCCCATCTTGGACAGCGCCGGCGCCTCGCCGCCCACGTAGGCGGTGATGAGGTCCAGCTGGTCCGTGGGCACGAACAGCCGGTCCCCCGGAGCACCCCGCTTGGAGGAGGCGTACTCCAGCACCAGGTACTCGCGGTAGGACTCCTCGGCCCCCGGCGCGGTGCGCGGCCCGCCGGTCACCTTGCGGCGCTGCAGCTCCACGAAGCGGGCGATCCCGTGCTGGGAGTGCACCACGTGGTCGCCGGGCTGCAGGGTCAGCGGGTCCACGGCGTTGCGCCGCTTGCGGGCCAGCGGCGCGCCCGCGGCGCGCGTGCCCTGCGTGCGGTGGCGGCCGAACAGGTCCTGCTCGGTGATCAGGGCCAGCTTGGCCTCGGGCACCGTGAAGCCCGTCCCGACGGCGGCCGCGGCCACCGTGACCTGGCCCGCCACGGGCACGGCGGGCACGGGACCGGTCACCACCGACGCGGTGAGCCCGGCGTCGGCGTGCAGCTCGGCGACTCGGCGGGCCGAGCCCGGGCCGTCCGTGAGCAGCACGGCATGCCAGCCCTCGGCGAGGCGCGTGCGCGTGTGGGCCACCATGGCGGCCATGTCCCCCGCGAAGGTCTTCGGCACGCCGAGTGAGGAGCGCAGGGTGGCGGCGTCCGGCAGGAGCTCCTCGTCCGAGGAGAGGGCGGTGGTGGACCAGAACCCCTGGCGCCGGGTCAGCGACTCCTCGCGCAGCTCGGCCACGGAGAGGAAGCCGCCGGCGGCGGACTGGTCGAGCTCGGCCAGGTCCACGGGAGCGGCCGCGCCCTGGGCGGCGCCGGCCCACGCGGCGTGGAGGAACTCCTCATTGGTGGCCAGCAGGTCGTCCGCACGTCCGCGGATGCGCTCGGGCTCCACGAGCACGGTGAGCGAGCCCTCCGGCAGCTGGGCCGGCACGGAGGTCATGGCCTCGGCCAGCAGCGGGGAGAGGGACTCCATGCCCTCCACGGCCACGCCCTCGGCGATCCGCTCGAGCATGTCCGCCGCCCCCGGCAGGCGCACCTGCAGCTCGCGGGCCTTGGCGCGCACGTGGTCCGTGATCAGCAGCTCGCGGCACGGCGGGGCGTGCAGCTCGGTGGGGTGGCCGGTGCCGTCGCCGGACGTGTCCTGGAGGGAGCGCTGGTCGGCCACGGAGAAGAAGCGCATCTGCTCCACCTCGTCCCCGAAGAACTCCACGCGCAGCGGGTGGTCCGCCGTCGGCGGGAACACGTCGATCAGCCCGCCGCGCACCGCGAACTCCCCGCGCCGGGACACCATGTCCACGCGGGCGTAGGCGGCGTCCGCGAGCGCGGCCACGGTCTCCTCGAAGTCCGCCTCCTGCCCCACGCGCAGGCTCACGGGGGCCAGGTCCCCGAGGCCGGCCACGAGCGGCTGGAGCACGGCGCGCACGGGGGCGACGACGACGCGCAGCGGCGGCTGCCCCTCCGCCTCCGGGTGGGCCAGGCGGCGCAGGACGGCCAGCCGGGCGCCCACGGTGTCCGAGCGCGGGGAGAGCCGCTCGTGCGGCAGGGTCTCCCACGAGGGGAACAGGGCGGCGGAGCCCGCGGGCATCCACGCGGCGAGGTCGGCCATGAGGTCCTCGGCCTCGCGCGTGGTGGCGGTGACCACCAGCACGGCCGCGTCGGCGGCGTGAGCCGTGCCCAGCGCGTCGGCGAGGAGGGCGAAGAGCGGGGCGCGGGCGCCGTCGGGCAGGCCGATCTCCAGCTCCGTGCCGCGCGCGTCCAGGGGGCGGGCGGCGGAGGCGACGGCGGCCTCGAACGCTCGCTCGCCGCCCAGCAGCGGCAGGAGTCCGGCGAGGACGGGGGCGGCCGCGCTCACGCGGTGGCCTCGGCGGCGTCGACGGCGGGCAGCTCGGTGGTCATGATGTCCCGGATCTCCTCGAGGAAGTCGAGCACGTCCTGCGCCCCGCCCACGGGGCCGCCCGCGGTGAGGCGGTCCGTGCCCAGCAGCACGGCCATGGGGAAGCGGGTCAGGCCGACGGCGGAGGCGGCCATGCCGCCCGGGTCCCCGAGGACGAGCTCCGGGGGGATGGCGCCGAGGCTCGCGGGGGTCAGGGCCTCGGGAGAGTGCTGGGGCATGAGCACGCGCAGCTGCACGGGGCCGAGGGCGCCCTGGAACTCGGGCAGGCGGGCGATCACGGAGGAGCACGATCCGCAGCCCGTGGAGAGGCGCAGCGCCACCACCGCGTGCTGGGAGACGATCTGGTGCAGGCCCACGTAATGGCCGTCCTGGATCACGACGGCGTCGCCGAAGGGCAGGCGCGGCGGGTCGTCGAGGTCGGCGTCGTCCGGGTGGGCACGGTCCGGGTGCGCGCCGTCATCGGCCGGGGGCACGGACTCGCGGCCCACCAGGAGCGCGGCGGCGGCGAGCAGCAGGACCACGACGAGGGCCCAGGCCCACGCGGCGGGGCCGAAGGCGTCCAGCGGGAGCCAGTTCACGGTGCCGCCGAGCCGCACGAGGGTGAGCACGCCCTCCGCCAGGGCCATGACGGCGAGCGCGAGGAAGAGGATGTTGCGGGCCACGGTGGTCCCGGAGATCGGCGCGGCCGAGGCCTCGCCGAAGCAGCCGCACGAGACGCCGTCGCCCTTGGCGCGCAGCACCAGGAGGAGGAACACCACGAACAGCGCGACGGCGGCCACGCCCACGAACGGGCGCAGCACGGTGAAGGGCTGCACGAGCCCCACGGCCAGGAGGAGCTCCAGGTACGGGAAGGCGCGGGCGAGCGCGGGGGCGTCGAAGGGACGCGGCACCTTGAGGCGCCGGAAGGTCTCCCCCACGTCCTCCCGGGAGCGCAGCGTGGCCACCCCGCTGCAGAGCATGATCACGGCCAGGGCCCACAGTGCCGGCATTCGGGCGCACCTTCTTCGAGGAGGGGGAGAGCGTGTGCGGAACGGGCGTCCGCGGGCCCCGGAGGCGCCGATGAGCGTGCCTCGCACCGCCCGGAACGCGACTGCCAGCATATAGGCTGAGGCGTCGACGCACGCCGCCCTCCCGGCGGCCGAACCCACAGGAGAGACCGTGGCCTTTTCCGCTCAGCAGTCCATTCCGCACCCCCCGGCCGCCGTGGCCGAGGCCCTCGTCTCCGAGGACTTCCACCGCTCCGTGGTGGAGTCCTTCGGCGGCGCGCTGGTCTCCTTCTCCGTGACCGGGTCCCCCGAGGGCGAGATGACCGTCACCACGGTGCGCTCCGCGCCCGCGGACCGCCTGCCGGACATGGCCCGCAAGGTCATCGGCGGCTCGCTGCAGGTGGAGCAGGTGGAGCGCTGGGGCGCCCCCGCCGCGGACGGCTCCCGCACCGGCACCACCACCATCACCGTCCCCGCCGCCAAGGCGACCGCGGACGGCACCCTGAGCCTGGCCGCCGCCGGCGAGGGCAGCCAGTTCGCCGTGGACGGCACCCTGGTGTGCAAGATCCCGCTGGTGGGCTCCAAGCTGGCCGCCAAGGCCGAGCCCATGGTCGGCAAGGTGGTGGACCGCCAGGCCCGCGCGATCACCGCGTGGATCGAGCGCGGCGGTCAGCCCTCCCAGGCCTGATGCCCCTTCCCCCCTTCCGCCTCACCCGGCCCGGGCCCGCTCCTGCCCCCCGCCGCTCCGCGCGGCATTCGGCGGGCGCGGCCCCGGGCGCCGTGCTCCTCGTGTGCACGGGGAACATCTGCCGCTCGGCCTATGGGGCGCACGCGCTCCAGGCAGAGCTCGACGCGCGGGTGCCCGGCCGGGTCGAGGTGGCCAGTCTGGGCACGGCTCCCGACCGGGCCCTCACGGTGCCCCCGCCCCTCCTGGAGATCGCGGAGCAGCGGGGCGTGCCCGGCTTGGCGGAGCACCGTCCCGCGCCGCTCGTGGCGCCCGCGGTGCAGCACGCCGACCTGGTGCTCGTGGCGTCCCAGCGGCACCGCCCCGCCGTGTTGCAGGACGCGCCCCGGGCCGCCCACCGCACCTTCACCGTGCTGGAGTTCGCCGCGATCCTGCGCGCGATCCGGAAGAGGGCGCAGGCCGGCGCGGAGGTGAGCGAGGACATCGCGGGGATCGAGCTCCCGGACCTGGTGGCCCGCGCGGGTCGCGAGCGCGCACGGGTGCGCGCGGGGGCCGGCGCACTGGACATCCGGGATCCGTACGGGCTCCCCGACTCGGCCTACGCCGAGATGGCCGACGTCATGGACCCCGCCATCGAGGAGATCGCCCGTGCGCTCACCCGGGCGCTGTCCCCCTCGGAGGGCTGAGCGCCGGCTCAGTGGAACGACTGCTGGGCGGCCTCCAGCCCGTCGGCCAGGAACTTCTCGACGGCGTCCGCGGCGCGGTCCACGTGGAAGGGCAGCGCCTTCTGCTCCTCGGAGGTGAAGGGACGCAGCACGAAGTCGGCCACGTCCATGCGGCCGGGCGGACGGCCGATGCCGGCGCGGACGCGGACGTAGTCCGGCGTGCCGATCGACCTGGTGATGGACTTCAGGCCGTTGTGGCCGCCCTCTCCCCCGCCGCGCTTCAGGCGCAGCGTGTCGAAGGGGATGTCCAGCTCGTCGTGCACCACCACGAGGTCCGCCGGCTCCAGGCCGTAGAACTTCAGGAGGGCGGACGTGGGGCCGCCGGAGGTGTTCATGTACCCGGTGGACATCGCGAGCACCACGCGGGGCCCACCGATGCCGAGCCGGCCCGTGGCCACCGCGGCGCCGGCCTTGTGGCGGGTGAACCCGCTTCCCATGCGGGAGGCGAGCTCACCCGCCACCATGTGGCCGATGTTGTGACGGGTGCGCTCGTACTCGGGCCCGGGGTTGCCGAGGCCCATGATCAGGTGCGTGCCCGTCACGGCGGATCAGTCCTCGGACTTCTCGGCGTCGCCCTCGGCGGGCTCGCCGCCCTCGGACTCGCCCTCGGCACCCTCGGCCGACTCCCCGCCCTCGGCGGCCTGCTCCTCCTGGACGGACTCGTCGCCCAGGTCCTGCTCGACGACCTCGGAGACGGTCGCGATGACGATCTCGTCGTCGAGCTGCAGCACGGAGCCGGCGGGGACCTGCACGTCGGTGGCGTACACGTGCTCGCCGGCCTCGCGGCCCTCGACGGAGATCGAGACGGACTCGGGCAGGTGCGTGGCCTCGGCCTCGACCGGCACGGTGGGGTAGTCGAGCACGTACTCGTTGCCCTGGGCGACCTCGCCCTCCACGTGCACGGTGACGTCCACGACGACCTTCTCGCCGCGGCGGACCTCGATGAGGTCCAGGTGCTCCACGGTGTCCTTCAGGGCGTGGCGCTGGATGTCCTTGGGGAGCACCATGTGCTCCTCGCCGGCCTCGCTCACCACGGTGAGCAGGGCGTTGGGGTTGCGGACGGCCAGCGTGGTCTCGCGGGCCGGCAGCAGCAGGTGGATGGGATCGGCGCCGTGGCCGTACACGACCGCGGGGATCTGGCCGGCGCGGCGGGCCTGGCGGGCGGCCCCCTTGCCGAAGTCGGTGCGGCGGGTGACCTTGATCTTGATCTTGTCAGACATGGTGTCCTCCTCTGGTGTTCTTGTCCCCACCCCGGGTGCGGGGCGCGGATGTGGCCAGGAAGGGTGCCGGGCCGTCGGGAGCGGAGCTCACCGGGACAGCGCGGCGGCCTCGTCGATCACGGAGCAGCGCTCCCTCGCCTGGGCAACCGGATCAGGATACCACCGGCGGTGGGAGAGCCGAGGCTGGAGCGGGCGACGGCGGTCGACGGCGGGCGATCCGAGGGGTCGAGCTGGAGACGCGCTCACGCGAGGCCGCGCAGCCGGTCCCGCCGCGCCTGCTCCACGATGCGGGCGGTGCGGGACGATGTCCCCGTCTGCGCCGTCTCCGCCTCGTGGGCGGCCAGGAGCAGGCCCATCCCCAGGGCGAGAGCTCCGTAGATCGTGATGAAGACCTCGCCGAGCTGGAGCGAGGTCACGAGGATGACGACCGCTGCAGCCTCCAGGGCCACCCGCGTCGGCGTGCGACGTGTCTGTGTGAACGGGCGCAGGCACACCAGGACATAGGCCCCCACCACGGTCAGGAGGAAGACCCAGCCGCCCTCCGTGATCAGCGCCCAGTAGGAGTTGTGGTAGAAGAACTGCCCCTGCTCCAGGTCGACGACGGCGGTGCTGAGCCCTGAGCCGTACCACGGGGCCGCGGCGGTCTTCGCCTGCGCCGCAGCATGGATCTGCTCGCGGAACCAGTCCGTTCCCGTGCGGTCCCCGAACACGGAGAGGGTGGCGAGGTTCTCCTCGGCGAAGGTCACCAGCTGGGCCATGCCCCACAGCAGGCCCAGCCGCATCACCCGGCCGAGGTACGGCGTCAGGAGGATCCACAGGGTGGCGCACGCGAGCGCCGCGAGCGACGTCCGGGAGCCGGTGAGGAACGTGAGCCCGAACGCCGCGGCCAGGATCGCGGCCTTCACCCACGTCCGCTGGACGGTTGAGACGAGGAGCGGCCCGATGAGCGCATAGAACAGCCCGGCGACGTTCTTGTCCCCCAGGAAGCCCGTCAGGTAGGAGCCGTAGTCCCGGGAGACGAGGCCGGCGTAGAAGAGCGGCACGTTGATCAGCCCGCCCATGGCCATGCCCTGCAGCAGCCCCCGTACGTCGAGGCGCTCCTCAGCGATGGCCACGATGAACAGCATGAGAACCATGATGCGCACGCCGCGCCGCAGCGGGTCGAGGTCGTTCATGAGGGTGACGACGACGAGATAGACGAGGAGCGCTGCCGCCGCCACCGCTACGAGCCCGAACCGGGAGAGGTCGCGCCGCGGCGGACGGAAGGCCGCCACCGCCAGCAGGAGGATGGCGCACATCTCGGGGAAGGGGATTCCGACGGTCCATCCGGGCACCGCCTCCATCATGAGGCCGGCTCCGAGCATCACGTCCAGGAGGCGGGGGGACGCGCTGGAGACCAGCGGGTTCCAGGCCGAGGCCGTCCACGCCGCCTGCGGAGCCGGGGCCAGGCCCGGGAGGCGCCTCGGGCGGCCAGACCGCGAGACACCCGCGGCCGCCCGGGATCCGTCGCCGCTGGTCAGGGTGAGATTCGTCACGGCGGCTGACGGCGGAGGGGTCGCGACCATGCGTCGGCACCCTTTCTTTCTGACGGCGGCGGGCTGACGCCCCTCAGCGTACTGGGCACGGTCGGACGCCACAGAAGGAGCACCGGCCACGCGGCCCGAGCCGCTCGCGTTCTGTTGATACCGTGGGCGCACTGGGGCACCACCCGCCCCGCCTACTGCCATGCCCCGAACGAGGTACCCGTGACGGTCGTCGACTTCCTCCGCCTCCTGCGGGCGAACCTGCTCCTCCTCGCGCTGACCGCCCTGCTGGGGGCAGCGCTCGCCTTTGGCTACTCGGCCCTGCAGCCGCGCCTCTACGCCTCGGAGTCCACGGGCTTCCTGGCGCCCAGCAACACGGAGAACAGCGTGATCACGGGCGGCATGCCGGGCGAGTCCCGCGGCGCGTCCTACCTCGCGCTCACCAACAGCGCCGCCGTGCTGGACCGCGTGCGGGAGGAGACGGGGCAGGACGTGAGCGGCTCGCTCACCGCCGCGATGGTGCCGGACTCCAACCTCATCAAGGTGACGGCCACCTCCACCGACCCTCAGATGGCGGCCACCCTGGCCAACTCCGCCCTCAAGGCGACGGCGGACGTGGCCGCGGAGGTGGACCGGAACAGCCCGGTGGAGGTCATCCCGCTCTCGGACGCCAAGGTCCCCAGCACCCCCATCAGCCCGGACACCTCGAAGAACGTCCTCACGGGTGCCCTGGCCGGCCTGGTCCTCGGCCTGCTGTGGGCGCTGCTGCGCCGCATGCTGGACGTCAAGGTCCGCACCCGGAACGACGTGCGAGAGATCACGGGCGTCGGCGTCATCGGCTCGATCCCCGAGAACATCACCCTGGCGAGGAAGGGCGAGTCCGCCGTGGACCTCGACCCCCGCGCCGGCGAGGCGATCCGCCAGCTGCGCACCAACCTCAAGTTCGTCTCGGTGGACCACCCGCCCCGCGTGGTGGCCTTCACCAGCGCCAACCCCTCCGAGGGCAAGTCCACCGTCGCCTCCAACCTGGCCCGCGCCCTCGCCCTCGCCGGTGAGCGCGTGCTGCTGATCGACGCCGACCTGCGCCGCCCCCGTCAGCACGACCTCTTCCAGGTGCCGGGCGACGTCGGCCTCTCCGAGGTGCTCGCCGGCCAGGTTCCCGCGGACGAGGCACTGGCCGACACGGGCATCGAGAACCTCACCCTCCTGCCCGCCGGGCGGACGCCCCCGAACCCCTCCGAGCTCGTCGGCTCCGAGCGCATGCGCGCCCTGCTCCAGCTGGCCTCCCAGGACTACTTCGTGGTGGTGGACAGCCCGCCCGTGCTGCCCGTCACGGACGCCGCGCTCCTGTCCACCGCCGTGGACGGCACCGTGCTCGTGGTGCGCGCCGGCCAGACCCGCAAGGACCACCTGGAGGCCGCCACCGAGCTCCTCACCGGCGTGGACGCCACGGTGCTCGGGACCGTGCTGAACGGCGTAACCTCCTCCACGCGGGGCGGGTACGGCTATGGCTACGGATACGGCCACTACCACACGTCGCACGACGCGTACCTGAAGGGCAACGACGCCCGCCCCTCCCGCGCGGAGTCCAAGCGCGCCGCCAAGGAGGCGCATCTCAGCCGCCGCGCGGAGAAGACCCCCGGCCGGCGCCGCAACAGCTGACAGCGCCCCCACTCCGACGCGAAGGGCCTCGCACCGAGCATCGGTGCGAGGCCCTTCGCCGAGGTGATCCGGTCCGCCGCGCTGCGGGGTTTCCGGCCGGGGTGGACTCAGCCGCGTGCGGCCAGGTGCTCGCGCAGGCGCTCACGCTGGTCCGGGGCCGTGTAGCCGACGGCGGCCAGCGGGCCGAGGTCGAGGGCGCTGTTGGTCGGTCGCGGGGCCACGCCCTCCTTGCCGGCGGTGTACGCGGCGGTGGTCGTGGCGGAGACGCGTGCGGCGTCGTGGCCGGTGTCCTCGAAGACCCACCGGGCGACGTCGTGCCAGGTGACCACGTCGCCGCTGTTGGTCATGTGGAACGTGCCCGTGGGCGCGTCCGTGGTGACCAGGTGCAGCAGGGCGTCGGCGAGGTCGTCGGCGAAGGTGAGGCGGCCGTGCTGGTCGGCGACGACGGCCGGGTCGATCCCGCGCTCGGCGAGCGAGGCCATCGTGGACACGAAGTTCTTCCCCTCCCCGATCACCCAGGAGGTGCGCACGATCCAGTGCCGCGGCACGGTGCGCACCGCGGCCTCACCGGCGGCCTTCGACTGGCCGTAGACGCCCAGCGGCGCGGGCGGGTGGTCCACCGGGTGCTCCTGCCCCACGGGGAGGGTGCCGTCGAACACGTAGTCCGTGGAGACGTGCGCCAGGGGGACGCCGGCCTCGGTGCAGCGGCGGGCGAGCTCGGCGACGGCGGTCGCGTTGACGGCCCAGGCCTGGGCCCGGCCCTCGGGCGTCTCGGCGGCGTCCACCGCGGTCATGGCGGACGCGTTGACCACGGCGCGCAGGCCGCGGAAGTGCTCCCGCGGCCATGAGGCCGGGTCGGTCATGTCCCACGTGTCGCGGCCATGGGCCTCGACCGGGATCCCCGCGGCCTCGGCGCGGGCCACGAGGGCGCGGCCGAGCTGCCCGCCGGCGCCGAGCACGAGGATCGGGGCGGGCGGCATGGGGGTGACGTCCTCGAGCATCGGGTGGGCGCGGTCCTTGTCCGAGAGCTCGGCCTGCTCCAGCGGGATGGGCCAGGCGATCGCCGCGGTCGTGTCCGCGAGGTTGAGGAACGTGTACTGGCCCTGCGCGTCGGCGGACCAGTGGTCGTTCACCAGGTACGTGTAGGCCGTGTCCGGCTCGAGCGTCTGGTAGGAGTTGCCCACCCCACGCGGCACGAAGACGGCCTTCTCCGGACCGAGCTCCACGGTGGCGACGGCACCGAAGGACGGCCCTTCGCGCAGGTCCACCCAGGCGCCGAAGATCCGACCGTGGGCGACGGCCACGTACTTGTCCCAGGGTTCCGCATGGATGCCGCGGGTGGTGCCGACGGCGTCGTTGAAGGAGATGTTGTTCTGCACCGGGGCGAGCGAGGCGAGGCGGGGGTGCTCGGCGGCGAGGGCGCGGATCTTCTCCCGCTGCCAGTTCTCCTTGAACCAGCCGCGGTTGTCCCCGTGGACGTCGAGGTCGAGGATGAGCAGGCCGGGGATGGCGGTCTCGGTGATGCGCATCAGCGGTGTCCCCTCACTGGCCCTGGGCGCGGTACGTGGCTTCGACGGCGTCCTTGGCCGGGCGCCACCAGGCCTCGTTCTCGCGGTACCAGCGGACCGTGTCCGCCAGACCGGCGCGGATGTCCGTGAACTGCGGCTCCCAGCCGAGCTCGGTGCGCAGCGCGGTGTTGTCGATCGCGTAGCGCAGGTCGTGGCCGGGGCGGTCGGCGACGAGGTCGTAGTCGTCTGCGGGGCGGTCGAAGAGCTCGAGGAGGATCTCCACGATCTCCCTGTTGTTCCTCTCCCCGTCCGAGCCGATCAGGTACGTGCGGCCGATCTCGCCGCGTTCGAGGATGCGCAGCACGGCCGAGGAGTGATCCTCCGTGTGGATCCAGTCCCGGACGTTGACGCCCTGGCCGTAGAGGCGGGGGCGGACGCCGTCGATCAGGTTGGTGATCTGGCGCGGGATGAACTTCTCGATGTGCTGGTACGGGCCGTAGTTGTTGGAGCAGTTGCTCAGCGTGGCCTGCACGCCGAAGGAGCGCACCCACGCGCGGACCAGGTGGTCCGAGCCGGCCTTCGAGGCCGAGTACGGGCTGGAGGGGTTGTACGGGGTGGTCTCGGTGAACTTCGCCGGGTCGTCGAGCTCGAGGTCGCCGTAGACCTCGTCCGTGGACACGTGGTGGAACCGCGTGCCGTGCTTGCGGACCGCCTCCAGGAGGACGAAGGCTCCGACGATGTTCGTCTGGATGAACGGGGAGGGGTCGTTCAGCGAATTGTCGTTGTGGGACTCCGCCGCGTAGTGCACGACGGCGTCCGACTCGGCGACCAGGCGGTCCACCAGGGCCGCATCGCAGATGTCCCCGACCTCGAGAGTGACGCGGTCCTCGGGCAGGCCGGCGAGGTTGTCCCGATTGCCAGCGTAGGTCAGCTTGTCCAGGACGACGACGTCGTGCCCGGTCTCGCGGACGACGTGGTGGACGAAGTTCGAGCCGATGAACCCGGCGCCGCCGGTGACGAGGAGGTGCATGGGGCCAGTCTTCCACGGCACCTACACTTGAGCCGTCCCCCGCCCGGTCCAGGAGCCGTCCGATGCCCCGCACATCCCAGCCCATCCTCTCGATCGTGATTCCTTGCTTCCGCAGCGGTGAGCCGCTCACATGGCAGCTCGATGCCCTGGCCCATCAGCGGTCCGCCCCGCCGCGGGAGATCCTGTTGTGTGACAACGGCGGCAATCCTGTACTGGCCGAGGTCGTGCAGGGAGTCAGTCCGCTCCCCGATGACGTTCAGATCCGCATCATCGAGGCAACCGAGCACCGCGGGGCGGCCTATGCCCGGAACCGAGGAATTGCCGCGGCGAGAGCTGACTTGCTCGCCTTCTGTGACGACGACGATCTCGTCCATCCCGACTGGTGCCGACAGGCGGTGGACCTCCTCGCGGAGCACCCCGTCGTGAGCGGCGGCATCGTCGTCATGGACCACGGCGATCTGGAAGCCCTCGGCCCCGTCGAACGACGAGCCGTCCTCGAGGAGCGGACTATGCCGGCGCCGCCGCGGCCCGCCAGACGCGGCTCCATCGGCCCCGCCCTGATGGGGGGCAACTTCGCGGCGCGCCGGGAGGTCCTGATGTCAATCGGAGGGTTCGACTCTTCCCTCGTCCGGGGCGGGGAGGACAACGACCTCGCCTACCGATTGGAGCAGGCGGGGATCCCCATCGTGGACGCGGGGGCGATGTCCATCATCTACGCGCGCCCCTCTGCCACGCGGGACCGAATGCGCGTACGGCGGAACGCCGGCAGATCCCTGGCCGACGTCGCTGCCGCCCGCGACGCGTGGGACGCCGCACCTGAACTTAGACGCTCACCCTTAACGGAGTTGGCCCGGGCCAGCGGGGCACTTGCGCGTATGGCCGTAGGGGCTAAGTCCCGGGACTGGGCGGGGGGGGTCGATCGCGTAGCGACGGCCTGGGGGCTCACCGTGGGCTGGGCCGAGCGTCTGGTGCTGCGTCGACCCCTGCACTCCAAGGTGGGGCACGGCCTGAACGACGACAGTGCGGCGTGGTCCCACCGCCGCCCGGGGACGACCGTTCTCGTGGTCGCCTACAACCACGCCCCCTACGTCATCGAAACCTTGGAGAGTATCGCTGCGCAGACAGTGCCGCCCACACGCGTACTCATCGCCGATGACGCCTCGCCCGGGGATGACACGAGAGCCGTCATCGAGAAGTGGGTTGCGTCCGCCCCGCCTACGTTCGAATTCCAACCGAACGGCGAGAACGTCGGACTCAACAGGACCCTCAATAGGCTCCTTGCCCAGGTGGACACGGAATTCGTGACCTACATCGCCGGTGACGATACTATGGAACCCCACCGGATCGAGGCCCAAGCAGCCCTGCTCAGCTCTTCTTCAGAGGACGTGGTCCTCGCCTACAGCGACGCTCGCGTGATCGGTCCTTCCTCGGAACTGCTCCACTGTTCCTCCCGGGCTGAGTTCCCCTGGCCAGAGGAGCCGGCTCGCTCCGCAGACACGCTCGCGTGTCTCGTCAAAGGGAATTGGATCCCCGCGGCCTCGCTCTTCCTCCGCTCCGACGTCCTGCAGCGGGAGGGCGGCTATGCCGAGGACCTGTTCTACGAGGACTTCGAACTTCTGACTCGCCTGGCTGCCCGGCATCGGTTCGTCTACACCGAGGAATCGCTCGTCTCGGTGAGACGACTGGACACGTCACTGGGGGCCGTCGGATTCGCGCATAACAGCCCACGCTTTATCCGCTCAATGATCCGCGCCCTCAAGAACGCGGAAGAGGGCCCATCATTGACGGCCCGCCAGCATTCACGGCGGGCCCGGTGGGAATTGTCGAAGCGGGCCCGGCGTGTCGGCATGCCGGTCTCAGAGGTGCGGAGTGAACTGTGGTCATCCGCACGTGGAGCGCGAACCCCTGCGCACGCTATGGCGCATCTCGTCATCAACGAGGCTCGCGGTCTTCTCGGTCGGCATTGAGACTGCCAGCAGCGCCCAGTCCGCTTACTGGGGGTCAGTCATCGGCGGGGTCGAACTCGTCGTCCGGGATCGCCCGCCACTGAGGCAGCAGCAGGGGCGATTCACCGCGGGCGTAGAGTCGGGTGAAGTGCAGCGGAGCCTGGACCGACCGGGCGCGCACCTGCGGCGGCAGCGCGCTCGAGATGTAGCCGCCCCAGTAGGAGAACGTGGAGTTCGCCAGGATCAGGTGACGACCCCCGGCGATCTGCGCCAGGTCGTCGAACATGTCGTGCGCCCCGGGGATGGTGTGCACGGAGGCGTGGTCGGCCAGGAAGCCGAGGTTCCGGCGACACCATTCGACGTCGTCCGAGACCAGGACGATCCGCTCGAGGTCTGCCTCGGGAACGCGGGAGACGGCGGCGCGGACGTAGCCGGGGATGTCGAACCCGTAGTTGGCCCGGTGCACCGGATCGGAGTAGTAGTCACCCCGGCGCACGTTCACGACGACGGCCTCGCGGTCCATCCGGTCCAGGCGGCGCCGGAAGCGCTTCGAGCTCAGCAGATGGCCGGCGGCGAACTCCACGAGGTCCCGGTAGAACCAGTCCAGGTAGGCCTGCTGGCCCCATTCGACGGTCCGGGGCTGCCAGAAGCTGACGTCGGCCTCGTCCACGGTGAGGGTCTGGAGCGCGGGGAACTCCTCCAGCCACGGCGCCATCTTCGGCTTACGACGCACCAGCCAGGGACTGCCGGTCGCCCGGTGACGGGCCCAGGCGGTGGCCCAGAGGAACAGGAAGTTGCCGCCGTTCATCGGCTCGTTCCCCCAGATGACTGCGGGCTCTCGACGCCGGACTCCGTCGAGCATCCTCGCGACCGCCGCGCGGCCCCACACTCTGGGCTCCCTGACGCTCCTGCTCATCCGATCTCCTTCACTCGTCGGGCGGGAACACCCGCATAGAGCCCGTTGGGTTCGCAGTGGCGGACGACAACGGCACCGGCCGCCACGACGCATCCGGGCCCGATCGTCACTCCGGGCAGCACGACGGCGCCGGCGCCGATCCAGGTCCCCATACCGATGCGGACGTCCCGATGCACGGGCTGTCCCGCCCGGCGGTCGGGGCTGGCGACCTCGTGGGTGGCGGTCAGGATCATCGCCCGATGGCCGATGTAAACGCCCGGACCGAGTTCGATCGAGCCGTCGTCGAGGAGGACCTCGCGGTTGACGAAGCAGCCGTGGCCCACGGTGAGACGCTCCGGGGCGAGCACCCGGCCGCCCGCGCACCACCACGAGTCCCGGGCCCCCCTCAGCCCAAGGCGTTCCAGGGCCTTCCCTCGCAGTCGGTTGGGGAGAAGCTCCGTGCGGGCAGCGGCCCGGGTGAGCCTGCGTGCGGTAGCACCGCCGGGAATCCACATGCGTCCGTCCTCTTCCTCTGTCGGTGTCCGATCGGCTCTGAGAAGACTACGGCTCCACGGTGCCGGTCGCGCCGGCCGGCACGTGTCGGAGGCTCATGCAGAGCGGTGTGGCCGGCTTCGGTGCGCCAGGCGCAGAGCCGGGCGCTCGACGAGCAGCCAGGACAGCCACGCCGCCGCGGCGGTGAGGCCGAGGGCGGCCAGGGCGTGCAGCCACACGGGCCACCCGGTCCCCGCCACGACCACGAGCAGCTGTTGGACGGGGAAGGCGTAGATGTAGACGCCGTAGCTGATGTCGTTCACGGCGCCCACCCGGGTGGGCAGCAGCGCCCCGAGGCTGAGCAGTGCCACTGCGAGCGGCAGGGCGGCCAGGAGTCCGAGGCCCGGGAGGGCGGCGAGCCACACGGTGATCACCAGGGAGGCCAGGGCGAGCGGCCAGGCGGCCGGCAGTCGGAAGCGCACACTGTAGACGAACATGCCCGCCACGAAGCACCCGCCCAGTCGGATCCCCTGGTTGAGGAGGTCCATCGGCAACTGGATCCCGGAGCCCAGCCCGGTGAGGCCCGCCGCGGTGATCAGCACGAGGAGGACGGCCAGCGTGGCGGTCAGGTGCCAGCGGACGAGCGCCGCCCCGAGGAGCACCATGGCGGCGAGGTAGGCGCCGAACTCGAACATGAGGGTCCACAGAGACCCGTTCCACAGGCCCTGCTCCGGCACATCCACCAGGGTGTGGCCCACACCGTACCGCCGGAGCCAGAGGGTGGAGTTCTGCACCAGGTAGTCCAGCCCGGCCGCGACCGACGTGCTCCCTCTCCCGAGCAGGGCGGCGAGCGGGGCGAAGACCAGGCCCGTGACCGCCAGCACCACCCAGTACGCGGGATAGATGCGCAGCACCCGCCGCCAGAGGAACGGGCGTCACCTCAAGCGCAGCCGGGACCCGCAGATCAAGTACCCGGAAACCGCGAAGAACCCGTTGACCGCCCATGTGGCACCCATCGAGGCCAGCGCCCCGTCGGCGTCCCGGCCGAGGACGACGAACGAGTGCCACACCAGCACGACGACGGCGAGCAGCAGGCGGAGGGCGTTCAGGGCGTTGTCACGCCCGGAGAGCGCATCCCCAGGGAGCCGGGAGGGCCGCTCTCGGGCAGCGCAGACGGGGCGGAGGCAGTCATGCGACGATCCTAGAGATCTGCCTCGACCACTGCCGCGCACATGACCCGGAACCGCCGCCCCGCAGTCCCACATCCGTGGGCGCCGCCACAGCCGATACCATCGGACCCATGAAGGGCATCATCCTCGCCGGGGGAACCGGCTCCCGCCTGCACCCGATCACCCACGGCATCTCCAAGCAGCTCGTGCCCGTCTATGACAAGCCGATGATCTACTACCCGCTGTCCACGCTCATCTTGGCAGGCATCAGCGACATCCTGATCATCACCACCCCGCACGACGCCGCACAGTTCCAGCGCCTGCTTGGGGACGGCTCGCAGTTCGGGGTCTCGCTCAGCTACGTGCAGCAGCCCTCCCCCGACGGCCTGGCCCAAGCGTTCATCCTCGGCGAGGAGCACATCGGCGACGACCACGTGGCCCTCGTGCTCGGGGACAACATCTTCTATGGCCCGGGCATGGGCCAGCAGCTGCGTCGCCACAGCGCAGTGGACGGTGCCACGGTGTTCGGCTATTGGGTGGCGGACCCCACGGCCTACGGCGTGGTGGAGTTCGACGGCGAGGGCAAGGCCGTCTCCCTTGAGGAGAAGCCCGCGCAGCCGAAGTCGAACTACGCCGTGCCAGGCCTGTACTTCTACGACAACGATGTTGTGGAGATCGCCCGGGGTCTGAAGCCCTCGGCCCGCGGTGAGCTGGAGATCACGGACGTGAACCGCACCTACCTGGAGCGAGGGCGGCTCAACGTGGAGGTCCTGCCCCGCGGCACCGCCTGGCTGGACACCGGCACGTTCAAGGACCTGAACGACGCCTCGAACTTCATCCGCACCGTCGAGTCCCGCCAGGGGCTGAAGGTCGGTGCGCCGGAGGAGGTCGCCTGGCGGATGGGCCTGCTCTCGGACGATGAGCTGCGCGGACGCGCCGAGCCGCTCGTGAAGTCGGGGTACGGGGCGTACCTGTTGGACCTGTTGGAGACTGGTCGATGACCTCGACGACCGCCGGGCGCCGATACCCGGGAGTCGACGTCGCGATCGTCGGCGCCCTCGTGCTCGTCCTGCTCGTGGGCCCGTCTCTGCTGGCCGCCCGCGCCGGCGCACTGTGGATCCCCCACAACGACTCATGGGCACATTCCCGCATCGCTGCGGACCTCGCTGAGACCGGCGCACTCCATCTGATCGGATTCAACCGAGCCTCCATGGTCGGCATGATGGCTGTCCTGGGCCCCCTCGGCTCGAGCATCGTCGCGCAACACGTCTTCGTGATGGCTTGCGGGACTGCCGTGCTGGCTTTCTCATACGCGACAGCCCGACGAGTCCTGCCACGACCGTCAGCCACACTCGCGACAGCACTGGTCGGCCTTGCCCCGGGGTTCATCCTTCTCTCCACGTCCTACATGACCGACGTGCCGATGATGGCGGGCATTGTGGCAGCCCTGTACTTCGGCATCCGTTTCGTCGAATCCGGCCGGGCCTGGCACTGGCTGGCCGCGTTGTTTTTGGGCGCGTGGAGCGTCACGGTGCGGGAGCAGGGACTCGCAGCCCTCGCCGCCGTCTCCCTGGTGGCATGGCTGATGCGCCGCGATCGTCGACTCATTGTGGTGATCGGCAGCGCGGTCGCTTTGACTTCCCTGGTCATATTCGAACTGTGGCGCCGTTCCCTTACGGGGGACGATCCACCCCATGTGGGACTGAACGTCACCTACGCCGTTCGCTCCACTGTGATGGCCGTGATGTCCTTGCTATTCGTGTGCGCCCCCGCCCTGGCGCTGGCGGCGAGGCGTCCGCACGGACCCCTGGGATGGGCCTCATCCGGGGCCGCTGCCGCGGTCGGCCTGGGACTACTGGCCGTTCTCGGGCCCGGAATGCTGCTTGGCAACTACCTAGCACCCGAGGGCGCCTATATTGGCATGCTGCATGGGACCAGGTCGACGGTCCCGTCCCCCCTGGTGTGGGCTGCCGCCCTCGTGTCCATTGTCGGACTCGTGTGCCTGGCCACGCGTTTGTCCTGGACCCCCGGCGCGCGCCTACCCAGGCCCTCCCGTTGGACGGTCGTCCCCGCCGTGCTCACAGCGTTCCTAGGGCTGTACGGGGCAGGCACCTTTCTGCAGACCCTCTCCGGGCAGGCCATGTTCGAGCGGTACTTCTTCCCGCTCATCGCCCCCGTCGCCATCCTCGCGCTCATGGGGATCCGGTTGAACGCCACCAGGTCGTTCCTCGCGGCCGCTGCTGGTGCGATCCTGTTGCTGGTGACCTCCCTGATCACCGCACACACCTGGGCCAGCACGGGCGCAGTCTGGCGCACAGCTGAGGAACTGGTGTCCCGCGGAGTGGACGCACAGGATGTAGACGCCGGCTTCGCGTGGGTCGGCTACCACTCGGACAGCTCCGTGGGGGAGAGCGAGGCACGCCCGGAAGTCGTCGGGTCCTGGGCCGGCCAGTTCGCCGACTCGCGTCAGTGTGTCATCGTCTCCCAAGGCACCCCCGCCGTCGAGAACGGTCATGTGGAGGTACTTGAATACCCGAAGTACATCATCGGCGGCACAGACCAGGTCGTCATTCAGGCGCTTCCCGAGTGTCGGTGACAGCCCTCCAGAGCCGTTCCGCGACCCTGAGGCCGACGGCCTCCCATGTGAGGCCTTCCGCGTGTCGGCGGGCTCTCGCGCCGGCCTCCTGCGCCATGGCATGGTCGGCCAGACGGACCATGGCCTGCGTCAGCGCGTCGAGGTCGGTCGGGTCCACCACGAGTCCGCCGTCGCCGATCATGTCGGCCGCCCCGCCGACAGTCGTCCCGATCGAGGGGATCCCCATGCTCCCGGCCTCTGCGTAGACAATGCCGGCCGGTTCCAGACGGCTGGGCACCACCAGGCAGGTCGCCTGCGCGAAGAGCCCGGCCAGACGACGCTGTGCCTGCGGATCGCCCATGGGAAGAGCACCGTGGTGAACCACACCGGGGAGGTCGTGCACAGTGGACGGGACACCACCACCGACCAGATCCAGGCGCGCATCGGGCCGTTGCTCGTGCAGTTCCCCGAAGGACTGCAGCACGGCGTCGCCGTTCTTGCGATGCCAGTCATTGCCGACGAAAAGGAAGCGGGGGTGGGTCCAGTCCTTGTCGCACGCGGGTTCACCCCGTCGATTCACTCCCAGACCGGTGAGGCCGATCTTCTCTGGGGGGACGGTGTAGTCCTCGACCACCGAGGACGCGGCCCAAGAGGTGGCCAGGAAGCACACGTCTGCCGCTCGATAGACCGATGCTTGAAGTCGCCTCCGCCCGTCCGCAACAGACGGGGGCAGTTCTGCCAGTTCACCCCAGGCGTGGCGGAGTGCCTGGGCCACCGTCATGTCCTCGAAGGTCGCGGTCACCCGGCCCGGCACTCGGTATCCCGTGCCGATCTGCAAGACGGCATCAACGTCACGAGGGACGCGCCGCGCAGCGGTTGCACTGATGAGAGCGGCGTAGGACGCGCTTCGACGGGTGACCGTGAGGAGGTGGTGTGCGGAGGGACGGACTCGCCCGGACACGACACGGGTCCAGACCGACGCGAGGTGCTGAGGAGGCGTCACATCGACCGGGATGACGTCGACTCCCGCCGTCCTCAGGCCCCGTATGAGCCCTGCCGGCGTGCCTGACCAGACCCGGGGATCAGTGGGGTCCCCGGGATATGTCACCGCGATGCGCAAGTCCCTCTCCTGTTCCTCATCGACTGGTCCCTCCCACCTCATTTGGCGGCCGGGTCCACCGGCAATTCCGTCACCAGGGCGCGGATCTGCCGGGCGAACTCGTCCTCCGAGAACCGCACGGCATGCGCCTGCATCGCTGCCCGATCCCAGACCCTTGCCAGGGCCCGCCGGACGCCGTCCGTCACGTCCGCCACGGTGGGCGCGTCCACGAACACCCCGTTGACGCCGTCCACGATGGTGTCCAGGTAGCCGCCGGCGCGCAGCGCCACGGTGGGCACGCCCCACGCGCTCGCCTCGAGCGGCGTGATGCCGAAGTCCTCGTGGCTCGCAGCGATCAGTGCTGTCGCGTGTGCGTACGCCCAGCGCAGCTGCGCGTCGGTGAGGTCCTGGCCGAACACCACGTCCTCCCCCGCCATCGCCCGCAACCGGGCCTCCTCTGGGCCCTTGCCGATCACCACGAGCGGCCGCCCCGCGCGGGCCGCGGCCTCGATCGCCACGTCCACGTGCTTGTACGGCATGAGCCGCGCGACCGAGAGCAGGAAACCGTCCTCCGCCAGCCGCTCGGCTCCGGGGATCGGCTCCTGCGGGCCCTCCGTGCTCACGGAGTGCGGCGGGAACACCAGGTCCACGCCGTCGAGCCCGTAGACGTCTTCGATCCGCTCCTTCACCACCGTGGAGTTGGCCACATAGCGCGATCGGCGCCGGACGGCCGCGCGGTCCCACCTGCGCAGACCCGGGCGCAGCACGCGGGCGATCCGGCCCTTGATGCTGTTCCGACCTCCCTCGCCCAGGTAGTCGTCCATTAGATACACCCAGCGTGCTGGCGTGTGGCAGTAGACGAGCGTGGCGCCGTCGTAACGGAATCCATGCGCCCAGCCGGAGGTCGAGACGACGGCGATCGGCTCCTTCACGTGCATCAGTGAGGAGGCCAGGGGCAGCAGCGGCAGTGCCCGCCGCGGGTCCTTTCGCAGCAGCCCCACCCGGTTGAGGGGTGAGGTGATGATGTGCGCGTCCTTGAATTCGGGGAACGTGCCTTCGGCGTCGTAGAACGTCGTGTAGATGGGCGCGTCCGGCCACAGCCGATGCAGGGCGAGCACCACCCGTTCCGCCCCGCCCTTCTGGGTGAGGTAGTCGTGGGCGATGGCGATCCGGCCGCGTGTCATGTCGATCATGGTGCTCCCCTCAGAACTGTCGGCGGGCACGTCCCGGCCGGGTGCGTCCGGTCTCCGCGGCGGCTTCGACCTGCAAGGCGATCAGTTTTCGTGCGACCAGGGCTGGCAACACGACAGCGGCACGCTCGACGACGGCGGAGCCGTACTGGATCGTGCGCTCCGTGCTCAGAGCAGCCACCGCCCGCACGGCGGCGCCCCACGGCCCGCCCGGGGCGCGGTCCCCGCCGAGTGCGTCCGCCCCGTGCTTGGCGATGAAGATCTGCCGGGCGGACCCGGAATGCAGAGCCCGGCGCGCCTTGGTGTAGGTGGTGACCGCTGCCGCGTGGTGACGGGTCTCCAACTCCGGCCGGATCTCCACCGGATACCCGGCGACGTGGAGGCGGTAGCCGAAGTCCACGTCCTCCCAGCCATAGCGGCGGTAGTCCGGGTCGTAGCCGCCGAGCTCCTCGTGGAGGGCGCGGGGGACGGACACGTTGCCGGCCCAGTGCCGCCACTGCTGCTCTGCCGGAAGGGCGTAGGCGTGACGACGGTGCGCTTCGTCCTGGGCATCTCCGTAGACGCGCTGATAGGCCGAGTCCGGGAGGACATTGGCCGTCAATCCGATCACGCCGCGCCGCACGTCGTCGTGCGCGGCCACGTGATCCCGGATGTAATGGGGCCCGGGCTCGAGATCGTCGTCGGCGCGGATGAGGATGCGGCCGGACGTCGCGTCGGCACCTGCGTTGAGCGCGGCGACCCGTCCGCGGTTCTCCCGGAAGACGGTCCAGCTCAGGTCCAGCTCCGGATGCTCTGCGGCCAACTGCGCGAGCACCCCTTCCGACCCGTCCACATCCCCGTCCACGACCACGTGGACCTCGAACGGCGGGGCGTCCTCCTGCGCGGCGAGGGCGCCGATCAGGCGCGGCAGCCGCTGGGCGCCGCCCCGGCTGGGGACGATCACGCTGGCCTCGGGGGTCAGGGGCGTCTCGGTCATGAGTCCTCCGCGGGGATCATAGGGACAGGTCATCCAGGAGCTCGGCGACGGCGGCACGGCCGGCCTCGGGAGAGAACAGCGACTCCCAGCGGTTCCGCTGGGAGTGGGCCACCGCGCCCAGATCGACCGCTCGTACCGCCCGCAGGCAGTCCGCGAGCGCGGCAGCGTCCCGCTGCGGAACAACGAAGGGGTGATCGCTGCCGACCACCTCGGGAACGGCCCCCGCATCGGAGGCCACCACCGGAACGCCCGCGGCCATCGCCTCGGCCGCCACGAGGCCGAAGGACTCCGCCGCATGTGATGGCACGGCCAGCACGCCCACGGTGGTCAGGAACTCGCCCGTGTCCTGCCAGCCGAGCACCTGGACGTCCTCACCGGCTGCCGTCAGGGCGGTGGTGAGTCGCTCGGCCTCGTCCTCCGCCACGAACCGGCTCTCCCCCGCGATGCGGAACACGAAAGCACCCGGGTCGGTCCTCCGCAGCAGCGCGGCGGCCTCCAGCAGGGTGAGGATGCCCTTGTCCTCGGACAGGCGGCCAAGGAAGCCCACGGTCGCCGGCTCATCGGCACCGCGGGCCCGCCGTGTCTGCGGCGTCGTCGGGGCCGGAACCCAGTTGTGGAGCACGCGGGCCCCGCGGATGCGGTCCGCCGCGAATCGGGAGGGCACGAGGACCGCGAGCGCACCGGGACGCGCCAGGGCGGAGAACACGCGCAGAAGCGGCTTCTCGGGCACCTGGTGCAGGTGCACGATCCGGCGCGGCCGACCGGCCAGCGCCGTCGCCGGCAGCAGCCCGTTGCACCACGCGACGTCGTCCCCGCCTCGGCCACGGTCCCAGGCGCGGAGAGCGCGCAGATACCCCAGGCGTCCGGGCCCACCCAGTCGGACCACGTCGAAGCCGTCCGCGGCCAGGCGATCGGCGGTCTCGGCCGGGTGCGCCGGGGCCACGACGCCCACGTCCCGCCCGATCTCGCGCAGGGCCGTGGCGAGGTGGTGCAGCATCACCTCGCCGCCGCCCACCTCACCCTGGTTCGCCAGGATCCAGATGCGTCCGTTCATCGGGCCGGCTCCCGGGATCGGGGATGTCCGGTCCGCGCGTCCATGATGGAGCGGACGCGGGTCAGCCCCCGCTTGGCCGCGCGGCCGAGGTGCTCCTCGCCGTACCTCTGCAGGGCCCAGGCGAGTACGGAGACCACGGCCAAGGCCACGAGCATGGCCATGTTCCGGCCTACGTATGGCCATAGAGCATGGATGACCAGATAACCGGGAATGACGTGGATGATGTACAGGGAGTAGCTGATCCGGCCGTAGAACTGGAAGGGCGGCGTTGTGAGGAGCCACGTCCTTCGTCGGAGGGCCACAGCAGTGAACAGGGTCGCCGCTGCCAGCACCCAGAGACCAAGGGTCATGTCGCGCAAGACGAAGGGGCTCACGACAGCCGATGCATAGGCTGCGGCCACCGCTCGTCGGTGGCGACCCGTCTCCCGTGCCAGGAACACCACCATGCCCAGGACGAACATGGGCGCATACTCGGCAACAGTGATGTTGTTGACGAGTTTGACCCACGTGGGGTCCCCCGCTGGGCGTGGCGCCGCGGCCTGTGAAGTCACAGCCACCACCGTCCAGGACAACACAGACCAACCCAGGCATGCCCACAGGACCAGACGGTCCGACAGGCGACACCGGCTGAGGATGAGGAGGGTCAAGACAAGTGCGTAGAACTGCATCTCGACCGCCAGGGTCCAGTAGACGTCGACCACATCGTCGACCAGCAACCATCGTTGGACCATCGTGAGATTGACGAAGATCTGCCCCGGACTCAGCGAGTACCCCGGCACCTGAACGAGGGCGAGGATCACGACGGCGAATGCAAGCGAGAGCCAGTACGGCGGGTACAGCCGCGCCACTCGGGAGATGACGAAATCGCTGGGACGCGAGGCACGGCGCGCGGTCATGAGGATCACGAAACCGCTGATAAAAAAAAACAGCTGGACCCCCGTGCCACCCCAGACGAAGTCATGAAAAGCCGGGGGATCGTCGCGGTAGTGGAAATTGTGCGTCCCGCCGAAGTGCGAGAACACGACCGCGAGCGCCGCGATCCCCCGGAGACCGTCCAGCTCGCGGAACCGGGGTCCTGGGACGCGCTTCTCGGCCGGGGCCACCGACGCCGATCCCGGCTCGTTCGGGCTTGCCGCGGTCATCGGTGCCCGCCCTTCCCCGCCCGGCGCCCGAGCACCTCGAGGGTCGCCTCGGCGGTGGCCCGAGCCATGGTCTCCACGTCGCCCACGCGCACCTCGCCCGGGCCGTCGGCCGCGGCACGCACGACGGCGTCAGCGATGGCCGCCGGGGTGGTCTCGTGGACCAGGCGCTCAGGCGGCAGGATCTCTCCGTTGCCGCCCACATCCGTGGCGACGGCGGGCAGGCCGGCGGCCGCGGCGTCGAGCAGGGTGTAGCTGAGGTTCTCCCAAGAGGAGAGCTGCACCAGCACGTCGTGCTCGGCCATGGTGCCCCACGGCTCCACGAAGCCGGGCAGGTCGACCGCATCCGCGACGCCGAGGTCCTCGGCCTGCGCACGCAGCGCCGCCGCGAGCGGCCCGGTGCCGGCCAACGTCAACCGCGCCCCGGGGTCGCGCTCCAGCAGGGCGGGCAGTGCGGCGATCAGCCGGTCGAGGTTCTTCTCGGGGGCCAGCCGGGACAGGGAGAGGATCCGCAACCCCTCCCCCGGTGCGCGCCGCTGCCCCGCGGCCGCGGCGCGCACCGCGGGCCCGTCCACGCCGTTGCGCACCACGGTGAGGGGCGCCCCCGCGCCCCATTTGCGGCGCAGCACGTCCGCGGTGGACTGCGCCACCGCGATCACGAGGTCCGTGCCGCGCAGCCGGGCGCGGTGCGCGGCGTTCTTCACCCGGGCCGCCGCGGCGCGGTTGTACAGCCCGTCGTCCGGGGCGATCCCGTGCTCGGTGCTGAGCAGCGCCGGCGCACCGGCCCGCCGCAGGGCCCGCCCCGCGCCCAGCGCCGTGAAGGCCGCGAGGTCGGCGTAGGCCAGGTGCGTGTGGACCGCGGCCGGGCGCAGGGTGCGCACCGCCGTGCGGAGCGTGCGCACCGAGGCGGCCAGGCCGGCGTCGGGCCCGACGTCCCCCGTGAACACCGCCGCGCCCTGCTCGCGCAGGCGCTCGGCGAGCGGCCCCTCGGGGCAGAGCACCCCCAGACGCAGGCCGGGCAGGCCGACGCGTGCGACGTCGAGGACGTGCCGGGCCACGCCGCCGAGGTCGGCGACCGGCACCACCCAGAGCGTCAGCGGGGCCGGAGTGGTCGTCGCGGCCTCGCGGATCACAGCCACTGCTCCAGGCGATCCAGGGCCGTCCAGAAGCCCTCACCGTTGTTGATGTGGCCCTGCCAGATCTCCGGGATGAAGCTCACCCCGGGGGCCAGGCGGTCCAGCTGCTCGCACAGCACGGGCCAGTCCACGTCGCCCTCTCCGATCTGCGGACCCTCGCCGTCCACGCCCGTGGCGTCCACGAGGTGCAGGTGGATGGTGTGCGGGGCCAGCTTCTCCACCATCTCGGAGAAGGGGATCCCCAGGAACGTGGCCGAGAGCTTCGAGTGGGAGACGTCCAGGCACAGCGGCACGCCGGTGGCCTCCACGAACGCCACCGTGTCGTCCGGGTCCATGAACAGGTTGTGGTACTGCTGGCCGCCCATCAGCCACGGGAACGGCGGCAGCGTCTGCGCGGCGATCCGGATGCCGGAGGTGTCCAGGCGCTGCACGGCCTCGGCGATGCGCTCGTACTTCGGCAGCCGCTCCTCCGGGCGGATGTGTCGGTCCAGGGTGAACCCGCCCATGGTGATGACCATGATGGGAGACTCCTCGTTCGGGAACCAGCGCTTCAGGTCCCGGGTGATGTCGATCGTGCGCTGCACCTCGGCGATCGAGCGCTCCCACACGGCGTCGTCGTCGCTGGCCAGGTCCACGAGGAAGTCACCGGAGAAGATGTCCGGCAGGTGGGTGGTGAAGCCCATCGGCATGGGCTCGGTGAACACCGAGTCGATGTCGATCTCGAGGTCCTTGTAGGAGAAGTGGAACTCCAGGAAGTCCGGGGTGCAGTCCTTCGTCAGCGCCTCGACGTCGTGGTAGCGCACGGGCAGGCCCCACGGGCGGTTGAACTCGAAGTCGCGCCCCGTGGGGACGGTGTCCGTGAGGTCGCCGGCGAAGAAGAAGTCGCCCTCGGCCATGGGGCGGTGGAGGGTGCGGCCGACCAGACGCGGCAGCTCGTTGGGCTGCAGGCCGCGGCCCGGGGACTTCACGGTCACGTCGTCGGCGGTGATCGTGACGCCGGCCTGCAGCGGACGGGCCGCCACCAGGGACTTGGCCAGGTTGATGCGGTTCATCGCCTCGCCCGTGGAGACCACGCGCTCCCCGGCCGTTCCGATGGACTCCTCGATCTCCCGCGTCTGCCGGACCATCTGCGCGAACTCCTCCGGCAGGAGGGAGACCTTGTGGTCGTTGCCCTCGAGGGAGCGGTCCACGGTGAAGTGCTTCTCCACGATCGAGGCGCCCTTCACGACGGCGGCCAGGGCCACGTGGAAGCCCCGCTCGTGGCCGGAGTAGCCCACCGGGGCCTGGGCGATCTCCGCCAGGCGGTCCAGATAGGCCAGGTTCACGTCCTTGTAGGGCGCGGGGTAGGTGGACTGCGCGTGCAGCATGGCGAACGGCACGCCGTACGAGCGCACGAGCGCTGCGGACTCGCGGATCTCCTCCTCGCGGGACATGCCCGTGGAGAGCACCATCGGGATCCCGCGGGAGGCCGCGTCGCGCAGCAGGCCGTGGTTGGTGAGGTCCGCCGAGGCGATCTTCACCCCGTCCACCGGGTAGTCCGCCAGCACCTGCATCGAGGGGGCGTCCCACGGCGTGCACATCAGGGCGACGCCGGCGTCGCGGGTGTGGTCGAACACCCGCACCATGTCCTCCGCCGAGAGGGAGAACTTGGTGAGCTCGTCCAGGGTGCGCTGCGCGCCGAGGTCCTCTCCCGCCGTCGCACCGCCGGCCTTCCGGTAGAGGGCGTCCATGTCCCGCAGCTGGAACTTCACGGCGTCCGCTCCGGCCTCCACGGCCAGGTCCACGAGCTCGCGGGCCAGGTCCACTCTGCCCTGGTGGTTGTTGCCGATCTCCGCGATGAGGAACGCCGGGTGGCCCTCCCCGATCCGGTGGGAGCCGATGCGCAGCTCGGCCTCCCGGTTGATCGCGAGGGCGGCGAGGCGGCCGCGCTCGTCCAGCAGCGGCAGGTGCAGGGCGCCCTCGGGCAGGGCCGCGAGCACCTCCTGGGGCGTGGCGCCCAGCAGGCCCGTGGCGGGCGCGCGGTGGGCGGCCTCCACGGCGGCCACCTCGAGCGAGGCGCCGGGGCTGGCCAGCAGCCAGCGGCGGAAGTCGCCGTCGGTCAGCGAGCCCTGGAGGTAGCCGTGGGAGTCCACCACGAAGACGATCCGCTCGCGGTTGTCGGTCATCTTCTGGAGGGCGATCAGCAGGGAGTCCTCGGGGAAGACGAGGTAGGGGGTGAGGTGGCGTTCGATGATCACAGTGCTGCTCCTGCGCTCGGGGGGCCGGCGAGCGGCTCGGTGCTGAGGGGACGGGCGAGCTCGGGGTGCTTCTGCAGCACCTTGTGCACGGCCAGGTACTGGTCCATCTGCTGCTCTGCGAGGGCGAAGTCGAGCTCGGTGTCGATGTCCACGCCCTCGAGGTCGTCCAGCTCCAGCATGCCGATCCGGCCGCCGAGGCGGTTGTGGAGCTCGTCGTACACCCACGGCTTCGTGAGGTAGAGCGAGCCGTTCTCCCGGAAGCGCAGGTCCGTGCGCGTCATGTCCTGACGGCGCTTGCGGTGCGTGACGTCGAAGTCCGGGATGGGGGCCGCCGCCGGGTCCGGTGCATGGCGCCACACGAACGGGGAGACCGGCACGACGCCGACGAGGGAGTCCACGCCGGTGGCGCGGAACTGTGCGACGGCGCGGTCCAGCGTGCCGGGCAGGCGCAGCGGGCTGGTGGCCTGCAGCAGCATCACGGCCTCCGGCTCGACGCCGGCGGCGCGCTCCATGGCCAGGTGGTGCTCGATCACGGGTTCGGTGGGCGTCTCATCCTGCGCGAGCTCCGCAGGGCGCAGGCCGGGCACGTCCGCGCCGTAGCGCGTGGCCACCTCGGCGATCTCCTCGGAGTCCGTGGAGACCACCACGTGCAGGTCCGCCTCCGCCTCGAGCGCGGACTGGATGGTCCACGCCACGAGCGGGTGGCCGCCGAGCAGGCGGACGTTCTTGCCCGGCAGGCCACGGGAGCCGCCGCGCACGGGGATGACGCACAGGATGCTCATGAGGCGGTCCTCCAGAGGTCGGCCGCGATGGCGGCGGCGGGGTCGGCGGTGGGCGAGGCCAGCGGCGGCGTGGGATCGGGCCGGTGGCCCGGCGTCCAGCGGCGCATGCCGTAGCGCTCCCAGAACCCCTCGAGCCACGCCGGCGGGTCGGGGTGGGTGACCCACGCGGGCCGGCCCGACTGCGCCGCCTCCAGCACGCCCGTGGAGAAGACCGAGACCACGGGGCCCGTGGTCTGCGTGAGCGGGACGTCGGAGCGGTCCACGGTGATGCCCTGCGCCTCCCAGCGGGCGTGCTGTGCACGGGAGAGTCGGTCCTTCTCGGCCGGATGCGGGCGGTACACGGCACCGGTGACGCGGATGTAGTCCTCCGCCGCCCGGGCGAAGTCAGCACGGGGCAGCTCGGCGCCGTGCAGCTGGCCGAGGAAGACGCCGGGGCCCGCGGCGTCGGGGCAGGCGGGCCGGTGCGCCGCGGTCCGACGGGCGTCCTCCAGGAGGGCGGACCCGACCGCGCGGACGCGCACGTCGGCGCGGCCCTGTGTCCACCACGCGGCGTCCTCGGAGGTGAAGGCGTAGAGCGTGCTCGCGCGAGGCACCGGCGGGGTGGAGACGGCGAGCAGTCCGTGCTGCACCACCGCCACCTCGGCGCCGCGCTCGCGGGCCCAGCGCACGGCCGCGCGGCCGGAGGGCAGGTACTCCCCCGCCACCAGCACGCGGCGCAGCCCTGCGAGGCGGGGCAGCAGCAACGGCCCAGCGCCCGCAGGGATCGGCGTCAGGCGCACGCCCGGGGTCCGTGCCCCCGGCAACGCCGCGATCTGCTCCGCGGTGGCCTCCCCGGGGAGGACCCATCCGACGCCGGCGGCAGCCTCCGGCGGCAGGGCCGCGACGGGCGCGGCCAGCGCGGCGAGCTGCGTGGGGCCGAAGGACTCCAGCGCCACGAGCGAGTGGACCTCCCCCTCGGGGAGCATCAGCATCGGGCTCTCGGCGCCGGCCGCGGTGCCCCGGGCGGCACGGATGGCAGAGCGCGCGGCGTCCGCAGCGCGCCGCGAGGCCGGCCACTGGGCCCGTTGCCACCGCTGCCACCGGGGCAGGTCCTCGGGCCTGCAGAACAGGGGGGCGTCAGCGCCGCCGGCCATCAGGTCCACCAGTCCTGCGCGGCGGCGGCGCGGTGCGCGAAGGTGTGCTCCGCGTGGGAGCGGCGGCGGCCGGCGGCGCGGATGCGCTCGCCCCACGCGGGCTCGCGCACCGCGCGGGAGCCCAGCTCCACGAGGTGCTCGGGGCTCTCGAACACGAGGACCTCCGCGCCGGGCTCGTAGAACTCCGCCACGTCCGCCCGGTCCACCAGTTGGAGCCCGCCCATGCCGGGGACCTCGAAGGTGCGCATCGCATGGCCGGCCTGCAGGCCGTGGACGTTGATGGCGCCGGCGGCGGCGGCCTGCACGGCGTAGGCCTCGTTGAGGGGGATGTCCCGCTCGGCGGGCAGGGCCGGGCGGCGCAGCTCCCACGTCCGCAGGCGGTCCACGGGGTGGTGGCTCCACTGCCGGCCGTAGGCGCGCACGGGGACGCCCGCGGCGGCGAGGCGTTCGAGCAGCTCCACACGGTTGGGGTAGCGCGAGCCCACGAACACGAGCTCGTCCCTCCGTTCGAGGGGGGGCACGTCCAGGTCCGGGTCGAAGCCGTTGGGCAGATAGTGGGCGTCCACGCCGTCGGCCGTGAGCTCGTCCGCCTCGGAGCGGGCATAGCTCAGCACGGGACCCACGGTGCGCAGGAAGTCCAGGGAGTAGTCGTGACGGTGGAGGTCGTCGTAGAGCCACAGCATGCGGGGCACGCCGAGCGCTCGGACCTCGTCCCAGAACTGCTCGCCGAGGGAGTCGCCCTTGATGACGAGCACGCGGTCCGGGCGGGCCTCACGCAGGGCGGCGACCGCCCGCTGGGTGTCCCACGCGACGCGGGCGGCCGTGCGGTCCATGCCGACCCTCTGCGGCAGCTCCAGGAGGGCCTTGTTGCGCAGCTTCATGGCGGGGGTGGCGTACGCGTCGTAGCAGTGCACCGTGACGTCGAAGCCCTGCTGCGCCCACGCGCGGGCGATGGAGCGGTGATAGCCGTGGAAGGCGGGCGAGACGAGGAACAGGCGCTCGGTGCGGCGCCCTGCGGGCACGCCGACGCGGGCGGGAGTGGAGCCCAGGGGCGCGAGGACGGTGTAGGTGCGGGCGGTCATCGGCGGGTCCCCCGCCAGATCAGGCGCAGCTCGTCCTTCGCCACACGGCGCGCGTCCACGTCCGTGCCCCGGGCCTGCCGAAGGGCGTTGACGGCGAGGTTGGCACCCGTGGCCGCGGTGAGCGCGGCCCTGAGCGCGCGCGGCCGGCCGAACTTGCGGGCGTAGCGGAACCGCGAGTCCACGAGCCACGCGCGACGCCGCAGCGGATCCGTGGAGCCGTGCAGGCCATGCGTGACGTGGATGGTGGGAATCACGATCGAGGGGATCCCCCGCTGGCGGAGCCGCCGCTGGAGGTCCACCTCCTCGGAGTTCATGAAGTAGGCCTCGTCGAAGCCCCCCACCGCGCGGACCTCGGCCATCGGCAGCAGCATCACGGCGCCCATCACCCAGTCCACGGGCACGGGCTCGGTGGCCTCAGCCGCGTGCACGTCATGGCCCACGGCCTCGTGCAGCAGGGGCAGGTGGCGGAACCGGGCGAGCGGAGTGAGCCACTCGACGGTCTGGTGCAGCACGGTGGGGAAGTGACGCCCGGACCACTGAGGCGTCCCGTCCTCATTCACCACCTGCGGGCTCACCACAGCCGGCTGGAACGGTGCCGCCGCGGCCACGAGCGCGTCGATCTGCTCGCCCGTGATGAGCGCGTCCGAGTTGAGCACGAGGGCGTACTCCGTGCGGACCTCGGCCAGACCGGTGTTCACGTTCGCGCCGAAGCCCCCGTTGGCGGGACGACGCACCACGGTGAGGCGGGCGTCGTCGCTGCCCGGGTAGGGGACGGGCGAGGCGTCATCGGCGACGACGACGCCGGCCAGGCAGGTGGACCGGGATTCCAGGAGGGAGGCAGCGAGTGCCGCCGTGGGAGCCGGGTCCCCGTAGTGCGGGATCACCACCGTGACGGACGGTTCGGGGACGATCTCGGGCATGGGGTCCTCCGGCAGGCAGACTCAGCGGCGCGAAGGGTGCACGCTGCGGCTCCAGTATAGGCGGCGGGGCGTCGGCGGGCGCCGGCCCCGGGCCCCGCAGGCACTCCGTAGACTGGACTCGCCTCTCGGGCCCGTGCCGGAGGGAGGCGGTCGCTCGCCGTGACCTTCGCCCCGCTGCCGAATGGGAGACCTCGATGCCCACCTCTGATGCCGGGACGCCCCGCTCCCTGCGCCTGACGGCAGGCCTGGACACCCTGACGGTGAGCGGCCTCGACGAGACCGCCAGCGAGACGCTGTGCCGTGACTGGTCCCGGTGCAGCCCCACCCCGATCCCCACCCCGGCCGCCGCCGACCTCGAACGGGCCGAGGGTCAGGACTGGGACGTCTTCCACGAGTCGATCGTGTACGCGGCCACGTCCGCGGCGATCGGCTCCTGCCGCGGCACCCACCTGATGTTCCACGGCGCCTGCCTCGCCGTCCCGGAGACGGGCGCCGCCGTCGTGCTGGCCGCCGCCTCCGGCACGGGGAAGACCACCGCGACACGACGCCTCGGCCCCCACTTCGCCTACCTCACGGACGAGACGGCCATCGTGGATCCCGCAGACCTGGGGGTGACCCCGTACGCCAAGCCGCTCTCCCTGCTGGGGGACGCCGGCGTGCGTCCGAAGCACCAAGTGGGACCGGACGGACTCGGTCTGGGGCCGACCGTGCCGGGCACGGTGCGGTGCGTGGCCGTGCTGGACCGCGTGCGCGATGCGACGGAGGCCGTGCCCGCCCGGGCGGAGCCCCTTCCCCTGCTGGAGGCGCTGCAGCTGCTGGTGCCGCAGACGTCCTCCCTCTCGCAGCTGCCCCGCGGCCTCGTGACGCTGTGCGGCGTCCTGGACCGCGTGGGCGGCGCCCACCGCCTGGTCTACACCGAGGCGGAGGGCCTCCGCCCGGTGCTGGAGGAGCTCCTCGACGATGCTCCGGTCCGGCTCGACCGGTCATGGGATCCGCTGGAGGACGACGAGCTGGCTCCTTCGAGCGAGCCGACGTCCCCGACCTCCCCGACGGATGCGGGCGAGCCCAGCACGGACCCCCGGCGCATCCGCCGCCGCGGAGCCGACGACGGCATCCTCACCGCCGACCACACCCTCGTGCTGCTGCACGACACCGAGCTCGTGATGCTCGCAGGGCTCGGACCGGCGATCTGGTTCCTCTTGACGGAGCCCCTCACGCCGGAGGAGATCCTCGACCGGCTGAGCAGCAACGGGCCCGTGCCCCCAGACGCCGCCGACAGAGTGGAGGCAGCGGTGGCCCAGCTCTCCGAGCAAGGACTCCTCCGCGCCGAATGACCCTCTGCCCACAGCGCGCCGCGGGCCGCCACCCCTCGAGGGTGACGGCCCGCCGTCGTGTCCACGGACGGCTCAGTGCCCGCCCCAGTTCGAGGGCGGCCACACCGTGGTGAACACCTTCCCCACGATGTCGTCACGCCGCACGAAGCGGGCGCAGCCGTCGGTCTGCTCCCCCACGGTGCCCCGGCAGGCGATCACGGAGTCGGCGGAGTTCGAGCGGTGGTCGCCCATCACGAGCATGGAGTCCGCGGGGACGGTCACGGGGCCGAAGCACCGCGACGAGACCACGTCGGACTCGCAGTCGAGCCGGCCGGGCACGAACGGCAGGTCCTCGTACACGTACGGCTCGTCCTGGGGCGAGCCGTCCACCACGACCTGGCCGGCCGAGGTGCAGCAGGAGACCGTCTGCCCGGCCTCACCGATGACGCGCTTCACGAGCGCCTGCTCGTGGGAGCGGCCGATGCCCGTGAGATCGCCGAATCCACGCACCACGGCCTCGAGCGGGCCGTCCTCGGGCATCGGCTGGGCCCAGTCCTCGTTGGCGTTGAACACCACCACGTCCTGTTGCTCCGCCCTGCCGTCCGGGTAGGCGGTCCGGTTCACCAGCATACGGTCCCCGATCTCCAGGGTGTTCTCCATCGAGCCCGACGGCACGGAGTAGACCTTCACCCAGAACGCCTGGACCACCGCCACCACGATGATCGCGACGGCCACGTTCAGCAGCACCGCCAGCCATCCGGGCAGGCGGGCGTGCTTCGGCTCAGCGGCGGCCGTGGTACCCGTCATGCTCAGGCGTCGCCGTCGAACAGGCTGGTCACGGAGCCGTCCTCGAACACCTCGCGGATGGCGCGGGCGATCAGCGGGGCGATCGAGAGCACGGTGAGCTTCTCGAAGCGCTTCTCCGGCGGGATCGGCAGGGTGTTGGTCACCACGATCTCACGGGCCCCGGAGTCGCCGAGGCGCTGCGCGGCCGGGTCCGAGAACACGGCGTGCGTGGCGGCGATGATGACGTCCTTCGCGCCGGCGTCCTTGAGGATGCGCACAGCGCCGGCGATCGTGCCGCCCGTGTCGATCATGTCGTCGATCAGCACGCACACGCGTCCCTCGACGTCGCCCACCACGGTCTTGGACTCGGCCTTGTTCGGCGTGGTGAGGTCGCGGCTCTTGTGCACGAACGCGAGCGGCACGCCGCCCAGGCGGTCCGCCCACTGCTCGGCCACGCGCACGCGGCCGGTGTCCGGGGAGACCACGGTGACCTTCTCCCCCTCCACCTGGCCGCGGATGTAGTCCGCGAGCAGCGGGATGGCGAAGAGATGGTCCACCGGGCCGTCGAAGAAGCCCTGGATCTGCGCGGTGTGCAGGTCCACGCTCATGATGCGCGAGGCACCGGCGGTCTTGTAGAGGTCCGCCACCAGGCGGGCCGAGATGGGCTCGCGCCCGCGGCCCTTCTTGTCCTGGCGGGCGTAGGGGTAGAACGGGGAGACCACGTTGATGCGGCGGGCCGAGGCGCGCTTCATGGAGTCCAGCATGATGAGCTGCTCCATGAGGTGGTTGTTCAGCGGCGCCGGGTGGGACTGGATGACGAAGACGTCCTTGCCGCGCACCGACTCGCCCGAGCGGACGTAGATCTCCCCGTTGGCGAAGTCGTACGCGCTCATGGGCAGCAGCTCGGTGCCCAGGGCATCGGCGATCTCCTGCGCGAGCTCGGGGTGTGCCCGCCCCGTGGCCAGCACCAGCCGCTTGTCCTCGCTCCGGCTCAGTTCACTCATGACGTCCCTGCTCTCCGTGGCCGCGGATCCGCGGCCACTGCTCGCTGCTTGTGCCTGCCAGGCGCCCCCCGCGCTGATCCTGCCTCCCATCCTAGGCGTGTGCGCCCAGGCCGAGCGCCCGCTCAGGCGCCCGCGCCGCCGCGCTGATCCGCGTCGGTCCCCGTTCCGGCGGCCTCGGCGGCCTGCGCCGAGGAGGTGCCGGGCCGGCGGGAGGTGACCCAGCCCTCGATGGTCCGCTGGCTCACCGCGTTCAGGGCCAGCGCTCCGGCGGGCACGTCCTCGCGCACCACGGCGCCGGCGCCGGTGTAGGCGCCGTCGCCCACGGTCACCGGTGCGGTGAACACGGTGTTGGAGCCGGTGCGCACGTGGGCGCCGATCACGGTGCGGTGCTTGTTCACGCCGTCGTAGTTGGCGGTGATGTTGCCGCAGCCGATGTTGGTGTACTCGCCGATCTCCGCGTCCCCCGCGTAGCCGAGGTGGGAGAGCTTGGCGCCGCGGCCCACGGTGACCTTCTTGGTCTCGTAGAACGCGCCGATCTTGCCCTCCTCGCCCAGCACCGTGCCCGGGCGCAGGTAGGTGAACGGGCCCACGGAGGCGTCGTCACCGATCACGGCTTCGGTGGCGTCGGTGCGCTTGACGGTGGCGCACTCCCCCACGCGGGTGTCGGTGAGCGTGGAGTCCGGTCCGACGACCGCTCCGGTGGCCACCGTGGTGGTGCCGTGGAGCTGCGTGCCGGGCTTGAGGGTGACGTCCGAGGCGAGCGTGACGGTGACGTCGACCCAGGTGGAGGACGAGTCCACGACGGTGACGCCCTCCTTCATCCAGCGGCGCAGCACGCGGTCGTTGAGCTGGCGGCCGAGGTCGGAGAGCTGGCGGCGGTCGTTGGCCCCCTCCACCTCCCACACGTCCTCCGTGCCCACGGAGGCCACGCGGCCGCCCTCCGCGCGAGCCATGCCCAGCACGTCGGTGAGGTACTTCTCGCCCTGCACGTTCTCCGTGGAGAGCAGCGGGAGGGTGCGGCGCAGCAGGGCGGCATCGAAGGCGTAGATGCCGGAGTTGACCTCCGCGATCTCCACGAAGGAGGAGTCGCCGGTGGACGCGGCGTGGGCCAGGGCGTCCTTGTGCTCCATGATGCGCTCCACGAGGCCCTCCGCGTCGCGGACGATGCGCCCGTAGCCGGTGGCGTCCTCGAGGGTGGCGGTGAGCACGGTGACGGCGTTGCCGTCCGCCTCGTGGGTGGCCACGAGGTCCGCGAGGGTCTCCGGGGTGAGCAGCGGGACGTCGCCGTATGTGACCACCACGGTGCCCGCGAGGTCCTCCGGCAGGGCGGCGAGGCCGAGCTCGACGGCACGGCCGGTGCCCGGCACCTCGTCCTGGTCCGCGATCGCCAGGCCGGTGATGCCCAGGTCCTGCGCGACGCCCTCGATGTGCTCGGCCACGCGGTCCCGCTCGTGGCGCACGACGGCCACGAGGTGCTCCGGCTGCAGCGACTGCGCGGCGGCGAGCGCGTGGCCCACGAGCGAGCGGCCGCCGATGGCGTGCATGATCTTCGGCGTGGCCGACTTCATGCGGGTGCCCTGGCCGGCGGCCAGCACGATCACGGCGGAGGGACGGACGGCAGGCTGCGTCATGCGCGGGGCTCCTGATGCTCGGGGAAGCGGGGCGTGCCGCGCTCCCGGTCAGGGAGCGGGCGTTCCGCCCCTAGGATTCGAACCTAGACTGCACGGCTCCAAAGGCCGGCGTGCTGCCATTACACCAGGGCGGAGCGTCACGGCCCACGCCGGGCGCGACGACGGCTCATTCTTCCACAGGCTCAGTAGGCGCCCTCGGCGGCCACCACCGCACGGGCGGTGCGGGCGAGGATCACCATGTCCCCCAGGATGGACCAGTTCTCCACGTAGTACAGGTCCAGGCGCACGGCGTCCTCCCACGAGAGGTCCGAGCGCCCGGAGACCTGCCACAGGCCCGTGATGCCGGGCTGCACCAGGAAGCGGCGGTGCACGTGCTCCTCGTACTGCTCCACCTCGTGCGCCAAGTGCGGCCGGGGACCCACGAGGGACATGTCCCCCTTCACCACGTTCACCAGCTGGGGCAGCTCGTCGATGCTCGTGCGCCGGATGACCTTGCCCACCTTCGTGATGCGCGGATCGTCCTTCATCTTGAACAGCACGTTGCCCTCGCCGGAGTCGGACTCCAGCTGCGCCTTGACCTCCTCCGCGTCCGCCACCATGGAACGGAACTTGAGCATGGTGAACGGGACGCCCCCCAGGCCGATGCGCTCCTGACGGAAGAGGACGGGGCCGCCGTCGGTCGCCTTCACGGCGATGGCGACGGCCAGCAGCAGCGGGGAGATGACGACGAGGCCCAGGCACGCGGCGACCAGGTCGAAGGCCCGCTTGGTGAATGCCTTGCCCGGCGCCAGGCGAGGGGTGGAGAGGTGGATCAGCGGCAGGCCGGCCAGCGGCTGCGTGTGCAGCCGGGGCCCGGCCACGTCCAGCAGGGCGGGGGCCATGATGAGGGAGACCCCGCGCTCCTGCAGCCCCCAGCCCAGCTGCCGGACGTCGCTCGGCACGAAGGGGTGGCCCGAGGTGATCACCACCGCGTCGATCTCCAGGGCCTCCACCTGGGCGACCACCTCGGCCACGCCCTCCACGTCCGTGCGGACGGGAACGGGCAGCCATCCGGCCGCGCGCGGCTTGTAGCCGGGCAGCAGCGCGGCCACGGGCGCGTAGCCGGCACCGGCCTCCGAGTCGAGCGCGTCGAACACGTGCTGGACGGCCCGCGGGCCGCCCACCAGCAGCAGGCGACGGCGGAACGCGCCCGCCTGGCGCCGGCGGGCCACCCAGCCGCGCACCACGAACCTGCCGATCAGCAGGAGCAGGACGCCCAGGGGAAGGGCGAGGGCGATGTAGCCGCGGGCCACCTCGAGTCCCGATGCGAAGGCCACGATGGCCACCACGCCGAAGAGGTGGAGCGTGGCGCGCAGGACCCGTTTGTACTCCTCCGCGCCGACGCTGAGGATGCGGATGTCCCGGGCGCCCTCCACCCCCAGCGTGAGCACCCACAGGACGCTCAGGACCACGCTGATGATCCCGTAGTTCACGGCGTCCAGGCCGGGGATCGGCTCGAGACCGGCGGCGCCGAAGCGCAGTTCGGCGGAGAGGAACGTGGCCAGCACCACGGCCAGCACGTCCACGAGGAGCACGAGTCGCGGCAGCCCCTGCTCCCAGGGGGCACCGAGGACGCGGCGTCGGACCGTGGCGCCGGCCGACAGCCCCGAGGGGGCCGGCGGCGCTGCGTTGGTGTCAGGCACCTGTCTCGACTCCTCACTCCGTGTTTCGCCGTATGACGCAGGTTCCTGAAGAATCATAGACGGAGCGCTCCCCTCCGCACAGCGGATCCTGTGCTGCAGTTGTGCAGCACCCGCGCGGCTCAGCCCTCGAGTTCTGCGGCGGACAGCCACTCCTCCTCGAGGACCTCGAGCTGAGCGTCCACGTCGCGCACCTCGGCGGAGACGGCCGACAGCCCGTCGAACTCCTGGGCCTGGCCGAGTTCGGCCATGCGGGCGTCCAGCCGGGCGCGCTTCTCGCGCAGCCGGTCCATCTGCCTCTCGATCCGGGCCATGTCCTTGCGCGCCTGGCGGCGCTCCGCCTCGGAGCCGCCGGAGGCGGCAGCCGACCTCGGGTTTCCCATCCCTGCGCACGTGCCGACGGCGTTGTTCCGCCCCCGCGACGGCGCGCCGGAGCCCGCCGGGGCCGCGGCGCCGTCCTCCATGGCGGCGCGCAGCTCGAGGTACTGCTCCACGCCGCCGGGCAGGCCGCGCACCTTCCCGTCCCCCAGCAGGGCGATCTGGTGGTCGGTGACGCGCTCGAGGAGGTAGCGGTCGTGCGAGACGACGACGAGCGTGCCGGGCCAGCCGTCCAGGACGTCCTCCACGGCGGCCAGGGTGTCCGTGTCCAGGTCGTTGGTGGGCTCGTCCAGCATGAGGACGTTGGGCTCCCCCACGAGCAGGCGCAGCAGCTGCAGACGGCGCCGCTCGCCGCCGGAGAGCTCGTCCACGCGGGTCCACTGACGGGTGGGACCGAACCCGAGCTGCTCCAGCAGCTGCCCCGCGGAGACGTCCTTGCCGCCCACCTGGAATGTGGTCCCCTCGCGTGCCATCACCTCGGCCACGCGCAGGTGGGAGACCTCGTCCAGCTCCTTCACGTCCTGCGTGAGCGTGGCGGTGACCACGGTCTTGCCGCGCTTGATCTTCCCGGAGTCCGGGGCCAGCCTGCCGTCGAGGAGGCGCAGGAGCGTGGACTTGCCCGCGCCGTTGACGCCCACGATCCCGAGGCGCTCGCCGGGGGCGAGGCGCAGGGTGACGTCCTCGAGGATCCGCTTGTCCCCCAGGGTCAGGCTCACGTCCTCGAGGTCCAGCACGTCCTTGCCCAGGCGTGCCGTGGCGGTCTTGGCGAGGGAGACGGAGTCCCGCGGCTCCGGCATGTCCGCGATGATCGCGTTGGCGGCCTCGATGCGGAACTTGGGCTTGGCGGTGCGGGCCGGGGCGCCGCGGCGCAGCCAGGCCAGCTCCTTCTTCATGAGCTGCTGGCGCTTCTGCTCCACCACGGCGCTCTGGCGGGCGCGCTCCGCGCGCGCGAGCACCCAGGCCGCGTAGCCGCCGTCGAAGGGGTCCACGGTGGCGTCGTGGACCTCCCACGTGCGCGTGCACACGGCGTCGAGGAACCAGCGGTCGTGGGTCACGATCACGAGGCCGCCGTCGGTGGGCCGCCAGCGGGAGTTCAGGTGCTGGGCGAGCCAGGCCACGCCCTCCACGTCGAGGTGGTTGGTGGGCTCGTCGAGGAAGACCACGTCGTCGTCCCCGGCGAGGAGCCGAGCGAGCGCGACGCGGCGGCGCTGGCCGCCGGAGAGGCCCTCGACCCTCTGCTCGAGGTCCAGGCCCGTGAGGAGGCCGCCGAGGACGTCCCGGATCGTGGGGTCCGAGGCCCACACGTGGTCGTCCACGTCCCCGACGACAGCGTGGCGCACCGTGTCCTCCGGGTCCAGGCGGTCCTGCTGGTCCAGCACGCCCACGCGCACCCCTCCACGCCGGGTGACGCGCCCCGAGTCCGGCGTCTGCAGGCCGGCGAGGATGCGCAGGAGGGTGGACTTGCCGTCGCCGTTGCGGCCCACCAGGCCGATGCGGTCGCCCTCGTCCACCCCCAGGGAGAGCCCCTCGAGGATGGTGCGGGTGCCGAAGGCGATGCCGATGTTCTCGGCGCCGAGCAGGTGGGCCATGGGGTGGAGGTCCTTCCGGAAGGAGGCGGGGAGAGGCGGGTGCGGGGGGGCGAGAGCAGAGGCGCGCGGAGCGTCAGAGCACGTGGGACCCGGGAACGGGGCCGCGCACGGGCAGGGCGTCCACGCCGGTGCGCTCCTGGATGGCCGTGGCCAGGCGCAGGGCGTCCTGCTCCGTGTGCGTCACGAAGAGCAGGGTGGGCCCGGAGCCGGAGACCATGCCGCCCAGGGCCCCCTCGTCCAGGCCCAGGTCGAGCATGTCCGAGAGGTCCGGGAACAGGGCGACCGCCGGGGTCTGGAGGTCGTTGTCCATCGCGGTGGCGAGGTCGAGCGGGTCCGCGGCGGTGAGCGCGCGCAGCACGTCCTGGTTGACCTCCGGTGCCCCGGCGGCATCCGTCAGGACGCCGTCCCGGCGCAGCTCGTCCAGGGTGCGGAACACCACGGGAGTGGAGAGTCCGGCGTCGGCCGGCACGAGCACGAGGTGCACGGGGCGGCGCGCTGCCACGGGGGTGAGGTCCGCCCCGGTGCCCAGCCCGACGGCGGCGCCGCCCATGACGGCGAACGGCACGTCCGCGCCGAGGGGGGCCGCGATCTCGGCGAGCTGGCTGCGGGTCAGGCCCGTCTCCCACAGGGCGGCGCACGCGAGGAGTGCGGCGGCCGCGTCCGCGGAGCCGCCGCCCATGCCTCCGGCCACGGGCACCTGCTTGGCGACCTCGAGGTCCACGCCGTGGGTGTCCGCCTCCAGGCCGAGGGTCTCCCGGAGGTGGACGGCCGCCCGATGGGCGAGGTTGCGCTCGTCCCACGGCACGTCCGCGGTGTCGACGAGGCTCACCTGGCGCTGCGACGGGGCGACCGTGATCCGGGCGTCCGGGCGGACGATGGCCGTGACGGTCTCCCGCAGGCTGACGGCGAGGTACACGGTGGCCACCGGGTGGTAGCCGTCGAGGCCGGGCGGGCCGACCCGCAGGGACAGGTTGACCTTGCCGGGGGCGGTGGCCGTGACGTGGCGGGCGGTGGGGTCCTGGCTCACGGGCGGGCCTCCCCTGCCGCAGGGCGGTGCCGCGCGATGCGCGCGAAGGCGGCGATGTCCAGCTGCTCGCCCCGCGCGCGGGGGTCCACGCCGGCGGCGCGGAGCGCCTCCTCCGCGAGCGCCGGCGTGCCGGCCCAGCTCGCGAGGGCGGCCCGCAGGGTCTTGCGGCGCTGGGAGAACGCGGCGTCCACCGCGGCGAACACGTCCTGGCGGTCGACGTCCGAGACCGGGGGCTCGCGGCGTGTGAAGGCGACGAGGCCGGAGTGGATGCGCGGGGCGGGCCAGAACACCTGCGTGCCGATCACGCCGGCCTTGCGGACGTCCGCGTACCAGGCGGCCTTGGCGGAGGGGACGCCGTAGACCCGGGAGCCGGGCGGGGCGGCGAGGCGGTCCGCGACCTCGTCCTGCACCATCACGAGTCCGTGACGCAGTCCTGGCAGGACCGCGAGCGCGTGCAGCAGCACGGGCACGGCGACGTTGTACGGGAGGTTGGCCACGAGGGCCGTGGGGCCCGTGCCGGCGGCCGCGGGCCGGACCGCGTCCAGCTCGTGCGCGGAGAGGGTCATGGCGTCCGCGTGCAGCACCGCGAGGGCGTCCGCCGCCTCCGGCCGGTAGTCGGCCACCGTGCGGGGCAGCCGCGCGGCGGTCACCGGGTCGATCTCCACCGCGGTGACCGCGGACGCGGCGTCCAGCAGGCCCAGCGTGAGGGAGCCGAGACCGGGCCCGATCTCCAGCACGTGCTCCTCCGGGCCGACTCCGGCCGCCTGCACGATGCGCCGGATGGTGTTGGGATCGATCACGAAGTTCTGGCCCCACTGCTTGGTGGGGCGCAGGTCCAGCTCCGCGGCGATGCGCCGCACGTCCGCTGCGCTGAGGAGCGGGGCCGGCGCGGGTGCCTCGGGGTGCTGGGTCATGCGTGGGAGTCTATCGGCGGAGCGGGACGCGATAGGGGCGGGCGCCTCCGGCTCACGTGGACAGGTCGCCGAGCTCGACGAGCTCGCGGAACTCCGGGCTGGTCTCCTGGAGTCCCTGGAAGGTCCCCTGGCCGGCGATGCGGCCCTGGTCCATGAGGACGATCTGATCGCAGTGCTTCACGGTGGAGAGCCGGTGGGCCACCACCAGCACGGTGATCCTCCCGCTGAGAGCCTGGATCACGTCCGTCACGCGGCGCTCCGTGAGGTTGTCGAGCGCCGACGTCGCCTCGTCCAGCACGAGGAGCCGCGGGCGCCGGTACAGCGCGCGGGCGATGCCGAGGCGCTGGCGCTGGCCGCCGGAGACGCCGACGGCGCCCTCGCCGATGACGGTGTCCAGGCCGTCGGGCAAGGCGTCCAGCCACTCGCCGAGCTGGGCGTCGCGGAGGACGCGCTCCACCTCGGAGCGGTCCACGGTCTCGGCGGCCTCGGTGTCCAGCAGGACGTTGTGCAGCACGGTGCCGTTGACCACGGTGACGGACTGCGGGACGAACCCCACGTTGTCCCACCAGCCGCGCGGGTTCGCATCGAGCTTCTGCCCGTCCACGTACACGCCGCCGGCCTGCGCGTGGTGGAAGCCGATCAGCAGGTCGATGAGCGTGGTCTTGCCGGCGCCGCTGCCGCCCACGAAGGCGTAGGAGGAGCCGAACGGGATGGTGAGGTCGATGTCCTTCAGGACCGGCTCGTCCTTGCCGGGGTAGGTGAAACTCGCGTCCCGTACCTCCAAGGAGCGCGTGAAGTCGATGTGCTCGTACGCGCGGTCTGCCGAGGCGAGCACGGGCTGGGCGTCCTTGAGTTCCGACACTGTGCGCTCGAAGGCCGGCCAGGACGTCCGGATCTCGTTGCTCGTGGCCATGATGGCCGCCATCGAGGGGAGCACGCGGAAGCCCGCCATGGCGAGGAGCGCGAGGGAGCCGAAGGCCTCCTCGCCTCGCCCGGAGAGGAACGCGAAGGCCACCAGTCCGGCGATGGCGGCCACGAAGGCCACCTCGAGCACGTACCGGGGCATCATCGTGAGGATCAACTTGAGCCGGGTGGCGGCCGCGCCCGCGGTGCGGGCGTTGCGGTACTGGTTCATGAAGGCCGAGTCGTTGCCCCGGATCTTCACGTCCTTGTAGTTCTCCAGGCCCTGCAGCGCGGCGGTGTTCGCGGCCTCGCCCGTGGTCACCAGCATCCAGCCGAGCCTGCTGGCAGGGCGGCGGATGAACTGCTTGAGCGCGAAGGTGACCAGCAGGAAGTAGACCGCCATTCCCAGCGCCGTCAGCGGCATGGACACGCCCAGCACCACCGCAACGGCCACGAGGGTGACCGCCTCGGTCAGCAGGGTGACGGCGCCGTTGATCACCCCGGTGTACGCCATGGTGGATGTACCGGTGACATTGTTCACCAGCGTGCCCACCGTGCGGGTCAGATGCAGGCCGTAGTCGGCGCGCAGGTAGTACCGGAGGAGCTTGGACGAGGTTTCGATCAGGTTCCGGTTGGTGAACCCCATGGTCCACCAGCGGAAGGCCAGGACGAGCACGGCCTTGAGGAGGAACGCCACCACGATGATCCCGGAAAACGCGAGGGCCTGCCTGCCCACCGTGGTCGCGCCCCAGCTCGCCAGCAGGCCCTCGAGGACGGGGACGCCGGTCTTCCCGGAGGTCAGGAGGTTCACGAGCGGCAGGATGGAAGCCAGCGCCGCCATCTCCAGGAGCGCGACGACGATGGAGCCGAGCACGACGAACACCAGGCGGATGCGCATGCCCCGGTCGACGAGGTACTGCGTCCCGTCCGGGAGTCGCCTCTTCAGGAATCGGGTCAGCACGCGATCCATCGTAGGCGGAGTACCTGGATCAGCACTCGCCGTATACCCGAGTGGTGTTGGCCATCACGGCCCGCCCCAGGTCGGCCACGTCCTCGCCCCGCGTTGCAGCCATGCCCCGCAGGGTCAGTGGGATCAGGTAGGGCGCGTTGGGACGGCCGCGGTGCGGGTGCGGGGTGAGGAAGGGGGCGTCCGTCTCCACCAGGACCAGCTCCGGCGGGGCGAGGCGCAGGGCTTCGCGCAGCGCGTCGTTGGCCTTGAACGTGACGGGCCCGGCGAAGCTCATGTGCCACCCTTGCTCGATGCACGTCCGCGCCAGTTCGGGTCCCCCGGAGAAGCAGTGGAACACGACGTGGGGCGGCAGGCCGCCGTCGGCCTCCTCCTCGAGCAGGATCCGGACGACGTCGTCGTGCGCGTCCCGGTCGTGGATCTGCAGCGCCTTGCCGAGGGCGCGGGCCAGGCGGATGTGCCAGCGGAAGGCCTCGTGCTGAGCGGCCTGGCCCGCGTCGTCCTGCGTGCGGAAGTAGTCGAGTCCCGTCTCCCCCACCGCGCGCACCCGGGGGTGCCGGGCCAGCTCATCGATCACCGCGAGCGCCGCGTCCAGGTCGCCGCGCTCGGCGTGCCGGGCGGCGTCGTTCGGGTGGATGGCCACGGCACCCAGCAGCCGCGGCTCGGCCTCGATCGCCTCCACCGTGAAGCGGGCCGACTCGACGTCGCACCCCACCTGCACAGCACCGACCACACCGACAGCCTCCGCGGCGTCCATGGCCTGATGCACGTCCACGCGGACCAGGCCGTCCCGGAAGTCCAGATGCGTGTGGTTGTCCACCACGGCCACCGGCAACGGCTCCGGGGCGGGCGGGTACTCGAGACGGCGCCGGCGTCCCGACTTCTCCTCCCGCGCGTCGCGGCGGGGTCCGGTCCCTGCGTCGTCCGCTGCCACGGAGTCCGAGATCGAGGGCGGCCGATAGGCCACCGGAACGCCGGCCTCGTGATCCGCGTTGTCGGAGTGCGGGGCAGTCGATCGGGGGGCATGCGGGTCGGTCATGCCCACCACTGTAGGTTCACGGCCGTGACGGCACGGCTCAGAGGTCGGACGTCAACGAGCCGACCGGCGCCGGCCGCGGACGCACCGGGGCCCCCGCCGCGGCGCGATCGCTCCACTTGCGGTGCAGCAGTGAGAAGTCTCCCTCGACGTCGTTCCGATGCTCCGTGAAGAAGCGGTTCCACGGGGGACGGGAGTGGTACGCGGGGAACGGCGCCGTGACGAACACGAGCGTGCCGCTGGCCCGAGAGAAGAAGTCCCGGTGGTCGACCATGCGGAGGTCCTCGTCCCACCCCACCTTCCGGAGGGACGCCGTGCGCGGCAGGTACACCTGCGGGGCTTTGGCCACCACGGGCAGCCCGGAGAAGATCCGCCGGGTGCTGCGCACGAAGCGGGCCATGACGGCCGGTCGCTCGAACGTCTTGACGCAGACGGTGACGTCGGAGGCGAGGTCGGCGGTGTCCCGGCCCCGGCAGCGCCAGGCGTCGAGGGCAGTCACGGCCGGCACCGCCGCGGCGAGCGCGGCACGGCGGGCGAGGTTCTTCACGGCTTCCCCCCTCGGAGGATAGCCCGGCGGCCGTGAACGGCACGGCGGCCCGCCGCCCCGTGCATTCCGGGGGCGGCGGGCCGCGTCATGCGCTCGGCGAGAGGTCAGTCGGCGTTGACCGCGCCGTCCTGCGGAGCGGCCGGGGCCGGCGCGTCCGCGTAGGGGTCGGCGATGCCGATGTACTGCACCGTGGTGTACTCCTCGATGCCCTCGGCGCCGCCCTCGCGGCCGAGGCCGGACTGCTTCATGCCGCCGAACGGGGCCGCCGGGTTGGAGATGACGCCCACGTTGTAGCCCATGAGGCCGAACTCGATCTGTTCGGCCACGCGGTACATGCGGGTGTAGTCGCGGGTGAACAGGTAGGAGGCCAGGCCGTACTCGGTGTCGTTGGCCATCTCGATGGCCTCCTGCTCAGTGGAGAAGGTGACGATCGGGGCCACGGGGCCGAAGATCTCCTGCTTCAGGATCGGGTTGCCCTTCTGGACCTTCAGCGCGGTGGGCGCGTAGAAGTAGCCGTCGCCCTCGATCTTCTGCCCGCCGGTGAGCACCTCGGCACCGGCCTCGACGGCCTCGCTGACGAGCGCGTGGATGTCCTCGCGGGCGTCCTCGGAGATGATCGGGCCGAGCGTGGACTCCGGATCGGTGCCGCGCAGGGGCTTGAGGGCCTCCAGCTTGGCGACGAACTTCTGCGTGAACTCCTCGGCGACGTCCTCGTGCACGAGGAAGCGGTTGGCCGCGGTGCAGGCCTCGCCCATGTTGCGCATCTTGGCTGCGAAGGCCCCGTCCACGGCGTTGTCCAGGTCCGCGTCCTCGAACACGATCAGCGGGGCGTTGCCGCCGAGCTCCATGGAGGTGCGCAGCACGTTGTCCGCGGCGTCCTTCATCAGGCGCACGCCCACCGGGGTGGAGCCGGTGAAGGAGACCTTGCGCAGGCGCGAGTCCTGCATGATCGGGCCGGAGATGGCCGACGCGGAGGAGCCGGAGACCACGTTGAGGACGCCCTTGGGCAGGCCGGCGTCCATCAGCACCTGCGCGAAGAGCTGGGTGGTGAGCGGGGTCAGCTTGGCGGCCTTGAGCACCATGGTGCAGCCGGCGGCGACGGCGGGGCCGACCTTGCGCGTGGCCATGGCCAGCGGGAAGTTCCAGGGGGTGATGAGCAGGCACGGGCCGACCGGCTTGTGGTGCACCTGCATCTTCAGGGTGCCCTCCGGCATGGTGAGGGTGCGCCCGTAGTGGCGGACGGCCTCCTCGGAGAACCAGCGGAGGAACCCGTTGCCGTAGACGACCTCACCGCGGGCCTCGGCCAGCGGCTTGCCCATCTCGAGGGTCATGAGCAGCGCGAAGTCCTCGGCGCGCTCGTTGATCATGTCGTAGGCGCGGCGGAGGATGTCCGCGCGCTCGCGGGCCGGGGTGCGGGCCCAGTCGGCCTGCGCGGCGCACGCGGCGTCGAAGGCGGCCATGGCGTCGTCGGAGTTCGCGTCCTGCAGGCTCGCGATGACCTTGCCGGTGGCCGGATCCTTCACGTCGAAGGTCTTGCCGGAGGAGGCGTCGCGCCATTCCCCGTCGATCAGCAGGCCCGTGGGGACGGACTCCAGCAGGGTCTTCTCGCGCTCGGGGGTCACGGTCATGGGTGCACCTCTTTCAACTCGGTCGCGGGGGCCGAACGGCATCCCGCACACGCGCAGGTCAACCGCCTGGTGACCCGTCCTATTCCGACGCGCGCGGCACGCGGCGCCCACCTGGGATCCTAGCCAGCGCGCGCCGCCAGCACCGCCTGGTAGAGATCCCGGCTGCGCAGCCCGTGCGCGCTCGCGACGGCGGCCACCGCCTCCTTCAGCCGGGTGCCGGAATCCACCAGCACCCCCACCTCGGCGACGGCGTCCGCCTCGCTGACGTCCTCGGCCTCGTCCGCAGCCGACGCCGGCCCCACCACGAGCACGATCTCCCCCCGGATCCCGACCTGGCTCGCCTCGCGCTCTCGCGCCCAGGCGAGGACCTCTTCGGCCGAGCCGCGCACGACCTCCTCGTGCAGCTTCGTCAGCTCCCGCGCCACGCACACCGGCCGCTGCGGGCCCAGCGTCTGGGCCAGCAAGGCGAGTGCCCCCGCGATCCGCTGCGGCGACTCGAAGTACACCACCGTCCGCGCCTCGCCCCGGATCTCCTCGAAGCGACGGCGCCGGTCGCCGTCCTTGCGGGGCAGGAAGCCGTCGAAGGCGAAGCGGTCCGTGGGCATGCCGGACAGGGCAAGCGCCGTGGTGACCGCACTCGGCCCGGGCGCGCACGTCACGGGGATCCCCTCGGCGACGGCGGCGGCCACGAGCCGGTAGCCGGGGTCGGAGACCGTCGGCATGCCGGCATCCGACACCACGGCCACGGTGGCGCCGGCACGCACCTGCTCCAGCAGCCCCCGGGCGGAGGCCTCCTCGTTGTGCTCGTGGTGGGCCAGGAAGCGGCCCGTGGCGCTCACCCCGAGCGCCTGGCAGAGGTGCCGCGCGGTGCGCGTGTCCTCGGCGGCGATCACGTCCGCCTCGGCGAGCAGCTCCCGCAGCCGCGCGGAGGCGTCCCCGAGATTGCCGATGGGCGTGGCGGCCAAGATGACACGGCCGTGAGTCACGATGGGGCTCCTGAGGGGAGGGGACGGGGACGCGTTCGAGACTACGCGGGGGCCGCTCTCTGCGTCGCCGTCCTTCACGCCTCCCCGGCGGCCCCCGCCCTGCCGCACCGCCCCCGTAGCATGGGCGCGTGCCCGCCTCCGCCCTCGCCTCGCGCCCGTCGTCCGGCCCTGCCGTCCCTCGGGGGGCGCATGCCGCCCGTCGCGCGCCGTTCTCCGCGCCCGCCCTCCGCGAGCGCCTGGGCGTCCCCGACGCGGCGCTGACCCGCTGGCACTGGATCGTGCCGCTGCTGGTCACGGCGCTGGCCGCCGTCGTCCGCTTCACCAATCTGGGCTTCCCGGACCAGCTGATCTTCGACGAGACCTACTACCCCAAGGACGCCTACTCCCTCCTGGAGTCCGGCTACGAGCGCCGCTGGGAGGAGGACGTGAACGACGCCTTCGCCCGCGGCGAGGCCGAGCCGCTCCCCGACCCCGCCTACGTGGTCCACCCGCCGCTGGGCAAGTGGCTGATCGGCCTGGGCATGCTGGCTTTCGGCGCGGACAACGGCGTGGGATGGCGGTTCAGCGCGGCGGTGGCGGGCACGCTCTCCGTGCTGATCACCACGCTGATCGCCCAGCACCTGTTCCGCTCCGTCGCCCTCGGCGCCGTCGCCGGGCTGCTGCTCGCCACCGAGGGCCACCACCTGGTGATGTCCCGCATCGGCCTGCTGGACATGTTCCTCTCCTTCTTCGTGATCGCCGCCTTCGCGGCACTCCTGGCGGACCGCGTGCACGGGCGGCGGCAGCTGGCCGCGCGCATCGCCCGCGACGTCGGGCGCGGCCACCCCGACCCCCTCGCCACCGGCCCGTGGCTGGGCTGGCGGCCCTGGCGCCTGCTGGCCGGGCTGCTGCTGGGCGCGGGCTGCGCCGTGAAGCTCTCCGGGCTGGCCTTCATGGCCGTGTTCGGCCTGCTCACGGTGCTGTGGGACATGGAGGCCCGCCGGACCGCAGGCATCCGCCAGTGGATCAGCGCGGCCGTGCGCCGGGACGGATTCCTGGCGTTCGCGTCCGTCGTGGGCGGCGGCGCGCTGACGTACCTGGCCTCGTGGACCGGCTGGTTCGTGACCGACGGCGGCTACCACCGGCACTGGGCGGAGGAGAACCCGGCGCAGGGGCCGGCGGCGCTGGTGCCCGGACCGCTGCGCTCGCTGGTGCACTACCACCTCGAGTCCACGGCGTTCCACGAGAGCCTGACGAGCCCCCACGACTACGGCGCCAGCCCGTACACATGGCCCTTCATGGGGCGCCCCGTCAGCTACTACTACGAGGGCGGCAAGCCCGGGGAGGACGGCTGTCCCGCGAGCGCCGCCGCGGACTGCGCGGCGGCCATCACGGACATCGCCAACCCGTTCGTGTGGTGGACCGGCCTGGCGGCCGTGCTCGTCTGCCTGGCCGTGCTCGTCCGGTACCGCGACTGGCGTGCCGGCGCCCTCCTGGGCGCCTACGTGGCCGGGCAGATCGTGTGGTTCCTGTGGCCCGAGCGCACCATGTTCTTCTTCTACTCGATCGCCTACGAGCCCTTCCTCATCCTGATGATCGTGCTCGTCCTCTCCCTGCTGCTGCGCCCCGGCCATCGGCCCGGCCCGCGCTGGGGCGGGGCGATCGTCGCCGCGTACGTGGCGCTCGCCGTCGCCGTGTCCCTGTTCTTCCTGCCCGTGTGGATTGGCGAGACCATCCCCTACCCGCAGTGGCGCTGGCGCATGTGGTTCAGCAGCTGGATCTGAGCGACCCCGGCCTGACATAGCCTGCCCTGCCGTGGGTACATGGAACTGACGGCGACCACCGGTATGGCTACCCTCGGGGGGTGACCACTTCCAGCCCGCTCACCGAGTCCGCCACCGACCTCGTGGCGATGCCTCCCGCGGACAGCAACCTCACCGACCTCATCCTCGCCTCGTGCTCCGAGGACCCGACGGCGCCCGTCTACGCCCTGCGCAACGGCGCCGGCGGCTGGACGGACGTCCGCTTCGGCGCCTTTCTGGACCGCGTCCGGGCCGTCGCGCGGGGACTGATCGCCCGCGGCGTGGCCCCCGGCGACCGGGTCGCGATCTTCGCCCCCACGAGCTACGAGTGGGCTGTCCTCGACCAGGCGGTGTGGTTCGCCGGCGCGGTCTCCGTGCCGATCTACGAGACCTCCTCCGAGAGCCAGGTCCGCCACATCCTCGCCGACTCCGGGACCCGCGTCCTGGCCCACGCCGATGACACGCTCGGCGACCTCGCCCGCGCCGCGGCGACGTCGGCCGACGTCGAGCTGGACCTGTTCCCCCTGTCCGAGGCGGGCCTGGCCGCCCTCGAGGAGGACGGCGCCGCCGTCGCCCCCGAGGACCTCGAGGCCGCCCGCGCGCGCCCGTCCCTCGCCGACCCCGCCTCGATCGTCTACACCTCCGGCACCACGGGCTCGCCCAAGGGCGCGATCATCACCCATGGGAACTTCGCGGCGGCCGCGATCAACGAGCTGCACTTCGCGCGCGACGTCGTCCAGTGGGGGCCGGGCCTCCACTCCCGAACCCTGATGTTCCTGCCGCTCGCGCACGTGCTGGCCCACGCCGTGCAGGTCATCTGCCTCTACGCGCGGATCCAGGTGGCGCACGCCCCCTCCCCCGCCACGCTCATGCAGGACCTGCCCTCCTACCGCCCGACCTGGCTGCTCGCCGTGCCGCGCGTGTTCGAGAAGCTCGAGGCCGGCGTCGCGGCCAATGCCGAGCGCGCCGGGACCGGACGGATCTACGCCGCCGCGAAGCAGACGGCCATCGCGTTCTCCGAGGCCGAGGAGGCCCGCGCGTACGACGGCGGCCCCGGCCCCTCCCGCGCGCTGCGCGCCCGCCACGCCCTCTTCGACCGCCTGGTCTACCGCAAGATCCGTCAGGCGCTGGGCGGCGAGGTCGTCTCCTGCGTCTCAGGCGCCTCCGCGCTCTCCTCCGAGCTGGTGCACTTCTTCCGTGGCGTCGGCGTGCCGATCGTGGAGGGCTACGGCCTCACCGAGACGACGGCGCCCGCCACCGTGAACATCCCCGCCGCCATGCGCGTGGGCACCGTGGGCCTCCCCGTGCCCGGCGTGACCGTGCGCATCGCCGAGGACGGGGAGATCCTGCTCTCCGGCCCGGTGGTGTTCGGCGGCTACCACGAGCAGCCCGAGGCCAGCGCCGCGGTCATGGAGGACGGCTTCTTCCGCACCGGCGACCTCGGCTCCCTCGACGAGCACGGCTTCCTGCGGATCACCGGCCGCAAGAAGGACATCATCGTCACCGCGGGCGGCAAGAACGTCTACCCGGCGCCCATGGAGGAGAAGCTGCGCGAGCACCGGCTCGTGGGGCACGTCGTGGTGGTCGGCGACGACCGCCCCTTCGTCGGCGCGCTCCTGACGCTGGACCCGGACGAGCTCAAGCGCTGGAGCATGGACCGCGAGCTCGACCTCACCCTGGAGGAGGCCGCGACGCACCCCGCCGTCCTGGCGGCGATCCAGGAGCAGGTGGACGCCGTCAACGCGGGCGTCTCCCGCGCCGAGTCCATCCGCCGCTTCCTCATCCTGGACCACGAGCTGACCGAGGCCTCCGGCCACATGACGCAGTCCCAGAAGCTCAAGCGCTCCCAGGTGCTCGCCGACTACGCCGCGGACATCGAGGCGCTCTACCGCCGATGAGACGCGGCGCGGCCGTGCCTCCGGAATAACCTCCGGCGGCGGCCGGTTGGCGCGGAGGACCATCTCCCCGAGCGATCGGAACCACCGTGCCCTCCCTGTTCGACCCTCTGGACGTCGGCGCCCTGCGCCTGGACAACCGCATCGTCATGGCCCCCCTGACCCGCCAGAGGGCGGGCGCGGACGGCGTCCCCACCGAGCTGCACGCCGAGCACTACGCCCAGCGCGCCACTGCCGGACTGCTCGTCACCGAGGGCGCCTTCCCCTCCTTCCGCAGCCGGGCGTTCCCCGGCCAGACCGGCCTCGCCGACGACGCCCAGACCGAGGGGTGGCGTGCCGTGGCGCAGGCCGTCCATGAGGCCGGCGGACACGTGTTCGTCCAGGTCATGCACGGCGGGCGCATGTGCCATCCGGACCTGCTGCGCGGCGCGGAGCCGGAGGCCCCCAGCGCCATCGCCCCCGGGGTGCCGGTGCGCGGGTTCAGCGGCAAGATGGAGGGGCCGGTGCCCCGCGCCCTGGACACGGAGGAGCTGCCCCGCGTGGTGGCCGAATTCGCCGACGCCGCCCGCCGGGCCGTCGAGGCCGGGCTCGACGGCGTGGAGGTCCACGGCGCCAACGGGTACCTGCTCCACGAGTTCCTGGCGCCCTCCAGCAACACCCGCGAGGACGCCTACGGCGGCTCCCCGGAGAACCGGGCGCGCCTCACCGTGGAGGTGGTGCGCGCCGTCGCCCAGGCCATCGGCGCCGAGCGCACCGCCCTGCGCATCTCCCCCGAGCACAACGTGCAGGGCACCCTCGAGGAGGACCGGGCGGACGTCCTGGCCACCTACGAGGCGCTCCTGGCCGGCCTCGCCGACCTGGACCTGGCCTACCTCTCCGTCCTCCACCAGGACGTGGCCGGTGACCTCGCGGCGCACCTGCGCGAGTCCTTCTCCGGGCCCCTGGTGCTCAACAGCGGCTTCGGCGCGGTCACGGGCCTGGAGGAGGCCCGCCGGATCGTGGAGGACGGCCTGGCCGACGCGGCGGCCGTGGGCCGCGAGCTGATCGCCAACCCGGACCTGGCGCGCCGCTGGCGCGAGGGGCTGCCCCTCAACGAGCCGGACCCGACGACGTTCTACACGGGCGGGGCGCACGGCTACACGGACTACCCGTTCGTGGACGGGTCCCCGTCCTCCTGAGACCCGCACACCCGCCGGACGCACCGCGCCCCGCCTCCCATCACAGGGGGGGGGCGGGGCGCGTTCGTGCGGGGGCCTCAGCGGCCCGTCACCGCAGCTGCGCGTCCTCCTCGCGGGCCCAGCGCAGGCGCGTGGACTCGAAGGCACTGCGCTGGTCCGCGGTGCGCTCGCGACGGCGGCGCGTCGGCCAGGTGAAGACGAGCGTGAGCAGGGCGGTCAGCAGGCTGAGGAGGCCCACCGCGACGGCGGCGTCGATCCAGAACTGGCTGGGGTACAGGCGGATCAGCGCGTCCTGCACGGAGAACGTCCAGGTGCCGTCCGCGAAGAACAGCGAGTGGAAGCCCGCGAAGAACGAGGACCAGCCGATGACGGCCAGGACGGCCAGCACGATGAGGGCCACGAGGAACCAGGCGGCCGCCGCGAAGAGGGCGCGGCGCACCCCGCCCGGGCTGTTCCGCAGCAGGTGCACGATCAGCAGGATGCACAGCACGGTCAGGACCACGAGGGCCACAGTGGCCCACAGCATCACGGTCTTCACGTCCGCCATGTGGGCGATCTCCGGCTCCGTGAACAGCGGCGCCCCCTCGTGCGTCAGGCTCGAGAGGTAGCGCGTGCCCGCCAGGTTGCCCAGGTAGTCCAGGCCCGCGGATCCGTAGTGCATGCGGTCGTCCATGGTGAAGCCGAAGCGGTCCGCCGGGAAGCCGGGCCGGTGGTACTCGAGCCACAGGAACGCCGGGCTCGCCACGAGCTTCACGGCGGTCAGCAGCAGCCAGAGCGGCGCCAGGATGGCCAGCAGCGTCTGCGCGACGCGCGGGCCACCCTTGGGCAGCCGCGCCCGCTCCTCGGGGCTCGGCCCCTCGGCCACGGCGCCCGCCGGGCGGCCGCCCGCCGCCGGGCGGCCGCCCGCCGCCGGCGCGCCCGCAGCGCCCGGCCACGCCGGGGCGGCCGCGGCGGGGGCCACGGCCTCCATGGGCGCGGTGCGGCGCGCCGGCTCCTCGACGTGCAGGGGCGTGGTGCTGGCCACCGGCCGCGAGGCCACGATGTCCTCGGCCGGGGCCGCCGCCGAGGACCCCGCTGCCCCGGACGGGGCGTCGGCGCCGCGCAGGCGGGCCAGCTCGTCCGGGTCCAGGGCGGTGGTGTGCTGGTCGCCTCCGTCCGCGCCCGTGCGCGGCAGCGCCTGCGTGCGGTCGGTCTGCGGCTCATCCTCCGCGAAGGCGCCGTAGTCCAGGCCGGACTCGAACTCTCCGGAGTCGGCACTGCCGGACCCGGAGCGCTCCTCGCGCCCGCGGCCCGCCGGGAATGAACTCATGGGTGTCTCCTTGATCGGTCCTGCGGTGGGCACCCCGGAGGCTCCGCGGCGCGAGGGGGTCAGTAGCGGTAGTGGTCGGACTTGTACGGGCCGGCCACGTCCACGCCGAGGTACTCGGCCTGGGCCTTGGACAGCTCCGAGAGCCCGACGCCGAGGGCGTCCAGGTGCAGGCGCGCCACCTTCTCGTCGAGGATCTTCGGCAGGGTGTAGACCTGCTTCTCGTAGTGCTGACCGGTGAGGGCGCCGGTGCCGGTGGAGCCGCCGAACAGCTCGATCTGCGCCATCACCTGGTTGGTGAAGGACGCGGACATCACGAAGGACGGGTGGCCGGTGGCGTTGCCGAGGTTCAGCAGGCGGCCCTCGGAGAGGACGATGATCGAGCGCTCGGCGTCCGTGCCGGCCTCGAACGTCCACTCGTGGACCTGCGGCTTGATCTCGGTCTTCACCACGCCCGGCACGCGGCCCAGGCCGGCCATGTCGATCTCATTGTCGAAGTGGCCAACGTTGCCCACGATGGCCTTGTCCTTCATGCGCAGCATGTCCTCGGCCATGATGATGTCCTTGCCACCCGTGGTGGTGACGAAGATGTCGCCGAGGCCCACGACGTCGTCGAGGGTGGCCACCTGGTAGCCGTCCATCGCGGCCTGGAGCGCGCAGATCGGGTCGATCTCCGTGACGATCACGCGGGCCCCCTGGCCGCGCAGCGCCTCCGCGGCGCCCTTGCCGACGTCGCCGTAGCCGCACACCACGGCCACCTTGCCGCCGATCAGCACGTCCGTGGCGCGCATGATGCCGTCCGGCAGCGAGTGGCGGATGCCGTACTTGTTGTCGAACTTGGACTTCGTGACCGAGTCGTTCACGTTGATGGCCGGGAAGAGGAGCGTGCCCTCCTGCGCCAGCTGGTAGAGGCGCAGCACGCCCGTGGTGGTCTCCTCGGAGACGCCGCGCAGGGTCTCCGCGGTGCGGGTCCACTGCTGGGGGTCCTCCTCGAGGGAGCGGCGCAGGGTCTCGAGGACGATGCGGTACTCCTCCGGGTCGTCCTCGGTGGCGGACGGCACGGCGCCGGCGGCCTCGAACTCCACGCCCTTGTGCACGAGCAGGGTGGCGTCGCCGCCGTCGTCCAGGATCATGTTGGGGCCCTTCTCCGGGTCCTCGGCGGCGCCGGGCCACGTGAGGATCTGGGAGGCGGTCCACCAGTAGTCCGTCAGGGACTCGTTCTTCCACGCGAACACGGGCACGCCCGCGGGCTCCTCCGGGGTGCCGGAGCCCACCACGACGGCGGCCGCGGCCTCGTCCTGCGTGGAGAAGATGTTGCAGGAGGCCCAGCGGACCTCGGCGCCGAGCGCGGTGAGGGTCTCGATCAGCACGGCGGTCTGCACGGTCATGTGCAGCGAGCCGGCGATGCGCGCGCCGGCGAGCGGCTGGGACTCGGCATACTCCTCGCGCAGGGACATCAGGCCCGGCATCTCGTGCTCGGCGAGGCGGATCTGGTGGCGGCCGGCCTCGGCCAGGCCCAGGTCGCGGACCGTGAAGTCGAACGTGGCGCCGGGGACGGTGGCGCGGTTGGCGTAGGCCGGGTCGACGTCGGGGGTGCGGGGCACGGCGGGGCTGGCGGGGGTCTCAGTCATGCGGTCAGCCTACCGACGTGGGCGCCCCCGCGGGCCGGGTGCCCACAGAATCGTCGGCGGCTCCGTCACCGGTCAGCTCCCCCGGGGGCGGCCTGAAGGTGTCAGGAGTGCACCGGATTCTCGGGCCCCTCGTCGCGGACGAGGCGCAGGCCCGGGCGCGCGGCGGGCGCGGGCGGAGCGGCGCAGGCGGACGGCGTGGGCGGCGCCTCGGCCGGGGGCACGGCGCCGGCGGCGCCCTGCGGCGCGACCGGCTCGTAGCGCTCGGGCAGCGCGAGGCGCAGCACCTCCCACCCGCGGGGGGCGGTGGTGCGGCGGGCGTGCTCGCCGCAGAGGTCGTAGGTGTGGGGCTCGGCGCGGCGCGAGAGCGGGCCGATCACCACCGTGGAGTCCGCGTAGTTGTACGTCAGCGTGGCCAGGGCGTCCCCCTGGCATCCGGTCTTGCTGCAGCGTCGCATGGCTCCCACGGCGACCCAGCCTACTCGGCCCCGGGCGCCGGGCCCGCCCCGGGCCTCGTGTCCTACAGTGTCCGCATGACCGCGCCGGACCCTCTCGACCCCCTCGCGCCCGTGCCGGGCGGCGGAACGGGTGACGCGCCGCGCGACGGGACGGGCGCGGGCAGCGGAGCGGACGACGGCTCCCCGGCGGCCGGCAGGCGACGACGGCGCCGTCGCTCCGGCCTGCGCGACCGCCACGCCCGCGGGCTCCGACACCCACGCCCCTTCGGGGCCCGCTCGGAGCGCGGCCGCAGCGAGGCGCTGCTGACGGCCGTCGAGAAGGCGGTGGAGCGCCTGGGCGACCTCGAGGCGCCGGGCCTGGCCCGCGTGACCGTGCGCGTCGAGCGCATCCCGGACCGCCTGGAGGAACGGCTGCGGCTGCTCCATGCGGGCGCGGAGCAGGACGAGGAGTCGCTGTTCGCGCGGGCGGAGCGCGAGGGCCCGGACGGCGTGCTGCTCACCCTGTTCGAGCGTCCCCTCATGGAGTCGGCGGACCCGGGGGACCTGGACGGCGCGGTCTACGGCGTGGCGCTGAGCCGGTGTGCGCAGGCCCTCGGCGTGGACCCTCAGGTGCTGGACCCGAGCTGGGGCCGGGCCTAGCCCGCAGTGCGGGCCGGACGGCCCTGGGACTCAGCCGCGCTCACGGCGCAGGCGGCGGCGCTCCCGCTCGGAGAGCCCACCCCAGATCCCGAAGCGCTCGTCGTTCGCCATGGCGTAGTCCAGGCACTGGCGGCGCACGTCGCACGCGGCGCACACCTTCTTGGCCTCGCGCGTGGAGCCGCCCTTCTCCGGGAAGAACGCCTCGGGGTCCGTCTGCGCGCACAGCGCGTCCACCTGCCACGCGAGGTCGCCCTCCACGGGCTCCGTCACGACGCCGGGCAGCGCCTCCCACGGGGATCCGACGGCCGGGGCCACAGCGGGCGCGGGCTGCTGCGGCACCTGCTGCGGGAAGAGGGCGGTGACGGTGGCACGCGGGGCGTCGTCGACGTCGTGGGCGGCGAGGAAGGCCGAGGCCTGCGCCTCCAGGCCCTCCTCCTGCGCCCAGCCGGCGGCCGGATCCGCGGGGTCCAGGAACCAGTCGCTCGGCACGGCGCGGGCGCGAGCGGCGGCCTGACGCGACTCCCCCGCGAATGCGTCCTCGGCGCGCTGCATGCTCTCCATGATGACGGCCTCCCGGGGCGTTGCGTGCATGGTTCAGAGCACACCCTACACGGGGAGTTACACGGGTGTGATTCGCAGCCGCCGAGGCCGATCCGCCCCGCGGGAAGGGTGCCACACTGGCCCCATGGTCTCCCTCTCCACGCCCCGTTCCGGCGGCCCGCTCGTGGCCCGCCTCGCCTCCTCCCCGCGCCCCGCGATCGTGCAGGAGCCCTCCCCGGCCGGCGCCCCCGCGGCGGACGAGCACGGCGCCGTGGACCAGCGCATCGAGCTCTCCGGCGCGGTCACGGTGAACTGGGCGGCGAAGGCGGCCGGCCTGCTGGCGGACGAGGGCATCGCCCCCGGTGACGCCGTGCACGTGGACCTGCCCGAGCACTGGCTCTCCCACGCCCTCGCGCTCGGCGCGCTGTGTGCGGGCGCCGAGCTCTCGGCGGGGGCTCCCGACGACGGCGGCGCCGGCCCGGGTCCCTCCCCCGCGCCCGCCGCGGTGCTCACCGACCGGCCGCAGGACTGGACGGACCCGGCGACGGCGGTGCTCGCCGTCGCGCTGCCGCGCGGGCTCGAGCCCGAGTTCGGCGGGGACGCGGACCTGGAGCCCGGCGTCGTGGACGTGGCGGCGGAGATCCGCGCGCAGCCGGACGCGCTCCCCGGCCCCGTGGACCACGTGACGCCGGGGATGCTGCCGGCGGGGGCCGACGGCGTCGGGGAGAAGGTCGGGGAGAAGGGGGATGCCACGACGGGGTCGGGGCGGGCGCGCCTCAGCCTCGCCTCCGTGCGTCACGCCCTGGAGGCGTGGGACGCGGGTCGGGCGGTCAGCGTTCGGGGGTGACGGCGTCGTCCTGGGGCATGGGCTCGCCCGGGTGCCGGTCGTGGTGGTGGAGCACCGGCAGCTGGCCCGTGAGGAGGGCGATGTCCCCCTCGTAGCCCGGCTCGGCGTCCAGCTCGTCCTTGAACACCCAGAAGCGGTAGGCGAAGTACCGGAACGTCGTGCCGAAGAAGAGGCCGATCACGTTGCCGGCGATGAACAGGCCCGTGGGGTCGGTGACGCCCATGAGGTACTGCGCGATGAACACGCAGCCGGCCTGGATGCCCAGGCCGATCGCGTTCATCACGAGGAACATGACGAGCTCGCGGACCACGTTGGCCTGGCGCTTGTGGCGGAAGGTCCAGTAGCGGTTGGCCACCCAGCTGAAGAGGGTGGCCACCACGCCGGCCCAGATCTTCGCCTTGACGTTGGAGCCCTCCATGGGGCCGGTCATGAGCCACCAGAACACGGCGGAGTCGATCACGAAGGCCAGCGCGCCCACGGTGCCGAACTTGGCGACTTCGCGCCAGAGCATCGAGACGAGCCCCGTGAAGCGCTGCCAGAGATCGTTCATGGGCGGGGGCACCTCGTTCGGATGGGGGAGGGGAAGAGAGGGGGGAGCGCAGAGCGGACCCCCCGGACGGCTGGGAACACTGTAGCCCCGGGTGTGGGCGACGACGCGCGGCGGGCGGGGCGCGTGGGCGGGTTCACAGAGATCAGTGACGGACTTCCCAGACCGCCGGACTACCCTGGCGAGGTGACTTTTCCTCGACTCGGAGTGATCGGCGGCGGCCAGTTGGCGCGCATGATGGCGGCCCCGGCCGCGGAGCTGGGCGTGCCCTTCCGCGTCCTCGCGGAGGCGGAGGACTCCTCTGCGGCCCAGGTGGCCCCGCATGAGGTGGGCGACCACACGGACCTGGCCACGCTGCGCGCGTTCGCCTCCACCGTGGACGTCCTCACCTTCGACCACGAGCACGTGCCCACCGAGCACCTGCGCGCGCTGGAGTCCCTCGACGTCGCCGTGCACCCCGGCCCGGACGCGCTCCAGTACGCGCAGGACAAGCTGCTGATGCGCGAGGCGGTCGAGCGGCTGGGCCTGCCCAACCCCGCGTGGGCTGCGGTGGACACGCTCGAGGACGTGGTGGCGTTCGGCGACGAGCACGGCTGGCCCATGATCCTGAAGACCCCCCGCGGCGGCTACGACGGCAAGGGCGTCCTCACGCTGGACGACGCCGACGACGCCCGCGCGTCCGCGGCGGACGGCACGCTGGGCACGTGGCTCGCGGCCGACATCACGCCCCTGCTGGCCGAGGCCCTCGTGCCCTTCGCTCGCGAGCTCTCCGTCCAGGTGGCGCGCACGCCCTCCGGCGAGGCCGCCGCCTACCCCGTGGTGGAGTCCGTGCAGACCGCCGGCGTGTGCGACCTGGTGATCGCCCCCGCGCCGGACCTCGACCCCGCCGTGGCCGCGGCCGCGAGCGCCGCCGCCGCGCGGATCGCCGAGGAGCTCGGCGTGACCGGCATGCTGGCCGTCGAGCTGTTCGAGACCCCCGGCGTGGGCCCGGGCTTCCAGGTGAACGAGCTCGCGATGCGCCCCCACAACTCGGGGCACTGGTCCATGGACGGCGCCGTCACCGGGCAGTTCGAGCAGCACGTGCGCGCCGTGCTCGGCCTGCCGCTGGGCGAGACCGCCCCGCGCGGCACCGTGGTGATGAAGAACATCCTGGGCGGCGCGCGCGAGGACCTCTACGCCGGCTTCGCCGAGGCCATGGCGGCCCACCCCGCGGCCAAGGTCCACACCTACGGCAAGGACGTCTCGCCGGGCCGCAAGGTGGGCCACGTGAACGTGGTCGCCGCGCCCGGTGAGGCCCTCGCCGACGTCGTCGCCGAGGCTGAGTCCGCCGCGGCGATCCTGCGCGACGGCGCGGAGGCGGCGCCGTCGTCGTCCGCCCGCCCGGCCACCCCCGACGCCACCGCGTCCGACACCCCGGAGGCCCGCCCGTGAGCGCACCCGAGACCCAGGCCGACGCGCCCCTGACCCAGCCGCTGCAGGACGAGGCGCCCGTCGTCGCCGTCGTGATGGGCTCGGACTCCGACTGGCCCGTGCTGAGCGCGGCCGCCGAGGCCCTGCGCGAGCTGGGCGTGCCCGTCGAGGTGGGCGTGGTCTCCGCGCACCGCATGCCCCACGAGATGGTCGAGTTCGGGGCGCGCGCCCACGAGCGCGGCATCCGCGTGATCGTGGCCGGCGCCGGCGGCGCCGCGCACCTGCCCGGCATGCTGGCCGCCGTCACCCCGCTGCCCGTGATCGGCGTGCCCGTGAAGCTCAAGAGCCTGGACGGGATGGACTCGCTGCTCTCGATCGTGCAGATGCCCTCCGGCGTGCCCGTGGCCACCGTCTCCGTGGACGGCGCCGCGAACGCCGGCCTGCTGGCCGCCCGCATCCTCGCCGCGGGCGAGGGCGCGGAGGCCGCCCGCCTGCGGGACGCCCTGGTGGCGCACGCCGCCGGCCTCAACGCCCAGGCCCAGGCCAAGGGCTCCCGCCTGCGAGACCGGATGGCCGCCGAGCGCTGATGGGCAGCATCGCCGCCGCCGACCGCCTGGATCCCGTGCGGGACCCCGTCCGCGACCCCCGCGCCGCCACGCCCACCGAGCGCACCCGCCGCGGGGCCATCCTGCTGGCGCTCACCGCCCTCGTGCCCGGCGGCGCGCAGGTGGTGGCGGGCAGCCGCCGACTCGGCCGCCTCGCGCTGCGCGTGACCATGGCCGTGTGGGCGGTGCTGATCGTGGGGCTCGTGCTGTGGCTGACGGCCCGCGGCGTCCTGCTGAACCTCCTGGCTCAGGACACCGTGCTGCTGGCGCTCTCCGCACTGCTGGTCGCGCTGGCCGTGGGCTGGGGCGCGCTGTGGGTGGACACCTTCCGCCTGATCCGCGTGAACCTCCTCGCCCCCGGGGCGCGCAACCTCACCGCCGCGTCCACGATCCTCGCCCTGCTCCTCACCACCGGCGGGCTGCTCTACGGCGGCTGGGCCATGAACGCGGGCCGGAGCACGCTCGGCCAGGTGTTCGGGGACGGGCCGGCGGTGGCCCAGGCCGACGGCCGCTACAACATCCTCGTGATGGGCGGCGACGCCGGCGAGGGACGCACCGGGCTGCGGCCCGACTCCATGCACGTGGCCTCCGTGGACGCGCGCACCGGCCGGATGGTGATGCTCTCCCTGCCCCGGAACCTGCAGAACGCGCCCTTCACGCAGGACTCGCCGCTGTGGCAGGCGTACCCGGACGGCTTCTCCTGCGGCGACGACTGCATCCTCAACGCCCTCTACATGGACGTCACCAAGAAGCACGCCGACCTCTACCCGGGGGCCGCCGACCCCGGAGCGGAGGCCATGATGGACGCCGCCGGCGGCATCCTCGGGCTGGAGATCACCGGGTACGCACTCATGGACATGGGCGGCTTCGCCCAGCTGATCGACGCCATGGGCGGCGTGGACGTGGTCTCAGGCGGGTACGTCACCCACCGCGGACAGCGCCCGGACGGCGCGTGGGGCAACGTGTGGTGGGCCCCGGGCGAGCACCACTTCAACGGCGAAGACGCTCTCGCCTTCGCACGCTCGCGGCACTGGTCCTCGGACTACGCGCGCATCCGCCGCCAGCAGTGCATGCAGGCCGCCATGCTGCAGCAGTTCACCCCGGCCACCGTGCTCACCCGCTTCGAGGAGATCCTGAAGGCGGGCCAGCAGGTGGTCACCACCAACCTGCCGCAGAGCCAGCTCGGCACGTTCGTGGACCTGGCCGAGCGCTCCCGCGGCCAGGAGATGGAGCGCCTGACCATCGGCCCCCCGGACTTCGGCACCGCCGAAGACCACTTCACCACCTACCCCGACTACGACGAGGTCCACCGCCGCGTGGACGAGGCGCTCGCCGGGACGGGCTCCTCCTCAGACACGTCGTCGGAGAACGCGCCGTCGTCGGGCAGGACGGGCGAGGCGGGCAGGACGGGCGAGGCGGGCGTGAGCCCGCTGCCGCTGCTCGCCGTGCTGTCCCAGGCCGCCGCGGAGGAGGACGGCGTGGACAAGGACGACCCGAGCACCTGGCCCGCGGCCCCCACCCGGCCCGACGGCCAGCCCTACACCGCCGAGGACCTCATGCGGGCCGAGGACGCCGGGCAGGAGGACGTGCTCAACCTGGTGTCCTCGACCAACGGACTGTGCGCGCCGGCCTGAGCCGCCTGCCCCGATGCCCCTCGCCTAAGCTGGAGGGCATGCAAGTCCTCGAGCCGATCATCCGTGACTACGCGTGGGGCTCCACCACCCTGCTGGCCGGTCTGCAGGGCCGCGAGCCCACCGGTGAGCCGGAGGCGGAGCTGTGGCTCGGCGCCCACCCCGGCGCCCCGTGCGCCGTTCCGATGGGAGACGGGCGGCGCGTGGGCCTCGACGAGCTCGTGGCCGCGGACCCCGAGGCCATGCTGGGAGCCGCGGCCCCCGGCGGGCGGCTGCCGTACCTCGTGAAGCTGCTCGCGGCGGGGCAGCCGCTCTCCATCCAGGCCCACCCCACGCTCGAGCAGGCTCGCGCCGGGTTCGCCGCCGAGGAGGCCGCGGACGTGCCGCGCGACGCGCCGCACCGCAACTACAAGGACGACAACCACAAGCCCGAGATGCTCGTGGCCCTCACGGAGTTCTCCGCCCTGTGCGGCTTCCGCCCCACCGAGGAGTCCTCCCTGAGCTTCGAGCGGCTCGCCCAGACCCTCACCGAGTACGCGGATGGGCAGACGTCCGTGGCCGCCGTCGCCGCCGCCCGCATGAGCCAGGCGCTCGCCACGGGCGATCTGGAGGGGACGTTCTGCGCGCTGCTCGACGGCGAGTCCGCGTGGTCCGCCCCCGGTGCCGTGGCCCAGGCCGTGGAGGCGCTGCAGGGCGCGGAGCAGCTGATCCTGCAGGATCCTGCGCTGGCCACGGCCGTCGAGCTGGCCCGGCACCACCCCGACGACCCGGGCGTGCTCGTGGCCGTCCTGCTCAACCGCGTGGACCTGGCCCCCGGCCAGGCGGTGCACCTGCCGGCCGGCAACGTGCACGCCTACCTGCACGGGCTGGGCGTGGAGGTCATGGCGGCGTCGGACAACGTGCTGCGCGGGGGGCTGACCGTCAAGCACGTGGACATCCCGGAGCTGCGGCGCGTGGTGGCGTTCGAGGCGTTGCCCGTGCCCTACACCGAGCCCGAGCGCGTGGCGGACTCCGTGGTGGCGTACCGGCCGCCGTTCGAGGAGTTCGAGCTGCTGCAGGCCACCCTCGACGACGACGGCGACCGCGCGCTGACGCTCTCCGGCCCCGGGCTCGCGGTGGTCACCCGGGGGCGGGCCCGGCTCGCCCTGGCCGGGCAGGAGCTCGTGCTCGGTCCGGGCGAGGCCGTGTTCCTGCCGGCCGCGGAGACGGCGGGCGGCCCGCTCGTCGTCGCGAGCGCGGACGGCGCCCCGGCGACCGTCCACGCGGCGGGCCTGCCCCGCCACTGAGCACTTTCGCCAGCGAAAAGGCAGGGGGTGGGGGTCAGCGGCTCAACGCTCCTCGAGCCACTTGGCCCACTTCTTGACGTCGTGCTCGGCGTCCACGGTGCGGACGGTGCCGGACTTCGAGCGCATCACGATCGACTGGGTCTGCACGCGGCCGTTCACGAAGCGCACGCCGCGCAGCAGGTCGCCGTCGGTGATGCCGGTGGCGGCGAAGTAGCAGTGGTCCGAGGTGACGAGCTCGTCCGTGGTGAGCACGGCGTCCAGGTCCAGGCCGGCGTCGAGGGCCTTCTGGCGCTCGGCCTCGTCCACGGGGGCCAGGCGGCCCTGGATCACGCCGCCGGTGGCCTTGATGGCGCACGCGGTGACGATGCCCTCCGGGGTGCCGCCGATGCCCATCATCATGTCCACGCCGGTGTCCGGGCGGGCCGCGGCGATCGCGCCGGCCACGTCGCCGTCGAGGATGAACTTCACGCGGGCGCCGGCCGCGCGGATCTCCTTCACGAGGCCCTCGTGGCGCGGGCGGTCCAGCACGCACACGGTCACCTGGGAGACGGGCTTGCCGAGGGCCTTGGCCACGAGGTTCACGTTCTGCTTCACGGGCAGGCGCATGTCCACGAAGTCGGCGGCCTCGGGACCCACCACGAGCTTGTCCATGTAGAACACGGCGGAGGGGTCGAACATGGTGCCGCGCTCGGCCACGGCGAACACGGAGAGGGCGTTGTTGTAGCCCATCGCGGTGAGGCGGGTGCCGTCGATCGGGTCCACGGCCACGTCCACGGGGGCGCCGGCGCCGTCGCCGACCCTCTCCCCGTTGAACAGCATCGGGGCCTCGTCCTTCTCGCCCTCGCCGATCACCACGGTGCCGTCCATCGCCACGGTGTCCATGAAGGAGCGCATGGCGTCGACGGCGGCACCGTCGGCCTTGTTCTTGTCGCCGTAGCCCACCCACGGGCTCGCGGCGATGGCGGCCGCCTCCGTCACGCGCACCAGCTCCATCGCCAGGTTGCGGTCCGGGACATGGTTCTCGTAGCCGGTCTTCTCCGAGGACGCGTTCGTCATCGTGTCTCCGATCCTTCTCGCGGTGCGCCGTCGCTGCGGACTGGCGTGTGGGCGGCTCTGCCCTCCCCGTCATCCTACGGCGGGAGTGGCAGAATGCCTCGGGTGAGCTCCCCCGCACCCGAGACCGCACCGGCCGCGCCGGCGCCCCGCCCCGTCCTGACCGCCAAGCAGGCGCAGCGGGCCAACCAGCCGTGGATCGGCATGCTGCTCTCGGTGCTCGCCACCCTCGCCCTCGTGCTCGTGGTGGTCGCGCTCAACCCGAACCCCGCGCCGCGCGCTCCCGGGGACCGGGTGGACGTGGCGGAGGCCGCCGCCACGGTCCCTCACGACGACGGCGCCCTCCCGGCCCTGGCCCCCGAGGTCCCGGAGCCCTGGTACGCCAACTACGCGCGACTGCAGCCGATGGACGGGCTGCAGACGTGGGACGTCGGCTGGGTGGTGACGGACACCGTGTTCGCCGGGCTGCGGCAGACCGCGGACGCCGACCCCACCTGGCTCGCGCTCCGCGTGGGCACCGCCCCGGCCGAGGAGTCCGTGGACGTGGACGGGATCACGTGGCAGCACATGGAGCCCAAGGAGTCCGCCGAGCAGCACTTCGTGGCCGAGGTGGACGGCAGCATCGTGGTGCTGACCACCACCGGCGGACGCGAGGTCCTGGAAGACCTGGCCCGCGCCGTTGCAAAGGAGATCCGATGACCACCCCCCAGAAGCCCGCCGCCGCCGCGGCCCCGATGGCCCGGCGCCCGCACACCCCGGCCGAGGCCTGGCGCCTCCTGCAGGAGGGCAACCGCCGGTTCGTGGAGGGCGACCCCGGCCATCCCAACCAGGACGCCGAGCGCCGCTCCCACCTGACCGCCGGGCAGGAGCCCATCGCGGCGATCTTCGGCTGCTCCGACTCCCGCCTCGCCGCGGAGATCATCTTCGACGTGGGCCTCGGCGACGTGTTCGTCATCCGCACGGCGGGCCAGGTCATCGACGACGCCGTGCTCGGCACGCTCGAGTACGCCGTGGACGTCCTGGACATCCCGCTCGTGGTGGTGCTCGGCCACGACTCGTGCGGCGCGGTGACCGCCGCCGTCGAGGCCTACGAGACCGGGACGATGCCGGCCGGCTTCATCCGCTCACTCGTGGAGCGCATCACCCCGTCCGTGTTCGCCGCGCAGCGCGCCGGCGTGACGGACGTGGACGGCACGGTCGCGGAGCACGTGGACCAGACCTGCGACCGCCTCGTGGAGAGCTCGCGCTCCCTGTACCGCGCTGTCCGGGACGGGCGCGCCGCCGTTGTCGGCCTGACCTACTCGCTGGCCGAGGGCACCGCGCAGCCCGGCCGCGTGCTCGGCGACCTCGAGGTCTGAGCCCCGGCACTTTCGTTCGGGAGATCGTCGTCTCCCCGTCGCCGTCGTGACGGCGAGACGACGGTTTCCCGAGGGAAAGCGAAAGACGGTGCGCGGTGGGGCCCGAGAACTAGGATGGCGGCATGACCGCACAGAACAGTGAGCCGCAGTTCCGCATCGAGCACGACACCATGGGCGAGGTGAAGGTCCCGGTCGACGCGCTCTACAGCGCCCAGACGCAGCGCGCCGTGGAGAACTTCCCGATCTCCGGCAAGACCCTCGAGCCCGCCCACATCCACGCGCTGGCCCAGATCAAGAAGGCCGCCGCGAAGGCGAACGCCGAGCTCGGGATCATCTCCCAGGAGCGCGCGGACGCGATCGTGGCCGCCGCGGATGAGGTGATCGCCGGCGAGCACGACGACCAGTACCCGATCGACGTGTTCCAGACCGGCTCCGGCACCTCCTCGAACATGAACACCAACGAGGTGCTCGCGAACCTCGCCACGCAGTCGCTCCAGGCGGCCGGCTCCGAGGAGACCGTCCACCCGAACGACCACGTGAACGCCTCGCAGTCCTCCAACGACGTGTTCCCCACCTCCGTGCACGTGGCCGTGACCGGCGCGCTGATCAACGACCTGAAGCCGGCCCTGGACCACCTGGCCGCCTCACTGGAGAAGAAGGCCGAGGCGTTCTCCGGCATCGTGAAGTCCGGCCGCACCCACCTCATGGACGCGACCCCGGTGACCCTGGGCCAGGAGTTCGGCGGCTACGCCGCCCAGGTGCGCTACGGCATCGAGCGCATCGACGCCTCCCTGCCCCGGGTGGCCGAGGTGCCCCTCGGCGGCACCGCCGTCGGCACCGGCATCAACACCCCGAAGGGCTTCTCCGCCCGCGTGATCGAGCTGCTCGCCGAGGAGACCGGCCTGCCGATCACCGAGGCCCGCGACCACTTCGAGGCGCAGGCCAACCGCGACGGCCTGATCGAGGCCTCCGGCCAGCTGCGCAACATCGCCTACTCGATCATGAAGATCAACAACGACCTGCGCTGGATGGGCTCCGGCCCCAACACCGGCCTCGGCGAGATCGCGATCCCGGACCTGCAGCCGGGCTCCTCGATCATGCCGGGCAAGGTCAATCCCGTGATCTGCGAGGCCGCCATCATGGTGTGCGCCCAGGTGATCGGCAACGACACCACGATCGCCCTCTCCTCCACCAACGGCGCGTTCGAGCTGAACGTGGGCATCCCCGTGATGGCCGCCAACCTGCTCGAGTCCATCCGCCTGCTGGCCAACACCGCCCGCGTGATGGCGGACAAGATGATCGACGGCCTCGAGGCCAACGAGGAGCGCTGCACCTTCCTGGCCGGCGCCTCCCCGTCCATCGTCACCCCGCTGAACAAGGTGATCGGCTACGAGGCCGCCGCCGCGATCGCCAAGCACTCGGTGAAGAACAAGATGACCGTGCGCGAGGCCGTGGTGGACCTCGGCTACGTGGAGCGCGGCGAGGTCACCGAGGAGCAGCTCGACAAGGCCCTGGACACCATGTCCATGACGCACCCGGAGTGATCCTCCCGGGCGGCTGAGCGCCGCTGCCCTGACCCACGACGACGAAGGCCACCTCCCGGCGGGGGGTGGCCTTCGCTGTGCGTCGGGGTGTCGGCGACTCTGGCATCTGTGGTGGCCGCGCCGAAGAGTCTCGAAAGGACCCGCCGTGACCGACCACGACGTCCCGGGCGCCAGTCTGAGCCGCGCCCCCTGGACGTCGTCAGGACTCTCAGCGGACCATCACCAGCACCCCGACGGCCGCCGCCACCATCGCCGGCCCGAACGGCAGCGCAGTGGACCGGCTCGCCCGCCGCAGCGCCACCAGCACGAGCGCTGAGAGCCCGCCCAGCAGGATCGCCCCGACGCCGGCCGCCACCACGGCGGCCGGCCCGCCGGCCACGCCCGTGTAGAGGCCCAGGCCCGCGGCGAGCTTCACGTCGCCCATGCCGAGGCCGCCTCCGCTGAGCAGATGCAGCACGAACATCGCCACGGCGTAGCCGAGCCCGCCGAGCATGCCGCCCGCCACGAGGTCCCACCGTCCCGCGAGCGCCGCTCCCCCGGCCATCCCCACGAGCCCGCCCAGCGCGAGCCGCAGGGTCCAGCGATTCGGCAGCCGGTGCTCCCGCAGGTCCGTCCGCACGAGCACCGCGCAGCACAGCGCGAACCACGCGACGGCCAGCACCCACACCGCCGCCGTCGTGATGTGCCCGGCAGCCACCGCCCACGCCCACCAACCCATGCGGACCACCCCCCTCCCCGGCCCAGCGTAGGGCCGTCTCCCTGGCGCGCACCCGCTCATCCACAGGCCGCGGATCCCGATGCGCCGCACTTCTCCCGGCCCGCCGTCAGCTCTCTCACATACGGAACACAACGTTGCGTCTGCCGCAAGAGTGGGGCTACAGTTCAGTGATGGTCAGGCCCCAGGGTCGGATCATTCCTGAGACTCCATGGCCCCGATCCCGTTTTTGAGGGGCCATGGTGGCGGGCTTCCTCGGTCCCCAATCCCCCCTCCGCGGGGCCGAGCACCCCCGCCGTTGGGGCCGCTGCCTTGTGCAGCGGCCCCTCTGTCATCTCCGGCGCGGCCTCCCGCTCAGCGCTCCTCCTCGAGCAGCTCGGTCACCAGCGCCGCGATCGGCGAGCGCTCGGATCGGGTGAGGGTGACGTGCCCGAACAGCGGGTGCCCCTTCAGGGTCTCCACCACGGCCGCGATCCCATCGTGCCGGCCCACGCGCAGGTTGTCCCGCTGGCCGACGTCGTGGGTGAGCACCACCTTGGAGTTCCTGCCCATGCGGCTCAGCACGGTCAGCAGCACGTTGCGCTCCAATGACTGCGCCTCGTCCACGATCACCCACGCGTCGTGCAGGGAACGGCCGCGGATGTGGGTGAGCGGCAGGATCTCGAGCATCCCGCGGTCCGTCACCTCATCGATCACGGACGGGGAGACGAGCGCGGAGAGGGTGTCGAACACCGCCTGCGCCCACGGGCCCATCTTCTCGCCCTCTCCGCCGGGCAGGTAGCCGAGCTCCTGGCCGCCCACGGCGTACAGCGGCCGGAACACCACGACCTTGCGGTGCTCCCGGCGCTCCATGACGGCCTCCAGGCCTGCGCACAGCGCGAGGGCCGACTTGCCCGTGCCCGCGCGGCCACCCAGCGAGACGATCCCGACGCTGGAGTCCATCAGCAGGTCGATGGCCAGGCGCTGCTCCGCCGAGCGGCCGTGCAGTCCGAACACGTCCTTGTCCCCGCGCACCAGACGCGCCCGACCGCCGTCGACCACGCGGGCGAGTGCGGAGCCGCGCGTCGAGGAGAGCACCAGCCCCGTGTTCACCGGGAGGCTCTCGGCGCCCGGCTGCTCCTGCCCCGGGCGCTCCTCCACACCCGTGCCGCGCAGGTCCGGGAGCGGCACGCCCTCGAGGGAGACCACGCCCTCCTCGTACAGCGTGTCGAGCCGCTCCTCGTCCAGCGGCAGGGCCACGGTGCCGCGCCAGCCCGAGTCCCGCACGAGCTCATGGCGGTACTCGTCCGCGGACAGGCCCATGGCCGCGGCCTTCACGCGCATCGGCAGGTCCTTGGACACCACGGTCACCTCCCGCCCCTCGTCCGCGAAGGCCTTCGCGACGGCGAGGATGCGCGAGTCGTTGTCCGTCCCGCGGATGCCGAACGGCAGGACGTCCGTGGAGACGTGGTTCAGCTCAACCCGCAGGGTCCCGCCCTCGGGCGTGAGCGGGACGTCGCGGTCCAGGGCGCCGTGGCGCGTGCGCAGGTCGTCGAGGATGCGCAGCGCAGTGCGCGCGAAGTAGCCCAGGTCCGGATCGGCACGCTTGGCCTCGAGCTCGGAGATCACCACAAGCGGCAGGATCACCTCATGTTCGGCGAAGCGCAGCAGCGCCCGCGGATCCGAGAGGAGCACCGAGGTGTCCACCACATAGGAGCGCTCCCCCACGCTCGCCCTGTCCCCCCGCGGGCTCCGGGTGCCCGTCTCCGCGGTCTGCGCCTGCTGCTCCATGCTGCGTGCCTCCTGTGCCGGGGTGAAGGGCGGGCGGCGCCCGCCTGCGGCTCACGCTAGGTCCGCGCGGGGAACGCGGGCGACGCCGAGGGTGAACCCTGGATGAAGAATCCGGGCATCGGCCAGGTCGGCTTCCTAGACTGGGGCCCAGCCCACCCCGTCCTCCGTCAGGAGCCCCCATGCGCAGCACCCCCGGCCCCCTCGCGTCCCCCGAGTCCTCCCGCGGCGCCGGCCTCGCCTCCCGCGCCGACCGCGCCAGTGCCGGCCTGCTGCGCGCCGCCGCCCCCACCGCCGTGCTGATCGTCCTCATGTGGATCGCCCAGCTCGTGCTGATCCTGGGCGGCCGCCTGATCATCCCCGGCGCCGGGCTGATCCCGCGCCACCTGGGGGGCCTGGACGGCGTGCTCTTCTCCCCACTCCTCCATGCCGGCTGGGGCCACCTGATCGGCAACACCACGGCGCTGATCGTCCTCGGCCCGGTGGCCGCGCTCGTCTCCCGCCGCCCGGTCGCGCTCCTGGCCGCCTCGTGGCTCGGCTCGGGCCTGCTCACCTGGCTCATCGGCACGCCGGGGGTGCACATCGGCGCCTCGGGCATCGTCTACGCGCTCATCGCGTTCCTGCTCGTCTACGGCATCGTGGCCCGGCGCGCCCTGGCCGTCGTGGTCTCCGTGGTCGTGGCGGTGACCCACCTGGGCTCCTCGCTCCTCGGCCTGCTGCCCCAGCCGGGCCTGTCCTGGACGGGGCACCTGGCCGGCGCCGTCGTCGGGGTGCTGCTGGCGCTGTGGTGGGGCCGCCGGGACCGCGCCGCCCGCGTCCTGGAGCGGCGTGCCTCCCGCGACGACGCCGCCCTCGCCTCCGCCGCGGAGCAGCGCTGGTTCTGAGGCAGCACCCCCGCCCGCTGGGCGCAGTACTGCCAAGTAGGCCGCCGATTACTTGGCAGTACTGCGCCCAGCACAGCGGTGCGGTGCCCGGCACAGCGGTGAGGTGACCGGCACAGCGGTGAGGTGACCGGCGCAGCGGTGCGGTGCCCGGCACAGCGGTGCGGAGCCCAGCACCGTGGCCAGTGCGCCGCGCCTCAGGCGCCGAAGCGACGCTGCCGCGAGCCGTAGTCGCGCAGGGCACGCAGGAAGTCCACGCGGCGGAACGCGGGCCACATGGCCTCGCAGAAGTAGAACTCCGAGTACGCGGACTGCCACGTGAGGAAGCCGGAGAGCCGCTGCTCACCCGAGGTGCGGATCACCAGGTCCGGGTCCGGCTGGCCGCGGGTGTAGAGGCGCGAGGAGATCTTGTCCACCGTCAGCTCGGCGGCCACGTCCGCGGCAGAGCGGCCCTCGGCGTCGGCCTCGCGCAGCAGCTCGCGCACCGCGTCCACGATCTCGAGCCGGCCCCCGTAGCCCACCGCCACGTTCACGTGCACCCCGTCGTGCCCCTGCGTGCGCTCCGCGAGGGCGCGCAGCCGCCGGGCCATGCCGGGCGGGAGCAGGTCCACGGCGCCAACCGGCTGCACGCGCACGGGCCGCCGGCCCTCGGTCGGCTCGGCGAGGCGCTCGGCGGTGGACATGATGATCTCCAGCAGGGGCGCGAGCTCCTCCTCGGGGCGGCTGAGGTTCTCGGTGGAGAGCATGTACAGGGTCACCACGGGCACCCCGACGTCGTCGCACCACCCGATGAAGTCCAGGATCCGCTCCGCACCGGCCTGGTGCCCCTCCTGCGTGGTGGCGCCGAACGCGCGGGCCCAGCGGCGGTTGCCGTCCACGAGCACGCCCACGTGGTGCGGGAGGCGCTCCGCGTCCAGGCCGCGGGCCAGTCGCCGCTCGTACAGGCGGTAGAAGACGTCGGGCTGGCGCACGGCGCACCTCGCTTTCACGGCCGGCCGAGGGGCCGGGCGGCAGGTTCCGGAGGTCTCAGGATACGTGCGTCCGCCTCGGAGGTCCCTGGAGGCGGCACCACCGGCAGAGGAGGAAGATGGAGGGCATGGACGACGCGACGCCCCGCACGGACGCCACCACCCGGCCCCGACCCCCGCGCTGGCGGATCGAACGGGTCCGCGACCCCGAGCACCCCCTGTACAAGCCGCGGCTGCGCGGCTGGGTGCACGCGGTGATGGCCCCGCTCGTGCTCGTGGCGGGCATCGTGCTGATCGCCCTGGCGCCGCCGCACCTGCGCGCCGCGTGCGTGGTCTACGTGATCACCGGGCTGCTGCTGTTCGGCGTCTCGGCCACCTACCACCTCATCCAGTGGAACGAGACGGTCTCCCGCGTGCTCAAGCGGCTGGACCACACGAACATCATGCTCGTGATCTCCGGGACGTACACGCCGCTCGCGCTGGCGATGCTGCCGCCGGACACGGCCCGGCTGCTGCTCACGCTCGTGTGGGTGGGCGCGGTGGCCGGCGTCGCGTTCCGCGTCGTGTGGACGGACGCGCCGCGCTGGCTGTACACGCCCGTGTACGTGCTCCTGGGCCTGGCGGCGCTGCTGTTCATCGGCGACTTCTTCGCCGCGAGCGTGCCCGCCGCCGTCCTCGTGTGCGCCGGCGGCGCGGCGTACATCGTGGGGGCCGTGTTCTATGCCCTGAAGGCGCCCACGATCCACCGTGAGTGGTTCGGCTTCCACGAGCTCTTCCACGTGTTCACGGTGGGCGGGTTCGTGTGCCACTTCGTGGCCATCATGATGGTGGTCCTGGCCGCGCGCTGAGCGGCGGCGGCTCCCTCGTCCTGGGGGACGACGCGCGGGTCAGGGGCGTCCGGTGTCCGGCGCCTTCGGCTCCGGGGTGGGCTCGGCGAGGTAGCCGGGGTACTTGGCGCGGAGGCGCTCGAGGCGGTCCTCGGCGTCGGCGTCCAGGTGCTCGCCGCCCTCCCGGACCTCCTCCGGGAGGTGCCGCTGGTGCCGGTCCACGAGCATGGCCTCGGCCTGCGGGGAGCGCTGCTGCACGCGGCGCACGGAGCGGACCATGAGCCGCAGCACGATGACGGCCATGGCCACCATGAGGGCGGTGAACAGGAACCCCTCGATGCCCGGGGTCACGTCCGCCTCCTCGAGGCCGGGACGCAGGGTGGGCTCGGGCGCGGCCGGCAGGGGCGCCGTGCTCGCGGCCACCGCGGCGGCGGAGAGGGCGAGGGACAGGCCAGACAGGGTGATCACGACCGACCACTCTACCGGCCGGCCGGCTCAGCGCAGCCCGGCGAAGACGTCGTCCTCCGGCAGCTGCGTGGGCACGCGGGAGTCCACGAGGCAGTAGTCCTCCCACGGCCACGCGGCCCGCAGCATCTCGTTCGGGGCGGCGAAGAACGGGCCGTCCGGGTCCACCTGGGTGCGGTGCGCGCGCAGGGCGGCGTCCCGGTGCTCGAGGTAGTCGGCCACGGGGACCTGCGTGGTCACGGGGTGGTCCGGCATCACCCACGCGGGCACGTGCTCCGGGTCCGGGACGTCCTCCCCGGCCTCCCGACGGCGCAGCACCTCCCGCATGGTCTCCATCTGTGCGTAGAAGGACATCCGCTGGCCGAAGGGGGACTCGTCCCCGGCCGCCACGAACGCCTCGTGGAGCGTGCGGTACTTCTCCGGGTTGAACGCGCGGTCGTAGTACAGCTTCGAGACCTCCCACGCGGGGCCGGTCTCGGGGTACGCCGCCGGATCGCCGGCGGCGCGGTAGGCCTCGACCGTCACGTGGTGCGCCTGGATGTGGTCCGGGTGCGGGTAGCCGCCCTCCTCGTCGTACGCGATCAGCACATGGGGCCGGAAGCTCCGCACGAGGGACACCAGCGGGGCGGCGGCGGTGCGCAGCGGCGTCACGGCGAAGCAGTTCGACGGGAGGGCCGGCAGCGGGTCGCCCTCGGGCAGGCCGGAGTCGAGGAAGCCCAGCCACTCGTGCCGGATGCCGAGCGCGGCCACGGCCTCGGCCATCTCGTCCCGGCGCACCGCGGCGATGTCCCGATCCGTGCGCACGGCGTCCTCGTACTGCGGGTTCAGCAGGTCGCCGGCCTCGCCGCCCGTGCAGGTCACCACCATCACCTCGGCGCCGGCCTCCACGTAGGCGGCCATCATGGCCGCGCCCTTTGAGGACTCGTCGTCCGGGTGGGCGTGCACGGCCATGAGGCGCAGACCCTGCGAGGCCGGCACCCGCGCGGCCGGATCGGTGGTGGCGGAGGGCTGCGCGTTCACGGTCGGTGGCTCGCTTTCGACGGGGCGGAGGGGGTGCAGGGGAGCGGCTCAGCGGCGCCGCACGGACCGTGCAGGATAGGCTGGGCGGCGATGTCCTCCGCCACCCCGCACGCCGCTCACGCGCAGGAGCCCACCCTAGCCAACCGCTACGGGACGGACCAGTCGCGCCCGGGCCGCCGACGCGCCTGGATCGCCCTGGGTGTCGTCGCGTTCCTCTCCGCCGTGGCCCTGGCGATCGTGATCGGCCTGAGCGTCTCGGTGGGGCGGATCGAGTCCAAGGAGATCGGCTACGAGATCGTGGACGACTCCCTCGCGCGCGTCACGTTCCAGGTGAGCGTCCCGGAGGACGTCACCGCCGAGTGCGACATCGTGGTGATGGACGCCCAGGCCGCCCCGGTGGGCTTCCGCACCGTGCGGCCCGCATCGCTCCCCGCCGACGAGCGGACGAGGCCCTCCGACTCCACCTGGTCCTACACCGTGGACGTCCGCACGGTCGGCCGGGGCGTGACCGGGGTCGTGGACACGTGCCGCGCCGTCTGACGCGCCCCTGACCAGTCCCTGACGCGCCCCCGACCGGCCGGCGGACGATCACCGTCCTCCCGCCGCGCACCCGTGGACCTTGGTGTGACGCCCGCCGCTGACGTAGACTGGACCGAGTTTCCCGCCCCGCCGGTCAGGCAGGCGCCTGCGGATCCCTCCCGGATCCCGCGGTCACCTGGACGGCGGGGTTCTTCGCATGTGGGCGCAGGCCGGCCCCGGACCCCCGTCCGCGCCGACCGCGCCCACCCATCCCCATGACGACGAGAAAGGCGGCCAGCATGACGACGAACCAGTCCGACGCCCCGTGGCTGACCCAGGAGGCGTTCGATCGCCTGTCCAAGGAGCTCGAGCACATCTCCGGCCCCGGGCGCCAGGAGATCATCGAGCGCATCGAGGCGGCCCGCGACGAGGGCGACCTCAAGGAGAACGGCGGCTACCACGCCGCCCGCGAGGAGCAGTCCAAGAACGAGGGCCGCATCGCCGAGCTCAAGCACCTCCTCGAAACCGCCCGCGTGGGCGAGGCCGCCGAGAACGACGGCGCCGTGCACCCGGGCACCGTGGTGACCGCCGTCGTCGCCGGCGACGAGATGACGTTCCTCTTCGGCAACCGCGAGATCGCGGCCGACGACGAGTCCCTCGAGGTCTACTCCGAGCGCTCCCCGCTCGGCGAGGCCATCAACGGCGCCACGAAGGGCCACAAGGTCACCTACACCGCGCCGAACGGCAAGGAGATCAAGGTCGAGGTCAAGGACGTCCAGCCGTACAAGGGCTGACCCCTCCCCCGGGCACGCGCGACGGCGGCCGGAGCACCCGAGAGCGGGCGCACCGGCCGCCGTCGTGCGTCCCCCGGCGTTGCTACGCTGTGGCCATGCTCACCGCCGAGAAGACCCACCTGCTCCTCACCCGCGCCGACGGCCGCTCCGAGTCCCCTGCCCACCACGGGATCGCCCTGTCCGCCGCCGCGCTCGCGGACCTGCGCGAGGCGGGCATGGTGCGGGTGGAGGACGCCCCCGTGGCGTCCGCCCGGCTGTGGGTGGTGGCCGGCGGCACGGCGGGCGACCCCGTGCTGGACGGGCTGCTCCCGGGCGTGGACGCGCTCTCCGGCGAGAAGGTGTCCGCGGTGGTCGCCAAGGGCAGGCCGGCGGCGCTCAAGCCCGTGGCGGCGCACCTCGTGGAGACCGGGGAGCTCGAGGAGCACAAGGCCTTCCTCACCACCCGCCGCGTGCCGGTGACCACCTCCGTCAAGGACGGCCTCACGTCCCACCTCACCGCCGTCGTGCTGGACGAGGCCGATCCCACCGCCGAGGACGTCCTGCTCCTCGGAATCCTCCAGCACCTCAACCTCGCCCGCCGTCTGCTGCCCGGCGCGCACGAGCGCTACGACCGCCGCGAGTTCACCCGCCGCATCGAGGCCCTCACCCGCTCCGACCTGCTGGTGCAGGCCGTGCGGGCGGCGGTGGCCGGGCGCGGCGGCGCGATCGCGGCCACCGCGGCCGGGGTCACGTCCGACTGACGCGCCGGGCGGCGCCTCTCAGAGGTGCTGCCGAGGGCTGTAGCCGGCGGACCGCAGCGCCTCGAGCACCGCGAGGGAGTGCTCATGGCCGCGCGTCTCCATGTCGATCGTGATGTGCACCCCGCCCAGGGAGAGCTGCGGGCCCACGCGCGTGTGGTCCACGCGCACCACGTTGGCCTCCTCCTCCGCGATGATCCGGGAGATCGTCGCGAGCTCGCCCGGCCGGTCCCGCAGCGGGATCCGCACGGTCATGTAGCGGCCCGCGGCCGAGAGGCCGGACTGGATGGACTTCAGCAGCAGCATGGGGTCGATGTTCCCGCCGGAGAGCACCACCGCGGTGGTGCCGAGCTCGAAGCCCAGGTCCGCGACGCGCCCGGAGAGCAGCGCCGCCACCCCCACCGCGCCCGCCGGCTCCACCACGAGCTTGGAGCGCTCCAGCAGGTGCACGAGGGCCGCGGCGATCTCGTCGTCGGTCACGGTGACCACTGCGTCCACGAGCGCGGAGACGATCGCGAACGGCACGGCGCCGGGCCGGCCCACCGCGATCCCGTCCGCGATGGTGGAGGTGTGCTCGAGGGCCTGCGCGCGACCCTCGGCGAGCGAGGGCGGATAGGCCGCCGCGCCCGCCGCCTGCACCCCTACCACGCGGACCTCGCGCCCGGAGAGGCGGGCCCTCTCCTTCATGGCGACGGCGACGCCGGAGATCAGCCCGCCACCGCCGATGCCCACGATGACGGTGTCCACCTCGGGCAGGGCATCCAGGATCTCGAGGCCCACGGTCCCCTGGCCGGCCACCACGTCGGCGCTGTCGAACGGGTGGATGAACACCGCGCCCGTCTCGTCGGCGTGCCGCTGGGCCTCCGCGAGCGCCTCGTCCACGGTGGACCCGTGCAGCACGACCTCGGCGCCGTGCTCCCGCGTGGCCTGCAGCTTCGGCAGGGCGACGCCGCGGGGCATCACGATCCGCGCACGGATGCCGAGCCGCGCCGCCGCCGAGGCCACGCCCTGCGCGTGGTTGCCGGCGGAGGCGGCCACCACGCCGCGCGCCCGCTCCTCGGGGGAGAGCGCGGCCATGCGCACGTACGCGCCGCGCACCTTGAACGATCCTGCGCGCTGCAGGTTCTCGCATTTGAGGTGCACCGGGGTGCCCGCCTCCCGGCTGAGCGGACGCGCGTGCTGCAGCGGGGTCACCTCGGCGACGTCGGCGAGCACCTCCCGGGCCCGCTCGACGTCGGCCAGGGTCACGGGCAGGGAATGACCCGGATCTGCCGCGGGGTCCCGCGGCGCGGGGCGCACCCAGCGCACCCCGACGTCGGATCCGGCCACGTGGCCGACGTCCCCTTCTCCCTGTGCGGCGCTCACGCGCGGTCCGTGTGCGTGGCGGCCTCCTCCTGGGAGGCCAGGGCGGGGTCCTGGTGGTCGTCGGGGACGTGCCTGTGCGATCCCGCGGCGTCCACGGACGCTGCCGGGTCGAGGTGTGCGTCGGAACGGGAGGTGAGGGACTCCGGCTCCTCGACGCTGAGCCCTCGGATGAACGAGTTCACGAACGCGAGCAGCGGCACGGAGAAGACGGCGCCCACGAGGCCCATCACGGTGGAGCCGGTGGCCACGGCGAGGAAGACGGCGAGCGGATGCAGTGCGACCGCCTTGCCCATCACGAGCGGCTGGAGGACGTTCGACTCCAGCTGCTGCACGAGGATGACCACGCCGAGCATGAGCAGCGCGTTGACCGGCCCATTGGCCATGAGGGCCAGGAGCACGGCCAGGCCGCCGCTGACCACGGCGCCGACCATGGGGATGAAGGAGGCCAGGAACACGAGCACCGCGAGCGGAATGGGCAGCGGCACCCCGAGGAGCAGCGCGCCCAGGCCGATGCCCACGGCGTCGATGAAGGCCACCAGGATCTGCACGCGCACGTAGGAGCCGAGGGAGCGCCAGCCGGAGCGGCCCGCGCGGTCGACGGTGTGGCGGTGCGCCTTGGGCACGAAGAGCAGCAGGAAGCGCCAGATGCGGTCGCCGTCGTAGAGGAAGAAGATCAGGGTGAACAGGGCGATGAAGACGCCGGTGCCGATGTTGGCCGCGGTGGTGCCGAAGCTCAGCGCGCTGTCCATGACCGCGCCCGAGTGGTCCCGGATCGTCTGCCACATGCTGTCCAGGCTCTCCGAGCTGATCTGCGTGTTCACGCCCATGGTGCCCAGCCAGGCGACGGCGCCGTCCACGGCCTGGCCGAGCCTCTCGCTCAGGTCGGCGAACCCCTGGACGACCTGCTGGCCCGCCAGCGCGGCGAGCCCGACCACCACGAGGATCAGCAGCAGCACGCACAGGAGCGACGCGAGGACCTTGGTGACCCCGCCCTTGCGCAGTGCCTCGTAGACCGGGGTGAGCAGCGTGGCGAGCAGGGCGGCCACGAGCAGCGGGATGATGATCAGGCTGACGAAGCTCGCCAGGTGCCACACGACGGCGAGGCCCACGATGATCGCCACGATGCGCCACGACCACGCCGCGGCCACCGTCAGCCCGTAGGGCACGTCCTTGTTGATCTTGGTCTGCGCGGAGAGCGTGGAGCTCATGCGTCGGTCTCCTCGGGTGCGATGGACGGGATGAGGCCCCACTGGGCGGACCAGCGGGCGCCGGGGGCGAGGCGGTGCAGGCCCTCACCCGAGTTCAGGGCGTCCGCGGGGGCCGTGAGCGGCTCCACGGCGAGGGCGGTCTCCCGGCCCGGGAGCCGGTCGGTCACGAACACGTGGGTCCAGGCGAAGGCCGGATCGGTCCACAGGGTCACGGACCGGCCGTCCGGGGCGCGGAGGGTCTGGCGGTGGCGTCCGTCGTCGTCGGCCCGCAGCTGCGTGAGGCCGACGTCGAGGCCGGCCGTGCCCACGGCGCGTCCGGCACGGAAGTCGCGGTCCGTGCCCTCCACGGACAGGGTCTCCACGGGGATCAGGTCCTCCCCCGTGCGGATCCAGGCCGCGGCGGGGACGGTGAGCGTGAGGTCCTGGGTCGGCACGTCCCCGACGCGCAGGTAGGGGTGCGCTCCGAACGCGACGGGCGCGGCGGCGGCCGCGTGGTTCTCCAGCTCCATGGTGACCGTGAGGGCGCCGTCGTCGCCGAGCGCGTACGCGACGCGGTGCGTGAGGCGGAAGGGCCAGCCGTGCTGCGGGTGGACCTCCGCGCGCAGGCGCACCTCGTGCGCGGAGACCTGCTCGGGCACGAACTGCGTGTTCCGCAGCAGCCCGTGGATCGCGTGGCCGCGGGCCGGCTCGGTGATGTCCAGCTGTTGCTCGACCCCGCCCAGGCTCCAGCGGCCGGCGGCCACGCGGTTGGGCCACGGGCTCATCTGGATGCCGTTGCCGGCGGGCGGGATCACGTCCTCGCCGTAGGGCTCCGTGAGGTCCACCCCGTGCACGCGGTACGTGCGCAGCGCGCCGGCCAGGCCGACGACGACGGCCTCGGCGCCCGCCCGCTCGAGGCGGTACTGGGTGCCGCCGGCCGCGGCCGCGCCGAAGGCGGCCGGAGGCGTCTCAGAGGGGGTCACACGAGCTCCTGAGCAGTGAGGGGGCGGGGGCGATCATGCCCAATCTACGCGTTCAGCACGCAGGCCACCCCGTCCGGTGAGGGACGGGGCGGCCTGCGGGAGCCGGCGGGGGGCGGGAGGCCGCCCGGCGCCGGGTCAGTCGTTGTTGCGGAAGATCGCCAGGAGGCGAAGGATCTCCACGTACAGCCACACGAGCGTGACCGTCAGGCCGAAGGCCACGGTCCAGGAGTACTTCTGCGGAGCTCCGGCCTTCACGCCCTCCGCACCCATCTCGAAGTCCATGGTGAGGGAGTACGCGGCGAGGAGCACGGCCACGGCGCCGATCAGCAGGCCGAGGGGGCCCTCACGCATGCCGAAGCCCTCGAGCACACCGGTCCAGGTCAGGACCATGTTGATCAGGGAGAAGAGGAGGTAGCCGAGCATGGCGGCCATGACGATCTTGGTCATCTTCGGCGTGGGGCGGAACTTGCCCGAGGTGTAGAGCGCGAGCATCACGGCGAACACGGAGAACGTGCCGAGCACGGCCTGCACCACGATGCCCGGGTAGCTGCTCTCGAACACCCGCGAGATGCCGCCGATGAACAGGCCCTCGGCCAGCGCGTAGAGCATGATCAGGGCCGGCGAGGGGTTCTTCTTGAACGAGTTGACCAGGCCGAGGACGAGGCCCACGATCGCGCCGATCGCCATGAGCGCGGGCAGGGCCCAGCCGACCGCCGCGCCCACGATCACGAGGATCAGCATGAGCCCGGTCTTGCCGATGATGTCGTTGTAGGTCATGCGGCCCGTGTGCTCGGCACCGGCGGCGGGGCCGCGGAACGCGTCCTCCATGCTCTGCTGGTGCGCGTGCTGCTGGGCGGCCTGGCCGGCGCCGAACGCCTGGGCCTGGCCGTAGGGCGACGGCGGCTGGCCGTAGGGGGCCTGGGCGCTCTGCGTGCCGCCCTGGTACCACCCCGGCTGCTGCTGGCCGGCATGCATCTGCTGCTGGAAGTTCTGTGAGTTCATCACCGGGTTGGCCACGGCGTGCTCCTTGGGTCATGGTCGGCCCGGTCACGCGGACGCCGGGGGGACGCCGCGCATGCTCCGGAGGATCCGCTCCAGTATATCGGGATGCTCCACGGACGTCTCCGGGCGACGGCGATCCCCCGCATGCGCCCGTCGGCTGTTCACGGTGGGCGCAGTTCCTGGGCCTGCGCTGGGTGGGCCTGCCGGCGCACCGAGCGCGCGGCACCCCTGGTGCCCCCGGCGGGACTCGAACCCGCAACACACCGATTTTAAGTCGGCCGCCTCTGCCAGTTGGGCCACGGGGGCGGCGGCGGGGCGGGCCCCGCACACCGCGGACGAGCAGCGGCCCCGCCCGATTCCTCGGACGGGGCCGCCGCGGGTCGGCAGGATCAGATCGCGGGCTCAGCCTGGGCCGTGTCCCGCTCGCGCTGCTCGAAGCGGACGGGCTCCAGCTCGACGCCGGCCGCCGCGCGGAAGGCGTTGAACGGGGTGTCCTGGCCGCTCACGGAGGTGGTGTCACGGCCGAAGAGGGTCTCGGCGATCCAGCCCGAGGCGATGCGGAAGCGGCGCTCCAGGGTGGGCATGGCGTAGATGTGGTAGCCGCGGTGGGCGAGCCAGGCCGGCACGCCGTTGATCTTCAGGCCCATCGGGTTGCCGACGCCCTTGAGGAAGCCGAGGCCGGCGACGGCGCCGAGGGACTTGTGCACGTACTCCGCGACCTCGCCCTCGCCGTGGCGGACGGCCATGTAGTTGGCGGCCAGCTGCTTGGCCTGGCGCACGGCGTGCTGGGCGTTCGGCACGCAGAAGCCGCCGGGGCCGGAGCCGGTGAGGTCGGGCACGGCGCACACGTCGCCGCAGCCCCACGCGCCCTCGAGCACGCCGGACTCGCCGTCCTTCACCTGGAGGGTGGGGGTGACCTCGATGCGGCCGCGCTGCTCCACGGGGAAGTCGGTCTGCTTGGCCACGCCGTTGGCGGCCACGCCCGCGGTCCACACGAGGGTGTCCGCCGGGAACTTCTCCTTGACGGCCTTGTCCTCGCTCTTCATGTCGGTCAGCGTCATGACGCGGCCGGTCGCATCGCCCAGCGAGGTGTTCAGGAGGACCTCGATGCCGCGGTCCTGCAGGTGCTTCACCACGTTCTCGGCCTGGTCCTCGGAGACCTCGGGCATGATGCGGCCCATGGCCTCGACGAGGACGATGCGGACCTCGGACTGGGAGAGACGCTCGTTGCGCTCCACGGCGGTGCGGATGACGTTCTCCATCTCCGCCACCGTCTCGATGCCGGCGAAGCCACCGCCGACCACCACGAAGGTCAGGGCCCGTCGGCGCTCCTCGGCGTCGGTGGACAGGGACGCGGCGTCGAGGCGCTCCAGGATCTGGTTGCGCAGCGCGACGGCCTCCTCCACGGTCTTCAGGCCGATCCCGTTCTCGCCCAGGCCCGGGATCGGGAAGACGCGCGTGGTGGCGCCGGCCGTCATGACGACGTCCTGGTAGGGGAGCTCGAACTCGGCGCCGTCCTCGCCGCGCACGGTGGCGACCTTGCGGGCGTGCTCCACCTTCACGACGGTGCCGCGGACGACCTCGGTGTCCTTGAGGTGGGTCTGGTGGTCCACCACGGCGTGGCGGCCCTCGATGTGGCCGCCCACGATCTCGGGCAGGAAGGGCTGGTACTGCATGTAGGGCAGGGGGTCCACCAGGGTGACGACGCCACCCCGATCCTTCACCTTCGTCTGCAGGGCCTTGGCGATGTGGAAGCCGGCATAGCCGCCGCCGACGATCAGCAGGCGCGGCTGGGGAGAGAGCTCAGGGGTGAGTGACATGGTGCCCATCCTACGCCCAGCCCGGCCGCCGGCTCAGCCCCTCGGGGCCCCTTCAGGAGCGCAGGGACAGCACGATCCCGTCGAGGATGTCGTGCTCGCTCGCCCACGCCTCCGCCACGCCGGAGACCGCTGCGACGCGCTCGAGCAGCTGGGCCCAGATGAGGGAGCCGGCGCCGATCACGTCCGTTCGTCCCGGATGCAGGAAGCCGCGCTCGGCACGCTGGGACCTCGAGGCCGCCAGCAGGGCCTCGGCGGCCGCGCGGAAGCGCTCCACGGGGAGGTGCGTGCCGTGGATCCGCTCGGCGTCGTGCTCCTCGAGGCCGAGGGCCTCCGCGGTCACGGTGGTCACGGTCCCCGCCACGCCGACCACGCGGGCGACGCGCTCGAGCGGCAGGCGGGCGGCGACGTCGTCGAGGATCTCCCCGACGGCGGCCCGCGCCGCCGCCACCTCGTCCGCCGATGGCGGGTCCGAGTGCAGGAAGCGCTCGGTGAAGCGCACGCAGCCCATGTCCGTGCTCACAGCGCCCACCACCGTGCCGTCCGCGGTGCCCACCACGAACTCGGTGGAGCCGCCGCCGAGGTCCACCACGAGGATCAGGTCCTCCGCGCCGAGTCCCGCGACGTCCACGGCGGAGACCGCGCCGGAGAAGGAGAGCCGCGCCTCCTCCTCGCCCGAGACCACCTCGGGCTCCACCCCCAGGCGCTCGGCCACCCCGGCCACGAACCCGGCCCGGTTGGAGACGTCGCGGCTGGCGGAGGTGGCCACGAAGCGCACGCGGCCGGCGTGGTGGCGCTGGACCAGGCGGGCGTACTCGTCCACCGCGGCGAACGTGCGCTCGAGGGCGGCCTCGGCGAACGCACCGGTCGCGTCCACACCCTCCCCCAGGCGCACCACGCGCATCTCGCGCACGACGTCGGCGAGCGGGGCGGCGGCGCCGTCCGCGCCCTCCGCGGGACGGGAGATGAGCAGGCGGATCGAGTTGGTCCCGCAGTCGACGCCGGCCACGGTGATCCGCTCCAGCTCCGCCACGCGCTCCAGGTGCTTCACGTGGCGGGAGAGGTCGCGGGTGGGCACGGCGGCGTCGGTGTCCCACGCGCCCTCGCACGCGCAGGAGTCCGGGGTCCACCACTCGGCCACGAGCGCGAGCGCCTCGTCGCCCAGGCGGTTCACGCCGGGTCCCCCCGCGAGCGCGTGGCCCACGAGCACGTGCAGGCACTTCACGCGCTCCGGCATGCCGCCGGCCGAGATCCCGTCGATCTCCGGGACCTCGCCCGTGCCGGCGTCGGCGCCCACGCGGGCCCGCTCGGCGAGATAGGCCTCGTGCGCGGCGCGGTGCGCGGCGGCGAGCTCCGGGTCCGTGGCGAGCCTCTCGTTCATGCGTGCCATCTCCCCGTCCGCCTCGAGGCGCGAGACCGCCGCGGTCAGCACGGGGTGCGTCAGGTAGAAGGTGGTGGGGAACGGGATGCCGTTGGACAGCCTCGGGGCCGTGGTGGCCACGAGCGGGTTGCCGCACACGCAGCGCGCGCCGATCTCCACCACGTCGCGCACGGGGCGGCCGAGCTGCAGCGAGAGCGTGTCGCGGTCCTCGTCGGTGACGGCGCGGGACGCGGCGTCGGAGGTGGCGGGGCGGGAGGTGTCGGTCATGGCGTCCTTCGAAAGTGGATGGCGGGGGCGGGCCGGGCGGCGGACGGTCACTCCGTGGCGGAGCGGACCACCGAGTCCCACAGGCCCTCGGCCCACGGCAGGCGGGCGTTCACGGCGTCGGTGGGAGCGGGCTGACCCTCGTCCTCCGCCGGCGCGGCGCCCTCCTCGGGCAGGCCGGAGACGGTGTAGAGGGTCTCTCCCGGCATCACGAGGTCCAGGCGGTCCCGGGCCTGCTGCGCCACGTAGGCGGGGTCGTCCCACCGGCGGATGCGCTCCTCGTACCGGGCCTGCTCCTCCTTGCGCTCGGCGATGTCCGCTCGCGTGGCGGAGATCTCCAGCTGCTGGTTCAGGAACACGCGCAGGGTGGGGGCCAGCAGCACGGCGGCCACGAGGAGCGCGGCCACCACGAGGAGGGAGCGGCCCGTGATCTGGCGGGCGGGGACCGGCTCGGGCAGCGGAGCACGACGACGGGCGGCCTGGCTGACCGCACCGGCCTGCGCCGCGCGACGCGGTGCCCGCGGCGGTGCCTCGTCCGCCGTGGCCGGGGCTGATGAGGACGGCGCCGACTCCTCGGCGTCCTCCTCTTCCTCCGCGGGCCCGGTGGTCACCACCTGCAGCGTGACCGGCCCGGGGCGGGCCTGCCGGGTGGGCTCGGGGCGGGCCTGCCGGGTGGGCTCGGGGCGGGCCTGCCGGGTGGGCTCGGGGCGGGCCTGCCGGGTGGGCTCGGCGGCCGGGGTCGGATCCGGCGTCGCGCGGGGTGCGGCGGCATCGGGATCCTGCGGCGCGAGCGCGGGGTCCACCCGGGGAACGCGGGGGCGGCGAGGGCTCATGCGCGGACTCCTTCGGGGATCGCGGGACCGGTGCGGTGCGGTCGCGGGGACGCCTCCAGGGTAGTCGGCCCGCCTGGGAGGAGGGACGGCGACGGCCGCGCCCCGGTGCGGGGGCGCGGCCGTCTCGGTGGGCGGAGCGGGTCAGCCCTGGTGGCGCGGGAACGCGGAGCGGCCGGCGTACACGGCGGCGTCGCCCAGGTCCTCCTCGATGCGCAGCAGCTGGTTGTACTTGGCCACGCGGTCCGAGCGGGCCGGGGCGCCGGTCTTGATCTGGCCGGCGTTGGTGGCCACGGCGAGGTCCGCGATGAAGGTGTCCTCGGTCTCGCCCGAGCGGTGCGAGATCATGCAGCGGAACATGTGGCGCTGAGCCAGGGCGATCGCGTCGAAGGTCTCGGTGAGCGAGCCGATCTGGTTCACCTTCACCAGCAGGGCGTTGGCCGAGCGCTCGTCGATGCCGCGCTGGAGGCGCTCCACGTTGGTGACGAAGAGGTCGTCTCCCACGAGCTGCACGCGCTCGCCGAGCTGCCCGGTGAGGTGCTTCCAGCCCTCCCAGTCGTCCTCGTCGAGCGGGTCCTCGATGGAGACGATCGGGTAGTTGTCCACGAGCTCGCCGTAGTAGGCGGCCATGTCCTCCGCGGAGCGCTGCTGGCCCTCGAAGGTGTAGGAGCCGTTCTCGAAGAACTCGGAGGAGGCCACGTCCAGCGCGAGGGCGATGTCCGTGCCGAGGGTGTAGCCGGCGCGGCCCACGGCCTCGCCGATCAGGTCCAGGGCGGCGCGGTTGGACTCCAGCGAGGGGGCGAAGCCGCCCTCGTCGCCCAGGCCGGTGGACAGTCCCTTCTCCTGGAGCACCTTCTTGAGCTCGTGGTAGACCTCGGCGCCCCAGCGCAGGGCCTCCGCGAAGGAGGGCGCACCGATCGGGGCGATCATGAACTCCTGGATGTCCACGTTGGAGTCCGCGTGGGCGCCGCCGTTGAGGATGTTCATCATGGGCACGGGCAGCACGTGGGCGTTCGGGCCGCCCAGGTACTTGTAGAGGGGCAGGTCCGCGGACTGCGCGGCGGCCACGGCCACGGCCATGGAGACGCCGAGCACCGCGTTGGCGCCGAGCTTGCCCTTGTTCTCCGTGCCGTCCATGTCCAGCATGAGGCGGTCCACGGCGCGCTGGTCCGCCGCGAACTCGCCCTCGAGCTCCTCCGCGAGCTCGCCCACGGCGGCGACGGCGTCCCGGACGCCCTTGCCGAGGTAGCGGTCCTTGTCCCCGTCGCGGCGCTCGACGGCCTCGAACTCGCCCGTCGAGGCGCCCGAGGGGACGGCGGCGCGGCCGAGGGAGCCGTCGGTGAGCAGCACCTCCACCTCGACGGTGGGGTTGCCGCGGGAGTCGAGGATCTCGCGGGCGTGGATGGCGTCGATCAGGGCCATGGAACGGGTCTCCTTCAATCGAGTCGAAGCGTGCGCATCGGCGGGCACGTCCTCAGCCTACCGGCGTGCCCCGCGCCACGGACCGCGTGACGGGCGCTCGGTCAGCCGGCGTCGGGGGCGGCGCTGAGCGCGTCCCACTCCCCCGCGCGCACGCGGACGGTGAGGGCGCGCAGGGCCCGCTCGGGGTCCAGGCCGGCGGCGCGGGCACGACGCACCAGGGCGAACAGCTCGCGGCCGAGCTCGGCCTCGTCCGCCCAGCCAGCGACGTCGGCGACGTCGGCGCCCGCGTGCTCGGCCGGGGCGAGCGGCGCGTGCCTCCGGAGCGGGTCCTCGGGCTGCCTGGCGGCACGGTCGGCGATCATCGCGGCGGCAGCCAGCGCGGGGAGCCGGTCGGGGATGTCGCCGAAGGAGACGGCGGCGTCGCCGGCACTGCTCGCGCCCGCACCGCTCTCCCCGTCGTCGCGGAGGCTCGAGGCGGCGCGGGCGGCAGCGGCGCGCTCGGCGGCCTTGACTCGCTCCCACGCCAGCTCGACGGCCTCGGGCGTCACGGCGGCCCGCTCCTCGGCCGAACGCAGGCCGCCCTCGGGGGTGAGCACGAGGGGGTTGCGGCGGATCATCTTGGCCGCGAGCGCGTCCGCGGCGTCGTCGAGGCGGAAGCCGGCCGCCGCCGTCGGCGCCCCCGGCGCACGCGAGACCGCCGCGTGCAGGACCACCTGGAAGAGGACGTCGCCCATCTCCCCGGCCAGCGCCGCGTAGGAGCCGTCCGCGCGCCGCGCCGCCGTGTCCGCCCAGGACTCGGCGTCGCGGGACTCGATCTCGGCGACCGCCTCGTACGCCTCCTCCACGAGGTGCTCCGTGAGGTCGGCGTGGGTGAGCGCGGCCGTCCAGGGGCAGTGGTCGCGCAGCGCCTCGACCACCCCGACCAGACGGTCGACCGCCTCACTCATGGGTGGCCCCGCCCGCGCGGATCAGGCGTCCTCGGCGTCGTCGTCCGACGCGAGCTCCTCGAGCGCGGCGTCGGAGGCGCCGCCGGAGATGGCCTCGCCCCAGCCGGCCACGAGGATCTCGGCGAGGTCCTCCCGCTCGTCCACAGGCAGGAAGGCGGCCTCGGCGGCGTTGAGCTGCAGGTCCAGCAGCTGGGCCAGGGAGTAGTCGAAGGTCTCGGCCAGCAGGTACAGCTCGTCCGTGAGGGAGACGTCCGAGACCAGGCGGTTGTCCGTGTTCACGGTGACTCGGAAGCCGAGCTGCATGAGCAGGTCGATCGGGTGGCCCACGATGCCCTCGGCGGCGGCGACCGCCCCGGTCTGCAGGTTCGAGGAGGGGCAGACCTCGAGGGCGATCTGGCGGTCGCGCACCCACGCGGCCGTGGGGCCGAGGTCCACGATCCCGGTGTCCTCGGGCAGGCGCTCGCCGTCCTCGTCCACGGCGCCGTACTCCACCGAGATGTCGTCGGCGATCCGCACGCCGTGGCCCAGGCGCAGGGCGCGGCCGTGCACGAGCGCGTCCTGGACGGAGGCCAGTCCGTCGCCCTCGCCGGCGTGCACCGTGACGGGCAGGTGCTGCTCGGCGAGCCAGGTGAAGGTCTCGGTGAAGCGGGAGGGCGGGAAGCCGGCCTCGGCGCCGGCGATGTCGAAGCCCACCACGCCCTTCTCGCGGTGGCGGACGGCGAGCTCGGCGATCTCCTGGGCGCGGTCGGCGTGGCGCATGGCCGTGAGGAGCTGGCCCACGCGGATCAGGTGGCCGGCCTCGTCGGCGGCGTCCACGGCCTCCTCGAGGCCCGCCTGCACGGCCTCGACGGCCTCGTCCAGGCTCAGGCCGGCGGTCAGATGCTGCTCCGGGGCCCAGCGGATCTCCGCGTAGACCACGCCGTCCTCCACGAGGTCCTCCACGAACTCGCGGGCCACGCGGCGCAGCTGCTCGCGGGTCTGCATCACGGACGTGGTCAGGGCGAACACCTCGAGGTACTTCTCGAGGGACTCCCCGTTGGCGTGGGAGGCGATCCACGCGGCGAGGGCGTCCTCGTTCTCGGCCGGGACGTCCGTGCCCGCCTCGCGGGCGAGCTCGAGCACGGTGGCCACGCGCAGGCCGCCGTCGAGGTGGTCGTGCAGGCAGACCTTGGGCAACGCGGCCAGGTCGATCTGCAGGGGCGAGGGGGCGGCGGAGTCCGGGGTCTGCGTGGCGGTGTTCACGGCCTCACTCTACGACAGGGAGCGAGTCAGCCCAGGGCCTCGTGCTCCTGCGGGGTGAGGCCCCCGGCATCCCGCGCGAGGCGGCGGCGCAGCACGGCCTTCACGGCCCGGTCCACCAGGAGTCCCACGGCCCCGGCGACCGCCACGGAGAGCAGGATCTGCAGCACCGCGTTGTGCAGCCAGCCGGCCGTCAGACGCGCGATCAGGATGGAGTACGCGGACCACGCCATGGTGGAGAACACGTCCAACAGGCCGAACCGCCAGAACGGGTACCGGACCGCCCCCGCGGTGAGGTTCACGGCCACCCTGCCGCCCGGGATGAACCGGGCGGTGAAGAGCATGAGCGCCCCGTGGTCCGTGAGGTGATGACGCGCGACGGCCACGCTCGCCTGGATCCGCGCGGTGCGCATCCAGCGCCAGCGCTCCACCCCGACCGAGCGCCCGATCAGGTAGGCGGCGAGGTCCCCGAGGAACGCCCCGAGGAAGCCGGCCGCCCAGAGGGCCCCGAGCGAGAACGGATGGCCGTCATGCACGATCGAGGCGAGGGCCACGATCACGGACTCGGAGGGGAAGACCGGCACGACGCCGTCCAGCAGGCACAGCGCCGCGGTGAGCGGGAGGACCCACCACTGCGCCGCCGCCTCCCGGATGGTGTCCTCGAGCCAGGCCAGCACGGACGTCCTCAGCCGATCCGGTCCAGGATCACCGAGCGCTCCCGCAGCGCGGCAGCCGCCGCCTCGTCCGCCTCGGCCACGGCCCAGCCGCCGGCGAGCGCCGCCTTCGCGCGCTCGAAGCGCTCCGGGGTGTCGGTGTGCAGGGTCATGAGCGTCTGGCCCTTCGCCACGCGGTCGCCCGGGCGGGCGTGCAGCTCGACGCCCGCGCCCGCCTGGACCGGCTGGCCCTGACGCTCGCGGCCCGCGCCGAGGCGCCACGCCGCCAGGCCCACAGCCATCGCGTCGAGCTCGGTGAGCACGCCGTCCGTCTCCGCGGTCACGGCCTCCGTGTGCGCCGCCGTCGGGAGCTGCGCGCGCGGGTCTCCGCCCTGCGCCTCGATCATGCGGGTCCAGACGTCCATCGCGCGGCCGTTGCGGAGGTTCTCCGCGGGGTCCACGCCGGTGACGCCCGCGCCGGCGAGCATCGCGCGGGCGAGCTCCACGGTCAGCTCCACGACGTCGGCGGGGCCGCCGCCGGCGAGCACCTCCACCGACTCACGCACCTCGAGGGCGTTGCCCGCGGTCAGGCCGAGCGGCACGGACATGTCGGTGAGCAGCGCGGTGGTGTTCACCCCGGCGTCGCGGCCGAGGTCCACCATGGTGCGGGCCAGCTCGCGAGCGTCCTCCTCGTTCTTCATGAAGGCGCCGGAGCCGCACTTCACGTCGAGCACGAGCGTGCCGGTGCCCTCGGCGATCTTCTTGGACATGATGGAGGAGGCGATCAGCGGGATGGCCTCCACCGTGCCGGTGACGTCGCGCAGGGCATAGAGGCGCTTGTCCGCGGGCGCCAGACCGGCGCCGGCGGCACAGATGACGGCGCCCACCTCGCTCAGCTGCCGCATCATCTCCTGGTTGGAGAGGTCCGCACGCCAGCCGCGGATGGACTCGAGCTTGTCCAGCGTGCCGCCCGTGTGGCCGAGGCCGCGGCCGGAGAGCTGCGGGACGGCCACGCCGTAGGAGGCCACGAGCGGGGCCAGCGGCAGCGTGATCTTGTCCCCCACGCCGCCCGTGGAGTGCTTGTCCGTGGTGGCCAGGGGGCGACCCTCCGGCGTGGTGAGCCCCGCGAAGTCCATGCGCTCGCCCGACGCGATCATGGCGGCGGTCCACTCTGCGATCTCCCGACGCTCCATACCGTTGAGGAAGATCGCCATGGTGAGGGCGGACATCTGCTCGTCCGCCACGACGTCACGCGTGTAGGCGTCCACCACCCAGTCGATCTGCTCGCGGGTCAGCGCGTGGCCGTCCCGCTTGGCGTGGATGACCTCGATGGCGTCGAACGGCTCGGCGGTGCTCTGGCTCTCGGTGCTCACGGTGTCCTCGTCTCTGGTCGGTCAGGCGTCGGCCGCGACGGCGGCGGGCGCGGCGTCGGCCGCGCGGTCCAGGTCCTCCGGGCCGAAGGCGTCCGGGAGCACCTGTTCCATGGTGCGCTGACCCGACGGGGTCAGCAGGACCATGCCGGGGGCCCGGAACTCCCACAGCAGCTGGCGGCAGCGGCCGCACGGCATGGTCAGCACATCATCCCCGTTGACGCACACGAACGCCACGAGCGCCCCGCCCCCGCCCATGCGGAGGTCCGCCACGAGCGAGCACTCGGCGCACAGGGTCAGCCCGTAGGACGCGTTCTCGATGTTGCAGCCGCGGACCACGCGGCCGTCCGCGGTGAGCGCCGCCGCCCCGACCCGGAAGCCCGAGTACGGCACGTAGGCGTGCGCGGTGGCCGCGAGGGCCTCGGCGCGCAGGGCGGCCCAGTCCACGTCCACGCTCACTCCTTCACGTAGGGCGTGCCGGCCGCGGCGGGACCGCGCGAGCGGCCCACGAGGCCCGCGACGGCGAACACCGTGACCAGGTACGGCAGCATCGCCATGAACTGGCTGGGCACCGGGGTGCCCAGGATCGCCAGGACGTACTGCATGTTGGTGGCGAAGCCGAAGAGCAGCGCCGCGAAGAACGCGCCGATCGGGTTCCAGCGGCCGAAGATCACCGCGGCGAGGGCGATGAAGCCCTGGCCCGCCGTCATCTCCTTCGAGAACGAGGACGAGGCCACCAGGGTGAAGAACGCGCCGCCCATGCCGGCCACCGCGCCGCCGAGCATGACGGCGAGGTAGCGGGTGCGGTTCACGTCGATGCCCACGGTGTCCGCGGCCTTGGGGTGCTCGCCCACGGCGCGCACGCGCAGCCCCCAGCGGGTGCGGAACAGGGCGAACCACAGCACCACGACGATCGCGTACATCCCGTAGCCCAGGATCGTCTGGTTGAAGAGGATCGGGCCCAGGACGGGGATGTCCGCGAGGACGGGGATGCGGATGTTCTCGAAGTGCGGCGGCCGGTTCATCCCGGCGCTGCCGGTGAGCACCGTGGAGAACAGGAAGTTGGTCAGGCCGGCCACGAGCACGTTGAGCACCACGCCGACGATCACCTGGTTCACCAGGTACTTGATGGAGAACACGGCCAGCAGCCAGGAGACCAGCACGCCGGAGACGACGGCGGCGGCCAGGCCCGCCCACACGGACCCGGTGAGCGAGCCCACCACGGCGGCGGTGAACGCGCCGGAGAGCAGCTGGCCCTCGATCGCGATGTTCACCACGCCGGAGCGTTCGGCCAGGATGCCGGCCATCGAACCGAAGATCAGCGGCACGGCGAGCGCGAAGGAGCCCGCCACGAGGCCGGTGAGGAACACGGTGCTGTTGTCCGCCGAGCCGATCACCCAGATCAGGAACGCGGCGACGAAGGCCAGGGCGAACAGCCCCGCGACCCACCCCGGCACACGGCCGGTGCGACGCATGGTCAGCCAGCTCAGGGCCGCCAGCGCGATCAGCAGGCCGGTGAGCAGCCAGCCCCACAGCACGGGGTCTGCGGAGAGGTCCGGCAGGGCGACGGCGTCCCCGGGCGCGGAGATGCGGAAGGTGGCGGTCTCGGACGGCGCGCCCACGGCGAACAGCCCGAGGGAGAGCAGCGCGAACAGGCTCAGGACGATCGGGACGGTCCAGTGGCGGACCACGACCTGCTCCGGCTCGGCCGCCTCGGGGCGGACGGTCGGCGTCTCATGGGCGGTGACGGCGGTGCTCATCGGTCCTGCCCCTCCTTCTCGGATGAACGCTGGGCGGCGGGGGTCGGCGCGGCGGAGGCGCCGGCGGCGGCCTCCTGTACCGACTCGGCGGGGACGGCGGCCTGACCCGAGGCCCCGGTGACGGCGGCGCCGGCGGCGGCCGGCTGGGTCACGGGGTCGGCGGTGCGGCGGGCGCGGGCCGCACCCGGGGCGGGCAGGCGGAAGATCGTGCGCACCAGCGGCGGGGCGGCGATCAGCAGCACGATGAACGACTGGACCACGAGCACGATGTCGATCGGCACGCCGGTCTCGGACTGCATGGTCACGCCGCCCGCGCGCAGAGCGCCGAACAGCAGGCCGGCGAAGAGCACGCCCACCGGGTTGGACCGGCCCAGCAGCGCCACGGTGATCGCGTCGAAGCCGAAGGATCCGGCCACGGAGCCGTTCAGGCTGCCCTCGGTGCCGGAGACGTGCGTCATGCCCGCCAGGCCGGCCAGGGCTCCGGAGATCGCCATGGCGGCCACGTAGGAGCCCTTGACGGAGATGCCCGCGGTGCGGGCGGCGTCCGGGTTGGCGCCCACGGCGCGCAGGCGGAAGCCGAGGGTGGAGCGCTGCATGAGCCACCACGCGAAGGCGGTGGCCAGCAGCGCCACCACGAAGCCCCAGTGCAGGCGGAAGCCGTCGCCGAACATCCGCGGGAACATGGCCGTGGCCGGCAGCGACTCCGAGATCGGGTTCGTGCTGCCGGGGGCGCGCAGCACCGGGGTGTTGAGCAGGTAGGCCAGCAGGTTCACGGCCACGTAGTTGAGCATGATCGTGAGGATCACCTCGTGGGCGCCGGTGAGCGCCTTGAGCACGCCCACCACGGTGCCCCACAGGAGGCCGCCGAGCGCGCCCATGATCAGCACCAGGAGCAGGTGCACGCCGAAGGGCAGCTGCAGGTGGACGCCGAACCACGTGGCGAACATGGCGCCGAAGACGAACTGGCCCTGGCCGCCGATGTTGAACAGGCCCGCGCGGAAGGCGATCGCGATGCCCAGGGAGATGATGATCAGCGGCGTGGCCACCGTCAGCGTCTCCGTCAGCGGGTAGAGCATGCCGCGGAGCGTGGAGGCCTCGTAGTTGAAGATCGCGCCGCGGAACAGGGCCGCGAAGGCCTCCGAGAACGCGGTCCAGGCGGCGCCGAGCAGGTCGCCCGGGCGGGCGAGGAAGTAGCCGAGGGCCTCCTGGACGTCCTCGTCCACGGCGATGATCAGCAGGCCGGAGACCAGCAGGGACAGCAGGATCGCCAGGACGGTGACGGTGCCGTTGCCGGAGAGGATCCGGCGCAGGGCGGAGTCGGACTCCGCGGGGGCGGGCCGGCCGGCGCCGGGCGCGGCCGCGGGCTTGAGCGGTGCGGCGGTGCTCACGGGCGCTCTCCTTCCGAGGTGGGGCGGGCGGGGGCGGCGGTAGATGCGCCCGCGGGTGCGGTGGCGACCGGGGCGACGGCGTCGGGGGTCTGGCCGGCCATCATGAGGCCGAGCGTCTCGCGCGAGGTGTCCCCGGGCACGATGCCCACGATCCGGCCGTGGTACATCACGGCGATCCGGTCGGCGAGCTCGAGGACCTCGTCCAGCTCGGTGGAGACGATGAGCACCGGGGTGCCCGAGTCACGCTCGGCGATGATCCGGTCGTGGAGGAACTCGATCGAGCCCACGTCCACGCCGCGCGTCGGCTGGGAGGCGATGAACAGGCGCAGCCCGTCCACGAGCTCGCGGGCCATGACGACCTTCTGCTGGTTGCCGCCCGAGAGCGAGGAGACGGGCAGGTCCACGCCCTGGGTGCGGACGTCGAACCGGGCCGCGCGGGTCTCGGCGAACCGGCGCACCGCGGAGGGGCGCATCTGCAGGGCGTTGCCGGCCGGGGCCACGTCGTAGCGGTTCAGGACCATGTTCTCGGCCACGGAGAACGAGCCGACGAGGCCGTCCGTGGAGCGGTCCTCCGGCACGAAGCCGACACCCGAGCGGATGATCCTCCGGGTGGAGCGGCCGATCAGCTCCGCGCCGTCCAGGGTGACGGAGCCGGTGGCCTTGACCAGGCCCATGATGGCCTCGGTGAGCTCCGTCTGGCCGTTGCCCTGCACGCCCGCCACGGCGAGCACCTCGCCCTGGCGGATGCCGAAGGACACGGAGTCCAGCAGCACCTGGCCGGTGGGTGAGACCACGGAGAGGTCCCGCAACCGGAAGGTCTCCTCGCCCAGGGTGGCGGGGGTCTTCTGGCGCTCGAGGACGACGTCGCGGCCCACCATGAGCGCGGCCAGCTCGGAGGCCTCGGCCGTGGGGTCTGCGGTGCCGACCACGCGGCCGCGGCGCAGCACCGTGATGTCGTCCGAGACGGCCTTGACCTCGCGCAGCTTGTGGGAGATGAACACGATCGCCGTGCCGTCCGCGCGCAGCTGGCGGATGATGCCCAGCAGCTCGTCGGTCTCCTGCGGGGTGAGCACCGCGGTGGGCTCGTCGAGGATGAGGATGCGGGCGTCGCGGACCAGGGCCTTGATGATCTCCACGCGCTGCTGCACGCCCACGGGCAGGTCCTCGACCACGGCGTCCGGGTCCACGTCGAACCCGTACTGGGCGGAGATCTCGCGGATGCGGCGGCGCGTGGACTCGAGGTCCAGCACCCCAAGAGCGCGGGTGTGCTCGTCGCCGAGCGCCACGTTCTCCGCCACCGTGAACACGGGCACCAGCATGAAGTGCTGGTGCACCATGCCGATGCCGGCGCGCATGGCCTCGCCGGGCCCTGAGAAGCGGACGGGCTCCCCGTCCAGGAGGATCTCGCCCTCGGTCGGCTCGTAGAGGCCGAACAGGACGTTCATCAGGGTGGACTTGCCTGCGCCGTTCTCACCGAGGAGGGTGTGCACCCGCGCCGACTCCACGGTCAGGTTCACGTCCTCGTTCGCGGCGAAGGTGCCGAAGCGCTTGGTGATCCCGCGCAGTTCGAGCCTCATCGGTGGCCTTCCGTCATTCTGGTCTCACTCGTGCTGGTCAGTGCCCGGGGACGGGCCCCGCACGGCGCGGGGCCGGCCCGGAACGGGTCCGGGCCGGCCCCGCGGCCGGTGCGGCTGCCGGTCAGGACGCCGGGGAGTACTCCGAGCCGACCTTCAGCTCGCCCGAGACGATCTGCTCCTGGAGCGCCTTCAGCTCGTCCTTGAGCTCCTGGGGGACGGACTCCTCGAAGTCGTGGAACGGGGCCAGCTCGACGCCCCCGTTCTCCAGGGTGCCCACGTACGGGTCCGAGGAGAACTCGCCCTTGAGGTCCTGACCGATCACGTCGGTGACGGACTGGCCCATGTTCTTCACCACGGAGGAGAGGATGACCTCGCCGTCCTCGGTGGACTCGTAGCCGTCCGAGTCCACCCAGATCACCTTGACGTCCTTGCCGCCGTCGTTGGCCTCGGTCACGGCGTCCAGGGTGCCCAGGCCCACGGGGCCGGCCACCGGCATGACGATGTCCGCGCCCTCGTTGATGAAGTTGGCCGTGTTGGTCTTGCCGGCGTCCTGGTTGGAGAAGTTGCCGATGAAGGAACCGGTCTTGGCATCGGGGTTCCAGCCGAGGACCTTCACGTCCTCGCCCTTGGCCTCGTTGTAGTGCTCCACGCCGCGGGCGAAGCCGTCCATGAAGATGGTCACGGTGGGCAGCTCCACGCCGCCGTAGGTGGCCACGGTGCCGGTCTCGGTGGTGGCGGCCGCGAGGTAGCCGGCCAGGAAGGCGGCCTGCGCCGTGTCGTAGGTCAGCTTCTGCACGTTGTCCGTGAAGTCGCCGTCGGTCACGTCCACGCCGTAGAAGTGCGCGTCGGGGTTCTGCTCGGCCACGGGCAGGATGGCCTTGCCCAGCATGAAGCCCACACCGAAGACGGCGTCGCAGTCCTGGTTGACCATGGAGGTCAGGTTGGGGCTGAACTGGCTCGCGTCGTTGGACTCGGCCTCGGCGATCTCGATGCCGTACTGGTCCTCGGCAGCCTTGAGGCCCTCGTAGGAGGACTGGTTGAAGGAGCGGTCGTCGAAGCCGCCCTCGTCCGAGACGATGCAGGCCTTGTAGTCCTTGTTGTCCGAGCCGGCGGCGGCCTCGGCGGAGGCACCGGTCGAGCCGGCGGCGGAGGAGGAGGACTCCTCCGGCGGGGCGCCGCAGCCGGCCAGCAGGAGGCTGGAGCCGAGCACGGCGGCGGGGATCAGGAGACGGCGGCGGTCGGACGAGGCGGAGACGATGCCCATGGGGTCCTCTTTCGGAAGGCGCGATGCGATGAGAGCGGACCTCCGGGGAGGCCTGCGACGGCGGCGGCGGACGGGCCGGTGCGGGGCACGGCGAGCGCCCGCGTGCTCGATGCGCGTGAGTTTACCCAATGTTCTCTCCGTGTCCGCACGCCGTGCCCCGGACCCTCGGGCGGGGTCCAGGTCAGAGGGTCTCCCCCCCGGTCAGCGCCTCGAGCGCGGCCGCCGCGAAGACCCGCATGCCCACGCCGATGGCCCGCTCATCCGGGACGTAGTCGCCGCGGTGCAGGTCGTACGTGATGCCGCCCGGGGTGCGGGTGCCCAGGCGCAGCATGGAGCCGGGCACCGTCTGCGTCATCCACGCGAAGTCCTCGCCGCCCATGGACTGCGGGGTGAGCTGGATGGCACGGGGGCCGAGCTCGCGGCGCGCCGCGTGCTCGATCAGGGCCGTCTCCGCCTCCGCGTTGTGCACGGGCGGCACGCCGCGGATGTGCTCGAGGCCCACGTCCACGCCGTAGGGGGCGGCCACCTGCGTGACCACCTCGTCGAGGAGCTCACCCGCCTCCTCCCACACGTCCGCGTCGAGGCAGCGCATGGTGCCCGCGAGGTAGCCGGTGTTGTCGATCGCGTTCGGCGCGCTGCCGGCGGCGATCTGGCCCCACACCACGGAGACGGCGGAGCGCACGTCGATGCGGCGCGAGAGCACGGCGGGCACGTTGATCGCGATCTGCGAGAGCGCGAACACCATGTCCTCGGTCAGGTGCGGGCGGGAGGTGTGGCCGCCGCGTCCGGTGAGCGTGATGCGGATGGTGTCCGCGGCCGAGGTGATGGCGCCAATGCGCGTGCCGATCGTGCCGACGTCGACGTGAGGGTCGCAGTGGGCCGCGAGGATGCGCGGCACGCCCTCGAGCACGCCCTGGCGGATCACGGAGAGCGAGCCGCCGGGCAGGCGCTCCTCGGCGGGCTGGAAGATGATGCGCACCCGGCCCCGCACCCGCTCGGCGGCGGCGCGCAGCCGCGGGTCGGGCGTGGAGCCGCGCAGGATGCGGGCGAGGGACAGGGCCGTGCCGAGCATGACGGCGGTGTGCACGTCGTGGCCGCACGCGTGGGCCACCCCGTCCTTGACCGAGACGTAGGGCAGCCCCGTCTCCTCCTCCACCGGCAGCGCGTCGATGTCCGCGCGCAGCGCCAGCACGATCGGCCCCTCGCCGACGTCCACGTAGAGGCCCGTCCCCTCGAGGCGCACGGGGTTCAGTCCGTAGTCCGCGAGCGTCTCCATGATCAGGTCCGTGGTGCGGTACTCCTCGAAGGAGAGCTCGGGGTGGCGGTGCAGCTCGCGGCGCACGGCCACCGCCACGTCCTCGAGGTCACGGACGACCGCGGCCACGGACGGCACGGCCGCGGGCGCGCGGGCGTCGCGGAGGACGGAGTCGGAGGTGCTCATGGGGCAGGACCCTACCCGCAGCGCGGGCGGACGTCCCCGCCCGGTGACCGCCGGCGTCCCCGGGCCCCGCGTCAGGGCCCGCCGTCAGAGGACGTCGTCGGCGCCGGTGGCCTTGAGCGACTCCACGGCCTTCTTCACGTCCTGCGCGTGGGCCGTGGTGGTCACCAGGAGGGCGTCCTCGGTGTCCACGATCACGACGTCCTCGATGCCGATGAGCGCGATCACGCGCTTCGTGTCCGTGACCACCACGCCGGACGCGTCGTCCGAGTACACCCGGGGGGTGTCCCCGATGACGGTGATGCCGGAGGCGTCCTTCACCGGGTTCAGGCGGGCGATCGCGGCGAAGTCGCCCACGTCGTCCCACGTGAAGGTGCCGGGGATGACGGCCACGTCACCGGCCGTGGCGGCAGGCTCGGCCACCGCGTAGTCGATCGCGGTCTTCTTGAGCGTGGGCCACACCCGCTGCATGACCTCGTCACGCCGGTCCGTCGCCCACGCGTGGGCGATCTCCATGAGTCCCGCGTGCAGCTCCGGCTCGTTCGCCGCGAGGTGCTCGAGCATGAGGCCGACCGGGGCCACGAACATGCCCGCGTTCCACAGGTAGCGGCCGGACTTCACGTAGCGCTCCGCCACCTTCTGGTCCGGCTTCTCCACGAAGGCCGCGACGTCGTGCGCGTCCGGGGCGCCGGGCACCTTCAGCGCGCGCCCCTGGCGGATGTAGCCGAAGCCGGTGGCGGCGTGCGAGGGGGTGATGCCGATGGTGACGATCCGCCCCGTGGCGGCGGTGGCCACGGCCTGGCGCACGGCGTCCTGGAACACCTCCACGGGGCCGATCACCTGGTCCGCGGCGAAGGAGCCCATGATCGTGTCCGGATCGCGCAGGGAGAGGATGGCCGCGGCAAGCCCGATCGCGGCGGCGGAGTCCTTGGGCGAGGGCTCGAGCACCAGGTCTCCGTCCTGCAGGGCCGGGAGCTGGTGGCACACGGCGTCCTGGTGCGCCTCTCCGGTCACCACCATCATCCCGGCGGCCAGCGGCGCGAGGCGGTCCCACGTGGCGCGGATCAGGGTCTGGCCCGAGCCGGTGAGGTCGTGGAGGAACTTCGGCGCCGCTGCCCGCGAGAGGGGCCACAGGCGGGTGCCCACGCCTCCCGCGGGGATCACGGCGTGGAAGCGGGCCAGGGCGGGGGCCTCGGCGTCCGAGGGCGCGGCGGCGGGGTTTCGGTCGGTGCTCACCGGCTCAGGGTACGAAACCGCCCCAGGGGGCACCAATCGGCCCCGCGGGCGCGGCGGCGCCGGGTGCGCCCGCGGGGTGCGCCGCCGGGGCGGGCTCCGCGGGCCCGACGGGACGCGTCACAGTGGCGGCGCCCGCACGCGCGGCGGGCCCCCGAGGGTCTACCCTGGTCGGAGGAATCCACTCGCACACGTCCCGCGCCCCGGCAGAACCCTGCCCAGGCCAGGGATCGTGCATTCCCCCTGGAGGTATCAACCGTGTCTAGCGCCACTGCGCAGGCCCCGGCTCAGAGCGGCCGCGGAACCCTGTATCGGGGCCACGGCGGCATGTGGTCCTGGGTGGGCCACCGCGTCACCGGCGTCGTCATCTTCTTCTACCTGCTCGTCCACGTCCTGGACACGTCCATGGTCCGGGTCTCCCCCGAGGCATACGACGTCGTCATCGGCGCATACAAGACCTGGTACTTCGCACTCGGCGAGGCCGGCCTCGTGGCCGCGATCCTCTTCCACGCCCTCAACGGCCTGCGCATCATCGCCGTGGACTTCTGGAAGGGCGGCACGCGCCACCACAAGACCCTGCTGTGGATCGTCCTGGCCGTCTGGGCCGTCCTGGTCCTCGGCTTCTGCATCCGCCACTTCGGCCTGGCTCTGGGAGGTCACTGATCATGAGCACCACCGCTGAGACCCCCCTCGCGGCCCCCCGCTCGGGCAAGCTGGACCCCAAGTACACCCGCTCCAAGGGCGGCAAGGGCAACTTCGAGATGCTCGCGTGGCTCTTCATGCGCGTGTCCGGCGTGATCCTCGTGGTCCTGCTCTTCACGCACCTCTTCACCAACCTCATGGTGGGAGACGGCATCTCCGGGATCGACTTCGGCTTCGTGGCCGGCAAGTGGGCGCACCCGCTGTGGCAGTTCTGGGACCTGGCCCTCCTGTGGCTGGCCATGCTGCACGGCGCCAACGGCATGCGCACCATCATCAACGACTACGCCGAGCGCGACCGCGTCCGCTTCTGGCTGTCGATGATCCTGTACAGCGCCACCGCCGCGATCATCATCCTGGGCACCCTCGTGATCTTCACGTTCGACGCCTGCATGGTGGACGCCTCCGGCGCTCTCATGGAGCGCTCCCCCGCCATCTGCCGCTGATCCCCACCGGATCCGCCTCCCCCGCTCGCGCGGCGTGACCCCCCGGCCACCGCGCCCGCAAGACACCGAGAGAGAGAAACCTGAATGCAGGTACACAAGTACGACGTGGTGATCGTCGGCGCAGGCGGCGCGGGAATGCGTGCCGCGATCGAGTCCGGCCAGCGCGCCCGCACGGCCGTCCTCACCAAGATCTACCCCACCCGCTCCCACACCGGCGCGGCCCAGGGCGGCATGTGCGCGGCCCTCGCCAACGTCGAGGAGGACAACTGGGAGTGGCACACGTTCGACACCGTGAAGGGCGGCGACTACCTGGTGGACCAGGACGCCGCCGAGGTCATGGCCAAGGAGGCCATCGACGCGGTGCTCGACCTGGAGAAGATGGGCCTGCCCTTCAACCGCACCCCCGAGGGCAAGATCGACCAGCGCCGCTTCGGCGGCCACACCCGTGACCACGGCAAGGCGCCCGTGCGCCGCGCGTGCTACGCCGCGGACCGCACCGGCCACATGATCCTCCAGACGCTCTACCAGAACTGCGTCAAGCACAACGTGGAGTTCTACAACGAGTTCTACGTGCTCGACCTGCTCATGGTGGACGAGGACGCGACCCGCGCCGACGGCACCCCGTTCACGCAGAAGCGCGTGGCCGGCGTCGTGGCCTACGAGCTGGCCACCGGCGAGCTGCACACCTTCCAGGCCAAGTCCGTGGTGTTCGCCACCGGCGGCGCCGGCAAGGTGTACAAGACCACCTCCAACGCCCACACCCTCACGGGCGACGGCATGGCCATCGCGTACCGCTCCGGCCTGCCGCTGGAGGACATGGAGTTCGTGCAGTTCCACCCGACCGGCCTGGCCGGCCTGGGCATCCTCCTCTCGGAGGCGGCCCGCGGCGAGGGCGGCATCCTGCGCAACGCGGACGGCGAGCGCTTCATGGAGCGCTACGCCCCCACCATCAAGGACCTCGCGCCGCGCGACATCGTGGCGCGCTCCATGGCCGAGGAGGTCCGCCAGGGCCGCGGCGCCGGTCCGAACAAGGACTACGTGCTGCTCGACCTGACGCACCTGGAGCCCGCTCACATCGACGAGAAGCTCCCGGACATCACCGAGTTCGCCCGCACCTACCTGGGCGTCGAGCCCTACACGGAGCCGGTGCCGGTGTTCCCCACGTGCCACTACTTCATGGGCGGCATGCCCACGAACATCAAGGCCGAGGTGCTGCAGGACAACGACACCGTGGTGCCGGGCCTGTACGCCGCCGGCGAGGTGGCCTGCGTGTCCGTGCACGGCTCCAACCGCCTGGGCACCAACTCGCTGCTGGACATCAACGTCTTCGGCCGCCGTGCCGGCATCTTCGCCGCCGAGTACGCGGCGACCGCCGACTGGGTGGAGCTCCCGGAGAACGGCGAGGCGCCGACCCGCCAGCACATCGAGAGCCTGCGCTCGGCCACGGGCAGCGAGCGCGTCGCGGACATCCGCGCCGAGCTGCAGGAGTCCATGGACGCGGACATGCAGGTGTTCCGCGACGAGGACTCCATCCGCCGCGCCCTGGCCAAGATCGAGGAGCTGCGCGGCCGCTACGAGAACGTGTCGGTGCAGGACAAGGGCCAGCGCTTCAACCTCGACCTGCTCGAGGGCATGGAGCTCGGCTACCTGCTCGACATCGCCGAGGCCATGACCCTCGCGGCCCTGGGCCGCAAGGAGTCCCGCGGCGGCCACTACCGCGAGGACTACCCCGACCGCGACGACGCCAACTTCATGGCGCACACCATGATCTACCGTGACGAAACCGCGGAGATGGAGGGCGTCAAGGGCATCCGCTTCGAGACGAAGCCCGTCGTCGTGACCCGTTACCAGCCGATGGAGCGTAAGTACTGATGAGCCACGCAGCACACGAGACCGAGACCCCCGTGGCCGAGCAGACCGTCGAGGTCGCCGAGCCGACCGAGCAGAAGACCTCGGGCGGCGTCGGCGAGATCGAGTCGTTCGACATCGTCCTGAAGGTCCGCCGCTTCCTGCCGGACACCTCCGAGGAGTCCTACTGGGACGAGTGGCGCCTGACCATGTACGGCACCGACCGCGTGCTGGACGCCCTGCACAAGGTGAAGTGGGACCTGGACGGCACGCTGTCCTTCCGTCGCTCCTGCGCCCACGGCGTGTGCGGCTCCGATGCCATGCGCATCAACGGCCGCAACCGCCTGGCCTGCAAGACCCTGCTGAAGGACCTCGACCTGTCCAAGCCCATCCTGGTGGAGCCCATCAAGGGCCTGCCGGTGGAGAAAGACCTGATCGTGGACATGGAGCCGTTCTTCCAGTCCTACCGCGAGGTCATGCCGTTCCTCGTGGCCAAGGGCCACGAGCCCACCCAGGAGCGCTACCAGTCCCAGGCCGACCGGGCGATCTACGACGACACCACCAAGTGCATCCTGTGCGCCGCGTGCACCTCGTCCTGCCCCGTGTTCTGGACGGACGGCCAGTACTTCGGCCCGGCCGCCATCGTGAACGCGCACCGGTTCATCTTCGACTCGCGCGACGACGCCGGCGACATGCGCCTGGAGATCCTCAACGACAAGGAGGGCGTGTGGCGCTGCCGCACGACCTTCAACTGCACCGACGCGTGCCCGCGCGGCATCCAGGTGACCCAGGCGATCGCCGAGGTCAAGAACGCCATCCTGGCGCGCTCCTTCTGATCCGCTCAGGCCCGGGCTCCCGGGCCTCGCGACCACGACGGCGGCCCGTCTTCCCACGCGGGGAGACGGGCCGCCGTTCTGCGTCCACGGGGTCGCGGCTCAGCCGTCGAAGGCGTCGCGGGTGGAGCGCAGATGCGTGATGAACAGCCACGCCGCGCACGCGATGAGCATGGCCACCACCGACGCGAGCACGAGAGGCCCCGCCCCTCCGGCGGCGACCATGCGGCCGCCGTCGACCATCCAGAAGGCCGCGGTGAGCAGGCCGATCCCCACGAGCACCGTGCCGACCCAGCGGGTGGCGCCGATCAGGCGCGCCGCGCCCCACATCAGGAGCGCGGTGGCCGCCAGGATCCCCACGACGGCGGCCGGCAGCAGCCCCGGCGGGGTGAGGAAGGAGGCGACGTCGGCGTCCGTCACCGCCACCGCACCCCACGCACGCGCCTCGAGCACCGCGCGGGCGTAGCCCGAGACCGACTGGAGGGCGAGCACGCCCGCCGTGGCGGCGGCGCTGAGCACCCCCGTCACGAGCGTCAGGAACTGAAGGCGACGGATCGGGCGGCGGACCACGCGGTCGTGGACGGCGGCGGCGTCGAGGGACGTCTCGGGCGCCGGGTCGGCGCCCGCGGGCGAGGAGTCAGAGGGGTGCGCGTGCATGTCCCCATCCTCCCCCGGATGCGACAACACCCGCACAGGAGGGGGACTGTTCAGGGATTCCCCCTCCGGTGCGGGAGTCGTTTCGGTCGGCCGGGGTCCGCTGAGCACCGTGCGTCGCGGCGGAGCCGGATGCGCTCACGGAACGGGCAGGCGAGGGTGGAGGGTCCGCGACGGTCGAGCGCCGAGGTCAGGCGCCGGCGGGGCGGCCCTGCCGGGTGTAGGCGGCCTCCTCGCCACTGAACGCGTTCACCAGCCACAGGATGTTCACGACCAGGAGGCCGAGGCTGGCCAGGGACGCGATCACGCCCGCGAGGCCGGGGAACGTGGTGAAGCTGAGGAGTCCGGCGAGGGCGCCGAGCGTGCCCAGGATCGCGGCGACGATGCCCACGATCCGCGCCCAGTTCTTCACGGCCCGAAGGCCGAAGTACACGAGGGCGTACACGGCGAGGCCGATCAGCAGGGCCACCACGACGCCGCCGATGAACGAGGCCCGGAAGAAGGCCTCGAACCTGTCGACGTCCTCCGGCGGAACGCCGCCCTCGGCCGAGACGGACTCGCGGACCACGCGCATCATGTCGTCGAGTCCGAAGAGCGGGGGGACGTTCGCGAGCAGCCACAGCGCCGCGGACGCCAGGGTGAGGGTCAGCAGGGTGCGGTGCCGGCGAGGCTCGGGGAGGACACCGCCCTGGCCCATCGGTGCGTACGGCTGGGTGCCGTACCGCGAGCCGGGGGCCGTGCCCGGTGCGGGGTCCTGGCTGGGCGCGGGGTACTGGCCTGCGGCGGGGTACTGGCCCGGAGTGGAGTACTGGGGCCGGTCGATCGGGTCGGGCTCACCGTAGGGGCTCGGGTTCTGGGGAGGGGTGGTCGTCATGTCGGTTCCTCTCAGGGGATGGTGGACTCAGGCGTGGGCGGGGCCGCTCACTCGTAGCGCAGTGCCTCGATGGGGTCCTTGCGGGCGGCCCGGGCGGCGGGAAGGGTGCCGGCCAGGAACGCGATCGCCAGGATCAGCAGGGCGATCAGCAGCAGGGAGAGCGGCTCGACGGCGTACAGCACCAAGCCGGTGACCCCGCTCAGGGCGCCCTGCGTGAGCAGCGCGTTCGCGGTCAGGCCCACGGCCACGCCCAGCCCGATGCCGATCAGCGACCCCAGCAGGCCGATCATCACGGCCTCCAGGGTGAAGAGCCCGAAGATCCGGCCGCCCGTCATGCCGAGGGCCTTCATGAGGCCGATCTCCCGGGTGCGCTCCTGCACCGCCATGAGGAGGGTGTTGATGATGCCGAAGCTGGCCGCCAGCAGGGCGATCAGGGCGAAGCCGTTGAGCACCCACGTCACCGCGTCGATGATCCCTCGGATCACGCCGAGCTGGTCCTCGAGGGTCTGGGCGGAGTAGCCCTGCTCCGCGAGGGCCGCCTGCACGGCCGCCTCGTTCTCGGGCATGCCCTCCACCGTCACCGTGGCGGAGAAGTAGGTGTCGCGCTGCTCCTCGGGCAGCCCTGCGGTCTGGATCTCGTGCAGGCGGTCCTCGACGGCGCGGGAGGGCACCGGCCCGACACCCGAGCCCGAGGCGACGGCCTCGGTCACGCCGACCACCTCCGCCTCCATCCCGCTCTGCTCGCCCAGCGGATCCGCGGCCACCAGGGTCACCGTCTGCCCGAGGACGTCCTCAGGCTCCGTGCCGCCCAGCGCCTCGACCCAGTCCGTCGGCACCGTGATCTCGGCCGCGTCCTCGGCGGGCTCACGCCCGGCGGCCATGGAGAGCGTGCCGATCTCGTACGAGGCTCCCATGAAGGGCACGGCCCACTGGCGGCCGTCCGCGCCCTCGATGAACTCCGGCTCCACGAGGCGGGCGGTCTCCACGGCCGTCACGTGCTCGGCGTCCCGGATCGTCTCGAGGTCCTTCCCCGTGAGCAGGGGCATGCCGAACATCTCCCCGGAGGAGGCCCCCTCGGGGTCGTACTCGGAGGGCGCCCCGCCCATGGAGAACCCGCTGCCCATGTCCGCCTGCTTGGTCACGGTCATCTCGTCCGGGGCGCCGAAGCCCTCCACCATGTTGTCCACGTACTTGTTGATGCCGGCGCCGAGGCCCGTGGTCAGGGTGAGGGTGAACGCGCCGATCACGATCGCGATCACGGTCAGGAAGGTGCGCAGCTTGGAGCGCATCGTGTTGGCGAGCGCGGTGCCCACCAGGTCCGTGGTCCTCATGCGCGCGCCCCCGACTCCTCGTCCACGATCATCCCGTCCTGCATCACGAGCCGACGGTCGCAGCGTGCCGCGAGGTCGTCGTCGTGCGTGACCACCACGAGGGTGATGCCCTGCTCCCGCTGGAGGCCGAAGAGGATGTCCTCCACGGACCGCGAGGTGGCCGAGTCCAGGTTGCCCGTGGGCTCGTCCGCGAAGAGCACCGTGGGGCGGTTGACCAGGGCGCGGGCGATGCACACGCGCTGCTTCTGGCCGCCCGAGAGGTCGGTGGCCCGGTTGCCGGCCTTGTCCGCCATCCCGAGCTGGGCGAGCACGTCCATGCCGCGCTCCCGGCGCTCGCGGCGGGGCACGCCCGCGATCTTGAGCGGCAGCACCACGTTCTCCAGCACGCTCTGGTTCCCGTTGAGGAAGAACTGCTGGAACACGAACCCGAAGGTCGCGTTGCGCAGGCGGGACACCTCGGCAGGGCTCACGCCCGAGACCGGCCGGCCGTCCATCGCGACGACGCCGGAGGTCGGGCGGTCCAGCAGCGCGAGCAGGTGCATCAGGGTGGACTTGCCCGAGCCGGACTTGCCCACGACGGCCACGGACTCCCCCGCGCGCAGCTGGAGGGTGACGCCCTTGAGCGCGTCGAAGCGGGACTCGCCGCGACCGTAGACCTTCACCAGGTTCTCGGTCTCCAGGATCGGCTCGACCCCGCCGAACGGCATCGCATCACCCGGGGAGCGTGCCCCCGCGGTCGTGTGGACGGTGTGGCTCACGTGCTCTCCCTCTGCGCTGAGGCCCGCGTCCCGTGCACGGGGCGGGCGGCGCCCGCCCGTCGCGGGCGCCGGCCCCAGCGTGACACAGGGCCCGGGGCGGGCGCCTCCCCCGCGGGGATGATCCTGCCGCGACGAAGGGAGGAGCGGCCTCAGCCGAGCGGAGGAAGGAAGCCGAGCCGGCCGTACACGTCCTGGAGCACCGGGGTGGCCACCTCGCGGGCCTTGGCCGCGCCCACGGCGAGGATCCGGTCCAGCTCGGCGGGGTCGGCGAGCAGCTCGGTGGCGCGCTCCCGGATCGGGCTCAGGCGCTCGACGACGGCGTCCGCCACGTCCACCTTGAGGTGGCCGTACATCTTCCCGACGTAGCGCTCCTCGAGCTGGGCGATCGGGGTGTCCGTGACGGCCGAGAGGATGGTCAGCAGGTTGGAGACGCCGGGCTTGGCGTCGCGGTCGAAGCGGACCTCCGTGCCGTCGTCGGTCACGGCGGACCTGATGCGCTTGGCGATCACCTTCGGCTCGTCGAGGATGTTGATCAGTCCGTTCGGGGATTCCGCGGACTTGGACATCTTCGCGGTCGGGTTCTGCAGGTCGTAGATGCGCGCGCCGGTCTCCGGGTAGAAGCCCGTGGGCACCACGAACGTCTCGCCGTGGTGGTGGTTGAAGCGCTGCGCGAGGACGCGGGTGAGCTCCACGTGCTGGCGCTGGTCGTCGCCCACGGGCACGCCGTGCGGCTGGTAGAGCAGGATGTCCGCGGCCATGAGCATGGGGTAGGCCAGCAGGCCCACGCCGGCGGCGTCGGCGCCCTGCTTGGCGGACTTGTCCTTGAACTGGGTCATCCGCATGGCCTCGCCCATGCCGGTCATGCACGTGAGGATCCACGCGAGCTGCGCGTGCTCGGGGACCTGGGACTGCACGAACAGCGTGGAGCGCTCGGGGTCGATCCCGCCGGCGATGAACTGGGCGGCCGCCACGCGGGTGCGCTGGGCCAGGGCGTCCGGGTCCTGCGGCACCGTGATGGCGTGCAGGTCGGGGATGAAGAAGTAGGCGTCGAAGTCGTCCTGCGTCCTCACCCAGTTCACGAGCGCACCGAGGTAGTTGCCCAGGTGCAGGGAGTCCGCGGAGGGCTGCATGCCGGAGAGCACGCGGTGGCGCGTGGAGGCGCCGGTGAGGTGGGCGGTGGCGGAGACGTCGGTGGCCAGGACGTCCTGCACGGTGTTCTTCTTCTGGGGGGTGTTCACGGCGTGCCTCGATGCTTCGCGTCGGTGGGGGTCAGTACTGGTAGTCGACCACGAGCGGGGCGTGGTCGGAGAAGCGGGTGGCCCAGCTGGGGGCACGGTCCACGACGGCGCCGCTCGCCCTCTCGGCGAGGTCCGGGGTGGCCATGTGGTAGTCGATGCGCCAGCCCGCGTCCGTGTCGAACGCCTTCCCGCGCATGGACCACCACGTGTAGGGGCCGGGCACGTCCCCGGCGAGGGCGCGGTGCACGTCCACCCAGCCGAGCTCGCCGAAGAAGCGGTCGAAGTAGGCGCGCTCCTCGGGGAGGAAGCCGGCCTTCGTCAGGTTGCCCTTCCAGTTCTTGATGTCCCGCTCGGTGTGGCCCACGTTGAGGTCGCCCGTCACGAGGGCCGGGTGGCTGGCGGCGGAGAGCTCGGCCAGGCGGCGGGACATCTCGCCGAGGAAGAGGTACTTGTCGTCCTGCTTGGGGGTGCCGGCCTCGCCCGAGTGCACGTAGGCGGAGACCACGGTCAGGAGCGAGCCGTCCGGCAGGCGCAGGTCCGCCTCGAGCCAGCGGCCGGCGTCGTCGAAGTACCCGCGCTCGTCCCTGATGCCCGCGCGCACGTCCTCGATGGGGAAGCGCGAAGCGATCGCGACGCCGGCGCAGCCCTTCGCGGCGGCCTCGTGGTCCGCGACGTGGACCTCGGTCCACTCGCCGCCCACGATCTCGGGGACGAGCTTCTCCGTGATCGCGCGGGGTGCGCGGACCTCCTGCAGCGTCAGCACGTCCACGCCGCGGCCGGCGAACCACTGGACCATGCCCTTGCGGTGGGAGGCGCGGATGCCGTTGACGTTCACGGTGGCGATGCGCACCGCGCCGTCGGCCTTGGGGGCGCCCGCGTTCGCGTGAACGACGGGCTCGGCCGGCGTCGACTCGCTCATCGCGCGGCCCTGTCGTCCGTCAGCATGTCCCGCGCGTTGGCGGAGGTGATGTGGATGGTCTCGAGGGCGCGGTCCACCATCTCGCGGTCCATGCCGCCCTCCGCGGCGAGCTGCTCCTTCACCACGCGGGCCTGCACCTGGACGATCTTGAAGGAGTGGTCCAGCTTGGTGTCCCGCATCGGGTCGACCACGGGCTCCACGGTCTCGCCGCGCACCATGGGCTTGCCGAGGGCGGCGACGTCGGCGCGCACCGTGGACACGGTGCGGTCCACCGTGGCCGCCGCCGAGCGCACGCCCGCGCGCAGCTGCAGGAACACGATCACCGCGAAGACCAGCCACCCCGCGGCGATGGCCACCACGAGCCAGCCGATGACGTCGTTCGCGTTGGCCGCGAAGACGATGGCCACCAGGAGCACGATGATCATCACCGTGAAGGCGGTGGAGCCGATGGGCAGTCCCGCGCGGGAGGCGCGGGCGCGACGGCTGGGAGCGGCGGAACCGGTGGGCAGGCTGCTGGACATGGGGATCCTGACGGGAGGCGGACGAGGCTGGCCACCATCATCCCGCACGCGGGCGCCGCGCTCCGAATCGAGCGGCGCACGGGCCCTATCCTTGGGCGGTGACCCCCACCTCCTCTCCCGCGGCCGCGCCCGGCCCCGCAGACGCCCACTTCACCCCGGAGCAGCGGCGCGTGCTCGCGATCCTCCTGATGCCGCTGTTCCTGTCGCTCATGAGCGTGTCCGTGGTGAACGTGGCCCTGCCCGCGATCGAGTCGGGCCTGGGGGCGAGCAGCGCGGACCTCCAGTGGGTGCTCTCGGGCTACACCCTCACGTTCGGCGTCGTCCTCGTGGCGGCCGGACGGGCCGGCGACCTGTGGGGCCGCAAGCCGCTGTTCCTCGCCGGGATCGCGGTGTACGTCCTCGGCTCGCTGCTCGCGGGCCTGGCCTGGAGCCCCGTGGTGCTCAACGGTGCCCGGCTCCTGATGGGCATCGGCGCGGGACTGTTCAACCCGCAGATCATCGGGGTCATCCAGTCCACCTTCTCCGGGCGGGCGCGCGGCACGGCCTACGGGATGTTCGGCACCGTGATCGGCCTGGGCGTGGCGGTGGGGCCGCTCCTGGGCGGGCTGCTCATGGGGCTGCTCGGTCCGGAGGCGGGGTGGCGCGCGTCGTTCCTCGTCAACGCCCCGATCGGGCTGCTCGCCCTGCTCCTGGGCGTGCTGTGGCTGCACCCGCCGACGCGGACCGCCGCCGTCGTCCCGCGCGGGCTGCGCGCCCTGGATCCCGTCGGCGTCGTGCTGCTGGGGGCGGCCACCGTGTCCCTCATGCTCCCGTTCATCCTGCCGGGCACCTGGTGGCTGCTGGCCATGGCGGCCGCCCTGCTCACCGCGTGGTGGCTGTGGGAGAAGCGGGTGCGGGCCGCCGCCCCGCACACGGGAGTCCACCCCATGGTGGACCCGGCCCTGCTGCGGCGCCCCTCGTTCACGTTCGCCACCCTGCACACCTCCGTCTACATGGGCACCATGCCGGGCGCGTTCGCCGTCATCGCGGTGTTCGTGCAGCAGGGCCTGGGGCACTCCGCCCTCGCGGCGGGCATGATCACCCTGGCCTCCGCCCTCCTGGTGACGGCGTCCTCCACGTGGATCGGCTCGCAGGTGCACCGGTTCGGCCCGTGGTTCGTGTTCACGGGCGCGGCCCTGGGCGTGGCCTCCATGCTCGCCCTCATGCTCGCCTTCGTCCGCGTGGCCGACGGCGCGTGGCCCCTCTGGACGCTCGCCGCGCTGCTCATCCCGCAGGGCGCGTCCCAGGCGCTCATCATGACGAGCGCCCAGGTGCTCATGATGGACGACGTCCTCCCCGAGGAGGCGGGGTCGGCCGGCGGCGTCGCCCAGACCGCGCAGCGCGTGGGCACCTCGATCGGCCTGGCCATGGTCACCGGCGTGTACTTCTCCGCCCTCGCGGGCACGGGCCACGCCCCCACCGCCCACGAGTACGGCGTGGCGGGCGGCAGCGCGCTGGCGGTGGTGGCCGGCAGCTGGGCCCTCGTGCTGGTCTCCGCGGGCGCGGACCTGCTGCGCCGCCGTCGGTCCCGGGCCCGCGCGGCCTGAGCGGCACCACCGACGCGCGGCACCGGGCCGGGCACCCTCAGCGCAGGAACAGCGCGCCCAGCCGCCGCGAGGTGAGCCACACGCCCACGGCGGCCATCGCCACGAAGTAGGCGACGTGCCCGAGCGTGCCCCACGTCATCACACCCACCGCGAGCGCGCGCATCATCTCCACGGCGTGCCACAGCGGGAACACCTGGATGACCCCCTGGATGGCCGGCGGATACACGCTGAGCGGGAAGAACGTGGCGGAGAAGAGGAACATCGGCATGAGGACGATCTGGATCCAGTCCATGTGCTGGAACGTCTTCATGAAGCTGGTGACCGCCATGCCCAGGGAGGCGAAGCCGAGCGCCACCAGCAGCGCGCCCGGGATCATGAGCACGGCCGTCCACGACGTGACCAGGCCGGCGACCGTCATGACGATCAGGAACCCGACCGCGTAGATGAGCCCGCGCAGCAGGGCCATGGCGATCTCGCCGACGGCCACGTCCAGCGGCCCCAGCCGGGTGGCGAGCATGGTCTGGTACGTCTTGGCGTAGCGCAGCTTGAAGAACACGTTCCACGTGGAGTCGTAGATCGCGCCGTTCATCGCGGAGACCGCCAGCAGCGCCGGGGCGATGAACATGCCGTACGGGACGGGCGTGCCGTCGGGACCCGTGACGTCGCCGACGAGCGTGCCCAGGCCGATGCCCATCGAGGCCAGGTACAGCACCGGCTCGAAGAAGCCGGAGAAGAACACCACCCAGTTGTTGGACTTCAGGGAGAGGAGGGCCCGCTCCATGACGGCCCGCACGTTCCCCGAGTACATGCCGGACAGCGGGCCGCGGCGCACCGTGATGGGCGGCATGGGCGGCACGGCGTCCGCGGCCGACCCCACCGCCGCGGACGACGACGCGCCGGGCCGGGCGGCCGACGCCGCCTCGGCGGGGCTCGGCCTCCCCCCGAGGCGGGAGGCGGTGCGCGTGCGGGGCACGGCGACGGCGTCGCGATCCGGGGCACCCCGCATCCAGCCGAGCCGGCGCGTGTAGACGCGGACGGCGAGCCACGTGCCGATGCCGGCGAGGGCGAGCAGGACGAGCAGGTGCACGGCCGTGAGCCAGGCGGGCTCGGCCATGCCGTAGGAGAGCACGCGGCCGAGCTGGGCGGCGTGCCACTGCGGGGAGATCCAGCCGATCCACCGCAGCCACACGGGCAGGGCGTCGAGCGGGTAGAACGTGGCCGAGAAGAGGAACAGCGGCATGATCACGAGGCGCTGCAGGGTGGCGAACTGGCCCTTGTCCTCCGTGAGGGACGCCGCGAACGCCATGATCGGCGCGCCCACGGCCAGGCCGCCGAGCGTGGCCGTGAGCACCTGCAGCCAGCCCCACGGGCTCGAGACCACGCCGAAGGCCAGCATGACCGCGAAGAACACGGCCGCCTGGAAGAGGAACCGCAGGCTCACGGCCGCGAGGTGCCCGAGCGCGATCTGCGCCGGGGACAGCGGGGTGGCCTGCGCGGCGTAGTACGTCCTGTGCCACTGGAACCCGCCCATGACGGGGTAGGAGAACTCCACGGAGGCCGTCATCAGGGCGCCCGAGGCCAGCAGCGCGGGGGCGATGAACGCGACGTAGGAGACGCCGCCGAGGGCCTCCTGCGGGGCGCCACCGCCCATGAGCTGGGCGAGCCCGAGGCCCATGGCGAGCAGGTAGAGGAGCGGCTCGCCGAGCGCGCCGACGATCAGGACCGCCCCGTAGCGGCGCATGGTCCGCAACGTGTGCTCGGCGTAGAAGAGCACGCCACGGGCCCGCACGCGCTCGGCGCTCTCGGCCGCGGAGATCGGGGGCCGCAGGGGGCCGGCGGTCGTCGGGGCGGCGGCGGGCGCCGTCGTCGGGGGCGAGTCCGGGGCGGGCGGGGTGGAGGCGGAGGCGGCCACGGCTCAGTCCACCAGGGTGCGGCCGGTGAGGATGAGGAACACGTCCTCGAGGCTCGCGCGGCGGGTGAGGGTGGTGGCGGGGGCGGGCACGGCACCGTCGTCGACGAGTCGCTGGAGCGCGTGCTGGAGGTCGTCCGCGCGCTCGGCGTAGAGGAGGACGCGGTCGGGCAGGACCTCCACGCGGTGCACGACGCCGTCGCCCACATGGGCTTGCAGGGTGCGGGCGGCGGCCTCGTTGCGGTCCGTGCCGAAGCGGGCCTCCAGGACCTCGCGGGAGGCGTGCTCGCGGATGAGCTCCGCGGGCGTGCCGGCGGCCATGATCTCGCCCGCGTCCACCACCACGAGCCGGTCGCACAGCTGCTCCGCCTCGTCCATGTAGTGCGTGGTGAGCAGGAGGGTGGTGCCACGCTCCTTGAGCCGGTAGAGGCGGTCCCACAGGGTGTGGCGGGCCTGGGGGTCCAGGCCCGTGGTGGGCTCGTCCAGGAGGAACAGGGCCGGCTCGTTGACGAGCGCCCGGGCGATCACGAGGCGGCGCTTCATGCCGCCGGAGAGGTCGGCGACCTTGGCGTCGGCCTTCTCGGTGAGCTGGGCGAACTCGAGCAGCTCCTGCGCCTTGGGCTTGAGGTAGGAGTACGGCAGGCCGAAGTAGCGGCCGTAGATGAGGATGTTCTCCCGCGCCGTGAGCTCCTCGTCGAGGTTGTCCTGCTGGGGCACCACGCCCAGGTGCGCACGGACGGCGGGGCCGTCGTCCTCCGGGTCGATGCCCATGATGCTCAGCTCGCCCGCCGTGCGCTGCGACGTGCCGGCGAGCATGCGCATGGTGGTGGACTTGCCCGCGCCGTTGGGGCCGAGCAGGCCGAAGCACTCCCCGGGGCGCACGTCCAGGTCGATGCCCTTCACGGCATGGAACTCGCCGTACTGCTTGCGCAGGCCGCGCGCGCGGATGACGGGGGCGGCGGTTTCGGGCGTGAGGGCGGGGCGCCCGGCGGTCTCGGGCGCGTCAGCGGAGGGAGTGGTGTGGATCACAGGGAGGGATCCTACGCGAGGCCGCCTCCACCACGTTGGCCAGGAGCATGACGCGGGTCATCGGACCGACGCCGCCCGGGTTCGGCGCCATCCAGGACGCCTTCTCCTTCACGGCCGGGTCGACGTCGCCGAGCACGCGGCTCCTCCCGTCCTCGCCGGTCACGCGGGAGACGCCCACGTCCAGGACGATCACGCCGTCCTTCACCTGCTCGGGCTTCACCATGTGCGCGGAGCCGGCGGCGGCGATCACGACGTCGGCCTGCGCCAGCAGCTCGTCCAGGTTCGTGGTGCCCGTGTGGGCCAGCGTCACGGTGGCGTTGACCTCGCGGCGCGTGAGCACCAGTCCCGCGGGACGGCCGATGGTCACGCCGCGGCCGATCACGAGGACGTGCTTGCCCGCGAGCTCCACGCCGTGGTGCTTCAGCAGCTCGACGCACCCGGCGGGGGTGCACGGCAGCGGCGAGTCCAGCTCCCCGCCCACGGAGGCCACGAGGCGCCCGAGGTTCATGGGGTGCAGGCCGTCGGCGTCTTTGTCCGGGTCGATGGCCTCGAGGACCTTCTGCGTGTCCACGTGCTTCGGCAGGGGCAGCTGGACGATGTACCCGGTGCAGGCCGGGTCCTCGTTCAGCTCCCGCACGACCTCGAGGATCTGCTCCTCGGTGGCGTCCGCCGGCAGCTCCTTCTGGATGGACTCGATGCCCACCTCGGCGCAGTCGCGGTGCTTGCCGGCCACGTACTTCTGCGAGCCGGCGTCCTCCCCCACGAGCAGCGTGCCGAGCCCCGGGGTGATCCCTCGCTCGGCGAGGGCCTGCACGCGCCCGCGCAGCTCCTGCTTGATGGCGGCCGCCGTCGCCTTGCCGTCCAGCACCTTCGCGGTCATCGCACGCTCCCCTTCGTCGAAATGCACATCGCCGCGGAACAGTCTCTCGCATCCGGAGACCGCCCCGCGGCGCATGTCAGCGGCCCGTGGCCGATGTCACCAGGACTCGAGGCCCTCGTACAGCGGGAAGTCCTCGGTCAGCTTCACCACGCGGGCGCGCAGCGCCTCCACGTCCGGGCTCGGCGTGAGGGCGGCCGCGATGATCTCGGCGACCTCCCGGAACTCGGCCTCGCCGAACCCGCGGGAGGCCAGGGCCGGGGTGCCGATGCGCAGGCCCGAGGTGGTCATCGGCGGGCGCGGGTCCCACGGCACGGAGTTGCGGTTCACGGTGATGCCGACCTCGTGCAGGATGTCCTCGCCCTGCTTGCCGTCCAGCTGGGACTCGCGCAGGTCCACGAGCACGAGGTGGACGTCCGTGCCGCCGGTGAGCACGGAGATGCCCAGCTCCGCCATGTCCGGGGCGGTGAGTCGCTCGGCGAGGATCTGGGCGCCCTGCAGGGTGCGCTCCTGCTTCTCCTTGAAGTCCGCCGAGCCGGCGATCTTGAACGCCACGGCCTTGCCGGCGATCGCGTGCATGAGCGGCCCGCCCTGCTGGCCGGGGAACACGGCGGAGTCGATCTTCTTCTTGAGCTCCTCCTTGGCGAGGATGAAGCCGGAGCGCGGGCCGGCGAGGGTCTTGTGCACCGTCGAGGTGACGACATCGGCATGCGGGACCGGGTTCGGGTGCAGGCCGGCGGCCACGAGGCCCGCGAAGTGGGCCATGTCCACCCAGAGCTTGGCGCCGACCTCGTCGGCGATCTCGCGGAACGCCGCGAAGTCCAGCTGACGCGGATAGGCGGACCAGCCGGCGACGATCACCTTCGGCTGCGCGGCCTTCGCGGCCTCGCGCACCGTGTCCATGTCGATCCGGTAGGTGTCCGGCTCCACCTCGTACGCGGCGATCTTGTAGTTCTTGCCGGAGAAGTTGATCTTCATGCCGTGGGTGAGGTGGCCGCCATGGGCGAGGGACAGGCCCATCATGGTGTCCCCGTGGTCCAGCAGCGCGGTCATCACGGCCACGTTGGCCTGCGCGCCGGCATGCGGCTGCACGTTGGCGTGCTCGGCGCCGAACAGGTCCTTCGCGCGCTGGATGGCCAGGTTCTCGGCGACGTCCACGAACTCGCAGCCGCCGTAGTAGCGGCGCCCCGGGTAGCCCTCGGCGTACTTGTTGGTCAGCACGGAGCCCTGGGTCTGCAGGATGGCGCGCGGGACGAAGTTCTCCGAGGCGATCATCTCGAGGGTGCCCCGCTGGCGGCCGAGCTCGTCCGCGAGGGCCGCGGCGATCTCCGGATCCACCTCGGAGAGGGGCTGGGTGTTGATGTCGGGCGACTGCGTCACGGGATTTCCCTTCGACTGGGGGCAGCGGGCACCGGAACGGGCCGGTGCCGCCCATCCTAGTGATCCGGCGGACACCGCGCGGCTCCGCCTCCTCCGGACGCGTGCGGAGGCGCGGCGGTGCCGGACGCCCTCGGCCGGACGCGCCCCGACGAGGCGACCCCCGCCACCGTGACCGGTGGCGGGGGTCGCCTCAGGGGTGGGCGGGCACGCCGGCCCCGGGGTCAGCGCTTGCCCCAGCGGCGCTGCTGCGCCTGGGCCAGCTTGTCTTTGAGGGTGGAGGCGGCCTTCTTGGCCAGCGGCACGGCGGAGTCCACGGCCTTCTCCACGATCGGGGCGGCGGTGTGGACCGCCTTCTCGATGAGGGGGGCGGCCTTGTCCTTCAGCGGGGCGGCCTTCTCGGCGAGCGGGGCCGCCTTCTCCTTGAGGGTCTCGGCGGCCCTGCCGAGGATGCCGGACTCGTGCGCGGCCTCGTCCGGGGAGACGGCGACGACCTCGTCGTGGCGGTCCGGGGCGGTGAAGGCCACGCGGCCGGGGACACCGGGGGTGCCGTCCACGACGGGACCGCGCGGAGCGGCCGGGGCCTCCGCCGCGGGGATGGGCGTGGTCGGGTGCGACTCCGCGGTGCCGATCAGGCCGGGGGCCTGGGCGGACGCGCGGGGCGTGGTCGCGGCTGCGGTCGTGGTCGTGGCGGCGGCAGCCGGTGCCACCTGCTCGTCCACGGTCACGCCGGTCCCTCCGGCGACGCCGGCGCTCACGGAGGCCGCGGCGGCACCGGCGGCGGAGATCCCCGCGGCCGAGCCCTGCTTCTCGTCCCGCAGGACCTGCCCGGCCACGGGGGTGACGGGCGTCTGGCTGGAGGACGTCGGCGCGGGGTCGACGGCCGGCGCCAGGACCGGCGGGACCATCGCCTCGGCCGGGGCGTCCTCGGCGTCGTGCTCGGCCGTGACGGCGGGGGCGATGGTCTCGTCCGCAGCGGCGGTCTCAGCAGACTTCACGGCCGGGGCGGGCTTCACCGCGACGGCGGGCTGCGCCGGCTCGGCCTTCACGACGGGCTCGGCGGGCTGCGCCGGCTCGGCCTTCACAACGGGCTCGGCGGGCTTTGCCGGCTCGGCCTTCACAACGGGCTCGGCGGGCTTTGCCGGCTCGGGCAGGTCCACGCCGCCCTGGTTCTCGTCCACCACGACGCCGGTGCCGCCGGCCACGCCCGCCGCGCCGAGGCCGAGGGTGCCCTCGGACGTCGAGGACGCGGAGTCGGTGCGGTCGGTCACGGGCAGCGCGACGGTGGCCGGGGCGGCGGCCGCGGGCTTCGCCACCGCGGAGGTCTCGGCGGCGGGCGCCGCGTCCTCGAGGGCCTCGGCGGCGATCTCGGCGGGAGTCTGCTCCGGCAGCGCCTCGACGGCGGCCGCGAGCGGATCGACGGCCTGCGGGGCGGGGGCGGTCTCGGTGGCCTCGAGCGGGGCCGGCGAGGCGGTGGAGCCGAAGGAGGGCGCGGGCTTCAGGGACGCTGACGGCGCGGGGGCGGACGTCCCAGCGCCCTTCTCGTCGATCGCGGTCGCGTCGAAGGCGCGGAGGGCAGACGCGCCGGCGCCGTCGGCCTTCGAGGCGGTCGCCGTGTCGTCTGCCGGAGCGGCCGTCGCGTCCAGCGAGGAGAGGCGGGTGCGGGACTGCTCGTCCCCGGCGGGGCGCACCGTCGTCGCGGTGGCCTCGGGGCGCGCGGCGGCAGGGCGGACCGGCTCCTCATGGCGGGTCTCCACGACGTCGTCACCGCGCCCGCGGCGGGACATCAGGGTGATCAGGAGGGCGATGGCGATCAGGACGATGATCGCCCCGATGATCCAGTACAGCTGGTCATTCGTCATGAGGGACTCCTCGGTAGCTCGGGGCGGCCGGCCAGCCCGGCGCCACCGTCCGACCCTCACCGGCGAGGCGGTGTGGCGGACCAGCTCTCAGGGTGTCACACTGACCCGCCCCGGGGCCACGATGCGCGGCCCCGTCATGAAGCAGACGGGCACCGACGCGTGGCTAGCATCGGGGCATGGACCCCGCCCTGCCCTCCCCCGCCGCACCGCTCGAGCCTCCGCCCGGGGAGAACCCGTTCGTCCTCACCGTCGCGTGCCCGGACCGCAAGGGGATCGTGCACGCGGTGTCCGGGGCGCTGCTGGGCGCCGGCGCGGACATCGCGGAGTCGCAGCAGTACGGCTCCCCCGACTCGGGCGACTTCTTCCTGCGGGTGCAGTTCACGACGCCGGAGGCGCGCTCCGCCGTCGAGGCCGCTCTGGCCCCGGTGCGCGCCGAGTTCGGGATGCGCGCCCAGCTGTGGGACGCGGGCCGCCGCATGCGCACGCTCGTGATGTGCTCGAAGGACGGGCACACGCTCAACGACCTGCTGTTCCAGCAGCGCGCGGGCAGCCTGCCGATCGAGGTGCCCGTCGTCGTCTCGAACCATCTCGACCTGCAGCCCCTCGCCGCCTTCTACGGCGTGCCCTTCGTGCACGTGCCGATCTCCACGGACCCGGCGAGCCGCTGCACCAAGGCCGCCGCCGAGGCCCGCCTGCGCGAGCTGATCCGCGAGCACGACATCGACCTCGTGGTCCTCGCCCGCTACATGCAGATCCTCTCGGACGAGCTGTGCCGGGACCTCGAGGGCATGGCCATCAACATCCATCACTCGTTCCTGCCCTCGTTCAAGGGGGCGCGGCCCTACCACCAGGCGCACGAGCGCGGCGTGAAGATCATCGGCGCCACGGCCCACTACGTCACCGCCGACCTCGACGAGGGGCCGATCATCGCCCAGTCCGTCCAGCCCGTGACCCACGCCCAGACCGCGGAGGACTTCGTGGAGCGCGGCCGGGACGTGGAGGGCTCCACGCTCGTCCAGGCCGTGCGCTGGCACGCCGAGCACCGCGTGCTGGTGGACGGGAGGCGGACGGTGGTGTTCGCGTGAGGCGGCTCGTCACGCGCCCCTGACGGCGGCCGCCCCGCGTGCGTACGCTCGTGGCATGGCACACATCCTCACCGTCCAGGGCGCCACGCCCCGCATCCACGAGACCGTCTTCCTCGCCCCCACCGCCGCGATCACCGGCGACGTGGAGATGGCCGAGCGCTGCTCCGCGTTCTACGGCGTCTCCGTTCGCGGCGACTCTGCGCCCATCCGCGTCGGCGAGCGCACCAACCTGCAGGACAACGTCGTCCTCCACGCGGACGAGCACGTCCCCTGCACCCTCGGTGCGGGCGTCTCCGTGGGCCACGCCGCCGTGGTGCACGGCGCCACGGTCGGCGACGACTGCCTCATCGGCATGTCCGCCACCGTGATGAACGGCGCCGTGATCGGGGCGGGCACCCTCGTGGCGGCGGGCGCCGTCGTGCTGGAGGGCACGCAGGTGCCGCCGGGCTCCCTCGTGGCCGGCGTCCCCGCCACGGTGCGCCGCCCCCTCACCGACGAGGAGCGCGAGGGACTGAAGGCCAACGCCGCGACGTACCTGGAACTGGCCGCCGCCCACCGCGCCGCGGTCGTGACGGAGGAGATGCCCGGGGAGGAGACCGTCACGCAGTCCTGACCTCCCCCGGAACGCGACGCGGCCCCGACTCGATCGAGTCGGGGCCGCGTCGCGTTCCGGGGGACGCCTCAGGCTCGCGGTGCGGCGTCCCGCTGGGTGGCGAGCTCGATCTGCCGGCGGCGCTCGTCCGCGGCGCGGCGGGTCAGCTCCGCACCGGCCTCCGGATCCCGGGTCAGGTTCTCCCCGGACTCGGGGTCGAACAGGTGCAGGCGGGAGGTGTCCACCCACAGGTCCAGGGGCGTCCCGGGGCGGGCCAGGGACTCCGCGGAGAGCGTGGTCACGACGACGGGGCGCATCTCGTCCGCGTCCAGGTCCTTCGCGAGGTCTGCGAGCACGCCCGCGACCTCGGGGTCCGGCTGGAACTCGATGTAGCCGTACTGCTCGTGGCCCAGCCACTCGAGGTGGGTGAGGGAGGCCCGGAACACGGAGCCCGCCGCCTTCTTGTCCTCGTCCACGAGGGAGGCGTCCTCGAAGAACTCAGGGCGCAGGCCGACGAGGACGAGGTCCCGGCCGGCGGCCGCGCGCGCCTTCGCCTCGGGGATCGGGATGTCGCCGATCGGGGAGGACAGGACGTGCCGTCCGCCCTCGGAGCGCAGAGAGGCGGGCAGGAAGTTCATGGACGGCGAGCCGATGAAGCCGGCCACGAACAGGTTCAGCGGCTGCTCGTAGAGCTCGCGCGGGCTGGCGACCTGCTGGAGCACGCCCTTCTTGAGCACGGCCACGCGGTCGCCGAGCGTCATGGCCTCGGTCTGGTCATGGGTCACGTACACGGAGGTGGTGGCCAGGCGACGCTGCAGCTGGGAGATCTCCGCGCGCATCTGGCCGCGGAGCTTGGCGTCCAGGTTGGAGAGCGGCTCGTCGAAGAGGAACGCGTCCGCCTCGCGGACGATTGCGCGGCCCATGGCCACGCGCTGGCGCTGGCCGCCGGAGAGGTTGCCCGGCTTGCGCTCCAGGTGGTCTGTCAGCTCGAGGACGCGGGCGGCGTCGCGCACCTTGCGGTCGATCTCCTCGTCGGAGGGCTTGCCGTCGCGGACGAGGCGCAGCGGGAACGCGATGTTCTCGTACACCGTCAGGTGGGGGTAGAGCGCGTAGTTCTGGAACACCATCGCGAGGTTGCGGTCCTTGGGGGCCGCCTCGTTCACGCGGCGCCCGCCGATCAGCAGCTCGCCGTCGGTGATGTCCTCGAGGCCCACGATCATGCGCAGGAGCGTGGACTTGCCGGAGCCGGAGGGGCCCACGAGGATGACGAACTCGCCGTCCTCGATGTCGAGGTTCACGTCCGAGATGGCGTGGTAGCCGTCGTCGTAGGTCTTGTCGATGTGGTTCAGGGTGATGGAGGCCATGGGGTGGGTCCTTTCGGGAAGGTCTCGTTCGCGGGCCTCAGCCCTTGACCGCGCCGTTGGTCAGACCGGCGACGATCTGGCGCTGGAAGAGCAGCACCAGGATCACGATCGGGATGGTCACGATGATGGCGGCCGCGGAGATCGCGCCCGTGGGCGACTCGAACTGCGAGGCGCCGGTGAAGAAGGCCAGCGCGGCGGGGACCGTGCGGGCGTCCTCGGTGGAGGTCAGCGAGATGCCGAACACGAAGTCGTTCCACGCGATGAAGAAGGCGATGATCGCCGTCGTGAAGACACCGGGGGCGGCCAGCGGCACGATCACCTTGCGGAAGGCCTCGAGCGGCGTGGCCCCGTCCACCTGAGCGGCCTGGTCCAGCTCCCACGGGATCTGCCGGAAGAACGCGGTCAGGGTCCAGATGGAGATCGGCAGCGTCAGGGACAGGTAGGGGATGATCAGGCCGAGCCAGGTGTCGTAGAGCCCGAGCGTGCGCCACATGTTGAACAGGGGCGTGACGAGCGAGATCACGGGGAACATGGACACCATGAGTGACACGGTGAGCACGAGCTTCTTGCCCGGGAAGTCCAGGCGGGCGATCGCGTAGGCGCACAGCGTGGCCAGGACGACGGCGATCAGGGTGGCGATCACCGTGATGCCGATCGAGTTGCGCAGCGCCGTGAGGAACAGCTCGCGGGAGCCGCCCACGAAGATCTCCTCGTAGTTGACCGTGGACCACTGCGTGGGCAGCAGCTTCCCGTTCGCCAGGTCCGCGGGCGTCTTGAAGCTCGTGGCGAAGATGGAGAACAGCGGGAAGAGGCACCACACGCCGATCACCACGGCGAGGAGCCACCACAGCAGGCTCTGGCGGGCGGCGCCTGGACGGCGGGCGGGGGTGTGGCGGTCGACGGGAGCGGTGGTCAGCTCGGGGTGGTCGGCGGGTTCGACCGACGGGACGGGGACGGCGCTGCTCACTTGGAACCTCCTCGGTCGGCCAGGTCCACCTTGAAGACCTTCATCGCGATGAACGCCATCAGCGCCACGCACAGGAACAGGAGCACGGAGATCGCGGAGCCCATGCCGATCTCGAGCCGTCCGATGGAGGTGCGGTAGGCCAGCAGCGAGAGGACCTCGGTGCCGTAGGCGCCGTTGGTCATGATGTAGATGGAGTCGAAGATGCGGAACGCGTCCATCGCGCGGAACAGCACGGCCACCATGATGGACGCCTTCATGGTCGGCAGGATCACGAGGCGCATGCGCTGCCACCACGAGGCGCCGTCCACGGCGGCTGCCTCGGTGAGGTCGCCCGGCACCTGGGCCAGGCCGGCCAGCAGGAGCAGGGAGATGAACGGCGTGGTCTTCCAGATCTCCGAGAGCATGATCACGGACAGCGCCGTGGAGCCCTGGGCGAACCAGTTCAGGTCCGTGCTGATCCCCGGCACCCAGTCGAACCAGTGGTTGATGAAGCCGGAGTCGATGGAGAACATGTAGAACCACGCGAAGGCGGACACCACGGTGATGATGCCGTAGGGCACCAGGATCATGGTGCGGATCAGTCCGCGGGTGCTCGTGATGGCGTGGTGCATGGCCAGGGCCAGCAGGAAGCCGAGGATCAGCTCCACCACCACGGTGACCAGGGTGATCAGCAGAGTGATCCCGAGGTCCCGCCAGAAGACCGGGTCCGAGAGGATCACGCCGTAGTTGCCGAGCCCCACGAACTCCCGCTCCCCCGGCGCCGTCAAGCGGTAGGTGAACAGCGAGTCGTAGAGCGCCTGCAGGATCGGGTAGAGCACCACGAACAGCATGACGAAGAACGCCGGGCCGGCGAGCATCCAGCCGAGGCGGGCCTCGGACGTCGCGCGAGCGGACTTCCGACGGCGCGGCCGGCGCGACTGCTCCGGTGCGGTGATGGACGTGACAGCGGTGCTCACAGCAGGCGCTCCCCTCGCAGGACTTCCTGGATGAAGGCGTCGGTCTCGGCCGGGGTGACGGCCGGGTCCACGTTCGACGGCGGCGCGTAGCGCTGCTGGATCGCGGTGGACACCTCGTTGTAGTACGGCGTCTGCGGGCGCGGTGCGCCCTGTTCCAGGGACTCCCGGATCGCGGGCGCCATGGGGTACTTCTGGATGACCTCGGGGTCCTCGTAGGCGACAGGGTCGGCCGGCGGGTTGCCGTTGTCCCGGAAGTACTGGGCCTGGTGCTCGGCGGTGGTGATGCACTGGACCGCCTTCCACGCGAGGTCCGCGTGCTCGGACTTCGCGCCCACGCCCAGGTTGATGCCGCCCACGGGCGGGGCGGAGTCCTTCCCCTGCGTCGTCTGGGGGTAGAGGGCCCAGCCGATGTCCTCGGGGAGGTCCTCCGGCAGGGAGCCCTCCTTGACGGAGGCGAGGGTGGCCGGCCACACGAACGGCCAGTTCACCATGAAGGACCCGGACTCGCCCTGGAAGAGCAGCATCGAGGCGTTCTCGTCCTGCGTGGGGAGGCCGGCGCTGCCGAGTCCCTCCTTGCCGATCGTGGAGATGATCTCGGCGGCCTTGCGGCCGGCCTCGGACCCGAAGTTCGTCTGCACCTCGTCCGCGGGCGCGTCGGGGTTGGCGAGGATGTGCTCGCCACCGCCCTCCACGAGGGCGTTGAGCCACACGGTCATCGACTCCCCGCGGGCGCCCTGGACGCCCAGCTCCTTGTCCTGCTCGCGGGCCACCTCGATGAGCTGGTCCCACGTGACGGGCTGGGACATGTCCAGCCCGGCCGCCTCGGCCACCGACTTGCGGTACCACAGCAGCTGCGTGTTGGCCCAGAACGGGACCGTGACGATCTCGTCCTTCCATGTGGCGCCGGCCAACGCACCCTCGAGGGCGTGCTCCCTCGCCTGCTGCTGCAGATCCTCCGGCACGGGGGCCAGGAAGCCGGGCTCCGCGAGCTCGGGGACGAAGGGCGGGTCGAGGGACATGATGTCCATCGAGGTGTCGCCCGCCGCGAGCCGGCGCGTCAGCTGCTCCCGCTGGGAGGCCGCGTCCGTGGGCAGCATGGACGTCTCGACGGCGTACTCGCCGCCGGCCGCGTCCGTGCACTGCTTCGCGATGGCCGCCTGCCCGCCGTCGTCCGGGTTGGTGTACCAGGTGAGGGTGGGCGCCCCCTCCTCGGCCGGGGCGCATCCGGCCAGGATGAGCGCTCCGGCGGTCATCACGGAGGCCATCGTCGCCCCCCGTGAGAGCCGAGCCCGCTGCTGTCTCGTCACTGCAAACCTCGTTCGCTCCGGAAGATGTGACACACACCCTACTCCTCGCGGATGCGCGTGGCCCACCTCACATCAGGCGCCGGCGGCGCGCTTCGTCTTCGCCGTGGGCGACGCCGTCGCGGGGTCCTCAGGCCACGGGTGCTTGGGGTAGCGGCCCCGGTTCTCCGCACGCACGTGGGCGTAGGGTCCCGCCCAGAAGGAGGGCAGGTCCGCGGTGACGGCGAGCGGCCGCCCCGCCGGGGAGAGCAGGTGCAGCACCACGGGCAGCCGGCCGTCCGCCACGGCGGGGCTCTGCGCGGCCCCCAGGAACTCCTGCAGCTTGGCCGCCACCACCGGCGCCGTCTCCTCGTCCGTGGCCGGGTACTCCACGGCCGCCGTCCGCCCGCTGGGGATGGGCAGCCGTTCGGGCGCCAGCTCGTCGAGGCGCCCGGCCTCCGGCCACGGCAGGATCCCGCGCAGCAGCCCGGCGACGTCCACGGAGGCGGCCGAGCGGCCCGCCGCGAGCTCCGCCGCGATCCCGGCCACGAGCGGCCCGAGGTCCGGGAGGGCGGCGGTGGAGAGGTCCGGCCACGGCCGGCCCAGCACCCGGTGCAGGAGGTGGACGCGGCGGCGAAGGCGCTCCCCCGCACCTGGTCCGGCCCCGGGCTCGAAGCGGGCCAGCCCCTCCGCGGCCAGGGCGGCGCGCACGGCGTCCGCGGCCGCGGCGGCGTCGACGCGCGCGGGCCCCTCCGCGAGCGGGATCGCCCCCAGCATCGTCCTGCGGCGGCCCGTGAGCCGTCCGCCCTTCCACGCCGCGTCCGCCTCGTCCCGGAGGAGTGCCGCCGCGGCGTCCTCGGCGATCTCCCGGGTGATCGGGGCGGCCGCGCGGATCACGGCGCCGGTGCCCTCGGCGTCGCCGGCGGCGCGGGAGGCCTCCGCGACGGCGAGCCACGCCGCGCCCCGCAGCTCTCCCCCGCCGCTGCGCGGCAGGGATGCGCGCGTCCCCGAGGCGAGCAGGTAGGCGTCCGTGTCCTCCACCCGCCGCGCCACCCGGCCCGGGGCGCTCAGTGCGACGACGATGCCCGCCGCGTGCGCGGCCCGGCCCCCGTCAGCGCCCCCGTCGGAGGCCCGGCCGGCGCGTCGCCCCGTCTCCCGTCCGCCGCTCGACCCCCGGGTCACGATCCGCTCGAGCCGCTCGGCCTCCCGCCGCCATCGGCCGGACTCGGGGTGGCCCCCGCCCCGCAGCGCGGCGAGCAGCGCCTCGAGGTCGGCGCCGGGCGCGCGCACGTCGAGGGCGAGGAGGGCCACGGCCGCGGCGGCGGCGCGCGCGCCCACGCGGTCCGCGCCGGCCAGGAGCGCGTGGCCGAGCGCCGGGTCCACCGGCAGGCCGGCCAGGACCGTCCCGTGCGCCGTGATGCGGCCGTCCCCGTCCACGGCTCCGAGCTCGGCGAGCGTTCGACGGGCCTCGGCCATCGCGTCGGCGGGCGGGTCCTCGGGCAGCACCACGCCCTCTCCGCCCGGCGCGCCCCACGCCGCGAGCGCGAGCGCCACGGGGGCGAGGTCCACCACGGCCAGGGCCGGCGTCGGGGCGGCGGGGGCGGCGCCGAGGGCCGCGGCACTGTGGCAGCGCACCACCGTGCCGGGGCCGAGGCGGGCGGCGCGGCCTGCCCGCTGGCCGGCGGCCGCGCGGGAGGCCTGCACCGTGACAAGGCCGGTCATGCCGCGGCCGCGGTCCCGCCGGGGCTCGCGCGCCAGCCCGGAGTCGACGACGAGCCGGACCCCCGGGACGGTCAGGGAGGACTCGGCCACCGCCGTCGTGACCACCACGCGGGGGACCTCCGGCCGCGTGCGTCCGGCGAGGGCGGCGTCCTGCTCGGCGGCCTCCTGGCGGCCGTGCAGGGTGTGCACCTCGGTGCCGGGGGCGCGCCGCGTGATGCGCTCGGCCACCGCCTCCACCTCCGCGACGCCGGGGAGGAAGACGAGCGCGTCCACGGTGGGGTCGGCCGCGAGGGCCTCCGCGTGGGAGCGGACGGCGACGTCGGCCACGTGGTCCAGGAAGGCCCGCTCGACGCGGCCGTCCGCGGTGAGGCGCGGGGCGCCGAACGGGGCGTGCTCCTCGCGCAGCGGGTGCAGGACGGCCGGGGTGCGCACCACCGGGACGGCGTCGGCGTCGACGCCCATGCCGGCAGCCCAGCGAGCGGCCAGGGACTCGGCGTCCACCGTGGCGGACATGGCCACGAGCAGCAGCTCGGGACGCAGCTGCCGCAGGTCGGCGAGGAGGGCGAACAGGACGTCCGTGTCCAGGTCGCGCTCGTGGACCTCGTCCAGGATCACGGCGCCGACGCCGTCGAGGCCCGGGTCGGCCAGGAGGCGGCGCAGCAGCAGGCCCGGAGTCACGAACTCGACCGCCGAGCGGCCTCCGCCCACCGACTCGCCGCGCACCGCGTAGCCGACTGCGTCGTCAGGATCGTCTGAGCCGACGGCCATGTGCAGGCGCCGCCATGCGGCGCGCACGGCCACCCGGCGCGGCTGCGTGACCAGGGTGCGCCCACCGCCCTGCCGCGCGAGCCGGACGGCGACGGCGGGCGGCACCACGGTCGTCTTGCCCGTGCCGGGCGGGGCGTGGACCACGGCGGCCCCGTGCGCCTCGAGGGCGGCCTCCAGCTCGGGCAGCACCGCGGTGACCGTGAGGCCGGCCCCGAGCGCATCGAGGGCGGCCGCGATCCGGCCCTGCGGCGTCGCGGGCGGGGCCCCCGGCCGGCGGGAGGCGACGGGGTCCGCGGGCGTGCGGGGGCGGCTGGCGGAGGTGGGCATCACCGTCCATTGTGGCGGCCGCCGCGGACCTGTCCGGCGCGCGGGGCACTGACTAGGCTGAGGCGCATGATGACTCCCGTCCAGGACCACCTCGACCGCCTGACCGCCGCCTTCCCCGGCGACGACGAGGGCAGGGGCGGCCTGGGCGTGGCCGTGACCCTCGTGGACGGGCACCGCTACGTCTCCGGCTCCTCGGCCGCCGTGCCGCTGGCGGCCCTGGCCTCCCCCGTCCTCCACGCCCTCGCCGTGGAGGACCTCGGCGCGGCGGGCGTGGCCGAGCGGGTGGGCGGCACGCCCGTCCCGGAGGACGACTCGCGGCTCGAGGTGGAGGCGGAGACGGGACGCGCGTTCAACCCGCTGCAGAACACGGGCGTGGTGGCCACCGCCGCCCTCGTCAAGGGCCGCGGCGGGCGGGACCGGGCCGGGCGCCTGCTCCAGCTGCTCTCCACCCTCCTGGACCGCGAGGTCAGCGTCACGGAGACGGCCGTCAAGGTGGAGAACCGCGCCCAGCACCAGACGCGCGCCGCCGCGTGGCTGCTGAAGTCCCTGGACGTGCTGGACACGGACCCGGAGCCCCTGCTCGAGGACCTCGCGACCCTGCGCGCCGTGCCCGTGAAGGTCGAGGACCTCGCCCTCGTGGCGGGCACCCTGGCCCACGGCGGCATCCACCCCGTCACCGGGGCCCGCGTGCTGGAGGAGGAGACCGTCCGCGCCGTGCTCTCCGTGCTGGACTCGTGCGGCATGGACACCCGGCAGCCCCTGTGGGCGTACGACGTCGGCCAGCCCGGCTGGGCGTCCACCCGCGGCGGCACGATCATGGTGGTCGTGCCCGGGCACATGGGCCTGGCCCTGCAGGCGCCTGACCTGGACGAGCACCGCGTGTCCGCCGCCGGCATGGCCGCGCTGCGCTGCATCGTGGAGGACTTCGAGCTGCACCCCTCCGTGGTCACCGGCTCGCCCCGGGCCGCCTTCCGCGCCCACTACCGCGTGGACCAGGCACCCTCCGGCGCGGTGCGCAGCGCCCAGGTGCAGGACGCACTGGACGCGTTCGGGGACACAGTGCACGTGCTGGAGCTGGGCGGGCACGTCGGGTTCAGCCAGGTGGACGCGCTCGCCCGCGTGGTGCGCGGCCTCCCGGACGAGCTGGAGACCCTGCTCGTGGACATCCGGTCCGTCAGCACCGTGACCCGCTCCGCCCGCCTGCTCGTGGCGCGGTGGTTCGCCTATGCCCTGGACTCGGGGTTGGACGTGGTGCTCGTGGACCGGGACGAGGCCATGGTGGCGGAGCTGATGGCCGCCGTCGAGGAGTCCGTGGACGTGAGCCTGCCGGATCCCCGCCAGGAGGCCGCGCGGGACCTCGAGTCCGCCCCGGACCGCCCGGAGTTCCTGTTCTTCGACTCCCGCTCCCGGGCCATCCAGTGGGCCGAGCAGCGCCTGCTGGTCCGCCACGCCCCGCAGCTGCTGCCCCACTCGCAGGAGGAGGCCGCGGTGGCGCCCCTGCTGCAGCACCTCTCCGCCGAGGACGCGGGCCTGCTCGAGTCCATGATGGACGAGCGCGTGTACACGGACGGGCAGATCATCCGCCGCGCGGGCCAGCCCTTCGGCGGCATCTACGTGATCACGTCCGGCCGCGTGGAGCTCACGGGGCAGGGCACGGGCGGGCGGCGCACCCGCAGGACCGTGCTCACCCCGGGGATGACCTTCGGCGAGATGGCGCTCGGCCAGTCCGGCCGCCAGCCCTCCACGGTGCGCGCCCGTGGCGACGTCACCGCCCGGGTCCTGACCGCGCACGTGATGTACGCCCTGCAGGAGGGGTCCCCGCAGCTGGCCATCAAGCTGTGGGAGGCGCTGGCGCGCGACGCCTTCACTGCCCTGGGCCAGCTCATCCGCGAGACGGGCGCCCTGCAGGACTGAGGGCCGACGGGCTCGGCGCGGCCGTGGCGTGGCGACCGCACTGCGCGGCGACCGCGGCGGGCGACTCAGCGCCCGAGCACGTGGCGCAGCGCGCCCTCCAGCTCGTCGTCCCGCATCGCATAGCCCGAGTCCACGAGTCGCCCGGCCTCCACCTTCTGGTCCGCGCGGACGGTCTCCGCGTCCCCCTCCGCGCCGAGCAGGAGCCGCGGCCCGAAGGCGGGCACCGGCAGCACGGACGGACGGTGCAGCACGCGGCCCAGCACGGTGGCGAACTCCTTGGCCGTGACGGGCTCGGGGGCGACGGCGTTGAGCGGCCCGGCCACGTCGTCGTCGAGCACCGCGTGAGCGAAGGCCCCGGCGACGTCGTCGACCCCCACCCAGCTGACCCACGGGCTCCCGTCGTGGCTCTCGCCGCCGGAGGTGGCCATGGGGCCGCCGAGCCCGGCGAGGAAGAGCGGCAGCACCTGCTGGAGCATGCCGCCGGCGGGGCTGAGCACCACGCCCACCCGCACGCGGGCCACCCGGGCGCCGAAGGCCTCGGCCCGCACGGCCTCGGCCTCCCAGTCCGCGCAGACCTCCGCGAGGAAGTCGTCGCCGGGCTCGAGCTCCTCCCCGAGCCCCGCGCCGAACGGGCCGGTGCCGGCGTGCGCGCCGTAGTAGCCGATGGCCGAGCAGTTCACGAGCGCGGGAACCCGGGGCAGGCGCCCCATCGCGTCGACGAGGGTGCGCGTGCCGCGCACACGGGAGTCGTGCACGGCCTCCTTGTGCGCGTCCGTGAAGCGGCCGGCGATCGGCTCCCCCGCGAGGTTGACGATCACGTCCACCTGGGCGAGCGCGGACTCGTCCACCCGCTCGCGCGACGGGTCCCACAGGGCGGCGTCCGGGGCCGCAGCCTGCTCCGGGCTGCGCACGAGGCGGATCACGCGGTGCCCGCCGCTCATGAGCAGCGCGGTCAGCTGGGCGCCGATCAGCCCGGACGCCCCGGTGACCGCCACAGTGCGCGCGGGCCCGCCGGTGAGCGGGCCGGGGTGTGCGGCGTGGAAGGCGAGGTCGTCGGCCATCACGCGCGCGCGGTAGGCGAACTGGCGGCGCAGCTCGGCCTCGAAGCCGCGGCCGGCCCATGCGGCCGCGGTGCCGCCGATGCCGGGCACACGGCCCAGCAGCCCCTCCCCCGGCAGCACGTACTCGATGCGGTCCAGCACCACCGTGCCCGGGGTGCCGGCGGCCGTGTCCGCCTCGCCGGGGGCTGCGTCCTCCAGGGTGTGCGTGTGCGTCCAGGAGCGCAGGGGGCCCGAGACCATCTCGTCCCGGAACATCCGGCCCTCCTCGTACGCCGTGTGCCGCGCGTGCCACGGCACCTTGGGCGTGGCAGCCGCCGGGATGCGGGAGGACACGGCGTCCGGCAGCATGCCGGCCAGCAGGCCCCGGGAGGTGTCCGCGAGCAGTCCGAGCGAGCCCGGCGGGCTGATGCGCAGTCGGGTCTCCGAGCCGACCGCCAGGCCGTTCGTGGGCCCGTGCACGAGTTCGGAGGCGAACGGCGGGTTCATGCGCTGGAGCGCCCCGGGGTTGGCCAGCCAGCGGAACACGACGTCGCGGGGGTGGCGCAGGAGGGTGCGGTGCTCGAACACGTGGGTCTCGGTCATGCCCTCACCCTGGCACACCGGAGCGGGGCGCGCCCGGGCTGACGGACAATGGGGGCATGGACTTCGCCCCCGAGCTGCGCTGGACCGCCGCCGCCCTCCCCGACACGGGCCTAAACCTCGTGGCCGTGTACTCCCCCGAGGACCACACCGTGCGGGCCTCCGGGGTGGCCGTCCCCGAGGACGGCGAGCCGCACGCCGCGGCGATCGGCCGACTCCTGCTGACGCTGATGGACCGACTGGCCGTGCTGGACCCGCCGACGGCGGACCGCGAGATGCACCCGCTGCCGGTCGAGCCCCGTGCGGGCGTGGCGCAGCCCGTGGCCGATGCGCTCGGGGCGTATGCGGCCGGCGACGTCGCCGCGCTCGACGCCCTTGCGGTGACGCAGCCGGGCACCGCCTTCCGCCAGGCCGCGTGGGCGGCGCTGCGGGGGATCACGCCCGGCGCGCCCGTCTCGTACACGGAGCTGGCCCAGCGCGCCGGGTCGCCGCGAGCCGTGCGTGCCGCCGGCGGGGCGTGCGCCGCGAACCTGGTGGCCGTCGTCGTGCCGTGCCACCGCGTGGTGCCGACCTCAGGCGGGGTCGGACAGTACCTGTACGGCCCCGCCGCCAAGCGGGCGCTGCTGGAGCACGAGGCGCGGCACGTGGCCTGACCCCCGGGCGCACGAGGGCCCCGGCACCATGACGGTGCCGGGGCCCTCGTGTTGTCCCGCCCCCTGAGGGGACGCCGGTCTCCGTGGATCAGACGGACAGCTTGTCCATGATCGCGTTCAGCGTGGCAGAGGGACGCATGACGTCGACGACCTTGTCCATGGACGGCGCGTAGTAGCCCTCGATGTCCACGGGCTTGCCCTGCACACCGTTGAGCTCGGAGACGATCTTCTCCTCGTTCGCGGCGAGCTCCTCGGCGATCGGCGTCACGGCGTCGGCCAGGGCCTGGTCCTCGGTCTGCTTCGCCAGCTCCTGCGCCCAGTACAGGGCCAGGTAGAAGTGCGAGCCGCGGTTGTCGAGCTGCCCGGCCTTGCGCTCGGGGGACTTGCCCTCGATCAGCAGGGTGCCGGTGGCGGCGTCGAGCGTGTCGGCGAGCACCTGGGCGCGGGCGTTGCCGTTCGTCGTCGCCTCGTGCTCGAAGGACACGGCCAGCGCGAGGAACTCGCCGAGGGAGTCCCAGCGCAGGTGGTTCTCCTCGACGAGCTGCTGCACGTGCTTCGGGGCGGAGCCGCCGGCGCCGGTCTCGAACAGGCCGCCGCCGTTGAGCAGCGGGACCACGGAGAGCATCTTGGCGGAGGTGCCCAGCTCGAGGATCGGGAACAGGTCCGTGTTGTAGTCACGGAGCACGTTGCCGGTCACGGAGATGGTGTCCTCGCCGCGGCGGATGCGCTCGATGGAGAACTTCGTGGCCTCCACCGGGGACATGATGCGGATGTCCAGGCCCTCGGTGTCGTGGTCCTTGAGATACTCCTCGACCTTCGTGATGAGCTCGCGGTCGTGGGCGCGGGACTCGTCCAGCCAGAATACGGCGGGGGTCTGGGAGGCGCGGGCGCGGGTCACGGCCAGCTTCACCCAGTCGCGCACCGCGACGTCCTTGGTCTGGCAGGCGCGCCAGATGTCGCCCTCGCCGACCTCATGGGAGGTCAGGGTCTCCCCGGCCGCGTTCTTCACGGCGACGGTGCCCGCTGCGTCCATGACGAACGTCTTGTCGTGCGAGCCGTACTCCTCGGCCTTCTGCGCCATGAGGCCGACGTTCGGCACGGTGCCCATGGTGGTCGGGTCGAAGGCGCCGTTGGCCTTGCAGTCCTCGACGACGGCCTGGTAGATGCCGGCATAGGAGGAGTCCGGGAGCACCGCGAGGGTGTCGCGCTCGGCGCCGTCCTTGTCCCACATGTGGCCCGAGGTGCGGATCATGGCCGGCATGGAGGCGTCCACGATCACGTCGGAGGGCACGTGCAGATTGGTGATGCCCTTGTCCGAGTTCACCATCGCCACGTCCGGGCCGTTCTCGTAGGCCTCGGCGATGGCCTTGCGCACGCCCTCGGCGGTCTCGGCGTCGAGCTTGTCCAGCCCGCCCTCGATGGCGGCGAGGCCGTTGTTCGGGTCCAGGCCCGCGGCGGCCAGCTGGTCGCCGTACTGCGCGAACAGGTCCGCGAAGTAGGCCTTCACGACGTGGCCGAAGATCACCGGGTCGGACACCTTCATCATGGTGGCCTTCAGGTGGGCGGAGAAGAGGATGCCCTCCTCCTTCGCGCGCGCCACCTGCTCGGCGAGGAACGCGTCCAGCGCCTTCGCGGACATGAACGTGCCGTCGACGACCTCGCCCTCGAGGACCTTCAGGCCCTCCTTGAGGACCTCGACGGACCCGTCGGCGCCCGTGAACTCGATGCTCAGCGTGTCGTCCGCCGGCATGGTCACGGACTTCTCGTTCGCGCGGAAGTCGTCCGCGCCCATCGTGGCGACGGCGGTCTTGGAGTCCGCGGACCACGCGCCCATCGAGTGGGGGAACTTCTTGGCGTAGTTCTTCACGGCCTTGGGCGCGCGACGGTCCGAGTTGCCCTCGCGCAGCACCGGGTTCACGGCGGAGCCCTTGACGGAGTCGTAGCGCTTGCGGGCGTCCTTCTCCTCGTCGGTCTGCGGGTCGTCGAGGTAGTCCGGCAGGGCGTAGCCGTCTGCCTGGAGCTCCTTGACCGCTGCGCGCAGCTGCGGCACGGAGGCGGAGATGTTCGGGAGCTTGATGACGTTGGCCTCGGGGGTCTTCACGAGCTCGCCGAGCTCGGCGAGGGCGTCGTCGACGCGCTGGTCCTCGGGGAGGACGTCCTTGAAGGCGGCGAGGATGCGGCCGGCCAGGGAGATGTCCCGGGTCTCGATCTCAACGCCGGCGGTGCCCGCGTAGGCGCGCACGATCGGCAGCAGGGAGGCGGTCGCCAGCATGGGCGCCTCGTCGGTGAGCGTGTAGATGATCTTCGACATGCGGATCTCTCCATTCTGGCCGCGCTCGGGGGCACGTCCGTGGTCGGCATGGGACGGGTGTCTCACCGCCAATCTACCCGGCGGGTCGCACGCGTCACAGCGTGTGGACGCGCGCGACGCCGGCGGGCACGCCCCGGCTGCGCGCTGTCAGCGGGGCTCGGGACCCTGCCGGTCCGGACCCTGCGACGAGTACCAGCCCGGCCTCCTGTCCGCCGATGCCGGCGGCGCGGCCGGGGAGCGGGCGCCGAGGCCGTCGTCCACGCCGGCCTCGCCGCCGGGGAGCGTGCCCGACGCGGCCCTCGAGCCTCGGAACGCCGCCCCGAGGCGCGCGGCGTGATCGATCTGCTCCTGCGCTGCCCGGCGCCGGCGCTCCGCCGCCGCGAAGGACTGCCACGCTCCGACGGCCATGAAGGCGGCGAAGGCGAGGCCCATCAGCCCGAAGAAGGAGCCGAGGGCGGAGAGCGCGGCGGCCAGGGCGACGGCGACCAGGCCGAGGCCCAGCGCCGCGTGGCCGGCCCATGGACGCCCGACGGCACGCCGCTTCCCCGCCGCGGCCAGAGGGAGCCGGGCGATGGCGCCCACCACCATGCACGCGAGCAGCCCTGCCCAGCCGCTGCCGATCAGCACCTCGGTCATCATTCCGTCCCCCATCATGCGCCCAGACTAGACACCGCCGGGGGCGGACGCCATGGTCAGCCGTGGAAGAAGTGCCGCGCCCCGGTGAGGTACATCGTGATCCCGGCCGCCTCGGCCGCGGCCACGACCTCCTCGTCCCGCACGGAGCCGCCGGGCTGGACGACGGCCTCGACGCCGGCGTCGATCAGGATCTGCAGACCGTCCGCGAAGGGGAAGAACGCGTCCGAGGCCGCCACGGCGCCGCGGGCCCGCTCAGGGGCGCCGGTGCCGGAGACGTTCTCCGCGCCGCCCGCCGTCGTGATCTCCTTGACCACGTCCTGGCCGCCGGTCTGCGCCGCGCCGAGCGTGTTGGCGCGCTCCACGGCCAGGCGGCACGAGTCGAGGCGGTTGACCTGGCCCATGCCGACGCCCACGGTGGCACCGTCGGAGGCCAGCAGCACGGCGTTCGACTTGGCGGCGCGCACCGCGCGCCACGCGAAGGCGAGGTCGGCCAGCGTGGCCTCGTCGGCGGCGGGACCGGCGGCGCGGGTCCAGGTCGCCGGGTCGTCGCCCTCGGCGTCCACGGCGTCCGCGACCTGCAGCAGCATGCCGCCGGAGACCTGCTTGGCCTCCACGGAGTCGTGGGCGAAGCCCGCCGGCAGGCTCAGCAGGCGCAGGTTCTTCTTCGCGGAGAGGATCTCCACGGCCTCGACGTCGAAGGACGGCGCCACCACGACCTCCGTGAACACGTCCTTGACCTGCTGCGCCATGGCGGCGGTGACGGGGCGGTTGGCCGCGATCACGCCGCCGAACGCGGAGACGGGGTCGCACGCGTGCGCCTTGGCATGCGCCACGGCCACGTCCTCGCCCTCGCCCGCCACGGCCACGCCGCACGGGTTGGCGTGCTTGACGATCGCCACGGCGGGGGCCTTGTGGTCGAAGGCGGCGCGCACGGCGGCGTCCGCGTCCACGTAGTTGTTGTAGCTCATGGCCTTGCCGTGCAGCAGCTCCGCCTGCGCGATGCCCGGGGTGGCCGCGTGGTCCACGTAGAGCGCGGCCGGCTGGTGCGGGTTCTCGCCGTAGCGCAGGCTCGCGGCGCGCTCGAGGGAGAAGCCGGCGTAGGGCGGGAACACGGGGGTCTCGTCCGCGTCCTCGTCGCCGAAGTGGGACGCGGTCCAGGCGGCCACCGCGTTGTCGTAGGCGGCGGTGTGCGCGAAGGCCAGCGAGGCCAGGCGCCTGCGGGTGCGCAGGTCGAAGCCGCCGGACTGGGCCGCGGCCACGACGTCCCCGTAGCGCGCCGGGTCGACGACGATCGCCACGGAGGCGTGGTTCTTCGCCGCGGCGCGGACCATGGAGGGGCCGCCGATGTCGATCTGCTCGACGACGGCGTCCTCCCCGGCGCCCGACTTCACGGTGTCCACGAAGGGGTAGAGGTTCACCACCACGAGGTCGAAGGGCTCCACCTCGAGGTCGCGCAGCTGCGCCACGTGGTCCTCCCGGCGGCGGTCCGCGAGGATGCCGGCGTGCACACGCGGGTGCAGGGTCTTCACGCGGCCGTCCAGGCACTCCTGGAACCCGGTGACGTCGGCGACCTCCGTGACCGGGACACCGGCGCCGGCGATGCGCTGCGCTGTCGAGCCCGTGGAGACGATCTGCACGCCCGCGGCGTGCAGGCCCGCGGCCAGCTCCTCCAGCCCGGTCTTGTCATAGACGGAGATCAGCGCGCGCTTGAGCGGGACCGTGTCCAGGACGGTGGGGGCGGACTGGGCTGAGGTCACGGGGGACTCTCCTTCGGTGGGGGGATGCGGTGCGGGGCCGCCACCCAGTCTAGGACCGCGCATAATGGCCCTACACCCGTCCCGCCCGGCCGTCACAAGGGAGCCCGTCACCGTGTCCTCAGCCACCCGCACCTCCCCCCTGGACTCCCCCGCCCCGCCCACCGGCGAGTCCGTCGTGCAGGAGCTGCCCTGGCGCTGGTCCGTCCAGGGCCGGATCTTCCTCATCGGCGGCCTCGGCTTCATGTTCGACGCGTGGGACGTGGCCCTGAACGGCGTCATGATCCCGCTGCTCTCCGCCGAGTGGGGCCTCACGCGGCCCGAGGCGGCCTGGATCGGCACCGCCAACCTCATCGGCATGGGCCTGGGCGCGTTCCTGTGGGGCACCGTGGCCGACCGGATCGGCCGCAAGGCCGCGTTCTCCTGGACCCTCCTCGTGTTCGCCGTCTTCACGGTGGCCGGCGCCCTGGCGGACTCGCTCGTGTGGTTCGCGGCGTTCCGCTTCCTGGCCGGCATCGGCCTGGGCGGCACCATCCCCGTGGACTACGCGCTGGTCAGCGAATTCACTCCGAAGCGGCTGCGGGGCCGCGTGCTCACCGCCATGGACGGCTGGTGGCCGGTGGGCGCGGCCCTGTGCGGCGTGGTCTCCGCATGGCTCGTGAGCACGTGGGGCGACTGGCGTCTGCCCCTGCTCGTCATGGTGCTGCCCGCCCTGCTCGTGTTCGTCGTGCGCCTGGGCATCCCCGAGTCGCCGCTGTTCCTGATGAGCCACCGCCGCGAGGCCGAGGCGCGCCGCGTGATCGACCGGATGGTCGCGGCGACCGGCGCCGAGCCCCGCCCGTACGTGATGCCCGCCGCCCAGGAGCGCCAGGCGGGCGGCCTCGGGGCGATCGGCTCCCAGCTGGCCGCCGTGTGGCGCTTCTCTCCGCGCATCACGGCCGTGGCCTGGGCCCTGTTCGTGACCATCATGCTCACCTACTACATCGCCCTGCAGTGGCTGCCGCAGTTCCTCATCGAGGCCGGCTACGCCGAGGACCGGGCGTTCGTGATGACCTCGGGCATGGCCGCCGTCGGCCTGCTCGGCGTGGTGGTCTCCGCGCTCCTGGTGGAGAGCACGGGCCGCCGCTGGCTGCTCGCCGTCAGCTCGATCCTCGCGAGCGGTGTGCTCGTGGCGTTGGCCGCCGTGATCGGCGTGCCCGCCGCCGCCCTCCCGCTCGTGCTCGTCTTCGGCTTCATCGTGCAGGTGGCCATCCCCGTGCTCTACACCTACGTGACCGAGCTCTACCCCACCTCGCTGCGGGCCTCCGGGTTCGGGTGGGCCTCCGCCGCGTCCCGCGTGGGCGCGGGCCTGGGCCCCTTGTTCTTCGTGGGGACGCTCGTCCCCGCGCTGGGGCTGCCCGGCGCCTTCGCCGTGACGGGCGGCCTCGTGGTGCTCGCCGCCGTCGTGATGTTCGCCTTCGCCCCCGAGACCCGCGGCCGCGCCCTGGAGGTGGACGCGAACTGAGGGCCGCCGGGGCGCGGCGTCAGGGGCGCGGCGCCCCGGACAGCTCGCCGAGGGTGCGCAGCAGCAGTGCGCGCTCCTGCACCTTGATGCGCTCGTGGAGGGTCTCCTCCGTGTCCGTGTCCAGCACCGGGACGGCGGCCTGCGCCAGGATCGGCCCGGTGTCCACGCCGGCGTCCACCACGTGCACGGTGCAGCCGGCGACCTTCACGCCATGTGCGAGGGCGTCCCGCACGCCGTGAGCTCCGGGGAACGCGGGCAGCAGGGCCGGGTGGGTGTTGAGGATGTGCCCGGGGAAGCGCTCGAGCAGGGGCGCGCCGAGGATCCGCATGAACCCGGAGCAGACCACCCAGTCCGGCTCGTGGGTGGCCACGGCATCCGCGAGCGCGGCGTCCCACTCCGCGCGGGAGGCGTGCTCCGCCGGCGGCACCGCGAACGCCGGGATCCCGTGTGCTCGGGCGCGCTCCAGGCCCTGGGCGGCGGGAACGTCCGAGCCGACGGCGGCGACCTCCACGTCCAGCGCCCCGGACGCGACGGCGTCCAGGACGGCCTGGAGGTTGGTGCCGGAACCGGAGACGAGGGCAACGATGCGCATGCCCCCATCGTAGGGCGGGCGTCTCGTAGGGTGAGGGGGTGTCCGAGCCCCTGCCTCCCCCGACCTCCCGCACCCCCGACGGCGCCCCGGATCCCGGCCGCGCCCGCGTCGGACGGCTGCTGCTGTGGCAGTCCGCGGCCCTGCTGGGGATGATCGGGGCGTTCTCCCTCCCGCTGCCGTGGAAGCTGCTGACGCTCGCGCTCGCCCTGGCCGCCGTGGTGCTCGGCGTGCGCACCTGGACCGTCTCCCGCCGCGCCGGGCGCAGCGGCGCGGGCAGCGCGGGCTCCCGCGGGTCCGGCGCCGGGGCGACGGGCGCCGGACGTGCGGCGGCCGCCGCCGGGATCGCCCTGGGCCTCCTCGGCCTCACGATCGGCGCCCTGCCCCTGCTCGCGTGGAACCAGACCGTCCAGCTCGAGCAGTGCACCGCCTCCGCCCTCACCGTGCGGGCCCAGCAGGAGTGCGCCGCGGAGTTCACGCGTCAGGTGGAGGAGCTCACCGGGCTGCCGCAGGCGGGCTGAGGCCCCGGCGTCGCGCTCAGTCCAGGGCGCGGCGCGGCCGCGGTCGGGACCGTGGGGTCCGACGTCCAGCATCGGCCGGTGCCGCAGGACGGGCGGGAGCCTCACCGGCGGCGGCTGCCTGACCGGAGGCGGGTGCCTCGCCCGCAGACGGCGCGGCGCTCGAGCCGGAGCCCGACGGCGTCGGCGCGTCCTGGGGTGTCACGGCCCGGGACCCGCGGCGCGGCATGCGTGCGCGCGCGGCGGCCCACCCGTCCTGGCCCGCGCGTCGTCCCCGCACCAGCAGCCCCTCCCCCGCAGAGCGCACGCGCGCACCCGTGGCGAGCGCCCGGTCCCGGACGGCCGACGCACCGCCGGCGGCCCCGCGCCGCGCCGCGGTCCCGGCGCGGGCCCGCGCGCCCTCCCACGGGCGGTCCTGCAGGGCGAGGGCCGCCAGATAGCCGACGGCGCAGCCCAGCGCGAGCCACCCGGCCAGAGCAGCCGCGACGGCCCCCACGTTCGACCCGATCTGCGTCAGCGTGCCCACCCCGAGCGTCCCGTTGGTGAGGGCGAGCGGGAGCAGCGCGAGCAGCGCGGCCACGAGGCCCAGGAGCACCGAGAGCGCGAGCGTGGAGAGCGCGAGGGACGCGGCGCGGTTCGGGAAGCGGGCGTCGAGCCAGTCGTCGAGGTGGTCCTCCCCCTCGCGCAGCAGCCACCAGCCGGCGACGGCCCCGGCGAGCACGGGGACCAGCACGAACACGGGATGCCATGGCTGCCCCGGCGCGGGCAGCGCGGCGAAGACGGGCAGCGCGGGGGCAGCGGACGCCGTCGCCCCGAAGGCCGAGTACAGGCTGTCCGAGCCCACGGAGAACCCGGGGCCCGCCGTCCACGCCGCGGCCCACGCCGTGAAGGTGGGCAGGTAGCCCACGTGCAGGAGCGTGAGCATGGTCCCGCCGAGCGTCCCGGCGCCGACCTCCTGGTAGAGGTGCACGACGGCGGTCCACTCGCCCACGAGGCGCCCCGCGACCAGGAGCGCGCACAGGCCGGCGAGGCTCACGAGCGCCACGACGGCGGCGCGGACCACCGACCACGCGTACGTGCCGGCCCAGCGCTCGTACTGGGACCGGCGGGCGATCCGCTCGGTGAGGTCCACGCCGATCAGGTGGGCCCACGTGCCGGCCTCCCGGCGGGCGCCCGCGAGCGCCGCGCCCGTGAAGAGCAGGGCCGGCAGCAGGGCCACGGTCAGGCCGACGAGCGCGTAGGCGGCCACCGCGCCCGCGAAGGCCTGCCACGCCTGATCGCGGTACGAGGCCCGGGCGAGCCGCCGCCCGGCGCGCCAGCTGAGCGCGAGCGGGACGAGGGTGAGCCCCCATGGCACGAGCCACGCCGTCCCGACGAGGCTCGGCTCCGCGGCCGAGGGCAGGGTGGTGGTGACCGTGACGGGCACGGCGTGCTGCACGAGCCACAGGGTTCCGCCCACCTGCAGCACGTCGTCGATGCGGGGACGGTGGAACCCGCCGGTCACCCACACCAGCAGGGTGGGGATCAGCACGATGAGCAGGCTGATCAGCGCCGTCACGAGCGCCTCCACCACCCCTTGGAGCCAGAGCGGCAGGGGCAGGGGGCGCAGGAGAGGGGGCATTCGGCGGCTCACCCCCTCTATGGTGCCACCCGCGGCCGGCCGGGCGCGGGCACGGCGGGGTCACCGAACGTTCACCCTCGGGCCACCGGCGGGTCGCCGGGACATGCCCGTGCGGTGGCCCGCGGCCCCTACGCTGGCCCTGTGCGTGTAGCCGTGATCGCTGAGTCCTTCCTGCCCCACATGAACGGGGTCACCAACTCCATCCTCCAGGTGCTGCGTCACCTGCGGGAGCGCGGCGACGAGGCCATCGTCATCGCCCCCGCCGCCTCGTGGACCGCGGGCTGGACCCAGCGCGCGGGCGCCGGTCACGCCCCCCGCGAGGTCGAGGGCTTCCCCGTGCACGCCCTCCCCTCCATGCCCATGTCCGGCTACGCGTCCGTGCGCGTGGCCGCCGGCACCGTGGCCCGCCTGCGCGGCATCCTGGCGGACTTCGGCCCGGACGTGGTGCACATCGCCTCCCCGTTCGTGCTCGGCTGGCGCGGCGTGCAGGCCGCCGAGGAGCTCGGCATCCCCTCCGTGGCCGTCTACCAGACCGAAGTGCCGCGCTACGCCACCAAGTACGGGCTCCCGTGGCTCGAGGACGTGCTCTGGAACCACGTGGCCCGCCTGCACAACACGGCCACCCTCACGCTCGCGCCGTCGTCGTTCACCGTGCGCCAGCTGCACCGCGTGGGCGTGCGCCGCGTGCACCTGTGGGGCCGCGGCGTGGACTCCCGCCGCTTCCACCCCGCCAAGCGGGACGAGGCGCTGCGCGCCGAGCTGGCCCCCCACGGCGAGCGCCTCATCGGCTTCGTGGGGCGTCTGGCGCACGAGAAGCAGGTGGAGGACCTCCGCGCGCTCGCGGACCTGCCCGGCACGCGCCTCGTCGTCATCGGTTCGGGCCCCCTGCGCGAGACGCTCGAGCGCCAGCTGCCCGGCGCCCACTTCGCCGGCTTCCAGGGAGGCGAGGACCTCGCCCGGCACGTGGCCAGCCTGGACCTGTTCGTGCACCCCGGCGAGTCGGACACCTTCGGTCAGACCCTCCAAGAGGCCATGGCCTCGGGCGTGCCCGTCGTGGCCGTGGGCCGCGGCGGCCCGCTGGACATCGTGGACTCCTCCCGCACCGGCTGGATCTACCAGCCCGGCGACCTCGACGAGATGCGGGACCGCGTCGCCGACCTCGTGTACGACGACGTCAAGCGCGCCGCCTTCGCGCACGCCGCGTGGGAGTCCGTGCAGGGCCGCACGTGGCCCGTGCTGTGCGAGCAGCTCGTGGGCTACTACGAGAAGGCCATCCACGTGCAGCACCGCCGCCGCGGCGAGCTGGCGCGGCGTCTCCTCACCTCGCCGGCCCTGCTGGCCCACCGCGTCTTCGGCTGAGGCGAGCGGGGCCCGACCGTCTCAGCATGCGGACCATCCGACGGTCCGCGTCTCAATTCCGTCATGAACCAGCTCACATGCCAGGATGACGGCAGGCACCGCGGCCTCCCTCCTCCGCCGCGGACGCCGTCGGCGAGGCGGGCCCGCACCGCCCCCGACGAGACGTCTACCAGGAGGACACCATGCATCAGGTTCTGCACACGCTCCGCGACGAGGTCTTCGCCCGCAACCCCGGTGAGGCCGAGTTCCACCAGGCCGTGTCCGAGGTGTTCGAGGCACTGGATCCCGTGGTGGAGCGCCACCCCCAGTACGTGGAGGCGGGCGTCCTGCACCGCCTCTGCGAGCCGGAGCGCCAGATCATCTTCCGCGTGCCGTGGGTCGACGACCAGGGCACCGTGCAGGTCAACCGCGGCTTCCGCGTGGAGTTCAACTCGGCCCTCGGCCCGTACAAGGGCGGGCTGCGCTTCCACCCCTCGGTGTACCTGGGCATCATCAAGTTCCTGGGCTTCGAACAGATCTTCAAGAACTCCCTCACCGGCATGCCGATCGGCGGCGGCAAGGGCGGCTCCGACTTCGACCCGGCCGGCCGCTCCGACGGCGAGATCATGCGCTTCTGCCAGTCGTTCATGACCGAGCTGCACCGCCACATCGGCGAGCACACGGACGTCCCCGCGGGAGACATCGGCGTGGGCGGGCGCGAGATCGGCTACATGTTCGGCCAGTACAAGCGCCTCACCAACCGCTTCGAGGCCGGCGTGCTCACGGGCAAGGGCCTCACCTGGGGCGGCTCGCTCGTGCGCACCGAGGCCACCGGCTACGGCGCCGTCATGTTCGCCGACTCCATGCTCCGCACCCGCGGCGAGTCAATGGACGGCCAGCAGGTCCTCATCTCCGGCTCCGGCAACGTGGCGATCTACGCCGCGGAGAAGGCGGCCGCCCTCGGTGCCACCGTGCTCACGGCCTCGGACTCCGCCGGCTACATCGTGGACCCGGACGGGATCGACGTCGACCTGCTCAAGCAGCTCAAGGAGGTCGAGCGCGCCCGCATCTCCGAGTACGCCGAGCGCAAGGGCGGCCGCGCCCGCTACGTGGCCGGCGGCTCCGTGTGGGACGTCGAGGGCACGGTCGCGCTGCCCTGCGCCACGCAGAACGAGCTCGACGAGAACGCCGCGAAGACGCTTCTGAAGCAGGGCGTGAAGGCCGTGGCCGAGGGTGCGAACATGCCCTGCACCGAGTCCGCCGCCCACCTGTTCGTGGCCGCCGGCACGCTGTTCGGCCCCGGCAAGGCGGCCAACGCCGGCGGTGTGGCCACGTCCGCCCTGGAGATGCAGCAGAACGCGGTGCGTGACTCGTGGGGCTTCGAGTACACCCACGACCGCCTCGAGCAGATCATGCGGGACATCCACGACCGCTGCGTGGAGACCGCCGAGGAGTACGGCACGCCGGGCAACTACGCGGCCGGCGCGAACATCGCGGGCTTCATCAAGGTGGCCGACGCCATGATCTCCCAGGGCGTGGTCTGAGGCCCGGCCCTGCCCCTTCCGTGATCCTCCGCCGCCCTGCGACATCACCGCCGTTCTGACGCGCGGTGATGTCGCAGGGCGGCGGTCGTTCGAGGGCACCCGACTCCTGCACAGGACCCCCGACGGCGGGTGCCCTCCACCGTCCGGCGCGGTCGACCCCTCGCGCCCCGGACGGGCCCACGACACTGGGCCGCATGACCCAGCTCTCCGACCACGCGCGTGCGCTGCTCCCGGGACGCGGGCCCCTGCTCAGCGCGGCGGACCCCCACGACGGGGCGGCGCGGCGCCGTCTCGAACGCGCCTGGACCCGCGGGGTCCTCGTGCGGCTCTGCCCGCGCGTCTACATCAGCGCCGGCGACTGGGCCGCGCTGCGTCCGTGGGACAGGGCGGTCGTGTCCGCCGTCGCCCTCTCGATCGCCCGCCCCGCGACGGTGTTCACGGGCCTGACCGCGGCCCGGTTGCACGGTCTGGGGCCGGCCGTCGAGCCGCCCGCGCTCGAGCTGCGCGCCCCCTCGCCCGGGCATCACGGCGCCGGGCCGCTGATCCGCCGTCCCTTCGCCCCCTCCGTGGTGGCCCACGATCGCCGGCTTCCCGTCCCGCCGCGCCGCCGACCCCGATGGGGGCTGCCAGAGGCGGCCCCCGCCGCGCCTCAGCCGGTCGGGGCCGTCCTGTCGGACGGGCAGAGCCTGGGAACCGTCCTGGCGGATCCGCTGCCCACGGTGCTGCTGGTGCTGGGGGCGGCCACCCCGTTCCGCGACGCCGTGGCCCCGCTGGACGCGCTCGTCCGAGCCCGGCCCGAGGAGGCCGCACGCTGGGCGAGGCAGGCGGAGAGCCGACTCGAATCCGCGGCCGCCCTCCGCCGATTCGAGCGGGCCTGGCACTTCGCGGACGCGCGGGCGGAATCCGCCGGGGAGTCCTACAGCCGGGCCATCCTCCACGAGCTCGGCTTCGTCCCGCCCACGGCGCTGCAGCATCGCCACCGGGATGCGAACGGACGCGAGGTGGCCCGCACGGACTTCTGGTGGGAGCAGGTGCGGGTGTACGGGGAGTTCGACGGGCTGGGCAAGTACGACCTGTCGTTCTTCGACGGTGACGACACGGCCCGCCGCGCCAGCATCCGCCGGGAGAAGGAACGGGAGGTGGCCCTGCAGCTGGTCACCCGGGCGGGCGCGCACTGGACGTGGGGCGATCTCCTGCGGCCGGACCGGCTGGCGCGGATCCTCACCGCCGCGGGCGTCCCCCGCTCGGTCTGATCCGCGGCCATCCCGCGGGCCCTGTCTCGACTCTGCGAGCCCGAGCGGTCGACCTCCGCTCTGCGACATCGCAGCCGTGCTGCACGGCGGTGATGTCGCTGGGCGGCTGCCGACCGGTCAGCGGCCCACCTCAGCCGGCCAGTGCCGCCCGCTGCTCCGGGGTCACCCGCACCGGGCGGCCCGTCTGCCCGTCGACGAACACCATGACGGACGTGGCGGTGGCGCACAGGGCGTCGTCCACGCCGTCGTGCAGCCGGTAGCCCACGTGCACGGATGCCGCCTTCACCGCGTCCACGCTCACGACAACGCGCAGCGGCACGGGCCGGTACGGCATCTGCGCGCGGTACTTCACGGTGTGCTCGGAGATGAACGTGCGCACGCCCTCGCCGACGCCCTCGAGCAGGTCGATCGGCGCCGGCGCCCCGCCGCCCGCGCCCGTCCCCGAGGGGACGCCGAACGCGGCCACGCGCGCCTCCTCGAGCAGCTGCACCACGGCGATGTTGTTGATGTGGCCGTAGGCGTCCATGTCCGCCCAGCGCAGCGGGATGCGCACCTCCACGGAGCGCAGCTCCGCGGCGCCGGTCACGAGCCCTCCGCCACGGAACGCCGCGCCAGCGCGTCGTCCTCTGCCGCCTCGTCCGACGTCTCTCGCACTCCCAGCGCCGTCGCGTCGTCGCCCAGGATGTCCTCCCGCCAGCCCTCCGGGTGCACGTCCACGAACTCCACGGGCAGGATGCGCAGCTTCTCGAGCTGCTCGGACAGGGCGGCCCCGTCCGGCCCGTAGCACCACGGGATGCCGGGGGTGGACTGACGGGTGCCCTCCGCGCGGCCGCCCGCGAGCAGGGCCTCCGAGGGGGTCAGCTGACGGATCACGATCGCCTTGACCTTGTCCGGGTGGCGATGCGCGAAGTCGGCGTAGATCTCGGGGTCGTGCTGGCCGTCGTCGCCCACGAGGATCCACTGCATGTCCGGGAACTCCTCGGCCAGGCGCTGGAGCTGGGTGACCTTGTGCTCCTGGCCGGAGCGGAACCAGCGGTCCTTCGTGGGACCCCACGTGGTGAGCAGCAGCGCGCCCAGCGGGTACAGGTTGCGGCCCAGGAAGCGGGAGAGGGTCTGCGCCACGTTCCATGCGCCCGTGGACAGGTAGATCACGGGCGCGTGCGGCTCCAGCTCGGCGATGCGCCGCAGCAGCACCGCCATGCCCGGAGTGGGCGTGCGGGCGTGCTCGTCGATCACGAACGAGTTCCACGCGGCCAGCATCGGGCGAGGGAGGGACGTGACCACCACGGTGTCGTCGATGTCCGAGACGAGGCCGACGCGCGCCGCCGGGTCCGCGATGTAGAGGTCCATGGTCACGGACTCCTCGTCGCCGACGTCCAGCGTGGCGGTCTGCCAGCCGGGCTCCAGCTGGACGTCGATGACGGCGTCCACCACACCCATGCGGTCGGCGCGCACCGTGGTGGTCCGCTCCCCCACGGTGACCGTGACCTCGGCGTACGCCATGGGCGGGGCCACGAAGTTGCGCCAGCCTCGCACGCCGTCGGCCACGACCTTGGACAGACGCCGGCCGTTGAGGAAGTCGGCGTCGTTGGCGATCACCACGCGGGAGAGGACCCGCACCCACGAGGTGGAGCCGTAGCCCGTGAACGCCATGATCGTGGGCACGTGGCCGGCGCGCAGGGCGCGGGCACGGTGCCACCGGTTCCAGCTCTCCTGGAGGTGGGTGGCCATGTTCTCGGCGGGGGTCGGAACCCCCGCCTGGCGCGGCGGGCGGGCGGGATCGGTGCGGGCGGCGTCGGCGGGCATGGGCCCCAGTATGTCGCATGGGCCCGGTCGGGGGTGCGCCGGGGGGTGCGGCTCTCACCCGACGACGATGACCCGCTCCGTGGAGGGCTCCCGGCCCGCGGGGAAGGCCAGCGTGAGGGCCTCGGCCATGTTCGCGGCCTTCGCGACCGCCCCCGCCACGGTGTTGTGGAGGGAGTCCTTCTCACCGAACCACTCGGGGCGGTCCGCCGCGTCGTGCGCCCAGTCGTAGACCCACAGGTTGGGGTGGCGCTCGGTGGCGGCGACGAGCCCCTCGTTGAAACGGGCCGCACCCTCCATGGTGTAGTTCGGGAGGGCGGCCCACGGCATCAGCATCACGTCCACCCACAGGACGCGTCGGCCCTGGGCGGCCTTCATCACCATGTCGATCCGCGGCTCCCGCTGGTCCCACATGTCCACCTTGGTGAACAGGGCAGCGTCGTTCATGCCGACGTTGACCACGAAGCAGCCGTCCGGGTCGAGGCCGGGCAGATGGGCCGTGATGGCCTGCACGGCGTTGGTCTGGCCCGGGTCCTTCTCGAAGCGCTCGACGATCCCGCGCCCGGGCCGGATGTCCTCCACGACCTCCTCCACGCCCACGTCCTCGTACTGGGCCGTGATGCGCAGGGCGGGGTCCTTGATCACGGTCGCGTCGGTGTTGCCGGAGGCCAGGGAGCTGGAGTCGCCGATGTGCACCACCTCGGTGCAGGAGGTCGTGGCGGGCGCGGGGGCCGACGAGGCGGCGGCCGACGGGCTCGCCGCGGAGGCCGGGGCCGTCACGGGTGAGCCGGGGCCCTCCCCGGGCGGCGTGGAGGCGCCCTGAGCCGGGTCGGCGTCCTGCACTGCCGGGTCCGCGTGCCCGGCCTGCGCCACGATCTCCCTGGTGGAGGTCTGCGGCAGGGCCGTCAGCCCGGCCAGGCCCGCCGCGGCGAGCACGGCCACGGCCGCCGCGGCCAGGCCGGACCGCACCCCGCGGGACCCTCGCGAGCGCGCGGAGGCGCCCGACGTCGTCTCCCCCTCCGCCCCGGACCGCCGCGCGGGCGCGCGGCCCGTCAGGACGGCGCGGAGGCCGTGGTGGCGGATGGGGTCCTCCACGAACCGCCAGGACAGGGCCGCGATGAGTAGGGTGAGCCCCAGGATGAGGGCCCCGCGCAGCACGGGCTGGCCGTAGAGCGCGCGGTCCGGCAGGAAGGCGACCACGGGCATGTGCCACAGGTAGATCCCGTAGCTGCGCGCGCCGATCCAGCGCAGCGGCGCGACGCCGAGGACGCGGCCGAGCCGGGACGCGGGGTGCACGAGGGGAAGGACGGCGGCGCACGTGGCCACGGTCAGCGCGGCGATGCCCCACGTGTAGAGGGAGGGCGAGTCCTGGTCCGTGGTGGCCACCAGGGCCAGGATCCCGGCGAGGCCCAGGACGCCCACGAGGTCGAGGGCCCAGACGGCCGCGCCGCGCACCCGCCCCACGCTCGCGGGCCGCCACAGGAGCGCGAGGGCCGCGCCCCACAGCAGGCCGCCGGCCCGCGTGTCGGTGCCCTCGTAGGCCCGCGTCGTGTCCCCCAGCGGATCCGCGAGGAGAGCCAGCAGCACCATGGACGCCGTGCCCAGCAGGACGACGACGACGAACAGCACCACGGTGCGCCGCCGTCCACCCAGGCCGCGGGTGAGGGCCAGCAGCCCGAGCAGAAGGAGGGGCCAGACAAGGTAGAACTGCTCCTCCACGGCGAGGGACCACAGGTGGTCCAGCGGCCCGGGGCCGTCCATCTGCTCGAAGTAGCTGCCGCCCGTGAGGATCGTGTGCCAGTTGGCCACGTAGAACAGGGCGGCGAGGGACTCGCCGACGCGTTCGTCCCACTCCCCCGGCTCCACGAGCGCGGTGGCGGCCAGCACGGCGATCAGCACCAGGACGACGGCCGGCAGCAGGCGCCGGAAGCGGCGGATCCAGAAGTCCTTGAGGTCGAGCTCGCCGTGCCGCTCGTGCCGGCGCAGCAGCAGCGCGGTGATGAGGAAGCCGGAGAGCGTGAAGAACACGCCCACGCCGAGCAGGCCGCCGGAGGCGTGCGGCACGCCCAGATGGTAGGCCACCACGAGCAGGACCGCGAGCGCGCGCAGGCCGTCCAGGCCGGGGAAGTAGGCGGAGTTCGAGGCGACGGGGCGGGGCACGGGGGCGTCCTTCCACGAGCAGGGGCCGAGGCGCCGCCCGGTGCGTGCGGCCCGGCGGCGTCCACCGCCGAGGGTAGTGCACCGCGGCGACCGCGGGTCTCAGCGGGTCTCGGGCACCCACTCCGCGAGGCGGTCCAGCATGCGGGCGACCTTGCCCGTGGCGATCGCCGCCCGGATGTGACCCTCGGAGAACCGCTCGCCCCGCAGCACGTACGTGAACAGCGTGCCGAGGTCTGCCAGAGAGGCCGCGGCGATCCCGCGGTCGCTCACGGCGTCCACGTGCCGCAGGTAGTCGAGATCCACGCCGGAGAGCTCCTGCGCGGCGATCAGCCCGTTCATCACGCGGTCGTCGTCGGCGGACAGGGACGGCGCATCCCCCGCGGGCACGCCCTCCGGCGTCCCCTCGCCCCCGGCCAGCACCGCGCGCACCGCGGCCACGCGCTCCGGGGTGGGCTCCTGGGGGCCGGTCAGCGTGCGGTCCTCGCTCATGGGCGTCTCCTCTGCGTCGGGTCCCCCCATTGTCCCCCGCGCCTACGCTGGGAGCCATGGTCGCCCCCGCCGCCTCCCCCCACGACGTCGTCCCACCCCCCGGTGCCCTGCGCGCCGTCGCGCTCTCGGCGGCCCGGGCGGTGGCGCCCGCGCTGGCCGCGGCGTTCCGTGCCGGCCCCACCCGCGGCGCCCCGGCGTCCGCCGAGACCAAGTCGAACCACCACGACCTGGTCACCGTGCACGACCGGAGGACCGAGGAGCGGATCGTCGCCGCGCTGACCGCCGCGGTGCCGGGCTCACGGGTGCTCGGCGAGGAGCTCGGGCGCCACGGGGGCGGCGCGGACGCCGAGGGCGGTCCCCCGCTCGAGTGGATCGTGGATCCGATCGACGGCACCTCCAACTTCGCGCACGGCTTCGCCATGTTCTCCGTGTCCATCGCGGCCGTCGTGCACGGCGAGGTGGTGGCCGGCGTCGTGCTGGACCCGGTCAACGGGCTCGCGTTCTCCGCCGACGAGACCGGGGCGTACCTCGGGGACGCGCCGCTGGCCGACGTCGGGCGCCCGGCCCCCGCCGGCGGTGAGCGTGCGCTGAACGTCGTGACCTCCTATCCGGCGGGCGAGGCGCTGGACGCGGAGGGCGAGGGCGCGCTGCGCCGCTTCGGGCGGCTCGTGGCGACGTACGCCACGGTGCGCCGCACGGTGTCCGGAGCGCTCGAGCTCTGCCACGTGGCCGCCGGCTGGGCGGACGCCGCGCTGCTCGTGGACACGAAGCCGTGGGATGTCGCGGCGGGGCAGCTCATCCTGCGCCGGGCCGGGGGCGCGTACCTGACGCCGGCGGGCCCCGGCGGTGCCGGCCTCACCCCGGACTCGCCGCGCGCGCACGAAGCGGCGTTCGCGCTGGCGCTCGCCCCGCACCGGGCGGCGCCGACCGCGGAGGCGGTGCTGGGCGAGCTGCTGGCCGTCCGCGCCGACAGCCGGGCCTAGAGTGGAGACGTGACCGGCGTCGCATCCCGTGGCGCCGTCCTCTCACCCCCCGAGGAGGCCGTGATGACCGATCGCCACCAGGACCCCACCGCTCCCCCGATGCAGCGCCTCGACCCCGCGGCGCGCCCCGGCGACGGGCTGATGTTCCCGCACGCCGACGGCGAGCCCGTGCTCACCCTGACCGACGAGCAGTCGTGGAGGCTCCTCGGGCACACCCGCCACGCGCGCCTCGGCCTGGCCGTGAACGGCGAGCCGGACATCGTGCCCGTGAACGTGCGCGTCCACGACGGCGGCGTGTACTTCCGCACGGCCCCCGGCTCGAAGCTGGCGGAGCTCGCCGTCAACCCCAACGTGGTGGTGCAGGCGGACGGCATCCTGGCCGACCAGGCGTGGTCCGTGCTCGCCCGCGGCACCGCGCGCCGCCTCGAGACGGAGGCGGAGGTGACCGAGGCCGAGGCGCTCGGCATCACGCCGTGGGTGCCCACACTGAAGGACTACTACGTCCGCGTGGACGTCACCCGCCTGAGCGGCCGCCACTTCACGTTCGGGAAGCACCCCGAGCGCACCGACGACGACGGCGCGGCCGGCATCGACGCGCACCGCACGGACTGATCAGGCCGTCTCGGCCGCGGCGGCCCGCCCGGCCGTGCGGCCGCTGAAGAGGCACCCGCCGAGGAATGTTCCCTCGAGCGCGCGGTGCCCGTGCATGCCGCCCCCGCCGAAGCCGGCCGCCTCGCCCGCCGCGTAGAGACCCGGGATCACGGCGGCGCCGGCGTCCAGCACCCGCCCCTGCAGGTCCGTGTGCAGCCCGCCGAGGGTCTTGCGGGTCAGCGTGCGCAGGCGCACCGCGATGAGCGGCCCCGCCTTCGGATCGGTGAGCCGATGCGGGGCGACCGTGCGGATGAGGCGGTCGCCGAGGTAGCGGCGTGCGCCGCGCACGGCGTCCACCTGGCGGTCCGTGCCGGGGCGCTCGGCCCCGGCCTCGTGCTCGGCGACGGCGGCCCGCACCGCCGCCTCGTCCACGCGCGGGCCGCCGTTGGGCTCGACCAGGGCGTTCATCGCGGTGACGAGCCCGTCCAGTGAGTCGGCCTGGACGAAGTCCTCACCACGGTCGAGGAAGGCCTGCACGGGATCGGGCACGTCCTGGGTGGCCCGGCCGAGTACGGCGCGGACCGAGCGCCCGGTGAGGTCCGGGTTCTGCTCGGACCCGGAGAGCGCGAACTCCTTGCCGATGATCCGCCGGTTCAACACGAACCACGTGTGCTCCGCCGGGGGCGGATCAGACCTCCGGGGCCTCCCCCAGGTGGCTCGGCGCCCACATCGCCAGGCGCGTCTGCACCACGACGACGTTCGGCCCCTCGGCCTGGAACGCTCTCTCGAGCGCGCCCCGCACATCCTCGACCGTCACCGTCTCGGCCGGGACCCCGAACGACTCCGCGAGCCGCTGGAAGTCCGGCCGGTCGAGCTCGGTGGCGGTGGCCTTGCCGAACGCACCCTCCATGTACTCGCGGAGGATGCCGTAGCCGCCGTCGTCGACGATCAGCCACGTGACCGCCGCATCGTGCTGCTTCGCCGCCGCGAGCTCGGCGATGGAGTACATGGCCGAGCCGTCGCCGGCCACGGCGAGCACGCGCCCGTCGATGCCGGTCCGGCCGAGGTGGGCCAGGCCCAGCGCGCCGCCGAACGCCGCGGGGAAGCCGTAGCCGAGGCCGCCGGCGCCCTGCGCCGAGTGGAACTCGCCGTCCTGCGCGTCCCAGCAGTTCCAGCCCCAGTACGCGGCGATGGTCATGTCCCAGTAGGTCTGCATGCCCGCCGGGACCGCGGCGCGGATGTCCGCCATGAGGCGGCGCTCCCGGCCGAGGTCCTGCGCGTCGAGGCGGGCGATGACCCGGGCGTTGGTCTCGGCCACGACGTCGGCCGCGGCCCGGCCGTGCCAGCCCGCCTCCCGCTGGGCGCGGGTGACGCCGGCCTCGCGGAGGGCGTCGGCGAGCATGGCGAGCATCTGGCCGGCGTCGGCGCGGACGCCGAGCGTGGGGTGGTTCGTCTCCAGCACGCGCGGCTCCGCGTCCACCTGGATGAGGCGGCCGCGGGGCTCGAGCGTGAAGTAGTTGGACGTGACCTCGCCGAGCGCGGAGCCGACCACGAGGAGCACCTCGGCGTCCTCGAGCAGGTCCGTGACGACGCGGTCCTCGACCCATCCGCCCAGGGAGAGCGGGTGCTCCCACGGGAAGGCCGTGTTGCCGCCGGGAGAGCAGACCACGGGGGCCTGCAGCAGCTCCGCGACGTCCTTGAGGGACTCCATGGCGGCGCGGCCGGAGCGGCGCACACCGCCGCCGGCCGCGATCGCCACGCGGGAGGCGTCCTTCAGCCAGCGCACGGACTCGTCCACGAGCTCGGCGCGCGGCGGGTGGTCATAGGGCACCGCGAGCGCGTCCTGCACGGGCGGCACCATGACCTCCCCGAGCAGCACGTCCTGCGGGATCTCCACCCACACGGGGCCCTGGGGCACGGTGACGGCGTCCGCCCACGCGTCCTGGATGGCCGAGGGGATGCCGGAGGCGTGGTGCACCGTGAACTGGGCCTTGGTGACGTTCTTCGCGGAGGCCTTCTGGTCGTCCAGCTGGTGCAGCATCCCCTTGCGGCGCGCCCCGAGTCCCGAGAGCGGGATCTGGGAGGCGATGACGAGCATGGGCACGCCCGTGGCGTAGGCCTCCTGGAGACCGGCCAGGGACGTCAGCGCGCCCGGGCCCGTGGAGAGGAACAGCACGCCGACCTCGCCGGTGGCGCGGGCGTACCCGTCCGCCGCGAAGGCCGCGTTGTTCTCCACGCGGTTCGAGACGAACTCCAGCGGCGAGCGGGAGAGCGCGTCGAACAGCCCGAGCGCGTGCTGGCCCGGGATGCCGAACACGGTCCTGGCGCCGAGCGCGTGCAGGGTCTCCACGGCCAGGTCGCCGCCGTTGCGCACCGGCGTCTCGCCGCCGGCGTGCTCGGCAGCAGCCGCCATGTCCGCGGCCTCGTGCGGGGCGGAGGCGTGCTGCGCGCTCACGCGGACGCCCCGACCCCGGCGGCCGCGCGCTGGGCGCGGCGGTCGGCCATGAGGGACACCAGGTCGTAGGCCACGTGCGAGGCGGCGACGCCGGTCAGCTCGGCGTGGTCGTAGGCCGGGGCGACCTCCACGAGGTCGGCGCCGACGATGTCCAGGCCGCGCAGGCCGCGGAGGATCTCCAGCAGCTCGCGGCTGGTGAGGCCGCCGGCCTCGGGGGTGCCGGTGCCGGGTGCGTGGGCCGGATCGAGGACGTCGATGTCCACGGAGATGTACAGCGGGCGGTCGCCGATGCGGGTGCGCAGCTGGTCCACGATCTCGTCCACGCCCTTGCGGAACACGTCCGAGGAGGTGACGATGCCGAAGCCCATGCGGTGGTCGTCGTCGAGGTCCTTCTTGCCGTACAGGGGACCGCGGGTGCCGACGTGGGAGATGGCCTCCGTGTCCAGGATGCCCTCCTCCACGGCGCGGCGGAAGGGGGTGCCGTGGGTGTACTCGGCGCCGAAGTAGGTGTCCCACGTGTCCAGGTGGGCGTCGAAGTGCAGCAGGGCCACGGGCTCACCCGCGCGGGCGGAGGCGGCACGCAGCAGCGGCAGGGCGATGGTGTGGTCGCCGCCGATGGTCATAAGCGAGGCGCCGTCCTCGGTGAGGTCCATCGCGTCCTGCTGGATCGCCTCGATGGCCTCGCCGATGGTGAACGGGTTCACCGCCATGTCCCCGGCGTCCACCACCTGGGCCTGCGCGAAGGGCGAGGTGCCCGTGGCGGGGTTGTACGGGCGCAGCAGCCGCGAGGACTGACGCACGTGGCCGGACCCGAAGCGCGCGCCAGGGCGGTAGGAGACGCCGGCGTCGAACGGCACGCCGACGACCTTGATCTCCGGGGCGACGCCGGCGGCCGCGGCCTCGTCCAGGCGGGGCAGCAGGGCGTAGGTGGGGGCGCCGCCGTAGCGGGGCACGAGGGCGGAGTTCACGGGGCCGATGCGGCCGTTGTCCTCGACGCGGGGGATCTCGAGCATCTGGATGTCCTCTCTGGGTGGTTCAGTTCGGTGCGGTCTGGTCGGTGGGGCCTGTCAGGTGCGGGCGCGCCGCACGGGTTCAGGCGTGGCCCACGAGGGTCCACAGCACGACGGCGGGGTGGCCGTCCGGATTGGTCCACGAGTGGGGCTCGCGGCCGGGGAAGGTGACGGTGTCCCCCTCCTCCAGCAGGTGCACGGCCTCGGTGGTCCGCAGCTCGAGGCGGCCGGTGACGACGTGCACCGCCTCCACGCGGCAGTCCACGGTGTACAGCTCCGTCTCACCGCGGCCGTGCGGCGCGATCTCCGCGCGTAGGATCTGCAGGTCGCGGTTGCCGCGCGGGGTGATCAGGCGCTCGCGGATGCCCTCACCGCCGAGGCTGATGGCGGGCGCGTCGGCGAGGCGCACGACCGTCACCTCGGGCGCGTCCAGGACGTCGCCCGGGCTCGCGCCGAGCACCTGGCACAGGGTGACGAGCGTGTTGACGGACGGGCTCGTCAGGTCTCGCTCGAGGCGGGAGAGGAAACCTTTGCTGACCCCGGCCGCCTCGGCCAGCTGCGCCACGGTGAGCCGCCGCGCCTCGCGCAGCGCGCGCAGCCGACGACCGATCAAGGCCTGGGCCGGTGCGGTCTCGAGCGGGAGGGCCTTCATCGCGCTCCTTCCTCGCGTCGGGCGACGTCGCGATGTCATCCTGGACGGCATGTTGCCCGATGGACAACATATGTTTACCGTAGACCCTGATCGTGTGATCGGCAACACGCTGGCCGCGCCCCGCTCGCCCACAGCGCCTCCGCATCCCCGGCGCCGTGGATCCCCTCGCCCCAAGGACCACCCGTGACCATCAACCTGACCATCGTCGCCGTCTACCTGGTCGGCATGCTCGCCTTCGGCTGGTGGGGCAAGACCCGCGCAGCCAGCGCGGAGGACTACCTCGTGGCGGGCCGTCGCCTCGGGCCGGCGCTGTTCACCGGCACCATGGCCGCCGCGGTGCTCGGCGGCGCCGCCACCGTGGGCGGCGTCGGCCTGGGGTACCAGTTCGGGCTCTCCGGTGCGTGGCTCGTGGCCGCCATCGGCGTCGGCGTGCTCATCCTGTCGGTGGCGTTCGCCCCGATCCTCGCCCGCCTGAAGATCTACACCGTCTCGCAGATGCTCCGCCTGCGGTACGGCCGCGGCGGGGCCTCCCACGCCTCCTCCTTCGTGATGCTCGCGTACACGCTCATGCTCGCCGCCACCTCCACCGGCGCCTACGCGTCGATCTTCGTGGTGCTCTTCGGCTGGGACCGCTGGCTGTCCGTCCTGGTGGGCGGCGGCATCGTGCTGGCCTACTCCGTGCTCGGCGGCATGTGGTCCATCACCCTGGCGGACATGGCGCAGTTCCTCATCATGACCATCGGCATGTTCGCCCTCATGCTCCCCCTCTCCTTGGCCAACGCCGGCGGCTGGAGCGCCATGCAGGAGCGCCTGGGCGCCGAGTTCTTCAGCTGGGACGGGATCGGCGTGCAGTCGATCGTCACCTACTTCGTGGTCTACACCCTCGGCCTGCTGATCGGCCAGGACGTCTGGCAGCGCGTCTTCACGGCCCGCTCCCCGCGCGTGGCCCAGATCGGCGGCGCCACCGCGGGGCTGTACTGCATCGTGTACGGCGTCGCCGGCGCGCTGATCGGCATGGCCGCCCGCACGGTGACCGCGGACATCGCCACCACGGACGACGTGTTCGCGTGGGTCGCCCAGAACCTGCCGCCCGTCGGCGTCGGTGGCGTGGCCCTGGCGGCCGCCGTCGCGGCCATGATGTCCACCGCATCGGGGGCGATCATCGCGGCCTCGACCGTGATGCGCACCGACATCCTCCCGATCCTCCGCGGCGAGGCCGCCGCCTCCGAGGACGGCGCCACCACCGAGGACGCGGCCACGGAGACCGCGGCGGAGCTCGCCTCGAACCGCGGCTGGGTGCTGCTGCTCGGCGCCGTCGTGCTGGGGCTGGCGATCGTCGTCCCGGACGTGGTGGCGGCCCTGACCATCGCGTACGACATCCTCGTGGGCGGCCTGTTCGTCGCGATCGTCGGCGGCCTCGTATGGAAGCGCGGCACCGGCACGGCGGCCCTGTGGTCCATGGTGGTCGGGACGCTGGGCACCCTCGGCACCATGGGCTGGCTCGAGCTGAACGCGGCCGAGCCCTTCGAGGGCGTCTTCGCGAACGAGCCGATCTACGTCGGCCTGGCCGCCTCCGCCATCGTGTACGTCCTCCTCAGCCTGATGACCCGGCCCACCGACCCCGCGGTCCTCGAGGCCTGGCGGGTGCGCTCCCGCCACGGCGTCGACCCCGCGGTCCGAGCGCAGGTCTGACCGACGCTCCCGGGGCCCGTGATCCTCCGACGCCCACACGATGGCCGAGGCCAGGTGACCGGTGCGGCGGGTGGCGGCGGGTGGCGGCGGGCGACCCTTCCCCCAGGCTCCCCCCGGCCCCTAGTGTGTCCGTACAGCCCGGGACTGGGACTACCCCTCGGGTTCGCCCCGTCTCTCGCCCCACCTGGGGCCTCGCTGGAGACAGAAAGGCAACAGTTTCCATGACCACCAAGAACCGCGCCGTGGCATTCCACGGCATCAAGGACGTGCGCGTCGACGAGCTGGACTTCCCCAAGCTGGAGATGCCTGACGGCTCCGCCGCCCCGCACGGCGTCATCCTCAAGATCGTCGCCACCAACATCTGCGGCAGCGACCTGCACATCTACCGCGGGTCCTTCCCCGCGCCCGAGGGCATGGTGCTGGGTCACGAGATGACCGGCCAGGTGCTGGAGATCGGCAGCGACGTCCAGTTCCTGAAGGAGGGCGACCTCGTCTCCGTGCCGTTCAACGTGGCCTGCGGCCGCTGCCGCAACTGCCGCGCCGGCCGGACCGAGATCTGCGAGACCGCCAACCCGGAGCAGGCGGCCGCCGCCTACGGCTTCAATCTGGGCGGCTTCCAGGGCGGACAGGCCGAGTACCTGTTCGTGCCGTACGCCGACTTCCAGCTGCTGCGCTTCCCGGACCAGGAGCAGGCGATGGAGAAGATCCTGGATCTGACCGTGCTCTCGGACATCCTCCCCACGGCGTTCCACGGCCTCGTGGAGGCCGGCGCCAAGCCCGGCTCCACCGTCTACATCGCCGGTGCCGGCCCCGTGGGCCGGTGCGCCGCGGCTGCCGCTCGGCTGCTGGGCGCCTCGTGCATCATCGTGGGCGACCAGGACGCCTCGCGGCTGGAGCTGGTGCGCAAGCACGGCTGCGAGACCATCGACCTCTCCGTCACGGAGAACCTGCAGGACGCCGTGAACGACATCCTCGGCGAGCCGATGGTGGACTGCGCGGTGGACTGCGTCGGCTCCGAGGCCCACGGCCTGGGCTCCGCGTCCGATGAGATGCAGCCCATCGCCGCTGTGAACCAGGTCCTGGACATCACCCGTCCGGGCGGTGCCACGGGCATCATCGGCATCTACGGGCCGGACCCGATCGCGGAGACGAAGGCTGAGCAGGAGGGCACCTTCCCGGTGGACTTCGGCAAGGCCTGGATCAAGTCGCCCCACATCATCGGCGGCCAGGCGCCCATCATGCGCTACAACCGTCAGCTGATGATGTCGATCCTGTGGGACCGGATGCCGTACCTGACGGAGATGGTCAACCCGCGCGTGATCAGCCTGGACGAGGCACCCCAGGCCTACGCGGAGTTCGACCAGGGCTCCCTGGAGAAGTTCGTCATCGACCCCCACGGCATGATCGCCCGCTGAGCGGTTCGCCTCCGGCGGCACGACGGCGCCCCTCACCTGCCCGCGCAGGTGAGGGGCGCCGTCGTCGTCCGCGGATCAGGCCGCGTGCAGCAGCGTCGCAGTGATCCCGAGGGCCGCCAAGCCCACCACCAGCACGACCATGCCGGCCACCGACGCCAGGGCCGGCCGGGCCCGCTCCCCTGCGATCCCGCGCGCCTGCGCCACGTAGCGCCGGCGCTGGGTGGCCAGCACCGCCGCCCCGCCGACGGCCGCCACCACCGCAGGCCCGAACGCCCACGCGCCGACGGCCGGCCACCACCTCAGGAACGTGAGGCTGAGGACGCCCAGCGCCAGGACCGTGCGGCCCCAGCTCATCACGGTGCGCTCGGGCTGCAGCCCGGGGTCGGGGTGCAGGCGCATCGCCTCAGCCCCGCGGCAGGACGACGGCGAGCATCAGCACCACGACGGCCAGCACGACTCCCCCCGCCAGGACCGGGACGATCAGTGGCAGCGGCAGCGGACGGCCGCGGCGCATCGCCCGCTCCACCCGGAGCCAGCGCGCACCCGCGCCCAGGGCGAGCAGCGCCGCAAGGACGAGCAGCACCGTGCTCAGCGCCACCCGAACCGGCGGCGCGAACAGGGCGCCGGTGAACGCCTCCACCGCGACCCCGCCGGCCAGCAGCGCCAGCGACGTCCGGACCCAGGCCAGGAACGTGCGCTCGTTGGCGAGCGTGAACCGGGGGTCCGGCTCGTCCCCACCCGCCAGGAGGCGGCGCTGCCAGGCCGGCCGGCCGCCGTCGTGCGCGGTGGCCTCGGGGCCTTCGGGAGTCTGCGCTGCGTCCATGCGGCCATGGTAGTGGCGGCGTAGACTGGCCGGTCGAGCGCGCCCGGCCGCCGCGGCCCGCGACGGCGGCGCCCCATCCCCATCCCGCCCGTCCGATGGAGCCCCATGAGTCCCGCCCATGCCGCCACCCCCGCGGCACTGCCCGAACCCACCCGTGAACAGGTCCGCCGCTGGCGCCGCTACCTCGCCGACGAGATCGCCGAGGGCCAGATCTACCGCGACATCGCCGCTCGCAAGGACGGCGTGGAGCGCGACATCCTGCTCGGCCTCGCGGAGGCCGAGCGCCGGCACGAACAGCACTGGCGGGCCCTCCTGGGCGAGCACGCCGAGAACCCGCCGCGCCCCTCCCTGCACCGCATCCTGCTGCGCTGGCTCGCGCGGATCTTCGGCTCCGTGTTCGTGCTGGCCCTGGCCCAGCGCGCCGAGTCGGACACTCCCTACGCGGAGGACCAGGACGCCCCCGAGGGCATGGTGGCGGATGAAGCCATCCACGAGGAGGTCGTGCGCGGCCTCGCCGCCCGGGGTCGTGAGCAGCTGGCCGGCAACTTCCGCGCCGCCGTCTTCGGCATGAACGACGGGCTGGTCTCCAACCTCGCGCTCGTGATGGGCATCGGTGCGACGGGCGTGGCGTCGTCCGTGGTGCTGTTCACCGGTGTGGCCGGCCTGCTGGCGGGCGCCCTGTCCATGGCGGCCGGCGAGTACGTCTCGGTGCGGTCCCAGCGGGAGCTGCTCGAGGCCTCCTCCCCCACCCAGATCACCCTCGAGGCGGCCCAGCACCTGGACCTGGACCACAATGAGCTCAAGCTCGTCTACCTGGCCCGCGGCATGACGCCCGAGGACGCCGAGCACCGCGCGCTCGAGCGCCTCGGCTATCTCACGTGCGACTGCAACCCGCAGTTCTCCGCCCGTCCCGACGGCTCCCAGGGACCGGTGGACCACTCGGGCTCCTTCGCGGAGATCGGCTCGGCGTGGAGCGCGTCCCTGTCCAGCTTCGCGTTCTTCGCCTCCGGCGCGCTCATCCCGATCCTGCCGTACATCTTCGGCATGTCCGGGCTGTGGGCCCTGGGCCTGGCGGCGGCGATGGTGGGCGTGGCCCTGCTCTTCACCGGCGGCGTGGTCGGACTGCTCTCCGGCTCCTCCCCGCTCGCGCGCGGCCTGCGCCAGCTGGCCATCGGCTACGGCGCCGCGGCGGTGACCTACGTGCTGGGCATGCTGGTGGGCGGCGACGTGGGCTGACCTCCGGGCGCTCCGGGGTTCGGCCACGGGTGCAAGGGCCGCCACGGCAGCACCAGGCGCGACAGGCGGAACAGGCGGCGTCCACCTGAGCTGGGCGCAGTACTGCCAGGTAACCTCGGGGGTTACCTGGCAGTACTGCGCCCAGCTCATCGGCGGCAGCGTCCATGTCAGCCCTCCCGCACGCAGGAACGACGCAGGAACAACGCAGGAACAACGCAGGAACACGGGAGCAAGAACGCAGTGGGCCCCGCACCTCCCTCTCGGGAGGCACGGGGCCCGCGTCGTCGGGATCGGCCCGAGATCTGGGGACTCAGAGGCCCTTCATGATCTCACGCATGAGCTCAGCGGTCTCGGAGGGAGTCTTGCCCACCTTCACGCCGGCGGCCTCGAGGGCCTCCTTCTTGGCGGCCGCGGTGCCGGCGGAGCCGGACACGATGGCGCCCGCGTGGCCCATGGTCTTGCCCTCGGGGGCGGTGAAGCCCGCGACGTAGCCGACGACGGGCTTGGTGACGTTGGCCTTGATGTAGTCGGCCGCGCGCTCCTCGGCGTCGCCGCCGATCTCGCCGATCATGACGATGGCCTTGGTCTCCGGGTCCGCCTCGAACGCCTCGAGGGCGTCGATGTGGGTGGTGCCGATGACCGGGTCGCCGCCGATGCCGATGGCGGTGGAGAAGCCGAAGTCACGCAGCTCGTACATCATCTGATAGGTCAGCGTGCCGGACTTGGACACGAGGCCGATGGGGCCGGAGCCGGTGATCGACGCCGGGGTGATGCCCGCGAGGGCCTCGCCCGGGGTGATGACGCCGGGGCAGTTCGGGCCGATGATGCGGGTCTTCGGCTTGCCGTCCGCGCCGGTCTTCGACTGGGACAGGGCGAAGAACTCGGCGGAGTCCTGCACCGGGATGCCCTCGGTGATGACCACGAGCAGCGGGATCTCGGCCTCGATGGCCTCGATCGCGGCGTCCTTGGCGAAGGCCGGCGGCACGAAGGCGACGGACACGTCCGCACCGGTCTTCTCCATGGCCTCCGTGACGGAGCCGAAGACGGGCAGCTCGACGGCGTTGCCGTCCTTGTCCTCATGGGACACGGTGGTGCCGGCCTTGCGGGCGTTCACGCCGCCCACGATGTTCGTGCCGGCCTTGAGCATCAGGCGGGTGTGCTTGGTGCCCTCACCGCCGGTGATGCCCTGCACGATGACCTTGGAGTCCTTGTTCAGGTAGATCGACATAGCTGTTCCTCAGTCTTTCCGAACGGTCAGTTCGCGGAGTGGGCGAGCTCGGCGGCCTTGTCGGCGCCCTCGTCCATGGTGGCGGCCAGGGTGACCAGCGGGTGGTTGGCCTCCTGCAGGATGCGGCGGCCCTCCTCCACGGCGTTGCCGTCCAGGCGCACGACCAGCGGCTTGGTGGCGGAGTCGCCCAGGATCTCGAGGGCCTTGACGATGCCGTTGGCGACGGCGTCGCACGCGGTGATGCCGCCGAAGACGTTCACGAACACGGACTTGACCTGCTCGTCGCCGAGGATGACGTCGAGGCCGTTGGCCATGACCTCGGCGTTGGCGCCGCCGCCGATGTCAAGGAAGTTGGCGGGCTTCACGCCGCCGTGCTTCTCGCCCGCGTAGGCCACCACGTCGAGGGTGGACATCACGAGGCCGGCGCCGTTGCCGATCACGCCGACCTGGCCGTCGAGCTTCACGTAGTTGAGGTCGTTCGCCTTGGCCTTGGCCTCCAGCGGGTCCTCGGTGCGCTCGTCGACGAGGGCCGCGTGGCCCTCCTGGCGGAACTCGGCGTTGTCATCGAGGGAGACCTTGCCGTCGAGGGCGAGGATCTTGCCGTCGCCGGTCTTCACCAGCGGGTTGACCTCGACGAGGGTGGCGTCCTCCTTCTCGAAGACGGTCCACAGCGTCTGCAGGACGTCGGCGACGTCGGCGCGCAGCTCCTCGGGGAAGTTCGCCTCGGCGACGATCTTCTGGGCGGTCTCGGCGTCGATGCCGGTCAGCGCGGAGACGGGCACCTTGGCGAGGGCCTCGGGGCGCTCCTCGGCGAGGGTCTCGATGTCCATGCCGCCCTCCACCGAGCACATGGCCAGGTAGGTGCGGTTCGCGCGGTCCAGCAGCACGGAGAAGTAGTACTCCTCGGCGATGTCGGCGCCCTGCGCGATCATGACCTGGTGCACGGTGTGGCCCTTGATGTCCATCCCCAGGATGGCCTTGGCGTGCTCGTACGCCTCGTCGGCGGTCTTCGCGACCTTGACGCCGCCGGCCTTGCCGCGGCCGCCGACCTTCACCTGCGCCTTGACGACGGTCACGCCGCCGATCTTCTCAGCGGCCGCCTTGGCCTCTTCCGGGGTCTGCGCCACGATGCCGGCGAGCACGGGGACGCCGTGCTTCTCGAACAGATCGCGCGCCTGGTACTCATACAGGTCCACGGTGGATGTCCTTCTGGGTCGAAGACTTCGGTCTGCCGGGGTGCCGCATCACGGCGCCTCGGCGGGAGCGGGCCCCGCGCCGGTCCGCCGCGCGCGGAGGCGCGGAGACGACGTCGTGGAGCTCTCCTCCGTCACTGTAGTCCACACCGCCCGGCGCGCAGAGGGCTCTCAGCCCTCCAGCTTGGTGAGGGGTGCATAGCGCAGCAGCAGGCGCTTCTGGGCCCCCGAGTCCTCGAACGTGACCGTGGCCACGGTCTTGTCCCCGGCTCCGGTGACGGCGTCTACGCGGCCCGCACCGAAGGTGGCGTGGGACACGCGGTCTCCGGGGTTCAGGGCCGCGATCTCCTTCTGCGGCTGCACCCGTGAGGGGGCCTTGCCGCGCACCACCGACGACGGCACGGTCAGGTCCGCGGCCTCCTCGCCGCGGGTGAGGCTCGCGGGGCGCGCGCCGGTGCCGTCATCGCGAGAGGCCCACGAGGGCCGGCCGCCCTCGCCGCCGGAGCCGAACCGCACCGCGTACCGCGAGGTCCCCGCCCCCGTGAGCGAGGTCAGGGAGCCGGCCGGGCGCGTGGTCCCCTCGCGCTCCCACTCGATGAGCCGCTCGGGGATCTCCCCGAGGAACTGGCTGGGCGGGTTGAACTGGTGCTGGCCCCACAGGGAGCGCGCCTCCGCGCGGGAGAGGAACAGCCGTTCACGGGCGCGGGTCAGCCCCACGTAGGCCAGGCGGCGCTCCTCCGCGAGCTCCTTCTCATCCGTCATGGAGCGGGCGTGCGGGAAGACGCCGTGCTCCATGCCCGTGAGGAAGACGACCGGGAACTCCAGGCCCTTGGCCGTGTGCAGCGTCATGAGCGTCACCTGGCCCTGCGCCTCGGCGAGGTCCGCGCCCTCGGCGTCCGACGGCGAGGGCAGCTGGTCCGCGTCCGCCACGAGCGCCACCTGCTCGAGGAAGTCCGAGAGCGTGCCGTCCGGGTGAGCGGTGGAGAAGGCGCGCACCACGGCCACGAGCTCGCCGAGGTTGTCCGCGCGGGACTCGTCCTGCAGGTCCTCCGACTCGCGCAGCGCGGCGAGCATGCCGGACTGTTCGAGGACGGCCTCGAGGACGGTGGCCGGGCTCTCGCCCTCCGTCAGCTGCATGAGGTCGTCCATCATCTGGACGAACCCGCGGATCGCCTTCACGGATCGCGTGGCCATGCCCGGGGCGTTCTCCGCGTCCCGCAGGGCGTCGAAGAACGTGGTGCGCTGGCGCTGCGCCCACGCGGCCACGGCGCCCTCAGCACGGTCGCCGATGCCGCGCTTGGGCTCATTGAGGATGCGGCGCACGTTGACGTCGTCGGCCGGGTTGACCACCACGCGCAGGTACGCGAGGGCGTCCTTGATCTCCTTGCGGTCGTAGAACCGCGTGCCGCCGATCACGCGGTACGGGATGCCGCGGGTGACGAGGCGCTCCTCGAGGGCGCGTGACTGGGCGTTGGTGCGGTAGAACACGGCGACGTCGGCCGGGCGCACCCCGCCCTCGTCCTGGAGGCGGTCGATGGTGGAGGAGATCCACTCGGCCTCCGCGGACTCGTTCTCCGCGGCGTAGCCGGTGATCTTCTCCCCCGCACCCTCGGCCGTCCACAGGTCCTTCTTGCGGCGGTCCGGATTGTTCTGGATGACCGCGTTGGCCGCGTCCAGGATGGTCTGCGTGGAGCGGTAGTTCTGCTCGAGCCGGATGGTGGCCGCGTCCGTGAAGTCCTGCTCGAACTCCACGATGTTGCGGATATCCGCGCCGCGGAAGGCGTAGATCGACTGGTCCGAGTCGCCCACCACGGTGAGCTCGCCGCCGGGGGTGTCCACACCCTCGGGTTCGCCGGCTGGGCCGGTGAGCAGCCGCACGAGACGGTACTGCGCGTGGTTGGTGTCCTGGTACTCGTCCACGAGCACGTGGCGGAAGCGGCGGCGGTAGCTGTCCAGCACGCGCGGGAACGCCTCGAACATGTGGACGGTCATGCCGATCAGGTCGTCGAAGTCCAGGGCGTTGGCCTGGCGCAGCCGCGCCGTGTAGTCGCGGTACACCGCGGCCACCGCCTGGGCCCACGGATCCGTCTCGGACACGGTGCCCGCATAGTCGTCCGCCTCGATGAGCTCGTTCTTGAGGGAGCTGATGCGGTTGAGCAGGGCCTTGGGCGCGAAGCGCTTGGGGTCCAGCTCGTGCAGCTTGGCGATCGTGGTGACCAGCCGCAGGCTGTCCGCCGCGTCGTAGATGGTGAAGGTGGACTTCAGCCCGATGCTCGCCGCCTCGTTGCGCAGGATGCGCACGGCGGAGGAGTGGAACGTCGAGATCCACATGCGCTGCGCCGTGGGGCCGATGAGCCCGGCGACGCGCTCGCGCATCTCCGCGGCGGCCTTGTTCGTGAAGGTGATGGCCAGGATCTCGTGCGGGCGGGCCCGCCCCGTGGCCAGCAGGTGCGCGATCCGATGGGTCAGCACGCGCGTCTTGCCCGAGCCGGCCCCGGCGACGATCAGCAGCGGCGCCCCGGCATGGGTCACCGCCGCCGCCTGCTGGGGGTTCAGCCCCTCCACGAGGGACTCCGGGGTGTGGGCGGAGGTGCCCGCGCCGTTCCCGACGCCGTCCCCGCCCCACGCTCCCCCCGGCGCCTCCGGGTCCAGCGCGGCACGCGTCACCGCGGCGGGCACGAGCCCGGGCAGGGCGGTCTGCGGATCCGCCGACGGGCGGGTCCGAGAGGAGGGCAGGGGGTCGCGTCCGAGCGCGGAGAACAGGTCAGCCATGGCCCGTCCAGTCTAGGCGCGGCCCCGGACACGACAGCGGGGGGCCGTCTGCGATGATGTCCCCTGGAGGTCCCATGTCGAAGAAGTCCCGCACGCCCCGACCGTCGTCGTCCACGGCGATGACTCCCGCTCCGACCGCCGCCAGCCGCTCGGACGGCGACCCGACCATGCTCGTGATCGCGCTGATCGGCACCACGCTGTTCGTCGGCGCCTACTACCACCTGCTGGTCCTGCAGCAGATGACGCAGCTCACCGGCGGGCTGGCCGTGCCGGACTCGATGCTCGTCTACGGTCAGGACCACGTGCGGGCCCTCGCCGGCGTGATGGACGAGGCGGCGCGCGGCCAGCTCAACTGGGTGCACAAGACGGCCGGGGTCATCTTCCCGATCGCCGTCGCCCTGACGCTCACCGCGGTGGCGGCCTGGCGCCTGCGTCCCGCGGCGGCGAAGTGGGGCGCGTTCGGACTCGGCGTGCTGTTCGCCGTGGTGGACATCGCCGAGAACATCGCCATCGAGCAGGCGATCGCCGCGGGCGGCCCCGGCGCCGGCCTCGCGTCCGCGCTCACCCTTGCCCGCTGGGTGCTGCTCGCCCTGATCGCGCTCGCGGTGGTCGTGATGCTGGTGCGCGGCGGGAAGGGCCGGCAGGCCGCGACGTCGGTGCCCGCCTCGGCCTGACGCGCTCGGCTAGACTGACCGACCGGACCCGGCCACGGGTCCCCGCCCCAGTAGCTCAGTTGGATAGAGCGACCCTCTCCTAAAGGGTAGGCCGTCGGTTCGATTCCGGCCTGGGGCACCACCGCCGTCGCGGCGCCTGCGTGCCTCAGCCTGCGTCGGCGAACTGGGTCGTGTAGAGCTCGGCGTATCGGCCGCCCCGCTCGAGCAGCGCCGCGTGCGTGCCGCGCTCCACGATCCGCCCGGCCTCCACCACGAGGATCTCGTCCGCGCTGCGCACCGTGGAGAGCCGGTGGGCGATCACGATCGCCGTGCGGCCCGCGAGCGCCTCCCCGAGCGCGTCCTGGATGGCGCGCTCGTTCGTGGAGTCCAGCGCCGCCGTCGCCTCGTCCAGCACCACGACGCGCGGGGCGGCCAGCAGCAGGCGCGCGATGGTCATGCGCTGGCGCTCGCCGCCGGAGAGGCGGTAGCCGCGCTCGCCGACCACGGTGTCCAGGCCGTCGGGCAGGGCCCGCATCACGTCTCCCAGGCGGGCGCGCTCGATCGCATCCCACAGCTGGGCGTCCGTGGCGTCGGGGCGGGCCAGGGCGAGATTGCCGCGCACCGTGTCATGGAACAGGTGTCCGTCCTGCGTGACCATGCCGACCGCCTGCTGCAGATCCGCGAAGGTCATGTCCCGCACGTCCACGCCGCCCAGCTCGACCGCGCCGGAGCTCACGTCCTGCAGGCGGGTCACGAGGGAGGCGATCGTCGACTTGCCGGCCCCGGAGGAGCCGACGAGGGCCACGGTGCGCCCGGCCGGCACCTCGACGTCGATCCCGTGGAGCACCTCCTCGCCGCCGCGCGTGTCCAGCACGGCCACCTCCTCGAGCGAGGCCAGGGACACCTCCTGCGCGGTGGGGTAGGAGAAGCGCACGTCCCGCAGGCGCACGGAGAGCGGCCCCTCGGGCACGGCCACGGCGCGGCCCGGCTCCGGCTCCCGCATGAGGGGCTCCAGGTCGAGGACCTCGAACACGCGCTCGAAGGAGACGAGCGCGCTCATGATCTCCACGCGCGCATTGGCCAGCGCGGTCAGCGGGGCGTAGAGGCGCGTGAGGAGCAGGGCGAGCGTGACGACGTCGCCGGCGTCGAGGGTGCCCGCGAGGGCCTGGAGCCCGCCCACCCCGTACACGGCCGCGAGAGCGAGCGCGGAGACGAGCGTGAGCAGCGTGGTGAACACGGCCTGGCGCACGGAGATGTCCACGCCGGTGGCGCGCACGCGGTCCGCGCGCCGGGCGAACTCCGCCGACTCCGTGGCCGGGTCGCCGAAGAGCTTGATGAGGGTGGCGCCCGGCGCGGAGAAGCGCTCGGTCATCTGGTCGCCCATCGCGGCGTTGTGCCCGGCGCGCTCGCGTGAGAGCCCGGCCAGGCGCCGGCCCACCCACCGGGCGGGGAACAGGAAGACCGGAAGGAGCACGAGCGAGAGCACGGTGATCTGCCAGCTCGTCGCGATCATCACGGCCAGGGTGAGCGCCACGGAGACCACGTTGGCCACGACGCCGGAGAGGGTGCGGGAGATGGCCGACTGGGCCCCGACGACGTCGTTGTTCAGGCGCGAGACCAGGGCGCCCGTGCGCGTGCGCTGGAAGAAGGCGACGGGCATGCGCTGCACGTGGTCGAAGACCTGCGTGCGCAGGTCGAAGATGACCCGTTCGCCGAGGCCCGCGGAGAGCCACTTGGTGAACACGCCGAGGACGGCGTCGGCGATGGCGACCGCGGCGATGAGCAGCGCGAGCCGCACGATCAGGTCGCCGTCCCGGCCGCCGGTGATCGCGTTGACGACGTCGCCCGCGAGGACCGGCGAGGCGACGCCGAGCACGGCCCCCAGGATCGAGGCGAGGACGAACACGACCAGCCGGGCGCGGTACCGTCCGGCGAACGCGACCGCGCGCCGCACGGTGCCCTTCTTGAGGGACTGGGACGCCTCCGGGCCGCTGCGCGTCATGCGCATCATGGACGCCCGTGCCGCCGACTCCATGCTCATGCGCATCACTCCCCTGTCGTCTCGTGACCGAGAGCAGTCTAGGGAGCGCCCCGGGAGCGGCGGGGGGATTCCGCTGGGAGCGTCAGGCCGCCAGGCCCAGGTAGCCCTGCCACGCCTCGGCGGGGCGGTCGAGCTCGCGGATACGCCACTGCGCACCGCGCGGGCGCACCGGGTCCACGCGCAGCCGCCACCCCAGGGACTCGAGCGAGCGGTCCGCCTTGGCGCCGTTGCAGCGCAGGCAGCACGCCACCAGGTTCTCCCACGAGTTCTCCCCGCCGCGCGAACGGGGCCGGACGTGGTCCACCGTGGTGGCGTGGGCCCCGCAGTAGGCGCAGCGGTGGCCGTCCCGGCGCAGCACGCCCTTGCGGGAGACGGGTGCCGCCTCCCCGTGGGGGACGCGGATGTACTGGTGCAGGAGGATCACCAGGGGGCGGCCCCACGCGCGCGTCGGGCTCAGCATGGGATCCCCGCCGTCCTCCAGGACGCTGGCCTTGCCCGTGGCCACGAGCAGGAGCGCTCGGCGGTCGGAGACCACCGAGAGGGGTTCGTAGCCGGCGTTGAGGACGAGTGTGCGCATGGCGGGCCTCGGGACGGGGAGCGGACGGTCCCACGCTACGGGCCTCCGGTCCCTGCGCGCGGCGTGTCGCACGCGGGTGCGCAAAGTCTTCACCGATCGGTCACCTGCGCCTCACGCGCCGGTCACTCGCCGGGCAGGGCCTCCACCCACACGTGCGCGGCGGTGTCCCCGTGCAGCTCCAGCGCGTCGCCGGCGGCGGCGTCGCCGTCCGCCTCCGCCTCGATCCGGACGTATCCGGCCTCGAGCGCGGGCTGCGCCCGGAGGACGCCGCCGGGCACGACGCCCGCGGCGGCGAGGTCCGCCAGGAGCTCCGGGTCGGCCTGGATCCCCTCGGCGAGGCTGAGGACGCGGAACCGGCCGGGGGTGGCGGCCGCCGTCGCCAGCCTCTCCCCGGCGAGGCCCATGTCCCGGCTCCAGTCCTCGGCGGAGCGCTGCTCGGGGCGCGGCGGGATCGGGGTGCCGTACGGGGTGACGCTCGGGTTCTCCAGGATCTCGAGCAGGCGGCGCTCCACCTGGTCGCTCATGACGTGCTCCCAGCGGCAGGCCTCGTCGTGCACGAGCGCCCAGTCCAGGCCGATGACGTCCGAGAGCAGGCGCTCGGCCAGGCGGTGCTTGCGCAGCACGGCAACGGCACGCTCGCGCCCGTCCACGGTGAGGTCCAGGCGGCGGTCGGCGCCGACGTGCACGAGGCCGTCGCGCTCCATGCGGGCCACCGTCTGGGAGACCGTGGGGCCGGAGTGGTCCAGCCGCTCCACGATGCGCGCACGCAGGGGCGTGATGCCCTCCTCCTCGAGCTCGAGGATGGTGCGCAGGTACATCTCCGTGGTGTCGATCAAATCGGTCATCGCGCCGTCCTCTTCCCGTGGTCTTCCTCTCGCGCCATCCTAGCCACGGGACCGGGGTCACGTTCACGGGGCGCGAGCGCCGCTGGGCCACAATGAGGACGACCCCGTCCCCTGCCCAGGAGCGCACCATGAACCCGACCTCCCCCGCCGAGATCGTCATCCCCACGGACATGCTGCCGGCGGACGGCCGGTTCGGCGCTGGACCGTCCAAGGTCCGCCCCGAGCAGCTGCAGGCCGTGGCCGACGCCGCCGGGCTCATGGGGACCTCCCATCGCCAGAAGCCCGTGAAGGACCTCGTGGGCCGCGTGCGCGCCGGCGTCGCCGAGCTCTTCTCCGCCCCCGCGGGCTACGAGGTGGTCCTCGGGGTCGGCGGGTCCACCGCGTTCTGGGACGCCGCCTCCTTCGGACTGGTCCACGAGCGTGCGCAGCACCTGAGCTTCGGCGAGTTCGGCTCCAAGTTCGCCCGCGCCACGGACGCCGCCCCGTTCCTCGGCGCCTCGGACATCCGCATCGCGGAGCCGGGCACGCGCCCGGAGCCGGAGGCCGTGGCCGGCGTCGACGTGTACGCGTGGCCCCACAACGAGACGTCCACGGGCGTCATGGCGCCCGTGGAGCGCCCCGCGGGGATCGACGACGACGCGCTCGTGCTGATCGACGCCACCTCCGCGGCCGGCGGCCTGCCCGTGGACGTGGCGCAGGCGGACGTCTACTACTTCGCCCCGCAGAAGAACTTCGCCTCCGACGGCGGCCTGTGGCTCGCGCTGTTCTCCCCCGCTGCGCTCGAGCGGGTGCAGGAGGTCTCGGCCTCGGGCCGGTGGATCCCGGAGTTCCTGGACCTGGCCACCGCCGTGGACAACTCGCTCAAGGACCAGACGTACAACACGCCGGCCCTGGCCACCCTGGTGATGATGGACGCGCAGCTGCAGTGGATGAACGGCAACGGCGGCCTGGACTTCACCACCGCGCGCACCGCCGAGTCCTCGCGCCGGGTGTACGAGTGGGCCGAGCGGCACGCGGTGGCCACCCCGTTCGTGACGCGCCCCGAGGACCGCTCCGCCGTCATCTGCACCGTCGACTTCGACGAGGCGGTGGACGCCGCCGCCGTGGCGAAGGTGCTGCGCGCCAACGGCGTCGTGGACGTGGAGCCCTACCGCAAGCTCGGGCGCAACCAGCTGCGCATCGCCACGTTCGCGGCCATCGAGCCGGACGACGTCACGGCGCTGCTGGCCTGCATCGACCACGTGGTCGAGCGCCTGGGCTGAGCAGGGCTCAGGCCTCGCCGGGGACGCGGCCCTCGGCGACGGCCGCCAGACGCTCGCGCTCGTCCTCGTTCACGCGCTCGGCGTAGGGCACCCACGGCGGGGCCACGAGGGCCCCGTCATGCGCCTGGATCCCCAGCTCGCACACGGTCACGTGCTTCGAGCGCGGGGCCCGGGCGAGGGTGCAGTACCAGGCCCACCCCGCGTAGCCGGGCAGGTGCGCGGCGAAGCGATGGGTGACGAGCCGGTCGTCGTCCGCCGTGGCGTCCAGGTGCTCGCCCACCTGGCCCTCCTCCGCATCCTCGGCCAGCGCGGCGCGCGCGGTCTCCACGGCCTCCGCCAGCAGCTCGTCCCGCTTGGGGGCCCGACGCCGGACGGGAGGCGCCGGCACGGCGGCCGCCTCGGTCTCGGGGCTCTGTCCGCTCGCGGACGGCGTCACGGGCTGCTCCGTCTCGTGCTTCACGGCGCTCATGCCTCGAGGTCGTCCGCGACGCGGCGCAGGACCTGCGCGATCTTGCCGGCCTGGGCGGGCTGCGGGTAGCGCCCGCGGCGCAGGCCGTTGGAGGTCTGGTCCAGCACCCGGATGAGGTCCTCCAGGAGGACCGCCATCTCATCGGGCCTGGGGCGGTGGTTGCGGACCACGGAGGGGGCGGAGTCGAGCACGCGCAGGGAGAGCGCCTGCTTTCCGCGCCGCCCCTCGGCCACGCCGAACTCGACGCGAGCCCCGGAGTGGAGCTCCGTCACGCCCGCGGGCAGGGCCGACGAGGGCACGTGGACCTCCTCGCCCTCGTCGGTGTGGGCGAATCCGAACCCCTTGGCGGAGTCGTAGAACTTGATGCGACCGGTGGGCATCTCTGGTACCTGCTTCTTCGTCGTCGGGTCGCCCACCGGCCTCTCCGGCGGGCGCCGCCGCCGTCTCCGACGGGCGCTCGGCCGGGTCTCGCCCGAGGGATCGGCGGGGTCCTGGACTGCACCGGCGCGGTGAGGCCGCGGCATCGGTGGGACCGCCTCAGACCGTGAGCCCTCGAGGGACGGCGATGGACGTGCTGCACTGATCCTCCAGGATAGCCGGACTACAGTGGCGGCCATGCCTGCCACCGTCCCCTCCGCCGCGCGCCGACCCGCCACCGACCTCGCGGAAGGCCGCGCGCCCAGCCCGTGGCTGCGCGCGGTGCTCGTGGCGGGCGTGGCCGTCACGGCGGTCTCCGCCCTCGCGCTGGCGGCCCTCCTGGTGGCCTACTTCCTCTCGGCCCCGGCCCTGCCCCTCCTGTACCGCCTGGCCCTCTACGGGCTTCCCGCGGGGTTCGGCCTGCTGGTGCTGCACCTGGTCCTCTCGGCCGTGCGGCGCGCCCGCTCCTGAGCGGCCCGGCACGTCAGCGAACGCCCAGCGGACTCCCAGGTGGAGTGGCCAGACTGGACTCATGCAGTCTCAGAACCCTGAAGCCCGCCTCCTCGTGGTGGACGACGAGCCCAACATCCGCGAGCTCCTCTCCACGTCCCTGCGCTTCGCGGGCTTCGAGGTGCGCGCCGCCGCCAACGGCCACGACGCCCTCGAGGCGGCGGAGGAGTTCCAGCCGGACCTGGCGGTGCTGGACGTGATGCTCCCGGACATGGACGGATTCACCGTGACCCGCCGGCTGCGCGCCGCGGGCCGCCACTTCCCCGTGGTGTTCCTCACCGCCCGGGACGGCACCGAGGACAAGGTCACCGGCCTCACCGTGGGCGGGGACGACTACGTCACCAAGCCCTTCTCGCTGGACGAGGTGGTGGCCCGCATCCGCGCGGTGCTGCGGCGCACCGCGTCCCTGGACGACGACGGCGCCGTGCTGCGCGTGGACGACCTCGAACTGGACGACGACGCGCACGAGGTGCGTCGCGGCGGCGAGGTGGTGGACCTCTCCCCCACCGAGTTCAAGCTCCTGCGCTACCTGATGATGAACCCGAACCGCGTCCTCTCCAAGGCCCAGATCCTGGACCACGTGTGGGAGTACGACTTCAACGGGGACGCCTCCATCGTGGAGTCCTACATCTCCTACCTGCGTCGCAAGATCGACGTGGGCGGGCGGGACCGCATGATCCACACCAAGCGCGGGGTGGGCTACATGCTGCGCACGGCCGACAAGCGCTGAGGTGGCGGAGCGCCTCCGCGTCGCGTCGTCCCGGCTGCGGCACCCCCGCACGTGGGCTCGGGGCGCGTGGTCGGCCCAGTCCCTGCGCACCAAGCTCGTCGTGATGATCACGGCGCTCATGCTCACCCTCGTGGCGGTCACCGCCCTCGTCACCTCCGCCCTGTTCCGGCAGGAGCTCGTGCGGCAGCTGGACGAGGACATGGTCACCAACCGGGACGCGGTGTCCGTGTACCTGACCACCGTGGTCCAGACCGGCGGGTACTACACGCCCCAGCACGGGATCCTGCGCTTCTACGGCGCCCTGTGGGACACCACGGGCGCGCCGGTCGTCAGCACCCCCGTGATCATGGACGCGGACGCCCCGCGCCTCGAGGGGCTCTCCCTGGATCGCGTGCGCGAGATCGGCTCCGAGTCCTTCGAGGTGCCCGGCACGCAGGCGGACTCGAACGGCTGGCGGGTCCAGCTGTACCCCCTGCGCAGCGGCGAGGGCTCCATCGCCATCGCCCTGCCCCTGCACACCGTCTCCTCCTCCGTGGAGCGGGTCACCGCGCTCGTGGTGACCATCGGGCTGCTGGCGACGGCGGGCGCCGTCGTGGTGGCCAACCTGGCGGTGGAGCGCGCCTTCCGGACGCTGAACCGCGTGGAGCGCACGGCCGCGAAGATCGCGGCGGGCGATCTGAGCCAGCGCGTCGAGACCGCGCCCCCGGACACCGAGGTGGGGCGACTGTCCCGCTCGCTCAACGCGATGCTCGCTCACATCGAGTCCGCCTTCCGGGACAAGGAGGTCTCCGAGGGCAAGATGCGCCGGTTCGTGCAGGACGCGTCCCATGAGCTGCGCACCCCGCTCGTGACCATCCGCGGCTTCTCCGAGCTCTACCGCCACGGCGGCATCACGAAGGAGGAGGACGTGGCCGCGGCGATGGGCCGGATCGAGTCCGAGGCGGCCCGCATGACGCGCCTCGTGGAGGACCTGCTGACCCTCGCCCGCCTGGACGAGCAGCGGCCCCTCGAGCACGCGCCGGTGGACCTGCTCGTGCTGGGCGTGGACTCCATGATGGACGCCTCGGTCAACGCCCCGGACCGCACGGTGCGGCTCGTCGGGCTGGACGGCGGACGGGCCTCCTCGGCCCCCCTCATGGGCGACGAGAACCGCATCCGCCAGGTGGTGGTCAACCTCATGACGAACGCGCTGCGGTACACCCCGGCCGGCACCCCGATCGAGATCGCGGTGGGCACCGTGGAGATCCCCTCCGGCGGCTCCGGCGGCCCCGGCGGGGGACCGGACCGGGACTCGGTGATCGAGATCCGCGACCACGGCCAGGGCGTCTCCGAGGAGGACCGCGCACGGATCTTCGAGCGGTTCTACCGCGCGGACTCCTCGCGCCACCGCGAGACCGGCGGCACAGGGCTGGGCCTGGCGATCGTCGCCGCGATCGCCGCCCAGCACGGCGGCTCCGTCCGGCTCCTGGAGACCGAGGGCGGCGGCGCCACGTTCTCCGTGCACCTGCCGTGGACCCCCTTCGAGGACGACGACCTCGAGGATGACGGCGAATCCGGGCACGAGGACGACGTCGACGCCGGCCTCGAGGAGGACGGCCCGGAGGGCGGGCGTCCGACGGCGGATCCCGCCGGACGCGCCTCCTCCTCTGCGGCCCCCTCGGGGGCGGGCGCCTCGTCCGCGGTCCAGCGCCGTCGGCTGACGCGGGTCGCCGGACGACTGCGCCGCGCTGCGGCCAGCCGTCGCGACCGCGGCCCGCGCGACGGCGGCTGAGTCCCGCGGCCCGGCCGCGGCTCCTGCACAGGGCTCACCGCTCCCCCGGCCGGTCCCCAGACCGCGGGGACCGACGGCGGGCCGGCAGCGGCCGTCCCTAGCGTGGGGGTCAGCGGAGCCGGCCGCACCTCCGGCGTTCACAGAGGGGACACGCACATGACCATCGTCCAGATCGACATCGAGGACCTGCGCGCCAAGAGCGGCGCCGTCGAGGGGTCCATCGGCCGCCTGCAGGCCGAGGTGAACACCATGGAGGCGAGCCTCCGCCAGCTCCAGGACACGTGGCGCGGCCAGGCGTCCAGCAACTTCCAGGGCGTGCTGACCGAGTGGCGCGCCACCCAGCAGCGCGTGGAGGCCTCCCTGGCGTCCATCCGCCAGGCCATGGACGCCGCCGCCCAGCAGTACCAGGACGCAGAGGCGGCGAACGCCTCGATGTTCCGCTTCTGATCCGGGGCCCGTGCCGCGCGCGGCCTAGAGTGGCGGTCATGAGCGTGCTCATCGACCCACCCGTCTGGCCCGCGCACGGCACGGTGTTCTCGCACCTCGTCTCGGACGCCTCCCTCGAGGAGCTGCACGCCTTCGCGCGGACGGCTGGCCTCAGCCCGCGCGCCTTCGACCTGGACCACTACGACGTGCCTGCGCACCGCCACGCGGACCTCGTGGCGGCAGGGGCGGAGGAGGTCAGCGGCGCGGAGCTGGTCCGGCGCCTCGTCCGATCGGGCCTGCGCGTTCCGGCCCGACGCCGGCCGGCGCGGATCGCCCCGGTGCTGCGCCGCCGTTGGGAGCGGCTCTTCGCGGGGGCCGGTGCCCACCCGGACGCGGTGCTCGCGACGGGTCAGGAGCTGCTGACGCGGTGGGCCGAGGAGCACCGCCACTACCACTCCCCCGCGCACCTGCTCGCCGTGCTCGAGGCGCTGGACGAGCTCGACGCCGCTGGTGAGGACCTCGGGGCGGACCCCCGCGCCGTGCGTCTGGCGGCCTGGTTCCACGACGCCGTCTACGCGGCGGACCAGACGGCCGACCCCGGCCAGGACGAGGCGGACTCGGCCGAGCTCGCCCTCCACCTGCTCGGCGATCCGCGGCTGCGGGTGCCCACCGCCCTCGTCGCCGAGGTCGAGCGGCTCGTGCTGCTCACCGTGGACCACCGCCCAGCCCCGGGCGACCCCGCCGGGGCTGCTCTGAGCGACGCGGACCTCGCGGTGCTCGGCAGCTCCCCCCAGGGGTATGACGGCTACGTCGAGGCCGTGCGCGCGGACTTCGCGCACGTCGCTGACGCGCACTGGCGCACCGGGAGGGCTGCCGTCCTCCAGCACCTGCTCTCCGCCGAGCACCTCTACGCCACCGCCACCGGCCGCGCCCGCTGGGAGCAGCCGGCGCGTCTGAACCTGCGCCGCGAGCTGGAGGCCCTGCGCTCCTGAGCCGACACGGCGAGGCCCGCCTCCCCGGATCGGGAAGACGGGCCTCGCGTGCTGGGCGCCCGGGAGGACCGGGCGGGCTCAGCGGGTGGTCACATCATGCCGCCCATGCCGCCCATCGGGTCCATGCCCTCGGCACCGCCGGCCGGGTTCTTCTCCGGCTTGTCGGCCACGACGGCCTCGGTGGTGAGGAACAGGCCCGCGATGGACGCGGCGTTCTGCAGGGCGGAGCGGGTCACCTTGACCGGGTCGTTGATGCCCGCGGCCAGCAGGTCCTCGTACTCGCCGGTGGCGGCGTTCAGGCCGTGGCCGGCCTCGAGGGTCTTGACCTTGTCCGCCACGACGCCCGGCTCCATGCCCGCGTTGAAGGCGATCTGCTTCAGCGGGGCCTCGATGGCGACCTTGACGATGTTCGCGCCGGTGGCCTCGTCGCCCTCGAGCTGCAGGCCCTCGAACGCCTTCGCGCCGGCCTGGATCAGGGCCACGCCGCCGCCTGCGACGATGCCCTCCTCCACGGCCGCCTTGGCGTTGCGCACGGCGTCCTCGATGCGGTGCTTGCGCTCCTTGAGCTCCACCTCGGTGGCCGCGCCGGCCTTGATGACGGCCACGCCGCCGGCCAGCTTGGCGAGGCGCTCCTGGAGCTTCTCGCGGTCGTAGTCCGAGTCGGTGTTCTCGATCTCGGCGCGGATCTGGGCCACGCGGCCGGCGATCTGCTCGGCGTCGCCGGCACCCTCCACGATGGTGGTCTCGTCCTTGGTGATGACCACCTTGCGGGCGGTGCCCAGCAGGTCGAGGGTGGCGTTCTCCAGGGAGAGGCCGACCTCGGAGGAGATGACCTGGCCGCCGGTGAGGATGGCGATGTCGGCGAGCATGGCCTTGCGGCGGTCGCCGAAGCCCGGAGCCTTCACGGCCACGGACTTGAAGGTGCCGCGGATCTTGTTGACCACCAGCGTGGCCAGGGCCTCGCCGTCGACGTCCTCGGCGATGATCAGCAGCGGCTTGCCGGACTGCATGACCTTCTCGAGGATCGCCACCATGTCCTTCACGGTGGAGATCTTGGAGTTCACGATGAGGATGTAGGGATCCTCGAGGACGGCCTCCTGGCGGTCCGTGTCCGTGACGAAGTAGCCGGAGATGTAGCCCTTGTCGAACCGCATGCCCTCGGTGAGCTCGAGCTCGAGGCCGAAGGTGTTGGACTCCTCGACGGTGATGACGCCCTCCTTGCCGACCTTGTCCAGCGCCTCGGCGATGAGGGCGCCGATCTGCGGGTCGGCGGCGGAGATGGACGCGGTGGCGGCGATCTGCTCCTTGGTCTCGATCTCGCGGGACGCGGAGAGCAGCTCGGCGGTGACGGCCTCGACGGCCTTCTCGATGCCGCGCCTCAGGGAGAGCGGATCGGCGCCGGCGGCCACGTTGCGCAGGCCCTCGCGCACGAGCGCCTGGGCGAGCACGGTGGCGGTGGTGGTGCCGTCGCCGGCGACGTCGTCGGTCTTCTTGGCGACCTCCTTGACGAGCTCCGCGCCGATCTTCTCGTAGGGGTCCTCGAGCTCGATCTCCTTGGCGATGGACACGCCGTCGTTGGTGATGGTGGGGGCGCCCCACTTCTTCTCGAGCACCACGTTGCGGCCGCGGGGGCCGAGCGTCACCTTCACGGCGTCCGCGAGGGTGTTCAGACCCTTCTCCAGACCGCGGCGGGCCTCTTCGTCGAATGCGATGGTCTTGGCCATGAGTGCATGTCCTTTCTGGACGTCACGTTCCTTGCTGGTGGCTGACCCGCACCGATGCCCGCGACGGACGGCCCGGAACGGGGCCTCACCGATGGACAGGTCCTCCTCCACGGGGGTGCCGGCCGGGGTACGACTGGCAGTCCCACCTTCGGAGTGCTAACCCCATTATGAGCACTCTCCCCGGGAGAGTGCAAAAGGCTGGGGCGTCGTTCGCCCGCATCCGCACCGGGCGGACGACACGAGGACGGCGCGCGGGTCCGGATGCACGCGACCCCCGTGGGCGCCGTCCCCTCAGGGGGTGGCGCCCACGGGGGTCGCACAGCGTCGGCGGACGCGCCGCCGACGGGGTCAGCCGGTGACGACGACGGCGACGCCGTCGACCTGCAGGTTCGGGCTCTGGACGACGGGGAGGCCCAGCTCGCGGCCGACGGCCTCGGCGGCGGCCTTGTCCCCGGAGCGGTTGTACATCACGGTGGAGGCGCCCACGCGGGGGCCGCTCCAGTTCTGGGCGGACACCGACGTGAAGCCGGCGTTCTTGAGCTCCTGCGCGTTGCGGGCGGCCAGGCGGTTGATGCGGGTTGCGTTGTACACCGTCACACGGGTGCTCTTCGCCGCTGCGGCGGCACGGGAGGCCTCGGCCTTGCGGGACGCCTCGGCGGCCTGCGAGCGCGACGCCGAGGCAGCCTGCGAGCGGGAGGCCTCGGCAGCCTGGGAGCGCGATGCCTCGGCAGCCTGGGAGCGCGATGCCTCGGCGGCGCGGGCGGCCTCGGCCGACGCGGCGGCGGAGCGGGAGGCCTCCGCGTCACGGGACGCCTGGGCGGCGGACTCCTGCGCGGCACGGGAGGACTCGGCGGCCTGCGCGGCGGAGGAGGACTCGGCGGCCTGCGCGGCACGGGAGGACTCGGCGGCCTGCGCGGCAGCGGAGGACTGTTCGGCGGCGCGGGAGGCCTCCGCGTCACGGGACGCCTGGGCGGCGGACTCCTGCGCGGCACGGGAGGACTCGGCGGCCGGAGCGGGCCCGGTGCTCGACGCGTCCGTGGTCGCGGAGGGCGGGGCAGGCTCGGTCGAGGACGCGGCGGCCTCGGAGGAGGAGGCCGGGGCCTCGGTCGTGCTGTTCGTGGGCGCCGAGGAGGACGAGGAGTCCGCCGCGCCGGCCGTCGGGCGGTCGTCCCCGCCGGTGAGCCACGGCAGGATCACACCCAGGAACAGGCCCGCGAGCAGCACGAGCCCGGCGAGCAGCAGCAGCGGGCGGAGAGCGCCCCCGCCTGCGCCGCCGGACGCGGCGGTGGCGCCGGCGGCGGCCGGTGCGAAGGACGCGCGGTGCGCGCCGCGCTGGTCGGTGTACTCGGGGACGTCGTCGAAGCGGTCGGGCCGGTATGCCATCGGTCAGTTCTCCTGGCGGGGGGAAGCGGGAGCGGTGGACGAGGGAGTCACGGGCCTCCTGATCGCCCGTCGCCGGGTGCCGCGCGTGCGCAGCAGGCGACGGACGAGGAGGGGGCGGTAGGCCAGGGCGGCCTCGCGATCCAGCAGTCCGTTCAACACCTGATAGTAGGCGGTCGGCGCCAGTCCGAGGCGCTCCCGGATCGCGTGGTCCTTCGCGCCGGTGTGCCGCCAGGTCGCGGCCTCGAGGTCGAGGACGGCCCGTTCCTGCTCCGTGAGACCGCCGAGGGGCGCGCGGGAGGCGCGCGCGGCGGCGTCGTCGGGGCGGAGATCCGGCTGAGGCATGACGGCCACTGTAGTGACCGTCGCGGCCGTCGGCGCGCGGATACGCTCGGAGCATGGATCTCCTCGCACCCCTGGACCCCGGATGGGAGAGGGCGCTGGCCTCGCAGTCGGACGCCTTCGAGCACGTCGGCGCCGCCCTGCGCGCGCGCCGCGACGCCGGCGAGCACGTCCTGCCCGCACCGGAGGACATCCTCCGAGCCTTCCGCCAGCCCTTCGACGACGTGCGCGTGCTGGTGCTGGGCCAGGACCCCTACCCGACGCCGGGCCACCCGATCGGGATGTGCTTCGCGGTGGACCGCCGTGTGCGTCCGCTGCCGCGCTCCCTGGCCAACATCTACCGGGAGCTCCACGACGACGTCGGCGTCACGCCGCCCGAGCACGGCGACCTGACCGCCTGGACGAACCAGGGGGTGCTCCTGCTCAACCGCGTCCTCACGGTGCGCGCGGGCGCGTCGGCGAGCCACCGCGGGATGGGCTGGGAGCAGATCACCGAGGCCGCCGTGCGGGCGCTGGCGGGGCGCGGCACCCCCCTCGTGGGCCTGCTGTGGGGCGCCGATGCCCGGCGCATGGCTCCGGTGCTGCGCGAGGCGGGGTGCGGCGTCGTGGAGTCCCCGCACCCCTCCCCCCTGAGCGCGCAGCGGGGCTTCTTCGGCTCGCGGCCGTTCAGCCGGGTCAACGCCCTCCTCGCCGAGGCGGGCGCGGAGCCGGTGGACTGGCACCTCCCGGCCTGAGTCGGTCCCGCCCGCCCCGACGACGCCGGGCGGGTCCCGTCAGCGCAGGCGCGGCGGCAGCGCGCGGGGCGAGGAGTCCCGCAGGCGGTCCGTGACGGGCTTGGCCACCGTGTTGCCCAGGGCCACGCCGGCGGCGATCGCGGCGACGATGACGATCGCGTCGACGATCCCGACGATCCCGAGCATCTCCGACTGGGACTCCACGGTGAATCCGTAGAGGGAGCGGAAGATGGTCAGGCCGGGGAGCAGGAAGAGCACGCTGGGCAGCGCGACCACGAGGGCGGGAGCACCGATCCGCTCCGCCACGATCCGCGCCGTGAAGCCGATCGCGGCCGCCGCGATCGCCGGGGCGAGCCGACCGCTCGTGCCCGCCGCGGTGACCGCCGTGAAGACGAGGTAGCCCACCGCGGAGACCGCCCCGCTCGCGAGGATGGCGCGACTGCGGTTCTGCTCCACCACCGCGTCGGACATGGACGCCACCGCCACGAGGGCCAGCAGGAGCAGGAACGGGTGGCTCTCCTGCGAGGTCTCGGCGAGGTCCAGCGGCGGCAGCCCGACCATCTCCGCCACCCCCACCGCGAGCATGATCCCTCCCATGATCCCCGCGTAGACGAGCAGGGCGGAGATGAAGCGGCCGGCGGCCGTGACGGGGAACCCGTTGATCGCGTCCTGGGTGGCCGTCACGAACCGCACCGTCGGCAGGAGCATCATGATGCCGCCCGCGGTCACCACGGCGGGGTTGACGGGCACCCGGAGGGCGAACGCCACCAGGGCGATGACCGTGGCGAGGAAGGCGGCGAACATGGCGGAGAAGATCTCGGGGAAGCGGGCCCTGTCCGCCTGGACCTTGAGCCAGAACACCAGCCACGTGGAGACCATGCCCAGCAGAGCGCCCTCCCAGGAGCCGCCGATGAACGGGACGAAGCAGCCCGCGAACACGCCCGCGAACAGGACCTCGAAGAAGGGCGGGAACGGCTTGGGCCGGTGGCGGATCTCCACGAGACGGCGCTGCGCCTCGGAGCGCTCGACCTTCCCCTCGGAGATCTGCTCCACGAGCCGGTGGACGGCCACGAGGCCGTCGAAGTGCGTGGACGAGGAGCGCACCACGCGCTGCAGCGTGTACGGCACCTCGCCGCGGGAGGAGTCGGGCGCGTAGTTGAGGGAGATGGCCTGGTTGGTCAGGTCCACCTCGGTCTCCTGGATGCCGTAGGCCTGGGTCACCACGATGATCGAGGTCTCCACGTCCAGCGAGGTGGCCCCGAAGCTGAACATCGTCTCCCCCAGCTTGAGGGCGAAGTCCAGGGTGGTCCGCGCCTCGACGGAATGGTGCTCGACGTCCCTGCGCTGCTGGAGGGTGGAGCGCATCCTGCGCCCGTACGGCGAGCTCTGCAGACGCTCCACCATGGCGAGGGTCTGCGTGGGCAGGGCCTCCTCGAACACGGCGCGGTCCTGGCGCCCCCGCCGCCCTCGGCGCCGGCCCTTCTTCTCCGGCGGGCCGTGCGGAACCACCGGGTCCGGGACGGTGACGTCCGGTTCGGGGATCACGGCCGGCGCGGGCAGGGCGCCGTCGGCGTCCGCCGGGGAGAGCACCGAGGTGGGCACCTGCTCCGAGAGCGGCGGCTCGGTCAGGGGCGAGTCGGCGGCCGGGGTGGGAGTGGCGTCCTCCGCCCCGTCCGCCTGGACGACGCCCTGGTCCGGGTGCAGGCCGGGGTCTGCCGCGAGCCCGGTCTCGTTGACGGCGTCCTCGTCCAGCAGCAGCGGGTCCAGGTCCACCGCCGAGTCCGGGCTGAGCATCACCGGGGGCGCCGGCCGCCCGGGGGACTCCGCGGCGGCCGCGGGGCGGATCACGGGGATCAGGGTGGGCTCCGCGGCGGGCTCGGGGATGCGCGGGTCGAAGCGCTCCGCCTCCTGGGGGCCGTCCGGGTCCACGCCGTCCACCGTGTCCTTCCTGCGCTCTGCGCCTGGCTGCTCCTCGATCGCGGCTGGTCGCCGGTGACATCCAATCACGCCGGACGCACCTTCGGGCACGCAGAAGGGCCCTCCCGAAGGAGGGCCCCGCTGCGGTGGATCTTACTGGACTCGAACCAGCGACCTCTCGCGTGTGAAGCGAACGCTCTAACCAACTGAGCTAAAGATCCGCGCGCGTCCCGTTCCGCCGTGGCGGACCGGACAACTCGCAGAACTCTACCGGATCCCCCCGGCGGGGGCAAGTCCGCGCGACGGCGGGAGGGCCGGCCGGCCCTCCTGCCGCTCGCCTCACTTCGCGGAGAGCGCGAGGTCGTCGAGGCTGAAGGCCGTCCAGGCGGACGAGTCCTCCACGCCCCGGAACTGCAGGGTCACCGTCCTGCCCGCGAAGCGGGAGACGTCCACGGTGTGCTGCACCCAGCCGCGACCCTTCTCCACGTTGGAGTGGGTCTTGAGGGTGTACGTGCCGTATGCGCCGTCGCGGACCTGCACGGACAGCTTGTCGTACGCGGTGGACGAGCTGGTCTCGGCCGAGTCGACGCGCACCCAGTAGGACAGCGTCGTGGTCGTGCCGGCGGGCACGGCCACGGTCTGCGAGAGGGTCGCGGTGTTCGCGTAGCCGAGGTTGTTGAGCACGCCGTGGTAGATCCCCGAGTGCGGGGAGACGGACTCGTACCGCGACCGGCCGGTGCCGCTCCAGCCGGTGGCCCCCGACTCGAAGCCCGGGTTCACCAGCAGGTTGCCGGAGGGTGCGGGGGCCGGCTCCACGGGAGCAGTCGGGTCGGTCGGCGCCGTCCCGCCGACGGCGGCGACGGCCGCGGTGGCGTCGGCCAGGCCGGCGCCGCAGCCCTCGGAGCAGGTCACGGGCATGGCGCGGGCGGTCGACTTCAGGGTGGACTCGACCTGTGCCGGGGTCAGGCCGGGCTGCTTCGTGAGCATGAGCGCGGTCAGGCCCGCCACGTGCGGGGTGGCCATCGAGGTGCCGTTGTAGGAGGCGTAGCCCGCGCCGGACGGCCGGGTGGTGCCCGTGTTGACCGTGGAGATGATGGAGCTGCCCGGCGCCGTCACGTCCACGGCGCTGCCGTAGTTGGAGAAGGAGGAGCGGCGGCCGGAGGAGTCGGACGCGGCCACGGTGATGGTGTTCTGGCAGTTGGCGGGGCGGGCGTTGGCGGCAGGCTGGTTCTCGTTGCCGGCGGCCACGACGACGGGCACCCCGCGACCCACGGCCGCGTTGATGGCGTTCTGGTAGGTGGTCCCGCAGGTGCCGGAGCCGCCGAGGGACATGTTGATCACGTCGGCCGGGGTGGCGTTCAGGGGGGCGCCGGGCACGGAGCCGCCCGCGGACCACACGATCGCATCGGCGATGTCGGCGAGCGAGCCGCCGCACTTGCCCAGCACGCGCACCGGCTGGATCTTCGCGTTCGGGGCCACGCCCACGACGCCCACCGTGTTCGCCGCGGCCGCCACGGTGCCGGCCACGTGCGTGCCGTGCCAGGAGGAGTTCGACGGGTTGGGATCGCCGCACTCGCCGGCGAGGTACCAGTCGCCCTCGTCGGCGGGGTTGGCGTCACGGCCGTTGCCGTCACGCGAGGAGGTGGTGTTGGAGATGAAGTCGTAGCCGGCCACCACGTTGGCGTTGAGATCCGCATGGGAGGTGATGCCGGTGTCGATCACGGCGACGATCGAGCCGGTGCCCGTGGTGCTGTCCCACGCCCCCGGCACGCGCATGCCGTTCACCCCGGTGAAGCCCCACTGCTGCCCGTAGGACGGATCGGCGGGGGTGAGGCCGCTCGCGGTCATGATGGCGTTCGGCTCCACGGCCTCCACCAGGCTCGAGGCCTTCAGGTCCGCCATGAACGCGGCGGACGCGGAGGGGCTGAGCTTCTCGTCCGTGGCGATCACGTGGGAGCCGAGCGCGGTCTCGCGCAGCTCCTTCACGGACACGCCCGCCTCCTTCGCCGCCTTGCCCCACGCGAGGGCCCTGCCCTTCGGGCCGGAGACGGACGCGGTCTCCTTGTAGGTGACGATGAAGGAGTCGTAGCCGTCCGCGTTCGGGTCCGCGGCGGTGGACGCGGCCGTGCGCGCCGGGGCGGAGGCCGCGGGGCGTGAGGCGTCGGGGGCGGCATCGACGGCGACGGCCGGCGAGGCGCCGAGGGCGCTGCCGGCCACGACGGCGGCGGCGAGCAGGGCGCCGAGACGACGCGTGCGGGAGGGGGGAGAGGGCGTCATCGTGCTGCTCCAAGAGGGGACGGGCCACCGCCTGCGGTGGAGTCCGAGGGATCGGGCACCGGGGGTGACGAGGCTCACATTAGGGCACGACGCGCGGAGTTGACCAGCACGGATGCAGAGGTCGTCGCGAGCCCCCTACCGGATTCGAACCGGTGACCCTCTGTTTACAAGGCAGATGCTCTGGCCAGCTGAGCTAAGGGGGCGGGCAGGGGGCCGGGTCCGCGCGGGCGCGGCACCGACCCCCTGAAGGATACCGGGATCAGCCCTCGATCTTGGCGGACGCCCAGTCGCCGAAGGAGTCCTCGGCGCCGTCGATGGCCCAGTTCTTGCCGTCCATGAGGACGGTCGGCGTGCCGCCGACGCCGGCGGCCTTGGCCTTGGCGGTCGCGTACGCCACGGCGGGCCGGTAGGCGTCGTCCTTCACGCAGGAGGAGATGTCCGCGCCGAGCTCCTCGGCGCGGTCCACGAGCTCGTCGTCGGAGATGCCCTTGCCCCCGTGCTGCTGGTAGGCCGCGAACAGACCCTCGACGAAGGCGTTGTAGGCCTCGGGCTTCTGCTCGGCCACGCAGTACGCGGCGTTCGCGGCGCGCGCCGAGTAGTTCTGGTTGCCCGGGGTGCTGAGGAAGTCGACGATCCGGTACTCGACGGTCGCCTTGCCCTCGTCGAGCCACGTGTTCAGCTGCTCGGCGTTGCTCTTCTCGAACTCGGCGCAGTGCACGCAGTTGAAGTCGGCGTACACCACCACGTGGTGGGGCTCCCCGTCCGCGGGCGCCTCGGCGCCCGGGACGCTCTCCGGCTGGCCGCCGGCGCCCTCGGGGACCTGCACGTCGGCGGCCTTGACCTCGCCGACGTCCTCCCCGCCGTCGGCGAGCGCGGTGGTGGAGGTGAGGGCCACGCCGCCCTCGGTGTTCGCGACGGCGGGCAGGGGCCCGGCCTCGGCGGCGGCGTCGCGGCCCTGGTTCGCCACGAGCGCCACCACGAGGGCGGCCGCGAGCGCGGCGGCGAGTACGGCGCCCCAGATCCAGAGGGAGCGGCGGCGGCGGTCCCTGCGCTGCTGCTCCTCCTGCATGCGGCGGGCGCGCGCTCGGGCGTCGGTCGACGGCGTCGAGGCTCTGCTGCTGGCCAAGGGTCCTCCTGGGGTCGAAGTGTGCGTCCCGGTGCGCTCCGGGCGGCGGGCGCGGGCACCTGCCGGGGCCGGGCTCGCGATGCGCGAGGTGAGCATATCCGCCCAGTCTGGGAGGATCGGCGGCATGGCCCCCCCGGAGACGAACGCCCCCTCCCCCGCCGACCGCCTGACCGTCACCGGCGCCCCGTCCGGCGACGCGACCGAGGACCCCGCGACGGCCCTGCTCGCGCTGCCGTGGTCCACGCCGCTCGAGGAGTGGCCGGAGGACGTCCTCGCCGCCCTGCCACGCGGCATCTCGCGGCACGTGGTGCGCTTCGCCCACGTGGGCGGGAGCATCGTGGCCGTCAAGGAGACCACGGAGGAGCTCGCCTTCCGCGAATATCGGCTGCTGCGCCGCCTCGCGGACCGCCCGCCGCCCTCGGTGGAGCCCGTCGCGGTCGTCACCGGACGCACCCGCGACCACGGCACGCCCCTGCCCGCGGCACTGGTCACCCGGCACCTGCGCTTCTCCCTGCCCTACCGCGCCGTGTTCTCCGAGCGGCTGCAGCGGCCGACCCTCGTGCGGCTCATGGAGGCGCTGGCGACCCTGCTGGTGGAGCTGCACCTGGAGGGGTTCTTCTGGGGCGACGTCTCGCTCTCCAACGTGCTGTTCCGCCGGGACGCGGGCGGATTCGCGGCGCACCTGGTGGACGCGGAGACCGGCGAGCTGCGGGAACGGCTCTCCACGGGCCAGCGCGCGCACGATCTCGAAGTGGCCCGCGTGAACGTGGGCGGTGAGCTGCTGGACCTGCTGGCCAGCGGGCTCGCCGACCCGGACGTGGACCCCGCGGCCACCCCCGACCTCATGGTGGACTCGTACCGCCGGCTGTGGGAGGAGCTGACCGCTCCGGTCGCCTTCCCCCGTGCCGAGCCGTGGCGCATGGACCGCCGATTCCGCCGCCTCGGCGAGCTCGGCTTCGAGGTGGAGGAGTACTCCCTGCGGGCGGCGGAGGCCCCCGGCATGATGACGGCCCGGCCCACGGAGGTCCTCGCAGGGTTCCACCGGCGCCGCCTCGAGCGGCTCACGGGCCTGCACGTGCAGGAGAACCAGGCCCGACGCCTGCTCGTGGACATCGACGCGGCCCGGCGGGCCTGGGACCCGTACCTGGACATGGAGGGGGCCGCCCACCGCTGGGTCGTGGAGGTCTTCGATCCCGTGGTGCACTCCGTCCCACTCGAGCTGCGCGCCAAGCTCGAGCCTGCCGAGATCATGCACCAGCTTCTCGAGCACCGCTGGTACCTCTCCGAGGCGCGCGGCGCGGCCGTGCCCCTCCAGGAGGCCGTGGACTCCTACGTGGACACGATCCTGCGCGCCCGCAGGGACGAGGACGCGCTCGCCCTGCACCCCACCACCACGATGCTGCGGGCCGTGCCCGACCCGGAGCCCGGCGCGGGCTGAGCCGGCTCAGCGCCGCAGCAGCAGGAAGCCCGGCGCGGCCACCTCCACCGGCGCGGCGGCGGGCGCCTCCGCGTCCGCGGCGAGCGGGCCGGCGTCGGTGTGGCCGGCGAGCACGTGCGCGCCCCGCAGGTCTTCCGGGACGGTGAGCGGGAGGTCGCCGAGGGCGGCGAGGAGCACGACGTCGCCGCACGCCGCCTGCTCGGCCCGTCCGCGCTCGAGGCGCACGTGCCGTCGCTCGGGGTCCACCCACGCGCGGGTGAGCGAGCGCCGCGGCTCCGTGAGTGCCGGCAGGGTGCGGCGCAGCCCGATGAGGCGGCGGTACGTCTCCTGCACGCGGGCCCCGCGGCCCTGCCCCGGCTCGGCCCAGTCGAGCACCGCGGAGTCGCGGGTGACCCGGTCCTGGGGGTCGGGCACGTCGGCCGGGTCCCAGCCGTGCGCGGCGAACTCGCGACGCCTGCCCTGGCGCACCGCCTCGCCCAGCTCCTCGTCCGGGAACGAGGTGAAGAACGCCCACGGTGTGCTCGCCGCGAACTCCTCGCCCATGAAGAGCAGGGGCACGTTCGGGCCGGTGAGCAGGAGGGCCGCCTCCGCGGCCAGCGACCCCTCGCTCAGAGTCGCCCCGGTGCGGTCCCCGGCGGCGCGGTTGCCCACCTGGTCGTGGTTCTGGATGCTCACGATGAACGCCTCGTTCGGCACGTCCGCCGGAACGGGACGCCCGTGGTCCCGTCCGCGGAACGTCGAGCGGGTGCCGTCGTGGAAGTACGCCCGCTCCATCACCTTGGCCACCGCCTCCAGGGGCGCGAAGTCCGCGTAGTAGCCGCCCGTCTCGCCCGTCGTCGCGACGTGCAGGGCGTGATGGACGTCGTCGTTCCACGCGGCGGCCAGCCCCAGCCCGCCGGCGGAGCGCGGGAGCACGAGCCGGGGGTCGTTGAGGTCGGACTCCGCCATGAGCGGCACGGGGCGGCCCGCGCGGGCCGCGGCCTCGTCCGCGAGCGCGGCCATCTCCTCGAGGAGGTGCACGGCGCGGGTGTCCCGCAGGGCATGCACGGCGTCCAGGCGCAGCCCGTCCACGTGGAACTCCTCGATCCACATGCGCACGTTGTCCAGGATGTGGCGGCGCACCTCGTCCGAGTCCGGACCGTCCAGGTTGACGCCCTCGCCCCAGCCGGTGTCCCCCGCGGTGAGGTACGGGCCGAAGGCCCCGAGGTAGTTCCCGGCGGGGCCGAGGTGGTTGTAGACCACGTCCTGCACCACGCCGAGCCCCGCGGCGTGCGCGGCGTCCACGAAGCGCCGGTACGCCTGAGGACCGCCGTAGGACTCGTCCACCGCGAACCACGCGACGCCGTCGTAGCCCCAGTTGCGGGGGCCGTTGAAGGAGTTCACGGGCAGCAGCTCGAGATGGGTCACGCCCAGCTCGACGAGATGGGGAAGCCGCTCGATCGCGGCCTCGAGCGTCCCCTCCGCCGTGAAGGTCCCCACGTGCAGCTCGTACAGCACCGCGCCGCGCAGCCCCCCGCCCTGCGGGGCGGCCGGATCCGCGAGCACGCCGGCCGGCCCGCGCCAGTCCGCGTCCGTCCACGCGAAGTCCGCGCCCTCGACGTCGCGGCGGGAGGGCCCGTGCACCGTGTCCGGCTGGCGGCGCGAGCGCGGATCCGGCACGGGGTCGCCGCCGTCCACGCGGTAGCCGTAGCCGGGGTCGGCGGGGGCCGGGGTGCCGAGCACGGTCGCCGGGTCCTGCGACGGCGTCCACCACCCGCCGGCCGCGCGGTCCATGGCCACCGCGCGGGCGCCCGCCCAGCGGTCCTGCGCGTCGTGCCGCGACCCGGGCACGGCGTCCACGAGCACGAGTTCGACGGTCTGCGCGTGCGGAGCCCAGACCGCGTAGGGGGTGCGCCGCGCCTGGGCCGCGGCCTCCGGCTCCGCACCGGTGGGGTCCACCGGATCGACCCCGATGCGGCGCAGGCCGAGGCCCGCATCCGGCACGGGGGCGGCGACGACGTCCGCGGCGGCCTGCGGCGCGCGGGAGGGGGCGGTGTCGGGGGCGGTGTGGTCGCGCATGGCGGGTCTCCTGGGGTGGACGGCTCGGTCAGGCGGCGGGCACGAGCAGCGCCACCGGGAGGTCGTGCAGCAGCTCGGCGAGCCGCACGGCGCCCCGCTCGTCCGGTTGGACGCGGCGGCCCGTCACGGCGTCCTCCCACGCCCCGGCGGGGACGGTCACGGTGGTCTCCCCCCAGCCGCCGCGCTCGGTGAGCGTGGCGGGCCAGCGGGTGGCCACGGCGAGGGCGCCGCCGCGGCTGAAGGCCACGGCGTGCTCGGCGGCCGGACCGGAGACGTCCAGCGGGCGGTATCCCGTGAACAGCTCCGGTCGGTCGCGGCGGGTGCGCAGCGCCGCGGCGACCACGGCGAGCTTGGCCGCGTCGGGGTCCTGGCGCGTGGGGCGCCACCCCGTGTCGAGGCGGTCGAGGAGGGCGGCGCGGGCCGCGAAGTCCACCGGGCGGCGGTTGTCCGGGTCCACGAGCGAGGGGAACGGGAGCTCGGTGCCCTGGTAGACGTCCGGGACGCCCGGCGCCGTGAGCTGCACGAGCTTGTGGCCCAGCTGCACCGCGAGCCCGGCCTCGGAGATCCGGTCCGCCACCGCCTGCACGAGGCCGCGCGCGGGGCCGTCCGCCGCCGTGACGGCGTGGGCCAGCTCCGCGAGGCGGGCCTCGTAGTCGGCATCCTGGTCCGTCCACGTGGTGTGGACGGCAGCCTCGCGCGCCGCCTTCTGGAGGAAGCCGAGCACGCGCTCGGCGTCCGGCGCGGTGCCGTCCGTGGGCCACACGCCCACGATGGACTCCCACACCAGGCGCGCGGCGTCCGGCTCCCCCAACGGGTGGAGGGCGCACAGCTGCGTCAGATCGGCCGCCCAGCGCTCGGGGTCCTCGGCCAGCACGGCGATGCGGGCGCGCACGTCCTCGCTGCGCTTCGTGTCATGCGTGGTGAGTGTGGTCATGGAGGAGGGCCAGGACGCCTGCCGTGCCTGCTGCGCGGCGTGGAACCCGCTCAGGGTGAGGGCGACGTGCGCGGGATCCCCGCCCACCTCGTTGAGGTTGGCCCACCGGGCATACCGGTAGAAGGAGCGGTCCTCCACGCCCTTGGCCATCACCATGCCGGAGGTCTGCTGGAAGCGTCGGGCCACCGGGGACTCCGGGTCCGAGAGCACCGCGAAGAGGTCCGCGAGCACGGGTGCGAGCTCCGGTCGCTCCACGGCGGCCGCCTCGACGGCCGCCTCGAGGTGGCCCTGTCCCACGGGGAGGTAGGTGCGGTACACGGGCAGCTGGGCGAGCACCTCCGCCAGGCCCGCGGTGAGGGCTTCGTCGTCGTGGGCGCCGAGGACGCCGGCCGCGCGGGCCTCCCGCACGAGGCGCCCGGTCTCGGCCGCGAGCGAGCCGGTGGCCACGTCCTCCTTGGCCTCGGCGATCAGCTCGTGCCATTCCGCCCGGCGGGCCGCGTCCTCCTCGGGCGTCCCCCCAGCAGCACGGGGCATGAACACGCGCTCGACCTCGCCCAGGGCGTCGTAGCCGGTGGTCCCGTCCGCGTCCCAGGCCGCAGGCAGGAGCTCGCCGGGCTCCAGGATCTTCTCCACGACGAGCCAGCCCTGCGGCAGCACGCGTCGACGCAGGAGGCGGAGGTAGCCGGCCGGGTCCGCCAAGCCGTCCGGATGGTCCACGCGCAGCCCCGAGACGAGCCCCTCGCGCACCCATCGGGCGATCTCCGCGTGGGTGGCGTCGAAGACCTCCGGGTCCTCGACGCGGACGCCCGCGAGGGTGGTCACGGTGAAGAAGCGCCGGTAGTTCAGCTCGGCGTCCCCGCGGCGCCAGCCGATGAGGCGGTAGTGCTGCAGCTCGTGCACGGCGTGGGCCAGGCGGGCGCGCTCGGGGGTCGGATCGTCCTCGGGGCGGGCGCCGGCGAACACCTCAGCGGCGCCCAGGCCGGTGGCGGCCTCGGCATGCTCGAGCGAGCCGGGGGCCAGCGGATAGGCGGTGTCCCAGTGCAGGAGCCGGCCGGCGTCCGGCCCCTCGCCCGGGACCACCACGAGGCGCTCGATCGCGGCGTCGTCCCCGCGATCGCCTCCCTCAGGACCGTCCTCCAGGACGGGAATGAGCACACGGCCGTCCCCGGCCCCCCAGTCCACGTCGAACCACGCGGCGTGCTGCGCTTCCCGGCCGTGCGCCAGCAGGTCCCACCACGCCGGGTTCGCCTCGGGCGTGGCCACTCCCACGTGGTTGGGGACGATGTCCACGAGGACCTTCATCCCCACCTCGTGCGCGGCGCGCGCCACCTCGGCGAGGCCCTCGGCGCCTCCGCGGGCGGGGTCCACGCGGCTGGGGTCCACGACGTCGTAGCCGTGGTCCGAGCCCGGCTCCGCGGCGAGCAGCGGGGAGAGGTAGAGCCAGTCCACCCCGAGCCGGTGCAGGTACGGCACGAGCTCGGCCACGGAGGGCAACGGGAGGTCCGGGCTGACCTGGAGCCGATAGGTGGACGCGGGCACGGGACGCTCAGCGGGGATCACTCCGCCGACGCTAACAGAGGCTCCGGACGCGGCAGGAGGACCGGACGTCGCCGCCCGCGCCGAGGGGGCTCAGCGCCCCCCGGGCACGTCGTCGAAGATGTCCTCCCCCACCAGGGGCTCCCCCGTGGGCTCGAGGAGCACCAGCTCGTCCTCCAGCACCGTGCCGTCCGCGGTGGTGAGGTCGGCCGTGAAGCCGCTGCCGGACTGCCGGATGCCCTCCACGGCCGTGTAGCCGTACTTCCGCACGAGGTTCTCCCGGAGGGCGGCGAGCCCGCTGAGGTGCAGCCAGACGCCGAGCCCCAGCAGCAGCCCCGTCACCGCGAGGAATCCCATGCCCACGCGGCGCTGCGTGCGGGTGTCCCGCAGCAGCCGCACGTCCTGGTTGCGCCCCGTCGACGCCGCGAACCGGCGGTGCCGGTGCGCGCGCCACGCCCCCGCGACCACGAGGGCGACGCCCGCCACGGCCGCGACCGCGGCCGTCCAGTAGAGGATCCAGGGCGTCCAGAGGTCCACACGCGAGAAGTCCATGGCTCCATTGTGGGCCATGTCACATCGAGTGCTCGTGCCGCGGACGCGGATTCACCCGCTCCGCCCCGGAGGGCGGGGTCAGGGCAGGTTCTCGCCGCGCGCGGCGGTCCAGAGCCGATGCCACTGCGCCGCATCCATCGCGGCGGCCACCTCGGGCGCTGCGGCGCACGCCGCAAGTCGGGCGGGGTCCTGGCTTCCCACCACGGGGCGCACGCCCCACGGCAGCTTGAGCAGCCAGGCGAGGACCACGGCCTCCCGCCCCGCGCCCAGCTCCTGCGCCACCTTCGCCACGACGGCTGCCGGCCCGCCCGCCGAGGCCAGTGCAGCGGCCTCGGCGGGGTCGGTGGGCACCGAGCCGTCCGAGCCCGGGGTGAAGCGGCCCTGGCCGAGCGGACCCCAGGCCTGAAGCTCGATCCCCTCCTCGGCGCACACCCGCCCCAGGTCCGCCGCGCCGGCGGTGGCCGGGGCCGCGCCGTGATTGGCGAGGACCTCGGCCTCCACGAGGGTGCGGTGGTGCAGGCCCAGCTCGAGCTGCGCGCAGGCCAGGCCCGTGCCGTCTGCGGCGAGGCGGCCGAGGGCGCGCTGGAACGACAGGAGGCGACCGGTGCCGAGGTTGGACACCCCGAGCCGGCGCACCAGCCCGGCCTCCCGCGCGTCGAGGAACGCCCGCACCGTGTCCTCCACGGGAGTGAGCACGTCCGGGCGGTGGATGATCAGCGTCTCCACCGCGCCCGCGCCCAGGCGGCTCAGCGAGCCTTCGAGGGCGCGGCGCACGTGCGCCGGAGAGGAGTCGTAGCGCGTGGCGCCGCCTCCCGCGGGGTCCTGCCCGGGGAGCACGATCCCGGCCTTCGTCTGCACACGCAGGCGCCCCCGCTCGGCCGGGTCCAGCTCGGCCAGCAGGGCCCCCGTCGTCGACTCGGAGAGGCCGCCGCCGTAGATGTCCGCGGTGTCCAGCACCGTGATGCCGGCCTCGAGGCCAGCGCGCAGCGCGCCGCGCGCCCGCGCCAGGGCGACGTCGGCGCCGGCGCCGGGGCCTGCGCTGTGGGGACCCTCGCCGTCGTCGACGGGGACGCCCCATCCCATGGTGCCCAGGATCAGCGGGGACGCGGCGGCGTGCTCGGCTGTGCTCATGCCCTCAGCGTCTCATGGGGCCCTGTGGTGAGATGGGCGCATGAAGCTCGCCACGTTCCGCCAGCCCGACTCCGACGCCGCCTACCCCGGGGACACCTTCGCCGCCGTCATCACCTCGGTGCACCCGGATGACCCCGAGGTCGCGGTGCGCGCCGTGGCCCTCCCCGGCTGCCGCGACGTCGGCGAGCACCTGACCTCGACGCCGCAGGAGCAGAAGGAGCGCGTGGAGCAGGCACTGCGCGCCGCCAAGGAGGACCACTCCCTCCTGCTGGACACCACGCAGCTGGTGTACGACACGCTCATCCCGTTCCCCACGAAGGTGATCTGCGTGGGGCTGAACTACACGGACCACATCGCGGAGACGGGCCAGGAGCGCCCCGAGCATCCCACGCTGTTCGCGAAGTTCGCGCAGTCGCTCACGGGCGCGCTGGACCCGATCGAGGTCCCCGAGGAGGACCACCGCGTGGACTACGAGGGCGAGCTGTGCATCGTGATCGGCGAGCCCGGGCGGCGCATCGCGGTCGAGGACGCGCGCGCGCACATCGCCGGGTTCGCCGTGGCCGACGACGTCTCGATGCGCGGCTTCCAGGGCCGCACCTCCGAGTGGCTCCAGGGGAAGGTCTGGGAGGCCTCCACCCCCGTGGGCCCGTGGCTCGTCACCCCGGACGAGCTGTCCAAGGGCGCCCGCATCCTGACCCACGTGAACGGGGAGGTGCGGCAGGAGAGCCACGTGGCCGACGTCGTGTTCTCCCCCGAGCAGCTCGTGGCCTACGCCTCGCAGCTGATCACGCTGAACCCGGGCGACCTCATCCTCACCGGCACCCCGGCCGGCGTCGCGCTGGCCCGCAAGGACGAGGAGGGCCGCCGCCCGTGGCTGCGCGCCGGCGACGTCGTGGAGGTGGAGATCACCGGGCTGGGCCGGCAGCGCAACGAGCTCTGCTGATCCGCGCAGACGGCGACGAGCCCTGCGTCGTCGCGCCTGTCCGCGGCGGACAGGCGCGACGACACAGGGCTCGTCTGGAGCTGAGGGGCCTCAGCGCTTGCCGGGCGCCTTCACGTCCACCCAGGTGAGGCGGTGGTCGGAGGTGGGGAACGGATACTCGCCGGTCAGCTCGGAGCCGGGCTGGCCCTTCTCGGGCCAGAAGACGCCGGCGCCGCGCAGCGGGAGGTTCTTGGACGGCAGCGCCAGGTCCACGCGGAGGTTGCCCGGGGCCGGGCTGTCGTTGAAGTCGGCCGTGTCGAGGCTCGGGTCGCCCTCGTGCGTCAGATTGGCGCCGCCCTGCAGCACGGACGCCTCGGCGCCGCCCGCGGAGGTGGGCTTCGGGTCGCGGATGCGGGAGTGCAAGAGAAGCTGGTCGATCGCGCCGTCCCACGAGTCGCCGTCCACCGGGTCGGCGTTGTAGTCGCCCAGGATGACGAAGCGCTCGCCACGGTCCAGGCCGCCGTGCACGCCGGCGTCGTCGTAGAGGTACTCGGCGGTCTTGCCGCCGGTGACGTAGTCGGCCCACAGGCGGATCTCGTCGTGGTTGCGGCGCTTGTTGCGCATCTCCGGGCCGTCGAAGGACGGCGGGGTGGGGTGCGCGGCGAGGAGGTGCAGCGTCGTGGTGCCGACCTGCACGGGCACGTCCCAGTGGGACTTCGAGGACAGGCGCAGCTGCTCCTGCTCCTCGGGGCTGTAGAAGTCGGTGGGCATGACGTTGCCCGGCATGTCCTGCCAGCGGAAGTCCTGGAAGGTGCGGATCTTGCCCTCGAGGATGGGGTGCTGAGAGTAGACGACCATGCCGTACTGGCCCGGGAACAGGCCGAAGCCCCACGCGTCGTCCGGGCCGCCGACCGTGCCGTCGTTGTTCAGGTCCAGGCCCGAGGGGACGCCCGTGTTCACGGGAGCGGTGTAGCGGTACGCGTACTCGATGGGCTCGTGGCCGTTCCGGCCCACGGAGAGGTAGTTCTCCTGGAACAGGCGGGCGCCCTCACCGGCGGCGTCGAAGTCGAACTCGTTGACCAGCAGGATCTCGGGGCGCGTGGTCTGCACGACCTCGGCGATGTTCTGGGCCTGCGCGTTGTCCGGCGTGGAGAGGTCGCGGACCAGCTGGCCCTCGGCGCCGCGGTTCAGGGACGCGTTGTACGTGGCGATGCGCACGTCGTGCTTGGTGCGGGCCTCGACGGCCTTCGCCGGTCCGGCCTCGACGGCGTCGCGGGCCTTGGCGTGCGGGGCGGGAGCCGCGCCGGAGGCGACGGCGCCGGTCACCGCGAGCGCGCCGACGGCGATCGCGGCACTGAGGGTGCGGAGGGGACGCATGGGGAGACTCCTTCGGGAGGGGACGACGACGGCGGCCACGGTACGGCGCGCAGACGCCGGGCCGGTGGCGCGGCGGTGAACAGTCGGTGCGGGGCGGGACCACCTGAGAGACGAGCCCTGCGCTGTGGGGCCCATCGGCGCCGGACGTGGACGACGACGCAGGGCTCGTTCCCTCCTCCCGTGATGGGATGGTCCCATGAGCCCGACGTCCGTGGACCCCGCCCTCCCCCGGTTCCCGCATCTCCCGTCGACCGTCGGGATCCTGGGGGCCGGCCGCGCCGGCACCGCGCTCGCCCGCGCCCTCGCGCGCATCCCCCGGCTCCATCCCTGGATCGCCGCGCCTGACGTCGTCATGGCCGCCACGCGCCGGCCCGCGGCGGTGCAGCGCCACCTCGGCATCTACGCCCCGGAGGCGGTGGCGGTCGCCCCGGAGGACCTCGCTCAGGCGGAGCTGACCGTGGTCGCCGTGCCGCGCGAGGCCCTCGACGACGTCGACCCCGCCTGGTTCGCCGGGCCCGCCACCCGGGCGGTGGTGGACATGACCAACACCTGGGAGGCCGAGCCCCTGCCGGACTGGATGGACCCGCACGACGGCGACCCACGACTCGGCACGGAGCGCCTCGCCGCGCGCTGGGCGGCGGCCGGGCTCACGGCGCCCCTGGTCCGCGCGTTCTCCGAGATCTCGCACCACGACCTGGGCGTCGCAGGCCGCACCGAGGCACCGCGCTGGGCGCTCGCCATCGGCACGGAGCGGCACACCGACGGCGGGGGGCATGCCCTCCCCGGCGGACGGGAGCGGCTGCGCGCCCGGGACACGGTGATCGACCTCGTCCACGCGATGGGCTTCGACGGGGTCGTGTACCAGGGGTTCGAGGAGGGAGTCCGGCTCGAGCCCGGCGGCCCCGCGTTCGGCTCAGGCGGAGACCTCGAGGAGCTGTCCCGCCGCATGAGCTCTTCTCCGGAGTGGCCGGATGCGCGACCGGACGCGTGGCCGCGGGAATGACGCCGACGCCGCCCGCGCCTGTGCGTAGGCTGTCATCGACTGATCACCCGGACCCCGAGAGGACCGCCATGACCCGGCCGACGCCCGACGCTCCGCTCTCCTCCCCGCGCTGCTCGGGCCCGCACCGCACCGCCTCTCGCGCGGCCGCCCTGGCCCTGGCTGCCGCCGCGGTGGCCGGTGCGGGGACTCCCGCCCTGACGGCGGGGGCCGTCGCCGGGACGTCCGCGGCCGCGGCCCTCGCCCTCGCGCCTGCCGCGAGCGCCGTCCCGGCCGAGCAGGTGGACCTCGCGGACACCGCGGGGATCCTCGACCGGAACCAGCTGCTGCGCGACCTCGCGGAGATCGAGTTCCGCGAGCCCACGCGCGTCGCCGTCTTCACCGAGCGCGGCCCGGACATCCGGGACCTCGACGAGGACCGCCGGTCCCAGGCCTTCAACGGGCGCGTCCTCGACCACGCCCGCACGCAGCGGCCCGACTGGCTGAGCGCGGACGGGCAGAAGTGGGCGGACGGGCTCGTGATCGTCGCCGTGGACCCGGACAACCGGATGCTCGGCGTGTACCAGGGCGAGGACCGCAGGCTCAGCACGGACACACAGGCGGCCGTCCGCGACGACGGCAAGGACGCGGCCCGCGACGCGCGGTGGACGGACGCCGTCGTGGACATCGTGGACTCGGCGGCCTCCCACATCGGGCGGCCGCTGCACGAGGAGCCGGGCCTGTGGTTCGGCGCGGGCGGCGTCGCGGTCGGAGGGGCGGCCGCGGCCGCGGCGGTGATCGCCACCCGGCGATCCCAGCGCCGGAAGGCCGAGGCCGACCTCGACGCGGCCCGCACCCACCTCACCAGCGTGACGATGGACTGGGACGCCACGGAGGTGAACGCCTCCACCGTGCCGACCGACGACCCGTTCGGCGCGCGCCTGATGGAGCGGTTCCGGGGCTTCCACCAGTCCACCCTCGACGCGACGCGGCGGCTCGAGGACCTCGACGCCGTGCCGCCGGGCCGCCGTCACGCGAAGTCCTTCAGGAAGGACGCCGACAGCCTGCGCGACGACGTCGCGGAGCTCGACCGCCTCGACGACGCGATCGCCGATGCGAACACGTTCCTCAACCGCCTCCCCGGCTGGGAGGACGCCTGGGACCGCCAGGCCGGGCCCCTGCGCTCGGACCTGGACCACGTCGGCGACCTGCGCGAGCACCTCGACGGGGTCGCGGGCGCGGCGGCCCCGCTGGGCGCACTCGAGTCCTTCCGCACCGAGGCCCTGGGCGAGCTCGAGTCGACCGGTGCCGGCCTGAGCGAGCGGAGGGTCACCCCGCAGGCGGCGCTCGAGTCGCTCGACCGCCTCCGCCGCCGGCTCACCGACCTCCTGGAGCAGGTCGCCCAGGCCGTCTCGCTCGCCCAGGACGACTCGGACGACACCCGGCTCATGGAGGAGGGGCTGGACGAACATCGCCGTCGTCCGCGGGACGCGCGCGGCTCGATCCTCGACGCCGGCGACGGCTGGCGGACGTACTGGACGATCACCTCGTTCGACGCCGGCTACCGCGCCGGCGTCTCCTCCGTGGAGTCGTCCCACCAGAGCTCGACGGGCTCGGGCACCGGCTACGGCTCCTCCGGCGGCTCGTTCTCGGGCTCCGGTTCGTCGGGCAGCTTCTGAGCGGGGCGCCGGCGCCTGCTCCGCCGGGCCTGGCCTGCCTCAGGCGCGGGCGCCGACGTCGTCGCCCTCAGGGACCCACTCCAGCAGATCTCCCGGCTGGCACTGCAGGACCTCGCACATCCGATCGAGGGTGGTCAACCGCACCGCCTTGGCCCGCCCGTTCTTCAGCACCGCCACGTTGGCCGGCGTGATGCCCACCCGCTCGGCGAACTCCCCCACGGACATCTTGCGGCGGGCCAGTTCGACGTCGATCCTCACCACGATGGGCATCAGATCACCTCGTCCATCTCGGTGCGCAGCCGCGTGGCGCGCACCAGGAGGGCCCGCATCACGAGCATGAGCAGCGCCATGGCCAGGCCCGTGGCGACACCGGCGAACAGCAGGAGGAGCCACAGCGGCGGGCCGGCGACGGTGGCGGACTGATAGGTGAGCGTGGCCGCGCACACGAGAGCGCCGCCGAGGAAGGAGCCCACGATGGCGTTCACCCATGGCAGCGCGCGGGAGGTGAAGATGCGGTCCGACCGGGTCAGGGCCAACAGGCGGATGGTGCACACGATCCCGCCCTGGACGCACGCCAGGCCGAGGATCGCGAGAACGGTGATGGGCCAGCGCATGTGGGCCTCGGCGGGGAGCTCTCGGGCCATCTCCGCGCCCAGGGCCGGCAGGCCGATCACCTGCAGGAGGAGGATGAGCACCCCGGCGACCGCGAGCAGCGCCTGGAGCACCCAGGTGGTGAGGCGATGTGTCATGACCCGAGTTTCGACCGGATCCTATCGACAGTCAATACCTTTCCGCCGCGCCCCTCAGAGCCACGGCCCCGCCATCCGGATCCTCCCCACGGCCTCCTCAGAGCGGCGCACACCCCCAACGGCACCACACCCCACGCCCTCCGCGTCCTTGTCAGGCGCTGGAAGTGCCCTCACGGCCGGGCCGTCGTCGACCGTTCACCTTCCCGTGGCCGAACGATCGAATCGTCGTCGCCCACGACTGGAACAGTGCGGAAGTCACCCGTCCGTCACCCGAAGGATCACCCATGGCTCCCCTGCCCCACGGATCACGTCAGCTCGTCGCCCTGACGGCTGCCGCCGCCCTCGTGGCCTCGCCGCTCGCGGCCTCGCCCGCCAGCGCCGCGCCCACCCTGCCGGCGCTGATGATCACCGAGATCGCCCCGGACACCGCGGGCTCCGACCACTTCGAGTTCATCGAGGTCCGGAACACCGGCGACACCGCCGTCGACCTGTCGCAGGCCGGTCTCGCCTACATCTACGCGGACAGCGACGACACGTCCCGCGACGTCGCCCTGAAGGTGCCGTCCGGCACGCTGGTGCAGCCGGGCGAGACGGTCGTGCTGTGGCTCTCCTACACGAGCAGCACCGTTGACAGCTTCGCCCGCACCGAGCAGGACTTCCGCGACTACTGGGCCACCGAGGGCGCCGGGACCGACTACCGCCTCGTGCGCGTGGAGGGCCAGCCCGGCATGGCCAACGGCGGTGAGCGGGGCGTTCGCCTCACCCTGCCCGACGGCACGACGACGTGGTCCTTCTATCCCGCGGGCTCGACCTCGGCGGGCCGCACCGCACAGTTCCGCGTGGACGACGACGGCGACGCCGGAACCGCGCTGCTGGAGGGGCCGGCCGTCCCGACCCCGGGCCAGGTCTCGTCCGACGCGCTCGCCTCCCCGACCCCGGAGCCCGATCCCGGGGAGCCGGCGCCGGTGCCCGATCCCTCGCTGGCCACGGCGCCGCTGCAGATCACCGAGGTCACTCCTGACACGGCGAACGTCGACGGCGCAGACGGCTACGAGTTCATCGAGGTCTACAACGCGACCTCCGAACCGGTGGACTTCGGCGACTACACGCTCGACTACCTCTACCCCGCGGACGATCTGACCAACAACAACGTCGTCACGTGGCCGGCAGATCCCGCCTCCTTCCTCATCCAGCCGGGCGAGACCGTCGTGTTCTGGATCAAGAACGGCAAGAACGACCACCTCACATCGGACGACTTCAACACCCACTTCGGCACCGACCTCGCGGCCGGAGCCGAGCTGGTGGAGATCCACACCGGCGGCATGGCCAACGGCAGCCCGCGTGGCCTGCAGATCGTCACGAACACCGGGTTCCCGGTGAACACGGCCTACTACAACCTGAACGGCGCGGACGACGCGATCGCCGACCAGGGCATCCAGTACGCCGTCGACCCGGCTGACCCGAACCGGCAGACCCTCGTCGGCACCGCCCCCGCCTCCCCCGGCAGCGTTACCACCGAGCAGGTCCCCGCCGGCCTCATGCTTCCCGCCGCGGACGCCGCCGGACCCGTCATCGAGGACCGGACCGCCACCGAGGTCGACCCGGCGGCGGACTTCCCCATCGAGCTGCACATCGCTGACGACGTCCAGGTCAAGACGGTCACCGTGGCGGTGCGGACCTCCGGCATGGCCGAGCCCGTCACGCACACCCTGCGGGCTGCCGAAGGCGACCTCTACCGGCACGTCATCAACGCAGTCGACCTCACCGGTCAGCGGTGGGTCGAGTACTCCGTCGTGGCCTCCGACGGCACGCACACCACGGAGCTGGAGACCCACCGTGTGCCGGTCGCGGGCGTCGATCAGAGTGGCGTCCGCCTGTCCGTGGCCGAGGGCGAGGTCGTCTCCGGCCGCGAACGGATCACCGCCGGCGGCGACGCCTACCCCTCCACGACCACCGTCGCGGTGGACGGCGTGCGTGTGGAGGGCACCGAGGCCGCACTCGAAGGTCGCCCGGTGTTCGCCTTCGAGGCCACCAGCACCGACGCCTTCTTCCGCAACGGCGTGCTCGTCGGTGACGAGGTGCTGCACATCTTCGACGAGGGCTTCTACGACCGAGAGGTCACCGTGCCCGTCGACGTGCCGCTCGAGCACATCACCGCCGGGGAGCCGCTGACGCTCAGCGTCTATGCGGGCACCAAGGCCTGGCCGGAGATCGACCCGGACGAGAACAACGACGACTTCCAGATCCGCAACCTGCGCCTCGTCCTGCCGGACGGCCGCACCCTGCGCCCGGCAGGCCTCGAGGACGGCACGCAGTGGATCCCCATGGGCGACTCCGCGGGCAAGAACGACTACGTCGACGCCTCCTTCCACCTGCCCCAGGACGCCTTCTCCGCGACCGCGTTCGACTGGGACACCACCACGGTGGCCGACGGCGAGCACACCGTGACGGCGACGGACGGCACCACGACGGTCACCCGGACCGTCACCGTGGACAACACGGGACCGGAGATCAGCATCGACCTGGCCGACGGCGCGGAGGTCCGCGGCGCCCACACCCTTCAGGCCACTGCCTCCGATGCCGGGGCCGGCGTGGACGTCCTCACCGCCGAGCTGGACGGCACGCCCGTCGAGCTTCCCCATGAGATCAGCTCGCTGAGCCTGCCGGCGGGCGAGCACCGGCTCGTGCTCACCGCGCGGGACCTGGTCGGCAACACCTCGACCCGGACGATCACGTTCACGACCCCGGTCGAGCAGCCCGGGGCGACGCCGGTGTCACCGGCGGACGGCGCAGCCGTCGACGGCCCGGACGTGGAGCTGTCCGCGACCGTCACGGACCCCAGCGGCGATGCGCTCGACGTCGACTTCTACGCGGGCCGGGAGGTCGCTCCGGGCGAGGAGGGCCTCGACGTGTGGACCGGTGAGACCACCGTGGCCGCGGCCACCGAGCGGGACGGCAAGGTCGTGGCCGACGCCGCGGCGCTCGAGCTGATGGGCGCCGACGACGGCCGTGAGCACGTCGTGAGCTCGGACGACGCATTCCCGTACCAGCTCCTCGAGGTCCCCGTCGACGACGTCACCGCCGAGGGGAAGGTGCGCGTCACCTGGGACGGCAGCGCCAATCCGGACGCCAAGGTGATCCTCTCGGTGCTGAACACCGCCACCGGTCGCTGGGAGGAGCTCGACCGCGCCCTGACGACCGGGGACAACCCGACGGAGTTCACGCTCGAGGGCCTCGTCGACGTCGCAGACCACGTGCGCGACGGCAGCGTCCAGCTGCTCGTCCAGCACTCGGAGGGCTTCGCCCACACCGACCTGAGCACCCGCGAGTCCGCGGTGGCCGGCGGCCACCCGGAGGACGTGCCCCGCTCCGAGTACGACTTCACCCTCGGCTGGGAGTCGGACACGCAGTACTACAACGAGACCTGGTACGAGCATCAGCTCGCGATCCACGAGTACTTCCTCCAGGCGCGCGAGCGGCTCAACCTGGCCTACGTCTTCCACACGGGCGACATCGTGGACGAGTGGGACAAGCCGGAGCAGTGGGAGCGCGCCGACGACGCCTACCGGATGCTCGACGAAGCGGGTCTGCCGTATGGAGTCCTGGCCGGCAACCACGACGTGGGGCACGCCCTTGAGGACTACGGGCCCTACGGCACGTTCTTCGGCGCGGAGCGGTTCGACGGCAACCCCTGGTACGGCGGGTCGTACGAGGACAACCGGGGCCACTACGACCTCATCACGGTCGACGGCGTGGACTTCATCATGCTGTACCAGGGGTGGGGGGCCGGCGACGAGGAGATCGCCTGGATGAACGAGGTGCTGGCCCAGTACCCCGAGCGCACCGCGGTCCTCAACCTCCACGAGTACATGCTGACGACCGGCGGCCTCGGACCGATCCCGCAGCGGATCTACGACGAGGTCGTGGCGACCAACCCGAACGTCTCCCTGGTGTTCTCGGGTCACTACCACGACGCCTTCACCCGCGTCGACGGGTTCGACGACGACGGGGACGGGGTCGACGACCGTCAGGTCACGCAGGTTCTCTTCGACTACCAGGGCCTCGCGGAGGGCGGCCTGGGATACCTGCGCCTGCTGCACTTCGACAACGAGGGGCAGCGGATGCTCGCCCGGACCTACTCGCCGTCCCTGCAGGACTACAACGCCGATGATCCGTCCCTGGAGCCGCAGCACCAGGAGTTCGAGGTGTCCTACGCCCAGCTCGGCATCGAGTCGCGGACCAAGACCCTCGGGACCGACGCCGTCACCGTCGAGGTGCTGACCGGCAAGCTCATCGACCAGCAGGCCGACGTGGCCTCCGGCTCCACCGTGAGCTCGACCTGGGCAGGCCTGACGCCCGGCGAGTACGGCTGGTACATCCGCACCGAGGACCCGTACGGCGCCGTCGACCTCAGCGCCGTGCGTGAGTTCGTCGTCGTGTCCCCCACCGAGCCGCCCGCCGAGGTGGAGCCGGGACCTGCCCCCTGGCATCCCGGCAAGGGCAAGGGCCTCAAGGACGGCGTCCCCCCGGGACACCGCGACGGCCACCCCGGCAAGGGCAAGGGCCTCAAGGACGGCGTCCCCCCGGGACACCGCGACGGCCACCCCGGCAAGGGCAACGGTCGTCCCTGACGGCCTCAGAACGGGAGGGGCGGGACGCGCGTCCCGCCCCTCCCGCTTGTTCGAGCAGGCAGGCGCGGCCCGGTGGGGCACCGCCGGCCGCCGTGTGGTCGGCACCGTCCACGGCAACGGGGATGACGACGGCTGCTCGGCACCTCGACGGTGCCGACGACGAAGGCCCCCGCTCAGCTGAGCGGGGGCCTTCCCTGTGGTCGGGGTGACAGGATTTGAACCTGCGGCCTCGTCGTCCCGAACGACGCGCGCTACCAAGCTGCGCCACACCCCGTTGGCGGTCGAAGACCGGAATCCAACAGGGAGCCACACTACCACGGTGGAGTGACGGAGCCAAACCAGCCCATGCCCCCGCTCGTCAGGCAGGATGGTCACGACGCCGCCGCAGGTGACAGCAGAGGAGGAGAGATGCACTGGCCGCCCTGGAGGCATTCCTCCCGCGCCGACATGCCCGCTCGTGCCGAGGACCGGCCGCGAGGCGTCCGTGAGAGCCTGGCCCCGAGGGAGGACCTCAAGGCCGCCGCCGACGGCCTCCGCGAGCTGCTGACGCGGGAGAGTGACCGTCTGCGCCCGGACACGTGGAGGGAACTGTGGGACCTCCATGCCGGGGTGGAGGCACTGCTTCCTGCCTGGGATCGGATGGCCGCCGCGCGCGCAGCGGAGGCTCTCGACGTGCTCGACGTCCTGCAGCGGCACCTCCCCCGAGCCGTGGACGCGTTCCTCGCCATCCCAGACGACCAGAAGCCCTGGCACGCCGACGAGTTCGCTCGACAGATCGAGGTCCTGGGCCGGCGGGTCGAAGGATCACGGCGCCGGCTCACGCGTGTCCTGACCTCAGCCCTGGAGGCCCAGGGAGAGCTGCTGGAGGACTGAGGGCTCGGGGCTTCCCCGTGTTCGCCGTGGTGGAACGGAGCGGAGAAGACCCCTGAACGCAGCAAAGGCCCCGCACGAATGCGGGGCCTTTGCCTCAAAAGATGTCCGGCGGCGACCTACTCTCCCACAACCTCCCGGTTGCAGTACCATCGGCGCTGTGGGCCTTAGCTTCCGGGTTCGGAATGGAACCGGGCGTTTCCCCCACGCTATGACCGCCGTAACCCTAACCCCACCTACACACCCAAACAGGCGCAGCGGGAAACCATCGGGTCACACAACAGTGACACACTCTTCAATTCTCAACCCCACCCCCACAAGGAACAGGACCGGTTGCAATCAGACAACCGCACAGTGGACGCAAGCACCATCACCCCTCCCGCTTGAAGCAGCAGAAGGAACATGTGTGTAAAAATCATCGGCCTATTAGTACTGGTCAGCTCCACGAGTCTTCAGTCCTCGCTTCCACATCCAGCCTATCAACCCAGTGTTCTCGCTGGGGGCCTCACACCCTCAAGGGGCAAGGAAATCTCATCTCGAAGCCGGCTTCCCGCTTAGATGCTTTCAGCGGTTATCCATCCCGAACGTAGCTAATCAGCCATGCACCTGGCGGTACAACTGACATACCAGAGGTTCGTCCGTCCCGGTCCTCTCGTACTAAGGACAGACCTTCTCAAATTTCCAACGCGCGCAGAGGATAGGGACCGAACTGTCTCACGACGTTCTGAACCCAGCTCGCGTACCGCTTTAATGGGCGAACAGCCCAACCCTTGGGACCTACTCCAGCCCCAGGATGCGACGAGCCGACATCGAGGTGCCAAACCATGCCGTCGATATGGACTCTTGGGCAAGATCAGCCTGTTATCCCCGAGGTACCTTTTATCCGTTGAGCGACGGCCGTTCCACAACGAGCCGCCGGATCACTAGTCCCGACTTTCGTCCCTGCTCGAGCTGCCACTCTCACAGTCAAGCTCCCTTGTGCACTTGCACTCGACACCTGATTGCCAACCAGGCTGAGGGAACCTTTGGGCGCCTCCGTTACATTTTGGGAGGCAACCGCCCCAGTTAAACTACCCATCAGGCACTGTCCCTGACCCGGATCACGGGCCGAAGTTAGATATCCAGAGTGACCAGAGTGGTATTTCAACGATGACTCCACGAACACTGGCGTGCCCGCTTCAAAGTCTCCCACCTATCCTACACAAGCCACACCGAACACCAATACCAAACTATAGTAAAGGTCACGGGGTCTTTCCGTCCTTCTGCGCGTAACGAGCATCTTTACTCGTAATGCAATTTCGCCGAGTTCACGGTTGAGACAGCGGGGAAGTCGTTACTCCATTCGTGCAGGTCGGAACTTACCCGACAAGGAATTTCGCTACCTTAGGATGGTTATAGTTACCACCGCCGTTTACTGGGGCTTAAATTCTCCGCTTCGCCGAAGCTAACGGGTCCTCTTAACCTTCCAGCACCGGGCAGGAGTCAGTCCGTATACATCGTCTTACGACTTCGCACGGACCTGTGTTTTTGATAAACAGTCGCTTCCCCCTGGTCTCTGCGGCCCCGATCCCCTCACACCAGCAAGTGATGCTCAAGGTTGGGGCCCCCCTTCTCCCGAAGTTACGGGGGCATTTTGCCGAGTTCCTTAACCATGATTCTCTCGATCGCCTTAGTATTCTCTACCTGACTACCTGTGTCGGTTTAGGGTACGGGCAGTTTGAACCTCGCGCCGATGCTTTTCTAGGCAGCATAGGATCACCGGATCACCCACCAAGTGGGCGCCCATCAGGTCTCAAGCACAAAGCTGGCGGATTTACCTACCAGCAGCCCTACACCCTTAGACCAGGTCGATTCCATTGCCTGGCCCGGCTACCTTCCTGCGTCACACCTGTTAATACGCTTGCCTCCCCGGTTCAGGTCCCGCGCTCCCCACCACCATCCTGATCAAAGACCAGGTTTGGGATGGTTCGGGCGGTTAGTATCACCGGCTCAGCAGGGACGGTTCTTCACTGGTACGGGAATATCAACCCGTTGTCCATCGACTACGCCTGTCGGCCTCGCCTTAGGTCCCGACTTACCCAGGGCAGATTAGCTTGACCCTGGAACCCTTAGTCATCCGGCGGACGGGTTTCTCACCCGTCTTTCGCTACTCATGCCTGCATTCTCACTCGTCCACAATCCACCAGAAATCACTCGCTGGCTTCACCTCGTGAACGACGCTCCCCTACCCATCCAACAAAAGCTGAATGCCACGGTTTCGGCGGTGTACTTGAGCCCCGCTACATTGTCGGCGCGGAATCACTTGACCAGTGAGCTATTACGCACTCTTTCAAGGATGGCTGCTTCTAAGCCAACCTCCTGGTTGTCTCAGCAACTCCACATCCTTTCCCACTTAGCACACGCTTAGGGGCCTTAACCGGTGGTCTGGGCTGTTTCCCTCTCGACTATGAAGCTTATCCCCCACAGTCTCACTGCCACGCTCTCACTTCCCGGCATTCGGAGTTTGGCTGAAGTCAGTAACCTTGTAGGGCCCATCGTCCATCCAGTAGCTCTACCTCCGGGAAGAAACACGTGACGCTGCACCTAAATGCATTTCGGGGAGAACCAGCTATCACGGAGTTTGATTGGCCTTTCACCCCTACCCACAGCTCATCCCCTCCATTTTCAACTGAAGTGGGTTCGGTCCTCCACGCGCTCTTACACGCGCTTCAACCTGGCCATGGGTAGATCACTCCGCTTCGGGTCTAGGACACGCGACTCAATCGCCCTATTCAGACTCGCTTTCGCTACGGCTTCCCCACACGGGTTAACCTCGCCACGTATCACTAACTCGCAGGCTCATTCTTCAAAAGGCACGCCGTCACCCCTACAAGGAGGCTCCGACGGTTTGTAGGCACATGGTTTCAGGTACTATTTCACTCCCCTCCCGGGGTACTTTTCACCATTCCCTCACGGTACTTATCCGCTATCGGTCAACAGGTAGTATTCAGGCTTACCAGGTGGTCCTGGCAGATTCACACGGGATTTCTCGGGCCCCGTGCTACTCGGGCAACCCTCCAACGGCGGCGGAATGCATTTCGACTACGGGACTCTCACCCTCTACGGTCCGCCATCCAAAGCGGTTCGTCTATACACCCGCACCTCACCGCGCCATGCCGGCAGACATGACAAGGAGGGGCCCACAACACCGCACATGCAACCCCTGCCGGGTATCACACACATACGGTTTAGCCCCATCCGCGTTCGCTCGCCACTACTAACGGAATCACTTTTGTTTTCTCTTCCTGTGGGTACTGAGATGTTTCACTTCCCCACGTTCCCTCCAACCCGTCTATGTGTTCAACGGGCGGTCACACGACACGTCGTGCGGGGTTTCCCCATTCGGAAATCCTGGTCTCAACGTCCGGTTATCGACTCCACCAGGCTTATCGCAGATTCCCACGTCCTTCTTCGGCTCCTGTTGCCAAGGCATCCACCATGCGCCCTTAGAAACTTTCACACACATGAAAGCCCTAAAATGAGCAAATATAACTAAGATGTCATTTTCGGCGTCACCACACCTCACACCACGTCCCCAGGGGGAAACACGGCGATCAACAGTGCAGCAACAAAAATAAGATGCTCGCGTCCACTATGCAGTTCTCAAACAACAACCCCCACACCCGCTCACCACACCACAACGATGCGACTCACCAAGCAAGGGAAACAGAAACAACACCACCCAACAACCCCAAAAGGCTGCCAGGCGCCTGCTGTCCCAGGACCCAACAGTGTGCCAACACCAGAAACCATCACCAGCCCCAACCATTCCAACCAGCTGCAAACAGCCGGCGTACTCAGCCAGAACCAGGACACTCCCCAGCACCATTCGTTGATGTTCCACCCATGAGCAACCCGCCATCACACACGCGGTGATGCAACGGGCACTAATGCTCCTTAGAAAGGAGGTGATCCAGCCGCACCTTCCGGTACGGCTACCTTGTTACGACTTAGTCCCAATCGCTGGTCCCACCTTCGACGGCTCCCTCCACAAGGGTTAGGCCACCGGCTTCGGGTGTTACCGACTTTCGTGACTTGACGGGCGGTGTGTACAAGGCCCGGGAACGTATTCACCGCAGCGTTGCTGATCTGCGATTACTAGCGACTCCGACTTCATGGGGTCGAGTTGCAGACCCCAATCCGAACTGAGACCGGCTTTTTGGGATTAGCTCCACCTCACAGTATCGCAACCCATTGTACCGGCCATTGTAGCATGCGTGAAGCCCAAGACATAAGGGGCATGATGATTTGACGTCGTCCCCACCTTCCTCCGAGTTGACCCCGGCAGTCTCCCATGAGTCCCCACCCGAAGTGCTGGCAACATGGAACGAGGGTTGCGCTCGTTGCGGGACTTAACCCAACATCTCACGACACGAGCTGACGACAACCATGCACCACCTGTGAACCCGCCCCAAAGGGGAAACCGTATCTCTACGGCGATCGAGAACATGTCAAGCCTTGGTAAGGTTCTTCGCGTTGCATCGAATTAATCCGCATGCTCCGCCGCTTGTGCGGGCCCCCGTCAATTCCTTTGAGTTTTAGCCTTGCGGCCGTACTCCCCAGGCGGGGCACTTAATGCGTTAGCTGCGGCGCGGAAAACGTGGAATGTTCCCCACACCTAGTGCCCAACGTTTACGGCATGGACTACCAGGGTATCTAATCCTGTTCGCTCCCCATGCTTTCGCTCCTCAGCGTCAGTTACAGCCCAGAGACCTGCCTTCGCCATCGGTGTTCCTCCTGATATCTGCGCATTCCACCGCTACACCAGGAATTCCAGTCTCCCCTACTGCACTCTAGTCTGCCCGTACCCACCGCAGATCCGGGGTTAAGCCCCGGACTTTCACGACAGACGCGACAAACCGCCTACGAGCTCTTTACGCCCAATAATTCCGGATAACGCTCGCACCCTACGTATTACCGCGGCTGCTGGCACGTAGTTAGCCGGTGCTTCTTCTGCAGGTACCGTCACTTTCGCTTCTTCCCTACTGAAAGAGGTTTACAACCCGAAGGCCGTCATCCCTCACGCGGCGTCGCTGCATCAGGCTTTCGCCCATTGTGCAATATTCCCCACTGCTGCCTCCCGTAGGAGTCTGGGCCGTGTCTCAGTCCCAGTGTGGCCGGTCACCCTCTCAGGCCGGCTACCCGTCGTCGCCTTGGTGAGCCATTACCTCACCAACAAGCTGATAGGCCGCGAGTCCATCCATGACCGAAATTCTTTCCAACATCCACCATGCGGTAGACGTTCCTATCCAGTATTAGACCCAGTTTCCCGGGCTTATCCTAGAGTCAAGGGCAGGTTACTCACGTGTTACTCACCCGTTCGCCACTAATCCACCCAGCAAGCTGGGCTTCATCGTTCGACTTGCATGTGTTAAGCACGCCGCCAGCGTTCATCCTGAGCCAGGATCAAACTCTCCGTAAAAAAATTACAGAACGACCTCACAACACCCGGAAATAAGTGTCATGACATCAATTCAATCGCTGGCAGACCACCACCACTCACACGGGGGTGCGGGGTGTATGGTCAACCAATGTGTTAAAACAATTGGCATCAACAAACTTGGCACACTATTGAGTTCTCAAACAACAGGCGCTTCCAGACTCACCATCCCGCCTCGCGGAACGTTTCGCTCTGGAGCAACTTCTCCATCCTAGACCATCCGATCAGACCCTGTCAACCCCGTTTCCGAAGTCTTCAGCAGCTGTTCACGTGATCCGGTTTCGCAACCTTACCACACGATCAGTTCCTGTCAACTCCGTCATCCGACGTCGTCATCCAGTGAAAATTCATGAAGAAGGCTACAAAAGCCTACCACACGATCACCAGTAGTCAAACCAGATCATCTCTTCAGGAATACCAGCATCCCCTCACAGGAACACTGCACACTGTGTGAGCACATCCGCCCTGGACCTGCCATTCTCGGCAAGAATCCGCGGATTCCATGTTCTTCACCCGGCCGTCCGATTCCTCGAACCGCGCCTCAGCACGAGATGGAACTCTACACACACCACGACCCCCACGCAAAATCGGGGGCCGTGCACCGCGTGCACCGCCCCCGATCACCTTCCACCCGCATGATCACGGGGGTTCCGCAGCGTTCATCCGACGTTCACCTCACTCAGGCGTGCCGGCGCTCCGCCATGGCCTGCCTCACATTCGGCGGGCGGCCTCGGGACGGTCGGACGGGTGAGGCTCGGTCACCGGCTCCTGGGCCTGCGGGTCGACCACCGGGGTCCCCGCCACGTCCGCCTCCCCTGCTGTGACCGTGCCGTGCGCCATGGGCTCGTCGCCCGTGCCCGGGTGAGGCTGCAGCCAGAGGGTGCTCAGCGCCGGCACGTTCACCGTGAGGTGGGCCGGCTGCCCCTGCCACTCGCCCGGCTCGGCGACGGGGGACTCGACCTGGCCGGTCTGCTCGCGCCATCCGTCCCCGTGGAAGTCGGCGTCGTCGGTGTCCAGCACCACCGTCCACTCCCCCGCACTCGGCACGCCGACGCGCAGACCCTGGCGCGCGGAGCCGGAGAGGTTCGTGATGCACAGCAGGGGGGACGCCTCGGCCTGACCCCCGCCGCCCGCAGGCCGGCGCAGGAACACGAGGGTGTTCCCGTCCGCGTCCCCGCCGTCCACCCACGCGAACCCCTCGGGGCTGTGGTCCGCGGACCACAGCGCGGGCTTCACGCGGTAGAGCGCGTTGAGCTCGCGCACCGTGAGCTGCACCCCGCGGTGGGCCTCGTCCCAGGAGACGGGCCAGTCCAGCCCGTTCCCCTCGGACCACTCGGAGGGCTGGGCGAACTCCGCGCCCATGAAGACCAGCTGCTTGCCCGGGTGCGCCCACATGTACGCGAAGTACGCGCGCAGGGTGGCCAGCTGCTGGCGGCGGTCGCCGGGGATCTTCTGCAGGAGCGATCCCTTGCCGTGCACCACCTCGTCGTGGGACAGCGGCAGCACGTAGTTCTCGGAGTACGCGTAGACCATGGAGAACGTCCACTGGCCGTGGTGCCAGCGGCGGTTCACCGGGTCCTCGGAGAGGTACGCCAGGGTGTCGTGCATCCAGCCCATGTTCCACTTCTTGCCGAAGCCCAGGCCGCCCGCGCTCACGGGAGCGCTCACACCGCTGAACGCCGTGGACTCCTCCGCGATCATGTGCACCCCCGGGTGCAGCCGGTAGGCCGCGGAGTTCGCCTCCTGCAGGAAGCCGATCGCCTCGAGGTTGTGGTTGCCCCCGTGGATGTTGGGCTCCCACTCGCCGTCCTCGCGGGAGTAGTCCAGGTAGAGCATCGAGGCGACGGCGTCCACGCGCAGCCCGTCCACGTGGAACTCGCCCAGCCAGTAGAGGGCGTTGGCCACGAGGAAGTTGCGCACCTCCGTACGGCCGAAGTCGAACACGTACGTGCCCCAGTCCGGATGCTCGCCGCGGCGCGGGTCCGGGTGCTCGTACAGGGGCGTGCCGTCGAACCGTGCCAGCGCCCACTCGTCCTTGGGGAAGTGGGCCGGCACCCAGTCCACGATCACGCCGATCCCGGCCTCGTGCAGGGCGTTCACCAGGTGCTTGAACTCGTCCGGGGTGCCGAAGCGCGACGTCGGCGCGTAGTAGCCGGTGACCTGGTAGCCCCACGAGCCGCCGAACGGGTGCTCGGCCACGGGCATGAGCTCCACGTGGGTGAAGCCCAGCCACTGCACGTACTCGACGAGCTGCTCGGCGAGCTGCCGGTAGTCCAGCCCGGGGCGCCACGAGCCGAGGTGCACCTCGTAGATGCTCAGCGGCTGCTCGTGCGGATCGGTCGCGCGGCGCCGCTCCATCCAGGCGTCGTCGGTGAACGTGTAGGTGGAGTCCAGCACCCGCGAGGCCGTGGCCGGCGGCACCTCGGTCCAGCGGGCCATGGGGTCCGCCTTCTGACGCCAGAGCCCGTCCGGGCCGAGGATCTCGAACTTGTAGCGCGCGCCGTGGCCCACGCCGGGGACGAGCAGCTCCCACACGCCTGAGGAGCCCAGGGAGCGCATCGCGTGGGTGCGCCCCTGCCAGCCGTTGTGCTCGCCCACCACGCGCACCGCCCGGGCGTTGGGCGCCCACACCGCGAACGCGGTGCCGATGGCCTCGCCCGCCGCGTCCCGGTGCACGCGGGCGCCGAGCACCTCCCACAGCCGCTCGTGCCGGCCCTCGCCGATCAGGTACAGGTCCAGATCGCCCAGCGTCGGCAGGTGCCGGTAGGGGTCGTCCCACGCCTCCACGGCGTCGGCCTCGCCCTCCGCGCCCGGATAGGCGACCTCGAGCCGGTACTCGCCCACGGCTCCGGGGCCTGCCGCGGTCAGGGGCCCGGCGCCGACGAACACCCCGTCGTGCTCGTGCTCCAGCTCGACGCGTGAGCCGTCGGCCGCGCGGACCGCCGTCACCGTCCGCGCGAAGGGGCGCAGCGCACGGTAGGTGACCCCGGCGCCGTCGGGGTGGAGATGCACCCCGAGCACGCTGTGCGGGTCATGGTGGCGGCCCTCCGCGACGGCGGCCAGCACCTCCGGGTCGACGGGGAGGGGGGCGACGGTGCGGGGGGCCATGGGATCTTCCTGTTCAGGGGTCACGGTCGGGGTCGGCGGGGGTGCGCCGGGAGGGCGGCTCAGCCGCGGCGGACGACGCGCAGCACGTGTGCCGGCGCTTCGGGGTCGAGGCGGACGTAGGGCTCGGCGCCCCAGTGCCAGCGCTGCCCGGTCAGCAGCTCCTCCACCTCGAAGCGGCCCTCCTCGTCCCGGTCCTCGGCCCGGACCTGCAGCGCGTCCAGGTCCAGGCGCAGCGTCGCCTCGGTGACCCCGTGGGGGTCCGTGGTGACGACCACGATCACGGTGTCCTCGGCGGGACCGGCGTCGGTCACCGCGGCGGCGTCGCGGTGCGCGCCCTCCGGGGCGGCCGATCGCGTCTTGGAGAAGACCAGCAGGTCCTCGTGGGTGGAGCCGTGCAGCGTGAGGTTCTGCAGGTCCCGCAGGGACGGATGCGCGGCCCGGATCTCGTTGAGGCGGGTCAGATAGGGCGCGAGCGAGGCGCCGGCGGCCTCCGCCCCCTGCCAGTCGCGCGGGCGGTACTCGTACTTCTCGTTGTCGATGTACTCCTCCGCGCCCGGGCGCGGCACGTGCTCGAAGAGCTCGAAGCCCGCGTAGACGCCCCAGAGCGGGTTGGACGTCGCGGCGATCGCGGCGCGGATGCGGAACGCCCCGGGGCCGCCCGTCTGGAGATACTCCGTGAGGATGTCCGGGGTGTTCACGAAGAAGTTCGGGCGGTAGAAGCCGGCGGTCTCATGGCTGATCTCCGCGAGGTACTCGGCGAGCTCCTCGCGGGTGTTCCGCCACGTGAAGTAGCCGTAGGACTGCTGGAAGCCGACCTGGCCGAGCCCGTGCATCATGGCGGGGCGCGTGAACGCCTCGGCGAGGAACACCGCGCGCGGCTCCACCTCGCGCACCTCGCGGATGAGCCACTCCCAGAACCACAGGGGCTTGGTGTGCGGGTTGTCCACGCGGAAGATGTGCACGCCGCGCCGCACCCAGCCGAGGACGACGTCGAGCACCGCGGCGGAGAGGCCGTCCGGGTCGTTGTCGAAGTTCAGCGGGTAGATGTCCTGGTACTTCTTCGGCGGGTTCTCCGCGTAGGCGATGGTGCCGTCCACGCGGGTGGTGAACCACTCGGGGTGGGTGGCCACCCACGGGTGGTCCGGGGCGCACTGCAGGGCGAGGTCCAGGGCCACCTCGAGGTCCAGCTCCGCGGCCGCGGCCACGAACGCCTCGAAGTCCTCGAGCGTGCCCAGGTCCGGGTGGACGGCGTCGTGCCCGCCCTCGGCCGCGCCGATCGCCCACGGCGAGCCCGGATCCTGCGGGCCGGCGGTGAGGGTGTTGTTCGGGCCCTTGCGGTGCGCGCGGCCGATCGGGTGGATCGGCGGCAGGTAGACCACCTGGAAGCCCATCGCGGCGACCCCGGGGAGGCGGCGGGCCGCCGTCGCGAAGGTGCCCGAGTGCCACGTGCCCGTGGACTCCTCGAACCGTGCCCCCTCGGAGCGCGGGAAGAACTCGTACCACGCGCCGCGGCCGGCGAGCTCGCGCTGCACGTCCAGCGGGTAGAGCTCGGATCTGGTGACGTGCTCACGGATCGGACGGGCGTCCAGGGCCGCGGCGACGTCGGCGGACTCGGCGGCGGCGAGGCGCTGCGCGGGCGTGAGGGCGGCGTCGGACAGCCCGCGGACGGCGGCCTCGAAGGCGGCGCGGTCCTCGGCGGGGCGCTCGGCATCCTGCGCCGCGTGGCCGAACAGGGCGGCGCCCTCCGCCAGCATGAGCTCCACGTCCACGTCCGCGGCGATCTTCACCGTGGCGGCGTGACGCCATGTGCCCACGGGATCGTGCCAGCCCTCGACGACGAAGTGGTGCAGGCCCGTCTCGGCGGGACGCAGGGTGCCGAGCACCTCGTCCAGGCCCGGGCGACCGGGGCGCATCGGCACCCGCTGCACCTCGGCTCCGTCCGGATCGAGGAGACGGACGGTGGCGCGGACGGCGTCGTGGCCCTCCCGGAACACCGTCGCGCGGACGGGGACGTCCTCCCCCACCACGGCCTTGGCCGGGAAGCGGCCGTCCAGCACCACCGGCTGGACGGCGGTCACCGGGATGCGGCCTGTGACGGTGGAGAGGCGGACGTCGCTGACGGGGGCGCTCTTCGAGGTGCTCACGCGCCCGACGCTACCGCGACCGGGCCCCCGAATGAATGCCTGGCCGGTCCCGGGCGGGTCCGACCCGCCCGGGACCGGGGCATCAGGAGAGCATCGTCTTGTCATCCACCACGGCGCCCTTGATCTTGCCGAACTCCGCGAGGAGGTCGGCGGGGGTCATGCGAGCCTTCTGGGCCGCATCCAGCTCGAGGATCACCTGACCGTCGTGCATCATGATCAGCCGGTCGCCCACCTCGAGCGCCTGCGACATGTTGTGCGTGACCATGAGCGTGGTGAGCGAGCGCTCCGCAACCACCTGCCGGGTCAGGCGGGTGACGAGCTCGGCACGGGACGGATCCAGCGCGGCCGTGTGCTCGTCCAGCAGCAGGATCTTCGGCCCGGAGAACGTGGCCATGAGCAGGCTGAGCGCCTGGCGCTGGCCGCCCGAGAGCAGGCCCACCTTCGAGGTGAGGCGGTCCTCGAGACCGAGCTCGAGCTTGGTGAGCTCCTCCCGGAACACCGCACGGCGGGACGCGGTCACGCCACGGGAGAGGCCGCGGGTGTGGCCGCGGCGCCACGCGAGCGCCATGTTCTCCTCGATGCTCAGCGAGGGCGCGGTGCCGGCCGTCGGGTCCTGGAACACGCGGCCGATCCAGGAGGCGCGTCGATGGTCGGGCATCCGGGTGACGTCCCGGCCGCCCACGCTCACGGTGCCGGAGTCCGGCGTCAGCTTGCCTGCGATGGTGTTGAGGATGGTCGACTTGCCGGCGCCGTTGGAGCCGATGACCGTGACGAAGTCGCCCTCCGCCAGACGCAGGTCGATGCCCCGCAGGGCACGGCGCTCGTTGACGGTGCCCGGGAAGAAGGTCTTCGAGACGTCGTGGATCTCAAGCACGGGGTGCCTCCTTCGGGGCGGATGCGTACGCGGCGGCGCCCTCGGCCACCGCGTCGTCGGCCGGCGTCGGGGCGCCGGTCCGCTGCGAGACGGGCTCGGCCGTGGTGTGCCGCGAGCGCAGGCTCAGCCGCTTCGCGAACCCGAACCGCGGCAGGAGGAGCGCAAGGACCACGAGCAGGGCGGAGATGAGCTTCATGTCATTGGGGTTCAGGCCCGCGTTGAGCGCGAGCTGGATGATGATGCGGTAGAGCACGGCGCCCACGATCACGGCGAGCGTGGCCATGAAGACCGTGCGCTGGCCGAAGATCGCCTGGCCCACGATCACGGACGCGAGGCCCACGAGGATCAGGCCGATGCCCATGCTGATGTCCGCAAAGCCCTGGTACATGGCCAGCAGCGCGCCGCACAGGCCCACGAGGCCGTTGGAGAGCATGAGGCCGAGGATCTTCATCCGGTCCGTGGAGACGCCGTAGGAGCGGATCATCTCCTCGTTGTCGCCCGTGGCCTGCAGCGCGAGACCCAGGTCCGTGTGCAGGAACCAGTCGATGACCAGCTTGAGCACGAACACGCCGAGGAACAGGACCACGACGGAGCCGATGCTCCGCGCCAGGCCCATGTCCGCGAGCCAGGTGAACAGCGTGTCCTGGCCGAGCAGCGGGATGTTGGCCTTGCCCATGATCCGGAGGTTGATCGAGTACAGCGCGATCATGGTGAGAATGCCGGCGAGGAGCCCGTCGATCCGGCCCTTCGTGTGCAGCAGGCCCGTCACGAGGCCCGCGAGGCAGCCGACGACGAACGCGGCGAGCAGGGCGAGGGCGACGGGCACGTCGTTCGTGATCAGGACGGCCGCCGTGGCGGCGCCCGTGGTGAACGAGCCGTCCACCGTGAGGTCGGGGAAGTCGAGGATGCGGAAGGTCAGGTACACGCCGAGTGCCATGACGGCGTAGATCAGACCGAGCTCCACTGCGGTGATCATGGGGGGCCTTTCGGAGGCGGGGCCGGGAGGGGAAGAGACGCGGGATCCGCGCATCGGCCCCGGACACGGGCGCGTCCGGGGCCGACCGGGATCACCGGAGGAGGGCGGTCAGCCGCCGATCACCTCGTCGGCCCTGCCGAGCAGCTCCTGGGGGAGCTCGACGCCGAAGGACGTCGCGGCCTCCTTGTTCAGGACCAGCTCGAGGGAGGCGGGGTCGGCGAAGCCGACCGGGGTGGACTCCGGCTTGGCGCCGTCCCGGAGGATCTTCACCGCCATCTCGCCGGCCTGCTTGCCGTGCTCCTTGTAGTCGATGCCGAAGGTGCCCAGGGCGCCCTTCTCCACCGAGTCGGTGTCCGCGGAGATCACGGGCGCCTTCTTGTCCTTGCCGTAGGACAGGACGGTCTCGAGCGCGGAGACCACGGCGTTGTCCGTGGGGACGTAGATGCCGTCCACGTCGCCGAGCGCCTGGACGCCCTGCTGGACCTCGGACGAGTTGGTGATCGTGGCCTCCTTCACCTCGAGGCCCAGGTCCTTGCCGGCAGCCTTGGCCTGGTCCACCTGGACCTTGGAGTTGACCTCGCCCGAGTTGTAGACGATGCCCACGGTCTTGGCATCCGGCTTGACGTCCTTGAGCAGCTGCAGCTGCTCCTTCACCGGGTTGCGGTCGGAGACGCCGGTGACGTTGCCGCCCGGGGCGTCGTCCGCCTTCACGAGCTCGGCGGCCTTCGGGTCCGTGACGGCCATGAACACGACCGGCTTGTCCTTCACGGCGGAGGCGGTGCCCTGGGCAGCCGGGGTGGCGATCGCGGCCACGAGGTCGACGTCCGACGCGGACGCGAAGGTGGAGGCGATGGAGGTGACGGTCGCCTGGTCGCCCTGGGCGTTCTGCTCATCGAACTCCACCTTCAGGCCGGCGTCGGCGAAGGCCTCCTTGAAGCCCTCACGCGTGGCGTCGAGGGCCGGGTGGGTGGTCAGCTGGTTGATGCCCACGGTGTACTCCTCGACCGCAGCGGAGGAGTCCCCGGCGGAGCCCGCCGCCGAGGACGAGGCGGAGTCGGCCGAGCCGGACCCGCCGCACGCGGTGAGCCCGAGGGCGACGGCGGCGAGGGCGGCGGTGATGCGAAGGGAGCGGTGGTTCATGGGACGAGGACCTCGTTCTGCAGGCAGGGTGCGTCAGGGGGCTGCGCCCGCGGGGGTGGTCGCGTGGTCACAGTGACCATCACTGTGCAGCGTGAACTGCATCACGCGCAATATGGCCCATGAAAATGTGGACATTGTGACGTCGACCACGCGCCGCGGGGAACGGATGTCCTCGGCACAGAGGCGTCCGGCCCAGACGACATCAGCCCTGACGCCGACGGCCCCCGCGCATCCTCGGGAGGGGATCCGCGGGGGCCGACGGCCGGACAGGCACCGCTGGGGGTTCAGCGCGCGCCGGCGCGGCGCGTCGAGATCTCGTAGAGGGAGATGCCCACGGCCATCGAGGCGTTGAGGGACTCCATGGTCGAGTCGATCGGGATCGAGACGATCTGCTGGCAGTGCTCGCGCACGAGGCGGGACAGGCCCTTGCCCTCGGCGCCCACCACGAGCACGAGGGGCTCGGTGGCGAGCTCGAGGCCGGGCAGGGAGACGTCGCCGTCGCCGTCGAGGCCGAGCACGAAGTAGCCCATGCGGTGCAGCTCCGCGAGGGTGTTGTTGAGGTTGCCCGCCTGGGCCACAGGCACGCGGGCCGCCGCGCCCGCGGAGGTGCGCCACGCCGTCGCCGTGACACCCACGGAGCGGCGCTCCGGGACGATCACGCCGTCCGCGCCGAACGCGGAGCCGGCACGGATGATGGCGCCCAGGTTGCGGGGGTCGGTGATGCCGTCGAGGGCGATCAGCAGCGGCGCGGTGCGCAGGTGCGCCTTCTCGCCCTTCTCGAGGGTCTCTCGGGCCAGGTCGAGCGCGTCCGCGTACTCGTACGGCGGGATCTGCAGGACGAGGCCCTGGTGGATCGCGTCGGCGGAGAGGCGGTCCAGCTCGGGCTTGGTGTTCTCCATGACCGGCACGCCCTGCTCGGCGCACAGGCGCAGGGCCTCGCGGACGCGGTCGTCCACCTCGATCCGCACCGCCACGTGCAGCGCCTTGGCGGGGATGCCGGCGCGCAGGGCCTCGACCACGGGGTTGCGCCCGGAGACCGTCTCGTCGGAGAGCTTGGGGCGGGCGGCGCGCTGCGGGCCGGCGCCGGGGCGCTTCGCGGCGGAGCGCTCGGCCAGCTGCTTCGAGCGGTGCGCCTTGTGGTACGTGCGGTCCTCCGCCTTGGGCGTGGGGCCGCGGCCTTCGAGGGCCTTGCGGCCGTGGCCGCCGGTGCCCTTCAGCGGGCCCTTCTTGCCCTGGGGCTTGCGGGATCCGCCGGAGCGGGGTGCGGTGGACATGAGGGGACTCCTGCTGTGGGTGGGGCTGGGGTCGACGCCGCCTGCTCGGCGCGCCGGATCGGCCTCCAGTCTAGGTGTCAGCCCTCCAGGCGCCACGTGGCGCCCTCGGCGCCGTCCTCCACCACGACGCCGGCCGCGGCCAGCGCGTCCCGGATGCGGTCCGCGGCGGCCCAGTCCTTGGCCGCGCGGGCCTCGGCGCGGGCCGCGATCTGCGAGCGCACGAGGGAGTCGAGCGCGGCCGCCGCGGGACCGGCGCCGCCCGCGCCCGCCTCCGGGACGTCGTCGAGGCCGAGCACGGCCGTCATCGCGCTGACCTCCGCGAGGCGCGCCGCGGTGGCGGCGGCGTCACCCGCGGCGAGCGCCGTGTTGCCCGCGCGGACGGCCTCGTGCACGGCCGCGAGCGCCTGCGGCACGTTGAGATCGTCCTCCATCGCGGCGCGGAAGGCCGCGGGCACGCGCTCGGCGAGCGGCGCGCCGGAGGTGCCGGCGGCGTCGTCGGGGGCCTGCGCACGGGCGCGGTCCACGAAGTTCTCGATGCGCTCCACCGCGGCGGCGGCCTCCTGGAGGGCGCCGGGACGGTAGTCCAGCTGGGAGCGGTAGTGGGCCTGGCCGAGGAAGTAGCGGACGGCCTTCGGGCGGGCCATGCCGAGCATCTCCTCCGGGGAGATGGTGTTGCCCACGGACTTGGACATCTTCTCGCCCTCGTACGTGACGAGGCCGTTGTGCAGCCAGAAGCGGGCGAACCCGTCGCCGGCCGCGGCCGACTGGGCGAGCTCGTTCTCGTGGTGCGGGAAGCGCAGGTCCAGGCCGCCGCCGTGGATGTCGAACTCGGCGCCCAGGTACTTGGTGGACATGGCGGAGCACTCCAGGTGCCAGCCGGGGCGGCCCGCACCCCACGGGGACACCCACACCGCGGTGGCGGGCTCGCCCTCCTTCGCGCCCTTCCACAGGGCGAAGTCGCGCGGGTCGCGCTTGCCGCGCGGGTCTGCGTCGGGGGCGTCCTGCATGTCCTCGACGCGCTGGCGGGTCAGCTCGCCGTAGCGCTCCCACGAGCGCACGTCGAAGTACACGTCCCCGGAGCCGTCGGCCGCGGCGTACGCGTGACCGCCGTCCAGGAGCCGCCGGATGAGCGCGAACATCTCCGGGACGTGGCCCGTCGCGCGCGGCTCATAGGTGGGCCGGCGCACTCCGAGCGCGAGGTAGGCGGCGTCGAAGGCGTTCTCGAAGCGGTAGGCCAGCGCCCACCACGGCTCCTGCGCCGGGTAGAGATCCGAGGCCTCGAAGCCGGGGGCGTGGGAGGCGGCGGAGCGGTCGAGGATCTTGTCGTCGATGTCCGTCACGTTGCGGACGGAGGTGACCCGCAGCCCCGTGGCCTCGAGCCAGCGGATGAGCACGTCGAACACGATCGCGCTGCGCACGTGGCCCACGTGCGGCATCCCCTGCACCGTGGCCCCGCAGTAGTAGACCGAGGCCTGGCCGGGCACGAGGGGCTCGAAGTCCCTGATCTGCGCGGTGCGGGTGTCATAGAAGCGCTGGGCCATGGGGCGGCGTCCTTGTCTTGTGTCAGAGAGTCGTGGGTCAGCGAGCCTGAGCAGGGCGGTCGGGGACGGGTTCAGCCTAGTGGGCGGGCACCACGAGCGCCGTGGCCAGCCCGACGAGCCCCTCGCCCGCTCCGATGAACCCCAGCCCGTCCGTCGTCGCGGCGCTGACGGACACGGGGGCGCCGTCGAGCGCGGCCGAGAGCGCGGCCTCCATCTCGGCCCGGCGCGTGCCCACCTTGGGACGCGGGGCGATGACCTGCACGGCCACGTTGCCCACACGGAAGCCGGCCTCCGCCAGCAGGCGCAGCACCTCGCGCAGCATGGCCTCGCCCGTCGCGTCCTTCATCTCCCAGCGATCCGTGCCGAAGACGGCGCCGAGGTCGCCGAGGCCCGCGGCGGAGAGCAGCGCGTTGCACATGGCGTGGGCCGCGACGTCGCCGTTGGACGTGGCGGCGACGCCGCGCTCGCCGGGCCAGTGGATCCCGCCGAGCCACAGCGGGCGCGGGGCGTCCTCGGGTGCCCACTGGTGGATGTCCGTGCCGATGCCGGTGCGGGGCAGCACGGGGAGGGCGGGGGTCTGGGTGGCGGTGGCGTCGGCCATGGCGGTCCTCTCGTCGGGCGTGCGGTCGGCGGGGCGGCGCGCGAGGAGCGCGGCCGCCAGGTCCAGGTCCAGCGGGGTGGTCACCTTGAACGCCTCGGCGTGGCCGGGCACCACCGCGACGGCATGGCCCGCGGCCTCCATCACCATGGCGTCGTCCGTGAGGGCGGCGGCGTCCCGGGCGGGATCGGCGCGGACGGCCTCGTGGGCGGCGAGCAGCGCGTCCAGGTCGAAGCCCTGCGGGGTCTGGACGGCGCGCAGTCCGCCGCGGGGCGGGGTGCCGCGCACCGTGAGGCGCAGGGTCCGCTCGCCCGGCGCCGCTCCTGCGTCCGCCAGCACGACCTCCTTCACCGTGTCCGTCAGCGGGACTCCGGGGATCGCGGCGACGGCGCCGGCGTCCAGCGCCTCCTGCACCGCGGCGAACACGGCCGGCGGCGTGAGCGCGCGGGCGGCGTCGTGCACGAGGACGTGGCGCGGACCGGGCACCCCGCGCCCCAGGGCGCGGTCGGCGGCGGCGAGCCCGGAGCGCACGGAGTCCGCCCGTTCGGCGCCGCCGGGCACGCAGGCCACGGGCGCCCCGAGCCGGGCCCGCCCCTCGGCGACGACCGCGCGGACCCGCGCACCGCCGTCCGGGTCCGCGGGGACCAGCACGACGACGGCGTCCAGCGACGTTCCGGCGTCCCGGGCCGCGGCGACGGCGTCCAGGCAGTGGGCGAGGAGGGCACGCCCGTCCGCGAGCGGGGCGAGGGCCTTGGGCATCCCCGCGCCGAGGCGGGTGCCGGAGCCGGCGGCGGCGATCACGAGCGCGGTGGGCATGGCCCCCATCCTAGGGACGGCCCGCACTGCAGGACCTGCAGACATGGGCAGGACCTGCGTCTCCGACGCAGATCCTGCCCATGTCTTCCGATCCGTCCGCGACGGCGGAGGGTCAGCCCTCGAGCACCTTGTCCAGCATGCCCTCGGCCTCCTCCTCGGAGGTCTTCTTGGCGAGCGCGAGCTCGGACACCAGCACCTGGCGCGCCTTGGAGAGCATGCGCTTCTCCCCGGCCGACAGCCCGCGGTCCTGGTCGCGGCGCCACAGGTCGCGGACGACCTCGGCGACCTTGTTGACGTCACCGCTGGCGAGCTTCTCCAGGTTCGCCTTGTACCGGCGGGACCAGTTGGTGGGCTCCTCGACGTGCTCGGCCTGCAGCACCTCGATCACGTGGTCCAGACCCTCGGAGTCCACGACGTCACGCACTCCCACGAGGTCCACGTTCTCCGCCGGGACCTCGATGGTCAGGTCACCCTGCGCCACCTTGAGCTTGAGATACATCTTCTCTTCACCCCTGATGGTGCGCATCTTGATCTCCTCGATCCGCGCAGCACCGTGGTGGGGGTAGACGACGGTCTCTCCGACCTCAAAAACCATGTGATGTGCCCCTTTCCAGACGGCTCATTCTATCACGGATAAGCCATTTCCCCGCGCGCGTCCCCCCTCTCCAGGCCGCTCCCTGTGGTAGTGGGGCCGCCGGAGCGATCAGGGGGCGGCATCCGGCCATGCGGTACCCTGACGGGTGAGGCCCCGACCGGGCCCCTCCGCCCTCGCACCTGTAGGAGAACCCCGTGAAGTTCGCCGCCACCCGGCCCGCCCGGCGCCGCCTCGCCGCGGGCGCCGTCGCCGCCGCCGCCCTCCTGGGCGTCACCGGCTGCTCCGCCGTGAGCCCCGTCGCCACCGGCATCCAGTACTCCGCCTCCGACGGCGTCAACGGCAGTTCGGAGGGGTTCATCCGCTACTCCAACCTCCTCCTCGTGGGCGCAGGGGACTCGGGTCCGGCGCGCCTGATCGGCTCCCTGGAGAACCCCTCGGACCAGGACATGGCGTACACCTTCACCACGCCGACGGGCGGCTCCGCCACCGTCGACGTGCCCGCCGGTGAGACGGTCGTCCTCGAAGACCAGGACATCGCCCTGGAGCGCAAGGACGCCTGGGTCGGCGAGCTGCTCCCCGTGGTCATCAAGGGACAGGGCTTCGAGACCGAGGCCCGGGTGCCGCTGATGTCCGCCACGCAGGAGCAGTACCGCGACCTGCTGCCCGAGGGCGTCAGCCCCTCGGACGAGGAGCTCGAGGGCCACCTCCACGAGGAGAGCCTGCACTACGGCGAGGGCCACTGAGCCCAGCACCGCCACGTCGGCCCCGCATCCTCCTCGCCGGAGGTGCGGGGCCGACGTCGTCCCGCGCGGAGGCCGGCCGGTCTCAGGCCTCGAACTTGTACCCCAGGCCGCGGACGGTCACCAGATGCCGCGGGCTCGAGGGGTCCGGCTCGATCTTGGAGCGCAGGCGCTTGACGTGGACGTCGAGGGTCTTGGTGTCCCCCACGTAGTCCGAGCCCCACACGCGGTCGATGAGCTGGCCGCGGGTGAGGACGCGGCCGGCGTTGCGCAGCAGCATCTCGAGCAGCTCGAACTCCTTGAGCGGCAGGGAGACCTGCTGGCCGTCCACCGCCACCACGTGCCGCTCGATGTCCATGCGCACCGGGCCGGCGGCCACGGCGGAGGCCACGAGCTCCTCGGGCTCCCCCTGGCGGCGCATGACCGCGCGCACGCGGGCCACGAGCTCACGGGAGGAGTAGGGCTTGGTGACGTAGTCGTCCGCCCCGATCTCCAGACCCACGACCTTGTCGATCTCCGAGTCCTTGGCGGTCAGCATGATGACCGGGACGTTGGAGCGCTGGCGCACCTGGCGGCAGACCTCCGTCCCGGACATCCCCGGGAGCATGAGGTCGAGCAGGATGAGGTCCGCACCGGAGCGCTCGAACTCCGCGAGCGCCTCGTTGCCGTCCGCGGCCACCGTGACCTCGAAGCCCTCCTTGTTGAGGAGGTAGGACAGCGGGTCGCTGAACGACTCCTCGTCCTCCACGATCAAGATGCGGCTCATGCGCTGATCTCCTTCCGGGGTGCGGCCGATGCGGTCACTCGATGACCGCGGCGTTGCGTGACATGGGTGCCGGCCTGCCCGCCGACGACGGGGCTGCCGTCGTCCTCCCACTCGGGCAGCCGGATGGTGAAGGTGGAGCCGCGTCCCGGCTGGGACCACAGCGTGACCTCGCCGCCGTGGTTGATCACCACGTGCTTGACGATGCTCAGGCCCAGGCCCGTGCCGCCGGTCTGGCGGGAGCGGGCCGCGTCCACGCGGTAGAAGCGCTCGAACACGCGCTCCTGGTCCTCCGGGCTGATGCCCATGCCCTGGTCCGTGACGGTCACCTGGGCCAGCCCGTCGTGCGCGCTCAGCCCGATGCCCACGGTGGTGCCGTCCGGGGAGTAGCGCACCGCGTTGTCGATGAGGTTGCGCACCGCCGTCATCAGCTGGTCCGGGTCCCCGTGGACCATGGCGTCCATGCGGCCGCCGACCTTCAGGGTGATGCCGCGGGCCTCCGCCGTGAGGCGCAGGCGGTCCACGGCCTCGAGGACCACGGTCCGCAGGTCGACGGCGCGGCCCTCCTGGACCACGTCCTTGGCCTGGAGCCGGGAGAACTCGATGATGTCCTGCACGAGGGCGGTGAGCCGCTTCGACTCGATGCCCAGGCGCATCGCGAAGCGGCGCACGGCCTCCTCGTCCTCCGCCGCGTCCCCGATGGCCTCCGAGAGCAGGGAGATGGCACCCACGGGCGTCTTCAGCTCGTGGGACACGTTGACCACGAAGTCGTGGCGCATGGCCTCCGTGCGGGTCAGGTCCGTGCGATCGTCGGCGAGGATGAGGATGTACTCCTCGTCCAGCGGGGCCACCCGCAGCTCCACCACGAGGCTCGAGGGGGCCAGCGGGCCGCGCGAGAGCTCGATCCGCCGCTCGAGGATCACGCCGTCCGAGCGGACGGCGCCCGTGAACTCGCGCAGCTGCTCGTGGACGAGGGAGTGGCCCCGCACGAGGCCGAAGGCGTAGGCGGACGGATTGGCGCGCACCACGCCGTCGACGGCGTCCACCACCACGTAGGCACGGCCGATGACGGAGAGAACCTCCGCGGTGCCGGGAGCGAGAGTGGGCTCCTCGACGGCCAGGTCCACCGTGCGCGAGCGCTCGGATGCCCGGAAGGCCAGCATGGAGGCCACTCCGATGAGCAGTCCGACCAGTCCGCAGAGGAGGCCGATGATGACGGGATCCACGCGCCCAGCCTAGCCTGCGGCACGGGGCGACCGGGCGGCCAGGAGAGCGTCGATCCGCCGCCGGGCGCCGTTCATGCCGTGTTCACCTCCACCTGACATGGTGAATGCTTCATTGAAGGGGCGCAGCACGGCAGGAAGCACGGCAGACGGTGCGCCCGCACGCGGAGAGGACGTCATGAGGGAGCTGTACCGCGCCAACCTCGACCGGTTGGGACGCGACCTCGTGGAGATCGCCCGCCTCGTCCACCGCGCCGCCCTCGACGGGCGCACGGCGCTCGAGACCGCGGACGTGCACGGAGCGGAGCGGGTCATCTCCGAGGACGCCCGCATCGACATGCTCCAGGAGTCCCTCGACGATCAGGCCGTCCGTCTCCTGTCCCTCCAGGCCCCGGTGGCCACGGACCTGCGCACCGTCGTCGCCTCGCTGCGGATGAGCTCCTCGCTGGAGCGCATGGGCGACCTCGCCCGGCACATCGCCCAGCTCACCCGGCTGCGGTACCCGGAGCACGTGATCCCGGAGGCCGTGCGCCCCGTCTTCACGCAGCTGGCGGACGCCGCCGTCGAGGTGGCCGAGGAGGCCGTCCTCCTGCTCGAGACCCTGGACCTGGCCCACGCGGACCGCATCCACGCCCTGAACGTGGACGTGAACGCCCTGCACCTGTCCGTGTTCCGGGCCATCGCGTCACCCGACTGGACAGCCTCGCCCTCCACGACCACCGACGTCACCCTGGCCTCGCGATACTTCGAGCGGTTCACCGACCACGGTCTCGCCGTCGCGCTGAAGGTCCGCTACCTGGTGACGGGCGAATGCCACCACCACCGCGGCGCGGACGCCAACGGCGCCTGACTCCTCCTGCACCACGCGCCGGGCCCCCTCCTCACAGGAGGGGGCCCGGCCCGTCGTCGCGCGTGGGGACGTCAGTGCTTCTGACCCTGCGCGGCCACGGCGGCGGCACCGGCGGCGGCGGCCTCCGGGTCCAGGTAGCGGCCGTGCGGGGTGACGGGCTTGAGGTCCTCGTCCAGCTCGTACACGAGCGGGATGCCGGTGGGGATGTTCAGGCCGGCGATGTCCTCGTCGGAGATCCCGTCCAGGTGCTTCACGAGCGCGCGCAGCGAGTTGCCGTGGGCGGCCACGAGCACCGTCTTCCCGGCCTTGAGGTCCGGCACGATCTCGCCCTCCCAGTAGGGCAGGAGGCGGTCGATGACGTTCTTCAGGGCCTCGGTGCGCGGGGCGTCGTCGCCCAGCTCGGCGTAGCGCTCCTCCCCGGCCTGAGAGAACTCGGACGAGTCGTCGAGTGCGGGCGGCGGGGTGTCGAACGAGCGGCGCCACACCATGAACTGCTCCTCGCCGAACTCCTCCTTCACCTGGGCCTTGTCCTTGCCCTGGAGGGCGCCGTAGTGGCGCTCGTTCAGGCGCCAGTCGCGCTTGACCGGGATCCACTGGCGGTCCGCGGCCTCGAGCGCGAGGTTGGCGGTGGTGATGGCGCGCTTCAGCAGGGAGGTGTGCAGCACGTCCGGGGCGATGCCCTCGGCCGCCATGAGCTCACCGCCGCGGGTCGCCTCGGCCCGGCCCTTCTCGGTGAGCGGCACGTCCACCCAGCCGGTGAAGAGGTTCTTCTCGTTCCAGTCGCTCTGGCCGTGCCGCAGCAGGACCAGCGTGTAAGTGGTGTTCGCCATGGCCCCATGATAGGCGGGGCCCCCTCACGCCGGGCCAGGGACGGCCCCCGCTGCGGCCCGCCTCCGACGTCCGCCGGCGGCCGGAGCGCTCGCCTAGGCTGGCGGCCATGGTGGAGAAGGCCCGGCGGCTGCGCGCGCCCGTGACGGCGGCCCGCGGCGTGGCGCGCGGGCCCCAGGGGCACGTCACGCGGGGCACGACCTTCGCCCAGCGCATGCGCCGGGTCGACCGCTGGCTCGCCGACGTCCATGGCCCCCTGCTGCGCCGCACCCCGAGGCCCCTCGTGGTGGACCTCGGCTTCGGCGCCGAGCCCGTGACCGCCGTCGAGATGTTCCACCGCCTGCGCGCCGTGAACCCGGAGCTCGAGCTGACGGGCCTGGAGATCGACCCGGCACGCGTGGCCCGTGCCCGTGAGCGCGCAGCCGGCGTCCCCGGGCTGACATGGGAGGTGGGCGGCTTCGAACTGGCGGTCCCCCGCGCGCCGACGGTGGTGCGGGCCTTCAACGTGCTGCGCCAGTACCGCGAGGAGGATGTGCCCGACGTGTGGGCCATGATGCGGTCCCGCCTCGCCGGGGGCGGCGTGCTCGTGGAGGGCACGTGCTCCGAGGACGGGCGGCGGGCGGCGTGGGTGGACCTGCGCCCGGAGGGGCCTCACTCGCTCACGGTGGCGATGCGCTTCGGCGCCTTCGCCCGGCCCAGCGACGTCGCCGAGCGCCTCCCCAAGGCCCTCATCCACCGGCACGTGCCCGGCGAGCCCGTGCACCGGTTCCTCGCCGCCGCCGACGCGGCGTGGGAGCGCTTCGCCCCGCTCGCGCCCTACGGGCCGAGGCAGCGCTGGATCGCGACGGCGGACGCTCTGCGGACCGAGGGGTGGCCGGTGCTGGGGCGCGCGCACCAGTGGCGGCGCGGGGAGCTGAGCGTGCGCTGGGACGCGGTGGCGCCGTCGGCGTGATGCGGGCGGGAGCGGCGCGGAGCCGCAGCCCTCAGCGGCCGAGCAGGCGGAGCGTTCAGCGGCTGTAGAGGCGCAGCTCTCCGCGCGGACCGGCGAGGTAGACGGCGGCCACGCAGACCGCAGCGATGCTGAACATGCCGAGGCCGGCGCCCATGAGCAGGCCCATCGCGCCCACCGCGAGCGCGATGCCGGTGAGCAGCAGCCAGAAGCTGCGGTCCCGCTGGCCGGCACGCAGGAATTCGGCGGGGCCGCGGCGGAGCACGTCCACGAACGCCCAGATCTCGACGCCCACGGCCACGAGCGCCATCGCCTGGAACAGCCAGTGCTCGAACGTGAGGGCGAAGACCATGGGAGCGCTCATGCCCGCCAGTCTAGAGGCAGGGGGGCGCCGGGCGGCGTCGTCCACAGGGTGCCTCGGCGTCCACCCCTCCGTCTAGGCTCGGGGGGTGAGCACCTCGCCCGAGCACCCCGGAGCAGCGCATCCCGGCCTGTTCGTCGCCCTCGAAGGCACGGACGGCTCCGGGAAGTCGACGCAGGCGCGCGCCCTCGCTGAGGCCCTGCGCGCGGCCGGACGGGACGTGCTGCTCACCCGCGAGCCCGGCGGATCGGACCTGGGCGAGCTCCTCCGGGCGCTCATCCTGGATCCGGCGCACGCCCCCGTGGATCCGCGCACGGAGGCCCTGCTCTTCGCGGCGGCCCGCTCCGCCCACGTGGAGCGCACGCTGCGCCCCGCTCTCGCGGCCGGGCGCGTCGTGATCACGGACCGGTACGTGGACTCCTCGATCGCCTATCAGGGGGCCGTGCGCGGCCTGGGCGCGCCGCGGATCGCCGAGCTGAACGCGTGGGCCACGGACGGGCTCGTCCCGGACCTCACCGTGCTGCTGGACGCGGAACCGGAGACGGCCGCCGGTCGCCGCACCGGGCGCGAGCGCGCCGGGGGCGGTGCCCCGGACCGGATGGAGCAGGAGACGGCCTCGGCCCACGGCACCCTGCGCGCCGCGTTCCTGGCCCGCGCCCACCAGGAGCCCGCGCGCTACCTCGTGCTGGACGCGGCGCGCCCGCCGGAGGAGCTGACCCGCCGCATCGTGGAGCGCGTCCTGACGGCGGCGGCCCGATGATCGGGGAGACGGCGCCGGAGACCGCCGGCGTGTTCGCCGACCTCGCGGGCCAGGACGCGGTCGTGGCCCAGCTGCGGCGCGCCGCGGCCGAGGAGCGCCCCACGCATGCGTGGCTCTTCACCGGCCCTCCCGGCTCCGGGCGCTCGACGGCGGCGCGCGCCTTCGCCGCCGCCCTGCAGTGCGAGTCCCCCGATCCCCTGCAGCGCGGCTGCGGGCGGTGCCACGCGTGCCGCACCGCCCTGGCGGGGACGCATCCGGACGTCACCGTGCTGGCCACGGAGGGCGTGAGCTACCGGATCGAGGACGTGCGCGCCCTCGTGGAGACCGGCCAGTCCACCCCCGCCACGGGCCGGTGGCGGATCTTCCTCATGGAGGACGCGGACCGCATGACCGAGCGGGCCACCAACGTGCTGCTCAAGGCCATCGAGGAGCCCCCGGAGCGGACCGTCTGGATGCTCTGCTCGCCCTCCCCGGCGGACGTGCTGCCCACCATCCGCTCCCGCTGCCGGCTCGTGACCCTGCGGATCCCGGCCGTCGAGGACGTGGCCGCGCTGCTGCACCGCCGGGACGGGCTGGACACGGACACCGCGCTCCTCACCGCCCGGATCTCGCAGTCCCACGTGGGCATGGCCCGGCGCCTGGCCCGGGACCCCGAGGCGCTGCGCCGCCGGGAGGCCGTCCTCTCCCTGCCCCTGCGGGCCACCGCGGTCTCCGATGCGATGGCGACGGCGGCCGAGCTGGCCGAGGTCTCCCGCGCCGAGGCGGAGTCCTCCTCGGCCGCGCGGGACGCGGAGGAGCTGGCCGGGCTGCGCCGCGCGCTCGGCATCGAGGGCTCGGAGGCCGTGCCGCCCAAGCTGCGCCATCACGTCAAGCGCCTCGAGGAGGAGCAGGCCCGGCGCCGCAAGCGCTCCGTGCGGGACGCGCTGGACCGGGCGATGATCGACGTGATCGGCCTCTTCCGGGACGTGCTGCGCGTGCAGCTGGGCGCGGAGGGCGAGCTGATCAACGAGCACCGCCGCGCGGAGATCGAGGCGTACGCACGCGGGGCCGCGGGCTCCTCGGCGGACGTGGTGGCCCGGATCGACGCCGTGGCCCAGGCCCGGACCCGGCTCGCCGGCAACGTGCCGGAGCAGCTGGCCCTGGAGGCCATGATGCTCGCGCTCCTGCCGCGCCGGGCCCGTTCCGGCGCTCGCGGCTGAGTCAGCCGCGGACCTCGACGAGCCCGGGGACCTGGCCGAGCGAGTCGACCACGTGGTCGGCGCCGGCCTCCCACAGCTGCCCGGCGTCGCCCTCCCCCGAGCGCACGCCCACCACCAGCCCCGCGCCCGCGCGGCGCCCCGCCAGGATGTCGGCGGCCGTGTCCCCCACCGTGAGCACGCTGCGCACGTCCTCGTGGTCGAGGGCGAGCAGGGCCGTGAGCGTCATGTCCGGGTAGGGCACGCCGCGGCCCGCGTCGTCGGGAGAGAGGCTGAGGTCCGCGAGGCCCATCCAGCCCAGGGACTCGAGGATCATGTTCTGCGTGTGGCGGGCGTATCCGGTGCACAGGCACAGGTCCAGGCCGAGCTCCCTCAGGCGCGTGAGCGCCTCCTCCGCCCCCGGCACGGCCCGCACGCCGTGCTCGGCGAGCAGCCGGTCGAAGGCGGTCTCGAAGGAGCGGGTGGCGGCCAGCGCGGCCGCGCGCTCGGGGAACACCTCTCGGAACACCGCGCTGCGGGAGGTGCCCCGCTGCTGCTCGAAGGTGCGGACCGCCCGATCGTGCTCGGGCGTCCCAGGCGTCACGCCGTGTGCCGCGAGGGCCTCGGAGAACGCGGTGTCCTGCAGCCCTCCCTCCACGATCGAGGTCCCGGACATGTCCACCACGGCCAGGCGCAGCGGGACGTCCGAGGGGCGCGGAGACCGGGCGGGGACGGCGGACGGCTCGGCGGGCCCCCCGCCCACGGCCCGGGGAACGGTGTGGCCCGGGCCGAGACGGACGGGGGCGGCGGGGTGCAGGCGCATGGGACGGCTCCAAGGGTGGGATCGGCTGGACCCCAGTCCATCCCGGCCAGCTGACGGGCGCATGGCGGCCGGGTGAACGCCGCCGGAGGATCCGGTCACGATCGCATATCGGGTGCCGGTGGAATCGGCGCTCCGAACCGGGTAGGATGGACTGCCGTGGCCGTTGCCGGTCACGTGCCTCCTTAGCTCAGCTGGCCAGAGCAGCTCCCTCGTAAAGAGCAGGTCGCCGGTTCGAATCCGGCAGGGGGCTCCCACGGACCCCGTCACCTCCTCGAGGCGGCGGGGTCCTTCCCGTTCCGGGACCGGCGCGGGCGTGCGCCCGGGCGGATCACCCCCGGGACGCCAGCTCCTCCGCGCGTGCCACGTGCCCGAGCGTCCGCTCCGCGTGGCGGCTCACGGCGTCCGCCGTCCCCTGGCCCAGCCGGAACATCGCGGCGGCCTGGGCCGTGGCGGCGAGCTCGTGGGAGGCCCGGGAGAGCTCCCGGTGCACCTCGGACACCGCGGTGGGGATGTGCTCGCCGTCGCCGGGGTGGGTCTCCTGCAGTCGCACGCACAGCGCCCGCACGGCGGGGACGCGGTCCGCGAGCACGTTGCCGGCGTGGACGACGCCGTTGTGCTCCTCCGGCGTGAGCGCGCTGGGGCTGCGCGCGTCCTGAACCACCTGCCAGTAGCGGTCCATCGCGCGCACGAAGCGGTCGTGGCTGCGTCGCCACAGGCCGGTGCCCAGCTCCCGGTCGTCGCTGCGCCCCTGCCGGAAGCGGGCGAAGGGCCCCCTCACGCGCGGGCCTCCGCGGCGCCGTCGCCGGGCTCGCCAGGCGCGTGATCCGCGTCGGCGGGGTCCGTCACGAGCAGGACCTTGCCCGCACGCGCGGCGTGGTCGAACCACTCCTGCGCGGCGGCCGCCTCGGCCAACGGGAAGCGCGCCGCCACGGACAGGTCGATCCGCCCCGCGGCCACGAGCGGGGACACGGCCCTCTCCGTCCCCGCCACGATCCGCGCCTTCTCCACCACCGGCCGTGAGCGCAGCGTGGCGCCCGTGAGCCACCCGCGCTTGGCCACGAGCCGCATGAGGTTGAACCCCTCGGCCTTGACCCCGCCCTGCGCGGCGATCACGACGATCCGGCCCTCCTCCGCCAGGCACCGCACGTTCGCGTCCAGGTAGGGCCCGCCGACGACGTCGAGGATCACGTCCGCCCCGCGCCCGCCCGTGCGCTCGAGCACCCACTCCGCGAACGCGCCCGGCTCGGCGGCCCGGTGGTCGAAGACGTCCTCGGCCCCGAGCGCGCGGACGCGCTCGCACTTCTGCGGCCCGCCCGCCGTGGAGAGGACGCGCCCGCCGATCGCCGCGAGGTATTGGACGGCGAACGAGCCGATCCCGCCGGAGCCCCCGTGCACGAGCACGACGTCGCCCGCGCGCACGCCGCCTCGCTCGGACATCGTGGACCACACCGTGCACGCCACCTCCGGAAGGGCGGCCGCGTCCACCAGGTCCACCCCGTCCGGCACCGCCATGAGCTGGCCCGCGGGGACGGCCACGTACTCCGCGTACCCGCCGCCGGCGAGCAGCGCGCACACCTCGTCGCCCACGGCGAACCGGCCCTCCCCCGGCAGCCCGGCCGCCGGGCCGACCTCCACGACGGTGCCCGACACCTCGAGGCCGGGGATCTCCGAGGCGCCCGACGGCGGCGGATACACCCCGGCGCGCTGCATCAGGTCCGCCCGGTTCAGCCCCGCGGCGGCCACGCGGACGAGCACCTCCCCCGGCCCGACGGCGGGGCGCGCCTCGCGCGCGGCCCGGATCCCGGCGTCGCCCTCCCCGCCCGTGTACCGCACCGCGAGCATCTCCCCGTGCCCGGCCTCTGCACTCGTCCCGTGCTCGTCCATGACGTCTCCTCGCCTCGTTCCGCGCCCTGACTCCTCCTCCTATCATCTCCCCGCCCGCGGCGCGGCGGCCACCGGGCCCGAGCCTCCCGCGGGGCGAGTCGGTAGAGTTGCCCGAGCGGTTCGAGAGCGGACCGCGGTCGAGGATGGTTGTCCGAGCGGCCGAAGGACCCGGTCTTGAAAACCGGTGTGCAGCAACCCTGCACCGTGGGTTCGAATCCCACACCATCCGCGCCGTCCCGGGCGGCGGCGGCCCGCACAGGCCGCCGCCGCCCGGCGCTGGCCCCACTCACCCGTCATTCTCTCCCCACCCGGCGTTCATCCGGAGGTCACCTCACGGTGCTGTGATCGGGGTGATGCGCCACGCACCGCGCGGCACCGCCTCATCACCACGCACCCCGGGGAGAACCATGTCCAGCCTGTTCAGCCGCCGCACCGCGGCCACCGTCGTCTGCACCACCCTGATCCTCGCGCCCGCGAGCGCCATGCCCGCCCTCGCCGTCGAGACGTCCGCGGCGGACGAGAAGACCATCTCGATCCTCTCGTTCAACGACTTCCACGGCGCCCTCTCCTCCGGCTACTCGGGCACCCAGTTCGCCGACACCGTGGAGGACTACCGCACCGCGTTCGAGGCCGAGCACGGCGCGGACTCGGTGCTGCTCACCTCCGCGGGCGACCTGATCGGCGGCTCCGCCTCGGTCTCCAACGTGCAGCAGGACAACCCCACGATCGACATCATGAACGCCCTGGGCCTGGAGGCCCTCGCCGCGGGCAACCACGAGTTCGACAAGGGCCTGGACGACCTCCAGGGCCGCGTCGCCGAGCGCGCCGACTTCCCGGTGCTCTCCGCCAACTTCGTGGACCCGACCTCCAAGGAGCCCGTCCTCACCTCCCACGTGATCCGCGAGGTCAACGGCGTGCGCGTGGCCGTGATCGGCGCCTCCCCGAACGAGCTGTACGCCACCACCACGGGCGCCGGCCTCGAGAGCAACCTGGTCATCGACATGGTGGACGCCGTCAACGCGGTGGCCACGCAGATCGAGAACGAGGGCTCCGCGGACGTGATCGTGGCCTCGTACCACGACGGCGCCGCCGGCAGCGGAGACCTGGCCTCCGAGCTCGCCGACCGCGAGGTCTTCCAGCGCATGGTGGAGGACACCGTCCCCGCCGTGGACGTCATCTTCAACGGCCACACCCACCAGCTCTACCAGTACTCCACCGAGAACGGCGGCGTGGCCCGCCCCGTGATGCAGGCCGCGCAGTCCGGCAAGAACCTCGCCGCCGTCGAGCTCACCCTGGACGCCTCCGGCGAGGTCACCTCGGTGACGCAGCAGATGCTGGAGCGCTCCACCCAGGATCCCGCCGAGGCAGCCGCCGAGTCGGCCGTCACCGCCGAGGTCTACGAGATCGAGCAGGAGGCCGTGAAGGTCTTCGAGGAGATGCAGTCCGAGGTCGTCGCCGACCTGGACGGCTCGATCACCACCGACTACCGGAAGCTCATCGAGGCCGGGAAGCCGTGGAAGGCCGGCGGCACCCGCATGGCCGAGACCACGCTGGGCAACTGGGTCGGCGACGCCGTGAAGCACGCCGCCTCCGCCGTCAACCCCGAGGTGGACCTCGGCGTGACCAACCCCGGCGGCCTGCGCTCCGAGCTGCTCGAGGACCAGTTCAACGACGGCGGCACGTTCACCTCCAAGGGCGACCTCACCGGCCAGCTGACCCTCGGCGAGCTGCTGGACGTCGCGCCGTTCGGCAACACCATCGCCTACTTCGACATCCCGGGCTCCTCCATCAAGGAGGCCATCGAGCAGAACTGGCGCGACGGCGAGCGCCGCTTCACCCTCGGCTGGTCCGAGAACCTGACCTGGACCTACGACGACTCCCGCGCCCAGGGCGACAAGGTCACCGGCATCTGGATCGACGGCGAGCCGATCGACATGGACGCCATGTACACCGTGGCCACGCAGTCCTTCCTGGCGGACGACACCTGGGTGGCCCTCGGCGACCCGGCCAAGGCCCCCGACGGCTACTCCGCCTTCGCGCAGGGCCGTGAGAACTTCGTCAACACGGGCCTGCTCGACTCCCAGGCGGTCGAGGACTACGCGCGGGCCCAGGCCGCCGAGGACGGCGCCGTCGCCCCCGACTACGCGAAGAAGAGCGTGCCGGTCACTGGCGCCCCGGCCACCGTGACCGCGGGCGAGGAGATCGTCCTCACCCTCGGCGACCTGGTGATCGACTCCGACGGCGCCCCCGCCGCCACCGCCGTGGACGTCGCCTTCGTGGGCACGGACGGCACCGCCGTGGAGCTGGGCACCGTGGAGGTGCCCGCCGGCGCTGAGACCGTGACCCTCTCGGGCATCACCGCCCCGGCCACCGCCGGCGCCGGTGAGCTGCGCATGACCGTGCGCTACGCCGACGGCACCGAGACCGTGGTGCGCCACGCCCTCGAGGTGCTGGCCGCCGAGGTCCCCGCCGAGCCGACCGACCCGACCGAGCCGACCGAGCCGACCACCCCGGCTCAGCCGGCCGAGCCGGCCGTCCCCGCGAACCCCGGCAAGCCGGGCGAGCCCGCCGAGCCTGCTCAGCCCGCCAAGCCCGCGCAGCCCGGCCACCCGGAGAAGCCGGCCAAGCCCGCCAAGCCCGCGCAGCCCGGCCACCCGGAGAAGCCGGCCAAGCCCGCCAAGCCGGCCGAGTCCGACACCGCCGAGCACACCGTCCCCACCAAGGTGCAGACCGGCGATGAGGCCGCGTGGTGGCTCGCCGGGATCGCCGCGCTCGGTGCGGGTGCGCTCGTGCGCTTCCGCAAGGCCTTCGGCACCGCCCCCACCGGCCGCTGAGACGACGACAGACTGAGAAGAGAGACAACGATCATGCCGATCTCCCTGCGCCGCACGCGCCCCGCCGCCGTCTTCGCGGCCCTCACCCTGCTGGCCCCCGCCGTGGTGGCCGGCCCAGCCATGGCCTCCCCCTCCGGCGACAGCCTCGTGATCAACGAGGCGTACACCAACGGCGGCTCCGCCAACGCGGTGTACACCGACAAGTTCGTCGAGCTCTACAACCCCACGGACGAGCCCATCTCGCTTGAGGGCTGGTCGCTGCAGTACCGCTCCGGCACCGGCACGGGCGCCACCAACAACACCGTCGCCCTGAGCGGCGTGGTCCCGGCCCACGGCCACTTCCTGATCCAGGGCGGCTCCAACGGCACCTCCGGCGAGGCGCTCCCGACGCCGGACCTCAACGCGGGCGGCTCGTTCAACCCCGCCGGCACCAAGGGCGCCATCGTGCTCGCGGACCAGGCGGGCACCCTGGCGGGTCTGCCCGTCGGCTCCGTGACCGACGAGACCGCCGGCGTCGCCGACCTGCTGGGCTACGGCTCCACCAACACCTACGAGACCGCTCCCTCCGGCGCCCCCTCGGCCAACGCGGACCCGAAGTCTCTGACCCGCGCGGACGGCGTGGACACGAACGACAACTCCGCGGACTTCACCGTCACCGCCGACGTGACGCCGATGAACTCCACGAGCTCCTCCACGGAGCCCACGGATCCGACCGACCCCGTCGATCCGGTCGACCCGGTCGAGCCCGCCCCGGTGGAGCACGTCACCATCGCCGAGATCCAGGGCACCGGCGCCGTGTCCCCGCTCGAGGGCCAGTCCGTCGCCACCACCGGCGTCGTCACCGCGGTGTACTCCACGGGCGGCTACAACGGCTACTACATCCAGACGGCGGGCACCGGCGGCGACGCCGTCGACGCCACCCCGGGCGCGTCGGACGGCCTGTTCGTGTACTCCCCGGACACGGTCGGCACCGTCGCGATGGGCGACCACGTGCAGGTCACCGGCACGGTCTCCGAGTACTACGGCCTCACGCAGATCCGCGTGGACGCCGGCGGCGTGACCGCCCTGGCCGACGGCGCCGGCGTCGCCCCCACCGCGGTGGAGTTCCCCCTCACCGAGGCCCAGCGCGAGGCCCACGAGGGCGAGCTGCTCGCCCCGCAGGGCGAGTGGACCGTGACGGACAACTACAGCCTGAACCAGTACGGCTCGCTCGGGATCGTGCCGGGCACCGATCCGCTGGACAACCCGACGTCGGTCGCGCTGCCCGGCGCCGACGCCCAGGCCGTGGCCGCCGCGAACGCGGAGAAGCTGATCGTCCTCGACGACGGCTCGACCGTGAACTTCTTCCGCTCCCCCGGCAATCAGAACCCGCTGCCCTACCTCGACGCGGACCAGCCCGTCCGCGTGGGTGCCGGCCTCGAGTTCACCACCGGCGTCATCCTGGACTACCGCTTCGGCGCGTGGTCCTTCCAGCCGCTGGGCCACCTCACCGACGCCACGGCGTCGACCGTGCAGCCCGTCTCCATCGAGAACACGCGCGTGGAGGAGGCGGCCCCGGAGGAGCTCGGCGGCAACGTGACCGTGGGCAGCTTCAACGTCCTGAACTACTTCACCACCCTCGGTGAGGATGTGCCGGGCTGCTCCGCCTACTACGACAACGACGGCGACCCGGTGGCCACCAAGGACTGCCTCCCCCGCGGCGCCTACACCGATGAGGCCTTCGCTCGCCAGCAGGCCAAGATCGCCGCCGCGATCACCGGCATGGACACCTCCGTGGTGGCCCTCGAGGAGATCGAGAACTCCGAGAAGTTCGGCCTGGACCGCGACCACGCGCTCGCGCACCTGGTGGACGCCCTCAACGAGCAGGCGGGCTACGAGAAGTGGGCGTACGTCGCCTCCCCCGCGGACCGTCCCGCCGTCGAGGACGAGGACGTCATCCGCAGCGCCTTCATCTACCAGCCCGCCGGGGTCACCCCGGTCGGCGAGTCCGTGATCCTGGACGACCAGGTGAACTTCGACAACGCCCGCGAGCCCATGGCCCAGGTCTTCCGCGTGGCGGACGCCTCCGGCGACGGCGTGGAGGGCACCGAGTTCATCGCGATCACCAACCACTTCAAGTCCAAGGGCGGCTCCGGCGCTACCGGCGAGAACGTGGACTCCGGCGACGGGCAGGGCGCCTACAACGCGGACCGCGTCGGCCAGGCCGAGGCCCTCGTGGCCTTCGCGGAGCAGATGAAGGTGCTGGCCGGGACCGACAAGGTCCTGCTGATGGGCGACTTCAACTCCTACGAGAAGGAGGACCCCATCCGCGTCCTCGAGGAGGCCGGCTACATCTCCCAGGGTGCGCTCACCGACGAGTACTCGTACGTCTTCGGCGGCAGCGTGGGCAGCCTGGACGGCATCTACGCCTCGCCCGCGGCCTCGGCCGCGATCACGGGCCAGGACATCTGGATGATCAACGCCAACGAGTCCGTGGCCCTCGAGTACTCGCGCCACGACTACGTGGAGGAGGACTTCTACTCCCCGGACCAGTGGCGCTCCTCGGACCACAACCCGATCCTCGTGGGCATGCAGCTCGACGCCCCCGCGACCGAGCCGGTCGACCCCGTGGACCCGGTCGATCCCACGGATCCCACGGATCCCACGGATCCCACCGATCCGGCCCCGGGCGGCCAGTGCGGGGACGTCACGCACCCGTCCAAGGGCAAGGGCAAGGGGAACGGCGGGTTCTCCGCCGCCGAGTGGATGCGCTGCACCGGCATGCACCCCGGCAAGGGCCATGACGGCTCCCACCCGGGCAAGGGCAAGGGCCGGGTCCTCGTGCCCGCCGCCGGCTGATCGGCTGACCCCTCGCACGACGGCGGGGCCGCCCGGGAGATGATCCCGGGCGGCCCCGCCGTCGTCGTCGGCCCGCCCCACCGCGTCAGCGCGGGGACCGGTCCCCCGTGCTCACCCCGCGGGTCGGCCTCCGAGCAGGACGCGGGCCGCCGCATCCGCGTCCCCGAGGAAGAGGGCGCGGCCGTCCGGGTCCGCACCCGCCTCCGCGGCGATCGCGGTGCCCCACTGCACCCCGGAGAGCTGCAGGCCGAGCACGAGGATGCGCTCGTGCACGCGGCCGTCAGCGGCGCGGAGCCGGTGGGGCCGTCCGGTCACGTCGAACCCTGTCGAGGGGAGCCGGGCGCCCTCCTCGTCCTCCCAGACGCCGGTGGCCGCCACGCCGTCGGCCAGCATCTGGCGCACGAGGGGCGTCGAGGCGGAGCGCACGCGGTTGGGCGGCATCATGGCCTCCACGAGCCACGTCCCCGAGGCCGCCGCCGGCACGCGGGAGTCCGCGGCGCCCACCTGAGGGCTGTGCACGCGGAAGGCGTCCTCGCCGTCGGCCTCGACCGTGGGCCACGGCCCCGACCAGGTCAGCAGGCCCGCCCGGTGCACGGCCAGCATCTGCTCCACGCGCCACAGGGGCGGGCCCGAGGCCAGCCCCTCCACGAGGGGCTCGAACCAGCCCTGCACGTCCTTGATCCTCGACGCCTCGGTGATCCGCCCCTGCGCCACCCACTGCTTGATGCGCAGTCGCCCGGCGTGCAGAGCGCCGACCGCCATCATGAACGGGGAGCCCTCGCCGCGCGCCGCCTCCCCGCAGGCCTGCCCCACGTAGTGGGACACGGCCGCCTGGTACTCCTCGTCGCTGTCGAACACCTGGTCCCGGAAGGGCTCTGCGTACGCCAGGATGTCGAGGAAGCCGCGGCCGGGCGCGTACTGGCGGAGCAGGTCCGCCGCATGCATCGACGTGACGGGGGCGCCCCGCCCGGCCTCCTCCAGCAGGCCCACGAGCTCCCCGAGGAAGCGGCGGGCCGCCACGGGCCCGCCGAGGATCTCCGGCTGCGTGCGCGCCATCGTCGCGTAGTAGTGGCGCACCACGTCCCGGTGAAGCAGCGGCCAGACGTGCTCGGCGAGGTCCAGCTCCCCGTGCTCGGCCAGCAGGCCGTCGACGACGGCGTCGGAGAGGTAGGAGAGCGCCACTCCGCGCGGAACGAACGCGTCCACCTCCGCCTTCGGCAGGTACGGCACGCCGCGCCGCGACATCAGGCGCAGGGAGGGCTCGCGGCCCGAGGGCTCGTAGCGCAGCGCCCGGCCGGCCCCGTCTCCGGTCCGGTGGAACGCGCCGCCCCGGCCGAGGGTCAGCTGGGCCATCAGGTCGAAGGCGTTCAGGCCCATGCCGCGCACCAGCACGGACGCACCGGGCTCCACCGCAGACCAGTCCACGTCCGAGGGGATCTGCGGGCCCTGGTAGTGCAGGTGCGGCGATGCCTCGGCGGCCTCCGCCATGCGGCGCTGTCCCGCGCTCAGCTCGGCCGGCTGGTGGCCCAGGCACAGCACGACGGCGTCCGCCTCGAGCTGGCTCTCCTCGCCGCCGGCATGGCGCAGGGTGAGCTGCGCCCCGCCGTCGGGCCGCGGGTGCAGGGCGGTCGCCTCGGCGCGGTGCTCCCGGACCTCCACCACCTCGGGGCGGGCCCGCAGCATCTCCACCACCGTGTCGTAGAGGTGGCGCAGATAGCGCCCGTACGCGGCGCGGGCAGGGTATTGGTGCCGCTGGACGCCACGACTCTCCTGCGGATTCACCCGGCGCCACTGGTCGAAGGAGAGGGCGGCCGTCGAGGGCCGCAGCCCGGGGTTGTCGGCCGCGCTCGCCGTGGGGTAGAAGGCCGGCGTGTTCATGAAGTAGAGCTCGGACTGGTCCGTCCGCCATACCCGTCCGGGTCCCGGCCGGTACGGGTCCACCACATGGATGCTCAGCGCGGGAGAGCGGTGGAGGCTCCCCTGCTCGAGGTGCGCCAGCAGCCGCTCGAGGAGCATGACGCCGCGCGGCCCGGCGCCCACGATCGAGAGGCGACGGACGCCCTCTCTAGAATCTTGCACACTGCCTCCTGGGATTCCTTCCGGACTCGTCCGAAGCCTCGCCCGCGTAAAACCACACCCTATCGCCTTCCGTCAAGGCGTGGGATCCGCCGATCCTCGAGGTCGAGCCGAGAGGCGATCTCGCGGCGAATCCTTGACAGATCGCGGAATGAGGGGGGTGCTTCCCTCCCGGCTGTGAGAACCCTGGGAATAACCGCAAGTCGTGGATCGACGGTTGACGCGGAGGACGCTCGTGAGGAATTGTTCTTGTCGTACGGGAAAGAAAAAGCCCAACCCAGAAGGAGAAATACCATGGACCGCAACATGCTTGATCAGCTTCAGAACGCTTCCGTGTACGCCACCGATGGCGACAAGATCGGTTCCGTCGGCCAGGTCTACCTGGACGACGTCACCAACGAGCCGACCTTCGTGACCGTGAAGACCGGCCTCTTCGGCGCCAACGAGACCTTCATCCCGCTGCAGCAGGCGCAGACCACCGCCGACGGCATCACCGTCCCCTACGAGAAGGCCTTCGTGAAGGATGCCCCGAACGTGGACGCCGACGGCTCGCTGACCCCGCAGGAGGAGCAGCGCATCTACGAGTACTACTCCATGGAGTACACCGCCACTGAGGGCCACGTGGAGGACCGCCGCGACGTGGACACCACCGCCGGCGTCGTCGGCGACCGCGACGTCGTCGACACCGACCGCGACGTCGTCGACACCGACCGCGACGTCGTCGACACCGACCGTGACGTCGTCGACACCGACCGCCGCGAGGTGAACGACGCTGACGGCGTCGTCGTCCGTGACGAGCACCTGAACGTCGGCACCGAGCGCAAGGCCTCCGGCCGTGTGCGTCTGCGCAAGCAGTCCTACACCACCACCGAGACCGTGGAGGTGCCCGTCACCCGCGAAGAGGTCGTCGTGGAGCGCGAGTCCGTGGATCCCAACTCCGCCGAGGCCCGTCGCGCCGACGCTGACGGCGAGGTCTCCGTGACCACCTACGAGGAGACCCCGGTCGTCGAGAAGACCGTGGAGGCCGAGAAGGTGTCCCTGGGCAAGCGCCAGATCCAGGAGACCGAGACCGTCTCCGAGGAGCTGCGCCACGAGGACGTCAAGATCGACGGTGACACCACCACCGATCGCGCCGACCTGAACGATCGCAACGACCGCATCTGAGTCACGCGACGCCCGGCCGCTGAGGTCGAGTGAGGCCGAAAGGGCCCCGGATCACCACGGTGATCCGGGGCCCTTTCGCCTGAGCCCTCTCTGTCCCGGCAGGGGAACGGGCGCCCGGCGGCGGTGCAGACGGTGCACGACGATCCCCGGCGCAGAGCCTTTGCCCTCTCTCCCCCGCGCAGGCTAAGCTGACCGGGTTCCCTGAACGCCGTCACGGCGCCGACGGAACGGATGGAGACGTGCCAGAGCGGCCGAATGGACTTCACTGCTAATGAAGGGCTCGGCGAAAGTTGAGCCGGGGGTTCAAATCCCCCCGTCTCCGCTGGTCAGCCCCGGATTCCCCAGGAATCCGGGGCTTTCCGCATGTCTGGGCCGATTTTGGCGGGTGGGCCATGCGTACACAAGGTGACATAGGGGCACAGAAAGTAGCATGGTCACTGACTACTGACTGACCAAAGAGAGACGGTCACCCCGTGCCCCCACGCAAGGCCACCAAGCTTCCCGCCGGCATCACCCTGAACCCCGGCGGCAAGTACCGCGTGCGGGCATTCCACAACGGGAACATGTTCAGCCTGGGCACGTTCGCCACCCTGACCGATGCCCGCGCGGCGCTCGCCGTCGCCCAGGGCGAGATAGCCCGGGGCACATTCACCCCGCCCGCCGCCCGCCGCGCCCAGATGAAGGCCACCGCCGCCACGCACCAGGCTCAGGCGCGCGCGGCCGCCCGCACCGTCCGGGAGCTGGCCGCCACCTTCCTCGCATGGAAGGAGGCCCAGGGACTCGCATGGGGCTCCGTCTACACCTACCGCCGCCACCTGGAGGGCCACTTCCTCCCCACATTCGGGGAGCACGCCGTCAGCGCCGTCACGACGGCCGACCTGAACGCATGGCTGGACCGCCTGGAGGCCGAGCACGGCCCCAGCGTGGCCCCGGAGGTGCACGGCACCGTCACGGCCCTGTTTCGGTTCGCCACGGGCGACGCCCGCGACCTGCCCCGGGGCTACACCCCGTGGATCGATGCCTCCCCCGTGCCTCAGCTGACCCGCCGCCGGCGGCGCGAGGTCAAGGAAGTGACCATCCTCCCCGCCGAGGAGCTGGAGCAACTGGCCGCCCACATGCTCTACCCGGAGGACCGGGCGCTGATCCTGCTGACCGGGTGGTGCGCCCTGCGCATCGGTGAGGTGCTGGCCCTACGCCGTCGCCACGTCACGCAGGACCGGGCCGGGCGCGTCATGCTGCGGATCGCTTCCCAGGTTCAGGCGCGCGGGCGCGGGCTGTACGAGACGGCCCCTAAGTCGGCCGCTGGCGACCGGGAGGTGTACGTGCCCGCCGTCGTCCGGGATGCCCTGGCCGAGCACCTGGCCGGCCATGTCGGGGCCGCCCCTGACGCCCTGCTGTTCCCCCGGCGCGGAGGCGGGAACCAGCTCAACAATCCGAACACGATCCGCAAGCGGTTCCACGCGGCCGTTGCCCTACTCAACGCGGACCGCGAGCGCGCCGAGCTGCCCCCCTACACATCGTTCGGCTTCCACGACTTGCGGCACACGGGCATGACCCGCCTGGGCCAGCACGGGGCCACAGAGGCCGAGCTGATGGCATTCGCCGGGCACAGCGACCCCAAGGCCGTGCGCATCTACCAGCACGCCGAGCGCAACCGCATGGCCGCGCTCGCGGACCGAATGACCGCCGATGAGGTGTGAGGACGACGTGCGCGGCCGACCGGGCCGCGCTGCTAGCAAGGGAGGCATGGAGATGAGCAGCGGCACGAGGGATGCCCAGAGGGCTACCCGGAGCGCAGAAGGGGGCTGGCACGCATGACCCGGGAAGAGGGGTGGGAGTATGAAGACGCCGTCCTCTACTCGCTCACATGTACGGACCGGGGGCGGCACAAGGTCACCGAACTCGCGCAGTTCGATGAAGAACTCAGCCTGCTCGCTGAGGTGAACCGCAAGCAGCCGAACACCGGGAAGATTCGGACTGCCCGCAGGGACACCGCCGTGCGCCAGTGGGGGCCAAGGCCGGCCTGGCGTCCGGTAGGCCCATTGGTCACCACCGGTGGCGTGCCGGTACACCCGCCTGCGCCGATCCCCGGAACGAGGCGCGCCGGTTACGAGTTCCGTTGTCCCCGATGCCGGCGGACGGTGCGGTACTCGGCAGACCGCCTCCGCGCCCTGGTGCACAAGATGGCCTCCACCGGGTGTACGGAGCTGGACCTATCCGCCCTGGGGTGAGCACGAGATACCACCACTGATACCCTGTGAGCACGCCGCCGGGTCGCGCAGCACTTCCGGACGCAACGGTCTCCCATCTGGACGGACCGGTATTCGTTGCGTCCGAAAGAGGCCCAGATGCCCCACTCGCTCACCAATCAGCTGACCATCGCGGAGGCCGCTGACCGGCTACAGGTCTCCGCAGTCACCGTCCGGCGAATGATCGCCCGGGGCGAGCTGAACGCGTACCGCTACGGCCCCCGTCTTATCCGCATCGACCCCGCCGACCTGCTGGCCCTGCGCGAGCCGGTCACCTCCCTCGCCGCACTGCGGGCCGGTGACACCCTTTGAGCGCCCCCCATGACGAACGCCGCCCCCAGGCGGGAGCGGCGTCCATGAGGTTGTTTGACGGCGACACCACCAGGGTACCCGCGAGCGCCGCGCCCGCCGCACCCGGCGCGCTCCGGGACTGCGCTCGCGGCCCCCTGGCCCAGCACTGCGCCGGCCCTCTCACGGTCACGGGCGGAGGTGACCTCTCATGAGCTGGACCCGCCTGGACGACCTGTGGACGGAGCGCATGGAGGGGCTAGAGCTGTCCCTCGCCGCGCGGTGGCACTACCTGGCCCTGATTCAGCGGTGCTCCCGGCTCGACCTGCGAGATGGGGCCGTTCGCCGGGTTGATGCCCGGCGCGCCTCTGACGTGGACGACCCGGAAGCCGCCCTCGCGGAGCTGGCCGCCGCCGGTCTGCTCACGGTGGACGACTCGACGGTCACCCTGGTGAACGTCTTGGACCACCTGCCGACCGAGGCCTCGTTGAAGAGAACCCTCCAGAACCGCGAGCGCCAGCGGCGCAGTAGAGCCCACAGGAATGGGGACCATTCCCTGTGCCCGCCGGACGGCGGGTGTGAGGCCCTGGGGGGAGCCCCAGCGGGTGTCACGCGTGACGTCACCCGCCATGTCACGCGTGACGTCGGGACGGGACGGGACAGGACAGGACAGGACAGGCATGGACTAAGGGACTCAGCTCAACGTGACGTGTCACCACCGCAGGGACACCCCCAGGACGCTCCGGCGCTCGCAGAGGAGGTGCACTCCGATGACGCGGCATTCTTCGACGCCTGAGTGCCGATGCCGGCTAGAGCCGTGCGCGTGCGCCTACATCGGGAGCCTGCGACCGGGCGGGCCGAATGCGAGGCTGAGGGAGGTAGCACTGGCCCAGAAGAGTGCCCCCGGCCCGCACTGGCCCGCGTGCCCCTGTCCGCGTTGCTGGTCGGCCCGCGCGGCGACGTGGACCGCGCCGGCGGCGCTGGCCCGCCATATGACGGAGGCCGTCCGATGACCCGAGAGCCTTACACCCCCGCCGCCCCGGCCCGAATCCTGGAGGCTCTGGAAGTGCACGACCCGGAGGGCCGCCACCTCGCCCGGGTCTACGCCCTGGCCGAGCACACCGGTCACCTGGAGCTGCTACGCCGGTTGAATGGGTGGGCCGAGCGCTCGCGGTCCGGCCGGTGGCGCTTCCCGTACTGGGTGGCCCACGCCCCGGAGGCGGTTCGGACTGCACTACCGGACGCCGGGCCCGTGGCCCGGCTCCCCTCCGTGGACGGGACTGGGGCGCACTGGGAGCCCCTGACCGGCGGCCCCGGGTCCGCGCCCGTCCTGACGGCAGCCGAACGGGAGCGGGTCCACGCCCTGTTTGCCGCCGCTGACCATCGGCCGCGTCCTCCACTGGCCGCGAGCGCTCCGCGCTCATGGTGTCCCCGGGAGGACTTCAACGAGCGCACGGCATGGGCGGACGTGCTCGCCCCTGCCGGATGGACGCTCCAGGCAGAGGGGGGCAGCGAGGGCTGGGCGTTCTGGACGCGCCCGGCCGGCTTCCTACGGGCCCAGCAGACGGCCGTAACTGGACTGGACCCGACCGGGGATCGCCTGTGTGCCTACGGGCCGCACACGGCCCCGTTCGAGCCTTGGGTGTACTACGACCAGTTCACCGCCTACGCGCTGCTGAACCACGACGGCGACGTGCGCGCCGCGACGGACACGCTGGCCACCCAGGGATACGGGCCCCCGCCTGCGCTCGCGGCCGCCTGAACTGCTGAGGCGGACGCCCCCGGCGGCCCGGAGCACCTGGCGATGCCCGGGCCGCCGGTGGGACGGGCACGCACGGCATGGCGGTCACCAAATCCACTCGTCCGGGAGACCCACAAATGACGACGAGATCGGCCCATGGGCACGCTGTGGAACTCAGGGAGAGCCGCATCCACAAATCGCTTCCCCTGACGGCCCGATGTTGACAGGATCAGGTGATGCGCTCAGAAGACATGGGAGACCACCCCGAGACTCTGCCGGAGCCGACCTTCGACGACTTCCCTGCGGCCCTCTTCCTTGAAGAGATACAGCGGCATTGCAAGATGGGTGCCAATGCTGTGATGAACGTTCGTCTAGCTGCGTCCCGTAGGCCGCCCAACCACACTGACGTGTTCCGCCATGCTGGCACCGCCGCCAACGCGGCCGCCATGATCAGTAAGATCCTCTGGCCTTTGCCCCGTCGGCAGAAAGAACACGAGTCGAAGGATGAGTTTGCCGCCCGGGCTAGGTTCACCGAACTCCGGGGCCGAGAGCTGCGCCGGATGTTGCACGTCTCAGAGAACAGCGTCCTCAATAATCCCCAGGTGCGACATGGGGTCGAACACTTCGACGAGCGCCTAGACCGGCGACTGATGACCCCGGAGAGGATCATCGTCCGCTCCATGATCGGGGGTCGCCAGGCTGTGAGGATCGATAGCGAAGAAGGTGAGCAGTTCTACCTGCACAGGTATGACCCCGCCACGACTGAGTACGAGATTCTGGAAGACCGCATCGTCTTGGCAGATGTCCGTCAAGCAATGGAAGACCTCTCACGGCGAGCCGGCCAGGAACTCAGGCGGCTGGAAGCCAAACGCTTTGATAAGACCCGCAGGTCCAACTTGCCCCCTCTTCCGCACGGTGACAGCCCCAGCACCGCAAGCGATGACAACCCACGAGAGAGAGACAACCCAAGCCTTCCCCTCTGAGGAAGGCATGATGGCCGAGCTACCTACCACCTTCGGAGTAGGCCCAGGGGTCGTCATCCTGCGCTGGTGGAGCACCAGACACAGACCGGAGAGGGACAAAGGACATGCGCCGCGTTATCGGAGAGTTCCCGCTCGCAGGAACTACCACCTGGGCTAGAGAGGACGTAGCCCGGTTAGTCCGTCGCTATGGGATAGCAGCCGGGCGGCATGTCCAGACAGAGGCGACCCTCAAAAGCGCTCACCGGAACGAGCCTGAAGCGTTCCGCACTCTTCCCATCGTCGCCCTCATCGATGGGCTCACGGTCGGGGCGCTGTGGAGCGAGCACGCCCAAGAGATGCAGTTTGGGCGGGAGGAAGTCATCACCGTCCCTGCACAGTTGCACGTCCTGGCTAGCTCGGCCGACGGCACGAGCTTTAAGACCAGGGCATTCGTGTGGCTGGGAAGCACTAAACCCGAATGGACCTACACCGCGTCCAACCCGATGCCACCTAGCCAGCCCCCGACGGAGCCCCGCCGCTCCCCCCCATCGGTTTCGCACCTGCTCACACCTGATGCCTCTCTCACGAGGGCCATCGCTAGGGGCAAGGTGACGGGCTACGGGCCTCAAGAACTGATCGAGCCTATAAGGGAACTGAAGCGACAGCAGCGCTACAGGGAGGCTTTAGTGCTGATCTACACCGCTATTGGGCAGGAAGAGGACCGCGCACGCGCTGACGGATCTACGCCTGCCCCGGGGTTTACGGAACAGGCAGCGATCGTCCATAGGAAGCTCAAGGAGCGAACAGAAGAGGTCTCAGTGCTCCGACGCTTCCTCGACCACGTGCCTGCCGAGCGTCGAAGCCGGGCTGGCCGGGAACTTGCCGTCCGGCTCGCTCGGATTGAGACCATTACGTGACCCGTCTTGCACACGCAAGATCGCGTCCTGACTGACTACGGGCTGACTAGGAGGGGTCGCCTATTGGCATCGCCCCTTGTCAACAACCAGTTAGCGGAGACTCCCCCCGTCTCCGCGAGGAAGGGCCGGGAACCGCGTGTTCCCGGCCCTTTTCGCGTCGAAGGACCCTCAGGCCCCGTGGCCCTCGCGGCGCTCCCGCATGCGGCGCAGGAGCTCGAACGCCTCCGGGACTGTGAGCTCCGAATGGGTGGACAGCTGCACGGCCGCGGACTCCAGGTTCCCATCCCGCACCATGGCGGCCAGCTGATCGCGCAGCCACGGCGGGAGGTCACGGGAGGAGACGCGCACGGATCCCTCGCCGCGCAGCACCTCCACCTCGAACGGCTGTTCCTCCGGCGCGGGATCGCCCATCCACTCGGTCGGGATCGTGAGGGGTTCCGCGCCGGCCGACGCCTCCGCGGGTGCCGGGACGGCGTCGGCGGAGCCGTCCGCCTCGCGCGGCGCCCCGGACGCCGCGCCCGGGGCCGCGGCGTGGGACCCAGCGCCGCCGCCGGCCTTGTCCGGGCCCTGGGTCTCCCCGACCCGGCGGGGTGCCCCACCCCTCTGCGTCCCGCCCCTCTCCTGGGGGGCAGACTCGGGCACCACGGGCTCGTCCCCACCTGCGGACGGCGTCGAGGCGTCCGGGCCGTCGATGTCCTCGAGCCCTGCGGGCGGGCGCGTCGGGTAGACCTGCGGGTAGGCGGCCAGGGACTGCACGTCCAGGACGGCGTCCTTCAGGCTCCGGCCGGTGATGCCCCGGTAGGCGCGGATGGCCTCCATGACGCGGCTCTGGGCGATGTGCCCGTAGACGGCGCGGTGGCCCCCCTCGTCGAGCAGGGACACGGCTTCCCTGGCCCGGGCCTCACTCGCCTCCGCCCGCTGGGTGGACGCCGGCGCGGCCGTCCTCCCGCTGTGGGCGCTGCGCGCCATCCGGTTGCCGACCGCCAGCGTGAGCACGCCGATCGCCAGCACGGCCAGGGCGGGAACGAGGTATTCCATGCCCGTCAGTCTAGGTCGGCGCTCCGGGGCCCCGGCGGCCGAAGAGCCCGCCGCGGCGAGGGGTCACACCTCCGTCACAGTTCCCGGGGAATCGCCCGCCGGGGCCCTCGGGTGTGCCTAGGGTGGACAGGCGGCCGCTGGACGGCCGCGGCACCGCGCGCGCGACCTCGCCCGCCCCGAACAGCAACGACACCACCGGCAGCACCGGCCACCACGCAGGAGATCACCATGCCCCTTCCCCCTTCGTCCCTCACCGAGCGCTCCGGGTCTCGGCGGCACCGCGTGTGGGGTGCGACGGCGGCCCTGGCCCTGCTCCTGAGCGGCTGCTCCGCCCCCCAGAGCGACGGCGCCTCACCCGGCGGTCCGGCTGCTCAGGGCGGCGATGCGTCCGCCTCGGCGACGACCGGCACGGGGCCGAGCGCGGACTCGAGTGCGGCGTCGTCCTCGGAGGCGGAGACCGAGGGCCCCTTGGCGGCCCGGTCCAACCCGGACGTGCCGATGCGCGCATACGGCGCGGACGAGCGCCCTCCGCAGTTCGTCCTGTTCTCCTTCGACGGCGGCAACCAGGACGCCCGCTGGAAGTCGTTCATGGAGACCGCGGACGAGGCCGGCGCCAAGTTCACCGTGTTCCAGTCCGGCATCAACCTGGTGGGCAGTGCGAACAAGGAGATCTACAGCGCCCCGGGCAACGAGCCCGGCGTGGTGCAGACCGAGTTCGGCGGACCGGAGGCCGAGGTGGCCCAGCGCGTGGAGAACATCAACGAGGCCCACGCCCGCGGCCACGAGATCGGCACCCACTACAGCGGCCACCTCTGTGCCTCGGCGGAGTACGGCGCGAACAAGTGGTCCACCGCCGAGTGGGAGCAGGAGATCGGGACGTTCTACGAGTTCCTGGACGACCCGCGCCGCGTGAACGGCTACGGGGAGGACTTCCCCGAGCTCGAGGTCGAGGCGGAGGACGTCAAGGGCGGCCGCCTGCCCTGCCTGGACGGGGAGTGGGACGCGCTCGTGCCGGTCTGGAAGGAGCACGGCCTGGAGTACGACACGTCGCACTGGGAGCGCAAGCCCGGGGTGGCCTGGCCCTACCAGAAGGACGGCATCTGGGAGTTCGACATGCCCACCGTCTACTCCCCCGTGCTCGCCGAGGAGGGCAAGAAGTACCCCATGGTCCTGGCCATGGACTACAACTTCTGGATGGACGGCAACGGCGGCAAGGAGGTCCCCGCAGACAAGGAGCGCCTCGGCAGATTCCAGCGGGAGACCTACCTGTACGTGTACGAGTCGGCGTTCAACGGCAACCGCGCCCCGCTCGTGTTCGGCAACCACTTCAACACGTGGAACGACAACACGTTCAACCCCGCGGTGGACCAGGTCATGCGCGAGGTCTGCCAGAAGGAGGACACGTACTGCGTGACCTACCAGCAGATGGTGGACTGGCTCGAGCTGCAGGACCCGGCCGTGCTCAAGCAGTGGCAGGAGCAGGCCCGCTCCGCCGACGGCACGGACGCCGCCGGCCGCGGCAGGTGACCGTCCGCCGCACCCGCCCGGCCCCGGCTCATCGAGCCGGGGCCGTCTCGTCTCCGCGCAGGACGACGACGGCGACCACGGTGGCGGTGAGCACGAGCGCCACCACCATCACCACCGTCCCGGGCCAGCCGTGGGCCTCGTGGAACACCCCGCCCAGCCAGCCGAAGAGGCTCGACCCCGCGTAGTAGGCCAGGTTGTACAGCGAGGTGGACTGCGCGCGGCCCGTCACCGCGGCGGTGCCGGCCCATGCCGAGGCCACCGAGTGCGCCGCGAAGAACGCCCCGGTGGCCAGCACCAGTGCGGGCACGAGCACGAGCGGGTGGGGCACCAGGGTGAGGGCCACGCCCACGGCCATCGCCGTCGTCGCCGCGACCAGGACCCGCAGCCGGCCATGCCGTGCGGCCAGCCGGCCGGCCCACGGCGACGCCCAGGTGCCGGCGAGGTAGGCGAGGAACACGAGTCCCACGGCCGAGGGGTCCCAGGAGAACGGCGGGGCCAGGAGCGTGTAGCCCACGTAGTTGTACAGGGCCACGAAGCCGCCCATGAGCAGCAGCGCCTGCGCGTACACCGCCACGAGCGCGGGCGCGTGCAGGTGCGCACGGACCGTGCGGGTGACCTGCCGCACGGAGGTGCGGGAGGGGACGAAGCGGCGGGCCCGCGGGGTGACCCAGAGGAACCCCAGGGTGCACAGCACGCCGACCGCGCTCACCGCGAGCATGCCCGCGCGCCACGAGGCCGCCTCGGCGACGGGCAGCGCGATGAGCCGGCCGGACAGGCCGCCCAGCGTGGTCCCGGCGATGTAGGTGCCCGCCGCCGCGGTGACCGCGCGCGGAGCCACCTCTTCCGCGAGCAGCGCCACGGCGAGGCCCGCGACGCCGCCGTGCGCCATCCCCTCGAACAGGCGCAGCACCATCATGGCCTCGAGCGAGGGGGCCAGCCCGCTGGCCACCGCGAGCGCGCTCGCGCCGGCGAGCGAGACCACCATGACCGGTCGACGGCCCCACCGGTCGCCCGCGAGCGACCACGGCACCACGGAGACGGCCAGGCCGAGGGTGGCGGCGGAGACGAGCAGCGCCGCCTCGTGGGCCGGCACGCCCAGGTCGGCGCTGACGAGGGGGAGCAGGCCCTGCGGCGAGTAGAGCTGGGCGAACGTGGCCACGCCGGCCAGGAAGAGGCCGAGCAGCAGCCGACGGTAGGCGGGCGTGCCAGGCGAGAGCGGCTCCGGGGCTTCCGGCGGCGGGCCGCCCGGCACGCCGCCGGAGCGCGGGAATCGGTTTGCGGAGGCCACCAGCCCACTGTATCCAGGGGTCCACTACCATCGGTCGGGTGACTACTTCCTCTGGACCCATCGACCTGCGTGACTCCTTCAAGGCCTATGACGTGCGCGGCATCGTGGGCGAGACCATCACGGCGGAGTCCGTCCGAGCCGTGGGCGCAGCCTTCGTGGACGTCCTCGAGCTGGCCGGGCAGACCGTGCTGGTGGGCGGGGACATGCGCCCCTCCTCTCCCGAGTTCATGGACGCCTTCGCGGCCGGCGCCACGGCTCGCGGCGCGAACGTGCTGCTGCTGGGCCTCATCTCCACGGACATGCTGTACTACGCGGCCGGCGTGAAGCAGGCCGCCGGCGTGGTGTTCACGGCCTCGCACAACCCGGCCGAGTACAACGGCATGAAGATGGCCAAGGCCGGCGCGGTGCCCGTCTCCTCAGACACCGGCCTCTACGAGATCCGCGACGTGGCCCAGCGCTACCTGGACGGCGGCGAGATCCCCGCGGTGGAGGCCCCGGGCTCCGTGTCCGAGCAGGAGATCCTCGGCGCCTACGCCGAGTACCTGCGCTCCCTCGTGGACCTGCGGGGCATCCGCCCGCTGAAGGTCGTGGTGGACGCGGGCAACGGCATGGCGGGACGCACGACTCCGGCGGTCCTGGGGGACACGCTGCTGCCGGGCCTGCCGCTCACCATCGAGCCGCTCTACTTCGAGCTCGACGGCACCTTCCCGAACCACCCGGCCAACCCGCTGGAGTCGGAGAACCTGCGCGACCTGCAGGCGGCCGTGACGGACCGCGGCGCGGACCTCGGCCTGGCCTTCGACGGAGACGCCGACCGCTGCTTCGTGATCGACGAGAACGGCGACCCCGTGTCCCCGTCCGCGGTCACCGCCCTCGTGGCGCGCCGCGAGATCGCCCGCGCGAAGGCGGACGGGGAGGAGACCCCCGTGATCATCCACAACCTCATCACCTCCCGAGCGGTGCCCGAGCTGGTGGAGGCCGACGGCGGCCGCGCCGTGGTGACCCGTGTGGGCCACTCCTTCATCAAGGCGGTCATGGCGTCCGAGGGCGCCGTGTTCGGCGGCGAGCACTCCGCGCACTACTACTTCCGTGACTTCTTCAACGCGGACACCGGCATGCTGGCCGCGATGCACGTCCTGGCCGCCCTGGGCGAGCAGGAGCAGCCCCTGAGCGAGCTGGCCGAGGAGTACGAGCCGTACTTCGCCTCGGGCGAGGTCAACTCGAAGGTGGAGGACAAGGACGCCGCCGTGGCCGCCGTGCTCGCGCAGTTCGCCGCGGGCGCCGAGGACGGCGGCGACGCCGGCCAGGCCACCCACGGGGACTTCGCGGGCGTGGCCACGCGCGTGCTCCGCATGGACGGCACCACCGTCTCCGCGGCCGACGGCTCATGGTGGTTCAACCTGCGCCCCTCCAACACGGAGCCGTTCCTGCGCTACAACGGCGAGGCCCGGACCCCGGAGACCATGGAGGCCATCCGCGACGCGGTGCTGGAGATCGTCCGCACCGAGCGCTGACGGACGGCGGGCGGACCGCCCTCCACGGGCCCGAGGGGGCCGGACCATCCGGTCCGGCCCCCTCGGCGTGTCAGCCCTCGTCACGTCGGGTCCCGGCGAATCAGCCTCCGCCGCCTCAGCTCTGTCGAATCAGCCGGACTGGGCGAGGACGAAGGGCAGCACCCCCTGGGCACCGGCCTCGCGCAGCACCCGCGTGGCCTCGGCCAGCGACCACCGGGAGTCCACGAGGTCGTCCACGAGCAGGACGGGGCCGACGTGCCCCGCCTCAGGCGCCGTGCGGAGCATGTGGGCCATGGCCTGCGGGACGGCGAAGCGGCCGTGGACCGAGGCCAGCCGGTAGGCGCTGTTGCCGCCCGGGCCGGCCGTCGGGCCGCCGCCCACGAGGTCGAGGGTGCCGAGGAACGGCAGGCGGCCGATCCGTGCGACCCCCTCGGCGAAGGAGCCCACGAGCTGTGGCCGCCCCCTCGAGGGCATGGCCACCACCGCGATGGGGCGGTCCTGCCAGCCCCACCCGGCGAGGACCCCCACGGCGCCCTGCAGCACGTTCTCCGGCACCGGGGCATCCGGCGCGGCGAGCAGCTCGCGCAGGACTCCGCCCCAGCCCAGGTCCGTCAGACGCGCGAGGGCGCGCCCCTCCTCCGCCTGCGCGCCGGCGGCCATGCGGCCCGTCACCGGCACGCCCAGCCGGTCCATCCCGGAGGGCCACATGCGGCGCGGCTCGAGGGGGACGCCGGCCCGGTGCAGGGCGTGCTCGGCGCGCTCCCGAGCGGCACCGTCCGAGCCCGTGGGGTACCACGGGCCGGCGCAGACGTCGCACCGCCCGCACGGCGCGGCCGTGGGATCGTCCAGGGTCCGCGCCAGGAACTCCATGCGGCACGTCTGCGTCGTCTGGTAGTCCAGCATGAGGCGCTCCTCCGCACGGCGGGCCTCGGCCACGCGGGCGTAGCGCTCGCCGTCGTAGGTCCAGGGGCGGCCCGTGGACCGCCAGCCGCCGCCCACGCGCTCCACCGCACCGTCCACGGCGAGCACCTTGAGCAGCAGCTCGAGGGCGGTGCGCTTGATGCTCACGGCGGGCTCCAGCGCCGCCACGGACATCGCCCCGCCGTCCGCGGAGAGCGCCGCGAGCACCGTGTGGGCCTGGGCCTCGTCCGGCATGGAGGCCGTGGCGAAGTACTGCCAGATCTGGCGGTCCTCCGCGCCGGGCAGCAGGAGCACGTCCGCGTGGTCCGTTCCACGGCCCGCGCGGCCGACCTGCTGGTAGTACGCCACCGGGGAGCTCGGCGCCCCGAGGTGCACGACGAACGTGAGGTCCGGCTTGTCGAACCCCATGCCGAGCGCGGACGTGGCCACCACCGCCTTCACGCGGTTGGCCTTGAGGTCCTCCTCGATGCGGGCGCGCTGCTCCGGGTCCGTGCGGCCCGTGTAGGCCACCACCTCGTGGCCGGCCTCGCGCAGCACCCGCGCCGTGTCCTCCGCCGCGGAGACCGTGAGCGCGTAGACGATGCCTGAACCCGGCAGCTCTCCCAGGTGGGCAAGCAGCCACGCGAGGCGGGCCGCGGGGTTCGGCAGCCGCAGCACGCCGAGGCGCAGCGAGGCGCGCGCCAGCGGACCGCGCAGCACGAAGACGTCCTGCGCCGAGTCCACGCCGAGCTGCTCCACCACGTCCTGCACGACGCGCGCGTTGGCCGTGGCGGTGGTGGCCAGCACGGGCACCGCCCGGGGTCCCTGGGAGGGCAGCTGTCCGATCAGGTCGCGGATGCGCCGGTAGTCCGGCCGGAAGTCGTGCCCCCAGTCGGAGATGCAGTGGGCCTCGTCCACCACGAGCAGGCCCATGCGGGCCACGAGGTCCGGCAGCTGCTCCTCGCGGAAGCGGGGATTGGTCAGCCGCTCCGGGGAGATCAGCAGCACGTCCACCTCGTCCGCCGCGAGCTTGGCCCGGACCTCGTCCCACTCGGTGGAGTTCGCGGAGCTCACGGACACGGCCCGCACGCCCGCGCGCGCCGCCGCCGAGACCTGGTCCCGCATGAGGGCCAGCAACGGGGAGACGATGAGCGTGGGGCCGGCGCCCCGCGCCCGCAGCAGCAGGGACGCCACGAAGTACACGGCGGACTTGCCCCAGCCGGTGCGCTGCACCACCAGCGCCCGCCGGCGGTGCGCCACGAGCGCCTCGACGGACTCGTACTGGCCCTCCTTGAACTCGGCGTCCGGCCGGTCCACCAGGCGGCGCAGGACCTCCAGGGCCTGGGAGTGCAGCTCCGGGTCCGCCGCGGGCTCACGCCGCGGGCCGCCCGGGGCGGCGACGGGAGGGAGGGGCGGGCCGGCGTCGTGCCTGGGGGAGGTCATGGCGCCAGTATGCCAACGGAGGCGGACAGGATGAGGCGGGCGCCGGGACGCCGGGGACGCAGGCCTCCCGTGGGGCGCCTGTGCAGGAGCGTGCCCCCCGATGGGAGAATCGGCGCCATGAAGTTGAACGCGTTCACCGACGTGAGCCTGCGCGTCCTCATGGTGCTCGCCCGCGCCGAGGGGCGCCAGCTGACCAGCCAACGGATCGCGGACGAGATCCACGTGCCGTACAACCACGTCATCAAGGCCGTGGCCGAGCTGCGCCGCCGCGGGACCATCCAGGTGGCCCGCGGCCGGCTGGGCGGCGCCCGGATCACGGAGGCGGGGCTGGACCAGCGCGTCGGAGAGCTCGTGCGCGACCTGAGCCCCCGCGCCGAGGTCCTCGACTGCGCCGGCCACGAGACGGGCGTCCCGTGCCCGTTCGCGGCGGACTGCCGACTGCGGGAGGCCCTCGCTCGCGCCCGGGAGGCCTTCATGGCCGAGCTCGACCTCCTGACGGTCCGTGACCTCGTGCGTCCGGGCGGAGCGGGCGCCGCGGGGCCGGTCTCCCTGGGCCTGCCCGCGATGGGATCCCACGCGGCCACGGTGTAATCTTGCATCGACAATGCACATATAAGGCTCCCGAGGAGACCCCCATGCTGTCCGAGAAGTCCCGCCCCGTCATCGAGGCCACCGCCGCCGTCGTCGCCGAGCACATGCCGGAGATCACGCCGAAGTTCTACGCCCACATGTTCGAGGCCCATCCGGAGCTGCTGGACGGGCTGTTCTCCCGCGCCAACCAGCGCAGCGGCGAGCAGGCCCAGGCCCTGGCCGGCTCGATCGTGCGCTTCGCGGTGCACCAGCTCGAGCACCCCGACTCCCTGCCCGAGGCCGTGCTCGCGCGGATCGCGCACAAGCACACCGCCCTCGGCATCACCGAGGACCAGTACCAGATCGTCTACGAGAACCTCTTCTGGGCCATCGCCGACGTCCTCGGCGACGCCGTGACCCCCGAGGTCGCCGAGGCCTGGACCGAGGTGTACTGGCTCATGGCCGACGCCCTGATCAAGCTCGAGAAGGGCCTCTACGCCAAGCAGGCCAACGACAAGATGTGGCTCGACTGGAAGGTCGTCTCCAAGGAGCCCACCGGCAACGCCGCCGTGACCTTCCGCTTCGAGCCGGCCGACGACACCCCGCAGACCCCCGGCGAGGCCGGCGGCTTCGTCTCGGTGCGCGTCAAGGTGGCCGACGGCCTGCGCCAGGCCCGGCAGTACTCGCTCTCGGACCACGCCGCCTCCACCACCGAGCGCGTGATCACCGTGAAGCTGGACGAGGCCGGCGAGGTCTCCCCCACGCTCATCAACGCGGTGGAGGTCGGGGACGTCGTCGAGCTGTCCAACCCCTACGGCGAGATCACCCCGAAGGACGACTCGGCGCCCCTCATGCTCGCCACCGCGGGCATCGGCATCACGCCGGCCGCCTCCATCCTGAGCTCGCTGGCCGAACAGGGGTCCGACCGCGAGGTCGTCGTCCTGCACGCCGATGCCTCCCTGGAGTCCGTGGCCCTGCTCGGGCAGCTCACGGAGTCGCTCTCCGCGCTGCCGAACGCCCAGGCCCACCTGTGGCTCGGCGTGGCCCCGGAGCAGGCGCCCGAGGGCATCACCGTCCACGAGGGCCGCATGGACCCCTCCGAGATCGAGCTCCCCGCCGGCGCCGAGGTCATCCTCTGCGGCCCGCTGGCCTTCATGCAGGCCACCCGCTCCGCGCTGATCGACGCCGGCGTGCCGGCGACCGGGATCCGCTACGAGATCTTCGGCCCGGACCTCTGGCTCGCCGTCTGAGCGGAGCCGCCCGCAGGACGACGTCGGCCCCCCACCTCCTTCTTCGCGGAGGTGGGGGGCCGACGTCGTCGGTGGCGGGGCTCAGAGCGCGAAGCGTGCCTTCTGGGCCTCGTAGCGCTCGCGGATGGAGGCGGGCAGCGAGTCGCCGAAGCGCTCCAGCCACTCCTCGATGAGCTCGGACTCCTTGGCCCACTCCTCACGGTCCACCTTGAGGGCGTCATCGAGGTCCGCGTCGGACACGTCCAGGCCGGTCAGGTCGAGGGACTCGGGGGTGGGGGTGAAGCCGATCGGGGTCTCCACGGCGTCGGCCTTGCCCTCGAGACGCTCCGCGACCCACTTGAGCACGCGGGAGTTCTCACCGAAGCCGGGCCACGCGAAGCCGCCGTCGCGGTTGCGGCGGAACCAGTTCACGAGGTAGATGCGCGGCAGCTTCTCCGCGTCGGCCTTGCCGGACTCCTCGATCCAGTGGGCCAGGTAGTCGCCGGCGTCGTAGCCGAGGAACGGCAGCATGGCCATCGGGTCGCGGCGCACCACGCCCACAGCGCCGGCGGCGGCCGCGGTGGTCTCCGAGGAGAGGGTGGCGCCCTTGAGGATGCCGTCCTCCCAATCGAAGGCCTCCGTCACGAGGGGGACGGTGGTCTTGCGGCGGCCGCCGAAGAGGATCGCGTCCAGCTTCACGCCGGCCGGGTCCCGGTACTCGTCCGCGAGCATGTCGGTCTGCTCGATCGGGGTGCAGAAGCGCGAGTTGGGGTGGGCTGCCGGGGTGTCGGACTCGGGCGTCCAGTCGTTCCCGCGCCAGTCGGTCAAGTGCGCGGGCACCTCGTCCGTCATGCCCTCCCACCACACGCCGCCGTCGTCCGTGAGGGCGACGTTGGTGAAGATGGAGTTGCCGCGGGCGATCGCGCGCATGGCGTTCGGGTTGGTGGACCAGCCCGTGCCGGGGGCCACGCCGAAGTAGCCGGTCTCGGGGTTGATCACGCGCAGCTCGCCGTCGTGGCCGGCGCGGATCCACGTGATGTCGTCGCCCAGGGTCTCGGCCTTCCAGCCCTCGATCGTGGGGTCGATCAGCGCGAGGTTGGTCTTGCCGCACGCGGAGGGGAAGGCGCCCGTGATGTGGAAGGCACGGCCCTCGGGGTTGGTGAGCTTGAGGATCAGCATGTGCTCGGCCAGCCAGCCCTCGTCCCGCGCCATCACGGAGGCGATGCGCAGCGCGTAGCACTTCTTGCCCAGCAGGGCGTTGCCGCCGTAGCCCGAGCCGTACGACCAGATGGAGCGCTCCTCGGGGAAGTGCACGATCCACTTGGTGGCGTTGCACGGCCACGGCACGTCCTGCTCGCCGGGGGCGAGGGGGGCGCCCACGGAGTGCACGGCGGGCACGTAGAAGGCCTGCTCGCGGGACATCTTCTCCAGCACGTCGGTGCCGATGCGGGCCATGATGCGCATGGACATCACGACGTAGGCGGAGTCGGTGATCTCCACGCCGTACTTGGGGTCCTCGGCGTCGAGGTGGCCCATGACGAACGGGATCACGTACATGGTGCGGCCGCGCATGGAGCCGCGGAAGGCGTCGTCGAGGATGCCGTGCATCTCGGCGGGGGCCTTCCAGTTGTTGGTGAAGCCCGCGTCCTCCTCCTTCTCGGAGCAGATGAACGTGCGGTCCTCCACGCGGGCGACGTCGGCCGGGTCGGAGAACGCGGCGAACGAGTGCGGGAAGAGGTCGTCGTTCAGCTTCGTCAGGGTGCCGGCCTCGACGAGCTCGGCGGCGAGGCGGTCGTACTCCTCCTCGGAACCGTCCACCCAGTGGACCTCGTCCGGCTGCGTCAGCTCGGCGATCTCGGCGACCCAGTCGCGCAGCTGGGCGTAGTCCGTGGGCGCGTCCTGCACAGCACGCTCCGCGAAGGTGGGGGTGGCGTTGTCAGCCATGGAGAGTCCTCCCGTAGGGGTCCTGTACCGTTCCGTCCCACCACAGACGTGCACACCGATCATGGTGCGCCACGCCGTTGTGGTCGCACGGTCTTGGGGCCATGGTACCCGAGGGGCCTGCGGCGAGGCCGCCCAGGGCGGCCTCACCCGAGGGCGGCCCGGCCGCCCACGGGGCCCGTTTTGCACGTGCGGGGGAAGGTGTGTATAGTTCTACGAGTTCGATCCGCTCCAGCGGAACGGAAGATGCGCCCATAGCTCAGCTGGATAGAGCGTCTGTCTACGGAACAGAAGGTCAGGGGTTCGAATCCCTTTGGGCGCACCACAGGGAAGGCCCCCGCTCCTCGGAGAGCGGGGGCCTTCGTCGTCCCCGAGAGGTCCAGCGACGTCGGGGCCCGCTCCGGCGGCGTCAGCGGCCCGGCACCACGAAGTGGGTGAGGGCGGCGTCGCGCCCGTCGAGCTCGGCCCACGGCTTGTCGACCCGGAAGACCTGCAGCCCCAGCGTGGGGTAGTGCTCCGTCATGGCCAGCGCTGCGTCCTGGTCCGAGTCGAGGCTCATGAGGCGCATGCCGAGGTTCTGCACCCACGGCATGTGACCCACGACTAGGAGGCAGCGGACGCCCTCCTCGGTCTCGTTGACGATCGAGAGCGCGCGGGCGGCGTCGGCCTCGTAGAGCCGTCGGTCCAGATAGGGGGTGGGGGCGAGCTCGCCGAGCTGCTCGCACACCCACACGCAGGTCTGCCGGGTGCGCAAGGCGTCCGAGCAGACGATGCCGTCCGGGACGAGCCCGTTCTCCCGGAGCCAGCGGCCGGCGGCGGGCGCCTGCTCGTGCCCGCGCGCGGCGAGCGGGCGGTCGTGGTCGTCCGCCCCCTCGGGCCAGCCGGCCTTGGCATGCCGCAGGACGATCAGGGTCTTCGCGTCGGAGCCGCCCATGGCGCCGCGGTCAGATGGAGTACTCGGGAGCGGCCCACACGACGACCTCGGGGTGCCGGTAGAAGCGGTAGCCCTGGCCGCGCACGGTGCGCACGGTGTTGGCCAGGCGGCCGAGCTTGGCGCGGAGGCGGCGGATGTGGACGTCGATCGTGCGCTCGTTGGGGACCTCGTCCGAGGTGCGCCACAGCGCCTCGAGCAGCTCGTCGCGGCCCACCGTGCGCTCCCCATTCTCCACGAGGTAGTTGAGCAGCTCGAACTCCTTGAACGTGAGGTTCAGCGGCTCCCCGTCCAGCTGCACCTCGCGACGGGACAGGTCGATCAGCACGCCGGGCTGCCGCGTGGACACCGGGGCGGGCGCCTGGGCCAGGTCGGGGCGCAAGGCGCCCTGCACGGTGGGGTCGCCCAGCACCTGGCGGACCACCTCGAGGTCGTCGCCCTCGGCGCCGGCCGGGGCCAGGGCGACGGCGGCGTGGGACTGGGAGCCCGGGACGAGCGACTCGACGTAGTGGCGCAGCTCGTTGGCGAGGCGGGTGAGCGAGGTGCCGGCGGCCGAGGCCGCGAGCTCGTCCATGCCCACGTAGATCACGAAGCCGCGGGCCTCGTTCTCCCGGGCCACCGCCTGGGGACCGGGGACGCCGTTGGGCGCGAGCACGGGAGTCGGATCGGTCTGTGCGGGGAGCGGGCCCGGCGCGGGCGTCCCGGCGAGGCGGAGGTCGCCGCGGCCTGCCGCGCCCCGCACCCGGTGGCCCGGGGTCCGGCGCTGCGCGTTGCGCACCGAGACATGCACGTATCCGGCGGACTCACTCATGACCGTCACTCCTCAGTCGGTTCCCCGCCTGCTCGCGAGAACGCGGGCGGGATCGTCATATGACGACTATGTGACGTCGCCCGGCGATCTGGCAAGTAACACTGATTGATTCGTCTCGCATATCGGACGCTCTGGATCCATTTGTGTCTGAGATCACCATTCGTCGCCCTGCATAACCCCGCCGTGTCATTTTCGACCCGACGCCGCCCCCATCGAGGGCATCGCATATGTATGCCGCATCTTCTCCCAGCCGGCTCCCAGTTCAGATCGCCCACGTCGGGTTGCCTCCGACGTCGCCCCCCGCCCGTCCATCTGGTGGACGACACATTCGACATGGTGGTCACCGAAAGCACGAGACCCCCGCCGGAGCGGGGGTCTCGGGGAGCGGGCTGCAGCGCCGGGACCGGCGGTGCAGCCGGTTCACTCGGCCAGGCCGTAGAGGCGGTCTCCCGCGTCGCCGAGTCCCGGGACGATGTAAGAGCGCTCGTTGAGCCGTTCGTCGAGGGCCGCGAGGTAGAGGTCCACCTCCATGTCGCCCAGGGACTCCTCGAGACGCGCGATGCCCTCCGGCGCCGCAAGCAGGCAGAGGCATGTCACCCGTGCCGCACCGCGCTCGTAGAGGAAGCGGATGGCCTCGACCAGGGTCCCGCCCGTGGCGAGCATCGGGTCCAGGAGGAAGACGTGGCGTCCGGTCAGGTCGGCGGGCAGGCGCTCGGCGTACGTGACGATGTCGAGGGTCTCCTCGTTGCGCGCCATGCCCAGGAAGCCGACCTCCGCGGAGGGCGCCATCTTGACCATGCCCTCAAGCATGCCGAGGCCCGCGCGCAGGATGGGCACCACGAGGGGACGCGGGCGGGCCAGGCGGGTGCCCGTCGTCGTGGTCACGGGCGTCTCGATCGTCACGGGCTCCACCGCGACGTCGCGCGTCGCCTCATAGCCCAGGAGCATCACCAGCTCCTCGGTGAGCTGGCGGAAGATCATCGAGGGGGTCTCCCGCTTCCGCAGGACGGTGAGCTTGTGGGCGACGAGGGGGTGGTCGACGACGTGAACGCGCATGCTCCCACGCTACCGTCCCCCGTACGCTGGAGCCGTGCCCTCCTCCGTGTCCTCCGTGTCTGCCCCCGCGCCCACCTCTGCGCAGGAGCACGCCTGGATGGGCCTGGCCCTCGGGGTCGCCCGCGCCGCCGGCGAGGCCGGAGACGTCCCGATCGGCGCGGTCCTCGTGGCCGGGGACGGGACCGTCCTCGCGGCGGGGGGCAACGAGCGCGAGCAGCACCACGACCCCACCGCCCACGCCGAGGTCCTGGCGCTGCGCCGCGCGGCCGAGGCCCTGGCGGCCTCGGGCGGCGGCGACGGATGGCGCCTCACCGACTCCACCCTCGTGGTCACCCTCGAGCCCTGCCCCATGTGCGCGGGGGCCTTGCTGCTCGCCCGCGTCCCGCGCGTTGTGTTCGGGGCATGGGATCCCAAGGCGGGCGCGTGCGGCTCCGTGCTGGACGTGGTGCGGGACCCGCGCTTCAACCACACGGTGCAGGTGCGCGGCGGCGTCCGCGCCGCGGAGTCCGCCGCCCTGCTGCGCGGGTTCTTCGCCGCGCACCGGGAATGAGCGGATGGCCGGGCACGGCCGGCTCCGGGGCCGACGACGACGACGGCCCGCGGCCGGTTTGGGCGCGTCGCGGCCGCTCGGGTAGAGTGTCCCAGTCTGGTGACGTGTCCGAGCGGCCGAAGGTGCAGCACTCGAAATGCTGTGTACGGTAACCCCGTACCGTGGGTTCAAATCCCACCGTCACCGCCAGATGTGAAGGCCCCGAGTCCCGCGTGATCCTGCGCTGACCGGGGCCTTCGTCATGCACCCACATCGGGCGCACAGACTGTTCACGGGCCGTTCCCCGCCCTCCACTAGAGTGCGCGGCGTCACCGCCGCTCCCTCACCGCCCTGGAGGCCCCCCTTGTCCCCCACCACCGATCCCGCCGCGGGCCCCACCCCGCCGGCGAACGCCTCATCCCTGGACCGCCGTGCCCCTCACCTGCGCTACCCGTGGGCGCCGCTCGCAGCGGTCGCCTCCGCCCTCGTGTCCCTGCTCGCCCTCTTCCTGCCGGCCGCGAGCGTGAGCCTCTTCGGCGGCCGGATCAGCCAGAGCTTCCTGGAGGCGAGCGCGGACGAGGCCGGGATCATCCTGGCCCTGCTGCTGCTCACCATCGCCCTGTGCGTGGCGGCCTTCCTGGTCTCAGCGGCGTGGGCGCGCATCGCCGCCGGCGTCCTGGCTGTCCTCACCGGCCTGTTCCTGATGGTGGACGGCTTCGCGAACATCGGGAGGGTGGCCGGCCACGGCGCCAGCCCCGGCATCGGCCTGGTGCTCATGGGCCTGGCCGGCCTCGCGCTCGCTGCCGCCGGCGTCCTGATGTTCCTGGCCCGCAGGGGCGGCACACCCGGCGAGCGGGCGAAGGTCACGCAGCGCGTCGACTGACGTCACCGGGTCGTACGACCGGGGTCGGGTGCCTGGCGCGTCCGGCCCCGGTGCCATCATGGACCCCATGTCAGTGAAGGTGCTCGCCGTCGGCAAGAAGCATGAAGCGTGGGTCTCGGACGGGATCGCACGCTACGAGCGGCGCCTCAAGAGGCCCTACGACCTCACGTGGCAGCTCCTCCCCCACTCCGCGCGGCAGGAGGACGCGGCCCGGACCGAGGAGTCGGACCGCATCCTGGCCAAGGTCGGCGGGGACGAGCACATGATCCTCCTGGACGAGCGCGGCAATGGCTTCGACTCCCCCGGCCTGGCCCGGCACCTGCGGGCGCAGTTCGACGTCGGCGCACCCGTCACGCTCGTGATCGGCGGCGCGTACGGGGTGGACCAGCGCGTCCACGCGCGGTCCGACCGCGTGTGGTCCCTCTCCGGCCTCGTCTTCCCGCACCAGCTCGTGCGCCTCATCCTGGCAGAGCAGGTCTACCGCGCGCAGGAGATCTCCGCCGGCCGGCCGTACCACCACGCATGAGCGGCACCGAGGGGGCCGGGACGCCCGCCCCGAGCACCGCCGCCGTCCTCTCCCGCTTCAGCGAGCCCACCCGCGCGTGGTTCACGGGTGCCTTCGAGGGGCCGACGCCGGCGCAGGTGGGCGCGTGGGACGCGATCTCCTCGGGCCGCCACGCCCTCGTGATCGCCCCGACGGGCTCCGGCAAGACCCTCTCCTCCTTCCTCTGGGCGCTGGACTCGTTCGTGCGCGAGCCCGCGGACCCGGAGGTCTCCGCCACCCGCGTCCTCTACATCTCCCCGCTCAAGGCGCTCGGCGTGGACGTGGAGCGCAACCTGCGTGCCCCGCTGATCGGCATCACGCAGACCGCACGCACCCTCGGCCGGGCAGTGCCGCAGGTGCGCGTGGGCGTGCGGTCCGGGGACACCCCCGCGGCAGAGCGGCGCCGTCTGCTGCAGGACCCGCCGGACATCCTCATCACCACGCCCGAGTCCCTCTTCCTGATGCTCACCTCGAAGGGTCGCTCGGCCCTGGCCGGCGTGCGCACCGTGATCGTGGACGAGGTGCACGCCGTCGCCGGCACGAAGCGCGGCGCCCACCTGGCCGTGTCCCTCGAGCGCCTCGATGCGCTGCTCGAGAGGCCCGTGCAGCGCATCGGCCTCTCCGCCACGGTGGAGCCGGCCTCCGAGGTCGCCCGCTTCCTCGGCGGCGTGCAGCCGGTCACCATCGTGCGGCCCGCCTCGGCCAAGCAGTGGGACCTCGCGGTGAGCGTCCCCATCCCGGACATGACCGACCTCTCCGCCCCCTCGGGTGCCCAGGACACGGGTCCGGGATCCTCTCCGGCGGGCGCCCCGGGCGGGGCCGACGGGGGCGCGGCGATGGGCGGCTCCATCTGGCCGCACGTGGAGGAGCGGATCGTGGACCTGGTGTCCGAGCGCCGCTCCACCCTGGTGTTCGCCAACTCCCGCCGCCTCGCCGAACGTCTCACGGGTCGCCTCAACGAGATCTGGGAGGCCCGCCAGGAGGCGGCCGCCGCCGCGGACCTGCCCGACGCCGTCCCGGGCTTCCGCGAGCCGGCCCAGGCGCGCGACGTCGTCGCCGGATGGCTGGCACAGCGGGACGCGGCCCCCGCGACGCCGCGCACCCCGGTCCACGGACCCGCCCAGGTGGCCGGGCAGACCGGCACCGGCTCGGGGACGGTCTCCGACTTCGCCCGCGCCCACCACGGCTCCGTCTCCAAGGAGCAGCGCGCCATCGTGGAGGAGGCGCTGAAGACCGGGCAGATCCGCTGCGTCGTGGCCACGAGCTCGCTCGAGCTCGGCATCGACATGGGCGCGGTGGACCAGGTGATCCAGGTGGAGTCGCCGCCGTCGGTGGCCTCGGGCCTGCAGCGCGTGGGCCGCGCGGGCCACCAGGTGGGAGAGGTCTCCCGCGGCGTGTTCTTCCCCAAGCACCGCGGGGACCTCGTCGACACCGCCGTGGTCGCCGAGCGCATGGTGGCCGGGTGCATCGAGTCCCTGCGCGTCCCCGCCAACCCGCTGGACATCCTGGCCCAGCAGACGGTGGCCGCCGTCGCGATCGAGGACGTGGAGGCCGAGGCCTGGTTCGACCTCGTGCGCCGCTCCGCCCCGTTCTCGGCCCTGCCGCACTCGGCCTACGAGTCTGTGCTGGACCTGCTCGCCGGCCGCTACCCCTCGGACGAGTTCGCCGAGCTGCGCCCGCGCATCCTGTGGGACCGCGAGGAGGGCACGCTCTCCGGCCGCCCCGGCGCCCAGCGTCTGGCCGTCACCTCGGGCGGCACCATCCCGGACCGCGGCCTGTTCGGCGTCTTCCTCGCCACGGACGCCGGCGCGGGCGGCGGCCGGGACGGCGCGGCCGCCGACGGGGACACCGGCGAGTCCGCGGCGAAGTCCTCGGCCGGCTCCGCGCGCTCGGGCGGGCGCCGCGTCGGCGAGCTGGACGAGGAGATGGTCTACGAGTCCCGCGTGGGCGACGTGATCCTGCTCGGCGCCACGTCATGGCGGATCGTGGACATCACCGCCGACCGCGTGCTGGTGCTCCCCGCCTACGGCCAGCCGGGCAAGCTCCCGTTCTGGCGCGGCGACGCCGCCGGACGCCCCGCCGAGCTCGGCGACGCCGTCGGGCGCTTCCGCCGCGAGGTGGACGCTGACCGGGAGGCGGCCCTCGCCCGCCTCGAGGCCGCGGGCCTGGACCCCTGGGCACGGGACAACCTGCTGGCCTATCTGAAGGACCAGCGCGAGGCCACCGGCACGCTGCCCACGGAGAAGACCCTCGTGGTGGAGCGGTTCACGGACGAGCTCGGCGACTGGCGCGTGGTGCTCCACTCCCCCTTCGGCATGGCCGTCCACGCGCCCTGGGCGCTCGCGGTGGGCGCCCGGCTGGCCCAGCGCTACGGCCTCGAGACCGGCTCCGGCGCCGCGATGGCCGCCGATGACGGCATCGTCCTGCGCATCCCCCTCATGGACACGGAGCCGCCGGGCGCAGAGCTCTTCGAGTTCACGGCGGAGGAGCTGGACGAGATCGTCACGGCGGAGGTCGGCGGATCCGCGCTGTTCGCCGCCCGCTTCCGCGAGAACGCCGCCCGCGCCCTGCTGCTCCCCCGCCGCAACCCCGGCCGGCGCTCGCCCCTGTGGCAGCAGCGCCAGCGCGCCGCCCAGCTGCTGGACGTGGCCCGCAAGTTCCCGCAGTTCCCGGTGATCCTGGAGACCGTCCGCGAGGTGCTCCAGGACGTCTACGACCTCCCGGCCCTCAAGGACGTCGCCGCCCGCCTCGCGTCGCGTGCGATCCGCATGGTCGAGGTCACGACGACGGCGCCCTCGCCCTTCGCGCAGTCCATCCTCTTCGGGTACGTCGCCCAGTTCATCTACGAGGGCGACTCCCCCCTGGCCGAGCGCCGCGCGGCGGCCCTGTCCCTCGATCCGGCGCTGCTGTCCGAGCTGCTCGGCACGGAGGAGCTGCGGGAGCTCCTGGATGCGGACGTCATCGCCGGCGTCGAGGCGGAGCTGCAGCGGCTCGCCCCGGACCGGCGCGTGCGCGGGGCCGAAGGCCTCGCTGACCTGTTGCGGCTCGTGGGCCCGCTCACCGTGGTGGAGGCGGCGCGGCGGACGCAGCCGGAGGTCGAGGCAGGGGCGGCGGACCCTGAGCCGGCCGCCGGTGAGACACCCGCGTCTGAGCCGGACCCCGCCGCGCACGAGGCCGCCGTCGCCGGGATGCTGGACGAGCTCGTCCGCGCCAACCGGGCGTTCCGCCTGCGCCGCGAAGGCGGGGAGGTCTACGCGGCGGTCGAGGACGCGGCCCGCCTGCGCGACGCCCTCGGCGTGCCGATCCCCATGGGCGTGCCGGTCACGTTCCTGGAGCCGGTCGAGGATCCCCTCGGCGACCTCGTGGGCCGCTACGCCCGCACCCACGGGCCCTTCACGGCCGCCGAGGCGGGCGCGGCGCTCGGACTGGGCGGCGCCGTCGTGCTGGGGGTGCTGCAGCGCCTGGCCTCCGAGCGCCGCGTCAGCACCGGCGCGTTCCGCCCGGACGGCGCGCCCGGCGCGACGGGCCTGGACGCCGAGTGGTGCGAGTCCGAGGTGCTGCGCCGCATCCGCCGCCGCTCCCTCGCCGCCCTGCGCGCCGAGGTGGAGCCGGTGGAGCAGGCCGCCTACGGCCGGTTCCTCGCCGACTGGCAGCACCTGCGCCCCCGCCCCGGGCACCCGTCCCCGGCGTCGCTCGAGGGCGTGGACGGCGTGGCCGTCGCCCTGGACCAGCTGGCCGGCATGCCCCTGCCCGCGAGCGCGTGGGAGTCCCTCGTGCTGCCGGCGCGCGTGCGGGACTACGCGCCCACGATGCTCGACGAGCTGCTCTCCACGGGCGAGTACGTGTGGTCCGGGACCGCGGAGGCCGCCGGCAACGACGGCTGGGTGGCGATCCACCCTGCCGACGCCGTCGACCTCACGCTCCGCCTTCCCGAGGCCCAGCAGGGGCCCGCCCCCGCGGACGCCGCGCTGCGCGAGCGGATCCTCGCGGTGCTCGGCTCGGGCGGCGCGTGGTTCTTCCCGCAGCTCGTGGAGCGGGTGCTGGCCCTCGGCGCCGAACAGGGGGCTGAGCCGGTCCGTGGCCCCGCGGTGCTCGAGGCCCTGTGGGCACTCGTGTGGGAGGGCAAGGTCGGCAATGACACGTTCGCCCCCGTCCGCGGACTGCTCTCGCTCGGCAAGACCGCGCACCGCACGGGGAGGCAGTCCCCGCGGGCGCGAACCGCTCGCACGGGCGGTGCGGGCCGCGGGCTGGGCAGTCGGCTGGCGGGGGTGCGCGGGCGCGGCCGGTACGCGGGCCTCGCAGCCGGCGACGGCGCGGCGGGGTCGGCGAGCGCGGGCATCGCCCCCGGCGTGGGCGGGCTCTCCGCCGCGGAGCAGGCGCGCGCGGCGGGGCGCTGGGCCCTGCTGCCCGCCGCGGAGCAGGATCCCACCGTGCGCGCCCACGCCACCGCCGAGCTGCTGCTGGACCGCTACGGCGTGATCACGCGCGGCTCCGTGGTGGCCGAGGAGGTGCCCGGCGGCTTCGCGGGGCAGTACCAGCTGCTCACCCGCATGGAGGACGCCGGCCAGGTGCGCCGCGGCCACTTCGTGGAGGGCCTCGGCGGCGCCCAGTTCTCCACGGGCGCCGTGGTGGACCGGCTGCGCGGCTTCCAGCGCGCGCAGGAGGAGGGCGGGGACGACGACGGCGCGGACGGTCCCGGCGCGATCGGCGGTCCGCCCTCTGGCTGGGTCAGCCCGCTCGGACCGCCGCCCGGCCGCCCGGCCGTCAACCCCCATGCCCGGCCGGAGGAGCCGGACCCACCGGCGCTGGCGCTCGCGGCCACCGATCCCGCGAACCCCTACGGCGCGGCCCTCGACTGGCCCTCGGTGCCGCCGGGCCCGGGCGGGGTGGTCCCCACGGGGCACCGGCCGGGCCGGAAGGCGGGCGCCGTCGTCGTGCTGATCCGCGGCCGGCTGGTGCTGTACATGGAGCGCGGCGGCAAGACCCTGCTGTGCTTCACGGAGCACGCGGCGGAGCTGCGGGCCGCCGCGGCGGCGCTCGTGTGGGCGCTGCGCACCGGGAGGACGGAGCGGCTGAGCCTCGAGAAGGTCAACGGCGCGCCCATCCTCGGGACGCCCCTCTCCGGGGCGATGCTCGACGCGGGGTTCTACTCGTCGCCGTCGGGCATCCGGTACCGCAGCTGAGGCAGGCCGTCGTGGGGAGGCCCCACCGCAGCCGCGGCGCGTCATCATGGCGTCACGCGGGAGGCGTGGCGGCTCGGGCGGCGGGCGCACGACAGCACCGGGCGGCGCCGGGTAGGTTCGCGCCCATGAGCGAGAACCCGAGCACCGCCGAGGACACCCTGACGCACGACCCCGCGAGCGGACTGGCCGGCACGGATCCCGTGGCCCCGTCCGAGCCGGACGGCCCGTTCGGCGCCGACCCCGAGGCCGAGCTCCTCGGCGAGTCCATGCCGCACCCCTCCGAGCCCTCCGTGACGCCGTTCCTCATGTTCGAGGGCGACGCCGGCGCCGCCATGGACGCCTACCTCACCGCGTTCGTGGAGCACCTGCCGGTCACCGAGGTCCGCCGCGACCTGTTCGACGACTCGACGCCCCGCGGCGCCGAGTGGGCGGGCAAGGTCTCGCACGGCGAGCTCGAGATCGCGGGCCAGCGGCTGCGCTTCTTCGACTCGTTCACCCCGCACGGCTTCTCCTTCACCCCCTCGATCAGCCTCTTCGTGGAGCTGCCGGACCCCACGGCGGTGGACGCGATCCACGACGCCCTCGTCTCCGGCGGCGGCGCCGACCTCATGCCCCCGGACGACTACGGCTTCTCCCGCCGCTTCGCGTGGGTGGCCGACCGCTTCGGCGTGACGTGGCAGCTCAACGCGGTGTGAGCGCCGCCGTCGTGGCGGTGGCCTGACATGCCCGAGGGCGACTCCCTCGTCCGCGCCGCGCACCGCCTGCGCCCCCTGCTCGCGGGACGGGTGCTGCGGCATGCTGACCTGCGCGTGCCCCGGCACGCCACCGCGCGCCTCGAGGAGTGGACGGTGGCCGAGGTGCGGCCGCTGGCCAAGTACCTGCTGATGCGGCTCACGCCACCCGCCGAGGACGACGGCGCCGCGCCCCTCACGCTGATCTCCCACCTGAAGATGGAGGGGCGCTGGCTCGACTCCGGCCTCGACGCGCCCTGGGGCGCGCCCGCGTGGCAGGTGCGGTGCGTGCTGGAGACGGACGAGCACCGCGTGATCGGCGCGCAGCTGGGCCTGCTCGAGCTCGTCCGCACGGATCGCGAGCACACGGTGGTGGGCCACCTGGGCCCCGACCTGCTCGACCCCGGGTGGGCCGACCCCGCCACCGCCGCGGCACTGCTCGCCGAGGGCGTGCGCCGCCTGACCGAGCGGCCCGGGCGTCCCGTGGGGCTGGCCCTGCTGGACCAGCGCCTCGTCTCCGGGATCGGCAACATCTACCGCTGCGAGACGCTGCTGCTCGCCGGGATCGACCCCCACCGCCCGATCGGCGAGGTCGACGACGTCCCGGGACTCGTCCTGCTGGCCGGGGACCTGCTGCGCGCCAACGTTCCGCCGGCGTCGCCGGCGATCGGTTCACAGCGGGCCACGACGCATGTCCGCCGCAACGAGTCCCGGCCGTTCGCGATCGAGGTCCTCGACGGACCGCCTCGCGGCCGGCAGCCGAGCTACTGGGTCTACGGCCACGATCGCTTCCCGTGCCTGCGCTGCGGCGGGCGCGTGCGCAAGGAGGACTACGGTTCCCCCGAGGACGCCGAGCGGCAGCTGTGGTGGTGCCCGAACTGCCAGTGGTGACTACGGTGGTCACATGGCTGACCCGTTCCCCAAGGACCCGGAGGGCGCCACGGTCGCGCTCGTGCTCGCCGGCGGCACCGGCGGGCGTCTCATGCCGCTGACGCAGGCCCGTGCCAAGCCGATGGTCCCGCTCGCGGGCCAGTACCGGCTGATCGACGTCGCGCTGTCCAACCTCGCGCACTCGGGGCTGCAGGACGTGTGGATCGTGGAGCAGTACCGCCCGTTCACGCTGAACCAGCACCTGGCCGGCGGCCGCCCCTGGGACCTCGACGGCACGCGCCACGGCCTGCGGATCCTGCCTCCCGCGCAGGGCCGCGCCGAAGAGGGCTTCTCCCGCGGCAACGGCCACGCGATCGCCCAGCAGGTGCCCCTCCTGGAGCAGTTCGGGGCGAGCACCGTCGTCGTGATGTCCGCGGACCACCTCTACCAGCTGGACCTGCGCCCCGTGCTGGCCGAGCACGCGGCCTCGGGCGCGGAGCTCACCGTCGTGACCACCCGGACGGACGAGGACCCCTCCCGCTTCGGCGTGGTCCAGGCCGACGACGACGGCGCCGTCACCGCCTACGACTACAAGCCCGAGGACCCCGAGGGCTCGCTCGTGGCCACGGAGGTGTTCGTGTTCGACGTCGCGGCGCTCTCCGAGGTGGTGGGCGAGCTCCTGGCCGCCGAGGACGAGGCCGGCACCAAGGAGGACGGCGAGACCGACGAGGACGGCGATCCGGTCGGCGGCTCGCTCGGCGACTACGGGGAGAGCATCATCCCCGCGTTCGTGGACCGCGGGCGGGTCCGCGAGCACCGCCTCGAGGGCTACTGGCGGGACATCGGCACGCTCGACGCGTTCTTCCGGGCCCACCGCGAGATCCTCGACGGCACCGGGCTGGACCTCACCGCCGAGGGCTGGCCGCTGCTCACCAACGCACGCCAGTCGCCCCCGGCGTGGGTGGCCCCCGACGCGCGAGTCACCGGCTCACTGCTCGGCCCGGGCTGCCGCATCGCGGGCGAGGTCGTGGACTCCGTGGTCGGCCCGGGCGTGGTGGTCGAGGCCGGCGCCACGGTGCGCGGATCCCTTCTCCTCGGCGACGCCACGGTCCCCTCCGGCGCGGTGCTGGACACGGTCATCGTCGACGTCGGCGGGCACGTCCCGGCGCGCGAGGTGTTCGGAAAGACTGAGCCGGCCGACGAGGTCGCGGTGTTGGGCCCGCGCGACCGCTCCCCCGCGAGCGGCGACGAGACCACCGGCACCGGCTCCCCCGTGAAGGGCTGACTGCGCGGGCCCGTCCACCCGGCCTGGAATGATGGGGCCGTGGCCGTGACCTCCCCCCTTCCCCTGCGCGACGGCGTCAACGCGACCCGACTGCGCCTGCCCTCCTCCGGGCCCTGGGCGAGCGTGCAGGAGTACGTGCTGGACCGCTTCGGCCACGTGGACCCGGACGGCATCCGGCGGCGCTTCGCGGCGGGCGAGGTCGTGGCCGTGGACGGCGCGCCCATCCCCGCGGACACCCCGCTCGGCGCGCACGAGGACCTCTGGTACTACCGCGATCTGCCGGACGAGCAGCCCCTGCCGGTCGCGCACGAGATCCTCCACGCGGACGAGCACCTCGTGGTGATCCACAAGCCCCACTTCCTGCCCACCACGCCGGGCGGGCGCTTCATCCAGGAGACCGCGCTGGTCCGCCTGCGCAACGAGCTCGGCCTCGACGACCTCGTGCCCCTGCACCGCCTCGACCGGGCGACGGCCGGCGTCGTCATGTTCTCCGCCAACCCCGCCACGCGCGGCGCCTACCACCTGCTCTTCGAGCGGCGCGCGGTGGCCAAGCGGTACGAGGCGGTCGCCGTGCTCCCGGAGTCGCCCGCGGACCCCGACGACGACGCGGCCCGCCCCGACGACGACCCCCGCCTCACGCGGTTCCCCCTGACCATCCGCAGCCGCATCCGCAAGGACAGGGGGATCCTGCGGTCGGTGGTCGAGGAGATCCCGGCGGCGGCCTCGGGCCGGGCCGCCGGGGCGCCGGTGCGCACGAAGAAGTCGAACGTGGCCCACGCCGGGGCCAACGCGGAGACGCGCGTGGAGGTGCTGGGCGTCGGACGCTCGGCGGGCATGCTCGCGGGGCGGCGTGTGGTGCACCTCGGGCTCACCCCGCGCACGGGGCGGACGCACCAGCTGCGGATCCACCTCGCGTCGCTGGGCCTGGGCATCGCCTTCGACCCGTTCTACCCCGAGCTGCTGGACGCCGCGCCGGACGACCTCGCCCGCCCGCTCCAGCTGCTCTCTCGGTCCCTGAGCTTCACCGACCCGGTCACGGGCGAGCCGCGCACCTTCGCCTCCCCGGCACAGCTCCAGGAGCGTCCGCGATGACGGCCATGACCGCCCTGGCGGCGGCCTCCGCGGAGACCGGACCCGCGGACCTCCTGGACCGCCTCGGCGCGTGGTTCCACCCGCTCACGGCGCTGCTCGTGGCCCTCGACGCGCCCGTCCCGCCGGTGCCGTCGGAGATCCTGGTGATCGGCTCGGGCTCGCTCGCGCTGGCGGGCCGGGTCAGCCTGTGGGCGTCCGTCCTCGCCGCGTGGCTCGGCTGCTGGGCGGGCGACATCGGCCTGTACGCGCTCTTCCGGCACGGGCTGGCCAGACGCCTCGACCGCTGGGCGTGGGGCCGCTGGGTGCACCGCGGGATCCGCTCCCTGCTGGTCAAGGCCGGGCCGGCCACGGGCCTCGCGGGGCTGTTCGTGCTGCGGTTCGTCTCCGGCGGGCGCACCGCCTCCATGGCCGCGGCGGGGATCGCGGGCATCCGGTGGCCCGTGTTCCTGTGGCTCTCCGGCCTCGGCTCGCTGACCTGGAGCGTCTACATGGTGGGGCTCGGGTGGGTGTCCGGTCAGACCACCGGGCTCCCCTGGTGGGCGTCGGCACTGGTGGGGGTGGCGTTGGGTACCCTTGCAGGGATGATCATCGCGGGGATCGTGGCATGGCGCCGACGATCCGGGAAGGGGGCAGCATGACCGGCGCGTCTCCCGAGCCCGCGGAGTCCTCCGAGAGCCCTCGCTCGCGCCCGCGGCACGCGCTCGCCGCCCCCGGGGAGATCTCCCGCCGGCAGATCAAGCGCCACGCGCGCGCCCTGCGCGGCACGCCGACGCGCCCGGAGACGCCCGCCCAGCGCACCACTCGTGAGGGTCGCCGCGCGGACGTCAACGCCGCCATGGAGAGCCTGCGCGCGGAGGGCTCGCCGGCGGGCCAGCGCTCCCACGGAGACCTGCGTGCCCTCCTCGACCGGATCGGCGGCCAGGACCTCGCCCGCTTCACCACGCCCCTCGTGGGGACCCTCGGCCACCGCCCGGTGGAGCCCGGGGCGGCCCCGACGGTCGACCCCGGGCGCGCGGCCGAGGCCCTGGCGCTGGAGAAGGCCGAGGAGCAGGAGCGCCGTCGCCGCGCCGCCGAGCTCGCCCGCCGCCGCAAGGGGGAGCAGCGGGCCCGCCGGCAGCGGGAGGCCGAGCGCCAGCGCCGCGCGAGCGCCGAGAAGAAGGCCCGCCAGGCCGAGGAGGCCGCCCACCACCGCCAGGAGCGGGAGGAGAGGCGCCGCCGCGAGGCGGAGGTGGCCGCCGAGCGCGCCCGCGTCCAGGCCGAGCGTCGCGCCCGGGAGGAGGCGGAGGCCGCCGAGCGTGAGCGCCGGCGCGCCGAGGCCGAGCATGCCCGGCTCCTGGCGGAGGAGGAGCGCCGGCGCCACGCGGCACGCGTGGAGGCCGAACGCCTGCGCCGCGAGGCCGAGGAGCGCGAGCGCGCCCGCCAGGAGGCCGCGGCCGCCGAGGAGGCCGAGCGCCGCCGCCGCCGCGCGGAGGAGGAGCGTCTGCGCCGGGAGGCGGAGGAGGCGCGCCGGCACTGGATCGAGCGCGCGCGCCGCTACGCCGGGCACTCCGCGGACCGCGCCCTGAGCCAGGCTCGCCTGCTCGCCGACCGCGAGCGCCACCTGGGCGACCAGCAGGCCCTCGAGGAGGCGAGCCGGCTGCGCGCCCACCAGGACCGGGAGTCGCAGGCCCTCTACCGGGCGGCGCGCGAGCTCGAGGGCCCGGAGATCATCCCCGTGGCGTCCCAGCGGCCCTTCCTCGCCCACCCGGACGAGGACGTGACGGACGAGGAGCTGTTCGCCCGCGCCCGCGTCGCGCTGCCCGAGTGGCGCCGCCGGGACCGCCTGAGCACGAAGGCCGAGGCCATCCGCTCGGCGGCCGCTCCTGCGCCGGCACCCGACGGCCCCACAACCGCGGCGATCCCCCTGATCCCGTCCTACACTGCGCCCCTGGGTGCGCCCGAGCCGCGCCGCGCGGCGACGGCCAAGGACCGCCGGCGGCAGGCCGGCCTGACGCTCGCGTGGCTGGTGTTCGTGCTCGCCGGCGCGTGGGGCCTGGGCCTGTTCGGCCGCCTCCCCGGGCTGGACGCCCTGGACTTCGGCTCCTACCGCGCCGCACACGACGGCCGCTACGGCTTCACCACCACCGTCTTCTCCCTGTATCCGCTGCACCCGCTCGTGTGGCCGGGGCTGTGGGCGGCGGTGGGCGTGCACGTGCTCCACCAGTGGGCCCCCGGGCAGGCGGCCTCCTCACGGCAGCGGGAGGCCGGCTGGCCCCTGGCCGGCGCGCTCCTGGCCGTCAGCACGTGGTTCCCGCTCGCCGTGCTCGTCCCGTGGGGGCTCGAGGTGCTGGTGTGGCTGGTGGCCCTGGCGCTGATGGTGCGCGCGATCCGGCGTCTCACGGACCGGCCCGCGCGCACGGGCGCGGAGCGGGTGGTCACCGACGGCGCCGCCGGTCTGCTCGCCGGTGTCCTGCTGGCCGGCCTGCCCACCACGCTGGGCTCGGCGCTGAACGCGTGGGGCGTGGCCCTGACGTGGTTCCCCACTGAGCTCTTCGCCACCCTCCTGCTGCTGGCCGTGCTGGTCCTCGGCCTGCACCTGGCGCTGACGGATCGCGGCCGCATGGGGGTCGCGCTGGGCATGGGCTGGACCCTGCTGAACCTCGGCCTCCCGCGCCTGCTGCCGCCCCCGCTCGGTGCCGAGCAGAGCGCCTGGGTCGGCCTCACCGCCGTGTTCGGGGCCCTCGCCCTCGTGCTCGCCGTCGCCGTGCGCCGCTCGTGGGTGCGCCAGGTGGAGCGGGACGCGGGCCTCACCCCCTGAGCCCCGACCGGCGTCGCGCGGCCGGTCGACGGCGCAGCGCGGTGTCCCCCGTGTGCTCAGGGCGCGTCACCCTCACGGCGCGGCGTGCACCGGGACCCAGCGGCCGCCGTCGCGCCGCAGGACGTCCAGGCGCCCCGTGACGGCGACGCCGGACACCGCCTCCGCCATCCGCGCGCCGACGCCCACGGCCTCGGCGTCCTCCCCCGCGCGGTGCGAGGCGGGGACGGTGAAGCGCAGCACGATGCGCGGCACCCGGGAGACGACCTCGACGTCCTTCGCGGCGAGCACGTGCGTGGCCTGCACGGCGGCCTCGGCGAGGTCCATGACCTCCTCGGGGCGATGGCCGGGGCGGAGGTCGCCGATCTGCAGACGGGTGCGGTAGGAGGGCATGCCGCCAGGGTAGCGAGGCGGCGCCGCACGGCCTCCGGGGTCCGGGGGCCCTCGTAAGGTGAGGCCATGACCGACGCGACCTCTCCCGCCCTGCCCGCGATCCTCGAGCCGCTGACGATCAACGGCGTCGAGGTGCGCAACCGCCTGATCCTGCCGCCCATGTGCATGTACGCGTGCGAGGCCCGCGACGGCGTCCCCCACGGCTGGCACTTCCAGCACCTGGGGGCACGGGCTGCGGGCGGCTTCGGGATCGTGGTGGCGGAGGCGACGGCGGTGACGCCCAAGGGGCGCATCTCCGCGTGGGACACCGGCCTGTGGAACGACGAGCAGCGGGACGCGTGGGCGCCGATCGCCGCGTACGTCGCCGCCGAGGGCGCGGTGCCCGCGGTCCAGCTGGGCCACGCCGGAGCGAAGGCCTCCACCGTGCCCATGCACCCGGGCGTGCCCGCGGGCGAGCCGATCCTGGAGGGCCCCGACGCGTGGGCGACCCTCTCGCCCTCGGGCGTGCCCGCCACCTCGATGCCGGCGAACGTGCGCGCCATGACCGAGCAGGACGTCGCGGGCACCGTGCGCGCCTTCGCGGACGCCGCCCGTCGCGCGGACGAGGCCGGGTTCGGCGCCGTGCAGCTGCACGCCGCACACGGCTACCTCATCCACCAGTTCCTCTCCCCGCTGACCAACACCCGCACGGACGGGTACGGCGGAGACTTCGAGGAGCGCACGCGGTTCCTGCGCGAGCTCGTGGCGGCCGTGCGCGAGGTGTGGCCCGCGGACAAGATCCTGGGCGTGCGGATCTCCGGCTCCGACTGGGTGGAGGAGGGCTGGGGCATCGAGGAGACGGTGCGCCTGGCCCGGATCCTCGAGGAGGAGGGCGTGCACTGGATGGACGTCTCCTCCGCGGGCCTGGGCGACCGGTACCACGGCCCCAAGGGCCCGGGCTACCAGGTGCCCCTGGCGCGGGCGGTGAAGGAGGGGACGCAGCGGATGGTGGTGTCCGCCGTCGGCTCCCTGACCACGCCGCAGGAGGTGGAGGAGGTGCTCGTCTCCGGCGCGGCGGACGCCGTGTGCGTGGGGCGGGCGGCCCTCGCGAACCCGAACGGGCCGGTCGAGGCGGCCCTCGAGCTGGGGGCGAGCGCGGAGCAGGCCCCCATGGCCCGGCAGTACTTCCGCGCGACGTGGGGCCCGGGTGCGCACTGAGCCGCGCCGTCGTCGTGCCCCTCGCCGAGGGCGGAACGCGCCGGCCCGACGTGCCCCGAGCCCGGAACTCCGGTAGAACAGAGCCATGAGCGTGCGCACCCCCGACCCGAATCCGGGATGGCTGTCCGAGGAGGACCTCTACGAGGCCCGCCGACGGCTGCCCATGGTCTACGTGGAGGCGATCCCGGTGCGCCTCGACGCGCTCGGCTACGTCTCCGAGATCGGCCTGCTCTACGTGGCCGACGACGAGGGCCGCTTCCAGCGCACCATCGTCTCCGGCCGCGTGATGTACCGCGAGACGATCCGCGCCGCGCTCATGCGCCACCTCGAGAAGGACCTGGGCCCGCTCGTGTTCCCGCAGCTGCCACCGTCGATCGTGCCGTGCACCGTGGCCGAGTACTTCCCTGCGCCGTCCGAGACGGGGCTGACCGACGACCGGCAGCACGCCGTCTCGATGGTCTACGTGGTGCCGGTGACGGGCGAGTGCAGCCCGCGCCAGGACGCGCTGGAGCTGACGTGGCTCACGCCGGACGAGGCGCTGAGCGAGGACGTGCAGGCCGAGTTCATCGGCGGCCGCGGGAACCTGCTCCGCCAGGCGCTCGCCCACGTGGGCTGGGGGCGATGAGCGTGGCACCGGTCAGCGGCGGCTACCTCCGTCACCTCAAGGCCCAGGAGGTCCAGCCGGGCGACTCCTTCCTCACCCGCCGCGGCGAGCCCGCCCCGGCCGTGGCCTCCGTGCGCACCGTGCGGGACGACTTCGGCACGCCCGCACTCGTGATCGCCACCCTGGAGGGCGGCCGCGAGGTGAGGATCGCCCACGGCTCCGTGATCCGGGTGCGCACCGAGCGCCCCGAGGAGCGCAAGGCCGCGGCGGACACGGCCTTCTCCCCCGTGGACGCGGGCTCCCCCGAGTCCCGGATCGTGGCCGTCGGCCAGCGCCACCTGGACGACCCGGAGCTCGTGGCCACGGCCGCCCGCCTCTCCCACGGGCTGAACCTGCGCTCCGGATCCCAGCTCGAGGACCTCTTCGACATGGCCGCGCGCATGTACCTGCTGCACGAGGACGTGGAGGGCGCGCTGGCCACGCTCGGCCTGCTGACGAACCTGCCGTGGGACGGGGCCGTGGGCCGCTGGAAGTCCATCCAGGCCGCCCTCGCCCTGGCCGCGCAGATCCTGCGGGAGGAGGGCGAGCACATCACCGCCGCCAACCTCGGCAAGCGCCTCCTGGAGGCCGACGAGGTGCCCAGCGAACCCGGCCGCGCCGCCCGCGTGCTCGAGGTGCGCCAGCGCCAGCTCAACGCCCCGCCGCTGTACGAGCGGGAGATCTCCAAGGCCCTGCAGGCCCGGGACGCCGCCGCCGAGTTCCAGTGGCGCAGGGCCCGGTTCGCCCAGCTGCTCTACCTGCGGGCGCGCGGCGGCTCCGAGACCCTCACGGACGCGGACCTGGACTCGCGGATCTCCCGGGAGCTCGGGACGCTGCGTGAGCTGGCCCGCACGGTGGAGTCCAAGGCGGCGGCGGGACGCTGAGCGGGGCGTGCCCGGCCTCGTGGTCCCGGTCCGACGGGGCGAGGGTGACCGTCGACGGGAACGGGTTGACGTCGGCCCGGCGCACACAGGGCTCCCTTCGGGAGGGTCCGAGTGGGAAGAGAGCACCCGGGCGTCCACGCGCGGCCGCGCAGCCCCGATTCCTGCGGGCGGCGTGAGACCGCGCGCAGGAGCAGAGGCGCCACGCCACGCTCAGCACCGTTGTGGCGCTATGCTCCCGCCATGACTGGCCCCTCCCGCGCCCGGCTGCGCCCCCTGCGCTCCGCTGACGCCGCCGCCGTCCTCGCGGCCTTCCGCTCCGACCCCGTGGGCATGGCCCGGCAGGGGGAGGTGACGGCCGAGGAGTACGTCCGACAGCTCCTGGACGCGCCGACCGTGGACGCAGCCGCCGTCATGGACAGCGCCACGGACACCCTGGTGGGGCTGGTCACCGTGGCGCGGGACGAGACGAACCGCGCCGGCTGGTTCGCCTACTGGCTGCACGCGGACTGGCGCGGCGACGCGATCATGGCGTGCGCGGCCGCCACGGTGGCGGACGCCGAGCTCGCCGAGGGCGGCCTCGAGCGACTCGAGCTCGGGCACCGCGCGAACAACCCGGCCTCGGGGGCGGTGGCCCGCGCCGCCGGGTTCCGCCACGAGGGCACGCAGCGCGGCCACTTCCTGATCGACGGCCGGCGCCATGACGTCCACCTCTACGGCCGGCTCGTCTCGGACCCCTCCCCCGAGCTGCGGCCCCTGCCCTGGGCCGACGACGCCCGCCCCTGGCGCTGACGGGACGCGGCCCGCGAGGCAGAGGGACACGCGCGGCGTCCCATGACGACGACCCGGCGCAGACCCGCCCGCGGCCGGTTAGTCTGCTCCGATGACCTCCACCCCGCAGCGCCCCTTCCTCCTGGTCCAGACGCGCCCCGAGGTGGACGCCGCGCTGGCCGAGGCCGAGGCCGTGCAGCGCCTCGGGGGCTTCGCGGACGGACAGCTGACCGCGATGCAGCTGGGCCGCGATCTCGGCGCCGCACCCGACGCCCGCCCCGACTGGGGTGACCTCCTGGCCCGGCACGCCGGCGTCATCCTGCCCGGCAGCCCCTACACCACCTCCGACCCCGAGGACACGAAGTCAGCACTGCAGCGGCGCGTGGAGTCGGAGCTCGCCCGGATGCTCGAGGTGGTGCTCGCCGAGGACCGTCCGTTCTTGGGCTGCTGCTACGGCGTCGGCACGCTCGGGCGTCACGTGGGAGCGCTCGTGGACGGCACGTACGGCGAGTCCGCCGGGCCCGTCACGGTCACCCTCACGGACGAGGGCGCGGCAGACCCCCTCCTCGCGGGGATGCCGGCCGACTTCACCGCCTACGTGGGCCACAAGGAGGCCGTGACGCAGCTGCCGGAGGGCGCCGTCGTGCTGGCGTCCGGCGTCACGTGCCCGGTGCAGATGTTCCGCCTCGGCGAGCACCAGTACGCCACGCAGTTCCACCCCGAGCTCGACCAGGCCGGGCTCCTGGAGCGCCTGCGGATCTACGCGCACCACGGGTACTTCGCCCCCGAGGAGTCCGATGCCACGTTCGCGCGCATCGCCGCGACGACCGCGCCCGAGCCGCCGCGGATCCTGGAGAACTTCCGGCGCGCCTACGAGGGCTGACGGGCCCGACGTCGGGACGGCCGGGTCACACCCAGCCGCGACGGGCGGCCTGCACCCCGAGCTGGAAGCGCCCCTCGGCGCCCATGCGCCGTGCGAGCTCAGAGACGCGCCGCTGCACGGTGCGGCGGGAGACCTCGAGCGATCGGGCCATGCCCTCGTCCGTCATCCCGGTGCTGAGCATCGCGAGCAGGCGGCGGTCGTGGGGGTCGAGCGCGCCGTGGTCCCCCGAGGAGACCGGGAGGGCCAGCTCCCACTGCTGCTCGAACAGACGGACGAGGGCGTCCACGAGCAGGGCGCCGCGCACCACGAGACCCTCCCCGGAGCCGGGGCTGGGGCCGACGAGTCCCACGAGCGCGACGGCGTCGTCCGCGATCAGGAGCTTGAACGGCAGGTGCGGCATGACGCGCCCCGTCTCGCCCGGCGTGGACCCGATCAGCTCCCATCGCTCGGGCGGTTCGCCGCGGAGCGAGTCGCCCTCGTAGATCACGCGCCACTTCACGCCCCGCGCGGAGGAGCGGGACTGCGCGGACTCGGGCAGCGGGTCGGCGTGGAAGTAGGGCCCGCGGTCGAAGCCGCGCACGGTGTGCCGCGCCGTGCGCGCGATCCCGACGGCGGCCTCCACGATCTCCGCGGCCCCCACCACCACGTCCAGCGACTCGCGCCCCGCGCCGGCACGACGTCGGAACTCGGCGTGCAGGGACTCGGCCGCCTCGCGCAGGGCGTCGGCCCGGGCCTGCGCTCGGTTCGCCTCGGCCGTCAGCGGCCGGTGCGGCGACTGGACCGCAAGGGACCCGTCGTCGTGCCGCCGGACGAGCCCGAGCGCCTCCAGGTGCGCGAGCGCGGCGGCGTCCACGTCATCGGTCCGGGTCTCGGGCCGCGCGAGGAGCGCGCGGAAGGCGGCGAGCTCCTCGGGGTCGAGGGCGGGGGGAGCGGCGTGGCGCAAGGGCGTCATGGCACGTTGACGCTACCTCACAGGGGTGCGTGATGCACCTCACGGTGGTGGGATGGCGGGAACGTCGCCCAGGCGCCGTCCCGTCACTCACGGAGGATCCTCATGACCCACTCGCCCACTCGTCGCCACCGCGCCCTCGGGGTGACCTCGGCCCTCGCCCTGGTCCTCTCCGGCGCCGCCGCCGCCGGGGCCGCCCCCGAGCAGGGCTCGGCCGCCCCCGATCCCGACGCGGTCACCGCCGTCACCGGGGCCGCGGCGGACACGTCCCGCACCGCGCCCGCCCCCGAGACCTTCGAGGACGGCGCCTACGTCGTCGTCCTGGCGGAGGCCCCCGTGGCCTCCTACGACGGCGGCACCGAGGGGTACGCCCCCACCCGCCCCGGCAAGGGCAAGGGCCGGGACAACGGCTTCAACCCCAAGAGCGCGAACGCCCGGGCCTACGCCAAGCACCTGACGAAGAAGCAGGACACGGTCCTCGAGCGCACCGGCGCCGGCGCCCCGCACACCCGGTACACCACCGCCCTCAACGGATTCTCCGGCACGTTCACCGCGCAGGAGGCTGCGGCCCTCGCCGCCGACCCGGCCGTGCTCGCCGTCGTGCCGGACGAGATCCGCCAGATGGACACCGTCTCCTCCCCCGACTTCCTCGGCCTCACGGGCAAGAAGGGCGTGTGGGCGGGGCTCCTGGGCAAGAAGGGCGATCAGGCGCAGGCCGGCCGCGGCGTCGTCGTCGGCGTGATCGACAGCGGCATCCGCCCGGAGGCCGCCTCCTTCCAGGACCGCGGCCACCCCGCCGCCCCCGCGGACTGGGCCGGCGGCTGCGAGACCGGTGACGCGGAGGCGTTCCCCGCCGACTCGTGCAACGACAAGCTGATCGGCGCCAAGTACTTCGTGCAGGGCTTCGGCGCCGCCCGCCTGGCCGAGGTCGAGACCCTCTCCCCGCTGGACGCCGGCGGCCACGGCACCCACACCGCCTCCACGGCGGCCGGCAACAAGGACGTGACCGCCACGGTGGACGGCCTCGAGCGCGGCACCGTCTCCGGCATGGCCCCGGGCGCCCACGTGGCCGCCTACAAGGCCTGCTGGGAGGGCGTCACCGGCGGCGGCTGCGCCACCTCGGACACCGTGGCCGCGATCGACGCGGCCGTGGCCGACGGCGTGGACGTCGTGAACTTCTCGATCTCCGGCACGAGCACCAACGTCGTGGACCCGGTGGAGGTGGCCTTCATGAACGCCGCCACCGCCGGCGTGTTCGTCGCGGCCTCGTCCGGCAACTCCGGCCCCACGGTCTCGACGACGGCGCACCCCTCGCCGTGGATCACCACCGTGGCGGCCTCGAGCCACGCGGTCTACGAGCACACGCTCGTGACCGGCGACGGCCAGCGCTTCATCGGCTCCTCCGTCACCGCCCCGCTGCCCGCCTCCACTGCCCTGGTCTACGCCGGCGACATCGCCGCCGCGGGCGCGGACCCCGCGAAGGCCGCCCTGTGCCTGCCGGGCACCCTCGACTCCGCGAAGGCGGCCGGGAAGATCGTGGTCTGCGACCGCGGCGAGAACGCCCGCGCCCAGAAGTCCACCGTGGTCAAGGACGCCGGCGGCGTCGGCATGGTGCTCGTGAACGTCACCGACGCCGGCCTCAACGCCGACCTGCACGCGATCCCCTCCGTGCACCTGGACCACACGAACCGCGATGCCCTGCTGGCCTACGTGCGGGCCGGGAACGCCACCGGCCAGATCCTGGCCACGAACGAGGGCACCGCCACCCTGGTCCCCGAGGTCGCGGGCTTCTCCTCGCGCGGCCCGTCCCTGGCCGCCGAGTCGGACCTGCTGAAGCCGGACATCTCCGCCCCCGGCGTGGACGTGCTCGCCGCATACTCGCCGGAGGAGGCGGGCGAGGACTTCGCCTACGTCTCGGGCACCTCGATGTCCTCCCCGCACATCGCGGGCCTCGCCGCGCTCGTGAAGCAGGGACGCCCCGAGTTCAGCCCCATGGAGATCAAGTCCGCCATGATGACGACGGCGCGCGACCACGCGTCCGAGACGTCCCCGTTCGCGGGCGGCGCGGGCTTCGTGGACCCCACGACGATGATGGACCCGGGGCTCGTGTTCGACTCGGACCGAGAGGACTGGTTCGACTACCTCGCCGGCCAGGGCATCACGTTCGCGGCCACCGGCGAGCCGGTCTCCGAGAACCCGATCGACGCCTCGGACCTCAACGTCCCCTCGATCGCGATGGGCGAGCTCTACGGCTCGCAGACCGTGACTCGCACGCTCACCAACGTGGGTCGCTCCAACGGCGAGTGGACCGCGCACGTGGAGGGCCTCGAGGGCCTCGACGTCTCCGTCTCCCCACAGGTCATCAAGCCGCGCCGCGGGGCCGACGCGGACGTGGACATCTCCGTCACCGCCGCGGGCGCTCCCGCGGGCGAGTGGGCCACCGGCCACATCGTGTGGACCGGCCCGGCCGAGCAGCGGGTGCGGATCCCCGTGGTCGTGCGCCCCGGCGTCGCCGACGCCCCGGCCACCGTGACCGTGGAGCGGGACGCCGACTCGCTCGAGCTGCCGGTCGTCTCCGGCGTGGACGGGACCTTCACCACCCGCGTGAACGGGCTGACCCGCGGCGAGGAGCACACCGGCACCACGGTGCGCCGCCCGTTCTTCGACAAGGCCGACGCGGCCCTGACCGCTCACGACTTCGCGTACCCGCGCGGCTACCCCACCGTGCGGATCGAGGCCGAGACCGCCGCGCCCGACGTGGACCTGGACGTCTACGTGACGAGCTCGTGGTCCGGCTACCCCGTGGCCCGCTCCACGACGCGCGGCACCGGCACGGAGGTCTACCAGGGCCGGATCTACAGCTCGGCCCCCGAGCACCAGGTCCACGTGGTCGCGAAGCCGGGCGCGGACGGCCTGCCCTCCGACGCGCCGATCGACTACACGCTGCGGGTGTTCTTCCCGCAGGAGGGCGGCGGCGACAACGGCGTGCTGACCTTCGATCCGGCCTCCGCCGCGGTGAAGCCCGGAGAGACGCACGTCTTCCACGGCACCCTGGAGACCGACGGGGTCAGCCCCTACATGGGCACCGTGGACATCCTGCACGACGGCAGGGTGGTGGACACCACCACCGTGCGCGTGCAGTGATGCGCGGATGAGGCGGGCCCGCCGGCGAGAGCCGAGCGGGACCCCCGGAGACGAGGCGGCCCCCTGACGGGGGCCGCCTCTTCCGTGCCATCCCTTCCGTACCGTGGAGGCCATGACCGCGAACGACGTCCCCCCGTCCTCCCTGCCCTACGTCCCCGGCCCCGCCGTCCGCGCGGCGCTGACCCCCACGCAGGCCGTGGACGCCCTCGAGGCGGCGCTGCGCTCCGGCGTCGATCCGGAGCACGACGCCCCGCGCACCCGCCTGGACACCGCGCACGGCCAGCTGCTGCAGATGCCCTCGACGGCGGGCACGGACATCGGCACGAAGCTGCTGACCGTCTCCCCGGACAATCCCGCGCGGGACCGGCCGCTCATCCAGGGCGTCTACGTCCTCTTCGGCGGCGAGGAGCAGTCCCCGCGCGCGGTGATCGACGGGCTCGAGCTCACCAACCTGCGCACCGCGGCGGTCTCCGCGCTGGGTGTCCGGCTGATGGGGACGACGGCGCCGCGTCACCTCGCGGTGTTCGGCACCGGGGTGCAGGCGTGGGAGCACGCGGTGGCGTTCGCGGACGTGTTCACGCTGGAGCGGATCACGGTGGCCGGGCGGAACCGTCTCAAGGCCGAGGCCATGGCCGCACGGATCGAACGGGAGCTGGGCGTCGACGCGGACACCGGCGGCGCGGAGGCCGCCGCCGAGGGCGACGCGGTGGTGTGCGCCACGTCCGCGACCCGGCCCTTCTTCGACGGCGACCTCGTGCGGGACGACGCCGTCGTCGTCGCGATGGGCGCCCACACCCCGGACGCCCGAGAGCTGGACGACGTCCTCATGGGGCGCGGCTTCGTGGCCGTGGAGTCCCGGGACTCCGCCCTGCGGGAGGCCGGGGACGTGCTCCTGGCGATCGAGGCCGGCGCGCTGCGCGGGATCGAAGACGTGGCCACGCTCGCCGAGCTCGCGGCGGGGACGGCGCGTCGGCCGGCGGGCAGGCCCGGCGTGTTCGTGACCACGGGCATGCCGTGGCAGGACCTCGCGGTGGCCGTCGCCGTGGCCGAGCGCGCGGGGGCCTGAGCAGCCGCCCGCGCCGCACGCCGCCACTACGCTGAGACGCATGTCCGTCACCCCCGCACCTGCCTCCCGAGGGCGCCGCGCGCCGTCGTCGCCCGCCGCCGCGAGCGCCCCCGCCCATCCCACGCACTTCGGGTTCGAGGTGACCTCGCGCCTGGAGTCCGGGGGCGTCGACGGCGCCCCGCTGGGCCGCACCGGCGTGATCAGCACCCCGCACGGGCAGATCCAGACCCCGGCGTTCATCCCGGTGGCCACGCAGGCCACGGTCAAGGCCGTGCTGCCGGAGTCCATGAAGGAGCTCGGCGCGCAGGCCCTGCTGGCCAATGCCTACCACCTGTACCTCCAGCCCGGTGACGACCTCCTCGACGAGGCCGGCGGGCTGGGCGCGTTCATGAACTGGCCCGGCCCCACGTTCACGGACTCCGGCGGCTTCCAGGTGATGTCCTTGGGCTCCGGGTTCAAGAAGGTCATCGACATGAAGGGCCCGGACGCCCCGGCCGGCCAGGGCGCGGACGACGCCGTCGCCCCCGGCAAGGAGCGCCTGGCCAACGTGGACGACGACGGCGTGTGGTTCACGTCCCACCTCACCGGCGACAAGCACCGGTTCACGCCCGAGGTGTCACTGCAGATCCAGCACAACCTCGGGGCGGACATCATGTTCGCCTTCGACGAGTTGACCACCCTGCACAACTCCCGCGGTTACCAGGAGGAGGCCCTCGAGCGGACCCGCCGGTGGGCCCAGCGCTGCCTTGACGAGCACGCCCGCCTCACCGGGGTCCGTGCCGACCGGCCGTACCAGGCGCTGTTCGGCGTGATCCAGGGCGCGCAATACGAGGACCTGCGCCGCAAGGCCTGCCGGGACCTCTCCGCGATGCGCACGGAGTTCCCCGCGGCCGGGGAGCTGGACGCCGCGTCGAACGGCTTCGACGGCTACGGCGTGGGCGGGGCGCTCGAGAAGGAGAACCTCGGGACCATCGTCGGCTGGTGCGCGCAGGAGCTGCCCGAGGACAAGCCGCGACACCTGCTCGGGATCTCCGAGCCGGACGACCTCTTCACGGCCGTGGAGAACGGCGCGGACACGTTCGACTGCGTCTCCCCCACCCGCGTGGCCCGCACCGGCGCGTTCTACACGCGCGACGGCCGGTTCAACCTGCCGGGCGCGAAGTACAAGCGGGACTTCGGGCCGCTCGACGCCGAGTGCGACTGCTACGTGTGCGCGAACTACTCGCGGGCCTACATCCGCCACCTCATGAAGGCCAAGGAGATGGTGGCGCACACACTCGTCTCGATCCACAACGAGCGGTTCACGGTCTCCCTCGTGGACCGCATCCGCGCGGCCATGCAGGACGGGACGCTGCCCGATCTCAAGGCCGAGACCCTCGGCCGGTACTACGCCCCGAAGGGCTGAGGGGTGCCGGGTGCGCCGGCACGCTGCGACGGCGCGAGCCAGCACGCTGCGGCGGGCGCGAGCCAGCACGCTGCGGCGGGCGCGAGCCAGACGTTTCTGCTGTTCTGAGGGGGCTGTCACGACCGATTCGTCTGGCTCGGCGACGCTCGGACGCGTGGGAGACGTGAGCCAGACGATTCAGCGGCTCCTGCACAGAGCCGCCGACTCGGCTCGCCCTCCACGGCCCTCGCCGTCGCGGCGCCGGGTCCGCCCATGGAAAGAGAGGGTGGCGGCATGGTCGCCCCTCCTCCGCACGACGACGCCACCCTCAGCCCCGTCTTCCCGGTCGCCGCGGGGCTGCAGGCCGGTCTGACGGCCTCGCAGCTGCGCGGCCCCCGGTTCGACGCCCCGCACCACGGGCTGCGGCACACCGCCGGGGGTCAGCCCTTACTGGCCGACGTCGTCCGCGCCCTCCAGCGGACGAACCCCGGCACCGCGGCCACCCACGCCACCGCCGCTCGCCTCTGGGGGATGTGGCTGCCGCGGCAGTGGGAGCGCGGCCCCATCCATCTGGCGCGCACGCGGGCCGAGGGCGGGGCGCCGCGCCGCAGCGGCGTCGTCGGGCATGAGCTGCACCCGCAGGACCCCGTGCTGGTGCGCTCGGGGGTGTGGATCACGACGCCGGCCGCCACCTGGGCGGCGCTGGCGCAGCTGGGTCTGCCGTTGGACGACGTCGTCGCCGCCGGGGACAGCCTGCTGCAACGGGCCGACGGCCCGGCGGGCCGGCGTCGTCACGGCGAGCATCCACGGTGCACCGTGCGTGATCTGGAGGCGGAGGTGCTGCGGGTGCGCGGCAGGCGAGGGACGCGGACCCTGCGAGCGGCCCTGCCGCTGCTCAGGGACGGCGCGGATTCGAGGGCCGAGACGCTCCTGCGACTGGCGCTGACCGACGCGGGTGCGCCGGAGCCGGAGGTGAATCCGCTGCTGATGCTGAGCGACGGGTCCACCGTCCGGCCGGACCTGGTGTGGCGGGAGGCTCGCGTCTGCGTGCAGTACGAGGGCGATCATCACCGGACAGACCCGCAGCAGTGGCGCCGTGACATCGAGCGCGACCGCCGGATGCAGGCCGAGGGGTGGATCGTGCTGCGCGTGGCCGCCAGCGTCTTCACTCGGCGCGGCCTCGACGCCCTGCTGCGAGACCTCGCCGCCCACCTGCGGCTCCCTCTGCCTGCGTGAGCCAGAGGAATCGGCCGCCGAGCCAGACGAATCGGCGGCAGGGGGGCGTGCGTACCAGCAGAAATCTCTGGCTCACGCCGCCCCCCGCTCGCGTCATCTCACACGAACGCGCCGACCCCCGTGATCTCGCGGCCGATGATCAGCCCCTGCACGGTCTCGGTGCCCTCGTAGGTGTGGATCGCCTCGATGTCCGCGAAGTGGCGGGCCACCTCGTTCTGGATGAGGATGCCGTTGCCACCGAGCAGGTCGCGCGCGTTCGCGGCGATGGACCGCGCGGCGCGCGTCGCCGAGTACTTGGCCAGGGACGCCATCGGCCCGGTGAGCCGGCCCTCGTCTTCGAGCCGGGTCGCGCGCAGCACGAGCAGCTGCACCTGGGTGAGCTGGGAGAGCATGTCGGCCAGGCGGGTCTGCACGCTCTGGGCGGCCGCCAGCGGCCGGCCGAACTGGACGCGCTGCCCCGCGTAGTGCACCGCCGCCTCGTAGCAGCCCACGGCCTTCCCGAGGGCGGACCACGCGACGCCCACGCGCGTGGCGAAGAGGACGCGGGAGGTGTCCTTGAAGGAGCGGGCCTCGGGCAGGACGTCGGCGTCGGGCACGAACACGCCGTCGAGGGTGATGTGGGCCTGGTCGATGGCCCGCAGCGCGACCTTGCCCTTGATGACCTCGGCCGTGTAGCCCTCGGACTCCTGGCGCACGATGAACCCGCGGACCTTCTCGTCCTCGGCGCTGCGCGCCCACACGACGGTCACGCCGCCGGCGGCCCCGTTGCCGATCCACTTCTTGTGCCCGTGCAGCCGCCAGCCGCCGTCGACGCGCTCGGCGCGGGTCTCCAGCGAGACGGAGTCGGAGCCGTGGGTCGGCTCCGTGAGCGCGAAGGCGCCGTAGAGCTCGCCGCGCGCCATGGCCGGCAGGTGCTCGGCACGCTGCTCCTCGCTGCCGCACAGCTGGATCGAGCGCATGGCCAGACCGCCCTGCACGCCCGTCATCGTGGCGATCGAGCCGTCCAGCCGCGAGAGCTCCATCATGGCCAGGCCCGCGGCCACGCGGGACACGTCGGGCAGCCCGGCGACGGGCACGCCGTCGCGCAGCAGGTCGGCCTGCCCCAGGCGGGCCACGAGGTCCAGCGGGTACTCGTGGCGGTCCCATGCCTCCCGGATCCGGGGCAGCACGTCCGGCTCGAGCGCGAAGGCGCGGGCCCGACGCCACACGTCCTTCTCGGCGTCGGAGACGTCCGCGAGCGCCAGGTAGAAGTCGGTGTCCAGCGGCGTGGCGACGTCGTACTCGGGCTCGACGGTGGGCAGGGTCTCGGTCATGGTGGCCTCCCGGGCGGGGTCGGAGAGATGGGTGTGTCTGTCATCACCCTACACCGACTGACACGCCATCTCACAGAATCAGACGCAGTCTCACCCCCTCTCCGCGTCCGTGGCACCATGGCCCGCATGACGACGCCCGCCGAGGACACCCTCACCGCCCTGATCCACCTGCTGGACCGCGAGGGCTACGACGCCGTCACGGCCGACCAGCTCGCCCGCCAGGCCGGCATGAGCCGGGCCAGCTTCTTCCGCCACCTCGGCGGGAAGGAGGAGGTGGTCTTCGCCGACCACGCGGCGCTGCTCGCCCGCCTGGACGACTTCCTGCGCGGCACCTCCCTCGGCGTGCGGGAGGCCCTCGAGGAGGCGGTCCTCCAGGTCTTCCGGCACCACACCGCCGATCCGGACCGCGCCCGGGCGCGCTCTCGCCTGCTGCGCGGCTCCCAGGCGCTGCGCACGCGCGAGCTGCTCACCTCGCACCGCTACACGGAGCTGTTCTCCGGCTGGCTCGCCTCGGCCCTGCCGGACACGCCCGCGCGCGGCGGGGTCGCCGTCGGGCTGGCGGCGGCCGTGGTGGCCGTCCACAACCGCGCCCTGCGGGCGTGGCTCCACGCCCCGGCCGACGACGCCGAGTCCGGCCTGCGCACAGACCTCGCGGAGGTCATCGCGCGGCTCACGGCCGAGCCGGCCGAGGCCGAACGGACGCTCGCCGCCGTGCGTCGGCTCCTGGGCTGAGACCGGGCTCTCAGCGGCCGGCGACCTGCGCGTTCTCCGCCCCGAACGCGGGCGGGTAGCGGAACTCGCCGGCCGGCACCTCGGCCCCGTCCTGGAGCGTGAGGACCTGCAGCGCCTCGGGCTGCCGGGCGAAGGCCGCGCGCACGCCGTGCTCGGAGGCCCGGTGGAAGCCGAACTTCGCGTAGTACTCGGGCCAGCCGTAGACCACCACGACCTCCTCGCCGTCGGCCTGCGCCTTCTGCAGCAGGGCGTTGACGAGCGCGGTGCCGGCGCCCTCGCCCTGATGCTCGGGCAGGACGCCGTGCGGGGCGAGCGCGAGCACCTCGGCGTCGTCGATGTGGGCCCGGACCAGGGTGCCGTAGCCCATCGGGTCCGACTGCAGGTCCGTGCCGGGGATCGCGGCGGTCATGGCCACGAGGGAGTACTGGGGCAGCCAGCCCTCCGCGCCGCCGGCGAGCTCCTCGACGAGGTCGGCCTCGGCCGTGGACGCGAAGGCGAGCTCGGCGATCTGGCGGACGGCGCGGCGGTCCGCCGGATCGTCGTGATCGGCCTCACGGGTGGACCAGCGGTGGCCGAGATCCTGGCCGGCAGGGACGTGGGCGGCGCGGTGGCCGGGGGTCTGGGTGCTGTTCTGCTCGGCGCTCATGCGCTCACCGTAGCCAGGGTGTGACCCCGGATACAGAGACGGCGCCCTGCGTCACGCTCGTGACGCGGGCGCCATCGCCTCCTCCGGCCGGGGCGGGCTCAGTCGATCTGCAGCTCGCCCATCGGGCCGAAGCCCTCCGCACCGACCTGCTCGGAGATGATCTGGGGCGTGCTCGCCAGCAGCGGACGCATCGCGTCCAGGCCCTCCTGGAAGTGCGGGGACGCGACGTGGGCCTGCGCACCCTCGTCCGTGAACCCCTCGAGCAGGAAGTACTCGTTGGGGCCGCCCTCCACCGGGCGGTACCACTCGAAGAACAGGTTGCCGGGCTCGGAACGCACGTCCGCGGTGTACTTCGCGACGGCGTCCATCCACTCGTCGGCACGCTCGGGCTGGACGGTGAACTTCAGGTTGATGAGGATCATGCGGTCCATTCTGACCCGCCCGGGGCGGCAGCGGCACGGCCTCGCGTCCGCCGAGCGCGGAACCGCCGGGCCAGCAGCCACAGGCCCACGACGACGGCGACCACCAGCACGGCGACCAGCACCGGCAGGAACAGGGCCGTGAGGGTGAGGGCCGCCGCGGAGACGTCCTCCGCCGTCGAGAGGACGGGGGCCGCCGTGCCCACGGTGACCGTGTTGGCGCCCACGCGTGTGCCCGCCTTGGCCAGGTGCACCACGAGCGCGATGGCCGCGCCGATCGCGATCGGCACCCACGCACCGCCCGCGAACAGGGCGTCCGGGTCGCGCACGGTGGTGGTCTCCGTGCCGATGCCGGACGCGAAGGTGATGCCGCCGGCGGCGGGACGGACCACGGTCTGGACGGCGTCGTTCATGGCGTCCACGCCGGGGATCTTGTCCGCCACCACCTCCAGGACGAGCAGGACGCCCACGACCCAGAGGGAGACGTCGCTGGAGAACCACGCCCACGCCTCCGGCAGGTTCACCAGGTTCGTGAACCGGTCCAGGAGGCCGAGGGCGAACATGGGGATGAAGGCGTTCAGCCCGGCCGAGGTGGTCAGTCCGGCGCCGGTGAGGATCTCGAGCATGCGCACCCGCTTCCTTCCGTCGCGGCACCGGGGTCCCGGGAGCGGGACGCACGGACCGGGCGCCGTCCCTTCATTCAACACCGACGACGCCGGGGCCAGATCACCGCTGCGTGTCCGGACGGCGCCGCACGGCCGGGGCCCCCGGCCTCGTCCGCCCTACCATGGACGCATGCCCGCCACCGACGCCCCAGCCTCGTCCACCGCCCCCGCGCTCGCCCTGGCCATCGCCGGATCGGAGGCCACCGGCGGCGCCGGTGCGCAGGCCGACCTGAAGACGTTCCAGGAGCTCGGAGTCTTCGGCGTCGTCAGTCTGACGTGCATCGTCTCCTTCGACCCGCAGGACGAGTGGAGCCACCGCTTCTTCCCCGTGCCCACCGCGGTGCTCGCGGATCAGCTGGAGGCGGTGCAGGCGGACTACGCCGGCCGTCTGCGCACCGTGAAGCTCGGCATGATGGGCTCCCCGGAGACCGTCCGCACCACCGCCGAGGCGCTGAAGCGCCAGGAGTGGGACCACGTCCTGCTGGACCCGGTGCTGATCTGCAAGGGCCAGGAGCCGGGCCACGCGCTGGACACGGACCGGGCCCTGAGGGACGAGCTGCTCCCGCTGGCCACCTTCACCACCCCGAACCACTTCGAGACCGAGCAGCTCTCCGGCATGACCGTGCGCACCGTGGAGGACCTGACCGCCGCCGCCGAGCGAATCCACGAGATCTCCGGCGCGGCCGTGCTCGCCAAGGGCGGCATGCACATCGCGGGCCCGGACGCCGTGGACGTGTTCGTGGACGGGGACACCGTGGAGGTGCTCGTCCACCCGAAGATCGGGGAGGCCGGCGTCTCCGGCGCCGGCTGCTCGCTGGCCGCCGCCGTCACCGCCGAGCTCGCCAAGGGCGCCACCCCCCTCGAGGCCGCCCGTCGCGCGAAGGAGTTCGTGGCCGCGGGCATCGCCCAGGCCGTGGAGGGGGCCACCCCGTTCGCCGCGCTGTGGCAGGGCGGCCTGCGGAGGGCGCACGACCCCGTGCGCCCGACTGTGGCACCGGGCGGCGGGCGCGCGTGAGCGGGCGGTCGCACGCGTGAGCGTGGGCGCATCCCCCACCCCGCTCGCAGGTCTGGACCTGGCGGTCGCGACGGCCCTGCAGGTGGACCCCCGCGCCAGCTGGCGACGGATCGCCACGGTGCTCGGCGCCCCGGAGCGCACGGTGGCCCGCCACGGGGCGGCGCTGCTGGAGTCCGGAACGGTGCAGGTGGCCGGGATGCCGGCGCCGCCGCGCTGCTCGAGGACGGACTGTGGAACCGGGTGCCCCGCCCCGCCGCCGTGCTGGGCCAGCACGTCATGCCGGCGCGGGCGGGCACCGTCCACGACGTCACCGGCGACGCGATGTCCCTCGCCGACTCCTTCCGCGTGACCTTCCGCGGCCGGGGGGCGCACGGGTCCATGCCGGAGCGCTCGATCGACCCCATCCTCCTGGCCGCCCACGCGGTGACGCGGCTGCAGGGGGTCGTCTCCCGCGAGGTGGCCCCGTCCGATCGCGCGGTCGTCACGGTGGGGACCTTCCACGCCGGGCTCAAGGAGAACGTCATCCCGGACACCGCGGAGATCGCGCTGAACGTGCGCACGCCCACGCCCGAGGTCCGCGCGAAGGTCTCCGCGGCGATCCACCGGATCCTCACGGCCGAGGCGCTGGCCTCCGGCGCCCCCGAACCCGAGATCGTCCGGTACAACTCGTTCCCCCGCACCCACAACGACGTCGAGCTCACCCCGTCCGTGATGGACGCGCTGCGCGCGGAGCTGGGGGCCGAGGCCGTCACCGAGATGCCGCCGCTGATGGGCTCGGAGGACGTCGGGGCCCTCGCCGACGCGCTCGGCGTCCCGCTGGTCTACTGGTTCCTGGGCAGATTCGAGGGCGACGAGCTCGAGGACAACCCCGCCAACCACACCCCGCAGTTCGCCCCCGTGCTGGAGCCGACCCTGACCACGGGCGTCCACGCCGCCCTCGCCGGGATCCTGCACGTGCTCGGCCGCTGAGCCGGGCGGGCGGGACCGGTGCCGCCGCGGGCGGGACGAGGGAGCCGCCAACCCGGGACACCCCGCGGGGTCATGGCACAGACTGGGGTCATGGACACTCATCGCCCCGCCACGTCCGGCGCCCCCGTCCCCCCGGCCGACGACCTCGGCCTGACCGCCCCCGCCGACGTCATGGCCACCCGCACCACCCCGGCCCCGCCGGTCGTGGTGGAGACCCGCGTCCCCGCCCAGGAACGCGTCGAGCGCACCGTGGACGTGCGCACCACCACGCCCGAGCCCCCGGTCGTGCGCACCGTGGTGACCGGCACCGACGCCCCGACCCGCCGCGTGGAAGAGTCCTCGGAGTCCTCTCGCCTCCCCTGGCTGCTCGGCGGCGGCGCCCTCGCCACCGGCGCCCTCGCCACGGCGGTCGCCGCGGCCGTGCGTCACGCCCGCACCCCGGAGCCCACCCCCATGGAGCGCCTCCTGCGACCCGAGGCCTACGGCCCCGCCCTCGCGGCCCTCGCGGCCACGGTCGCCGCCGCCGTCGGGCTCACCCGCTCCGCGCGCTCCCGCCGCCGTGAGGACGTGGCCGAGGGCGTGTATTCCTACGCCCCCCTCGTGGCCACCGCGGAGACGGACCGCCGCCCCGCCGTGGAGGACGCCTACGTGCCCCTCGCCACGGACGTCACGGACGAGGCCGACGACGCGGTGGAGACCGCGCCCGTGCCGGTGGAGGCGCGCGTTTTGGTGGAGACGCTGCTGGACCCCACGCTCTTCGAGGGCCGTGATCTGCCCGGCGCGGCCGCCCTGCGCGCCCAGCTGCCGCACATGCGCACCGTCGCCGACGCTGTCCGCATCCCCGCCGACGGCGACGCCGAGGGCATCGACTGGCTCCCCCTCGTGGTGGAGGTGGAGGAGGACGTGGAGCGCGCCGTGCCCCACGACTTCACCTGGCCCGTGCGCGGCCACTTCACCCATGAGGGCCAGCCGTTCGAGCTCACCCTCCTGGTGATCGACGGTGAGCTGGGCGCCCTGACCGTCTCCCCCGATGAGGAGTCCGGCCGCCTCGTGTGGGACGAGATCCCCACGGTGCAGACCTGGCCGGGCGTGCACCAGCTGTCCTTCGAGGTGGACGGCGAGCGCCGCTGACACCCTGGACGACCGGCGTCGGGCGGCCCCCCCCCGGGGGGGGCCCCCCCCCCCCGACGTCGTCCAACCACGGAGTGCCCCATGACCACCCCCGCCCCGGTCAAGTCCACCGCTCGCGCCCGCCGCGCGGCCCAGCGCGCCGCCGCGGGCCCGCGTCCGCGCCTGCGGATGGGCCTCAACGGGTTCCTCGTGGCCTGGCTCGCGCCGAACCTGGTGATGGCGGCGATCGTGGCGGCGCTCTCCCTCATCCCGGGGCTCCAGGAGTTCGGCAGCCTCACGCCGCTGCTGAGCGTGGTCGGGATCGCGGGCCTCGTGGTGGGCCTGCCGCTGTGCCTGCTCGTCAACGTGGCCTTCCGCCACGTCACCAACCAGTGGGTCCACGTGCTGGCCTACGCCCTCGTGGGCATGCTCTACGGGCTCGTGGTGCTCACGCAGGGCGCCGGGGGCGTGCTGCCGATGCTCATCCCGGTGATCGGGTTCCCGGCCGGCGTGCTCATGGGCCTGGGCCGCATGGCCGCCCGGCCGCTCGTGGACGTCGTGACGCCGGGCGCCGAGGATCCCGCCGCGGCGTGATCAGCCCTGCGCGACGAGCTCGTTGCGCTTCGCGTTGAGGTCCCGCAGCACCTGCAGGCCCTCGGAGACGACGGCGTCCGCCTTCTTCTGGAGGTCCTCCTTGGCCGGGGCCCACGCGAGGTCCGTGAAGGTGCCACGCGAAGCGTCGAGCTCGGCGATGTCCTGGCGCACGAGCCGCACCTCGTCCAGCGTGTCGGCGTACTCCACGGAGCGCTGGTCGATCGCGTCCACGGTGGCCTCGGCGCTCGTCGGCGCGTGCTCGAGGGCGTAGGAGGACTCGTAGAGCTCGTGGTTGAGCGTGCAGTTCTCCTCGACGTCGTAGAGCCCCGACCCCCGGCCGTTCGCGCTCTTCCGCGCCGTCTCGTTGGCCTGGGCGATCTCCTCCCGGAGACCACGGCCCACGCCCTCGCCGGTGGGGGCCGCCATGCCCGCCTCCGCCATGTCCACGTTCACGGTGGAGCCGGCGAGCGTGAACACCGCCGACTCGGTGCCCTCGGGCGCCCCGTGACGGCTCGTCTTGACGGTGGCCACGGCGCCCTGCGGCAGGCGGTCGCGCAGCCACGCGTACGACTCCTCGCCCAGGCAGAACTCGGTGCCGACGCGCAGGCCGTCCGGATTGCGCGGGGCCGCGGTCACACCGGCCATGACCAGGGTCTTCTGCTCCCCGCCCGCGTTCACCACCACGGTGTTGCCGTCCACCACGGAGACGATGTCCACGCGGGAGCGCTCGTCCACGATGCCCTTGAGCACGGAGAGCACCCCGAGGAGCAGGAGCAGGCCCGCCACCCCGAGGAAGATGAGCAAGCCCTTCTTGGGCACCCGGGCTTGAGCGGCGACGTGAGTCATGCGGACTTCCTGCAGGTGGGCGATGGAGGGTGGGGGACGACGACCGCCCCGCGGGCGGGGCCGTCGGGCCCGGAGGCCGAGTCTAGCGAAGCGCCCCGGACCTGCCGTGCGGCGGGTCCGGGGCGCTGCGGCGCCGGGTGCGCGCGAGGGCGCCCCGCGGTCAGCGCTCGCGTCGGTAGAACGGCAGCGGCACCACGGTGAAGGGCTCGCCCTTGCCGCGCAGGTCCACCTGGAGGGAGGTGCCCTCGGCGGCGTGCTCGCGGGCCACGCGGGCCATCGCGATCGGGAAGCCGAGCGTGGGGCTCGGGGCGCCCGAGGTGACCTCGCCGACCCGGTTGCCCTCGGCGTCGAGGACGGGATAGCCGTGGCGGGCGGCCCGGCGGCCCTCGCCGCGCAGGCCCACGAGGACCTCCTGGACGTCGTCGGCGCCCACGAGGGCGGCCTTGCCCACGAAGTCCGCCTCCTTGACCGCCGGCACCGCGAAGCTCACACCGGAGGCGTGGGGCTGGTGCGCGGTGTCCAGCTCGTTGCCGTACAGCGGCATGCCGGCTTCGAGGCGCAGCGAGTCGCGGGAGGCGAGGCCGCACGGGGTGAGCTCGACGTCGGCGGCCTCGGCCGCCTGTAGCATCGCGTTCCACACGGCGGAGCCGCGGTCGCCCGCCTCCTGGCGGGAGTCCGCGGGCACGAACAGCTCGAAGCCGTCCTCGCCCGTGTACCCCGTGCGGGCCACGAGCACGGTGACCTCGCCGGCGTCGGTGGGGAGGCTCAGCGTGAGGTGGCCGTAGTACTTCAGGCCCGCCAGCTGCTCGGCCTGCGCGGGCATGGCGTGGGCCAGGATCGCCTCGGCGCGCGGGCCCTGCACCGCCACGAGGGCCGTGGAGGCGGACTCGTCCTCGACCGTCGCGTCCCACCCGGAGGCGCGCTGGTTCAGGGCCGTGTGCACCGCGGCGATGTTGCCGGCGTTGGGGACCACGAGGAAGTCGGGCTCGGAGCCCTCGGCGCCGTCGTCCCTGCGGTAGACGATCAGGTCGTCCAGGATCGTGCCGGCGTCCGTGAGGCAGAGCGCGTACTTGGCGCGGCCCGGCTTCAGCACGGAGAGCGTGCTGGAGAGGGCGTGGTCCAGCATGGCGCCGGCCTCGCGGCCGCTCACGCGGACCTCGCCCATGTGGGAGAGGTCGAACAGGCCCGCCGAGCCGCGGACGGCCTTGTGCTCGGCCAGCTCGGACCCGTACTTCAGGGGCATGTTCCAGCCGCCGAAGTCGGTGAAGGAGGCCCCGGCGGCCTCGTGGACCGGATGGAGCGGGGAGTTGCGCAGGGAGTCGGTCATGTCAGGTTCCTCTCTCAGTGGCCCAGGGACGCGGTGGCGGTGGAGACGGGGGCGTCCGGGGTGCCGGTCGCGGCGGCCGAGTCGGCGGCGGCCTCCTCGAAGGCCTCCGGCGGCGGGCACGAGCAGATCAGGTTGCGGTCGCCGTACGCGCCGTCGATGCGGCCCACCGGCGGGAAGTACTTGTCCATGCGCAGGCTCGGCACGGGGAACGCGGCCTTCTCCGGGGAGTAGGCGCGGTCCCACGACGAGGTGATGAGCGTGGTGGCCGTGTGCGGGGCCCGGCGCAGCACCGAGTCCTCGACCGTCTCCGGCGTCGTCTCGAGCATCTCGGCGTGGATGGCCGTCATGGCCTCGATGAAGCGCTCGATCTCGCCGAGGTCCTCCGACTCCGTGGGCTCCACCATCAGGGTGCCGGCCACCGGGAAGGCGAGGGTCGGCGCGTGGAAGCCGTAGTCGATGAGGCGCTTGCACACGTCCTCCGCGGTCACGCCGGTCTTGGCCGTGAGCTCGCGCAGGTCGAGGATGCACTCGTGCGCCACGAGCCCGTCGTTGCCCGTGTACAGCGTGGGGTAGAGGTCCGCCAGGCGGCGCGAGATGTAGTTCGCCCCCAGCAGCGCATGCTCGGTGGCGTCCTTCAGCCCCTCGGCCCCCATGAGGTGGATGTACGCCCAGGAGATGGGAAGCACGCCGGCGGAGCCGTGCGGCGCCGCCGTCATCAGCACGTCGCGGCTCGGGAGGTAGGGCTTGAGGTGCTCGCCCACCGCCACGGGCCCGACGCCGGGGCCGCCGCCGCCGTGCGGGATGCAGAAGGTCTTGTGCAGGTTCAGGTGGGAGACGTCGCCGCCGAACTCGCCCGGCTGGGCGAGGCCCACGAGCGCGTTGAGGTTGGCGCCGTCGATGTACACCTGGCCGCCGGCCGCGTGCACCGTCGCGCAGACGTCCTTCACGTCCGCGTCGTACACGCCGTGCGTGGAGGGGTAGGTGATCATGATGGCGGCGATCCGGCCCTCGTTCGCCGCGATCTTGGCGTCGAGGTCGGCGGCGTCGATCGTGCCGTCCTGCGCGGTGGCCACCACGACCACCTTCAGTCCGGCGAGCACCGCGGAGGCCGCGTTGGTGCCGTGCGCCGAGGCGGGGATGAGGCAGACGTCGCGCTCGCCCTCGCCGTTGGCCAGGTGGAACTGGCGGATGGCCCACAGGCCCGCGAACTCGCCCTGCGAGCCGGCGTTCGGCGACACCGAGACGCCCGCGTAGCCGGTGATCTCGGCGAGCTTGTCCTCGAGGTCCTCGATGAGGAAGCGCCAGCCCTCGGTCTGGTGGTCCGGGGCGTACGGGTGGATCGAGCAGAACTCGGGCCAGGAGATGGCCTCCATCTCCGCGGTGGCGTTGAGCTTCATCGTGCACGAGCCCAGCGGGATCATGGTGCGGTCCAGCGCCAGGTCGTAGCCGGAGAGGCGGCGCAGGTAGCGCAGCATCTGCGTCTCGGAGTGGTGGCTGTTGAACACCGGGTGCGTCAGGAACGCGGAGGTGCGGCGCAGCTCCCGCGGGATGGCCGGGGTGGCCACGGCGCCGTCGTGCGCGCCGGCGGGCAGCGTCCCCGCGTCGAGGCCGAAGGCGGTGAGCACGGCGGCCAGGTCCGCGTCCACGGTGGTCTCGTCCGCGGCGATGCGCAGGGTGTCCGCGTCCACGAGGCGCAGGTTCACGCCGTTCTCCTCGGCGGCGCGCAGGATCTCCTCGGCGCGGCCGGGCACGTGCACCGTGAGGGTGTCGAAGAAGGCCTCGTGGGCGACCTCGACGCCGCCGGAGCGCAGCGCCTCCGCGAGGCGCACGGCCTGGCGGTGGGCGTGGCGGGCGATCGCGGCGATGCCCTGGGGGCCGTGGTAGACGGCGTACATGGAGGCGACGATGGCCAGCAGCGCCTGCGCGGTGCAGATGTTGGAGGTGGCCTTCTCGCGGCGGATGTGCTGCTCGCGGGTCTGCAGGGCCAGGCGGTAGGCGGGCTTGCCGGCGTCGTCGTGCGAGACGCCCACGAGGCGGCCCGGCATGGAGCGCTGCAGGCCGTCCTTGACCGCCATGTAGGCGGCGTGGGGGCCGCCGAAGAACAGCGGGACGCCGAAGCGCTGCGTGGAGCCGACCGCGATGTCCGCGCCCTGCTCGCCGGGAGGCGTGATGAGGGCGAGGGAGAGGATGTCCGCGGCCACGGTGACGAGGGCGCCGGCCTCCTTGGCCTGCGCGATCACGGCGGCGTGGTCGTGGAGGCGGCCGGAGTCGCCGGGCTGCTGCAGCACGACGCCGCACAGGCCCTTCTCCTCGACCTCGGCGCGGACGTCCTCGGGGATGCCGGCGGAGAGGTCCGCGACGCGCACGTCGATGCCCACGGCCTCGGCGCGCATCCGGACGACGGAGAGCGTCTGCGGGAAGAGGTCCGCGTCGAGGAGGGTGACGCCGTCGCCCTTCTTGCGGTTGGCGCGGTGCATCAGCAGCACGGCCTCAGCGGCCGCGGAGGCCTCGTCCAGCAGGGACGCGTTGGCGATCGGCAGGGCGGTGAGGTCCTGCACCATCGTCTGGTAGTTCAGGAGCGACTCGAGGCGGCCCTGGGAGATCTCCGGCTGGTACGGCGTGTAGGCCGTGTACCAGGCCGGGTTCTCGAGGACCTTGCGCAGGATCACGCCCGGGGTCACGGTGTCCGAGAACCCCTGGCCGATCATCTGGGTCTTCATGACGTTGCGGCCGGCGATCTCGCGCAGGCGCTCCAGCACCGCCGCCTCGGTGAGGGGGGCGGGCAGGTCCAGCGGCCTGGGCTGGCGGATGCCGGCGGGCACGGCGGCGTCCACGAGGGCGTCCAGCGAGTCGTAGCCCAGCGTCTCGAGCATGTGGCGGACGTCCTCGTCACGGGCGCCGATGTGCCGGGCGACGAACGGGGCGGACGCGCCGTCGCGCGGCTCGAGGCCGTCCGTGGCGGGCGTGTCCGCCGTCGTCTGGGCTGCGGTCTGGGGGCTGGTCACGAGCTACCTCCGGGGGATCCTGCCGGTCACGGCGTGGTCTGCTCCTCCCCGCTCTGTCATGGACCTGAGAGTTTCCGCCGGCCTGAGGGGCCGGCTTGCACCGTCGGTGGCCCCTGCACGGCCGCGGGTGCGGGCGCGACAAGGACGCTTTCCAGAGCGCCTGACCCCTCGCGGTACGGGTGCCTGAGAGATTCCCGGGGAGGACTTGCTCCTTCGGCGGCCGACCGGCGCTCCGGGCCCGGCAGGGCACGGGGCGCGTCGACGCTCTCCCGCGGGGGGCATGCGACGTGGCTCGAGTATCCCACACGGTGTCGCGCGGGACACAGCGGCCGGGTGGACGGTCGCCCGGCCGGACGGGGGCAGGACGACGGCGGGCGACCCGAGTTCACCCGCCCGACGCCGGCCGTCCACCTGACACTGAGCCGCCCGCCGACTCCGGCGCGCAGGATCGGAGCCGTACCCTCGCCACCCACCCTCCCGGAGGCCACCGTGAACGCCCTGAACCCGACCTTCTCCCGCCGCACCGGCCTGCGCACCCTGGCCGCCGCCGTCGTCGCGGGCACCGTGTCCACCGCGGCCCCCGCCGCCCTGGCGAAGACCGCCGCCGGCGCCTCGGCCGCCCCCGCCGGGGGCGACGGGTTCCGCGTCCTGCCCTACCTCATGGAGCCCACCGCCACCTCGATGGACCTCGTGTGGTTCTCCGAGCGCGGCGTGGCCGGCACCGTCGTCGTCTCCGGCCCGGGCCTGGGCAACAACCACGGCAAGGGCCGCACCCGCCCGGCGGGCACGCGTGTCTCCGCCCCCGAGCACCAGCCCCTGCTCGACTACACCGAGGCGGAGCTGGCCCAGAGCATCGAGGGCCTCGCCCAGGGCTCGTGGCTGCTGGGCGCGCAGAACTGGAAGCACCGCGTCTCCCTCACCGGCCTGAAGCCCGGCAAGGAGTACACCTACACCGTCACCCAGGGCGGGCAGCGCCACACCGCCACGTTCCGCACGGCCGACGCCGGCAACGGCTGGCACGACCTGCGCGTGATCGCCTTCTCGGACACCGAGACCGAGCCCTTCGGGCGCGTCGAGAACCGCGAGTGGGAGCTCAACCAGGTCACCCCCTACACCGAGAGCTCGCTGCCCCGCCCGGGCGAGGGCTCGCTGTGGCACCACACCTTCGGCTCCACGACGCGCTACGGCCAGTTCACGCTGAAATACCCCCTGACCCAGGACGTCGCGCTCACCGAGAACGTCCGCCACATCGAGGCCGCGGACCCGGACCTGCTGCTCGTGGCCGGCGACCTCGGCCAGGGCGGCGGCTACCAGCCGGGCTGGGACGAGTTCTTCCGCCACTTCGCGGGCGAGCTCTCGGACATCGCCTCGCACGTCCCGCTCATCACCTCGCTGGGCAACTGGGAGACCTTCGCCTCGATCAACGGCGGCTACGGCACCCCCGAGGACCGCTCCCCCGTGGTCCGCTCGCGCAACAAGTACCACGCCTACTTCGAGCGCACCGGCGCCGGCACGGACCAGGAGAACCCGCAGTACCGCGGCTCCTACTACCGCACCGACCACGGGCCGCTGACGATCATCACGCTGGACTCCACGAACGGCGTGCCGGACGAGTCCGTGGGCGCGGGCCTGCTCTCCGGCGAGACGTTCTCGGGCGACGACCGCAACCTCACGGCCGAGCGCATGCCGACCGACACGCAGGGCTCGTTCACCCAGGCCGCCTACGAGGAGGCCTTCACGGAGGTCTTCCCCGGCACCACCGCCGCGGACGCCGACCTCCCCGTGTTCAACCCCGGCCACGACCAGTGGGCCTGGGCGGAGCGCCAGCTCGCCGACGCGCGGGCGAAGGGGCAGATCATCATGGTCGAGTTCCACCACGCGCCCTACTCCGTGGGCGTGCACGGCACCCCGCCGAACCACGAGTTCCCGGACGACCAGTCCGGCGTCGCGATGCGCGTGTACACGCCGCTGCTGGAGAAGTACGGCGTCGCCGTCGTCATCTCCGGGCACGACGAGATGTTCCAGCGCTCGTGGGTGGACGCGGACGGAGACGGCCGCGGCTTCCACGCCTACGACGTGGGCGTGGCCGCGGACGGCCTGCGCGGCGAGCAGTACGCCAAGAACGCGGCGGGCGAGTACGTCCCGGTGCGCTTCAACACCCACATGGAGTGGACCGCCAACACGCACGAGCCCGAGACCTGGGCCGACGTGGACGGCGTGCGCCAGCTCGTGGACGGCGGCATGCACTACGGCCACCTGCAGATCGACCTGAGGCGCCGCGGCCAGGAGGCCGAGATGACGCTGACGCCGATGTACGTGTTCCCGATCCTGGACGCCCAGTACCGGCTGGTGCGCACGGAGCGCCGCGCGTACGACGACGTCCAGGTGGTCCGCTTCGACCGCAGCGGCGTGCCGAAGCCGCGCCGCTGACGGACACCGGTCCCCTTCGCCGACCCTGAGATCCGTGCCGCGACGTCGAGGGCGTTGCGGCACGGACCTCAGGGTGGGCGCACCGGCGCAGCCGTGTCGCGCGGCCTCCCCTAGGGTGGCCCCGTGCGCGCATCACCCTCCTCCACCCCCAGGTCCGCCCCGCAGCCGACGGCCGGCCCCGCCCGCGCCGCCTGGCTGCCCGGCCTCGCGGTCTGCACGGTGCTCGGCGTCGTCTGTGTCCTGATCGCGACGACGGCGCGCCCCTGGATGCCCGCGCTCAGCCCACTGCTGCTCGCCATCCTCGTGGGCCTGGCGTGGCGGAACCTCGCCCCCGTGCCGGCGACCCTCGCCCCGGGCATCGCGGTCGCGGCGAAGCCGGTGCTGCGCGCGGGCATCGTCCTGCTCGGGCTGCAGCTGGTGCTCGCCGACGTGCTCGCGCTGGGCCCGGGCGTGATCGCGCTGGTGGTGGCCGCCGTCGGCCTCACGTTCGCGGCGACCGTGGCGCTGGGGCGCGCGCTGGGGCTGCCGTGGGACCTGACGGCCCTCGTGGCCTCGGGGTTCTCGATCTGCGGCGCGGCGGCCGTCGCCGGCGCGGACTCCGTGGTGCGCGCGCGCCGCGAGATGGCGGCCACGGCGATCGGCCTCGTGGTGCTGTTCGGGACGCTCATGATCCCGCTGATGCCGCTGCTCACCGGTGCGCTCGGGCTCGACGAGCGGGCGGCCGGGCTGTGGATCGGCGCGTCCACGCACGAGGTCGCCCAGGTGGTGGCGGCCGGCGGGCTCGTCGGCCCGACGGCGCTCTCCGTGGCGGTCACCGTGAAGCTCGCGCGCGTCGTCCTGCTCGCGCCGGTCATGACGGGCCTGGCCTGGTGGGAGCGGCGCCGTCCGGCCGGGTCGGCCACGGGCGAGGACGCCGCCGTCCCGGGCGCGGATCCGGCCGCGAGCGCCACCCGGCCACCGCTCGTGCCGTGGTTCGTGCTCGGGTTCCTGGCCGCCGTCGCGATCCGGGCGACCGGCGTGCTGCCCGCCGGAGTCCTGGACGCCGTCGCCGTGCTGCAGCAGGTGCTGCTGGCCGCCGCCATGGTGGCGCTGGGCCTGAACGTGCACCTGCGCTCGATCGCCGCCGTGGGCCCGAGGCCGCTCGTGCTCGGCGCGGGGAGCACCGCCGTCGCGGTCGCCGTGGGCGGAGCGGGCGCGGCCCTGCTGGCGTGAGGGCGCCCGCTTCCGTGTGCGCAACGGGAGCCCCGGAGCAGGCCGCGTCGACAACCGGCGGCGCACCCCCCCCGCCCGCGTCCTCTGCGAGAGCGACCTAGGGTGACGACGTGCTCAACCTGTGCAGCCCCGAGCGCACCGTGCGCCGCAACCTCCACCTCGCCTGCGCCCTCACGGTGGTGGCGGGGATCCTCAACTCCGTCGGGTTCGTCGCCGTGGCCCGGTACACCTCGCACATGACCGGCATCGTCGCCTCGATGGCGGACGCGATCGCCCTGGGCCTGCCGGACCTGGTGGCCGTGGGAGCACTCGCGCTGACGGCCTTCGTCCTGGGGGCGGTGGCCTGCGCGCTCGTCTTCAACTGGGGGCGGGTCCGGGGACTGCGCTCGCGCTACGCCAACATCCTGCTGCTCGAGGGCATGGGGATGCTGCTGTTCGGGCTGCTCGCCGAGCGCCTGCAGGACGCCCACCGGTCCGTGGTCGTGGTGGGTGTCCTCTGCTTCACCATGGGCCTCCAGAACGCGCTCATCACACGGATCGGCGAGTGGCCCGTGCGCACCACCCACATCACGGGCATGGTCACGGACATCGGCGTCGAGATCGGGAAGGCCCTCTACCGCAGTCCCGCGGACGCCGCGGACCCGGTCGTCGGGGAGCCGCGGCGCATCGCCGCCCTGGCCGGACTCGTGGCCCTGTTCTTCCTGGGAGGCATGGCGGGCGCCCTGGGGTACCTCTGGCTCGGCTTCGAGGTGGTGGTGCCCGTGGCCGCGGTGCTCCTGCTGATCGCCCACCGGCCCCTCGTCCGGGACCTGAGGGAGGCGTGGCTCAGACGAAGGCCGAGACGCCCGTCAGGGCGCGGCCCACGATCAGCGCGTTGATGCCGTAGGAGCCCTCGTAGCTGTAGATGGCCTCGATGTCGCCCATCATCCGGGAGACCTCGTACTCGCTGAGCAGGCCGTTGCCGCCGAAGGCGTCCCGGGCGAGGGCCGCGGAGGAGCGCGCCAGGCGCGTGGACGTGGCCTTGCCCATGGCCGCGTGCATCATGTCCATCGTCCCGGCCTCGTTGAGCCGGTGCACCTGCATCATCATCCCGGAGGCCGCCGCCAGGTTGCCGGCCACCTCGGCGATCTGGGACTGGATCATCTGGAACTTGGCGAGCGGGCGGCCGAACTGCCGGCGCTCCAGCGCATACGCCCGCAGCACGTCGAGCAGGCCCATCTGCACGCCCACCCCCTGCCAGCCCACCCACATGCGCGAGTCCCGCAGGAGGTCGCGCGTGGCGTCGAAGGTGGCCGCGCCGGGCAGCTGAGCGTCCAGCGGCAGGCGCACGTCCAGCGTGATGTCCGCGTTCTGCATGATGCGCAGGCCCATCTTCCCGGCGATCTTCGTGGCCTCGTAGCCGGGGGTGTCCGTGGGGACCACGAAGCCCTTGATCTCGCCGTCGGCCGTGTCACGCGCCCACACGAGCGCCACCTGCGCGATGGTCCCCGCGCCGATCCAGCGCTTGGCGCCGCGGATGACCCACTCGTCCCCCTCCCGCGTCGCGGTCGTCTCCAGCCCGCCCGCGATGTCCGAGCCGTGCTCCGGCTCGGTCAGGCAGAAGGCGCCGATCGCCTCGAACCGCTCGAGCGGCCCCTGCCAGCGGGCCTTCTGCTCGTCCGAGCCCAGCTGCACGATCATCCCGAGGTTCAGCTCGTTGTGGATGCCCACGAGCGCGGAGAGGGAGAGGTCCACGCGCGCGATCTCCGCGTGCACGAGGTGCTGGAAGAGCGCCGACGAGCCGTCCGTGAGCAGCCGCCCCAGGCCGAGCCCGGCCAGCCCGGGCAGGAGGTCGAAGGGGAACTCCTCGGCATCCCAGTACGGGGCCAGGCGCGGGCGGACCTGCGTCTGCAGGTGCTCCTCGATCGCCTCGAGTCGCGCGCGCTCGGCCTCGTCGAGGCCGTCCCGCAGACGGAGCAGGTCCACGTGCGGCAGGGCGGAGGGGGAGGGGGTGGCGGGGCTGGTCAACGGTGTCTCCTTCGGGCGCGGCGGACGCACGAGCCGGCGGCCGCCGACGTCTTCGCGTCAGTCCGACTGTAGGACTTCCGACTATCCATGTCTGTGAGTAGTGTTGCAGATCACAACGGACATCGGCCACGGGCGGCCCGCGCCCCTGCCGCCCGCCCCGACGAGGAGGACTCCCTTGACCACCCCGGACACCACTCCCCAGGCCCCCGCCACCACAGACCAGAGCGAGGTCACCGCGGCGTTCCGCGCCGCCCGCGACCTCCTCGTCGAGTGCCAGACCGACTATGCCCGGGCCCGCGCCGAGTTCGCGTGGCCCCGCTTCGAGCACTTCAACTTCGGATTCGACTGGTTCGACCAGCTGGCGAAGGACCCCGCCCGCGCGGACGTGCCCGCGCTGATCATCGCGGAGGACGACGGGCGCAGCACCGAGCGGACCTTCGCGGAGCTCTCCGCCGCCTCGAACCGCGTGGCCACCTGGCTCACCGAGCAGGGCCTGCGCCGTGGCGAGCGCCTGATCCTCATGCTGAACAACCAGGTGGAGCTGTGGGAGTTCATGCTCGCGTGCATCAAGCTGCGCGTCGTCATGATCCCCACCACCACGCAGATGACGTCGGCCGACCTCGAGGACCGCGTCGAGCGCGCCGAGGCCTCGTGGGCCGTGGCCGGCGCCGAGGACCTCGCCAAGTTCGCGGGGGTGGGCGAGGGCCTGCGCCTCGTGCACGTCCCCGGCGTCTTCGCCGAGGGTGCGGACCGCACGGCCCCTCGAGTCGCCGGCCACACGGTGCTCTCCTACGACGACGCCGCCGCCTCCTCCTCGGAGCTGACCCCGGACGAGCCGACACCGGCCGAGGAGACGCTGCTGTTCTACTTCACGTCCGGCACCACCTCGAAGCCCAAGCTCGTGGAGCACACCCACACCTCCTACCCCGTGGGCCACCTGACCACGGTGTACTGGATCGGCCTCGAGCCCGGCGACGTGCACCTGAACGTGGCCTCGCCAGGGTGGGCCAAGCACGCGTGGTCCAACTTCTTCGCCCCGTGGATCGCGGAGGCCACGATCTTCGTGCACAACGCCCGCAAGTTCGGCCCCGCCTCCCTCATGGCGAACATGGCCCGCTACGGGGTCACGAGCTTCTGCGCCCCGCCCACCGTGTGGCGCATGCTGATCAAGGCGGACATGACCCAGCTGGCCACCCCGCCGACGAAGGCGATCTCCGCCGGCGAGCCCTTGAACGCCGAGGTCATCGACCAGGTCCAGAAGGCCTGGGGCGCCACGATCCGCGACGGGTTCGGGATGACCGAGACCACCCTCCAGGTGGCCAACACGCCGGGGCAGAAGGTCGTCATCGGTTCCATGGGCCGCCCCCTGCCCGGCATGGACGTGGTCCTCATCGACCCGCTGACCGGCGCGGAGGCCGCGGAGGGCGAGATCTGCCTCCGCCTGGACCCGCGCCCCGTGGGCCTGCTGAAGTCCTACTACGGCAACCAGGAGAAGACCGACGACGTCTTCAGCGACGGCGTCTTCCACACCGGCGACATCGCCTCCCGCGACGAGAACGGCGTGCTGACCTATGTGGGCCGCGCCGACGACGTGTTCAAGTCCTCCGACTACAAGGTCTCCCCGTTCGAGCTCGAGTCCGTGCTCGTGCAGCACGCGGCCGTCATGGAGGCGGCCATCGTGCCGACCCCGGACGAGGTGCGCCTGGCCGTGCCCAAGGCGTTCGTGACCCTCGCCCCCGGCCACGAGCCCACGGCGGAGACGGCCCGGGCGATCCTGCAGTACACGCTCACGCAGCTGCCCCCGTACAAGCGGATCCGCCGCATCGAGTTCCTCGAGCTGCCCAAGACCATCTCGGGCAAGATCCGCCGCGTGGAGCTGCGCAAGGCGGAGGTCTCCCGGTCCGAGACCGGCGCGGCCCCCGAGGGCTACGGCGCCGAGTACCGCGAGGAGGACCTGGACCTGCAGCGCTGACTAGGCTGGAATCCATGACCGTCAACAGCACGCCCCTGACCAAGGACCCCATCGCGGAGGCCGCCCTGAACTGGGAGCGCCACGGATGGGGCGAGGTCGCGGCCCCGATGGCGGCGGTCACCTCGATCATGCGCGCCCAGCAGATCCTCCTGGCGCGCACGCAGACGGTGCTCAAGCCGTTCGGCCTGACGTTCGCCCGCTACGAGCTGCTCGCCCTCCTGAACTTCTCCCGGGAGAAGCGGCTGCTCATGTCCAAGGCGAGCGCGCTCCTGCAGGTGCACCCCACGTCCGTGACCAACGCGGTGGACCGCCTCGAGGCCGCGGGCCTCGTGGAGCGCCGGCCGCACGAGTCCGACCGTCGGGCGCTCGTGCTGGTGCTCACGGACGAGGGCACGAGGGTGGCCGCGGAGGCCACGGAGGCGCTCAACGCGGAGGTGTTCGGGCAGACGGGCTTCGAGGACGGCGACGTCGCGCAGCTCAACGAGATCCTCACCCGCTTCCGCGCCCAGGCGGGGGACTTCGAGGCCGGGGACGGCGTGGAGAGCCCGGCCGGGCGGGACCGATGAGCGGGACGCCCGCGGACGTCCGCTGCTCCGCCGGCAGGATCCCCGGCGCGAAGGACGTGCGGGCGCTCTACGACTCCGTCGGCTGGTCTGCCTACACCGACGACCTCGACTCCCTGATGCGCGGGCTCGCCGGCTCGGCGCACGTGGTGACGGCGTGGAGGGACGAGCGCCTCGTGGGCCTGGCCCGCGTGATCTCGGACGGCCACACCATCGCGTACCTGCAGGACGTGCTGGTCGATCCGGAGCACCAGCGCCGCGGGATCGCCTCCGAGCTGGTCTGCAGGGCGTTCGCGCCGTTCGCGTCCGTCCGTCAGCACATCCTCATGACGGACGCCGAGGAGAGGCAGCGCGCCTTCTACGAGTCCCTGGGGTTCCGGGAGATCCGAGACGTCCCGCACGGCGGCATGCGCGGCTTCGTCCGCTTCTCGTGAACGGGCCCGCCCCGTTGTCCGCCCGGGCAGCCAAGCCCCGCCGGACGGCTCAGCGGGGCTCGAGGCGCACGGCGCCGTCGAGGCGGATGACCTCGCCGTTGAGGAACGGGTTGGCCACGATCTGCTCCACGAGCAGGGCGTAGTCGTCCGGGCGGCCCAGGCGGGCGGGATGCGGGGTCTTCGTGGCGAGCGCCTCGCGCGCGGCCTCGGGCAGGCCGGCCATCATCGGAGTCTCCATCAGGCCCGGCGCGATCGTCACCACGCGGATCGCGCTCTGGGCGAGCTCGCGCGCGGCAGGGAGGGTCATCGAGACCACGGCGCCCTTCGACGCGGCGTAGGCGATCTGCCCGATCTGGCCGTCGTAGGCGGCCACGGAGGCGGTGTTGACGATCACGCCGCGGTCCTCGCCCCACAGCTCCTGCCCCTGCATCGCCTGCGCGGCACGGGCCATGAAGTTCACGGTGCCCACGGTGTTGATCGCGAGGACGCGCGCCAGCGTCTCGGCCGGCAGCGGGCCCTCGCGGCCCACGAGCTTGCCGGGGGTGGCCACGCCGGCGCAGTTGACCAGGACGCGCAGGGGCGCGAGCTCGGCGGCCGCGGCGACGGCGGCCTCCGCCGCCGCCTCCTGGGAGACGTCGCCGGGGACGAACCGCGCCCGCTCGCCCAGGGAGGCCACGGCGTCGGCGCGGAGGGTCTCCCCCTCACGGTCCGGCAGGTCCACCACCACGACGGCGGCGCCCGCCTTCGCGAGCCGGCGCGCCGTGGCGTGGCCGAGGCCGGAGGCGCCTCCCGTGACGATGGCGCTGGCGTTCTTCAGGTCCATGAGGGCTCCTCACCTCGGGCCGGGGATTACTCCCGGCGTTCGATAGTTGCATGTCCTACGTTCTCGCCATAGATTAGCGGCAACGTCATCCAGATCACACCGCACGGCCCCGCGGCAGCGCCAGCTCCGGGCTCCCGGGACCGACCTCCACCGCCTCGACCATCGCTTCAGGAGCCGCCACCATGTCCCTCGAGACCTCCACCCCCGTGATCCCCCACTTCGTGCACGGACGCCGCACCGACGGCGAGTCCGGCCGCTTCGGCGACGTGTACCACCCGGCCCTCGGGCAGGTGGCCGGACGCGTGCCGCTGGCCACGAAGGAGGAGGTGGTGGCCGCCGTCGCCTCCGCGGAGCAGGGGTTCCAGGCCTGGTCCCGCCTCAACCCGCAGCGCCGCGCCCGCATCCTGCTGCGCTGGGTGGACCTGATCAACGCGCACGCGGACGAGCTGGCCCGGACCCTGGCCCAGGAGCACGGCAAGACCGTCCCGGACGCCCGCGGCGACATCCAGCGCGGCGTCGAGGTGGTCGAGTTCGCCGCCGGCGCGCCGCACCTGCTCAAGGGCGAGTTCTCCTCCGAGGTCGGCCGCGGCGTGGACGTGCACTCCATCCGCCAGCCCCTCGGCGTGGTCGTGGGCATCACCCCCTTCAACTTCCCCGCGATGATCCCCCTGTGGAAGGCCGGCATCGCGCTGGCCGCGGGCAACGCGTTCATCCTCAAGCCCTCCGAGCGCGACCCCTCCGTGCCGGTGCGCCTGGCCGAGCTGGCCCTCGAGGCCGGCATGCCCGAGGGCACCCTCAACGTGGTGCACGGGGACAAGCTCGCGGTGGACACCCTCATCGAGGACCCGCGCGTGAAGGCCGTGGGCTTCGTGGGCTCCACCCCGATCGCCCAGTCCATCTACGAGCACGCCGCCCGCATGGGCAAGCGCGCCCAGTGCTTCGGCGGGGCCAAGAACCACGCCGTGATCATGCCGGACGCGGACCTCGAGATGGCCGCGGACGCCCTGATCGGCGCCGCGTTCGGCTCCGCCGGCGAGCGCTGCATGGCCCTGTCCGTGGCCGTCCCCGTCGGGGAGGAGACCGCCGACCGCCTCGTGGCCCTGCTCCGCGAGCGCATGGAGGGCCTGAGGGTCGGTCCGTCGCTGGAGGAGTCCTCGGACTTCGGGCCCGTCGTCTCGAAGGACGCGCAGCGCCGCATCGAGGAGTGCATCGCCTCGGGCGTCGAGGAGGGCGCCGAGCTGGTCGAGGACGGCCGCGGCGTCGTCGTCGAGGGCCACGAGGACGGCTTCTACGTGGGCGCCACCCTGTTCGACCGCGTGAGCCCGGACATGCGGATCTACCGCGAGGAGATCTTCGGCCCCGTGCTCTGCGTGGTCCGCGCGAAGGACTACGAGGACGCCCTCGCCCTGCCGAACGAGCACGAGTACGGCAACGGCGTGGCCATCTTCACCCGCGACGGAGACACGGCCCGCGACTTCACCACCCGCGTGGAGGTCGGCATGGTCGGCGTGAACGTGCCGATCCCCGTGCCGGTCGCGTACTACACGTTCGGCGGCTGGAAGGCGTCCGGCTTCGGCGACCTCAACCAGCACGGTACGGACGGGCTGAAGTTCTACACCAAGACCAAGACGATCACCACGCGCTGGCCCTCGGGCAACCGCGAGGGCGCCAGCTTCGTGATGCCCGCCGGGTCCTGACCCGCCCCTCACGCACCCACCCCGACCCGGAGGATCCCCATGACCACCGTCCTGTTCCTCGGCCTCGGCCACATGGGCGGCCCCATGGCCGCCAACCTCGCCGCCGCGGGCCACCGCGTGCTCGGCTTCGACCTCGTCCCCGCAGCGCTCGAGAAGGCCGGCGCGGCCGGCGTCGAGACCGTCTCGGACACCGCCGCGGCGGCCGCCGAGGCCGACGTCGTGCTCACCATGCTGCCCCACGGGCGCCTCGTCCTGGACGTGTACCGGGGCCGGGGCGACGCGCCGGGGCTGCTCGGCGCCGCCCGCCCGGGCACCGTGTTCCTGGACTGCTCCACGATCGACGTGGCGGAGGCCCGCGAGGCCGCCGAGGCGGCCGTGGCCGCGGGCATGCGGGCCGCCGACGCGCCCGTCTCGGGCGGCCAGGTGGGCGCCGAGGCCGGGACGCTCGCGTTCATGGTCGGCGCCGACGACGACGTGCACGCCGAGGTGCTGCCGCTGCTCGAGGTGATGGGCGGGCGGATCGTGCACTGCGGCGGGTCCGGGCTGGGCCAGGCGGCGAAGATCTGCAACAACATGGTCCTGGGCGTCACGCAGATCGCCGTGGCCGAGGCCTTCGTGCTCGGCGAGCGCCTCGGCCTGGACCACCAGGCCCTCTACGACGTGATGAGCCAGGCCTCCGGGCAGTGCTGGGCGCTCACCACCAACTGCCCCGTGCCCGGCCCGGTGCCGGGCTCCCCCGCGAACCGCGACTACCGGCCGGGCTTCGCCGGCGCCCTCATGTCCAAGGACCTCGGCCTCGCCCTGCAGGCCCTGGACCAGCAGGGCGTGGCGGCGGACATGGGCCGCCTCGCGCAGGCCAAGTACGCCGAGTACGCGGCCGGGGATGGAGCCGAGCGCGACTTCTCCGGCATCATCGAGGACATCCGAGCATCACACACGGACAGGAGCGAGGCATGAGCGAGCAGACCACCCCCGACGGCGCCGCGTCGCCGATCATCGTCGAGCGGCAGGGCCGGGTCGGCCACATCCGCCTGAACCGGCCGAAGGCCCTGAACGCGCTGAACGAGGCGACGATGCGTGCCGTCGTCGCGGCGGTGCAGGAGCTGGACACCGACCCGGAGATCGGGGCGATCCTGCTCTCCGGCTCCCCCAAGGCGTTCGCCGCCGGTGCGGACATCAAGGAGATGGCCACCAAGGACTTCTCGGAGATGTACGCGGCCGACTGGTTCGCCGGCTGGGACGGGCTCACCCGTGCCCGCACCCCCATCGTGGCGTGCGTGACCGGCTACGCGCTCGGCGGCGGCTGCGAGCTCGCGATGATGGCGGACGTGCTGATCGCCGGCGAGGGCGCGAAGCTCGGCCAGCCGGAGATCAATCTCGGCGTCATCCCCGGCATGGGCGGCTCGCAGCGCCTGACCCGCGCCGTCGGGAAGGCCAAGGCGATGGACATGATCCTCACCGGCCGCATGGTCGGGGCGGAGGAGGCCGAGCGCATCGGCCTGGTCTCCCGCGTGGTGGCCGACGAGAAGGCCCTCGAGGAGGCGCTGGAGGTGGCCGCGACCATCGCGTCCAAGTCCAAGTCGGCCTCCTGGATGGCCAAGGAGGCCGTCAACGCCGCGTTCGAGACCACCCTTGCCCAGGGCATCGCCTTCGAGCGCCGCGTGTTCCACGCCGCGTTCGCCACGGCGGACCAGAAGGAGGGCATGGACGCGTTCGTGTCCAAGCGCGAGGCGGGGTGGCAGCACCGATGAGCGACGCGCAGACCACCGCGACGACGGCCCCCGCGGCCGCACGGGAGGGCGCGGCGGGCGATGTGCTCCTCGAGGTCCGCGACGGCCTCGGCCGCATCACGCTGAACCGTCCGCGCGCCCTGAACGCGCTGACGCAGGACATGGTCCAGACGATCGACGCAGCCCTGACCGACTGGGCCGCGGACCCCGCCGTGCGCGGCGTGCTGATCCGCGGTGCCGGCGAGAAGGGGCTGTGCGCCGGCGGCGACGTCGTCTCCCTGCGCGCCTCCCTCCTGGCCGGGCGGTTCGCGGAGGCCGAGCAGTTCTTCCGCGACGAGTACGCGATGAACGAGCGCATCGCCACCTACCCCAAGCCGTACGTGGCCTTCATGGACGGCATCGTCCTGGGCGGCGGCATGGGCGTGTCCGTGCACGGCTCCCACCGCGTGGCCACCGAGCGCACCCGCGCCGGCATGCCCGAGACGGCGATCGGGTTCACCCCCGACGTCGGCGGCTCGTTCCACCTGGCCCGCTCCCCCTTCCAGGCCGGCCGGCACCTGGCCGCGACCTCGGCGCACGCCTCCGGGTCCGACGCGGTGGCCCTGGGCCTGGCGGACGTCTTCGTGGAGTCCGCCCGGCTGGACGAGCTCGAGCAGGCGCTCGCCGGGGCACTCGGTGCCCTCGCCCCGGCCGAGGGCGCGGGCACGCGCGATGAGGCCGCCTTCGCCGCCGCCGATGAGGTGCTCGCTCGCTTCGCCGTGGCCGAGGGCGAGCGGCCCGCCTCCGCCCTCGTGGCCGGCCGCGAGTGGATCGAGGACGCCTACGGCCGGGAGACGGCCGCCGAGGTCCTCGCCACCCTGGACGAGCGCGCCGCCGCGGGCGGGGAGCACGCCGAGGCCGCGGGGAAGGCCGCCGAGGCCATCCGCACCAAGTCGCCGACCGCCGTCGCCGTGGCCCATGAGGCCCAGCGCCGGTTGGCCGCGCGCGGGGCGGACCTGACCGTGGCCGACGCGCTGCGCCAGGAGTTCACGATCGGCACCCACCTGATGCGCGAGCCGGACATGGCCGAGGGCATCCGCGCGCTGCTCGTGGACAAGGACAAGGAACCGACGTGGAGTCCGGCCCGGCTCGAGGACGTCTCGGCCGAGGACGTGGCCAGGCACTTCGAGCCCGTGTCCGGGGTGGACCCGCTGCAGCTCGGCTGAGCCCGCCCCGACGGACGGCGCCCCGTGGTCACGTGTGGTGACCGCGGGGCGCCGTGCTGTGGGGGGCGACCGGGCGGGCCCCCGGTCTCAGCCGATCAGGCCGCGGCCCACGATCATGCGCATGATCTCGTTCGAGCCCTCGAGGATCCGGTGCACGCGCAGGTCCCGGACGAGCTTCTCCACGCCGTACTCGTGCAGGTAGCCGTAGCCGCCGTGCAGCTGCAGGGCGGTGTCGGCGGCCTCGTAGCCGGACTCGGTGGCCACGAGCTTGGCCATGGCGCACAGGCGCACGGTGTCCGGGTCATGGTGTGACTGTCGTCACCACGATAATAGGACATCCAATGATCTGCCGTGTCACCGCCGGGCCGTGGGCTAGCGTTCTGCCCGTGCAGACCACCACCAGCCCCACCGCGGACTCGCCCACCGGCCCCCGCTCCCACGCCTCCGGACGCACGGAGCAGCTGTTCGGCATCCGTCGTCATGCCCTGATGAGCGCGCGGGACGGCGCCCTCAACCCGGCAGCGTTCGAGGTCGGACCCTGGTGCCTCGACCTGGACGGGCGGCCCACTGGCGCGGCGGCCACCGTGATCATGGACAACGCCACCGCGGTGGCCGTGCACCACGCGGCGCGGGACATCGAGGCCGTGGTCACCACCGAGCTGCAGGTCAACGTGCTCGGCCCGCTGCCCGCCTTCGACGCCGCGGCCGTCGCCGCCGGGGACGACGACGGCCCGCTGCTGGAGTGCTGGACCCGCCCGCTGAGCTGGGATGCGGGGGGTGGCGTGGCCCGGGCCTGGCTCGAGGACGCCGACGGACGCCGCGTGGTCGAGGCGACCGGATGGTTCCAGGCGGTGCCCACCGGGGCGCCGGAGCGGATGGCCGAGTTCGTTGCTGCCGGACGACTGCCCCGCGGAGCCGAGACCCGCGTGCCCATGCCGGCTCTGCTGGCCGCCCGCCCGGCGTCGTTGGCTCCGGCCGAGCGGGACGTGCGCCCCGCCGTCGCCGCCGCGGCGACCCCGGGCGCCCGCTTCGCCCCCAAGCCCGAGCTGGCCAACCCCTCCGGTGCGGTGCACGGCGGTGCCCTGACCCTGCGGGCGGTCACCGCCGCGCAGGCGGCCATGCCGGACCGCGAGCGCTATGACGTCCAGGCCGTGCGCGTGGTGTTCGTGCGCCCGGGCCATGGCGAGATGATCGCCCTCACGCGGGTGCGGCACGCCGGCCGGTCGTTGCGCCTCGTGGACGTGGACCTCGTGCCGGTCGGCGCCGACGGCGGCCCCGTGGCCGACAAGCCGATGGTCCAGGTGCAGGTCACCTTCCGCGCGGCCCGGGGCTGACGCCCCGCACGCCCGAGCGCTTTCGAACGTGAGATAGGGCCTATCTCACGTTCGAAAGCGCTCATTCCCCCGAAGTCACGTTCGAAAGTACCGGGCGCACGGGGGCGCCCACCGCGTCCAGCGAGCCGGTCACCGGCACGTCCTCGTGGCCGAGCAGGTCGGCCGGGCGCAGCATCGCCACGCCGAGCAGGGACACGGCGGCGGTGGCGAGGAAGAAGTACATCGGGGAGGCGACGTCGCCGGTCTGCTTGATCAGCCAGGTGGCGATGAACGGGGCCGAGCCGCCGAAGAGGGCCACCGGCACGTTGTATCCCAGGGCGACGCCGGTGGAGCGGACGTGGGCCGGCATGAGCTCGGTCATGGTGGCGTACGGGATGCCGCAGTACAGGCCGGTGGTGACGCCGAGGGCCAGCAGCGAGGGGACGAGGGGCAGGGAGCCCTCTGTGCCGGGCGCGGTGAGGAAGAACCAGGCCACGGCGCCGGAGACCAGCAGGGCGCCGATCGCGAGCATGGGGCGGCGGTCGCCCATGCGGTCCGAGATCGCGCCGCCGACCGGCATGAACGCCGCGGCGGTGACGCCAGTCAGCAGGACCAGCCAGAAGATGGCGCCCGGCTCGACCTCCAGGATGGTCTTCATGTAGGTGGTCAGGTAGGTCAGCACGAGGTAGAACGTGGAACCCAGCAGTGTGATGACCGCGCCCATGAGGAAGAGCTGCCGCTGGTGACGCAGGGTCTCGCGCAGCGGGGCCTTCGAGGTGCGGCCCTCGGTGTGCAGGCGCTGGAACTCAGGGCTGTCCTCGAGCTTCATGCGGATGAACACCGCCACCGCGCCCAGCACGCCGGCCAGCAGGAACGGCAGGCGCCAGCCCCACGCGGCCATGGCCTCGGTGCCGATGATCGCGCCCAGGCCGTTGGCGACGACGCCGCCCAGCAGCAGGCCCACGGCGGCGGTGACCATGAGGAAGGACGTCGCGAAGCCGCGCCGGCCCTTGACGGCGTACTCGGCCACGAACGCCGAGATGGTGGACACCTCGCCGCCGGCGGAGAAGCCCTGGACCAGGCGCATGAGCACGAGCAGGGCCGGGGCCGCGACGCCGATGGTCGCGTAGGTGGGCAGCATGCCGATCACGGCCGTGGCGCTGCACATCAGCCCGAGCACGAGCATGAGGGTCTTGCGGCGGCCGATCCGGTCCGCGAGGGGCCCGAAGAACAGGCCGCCGAGCGGACGGACGAAGAAGCTGAGCGCGAAGACGGCGAAGGCGGCCAGGATGCCGACCGTCGGGTCCTCACTCTTGAAGAAGTTGGCGGCCACGTAGACGGCGAGGAAGCCGTAGACGCCGTAGTCGTACCACTCGATGAGGTGGCCGGCGATGGCGCCGACGAACGCTCGGCGGCGCTGGACGGGGGTGACGGGGGCTTCGGCGACGGGGGCCGCGGGCGGGGCGAGAGACTCGGCCATGGGGACGCTCCTAGGGTGCGGGGGCACCGCGACGGGCGACGTCGCTGTGTTCCAGATCACACTAAGGGGCAAAAGTCGGACGTGCAACTATTTTCTTAGCCACGACCATCTGGTGGACCACACGACGACTCAGCGGCCCACGGTGCCGAACCGGGAGGCCACGGGGGCCGTGAAGGCGGGCTTCAGGAAGAACCACGCGGCGGCGGTGACCGCCACGCTCACGAGGAACACCACGAGGCCCCACGCGTCGGTGGCACCGCCCCGCGAGGTGTACATGTGGTTCAAGTTCGTCAGCAGGCCCGTGAAGGCCACGAGGAACACGTGCACCACGATGAACGCCACGAAGAAGACCATCACCGGGAAGTGCACCTTGCGGGCCACCTCCATGGGGAACGCCTTGTTCAGTCCCTTGGCCTCCGTGGGGAACCACGAGGACATGCGCCAGCCCGTGAGGGCGGCGAGCGGGGCGGCCACGAACACCACCAGCGCGTAGGAGAGCATCTGCAGCGCGTTGTAATGCACCCAGCCGTTCTCCGTGGGCCAGTCCAGGGACAGGTACTGGATGCCGGCGGACAGGGCGTGCTGGAACACGTGCGGGTCCGTGGGCACGATCCGCGCCCAGTGGCCGGTGACGATCAGCAGCACCACGAAGATCACGCCGTTGAGCAGCCACAGCGCGTCGAGGGCCTGGTGCGTCCAGATGGTGAGCGAGAACTTCTTCGGGGTGTTGCCCCGCGCGGAGAACAGGCCGTCCTTCGTCGGAGTGAAGTTGGCCGGCGGCCGCGTCTCGTGACGGATCTGCAGGCCCGTCCGGATGATCAGCACCATCAGGAACATGTTCAGGAAGTGCTGCCAGCCCATCCACCAGGGCATCCCCTCGGGGGTGCCCTCGGGCAGGACCGGGTGCCCGTCGTAGGTCGCGATGAAGTCCGCCACCGGGTCGAGGCTCCGCAGCCAGCGTCCGGCCAGCACCGCGAGCAGCGCCAGCACCACGACGCCGGCCACCGCCGGCAGCGCCTTGCGCAGGCGGGACGGGGCGGCGGATTCGGCGGCGTCCGTCTCCGCGGCCCGAGCGGGCGTGCCGGTGGCGGCCCCGGGGGCGGCCCGGGGCGGCTGCGCGGTGGAGGCCGGCGGGGCCGAACGGGTGTCCGGCGCGGTGGGAGCCGGCTCCGCAGCCGGCGCCGCGGCCACGGGGGCGGCGACGGCCGGTTCCGCATCGGCCGGCTCGGCGACGACCTCCTGCGCCACCATCTCCGGCGCGGTGGGGCCGCCCACGGCGGCGAGCTCGGTGAACCACTCCCCCTCCCGGGCGAACGGCACGTACCCGGCCATGCGTCGCCGCTTCGCGAGCGGCACGAGGTCGGACTCCACGGGAGCGCCCACCCCGGCCGCGGCCGGCGCACCGGTCGCGGAGGCGACGACGGCCGCCACGTCCGGCACGACGGGCTCGGTCTCCGCGGGTGCGGGGGCCCGCGTCGGGGACGCCGAGGCGGCGATCGGCTCGGGCGCGACGGACCGCGCCGGGGCGGCGGCCGGGATCGATCCCGCGGCCGGGGCGGGGGCGCCGCCGAGCCACTCGGCCTCGCGGGCGAACGGGACGTACCCGGCCATGCGGCGTCGCGCGGACAGGGGCGTGAGGCCCGACGTCGGCGCGGTCGGCGCCACCGGGGCGGCGGCCGCGGCCACCGGTGCGGTCGGCGCCACCGGTGCGGCGGGCGCCACCACCGGGGCCGGGGCCGCCGTCGTGGTGTCCTGCGCCAGGGCGGGGGCGGGCTCGGTCTCGGCCGGGGCGCCCTTCAGGGGGACGTATCCGGCCATTCGCTGCTTGGGCATGCTTCTCCTCGTCCGAGGGGCGCGGTCCGAGGCGGACCGCGCCCGCACCGGTTCAGCCGCGGCGGGTGCGCAGCTGCTCGATGACCTGCGGGACCACCTGGAAGATGTCCCCGACCACACCGAAGTCGGCGTGCTCGAAGATCTCGGCGTCCTCGTTCTTGTCGATCGCCACGATGGTCTTGGCGGTCTTCATGCCGGCCAGGTGCTGGATGGCTCCGGAGATGCCCAGGGCGATGTACAGGTTCGGGGACACGATCACGCCGGTCTGACCCACCTGGCGGTCGGCCGCGGTGTAGCCGGAGTCCACGGCGGCGCGCGAGGCGCCCACGGCGGCGCCGAGCTCGTCGGCGAGCTGCTCGACGATCGCGAAGCCCTCCTCGGATCCCACACCGCGGCCGCCGGCAACGACGGTCTTCGCACCGCGCAGGGGCGGGCGGGCGGAGTTCTGCGTCCGGGCGCTCACCTCGAGCACCCGGGCGCCGGCGGTCACCGGGCCCAGCTCGGCGGCGGCCAGCTCCACGACCTCGGGCGCCTCGACGGCCGGGGCCCGGTCCGCGACTGCGCCGGGGCGCATGGTGATGATCCGGGGGCCGCCCTCGCCGGTGGACTCGCTGAGGTAGTCGCCGCCGAACACGGAGTGGCGGGCGATGACCTCGTCGTCGGCCCAGCGCAGCCCCACGGCGTCCGCGCACACGGGGCCGCGGGCCCGAACGGACAGACGGCCGGCCACCGCGCGGGACTCCGGGCTGCCGGAGAGCAGCACGGCCACGGGAGCGGTGCGGGCGGTCACGGCCGTCAGGGCCTGCACGGCCGCGTCACCCAGGGTGGTGGCGGCGTCGTCGGCCACAAGGACGTGGACGCGCGTGGCGCCGTACTCCCCCAGACGGGCGACGGCGGCGTCCCTGCCCTCCGCGCCGGTCACGAGGACGGCCTCGGGCACGCCCACGGTGGCGGCGGCGCCGAGCAGCTCGGCCACGACCGGGCGGAGCGCGCCGTCCGCGCCGATCTCGGCGTGCACCAGCACGGTCTGACCGCTGTTCGCGGCATCGGTCTGCGTCGTCATCTCGGTCTCCTCCACGTTCGCGCTCACACGAGCCCCCGACCCGCGAGGAACTCCACCAGCCGCTCGGCGGCGGTGCCGTCGTCGGTGATCTTCTCGCCCGCGGCACGCTCGGGGCGCGTGTCCGCCGAGACCATCACGGAGCGGTAGGCGGCCTGGGCCGGGCCCGCGGCGATGCCGAGGTCGGCCAGGGACAGCACGGTGAGCGGCTTCTTCTTGGCCGCCATGATGTTCTTGAAGTTCGGGAACCGCGGCTCCGCGGTCTTCTCCGTCAGGCTCGCCACGGCGGGCAGGGCGACGGCGGCGCGCACGTCCGCGTCTGAGGTCGCCACGGTGCCGGTCAGCTCGCCGTCGACCAACTCGGGGGCCTCAGCATGCGGCAGGTAGGGCCGGTCCAGGAGCTCGGCGACCATGGCCGGCACCACGCCGGTGCCGCCGTCCGTGGACAAGGTGCCGGCGAGCACGAGGTCGGCGCCTTCCTTCTCGACGGCCGCGGCGATCACGCGGGCCGTCTCCACGGCGTCCGAGCCGACGAGGGCGTCGTCGGTGATCTGCACGGCGGAGTCCGCCCCCATGGCCAGCATCTTGCGCAGCGTCTTCGAGGAGTCCTCGGGGCCCACCGTCAAGGCCACGATCTCGACGTCAGCTCCGGCGTCCCGCCAGCCCAGGGCGACCTCCATGACGCGCTCGCTGATCTCGTCCGGCACGGGCTCGGCCGCGCCGTCGCGCACCACCCAACCGGTCTCCAGGCTCAGCTCACGCTCCTGCCACGTGTCCGGCACCTGCTTGACCAGCACCACGATCTTCACGGGTGAATCCTCCTCGAATCTCCGCTCGGGGCCGCGCGGCGCCGAGCGGGATGAGGCCCTGCTCGTGGCGCGCACGGCATGCAGGGCTCACGCTACACAACCCCGGTTGACTAGTGTGACGGTGGTGACAGCCTCCCACCCGCCCCGCGCCCCCCACGAGGGCACTCCGCCCCTCGATGCGCCCGCCCGCCCGGCGTCCTCCCTCCTCCTGGTGCGCCCGGGCGAGGAGGGCGGCCTCGAGGTGTTCGCCCTCCAGCGCGCCGCCACCATGGCCTTCAGCGCGCACGCCACGGCCTTCCCCGGCGGACGGGTGGACCCGGCCGACGAGCTGCCGCCCGCCCTGTGGGACGGGGTCGACCTCGCGGGGTGGGCGGACAGGCTCGGCCTGCCCGGGGAGCCGGAGGGCGCGCGGAGCACCCTCGGGGACCTCGCCCCGGAGCGCGCCGCCGGGCGCCTGCTGGCCGCCGTCGTGCGGGAGACCTTCGAGGAGGTGGGCGTGCTCCTGGCCCGGGACGCGGCCACCGGCGTCCCGGTGGACGCGCAGCGCGTGGCCGCGCTCCCTGCTGAGCTGCGCGCGCAGGTGGAGCGCCACGAGGTGGACTTCGGCGCGTTCCTGGCGCACGAGGGCCTCGCCCCCGACGTCGGGGCGCTCGTCCCGTGGTCGCGCTGGATCACGCCGCCCGGCGGCGCGCGGCGCTACGACACCTTCTTCTTCGTGGTCCGCCTGCCCGCGGGCCAGTCCCCCGAGCGGGTCTCGACCGAGGCCGCCCATCACGGCTGGGCCACCCCCGCGGCGCTGCTCGAGCGCTTCCGGGCGGGAGCGGTGAACCTCATGGCCCCGACGTGGTGGCAGCTGCGCGCCCTCGCCGACGCCGAGGGGTGCGAGGACGTGGTGCCCCTGAGCCGGAGCCTCGAGCCGCTGCGGGCCGTCATGCTGAGGGCGAACGCCCCCCGCCCCGACTTCACGGGCGCCGCCGACTACCTGCGCGACCTGGCCGCCTTCCGGGCCGCCGCCACCGTGGAGGAGAGCCCCGACAACGTGCTCTGAGGCCCGGTCTGCCCCTACGCTGGACAGCACGGGAGGGTCGACCACGGCGCCCGTCGTCCGGTGAGCCCGGACCGACGCGCCGGACGCCTCCCGCGGAGCGCCCCACATCCCGGGCCCCGTCCCGGCAACCAAGGAGTCCCCGGCATGTCGCTGAGCGTCCTCGACCTGTTCTCGATCGGCATCGGCCCGTCGTCGTCCCACACCGTGGGTCCCATGCGCGCCGCGCGCCGCTTCACCTCCAGCCTGCAGCAGAACGACGTGCTCGACTCCACCCACCGCGTGAAGGCGGAGCTGTACGGCTCCCTCGCCGCCACGGGCATCGGCCACGGCTCCGACACCGCCGTCCTCCTGGGCCTCGCGGGCCAGGACCCGGAGACCATCGACCCCGACGCCTGCGTGGGGCTCGTCAAGGACATCGTGGACAGCAGCCGCATGCCGCTCGACGGCCGCCGGGAGATCCACTTCGACCGCAGGAAGGACATGGTCCTGCACATGCGGCAGAACCTGCCCGGCCACCCCAACGGCATGCGCCTGACCGCCTTCGACGAGGCCGGCGAGGAGCTGCACACGCGCGACTACTACTCCGTGGGCGGCGGATTCGTGGTCACCTCGGACGAGCTCGAGGCCGAGCTGGACGAGGCCCGGGACGTGAACCGCAAGGACGAGGCCACCGAGGGCGCTGAGCCCTACCCGTTCTCCTCGGGCGCCGAGCTGGTGGCCCACTGCCGCGCCAACGGCATCTCGATCGCCGAGCTGATGCTGGCCAACGAGGCGGTCAAGCACGACCTCGGGGAGCTGCGCGGCAAGCTCCTGGCCATCTGGGCCGTCATGGAGGAGTGCGTCGAGAACGGCACCACCCGCACCGAGCCGATCCTGCCCGGCGGGCTGAAGGTCCGCCGTCGCGCCCCCGCCCTGCGCGCGCACCTCGAGGCCCAGACCGGGGAGAAGGACCCGATGTGGGCCATGGAGTGGGTGAACCTCTTCGCCCTGGCGGTGAACGAGGAGAACGCCTCCGGCGGACGCATCGTCACGGCCCCCACCAACGGCGCCGCCGGCATCATCCCCGCGGTGATGCACTACTTCAAGCGGTTCGAGATGCCGGAGGACGCCACGGACGCCGAGCGCGAGGACAAGGTGGTGGACTTCCTCCTCACCGCCGCGGCCATCGGCATCCTGTACAAGCGCAACGCGTCCATCTCCGGCGCCGAGGTCGGCTGTCAGGGCGAGGTCGGCTCGGCCTGCTCCATGGCGGCCGGCGCGCTGTGCGCGGTGCTCGGCGGCACCCCCGAGCAGGTGGAGAACGCGGCGGAGATCGGCATCGAGCACAACCTCGGCCTGACCTGCGACCCCGTGGGCGGCCTCGTCCAGGTGCCCTGCATCGAGCGCAACGCCATCGCGTCCGTGAAGGCCATCAACGCCGCCCGCCTCGCCCTCCTCGGCGACGGCACGCACCGCGTGAGCCTGGACCAGGCGATCAAGACGATGCGTGACACCGGTGCGGACATGAAGTCCAAGTACAAGGAGACCTCGCGCGGCGGGCTCGCCGTCAACGTCCCCGAGTGCTGACGGGTCCCCGGCCCGGGCTCTGACGGCCCGGGTCGGCTACTGTGGGCGCGACCCCTGACCTGTCATGCGGAAGGACCCACCGTGGCCATTCACCCCGTCGACGCGACCCTCGAGGGCGCGAGGATCGACCCGGAGGAGCGCACGGAGCGCCTGAAGGACGTCAAGCTGGACGGCAAGGGCTGGAAGTACGCCCTCACCCGTGCCCTCAAGGAGTTCGGCAACGACGGCGGCACAGACCTCGCCGCGAAGCTCACCTACTTCATGGTGCTCTCGCTGGCCCCGTCCCTGCTCGCGATCTTCTCCATCCTCAGCCTCGTCCTCTCCAACAACCGCCAGTCCGTGGACGACCTGATCAACCAGATCGCCGGCGCGGTGCCCGTCGAGTACGAGCCCATGGTGACGGACATGATCACCACCATGAGCAACCAGGCGACCGGCGGCATCATCGCCCTGGTGATCGGCATCCTGACCGCCCTGTGGTCCGCCTCCGCGTACGTGAAGGCGTTCAACCGCAGCATGAACCAGGTCTACAACTACGAGGAGGGGCGCGGCTTCGTCAAGTTGACCCTCACCAACCTCCTCACCACGCTCATCCTGATCGTGGGCATCGTGCTCGTGCTGATCTCCCTGGCCCTCAACAAGTCGCTCGTCGAGGGCTTCCTCGCCCCGATCGCCCAGCCGCTCGGCCTGGGCGGCGTGGTGGACTTCCTGCTCGACACCTTCCTGCCGATCTGGGCCTGGGTGAAGTGGCCCGTGGTCATCGTGCTGCTGCTCCTGCTCATCGCGACCCTGTACTACACCACCCCGAACGTGAAGAAGCCGAGCTTCCACATGTTCGGCCCGGGCAACGTCTTCGCGCTCGTCGGCCTGGCCCTCGCCGCCGTCGCGCTGTCTGTGTACCTCACGCAGTTCGCCGGCTACAGCGCCTACGGCGCGATCGGCGGCATCATGGCCCTGCTCTTCGCGCTGTGGATCTTCAACATCGTGCTGCTGCTCGGCGCGGAGATCGACACCGAGGTGGAGCGCGCCAAGCAGCTGACCGCCGGCATGCCCGCCGAGAAGGCCGTGCGCCTGCCCCCCAAGGACACCGACGCCCTGGTGAAGAAGGTGGAGAAGCAGGAGGAGCTGGAGGAGAAGGGCTACGAGCTGCGGGCCGCCCACGAGGACGCCCCGGACACCTCTGACGGCGGCTCCGGCCCCCGCCACGCCACGTCCTGAGCCTCACGTCCCCGGCACGACGAACGGGCGCCCACCTCATCGAGGTGGGCGCCCGTTCGTCTCCTCGCGGCCGAGGCCGGGGGGCCTCCTCTGCGAGGAGGCTCACGGCCTCAGCGCTGGGAGGCGATGAAGCCGGCCGCCGCTGCGGCCGAGGTCGACGCGTAGCAGTTCTTCGCGCTCGTCTGGTCGTAGTGCTCTCCGCCGGGCACGTGGTACTTGCCCGAGCTGCTCACCTTGACCGGGTAGCCGTCCGGGCAGACGCCGCCGCTGCCGGCCACCGGACCGCCGGCGCCCGCTGCGGAGCCCGACGACCCCGACCCCGACCCCGAGCCGCCTGAACCGCCTGAACCGCCTGAACCCGAGGACCCCTCCTCGTCGCAGTAGACGAAGGTCTCGCCGCCCGGGGCGTAGCAGCGGTTCGGCGCCTTGCTGGACGTCCCGCCGGAGGGCCGGCCGGAGGACAAGGACCCCGAGCCGGATCCGCCGGACGTGCCCGCGACGTTCCGGGGCGCGGTCTCGGCCGCCTTCTCCTCTGCGGCGCGACGCGCGGCAGCGGCCCTCTCCTCGGCCTCGGCCTCAGCAGCCCGGACCGACGCTGCGGCCGCCTCGCGCTTCCGGGCAGCCTCCCGCTGCTCGGCCTCGCGCTCCTGTGCCGACCGCTGCTCGGCTGCCCGCTCCTCCTCCGCCCGCTGCTCGGCGGCACGGCCCTCCGCGGCACGCTGACCCTCGGCCCGCTGCTCCGGAGCCGCGCTCGCCGTCGGCGCCTCGTCCCCGCCGGCGCCCTCCCCAGCGCTCGACGTGCCGGTGGAGACGAGGTGCTTCACACGGGAGAGCACGTCCGGGTAGAGGGCGCTCATCCAGGCCTGCTCACCGGACGCGGCGCCCGCGTACGCCAGTGCGAGCTCCTCGAGCACGCCCTCCGCGGGCTCCGCTCCCGCCGGTGCCTGCTCGGCCATGACCGGCAGGGAGCAGTCCAGGCCCGGCTGGTTCAGCCCGGCGCCGTCCTCCTCCGCCTCGTTCCAGGCGGCGAGCACCTCGTCGTAGAAGCGACGGTTCGGCTCGAACACCACGGGCACGCCCAGGCCGGCTCGCGCGATCTCCGCGTTCACGAGCGTGGCGCCCTCGAACACGCCGGCCAGCGTGCGGTGGAACCTGTCGTAGCGCTCCTCGTCGTACTGGAGGGTGACGTGGTCCCCCTCCTCCAGGAGGGACTCGAGGAGCGCGGCGGCCTCCGGGCCCCTGCACTGCACCGCCTTGCTCGGGTGCTTCGTCTCGGGGGTGTCGATGTTCAGGAGGCGGACCCGGGTGACGGCGGCCTCGCCGTCCTTGCGCACGTCGACGGTGTCGCCGTCGACCACCCGGACGACCACCGCCGCGTCGCCCTCCACGGCATCGGAGGGCGCGGTGGAGGGCGACACCTCCGCCGCGGGATGGACGGCGGCGCCGCTGGTGCCCGCGGCGGACGGCGGACCGCTCGCGGGCGACGGATCGGAGGCGGTGCAGCCGACGAGGGCGAGGGCTGCGGACGCGGCGGCGAGTCCGGTGCGCAGAGGACGGAGAGGGGTCACGGGGGCTCCTGACGGTGGTGGGGACGGGCGAGGGCCCCGCCATGCGGCGGGGCCCTCCGTCGGAGTCATCCTCCCACGGTCATTGCACCGGATTCTCGTGTGGCACGCCCCTGCCGTCTCCGGTCGGGTCCAGAGTCAGCGGCGGCCATCGATCGGGTCGTCGCCGCCGTCGATGGCGTCGAGGACGAGGTCGCGCGCCTCACCCGTCGCGGACACGTGGGACAGCAGGAGGGAGGCGACCCACCCGAGCAGGACGATCACGGCCGCGCCCCACGCCGTCAACGCCACCGCGCCGGAGAACAGGCCGGCGCCGTCCGAGCGGCCCACGCCCACCCAGAGGAGCCCCCAGGCGAGGGCGAGCGCCGGGGTCAGCCGACCGCCGTCGTACACGGCGGTGAAGAGGCCCACGATCGCGGCGACCACGATCAGGGTCTGCGCCCACGTGGTGGGCATGAGCCCCGCGGCCCAGCCGGCGGAGGTGAGCCACGCCGCGAGGCTCGCGACGAGGAGGAACGTGGCCCAGCCGAGGTGCAGCCCCTGCACCCCGTCCACGAGGACGCGCTCGGCCACGGTGCGGGGGTGGCCCGACTCCAGGAGCGTGAGGATCCGGAACAGCACGGCCACGAGGAGCAGCGCGACGACGACGCTCACCAGGAGCCAGGCGGCGTGGATCGTCCAGATCCACGCGGCGCCGAGCACGGCGCTCGCCATGATCCACGGGCGCAGGCGGTCGTGGCGCACGGTCTGCGCGGCGGGCAGGAACTGCCACAGCGCAGAGGCGAGCAGCCCCAGTCCCACCAGGGCCCACAGCCATAGGGCGGGGCGGGACGGGGAGAGCCAGGAGCCGTCGTCGGTGAACCAGCCGCCGGTCGCGTCGCGGAGGAACGCCCCGGAGCCGAGGAAGGCGGCCACGAGGGAGGCGAGGACGACCAGCAGCATGACCGCCTGACGGCCGCGGGAGGTCCGGCCCAGGTCGACGCTCCGGTCGGCGCGGGCGGTGGCCGCGTGGGCGGAGTGCGGGGCGGGGGGCTGGCCGGGGGCGGCGGTGCTCATGGTCTCTCCCAGGTCGGGGTCGGATGGCGCCCGCGCATGCGGATGCCGTTCGTGGTCAGCGTAGCCAACCCGGAGCGGCCTCCGTCAGGTGCCTCTCCCACGCCGTCTGGCCTCCCACCCCCGCGCCCCGCCTAGGCTGGGGGCATGAGCGCCCCCTCCCCCCTCGGACTCCTGCTGGACGTGGACGGTCCCCTGGCCTCCACCGAGACCCGCACCGTGCCGGAGGGGATCATCACCACCCTCGCACGGCTCGCCCAGCGGCGCGTGCCGATCGGCTTCAACACGGGCCGCTCCGCCGACTTCCTCCTGCACAGCGTGATCGCCCCGCTGCGGGCGGCGGGGCTTCCCGACGACGCGCCGTTCTACGCCGTCTGCGAGAAGGGCGCCGTGTGGTTCCCCTTCTCCGCCGTCCCCGAGGGCGAGCTGCCCGAGGTGAGCGTCGACGCCCCCGTCCCGAACTGGGTCCGCACCGATCCGGACATGGCGATCGACCCCGAGCTGCGCGAGGCGATGTGGGCCGTGAACGAGGAGCGGGACGAGGACGTCATGTTCGCCGACCGGACGAAGCTGGTCATGGTCTCCCTCGAGGAGGAGGTGGGCGCGGACGACGCCGAGTTCACCCGGGTGCGCGACGAGGTCGTCGCGGGGATCGAGGACCTGCTGGAGAGGCGGGGCCTCGCCGAGGAGTTCGAGGTGGACCCCACCATCATCTCGATCGACGTGGAGCACGCCTCCTCCGGCAAGGACCTCGGCGTCGAGCGGTGCCTGGGCTTGATGGCCGACGACGGCGTCGCCGTCCCCGAGCGCTGGATCACCGCGGGCGACTCCCGCTCCGACTACGCCATGGCGGACGCCCTGCACGCCATGGGCGCGCGCGTGGAGCACATGGACGTCCGCCCGGAGGACGGGATCCCGGAGAAGGCGTACGGCGTCCTCACCGCCGCCGACCTCGCGGAGCGCGGCGTCGGCCAGGCGGAGGACGTGCACGAGCGCGCCGGCGAGTCCCTCCTGCGGTGGGCGGAGCGGGACCTCCTCGGCTGAGCGGGTCCGCGTCACGGGGCGTCACCGGCGTCAACACGGCGACACCGGAAGTGGCGGCCGGCCGGCGTCGAGAGTGCACTGGGCCCATGACCGCGCACGCAACCGACACCCCCTCCCCCGCCGATGCGCGGGGCACCGCCCCGCTCGAGGTTCCCGTCCTCGACCTGTCGACCATGCGTCGGGCCGACGGCTCCCTCGACCCCGCGTTCCTGGAGCGCCTGCGCTTCGCGGCGCACAACGTGGGCTTCTTCCAGATCGTGGGCTACGGCGCGGAGCCCGGCCAGGTGGACGCGCTGTTCCGCGTGACCGCCGAGTTCTTCGCCCGCCCCGAGGCGGAGAAGCTGGCGCAGCACAACCAGGAGTCCCCGCACTACCGGGGCTACTCGGCGATCGCCGCCGAGCGGACGCAGGGCCGCCCCGACTCCCGCGAGCAGCTGGACTTCTCCGCGGACCGCGAGCCGGTCCCGGCCGAGCGGATCGGTGAGGGGGAGGAGTTCTGGCACCTGCAGGGCCGCAACCAGTGGCCCGCCGGCATGCCCGAGCTCGAGCGCACCGCCATGGCGTGGACGGCGCTGATGGACCGCGTGGGCGAGGACCTCCTCAAGGCGCTCTGCGTCGCCATAGGCCTGGACGAGGACCACTTCTCCGCGGCGTTCGACGGCGACCGCGCGTGGATGGCCAAGCTGGCGCACTACGTCGGCGGCGTGGCCGAGGCCGGGACCCAGGGGGTGGGGCTGCACGCCGACTACGGGTTCATCACCCTCCTGCTGCAGGACGAGGTCGGCGGCCTCGAGGTGCGCCCCTACGGCCAGGACGCGTGGCTGCCGGTGGAGCCGATCCCGGGCGCGCTCGTGGTGAACCTCGGCGAGATGCTCGAGGTGGCCACGGACGGCTACCTCATGGCCACGATCCACCGCGTGCAGTCCCCGCCGCCGGGCGTGGACCGCTACTCCGTGCCGTTCTTCTACTCCCCCCGCCTGGACGCGGTGATCGAGAAGGTGGAGCTCCCGGCCGAGCTGGCCGCGGACGCCCGCGGGGTCTCCGACGACCCGACCAACCCGATGCTCGCCTCCTTCGGCTCCAACATGCTCAAGGGCTTCGCGCGCGCCCATCCGCGGGTGACCGAGCGGTTCCACCCGGGGCTGCTGAACCGCTGAGCCACCCCGCGGGAGCGGAGGTGTGAGCAGGAGGACATGGCCCGAGTGGACCCCGGGCCCTGTCCTTCCGCACGGCTCCGTCCTAGCGTGGACCGGGAAGCGGCGCCTCCCCTCCCGAGCGGGGCGCCTCCCCCGACCCAGAGAGGTGCGCACCATGGCCACCGTCGCCCGCAACATCGTCGAGAGCCTCCACGCATCCGGGGTCCGCCGGATGTACGGCGTCTCCGGAGACTCCCTCAACGGCCTCACGGACGCGCTGCGCGACCACGGGGGCGTGGAGTGGGTGCCGGTCCGGCACGAGGAGTCGGCGGCGTTCGCGGCCTCGGCCGAGTCCCAGCTGACCGGCGAGCTCGCGGTGTGCGCCGGCTCGTGCGGCCCGGGCAACCTGCACCTCGTCAACGGCCTGTTCGACGCGCAGCGCACCCGCACGCCCGTCCTGGCGATCGCCGCGCACATCCCCTCCGAGGAGATCGGCTCCGGCTACTTCCAGGAGACCCACCCGCAGGAGCTCTTCCGCGAGTGCTCCGTGTACGTGGAGCACGTCTCCTCCGCGGACCAGATGCCCCGCCTGCTGCGCACGGCGATGCGCGCCGCCGTCGAGCAGCGCGGTGTGGCCGTGCTGGTGATCTCCGGCGACGTGGCGCTGACGGAGCTCGACGCCCCCGCCGAGGCCGTCCGGCACACGCCCTCCACCGTGGTCCCCGCGGACACGCTGCTCGCGGAGGCGGCCCAGGCGCTCAACGCCGCCCAGCGGATCACGATCCTCGCCGGCGCCGGCGCGGCGGGCGCCCACCGCGAGGTGGTGGCCCTCGCCGAGCGGCTCCAGGCGCCCATCGTCCACGCGATGCGCGGCAAGGAGCACCTGGAGTACGACAACCCGTACGACGTCGGCCTCACCGGGCTGCTCGGCTTCTCCTCCGGCTACAAGGCGCTCAAGGGAGCGGAGACGCTGCTCATCCTCGGCTCCTCGCTCCCCTACCGCCAGTTCTACCCCGAGGACGCGACGGTCATCCAGGTGGACATCCGGGGCGAGCAGATCGGCCGGCGCATCGCGGTGGACGTGCCCCTCGTGGGCGGGGTGAAGGAGACCGCGGAGGCCCTGCTGCTGCGGCTGCGCGGCAACGCGTCGTCGGCGTTCCTCGAGGAGATCCTGAAGGAGTACCGCACGACGCGGAAGGACCTGGACGAGCTGGCCACGCCGTCCCGCTCCACGATCCATCCGCAGTACCTGGCCCGCCTGATCGACGAGCGCGCCGCCGACGACGCCATCTTCATCCCGGACGTGGGCTCGCCCGTGATCTGGGCAGCGCGCTACCTCACCATGAACGGGCGCCGCCGGCTCATCGGGTCCATGAACCACGGCTCCATGGCCAACGCCATCATGCAGTCGATCGGCGCACAGGCCGCGTACCCCGGGCGGCAGGTGATCGCGCTCGCCGGCGACGGCGGCCTCTCCATGATGCTCGGCGAGCTGCACACCCTCGTGCAGAACGGCCTGCCCGTCAAGGTGGTGGTGTTCAACAACTCCTCGCTGAACTTCGTGGAGCTCGAGATGAAGGCGGCGGGCTTCGTCACGTTCGCCACGGACCTGAAGAGCCCGGACTTCTCCGTGGTGGGCGAGGCGGTGGGCCTGCGCGGCTTCCACGCGGAGACGTCGAAGGAGCTGCCGGACGCCGTGGACGCCTTCCTGGCCCACGAGGGCCCCGCGATCCTCGACGTCACGACCGAGCGCCAGGAGCTGACGATCCCGCCGAGCGTGGAGGCCGAGCAGGCCAAGGGCTTCGCCCTCTACGCGATCCGCACCGTGCTGGACGGCAAGGGCACCGAGCTCATCGACCTCGCCAAGGCGAACATCCGCCAGCTGTTCTGAGCGGACCCTGGCGGCCGACGGCGGCGGCCCGTCATCACCGGAGCCGGACAGCCCGCCCCCCCGGTCGGACCGTCCCTCCGGTCGGACCTGCGAAAAGGGACAGGATCTGCGTCGAGGACGCAGATCCTGCCCCTTTCTGCCGACCGGGCCGGCGCCCGTCGTGTCGGCGGACGACGCGTCAGGCGCGGTGCGAGCCGGCCTCGTCCACGCCGCCGTCGCGCACGGACGTGGCACCCGGGGTGCCGGCCGCGTGGCGCTCGAGCTCCTCGCCGGTCATGCCCTCGCGGACGAGCCCGTCCGAGCGCAGCTCCCAGAAGTCGGCGTTGCGGATGCCGAGCGGGCGCGGGTCGAACTGCGGGTCCAGGCCCTGCTTCTTCTGGGCGTGGTAGTCCTTGAGGGCCTTCAGGGCGGGGCCCTGCAGGAACAGGATGCCGATGATGTTCATCCACGCCATGGAACCCACGCCGATGTCGCCGAGGCCCCAGGCCGCACCGGTGGTGGTGACGGCGCCGTAGGCCACGGACACGAGGATCAGGCCCTGCAGCAGGCGGATGACCACGCGGCGGACGGTCGAGTTCTTGGCGCCGCGGAACAGGTACGCGACGTTGACCTCCGCCATGTAGTAGTACGCCACGATCGTGGTGAACGCGAAGAACGCGAGGGCCACCGCCACGAAGGAGGGGCCGAAGCCGGTGAAGACGGTGTCGAAGCCGTTCTGCACGAAGGCGGGGCCCACCTTGGAGTCGGCGGGGAGGTTCCCCTCGAAGAGGACCGGGGTGGTCACGGCCTCGCCCTGGTACACGCGGTACATGCCGGTGGACAGGATGATGAACGCCGTGGCCGTGCAGACGAACAGGGTGTCGATGTAGACGGCGAAGGCCTGCGCATAGCCCTGCTTGGCCGGGTGGGAGACCTCCGCAGCGGCGGCCGCGTGGGGGCCGGTGCCCTGACCGGCCTCGTTCGAGTAGACGCCGCGCTTGACGCCCCACTGCACGGCGAGGCCGAGGATGGAGCCGAAGATCGCGTGCGTGCCGAAGGCGCTGGAGAAGATCGCTCCGAACACGGCGGGGATCTGAGAGAAGTTCAGGAAGAAGACGATCAGCGCCAGGATGATGTACAGGACCGCCATCACCGGGACGACGTACACGGCGAACGTCGCGATGCGCTTCACGCCGCCCACCACGATGAACGCGAGGATGATGACGATGCCGATGGCCACGGCCCACGCGGGCGCACCCCAGGCCTCGTTGATGGACGACGCCATGCCGTTGGCCTGCACGCCCGGGAGGAAGAAGCTGGTGGCGAAGACCGTCACGATCGCGAAGATCACGGCGTAGACCTTCAGGACCGGGCCGAACGCCGTGTGCTTGTAGGCCTTGTCGAAGTAGTACGCCGGACCGCCGCGGTACTCGCCGGTGTCCTTGTCCTTCTCCTTGTAGATCTGGCCGAGCGTGCACTCGATGAAGGAGGTGGCGGCGCCCAGGAAGGCGACCATCCACATCCAGAAGACAGCGCCCGGACCGCCGAAGGCGATGGCCGTGGCCACGCCGCCGATGTTGCCCATGCCGACACGGCCGGCGAGGGACATCATGAGGGACTGGAAGGACGAGGTGCCGTCCGCGGACTTCTCGCCGTTCTTGAGCTGGGCGAGCATGTCGGGGATGCCCCGGACCTGGAGGAAGGCCGTGCGGAGAGAGAAGTAGACGCCTGCGAGGAGGCAGAGACCGATCAGGGGCAACGACCAGATGTAGCCGTTGGCCTCATCGATGAATTCGGCGAAGGTCATGGTGAGTCTCCGAAGTCGGGGTGCGAGCACCGAGACGGAGCGGGATCAGGGAAGGCGCCCCGCGGCAGGAAGGGAATCTGCTGAGGGGAACAGTACGCCACTCTGTGATGCCCGTCTCATCATTGGTCGACGCGTGACTCCCTGAGCCCGTGCGCCCGCCGCCGCACCCACACCCGCGCTCGTCCAGATCCTCCGGACGGGTCGCCCAGATCCTCCAGTCATGCGAAAAGCCCCGTCACCACGGGGGTGACGGGGCTTACCCGCGGAGGATGGGGGATTTGAACCCCCGAGGGCGTTAACCCAACACGCGTTCCAGGCGTGCGCCATAGGCCGCTAGGCGAATCCTCCTTGGCTGCCCCGATGCGGAAGACCGCACAAGGGCAGGCTCCATCATAACCAGGTGGCGCGCCGGGACGCCAATCGCCCGCCCGACTGGCCCTGCGTCCGAGCGCTGGTAGACTCGTGGACGGCCCCTCACGTGGTGTCATCTCGCTGAACTCCCCCAGGACCGGAAGGTAGCAAGGGTAGGTGGGCTCTGGCAGGTGCGTGAGGGGTCTTTCACGTCGTCAGGAGGTCCCATGTCCGCTGGCCGCTATGCACCCTCGCCCACGGGGACCCTGCACCTGGGCAACCTGCGCACCGCACTGGTCTCGTGGCTGGCGGCCCGCGCGTCGGGCCGGCCCTTCCTGCTGCGCGTCGAGGACCTGGACCGCGTCCGCTCCGGGGCCGAGGCCGAACAGCTCGCCGACCTCGCCGCCGTCGGGATCACGTGGGACGCCCCGCCCGTGCGCCAGTCCGAGCGCACTCCCCGCTACGACGCGTCCGTCGCCGCCTTGCGCGCCGCCCACGGCGCGGACGTGGTGTACGAGTGCTTCTGCTCCCGCAAGGACATCGCGGAGGCCACGTCCGCACCGCACCCCACCGCAGAGCCCAGGGACGACGACGGCGGCGCGGCACCCGACGCCTCCCTCGCCTCGGGCGCCGCACGGCGGCCTCCGGGCTTCTACCCGGGCACGTGCCGCGGCCTGACGGAGGACGAGCGGGCCGAGCGTCGTCGGACGCGGCCGGCGGCGCTGCGGATCGACGCGGCACGGGCGGCCGGCCTGCCGGCGGGCACCGTGCCGCGGGCCCACGCCCGCGACGTCCTCCACGGCGAGGTCACGGGCCTCGTGGACGACCTCGTCCTGCGCCGCAACGACGGTGCCTACGCGTACAACCTGTCCGTCGTCGTCGACGACCTGGCCCAGGGCGTGGACCAGGTGGTGCGCGGCGACGACCTGCTCGACTCCACGCCACGCCAGCGCTGGCTGGCTGAGCTGCTCAGCGCGGCGCGCGGCGAGACGGCGCCGCCCACCGAGTACCTGCACGTTCCCCTCGTGCTCAACGCTGGGGGGAGGCGACTGGCCAAGCGGGACGGCGCCGTCACCCTCGCCGACCTCGCGGCGCAGGACCCCCGCTGGACGCCGGAGCGCGTCCGGGACCGCCTCCTGGAGTCGCTCGGCCTGCCGGCCGGCCCCCTCGAGGGCGCGGTGGCGGCGTTCGACCCGCGGGGGCTGCCACGCGAGCCGTGGGTGTTCGACCCGGCGGGCTTCGTGGTCTGACCCGGCTGGCGGCGGCGGGCACCCGAGGCGCCGACCGCGACCGCGGCTCAGAGGACCTGCGCGGCCTGGTCGAACTCGAGGCGGCCCTGGCGCGGGCTGACGGCCTTCTCGTGGTCGGAGGCCGCGTGGCCCACGTTGATCACCACGAGCGAGCGCCAGCCGCTCTCGGCATGGAAAGCGGCGTCGACGCCGTCGGTGCTGAAGCCGGCCATGGGGCCCACCTCGAGGCCGAGGGCGCGCAGGGCCACGGTGAGGTAGCCGATCTGGAGGAGCGCGTTGGTGCGGCCCATGCCGTCGCGCAGCTCGGCTTTGTTCTCCCACTGCTCCCGGAAGCCCTCGCGGAAGGGGGCGAGGTGGGGCATGTGCTCGTGCCAGCGCGGGTCGTAGGCGGCGATCAGGGTGAGCGGCGCCGCGAGGGTCTTGTCCGCGTTGAACCCGGCCATGTGCGGGGCCAGCCGCTCGCGGGACTCGCGCGACTCGACCACGGTCAGGCGCAGCGGCTGGCTGTTCATGGCGGTCGGCGCCCAGCGCACGTGCTCGTAGGCCTCGCGGACGAGGGCGGTGTCCACGGGCTGGTCCGTGAAGTGGTTCGTGGTGTGGCGGTCCTCGAAGAGGGCGGGCAGGACGGAGGCGTGGTCGATCCGGGTCATGACGGCCTCAACGCCCGCGCGGACGCACGCCATTCCCGCCGCTCCTGCACAGGCGTCGCAGCGGGCGGCAGGGGCCGACGACGGCGGCCGGCGGGCCGTACGGCGTCCGGGTGAGCCGCTAGGGTGAGCCAGGTGAGCACCGCCCTGTATCGACGCTATCGCCCGGACCGGTTCGAGGAGGTCATCGGGCAGGATCACGTCACGGTCCCGCTGCGCACCGCGCTGTCCAAGGACCGGGTGAGCCACGCCTACCTCTTCTCAGGCCCGCGCGGCTGCGGCAAGACCACCTCCGCCCGCATCCTCGCGCGCTGCCTGAACTGCGTGAAGGGCCCCACGCCCACGCCGTGCGGCGAGTGCGACTCGTGCCGCGACCTGGCCACGGGCGGGCCCGGCTCTCTGGACGTCATGGAGATCGACGCCGCCTCCCACGGCGGCGTGGAGGACGCCCGCGGCCTGCGGGAGCGGGCCACCTTCGCCCCGGTGCGGGACCGGTACAAGATCCTGATCATCGACGAGGCCCACATGGTCACCGCGGCAGGCTTCAACGCGCTGCTGAAGATCGTGGAGGAGCCGCCGGAGCACCTCAAGTTCATCTTCGCCACCACGGAGCCGGAGAAGGTCATCGGGACCATCCGCTCCCGCACCCACCACTACCCGTTCCGCCTCGTGCCCCCGGAGCCGCTCATCGCGTACCTCGAGCAGCTGTGCGCCGAGGAGCAGGTGCGCGTGGAGCCCGGCGTCCTTCCCCTCGTGGTGCGGGCCGGCACGGGCTCGGTGCGCGACACCCTCTCCGTGCTGGACCAGCTCATCGCCGGCGCCGAGCAGGGCGCGGTGTCCTACGACCTCGCGGTGAGCCTGCTCGGCTTCACGCCGGAGGCCCTGCTGGACGACGTGATCGACGCCGTGGCCGCGGACGACACCCCCACCGTGTTCCGCGTGGTGGACCGCGTGGTGCAGTCCGGCCAGGACCCACGCCGATTCGTGGAGGACCTGCTGGACCGGTTCCGCGACCTCGTGATCGCGCGCGCGCTGCCGGAGGAGGCCGGTGCCATCCTGCACGGCATGCCGGAGGACCAGGTGCGGCGCCTGTCCGCGCAGGCCGCCCAGCTCTCCCGTGCGGAGCTCTCCCGGCTGGCGGACGTCACCAACCTCGCGCTGACGGACATGGTGGGCGCCACGAGCCCCCGCCTGCACCTCGAGCTGCTGATGGCGCGCCTCGTGCTGCCCGCCACGGACGACACGCACCGCGGCCTCTCCGCCCGCCTCGAGGCGCTCGAGCGGCGGCTCGAGTACGGGGGCTCGCCCGCGGCCTCTGCACCGGCCCAGGCCGCCGAGGCCGCCGAGACCGCCGAGGGCACCCCGCACACGGGGGCCGTCGGGGAGGCGGCCGGCCTCTCCGGTGCCGCCCTGGCCCGCGCAGCCATGCGCCGACCCGAGGCCGAGGAGACCACCCCCAGCGCCCGGCAGCAGGACGCGCCGGCCCGCCAGGAGCAGCGCCCGGCCGTCCCCACGCAGGCGCCCGCCGCGCCCGAGACCCCGCCGTCGTCGGCCGCCCCCGCAGCGCCGACCGCGCCGACGCCGCCGAGCGCCCCCGAGCAGTGGTCCCCGCCGCAGCAGGGCGGATCCCCCACGCCGGACGAGGCCGCCGGCAGGGCGGACGCGGAGGGCAAGGGCCCGGAGAAGCCGGTCCCGGAGAACACCGGCGCGGAGCCGGCCTCCGCGCCCCCGTCGTCCCAGCGCTCCGGCGAGGCCGAGGGCCGGGCCGCGGCCCCGAGCACCTCCGGCACGGGCCCCTCCTCCGCGAACCCCGTGGAGATGTTGCGCCGCGCCTGGCCGGACATCCTGGCCGCCCTCGAGGACTCCTCGCGGCTGGTGTGGATGCTGGTGAAGGACAACGCGTCGGTCACCGGATACGACGGCTCACTGCTCACGATCGGATTCCAGCAGGACGGCCCGCGGCAGTCGCTGCTGGGCCGCGGCGGTGACCGGGTGCTGGCCGAGGCCGTCCACCGTGTGCTCGGCATCCGCCCGGAGCTCGACCTCATCCTCGGCGGGGATGCTCCCCGCCCCGAGCACCGCGCGCCCGCCGACGCCCGCCAGGCCTCCGGCCGGCCCGCATCGGGGTCGCCGCACCCCCAGCAGCAGCCCCCGCCGGACGCATCGGACACCCGCGGCCTCCCGCGCCCTCCGGCCCCGTCGGGCGGTCAGCCCCGGAACGATTCGCTGCGCGCCACGCAGAGCCAGACAGCCACGGAGACCCCGGCCGGCGCCGCCTCGGGTGGGCAGGAGCGCGCTTCGCACCGTCCGGCCCAGCCAGCGACCGCATGGCCCGCGCCCGCCGACACACGGACCTCTCCCGAGCCAGGGCGCCCCACGTCCGCCGCGTCCGCGCCACCTGCGGCCGCGCCCGCTCCTCCGTCCGCGCCCGCGTCTGCTTCCCCCGCTCCCTCGGCTCCGACCGCGGACAGCTGGGGCCATGCCGGCGAGGCGCCCCCCGCGTGGGAGGACGCCCCGCCGAGCGAGGAGGACCCGTGGGACACCCTCCCCGAGTTCGACCCGGACTCGGACATGGAGGACTCCCCCGGTCCCGAGGGATGGGTGCCGCCGCAGGGTGCCCAGGAGGACGGCGGACCGCAGGAGAACGCCTCGAGCGGCACGCCCGGGTGGGACGGGCCGGTGCCCAGCCCGTCGGACTGGGGCACGCCGCCGCAGGCCGACCAGCCCGCCCCGGCCCCCCGGCCGGACGAGGCGGCCTCGCCCGGGGCCGAGCCCTGGGCCCCCGCCGGGCCCGCCCCGACCGCGGACGCCGCGCAGCGGCTCCAGGACGTGACCCCTGACGCGGCGGAGCGTGCCTACGATCCCGGACCCCTCGTCCGCGAGCCCGCCCCCACCATTCCTGTGTTCGCCCGGCCCGAGGCGGAGCTGCGTGCCGAGTTCGAGGCCCGCTTCGGCACCACGCGGCCCGCCGGCTTCGACGGCGGCTCCCGCGGCGGCGCCTCCGACGCACGCGGGGCGGAGCACACGGCACCGCCGGCCGCCTCGGACCAGACGCGCACGGGACGGGCCGGCGGCGACGGCGTCCCCCCGGGCCAGGGCGATGACCCCGCCGCCTCGGAACGAGAGGACCCCCACCCGGCCGCTTCGACGGCCGCGGTCTCGAGCGACGCCCACCCCGACGCCACCGGCGAGCCCTCCTCGGACGGGACGCCGGCCCCCGGCGTGCCCGCGCACGACGGGGGTGGAGCCCCCGCCGCGGGGACCGCGCCGCGCGGTTCGGGGCATCCCGCCAGCATGTTCCCGCGCCTCATGGAGCGTCTCGAGGCGGGCGGGCCCCTGGAGCCGCCCGTCAACGCCCGCGACGCCGGCGGAGACGGGACGGTCGGGCCCTCCTCGAACGGCCCCTCCGCCTCCTCCGGGCCGTCGGGGAGCACCGCTCCGCCGTCGGGTCGGCCGAGCCCCACCGCCCTGGGCGCCCGCCCAACGGGAGACGGCCGTGCCGCCGCCGGTGGGGAGCCTCCCGCACCTCCCGCGATGGACCCGCGTGCCGCCGCGATCCGGGCGGCCCGCGAGGCCGCACAGGGCCGCGCGCCGGCTCGGCCCGCCGCGCCGGCCACCGCGTCCTCCCCCGCCGTCGCGTGGACGGACGAGGTGGCCAGCGACGACGATGTGGCGCTGGAGGACTCCGGGCTCGTGGGCCGGGCCGTCGTCGAACGCGTGCTCGGCGGCCGGCTCCTCGAGGAGCGGCCGCACGAGCCCGTGCGCTGACCCACACGGCCGACCCGCGCCCTTGTCATGTCCGGTGGTCGTGGCAGACTCGCGTCAGCGCGGTGACCCCGCGCGGACGGACCGGACGGAGCCGGCCGGGCCCACGCAAGACGAAGGGACGACGTGTACGAGGGAGCGGTTCAGGACCTGATCGACGAGCTCGGGCGGCTGCCGGGCATCGGGCCGAAGTCCGCCCAGCGGATCGCGTTCCACATCTTGGAGGCGGACGCGCAGGACATGACGCGCCTCGCGGACGCGATCCGCACCGTCAAGGACAAGGTGCGGCTCTGCTCGGTGTGCTTCAACGTCTCCGAGCAGGACGTGTGCGCGCTGTGCCGCGACGCTCGCCGGGACGCCGCCCAGATCTGCGTGGTGGAGGAGTCCCAGGACGTGATGGCCATGGAGCGCACCCGCGCGTTCCAGGGCAAGTACCACGTGCTCGGTGGCTCCATCAATCCGATCGCGGGCATCGGTCCGGAGCAGCTGCACGTGCGCGAGCTGCTCACCCGCCTGCAGGACGAGACCGTGCAGGAGGTCATCCTCGCCACGGATCCCAACCTCGAGGGGGAGGCCACGGCCACCTACCTCGGGCGTCTGCTCGGCGCCACCGGCATCCGCGTCACCCGCCTGGCCTCCGGCCTTCCCGTGGGCGGCGACCTCGAGTACGCGGACGAGGTCACCCTCGGCCGCGCCTTCGAGGGCCGCCGCCTCATCAGCGGCTGACCGGGCACCCACGGCGACGGCGGCACCGGAGGTCGGTGCCGCCGTGGCCGCCCGCGGGGGAGGGAGCCTCCGGGGGACCGCTCAGGCCACGCGCGTGCCCGCGGCCAGCTTCCCGGCCGGCGTGTCGAGGCGGCGGTGTCCCCACCACAGCAGGCCCGCCGTGAGCGCACCCTGCATGGCGAGGCCGAGCGGCCACACGGGCCATGTGCCCTCGCGGTTCGGCTCACCCGCCTGGTCGATCCCGCGCAGCTCCCCGTTGAGGCACTCCACGGACTGCAGAGGGTCCCTCTGGGTCCACCGCACCCCGCCCGAGATGAGGTTCAGCGCGCCGATCTGGCCCATGTACGGCTCCGACTGGGGCACCGGCGACCACGGCGTGGCGTCCGCGAGCACCACGAACGGGTTCGGCGCGAGCATCCACCCCGTCCGACGCGGGTCCGGGACCACCTGGTCCGTCACAGGGCCCCCGCACTGGTCGGCGACGAGGTCCCACGCTGCCGGGTCCTCGGCCGCCTGCGCGTCCATCTCCTCCGGCGTGGTGGCCTCGTCCATCGTGGCCGTCTCGTAGCCGTACCGGGGCTGGCTGGCCTGCACGGTGATGTTGATGACGGAGAGGGAGAGCAGGAAGCCGATCAGGGTGCCCAGCGTCAGCAGCGCCACGAGCAGATAGGTGACGACGACGGCGAACAGGGTGCGCCCCGTGATGGCCGAGACCGCCACGCCGATCCCCGTGATCACGGCGAACTCCACCAGGATCATCGCGAGGCCCACGAGGACGAACAGCGGAGAGACCCGTCCCACCAGCGCGGCCACCACGAGCCACGGCAGGGCCGCCACGAGGAAGGCCGCCGAGGCCACCCATGCCGCGAGCCACTTGCCCGCCATGAGGTGCCACGTCTTCAGCAGGGTCACCTGCGTGATGGCCAGCGTCCCGCCCGCCCGGTCGCCGGAGATCGCGTTGGCCGCGAGCGCCGGGGACACCAGCAGCGAGAGGGTCAGGACGAACATCAGGACGCCGTCGAACAGCCACTGGCCTGCCATGCGCAGGGAGGTCTCACGCTGAGCGTCGGACACCCCCTGCATCTCGCCGAGGGTGGAGGCGTGCAGGCCGAGAGCGCCGAGCGTCACGGCGCCGACCACGAGGAAGAACACGCCGAGCAGCGCGAACCAGCCGCGGGAGCGCAGCCGCTGGCGCAGCTCCATCCCGACGACGGTGCGCACCGCCGCCCCCGCGCCCAGGCGCGGGGGGACGATGCCGGGAGTCGGCGCGCCCGGCGTCGCGCTCGAGGGGGCGAGGACGTGGCTCACGGGCGTTCTCCTTCGGTGTGACGGCGGTGGTCCAGGTCGAGGTCCAGGTAGGCGTTCTCCAGGCGGGAGCCCTCCGGAGCGAAGTGGCTCACGGGCACGCCGTCGCGCACGAGGTCCGCGAGCAGCTCGGCGGCGGCCTGCTCGCCGCGCACCTGCACCACGACGCCGTCCCGGCGGTTCCCGGCATCGGCGCCGGGGAGCAGACCGTGCGCGGCCAGGGCGTGGACCAGCTCGTCCCGACGCGCGGGGTCCGGCCCTGCGATCCGGTAGGGACGGGTCTGCGCGCCGGCCGCGGCGAAGTCCTGCGTGGAGACGGTGGCGCCCTCGCGCACGAACACCGCGCGGTCGGACATCTCCTCGAGCTCGGCGAGCACGTGGGAGGACACGAGCACGGCGGTCCCCGCGGCGGCCATGGCGCGCAGGTCGTCCCGCAGGCGGATGCGGGAGGTGGGATCGAGCCCGTTGGCCGGCTCGTCCAGCAGGAGCACGGCGGGGCGGTGCACGGTGGCGCGGGCCAGGGAGAGGCGCTGCTGCTGGCCGCGGGAGAGGACGCGCGCGGGGCGGCGGGCGAACTCGGTGAGCTCCACCCACTCCAGCTGCTCGTCCGCCCTTGCGGCGGCGGCGACGCGGCCCATCCCGTAGAGCCGTCCCAGGCTCGTGAGGATGTCGTGGCAGGTCAGCGACTCCCACACGCCGAGGGTGTCCGGCATCCAGCCCAGATGCCGGCGGGCCTCCTGCGGGTCGGCCGTCGCGTCCACGCCGGCCACGGCGACGGAGCCGGCGTCGGGACGCAGGAGCGTGGCGAGCAGGAGCATGAGCGTGGTCTTGCCGGAGCCGTTGGGCCCCACGAGGGCGGTCACGGTCCCGGCGGGCGCGGTGAGGGAGACGTCCCGCACGGCGTGGACGGGACCGAAGGAGCGGGCCAGGCCGTGGGCCACGATCCCGCTGCCCGCGGCGGGCGGAGGTGGGGAGACGTCGAGCACCGAGGAGAGGGTCATGCCTCCATGCTGACCGGGGCGGGGCGACGACGTCGTCCGCCCAGAGGATGATCCCGCGCGGCGCGGGGTCATCCTCACGGGCGGTTCCGGGCGGTTCCGGGCGGTTCCGGGTGGCCCGGGCCGACCCCACGGTCCCCGCAGCCCCGGCAGCTCACGATGCGGACGTCCCGGATCACACTGCGGGACCGGAGGCGGTGCGCCCCTACACTGGAGCGGTCCGTGGGGACACCTCGTCTCGACCCCGCCCGAAGGGAGCTCCATGAGCCTGATCGTGCAGAAGTTCGGCGGCTCCTCGGTGGCCGACGCCGCCGGCATCCAACGCGTCGCCCGCCGCGTCACCGCCACCGTCGCCGCGGGCCACCGTGTGTGCGTGGTCGTCTCGGCCATGGGCGACACGACGGACGAGCTGCTCGACCTCGCCGCCGAGCTCACCGACGCCGCCCCCGCCCGCGAGATGGACATCCTCCTCTCCGCGGGCGAGCGCATCTCCATGTCCCTGCTGGCCATGGCCATCCACGCCGAGGGCGTGCAGGCCCGCTCCTTCACGGGATCGCAGGCCGGCATGATGACGGACACGTCGTACGGCCGCGCCCGGATCGTGAAGGTCAGCCCGCACCGCGTGCAGGGCGCTCTCGACGACGGCGCCGTCGCCATCGTGGCCGGCTTCCAGGGCATGAGCCCCGAGTCCCAGGACATCACCACGATGGGCCGCGGCGGCTCGGACACCACCGCCGTCGCCCTCGCCGCGGCGCTCAAGGCGGACGTGTGCGAGATCTACACGGACGTGGACGGCGTGTACTCGGCCGACCCGCGCGTCGTGCCCACCGCCCGCAAGATCGGCGAGCTCTCCTCCGAGGAGACCCTCGAGCTGGCCGCCTCCGGCGCCAAGGTGCTCCACCTGCGCTCCGTCGAGTACGCGCGCCGCTTCGGCGTGCCGATCCACGTGCGCTCCTCCTTCTCCGACCACGAGGGCACGTGGATCATGCCCGACCCGAACGACACCATCACCCTGCAGGAAGGCGCTCCCATGGAACAGCCCATCGTCGCCGGCGTGGCGCACGACCGCTCCGAGGGCAAGGTCACGATCGTCGGCGTCCCGGACGTCCCGGGCAAGGCCGCCGAGATCTTCCGCGTGATCGCCGAGTCCAACGTGAACATCGACATGATCGTGCAGAACGTCTCGCGCGCGGGCTCCGGCCGCACGGACATCTCCTTCACCCTCCCGATCGTGGAGGGCAAGGACGCCCTGGCCGCCCTGCGCGCAGCGCAGGAGCGCATCGGCTTCGAGGACATCGAGTCGGACAAGGAGATCGGCAAGCTCTCTCTCGTGGGCGCGGGCATGCGCTCCAACCCGGGCGTCTCGGCCACCTTCTTCAAGGCCCTCTCGGACGCCGGCGTGAACGTGGACATGATCTCCACCTCGGAGATCCGCATCTCCGTGGTCACCGCGGAGGACAAGCTCGACGACGCCGTGCGCGCCATCCACACCGCGTTCGACCTGGACGCCGACGAGCAGGCCACCGTCTACGGGGGCACCGGGCGCTGAGCCCGGACGCCGGCCCCGGGGGCCCGGGCGCCCTGCTCGAGCCCGACGCCGGATGGCCCGGCTTCGCAGCGTTGCTCTCCCCGCGCCTGGACCAGGAGGACTGAGCGGCGCACGCGCCGCCGTCGCCCTCCCTCGCGCACATGGACGCCGCCGCCCCCACACCGTCATGGAGAAGGTGCGGGGGCGGCGTCGTGAGCGCCCGTCTCGTCAACGAGGACGATGGGGGTCAGGCTCCGGTCACGGGACCGTGACGGTCACGTCGGTCGCAGCGCCGTCGGCCCAGATGACCTGTCCGCGCCACGTGCCGTCGGTGAGGCCGGACCAGGACAGCTCAGCCTCGGTGAGCTCACCGTTGGTGACGGGCACGGGGTTCGGGGTCACGGTGAGGTTGCCCGCGTCCTCGCGCAGCTCGAGCGTGTCCAGGGACGCGTCGTCCGCGCCGCCGTCGGCGGTGGCGTAGAGGTTGGCGATCACGAGGTACTCACCGGCCACCGGGTTGTCGAAGGTGATGGTCTCGCTCGCCGACTCGGTCGCCATCTGCACGACCTTGCCCTCGGGGGTGACCACGGCGAGATCCCAGTCGGCGTCCGAGGCGCCGGCGTTGATGCTGGCCACGAAGGACTTGGCACCCTCGCCCACGGTCACGGTCTTCACCGCGGTGGAGGTGTTCTCGTTGACGGAGATGGACTCGCCCGGGGTCTTGGTCACGGGGGTGGCGTCCACCTTGCCGAGGCCCAGGATCTGCGGGGTCAGCTCACCGGTCATGCCGGGGTTGATCTCCACCGTGGCGGAGCCGGAGGCGCCGGAGCCGGTGACCGACGACGTCGCGGTGGCCGCCAGGGCCTTGAGGGTCACGGGGGAGGTGACCTCCGGGACGGCCTTGCCCTTGGCGGTGCTCCAGGTGAAGGAGCCGTGGGTCCACTCGTTCGTCGGGGCGTCCGTGCGGGTGAAGGTCAGGGTGACCTCGGCGGACTGGCCCTTCTTGAGGTCCAGGTACGACGGCGAGGCGGTCACCTCGAAGCCGGGCACCGAGCCGGAGAACTGCCAGCGGCCGTTCTCGAGGGCGGTCACGGTGCGCGTCACGGAGGTGGAGCCCACCACATCGGGGATGGCCACGGAGGGGATGTTGACCTCGCGCCCGGCGATGTCACCCATGATCAGGGCGTCCCACTGGGTGGCGTCGGACTCGTAGACCAGACCCGGGCGGTCGGCGGCCTTCGGGTCCGCGGAGCCGGCACCGGTGGCGAAGTTGTCCTCGTTGACGGAGCCGTCCGCGGTGAACACGTCGCCGGCGGTGGTCATGAGCGCCGACTTGACCGCCATGGGCGACCACTCCGGGTGCTTGCCGATCAGCAGGGACGCCATGCCGGCGAGGTTCGGGGCCGCCATGGACGTGCCGGACATGAGCCCGAACTCGTTGCCCTCGTAGGACGGGTCCAGGGGGGAGACGCCGGCGATCACGTTCACGCCGGGGGCGGCGACGTCGGGCTTGAGGAACTCCTGGTTCACGGCGTTGGACGGGCCGCGCGAGGAGAATCCGGCGATCTGGGGCAGCGGGTCCTCGGGCAGGCCCGTGGTGTCCTGCGGCACGAGCGTGGCGGTGAGGCCGCCGGCCTTGACCTTCTCGATGATCGAGGCGTCGTTCGTGTGCACGGTGGGGACCGAGTGGATGTCCGCGTCCAGGGAGCTGGGTGTGACGTTCACGAGGATCATGCCGACGCCGCCGGCCTCGGCGACCACCTGGGACTTCTCGACGCGGGCGTTCTGGCCGCGCTCGCAGAGCACGATCTTGCCGGCGGTCTTGGCCGGGTCCAGGGAGCCGGGCAGGCACAGGCGGGCCTGGTCGGCGGTGGCGCCGGCGGCGGCCACCTGGGACGCGTGCACGACCTCCGCCGGGCCGACGCCGGTGCGGGACGAGGAGGCGCCGCGGACCTTGGTGCCGTCCGAGAACTCCACGGTGCCGGTGAGCTCGTTGGAGAAGGTCTCCGCGGCCACGGTGGTGACCCACGGGGAGGAGTGGTTCACGGTGTTGGCGGTGGGGCCGGAGTTGCCGCCGGAGGCGGAGACGAAGATGCCGGCCTCGGCGGCGGAGCGGAAGGCCATGGCCACCGGGTCCACGACGGAGGTGTTGTTGCCGGAGATCGAGTAGTTGAGCACGTCCACGTTGTTCTCGATGGCCTGCTCGACGGCGGCCACGGAGGCGGAGGTGTAGCAGCCGCCGGTGTCCGGATCGGTGTCCTCCCAGCAGATCTTGTAGGAGATCAGCTTCGCGGCGGGGGCCACGCCGGCGCCCTCGCCGAACGAGTCGCCGTTGATGTCCTGCGCCACGCCGGTGTTGCCCAGGATCGTGGTGGCCACGTGGGTGCCGTGGGAGGCGACACCGAGAGGGGAGATGCGCTCGTTGGGGTCGCGCTCGTCGATCGGGACGAAGCGCTCGAAGTCCTCGGAGAAGGCGTAGGCGCCCAGCAGCTTGCTGTCGCACGAGGAGGCCGGGAAGTCGGGGCCGGTCTCGCACTCGGCGACGGCGGTGGTGCCGTCCGCCTTGAGCATGGCGATCTGGCCGTCCGCGGTGCGGTACGGCTCGCCCACCTTCGGCTTGCCCTTTAGCGGGCCGACCGGCTCGCCGTCGATGAACGGGTTGTCCGGGTGGATGCCGGAGTCGATGACGCCGACCACGACGCCCTTGCCGGCGTTCTTCTCGGAGCCGTACGTGGTCTTCCAGGTGCCTTTGCTGCCGGGAAGGCCGAGGAACTCGGTGGAGGTGTAGTCGGGGGCGACCTGCTCGTCCGGAGTCACAGCGAGGACGCTGCGGTCCTTGCTCAGCTGGAGCGCCTCCTCCGCGGTGAGCTCGGCGACGAACGCGTTCACGGCGCGCTGGAAGGTCATGGCCGGCGCGACGCCGTGGGCCTTCGCGACCTTCTCCTGCTGGCGCTTGAGCTTGGCCTCGTAGTTCTTCACGCGGGGGTGCGACGGATCGAACTTCTCCTTGGGCGCGGCGCCCGGGGCCGGGGCTCCGGCCTCCTCGGCGGTCACCGAGGGCTGGTCCGCGAGGATCACGAAGTAGCGGCCGTCCTCGAACTGCTGGTCCACGCTGAGCTTGCCCTGGGGGCTGGAGGCGGCGGCGCCGGAAGGCGGCTGGACAGCCGAGGCCGGAGCGGCGAGCGCGGGAGCGCCGAGCAGGCTGGCGCCGAGGACGGCGGCGGCGAGACGACGCCGGGCAGGGGTGTGGGAACGGGGCATGGCCTCCGCCTTTCTCATCAAGGACAGGTCCGGGTGCCGCTTCGTCGCTGAGGCGGTGGGAGCGGGGGCAGTCGAGGCCGGAGGGCCTGTGTGACTCGCACCACAGTCGGATGGATGCAATGTAGCTCACAGCGTCCGGTTTGGCCAGACGATCGTCAGCTCCCCCCCCAGGAGCGACACAGAGGGCCCGCCGGGCGCGGGGCACGGTCCGGCCGGCGGCCGCGTGGACGTCGTCGGGACCGGGAGGGAGGCGCGGCGCGGGAGAATGGATGCGCCATGCTCCAGATCCAGACCGACCCGCCCACTCCTGTCGCCGCGCCGTCCGGGGACGCGCGCCCCGCCGTCGTCGTGCTCCCCGCCGAGGAGTGGCGGGCGCGCGCCCGCGCGCACCGGGAGCGGATCTCCGCGCGGACCGCGCCGCTGGTGGCGCTGCACATGCGCGGCGAGAAGCATCCCGTGCAGGACTTCCTGTTCGGCTACTACGCCCACTCCCCCGCGGCGCTGGCGCGCTGGCATCCCGGGGCGGGCATGCTCCTCGCCGACGACGACGCCGGGTCGAACGCCGCCGCTGAGGCCGAGGAGTCCGGCGCCCCGGCCCGAGGGACGTGGAAGCACGTGCGCCGCGTGCGCGCGGGAGAGGCGCTCGCGCCGGGCGGGCCGCCGTCGCCGGCCGCGGGCTGGACCGTGGACGAGACGGCCTTCGCGCGCGACCGGGCGACCGGCGTCGCCTTCACGCGCGACCTTCTCGCCCGGACCTCCGCTCGAGCGCCCCGGCTGGGGTGCTTCGGACTGCACGAGTGGGCCATGGCGTACCGCGCGGACGTGAACGGCGTGCGCCACTCCCAGCTGCCTCTGCGCCTGGGCGCGGCGGGGACGGACGCGGTGGTCGAGTCCCAGAGGATCCGGTGCACGCACTTCGACGCCTTCCGCTTCTTCGCGCCCGAGGCGCGAGGGCTCAACGAGGGCGACGACGGTGCGCTCCCCACGCGGGAGGGCATGCGGGACATGGAGCAGCCGGGATGCCTGCACGCGGGCATGGACCTCTACAAGTGGGCGTACAAGCTCGTGCCGTGGGTGAGCTCGGAGATCGTGGCGGACTGCTTCGACCTCGCGTGGGACATCCGGGCCCTGGACATGCGGGCCTCGCCGTACGACCTCACCGGCGTGACCGACCTGGCCGGCGGAGACTACCCGCCCGTGCGGATCGAGACGCCCGAGGGCCGGGCCGAGTACGCGCGGGCGCAGCGCGGGTTCGCGGAGCGGGGCCAGGCGCTGCGGAGGCGGCTGCTGGAGGCGATGGAGGCGCTGGAGGGGCACGGTGGGTCGGGAGGCCTGGAGGCGTCAGCAGGCATCGGGGTGCCGCAGACGCGCCGTGGCCTGGGAGGATGAGCGGCATGAGTGAGCTGCCCCCGGAACTGCGCGGCGTGCGCTTCGACGACGACGACGCGCCCCGCCGCCCGCGCCCGATCGTGCTGATCGTGACGTGGCTGTGCATCATCGGCCTCGTGATGAGTGTGGCGGCGGGGTTCTTCAGCTCGTTCTGAGGGCGCGTCGGAGGCCCGGGGGGGCGCCTCGATTCCCCCTCACGCCCGCCGGCCGGCCCCGAGGCCGAGGGGCCGCGGACCCGCGGTGGCGGCGCCTCCTCAGGCCGAGGGGAACTCGCACACCCCGTCGTGGCAGACGGCGCCGCCGTCGGACGGCGGGGACTGGACCCGGGCGGCCTCGTCGCGCAGGACTGCCGCGAAGTGCTCCACGCTCTGGGCCCCGGAGACCGTGGCGGAGTCGTTCACCACGAAGAACGGGACGCCGCGCACCCCGAGGTCCGCGGCACGCTGCTCGTCCGCGCGCACCTCGCGCGCATAGCGGTCGCCCGCGAGGACCTCGTCCACCTCGGCCGCCTCGAGGCCGACGTCCAGGGCGAGCCTGCGGACGACGTCGGCCGAGCCGATCTCCTCCCCCTCGGAGAAGTAGCCGCGGAAGAGGCGCTCCTCCGCCTCGGCGCCGAGCCCGCGGGACGCGGCGAGCTGCAGCACGCGGTGGGCGGTGAACGTGTTCCCCGGCTTCGCGGTGCGCCACTGGAAGTCCAGGCCCACGCTCCGGGCCTGCTCCTCCTCGTGGGAGAGGACCGCGAGCGCCTGGGGCGTGCTCGCGCCGTAGGCCGTGCTCATGACCTCGGGCAGCGTCATGCCGTACGACGCCGGCGCCTGCGGGTTGAGCTCGAAGCTGTGCCACACGATCTCGGCGTCCACGCCGGTCTCCTCGAGGGCGAGCTCGAGGCGGCGCTTGCCGATGTAGCAGAACGGGCAGATGACATCCGACCACACGTCGATCTTCATGGGGATCCGACCTCTCTGGGGACGCAGCCGTCGCGGGTCGGCGGCATGTCGTCTCCGGGGCCCAACGCCCCGCCGGGACGGAACATTCCAGGTCAGCGGGGGCAGGAACGGTCGGGCCGATACGGTGACGCCATGATCCTGCACATCACCCTGCCCGAGGACTGGGCCGGGGCCCGCCGCACGGGCCGCTACACGGCGTCCACACGGGGCGCCACCTTCTTCGAGGTCGGCTTCCTGCACGCCTCCGAGGACGCCCGACAGGCAGCCGCGGTGGCGGCGGCGTTCTACGCGGACCGGCCGGACGCGTTCCTCGTCGCCCTGGACGAGGAGGCGCTCGCCGGGTCCGGCTTCGCGGTGCGCCGCGAGCCCGGCGACCCGGCCGACCCCGCCTCCGAGTGCTTTCCGCACGTCCACCCGGGCACGCAGGCCCGGGACCACATCCCCGTGCCGCTGATGACGCCCGTCGCCATGCCCGGCGCTGAGGCCCGCGTCCTCCGGCAGGACACCGCCGAGGCCGCCGCACTGCAGGACGCCGGGTGGACGGTGCGCTCGCGGTCCTGGGGCGCACGCCTGCACCTGGCCGACGACGCCGACCTCGCCCCGTACCGGGACCTGGTGGCCGCGGCGGAGGCGCAGGGGGTCGAGGTGCGGGTGCTGGAGACTGCGGACTCGCTCGCCCTGCGCGCACTCGACGCCGAGGCCGCCCCGCGCTTCCCGCGCACCGACGGCTCGTTCCACACGCCCCTGTCCGACGATCTCGAGGCGCGGCTGGACGGCGAGGACGGGGTCGCCGTCGGGGCGTTCGCGGGCGCGGAGCTGATCGGTGTCACCCTGCTGTTCCGCACGCACGGAGCGGACGGGGACGTCCGGTGGGACGTCGACCGGACGGCGGTGCGGCAGGGGCACGAGGGGCGGGGCCTGGGGAAGGCGGTGAAGGCGGCGTCGGTGCTGGCCACGCACGCCCGGGGCGGGCGGATCTGGGGCACGGGCGGCGCCGAGGTGAACGCGGCGTCCCTGCGGATGAACGAGGCGCTCGGGTTCGCGCTCGAGCCGCTGTGGCTGGCCCTCGTGCCGCCGACCCCCGCCCCCACCAACGCCGGTTGAGTTCTCGGGCGTGTTCCGGCCCGGCACCCCCGAGAACTCAACCGATGTTCAAGCAGGGGGGTGAAAGGGTCAAGCTCCCTTGACGTCCAGCGTCCTTGACTGTCAAGCTTGCTTCACACCGCCGGGGACGGGCCCCGGCACCGCACGAAGGAGCAGGCCATGACCTCCGACCACGGCACCGACGACGTCACCGCCCCCACCGCCGAGGCGCCCCGCGCCACCACCGACCCCCGCCGGGACACGCGATCGTTCTGGGGCCGGTCCGCCCGGCTGGGCGGTGGCACGGGCCGGCTCCTCCTCGTGAGCCTGGTGCTGGGCCTGCTCATCGCCCTGCTGATCGGCGCCGCCGCCTACGGCCTGGCCACCCTGCGCGAGCAGCCGGACGCTCGCTACCCCTGGATCATGGGCCTCATCATGGCGGCCACGTCCCTGCCGATCGGCACCGGCGTCGCCTGGTTCTTGTTCGTGGATCGCACGACCGTCCGCGGCGCGATCCGGGACACCGAGGAGACCGTCGAGGGCCGCTGGCTGGAGAAGGCGCAGTCCGGGGCGTTCGGTGACCTGCTCGTGGTGATCGGGCTGGGCACGTTCGTGATCGGCATGACCGGGTGGCAGCCGTCGCCGTCCCTGACGGGTGCCACCCTGATCGTCGTCGCCGCGGCCTCCGCCGCCGTCCGGTACCTCCTGCTGAAGCGGCGGAGCTGAGCCGTGGAGAACTCCCTGCCGGCCGAGCGCGCACGCCTCGGGTGGTCGCAGCAGCGCCTCGCCGACGAGCTCGGCGTCTCGCGCCAGACGGTCATCTCCCTCGAGAAGGGCCGATACGACCCCTCCCTCCCCCTCGCCTTCCGCCTGGCCGCCGTGTTCGGCCGGCGCATCGAGGACCTGTTCACCCCAGACGCGGACTGAACGCCCGTAGAGTGGCGCGACCCCCGACCGGCCCCACCCCAGGAGCACCATGACCGGCCTTCCCCCCGAGCTGCGCGACGCCGACCTCGCCCCGGACGACTCCCCGCGCCACACCCGGCCGGTGGTCACGATCGTGGCACTGCTGTGCATCGCGGGTCTGATCCTCAGCGTGGCCGCCGCGTTCCTCTCCGCCTTCTGACCCCTCCCTCCGGCCCCGACGACGCCGCGCGGCCGGCTCAGCCGGCGACGTCCCCGTCCACGTAGCGCCAGACGCCGTCCTCGCGGCGGAACCGGCTGTGCTCGGTCAGGCGCACGCGCGCCCCGGAGGCGTCCCGGCCGAGCGCCGTGAACGTCACGGTCCCGACCGTGTCGAAGGGGCCGCCGCCGGTCGTGTCCGTCACCGCCAAGCGGGTGAACGCGGTGGGCGTCTCCCCCGGCCCCGGGGTCAGGTCCGCCGCGGCGGGACGCGTCTCGGCCGCCCAGGTGGCGCGCAGGTAGGCGACCATCGCGGCCGCGGTGCGGGCGGCGTCGTCGTGATCCGTGGCGACCAGGAGGGCGAACGCCGTGTACCGCGAGCGCATGAGGTCCTCGGCCGTGGGCGCGGCGAGGGTCCCGTCCGCGGCGTGGCGCGCGTGCCAGCGGCCGCAGCAGTCGGGGTACGGCAGGCCCCGGCCGCACGGGCAGGGCTCGGCTCCCGGCTGGTCGGCTGTCACCGGCTCAGGCGCGATCGGTGCCGGCCGCGCGTCGTCGCCCGGCGCGGGCGCGCATGCGGCGGACGGCGGACAGCGCGACGCCGCCGAGGGCCAGCACCATGGCCGGGCCCAGCGGGCTGACGGGACGGACACGCCCGGAGTCGGGGGCGACGGCGGCGCGTCGGCCCGCGGCCAGGCGGACGGGACGAGGGGCGGCGGCGCGGTCGTCGCGACGGCGGGGGATGCGGGCCAGGATCATGCGCCCAGGCTAGTCGCCGACGCACGGCCCCGCCGCTCCTGCACAGGCCTCCACAGAACCCTCGCCCTCCCCAGGCGGCCGCCCTCCCCGCGCCCAGCCTCGCCCGCGCGGCCGATCCTGAGCGCATGGACCCCGCACCCCTGCCCGAGGACCCCGGTCTCCGCACCGGCCGCGGCCCGCTGCTGCGAGTGACCGCCCGCACGGACGCGACCACGCGCCGCCGGGTGGCGCGGGCCTGGGATGCCGGGAAGCTGCTGCGCCTCGTGCGCGGCGTCTACTGCCCCGTGGCCGACTGGCTCGGGGCCGCACCCTGGGACCGGTTCACCCTGGCGGCGTCGGCGGTGGTGCTCGCCCGCCCGGACGCGGTGTTCACTGGCGCGACCGCCGCCCACCTCCACGGGCTGCCCCTGATCGAGACGCCCCGGACGCTGCACGTGCGCGCCACGACGCCGCACCACCACGGTCGGTCGACCCTCGTCCGCCAGGCTCTCGCCCCCGGCGCCGCCCCGCTCCCTCCGCCGCCGACCCTCTCCCCAGTGTGGAACCCGGTCTCCGCGCCCGGCCACGAGCCCGTGGAGATCCTGCTGCGGACGGCGGGCGGAGTCCTCCTCGGCACGGCCCGGGCGGAGTCGCTCTCCACCGTGCACCTGCAGCTGGCGGCCGGCCTGCCCCTGCGGGAGAGCGTGGCCCCGCTGGACCGTCTGCTGCGCGACCGGCCCCGGGAGTGCACCGCATGGGCCGCCGCCCACGCCGAGCTCCCCGCCTCCCGGGCGGCCCGCGAGCGGTTCTCCCGGGCCTGCGCATTCGCCGACGGCGCGTCCGAGTCGCCCGGGGAGTCGCTGAGCCGCGTCCTCGTCCATGAGCTGGGGTTCGCCCCTCCCGTGCTGCAGCACCGCGTCCGCACCCCGGGCGCCGCGCACGAGGACCGGGTGGACTTCTGGTGGCCGCAGCTCCGTGTGGGCGGCGAGTTCGACGGGATCACCAAGTACGACGTCGGGCTGCACGCCTCCGAGGCGGACCGACGCCGGGCGATCCGGGCGGAGAAGGAGCGGGAGGTCCGCCTGCGCCGGCTGCTGTCCGGTCTCGCCCGCTGGACGTGGGAGGACCTGCGTTCCCCCGCCCGACTGGAGGCCGAGCTGGTGCGCCACGGCGTGCCCCGGCGTCGCGGGTGAGGGGTCGGGGCCGGCGGGTCGGTGCGTGCTCCGACTCAGGACCTCCGGCTGTGCTCAGGACCTCGTCATGAGGACGCGGTCCTGAGCACAGCCGGAGGTCGGGGCGGGCGGGGCGGGACGGAGGTCGGAGCGGGCGGGGCAGGACGGCCCCGGACTGGGCCGCGCGCCCCCTCGGTAGACTGGCCGGGCAAGCTCGCGGAGCGTCCGGCGGCCCCGGCGTGAGACGGCACCACCGCTCTCCTCTGGCCGCCCCGGAGCGCCACCCGCACGGCCCCCTCAGACACCAGGAGCGTTGGATGCCCATCATCGTCGTCGACGTCATGCCCAAGCCCGAGATCCTCGACCCGCAGGGCAAGGCCATCAACGGGGCCCTGCCCCGCCTCGGGTTCACCCAGTTCAGCCAGGTCCGCCAGGGCAAGCGCTTCGAGCTCACCGTGGACGGCGAGGTCACGGACGAGATCCTGGCCGCCGCCCGCAAGGCCGCCGAGGAGATGCTCTCCAACCCGGTGATCGAGGACGTCGTGAACGTCGAGCTCGTCGACGAGGCGGGGACCGACGACGAGGCCCACGCCTGATGGCCGCGGACCTCCCCCTCATCGGCGACTACTCGACGCCCGCCACTCCCCTGTCCGGCGCCCGCATCGGCGTCGTCACCTTCCCGGGCACGCTCGACGACGTCGACGCCGCCCGCGCGATCCGCCTCGCCGGCGCGGAGGCCGTGGCCCTGTGGCACGCCGACGCGGACCCGCAGGCCGCGCTGTCCGGCCTGGACGCCGTCGTCGTCCCCGGCGGCTTCTCCTACGGCGACTACCTGCGCGCCGGCGCGATCTCCCGCTTCGCCCCCATGATGGACGCCATCGCGGAGGCGGCCGGCGGCCCGCAGGGCGGCGCGGACGCGCTCCCGGTGCTCGGCATCTGCAACGGCTTCCAGATCCTCACGGAGTCCCACCTGCTGCCGGGCTCGATGATCAAGAACGACCACCTGCACTTCATCTGCCGCGACCAGGAGCTCACGGTCGAGTCCACGGACACCGCGTGGACCCGCGACTTCGCGCCGGGCCAGACCATCACCGTGCCCCTGAAGAACCAGGACGGCCAGTACGTGGCCGACGACGCCACCCTCGACGCCCTCGAGGCCGAGGGCCGCGTGGTGTTCCGCTACAAGGGCTGGAACCCCAACGGCTCGCGCCGCGACATCGCGGGCGTGGCCAACCCGGCGGGCAACGTGGTGGGCCTGATGCCGCACCCGGAGCACGCCGTCGAGGCCGGCTTCGGCCCGGACACCGCGGACGGCGTGCGCGCCGGCACCGACGGCCTGGGCTTCTTCACCTCCGTCCTGACCACCCTCGCGAGCCGGGGAGGCGCCGCATGAGCCAGCAGTTCACCATCGAGACCGTGGAGCACGCCGAGGCGAACCCGGACGTCGCCCAGCCGTGGGCGGAGCTCGGCCTCAAGGAGGACGAGTACGCGCGGATCCGCGAGATCCTGGGCCGCCGCCCCACCGCGGCGGAGCTCGCGATGTACTCCGTGATGTGGTCGGAGCACTGCTCCTACAAGTCCTCGAAGGTGCACCTGCGCCAGTTCGGGGACAAGCTCACCGAGGAGATGAAGAAGAACCTCATGGTGGGGATCGGCGAGAACGCCGGCGTCACCGACCTCGGCGACGGCTGGGCCGTGACCTTCAAGGTGGAGTCGCACAACCACCCCTCCTTCGTGGAGCCCTACCAGGGCGCGGCCACCGGCATCGGCGGCATCGTGCGCGACATCATCTCGATGGGCGCCCGCCCCGTGGCCGTCATGGACCCGCTGCGCTTCGGCGCGATCGACCACCCGGACACCGCCCGCGTGGTGCACGGCGTCGTCTCCGGCATCGGCGGCTACGGCAACTGCCTCGGCCTGCCGAACATCGGCGGCGAGGTCTCCTTCGACGCCTCCTACCAGGGCAACCCGCTCGTGAACGCGCTCGCCGTGGGCGTGCTCAAGCACGAGGACCTGCGCCTGGCGAACGCGTCCGGGGTCGGCAACAAGGTGGTGCTCTTCGGCGCCCGCACCGGTGGCGACGGCATCGGCGGCGCGTCTGTGCTGGCCTCGGAGTCCTTCGACGCCGGCGGTAAGCCCGCCAAGCGCCCCTCCGTCCAGGTGGGCGACCCGTTCGCGGAGAAGGTGCTCATCGAGTGCTGTCTCGAGCTGTTCCACGGCTCCCTCGTGGAGGGCATCCAGGACCTCGGTGCCGCGGGCATCTCCTGCGCCACCTCCGAGCTCGCCTCCAACGGCGAAGGCGGCATGCGCGTCGAGCTGACCGACGTGCTGCTGCGCGACTCCACGCTGACCCCGGGCGAGATCCTCATGTCCGAGTCGCAGGAGCGCATGATGGCCGTCGTGACGCCGGAGAACGTCGCGGCGTTCGAGGCCGTCATGGCCAAGTGGGACGTGGAGTACTCGTGGCTCGGCGAGGTCACCGGCGACGGCCGCCTCGTCATCACGTGGGACGGCGAGACCATCGTCGACGTCGACCCGCGCACCGTGGCCCACGACGGCCCCGTGTACGAGCGCCCCTACCACCGCCCCTCCTTCCAGGACGCGCTGCAGGCGGACACGTTCCGCTCCTCCGCGGCCGGCCAGGACCTGCCGCAGGACGGCGACGCGCTCAAGGCCGCCGTCGTCGAGCTGATGGCCTCCCCCAACATGGCGGACGTCTCCTGGATCACCCGGCAGTACGACCGGTACGTGCGCGGCAACACCGCGCTCGCCTCCCCCGACGACGCCGGCGTGGTCCGCGTGGACGAGGAGACGGGCATGGGCGTGGCCCTGGCCACGGACTGCAACGACCGCTACGCGTACCTCGACCCGTATGCGGGCGCGCAGCTGTCCCTCGCGGAGGCCTACCGCAACGTGGCCACCGTGGGCGCCGTGCCGCTCGCCGTCACCGACTGCCTCAACTTCGGCTCCCCCGAGGACCCCGAGGTGATGTGGCAGTTCGCCGAGGCCGTCCGCGGCCTCGCCGATGCGTGCCAGGTGCTCGGCGTGCCCGTCACCGGCGGCAACGTCTCGCTCTACAACCAGACCGGCGGCGTCGCCATCCACCCCACCCCCACCGTGGGCGTGCTGGGCCAGCTCGACGACGTCGCGCGCCGCACGCCCTCGGGCTTCGGCCGGGACGCGGACGGGCAGGCGGTCTACCTGCTCGGCGTCACCCGCGATGAGCTGGACGGCTCCGAGTTCGCGAACCTGCGCGGCCACCTGGGCGGCACGCCCCCGAAGGTGGACCTCGAGCAGGAGCGCCTGCTCGGCGAGCTGCTGGTCAACGCCTCGCGCGACGGCATGATCGACGCCGCGCACGACGTCTCCAAGGGCGGCCTCGCGGCGACCCTGGCGGACATGGTGCTGCGCTTCGGCGTCGGCGCGCGGATCGTGCTGGACGAGGTCCACCGCCGCGACGGAGTGGACCTGTTCACCGCGCTGTTCTCCGAGACGCAGGGGCGCGCCGTCGTGTCCGTCCCGCGCACCGAAGAGGTCCGCTTCAATGACATGACCACGGCCCGCGGCTACACGGTGACGCGCATCGGCGTCGTGGACACGGAGTCCGGCGCCCTCGAGGTGCAGGGCGGCTTCGAGCTGCCGATCGCCGAGCTGCGGGAGGCGTGGGAGGCGACCCTGCCGAAGCACTTCGGCTGAGCCTGCTATAGCGACGAGCCCTGCGCAGTGGAGCCTATCCAGCCCGGATAGGCCCCACTGCGCAGGGTTCGTCGTCCTTGGGGGCTCGTCGTCCTCGGAGACTCCTCAGGTGGCCCGGCGCATCTCGCCGACCCACAGGGAGATCGTCGAGTGGGACGGGTCGCCGTCGAAGTGCTCATGCGAGACGTCCAGCATGGGGTAGGACGCCAGGTCCACACCCTCCGGGACGGTCAGCACCGAGTCCTGGCGGGTCACGGTGCCCAAGGAGATCATGCGGGTGGCGGCCTCGTCGCGGATCCAGACCTCCAGGTAGCCGTCTTCGGGTGCGGGGACCTGGGGCACGTGCACGGCCAGGTGCATCTCCCCGTCGGCGGCACGCGTCATCTCGGCGCGGGCCGCCGATCCGTCGGTGGTCACGGACGCCATGACGGCGGTGCCGATGAGGTCCTCGCCGCCGCCCAGCTCAGCCCCCTGGCCGGGAGCGTCCGTTCCGCTCGTCGGAGAGGCGGGCGTCGGGGAGACGGGCGTCGGCGGCGCGGGGGTCGGCGGGGCGGGCGACGTCGCCGCGGGCTTCCCCGCCTCCGGGGCACCGCCCTGCCATGGTCCGCCAGACATGGCGGCGCCCACGGCCCCTCCACCGATGACGAGCCCGACCGCCGCCGCCGCGGCGAGCGGCCACCAGCGGCCACGGGCGACGGATCGGGCGGAGCCGATGGGACGAACGGCCGCGACGCCGCCGGGCCTCATCCCCACATCGGTCGCGTCGCCCGCCCCCGGCCCGTCGTGAGCCACGGCCTCCGTCTCGGGTTCCAGCTCCGCGGCGATCCGCCCCCACAGGTGCGGCGGCGGGTCGGCCAGGTCCGGGGCGGGGCCGTCGAGGGCGGCCAGCACACGCAGGATGGCCTCCAGCTCGGCCGCGTCCTCCGGATGGAGCGACGCCGCGACGTCGGCGGGTGCGGCGAGCGGGCCGCCGTCGCGCACGCGCTCGTGCAGCCGGACGGCGAGGTCGGAGATCTCCTCCGCGGACTGTCGGCCGCGGGGATGCTCACGCTCGGGCATCGGCGGCCTCCAGACGTCTTCTCAGTGCGGCCAGGCCGCGATGGATGTGGGAACGGACGGTGCCGAGCGGCATGTCGAGGCGCTCGGCGATCTGCTGGTGCGCCAGGTCCTCCAGGAAGGCCAGGCGCAGCACCTCGTCCTGGGGCGGACCCAACAGGGCGAGGGCGTCATGCACGACGACGGCGGCCACCACGGCGTCGCTGACCGCGTCCTCCGCGCCCTCGGCGCGGGGGAGGTGGACGACCTCCGCCTCCATCTTCCGCGCGTCACGAGCACGGCCGGCGAACATGTCGGCGATGACGCGACGGGTGATGCCCGTCAGCCACCCGCCGAGTGGCCGGGCGGGATCGTAGGTGTCCCGCGAGCGCCACGCCCGCGTGAACACCTGCTGGGCGGCGTCCTCGGCGTCCTGCCGGCTGCGCAGTGCGGTGAGACACAGGGAGAAGACCAGGCGGCCGTGGCGCTCGTACGCCTCGCGCACGGCGGCGGCCTCCCCCGCGGCGAACCGGCGGTCGAGCCCGTCGTCCTCGAACATGGGGCTCCTCTCCCGCGGTGTTCCGCGTCGGCGCGGCGCGGCCCGGCTCAGGCCAGACCTTCCGACAGGCTACCGGTCAGCCCTCGACTGGAGTGGCGATGGTCACGATGTTCTCCGTGTAGTCCCGCTCGTCCGGCAGCCATTCGCCGCCGCAGGTGATGAGGACGAGCTCGGCGGCGCCGTCCCGGCGGAAGTACGGGGACAGGTCCAGCTCGCCCTTCCCCAGACTCTGGGTGGAGGCCACCCGATAGCGCCGGGCGGTCCCCGCCGCATCCGTGACGGTGACCTCGTCGCCGACCGTGGCCTGCCGCAGCCCGTAGAGGGCCCCCACGGGATTGCGCGGTGAACCCGAATGGGAGGCGATCACCGCCGTCCCCTCAGGATCCCCGGGGGCCGAGCCGTGGCGGTACCAGCCGCCGACGGAGCTGTCGTCGGGCAGCTCCATCGCCCCGTCCTCCGTGACCCCGACCGAGACCACGCTCAGCGTGGCCCCGATGGCCGGATAGTCCACGCGCACGGGGATCCTGGCGTCGTCCGTTGGGCTCTGGGTGGCGCGCCGGACGGCGATCCCCGACGACGGCGTCCGCCCGGGGACGGCCGGGGCCGCGGAGGGGGTTGCGGCCGGGGGAGTTCCCGTTCCCTCCCCGGGACCCGGCGTCATCGCGACGACGGAGCTTCGCCCCTGCTCGGACGGGAGGGAGGAGACCGCCGCCGACGGCGCGCAGCCGGTGAGGACGACGGCGGCGAGCGCGAGGACCGCCGACACGTGGCCGGCGGTCCTCATCCCCGGGCGGGAGGGACCCCGCCCGCAGGACTCATCACGCACGGGCCGCCCGGCGGCGGGTCATGAGGACGGCGCCGGCGACCAGGGCGGCCGCGCCGGCACCGGCGGCGGCCAGCATCCCGGTGGGGGCCTGCGCGGGGGCGACGTCGATGCCCGCCGGGACGGAGCCCGGCGCGCTGTGGCTCGCGGCGACCTCCTGGGTGGCGAGCGCCAGGGTGCCGTCGGCGGCGGAGCCCCAGGCGTAGGCGATCGTGGTGACGCCGTCCTTGACCTCGACGTCGGCGGGGCCGATCACGGGGTCGGTGGTCCCGGCCACGGACACGGCGGCGGAGACGGTGCCGGCAGGCACATCGAGGGAGGCCTCGTCCGGGTTCTCGAGGCCGGGCACGACGACGTCCTTGCCCGCCCAGACGTCCACGGCCGGCGCGGCGGCGATGTGACGCACGGTGAGGCGGCCCTCGCCGGCGGCGACGGCGGTCGTGTCGTTCTCGAACGCGGTCACCGTGGGCTTGCCGGCGGCGTCGAGGTGGGCGGCGGCGGTGTAGTCGCCGCCGTCGGCGAGGGTGAGCGTGACGGGACCGAGGATCGGGGCGGAGTCGTCCATGGCGTCCGCGGCGGTGATGGCGACCTTGTAGTCGCCGGCGGCCAGCTCCAGGGGACCGGCGAGGTCCCCGGGCTCGAAGTCGTCCAGGGTGAGGGCGCCGTTGACGTAGACGTCCACGGGGGTCGCGGGCACGGCGTGCAGCACGGAGAGCTCGGCGCCGGACGGGGCGTCCATGGCCGCGGCGGACAGGGGAGCGAGGACGGCGATGCCGATGGCGGCGGTGACGGCGGCCGGGAGGGACTTGCGCATGGTGTCGTTCCTGTTCGTCGAGGGTCCTGCACGCGGCAGGCGGGGCGAGGCGCGGAATGCGCTCACACCAGGACTACCGACGCCGCGCTCGATCCGTTGCAGAAGATTTCCTCCCCTCCGATGACGAGCCCTGCACAGTGGGGCCTATCCAGCCCGGATAGGTCCCACTGCGCAGGGTTCGTCGTAACTGAAGGAGCTCCGACCTGGGGCGGATGTGCCCCCCAGGCCCGCCCCGTAGATTCATCGTGTGCACACCCCTCCCGCGAGCCTCCCCACCGCCCCGCCCCGCGGCCTCAGCGCCGTCGATGTGGCCGAGCGGACGGCCGCCGGCCTGACGAACGCCCAGCCGCGAGACACGTCGCGCAGCCTCGGCACCATCCTGCGGGTGCACGTCCTCACGCTGTTCAACCTCGCGATCGGCCTGTGCGCGCTCGTCGTCATCCTCCTGGGGCGCTGGTTCGACCTCCTCTTCAGCCTCGCGGCGGTGGCCAACGTCGTCATCGGCGTCGTGCAGGAGTACTCGGCCAAGCGCACGCTGGACCGCATCGCCCTCCTCCACCAGGACGACGCGATCGTGGTCCGCGACGGCGAGCGCGTCCCGGTGCGCGTGGCGGACATCGTGCGGGACGACGTCGTGGTGCTGCGCCGCGGCGACCAGGTGCCGGTGGACGGCGAGGTCCTCACCGCCGAGGGGCTCGACCTGGACGAGGCCCTCCTCACCGGCGAGAACGACCCCGTCCCGAAGCGCCCGGGGGACGCCGTGCTCTCGGGCTCGGCCGTCGTCGCGGGCACGGGCCTGGTGCTCGCCACCGCCGTGGGACCCGGGTCCCATGCCGCCCGCATCGGCGCCGAGGCTCGCGCCTTCCGCGCCATCCACTCGGAGCTCCGCGACGGGCTCAACACCGTCGCGCGCTGGCTCACCGTGGCCCTCGTGCCGATCGTCGCGGTGATCGTGAACGGGCAGATGCGCGCCGTCGGCGGCTGGGGGCACGCGCTCGGCGCGCCCCGTGAGGCCGCGCTGGAGCCGGCGCTCATCGCCTCGGTCGCGGCCGTGACCAGCATGATCCCGCAGGGCCTCGCCCTCATGACCACGATCTCCTTCGCCGTCGCCGCCCTCAAGCTCGCCCGCCACGAGGTCCTCATCCAGGAGCAGCCGGCCGTCGAGGTGCTCGCCCGCGTGGACACCGTCTGCCTCGACAAGACCGGCACGCTCACCGAGGGCGGCATCCGCTTCCACGGCGCCTCCCGTCCCGCCTTCGCTTCCCGCCCCGCCTCCGCGCCCCACCTCGCCTCAACGGCCGGCTCGCCCGCCTCCGTGAACCCCGCCGCCACGACGTCGGACCTCGCCCCCGGCGCCCGCGCCGCCCTGGCCTGGTTCGGCGCGGACGTGGACGGCAACCCGACGGCGGTCGCCCTCCGCGAGCCCTTCCCCTCGGCTCCGTCCGCGGCCCCCGCCTCGGCGGTGCCGTTCTCGAGCGCCCGGCGCTGGTCCTCCGTGGCGTTCGGCCCGGAGGCCGACGCGGACATTCCCGGTCTCCAGGGCACCTGGCTCCTCGGCGCCCCCGAGGCGCTGCTGGACGCGGCCCACCTGGGCGAGGCCGACCACGCCGCCGTGCGCGCCCAGTGCGACGCCGCCGCGGACCGCGGGCTGCGCACGATCCTCCTGTGCCACTCGGCCGACGCTCCCGCGGGCGAGGAACTGCCCGCCGGCCGCCGCCCTCACGCCGTCCTCACCTTCGAGGAGAAGGTCCGCCCCGACGCCGGCCAGACCCTCGACTTCTTCCGCGAGCAGGGCGTGCAGATCGTCGTGATCTCCGGCGACAGCCCCCGCACGGTGGGCGCTGTGGCCCGGCAGGTCGGCGTCGAGCTGGCGGGCGACGCGGTCGACGCCCGCACCCTGCCCGAGGACCAGGACGCCCTGCGCGAGGTCCTCCGCACCCACGACGTGTTCGGCCGCGTGAGCCCCGAGCAGAAGAAGGCCATGGTCATGGCCCTCCAGGCCGACGGCCACGTGGTCGCCATGACCGGCGACGGCGTCAACGACGCCCTCGCGCTCAAGCACGCCGACCTGGGCATCGCCATGGGCAACGCCGCCCCCGCCACGAAGGCGGTCTCCCGCATGGTGCTGCTGGACGGGCGCTTCGACCGCCTCCCCGCCGTGCTCGCGGAGGGCCGCCAGGTCATCGCGAACATGGAGCGGCTCGCCCACATCTACCTCACGAAGACCACCTACGCGCTGCTGCTCGGCGTCGTCTTCTCGCTGCTGGCCTGGCCGTTCCCGCTGCTGCCCCGCCAGGCGTCCACGGTGGACTTCCTCATGATCGGCGCCCCGACGTTCTTCCTGGCGCTGCTGCCCAACGCCCGTCGCTACGTCCCCGGCTTCCTCGGGCGCGCGCTCGGGTTCGCGCTGCCCAGCGGCACGGTCATCCTGGCGTCGATGCTCGCGCTCGGCTGGTTCCTGCGCACGCGCGGCGCCGAGGTCCCGGCGCCCCAGGCCCAGGCCGCCGCCATGATCACCCTGACGCTCGCCGGCCTGTGGGTCCTCGCGGCCATGGCCCGGCCGTTCACGCGCGCCACGGCCGCGCTGATCGGCGCGATGTACGCGCTGCTCGCCGTCACGCTCCTGGTGCCCGCCTCCCGCTGGTACCACCTCCTCGAGCTCCCGACGCCGGACGTGCTCGCCGCCGCGCTCGGGTTCGGCGTCCTCGCGTGCGCCGGGATCGAGGCGGTCCACCAGGTCCACCGGCGCCGGGTGGACCCGGCCGCACGGGCCATGGACCCCGCGGATTCCGCGACAGGCCGCGGCTGAATCGCGGCTCGACCGTTGACGCGGAACGCGCCGGGGGTCGAGAGTGGGACCCGATGTCGTCGCGATCCGATCCCTCTCGGGGCCGGGCGCGGCGATGCGGATCCACCCGATCGACACAGAAGGAGAACACCATGCGTTGGCTCACTCTCGGCCTCGGTGCCGCCCTCGGCTACTTCCTCGCCTCCGGCGAGGGCCGCCAGAACCTCGACAAGATGTCCCAGAACGCGCAGAAGCTCTGGAACGACCCCAAGACCCAGGAGAAGGTGGGACACGTGCAGGAGACCGCTCAGCAGAAGTTCGCCGAGGTGAAGAACTCGGACAAGGTCCAGGACCTCGCCGCCAAGGTCGGCGCGGGTGAGAAGGACGCGCTCAAGGGGGATGACCGCGCGAGCCGCTCGGAGGACTCCTTCGCCGACCAGCGCGTGACCGAGTCCAACAACGACAACGTGCAGGCGGCCAACGCGACCGGCGCCGATCCGGACTTCATCTCGGATCCCTCCACCGCGCTCGGCGACGAGGGCCCCACGGCCCGCTGACCCGCGCACCCCGGACCGACGACGCGGCCCGCCTCCCCCTCCGGGGCGGCGGGCCGCGTCGCGTCGTCGAGGGTCAGGTCGCGGGTGCCGCGGCGGGCTCGGCGATCGCGTCCTCGGCCGGCGCCTCGATCGGCGGCACGGCGTTCCACTCGGAGAACGTGGTGACGGCCCCGGTGCCCGCGGACTCGGTCTCCACGGTCAGCAGCTCGCCGTCGTCCTGGGCCACGGTGAAGGCCCGCAGCGCGACGCCGCCGCCCTCCCCGCTCGCCGGCACGTCGAGCACGTAGCGCACGGCGTCCTGGCCGCTGCGACGCAGGGTGTCCGCGTCCGCCTCCTTGCCGTCCAGGCCGTCGCCGGCGGGCAGCGCCGCCAGCAGCGAGTCCACCATGGCCCCCATGCCCTGTGCGGACGGGTCGCCCGTGGCCTTGGCCGCGGTCCACTTCTCGGCGTACTCGGGGTCCTCCCCGGCCACGCCGCCGCGCTCCTCGAGCGTGAAGCGGGAGTAGGTGCGCCCGTCCACGGTGCGGCTCTCGTCGCGCGTGGTGTACGCGCCGTCGCGGAACTCGCTCACGTAGCGGAAGGCCTCTCCCGACGTCGGCCCGGAGATGTCCGTGGAGTCCGGCACGGTGGCGCCGGCGGACGTCTGCGCGCCGGAGCGCAGCTCGGTGACCATGCGGACCGAGTCGGCCTGCTCGAGCTGGGTGCGGGCCTTCGCCCACGCCTCGGGGGCGTCGCCGCCGTCAGCCCCGCACCCCGAGAGCAGCAGGGCCGCCCCCGTCCCCAGGACGGCCAGCGGGAGGGCCCGGCGCGCGCCGCGCCGCTTCATCAGGTCGCCACGCATCACTCGGACACCTCCTCCGGCACCTCGGCCGGGTCGATCGCGTTCCAGTCGCTGAGCTCGTACTGCTGGAGGGCGTTCGCGGCCTCCACCTGCAGGCCCACGAGGGAGCCGTCCTCATCCACCGTGAAGGAGCGCACGCGGACGGGCTCGCCCTCGCCCGCGGCGGCCTGGGCCGCGCCCGCGACGTCGGCCGGCACCGCGTACCGCTGGGCGTGGCCGTCCTGGAGCTCGACCTCCTCCGGCTCCACGTCCGCACCCTCGAGGGCGTCCGCGGCGGGGAGGGCGATCCGGTCCAGCTCGGTGCGCAGCGGGTTCGCCTGGGCCTGCGCCTGGTCCGCGGGGAGGCGCTTCCACCCGTCGTCGCCGTACGCGGCGCGCACCTGCGCGGGGACGTCCTCGCCCTCCGTGCTGACGCGCGCGTAGACGTCCTCGCCCACGGTGCGGGTGTCCACGACCATGCGGGAGTCCTCCCCCACTCCCATGGTGGCGGTCGAGGTGGCGTTGCCGCCGTCGAGCGTGCCGGCGATGTCCCACGTGACCACGCTGGGGCCCTGGCGTCCCGTGGTGTACGCGGTGGAGAGGCGGACCGACTCCGCCTCGTCGAGCTGGGTGCGGGCCTGCTTCCAGGCCTCACCCGCGGGCTGGGGATCCGACGCGCACCCGGCGAGGGCCAGGGCGCCGATGAGCCCCAGTCCCGCCGCGTGGACGGCACGTCTGCGGTGCATGTTCTCCTCCTCGGTGCGGCCGCGGGGTGGGCCCGCGGTCCTCGCGCCTCACCTTACCGACGACGGCGCAGCGCGAAGGACGCCCCGTGGTGGCCCTCCGGGAGGTGGTCGCCACGACCGAAGAGCTTGTGGCGCAGCGTGCCGTCCGTGTACGCGGTCTTGTAGCGGCCCAGACGCTGGAGCTCGGGCACCACGTGCTCCACGACGTCCTCGAACGTCCCGGGGGTGATGTGATAGGCCAGGTTGAAGCCGTCCACGTCCGTCTCGTCGGCCCACTCGGCCAGCTGCCGGGCCGCCGATGCGCCGCCGCCCACGATCACCGGGCCGAAGCCGCCGATGCCCACCCACTCGGCGAGCTTGCGCACGGTCCACTCCTCGTCCGTGCCGGAGGCCTTCTGGAAGGTCTCCACGGTGGACTGGATGGCGTTCGACTTCACGTCCCCGATCGACTCGTCCAGGTCGTACTGGGACAGGTCGATGCCCATCCAGCCGGACATGAGCACGAGGCCGCCCAGCGGGTCCACGTACTGCGCCAGGTCGTCGTACTTGGCCCGCGCGTCCTCGTCGGTGGCCCCGGTGACGATCGTCTGCATCGCGAAGATCTTCACGTCGTACGGGTCACGGCCGGCGTCCACCAGGGCCTGGCGGATCTTCGCGGTGGTGGCCTTGGCCAGCTCCTTCGTGGGGGAGTTGATGAAGACCGCCTCGGCGTGCTTGCCCGCGAAGGCGCGGCCGCGCGTCGAGGCGCCGGCCTGGTAGATCACGGGGGTGCGCTGCGCGGAGGGCTCGGTCACGGCATGGCCGGGCACCTTGAACCACGTCCCCTCGTGGGCGATGTCGTGGACCTTGGCCGGGTCCGCGAACACGCCGGTCTCCTTGTCGTAGACCACCGCGTCGTCCTCCCACGAGCCCTCGAGGAGCTTGTAGACGACGTCGAGGTACTCGTCCGCGTGCTCGTAGCGCTCGTCGTGCTCCATCTGGTCGTCCTGGCCCATGTTCTGGGCCGCCGAGGGCAGGTAGCCGGTGACGACGTTCCAGCCCACGCGGCCGCCCGTGAGGTGGTCCAGCGTGGCCAGGCGGCGGGCGAACGGGTACGGGTGCTCGTAGGCGGTGCCGGCGGTGACCCCGAAGCCGAGGTGCTCGGTGACGGCGGCCATCGCCGAGACCAGCAGGAACGGGTCGTTGACCGGGGTCTGCGCACCAGTGCGGATGGCGGCCTCGGAGGTGCCCCCGTAGACGGAGTAGGGGCCGAGCACGTCCGCGATGAACAGGCCGTCGAAGAGACCCTGCTCAAGGGTCTTGGCCAGGTGCGTCCAGTAGCCCAGCGTGTTGTAGTCGCGGGCGTGGTCGTCCGGATGGCGCCACAGGCCCGGCGACTGGTGGGCCACGCAGTTCATGTCGAAGGCGTTGAAGAGGATCTGACGAGGGGTGACGGACGGTGCGCTGTGGGCATGCTCGGTGGTCATGGCGCCAGTCAATGCAGTGCCCCGACGCTGTGGGAAATCGTGTGACGGCACGACGGCGGCGGGCGTCATGCCGCCGTCGTGCCCGGCTCTGCCACGGCCCGGCCGCCCCCATGTGACGCGCCGTGCCAGGCCCGCCACGTATCACTCGGACGAGAACTCCTTCCAGACCTGAGCGGAGTTCTCCAGGGTGACCTCACCGGTGTAGGCCACCACTCCTCCCTCGTAGTCGGCGTACCACTGCTGGACCTCCGGAGAGTGGTAGGCCTCCTGCAGGACCCGTGCGGCCTCGGTGTCCCGGAAGTCCGCCTTGGCAGCGACGACGACGGAGAACGGCAGCTGGACCCCCGGGTCGTCCTCCAGGATCAAGGTGGACTCGTCGACGTCGTACCCCGCCTCCGCGATGAGGCGGACGAACCCGAAGCCCGCGGCGACGTCAGGGAGAGTCTGGGCGAGCGACTGCTGGTCCACCTCGACGAACTCGACCTTCTTCGGATTGGACGTGATGTCGCGCTGGGACAGCTGGGTCACCGGCTTGTCGGGATCGACCTCGATCACACCCGCCTCTGCCAACAGCTGGAGCGCACGGCCGTTGTTGGAGGTGTCCACCGGGATGGAGATCTTGGCCCCCTGCGGCAGGTCGTCGAAGGAGTCGAGGGTGAGGGAGAAGAGGCCGCTGCGTCCGTAGTAGACGGAGAACAGCGGCTCCACGGCCGTGCCGTTGTCCCTGTTGAACTGCTTCAGGTAGGCCAGGTGCTGGAAGAAGTTCACGTCATACTCGCCCTGTTGGACGGTGTTGTTGGGCTGGATGATGTCCGTCACGTACGTCGTCTGCAACGTCCACCCCTGGCCCGCGAGCTTCTTCTTCACAAGCTCCGTGGGCTCTTGGTAAGGGGCGGACTCCGTGACGATCATGGAGATCTTCCTGTCCGGAGTGGCGCCGGCCTCCTGGGACGATCCGCAACCGGTGGAGGACAGACCTGCGAAGGCCGTCAAGGCCAGCCCCTGGAGGACACGGCGGCGGGTGGGCCTGGACGACGGTGAGTGGGCGTGCAGGAGCATGGGGGTTACCTTTCGATGAGGCCGCAAGGGCACGGGGGGGGCGATCTCGGGCGGGAGAGTGGCGTACGTGAAAAGGGGCGCGTGCACCGCGCACACAGATCAGGCCAGGCGCTTGTCCGTGCGGCGGACCAGCCGGCCGCCGACGAACTGGACCGCCGTGACCAGCAGGAGCATGGCGAGGATGGCCACCGCCATGACCTCCGTCTCGTAGCGGTAATAGCCGTATCGGATGGCGAAATCGCCGATGCCACCGCCGCCGACGAGTCCGACCATGGCGGAGAACGAGATGAAGCTGACCATGGTGATGGTGATCGATCCGATGAGTGCCGGGCGTGCGTCGACCAGCAGGACGTTGCGGATGATCTGGCCGCGCGTCGCCCCCATCGCGCTTGCCGCCTCGACGGCTCCCCCGCCGAGCTGCGTCATGTTCTGCTCCACGAGCCGGGCAAAGTACGGGATCGCGTTGACGGTGAGGGGCACGATCGCCGCGGCGGTTCCCACGGTTGTCCCCACCACCAGGCGGGTGAACGGGATGATGGCGATGAGCAGGATCAGGAACGGGAAGGAACGGAACACGTTCACCAGGCCTGAGACGAGGCGATGCGCCCGCGGCGACGGGGAGATGCCGCCGGGCGCATGGGTGAAGAGCCACACGCCGAGCGGAATGCCCAGGGCCACGGCCGCTGGGATGGCCACGGCGATCATCAGCAGCGTCTGGCCCAGGGCGACGGTGAGCTCCGGCAGGAGTTCGACGATGCGCTCCATCTCAGGCCACCTCCGCCCCGGCCAGGAGGGGCAGGCTCGGCGCGGCGTCCAGGGGGCCGTCTCGGCGCTCGGCCGGGGGCTCCGGGGGTGGAGTGTGCCCGCGTCCAGCCCGGTCGAGGTGGATGCCCTCAGACACCAGGTAGGCGCCGATGGAGGTGGTGGGTATGAACCGTCCCGAAGACAGGTCCTCCACGCTGAAACTCTCCACCACGCGCCCGGCCTCCATGACGGACACGTCGTCGGCCAACGCCTTGATGACCTCCATCTCGTGGGTCACGATCACCACGGTGATGCCCAGCTGACGGTTGATGTCCGCCAGGTACTGGAGCACCGTGGCCGTGGTGAAGGGGTCGAGGGCGGACGTCGGCTCGTCGCACAGGAGGAGCTTCGGGCGCGTCGCCAGCGCACGGGCAATGGCCACACGTTGCTTCTGCCCTCCGGAGAGTTGCGCGGGGTAGGAGGACGCCTTGTCCGCCAGGTCCACCAGGTCGAGCGCCTCCAGTGCCTGCTTCCGTCGGTTTCGGGCATTGCGCTCGCCGGTGAACTTCAGGCTCAGCTCGACGTTGCCCAAGGCGGTGTGGTTGTGCACGAGGTTGAAGCCCTGGAAGATCATCCCGATCTCATGACGGCGGATCCGTAGCTCGGCCTCGGAGAGGCCCGTGAGCTCTTCGGAATCGAACCACACCTCGCCGGCGGTGGGACGTTGCAGGAGGTTGATGTTGCGCAGAAGGGTGGACTTCCCGGCGCCGCTGAAGCCGATGATGCCGTGGATAGCCCCGGCCGGGATGTCCAGTGAGACGTCGTCCACGGCGGTGAAGGATGCACCGGACGACGACGGCGGGTCCACCACCACGGCGTTCCGTCGGCGCAGCCAAGCGGCCGGCGAGGCAGGCCGGGCCCGCCGCGGAGAGGCCTCCCGGGTGAAGGTGGTCGAGACATGGCGAAGTGAGATCAATGCATTCCTCCATCGGTTCTGGCGGTAGCACCCTGGTCCGTACGGGCGGGCTGCTGCGGCGTCGTCGAGCCAGATCTCTCGGCCGCTCTGGATGGGTGCAATGACTTCATCACACCGGCCCCGCGCCTCACAGCCGGGCCGACCGGCGAGGACGCATCGCGGCCGCCAGGGCCGTGGGGGATCTCGGCGCCGCGCACACGTCGTCACAGGACCGCCCCCACCACGACGACGGCGACGCCCCCGCCCGGGTGCGCCGCCGTCGTCGTGGTGGGGCCACCGTGCCCGCCGACCCCGCCGCGCTCAGTCCTCCGGGACCTCGCCGGCGGAGGTGTACGCGACCGGGGCCGCGCCGTTGACCAGGCGGTCCCCGACCATCCGGACCTTGAACACGGCAGGATCGTGCGTGGCCAGGGTGCGGGCGTTGCGCCAGTGGCGGTCCAGCTGCAGCTCGGTGGAGGTCGCGGAGGCGCCGAGGGTGTCGAAGATCCGGGTGCAGACCTCGAGGACGAAGTCCGGCACCACGGCCTGAGCCCGGTAGGCCGCGTCCATCGCCTCGTCCCACAGGCGGGCGCTCACCTCGCCCTCGACGTCGTCCGGATGGGCCGCGTCCCACGCCGCGGCGGCGTCCATGGCCCTCCCGACCTCGCGCACGAGCAGCCGAGCCGCGCTCACCTGCCCGGCCATGCGCCCCACGATCTCGAGCAGCTGCGGATCCTGCTGCGGGCGGTCCGCCGTGCCGGTGTTGAACGTTCGGGTGCGGGCCTTCAGGAGGGCCACGCCCTCGTCGAGGGCCGCGCGGGCCACGCCCACCTGCAGGGCCAGCAGCGTGGCCTCCTCGAGCACCGGCACGGGCCCGTGCGAACGCGGCACCTCGAGCAGGTCCTCCGCGGCCGCGCCGTCGAGCACCACGGACCCGGTGGCGGTGAGCCGCTGGCCGAATCCGTCCCAGTCATCCTTGATGCGCACGCGCGGCTGGCGCACGCGCACCACCGCGATCGCCCGCTCCGGCTCGCGCACCGCGCCGCCGGCCCGCTTCGAGTTGCGTCGGGAGACGAGGTCGGCCCCGTCCACGCCCACCGTGACGATGGTCCACTGCGCGAACGCCGAGCCCGTGGCGTAGTACTTGTGGCCCGTGACCACCCACGTGCCGCCCTCGTCGCGGGCGGCACGCGCCGCCGCCCGGCCCGGCGCGGCCCCGGATCCGGCGCGCTCCGCGAGGGCGGAGCCGGCCCACTCCCCCGCGGCGGCGTGAGGCATCCAGGCCTTCCTCAGGCGCTGAGGCTGGTCGTCGACGGCGGCCACGAACACCAGGTGCGAACGCCACAGGTGTGCGGTGTTCACGTCCCGCGCGGCGAGGTCGGCCAGCAGGCGCAGCACCGTCTCGTGCCCGGCTCCGCGCCCGCCGAACTCGGCCGGGACGCTGACCTTCCCCAGCCCGGCCTCCTGGAGCCGCTGCTGCGCCACGAAGGGCAGGTGGCGCCCGGCCTCGCGGGCCCGCTCGCCCTGGGCGGCGGCGTGGAACACCTCGGCGAACTCGGCGGAGAGGGATGCGTGGTCGGCGGCGGGGCTCTGCATGGGCACCACTCTTCCAGAGCGCCCCGGGGGTGCCGGGCAGCCGGCGGCGCGGCAGGCGGCGGCCGGCCCTGCGTGACGCGGGGCGGGCGGGGCGGCCGCGGGGATTCGTACGCTCGAGGACCGAGCCCGGGCTCCTCCGAGACGCCCGCCGCTTGCGCTCGCCACACCCCCGACCGAACCGAGGTTCCCTCCCGTGACCGCGTCCGTCCCCGCAGCCTCCCCCGCCGATCCGGTGCGCCGCCCGAACGACGGCGTCCCCGCCGCCGCGCTCGCCACGCTGCCCGGCCCGCTGCCGCGGGAGGTCGTGGACGCCGCCGACCCGGACGTGCACCCGGGCCGTCCGGTGGCCGAGGCGGACCGGCTCGCCTTCTGGGAGGCCGTCGGACGGCGCCTCACGTGGGACCGCGACTTCACCCGGACGCACTCCCTCACCGCCCCGGACCCGGCCGCCGAGCGCGGCCCGGAGATCCGCTGGTACGAGGACGGCACCCTGAACGTGGCCGTGAACTGCGTGGACCGGCACGTGGCGGCGGGGCGCGGGGAGAAGGTCGCCCTGTACTTCGAGGGCGAGCCCGGCGACCGCCGCGCCGTCACCTACGCGCAGCTGCAGCGCCGTGTGGCCCGCGCGGCGAACGCGCTCGAGGAGCTGGGCATCACCGCCGGCGACCGCGTCGTCGTGTACCTGCCCGTGATCGTGGAGACGATCGTCATCGCCCTGGCGTGCGCGCGCATCGGCGCGGTGCACTCCCTCGTGTTCGGGGGCTTCTCCGCCGAGGCGCTGCGCTTCCGCGTGGAGGACACCGGCGCCAAGCTGCTCGTCACCACGGACGGCCAGCACCGCCGTGGGAAGGTGGTGCCCGTCAAGGAGAACGCAGACGCCGCCGTCGCCGGTCAGAACCAGGTCGAGCACGTGCTCGTGGTGGACCGCTGCGGCCTCACCGGACCGGGAGAGATCGCGTGGACGGCCGGCCGGGACCTGTGGTGGCACGACGTCGTGGACCGCCAGCCGGCCACCCACGCCGCGCGCGCCTTCGAGGCCGAGCACCCGCTGTTCATCATGTACACGTCGGGCACCACGGGGCAGCCCAAGGGTCTCGTGCACACCTCGGCGGGCTACCTCGCCGCGGCCTCGTGGACGCACGACTTCCTCTTCTCCCACCCGGACGTGTCCCGCCGGGGCGACGACGTGCACTGGTGCACCGCTGACCTCGCGTGGGTCACCGCCCACACCTACGAGATCTACGGACCGCTCTCCAACGGCGTCACGCAGGTGATCTACGAGGGCGTGCCCAATGCACCACATCCGGGCCGTCACTTCGAGGTGATCGACCGCTACCGTGTGACCAGCTACTACACCGCGCCCACGCTCATCCGCTCGCTCATGGGCTGGCACCCGGACGGGATCCCGGCGGAGGATGCCGGCGGCCCCTCGCTCGCGTCCATCCGCCTGATCGGCACCGTGGGCGAGGCCGTGAATCCCGAGGCGTGGGCGTGGGCCCGCACCCAGATCGGCCGGGCCGGGCTCGAGCGAACCGGCACCCCGGTGCCCATGGTGGACACGTGGTGGCAGTCCGAGACGGGCTCCACCGTCATCTCCCCCCGCCCCACGGACACCACGTTCAAGCCGGGCTGCGGTTCCCGCCCGCTGCCCGGCGTCGACGTGGCCGTGGTCGACGACGACGGCGCGCCCGTGTCCGCGCACCTGCAGGGCAAGATCGTGGTCACCCGGACCTCACCGTCCATGGCGCGCACGGTGTGGGGCAACCCGGCACGGTACTTCCGCTCCTACTGGGCGGACTACGCGGAGCAGGGCTGGTTCCTCGCCGGAGACGGCGCCAAGACCGATGACGACGGCGACGTCTGGATCCTCGGGCGCATCGACGACGTCATCAACATCTCCGGGCACCGGCTGAGCACGATCGAGATCGAGTCGGCGCTCGTGGCGCACCCCCATGTGGTGGAGGCGGGCGTGTGCCCCGTGCCCGACGAGCGCACCGGACACGCGGCGGTGGCCTTCGTCGTGCCGAGCCGGGAGTGGGCGACGGCGTTCGCGGACGGGGGCGAGGACGTCGCGGCGAAGCGCGCCGAGGAGCTCCGCCGGCACGTCGGCCGGATGATCGGCCCGGTGGCCAAGCCGGGCGAGGTGGTGTTCGTCCCGGATGTGCCGAAGACGCGCTCGGGCAAGATCATGCGGCGCCTCCTCTCGCAGCTGCACACCGGGGACCGCCTCGGGGACACCACGAGCCTGCAGAACGAGTGGTGCGTCGGGCAGATCGCGGAGGTGCTGGCCGCCCGCGCCTGACCGCCCCGCTCTCGCCGGCGAGGTCCGCGTTCGCGGACTGGATCTCGGAGGAGGGCGAGCCCGCGGGCCCGGCCGACTCGCGGATCGAGGATGACGACGTCAGCCTCTCACCCCCGTCCGGAACCGTCACGGGGCGGGGGCCCGCCCGCCCCCATAGACTGGCGGCCGTTCCCCGCTCGGTCCCGCCCCCTGAAAGGCCCCCGTGACCTCATCCCCCGACGCCGGCTCCCCGGGCCCCGCGCACGACGACGGCGAGCGCGCCCTCGTCGCCGACACCCTCGCCCCCGGCACCGGCCGACTCATCGGCCTGCTCGTCTCCGCCGCCTTCGTGGTGATCCTCAACGAGACGATCATGTCCGTGGCGCTGCCGCGCCTGATGGAGGAGTTCTCGGTCTCGGCCGCCTCGGCGCAGTGGCTCTCCACCGGCTTCATGCTGACGATGGCCGTGGTCATCCCCTTCACGGGGTGGCTGCTGAACCGGTTCACGCTCCGCACCGTGTTCATCATCGCCATGAGCACGTTCACGCTCGGCACCGCTCTGGCGGGACTGGCGCCGACCTTCGGGATCCTGCTCGCCGGACGCGTGGTGCAGGCCGTCGGCACGGCCATCATGATGCCGCTGCTGATGACCACGGTGCTCAACGTGGTGCCGCTGGCCCGCCGCGGGCGCATCATGGGCGTCATCTCGATCGTCATCGCCGTGGCCCCGGCCAGCGGCCCCACCGTGGGCGGAGTGATCCTCGAGCACTTCACGTGGCGCTGGCTGTTCTTCACCGTGCTGCCCATCGCCCTGTTCGCGCTGGCCGCCGGCGCCGCGTGGGTCCGCAACGTCACCGAGCCGCATCCTGTCCGCCTGGACGTGCCCTCCGGAGCGCTCTCCGCCGTCGGCTTCGCGGGCCTGGTCTTCGGCCTCTCCAGCATCGGCGAGGCCGCGGGCGGGCACGCGGCCGTCGCGCCGTGGATCCCGATCCTGGTGGGAGTGCTCGCCCTGGCGGCGTTCGCGGCCCGCCAGCTGCGGCTCAAGGACCGCGCGCTCCTGGACCTGCGCACGCTCGCCCGGCCCACGTTCACGGTGGCGCTGGGCGTGATGCTCGTGTCCATGATGGCCCTGTTCGGCACCATCATCCTGTTGCCCATCTACCTGCAGGAGGTGCTCGGCTGGAGCACCCAGCAGTCCGGCCTGGCCCTGCTGCCCGGCGGCGTCGTGATGGCGGTGCTCGGCTACGTGGTGGGAGCCCTCTACGACCGCGTCGGCCCGCGCCCGCTCGTCGTGCCGGGCTCGGTTCTCGGCGCCGCGGGACTGTGGGGCTACACCACGCTGAGCGAGGACTCGAGCGCCCTCATGGTGGTGGGCCTGCACGTGGCCATCTCGATCGGCCTCTCCCTGCTGTTCTCCCCGCTCATGACGACGGCGCTCAGCGCCCTGCCCCGGCCGCTGTACGCGCACGGCTCCGCCCTGATGTCCACGCTGCAGCAGGTGGCCGGCGCGGCGGGCACGGCGCTGTTCATCACGCTGCTCACGGTGGGGACGGCGTCGTCGGCCGCGGCAGGCCTGCCGGCGCGGGCCGCCATGATGGACGGCGTGCACCTGGCGTTCCTCTCTGGCGCGGCGGTGTTCACGCTCAACGTGGTGGCGGTGTGGTTCGTGAAGCGCCCGGCGGCCGACGCGGCGTGAGCCCTGCCCCGGGTGACGAGCCCTGCGCTGTCGCCCTGGAGACCGCGCGACAGGCACAACGACGCAGGGTTCGTCGCATGGGCACGTCACCCCTCAGGGGAAGATCTGCCCCACCGGCGTCTGCTTCTCCGCCTGGAACGCGTCCTCGGCGCGGCCGAACGCCCAGTAGGCGCTGACGGACATGGACCGCCGGTCCACCCCGCGCTCGTCCGTGAGGTACGCCCGCGCGGCCTTCACCTGCTCGCGCTCCCCGTGCACGAACGCGTGCACCCGGCCCTCGCGCCACGGGAGCGCGCGCAGCTCGGCAGCCCAGCGCGTCGCCTCCGGGGTGAAGTCCCCGCCGCGGTGCAGCCAGCGCACCTCGACGCCGAGCGGTGCCTCGAGCGGCAGCTCGTCCTCCGCGCCGCCCACCTCGATCAGCGCGGTCCCGACGGCGTCCGGGGCCGTGCGCGCGAGGTCCTCCAGGGCGGCGGCGATCGCGGGCAGGGCGGAGTCGTCACCGACCAACAGGTGCCAGTCCGCCCCGGGATCGGGGCTGTAGCTGCCGCCGGGTCCCATGAACGCCACCGTGTCCCCCGGCTGTGCCGAGGCGGCCCACGGACCGGCGAGGCCGTCGTCGGGACCGGTCCCGTGCACCACGAAGTCCACGTCCACCGTGCCGGCCGCCGCGTCCACGGCGCGCACCGTGTAGGTGCGGCGGACGGGCATCTGCTCGGGTGTGAGGCGCTCGCGGAGGGCGTCCAGGTCGTAGGGCGGGGTGAGGCCGAGCACGGGGTCGGTGAAGAGCAGCTTGATGTACTGATCCGCCGCACCCTTGGCGGCCCAGCGGGCGTGGAAGTCCGCGAACTGCTCGCCGCCGAGCGTCATGCGGACCAGGTGCGGGCTGAGGCGCTCGGTGCGCTGGACCGTCAGCACGGTCTGGGGGCGGGCGGGGCGGCCAGGCTCGTCGGGGCGGGTCATGCCCTCACTCTCCCACGCCACGGCGCGACGAGCCCTGCGTTGTGGTGCCTGTTCCCGCGGGAACGGCAGCACGACGCAGGGCTCGTCGAGGACGGGGAGGTCAGCCGCGGAACCCCGCGCCCCGGTGATCCTCCGGCAAGCGCGGCCCCGCGCCGGTGATGTTCTCGCGCAGCGTCCTCCCGGCCTCGGGCTCGCGCAGCGCGCCGCGGCGGCGCAGCTCCGGGCTCACGAGCGTGGTGAACCGCTCGAGGTCGGCCGGGCGCACGGCCGCGGAGATGTTGAAGCCGTCCACACCGGTCTCGGCCTGCCAGCGCTCGAGCTCGTCCGCCACGGTCGCCGGGGAGCCCACGATCACGGGGCCGCGCCCGCCGATCGCCACGAACTCGGCCACGTCCCGCAGCGTCCACAGCTTCCCCGAGGGGTCCGCGGTGAAGGCCGCGAGCGCGGAGCGGTTCGCGTCCGTCACCACGTGCTCCAGCGGCGCGTCCGGGTCCAGGCCCGCGAAGTCCACGCCGGTCCAGCCGCCGAACAGGGCGAGGGCACCCTCGACGTCCACGAAGTCCGCGTAGCCACGCAGCCGCTCCTCCGCCGCCTCGTCCGTCTCGGCGACGACGACGGTCACCATCGCGAGCACACGGATCGCGTCCTCGGCGCGGCCGGCGTCGACGAGCCCCGCCCGCGTCTGCTCGACGAAGCGGCGGACGTGCGCCGTCGTCGGGCCGATGGCGAAGACGGCCTCGGCGTGCTCCTGCGCGAACCGCAGCCCCCGCGCGGAGGCGCCGGCCTGGAAGAGGAACGGGGTGCCCTGCGGACCGGGGTGGGTGAGCGCGGCGTCGGGGACGCGGAAGTGCGTGCCCGCCACGCCGGCCGGGTGCACGCGCTCCGGGTCCGCGAAGACGCCGGCGGCGGCGTCCTTGACCACGGCGCCCGGCTCCACCGATCCCTCGAAGAGGCGGTAGACGGCGTCGAGGTGCTCGTCGGCGCGGTCGTAGCGCTCGTCGTGCGGCAGCTGCCTGTCCAGCCCGAGGTTGCGGGCCGCGGAGTCCTGGTAGCTGGTCACGACGTTCCAGGCCACGCGGCCCTGCGTGAAGTGGTCGAGCGTCGCGAAGGTGCGGGCCAACTGGTACGGCTGCTCGTACGTGACGGACGCGGTCACGCCGAAGCCGAGGCGGTCGGTCACGGCGGCCATGGCGGGCACGGCCACGGTCGGCTCGAGCAGCGGCCACTGGACACCGCCGCGCACGGTGGCCTCGACCCCGCCGTCGTACACGTCGTACAGGCCCAGGACGTCCGCGAGGAACAGCGCGGTGAACCCGCCCTCCTCCACGGTGCGGGCGAGGTCGGTCCAGTAGGAGAGGCGGTCGAACTCGGCGATCCGCGAGTCCGGGTGCCGCCACAGCCCCGGGGACTGGTGCACGGGCGTCATCATCTCGAACGCGCTGAGCAGGAAGGGCTGGGCGCTCTGCGCCTCGGGCTGCGGGGTCATCGGGTCTCCTGGACGGTCGGGACGGCGGGCGCCGATCCGGACGCCTCGCCGCGGCGCGCGGTCGGATCGGCGGCCTGGCTGGACGCCCACAGGGAGAGCCCGGCCAGGACGGTGAGGTACGCGGCGATCAGCCACGGGGTGCGCCCTCCGGCTTCGAAGAGCAGGGCCGCGACGAACGGGGCGATGCCGCCGCCGAGCACCGTGCCGATCTGGTAGCTGAGGTTCACGCCGGAGTAGCGCACCTGCACGGGGAACTGCTCGGCGAACCACGCCGCCTGCGGGCCGTACACGGAGTCGTGGGCCACGTTGATCACGAGCACGACGACGATCGGCAGCCACGCGATCAGCCCGGCCTCGGTCACGGCGAACACGGCCCACCCGGCGCCGGCGATGAGGGCGTAGCCGAGCTGGGATACCCGGCGCCGGCCCCACCGGTCGGAGAGCGCGGCCCACAGCGGGGTGCTCACGAGTCCGATCGCGGAGGCGACCATGATCGAGGTGAGGAGGATCCCGCTGTCATGCCCGCGCAGCACGAGGAAGCTCACGAGGTACACGGTGATCAGGTAGTACACCCCGTTCTGTCCCAGGCGCAGGCCGGCCGTGACGAGCACGGCCCGGCCGTGGTCCCGCAGCAGCTCGCGGACCGGGGAGGCGCTGAGCTCGCCGGCCGCGCGCCGCTCCTGGAACTCCGGCGCGTCCTGCACGCCGAGCCGGATCACCAGGGCGATCGCCACGAGCACGGCCGAGGCGAGGAAGGGGATGCGCCAGCCGTAGGCGGCGAACTGCTCCTCCGTGGTGAACAGGTGGACGATGCTGAACGCGGCCGTGGCCAGCAGCATGCCCGCCGAGGAGCCGATTTGCGTGAAGGAGCCGAAGAAGCCGCGGCGGTGCGCGGGGGCGTGCTCCACGGACATCAGCGCGGCCCCGCCCCACTCCATCCCGGCAGAGACGCCCTGCACGAGGCGCAGGAGGACGAGACCGGCGACGGCCCACCAGCCGGCCTGCGCGAAGGTGGGCAGCAGGCCGATGAGGAACGAGGAGACGCCCATGAGCAGGAGGGAGACCACGAGGAGGGCCTTGCGCCCCACGCGGTCCCCGAAGTGCCCGGCCACGACCCCGCCGAGCGGGCGCATCACCACGCCCACCGCGAGGGTGGCGAAGGAGGCGAGCGTGGCTCCGAGCTGCGTGGCGCCCGGGAAGAACTGCACGTTGAACACGAGGGCGGCGGCCAGGCCGTAGAGGTAGAAGTCGTACCACTCGATCGTGGTCCCCAGCAGCGAGGAGACGACGGCGCGCGTGCGATGGCGCCGGGCCGCGGGGTCCTCGGCGGGGGCGGCCGGGGAGGCGGGCGCGTTCCCGGTGCCGGGTCCCGACGACGGCGGGGTCGCCTCCGGAGCGTCCAGGACGGTGCTCATCGGGCGTCCCCCTCGGTGATGACGACCGCGGACGCCGCGGCGTCGGTCGGCCCTGAACCCGTCGCCGGCGCATCGCCGATCGCGGAGAGCCCCTCGGGCAGGGTGCCGTTGATCCAGTAGTCGCCCACGGCCCGGGCGCGGAAGGCGATGGGGTTGTGTGTGGCAACGGTCTGCGCGTTGCGCCAGTGGCGGTCCAGGCCCTTGGCGGTGGACGTGTCCGAGGCGCCGCCGGTGAGGAAGAGCTCCTGCGCGGCGCCGATCGCGAGCTCGGGCACGGTGATCTGCGCGTGCTCCACCGCGACCTCGGCGTTCGCGAACGCGAGCGGCGTCTCCCCGTCGTAGCCCCAGCGGTCGGCGCCGGTGGCCGCCCCGGCGGCGAGCGCGGCGTCGAGCGCCTCCGCCGCCGCCAGCACCGCGGCCTCCGCGGTGAACGCCTTCGCGGCGATCCGGCCCACGGCCTCCTGGATCAGCGGGTCCTCACGGAACGGCAGGCCCAGGCCCGTGTTGAAGGTGCGCACGCGCGCGGCCACGCGGGCGGCGGCGTCGCGGCGGGAGGCGCGGGCGATCCCGGCCAGCACCGCGAGCAGGATCAGCTGGAAGTACGCGGCCTCGAACACGGCCTCGGGGGTGCCGGGGATGCGCCGCAGCACGTCGCCCGCGGGGATCCTCACATCCTCGAACACCGCGGTGCCCGTGCCGGTGAGGCGCTGCCCGAAGCCGTCCCAATCGTCCTCGAGGGTGACGCCGGCGGCGTCCACGGGCACGACGGCGAAGCCGCGCCCGGCGTCCACGCTCCCGTCGGCGCGGCGCACGGAGGCGGAGACGCGGGTGTGCGAGGAGAAGATCGAGCCCGTGGCGTAGTACTTCGTGCCGGAGAGCGTCCACGCGGGCGCGGAGTCCGCCGCGCCGTCGTCGCCCGCCTCCGCCGCGTCCTCCGTGAGCACCGTGTTGAGCGTGCCGAGCGCGTTGCCGCCCTTCTCCGTGGAGGCGTTGCCCACCGTGGCGCCGGCGAGGACGCGCCCGTACCAGCGCGTGCGGACGTCCTCGGGCTGGAACCGCAGCGCGTCGAGGAAGCCCAGGTGTGAGCGGTAGAGGTGGGCCACGTTGGAGTCGGCCTCGGCGAGGTCCACGAGCAGGGCGATCGCGGTGCGCACGTCGACGCCGGGCCCGCCCGCCTCGGCCGGGACGCGCAGCACCGCAAAGCCGGCGGCGTGGAGCGCGCGGACCTCCTCGAAGGGCAGGATCCGCTCGTGATCGCGCTCGCGGGAGCCCTCCGCGATCTGCGCGAACAGCGGCGCGAAGTGGGCGCGCAGCCCGGCGAGGTCGCGGGGCAGGTCGGCCACGTCGACCTCGGGCGGGGTGAGGACGGAGGCCTCCGCGCGGGGCGGCTCGGGGCGGACGTCCTCCGCGCGGGCGGCGGTGAGGGTCTCGGTCATGGGGGTCCTTGTCAGCGGGGCGGTCAGCGGTGGTGTCCGGCACCGACGGCCGAGTGCGTGGTCTGCCGCCACGCTAGGAGCGCGCCCGCCCACGGTCTGAACCGGGCCCCGGGCCGGAGTCACGACGGCGCTGCCGCACCGCCGAACGCGTCCGGCCGCCCCTGGATGACCCGTACGCTGGCCGCGTGCCTCCCGTGCTGCTGGTCCTGCTCTCCGTGCTGTGCCAGCAGCTCGGCGCCTCCATCGCCGGCCTGCTGTTCGGTCAGGTCGGCGCCTCCGGGATGGTCGCCCTGCGCCTCGTGTTCTCCGCCCTCCTGCTGCTGGCCTTCGCCCGCCCCGGGCGCCGCGCCCTGGCGAGCCTGACCGCGCAGGGGTGGGCCGCCGTCGTCGGGCTGGGGCTGACCATGGCCGGGATGAACCTGCTCATCTACGAGGCGTTCGACCGGATCCCCCAGGGCGTGGCCGTCACGTTCGAGGTGCTCGGACCGCTCGCGCTGTCCGTCCTGGCGCGGCGGCGCTGGGACGCATGGGCCTGCGCCGGCGTCGCCCTTGCGGGCATCGTGCTGCTCGGCCGGGACGGGTTCAGCGCGGGCGCGGGCGCCGGGCTGGATCCCGTGGGCGTGGCGTGCGCCGTGGGCGCCGCCGCCTTCTGGGCGGGCTGCATCCTGATGAGTCGGGCCGCGGGCGGGCATCTGCCCGGGGTGCAGGGGCTCGCGCTGGCCATGGTCGCGGGCTCCTTCCTCGCCCTGCCCATCGGCGCGACGACGGCGGGGCCCGCCCTGCTCGACCCCGTCGTGCTGGGCGTCGGGCTGGTGGTGGCGGTGCTGAGCTCCTCGCTGCCGTACGGGATCGAGATGCACGTGCTGCGCCGCATGCCCACCTCACTGTTCTCCCTCCTCACGTGCCTGTCCCCCGTGGCCGCCGCGCTCACCGCGTGGGCCGTGCGCGGGCAGGTGCTGGACGTGCCGGACGTGGCCGGGATGCTGCTCGTGGTCGCGGCGTGTGCGGCGGCGGTGTGGCTGGGGCGGGCGCCGGAGCGTCGCATGCGCCGGGCGACGGACCGCGGGGACCGGGCGGCGCGGGCCTGACGCCCGCCGCCCTCAGCGCGTCCACAGGATTCTGTAGCCTGAACGCATGACCCCCGCCACACCCCCCGGCCCGGGCCGGCCCGACGACGACGTCCCCGCCGCCGAGCGGGAGGCCCTGCGCCGCGGGGCGTGGCGGCCCTGGCTGCCGTTCCTGCTGACCGCGGCGGTGTGCATCGGCATGCTCGGGTGGGTCACGGTCGCCCTGCCCGACCTCCCGGACCGGGTCCCGGTGCACTGGGGCATCGACGGCCGTCCCGACGACTGGGACGAGAAGTCCCTGGGCACCGTCGGCATGGGGCCGATCGTCGCCCTCGGCATGACCGTGCTCATGGCGCTCATGGCCGCCATCGTGCCGATGATGTCTCCCCTGCCTCCGGACGCCTCCCCGTGGCGGCGCGTGCGGCAGGCCGGGGTGGACCGCGGCATGCGCACGGCCCTCGGGTGGATCGCCGCGTTGACCCTGCTCCCGATGCTCCCGTCGACGGTGGAGGTCCTCACCGCGGGCGCGTGGCGGATGCCCTGGTGGCTCATGCCGCTCAGCCTCACCCTCCTCATGGTCGGGGTGATGGTCGCGCTGAGCGCGGCGATCCGCGGCGGCACCCGCTGGTCGGACCGCGTCGCCCAGGACCTCGGCCACCGCCCCACCGCCGAGGAGGCCGCCGAGGAGGAGAAGTGGACCGCGGCGGGCCTGAAGCGCGACCCCGACGACCCCTCTGCCTTCCCGCCCAAGCGCGAGGGCTACGGCGTGGGCGCCACGGTGAACCTCGCCTCGCGCACGGGCCGCCTTCTCACCTACGGGTTCGTGGGCGTCTTCATCGTCGGTCTGCCCGCGGCCGTCTGGATCGCGGCGGCCCTGAACCGATGACCACGCGCCTGCTGCTCCCCGCCACGCTCCCCCTCCTCTCGGAACGAGGTGTCACGAAATGTGGGAACGCGGGCGCCATTCCAACGTTTCGTGACACCTCGTTCGCTGGGGAGGCCGGGGTCGGGGGCCGGCGGCCGGGGGCCGCGAGCGCCCCGGCGGCGCGTATGTGACGCGGTGTCCGACGTCGTCGCCCGGGCCTGGCAGGGTGGGGCGCGCATTCTCGCCCCCTGCCAGAGAGGACCGCCGTGGCCGACCACGAGTTCGGATTCCGCACCAAGGCCCTGCACGCCGGCGCCGTCCCGGACGCCGTCCACGGCTCCCGCGCGGTGCCGATCCACCAGACGAGCTCCTTCGTGTTCGAGTCCGCGGACGACGCGGCCAACCTCTTCGCGCTGCAGAAGTACGGCAACATCTACTCGCGCATCGGCAACCCCACGGTCGCCGCGTTCGAGGAGCGGATCGCCACGCTGGAGGGCGGCATCGGCGCGGTGGCGACGGCGTCCGGCATGGCCGCCGAGTTCGTCACCTTCGCGGCCCTCGCCGGGGCCGGCGACCACATCGTGGCGTCCTCGAAGCTCTACGGCGGCACGATCACCCAGCTGGACGTGTCCCTGCGCCGGTTCGGCGTCGAGACCACGTTCGTGGACTCCATGGAGGCCGAGGACTTCGAGGCGGCCCTCCGGGAGAACACGAAGGCCGTCTACACGGAGATCGTGGCCAACCCCTCCGGTGACGTCGTGGACCTGCCGGGCCTGGCCGACGTCGCCCACCGGCACGGCGTGCCGCTCGTGGTGGACGCCACCCTCACCCCGCCCTACCTGATCCGCCCGATCGAGCACGGCGCGGACATCGTCATCCACTCGGCCACGAAGTTCCTGGGCGGGCACGGCACCACGCTCGGCGGCGTCGTGGTGGAGTCCGGCCGGTTCCCGTGGGACAACGGCAAGTTCCCGTCCATGACCGAGCCCGTGCCCAGCTACGGCGGCGTGTCCTGGTGGGGCAACTTCGGCGAATACGGCTTCCTCACCAAGCTGCGTTCTGAGCAGCTGCGCGACTTCGGCCCGTCCCTGGCGCCGCAGTCCGCGTTCCAGCTGATGATCGGCGTGGAGACCCTGGCGCAGCGCATGGACGCGCACCTGGCCAACGCGCAGGCCGTGGCGCAGTGGCTGGACGAGGACCCGCGCGTCGCCTGGGTGGCGTACGCGGGCCTGCCGGGCCATCCCCACCACGCGCGCGGCCGGGAGCTGCTGCCCCAGGGCGTCGGCTCGGTGTTCAGCTTCGGCGTGGCGGGCGGTCGCGACGCCGGCGCGGACTTCATCGCGCACCTGCGGCTGGCCAGCCACCTGGCCAACATCGGCGACGCCAAGACGCTCGTGCTGCACCCGGCGTCCACCACGCACCAGCAGCTCACCGCCGGGCAGCTCGTGGCCGGCGGCGTGCCGGAGGACCTGATCCGCATCTCGGTGGGGATCGAGGACGTCGAGGACATCCTGTGGGACCTGGACCAGGCCCTCACCGCAGCCACGGGCCGCACCCGAGAGGACGACGACGTCGCCCCGGTCCGTGCGCCGACCGCCGTCGAGGCCGACGTCGAGAAGGAGGCCTGAGCCATGAGCACCACCCACCCCGAGCGGACCTGGACCGGCCCCAGCGCCCCCGAGCGCCTGGCGATCCTGCGGCGCACCCGCTCGATCGCGATCGTCGGCGCCTCGGACAAGCCCGAGCGCGCGTCCTACTTCGTGGCCACGTACCTGCTGAGCTCGACCACGTTCGACGTCTACTTCGTGAACCCCGTGCTCGCCGAAGCCGGCAAGGAGATCCTCGGCCACCAGGTCTACGCGTCGCTGGCGGACCTGCCCGTGGTGCCGGACCTCGTGGAGGTGTTCCGCAAGGCGGGGGACACCCCTGGCGTCGTGGAGGAGGCCCACGACGTGGGCGCGAGGACCGTGTGGCTGCAGCTGGGCATCTGGAACGAGGACGCCGCGCGTCAGGCCGAGGCCGCGGGCCTGGAGATCGTGATGGACCGCTGCGTGAAGATCGAGCACGCCCGCTTCCACGGCGGGCTCAACCTCGCCGGCTTCGTCACCGGCGTGATCAGCTCGCGGCGCCAGGAACTCGACCGCTAGGCGGACGACGCCCCATGTCGGGCGTCGTCCGGCCCTCGTTGCGCACCCGCCCGTCGATGGCGTGGGATGGGCCCATGACCTCCGAGCTCCCCTCCCCCTCCCTCTCCCCCACCTGGACCGGCCGCACCGACGGCGACGCCCCCGAGCACCTGCGCTGGCACCAGGTCGTCCGCCCCGCCGCCGGCCACGGTGAGCCCACGACGACGCAGCGCCACCCCGGCGCCGGCGCCCCGACGTCGGGCGCGCGGTCCACGGCGCTCGTCGGCTTCGCCTCGGACGAGGGCGTGCGCCGCAACCACGGCCGCGTGGGCGCCGAGGACGGCCCGGAGGCGCTGCGCGGTGCGCTCGCCTCGCTCGCGTACCTCGAGGGCACGGGCGCGCTCGTGGACGCGGGCGACGTGTCCGTGGACCGCGGTGACGACGACGCCCCGGGCGAGCTCGAGGCGGGCCAGGCCGAGCTGGGCACGGTGGTCAGCGGGCTGCTGAACGCCCACGACCTGGCCGTGGTGCTCGGCGGCGGACACGAGACCGCCTACGCCTCGATCACGGGCCTGACCGGCTCCACGCGCGTGGGTGCGGGCACCCGCGTGGGCATCCTCAACCTGGACGCGCACTTCGACCTGCGCGAGGCGCCGCGGCCCAGCTCCGGCACCCCGTTCCTGCAGGCGCTGCGCGACGCCGAGGGGGCGGAGCATCAGCTCTCCTACGCGGTGGTGGGCATCAGCGAGGCCAACAACACCCGCGTCCTGTTCGACACCGCGCGCGAACGCGGGGTCACGTGGGTGACCGACGAGCAGGCCCAGACCGCCGACGTCACCGGCGTGCGCCGCTGGGTGCGCTCGTTCATCAACGCCGTGGACGTGCTCTACCTGACGATCGACCTGGATGTGCTGCCGGCCGCCGTCGCCCCGGGGGTGAGCGCACCGGCCGGCTTCGGCGTGCCGTACGAGGTGATCCACGCGTGCACGCTGGAGGCCACCCAGTCCGGGAAGCTGGCCCTGGCCGACGTCGTGGAGCTCAACCCCTCCCTGGACGTGGACGGCCGCACGGCGAAGGCCGCGGCCCGGCTGATCCACGCGATCGTCAGCCGTCACCGGACGGACGCGTCGCTGCTGGCCTGAGCGGGCCGGGACTCGTTCAGGCGCGGGGGCCGCGCGCGTCAGCGTCGGTCCGCCCACGGGGCCGGGGGCTCGGCGCTGCCGTGGGCCGCGCGTCGGGCGGCGTAGTCCAGCGCTGAGCGTGCCAGGAAGTCGTGCAGGGCCAGCACCCCGGCCCGGGCTCCCGCCGAGTCCCTCCGGGTCACCGCCTCCAGCGCCGGGACGTAGAACGCCCGGCCGCGTTCGACCTCGTCGGGCAGACCCTTCGTGGTGGCGAGCCAGAACCGCCGGGAGAGCCCCTGGAGCGGGACCAGGGAATCGGCGAGATAGCGGTTGTTCGCGATCGTGCGCAGGAGTTCGTGCGAGCGCCCGACGGCGGCGACGTACGCCGGCAGGTCCTCCACCGTGCGCAGGTGCCGCACGTGGGCCGCGACGGCGGCCAGCTGCTCCTCGCCCGCCCGCGCGCAGGCCAGTCCCACGGCCAGCGCCTCGAGCGACCGCCGCACCTCCAGCCTCTCCAGCTGGTCGTCCACGGAGATCGCGGGGACCTGCAGGCCACGTCCCCCACCGGTCAGGAGCCAGTGGTCGCGGATGAGGCGCTGCACGGCCTCGCGCAGGGGCGTGCGTCCCGTCTCGGCGGCGGCGATGAGGGCCGCCTCGCTGAGGACGGCGCCCGGTGGCAGCTCCCCGGTCTCGATCTTCTGCGTCAGGCGGGCGTAGGCCTCCTCCGACTTGTTCATGGGCCCAGCCTAGGCAGTCATCTGCGCACATCCGCTTGATATATCCGGAATATGCGGCGTAGCGTGACCCACATCCTGTTACCGCCATCACACGGAGGACTCATGAAGTACCGCCCGCAGCACGACGCCAACCCCCTGCCCTTCTCCCCCTTCAAGAGCTCCACCGTGCCGCGGCCCATCGGCTGGCTGTCCTCCGTCAGCCCGGACGGCATGGAGAACATCGCCCCCTACAGCCAGTGGCAGAACCTCACCTTCGACCCGCCCATGGTGATGTTCTCCGCGAACCAGTACCCGGACGGACGCCGCAAGGACACCGTCCTCAACGCGGAGCAGACCGGCTGGTTCGTGTGGAACATGGCCACCTACGACCTGCGCGAGGCCGTCAACGTCTCCGCCATGGCCCTGGAGCCGGGCGAGAGCGAGTGGGACCGCATCGCGGAGCACGGCGTCACCAAGGTCTACGCGGACAACCACCCCATCCCGATGGTCGCCGAGTCCCCCGTGCGCTTCGAGTGCCGCTACCACTCGACGCACCGCATCAAGGGCGACTCGAACGTCGGCACCATCGACGTGGTCTTCGCCCACGTGGACACCATCCACATCGACGACGACGTCATCACCGCCGACGGCCGCATCGACATCCCGCGCATCCAGCCGATCGCGCGTCTGGGCTACTTCGACTACACCGTGGTGCGGGAGACCTTCGAGATGCGGGTGCCCGGCGCCGACGGCGACGCCCAGGCCGGCCTCGAGGGACGGGCATGAGCACCGCGGCCACCGGCGCGGCCCGGCCCACTCCCGTGCCCCAGGCCCGCCCCCGGAGCCTGAAGGACATGCTGGCCGTGAACTTCGGCAACGCGCTGGAGTGGTACGACTGGAACGTCTACACGATCTTCGCCCCGGTCTTCGCGGCGCAGATCTTCCACACGGACAACCCCACCTCCGGGCTGCTCGCGACCCTGGCCGTCTTCGCGGTGGGCTTCGTCGCCCGCCCCATCGGCGGCTACGTGTTCGGCGCCTACGCGGACCGGGTGGGCCGCAAGCGCAGCCTCTTCGCGGCGATGATGATCACCGCGCTCGGCAGCCTGATCATCGCCGTCACCCCCACCTACGGCACGGTGGGCGTCTTCGCCTCGGTCATCCTCGTCATCGCCCGCCTGCTGCAGGGCCTGGCGCACGGAGGCGAGATGGGCACCTCCGTGACCTACCTCGTGGAGCGCGCGCCGCAGGGTCGGCGCGGGCTGTTCGGGGCGACGTCGTGGGTGTCCGTGGTGGTGGGCACGATCCTGGCGACCCTCGTGGGTCTGGCCATCAACACGCTGCTCTCCCACGAGCAGGTGGCGTCCTGGGGCTGGCGCGTGGCGTTCGGCATCGGCGGCGTCCTCGGCCTCTACGCGCTGTACCTGCGACGGAGCCTGACGGAGTCGGAGCACTTCACGGCGGCGCAGCAGGTGGTGCCCACCGCGGACGAGGCCCCACGTCGGGAGCCGGGCGCAGTGTGGCGCGGCCTGCTGACGATCTTCCTGGTCTCCGCGGGCGGCTCCCTGATGTTCTACACGTGGTTGATCTACCTGCCCACGCACGCGCAGGTGGCCCATCACATGGACAAGTCCACCACGCTCTCGGCCTCACTCGTGGCCCAGGTGATCTTCCTGGCCGCCATCCTCGGGGCGGGCCTGCTGGGTGACCGGGTCGGGCGCCGTCCGCTGGTCATCGCCTTCGGCCTGCTCTTCGTGCTGCTGCCGTTCCCGCTGTTCGGCATGCTGGACGGCACCTTCGCCTCGTTCGTGCTCGTGCAGAGCATCGCCCTGCTGGCCGTGGCGCTGCTGTTCGGCGTCAACGGCGCCGTCTGGTCCGAGGTGCTGCCCACGGCGGTGCGCGCCAGGGGCGTGGCCACCATGCTCTCGCTGGCCACCGCGATCTTCGGCGGCACGGCGCCGTACCTGATCACGTGGCTGACGGCGCAGGGCTGGACCAGCGCGTTCCCGATCTACCTCATGGTGGTCGGCGGCCTCACCGGGTTGACCGGCCTGTTCATGAAGGAGACGAAGGACGTGGACCTGGCGGCCTGAGCCGGGGTGACCGGGCCCGACCCGCAGGCCGCCCCCTCCACACACAGACCCCTCCACACACAGACCCCTCCACACACAGAGTGGTCACGACACGCCGCCTCGTGCAGACGGACGCGGCATGTCGTGACCACTCTGTGGCGTCTGAGCACTCTGCGGCGTCAGTGCCCCTCGGCCTCGGCGCCCTCGGGCTCCTCGGCCAGGTCCTGCGGCTCGGCGTCGGCGGACACGCCCGCGAGCACCCCCGCCACCGCCTTCAGCACGGACCCGTCGCGCAGGGCCTGCTCAGCGGCGGCCAGCTGCGGGGCCATGTACTGGTCCGGGCCGGGGCCGGGGACGCCGGCCTCGCGGATCACGCGGACGGCGGCGCCGGTCGCGGCGGAGGGCTGCAGCGGGGCGCGCAGCTCGATCGCGCGGGCGGCGGCCACGAGCTCGACGGCGAGCACGCGCCGGAAGTTCTCCACGGCCGAGCGCAGCTTGCGGGCGGCGTGCCAGCCCATGGAGACGTGGTCCTCCTGCATCGCGGAGGACGGGATGGAGTCCACGGACGCGGGCACGGCCAGACGCTTCATGTCCGAGACGAGCCCGGCCTGCGTGTACTGGGCGATCATCATGCCGGAGTCCACGCCCGGGTCGTCCACGAGGAACGCGGGCAGCCCGTGCGAGCGGGCCGGGTCCAGCATGCGGTCGGTGCGGCGCTCGGACATGCTGGCGACGTCGGCCACCGGGATCGCCAGGAAGTCCAGCACGTAGGCGATCGGGGCGCCGTGGAAGTTGCCGTTCGAGGAGACGCGGCCGTCGTCGAGCACCACCGGGTTGTCGATGGTCGCGGCGAGCTCGCGCTCGGCCACGGACGTGACGTACGCGAGGGTGTCGCGCAGGCCGCCGGCCACCTGGGGGGCGCAGCGCAGCGAGTAGGCGTCCTGCACGCGGGAGTCGCCCACGCGGTGGCTCGCCACAATCGGCGAGCCGGCGAGGATCTTCAGCATGCGGTCCGCCGAGGCGGCCTGGCCGGGGTGCGGGCGCAGCGGGGCGTGCAGCTCGGGCACGAACACGCGGTCGGTGCCGAGCAGGGCCTCCACGGACATCGCGGCGGTGAGGTCCACGGTATCGGCGAGCTCCTCGAGGTCGGCCAGCGCGAGGATCAGCATGCCGAGCATGCCCTCGGTGCCGTTGACGAGGGCCAGGCCCTCCTTCTCCCGCAGCTCGACCGGCTCGATCCCGGCCTCGGCGAGCGCCTCGCCGGCCGGACGCAGCGCGCCGTCCTCCCCGACGACGTCGCCCTCGCCCATGAGCGCGAGCGCCACGTGGGACAGCGGGGCCAGATCGCCCGAGCAGCCGAGCGAGCCGAACTCGCGCACGCCCGGGGTGATGCCCGCGTTGAGCATGGCCACGAAGGTCTCCACGACCACGGGGCGCACACCCGTGCGGCCGGAGGCCAGCGTGGTGGCGCGCAGGAACATCAGCGCGCGGATGACCTCACGCTCCACCACGGGGCCCATGCCGGCGGCGTGGGAGCGGATCAGCGACTTCTGCAGCTGCGCGCGGGACTCGAGCGGGATGTGCTTGTCCGCGAGTGCGCCGAAGCCGGTGGAGACGCCGTAGGTGGGGGTCTCGGCCTCGGCCAGTGCCTGGACGTGGCGGCGCACCGCGCCGACGGTCTCGAGGACGTCGTCGGCGAGCACCACGCGGGCGTCGTGGCGGGCCACGGCGACGACGTCGTCCAGGGTGGCCCCGGACGTGCCGAGCGTGACGGTGGCGGGAGGGGTGGTCATGGGCGGTGCGCTCCTCGGGTGGTGGGGTGGGTCGGGCCCGACGCCGGGCGGGTGTGTCCGACGTCGGGCGTCACCGGGCGGGTGGTCCCGGCGGTGATCGTACGGGGTGGGCGACCTCAGACGACGCGCCGGCCGGCCCGCCACACCGCGTGGGTGAGCGGCATGCCGGGGCGGTAGGCGAGGTGGATGGCGGCGGGGGCGTCGAGCACGTGGAGGTCCGCGCGCTTGCCGACCTCGAGGCTGCCCACGCGGTCCTGCGCGCGCAGACCGATCGCGCCGCCGAGCGTCGCGGCCCGCAGCGCCTCGGCCAGCGTGAGGCCCATCTGCAGCACCGCGGTGGCCACGTTGAAGTTCATGGACGTGGTGTAGCTCGTGCCGGGGTTGCAGTTGGAGGCCAGCGCGATCTCGATCCCGGCGTCCAGCAGGCGGCGGGCCGGGGCCAGGGGGGCGCGGGTGGAGAGGTCGCACGCGGGCAGGCAGCCGGCCACGGTGCCGGGGGTGCCGGCGGCCGACGCGCGGTCCCAGTCGCCCCACGTGCCGGCCAGCGCCTCGACGTCCGCGTCGGCGAGGAAGTTCACGTGGTCCACGGAGGCGGCGCCGAACTCGACGGCCAGGCCGACGCCGGGGCCCTCCTCGATCTGGTTGCCGTGCAGGCGCACGCGCAGGCCCGCGGCGGTGCCCGCCTCGAGCACGCGGCGGGTCTGCGCGGCGTCGAAGGCGCCCTTGTCGCAGAAGACGTCGATCCAGCCCACGTGCTCGCGCACGGCGTCCAGCATGGGGCCGACGACGTCGTCGAGGTAGTCCTCCGCCTCGCGGCCCTTCGGCACCAGGTGGGCGCCGAGGAACGTCACCTCGTCGATCTGCCCCTCGGCCTTCAGCTCCGAGAGCAGGCGCGCGTGACGGGCCTCCTCCTGGACGGAGAGGCCGTAGCCGGTCTTCGTCTCGAGGTAGGTGGTGCCGCCGGCGACGGCGTCCGCCACACGCCCGGCGACCAGTGCGCGCAGACGCTCGTCGGAGGCCTCCCGCGTGGCCGACGTGGTCACGCCGATGCCGCCGGCGGCGTAGGACTCCCCGGCCATGCGGGCCTCGAACTCGGCCGAGCGGTCGCCGTCGAACACGAGGTGGGTGTGCGAGTCCACCCAGCCGGGCAGCACGGCACGCCCGCCCACGGACACGCGCTCGTCGGCCCCGGGGGCCTCGGCGGCGGCGCCGATCCACGCGATCCGCTCGTCCTCCACCACGACGGCGGCGTCCGCCAGGACCCGGCCCTCGGGGTCGACGGTGGTCAGCTCGGCGATGTCGGTGAGGAGCGTGGAGCGCATGGGGGCCTTTCGGAGCGGGCGGGCGAGGGAGACGGAGGAGCGACGTTCCCAGGATGTCAGGTCAGGGCGGCGACGAGATGGGCCACCGGGGTGGCGAGCAGGATCGTGAGGATCACACGCTCCGCCCAGACGACCACGAGGTGCCAGAGCTTCACGGGGATGTCCGTGGCGAGGATGGCCGGGACCACCGCCGAGAAGAAGATGATCGCGGACACGCAGATCACACCGATCACGAAGCGCGCCACGAAGTCCTCGTGGCCCGCCGCCATGGTGGCCGGGATGAACATCTCGGCGATGGAGGTGGCGGACGCCGTGGCCAACAGGCCCGGGTCCGAGAAGCCGAGGAGGGCGAAGAGCGGGAAGAAGAGGTAGCCCACCCACGTGAAGACCGGGGTATGGGTGGCCAGCAGCAGCGCGATCAGGCCCACGGACATGATGGACGGCAGGATCTGCATGACCATCACGAGACCGTCGCGGAAGTTGAGCCACACATTGCGCCCCAGCGACGGAGCCTCGGCGAGCGTCTGCTCCGCGGCCCGGCGCGCGACGCTGAAGCGGTCGGCCGTGACGGGCTGCTCCGGATGGTGCTCGACGCCGGGGTGGACCTCGTCCGGGATGCGGCTCAGCGGGGGGATGCGCACGGTGATGGCGGTGACGAGGAATGTCACCACGAGGGTGCCGAAGAAGTACCAGAGCCACACGTCCATGAGACCGAGCGTGCGGGCCACGATCACCATGAAGGTCGCGGACACCGTGGAGAAGCCGACGGCGATGATGGCCGCCTCCTTCGCCGTGTACCGGCCGCCGCGGTACATGCGGTTCGTCAGAAGCAGTCCGAGGGCGTAGCTGCCCACGAACGAGGCCACGGCGTCCACGGCCGCACGGCCGGGCACCTTCCAGATCGGCCGCATGGCCGGGCGCAGGTACACGCCCACGAACTCCATGAGTCCGTATCCGATGACCAGGGCGAGGAAGACGGAGCCGATGGGCACGATCAGCCCGACCGGGACCACGAGCTTGTCCAGCAGGAACGGGCCGATGGCCTTGTCCAGGATCCAGCTCGGGCCGAAGCCGAACACCACCATGCTCGCGGTGACGAAGCCCAGCACCGCGAGGAAGGCGAAGGTCATCCGCATGGGGCCCTGGCGCCACCGGCCGGTCGCGAACGGGTACACCGCGCCGGCCGCGATGATGGCCAGGCCCACGAAGCGCTCGGCCGGTCCCAGGATCCTGCGGACCCAGGTCACCATGTGGTCGAGGGGGATGGTGCTGACCCCGTCGATGGTGATCGGCACGAAGAACATGAAGACGCCGATCGCCGAGTACACCAGCATGCGCCACCGCGCGGGAGGGCGGGGATCGTCGTTGCGGATGGCGGCCATCGCCGTCGTGTTCGTATGCAGCTCTGCGTCTCCGGGATGGGCCTGCGCCATCGTGGTGTCCTTTCACCGAGCGGCCCGAGCGGTCATGCCCGCCCGGGCCGCTTCTTCAGGTGCGCGGGCGGCGGCTGCCGCCCGCGCCGAGACCCGCTCAGTCGCGGATCTTCGCCTCCATAGGCACGCGCACGCCGCGCTCGGCGGCGACTTCGGCGGCCCGGGAGTAGCCGGAGTCCACGTGGCGGAAGACGCCCATGGCCGGGTCGTTGGTCAGCAGGGCCTCGAGCTTGGCCGCGGCCAGCTCGGTGCCGTCCGCCACGCCCACCTGGCCGGCGTGGATGGAGCGGCCGATGCCCACGCCGCCGCCGTGGTGGATGGAGACCCACGTGGCACCGGAGGAGGTGGCGGTCAGGGCGTTGAGCAGCGGCCAGTCGGCGATCGCGTCGGAGCCGTCCAGCATGGACTCGGTCTCGCGGTACGGGGACGCCACGGAGCCGGAGTCCAGGTGGTCACGGCCGATCACGATCGGGGCCTTCACCTTGCCCTCGGCCACGAGCTGGTTGAAGAGCAGGCCGGCCTTGTGGCGCTCGCCGTAGCCGAGCCAGCAGATGCGCGCCGGCAGGCCCTCGAACTCCACGAACTCGGCGGCGCCGTCCAGCCAGCGGTGCAGGTGCTCGTTCTCGGGGAAGAGCTCCTTCAGGGCCTCGTCGGTGACGCGGATGTCCTCCGGGTCGCCGGAGAGCGCCACCCAGCGGAACGGGCCGAGGCCCTCGCAGAAGAGCGGGCGGATGTAGGCCGGGACGAAGCCCGGGAACTCGAACGCGCGGGAGTAGCCGGCCTTGCGGGCCTCGTCGCGGATGGAGTTGCCGTAGTCGAAGACCTCGGCGCCGATGTCCTGGAAGCCGACCATGGCCTCGACCTGGCGGGCCATGGACTCCTGGGCCTTCTTGGTGAACGTGTCCGCGTCGGCCTCGGCCTCGGCGTGCCACTCCTCCACGGTGTACTCCAGCGGGAGGTAGGAGAGCGGGTCGTGCGCGGAGGTCTGGTCCGTCACGATGTCGATCTCGACCTCGCCGGCCTTCTGGCGCTCGAGCAGCTCGGGGAAGACCTCGGCGGCGTTGCCCACGAGGCCCACGGAGACGGCCTCGCCGTCGCGCTTGGCCTGCATGACGCGCTCGATCGCCTTGTCGATGTCGGTCTCCACCTCGTCGAGGTAGCGCTTGCCCATGCGGCGGCGCAGGCGCTCCTCGGAGACGTCCACGATCAGGCAGACGCCGCCGTTGAGGGTCACGGCCAGGGGCTGGGCGCCGCCCATGCCGCCGCAGCCGCCGGTGAGGGTCAGGGTGTTCTTGAGCGTGCCGTCGTACTTCTTGCGGCCGATCGCGGCGAAGGTCTCGTAGGTGCCCTGCAGGATGCCCTGGGTGGCGATGTAGATCCACGAGCCGGCGGTCATCTGGCCGTACATCATGAGGCCCTCGGCCTCGAGCTTGCGGAACTCCTTCCAGTTGGCCCAGTCGCCCACGAGGTTGGAGTTGGCGATCAGCACGCGCGGCGCCCACGTGTTGGTGCGGATGACGCCCACGGGCTTGCCGGACTGCACGAGCAGCGTCTCGTCGTCCTCGAGGTCCTTGAGGGTCTCGACGATCGCGTCGAACGCCTCCCACGAGCGGGCGGCGCGGCCGGTGCCGCCGTAGACGACCAGGTCCTCGGGGCGCTCGGCGACCTCCGGGTCCAGGTTGTTCATCAGCATGCGCAGGGGAGCCTCGGTCTGCCAGGACTTGGCGGAGAGCTCGGTGCCGCGGTCGGCGCGGATGGTGCGGGACGGATCGTGCTGGGTGAAGCCCTCGGCCATGGTGGTTCCTCTCGAGAAGGCGGTGCGCGGCGTCGCCGAGGGGGACTCCCCAGGCTTGCCGTTGCGCGGCAACGTGTTGCCACCCATTGAAACAGTGAGCATCGACACATGCAAGCCCCCTCGGCGTGCCGGGCAGTACTCTCCCCTTCATGGCCACCGCATCGACTCGCACCGTGGACCGCGCGCTCGAGCTGCTCGCGGCCGTCACCGAGGAGGCGCCCCTGAGCCTCTCGGAGGCGGCGCGGACCGCCGACCTCCCCCCCTCCACGGCGCTGCGCCTCCTGCGCAGCCTCGAGAGCGCGGGGCTCGTGGCCCGCGACGACGACGCCCAGTACCGCCCCGGACCGCGTCTCCTCCAGATCGGCGCCCGGGCCTTCACGCGGGAACCGCTCGTGGCCCTCTCGCGTGACGCGATGGAGGAGGTGGTCGCCGGGACCGGCGAGTCCGTGTACCTGGCGATCCACGGTCCGGGCGAGACCGCGCTCTACATCGCGATCGTGGAGGGCACCCACTCGGTCCGGCACACCAACTGGGTGGGCCGCACGGTGCCGCTCGCGGAGAGCGCCGTGGGCCGCGCCTTCCGGGGAGAGGTGCCCGCCGGGGAGTACACGCAGCGCACCCACTCCGTGGAGCCGGACGTCACCGCCCTGACCTCCCCCGTCGTGGTGCGAGGCGCCGTCGTCGGGGCGCTCAGCACCCTGGTGCCCGACTACCGGTGCACGGACGAGCTGGCCGAGCGCTGCGGCCGGGCCCTGGTGGCCGCCACGGCGCGCATCGCGCGCGCGCTCTCCGGCGACTGAACCATTCCCAGCCAAACCACAGGCGGCTCCCCTGGATTACCCACCCTCGGCTCCTACGCTGAAGGCACCTCATCAAGGTGCGAGTGATGACGGTGCGAGTGATGACGGACCAAGGCCCCGAGGGCCGGCGCGATGCCGGGCCTCGGGGCCTTGATTCCGTCCGGCGGTCCCCCGACCGCCCGTGCCGGGCGTGCACGGGAGGACCGCCGTCGTGGGTCAGCGACGCGCGGAGGTGAGCCCCGCCCAGAGGCCGCCGATCAGGCCGCCCAGCGGAAGCAGCCAGAAGACGTGGAAGCCGATGGACTCGACCGCCGTGTTCGAGAAGACCATCAGGAGGAGCGCGGCGGCGATCAGGCCGCCGATCACGCCGCCGATCACGTAGCGGGCCGCGGAGCGGGCCGCGCCGCCCATCATGAGGACGATCCCGTAGCCGAACGCGGCGGTGAGGGCGCCGCCCACGAGGCCGAACATGACGGACTGCAGGGTGACGACCCACCCGCGGCCGGTCTCGCCGGTGGACGGGAGGAAGCCGTTCTGCTCCAGGTTCAGGTCCCGCACCGCAGCGGTGCCGGCCTCGGGGAAGAGCACCACGCGGGCGATCATGAAGGCGATGGTCAGCACCGCCGCGGCGATCATCACGCGGTTGGCGAAGCCCCAGCCGTCCACGGGACGGGTCGGCTCGATCATGGTCTCGTCCACGGTGGCGTGGCGGACCGGGCGCACGGGCTCCGTGCGGCCGGCGCGGGCTTCGACGGCGGTGGCGCCGTGGGCGGGGTTCTGGGCGGTGTTCATGTGGATACTCCCGTTCCTCCCCGTCGCACGGGGCGCGTTCCGAGCGCCGGGGGGGCGCCCGCGTGGATGCACGTCTGAGCTGATTTTAGGCGTGCTCCCAGGCAAAGGGGTAACGCGGACCGTCAGAGGACGTCCGCGCGTCGATTGGCGAGCACGGGGAGGAACTGCCGCACCTGGTCGATCCGTTCGCGGGTCACATCGGCGGTGGCCACGGCCTCGGGCTCGTCGGTCAAGGCCGCCACGGTGAGCGCGAGCGGATCGATCACCGCCGAGTGGCCCACGGTGCCACCGCTCGCGGACGAGTCCGGGGCGCACGTGTCCGCCGCCGCCACCCACACCGTGTTCTCCACGGCACGCGCCTTCAGGAGCGTCTGCCAGTGGTCCACCTTGTGCTCGCCGGAGAACCACGCGGCGGGGGTCGCGATCACGTCCGCTCCCGCGAGCGCGAGGGCCCGTGACACCTCGGGGAAGCGCAGGTCGTAGCAGGTCTGCAGGCCCACCCGCAGGCCGGCCAGCTGGACGACGGCGGTTCCGCCGTCACCCGGGGTGATGCGGTCCGACTCGCGGTGCGCGAAGGCGTCGTAGAGGTGCAGCTTGCGGTAGGAGCCGGCCACGGCACCCGCCGCGTCCACGGCGAGGAGAGTGTTGTACGGGCGGTCGGATCCGCTCGGCTCGTAGCCGCCCGCGATGACCGCCAGACCGTGCTCGCGGGCCAGCCCCGCCAGCCCCTCGGCGAAGGGCCCCCACGCAGCCGCGACGGCGCCGGGGAAGTCCGCCTCCGACGTCGCCCGGGCGGCGAGCATGGCCTCCTCCGGGAGCACGAGCAGCCCCGCGCCCTCCGCGGCGGCGCGCTCGGCGAGCCGTCCGGCGGCGGCCAGGTTCTGCTCGACCCGGGCCCCCGGCCCGAACTGTCCCACGCTGATCCTCATGCACCCAGCCTGCCATGACTGGTCAGCACCCACAGGGGGGGTCCACGCTAGGAGGGCAGACCTCGCCCGCGCGCAGCCGTGCGGGCCCGTCGACACGGAAGGCAACGATCATGACCTCGAAGCAGCCCCCCATTCCCGGCACCCCCGGGCCTGTCACGCCCGAGCTGATGGAGCCGACGGCGCAGGCCTCGCCGGACGCCCCCGTCGCGGTCCCCGCCCCGGACCAGAAGGGCCCCGCCACGGTGTCCCCCACCGGCCAGGCCACCGGCGCCGATCCGGCCGCCGTCGCCCAGGGCGGCCAGTTCCTGACCACCGCGCACGGCGCCCGCCTGCAGGACTCTGACCACTCCCTCAAGGCAGGCCGCCGCGGCCCCACCCTCCTGCAGGACCACCACCTGCGCGAGAAGATCAGCCACTTCGACCACGAGCGCATCCCCGAGCGCGTGGTGCACGCCCGCGGCGCCGGCGCCCACGGCGTGTTCCGCGGCTACGGCACCGCCGCCAAGATCTCCCAGGCGGGCCTGTTCGCGAAGGACAAGGAGACCGAGGTCTTCGTCCGCTTCTCCACCGTGCTCGGCTCGCGCGGGTCCTCCGACCTGGCCCGCGACACCCGCGGCTTCGCCGTGAAGTTCTACACGGACGAGGGCACCTGGGACCTGGTGGGCAACAACATGCCCGTCTTCTTCATCCAGGACGCCATCAAGTTCCCGGACGTCGTCCACGCCGCCAAGCCCCACCCGGACCGGGAGATCCCCCAGGCCCAGTCCGCGCACGACACGTTCTGGGACTTCGTCTCCCTGCACACCGAGGCGCAGCACCACACCATCTGGAACATGTCCGACCGCGGCATCCCGCGCTCGTACCGCACCATGGAGGGCTTCGGCATCCACACCTTCCGCCTCATCGCGGCGGACGGCTCCACCGTGCTGGTGAAGTTCCATTGGAAGCCCAAGCTCGGCGCGCACTCCGTGACGTGGGAGGAGGCGCTCATCACCAACGGCGCCGACCCGGACTACCACCGCCGCGACCTCGCCGACGCCATCGAGGCCGGCGCGTTCCCGGAGTGGGAGCTCGGCGTGCAGGTGTTCGAGGACAACGAGGAGCAGATGTTCGAGGGCATCGACCTGCTCGATCCCACGAAGATCGTGCCCGAGGAGCTCGTCCCGGTGCAGCCGCTCGGCCTGATGACGCTGAACGCGAACCCCTCGAACTACTTCGCGGAGACCGAACAGGTGGCCTTCAACCCGGCCAACCTGGTCCCGGGCATCGACGTCACCAACGACCCGCTGCTGCAGGGCCGCCTCTTCTCCTACCTGGACACCCAGATCACCCGCCTCGGCGGCCCGAACTGGACCCAGCTGCCCATCAACCGCCCGCACGCCGCGGTCAACGACATGCTGCGCGACGGCATGCACCAGAGCGCCGTGCACCGCGGCGTGGCCCCGTACCGCCCGAACACCCTCGACGGCGGCCTGCCGTTCGAGACCCCGGCGGACGAGCGCCCGTTCATCGACGCCCCGGCCCCGATCGAGGCCGGTGTGAAGGAGCGCGCGGTGGCCGCCTCGTTCGAGGACCACTTCTCGCAGGCACGCCTGTTCTTCCTCTCCCTCTCGGAGGTGGAGCGCGAGCACGTGGCGCAGGCCTACACCTTCGAGCTGGGCAAGTGCTACGAGCAGACCATCCGCGAGCGCCAGCTGGCGCACCTGGGCGCGATCGACGAGCGCCTCGCGGCGCAGGTCGCCGCCGGCCTCGGCATGGAGGTCCCGGCCCCGACTCAGGCCCCCGCGGACGTCACGCCGTCGCCGGCGCTGTCGCAGGTGGGCAAGGAGTGGCCGCTGGACGGCCGCCAGGTGGGCATCGTGGTGGGCGCCGACGTCGACGCCAAGGAGCTCGACGCGCTCGTGCAGGGCGTGCACGGGGAGGGCATGACCCCACTGGTGATCGCCCCGACCGGCGGCCCCGTGGCCGGCGGCATCGTCGCGCAGCGCACCTACCTGACCGCGGCCTCGGTCGAGCTCGACGCCGTGGTGGTGGCCGGGCCCGTCCCGCCCGCCGCGGACGCGCAGCTCGGCCTGGACGCCAAGGCCGGTGCGGACGACGCCGCGCAGGTCGACCCGCGCGTCGCCAAGCTCCTGCAGGAGATGTGGCGCCACTCCAAGGCCGTCGTGGCCCTCGAGGCCGGCGCGCCCGTGCTCGAGACGACCGGCGTGGCCGGCAAGGGCGTGGAGACCGTCGCCGACGGCGCGTCCGCCGTCGCGAAGCTCCAGGAGCTCATGCCGGCGCACCGCGTCTGGGACCGCTTCCCGACGACGGGCCGCCTCGCCGACTGACCCCTCCCCCAGGGGAACTTTCGCTAGGGAAAACGTCGCCTCCATCCCAGAACGTTGGGATGGAGGCGACGTTTTCCCTAGCGAAAGTGTGGGGGTGGGCGAGTGGCCGCCCGCAGACCGGGCTCGCCCTGGCCGGGTGCGGCCCGGAGGCTCAGTCCTCGATGAGGTCCCGCACCTGGACCACCTGATCGCGGCCTGGGCCGACGCCGATCGCCGAGATGCGGCAGCCGGAGAGCTTCTCCAGGGCGCGCACATAGGCCCGAGCGTTCTCCGGCAGGTCCTCGAGCATCCGCGCGCTCGAGATGTCCTCGGTCCAGCCGTCGAAGTGCTCGAAGATCGGCTTCGCGTGGTGGAACTGGGTCTGCGTCATGGGCATGCGGTCGTGGCGCACGCCGTCGACGTCGTAGGCCACGCACACCGGGATCTTCTCGATGCCCGTGAGCACGTCCAGCTTGGTGAGGAAGTAGTCCGTGAACCCGTTGACGCGCGCGGCGTAGTGGGCCAGGACGGCGTCGTACCAGCCGGTGCGGCGCGGGCGCCCGGTGTTCACGCCGAACTCGCCGCCGGTGGTGCGCAGCTGCTCGCCCATCTCGTCGAAGAGCTCGGTGGGGAACGGGCCGGCGCCCACGCGCGTGGTGTACGCCTTCACGATCCCGATGGTCCGCGAGAAGCGGGTCGGCCCGATGCCCGCGCCCACGGACGCGCCGCCCGCCGTCGGGTTGGAGGAGGTGACGAACGGGTAGGTGCCGTGGTCCACGTCCAGGAAGGTGGCCTGGCCGCCCTCCATCAGCACGACCTTGCCCTCGTCCAGGGCGTCGTTGAGCAGGTTCACGGAGTCCACCACCATGGGGCGCAGGCGCTCCGCGTAGCCCAGGAAGTACTCGGCGATCTCGTCCACGGTCACGTCGCGGCGGTTGTAGAGCTTCACCAGGAGCTCGTTCTTCTGCCGCAGGGCGCCCTCGATCTTCTGGCGCAGGATGGACTCGTCGAAGATGTCCTGCACGCGGATGCCGAGGCGGGCCACCTTGTCCATATAGGCCGGGCCGATGCCGCGTCCCGTGGTGCCGATGGCGCGCTTGCCGAGGAAGCGCTCGGTGACCTTGTCCATCGTCTGGTGGTACGGCGCCACGAGGTGCGCGTTCGCCGAGATCAGCAGGTGGTCGCACGAGTGGCCGCGGGCCTCGAGCCCGTCGATCTCCTCGAACAGCGCTTCCAGGTTCACCACCACGCCGTTGCCGATCACGGGCACCGCGTTGGGCGAGAGGATGCCGGCGGGAAGGAGCTTGAGCTCGAACTTCTCGCCGTTCACCACCACCGTGTGGCCGGCGTTGTTGCCGCCGTTGGGCTTGACCACGTAGTCCACGCGGCCGCCCAGCAGATCCGTGGCCTTGCCCTTGCCCTCGTCGCCCCACTGGGCGCCGACGATCGCGATGGCTGGCATTTCTCACTCACTTCTGGCTCGCGGGCAGATACCCCCGGAGTCTAACAGTGGGCCAGGACACGGCCCCGGGGGCGACCGCGCCTCAGCGGCACCTCCGCTGAACGGCACCGCTGTCATGTCGCTGGAGCGCGGACGGTTCAGGCGTTCGCCGGGGCGTCCGTGCCTGCACCGCGGCGGCGCAGCTCGGGCTTGGGCGCGGCAGGGCCGCCCGCCGCCGGGTCCGCGATGTCCGGCGTCGGCTCGTCCGGGATCACGACGTCGGCGCCCGCCTCCGCGGTCGGCTCGCCCTCTCCTCCGCACCCGCCGGAGCCGCAGCAGCCGCCGGAGGAGGAGGCGGCGGCGTCGTCCGCCCCCGGGGCCGCGGCCGTGTCTGCGCCGAGCACGGTGTAGCCGGCGTCGGCGATCATGGCGAGGTCCGCCTCGGCGTCCTGGCCCTCGGAGGTGAGGTAGTCGCCGAGGAAGATCGAGTTCGCCACCTGCAAGCCGACCGGCTGCAGGGAACGCAGGTGCATCTCGCGGCCGCCGGCGATCCGCAGCTCCTTGTCCGGGCAGGCCAGGCGGACCATGGCCAGGATGCGGAGGCACTCGAGCGGCGTGAGCTGCTGGTGGCCCTGCAGCGGGGTGCCGTCGAAGGGCATGAGGAAGTTGACAGGGATGGAGTCGGAATCCAGGTCGCGGAGCGCGAGGACGGCCTCGACGAGCTGCTCGTGCGTCTCTCCCATGCCCGCGATCAGGCCGCTGCAGGAGGACAGGCCGGCGGCGCCGGCACGCTGCACGGTGTCCACGCGCTGCTCGTAGGTGTGGGAGGTGCAGATGGACTCGTAGTGGGACTCGGCCGTGTTGAGGTTGTGGTTGTAGGCGTCGACGCCGGCGTCCTTAAGCTTCTCGGCCTGGCCGTCCTTGAGGAAGCCGAGGCACGCGCACACCTCGACGTCCGGGTGCTGGGCCTTGAGGTCGCCGACCATGCCGGCCACGCGGTCGACGTCACGGTCCGTGGGGCCGGTGCCGGAGGCCACCATGCACACGCGCGAGGCGCCGCCGGCGATGCCCAGGCCCGCCTGGCGGACGGCCTCCTCCGGCTTGAGCCACGTGTAGCGCAGGATCTCGGCCTCGGTGCCGAGCCGCTGGGAGCAGTAGGTGCAGTTCTCCGGGCAGAGGCCGGTCTTGAGGCTGACCAGGTAGTTGACCTTGACGGTGCGGCCGAAGTGCTTCTCGCGCAGGCGCGAGGCCGCCGCGACGATGCGGAACGTGTCCGCGTCCGGGGCGTCCAGCACAGCGACGGCCTCGTCAGCGGTGAGGCGGTGGCCCGCCCCGATGCGGTCCACGAGGGCCTCGGGGTCGAGGGCGGCGGCGGGGCGGGGGTCGACGGCGGGGGCGTCCTGGGTGGCGGTCATGCGGGCCTCTCCGGTGGGCGGGGCTCGGCCCCGGGTGGGTCTGACCCGACGGACTCTAACAGTGTTCATTGAACAGCGTTCAGGAGCGCGGGACCACGACCCTGACGTCAGCGAGTGCGCCGGTCCAGAGGGACCGGCTCGGGCCGGGGCTGCTCCTCGAGCGTCGTCGTCGCCGCGAGGATGCCGTGGGCGGCAGCAGCGAACATCGCCCCGAGGGCCGTGACGGCCACCAGCTGTCGAGATGCAGCGAAGATTTCAAAAACGCGCCAATTTGATTCATACACGTTCTAGCGCCTCACCTCTTGACAGCACAGGAGAAGGGACTCTTACCGCCGGGGCTTCCCTGGCTGAATCAAGGAACTCCCGACAGCATGCTCACCGCCTTATCGTGGGCCCATGGGAGAAGTCGTGTACCTTGCGGATAGATCGGACCAGCACCGGCAGCTGCTGTGGCGGGAAGCGATCGGCCATGTCGTTCAGCAGGAGCGGCACACGCGACGAGAGCGGCTCACAGACGTGGGCGAGCGGGCCGGTATCGCTCCGCAGTACCTCTCTGAACTCGAGCGCGGCCTCAAAGATCCGTCCTCCGAGGTGCTTCACGCGGTCTCTGACGCCCTCGAAACTCCTGTCCACGAGATTGCCCGCCGCGCAGCGTCCGTACTCGACAGGACGGACCGTCTCGGACCCGCGGTCCTGGCTATGGCAGCCTGACGCCGCTCACAGCAGATTCGCCCCACATCGACGCGTCCGCCCGACACACTGAGGACATGCACATCCTCCTCCTCGGCGGCACCGGCTTCCTCGGCCGGGCACTCGCCCGCGCCGCGCTCGACGACGGCCACGCCGTCACGTGCCTCGCCCGCGGGTCAGCCCCCGCCGCGTCCGGTGTCACCTTCATCCGCGCCGATCGGGACGATCCCGACGCCCTCGCCCCGGTCGCCGCTCAGACCTGGGACGCCGTCGTCGACCTGACATCCCATCCGGCCCACGCCCGCGACGCCATCACGGAGCTCACCACCCGCCACCGCCTCTTCGTCTCGACCACGAGCGTCTACGCCTCGTTCGACACACCCGGTCAGGACGAGGACGCCCCCCTGGCACCGCCCGCGGACATCGACCTGATGACCGAGATGAACCAGTACCCCGGGGTCAAGCGCCGCTGCGAAGACATCTACCGAGGCGCGGATGGGCAGGTCACCGTGATCCGCCCCGGGCTGATCGGCGGCGCTGGCGACGACACCGGACGGTCCGGCTACTACCCCTGGCGATTCGCACACCCGACGGGGACCGACGTGCTGGTGCCCGATGCGACGTTCCCCGTCTCCCTCATCGACGTGGCAGACCTGGCCGCGTGGATTCTGCATTGCATGGAACACACGGTCACCGGCACGTTCAACGCCGCCGGTCAGACCCACACCTTGGCAGACCTCTACCGGGCGAGCATCGAGGTCACCGGGTCGGCCGCTCAGCCGCGTGTGATCCCCGACGACGTCCTACTGTCCCAGGGCATCGCCCCGTGGGCGGGGCCGTCCTCGCTGCCCCTCTGGATTCCGCTGCCGGGGTTCCGTCACGTCGGCAGCGTCGACTCCTCGGCGGCCCTGGCCCACGGGCTGGTCCGCCGCCCGCTGCGCGAAACCCTCGCGGCCGCCCTGGCCACCGAGGAGGCGCGCACGACGGAGCGCCCCGTGGGGCTGTCCGACCAGGAGGAAACCGCCCTGCGCGCCGCCCTCAGCCCCACCAGCGGCTAAGGGGCCCGGTTTCACGATGACCGAGATCCGCCCACTTCTGCGCCGAGTTCACAGCGAGCCGTGTGGATTCTTCGCTGCATCTCGACAGCAACGAGCTATCCAATGCTGAAGAGCTGCAGCCGGCCTACACGCGTGCTGGGGACGGACGTTCCGTCACCTGGAACACGAGCGCTGACGGGTACCGATTGCCCACCGAGGCCGAGTGGGAGTACGCCTGCCGCGCCGGAACGACCTCGCCCACCTACGGGCCGCTTGAAGACATCGCCTGGACCGGCCTCGACCACCTCGAGGGCCCCCAGCCCGTCGGCATGAAGAAAGCCAACCCGTACGGTCTGCACGACATGCTCGGCAACATCTGGGAATGGTGCTGGGACTACGCCAGCCCCGCCCGCTACGGCGACTACCGCAGTCTGCGCGGGGGTGGCTGGGCGGATGAGCCCTGGAGCGTGCGCGCCTCAGTGCGCCGGGGCAGCGCCCCGAACGCCGTCCTGGAGGACGTGGGACTCCGCCTTGCCCGGGGTCCGGTCGGCAGCCCGGGGCAAGCTCAGGGCTGGTCCCACGAGGCAGACAGGCGACGAGCCGCCATCCGCGGGCCGCTTCCCGTGGGGTGGACACCCTTGCGGGAGATCTTCGCCTGAGAAGGGAACCGCCCAGCCTCATTCGGCGGAACGGAGCCGATCCGTCGGCAACAACAACATCACCGTCGCGGTGAGATCCAGCGCCTTGGCCACCGCCCTGTCATCGAGTTGCGGCGCCACTGTGACGGACTCTCGTGAGAACTCCTGGATGTCCACGGGCACCCATGCGTCACCCTCGGTGCGAAGCAGCCACTGTTCGCCCAACGCCTGCAAACCGATGGTGTCAAGCAGTTCTTCGGCCTCGGTCAACTCCATGGGTTCACCGCATCGCCGACGCAGGAGGTCGTAGGGGATGAAGAGGCCGTCGTCGGTCATCTCGATGTACCCGACGTGCTCGCGGTCATCAGCGCGGAGGTGATCGAAAATAGTGGTCACGGTGACAGCCTAGAGTTGTCGACTCGATACCCCAGCCTGCTCCCCGCCCCAACACGGCAGGGGCGTCCGGCCAGGCTCCCTCACACACCGGATCCCGCCCCCTCCCCGAACGGTTCACGGCGAGTCGCGTGCAGTCTTTGCCGCATCTCGACATATGCTGCATACCGCGACACGCCGTAGAGCGCTTGACACCCGTGGCGGTGGAACCCTGACCGCTCGCCATGAACCGAGTGGATCCGCCTGCTGAGACGCGAGGCGAGGGGAATAGTGCGGGCGGCGATCAACGTGTCCGGTCAGTACAGCTAGGTGTGATGTCCAGGGAGGTTGTTGAGCCTGGTGGCAGGCACGGCGCCGATCGCGGAGTGGACGCGATGATGATTGTAGAAGTGCAGCCATCCAGGCAACGCGGCCCTGCGCTCCGTCTCTGAGCTGTAGAACCGGGCGTAGGCCCACCCGTCAGCGAGCGTGCGATGGAACCGCTCAATCTTCCCGTTCGTCTGCGGCCGGTAGGGCCGAGTCCGCTTGGGCTTGATCCCGAGCTCGGTGCAGGCATCACGCCAGGCATGCGAGCGGTAGGCCGAGCCGTTGTCCGAGAGCACCCGCTCCACCTCCACGCCCAGGCGCGCGAAGTGGGCGACCGCGCGGCGCAACACCGCGATGGCCGTCTGGCTGCGTTCATCGGAGTGCATCTCGACATAGGCGAAGCGGGAGTGATCATCGATCACGGTGTGCAGAAAGCCCACCCCGAGCCGGGGCTGGTATCGGGCATCACGGGTTCCTTCACGGTCTGCGGTCGCCGCGCGGTGCTTCAGGCCCTGCTGGCGCCCGACGAATCGGTGTCCGCCCCCGTCGGGGATGCGCCCGAACTTGGTGACGTCGACGTGGATCAGCGAGCCGGGGTGGGGGTGCTCGTAGCGGCGGATCGGCTCGCCGGTGACCCGGTCCAGACGGGCGAGGCGGTTGATCCGGCAGCGCACGAGCACGGCATGGACGGTGGAGGCCGGCATCCTGAGTTCTCCGGCGATCTGTGCCGGCCCCAGGCGTCGGCGCCATCGGGCGGCCACGATCTGTTTCACCACCGCCTGCGGTGTTCTGGTCGGCATCGTGGACGGCCGGCTGGACCGGTCTGCCATCCCTGCAGGTCCCTCGGCCCGGAAGCGTGTGGCCCATTTGCGTGCGGTGGGTGGGGAGACCATGAACATCTTGGCCGCGGTGGCGACCGGCCAGTGTTCCTCGACGATGAGCTTGGCCAGGCGTAGGCGGGCGCGAGGGGTCAGGGCGGCGTTAGCGTGGGACATGAAGGCCTTCTGTTCGCGTGAGCGGTTTCTCGACAACTCCACTCTCGCAACAGGAGGCCTTCGCCTGTCAGCTGTTCACGCAACAACGTCCCTGGACATCACAGCTAGGCCGACAGTTACCACGCCGGCCAGCCGACGCAGGATGGATCCTCACGCCCGCACCACTCGCCGAACAAGACCAGCCAAGCCACGACGATGCGGTGCATCCAGCAGCGTCTCCGCCTCGGGGAGGAACCCGTGCAGCTCGCATGTCGACGGGGGATCGCCCCATCGACGGCTCACCGGGTCCTGGCCGACGCGCGCCTCAACCGGCTCTCCCATGTCGACCGAGCCACCGGGAAACCTGTTCCACGCTGCGAACACGACCACCCCGGCGCGATGCTCCACGTCGACGTGAAGAAGCTCGGCAACATCCCCGACGGCGGCCGGCGCTACATCAGCCGGCGCCAGAGGGCGAAGAACCGGGCAGCCACACCGGACAAGCCCAGGAATAAGTACAGCGAGCCGTCGATGGGCAGGGCCTAAGTCCGCATCGTCATCGATGACCACGCCGGCTTCGCCTACGCCGAGATCCACGACGACAAAACCGCACAGACCGCGACCGCGGCAATGATGCACGATGCGGGGTCGACTTTCACTGCCACGGCCAGCCTCCCGGCTGCTGCCCCCCCCGGGTCGTTTCGCCGGTGCCCTCTGATGAAGCCGGCGGCCCACGCACGTCCGCTCAGTTGTGGCCAGATACCGGCCACAAGCCTCTCTAGCGTCGGAACCATGAGCACACCTGAGATCCGCTCTTACACGTTGCATATCCCTGACACCGAGCTTGCTGACCTCCGCCGACGTCTGGAGCAGACCCGCTGGCCCGACGAGCGCCCAGATGCCGGCTGGTCCGATGGTCTCCCGCTGAATCATGCCCAGGAGCTTGCCGAGTACTGGCGCACCGGCTTCGATTGGCGCGCCCAGGAGACCCGACTCAACGGCACGCCCCAGTTCCTCACGAAGATCCAGAGCGAGGACATCCATTTCTTCCACCTGCGCTCGTCCCACGCTGATGCCACCCCTCTCCTGCTGGTCCATGGGTGGCCAAGCGGGCCTACGGACTTCCTCGGCTTGGCTCCGCTGCTGACTGAACCGGATAACGGCCCGGCTTTCCACCTGGTCATCCCCACCATTCCAGGCTTCGGCATCCCCGGCCCGATCAACGGATGGACGCTCAGCCGAGCGGCCGGCGCCTTCGCTGAGCTGATGAGCCGCCTGGGCTACTCCCGCTTCGCCGCCCACGGCTATGACACCGGTGCGGGTGTGGTCCGCGATCTTGGGCTGCAGTACCCGGACCGGGTCGTCGGTGTTCACACCACGGGCATGCTCGGCGGGGAGGGGCTCACCGAGAAGACCGCGGACATGTCGGATCCGGAGGAGGCTCGGGCTGTCGCCGATGGCTACCGCTATACCTATGACATCGGCGCCTACGCCATGCTCCAGTCCACCCGCCCGCAGTCCCTGGCCTACGCACTCACAGACTCCCCCGTGGGCCTGATGTCCTGGCTGGTCGAACGGTTCCACGACTGGTCCCGGATCGGGGGAGGGCCCGACGAGGTGTTGGACCGCGACGAGGTGCTCACCGTCGTCTCGCTGTACTGGTTCTTCCGTACCGCCGGCTCCTCCGCCCGGTACTACAAGTACGGCCTGCCCGACTGGTCCGAACCACTGGCCCCGTCCACCGCGCCCACCGGGATCCTGGTGATGCCCGACGACATCGGCCGACCGGTCCGACGCCTGGCAGAGAAGTCAGACCGGGTTCTGCGGTGGAGCGTTGCAGACCGAGGCGGCCACTTCGCCGCGTGGGAGCAGCCGCACGTGGTCGCCGACGACCTCCGCGCCTTCTTCGCGAACCTGGGCTGAGTCGCTGATCAGACGTCCTCTGTCGCACCCCGGAGACGCAGCGACCAGGTCCGTGCGGCCTGCCTTGCTTCCTCCGGGGTGTCGACGGTGAAGTCCGCATGGAGGGTCACCAGCACGAACAGCGCCCAGTCCAGGTCGTCGGCTGGCATGGTCACCTCGCACCGATCCGGCCCCACGGAAATGACGTCGGCCGCGGTCTTGAGCTGGCGAGCAACCTGGCCTGCGGGCGCCTGCACCGTCGCCGTCACCTGGAATGTCCGACGTGCAGCGGTCAGCTGTCGTTCCAGATAGTCGACGGGGTCTGTGTAGGGCAGGGGCCGGTGGCGGAAGATCCGCCCGGTGCCCTGGGCTGTCGTGATGCGGTCGAGGCGGAACAGGCGCCAGTCCTGACGTAGCCCGTCATGGGCTACCAGGTAGAGTCGGCGGTTGTGCGTCAGGATCGCATGCGGTTCGATGCCACGCGTCGTCTGGTTGCCGTCGCGGTCGCCGTAGGCGATCTCCAGCTCGGCGCCGTCGCGCACGGCGGTAGCCAGACGGCTCAGTACGGCCACATCGATGTCCGCCCGAGCCCCCACTGAGCTCGCGGAGCTCAGGTGCTGCATCGATCCGGCACGACGGCGGGCGCCCGTCGACAACGCCCCCAGGACCTTCTCCAGAACGGACTGCGCCTGCTGTGAAAGGCCGGCAGTGGTGGAGGCGGCGAACTCTCTCAACGCCCAGGCCAGAATCACGCCTTCGTCCGAAGTCACGGGCAGTGGAGGCAGCGCCGCACCGGGATCGAGACGGTACCCCCCACCAGTACCGGGCATCGTTACGATCGGATAGCCGAGATCCTGCAACGCAGTGATGTCCCGCCGGAGGGTTCGCCCGCTCACTTCGAGCCGCTGAGCCAGCTCGGTGCCGGACCAGGACGGCCGGGAGCCGAGCAGCGCCAACAGCTCGAGGACACGAGCATTAGTCATCACAGGCCTAGGGTACTTCCCCGGGGAAGCATACGACCGGAGCGGACCTTCACGCGCCGACCAGCCTAGAGGGAGAACCAAACTACCCAACTGACCTCTGAGCTTCAGAGAACCCGACACGGGAGTCATCGTTAGAGGGGACTGCTACACCTCAGAGGCCGAACGCCGGGGCGAGCGGGACGGCTGGCTGCACTACTACAACCACCACCGGCCGCATACATCCTGCGGTAACCAGCCGCCGTTCTCATGATTGATCAACGTCCCCGAGCAGTACAACTAGGGCGCGTCGTATAGCGACTTCATGGAAGCCATGCCTGCAGCGTTCGGGCTGACCACCGGCCGCCTCGTCGAGCCGGAAGAAGTGGCCGCCCTCATCACCTTCCTGGTTTCACCCGTCACGGCCGGACTGGTTGGTGCTGAGGTCGTCATCGACTCCGGCGCTTCCAAGGCCGTCTAGCCGAGACGATCAGACACGCTGATCGACGGAGCTGGCGTTTCGACGGAGACGATCCGTTCGAGCCGACTGCTTTCATCGCACGAGTGGCCTCAACGCTTCCAGAGCCGGTCTGCCACGACTTTGCGCAGGCGGGTGGCTCCGGGCCTGACTGTGCAATGTTCAAGGCGCGTCGTGTGCAAAGTACGGCGCATCTCGACACCTGTGGGCCTATCGTTGTGGATGTGATCACCTGTGTCGTCCACTACACCATCGACCCCGACCAGATCGCGGCCTTTGAACAGTTCGCCCGTGCTTGGATGCGGCTTGTCGACGAACACGGCGGCACCCACCACGGGTACTACCTACCCGCGGAAGGCGCGAGTGACCGTGCGGAAGCCCTGTTCAGCTTCCCCAGCCTGGCTGCCTACGAGCAGTACCGCACCTTGTTCGGCACCCACCCGGACTTCATCGCCGCTGACCGGATTCGAGACGAGTCCGGGTGCGTCCTGCGGTACGAGCGCACCTTCATGCGGCCGCTCCTACCCCAGGGACACTGAAAGGGACTCCGGCAGCACGCTCGGCACAACCCACAACGCCGCAGGTCAGCGCGTACAGATGGGTGTACCCCACCCCACGCAAGTGGGAACCCCCTCAGATGCACACTTTTCACCACCGCGCATCTAGGGATATTCCTACTCGCACACTTGAGAGCTCAGGCCAGGCGGGTCATCGTCGATCGACGGGCAGTCCTAGCGGTGTAGCAAAAACCTTCGTTTGAGCTACACGGCGGCGCTGCGGCCGCTCACGCCTCAGAAAAATGTGCTGGTCCGAGGGGAGGCCTGATCAGTAGGCTCGCCGTTATGCCAAGACCTGAGGGGTTCGATTACGTCGAACGAGCTGGTGAAGTGATCATTACGCATCGCGGCAAGCAGGCGACGGTCTTGCGGGGCGTCAGAGCGGCTTCCTTCTTAGAGGACGTCGAAGCGGGCGACCCCCAGGAGTTCATGGCGCGCCTGACAGGCAACTACCGCAGAGGAAATGAGCGTCAAGCGCGTCAACACCCTCGAAACCGATCCCGTTGAGGTGCCAAGTCAGGGCTTTGGCGATCCCTGACACGTGCGTAAACGGTCGTTTGGGTCAGATGCGAAAAGTGCCACAAGACTCGTCACCACCGCCCGCTTCAACCCGGGGGACGCGTTCTGAAAGCCCCCTCTTACCGCCGGCCAGGCTGGGCCCACTCCTTCATTTTTGCCGAGAGGCCCTCAAGCTGACGTTCCCACCAGTCCAGGTCGGCCTGACAGCCCCCCGCCTCCGAACGCGGACGCAACGTGACCTGAGCCTGGAACTCCTGGGACCCTTCCACCTCCACCACCCGCAGGCGGAGCCACCCCACTTTGGGGGAATACTCCGGGAACAACGTCAACGAAAAGCATCGGTCCGGCCACGCCGGCCGGCCGCGGCCGAAGTCTTCGGCTACGAGACCGACCTCCTGGAAGTTGAGGTCCTCGTACCGGTGCGGCTCCGAGGCATAGGCCCCCTGCACCTTAAACGTCTCCCCCGGCCCGCCCCACGACAATCCGACACAGGGCAACCGAAGACGTTCCACACTCCACGGCCACATCATGGACCTCAGGCACTCCTGCCCCAAGATGGAGTCCCCCTGCACACATACGCTGACCGACTGCTCATCCCCGCACATGTGTCTCACGCTAGCCAGGAAGCAAGTGCCGGAGAAGGCGCCGGCGCGCCGTTCCGCACCCAGTCGGCGCAATCGGTCGTTTGTGGCGAACCGGTGCTGCAGGGGTGGGGCGCCGCGTTGCGGCCGCCGCACCCTCGCCACGTGACTCGCCACAAGCAACGCGCCAGAACGGGATGAGGTTCTACGTTTTTGGCTGACCCTCCGCCTTCGGGAGGCGCAGGTAGTCGCGTACGCATTTTTCGCACGGTTCGGATTCCGCGTCTTCTACGAAAAGTTCGCCGCGAGCCGTGCGCAGTCTTCGTTGCATCTCGACAACGGCCGCAGCCCGCTCGATCCTCGCCTGCTCCACCGCGTCCAGGGCGGCACGATAGGCCGCGCCCTTCTCGCAGCAGCCCCCGAGGCAGCAGTCCTCATCGAGGTCGAAGTCTGCCGGGTCCGGGAGCGCGGGCTCCGGATGCAGGCCGTTGACGTCGGTGGGGTCCGGTGCGGCGGTCATGGGGCGGTCCTCACGGGGTTCGGTCGGGTCGGGCGCACCCGAGCAACGGCGGGTGCCACCGGAGGCGGCGACGCCGCCGAGCTCATCCTGCCATCAAGGTGGCGGGTGCGGGGGCGGCGCCGGCACTCCACCCCGGGCGATGCGTCACCGCCCCTCCGTGAGCCCCCGCCGCCAGAGCCGCCTCCAGAGCGCGGGCCGCCTCCGCCAGGCGGCCCTCAGGAGACGAGTGCAGGATGACCACTCGAAGGATTCGCACGACACCGGCCGTCGACCGTCGGACGACGGGCGCCGTTCACGTTCCCGCCCCGGCCCCTGTCTAAGCTGACCCCGTGTCGACCGACGTCGATCTCCAGCGCCCCCGCCCTCCCGCTCCTCGGCCACCCTGGTGGAGGTGGCCCGAGCGCGCGGGCGAGCGTGTCTCGTACCCACCCGCGCCGCCGTCGTCCCCCACCGGCGCGCCCCGCCGCGGCCAGCTCCTCTCCCGCCCCTCCCAGCCCGGCCTGACCCCCTACTGGGCGGCCGTGCTCGGGCAGGAGTGGACGGGCGAGCGGATCGAGGCCATCCAGCGGGCGGTGCGCGAGGACTACCGGCCGCGGTGACGGGGTCGCCCGTCCCGCCAGGCTCCAACGTCAGCCCAGTCGGCCGCCCGACTCGTCCAGGTAGCACGCCGCGCACAGCGACTCGTAGGTGACCTCGACGCCGTCGATGGCCACCTGGTCCCCCTCGAACACGAAGCGCCCGGCGCCCGTGGCGGCGTCCACCACCTTGCGGGTGTTGAAGACGGCCTTGCGCCCGCAGCGGCAGATGGTCTTGAGCTCCTCGAGGGAGTGCGCCACCTCCAGCAGGCGGGCGGAGCCGGGGAACGAGTGCGTGCGGAAGTCCGTGCGGATGCCGTAGGCCATCACCGGCACGCCCTCCAGCACCGCGATGCGCAGGAGGTCGTCCACCTGGCGCGGCTCGAGGAACTGCGCCTCGTCCACGAGCAGGCACGCCACGGGCGCCGCGTCCACGTGGTCCAGGAGCGCGTCCGGGTCGTCGCCGGCGGCGTGCCGGCGGAACAGCTCCACGACGTCGGCGCCCGACGGGATCACGAAGTCCACCGGGCTCGAGACGCCCAGGCGGGAGAGGATCCGTGCGTCGCCCTTCGTGTCGACCGCCGGCTTCGCCAGCAGCACGCGCTGGCCGCGCTCCTGGTAGTTGAAGGCCGCCTGCAGCAGTCCCGTGGACTTGCCGGAGTTCATCGCCCCGTAGCGGAAGTAGAGCTTGGCCACGTCGTCGTCGGCGTCCCTGGAGTGCCTCACGCCGGCCTCAGGCCCGCGCGGCCCCGCCCTGCTGGGAGGCCTCGATCTGCTCGGCGGCCGTGGGGTCCGAGTCGCGCAGGAAGGTGCGGATGCGCTCGACCTCCTCGGACTCGCCGATGCCGGCGGCCGCGCGGCCGAGGGAGTACAGGCTCAGGAGGAAGCCGCGGTTCGGCTCATGGCTCCACGGCACGGGGCCCGCGCCGCGCCAGCCGGCCTTGCGCAGAGCGTCCAGGCCGCGGTGGTAGCCCACGCGGGCATACGCGTAGGAGTCCACGGCACGGCCCTCGCTCCAGGCATCCTCGGCCATGAGCGCCCACACGAGGGAGGAGGTGGGGGCCACGGGCACGATGTCCTCCGGGAGGTCGCCCGCCTCGAGCCGGGCGAGCACCTCCGGCTCCTCCGGCAGCCGCGTGGCCGCGGGCTCCATCAGGTTGCGGCCGATCAGGGACTCGGACATGCGGTGCTCCTCTTCCTCGGGTGCCTCGGGCGTTCCGCGTGGGGTCACCGTGCGGAGCGGTCTCGCCCGCGAGTCTATCCAGCGGTCCGGTACCGTAGGGCGAGCATCCGGCCGGGAGGCATCTCTCCGCGCGCCCGGCCCGCGATGCCGTCGAAGGAGCCCACGCCATGTCCTACCCCGAGTCCCCGCGTCGCCGCGCCGCCGCGGCCGCCGGCACCGCCGCCCTCGCGCTCGTCCTGGCCGGCTGTGCCGCGGGCGGAGAGTCGGGCGGCACCACCCCGTCGCCCAGCCCCACGGCGTCCGCGTCCGCCACCGGCGCCGCCTCCACCGCGGACCCCACCCCCACGGACCCGGCCGCCGCCGCCGCGTCCCGCGTGGCCGCCGCCAGGGCTTCGGCCGCCGCGGAGGGGACGCGCCGCCCCGAGCCCCGCGAGGCCCTGCAGACCGTGGGCCCCGGCATCAAGGACGGCGCCGCCTCCGGCGGCTGGCAGTCTGTGGCCGCCGCGAAGAACAACACCGTCTCCGTCATGAACTGCACGCGGGACGTGCTGGACCAGCGGACCATGGACGCCGTCGCCACCCACATCCCGAATCCGTCGGCCATCGGCTTCGTGGACCAGTACGCCTCGCGCGACGCCACCCACGAGTTCCTGTCCTGCGTCTACCAGGGCGACTCGAAGCGCAGCACCGGCATGCCCGTGGTCACCGTGAGCTACCAGCACAACCTCGACGGCGAGCGCCTCGACTGGTGCCGGCCCGAGCCCGCCGCCGTGGCCGACGAGTACTCCTTCGACGAGGCCTCAGGCAAGGGCCTGCTCGCGCTGCTGCGTCCGGGCATGGTGGGCGGCCAGGACGGCGCACCCCTGCTTCCCCAGCGCACCGGGTGGGCCTGCACCGAGGACGGCACCGAGATGGTCTCCGTCATCTTCGGCGCCATGGAGGGCTACGGCGACGCCAACGACGGCCTCACCCAGGTGGAGGACTCCCCCGTCGCCCAGAGCACGACCGTGGTCACCCAGGCCCGCGACCACCTCGCGGACACCGTGCTGAAGGACCCCTCGCACTACCGCGAGATCATCCAGAAGAGCTCCCCGTTCTTCCTGGACGCGCAGATGGACGAGGAGTCCCTCCAGGCGGCCCGCGCGCTGCCCACCGGGCGGATCCCCGAGGACCAGCTCACGGACCAGTCCACGATCGACCGCCCCGAGGGCGCCCCGGGCCCCGTGGCCCCGGGCCAGCCGCCCCGCCCGTTCCAGGGTGCGGCGGCCGCCGCCGCGGCCTCCTCGAGTGCGGCCGCCGCCGCGGAGAGCGCCGCCTCGCCCTCGGCCACCCCCGCTGAGGGGACGGGGGATCCCTCCGCGGAGCCCGCCGCCTCCACGGCCGCCTCGCCGGCACAGTCCCCCAGCATCCCGGACTGAGCCTGAGACCCGGGGGCACCCCGCCCCGGTTGCCCCGCCCTCACCGACGACGCCGGCCGACCGCCTCCTTCGGGAGGCGGCCGGCCGGCGTCGTCGGCGGCGGTGCGGGTCAGCCGATGGTGCGTCCCGCGGCGCCGAGGTTCTGCGCGGCCAGGGCCACGCGCTCGGCCATGGCGGTCTCGGCCTTGGCGCCCCACACGCGGGGGTCGTACATCTTCTTGTCGCCCACCTCGCCGTCCACCTTGAGCACGCCGGCGTAGTTCTCGAGCATGTGGCCCACCACGGGGCGGGTGAACGCGTACTGGGTGTCCGTGTCCACGTTCATCTTCACCACGCCGAAGGAGACGGCGTCCGCGATCTCCTGCTCGGAGGAGCCGGAGCCGCCGTGGAACACGAGGTCGAACGGGCGCTGCTTCCCGAACTTCTTGCCCACCGCGGTCTGGATCTCCTCGAGGATCTCCGGGCGCAGCTTCACGCCGCCCGGCTTGTACACGCCGTGCACGTTGCCGAAGGTCAGCGCGGTGAGGTAGCGGCCGTCCTCCCCGGTGCCGAGGGCCTCCACCGTCGCGATGCCGTCCTCGATGGTGGTGTAGAGCTTGTCGTTGATCTCATGGGCCACGCCGTCCTCCTCGCCGCCCACGACGCCGATCTCGACCTCGAGGATCTGACGGTTGGCGCGGGTGCGGGCCAGGAGCTCCTTCGCGATGCGCAGGTTCTCCTCGAGGGTCTCGGCGGAGCCGTCCCACATGTGGGAGTTGAAGAGCGGGTCCCGGCCGGCCTTGACCTCGGCCTCGGAGGCGTCCAGGAGCGGGCGGACGAAGCCGTCCAGCTTGTCCTTGGGGCAGTGGTCCGTGTGCAGCGCGATGTTCACGCTGTACTTCTTGGCAACCTCGCGGGCGAACGCGGCCATGGCGAGCGAGCCGGTGACCATGTCCTTCACGGAGGAGCCGGAGAAGTAGGCGGCGCCGCCGGTGGAGACCTGGATGATGCCGTCCGACTCGGCCTCGGCGAAGCCGCGGATGGCGGCGTTGAGGGTCTGGGAGCTGGTGACGTTGATGGCCGGGTAGGCGAAGGGGCCGTTCTTGGCGGCGTCGATCATCTCGGCGTACTTGTCCGGGGAGGCGATGGGCATGCTTCTCAAGCTCCTCATGTCGCGGGGCGGCGGATCGTTCTGCTCGTCATCGTAACGGGGCGGGTGCAGGCGCGGTCAGGGCTGGACGACGATGCCCTGCGCCCCGGTAGCGTCGGCGGCGGACCACCCGTCACCCCGCCGCCACGAAGGAGCCGCCATGCGCGCCGAACAGGTCACCGATCCCCTCTGCTACCACGGCGAGGGCCCCGTGTGGGCCGAGAGCTGGGGCACCGCCTCCGAGGGCCTGGCCGCCGGCGGTGGGCTGCGCTGGGTGGACATGCTCGCGGGGGACGTGCTGTCCCTGCGAGCGGACGGCGGCGTGGAGCGCACCCACGTGGGCGACGTCGCCGCGGCCCTGCGCCCGCGCGTCGGGGGCGGCGCCGTGATCGGCGTGGAGCGGGGCTTCGCCCTCATGTCTCCGGACGGGGAGCTGACCACGCTGCCCGAGCTGTGGCCCGAGGCCGACGGGATCCGCATGAACGAGGGCGGCTGCGATCCGGACGGCCGCTTCCACTGCGGCACCATGGCCTACGCCAAGACCCCCGGTGCCGCGACCCTCTACCGACTCTCCCCCGGGCCCGAGGGCGGCGCGGGCGACGTGGACGCGGTGCTCACCGGCGCGACGACGTCGAACGGCCTGGAGTGGAGCCCGGACGGCTCGCTCGCCTACTACGACGACACGCCCACCCGGCAGGTGGCGGTGTTCGACTACTCCCGCGAGGAAGGCCTGACGAACCGCCGCGTGCTCACCGACGTGCTGGACGGCGAGGGCAAGCCGGACGGTCTCACCGTGGACGCCGAGGGCGGGATCTGGGTGGCCGTGATCAGCCACGGGCAGATCCACCGCTACACGCCCGAGGGGAGGCTCGACGAGGTGGTGGAGGTGCCCGTGCAGAAGACCACGGCGTGCACCTTCGGCGGCGAGGACCTGGGCACCCTCTACATCACCACGTCGTGGGAGAACATGGAGCAGGGCGAGGACCCGCTGGCCGGCGCCCTGTTCGCCGTCCGCCCGGGGGTGACGGGCCTGCCGGCCCGCCCCTTCGCCGGCTGACTCCCCGCACCCCGCCGTCGTGCACGAGACGGGAGCCATTCGCCCCGCCGTCGTGCACGAGACGGGACGCGACCCCCATCACGACGACGGCGCCGGGCCCCCGTGCTGGCGGATCCAGCCGTGCATCGCGATGCCGGCGGCCACGCCCGCGTTGATCGAGCGGGTGGAGCCGTACTGGGCGATCGAGAGGACCGCCTCGCTCGCCGCCCGCACCTCCTCCGAGAGCCCGGGGCCCTCCTGGCCGAACACGAGCACGCACGATCGCGGGAAGTCGAACGTCTCAAGCGGCACGGACTCCGGGAAGAGGTCCACCCCGATCACGGGCAGCCCCTGACCCGCGGCCCACCCCGTGAACTCCTCCACGGACGCGTGGTGGTGCACGTGGAGGTACCGGTCCGTCACCATGGCCCCGCGCCGGTTCCAGCGGCGCCGGCCGATGACGTGCACGCCCGCAGCGTTGAACGCGTTCGCGGTGCGCACCACCGTGCCGATGTTCAGGTCGTGCTGCCAGTTCTCGATGGCCACGTGGAACGGATGCCGCCGGGCATCCAGCTCGGCCACGATCGCCTCGAGCCGCCAGTACCGGTAGCGGTCCAGGACGTTGCGGCGGTCGCCGCCGGCCAGCAGCTCCGGGTCGAGGCGCGCGTCGTCGGGCCACGGCCCCTCCCACGGGGGCACGCCCACGGCGCGCTCGGCATCCGGTCCCTCTCCGTCCCGGCCCCCGTCCCCGGGAACGGCGGAGGAGACCGGCGCACCCGAGGAGACGGGCGCGCCGGGGCGAGCGCCGCCGTCGTCATGCTGCCGGGGCGCGCTCAGCGGCGGCCGGCCTTGCGGTCCACGAGGGCCCACGAGCCGAGCGCGGACGCTCCGGCCACGGAGAGCACCGCGGGCCACGCGCCGATCCTCTTCGCGAGCGGGTGGGAGGCGCCGAAGCCGCCGAGGTACAGCGCGGAGAGGGCCCCGGCGACGACGGGGCCGCCCTTGGCCAGCCAGGTGCGGCCCGCGTGGCCGCCGGCCGCGGCGAGCACCACGCCGCCGAGCGGTCGGATGCCGGTCTCGCGGGCGGTCAGGTAGCCGCCGACCAGCCCGAGGGCCGCGATCGGGGCGGTGGTGACGGCGTCGGCGGGGAGGAGGGTCTTGCCGTCGCGGACGACGGGACGGCTCTGCTGCTTGCTCATGGCTCCACCGTACGCCGCCGCGCCCCGCTCGCCGGGGCAGAATGTCCCGGTGACCACCATCGACAACGCCGTCTACGTGGACGGCAAGCGCGTCCACACGCCGACCAGCCTCGACGACACCTGGGAGTCCTGCGAGCGGGAGGGGGGCATGGCGTGGCTCGGGCTCTACCGGCCGAGCGAGGCCGAGCTGCAGGCGGTGGCGACCGAGCTGCACCTCCATGAGCTGGCGGTCGAGGACGCCGTCAACGGCGGCGAGCGGGCGAAGCTCGACCACTACGGGGACGGCTGGTTCATGGTCCTGCACCCCGCGCGCTACGACGACCAGAAGGAGCTCGTGGTCATCGGCGAGCTCTCGGTCTTCACCGGGGAGAACTTCGTGGTGACCGTCCGCCACTCGGACGAGCCCGACCTGGCGGGCATCCGCGCTGCCCTGGAGGAGCACCCGGACCGGCTGGCCCTCGGGCCCTGGCAGGTCTCCTTCGAGATCCTGGACCGCGTGGTGGACGACTACTTCCCGGTGATGGACGGCCTCGAGACGGACGTGGACCAGATCGAGGACCAGCTCTTCCGCCGGAACAGGGGCGTGTCACGGCGCATCTACAAGCTCTCGCGCCAGGTGATCCACGTGCAGCGCGCCATCAAGGAGCTGCCCGCCATGGTGCAGCAGATGCAGCGGTCCGTGGAGAGCGCCACGGGCGCGAAGCTGGACGGCTCCCACGCCGCCCACGTGGATGACGACGCGGCCGTGGAGACCCTGCGCCGCCTGCGCGACGTGCACGACCACGTGGTCCACCTCAACGACAAGGCCGCGTCCCTGCGCACCGTCCTGGAGAACGCGCTCGCCCTGGACTCGACCCTCGCGAGCAAACGGCTGGCGGAGCAGTCGATCGCGCAGAACGAGCAGACGAAGAAGATCTCCTCGTGGGCGGCCATCATCTTCGCCCCGCAGCTCATCGGGTCCATCTACGGCATGAACTTCGACCACATGCCGGAGCTGCACTGGTTCTGGGGCTACCCCTTCGCCCTCGCGCTCATGCTGGCGGTGGCGGTCACGCTCTACGTGCTGTTCAAGCGCAACGACTGGCTCTGACCCCCGCGTTTCGCTAGGGATATCGTCGCCTCCTGGCCAACCTGCTGGGATGGAGGCGACGATTTCCCTCACGAAAGTGACGGGGTCAGTGGAGGCCGAGCTCGTCCTTGTCGAAGGCGTACAGGTAGGGGACCCCGGCCTCCTCGGCCACGCGCTCGGCGGCACCGGTGGCGCGGTCCACGATCACGGCCACGGCCTGCACGTCACCGCCGGCGCGACGCACGCCCTCCACCGCGGTGAGCGCGGAGCCGCCGGTGGTGGAGGTGTCCTCCAGCACGACGACGCGGCGCCCGTCCACGCCCGGGCCCTCGACCTGGCGGCCCATGCCGTAGGACTTCTGCGCCTTGCGGACCACGAACGCGTCGAGCGCGCGGCCCTGGGCCCCGGCGGCGTGCATCATCGCGGTGGCCACGGGGTCGGCGCCCATGGTGAGGCCGCCCATCGTCTCGTACTCGATCCCGGCGTCCTCGAGCAGGCGCAGCATCACGCGGCCGATCAGCGGGGCCGCCTCGTGGTGCAGCGTGACGCGGCGCAGGTCCACGTAGTAGTCCGCCTCCTTGCCGGAGGAGAGCGTCACCCGGCCGTGCACCACGGCGAGCTCGGTGATGAGCTGCTTGAGTCGCTCGCGATCCTGCTCGGGGGTGGGGTCGGCGGTCTGGGTCTGCGCGTCGGTCATGCGCCCAGCCTAATCGCGGCCGATCGCGCCCATCTCGGCCGACGGGCTCCGGCCGGGTTCTTCCAGGCGACCCCGTGGTTGCCTGGCAGAACTGTGCCCGGCCGCGGCAGGGGGCGCCGCCCCCTGCCGCTCCCGCGCCCCGCTGGCTACGCTCGGGGCCATGACGGACCAGGCGAACGACACGACCCACCAGCACCCCTCCGGCCTCCCCCTCTCCCATTGGCTCACGGTGACGGAGGCCCTGATCGCGGCCCAGGTGGCCCAGTCCCTCGAGGAGCACGGGCTCACCCGCGCGCAGTGGCAGGTCCTCAACGTCCTCTCCACCGCACCGCGGACCACCGCCGAGCTCACGGGTGGGTTCGAGGAGGAGCAGCGCGCCGCCGTCGCCGGCCAGCTCGAGGAGCTCGTGGAGTCCGGATGGGTGGTGTACGAGGGCGAGCTGTACTCCCTCACCCAGACCGGCCGGTCCGCGGGCGACCGGGTGGCGGCCGCCGTGACCGCCCTGCGCGAGCGCGCGACGGAGGGCCTGCCCGCCGAGCACTACGACGTCACCCTGCGCACGCTGCGGCAGGTGGCCCGCAACCTCGGCCACCCGGAGGCCTGAGCCGAGGCCTCCCCGGGGACGCCAGGGCCGGGACGCACCCGGGGACGCCGCCGTAGGGTGTCCCGCATGCGTGAACTCCAGCAGCAGATCATCGACGAGATGGGCGTGAAGCCCGAGATCGACCCGGCCGCCGAGGTCGAGGCCCGCGTGCAGTTCCTCGTGGACTACCTCGAGGCCACCGGCGCGTCCGGCTACGTGCTGGGCATCTCCGGCGGCGTGGACTCCACGGCCGCCGGCCGACTGGCCCAGCTCGCGGTGGAGCGCCGCCGCGCGCAGCTGGGCGTCGCGGACGCGGTCGTGGAGGGCCGCGCGCAGCCCGCCCTCGGGGCCCCGACCCGCGAGGCGCCCCAGTTCACCGGCGTGCGCCTGCCCCACAAGGTGCAGCACGACGAGGCCGACGCCCAGGCGGCCCTGGACTTCGTGGACGCCGACCGCGAGGTGACGATCAACATCGGCGACGCCACCGACGGCCTCGCGGCGGCCTTCGCCGCGGGCGTCGGCGAGGAGATCTCCGACTTCGACAAGGGCAACGTGAAGGCCCGCCTGCGCATGACCGCGCAGTACGCCGTGGCCGGCGCGCACGGGCAGCTGGTGATCGGCACGGACCAGGGCGCGGAGTCCACCACGGGCTTCTTCACCAAGTTCGGCGACGGCGGTGCGGACATCCTGCCGCTGTTCGGCCTCGACAAGCGCCAGGTGCGGGCCCTCGCGAAGGAGATGGGCGCCCCCGAGCACCTGTGGGACAAGGTCCCCACCGCGGACCTGCTGGACGGCAAGCCGGGCCAGACGGACGAGACCGAGCTGGGCATGAGCTACGAGCACATCGACGACTACCTCGAGGGACGGGAGATCCCCGAGGAGGTCGCCGAGCGGCTCGAGGGCATCTGGCTGCGCTCCCGCCACAAGCGGACGACGCCGGTGACCATCCACGACGACTGGTGGCGCTGACCCCTTCGTTAGGCTGGCCGGGTGAAGATCGCGACCTGGAACGTCAACTCCCTCCGTGCCCGCGCCGACCGCGTCGAGGCCTTCCTCGAGCGCCAGGACATCGACGTCCTGGCGATCCAGGAGACCAAGTGCAAGGACGAGAACTTCCCGTGGGAGCTCTTCGAGCGTGCCGGCTACGAGGTGGCCCACAACGGGATCTCGCAGTGGAACGGCGTGGCCATCGCCTCCCGCGTGGGCCTCACGGACGTGCAGCGCGGCTTCCCCGGCCAGCCGCACTTCGGCAAGGGGGGCAAGGACCCGGCCGAGGAGTCCCGCGCGATCGGCGCGACGGTGGGCACCGAGGCGCGCGACGGCGTCGCACCCGTCCGCCTGTGGAGCCTCTACGTGCCCAACGGGCGCGGCCTGCAGGACGAGCACATGCCCTACAAGCTGGAGTGGCTGCGGGTGCTGCGCGAGCACGCCGCCGAGCGCCTCGCCGCGGACCCCCAGACGCGCCTGGCCCTCACCGGCGACTGGAACATCGCCCCGCAGGACGAGGACGTGTGGGACATCGACCTGTTCGTGGACGAGGGCTACACGCACGTCTCCCCGCCCGAGCGCGCCGCGTTCCACGCGTTCGAGGAGGCCGGCCTCCAGGACGTGGTGCGCCCCCGCCACCCCGGACCCGGGGTGTACACCTACTGGGACTACACGGGCCTGGCCTTCCCCAAGAAGAAGGGCATGCGCATCGACTTCCAGCTGTGCTCCCCCGCGCTCGCCGAGACGGTCACGGACGCCTTCATCGACCGTGAGGAGCGCAAGGGCAAGGGTGCCTCGGACCACGCGCCCGTCGTCGTCGAGCTGGGCTGAGCCGCCGGCATGCCGCACCGTGGCACCGCGCACCTGCGCGTCTTCCAGCCGCTCACCGCGTACCCGGACGCGGTGCAGGCACGGCTGATCGCCGGGACGCACCGCTCCCGCGTCGAGGTCGAGGCCGAGGCGGACGAGCGGGCGCGGCAGCGCCTGGTGCGCCGCGCCGCGGACCCGTTCCCCGAGCCCGGCGAGGACGAGCTCGTGCGCGTGGTGACGGACTCCCACGGCTCCGCGTTCTACTGCCCGGACGAGCTCGGACTGCGCGCGGAGATGGCGGCCGCCCTGCTCGAGGGCGCCATGACGCCGTCCGCGTTCGAGGCCGCGATCCCGGCGGCGGCCCGCGCCATGAACCGCGGCCGCGCGCTCGTGCAGCTCGAGGACGAGTGGGGGCTCTCCCCGGACCCGGACGAGCCGCACGGCGAGGGCGGCCACCACCGCGTGCAGACGCGCACCGCCACGTGGGGCGTGCCGCACGGCTGGCTCGCGGCGTTCGACCCGGAGGAGCCCGTGCAGCGGCTCGTGGACGGGGAGACGGTGGCCTGCCGGCGGGCGCGCGTGACGGTCGCCCGGGAGCGGTGCGCGCACGCGGCCGCGGTGCTCGTCCGGCACGCCCCGGAGTCCGAGCTCCTCGGCGAGCTGACGGTGATGGGCGAGTGGCTGGGCTCCTTCCACCCGGACTCCGTGCTCGAGCTGGACTACGGAGCACTCACGTCGCACGTCTGGCCGGACGACTCCGTGTACGACCTCTGGACGCTGCTCGACGCGCTCGAGGAGGGCGATGCCGCGACCGGCGGCGTGGCCCAGGAGCGGCTCAACCGGCGTTGGGCGGCCGTCGGGATGCTGGCCCGGGCGAACTGAGCACTCAGGGCCTTGGAACGAGGTGTCATGAATTGTTGGTATCCGGGCCGGATACCAACATTTCGTGACACCTCGACGGCGTGAGGGGGGCGGGCGTGGGTGTCGCGGCGGGCAGCTCAGCCCCGCGGCATGCGGGAGAGGAACGGCGCGGGGTCCAGCGGCGGGCGGTGCGAGGAGGCGAGCTTCGCTGTGAAGGCCGGGTCGACGTCCCCCACGTACAGCCAGCCCAGGAGCAGCTCGTCCTCGCCCAGGCCGTGCGCCGCGCGCACCTCTCCGGCGTTCGTGTGCGGACCGGAGCGCCACATCACGCCCCACCCGGCCTGCCACAGCGCGAGCTCGAGCAGGTGCGCGGCGCCCGCGGCCGTGGCGTCCTGCTCCCACGGCGGCACCGCCGGGTGCTCCGTCCGGCTCGCGACGACGGCGATCAGCAGCTCCGCCCGGAACGGCTTGGGGTTCACCTCGCCCGTCGCGCGGGTGACGCCCGCGGCGGCGTCGAGGGCGTCGGCGAGCACGCGCCGGTCCTCCCCGCGCAGCAGGATCAGGCGCCAGGGCCGCAGCGCCTTGTGGTCCGCCACCGGGGTGACGGCGGCCAGCAGGCGGGCGACCTCCTCGTCGGACGGGGTCTGCGGGCCCACCTTGGAGACGGACCGGCGCGAGGCCATGGCCTGCAGGACGGGGTCGTCGAAGTGCTTCATCCGCCCATTGTGGCCGCTAGCGTGGACGCAGTGAGCACCACGGAGAGGATCTACTCGTGCCTGGTCACCCGCAGCCCCGAGGCCGAGGCGAGGCTCCCGGAGCAGGTCCGCCGCGACGTCCCGGCCAACGGCCTGCGCCTCGTGGGCGCGAACACCCTGCAGTCCTCGGGCGACCAGATCGTCAACGCCTCCACCGTCCTGCCGTGGCTGTTCGCGGCGCTCGGCGTCCCGCCCGCGCTCACGGGCCTGCTCAAGCCGATCCGCGAGTCCCTCTCCATGCTCCCGCAGGCGTTCCTCACCCCACTCGTGCTGCGCACGCGGCGGCGCAAGCGCGTCTTCGCCCTCGGCGCGCTCGTGCAGGCGGGATCCGTCGCCGCGATGGCCGCCACCGCCGCACTCGGGACGGGGCTGGCGGCCGGCGTGCTGATCCTGGCGGCCCTGGCCGTCTTCTCCCTGGGGCGCTGCCTGTGCTCGATCTCCTCCAAGGACGTGCAGGGCCGCGTGGTGCCCCCGGGCGAGCGCGGGCAGATCACCGGGCTGGCGACGACGGCGTCCGGGCTGGTGGCGATCACCCTCGGGCTGGGCATCCGCGGGCTCGGCGGAGGCTCCCTCGACGCCGGGGCCCTCGCGGGGCTCCTGACGGTCGGGGCGGCGCTGTGGGTCGCGGTCGCCGGGGTCTCCCTGACCCTGCGCGAGCCCGCCGAGGACCCCGAGGAGGGTGGGAAGGAGGCCGTCGACGACGGCGGGGACGACGGACCCCTCGCCCGCCGCTCCTGGGCCCTGCTGCGCGAGGACCGGGACTTCCGCCACTTCGTCACCGTGCGCTCCCTGCTGCTGGTCTCCTCGCTGAGTCCGCCGTTCATCGTGATGCTGGCCCTCGACGCCGGCACGGACGCGCTCGCCGGCCTCGGCGGCTTCGTGATCGCCTCGGGGGTGGCCTCGCTGGTCGGCGGCCGCCTCTTCGGCCGGTTCGCGGACCGCTCCAGCCGGCTGCTCATGGCGGTGACGGCGGCGATCGCGTCGGCGGTGATCGTCGTCGTCGTGGTGCTGGCGGCCCTGCCGGCGTTCCGGGGCGGGAGCGGGGCGGGCGGCGTGCTGCTGGTGAGCGCCTACTTCCTGCTCACGCTCGCGCACACGGGCGTGCGCGTCGGCCGCAAGACGTACCTCATGGACATGGCCTCCGGGGACACGCGCACCGTCTACACGGCGGTGTCCAACACCGCGATGGGCGTGATCCTGCTGGTGGTGGGCGCCGTCAGCGCCGCCCTGGCCGCCGCGAGCGCGACGTGGGCGCTCCTCCTCCTCGCCGCGCTCGGGGCCGCGGGCGTCGTCGCGGGCCTGCGCCTGCCGGAGGTCTCGAGGGGCTGAGACCGACCCGCCGACCGCCGCCGGCTCTAGGCTGGAGCCCATGACCACGCCATCCCCCGCCACCCGCCTGACCACCCCGCCGTCGGAAGCCCGCAACCGCCCGACCACGCCGTGGTGGGTGGACGCCGTGATCTACCAGGTGTACCCGCGCAGCTTCGCGGACGGCAACGGCGACGGCATGGGCGACCTGCCCGGCGTCACCGCGCGCATGGACTACCTGCAGACCCTGGGCGTGGACGCGATCTGGCTCTCGCCCTTCTACCTCTCCCCGCAGCACGACGCCGGCTACGACGTGGCGGACTACCGCGCCGTCGACCCGCGGTTCGGCACGCTCGAGGACGCGGATGCGATGATCGACGCCGCCCACGCGGCGGGGATCCGCGTGATCGTGGACCTCGTGCCCAATCACACCTCCTCCGAGCACGCGTGGTTCCAGGCGGCGCTGGCGACCTCGCCCGGCTCCCCCGAGCGCGCCCGCTACCACTTCGCCGAGGGCCGCGGCGAGCACGGGGAGCTGCCGCCCAGCAACTGGCTCTCCACCTTCGGCGGCGGCGCGTGGTCCCGCGTGACCGAGGCGGACGGGACGCCGGGCCAGTGGTACCTGCACCTCTTCGACACCACGCAGCCGGACCTGAACTGGGAGAACCCGGAGGTCCGCGAGGAGTTCGAGGCCATCCTGCGGTTCTGGCTGGACCGCGGCGTGGACGGCTTCCGCGTGGACGTGGCGCACGGGCTCATCAAGAAGCCCGGCTACCCCGACTCCGAGCACACCCGCATGGGCATGGTGGTGGACGCCGGCGAGGACGACGACCCCACGTTCGACCCGGACACCTTCGAGCCCCTCATGCCGTTCATCGACCAGGACCGCGTGCACGAGGTGTACCGGCAGTGGCGCCGGGTGCTGGACTCCTACGACCACGAGCCCATGATGGTGGCCGAGGCCTGGGTGGCCCCGCTCTCCCGCACGTTCCGCTACGTGCGCCCGGGGGAGATGCACCAGGCCTTCAACTTCACCTACCTCGTGGCCGGCTGGGACGCGCAGTCCCTGTCCTCCGCGATCGAGCGCTCCTTCACGGCGGCCGAGCGGGTGGGGGCGCCCAACACGTGGGTGCTCTCCAACCACGACACCGTGCGGCACACCTCCCGCTACGGCCTCACGGATCCGAGCTCCTACCCCGCCGGGATCACCGCCGACGACGAGCAGCCGGACGAGGAGCTGGGCCGCCGTCGCGCCCGAGCCGCCGCCCTGATCGAGCTGGGCCTGCCCGGCTCGGCGTACATCTACCAGGGCGACGAGCTCGGCCTGCCCGAGCACACCACGCTCGCGGCCGAGCACCGCCAGGACCCGTACTTCTTCCGCACGGACGGGGAGGAGCCCGGCCGGGACGGCTGCCGCATCCCGCTGCCCTGGGAGGCGGACGCCCCCGCGTACGGCTTCTCGGCCACCGCCGACGACGACGGCGCGTCCACCGCGCCCGCCTCCCCCTGGCTGCCCCAGCCGGAGTCCTTCCGGGCGCTGGCCGCGGACCGCCAGGTCGGCGTCGAGGGGTCCGTGTTCGAGCTGTACCGCCGGCTGCTGGAGATCCGCGGCGAGCTGGACCTGGGCACCGGCACGTTCGCGTGGTCCGAGCACCACGACCCGGAGCGCGGCGTGCTCGCGTTCACCGTGACCAACGGCGGGGGCCACCACCTCGGCTCGGGCGAGCCGATCCCGGCCCGGACGGTGCTCGTGATCGCCAACCTCGGCGCCGAGCCCCTGGACCTGCCCGCCGGCCACGCGAAGGCCCTGTCCTCCCTCGAGGACCCGGACGCACTCGCCGACGGCCGCCTGGTCCCCAACTCGGCGGCCTGGCTGCTGCAGGCCTGACCAGCGCAGATCCGAGGGTTGCCGGGGAGTGGCAAACATTTGCCACTCCACTGTGGAGTGAGTCACCATGGCATGTCATCTCATTCACACCCTGAGCGGAGACCCTTCTCGTGAACGCAACCCCCTCCGGCGCGCATGCCGCAGGCGCCGCCCCGGCCGGCGGCGGTGAGAGCCAGCTGCACCGCGGGCTGAGCCAGCGCCACATCATGTTCATCGCCCTCGGCACGGCGATCGGCACCGGGCTGTTCTACGGCTCGGCCGGCGGCATCCAGACCGCGGGCCCCGGCGTCATCCTTGCCTTCCTCATCGCGGGCTCCGCCGTGTACCTCGTGATGCGCGCTCTCGGCGAGATGACGCTGCGGGAGCCGGTCTCCGGCTCGTTCGCGGCGTACGCCTCCCGCTACCTCGGCCCCTTCGCGGGCTACGTGACCGGCTGGACCTTCGTGTTCGAGCTGGCCGTCGTGATCGTGGCGGACACCGCCGCCATCACCACGTACATGGCGTTCTGGTTCCCGGACGTGCCCGGCTGGGCGTGGGTCGCGGCCACCATCCTCGTGATCGGACTGGTCAACCTCACCCACGTCGGCAGCTTCGGCGAGACCGAGTTCTGGCTGACGCTCATCAAGGTCGGCGCCATCGTGGCGATGATCTTCGGCGGCCTCATCCTCATGTTCACGGGCGCCTCCTTCACGGACGGCACCCCGGCGGGCCTGAACAACCTCGTGGACCACGGCGGCTTCCTGCCGATGGGCTTCGGCGGCGTCCTGCTGGCGCTGACGATCGTGACCTTCTCCTTCGGCGGCATCGAGACCCTCGGCGTGGCCGCGGGCGAGGCGAAGAACCCGGAGAAGGTGCTGCCGAAGGCCATCAACGCCGTGCCCGTCCGCATCCTGCTCTTCTACGTGCTGACCATGGTGGTCATCATGGCCCTCATGCCGTGGACCGCCGTGGACGGCAAGACCAGCCCGTTCGTGCAGATCTTCGAGGGGCTCGGCGTGCCGTTCGCCCCGCATCTGCTGAACTTCGTGGTCCTGACCGCCGCGATCTCCGCCATCAACGCGTGCATCTACGGCGCGGGCCGCCTGCTCTACGCGATGGCGCACGACGGCCAGGCGCCGCGGGCCTTCACCCGCGTCAACCGCGGCGGCGTGCCGTGGCTGAGCATCGTGGTGATGCTCGGGGTCATGGTGCTGGGCGCGATCCTCATCACCGTGAACCCGGACGCGTTCGTCCTCGTGGCCGGCGTCGCCTCCTTCGCCGTGGTCTTCACGTGGGCCATGATCTTCCTCTCGCACCGCGCCATGCAGGCCCGCGTGAAGGAGCAGGGCGCGGCCCCCTCGGTGTACCCGATGCCGCTCGGCGCCCTCGGCACATGGCTCGGCCTGGCCTTCGTGGCCACGGTGGTCATCACCATGGCCACCGTCCCGGAGTCCCGCCAGGCCCTGCTGATCGGCCTCGTGTGGGTCGCGTGCCTCACCGCCGCATGGTTCCTCACCGGCGTCCGCACGTCCGCCGCCGTGCACGACCGCACGGGCACCCTGCCGGTGGTCCGCCAGCACGACTGACCGCCGCGCGGAGCGGCACAGACACAGGCGAGCCCTGCGCCGTCGTCCTCATTCCTTCCGGATGAGGGCGACGACGCAGGGCTCGTCTGCGTGCGGGGTCGGGTCTGCCGCGGGGTCAGCCCGCGGCGGTCGAGCCGCCGGGGGCGTCCGCCGAGGGTCCCCGCGACGGCGCCACCGGCGTGCTGCCGGCCGGCGTGCCGTCGGCGAGTCGGATCTCGTGGTCCGCACCCGGCGAGGCCACCTGCGCGATCCTGTGCTGGCGGTCGCGGCTCAGCGAGGCCCACCACTGCGAGGCGGCCACGGGGCCGCCGTCGACGACGTCCGGATCGTCCGTCTCGAGGCCGAGACGGTCCTTGATGGAGGCCAGCATGGCCGCGCGGCGCACGGCCTCCACGCGGGCCACGGAGTAGCTGAGGATGCGGAACGTGGACAGGCACATCACGAGCATCATGATGCTGAACGGCAGGCCGATCGTGATGGCGAGCGTCTGGATGGCGCTCAGGCCGCCGGCCATGAGCAGCGCGGCCGCCATGAACGCGGTGGCGATCGCGAAGAAGATCCGGATCATCACCTTGGGGTTCACGTCGCCGCCCGTGGCGAGCATGCCCATCACGAGCGAGCCGGAGTCCGAGGAGGTCACGAAGAACACGGCCGAGAGGAGGATGAAGCCGACCATCATGACGCTGCCGGCCGGCAGCTGCTCCACGACCTGGAACAGGGCGGTGTTCGCATCGATCGAGCCGTCGGCGCCGACCACGGACTCGTAGCCCGCGGGGCGGACGGTCTCCATGTAGATGGCGGTGCCGCCGAGGATGCCGAACCACAGGATCGAGATCAGGGTGGGCACGAGCATCACGCCGGCGATGAACTCACGCACGGTGCGCCCGCGGGAGATGCGGGCGATGAAGATGCCGACGAAGGGGGTCCAGGACATCCACCAGCCCCAGTAGTAGGCCGTCCAGCCGGCCTGCCACGCATCGCCCTCCGCGCCGAAGAACGCGGAGACGTTGAGGGAGTTGGCGAAGTAGTTCTGCAGGTACGCGCCGGTGGACTGCACCATCTCCTTGAAGAGGAAGGAGGTGGGTCCCACGATCAGCAGGAAGAGGAGCAGGCCCGCGGCGAGGATGAGGTTGAAGTTGGAGAGCCACTTCATGCCGCGCTCCACTCCCGAGACCACCGTGTAGAGGACGACGCAGGTCACGAGGGCGATCATCACGTACTCGAGCCACGCACTGTCCTCAGGGACGAACCCGAGGGCACGCAGCCCGGCGGCCATCTGGGTCACACCGAGGCCGAGCGAGGTGGCGACGCCGAACACGGTGCCCACGAGGGCCAGCGTGTCGATGAGGTGGCCCCATCCGCCGCGGGTGCGCTTCTCGCCGAGGATCGACTCGAAGGCCCAGCGCAGGGAGAGGGGACGGCCGCGGCGGTGGATGGCAAGGCCCACGGCCACGCCCACGACGGCGTAGATCGCCCAGGGCTGCAGGCCCCAGTGCAGGAACGTGGTCGCCAGGGCGTTCTGCGAGGCCTGGCCCTGGGTGGGGTTGGTCGCCGCGATGTCCGGACGCGGCGAGACGAAGTGCATGAGCGGCTCGGTCATGCCGTAGAACACGAGGCCGATGCCCATGCCGGCGGCGAAGAGCAGGGAGAACCAGGACAGGGTGGAGAACTCGGGCTTCTCGTCCGGCTTGCCCATCGTGATGGCGCCCTTGCGGGAGAACGCGAGGTAGACGCAGAAGAGGACGAAGAACAGCGCGACGGCGGCGTACCACCACGAGAAGTTCGTGATGATGGCGCCCTGGACGGCCGAGATGGCGGTGGTCATCTGGTCCGGGAAGAACAGCGTGGCGAGCACGAATCCCAGGACGATGGCAGCGGTGGGCCAGAAGACACCCGGCACGAGGGCGCGCCCCGCGCTGGTGGAGGCGTCGGCGGCGGTGGTGGGAACGGGGTCGTCGGATCGGGAGGCGGTGGGGGCGGACACGCCCGGCGGCGTGCCCCTGGTCGCGGGCGGAGTGTCGTCGATCATGCCGTCCACCCTACGGGGGAGCCGGCGGCTGGGCGCGGAGAGGGACGGAGGATCGTGTCCGCTCTCACGGCAGCTCGTGACGGCGCACACACGACGGCGGGCCTCGCCCCTGGGCTCGAGCGGGCGCCGACCCTACGCTGGAGGGGAGGGAGTCCCGGAGCACCCGGGCCCCCTCGATCCGGCTCCGCACCGGGACCGGGGATCCCCTCACAGGAGGTCAGCCCATGAAGGCCATCGTCTACCACGGTCCCGGCAAGCGCGTGTGGGAAGAGGTCCCGGACGCCACGATCATCGACCCGACGGACGCCGTCGTGAAGGTGGAGACCACCACCATCTGCGGCACCGACTGCACATCCTCAAGGGCGACGTCCCCGCCGTCACGGACGGACGCATCCTCGGCCACCAGGGCGTCGGCGTCGTGACCGAGGCGGGCGCGGAGGTGAAGGACGTCAAGGTCGGCGACCGCGTCATCATCTCCTGCGTCTCCACGTGCATGGACTGCTCGTACTGCCGCGAGGGCCTGACCTCCCACTGCCAGGCCATGGGCGGCATCGGCTGGGTCTTCGGTCACCTGATCGACGGCACGCAGGCCGAGCTGGTCCGCGTCCCGTTCGCAGACAACGGCCTCATCCCGCTGCCCGAGGGCGTCACCGCCGAGCAGGGCGTCATGCTCTCGGACATCCTGCCCACCGGCTACGAGATCGGCGTCCTCGCCGGCCAGGTCTCCGAGGGCGACGTCGTCCTCGTCGTCGGCGCCGGCCCCGTGGGCCTGTCCGCCATCATGACGGCGGCGTCGAAGGGCGCAGGCGCGATCATCGCCGTCGACGGCAACGAGTTCCGCCTCGAGGCCGCGCGCCGCTTCGGCGCCACCCACGTCTTCACCCCGGGCGAGGAGACCCTGGGGAGGATCAACGAGCTGACGGCGGACGGCCTCGGCGTCGACGTCGCGATGGAGGCGGTGGGCATCCCCGCCACCTTCCAGATGTGCGTGGACGCGATCCGCCCCGGCGGCCACGTGGCCAACCTGGGCGTGCACGGCAAGCCGGTGGAGTTCGCCCTCGACCGCGAGTGGATCAACAACATCACCATCACCACGGGCCTGGTGAACGCCACCACCGCGCCCGAGCTGCTCGGCCGCATCCAGGACGGCTCGATCCACCCGGAGGAGTTCGTCACCCACCGCTTCACCTTCGACCAGTGGGACGAGGCGTACGAGACCTTCAAGAACGCCGCGCAGCAGAAGGCCCTCAAGGTCATCATCAGCGCCTGAGCTGGTGCCTTCCGCATCCCTCACCCTCGACGACAGGAGAAACTCCATGAGCACCGAGCCGAACGAGATCGAGCTGGAGGCCGACCTGCTGGCCGACCCCCAGGCCGCTGGCGACCCCGAGCCCCTGGACGGCCGCGACGGCCAGCCGGCGCCCGGCAGCTCCGACGACCCGCAGGACTGGGCCGGCGACGGCCGCGCCGTCGACGCGCTGCGCGCCGCGGAGTCGGAGGCCATGCACGTGGTGGACGGCGACTAGGGCATGTCTGACAATCGTTTTGACCATGCGAGCACAGCGTTCAACACCACGGCGGCGCGGTAGACGATCGCGTACTTGTCGTACCGGGTCGCCAGGCCCCGCCATTGCTTCAGGTGCGCGTACTGGCGCTCGATGACGTTGCGGCCCTTGTAGGCGTCCGCGTCGAGGCTGACGGGGCGCCCGCCGCGGGCACCGCGCCGTCTGCGGTGGCCCTGCTGGTCGGCCGGCTCGGGGATGACGGCTTTGATCCGGCGGGCGCGCAGGTGGGTGCGGATCGCCCGGGAGGAGTACGCCTTGTCGCCCAGCACGGCCTCGGGGCGGGTCCGGGGCCGCCCTACTGGCCGGGTCACGCGCAGCTGCTCCAGAAGAGGAAGCAGCATCGGGGAGTCCCCTGCCTGGCCGGGGGTGATCAGGCTGACCAGCGGCAGCCCGGTCCCATCGACGAGCTGATGGATCTTCGTGCTCAGCCCGCCACGGGAGCGCCCGATGCCGTGATCGGCCGGCTCCTCACGCGGATTCTTGTAGTTCGATCCATCCCCCTGTGTGGCGGGTGATGTTCGTCGCGTGCTGGTGGGCGCGGGCGATCGTGGAGTCCACCGAGACCGACCAATCGATCAGGCCTTCGGCGTCAGCGGCGGCGGTCAGCGTGGCCAGCACCGTGTCCCAGGTGCCTTCTTCAGCCAAGCGCCGATGCCAGGTCCACACGGTCTGCCAGGGCCCGTAGACCTCGGGCAGATCCCTCCAAGCGATTCCGCACCTGTATCGGTAGATGATCGCCTCCACCATGGTGCGGGCGTCGGCGAACGGCCTGCCGGCGCGGCCGGTCCGGGTCGGGAGCATCGGGGCGATCAACTCCCATTGGGCGTCGGAGAGCATCTGGAACCGGGACATGTCCCCAGGGTCTCAGCTGACTCGTGCATCTATTCTCAGACACGCCCTAGATACCACCGTCGACTTCTTCCCGGCTGCCGAAGAGACGTTTGCAGTCGTAGCCGCGGCGAGGACGCTCGTGCACTTGCCCGACAACGCTAACGGGAACCATCCAGCGCGCTTTGCTTCAGACTCTGGAACTCCGCCTCGGAGATAGTTCCGCTGTCGAGTAGCTGCTTGGCTTGCGCGATCTCAGACGCAGGTCCCCCAGCAACAGTCCGGATGTAGTCGTCCGCCGTTGCTTTGGCCTCTCGTGCCTGTCGCTCGGCTCGATCGCCCATCCCACGACCGCGGAAGATCAGGTAAACGAGCGCCGTGAGGAACGGAAGAAAGATGAGGAAAAGCAGCCAGATCGCCTTGTAGACGCCGCTGAGTTCGCGGTCCCGGAAGAGATCACTGATGATTGAGAACAGTGCGATGAGGTAGGCGACGAACACAAAGATGGTGAAGAACCACCAGATCGCATCCCAGATCGTGCTCCAGAAGTCCATGTTCCTGACCTCACCTTCCGGCCCGGTTGGGGGCCAAGCCTAGAGTTTCGTGTGAACCCAGGGTAGCAAGCGGCAAGCGGCCCCTGCCTACCTCAGCCAGAGCTGGGCGCGCCGCAAAAGTGCTAACGAAAGTGCTAAGCAACCTGCAGGTCGAGGTATCGCGGTGGAGTCATCCACAGGGCACATGCCGTAGATCGTTGATTTCATGCGGCAGAACGCCCTTCCAAGATTCGCGGCGCGAGGGGGTCGAGGTCAGTTCAAGTCCCCCCTCGCGCACCGCGGGCCGTTTGCAAGACGGCCAGGGAACGGTTTGTACGTTCCACAGGGGAAGCCCCCGGGAGACTCGGACGAGTCTCCCGGGGGCTTCTTCACGCACAGGATTGGCCTCCCGGGCGACGCCGCGGGCGTCCCGAGGGCCTGGCGGACTCGTCTGGGCATGGAAAGACCCCCGCGGGCCTGCGCCTGGGAAGGCTCCCGCGGGGGTCTGGATGTGTCCACGTGGTCCCGTGGGAGCGGCTCTAGGTTAGGCGGCCTCCCGCCTCTCAGGTGGCAAGCCCCCTGGTGATGTGTACGCGGGCCCGTACTCGTCGGCGCGGGTGAACCCGGCCGTGCGCTCATGGCGGCGGGCGCGCTTGACCGGGGCCGTGGCGAAAGACCAAAGCGTGTCGCCCCAGTCGTTAGAACGACGCCCGGCCTACTCTCGGAAGGTCGCCACCATCGACACCTACTGGCACACACGCGAAGGCATCCACCCTTATGTCCAGCCTCTCTGACCTCCTCGGCCAGGTCCGCGCCACGAACCCAGACCTCGCGGCCAACCTCGAACGCGAGATCAAGAACCGCACCCGGCGTCAGCGCCAGTTCGGACTCGTGTTCGAGGGGCACCGCCCCGAGGCCGTGGAACTGCCCTCTCGGCCCGTCCGCAAGGGGGACAAGGTCCGCATACTCCCGCCCCGCGGGGAGACCAAGAAAGGTGACCAGACCCTCTGGCACGTCGACCACATCGACCGCACTACCGGCACCGCCCGCCTGACCGCCGTCGACGGCGAGCAGGAGGCCCAGGCGGCCATTTCCGATCTCGTCGTCGTCGCTGAGTTCCGCGATCACATGTACCCCGGCCTCGTCGAGACCGGCCGAGTCGAGAACGGCGGTGGCAAGCCCTTCCATACGGTCATCAACGCCGAGAACTTCCACGCTCTCGAGATGCTCACTTACACCCACCATCACAAGGTGGACTGGGCTGACCCCGTTTCGTAGGTCCAGTCGTTATGAGAGTCGTCCTGTTGCCCGCGGTCGCGGGCAGGGAGACTGGTCAGATCATGACGAACAGCAGGAAGCGTCACACCCCCGAGCAGGTCGTCCGTAAGCTCGGGCAGGCCGACAGGATGCTCGCCGATGGTCAGGACGTCGCGGCGGTGTGCCGGGAGCTCGGGGTGTCCGAGCAGACGTACTACCGGTGGCGGAACCAGTACGGCGGCCTCAAGGCCGACGATGCAAAGCGCCTGAAGGAGCTGGAGAAGCAGAACGCGACCCTGAAGCGTCTGCTCGCGGAAGCGGAGCTGGAGAAGGCCGCGCTCAAGGAGCTGGCTGAGGGAAACTTCTAAGCCCGGACAGGCGCCGCGCCGCCGTCGATCACCTCAAGCGCAAGTTGCGGGTGAGCGAACGGATGGCGTGCCGTCTGGTCGGGCTGAGCCGCTCCGCGTACCGGCGACCGCTCAAGGGCGACACGGTCGCGGACCCGGATCGGGCGCTCAGGGAGTGGCTGCGCGCCTGGGCGAAGGACCATCCCCGCTACGGGTATCGGCGGGCGTATCACGACGCCCGCGCCGAGGGGTGGGTGGTGAACCACAAGAAGATCCAACGCCTGTGGCGTGACGAAGGGCTCCGGGTCCCGCAGCGGCGTCGACGCAAGCGCGTCGGGTCCTCGACCGTCGACGCGCCGACGGCGGACGCGCCGAACGTGGTGTGGGCGGTGGACTTCCAGTTCGACGCCGACGAGCACGGACGACCGATCAAGATCTGCTCGATCGTCGACGAACACACCCGGGAGTGCATCGGCGGCCTCGTGGAGCGCTCGATTACCGCCGACCGACTCACCGCCCACCTCGAGGACCTCGTCGCCGCCCGGGGCGCCCCGGCGGTGCTCAGGTCGGACAACGGGCCGGAGTTCATCAGCGAGGCGATGGCCGACTGGGCCGGCACCCGCACCGGCCTGTCCTACATCCCTCCGGGCTCGCCGTGGCGCAACGGGTACGTCGAGTCGTTCAACAGCCGGATCCGCGACGAGTGCCTCAACATCAACAGCTTCTACTCACTGCTGCACGCACAGGTCATCATCGGCGGTCAAGTCCCTGGAAGTGGTGTAACCGTCTTCGAGGCATGAGAATCAGGCCAGGGCCGGCATCACCTCCGTGCCCATCACGGTGCCCGGTTCTTGCGTGAGGGGCTCGCGGCAGCGGGCCAGCAGCTCGAGACCGAGGTACCGGCGGCCCTCGGCCCACTCATCCGTCTGCTCAGCCAACACGGCCCCCACGAGCCGCACCACGGCATCCCGGTTCGGGAAGATGCCCACCGCGTCCGTGCGGCGCCGGATCTCCCGATTCAGGCGCTCGGCAGGGTTGTTCGACCAGATCTGGGACCACACGTCCTTCGGGAACGAGATGAACGCGAGGATGTCCTCCCGAGCAGCATCGAGGTGCCCAGCCACGGCGGGCAACCGCTCGGCCACGTAGTCCAAGAGCCGGTCGAACTGGGCGTGCACCGCCGGCCCGTCAGGCTGGTCGTAGACGCTGTGGAGCATGGCCTTCACCGCCGGCCACATGGCCTTCGGGGTCACCGCCATCAGGTTCGCGGCATAGTGCGTGCGGCACCGCTGCCACACGGCCCCGGGCAGGTTCGCCGCGATGGCTTCGACCAGGCCACGGTGGGAGTCCGAAGTCACCAGTCTCACCCCGTGAAGGCCGCGGGCGACCAGATCAGCGAAGAACTCGTTCCACGCCGCGCCTGACTCCGTGGTGGCCACCCGCAGCCCGAGTACCTCACGTCGCCCGTCAGCGTTGACGCCGGTGGCGACCATGGCCACCGCGTTGATCACCCGACCACCCTCGCGAACCTTCATGGTCAGGGCGTCCGCGGCGAGGAACACGAACGGGCCGGCATCCCCCAGCGGGCGGTGCCGGAACGCGTCGATGTGCTCGTCCAGCTCGGCGGCCATCCGGCTGACCTGGGACTTCGAGAGCGAGTCGATGCCCAGCTGGCGCACGAGCTTGTCCATGCGTCGGGTGGAGACCCCAGCGAGGTAGCAGTCGGCGACGACCGTGATCAACGCGGACTCGGCCCGCTTGCGTCGCTCGAGCAGCCACTCTGGGAAGTACGTGCCGGCGCGCAGTTTCGGGATGGCCACGTCGATCGTGCCGGCGCGGGTGTCGAGGGGCCGGTGGCGGTACCCGTTGCGCTGTGCGGTGCGGGTATCAGAAGCGGTGCCGTACTCGGCGCCGCAGACCGCGTCTGCGTCAGCGCTGAGCAGGGCGTTGATCACGGTCTGCAGCAGGTGGCGCAACAAGTCCGGCGAGGCTTCGCCGATCGCTTCGCGTAGCAGGCGTTCAGGGTCGACAATGTGAGGAGCGGTCATCGTGGTGATGTCCCTTTCGAGAGTGCTGTGGAAGGTTCACTCGAAGGCTCCCACGGTGACCGCGTCCATGCTGGGGACGGTGTTGGCGGCCGGGGAGGGTTACACCACTATCAGGGACTCAACTTCATCGGCGACTGGAAGGACGAGTACAACCACCACCGCCGGCACTCCTCGCTCGGCTACCTAACCCCAGCCGAGTACGCTCGGCAGTGCACCCATCAAATGGAAACCGACGACTCACAGAACGTCCGGACCGAATGAAGGGGGCGGCTCAGCCAGAACTGGCGTTGGACCTCCCGTGAGGGCTGCGGCCTGCCAGGAGAGCGCATCGGGGCCCGCAAGGCCCGATCCGCTCTCCACTGCCGACGTGTCCCCTCGGGCACGTCACTGATCTTCCTCGCCCAGTCCTTGCTTGCCATCGCCCATACCTCCAGTGATTCCGAGAGGGTGTTGCGACGACCGATTGAATCCACCCTGGACTCCTTTATCGCTGTGATGCCGTAGCCCGGCCACGTCGTGGCCTGCACGCTGACGCGTCCAGAACGCCATCTCGAGGGCATCCAGGGCCAGGTCCGTGCGCAGCGACTTCGACAGCTGCCAGCCCAGCACCCGTCGGGAGAACACGTCGATGATGAACGCGGCGTACACCCATCCGCTGAAAGTGCGGCAGTAGGTGATGTCAGCGACCCACAGCTGGTTCGGAGCCGCCGCGGTGAAGTCGCGCTGCACCAGGTCCTGACGCTCATCCGGGCCGGGGCCTGGGACCGTGGTCCTCGGGCCCTTCGCGCGGCTGATCCCGCGCAGGCCTGCGGCTCGCATGAGCCGCTCCACCGTGCACCTGGCCACCTGCAGGCCCTCCCGCCGCAGTTGCGCGTGGACCTTTCGGGCCCCGTAGACCCCGTAGTTGGCCTCATGCACCCGCCGGATCTCAACGAGCACCTGCTCATCGCGCAGGCTGCGCGCTGAAGGAGGGCGCGTCTTGGCCGCGTAATACGTGCTCGGTGCGATCTGCGTGCCTGCTGCGGAGAGCGTGGTGCAGATCGGCTCGACACCGAACTCGTGCTTGTGTTCGTCGATATAGTCCACGATCAGCGCTGTGGGCGTCTCGAGCATCCGCTGCGAAGAAAGCCGACGCCGAGCGCAGGATCGCGTTCGCCCGCCGCAGTTCACGGTTCTCCTTCTCCAGCTCGGCCACCCGGGCGGCCTCGCTGGTCGTGATCCCGGGGCGGTGGCCGTGGTCGATCTCGGTTTGGCGGACCCAGTTGCGCAGCGTCTCGGGATTGATCCCGAGCTGTTCTCCCACACGGCGGAACGCTCCGGTCCTCGTGGCGGGGTCTTGACGGGCTTCCAGAGTCATCCGCGTGGCGCGTTCGCGGAGCTCGTCGGGGTACTTCCGTGGTGCTGGCATGCTCTGCATCCTTCCGTTGGATCAGAGCCTCCACCAGACCCGGGGCGATTCAATTCGTGGTGCCGCTACGTCCCGCCGGTCCTCTACGAGACCGGCAACACCGCTACGCTGCCGACGGCTGCGTAATCACACCCCGTGTCCAAGATCCGGGGGTAGGGCCCTTGCGCGGTGCCGTCTACTACACCGACGGTCAGCTCGAGGACGACGCCCGCCTCGTGATCGCGCTGGCCCGCACCGCCGCGGCGCACGGCGCGGACGTCCTCACCCGGTGCGCCGCGACCGACCTGCGTGAGGACCGACTCACCCTCACGGACGAGACGACGGGCGAGAGCGTCGAGGCTCGGGGCACGGTCGTCTCAGCGACCGGCGTGTGGGCCGGTGAACACGACCCGTCGTTGCGGATCTCGCCGAGCCGCGGATCCCACCTGGTCGTGCGGGCCGAGGCGCTCGGGTGTCCCAGCGCCGTGTTCACCGCGCCGGTGCCGGGTCACTTCGGCCGGTTCGTGTTCGCTCTGCCACAGAGCGACGGCCTCGTGCTCGTCGGCCTCACCGACGACGCCGCTCCCGGGGTCGACGGCATCGCTCCGCCGGTGCCGGAATCCGACGAGGACTTCCTCCTCGCCACGATCAACCGCGCGCTGGAGCGCCCCCTGACCAGGCAGGACGTGGTGGGCCGGTTCGCCGGGCTGCGGCCGTTGGTGCTGCCGACTCCGTCGGGCGGGTCGACGGGAGGGACGAAGAGGCGGATCGGGAGGCACGGGTTCGGGGAGAGGCGCGAGCACGGCGCGTCGGGGGATCTGTCGGAGGGCGCGGAGCGCGCACTCGTCGAGGCGGGCGCGACCGCCGACGTGTCCCGACGGCACCTGCTCATCGACGAACCTGGCCGGCCCCTGACGATCGCCGGGGGCAAGCTCACGACCTATCGCACGATGGCCGAGGACGCCGTGGACGCCGCCTGCCGTCGTCTCGGGACGGACCGGGAGTGCCGGACGAGGACGCTCCCGCTCGTGGGCGCGGCGCCGCGGGAGGTGCTGGCCCGTCTCGAGGAACCGACCCGTCTCGTGCGCCGTTACGGCACCGAGGCCGGTCGTGTCGCGGAGTTGGGCCGTCGGTACCCCCGGTTCGCGGGCCCCGTCGCCGAGGGCGTCGCCTACACCGGTGCGGAGATGCTCTTCGGCGTGCTGGCGGAGGGCGCCCTCACGGTGGAGGACCTCGTCGAACGCCGCACCCGCACCTCCTTCGTCGAGTCCGCCGTCCCCGCCGCGCGCGAGGTCGCCGCCCAGGTCCTGGAACTCGCGACCACCTGACCCCCGCCCCCCGGATGACGTCATCGGGAAAGGGGGAGAGGAGGAAGGGGCAGGGGGGCCATCGACACGGCTGAGCGCGTCGAGCGCGTGCTCGCCCTCGTGAGGTCCGAGGGCGCGGACGGCCCCAGAGCCACGGCGTTCCGACTCGAGAGGCCCCCTCCCGGGTTGGGAGAGGGCCTCTCGTTCATCGCCGATGCGGACGACCGGGCGAGCGCCGGTCTCGATCCGCCGGCCTGGTCAGCTCTCCCAGCCCGCGTCGGCGATCCAGCGCAGGGCGGAGAGGGAGGGCATGAACATGTACTCCCCGCCGCGGAGGCGGTTGAACGTCGTCACGCCGTCGACCCGCTTGCGCACGGGGCGGTCGGGGATGGTGAACCGGCCGGGCTCCTCATGCAGGCCGACGACCGGGTCACGCTCGGTGCCGAGGTCGATGAAGTTGCCGCGGTTGATCCACTCATGCTGGAGGAACTCCACCGTGTCGAAGGCGCGGGCGCTGATGAAGATGAAGAACAGACCGCGGTCGTCGTCCTTGTCGTCGGCGGCCGTGAGGTCGGGGTCCCACTCCGGGCCGAACGTCGAGGAGCGGCGGATGATCCGGTGGATGTTCTCGTCGGTGAGGATCGTCAGCTCGCTGCCGCGGGGGTTCATCCGTCGGGCGTGCGCGGCGTGGGGGCACATGAGGCCCGCCCGGTCCTCGGAGTAGTCGAAGTCGTCGTTGCGCTGGTCGTCCATGCCCAGCTCGACGTCGTCCTGGTCGGGGGCCAGGACGAGCGGCGCGCCCGAGCGCCACCGGCCGACGAGCTTCGCGCCGAGGGCGTCGCGGGACTCCTGCGTGTCCTCCTCCGCGTGCTCGCGGAGGAAGTCGTTCCAGGCGCCGACACGGCTGTCGTACTTGCGGAGCACGACGAACGAGCCGTTACGACCCAGCACGTCCGGCGAGGGCATGGCGACGGGCGAACCCGTCTCGCTGTCCTCCCCGAGGATGAACTCGCCCGCCGCGATGGCCCGCTCCTGCCCCGGGAGGGCGTCGACGCCGGCGCCCGCGACGAGCGGCTGGCTGAGCGAGTCGTGGTAGCCGAACGGGTTGGCCGCATCCGGCGCCCCGAACGCGTGCGTGCCGAGCAGGGTGACCCCGTCGATCTCCTCCAGGTACCCCAGAGCCTTCTCCACGGCGTCCGCCAGGGACTCCTCCGAGTCGGCGTAGATCGTCACCGCGACGTGCAGGGAGTCGTCCTTGTAGAACTCCTCCCACGTCTCCGGGGCGTTCTCGCCCGTGTCCATGAGCTGGCCCGCGCGGGCCGCCATGCCCTGCCGGAACGGCAGCGGGAAACTCGCGAGGGACTCCTCCGGCAGGCCCATCGCCTTGAGGCCGGCGTGGCTGATCGCCACCCCCGTCCACGCGTGCATGTCCGCGGTCCAGTCCTGCGCCGAGGGGACGTACTCGACGAGCCGCCCCAGCAGGGCACGACCCCCCTCGGGGGTGTCGACCCGCAACCCCGCGTGGATCCCGACGTAGGGCTCGGGCCGCGACCGCAGGATGAGGGACTGGATGTCGTCGAGCTGCAGCGTGACGCTCTCCCGACGGAACCGCTTGCGCAGCTCCCTGAGGTGCTCGAACGGCATCAGTAGTCCACCCCCTGCGGCGTCGCCACCGCGTCCGACAGCGCCGACAGGGCCTCCCGGGTCGTCGCGTCCATCGCGGTGTTCGCCGCCATCGCGTCGAAGAACGTGTCCAGGGCCTGCTCCATGCGCTGGTACCGGCGCACGTCCACGACCGTCACCTGCGGGTTCGCGACGAACCACGCGGCGGCGTCGATCTGGTGGTCGGCGATGAAGTCCTTGACCTTCGGGGAGTCGATCCCCGGCCAGCCCTCGACGTTGACGAACAACAGGTCCATGAGCTCGGGGATCTTCGTCGCGAAGTCGTCGATGTAGGTGTCCCAGTCGCCGTCGTAGGCCGTGGCGAACAGCACACGCGTGTCGTCGTCGAGGAACACGAACCGCATGTTGTGCAGCGTCGAGACGCGCTTGGCGCCGTCGAAGTCGCCGCCGGTGAGGCCGAAGATGCGGCGCAGCCGGTCGGCGCCGCCGGGCCTGAGGTCGGCGATGGCGGTCAGCTCGGACACGTTGCCGGAGCGGGCACCGGCCCGGCCGGCCGACTCGTACGTGCCCTCGTGGAGCGGGTTCTTGTCGGTGAGCAGGGAGTTGATCGCGATCTGGGAGATCGTCGGCGCGTCGGCCGCGACCTCCTTGACCACGCGGCGGAACTCCTCCATGCGGCTCTCCTCCGAGAGGCGCGGGTCGATGCGGGTCTGTTCGGACGTCAGCTTCTCGTTCATGGGGTCCTCCAAGGGGGTGAGGGGTCAGGCGGTGAGGTCGGCGAGGGAGTCCGGCTCCCGGCGGGCCACGGCGTTGAGGTCGTGCCGCTGCCGCGAGGACGACTCGTAGGCGAGCTTGCGGACGCGCATGATCGAGCCGAGCGGCCGGTGCGCCTCGACGCCGTTCCACGGGTTGAACGCGAGCCGGTCGTCACCGGCGACGCGACGTTCGGGGGTGAACACGTCCTGCCGGTCGAACCGGACGGTCGCGACGGTGCGGAACGGGGAACGGTCCTCGCGCCACAGCACCGCGGCGTCCTCGACCGGCATCTCCTCGAGGTCGGTGCACAGCTGCACCCGCAGCTCGTACGTCGCGCCCTTGGTCATGAAGTGGCGGACGACCGCGGTACGCATCGCGTCGAAGTCGTCGCCGACGTCGACGCCGGTGAGCTCGGCGACCTCCCCGGTCGGCGCGAGGGACATCTTGGCGACGTGGTCGCCGTAACGGATCGCGGCCTGGGTGTAGAAGGTCTCACCGAGTATGTGGGAGTAGTCGTTCGCGAGGCCCTGGACGGTCGCGCCGGGGGTGCGACCGAGTTTCTCGGTGATCGAGGCGATGCCCCGGGCGGCGGCGGAGACCGCCTTCTGCGCGGCGGCCGGGTTGCTCGCGTTCTTCTCGAGGATGTCGAGCATGTCCTCGTACTTGGTCACGGTGCCGAACGCGAGCGTCGGGAAGTTCACCATGAGGAAGTCCTGGTTGGCGCCACCGAGGTCGGGGGACAGGCGCTCGCCCTCCACGCCGATGATCTTGAGCGCGAAACCCCGCGGGGCAGGGATCTCGTCGGAGTGGATGTCGCCGGGTGCCGACGAGAGGCGGGCGACGACCTCGTGGGTGCCGGGGGTGGAGAAGATGCCCTGCGCGAGCTCGTGCGGCAGGTCGTCGTGGACGGTGAGTTGCCCGGTGATGATCGCGTGGCTCTTGGCGTGCGCGTCGCGGTGGGCGTGGCGGTGACGGTCGGCGTTCTCCGCCTGGGTGGCGGCCATTCGTTCGACGATTCGCTGGGAGATCTCGGCCTCGTTCTCGACGGGGACCTCGACGTCATCGTGGTAGCGGATGGGGTTCATCGGTATGCCTCCTCGACATCGTGACAACAATATTGTACTGGACTCAATTTGGCTCTTCGACTTTGAGCGTGGTGCTGGGTGTTCACGCCGCGATCGGTCGGGGCGCATAGCCAATGATGCGGCATCTGTAGTTTCGGTGGTTGCGGTACCCGCGCCCGACCCTCTTGATCGTCTTGGCGGTCAGGTTCGCCGCCTCGGTGCGAGCGTTCGTGACCCTGGTTCGGCAGAAGGTGAGCAGCTCACGACGCCAGGCGCGCAGCGTGCGGAACAGCGCGGCCGGCTCGGGCAGGCGGGTGGCTCGCACGGCACGCTCGAGGCCGGCCCAGTGCCGCTGGAACGAAGACGTGTCGGTGGCGGTGAGGACCTGGCGGACGTGTTCCTTGATGCCCCACGCCACAGCCAGCTCGACGTCCTCGGCCAGGATCTCCTGCAGCTTGGTGCGCTGGCGGACGGTGAGCCGGTCGCCGGCGCAGGTGAGCAGCTTGCGGTACTTCCACGGGGTGTCGGTAGCGCGGCCGCGGCGCTCGTGCAGCTCCCACACCCGGCGCCTCCTCACCTTGGTGATCATCTCGTTGGCCAGGCGCACGACGTGCCAGTGGTCCACGCTGACCTTCGCCCGCGGTAGTGCCTTGCGGATCGCGGCGCGGAACTCACTGGACATGTCCAGGGCGACGACCTGCACGCGTCGGCGCCACCACCGCGGCCGCGCTGCGAGCCAGGAGGTGACGACCTTGCCGCGGCGCCCGTCGACGACGTCCAGGATCGCGCCGTCGTCGAGGTCGGTGAACACGATGGACCACGGCTCGACCCGCTTCACCGCGTGGGTGTCCGGGTCGCGCAGGTAGCGCACGGTGCGGAACCGGTGCTCATCGATCCCCAGGTGCCGCACGTGCCGGCGGTCCACGCCGGTGTCCAGGTCCAGGGTGGTGGTGAGCATCCGCATCACCGTGGGCCAGGACAGGTGCGCCTCGTGCGCGACCCGGGACACCGCCCGCGGCTCGGCCCGGCAGGCGGATATCACCTGCTCGGTCAGCCGGGTCGTGACCCTCGCCCGCGCGGGCAGCTGCTCGGTCTCCTCGGTGAACGACCGCCGCGGGCACAACGACTCACGGCAGGCGTAGCGGCGCTTGCGCACGAGCACGTCGAGCCGCTCACCCCCGCACGGCACGTCCTTCACGCGCTGGGTAGGTCTTGCCTGGATCCGCGAGGACAGCACCCCGCAGGAGGGGCAGGCGCCCTCGCTCGTGGTCGTCTCGATCAGCACCTGCCGCGGTTGCTCAACGTCGACGCCAGGGGTGGCCGAGACGACTCGGTAACCGGACAGGTTGAACAGGATCGACGCCGCATCGACGTCGAACGTAGGCTTGTGCACGCTCGCGGTCCTCGCTCATGAGATGTCTAGACAACACCCATGCTGGCGTAGGGCCGCGAGCCCTACGTCAGGGCCCCACCACGCTCAAAGTCGAAGAGCCACAATGCGCGGACTGCACAAAAATGCCCTACAGTCGAGACGTCGGCGGTTCACCATTACCCCTACCCGTGAAGCTTATTAGCAGGGGTCCGCCCCTCCCCTTGGGTCACTCAAGGCAACGTCGTTGCTCCGCGAGCGAGGGAGGTGTACAGGGTCTGTCGGCTGACCCCGAACGTGCGCGCCACCTCGGCCTTCGGGATCCCCATCTGAATCATCACGCGCGCCTGCTCCACATCCGTGTCCGAGAGCTTCGGTGCCTGCACGTACTTGCCGCGGGCCTTGGCCAGGGCGATGCCTTCGGCCTGGCGCTCCTTGATCCTTCGACGCTCGAACTCAGCGAACGCCGCCAGGATGCCCAGCATGAGCCCGTCCACCGGGGAGGTGCCGGACTTGTCCACGGTGATCCGCTCGGACACGAACTGCACCGCACACCCCTTGTCCGTGAGCTCATCCACGATCGCGTACAGGTCCCGGGTGTCCCTCCCGAGCCGGTCCATCGAGGCGACCTTCACCAGGTCCCCCTCCCGCACGTACCGCATCAGCTCCGCCAACCCGGCGCGCTTGGCGCGGGAGCTGCCGGAGATCTTGTCCTGAAAGATGCGGTCACACTCCCCCACCGCCTCAAGTTGGCGGTCCAGGTTCTGCTCGGCCGAGCTCACCCGCACGTACCCCACCGTCTGTCCAACCACGTTTTAGACCCTCCGTCAGATATGTCTAACGGGTCCAAAATAGACCCACTCTGACGTGATCCTCTCGTGGCGGCGGGGGGTGTGTAAAGGGGTATACCTAACTTGACGCTTGCTCGCATGGGGTGCCATCGCTGACCCGACGTCAGTAGGCGAATTGCGTCGTAGTACCCGGCGGCCTGGCAGGTCCGAGGAACCATGGCATCAAGAGCCCCCGGCCCCGCAATCAGGGTCGACCCGCCACTACCCCTCGATCGCGTGACCGTCCGATGAGATTCGCTCTAGGCATGCGCGGAGCTCCTGCTCGTCCTGGGTCAACCGGTCCAGCACCGCCTGGACCTTCTTCAGTGCCGGCCGTGTCCCGTAGGCCATGAACACGTTGGCCTCCCCATCCAGCTCCACCCGGCGCACCTCCGCCGGGAAGCCCAGCTCCAGGAGCCGGTCCCACGTGTGGCCCGAGTGCTCCAGGCCCCGGGACTCGAGCACCTGCGTGGCCGGCACCGGCTGCATCGGCATGGTCAGCACGTACGTGCGCTCCTCCAGCCTCTCGATCGAGGCCACGCTCGAGCCCGTCACCAGGCGGGACACCGGCACGACCGCCGGTCCGCCCCCGGCGAAGGCCTCCCCGGCCAGGCCGGCCGAGACCAGCACGTCGACGACGCTCGCCAGCACCTCCGCCGAGGAGCACCACCACGCCAGCAGGGCCACGGCGTCCTCCACCGCCTCCCGCGGCCCACGCACCACCGTGGCGGAGTCATCGCATGCGATCCGCACCCCGGCCTCGGGCAGACACGGCCACCGCACGGAGAGCAGCCCCGCCCAGAACACCCCCGGGTCCGCCACGCCCATCCGCTGCAGCAGGCCAGCGATCTCCTCACTCGGGGCAGGCAGGATGGCGCGGACCGCGTCAGATTCAACTGTTTCCTGCGTGAATGGGACCTCCGCCAGGGCAGTAGAGCGACTACTCGCCGCGCGCCGTCGGAACGATCGGTGTGGTGTCCGCGCGTCCAGGGGGAGGCGAGAGATGGGTCCCACCGCAAGCTCCATGAACCAGAGATTGGCCTTCAGATCACCGCCCCAGGTGACCGGCTCGATTCCTCCGGCCGACTCCCACAGCCTCTGGGGCGAGGGGACCTGACGCACATCGAAGAACATCAGATCCCGCACCGGGGAGGAGACCAAGAGTTCCTCCAGGCCCAGGCATTCGCGGACGCCATCCACCATGACCTCCTCCAGAGCGGGAGCCTTCAGCCCGCTCAAAGCCACCACCGGCATCAGGGCCCAATGCGCGCGCACCACAGTGGGCAACTCGGGCCAGACCGTCCCCGCCGGCAACCCCGCTCCCTGTATCACATCGAGGTCCTCGACCCGGAAACCGGCCACCCGATCCAGGTGCTCCGGCCTCGCGTACCGCAGCCTCAGCTCGCGGAGCCGCGGCAGGTCGGCCCACTCGTGGAGGTTCTCGCTGGAATGGCCCTCCAGGCTCCACGTCCTGGGGAAGGTCCGATCCGCGGGGCACGGGCCGATGGGCCCCTCGAAGACGAGCATCTGAGCCCACGTCAGCTCGCCGGCCGGGACTCCGTCCCACCCACCCAACTCGTCAACCTGAATATACCCCTCGGCATCCGACCACGCAGTCAATTTCTGGCCTTTCTGATTATCTCTTGGAAAACGGGAGGGCGGCCCCTCCGCCTCGGATAGCCGGCAAAGGGCCAAAGCTTATTCCGCCCAGCCCTCCAGCTCCTGAAGGGCGAGCTTGAATTTGACTCTTGGGTGCAATCCTAAGTCCGCGGAGGGTTCCATTGCCAAGCATTCTTCCCCGCCAATGGGCATTGATCGAGTTGAACGGTAGCTTATACCCCCTTGCCCTCAAATTGTTCATTACCCGCTGTTCTGCGACGGAAAACCTTCTCTTGTAACTCTTGTAGCTTTCCCCTCGATGCCGGGGAATACTTTTAACGGCCACATGTGTCACACGGAGCAAATGGGGCTTCCTAAAATGCCTCAACACTCGCGACCGGATGTTTATAGACTGCCCCACATAGACCGGGGTTCTACCTATATACAGAATATACAATCCCCCATAACGAGCAGCGAGGCCATCCAAGTCATCAGAATTGAGGGGGTCCTGAGGATAAGCGTACATAGTGGAATTTCCACCAGGAACAGGGTCGCGGGTAGTAAAATGGCCCGTCACCGGGTTGTACAGCCGAACACCCATCAGAATTAACCCTGCGGCTAGAACTGCACGCTGGTCAGCTCCATGCCAGCGATACATGTTGCCAACTGTGGAGGCACTCAGCCGTGTAGCGTTTCCATACTCGTCGTAAGTAGTCCATCCGGACATACCCGCCGACACCGTTCCAGCGGTGGTGATATTCACTTCACCAACGACATCGCCGTGCGGATTCGCCAGCGAGAGCGTGGCACTGCTGCCCTCGATCCGTACGGCCAGGTCCCCACCCAGAGCGTTGATGTACCGACTGACGACCGGCTCGCCCGCGCCCGTGGTGGTCGTGGAGAACCCCGGATTGTCGGAGTCTTCCACGTACCCGTTCTTCACCACCGTAGTGCCGGTGGTCTGCTTGTGCCGGCGCCCTGCCGCGTCCAGGCTCAGAGTGGTGGTCGTAGTTCCCCGGGTGATCGAGGCGGCGGCGTCCGTGTCGTAGTACCCCAGGGTGATCGGGGCAGAGCCGGCAGCAGGCGAGGCACTAGGGCGTGTTGCTAAAGGAGGGTAGTCAGCCAGTGCAGTGTCGCTGCGAGGCTGAGCCCGGCGTGATAGTTCCGGGCGTACTTGTCCGAACGCATCGCGATCCCTCGCCACTGCTTGAGCCGGTTGAAGCACCGCTCCACGACATTGCGTCCCCGGTAGCGCTGGCGCTGGTCTTCACCGAAGTCGATCGACCGGCCCGGGCGTCTGCGCCGGTGCGTGATCTGATCGGCCCGCTCGGGGATCGTGGCCGCGATGCCATGCCGGCGCAGCCAGGCCCGGTTCGCCTTCGAGGGGTAGCCCTTGTCTGCAATCAGGCGGTCAGGCCGTATCCGGGGCCGCCCACGGACGCCGGCCACGCTGATCTGCTCCAGCGTGGTGGCCAACATCGAGGTGTCCGCCACCTGCCCGCCGGTCACCACGAACGCCAGCACCCTGCCCTTGCCATCACAGACCAGATGAGACTTCGTCGTCAGACCGCCGCGGGAGCGTCCGATGGCATGATCAGCCGGCTCTGTCCCGGATTTCTTGTCGTTCATCCAGGCCCCCTGTGGGGCGGGGCAGGGTCGCCCCGTGCTGGTGGACGCGCACGATCGTGGAATCGATCGAGGCCACCGAAGTCCAGCTCGCCAGCCTGCTGTGCCATGGACTGGGTCTTCTCCAGCACCCGCTCCCACACGCCCTGAGCGGCCCACCGGTTGAAGTTCTTGTAGATCGTGTTCCAGTTCCCGAACCGCTCGGGCAGATCCCGCCAGGGAGCTCCGGTGCGGAAGCGCCACGCGGTGGCCTCGACCACGATGCGCCGATCCACGGGCGGACGCCCGGTGGTCTTGGCTTCGGGGAACAGTGGGCCGATCACGGCCCAGAGCTCGTCTGAGATGACATCACGCGACATGACCCCAGACTCGCGCATCCACGTCCCCGAATCCTTTATCAACACGCCCTAGGGCATGTCTGACAATCGTTTGGACCACGCGAGCACAGCGTTCAACACCACGGCGGCCCGGTAGACGATCGCGTACTTGTCGTACCGGGTCGCCAGGCCCCGCCATTGCTTCAGGTGCGCGTACTGGCGCTCGATCACGTTCCGGCCCTTGTAAGCCTGCGAGTCCAGGCCCACGGGACGGCCACCGGCCGAGCCGCGGCGCCTGCGGTGGCCCTGCTGATCCGCCGGCTCGGGGATCACGGCTTTGATCCGGCGGGCACGCAGGTGGGTGCGGATCGCCCGGGAGGAGTACGCCTTGTCGCCCAGCACCGCCTCGGGGCGGGTCCGGGGCCGCCCTACCGGCCGTGCCACGCGCAGCCGCCCCAGCAGCGGCAGCAGCATCGGGGAGTCCCCGGCTTGGCCGGGGGTGATCAGGCTGACCAGCGGCAGCCCGGTCCCATCGACGAGCTGATGGATCTTCGTGCTCAGCCCTCCCCGGGAGCGCCCGATGCCGTGATCGGCCGGCTCCTCATGCAGATTCCTGTAGTTCGACCCATCCCCCTGTGAGGCGGGTGATGTTCGTCGCGTGCTGATGCGCGCGGGCGATCGTGGAGTCCACCGAGACCGACCAATCGATCAGGCCTTCGGCGTCCGCGGCGGCGGTCAGCCTCGCCAGCACCGCATCCCAGGTGCCCTCTTCAGCTAAGCGCCGGTGCCAGGTCCACACGGTCTGCCAAGGCCCGTAGACCTCGGGCAGATCCCTCCATGCAATCCCGCACCGATATCGGTAGATGATCGCCTCCACCATCGTGCGGGCGTCGGCGAACGGCCTGCCGGCCCTGCCGGTCCGGGTCGGGAGCATCGGGGCGATCAACTCCCATTGGGCATCGGAGAGCATCTGGAAGCGGGACATGCCTTCCAGGGTGTCAGCTGGCCCCCTGGATCCATTCTCAGACACGCCCTAGACCGCCCCGGAGATCCGCGGCGCGGTCACCGAGCAGGAGCTGGATCCCCGCTACCTCGGCGGTAGCCTCGCGGCCGTCGAGGTGCTGACCGGGCGGGATGGCGCATGCAGCGCGACGCTGGTGTACGCGCTCCTGGCGGAGGAACAGGGGTCGACCAGGGACGCGGTGTTGCTCAACGCCGCCGCCGGGCTCACCGCCGCCGGCCCGACGGCACACGGGCCGCGGGTGGGCGAGTGCTGGTGGGTGCGGTTCTCCCGCTCCTGAGTCGCATCATCCAGACGACCCGGTCCGTTCTGATAGGCCAGGGGCGTTGCCGGATGTGATCACCTCCCGGGTCCTGGCAGCTGAGGCGTTGAGACGCTTGCGTAGCGCGGGGTCGGCGTCCTCAAGCTCGTCGGGAATGAGCAGAACCCGAGGCCGCCCGGTCGGGTCGTTCTTCGCATCGGTGATGTACGTCGGGGCCCATGTGACCGTTTTCGCTGAAAAGTCACCGTCTGGGCCCTCTGCGAACTCGACTTCGACCATCGCCCCGTCGTGGGTTCCCGGACGCTTACCCGGCATGGCGGCAATGAGGTTTCCGGTGCTATACACCACCCACGTGTCGTTGACCTTCGCTATGGGCTGCACCCAGTGGGGATGCTGTCCGATGACGAGATCGAACTCGCCGGAGGCCGTGACCTTCTGGGCCATCCACTGCTGATCCTTATTGGGCTCATGCACATACTCCTCACCTGCGTGCATGTGGAATATCACGATGTCCGCTCCCGCTTCGCGTGCGGCCCGTGCATCGGAAATCGCCTTGTCCGGATCCAGGAGGTCCACAGACCACTCCCGTCCCTGAGGGACGGGAATCTGGTTCGTGCTGAAAGTTTGCGAGACGAAGCCGATGACCACACCGTCATCTGTGGTGAAGAGATCCGGCTCATCGTCTTCGGCGCGCGTCGCGGAAGTCCCAGCGGTGGCAATGCCATGGCGGTGGAGAACCTCGAGAGTGCGCTTCATGCCCGCCCAGCCGTCATCGACTGAGTGGTTCGACGCGGTAGTGCACACGTTGAACCCAGCAGCGACGATCGCTTCGACCGTCTCCTGTGGAGCACGGAATCGCGGCCAACCGGAGTACGGCCCGCCCTGCTCTGCCAAGGGGACTTCTTGATGACATATGGCTACGTCAGCCTCGTCCAAGAAGGGTCGAACCGATGCCAGCAGGGGTCGAAAGTCGAACCCCTTTTCAGTGCGCGCCGCCTCGAAGAGTGCCGGGTTCCACAGAAGATCCCCTGAGGTGTTCACGGACACCGTCCGCGGTGGCCCTGGGGAACGGTCAGCTGCTGGGCTCCCCGGATCCGCGGCGGCGACGGAGGAACTGGCCGAAGACGTCGAGACCGCAGGGGAAGGACTGACCGACGACGGGCCGGACTCAGGAACCGAGCACGAGGTGGCGGTAGCTGAAATCAAAAGAATTGAAGCGAACGCGGCACAGGTAGCAGTAGCTGAGCGGTGGGGGTGCATATGACCGATGGTATGGCTGACAACACACAAGGGGCGGGCTGAGACTTTGGAGGGCGTATCCCACTTCCAGCTGCTCTCCGACGCCCAGTGGGAACTGACCGCCCCGATGCTCCCGACCCGGACCGGCCGGCGAGACCGGCCTCTCGCGGACGCCCCCACGATGGTTGGGGCATCACCTACCGGTCCCGTGGCGGGATCTGCCCGGGGAATTCGTGTCTGGGCAAGAAGGTGTGGGCCCGACGCCGGCGCATGGCCGCCGAGGGCACCTGGGACATGGTCTTGGTCAAGCACCCCGCGGCCGCTGACTCCCAGGCGCTGGAGGACTGGTCTGTTTGAAGTGAACTCCACGACCGCCCGCACCCACCAGCACGCCACGAACACCAGGCGCCACACTTCGGGGCTGGATCGAGCTACAAGAATTCGCGTGAGGAGTCTGCCGACCACGGCATCGGCCGCTCCCGGGGCGGGCTGAGCACGAAGATCCACCAGCCCGTCGACGGGGCCGGGCCGCCACTGTCCAGCCTGACCACCCCTAGCCAAGCCGGCGACTCCCCGATGCTGCTGCCCCTGCTGGGCCAGCTGCGCGTAGGCCGGCCGACGGGCCGGCCCCGGACCCGCCCGGAGGCGGTTTTCGGCGACAAGGCGTACTCCTCCCGCCCGATCCGCACGCACCTGCGCTCCCGAGGGATCAAGGCCGTCATCCCCGAGCCGGCAGACCAGCCAAGGCCACCCCCGGCGTCGTGGTTCCCGCGGCGGACGCCCCGTCGGCCTCGACGCGGAGACCTACAAGGGGCGGAACGTGATCGAGCGCCAGTACGCCCACCTCAAGCAGTGACGGGGACTGACGACCAGGTATGACAAGCACGGGATCCTCTACCGCGCCGCCGTGGTGTTGAACGCGGTCCTGACGTGGTCGAAACGATTGTCAGACACGCCCTAGATCTGACCGTCGGATCCATGGACACTCCGGGCCGTGCCCGGAGACGATGAAGGCCCCCGCCACGGCGGGGGCCTTATCACGTCCAGAGGCCGGGACGGCCGCGTGGGCTCGGCCGGCGGCCTGGATCGGCGGGACGGGTCAGTGGGACGCGGCGTCGTCTGAGGCGGCCGACGTCGGCCCGTCCCCGCGCAGCGCCGCCACGGCGGCGGACTGGTCCAGCATCGGCTGGCGCATCTCCTTCTCGAGGAAGCGCAGCAGCGCGGTGGAGAGGTCGGGATCCTCGGAGGCCACGGCGTCCACGGCGACGGCGGCGTGGAACTGGTGGGCGAACGCGTTGATGGCCGTCTGGGCCACGCAGCTGTGGGTGGAGATCCCGCAGAGCAGCACGCGGCCCACTCCGCGCTGTCGCAGGTCCTCCGCCAGCGAGGTGCCGTGGAAGGCGGAGTCCCGGGTCTTCACGATCTCGAGGGTGTCGCACCCCTCGGTCTGCAGGTCGGTGAGGAGGCGCGCCTGCTCGGTGCAGGGGAAGGCGAAGCCCTGGTCGTCCTCGAGCATGTTGAGCGTCCAGGTGGAGCGGTCCCGCGCGTGCTCCGTGCGCACCAGGACCACGGGCCGTCCGCCGTCGCGCGCCGCGGCGAGCAGCTCGTTGACGGCCGCCAGGACCCTCTCCTGTTCCGCAGCCAGCTCGGGGAACTCGAAGTAGCTGTTCTGCATGTCCACGACGATCAGGGCGGTCTGCTCCCCCGCAGGGCCCTGCGGACGGGAGCGGGAGGGTTCGGCGGAGGTGTCAGGCATGCGGGGCGTCCTTCCATGGGGGACGACGAAGGCCCCCGCATCTGCGGGGGCCTACTCGATGATCTGGTGGCTCCGACCGGCGTCGATCCGGTGACCTTACGATTTTCAGTCGTACGCTCTACCAACTGAGCTACAGAGCCCGGTGACATAAGCCACCTGGACCATGCGTCCACCGGACTCCGTTGCTCCGAATACCGGTGTTCGGATGATCCGAGCGACCCTGACGAGACTTGAACTCGCGACCTCCGCCGTGACAGGGCGGCGCGCTAACCAACTGCGCTACAGGGCCTTACTGGTGCTGCGTGGTGCTTTGCAACGAGATGGAACTCTAGCAGAGCCTCGTCCCGATGTGCAAACCCGACGTTCCCGGGGCTCCAGATGCTCCCCGCGGCCGGCCGTGCGTACCCCCAACGGGATTCGAACCCGTGTCGCCGCCGTGAAAGGGCGGTGTCCTAGGCCTCTAGACGATAGGGGCAGGTCCGACGTCGGGATTCCCGCGAGGGCCTCAGCGAAGTCTAAAGTGGCCCCACACCCCCCGCCAAATCCCCCGGCCGCGGGAGGCGGACCGGCCGCGGGTCGGGGCGCCGACCGCGCGAACCGTCCCCGCCGCCAGCGACAGGAGGCCCCGCCGTGACCGATCACCCCGCCGCTGACTGGATGTCCGAGGACGAGTTCGACGCCGCCGTGTCCGCCGCGCTCACCCGTGTCCCGGACGAGCTGGCGCGCCTGCTGACCAACGTCGTCGTGGTGGTGGAGGAGGAGTACGAGCCCCAGCACTGGGAGGACCCGGACACCGAGCTCTTCGGCCTCTACGAGGGCGTGCCCCTCGGGGAGCGGGCTGAGGTGCCGTGGCAGATGCCGGACCGGATCGTGGTGTTCCGCGGCCCCCTCATGCGGCACTGCCGGGACCGCGCCGAGCTCGAGGAGCAGATCACCGTGACGGTCCTCCACGAGGTGGGGCACTTCTTCGGGATCAGCGAGGAGCGGCTCCACGAGCTCGGCTGGGGCTGAGCGGGGACCGGCGGCTCAGGCCTGCGGCTGCTCCCGCACCGGGCCGTGGTCCGCGCGGCGGCTCAGCCGGACGTCCTCCCGGAACGGGACCACCATGACCGGTCCGCGCGCGTGGTGGGCCACGCCCTGGCTCGTGGAGCCGAGGAGGGAGCCGGCGAACCCGCCGAGACCGCGCGTGCCGAGCACCGTCAGGCGCGCCGTGCCGGTCTGCTCCACCATGACGTCCACGGGGCTGCCGTCCACGAGCTCGCCCGTGACCTCGAGGCCCGGGTACTCGGAGGAGAGCCAGCGGGCGCCGGCGTCCACGAGCTCCTGCATGTCCTTGGCCCGTGCCTCCTCGTCCAGGCTCACGGCGAGCCACGCCGCGTTGGCGCTCACGGGCGGCACGGCGACCACGAGGTTCAGGGGCGCGCCGCGCAGGCGGGCCTCCTCGGCAGCCACGAGGGCGGCGGCGCGGCCCTGCTCGGAGCCGTCCACGCCCACGACGACGGGCACCCCCGCCGCGGCGCGGGAGGCCTCCACCCCGGCGGGGATGATGGCCACGGGGCAGTGCGCGTGGCCCGGCAGCGCCGAGGACACGGAGCCCAGCAGGCGACCGAGGAAGCCTCCGCGGCCGCGGCTGCCCGAGACGAGCAGGGACGCCTGCTTCGAGAGGTCCACCAGCACGCCGGCGGCGTCCCCGACCTCGACCCGCAGGGTGGGCTGCACGCCGTCGGCGTCCAGCTGGCCCGCCACGTCCCGCAGGAGGGCTTCGACGCCCTCGCGCAGGCGGTCGTCGTCGGGGTAGGCCGCACCCGCCTCCGCCCCGTACCCCCAGAAGGTGGGCATGGTGTAGGCCGTGACGAGGGTCAGGGGCTCGCCGCGCAGGGACGCCTCGCGCTGGGCCCAGCGGGCGGCGGAGACGGACTGCTCCGAGCCGTCCACGCCCACCAGGACGCCGAGCGGGGCGGCACCCGTGCCGGGATCGGTGTGCTGGGATGCGGTGGACATGCGAACCTCCTCGAGTCGCTCCCCGACCCCCGGACGGGGCCGGTTCGATGCCACCAGTCTAGTCCTCGGGGGTCGCCCGGAGCGGGGTCCGGCCGGCGGGGAGCCCGGCGGTGAAGGCCCGCGGATCCTCGGCGAGGCGCGCTGGGAAGGCGTCCATCCGGAGGTCCCGGGCGAGGCCGTCCCGGGGATCGGCGCCGGCATGGGCGGCCGCGGCGGGGCGGGCGATCGGGGCGTCCGAGGCCGCCACGATCACGTTGCCGCGCCGGCGTCCCTTGAGCATGGGCGGGTCCGCGATCACCTCGACGTGGTCGAAGGCCCCGACGACGGCGGCCACCTCTGCGCGCACGGCGGCCAGGTCCGGGCCTCCGCCCACGTTGAGCACGTACAGCCCGCCCGGGGCGAGCACGCGCGCGGCGGCCTCCGCGGACGCGGCGCCGGTGAGATTCGGCGGCGTGATGTGGCGGGCGCCCGTGGGGTCGTCCGGGTCCGGGGCGAAGACGTCGCGGATGAGGAGGTCGCGGGAGGCCGGGTGGGCCTCGGCGAGGATGTCGGCGGCGTCGGCCACGCGGATCTTCAGCGCGGGGGCACGCGGCAGGCCGAAGTGCTCGCGGGCGAGGGCGGCGAGGCCGGCGTCGATCTCCACCGCGGTCTGGTGCGAGCCGGGGAAGGCGTGGTCCACCCAGCGGGCGAGCGCGCAGCCGGCGCCGCCGAGGTGCAGGGCGCGCAGCGGGACGGGATCGGGCCAGTGCGCCTCGACGGCCGCGGCCGCCCAGCGCATGTACTCGAAGCCCATCCGCTCCGGATGCTCGGGGTCCAGCGGCGAGGACTCCACCCCGTTGACGAGCAGGGTGAACGCACCCGGCGCGAAGGGGTCCTCGACGATCTCGGCCGTCCCCGAGGAGATCGCGTGGACGCCCGGGACGACGCCGGCGTCGACGGCGGCCGTGGCGGGTCCGCGGCGTCGCGGCGCCTGCCCGCGCCTAGCCACGGCGCACCATCAGCTGCTCGTGCAGCCCGGCCCACGCGCCCTCCATGGGCTGGGGGGCGCCGTCCTCCACGAAGCCGTGCTTGCGGTAGAACGCGATCGCGCGGGGGTTCTCCGCCAGGACGCGCAGGACGGCCGGGCCGTCACCGGCAGCGGCGCGCATCAGGCGCGCGCCCACACCGGTGCCGTACGTCTCGGCGAGGATGTAGAGGACCATGAGCTCGCGTCCAGGCATGCTCGGGCTCGCGGAGCCGTCGTCGGGGGCGTCCGAGGCGTCGGAGGCGTGCGAGGCCTCCGGTTCCCCGCACGCCGGACGCTCGATGCGCGACGGCCCGGCGAGGGCGACGCCCACGAGCCGGCCGCCGTCGGCCTCGGCGACCCACAGGTCCTTGTCGGATCCGATGAGCGCGGCCCAGGCGGGGACGTCCTCGGGCACGCGCGCGTCCACGCGGTCGAACACCTCGGCGGCCAGGAGCGAGCCGTACGCCTCGCGCCAGGACCGCGCCTTGACGCGCAGGAGTGCCTCGACGTCCTCGGGGCGGGCGGGGCGGATCACGGCGGCCACGGCGGGCCTCCTCTCGGGGTCGTCGGTTCCCGCTTCGTCCACGAGAGCGGTGGGGGGAGCGCCCGTCTCGTCCACGGAACCGGGGGTCAGCGGCCGTCGTCGTCCGCGGTGGCGCGGGCCGAGGCCGCGGTGCCGAGCCCGAGGTCGCCCGCGGCCGCGCCCTCCGGCCCGCCCTGCTCGGCGAGGGCGGCCTCGAGGCGATCGAGCTTGCCGTCCAGCTCGCCGACGTGGCCCGGGCGGATGTCCGCCTTGAGCACCAGCGAGACGCGGGAGCCGTACGGCTCGACCGCCTCGACCGCGGCCTTCACCACGGCCATGACCTCGTCCCACTCCCCCTCGACCTCGGTGAACATCGAGGAGGTGCGGTGCGGCAGCCCGGAGGCCCGCACCACGGCGACGGCGGCCGCGACGGCGCGGTGCACGGAGGCGGTGTCCCCCTCACCGGGGACGTGGGCGGCGTCGGCGGGCTGGCCGGAGGGGGCGACGGAGAAGGCGACGATCATGGCACCAGTGTGCCGTGCCGTCGCCCTCTCGGGCACCGGCCCGCCGGGTCAGCCGAACAGCGGCTGCAGCGCCTTGACCAGCTCGTTGACGCCGATCGCCACGAACACCAGCGCCGTCAGGCCGAGCAGCGCGTTGCGCAGCCACCCGTTGCGGAACTGCGGGGGCACGTGACGCGCGTTGTTGAGGAACAGCAGCGTGATGGCCAGGAAGGGCATGAAGAGGGCACCGAGCGTGCCGTAGAGCAGGATCAGGAAGATCGGGCGGTCCAGGAACAGCAGGGACATGGGCAGGATGGTCAGCCACAGCAGGAAGAAGCGGCCGGGCTTCGAGGCGAGCGACGGCGCGTCGTCCTGGTCGATCTCGGCCGCGGGGCGGCGGAAGTTGGTCCAGAAGTCCGCGAACATCAGCGACACGCCGTGCCACACGCCCAGGAGCGAGGAGAAGGACGCCGCGAAGAAGCCCACGAGGAACACCACCGAGTACGTCTCGCCGTAGCGCTCGGCCAGGACGTTGCCCACGTCGAGCAGGCCCGCGTCGCCCTTGGAGATGGCCAGGCCGGCCGAGTGCAGCAGCTCGACGCCCATGATCATCGTGGCGATCACGAAGATGCCGGTGAGGATGTAGGAGGTGGCGTTGTCGAACTTCATGACCCGCATGTACCTGGGGACGTTCCAGCCCTTCTCGCGCAGCCAGTAGCCGTACGCGCCGAGGGTGATGGTGCCGCCCACGCCGCCGGCCAGGCCGAGCACGTAGAACATGGCGTCCGGGTCGTTGCCGGGCAGGCGCGGCACGAGGCCGGAGAGGATCTCGCCGAGGTTCGGGGCGGTCAGGGCGGCGGAGAGCAGCACGGTGACGAACATGATGCCGATCAGCACGGTCATGATCGTCTCGATGAGGCGGTACTTGTTCAGCCACACGAGGCCCAGGCCCACGAGCCCCGCCCCGATCGCGAAGACCTTGCTGTCCACGCCCGGGAAGAGCGCGGCGAGCGGCAGCGCGGTGGAGGACATCGCCGTCGCGCCGTAGACGAAGCCCCAGATGAGGATGTACGGGCCGAAGTACCAGGACGTCCACGAGCCGAGCGAGCGCCAGCCCTGGAAGATCGTCTTGCCGGTGGAGAGGTAGTAGCGGCCCACTCCCTCCACGAGCACGATCTTGAAGATCACGCCGAGGACCACGGCCCACAGCAGCATGTAGCCGTAGCGCGAGCCGGCGGTCAGGGTGGCCACGAGGTCGGCGGCGCCCACGCCCGTCGCGGCGGCCACGATGCCCGGGCCGAGGGAGTTCCACTTGGGACGGATCGGCGTCTCGTTGAGCTCGGCCTCCGTGAAGCCGACCACCGCCGGGTTGTGCACGGGATGGCGGGGATCCGGGGCGTGCCCGGCGGCGGCGGTGGTGTGGGACATGGTGCCTCATCGGGGGTCGGCGCGCGGGAGGCGACGGCGACGGCCGCCCCGGGTGCACGGGCTTCGGTGCAGTGTGAGTGCGCTCACTATAGCGCGGAGGCCCCCGCCTGCCGCCGCCCAGACCGCGCCGTGGACGGGACGCATCGGTACGGTGGAGGGGACCGCTTGCACGCACGCGAACCGCCACGCGAAAGGGCCCCATGCCGCAGGGAATCTTCGTCTCCACCACCTCGACGGGCGCGGGCAAGTCGCTCGTCAGCCTCGGCCTCGCCGACTCCCTCTACAAGCGCTCCGGCGCCGTGGGCTACTACCGGCCCATCGTCCCGGGGAACGACGTCGAGACCGACCCGATGGTGCTGCTGATGCGGGAGCAGTTCGGCCTGGGCCCCGAGCAGGCCCGCGGCGGCCTCACGGCGGCCGAGGCGCGCACGCTCATGGCCGAGGGCCGCGGCGACGAGGTGCAGGAGCGCTGCGTCGAGCACTTCGACGCGATGTCGCAGGACGCCGTCGTGGTGGTGGAGGGGACCGACCTGATCAGCGCGGACCCGTCCGTGGACCTCGACCTGAACGCCCACCTGGCCCGCAACCTGGGCACCCCCGTGATCGCGGTGGCCTCGGGCGCGGGCCTGACCCCGGCCCAGGCCGCGGACGCCGTGGACCTGGCCCGCCGCTCCCTGGACGAGTCCGGCGTCGACCTGCTGGCCGTCATCGTCAACCGGGCCGGCGCGGGCCTCGCCGAGCAGATCCGTGCCGCGGTGCGCCCGGGCCGCCACGCGTGGCCGGTCTACGTGATCCCGGAGCTCCCCGAGCTCACGCACCCCTCCGTGGCGGAGGTGGCGGACCTGCTCGGGCTGGAGCAGGTGGCCGGCGCCCAGACCCTGGACCGCGACGTCGCCGAGGTCAAGGCCGTCTCCATGGAGGGCGGCAACTTCCTCGAGATCCTCGAGGAGGGGGCCCTCGTGATCGTCTCGGGGGACCGCTCCGACGCGATCCTGGCCACCGTGGCCTCCTCGCTCACCCCGGACTTCCCCACGCCGTCGGGCATGATCCTCACGAACGGGATCCTGCCGAACCGCCAGCTGCAGCGCCTCTACCTGGACGCCTCCTTCCCCGTGCTCGCCACCCACGACGACACGTTCACCACCGCGGCCAAGGTCTCCCGCGTGCGCGGCGAGCTCTCCAGCGCGCAGCCCCGCAAGACCGCCGCGGCGCTCGGCGCCTGGCACCAGAGGGTGGACGGCGACGAGCTGCTGCAGCGCTTCGACCTCCCCCGCTCCTCCACGGTGACGCCCCTGCGCTTCCTGCACGAGCTGATCTCGCGCGCCCGCGCCGACCGGCAGCGGATCGTCCTCCCCGAGGGCGAGGACGCCCGCGTGCTGCGGGCCGCCGAGATCCTGCACCGCCGCGACGTGTGCGACCTCGTGGTCCTCGGCCCCTCCGCCGCGGTGAGGGAGCTCGCCTCCCGCGAGGGCATCGACCTCACGGGCATCGAGCTCGTGGACCCCGCCGAGTCCCCCGACCTGGAGCGCTACGCCGAGGAGTACGCGCGGCTGCGCGCCCACAAGGGCGTGGACGTGGAGCGGGCCCGCGAGGTCATGCAGGAGGGCGCGTACTTCGGCACGATGATGGTCCACCTCGGCGACGTGGACGGCATGGTCTCCGGCGCCGCGCACACCACGGCCAACACCATCCGCCCCGCGCTCGAGTTCGTGAAGACCAAGCCGGGCGTGTCCATCGTGTCCTCCGTGTTCTTCATGCTCCTGCCGGACCGCGCGCTCGTGTACGGCGACTGCGCCGTGAACCCCGAGCCGAACGCCGAGCAGCTCGCGGATATCGCCGTGGCCTCGGCGGCGACGGCGGCCCAGTTCGGCGTGGACCCGCGCGTCGCGATGCTCTCCTACTCCACGGGCGCCTCCGGCTCCGGCGAGGCCGTGGACAAGGTGCGGACGGCCACCGGGCTGGTCCGCGAGCGCGCACCCGAGCTGAAGGTGGAGGGCCCGCTGCAGTACGACGCCGCCGTGAACGCCGCCGTGGCCGCGTCCAAGATGCCGGGATCCGAGGTGGCCGGCCAGGCCACGGTGTTCGTGTTCCCGGACCTGAACACCGGCAACAACACGTACAAGGCGGTGCAGCAGTCCTCGGGCGCGGTCGCCGTCGGGCCGGTGCTGCAGGGCCTGAACAAGCCCGTGAACGACCTCTCCCGCGGCACCACGGTGGAGGACATCGTCAACACGGTGGCCATCACCGCCATCCAGGCGCAGGGCTGAAAGGAATCCCCATGACCGACGCGATGAGCTCCGCTCCCGTCACCACCGCGATCCCCACCGTCTCCGCCCGCGAGCTGCCCGAGGAGACCCTCCTGGTGCTCGTGGTGAACTCGGGCTCCTCGTCCCTGAAGTACCAGGTGCGCGAGCTCACCCTCGACGGCGAGGACGCCCCCGATCCCGTGGTGACGAAGGGCCTCGTCGAGCGCATCGGCGTGCCGGGCTCGGGCGTCGCGGACCACGCGGCCGCCCTCGCCCACGTGGAGGAGGAGATCGCCGCGGTGATCGGGGACCGCCGCCTGGCCGCGGCCGGGCACCGCGTGGTGCACGGCGGGGAGCGCTTCCACGCGCCGGCCCTCGTGACCAACGAGGTCATCCGCGCGATCGAGCGCCTGGCTCCCCTGGCTCCGCTGCACAACCCGGCCGCGGCGCAGGGGCTGCGCGCTGTCGCCCAGCGCTGGCCGGACCTGCCGCAGGTGGTGGTGTTCGACACCTCGTTCCACCAGTCGATGCCGCGGGAGGCCTGGCAGTACGCCCTCCCGGACGAGCTCTACACGGAGCACGGCATCCGCCGGTACGGCTTCCACGGCACCTCGCACGACCTGGTCACGGGGCTCGCGGCGCGGCACCTGGGCATGGAGCGCCGGGCGTTCGACGGCGTCATCCTGCACCTGGGCAACGGCGCGTCGGCGACGGCGATCCGGCACGGCCGCTCGATCGACACGTCCATGGGCTACACGCCGCTGGCCGGGCTCGTGATGGGCACCCGCTCGGGCGACGTCGACCCCTCGATCATCACCCATCTGATCACCACCCACGGCTACACGGCCGAGCAGGTGGACACCCTCCTCAACAAGGAGTCCGGCCTGCTGGGGCTCTCCGGCAACGCGGACATGCGCCAGGTGCTCGAGGCCGCGGAGGCGGGCCACCGCGCGTCCCGGCAGGCTCTGAAGATCGCGTCCTACCGCCTGGCCAAGTACATCGGCGCCTACCACGTGGCCGTGGGCGGGGCGAAGGCGATCGTGTTCACCGCCGGCATCGGGGAGAACTCGGCGCCGTTCCGCGCCCGCGTGCTGGACCGCCTCGAGCCGCTGGGCGTGACGTACGACCCCGCGCGGAACATGGAGCGCGGCGACGACCCCCGGGTGATCTCCGCCGACGCCTCCGCGATCCCCGTGCTCGTGGTCCCCACGGACGAGGAGATGGCGATCTCCCAGCTGGCCCACACCGTGGTGGAGCGCGAGCAGGCCTGGCCGCTGCAGGACTGACCCGGAGCGCGGCAGGTCAGGCGACGTCGCCGATCTGCAGCTCGTTGCCGGGGATCGAGGCCAGCAGCCTCCGTGTGTACGGATGGCGCGCGTTGGTGAAGACCTCCTCGGAGGAGGCGGCCTCGACCAGCTCGCCGTCCTTCATCACGCACACGTAGTCCGAGATGAGCCGCACCACCGCGAGGTCGTGGGAGATGAAGAGGTAGCTCAGCCCCAGCTCCGCCTGCAGGTCCTTGAGCAGGTCCAGGATCTGCGCCTGCACGAGGACGTCGAGGGCGGAGACCGGCTCGTCGCACACGATCAGGTCCGGGTTCAGCGCGAGCGCACGGGCGATCGCCACCCGCTGACGCTGACCGCCCGAGAGCTCCGCGGGGTAGCGTCGGTGGAAGTGCGCCGGCAGGGCCACCTGCTCCATGAGCTCCAGGGTGCGCGCCCGCCGCTGCTTCGCCCCGCCGCGGCGGTAGGCCTGCAGCGGCTCCTCGATGATCCGCCCCACCGTGAAGGAGGGGTTGAGGGAGGAGAAGGGGTCCTGGAAGACGGCCTGCACCCGCTGACGGAAGTCCTTCAGGTCGGCGCCCTTGAGGGTCAGGACGTCCTTGCCCTCGAAGGTGATGGATCCCGACGTCGGCTCGATGAGCTTGAGCAGCATGCGTGCCGTGGTCGTCTTGCCGGAGCCGGACTCGCCCACGATGGAGACCGTCTTGCCCCGCGGGATCTTGAGCGAGACCTCCTTGGCGGCGTAGAAGTCGTCCTGGCCACGGCTCGCGTACACCTTGGTCAGGTCGGTGATCTCGACCAGCGGGGTGAGGGCGGACTTGTCCAGGGCCACGGTGGTCAGGGCACCGGTGGCGTCCTCGGCCAGGGGCGCCGGCGCGGCCGCGTAGGACTCGGGGAGGAGGCGTGCGGCGGCCACCGACGGCGCCGCCTGCACGAGCGAGCGCGTGTAGGCGTGCTGGGGGTCCTCGAGGATCCGCTGGGCGTCCCCGTGCTCCACCACCGTGCCGCGGTGCATGACCACGAGGTGCTGGGCGCGCTCGGCGGCGAGCCCCAGGTCGTGCGTGATGAGCAGGACGGAGCTTCTCACCTCCCGGGTCATCTCGTCGATCTGGTCCAGGATCACCTGCTGCACGGTCACATCCAGGGCCGAGGTGGGCTCGTCCGCGATCAGCAGCTGCGGCCGGCAGGCCAGGCCGATCGCGATCAGCACGCGCTGGCGCAGCCCGCCCGAGAGCTCGTGGGGGTACTGCCTCGCCCGCTTGCGCGGGTCCGGGATCCCCGCCCGCTCCATCACCGCGAGGACCTTCTCCTTCACGTCCTTGCGCGTGGCCAGCCCGTGGGTCAGGAGGGTCTCCCCGATCTGCTGCCCCACGCGCGTCACCGGGTTCAGGTTGGACATCGGGTCCTGCGGCACCAGGCCGATGCTGCGGCCCCGGATGCGGCGCATCTTCGCGTCCGGCATGCCCACCAGCTCCTGGCCCGCGAAGCGGATGGAGCCGCCGGTCACGCGTCCGTTCTGCGGCAGCAGGCCGATGGCCGCCATCGCGGTGGTGGACTTGCCCGAGCCGGACTCGCCCACGATGGCCAGCGTGCCGCCGGCGGGCAGGGTGAACGAGGCGCCCTCCACGGCCTTCACCGTGCCCTGCTGCGTGGAGAACTCCACGTCCAGGCCGCGGATCTCGAGCAGCGGCCCGCCGACGGCGGGCGCGGGCGAAGGTGCCGCGGGCGCGGCAGAGGGTGCCGAGGCCGCGGGGACGGGGCCCTCCGCTCCGGCCACGTGGGAGCCGGAGCCGCGGGCGACGTCGTCGTGCTGGGGGTCCATGGTCAGCGCCTCCGGGAGGTGGGGTCGAGGGCCTCGCGCAGGGACTCTCCCAGCAGGGTGAACCCGAGCGCGGTGACGGCGATGCACAGGCCCGGCAGGAAGGCGAGCCACGGGTTGATGCCCAGCTCGGCCTGGGCGTAGGTGAGCATGCGGCCCCACTCGGCGGTCTCGGGCCGGCCGCCGCCGAGGCCCAGGAAGGAGAGGGCGGCGGCGTCGATCACGGCGGTGGCCAGGGTGAGGGTGGCCTGCACGATCACGGGGCCCAGCGAGTTGGGCAGGATGTGGGACATGGTGATGGTGCGCCGCGAGAGCCCGAGGGTCTGCGCGGCCAGCACGTAGTCCGAGCCCTTCTGCGAGAGCATCGAGGAGCGCAGCAGGCGGGCGAACACGGGGACCTGGGCCACGCCGATCGCGATCATCACGGCGGAGGGCGTCTGTCCCAGGATGGCCGCGATGGACACCGCCAGCAGCAGGTGCGGCACGGAGAGCAGGATGTCCACGAGGCGCATCACCACGCTGTCCACCCAGCCGCCGAACCCTCCCGCGAGCAGGCCGAGGATCATGCCGCCCGCGAGGCCGAGCGCGGTGGAGACCACGCCGATCAGCAGGGACGCCTGGGCGCCCCACAGCAGCTTGGAGAGCACGTCGCCGCCGAAGCGGTCCAGGCCGAGCGGGTAGCCGGCCACCTCGCCGGGCCCGGGCACGCTCGTCGGGCGGATCTCCCGCATGCCCGGCGTCTCCGTGCCCCCGTACGGGGCCAGGAGCGGGGCGAGGACCGCCACGAGCAGGAAGAGCGCCACGATCACGGCGCCCGCGATGGCCGCGGGGTTGCGGCGCAGCCGCTGGAAGGCGGCCCCCCACACGGAGGTGCCGCGCGCCTCCGCGCCCGGCTCGGTGGTGGCCTGTGTCGGGCCGGGGGCGACGCCGACGGCCTCGACCCCGGGGGTGTCGACGGCCAGCGGGGTGACCGCTCCGTCCGTGGCCGGGTACAGCTCGTCCTCGGCGCCGCGCGCCGCGGGGCCGCCGGAGGCGGGGGGCAGGTTCGCCGTCACTGGACACGCACCCTCGGGTCGATGAGGCCGTAGGAGACGTCCACGACCAGGTTGATGAGCGAATACAACAGTGCGATGAGGATGATGAAGCCCTGCAGCACCGGGAAGTCGAGGTTGAAGATCGCGTCGCGCAGGAACCGGCCGATGCCGTTGAAGGCGAACACCGTCTCGGTGAGCACCGCCCCCGAGATCAGCAGGCCCAGCTGCAGGCCCAGCGTGGTGAGCACGGGGAGCATCGCGTTGCGGAGGATGAAGCGGTTCCGGATGAGCCCCGGGGCCAGACCCTTGGCGCGCGCGGTGCGCACGTAGTCGGCGTTCTGCACGTCCAGGACGGCCGCCCGCGTGATGCGGGCGATGATGGCCAGCGGGATGGTGCCCAGGGCGATGCCGGGCAGCACGAGGTGCGTCAGCGCATTCAGGGCGGCGTCCCACTCCCCCGTGCTGATGCCGTCCCACACGTAGAGGTTCGTGTAGTGCGTCGCGTCGATCCGCGGGTCCTGGCGGCCGTCCGTGGGGAGCCAGCCGAGCCGCACGGCGAAGACCCACTTCAGCAGGAAGGCCAGGAAGAACACCGGCACCACCACGCCCAGCAGGGAGAGCACGACGGCGAGGTTGTCCTGCCACCGGCCCACGTTGCGGGCCGCCCAGTAGCCCAGCGGGATGCCGAGCACGACCGCGAAGAGGATGGCGAACACGGACAGCTCGATCGTGGCGGGGAAGCGCTCGGCGAACTCCTCCAGGACGGGCCGGTTGGTCATGAGCGAGTTGCCGAAGTCACCCCGGACCAGCCGCCCCATGTAGGTGAGGTACTGCTCCAGGATCGGCTTGTCGAAGCCGTACGCGGCGTTCACGCGGGCCACCGCCTCGGGGGTGGCACGGTCGCCGAGCAGGGCCGTGGCCGGCCCGCCGGGGAGGCTGCGCACCCACGCGAAGAGCAGGATCGAGAGGCCGAGCAGGGTGGGGATCAGCAGCAGCAGGCGCTTGCCGATGAGTCTGAGCACGGGGAGTCCTTCATCCCAGGCCCGTGGGCCCGTCAGGTCAGGGGACGGCGGCGGCGCAGCGGGTGCGCCGCCGCCGTCGGGTCAGCGAGGGGGCCGGTCAGCCGCGGGGGCGCCGGTTCACTCCGTGAGGTCGACCTGGTTGAAGACCTCGTCGTTGACCGGGCTGGCCGGGTAGGAGGCCACGCGCTTGTCGAAGGCGAGCGACGGCGCCGGGTGCGCCAGCGGGACGGCCGGGACGAACTCGGAGATCTGCTGGTTGATCGCCTCGTACTCGGGCGTCTGCTCCTCGATCGTGGGGATCTGGCGCGCCTTCTCGAGGGCGGTGAAGAGCTCCTCGTTCTCGAAGCCGAACTCGGGCTTCTCCTGGCCGAAGAACACGCCCACGAAGTTGTCGGTGTCGTTGTAGTCGCCGGTCCAGCCGAGCAGGTGGATGCCGTGGTCGGCGGTGCCCTGCACCTGGTTCAGGTAGTCCGGGCTCCACTTGGCGGGCTTGGCGTTGACCTTGATGCCCACCTCCGCGAGCTGGTTGGAGATGTTGGAGAAGGCCTGCTCCGGGGTCGGCATGTAGGGGCGGGAGACGCCCGTCGGGTAGTTGAAGTCGATCGTGAAGCCGTCGGGGTAGCCCGCCTCGGTCAGCAGCTGCTTCGCCTTCTCCGGGTCGTAGTCGTAGGTGGTGACGTCGTCGCTGTAGCCGTTGACCGAGTCCGGGATGAACTGGGTCGCGGCCTTGGTGCCCTCCGGCAGGGTCTGCTGGATGAGCGCGTCCTTGTCGATCGCGTGGGCGATCGCCTGGCGGACCTTCACGTCCTTGAGCTCCTCCTGCTCCTGGTTCATGCCCAGGTAGAGGATGGTGAACGGATCGCGCTGGATCACGTTGAACCCGGCGTCGGCGAGGGCCTTGGTGTCCGCGGGGGCCACGAGGTCGTAGCCGTCCACGTCCCCGGCCTCAAGGGCCTGGCGGCGGGCCACCGGGTCGTCGATCACGCGGAAGGTCACGTCCGTGACCTCGCCCTTGTCCCCCCAGTAGTCCTCGAAGGCGGAGAGCTTGATGTCCGAGCCGACGCTCCACGAGTCGAACTTGTACGGGCCCGTGCCCGTGGGGTGCTCGCGGGCGTACTCGGACATCTCCGGGGATTCGGCGGTGCCGCCGATCTCGTCCGCCTTGTACTCCTCCATGGCCGTGGGGGACTGCATGCCGAAGGCGGGAAGCGAGAGGGAGGGGATGAACCCGGCGAAGGGCTGGGCCAGGGTGACGGTGGCCTTGAGGTCCTCGGTGGCGTCGCACGACTTGTACACGGCCTTCTCCGGGGAGTCCGCGAAGCCGCGGAACAGCTTGCCGTAGTAGTAGGAGACGGTCTCGGCCTGCTGAATGCCCTCGAAGTTGTACCAGCGGTCGAAGTTGGCGCACACGGCCTCGGCGTTGAACTCCGTGCCGTCGTGGAACTTCACCCCGTCCTTGAGCTGGAACGTGTGGGTCAGCCCGTCCTCACTCGACTCCCACGACTCGGCCAGGAGGGGGGCCGGGTCCGCCGTGCCGGGCTTGGTGCCCACGAGGCCCTCGAAGATCTGCCGGGACACCCGGAAGGACTCGCCGTCCGAGGCGAAGGCCGGGTCGAGGGTCTTCGGGTCCGAGGAGGCGGCGAAGATGAACGAGCCGTCCACCTGCTGCGCGTCGGAGCCGGCCGCGGAGCTGTCCGCGCCGGTGTCCGAGCGCTGGCTCTGGGCGCATCCGCTGATCAGGAGGGCGCCTGCTGCGGTGAGGGCGGCCGCGGACAGGAAGCGTCGCTGAAGGGGGGAAGCCATGGGGTCCTCCTGGGGAGAGATCGAGGAAGGTCTCACGTGCGAGTGAGGCACCTCACAGGGGAGGCGTTGATCGGGAGTGTAACCCTGATCACAGACGGATGCGGCATCGACACGGCGTCCCGTCATCTCCGGGACGCCGGCGGCCTCAGACCCCCGCGCGGTCCCGCCGACTCCGCCGCTCGACGACGGCGTCGGCCGCCCAGCGCAGCACGTCCTCCGGCCGGTTGGTGGTCAGCTCCTGCACACCCTGGGCCAGGAGGAATTCGACGTCCGCGCGCGCGTCCACGGTCCACACGCGCAGCCGGCGCCCGGCCGCGAGCCACGCCTTCACGTCAGCGAGGTGGGTGCGCACGTACTCCACGGACGGGCCGGCAAGGCTCGCCCGGCCGCGCCACACCATGGCCTCGGAGTTCGCGAGGGTCTGGCGCACCGTGGCGCGCACGGCGGCCCGGGAGAGCGGACCGCGGGCGATGCGGGAGGGGATCTCGGCCGGCATCACGTCCACGAGCGGGCACAGCGCGTCCGGGCCCGTCAGCGGCGCCACGTACTGCAGCGCTCCGGGGTGGAAGCTCATGAGGGAGACGCTCACCTGCCCGAGCAGGCCCGTCTCCGGGTCCCAGCCAGAGGTGAGCAGCTCGCGCAGCACGCGCTCCTCGAGCTCGTGGCCGTACGGCGAGGGGTGCTTGAGCTCCACCGCGAGGCGCAGCGGACGGTCCGCCGCCGTCGCGATCTCGAAGAGCTCCCGCAGGGTGAGCACCTGGTCCTCCGGCGCGCCGTACACCGGGGGGATCTGGCCCGCCTGCGCTCCCGGCCGCGCCCCGTCGCCCGCGCGAGGCCCGCGCGTCGCGTGCCACGAGGTGACGTCGAGGCCGCGCAGCCGCTCCAGGGTGTGGTCCGCGAGCGCGCCGGAGCCGTTCGAGGTGCGGTCCACGGTGGGGTCGTGCCAGCAGACGACCTCGCGGTCCTTCGTGAGCTGCACGTCGCACTCCAGGCCGTCCGCGCCCACGGCGAGGGCGTGCAGCATGGCGGCGCGGGTGTGTTCGGGGAAGGCGGCGGACGCACCGCGGTGGGCGATCACGAGGGGGAGCACGCCCAGAGCGTAGGAGCGGCGGGTGCCCGGAGCCCCGACGCCAGGCGGCGGGCTGGTTAACTGGAGGGGACCATTCGGTTCACCCCGGCGTCCTCTCCGCCCGGTCCTCCGTTCCGCCCGCTCCAGGAGCCGCACGTGTCCCTCTCCGCCGCCTCGGACCAGCAGGTCCTCAGCGCCGCCTCCCTCGAGCGCGCCGCCGGGCTGCGCCGCATGAAGTCGGTGGCCACCGGCCTGCTCGTGGCGCTGGCCGTCGTGTTCGTCATCGCGTTCCCACTCCAGGAGGTCCATCCCGCGTGGGGCTTCGTGCGCGCCGCGGCGGAGGGCGGCATGGTGGGCGCGCTCGCCGACTGGTTTGCCGTCACCGCGCTGTTCCGCCACCCCGCCGGCATCCCCGTGCCCCACACCGCCCTGATCCCTCGGAAGAAGGACCAGCTCGGGGCGGCGCTGCGCGAGTTCGTGCAGGAGAACTTCCTGGACTCGGACGTCGCGCGGGAGAAGGTGGCCGGGCTGCAGGTCGCGCACGCGGCCGGCGGCTGGCTGCGCCAGGACGCGAACGCCCGGCGCGTGGCCGGGGAGGTCGCGACGGCGGCACGGCACACCATGGCCGCCACCGACGATGAGGCCGTGCAGCGCCTGCTGCAGCAGCTGATGCAGAAGCACATGGTGGAGCCGGACTGGTCCCCCACGCTCGCCGGCGTGCTGGACTCCGTGCTGGCCGGCCGGCACCACGACAAGGTGGTCGAGCTCGTGGTGAACCACACGGGCGACTGGGTGGCCGCCCACCCGGAGATGTTCATCGAGACGGTGCGCCGCCGCTCCCCCGAGTGGAGCCCGGACATGGTGGACCGCCTCCTGGCGGAGCGCCTCCACGCCGAGACCCTGAAGTACCTCGCCGGCATCCGCTCCGACCCGGACCACGAGGCCCGCCGCTCGGTGGATGACTGGCTGGACCGCCTCGTCCGTGACATGCGCGAGGACCCAGACACGCGCGCCTCCGTGGAGCGCTTCAAGGCGAGCCTCTTCGCGGACGAGCGCCTGCGCGGCTGGGCCTCCCGCGCCTGGACCACCCTGCGCGACTCCCTGCTGGACGCCCTCGCCGACCCCGCCTCCGACCTGCACCGCGCCCTCGTGGCCGCCCTGCAGGACCTCGGCGGGCGCCTCCAGGACGACGCCGAGGTGCGCGAGCGCGTGGACGGCTACGCGCAGCGCGCCGCCGCCTACGCACTCAGCTCCTACGGCCCGCAGCTGACCGGCGTGATCGAGGAGACCGTGGAGCGGTGGGACGGCGAGCAGACCTCCCGCACCCTCGAGCTCCTCGTGGGCCGGGACCTGCAGTTCATCCGCATCAACGGCTCCGTGGTCGGTGCGCTCGCCGGCCTGGCCATCCACACGCTGGCCACACTGCTGTTCTGATCTCCCCCGCCCACGACGACGGCGACGCACCCCGCGTGGGGGAGCGTCGCCGCCGCGGGCCGGCAGGAGAGGACGTCAGGACCTCGTCGAGTCCTTGTCCTTGCCGCCCGGAAGGGCGCGCAGCAGGCCGCCGAGGAAGCCGCCGTCGTCGTCCTTCTCCGCCTGCACGGACTCGCCGCGCAGCTCGCCGGGAATCACGGCGGGCAGCGGGCCGAAGAGCTGACGCGCGTTCTCTACCACGGCCTTGCCCATGGCGCGGTTGCCCACGCCGCCGATCACGGCTCCGATGCCGAACGGCACGGCACGGCCGATCATGCCCGCGCCCTGACGCACGAGGAGGCGCTTGAAGAAGCGCCGCTTGAGCTGGTCCATCATCATCGCGCCCACCCCGGCGCCACCGGCCGCGCTCGAGGTTCCCATCAGGGCGTTCAGGCCCGCCATGGAGTCCTGCTTCGCCCCGGCCTTGCCGGCGGCCTCGCGCAGCAGCTCCTTGGCGTCGTCGCCGAGCATGAGCGTCATCACGACGGCCCGGGAGCGCTGGGGGTCCGCGGTGCTGATGCCGTGCAGCTCGGCGAGGGACTGCCCGTAGAGCGCGGTGGCCTCGAGGAAGCCCACGACGGCGGCGGCCGACAGGCCCAGCGCGGCCACGGTGCCGACGCCCGGGATGATCGCGGTGCCGCCGACGGCGGCGCCAGCGCCGGTCACGGCGTTGAGGTACTGCTCGCTCAGGCGCTCCGCGAGCTGGTCCGGGGTGTCGCCGGGGTGCTTCTCCCGGAGACGCTGGATGTTCTTCAGCACCAGCGGACGCTGGATGCCCAGCGTCTTGAAGACCACCTTCTCGAACGCCTCAGTGGGGTTGCCGTCCTCGTCGAGCGCGGACTTGAGGGCCAGGTTCGTCGCCTTGTCCGACGCGAAGCGGCCGATCGTCGAGTTCTTTGCCATGCGGACCACCGTAGTGGCTGCGCACGGTGTGCGTCAGGATCCCGGCGGCGCGGCGGCGAGGGTGTAATCGAGGAAGATCCGCACGTCCCGCACCTCGTCCGGGTGGGTGGCGTGCAGCATGCCGGGGTAGGAGCGCACAGTGAGCAGGGTGTGCGCCTCGGCCCACCCGCGGGTGTGCGCAACGGCGTCCGGGTTGATCACGGGGTCCTCGACGTCCCGGCCCCAGAAGAAGGGGCGGGGGCCGGGGCCTTCGACGGGCGAGTCGAGCATCGCCAGCAGCTCGTTGTCCACGGCGAAGCCACTGAGGCCCACCCCGCACGTGAAGGCCTCGGGGCGCAGCCGGATGACCGTCGTCGCCATGGCCATGCCCTGGGAGAAGCCGAGCACGGAGACGGAGCGGAAGCCCGCGTCGGCCACCTCGGGCGAGCCGAGGACGTCGAAGACGCGGTGGGCGGCGGCGAGCACCTGGGCGAAGTCGGACTGCAGCAGCAGGTCCAGCAGGAACCAGCCGTGCGCGCCCGGGTCTCCCTCGCCCTCCGTGGCGGACGCGTCGATCTCGAAGCCGCCGCGCACGGCCAGGCCGGTGCAGCGCTCCGGGAGCATGGGGAAGAAGGTGCGGGCGGCCCGGCGCTCGTTGGAGCCGTAGCCGTGCAGCACGAGGACGAGGTCCGTGCCGGAGCGCTCGCCCGCCGGACGGGACCACGCCACGGCATTTCCTGAGCTGAGCGTCTCGATGTCTGGCGTGGAGGCGGAGGCCATGGTTCCATCCTAGGTGGGAAGCCCGTCTCCCCGCCGCCGGCGCCCCCGTTCGAGCGCTACGCCGCCGCGCTCGCCGCCCTGCCGGCGGACGAGCGCTCCCGACCCCTGGGCCTCCTGGACCTCGACGCCTTCCGGGCCAACGCCGCCGCTCTGCACGCCCGCGCAGGCGCCGTGCCCGTCCGCGTGGCCTCCAAGTCCGTGCGCATCCGCCGCGCGATCACCGAGGCGCTCGACCAGCCCGGCTTCGCGGGGATCATGGCGTACTCACTCACGGAGGCCCTGTGGTGGGTCGAGTCCGGGCGGACGGACGTCCTGGTCGCCTACCCCACCACGGACGAGGCGGCGCTCACCGCGTGGCAGCCGCTGCGCCGCCTGCGCGTGGGGGCCCTGCGCTCGGCCGTGCGCACCCCGGAGCAGGCGCGCGCGCTCGCCGAGCGGATCACGCGCACCCCGGGGCTGCGCCTCTCCGGCCTCTTGGCGTACGAGGGACAGGTGGCCGGCGTGCCCGAGGGGAGCGGCCCGCGCGCCGCCGCGATCCGCCTGGTCAAGTCCCGCTCCATCCGGGACCTCTCGTCCCGCCGACCGGCCATCGTGGCGGCCGTGCGCGCGGCGGCCCGTGCCGCGGGCGCGGACCTGGACTTCGTCAACGGCGGCGGCACCGGCTCCGTGGAGTCCACGGTGGCCGAGGGTGCGGTCAGGGAGATCGGGGCGGGCTCCGGGCTCATGGGGCCGGCCAGCTTCGACGGGTTCCGCGGCCTCGGGCTGCGGCCGGCGAGCTTCTTCACGCGCCCCGTGGTGCGACGCCCCGCGGCCGATGTGGTCACGGTGGCCGGCGGCGGCTGGATCGCCTCGGGCGTGCCCGGCGCGGACCGCTCCCCCACGGTCGCGTGGCCGGCCGGGCTCTCCTACTCCAGCCAGGAGGGCGCCGGCGAGGTGCAGACGCCCCTGCGCGGACGCGCCGCCGCGGGCCTGCGCCTCGGCGACCCCGTGTTCTTCCGCCATGCCAAGGCCGGGGAGCCCGCCGAGCACCTGCACGCCGTCGCGGTGTACTCGCGGGGCGAGGACGCCATCGTGGACCTCTGGCTCACGTACCGGGGCGAGGGCAGGATGTTCTCATGACGCGCCCCCTCGCCCTCCGCCGCCCCCGCTCGGGGCGCCCGGGCCTCCCCGCCCGCCGCACGTGGTCCGGCGGCCACGCCTGGAGCCCCGCGCGCGAGGCGCGCCCGGAGTCCGTGCCGGAGCTGGCCGACGTCGTGGGCGCCGCCGCGCAGGCGGGCCTGCGAGTCAAGCCGATCGGGGCGGGGCACTCCTTCTCCCCCATCGCCGCCACCGACGGCGTCCAGCTGGACCTCTCCGCGCTGTCCGGGCTGAGCGCCGTGGATCGGGAGGGCGGACGGGTGCGCGTGCTCGCCGGCACGCCGCTGCACCAGCTCGGCCCCCTGCTGGGTGCGCACGGGCTGGCCCTGGCCAACATGGGCGACATCGACCGGCAGAGCGTGGGCGGGGCCTTGAGCACCGCGACCCACGGGACAGGGCTGGGCTTCACGGGCTACGGGGGCATGGTCACGGGACTGCGCCTCGTGACGGCCGACGGCGCCGTCCGCTGGGCCGACGCCGACCACGAGCCCGACCTGTTCCAGGCCGCCCGGGTGGGCCTCGGCGCCCTGGGCATCATCACGGAGGTGGAGCTGCGGACGGTCCCGGCGTTCCTCCTGCACGCCCGGGAGCGCAGCGAGCCGCTGGACGCCGTCGTCGAGTCCTTCGTGGAGCGCTCCCGCGCCGCGGACCACCTGGAGTTCTCCTGGTTCCCCGGCACGGACCTCGCGCTCACCAAGGAGAACACCCGGCTGCCGCTCACGGCAGGGATCGACCCTGTGGACCCCGTGCGCACCGCGGTGATGGACGAGTTCCTCTCCAACGGGGTCTTCGGGGGGATGTGCCGCCTCGGGGCGCGCGCTCCCCGTCTCGTGCCCCTGCTGAACCAGGTGTCCGCGCGCGGCGTGGATCAGCGCACCTACACGGACGTCTCCTACCGGGTGTTCGTGGCCGAGCGCGCCGTGCGGTTCCGCGAGATGGAGTACGCGGTGCCGCTCGAGCGGTTCGAGGAGGCCTTCGCGGGCCTGCGGCGCATCGCGGCCGAGCGGGCCGCGGCCGGGGACGCCGTCTCCTTCCCCGTGGAGGTCCGCACCGTGGCCGCCGACGACGTCTGGCTCTCCACCGCGCACGGGCGCGAGTCTGCGTACCTCGCGGTGCACCGCTACCACCGGGAGGACCCCACCGCGTACTTCGCGGCGGCGGAGGAGCTCCTCGTCTCCCTGGGCGGGCGCCCCCACTGGGGCAAAGAGCACGACCGGGACGCGGAGTGGGCCGCCCGCGCTTACCCGCGGTTCGCGGACTTCACCGCCCAGCGCGACGCCGTGGACCCGGGACGCGTGTTCGCCAACCCCTACCTGGAGCGCGTGCTGGGGGCGTGAGGAGGGCCCGGACCCTCCACGGACGCGCCGGGCCCCGTAGACTCGCCCCGCACGCCCACCCGCACGCGCGACGCACCAGCATGGAGGACGCCCCATGGCCATCATCATCTCCGGAGGTCGAGGACGCCGCAGCGGCTGTGGCTGCCTCGGCTGCCTCGGCCTGATCGGCCTCGCGCTCTTCCTCCTGTCCGTGCTCGGCGTGTTCGCCGGCGGCATCAGCACCGTCCCGCCGAACACCCCGCCGGACCCGTCGCCCCGCTCGCAGAGCGGTCCGCCGAACCCGTTCACCGCCACGCCGACGCCGAGCGCCACGCCCACCGCCCAGCCGGGCTCCGGGTCCGCGGCACCGACATCGGGTGCCGGGTCCGCGGCACCGACGTCGGGCTCCCCGGCGTCGGGCTCCCCGGCCTCCTCCTCGGCCTCCGCCACCTCCGGCCCGGCCACGTTCGACCCGTTCCCCACCGAGACGGCGGGCTCCCCCACCCCGTCGGGCACACGGTCCTGGAGCCTGTCCACGCCGTGATCCGCGGGGGCCCGCACCCCTAGACTGACGGCATGAAGCGCCTGCCCCCCACGCTCGTCGCTCGTGTCCGCACCGCCTCCAACCGCGTCCGCAGCCGCGCCACCGGCGCGGACATCCACCCCACGGCCTGGGTGAAGGCCGGCGCATGGATCGAGAAGGGCGCGGTCATCGGCGCCTACACGTTCGTCAACCGCCGCGTGGAGATCGACAACGGGACGACCGTCGGCGAGCACGTGGCCATCGCGCCGGGCGTGCGGATCGTCACGGCCTCGCACGAGCTCGGGCCGGCCCGCCAGCGGGCGGGGAAGTTCAGCATGACGCCCGTGACCATCGGCGACGGCTGCTGGCTCGGCGCGGGCTGCACGATCCTGCCCGGCGTGGACGTGGCCCCCGGCTGTGTGGTGGCCGCGGGCGCCGTGGTCACCAAGAGCACCGAGCCGAATGGCGTGTACGCGGGCATCCCCGCCCAGCGCATCCGCGACCTGGGCTGACGGGCTCCGCTGCCCTGAGGGGTCACGGCACGCCGCGTCCCGTGACGGCGAGACGGCGTGCCGTGACCACCCCGGGCGAAGCGAGGCGGGACTGCGCGTCCGGTGGGCCCCGCGGGGATCGAACCCGCGACCGGCGGATTAAAAGTCCGATGCTCTGCCAGCTGAGCTAGAGGCCCTCACCCGCTCGTCCCCTGGGCGGCACACGGCCGTCGTCGGCGACCCTCGCGGGTGCCCTGCCATGGTAGCCGAGGCCTCGCGGGTCTACCGTGTCGTGCGTCCCGCCGCCGTCTGCCCCGGAAGGAGCAGCACACCCATGCCCCATCACCGCTCCCCTGCCGGACGCGGCGCCAGCTCGAGCGCCTCCGGCCTCACGCGGCACCATCGCCCCCGCGTGTCCCGGCCCGACGAGCTCGCGCACTTCGCCGGGGGCGAGGACCCGCAGGAGGTGGCCGCCGCGGCCTCGCGCCTGGCCCACGCCCTCGTGACGGGCGGGCGGGCGGAGGAGGACCCCGCCGTCGTCGGCCGCCTCGTGGGGCTCGTGGGCGAGCTGGGCGTGGAGACCCTCGCCGAGCTCTGGTCGGACGCGCCCGCCGTCTCCCTGGCCGGGGCCCTGTGGCGCCTCTACGCGCTCCAGGAGGCCACGGCCCGCGACGGCGAGCGCTGGGCGGCCTGGTACCGCGCCGGGCACGGGGCCCACGCCGCGCGCGCCGTGGCCGGCGCCGTGGAGCCGCCCGGGCCGGAGGAGCTGCGGCGCCTCACCGACACCATCCTCACGGGGGCCTACCGCTCCGATCTGGATGTGGCGTTCGAGCGGGCGGCCGCCTACGCGCGGGTGGCGGCTCTGGGGCAGGTCAACCACGCGGAGGCCGCCGAGGCGGCGGACCCCGCGCACGCGGCGCGGCTCACGGCGCGTGCCGCCCGCCTGGTGTCCACCGCCGATGCCCTGGAGGCGGCCGCTCGAGGCTGGCGCGACGGCTCGTTAGACTAGGAGGCGACGGCGTCGGGCCGCTGGTAACCCCGGGCTCCAACACATAGCCGCCACGAGCGGCCTTCCGCCGAGAGGCGTTCCCGGTCCGGCGTCGTCGTGACACCTCCCCCGACCTCCGATCCCGGCGGCCGCGCCGCCCGCCACACCGCCGGACCGCCGCTCCCGCGCGCAGAAAGCACGGTGCCCGATGTCCCCCCGCCTGCCCTGGCTCACGACCCGGGACACCCCCGCCCTGCGCCACATGGCGGACCTCACCCTCGCGCTCGGCAAGGCCGTGCAGACCGTGGCCCAGGTGCCGGGGGCGAAGGGCGAGGAGCTGGACCGCATGGAGCGGGGCCTCATGGAACTCGACGCGTCCTCCTCCGCCTCGCTCATGGCCTTCCTCACCGCCCTGCGCAGCGCGTACGTGACGCCGCTCCCCCGCCAGGACCTGTACCTGCTCGCCGGCGGCGTGCACACGGCGATCCAGCGCGTGGTGGGCGCCGGCCTGCTCATCCAGCGCGCCGGCCTCGACGAGCTGCCGCCCCACGCCCTGGACGTCCTGGAGACCGTGGGGCGCCACTCGGACCTGCTGCGGCGCGCCACGGGCGAGCTGCGCGACCTGGATGCCCTCGAGGACACGTGGATGCAGCTGCTGCGCGCCTCCCGTCGCACCGACCGGATCATGGTCAGCTGGCTCGCCGACCTCGGCCGCGACCTCCTGCAGCGCGACTTCCACCGCCAGCGCGAGGTGGCCTGGGCGCTGCAGTCCGCCCTGGAGACCCTTGCCCGCGTCAACACCGACCTCGGCGTGGTGCTCGTCCGTGAGTCCTGAGGCGGGAGCGGCCCGATGACGGCGGGTCTCGGCATCGTCTTCGCCCTCCTCTGCCTCCTCGGCGTGGTCATGGGCTTCCGCGACGCACCCAACTCCGTGGCCCTGCCCGTGCGATTCCGCGCCCTGACGCCGCGCCTGGCCCTCGTCATGGCCGCCCTGCTGAACGGGATCGGCGTGGTGCTGGGCATGGGCCTGATCACCCTCAGCGTCTCCTTCTTCACCCCCCACGTGATGTCCGGGGTGGTGGGGCACATCACCGTGGCCACGGCTGTCCTCGTGGCGGTCGCGTGGGGACTGCTGCTGTGGTGGCGGCGCATTCCCGGCTCCACCGCCCATGCCCTGCTCGCCGCGCTGGCCGGGGCCCACCTCGCCGCCCACCTCGAGCTGGGGCACGAGCTCGAGCCGGTGGTCATGGACCGGGTGGGATGGGAGGTCGCCGTGGGTCTGCTCCTCTCACCCCTCCTGGCGTGGGGGCTCGCCCGCGTCCTCACCCCGCCGCTCGTGCGGCTCGGCACCACGGGCTCCACGGTGAACGTGCAGCACCGCGCCCGGATCGCCCTCGCCGTCTCCGGGGGCGCGACGGCGGTGGGCCACGGCGTGCAGGGCGGGCAGCGCCTGGGGCTGCTCTGGGCCATCTGCCTCATGGGCGCAGGCGTGCCGCCGGGCGCCCCCGCGGCGTCCTGGGTGTTCGGGCTGAGCGCCGCGGTCTTCGCCCTCGCGATGGCCGTGGGGACGCTGGGCGGGGCATGGCGGATCGCCTGGACCCTCACGGAGCGCCTCGTGGCCCTGGACCCGCTGCGCGCGGCCGTGGCGGCCGCCGTGCCCGCGGGCCTGCTCTTCGTGGGCTCCCTCGTCCTCCACCTGCCGCTGTCCTCCACCCACACCCTCACCGCCGGCATCGTCGGCGCCGGGCAGACGCAGACCTACGCGTCCGTGCGCTGGCCCCAGGTGCTGCGCGTGGTCGCGTGGTGGCTGCTCACGCCGCTGGCATGCCTCGGCGCCGCTCTGCTTCTCGGCCTGGCACTCCTCCTGCTGGTCTGAGACCGCACACGGAGACGACGAGACCCCGCCCGGGTGGCCCGGGCGGGGTCTCGACGCAGCGGGAGCGACTCAGCCGAAGCGGCCGGAGACGTAGTCCTCGGTCTGCTGGTTCGAGGGGCTGTTGAAGATGACGTTCGTGTCGTCGTACTCGATCAGCTTGCCGGGCTTGCCGATGCCCTGGATGTTGAAGAACGCGGTCTTGTCCGCCACGCGAGCGGCCTGCTGCATGTTGTGCGTGACGATGATGACCGTGTACTGCTCCTTCATCTCGTTGATGAGGTCCTCCACCGCGAGGGTGGAGATCGGGTCGAGCGCGGAGCAGGGCTCGTCCATGAGGATCACGTCCGGGGACACGGCCACGGAGCGGGCGATGCACAGGCGCTGCTGCTGGCCGCCGGAGAGGCCCGAGCCCGGCTTGTCCAGGCGGTCCTTCACCTCGTTCCAGAGGTTGGCGCCGCGCAGGGACTTCTCCACGATGGCGTCCGAGTCGGCGCGGTTGAGCTTGGTGCCGTTGAGCTTGTAGCCGGCCAGCACGTTGTCGCGGATGGACATCGTGGGGAACGGGTTCGGGCGCTGGAACACCATTCCGATCTGCGAGCGGATGGACACGGGGTCCACGCCGGAGCCGTACACGTTCTCGCCGTCGAGGAGCAGCTCGCCCTCGACGTAGGCGCCGGGGAGCACCTCGTGCATGCGGTTGATGGCGCGCAGGAACGTGGTCTTGCCGCAGCCGGAGGGACCGATGAACGCCGTCACCGTGCGGGGGGCGATGTCGATGTTGACCTCCTCCACCGCCTTGAACTTGCCGTAGTAGACGTCGACGTCTTTGGCCTGGATGCGCTTGGACATGAGAGCTGGTCTTCCTTTACGAGGATCGCTGGGGAGCGGAGGTCTGGGTGGGCCGTTCGGCCGCCCCGGCACGGATGTCCGGGGCGGCCGAGGTTCAGCGGCCCGTCTTGGGGGCGAACGCCTTGGCGATCATGCGCGCGATGAGGTTCAGCGCCATCACGATGATGATCAGGACCAGGGCCGCGGCCCAGGCACGGTCGGTGGACACGTCGTACGCGGTCGGCGACGTCGGCGAGACGAGCTGGCGGTAGATGTACACCGGCAGGGCCGTCATCCAGTTGTCCATCGGGTTCCAGTTCATGGTGGTCGCGAAGCCGGCCGTCACGAGGATCGGCGCGGTCTCACCCGTGACGCGGGCGATGGCCAGGGTGATGCCCGAGAGGATGCCCGAGATCGCGGTGGGGATGACCACCTTGGAGATGGTGCGCCACTTGCGCACGCCCAGGGCGTAGGAGCCCTCGCGCAGCTCGTTCGGGACGACGCGGAGCATCTCCTCGGTGGAACGGACCACCACGGGGATCATCAGCACAGTGAGGGCGACGGCGGCCGTGAGGCCCATCTTCACCGACTGCAGCGCCTTGGGGCCCTCGCCCATCACCAGCTCGAGGAGCAGGGACATGGCCGCGAAGGCGAAGAGGCCGGCCACGATCGAGGGGATGCCGGTCATCACGTCCACGAAGAAGATGATGGACCGCGAGAGCCAGCCGTCCCGCCCGTACTCCACGAGGTAGATGGAGGTCAGGAGGCCGATCGGCACCGCGATCAGGGTCGCGATGAGCGTGATCATCAGCGTTCCGACGAGGGCGTGGGCGAAGCCGCCGGGCAGGCCGCCGAGGGGCTGGCCGTCGTTGAGGTAGGCGGCGTCCGTGGTGCCCGTGACGCCGTCCATGTCGTTCCACAGCACCTGCGGGTTGCCGAACAGCGTCGGAGCGCCGTCCGAGATCACCGACCAGATGACGGAGACCAGCGGAACGAGGGCGATGAGGAACGCCGCCCACACGAGGTTGCGCCACAGGCCGTCCGTGGCCTTGCGGCCGTTCTCCAGCAGACGCGTCACGATGTACATGCCCACCACGTACGAGATGAGGGTCATCACGGCGAGGCGGGCGACCCGGAACTCCTCGCCCTTGATGAGGAGCTCGAGGCCCAGGGCCACGAGAAGGGCGGCTGCGGCCACCACTGCCCACACCCAGCGGGGCATCTGCCCGGCGGTGAGGGAGTTCTGCGTGTGCTTCGACGACGGGATGTTCTCCCGCGTCGGCGAGTCGTTGAGTGCGGTGCTCATCAGTTGGCTCCCGAGAATTCCTTGTGCTTGTTCACGATCCACCGGGCGACCATGTTGACCACCAGCGTGATGATGAACAGCATGAGGCCGGCGGCGATCAGTTCGTTCAGTCGGATGCCATAGGCCTCCGGGAAGTTCAGGGCGATCTCCGAGGGGATCGTCTTGTTGCGACCCTCCTCGATCAGGGACGAGCTGAACTTGCCGGGCGAGAGCACCATGGTCACGGCCATGGTCTCACCCAGCGCGCGGCCGAGGCCGAGCATGATGGAGGAGATGATGCCGGCGCGGGCGAACGGGAAGACGGTCATCTTGATCATCTCCCAGCGCGTGGCGCCGAGCCCGAGCGCCGCCTCCTCGTGGAGCTTCGGCGTCTGGGTGAAGATCTCGCGGCACAGGGCCGTGATGATGGGGAGCACCATGACGGCCAGGACCACGCCCGAGGTCATGATGACGCGGCCCGTGCCGGTCACCGGACCGCCGAAGAAGGGCAGCCAGCCCAGGTACTGGTTCAGCCACTCGTAGATCGGCACCATGAGCGGGGCGAGCGTGAGCCAGCCCCAGATGCCGTAGATCACGGAGGGGATGGCGGCCAGGAGGTCGATGACGTAGGCCACCGGCTGGGCGATCCTCGGCGGGGCGTAGTGGGAGATGAAGAGGGCGACGCCCACGGCGACCGGCGTGGCCAGGATCAGCGCGACGATCGCCGCCATGAGGGTGCCGGCCATGAGCGGCCCGACGTACCCGAAGAAGGAGTCGGCCGACTTGAGCTCTTCGCCGTAGGCCTCAGGGAAGAGCGCCGGGAGAGACTCCGTCACCAGGAAGATCGCCACGAAGGCCAGGATGAGCAGGATCAGGATGCCTGCGGCCAGGGAGAGGCCGGAGAAGACCTTGTCTCCGGCGGCGCCGCCCCGGGCGGACTTCTTGACGGAGGTGCTGGGCGCAGCCTCGGTTGCGGATGTTGACACGATGCCTTCCCTCAGGACTGGGGTGATGGTGGCCGGGTTCACCGCCCGGCCGGGATGCCGTCATGGGCACACACACCGGCCGCCGCCCCCGTGGGAGCCAGCGGCCGGTGTGCGGATGACTGCTCACGCGTCAGTGGACGGTGATCAGCCCGCCACAGTGATGGCGTCGATGCGCTCCTTGGCGGAGGTCGCCATCTCGGCGTCGATCGGGGCGGAGCCGGCGGCGTCCTGGGCGGCCTTCTGGCCGTCCTCGGAGATCACGTACGAAGCGAAGGACTTCACCTGGTCGACGGTGTCCTGATCGGGGTACTGGTTGCAGTAGATGTGGTAGGAGACCAGCACGATCGGGTAGGTGTTCTCGCCGGTCTTGGTCCGGTCCAGCTTGACGGAGCCGTCCTCGTTCTGCTCGGACTCGGCCACGATCTTGGCGGCGGCCTCCGGGGAGAGCTCGGAGAACGCGCCGTCCGCGCCGATCTTGGCGGTCTTCAGCGAGCCGACGCCGGAGGCATCGGTGTAGGTGATCGCGCCGTCGGTCTGAGCGGCCTGGGAGACGACGCCCTTGGTGCCCTGAGCGGACTCGGCGGTGATCTCGGAGGGCCACTTCTTGTCGGCCTCCCAGGTCCAGGACTCAGGAGCGGCCTCGGCGAGGTAGTCGGTGAAGTTCTCGGTGGTGCCGGACTCGTCCGAGCGGTGCACCACGGTGATCGCGGTGTCGGGCAGCTCGGCACCCTCGTTGAGGGCGGCGATGGCGGGGTCGTTCCAGGTGGTGATCTCCTTGGAGAAGATCTTGGCGACCGTGTCGGCGTCCAGGTTCAGCTCGTCGATGCCCTCGACGTTGTAGGCCACGGCGACCGGGGAGACGTAGGCCGGGACGTGGAAGGCGCCCTTGTCGCCGCAGACCTCCTTGGCCTGCTCCTTCTCGTCGTCCTTGAGGGCGGCGTCGGAGCCGGCGAAGCTGGAGGAGCCGGCCAGGAAGGCCTCGCGACCCGCGCCGGAGCCGTCCGGGGAGTACTGGACCTGGAGGTCCGGGGAGACGGTCTTGACGCCATCAGTCCAGGAGGTCATGGCGGCCTCCTGCGAGGAGGCGCCGGAGCCGATCAGGGTGCCGGAGGCGGTGGGGACGTCGATGGCGGCCGGGGCGGCAGCGGCCGAGGAGGACTCGGAGGCGGAGCCGGAGGCCGACGTCGAGGTGGAGGCCGACGCAGAGGTGGAGGCGGCAGCCGAGGTGGTCGCGGCGGCGGAGGTGGCGGAGGACGCGGCGCTGTCGCCGCCGTTGCCACAGGCGGTCAGGGCCAGGGCGGCCACGGAGAGGACGGCGGCGGGGCGGCCGATGCGGAGAGCCTTCATGGAAGTGCCTCTTTCATTCTGGATGACGATGCCGGCAGGAGCCGGAGTTCCGGGACCTGCACCGTCGCTGACGTTAGGGGCCCGAAGTGAATCCACAGCCCGCCGGAGGTGAACACGGGGTGAACGCATGCGTCCGAGCGCGCCCCGGGGCGTGTCGTCGGTCACTCCGCGACCCGCGCGGCCCCCCTGCGGGTCGCGCGGCATAGGGTGTGCGGCATGACGGAGCGCTTCGCCACCGCGACGGGGACCCTGCCCGCCGTGCCTCCGGCGACCCGGCGGGGACGGGTCGGGGTGTTCGTGCGCCGCCGCGCCCGGTCGGGCTGGGCCCGCGTGCGCTCCTCGGCCTCGCACGCCGCTCTCATCGCGCTGTGCGCCGTGGGCGCGTACGCGTTCGCCGAGACCGTGCTCGGCCATGACCAGCCCCTCTTCGCCTCCACCGCCCTGCTCATCGCGCTCGGCTTCAACCGCGAGCCGAAGGTGCGGAAGGTGGCCGAGGTGGCGGTCGGCTGCACGCTGGGCATCCTCATCGGGGACCTCCTCATGCTCGGGCTGGGCCGCGGGCTGTGGCAGGCCGCCGTCGTGGTGTTCGTCTCCGTGATGGTGGCCCGCTTCCTCGACTCCGGCTCCACCTTCACCATGCAGATGTCCCTGCAGTCCGTCCTGGTGGTGCTCCTGCCCATCGGCGAGGGCGGCCCCTTCGCCCGCAGCGGGGACGCACTCGTGGGCGGCGCGCTGGCGCTCGTGGTCACGTTCCTCTCCCCGCAGGACGCGCGCCGCGGCACCGTGCATCAGCTCCAGGGGCTCTTCGACGCCGTGGCCACGGTGCTGCGCGACCTCTCGAGGAGCCTGCGGGAGGAGGACTCCCGGGCGGCGTGGATGGCGCTCGTGGCATGCCGCGGCACGCACTCCACCCTGGAGGAGGTCCGCAAGGAGCTGAAGGTGGCCGAGGAGCAGGCCACCTTCAATCCCCTGCAGCGCTCCTCCCGCTCGTTCGTGGAGGACGTCTCCAACGCCGCGGACCGCTCCGACCTCGCGGTGCGCTCCCTGCGGATCGTCGCGCGGCGCGTGGTGACCGCGCTGGACTCGGGCTCGTTCGACGACGAGCACCGCGAGCGGCTGGCGGCGTGGTTCGACGAGGCGGCGGACGCCGTCGACGTGCTGCACCGCTCCCTCGTGGAGCCGCAGGAAGAGGGCCGCCATCGCTCTCTCTCGGGCGCCCGGGACGCGCTCGGTGCCGCGGCCGCCCGCCTCGACCCGGCGCAGCTCGGCGGGGGCTCGATCCACGGCGAGGCCCTCGTGATGCTGCTGCGCCCGATGATGGTGGACCTCATCGAGGCCACGGGGGCGTCGCACCAGGCGGCCGTGGGGTACCTGCCCCGGGTCTGAGCGCCGGCGGGGCCAAGCGCGTCCGGGGGCCGTCCTAGAGTGATCGGCATGGCCACGAAGACCCCCGCCAAGCGCGCCCCCGGATACCGCTGCACCGAGTGCGGCTGGACCAGCGTGACGTGGGTGGGCCGCTGCGGGGAGTGCCAGGCGTGGGGCACGGTCGAGGAGGCCGGGGGCGCCTCGACGACGGGCCGCACCCGCGCGTCCACGGTCGCCTCCCCCGCCCCGCGGATCGCAGAGGTGGACGCCTCCGCGGCGTCGTTCCGCTCCACCGGGGTGCGCGAACTGGACCGCGTGCTCGGCGGCGGGCTCGTGCCGGGTGCGGTGATCCTCCTGGCCGGCGAGCCGGGGATCGGCAAGTCCACGCTCCTGCTGGACGTGGCGGCGCAGACGGCCCGGGGTGCGGACGCGGGCGGCGAGGGGGGCGGTGCGGCCGAGCCCCGCACCGTGCTGTACCTGACGGGCGAGGAGTCCGCGGCGCAGGTGCGCATGCGGGGAGACCGGATCGGGGCCCTCGCCGAGACCCTGCACCTCGCCGCGGAGACCGACCTCGGCCGCGCGCTCGGGCAGATCGAGCGGATCAGGCCCTCCCTCGTGATCGTGGACTCGGTGCAGACCCTGCAGTCCGCGGAGGTGGACGGCGTGGCCGGCGGCGTCACCCAGGTGCGGGAGGTGGCCGCGAGCCTCATCCGCACGGCCAAGGAGGAGGGCATCACCACCATCCTCGTGGGGCATGTGACCAAGGACGGCACGATCGCCGGGCCCCGCCTCCTGGAGCACCTCGTGGACGTGGTGTGCCAGTTCGAGGGGGACCGCCACTCGCGGCTGCGGCTGGTGCGCGCCGTGAAGAACCGCTTCGGCCCCACGGACGAGGTGGGCTGCTTCGACCTGCGCGAGGACGGGATCGAGTCCCTCGACGACCCCTCGGGCCTCTTCCTCTCGGGCGTCTCTGACCCCGTGGAGGGCACGTGCGTCACGGTCACCCTCGAGGGGAGGCGCCCACTCGTGGCCGAGGTGCAGTCCCTCCTCACCCCCTCGGCCGGCGGGAGCCCCCGGCGCACCGTGTCCGGCGTGGACGCCGCACGCGTGAACATGCTCCTGGCCGTGCTGCAGCGCCGGGCCCGCTTCGCCCTCGCCCAGGACGACTGCTACGTGGCGACCGTGGGCGGCGTGCGCCTCTCCGAGCCGGCCTCGGACCTCGCGGTGGCCGTGGCCGTGGCCTCGGCCAAGCTGGGAGCACCCGTGCCCCAGGGGATGATCGCCGTCGGCGAGCTCGGCCTCGCCGGCGAGGTCCGTCCCGTGCCCGGCGTGGGCCGGCGCGTGCGCGAGGCCGCCCGCCTCGGCTTCACCCGCGCGCTCGTGCCCCGCTCACCCGAGCCGCTCGGGGAGATCCCCGCCGGGTTCACGGTGGCCGAGGTCAGCTCCCTCAGCGAGGCCCTCGGCACCATCCCCTCGTGGACGGGCGGGGCCCCCGCGCGGCAGGACTGAGCCGGACCGCGCGGCTCGGGACTCAGCGCGATGGCGTGGCGGTCGCCGAGGACGTGGCTCCCGCCGAGGACGCGGCCGGGCGCCCCGAGGCCGGCGGCGAAGGAGGACGCGTGGTCGGCGTCGGGCGCGCCGACGTCGTGGGCGAGCTCGCCGGAGCCCGGCCGGACGGGGAGGAGACCGTGCCGGAGGGTGCCGCGGACGGCGCCGGGAGCGGAGTGCTCGAGTCCGACGGGGAGGGCGAGGCCGAGGCAGAGGTGCTTGGCCGCACCTGGAACGAGACCGGTCGGGACGTCAGGTCGCCCAGCGCCACCGTGAGGAAGTGCTCCCCCGGGGCGGGGTCCGCGCCGGGCGTCCCGCAGGCCGACGGCGAGCGCCGCACGTCCCAGCGGTACACCGCCGACTGCTCCTCGTGGGGGTCGAGCAGCATGTCCTGATGCGTCGGCTCCTGCTGGCACACGCGCGTGCTGAAGACGTCCGCTCCTGCGGCGTCGCGCACCGTGAACTCCTGCTGGGCCGTGCCCACGTCCAGCTTGCAGGGCGTGGAGGAGAGGTTGGTGATGCCCAGGCGCAGCTGCGCCTCGTCGCCGGGGTGGTAGCGCCCCTCGTCCACCGCCGCCGCGAGCCGCAGGTCCGAGGGCTCGCAGGCGGTGGCGCTCGCGAGGGCCGGATCGGGCGTGGGGGACGCGCTCGCAGCGTCGGACGGCGGTGCCGAGCTCGCCTCCGTGGGCGAGGCGGCGGCGGAGCTGGACTCGGCCGGCGCGGACGACGACGGCGCCGGGCTCTGCGACGAGGATGCGGCGTCCGACGCGGCGGGCTCGCCGCCTCCCTCCCCGGAGCCGCGTCCGATCAGCGCGCCCACGGCCACCGCCGCCATCAGGAGGGTGAGCAGCAGGGCCGCCCCCACCACGAGGCGCCGGCGGCGGTACACGGCGGCGGACGGCTTCGGCCGCGGGGCGTCGGAGGGGTGGGAGGGCATGCGTTCCAGGGTAGGCCGCGGCGCCGTCCTAGGTGTACCCGGTCATGAGGTTGGTGGCACCCGGTTCATGGGCGGGTGTCCTCCGAGCGCGGCGTGACCCCGCTCAGTGTTGTAGTACTCCAACCACGGGGCAAGCGCGTCCTGTCGGTGAGCACTGGAGGTGAACACCTGCCGGTAGGCCCACTCGATCGCCAGCGTCCGGTTGAACCGCTCGACCTTGCCGTTCTGCCACGGGCAGTGCGGGCGGATGAACTTCTGCCTGGCCCCGAGCCCGGCCACCGCGGCCCGGAACGCTGCACTATGGCGATACGCGAACGCGTTGTCCGTGATGACACGCTCGATCCTCGTGATCCCCCGAGAGGCGAAGTACGCCGCGGCCCGCTGCAGGAATCCCGCGCACGTCTGCCCGGTCTCGTCGGCCAGGACCTCGGCGTAGGCCAGGCGGGAATGGTCATCGACCATCGCGTGCACGTAGTCGTATCCGATCTTGGGGCGCCGGCCTTTCTCAGCCTCGGTCGCCGCGCGTCCTCGTGCTCTCCAGCCCCCGCCCTCGGGGATCTTGCCCAGCTTCTTCACGTCCACGTGGACCAGTTCCCCGGGCCGGTCTCGTTCGTACCGGCGCGTGGTCGTCTTCGAAGAACGGATCACCTCCCCGGTGATCGGGTCGCATGCGGCCAGGCGGGGCACGTGATGACGACGCAGGATCCTGCCGATCGTGCGTGCTGGAACCCCGGTGAGCGGGGCAAGACGGTCCTGCCCGTACCGGTGCTCGGCGCGAGCGGCGAGCACCGCCTGCTCCGTGGCTGCAGAAGATCTCGTGGGGCTGGTGTGGGGGCGGGAGGAACGCGTGGCCAGGCCTGCATCGCCCTCGCACGCGTACCGGTCGATCCAGGTTTTCACGCATTTTCGTGAGACCCCCATCGCGGCGGCGATGTGGGCTTGAGCCCATCCGGCTTGGTGGCGTTGGACGATGAGTCGACGGCCGTGAACGGTCAGGCGGGCGCTACCGTGGGACATGAGAACCTCTGGGTTTGTGATGTGGGCCTTAGACAAGCCACATCCCACCCGGAGGTTCTCCTTTGTTCAAGCTCCCTCGTGCCACCAACGTCCTGACCGGGTACACCTAGAGTGGACGCCATGCCCAGCCACACCCCGCAGACCGCGCCGGTCGCCGACCCGGCAGGGCTCCATGCGGCCGTGCTGGACTGGTTCGCGCAGCATGCCCGGGACCTGCCGTGGCGGGACCCGGACTGCCCGCCGTGGGGCGTGCTCGTCTCCGAGATCATGCTCCAGCAGACACCCGTGGTGCGCGTGCTCCCGCGGTGGCGGGCGTGGATGGAGCGCTGGCCCACGCCGGCAGACCTCGCCGCCGCCCCCACCGCGGACGTGCTCACCGCGTGGGACCGGCTCGGCTACCCGCGGCGGGCGCTGCGGCTGCAGGAGGCGGCGCGCGCCGTCGTCGAGCGCCACGGCGGCGGCGTGCCCGCGGACCCCGTCGCGCTCCGGGCCCTGCCCGGTGTGGGCGAGTACACGGCCGCGGCGGTCTCCAGCTTCGCGTTCGGCATCCCGGAGACCGTGGTGGACACCAACGTGCGGCGGGTGTTCGCCCGCGCGGTGGGCGGCACCGCCCTGCCGCCGAAGGCCCTGACCCGCGCCGAGATGCGCCTGGCAGGCGCCCTCATGCCCGCCGATCCCGACGACGCCAACCGCTGGAACGCCGCCGTCATGGAGCTGGGCGCCCTCGTGTGCACGGCCCGCTCGCCCGCATGTGAGCGCTGCCCGCTGCTGGAGCGGTGCGCGTGGGTGGCCGCCGGCTCGCCCGCGCCGCAGATCGCGCCGAAGGGGCAGGCGTGGGCGGGCACGGACCGCCAGGTGCGGGGCGCCGTGATGGCCGCCCTGCGCGCCGACGGGCGGCTCCCCCCGGACGCGGTGCGCGAGCGGGCCGCCGCCGTCGGACGCCTGGGCGCACACGCGCCCACGGACGAGCAGTGGGAGCGGTGCGTCGCCGGGCTCGTGCGGGACGGGCTCGCCGTGGCGGACGACGACGGCGCCCTCCGGTTCCCCTAGTCCGCCCGCCCGGGCCGAGACCCCTCAGAGCGCACGGATCATGCGCGTGTTGCCGAGCGTGTTCGGCTTCACGCGGGCCAGGTCGAGGAACTCGGCCACACCCTCGTCCGTGGAGCGCAGCAGCTCGGCGTACACCTCGGGGTCCACCGCGCTCTGGTCAGCCATGACCTCGAAGCCGTGCCGGCGGAAGAACTCCACCTCGAAGGTGAGGCAGAAGACCCGGGACACGCCGATCCCCCGCGCCCGCTCGAGGAGGGCGCCGAGCAGGCGGTGGCCCACGCCCGTGCCGCGGAAGCCGTCCGCGACCGCGAGGGTGCGCACCTCGGCCAGGTCCTGCCACATCACGTGCAGGGCCCCGAACCCGGCGAGGGCTCCCGCCTCGTCCTCGACCACCAGGAACTCCTGGATGGCCTCGTAGTACGCCACCGCCTCCTTCTGCAGGAGGACGCGCTCCTCCGCGAGGGGCTGCACCAGGGCCTGGATGGCGGGCACGTCCTGCGTGCGCGCGAGGCGCAGGGTCAGCTGGGGGTCGGCGGGCATGGGGTCCAGTCTAGGACGCACGTCGGCCCCCGCCCGGGAGTCCAGGGTGGAGGCCGACGCGGAGCGGAGGAGCTCAGGCGGGGGTGCCGCCGGACTGCTCCTCGGAGTCGTTCAGGAACTTCTCCTGGGCGCCGTCGACGCCCTTGTTCACCAGGCCCGCGTGCTCGCCGAGCTTGTCGGCGTGCTGCTCCTGGGCGCCGTCCACGGCGCTGTTGACCTTGTCGGAGTGCTGGTTGGCGAGGTCGCCGATCTTGTTCATGTCCATGGTGTTCTCCTTCGGGGATGAGCCCGACGGGCGAGTGCCCGTCAGCGATCTGTCGTGGCCGAGTCAGAGGTCGCCGTCGGTCTGCACGGTGGCGGCGCCCTGGCTCAGCACCTGCTCCTGCACGGCGTCGATCGTCGAATCGGTGTCGGAGTGCGGCGCGGACAGGCTGACCGCCGGATCGCGTCAGCGACCGTCGGTCAGGCCGTCCTTGATGCCCTGGGCGGCACCCTTGAGCTTGTCGCCCGCATCCTGCATGGCACCCTTGGCGTCGGCGGCGGTGGACTGCGTGGTGCCCTCGGCGCGCATCTCGTCGTCACCGGAGACCTTGCCGAGGCCCTCCTTGGCCTTGCCCGCCACCTTGTCCATCGAGTTCTGGATGTCAGCCATGTGTCTGCTCCTCCTGGTCATCCTGCCGGCCGCCTCATGCGACGCGCCCTGTGATCAGCCAGTCAACGGGGTGGCACAGAACGGGTCAAGAGGTCCCGACCGACTCTCCGGAAGCCCACAGGAAGGACCGCCGCGGTCCGAGGCGGCGCCGGCGGCCCCGTCCGAGCCCCCGCACGACGACGGCCGCTCCCGCGCGTGCGAGGGCGGCCGTCGTCGTGGCGCCCGCGGACGGCGCCGGAGGACCGGGTCAGTCCGTGCCGGTGGAGCCGAGGCCGGCCTCGAGCGCGGCCAGCTCCTCGCCGTCGAGCGCGGCGCGGCCGCCGGTGAACTCGAAGGTCAGCTCGGCGGACTCCCCCTCGCCGGTCACCCCCACGTGGATCGTGGAGCCGGCCGGGATCTCGCCGAAGAGGATCTTCTCCGAGAGCTGGTCCTCCACCATCTGCTGGATGGTGCGGCGCAGCGGGCGGGCACCCATGGCCGGGTCGTAGCCTCGCTCGGCGAGCAGGTCCTTCGCCGCCTGGGAGAGCTCCACGGTGAGGCCCTTCTCGTCCAGGCGCTTCTGCAGCCGGGCCACGAAGAGGTCCACGATCTGGACGATCTCCTCCTTCTTCAGCTGCGGGAAGACGATGACGTCGTCCACCCGGTTGAGGAACTCGGGGCGGAAGTGCTGGCGCAGCTCCTCGCGGACCTTGCCCTTCATCCGCTCGTAGCCGGTGGAGGTGTCCGCGCTGGACTGGAAGCCCGTCATGACGCCCTTGGAGATGTCCCGGGTGCCCAGGTTGGTGGTCATGATGATCACGGTGTTCTTGAAGTCCACCACACGGCCCTGCGAGTCGGTCAGGCGGCCGTCCTCGAGGATCTGCAGCAGCGAGTTGAAGAGGTCCGCGTGGGCCTTCTCCACCTCGTCGAACAGCACCACGGAGAACGGACGGCGCCGCACCTTCTCGGTCAGCTGGCCGCCCTCCTCGTAGCCCACGTAGCCGGGAGGGGCGCCGAAGAGGCGCGAGACGGTGTGCTTCTCCTGGAACTCGGACATGTCCAGGGTGATGAGCGCGTCCTCGTCCCCGAAGAGGAACTCGGCGAGGGACTTGGCCAGCTCCGTCTTGCCCACGCCCGTGGGGCCGGCGAAGATGAACGACCCCGAGGGGCGGTTCGGGTCCTTCAGGCCGGCGCGGGTACGGCGGATCGCGCGGGACAGGGACTTGATGGCCTCGTCCTGGCCGATGACGCGCTGGTGGAGCTCGGCCTCCATGTGCTTGAGGCGGTCGGTCTCCTCCTCGGTCAGCTTGAACACGGGGATGCCGGTGGACTTGGAGAGCACCTCGGCGATGAGGTCCTCGTCCACCGTGGCGACGTCGGCGTCGGCGCCGGTGCGCCACGCCTCCTCCTTCTGCCTCCGCTCGTCCTCGAGCTGCTGCTCCTGGTCCCGCAGGCGGGCCGCGCCCTCGAAGTCCTGGCCGTCGATGGCGGCCTCCTTCTGGGTGCGCACCTCCGCGATCCGGGACTCGTAGGCCTTGATCTCCGGCGGCACGGTCATGCGGCGGATGCGCAGGCGCGCGCCGGCCTCGTCGATCAGGTCGATCGCCTTGTCCGGCAGATGGCGGTCCGAGACGTAGCGGTCCGCGAGGGTGGCGGCGGCCGAGAGCGCGCCGTCGGTGATCGAGACCTTGTGGTGCGCCTCGTAGCGGTCCCGCAGTCCGCGCAGGATCTCGGTGGCGTCCGCGACGGACGGCTCGGGGACCTGGATGGGCTGGAAGCGGCGCTCGAGCGCGGCGTCCTTCTCGATGTGCTTGCGGTACTCGTCCAGCGTGGTGGCGCCGATGGTCTGCAGCTCGCCGCGGGCCAGCATCGGCTTGAGGATGCTGGCGGCGTCGATCGCGCCCTCCGCGGCGCCCGCGCCGACGAGGGTGTGGATCTCGTCGATGAACAGGATGATGTCGCCGCGGGTGCGGATCTCCTTGAGCACCTTCTTGAGGCGCTCCTCGAAGTCGCCGCGGTAGCGCGAGCCCGCCACGAGGGAGCCGAGGTCCAGCGAGTAGAGCTGCTTGTCCTTGAGGGTCTCCGGGACGTCGCCGCGCTCGATCGCCTGGGCCAGGCCCTCGACGACGGCGGTCTTGCCGACGCCGGGCTCGCCGATCAGCACTGGGTTGTTCTTGGTGCGGCGGGAGAGCACCTGCATGACCCGCTCCATCTCGCCGGCCCGGCCGATCACCGGGTCCAGCTTGCCGTCGTGCGCGGCGGCGGTGAGGTTGCGGCCGAACTGGTCCAGCACGACGGAGCCGGCGTTCTGGCCGGCGTCGCTGCCCGCGCCCACGCCGGCGCCCGCGGTCTCCTTGCCGCCCTGGGCGCCGCCCTGGTAGCCGGAGAGGAGCTGGATGACGGTCTGGCGCACGCGGTTGAGGTCCGCGCCGAGCTTCACGAGGACCTGGGCGGCGACGCCCTCGCCCTCGCGGATCAGGCCGAGCAGGATGTGCTCCGTGCCGATGTAGTTGTGGCCCAGCTGCAGGGCCTCGCGCAGCGACAGCTCGAGCACCTTCTTGGCGCGCGGGGTGAAGGGGATGTGGCCGGGCGGGTTCTGCTGCCCCTGGCCGATGTCCTCCTGGACCTTCTCGCGGACGGCGCCCAGGGAGATGTCCATGGACTCCAACGCCTTGGCGGCGACGCCCTCACCCTCGTGGATGAGCCCGAGCAGGATGTGCTCGGTGCCGATGTAGCTGTGGTTCAGCATGCGCGCCTCTTCCTGGGCGAGCACCACGACGCGCCGGGCGCGGTCGGTGAATCTCTCGAACATGGGGCACACTCCTCGTCTGGTCGAGCACGACACTACGCACCGCGGGAACGCCGACGGGCGGCTGTTCGCCCCTGGGAGAAGCGAGACGGCCGCCCGTCGTCGTCGGGTCCGGCGCCGCGTGCGCGGGGCCGGGTCGCGGTTCACCGCGGGATGCGGATCACTTGCGCTTCGAGTTGCGGTAGGCCTCCACGACGTCGCGGTGGAGGCGACCGCGGCTGGAGACCTCGTAGCCGTTGTCCGCAGCCCACTTGCGGATCTCCGCGGCCTCGACCTTGGGCGACGGCGGGGCCACCGCCCGGCCCTTCTTCATGTAGGGCTTCAGGAAGTCGCGCAGCTCGCGAGCGTGCTCCTCCGAGAGGTCCACCTCGTAGTTGCGCCCGTCCAGGGCGAAGTTCACGGTCTCCACTGCGGCCGAACCATCGAGATCATCCACGAGAACTACTTCTACCTTCTGTGCCATTGCCGATTCCCACTTCCTGATCGCTTGCTCTCGTGCATCCGACACCGGATTCAACCATCCGCCGGGATGTTCCGCCGACGATGGGGACACGCCTCCGGGCACGCGAGATGGCAATAACAATAGCCCAAGCCGACGGGTCGGCCTCGCCCATTGTCCGGATTCATGGCGGACGCCCAGGGAGTGGGATTCTCGGGCAGGAAATGCCGATGCGCGGTGGTGGGAGCCACGGCCGGCGCCGCGCTCAGCGCGGCGGGTCGGAGCGCCGGCGGGCGGCCCACTCGGCGGCCTCCTGCTCCTCGCGCGCCGCACGGGCGTCACGTCCGGTCACGCGCCGGGTCATGGTCTCGCGCTCCGCGGAGTCGGCCCGCAGGAGCGAGCGCATGACGAGCCAGAAGATGAGCGCGAGCCCCACCGACGGGGCGAGGACCGAGAAATACTCCCAGAAGACCTCCACGGGTCAGGCCTCCGGCTTCAGCAGCGGGAAGAGGATGGTCTCCCGGATTCCCGCGTCCGTGAAGAGCATCACCAGGCGGTCGATTCCCAGACCGATTCCGCCCATCGGCGGAGCGCCGTATTCGAGGGCCCGGAGGAAGTCCTCGTCCAGCTGCATGGCCTCGTCGTCGCCGGCGGCGGCCTTGAGGGACTGCGCGGTGAGGCGCTCCCGCTGGACCACGGGATCGATCAGCTCGGAGAACGCGGTGCCGCGCTCCATGCCGCCGATGATCAGGTCCCACGCCTCGATCACACGGTCGTCGTCCCGGTGGGGCCGGGCCAGCGGCTGGGCTGCCGGCGGATAGTCGTACACGAACGTGGGGTTCATCAGGGTGGGCTCCACGATCTCGCCGAAGAGCTCGATCACCAGCTTCTGGGCGTCCCACTTCGGGTCCACCTTGACCGCGTGCTCCGCGGCGATCGCGCGCAGGGTCTCGGCGTCGGTCTCCGGGGTGACCTCCCGGCCCACGGCCTCGGACAGGCCCGGGTACACGGAGACCCACGCCCACTCGCCGTCGAGGTCGATGACGCCCTTGGCGGTCTCGAGGCGCCGGCCGGCGCCCACGGCGTCCGCGGCGTTGAGGATGATCTCCTGCATGCGCTCGGCCATCACGTGCATGTCCGCCCACGCCTCATAGGACTCGAGGGTGGTGAACTCAGGGGAGTGCGTGGAGTCCACGCCCTCGTTGCGGAACACGCGGCCGATCTCGTAGACGCGCTCGATCCCGCCGACCACGGCGCGCTTGAGGTAGAGCTCGGTGGCGATGCGCAGCGTCATCGGCTGGTCGAACGCGTTGAGGTGCGTCTCGAACGGGCGGGCCTGGGCGCCGCCGTGGACGAGCTGGAGCATGGGGGTCTCCACCTCCACGTAGCCGTGGCCCTCGAGCGTGCGGCGCACGGCGGCCGTGACCTTGGCGCGCCGGTAGACCATCTCGCGGGCCTCGTCGCGCACGATCAGGTCCGCGTAGCGCTGGCGCACGCGGGTCTCTTCGTTGAGGTCGGCGTGCAGCACGGGCAGCGGACGCAGCGCCTTCGAGGCCATCTCCCATGCGGTGGCCTGGATGGACAGCTCGCCGCGGCGCGAGACGATCACGCGCCCGGTGACGGAGAGGAAGTCGCCGAGGTCCACGGCCTTCTTCCACTCGGCCAGGGACTCCTCGCCCACCTCGGCCAGGGACACCATGACCTGCAGGCGCACGGCCGCGCCGGTCTCCCCGGTCTCCTGCAGCGTGGCGAAGCACAGCTTGCCCGTGTTGCGCAGGAACACCACGCGGCCGGTGACGGAGACCTCGGGTCCCTCCTCCCACCCGGCCTCGTGCTTGCCGTCGAACTCGGCCCGGACGGCGGCGAGGGAGTGCGTGCGAGGCACCTGGACCGGGTAGGCCTCGCGGCCCGCGGCCAGCAGCTGCTCGCGCTTGGCGGCGCGGACGGCCTGCTGGTCGTGGTGGTCGACGGCGGCGGGCTGCGAGGGCGTGGAGTTCTGGGAGGTCACAGTCGTCCAGTCTACTGTCGCTCAGCGGCGCGCCTCCGGGTTCACGAGCGCCGGGATCTCACCGCCCGTGGCCATGCCGATGGCGTTGCGCGCGGTCAGCTCCGCCATCGCGGCGCGCGTGCCCCGCGTGGCGGACCCCAGGTGGGGCAGGAGCATGACGTTGCTCAGGTCCGCGAGGCCCTCGGCCATGGCCGGCTCCTCCTCGTACACGTCGAACCCGGCGCCGAAGAGCCGGCCCTCGCGCAGGGCCGCCACGAGCGCCGCCTCGTCCACCACGGGGCCGCGGGCGGTGTTGATCAGCACCGCGTCGTCCTTCATCCGCCGCAGCACGTCCGCGTCCACGAGGTGCCGGGTGTCCTCGGTCAGGGGGACGTGCAGGGAGAGGTAGTCGGAGCGCTCCACGAGCTCCTCCCAGCGGACCTGCTCCACCTTCCCGGCGAACTCCCCGAGCTCGGCGAAGGAGACCTCGCGATGGGCCGGGGGGCGCGGCGCGAAGACCACGTCCATGCCGAGGGCCAGGCCGCGGCGCGCGACGGCGCGGCCGATCCGGCCGAAGCCGGCCAGGCCGAGGGTCGCTCCGGCCACGTCCTTGCCCACGAGCAGGTCGGCACGCCAGCCCTCGAACCGGCCGCCGCGCATCATGGCCTCACCCTCCACGGCGCGGCGGGCCACGCCCAGGAGCAGGAGCAGGGCGATGTCCGCCGTCGCCTCGGTGAGCACATCCGGGGTGTTCCCGACGGCGATCCCCGCCTCGGTGGCGGCGGCGACGTCGATGTTGTTGTGCCCGACGGCGTAGTTGGCGATGCCCTTGACCTTCGCGTCGGCGAGCACCTCCGCCGTGAACTTCTGGTCGAGCGCGGCCACGACCACGTCGTAGTCCCCGGAGGCGCACAGCCGGGCGAGGGCCTCGTCCCCGCCGACGTCGGCGCCGTCCACCACCTCGCCGACGTCGCGGAGCATGCCCAGTCCGGGCTCGGGCAGGGCGGTCATCATCAGGAAGCGGGGGCTCATGGGGTGCTCACTCTCGACTCGGGGGACGTGACCAGGCTAACCGCGCGAGGAGGCCCGCGCCCGGCGCCCGGCCTCTATAGTTGACACAAGTCAATCATTGTCATCGGTCAACCATCGAAGGATCCCATGACCTCCACCTCCGTCTCGTCCCCCGAGGCCGCGCCGACCACGGGCGGCCCCTCCCTGGGCCAGGCCGCGGCCGACGCCGCCCAGCACCGCGTCGTCCTGCGGGCCCTCACCGGCCTGCTCCTCGGCATGTTCGTCTCCATGATCGCCAACACGGTGGTCTCCACGTCGATGCCGGTGATCATCAGCGACATCGGCGGCGGCCAGAACGCCTACACGTGGGTGATCACCTCGGCCCTGCTGGCCACCGCGATCGCCACCCCCATCTGGGGCAAGCTCGCCGACCTCGTGAACCGCAAGGTCCTCTTCCAGCTCGCCCTCGTCATCTTCGTCGCCGCCTCCGCGGCGGCGGGCTTCACCACCGACCCCGCGTTCCTGATCGCCTGCCGCGTGGTCCAGGGCCTGGGCGGCGGCGGCCTGGCCGCCCTCAGCCAGGTCATCATGGCGGACATCATCAGCCCGCGTGAGCGCGGCAAGTACATGGGCCTGTTCGGCGCGGTGATGGCCGTGGCCACCGTCGGCGGCCCGCTCGCCGGCGGCCTCATCACCGACGCGTGGGGCTGGCGCTGGAACTTCTTCGTGGCCGTGCCCTTCGCCGTCCTCGCGCTCGTCATGGTCCAGCGCACCCTGCACCTGCCGCCCCGCGAGCGGCGCACGGTCTCGATGGACTACCTGGGCATCGTGTTCCTCTCCGTCGCCACCGCGCTGCTGCTGATCTGGGTCACCAACGCGGGCCACCAGTTCGAATGGGCGAGCGCCACCACCGCGTGGATGCTGGCCGGCGCCGCCGTCGCCACGGCCCTGTTCGTGGCGACAGAGCTGAAGGTGTCCGAGCCGCTCATCCCGCTCACGCTCTTCCGCGACCGCACCTTCACCCTCGCGACGGTCGCCTCGATCGCCACGGGCCTCGCCATGTTCGGGGCCTCGGTCTACCTGGCGCAGTACATGCAGCTGGCCCGCGGCGCCACCCCCACGCAGGCCGGCCTCATGACGATCCCCATGATCGCGGGCCTGCTGGTCTCCTCGACCGTCATCGGCGGCCTCATCACCCGCACCGGCGTGTGGAAGCGCTGGCTCATCGTCGGCGCGGTCCTGCTCATCGCCGGCACCGCGCTGCTGGGCACGCTCCACTACGACACCCCGTTCTGGCTGGTGTCGGTCTACATGTTCCTGCTCGGCGCCGGCGTCGGCATGACGATGCAGAACCTGGTGCTCGTCGTGCAGAACACCACCGACCCCCGCCAGATGGGCGTCGCCAGCTCCGGCGTCACCTTCTTCCGCTCCCTGGGCGGCAGCATCGGCGTCGCCGTCATGGGCGCCGTGGTGGCCAACGTGGTGCCCACGCAGCTCGACGAGCGCCGCGCTGACATCGGCGCGGCCATGCAGGGCCTCGGTCCGGCGGGCGCCGAGTGGGCCCAGCGCCTGCAGTCCGGCGGCCTGCCGCGCGTTGCGGAGATGCCGGACGCGCTGCGCGTCATCGTCGAGGACATCTACGCCACCGGCATCTCCCAGGCCTTCCTCGTGGGCGTGCCGCTCGCGGTGGTGGCGCTGGCCGCGATCCTGTTCCTCCCCGACATCCCGCTGGGCCGCATGACGACGACGGAGCGCCTCGACGCCTCCCGCGCCGACCTGGCCACCGTCAGCACCGCCACGGGCATGCAGGATCTCCCCGCCACCGGCGGCATCCCCGTGGTGCCCGCGGCGCCCGCCACGACGCCGTCCGCGGCGGCCCCGGAGCGGGGCGTCACCGCTGCGGCACCGACCGCACGTCGACACGCGGCGAGGAGCTCCCGGCGCCCCGCCGCCTCCGCGCGCCGGGTGTGGCAGACGGCCGGCGGCGCGATCGCCGCGGCGGTCCTGACCGGCCTCGGCATGGCCGCGGCCGGGCGGGTCCGCCGTGGCTGAGCCCCACGCGCCCGCCGTCCAGGGGCCCGAGGGCTTCGAGGACGCCGTCCAGGAGCTGGAGGGGGCGTTCACCCACCTGGTCCGGCAGCACCGCAGGATCCTGGCCCGGCAGGCCGAGGCCCTCAGCCCCGGCATGTCGCCGGGGGCGATGAAGGCGTTCGCGGCCATCTGCCACACGGGTCCGCTGACGCCGTCGGCGCTGGCCGAGCACATGCTCCTGGACCGCGCACAGGTCTCTCGCCTGACGCGAGAGCTGGAGGCGGAGGGGCTCGTGCGGCGCGAACCGGATCCGCAGGACCGGCGATCGGCCCTGCTGAGCGCCACGGACGAGGGACGCGCCCGCCTCGACGAGGTCCGCGGCGGGCCGGCCGGGGGCGGGATCCGGCAGGACCTGCGGCGGTGGGACCTCGAGGAGATCCACACCCTCACCTCCCTGCTCCTGCGCTTCGTGGACGAGCGCGAGACCCGCTGAACGGCGCGGCGCCCCCCCCGCCCCCCCGAGCAGGGGGGCGGCGGGCGCCGTCATGAGTGGGCGGCCCCGACGCGCGGGGCCGGGCCTCACCAGATGAGGACGCGGTCCTCCGGGTCCAGCCACATGGGATCGCCCTCCCGCGTGCCGAAGGCCGCGTGGAACGCGTCGATGTTCCGGGCCACCTGGTTGCAGCGGAACTCGTTGGGCGAATGCGGGTCCGAGGCGATGCGGGTGACCATGGTCTCCGGTCGGGTGAGCTGGCGCCACACGGCGGCCCACGCCGCGAAGAACTCCCGGTCGCCCGCCGCGGCGTCCTGGGAGGCGCCGTCCCGTTCATCGCGCCAGATCTCCAGCGCCCGGTGGGCGATGCCCAGCCCGCCGAGGTCGCCGATGTTCTCCCCGAGGGTGAACTCGCCGTTCACGGAGCGGTCCGGCGCCTCAGCCGGGCTGAGGGCGCTGTACTGCTGCACGAGCCGGGCCGTGAGGTCCGCGAAGGCCTCGCGGTCCTCGGGCGTCCACCAGTCGTGCAGGCGCCCGGCGCCGTCGTACTGCGATCCCTGGTCGTCGAAGCCGTGGCCGATCTCGTGCCCGATCACGGCGCCGATCGCGCCGAGATTGGCGGCCATCGAGCGCTCGGGGTCGAAGAACGGGGGCTGCAGGATGGCGGCCGGGAAGACGATCGCGTTCTCGAGAGGCGAGTAGTACGCGTTCACGGTCTGCGGGGTCATGTGCCACTCGCGGGGATCGGGCCCCTCCTCGATCTTGGCGAGGTCGTGCTCCCAGCCGAAGGCGGCCAGGGCGCGGCTGTTGCCCACCAGGTCCCCCGCGTCGACCTCGAGGGCGGAGTAGTCCACCCACGTCTCCGGGAAGCCCACCATGGGCCGGAACATCGCGAGCTTCTCCAGGGCCCGCTGGCGGGTCTCCTCCCCCATCCACTCCAGCCCGGAGATGGAGCGACGGTACGCCTCCATCAGCAGCTCCATGAGCTCGTCCATGGCCTCGCGGTGGCCGGCGGGGAAGTGACGCGCCACGTAGAGGCGGCCCACGTCGTCGCCGACACCCCCGTTGACGAAGGCCACGGCGCGCTTCCAGCGGGGGCGGACCTCCTCGCTGCCCGCCAGCCGCCGGCCGTAGAAGGCGAAGCTCTCCTGCACGAACGGGTCCGGCAGGACGGCCGCGAAGGATCGCAGCACCTGCAGCTCCAGCCAGTGCTTCCAGTCCTCCAGGTCCGCGGCGTCCTCGCCCGCCAGGAGGCCCTGGACGCCGGAGAGGAAGTCCGGCTGCCACACCACCACCTCGTCCGCGCGGGCACCGTGGGCGCCCACGCCCTCGAGCCACGCGGCGCCGAGCGGGAAGAGCTCCAGGAGCTGCTCGCGGGTCATGAGGTTGTAGCGGGCCACCGCGTCCCGGCTGCGCACCACGTCCCAGTGCAGGGCGGCGATGCGCGCCTCGAGGGCCACCACGCGCTCGCCCACGGCCACCGCCTCGGCCTCGTCGCCGCCGATGCCCGCGAGCGCGAACAGGGTGCCGACGTGCGCCGTGTACTGGGCGAGGATCTCCGCGTAGGCCTCCTCACGGTAGTAGGACTCGTCCGGCAGGCCGAGCCCACCCTGCAGCAGGTGCAGGAGCATGCGCTCCGGTGCGCCCGCGTCGTTCAGGGCGCCGGTGTTCACGAGCCCGGAGACGCCCTGACGCTGCAGCAGGCCGGAGAGGGTGAGGAGCTCCTCCGCGGTGGAGACCGTCTCGATGGCGGCCAGGTCTCCCACGATCGGCTCGAGGCCCCGCGCCTCCACGGTCTCCTCGTCCATGAACGAGGCGTAGATCGCCGCGATCCGGCGCTTGCGGGGGGCGTCCTCCTCGGAACCGGACGAGGTGGGGCCATCCGCCCCCGTCTCCCGCACGGCGTCCTCGCACAGATGGCGCACCGCGAGCTCGGCGGCCTCGCGCAGCTCCAGGAACGCGCCGAACGCGCCCTGGTCGGCGGGGATCTCGTGGGTGGCCAGCCACTCCCCGTTCACATGGCGGTAGAGGTCCTCGCGCGGCGAGGGGGCGGTGGCGGGGTCTGCGGTCACGGCGGCGTCTCCTGGGTCCGGAACGAGCAGCGGCCCGGGCGGGCGGCTGGCGGATCTGCTCCGCACTCTAGCCGCCGGCGCGGGCCGCGCGTCGGGGAAGGGAGTCTCAGGCGACGACTGAGGCCAGCTTCGCGAGGGACTCCTCCAACTGCTCCTCGCTCACTACGGGGAACAGGTTCTTGGCGAGCAGCTCCGGATCCGTGACGTCGCTCCAGTCGTACGTCAGGGTCACGTCGGTGCTCCCCGAGCCGTTGTCCTGCAGGGAGTACACCCACTCCCAGCCCTTGGGCTCCGTGCCGGCGGGGGCGGTCTTCCAGCCCACGAGCTTGTTCTGGTCGTAGGCCACCACGTGGTTGTCGGTCTGGTAGTCCCCGCCCATGTGCTCGGCGTGCATGTTCATGGTGAACACGTCGCCCACCTTCTGGATGCGCTGGGACTTGTCATCCGCGCGCACCATGCCGGAGCCGTCGAACGTCGAGTGGTTCGACGGCAGCGTCAGCACGTCGAAGATGTCCTTGGCGGAGGCGTCGATGGTGCGGGTGACGGTGATCTGCTTCTCGCCCTGGGGCGTCTCGTTCTTGTTCATGCCCTCACCGTAGGCGCTGACGCGGGGCGGGCGGCAAGGCCTGCCCGCCCCGCGTCAGTTCCCCGCCCCCCGTCAGTTCCCCGCGGACGGCGCGGACGGCGCGGACGGCCCGGCGGGCGGCACGTTCCGGCCGGCCCGGTAGGCCGACACGCTGGCCTCGCCCGCGAGGTGGAAGCGCCACGGGAAGCGCACGGACCCGCCCTCCCCGGACACCCCGACGCGCGGACCGCGCCGCACCTCGGCGCGGCTCTGCCCCGGCGGCGGGGGCGCGAGGAGGAAGCGGGCCGGACGCACGGCGTCGGCGGGCGCGCCCGGGGCCGCGATCGTCTGGTCTGCGGCCGGTCCCTCGGCGAGGGAGACCGAGTCGGCGGGCGGGGCGTCGTCGACAAGCTCCACGGGCGCGTGGCCCATCGCGAGCGTGATGCCCAGCCCCTGGCCCAGGTTGCCGGGGCCGGAGAGGAGCTTCACGGCGGTGTCCCGGCCGCGGCGTCCGACGGCGAGCCCCCGCCCGTCCACGACCTCCCCGGCACGCAGCAGGACGCCGCCGGCCTGGTCCGCGGGGTGGCCCACCAAGTTCAGGCACTTGTGGATGCCGTAGTTCAGGTACACGTAGGTGTGACGCACGGGCCCGAACAGCGCCGCGTTGCGCTCGGTGCGCCCGCGGAACGAGTGGGCGCCCGGGTCGACGCCGGCGTCCCCGTAGGCCTCCGTCTCCGTGAGGCGCACGGTCACCGCGCCGTCCGCTGCGGCCACGGTGAGGCGGCAGCCGAGCAGGCCCTCGGCCAGCGCGGTGGGGTGGGCCTCGAACAGGGCGGACAGCTCGGCGCGGTTCATGCGGCCGGCGAGGCGCCCGGGGCGGACAGCACCATGTTGTCGATCAGGCGCACGGGGCCCACCTGTGCGGCCACGAGCGCGAGGGCGTCCCGGCGCAGCGGCTGGCACAGCAGCTCCGCACCGAGCTCCTCGAGGGTCCCCCGGTCCACCACCACGAGGTGGTCGAGGGTGACTCCGGGCTCGTCCCGGACCATCTGGCGCGCCGCCTCCACGTCGATCACCGTCTCCTCGTCCGCAGCCTCCGCGAGGGAGCGCAGCGCCCGGCTGAGCACGAGGGCGGAGACGCGCTCCTCGTCCGAGAGGCGGGCGTTGCGGCTCGAGAGCGCCAGCCCCTCCGCGGAGCGGACGATCGGGACGGCCCGCACCTCCACGGGGACGTCGAGGTCGTGGGCGAGACGCCGCAGCACGGCGACCTGCTGGGCGTCCTTCTGGCCGAAGTAGCTGCGCAGCACGCCCCCACGCGGCGGGCGGGCGAGGTTCCAGAGCGTGGCCACCACGGTGCACACGCCGTCGAAGTGCCCCGGGCGGGACGCGCCCTCGAGGACGGTCCCCATCCGGCCCGCCGTCACCCGGACGAGGGGGGCGTCCGGGAAGCCGGGGTACATCTCCGCCGTGCTGGGCGCGAAGACCACGTCCGCTCCAGCCTCGGCGAGCAGCTCCAGGTCCGCCTCGAGCGTGCGGGGGTAGTGCTCCAGGTCCGCCGGGTCCCCGAACTGCAGGGGGTTCACGAAGATGCTGACGGCGACCACGTCGTTCTCGGCGCGGGCGCGGCGCACGAGGGCGGCGTGCCCGTCGTGGAGGGCGCCCATCGTGGGCACCAGACCCACGGTCGCCGCGGCGGCTCCGGCGTCCTCGGCGCGATCGACGGCGGCGGCCAGCCCGGCGCGGAAGGCGTGCTTCGTCGTCGTGAGCGCGGAGGCGCCGGACGGTGCAGAGGCGGGCTGCGCGGAGGCGGTCGGTGCGGAGGGGCGAGACGCGGCATTCACACAGGCGAGTCTAGGGGCGCGAGCGGCGGGGCTGGAGGCCGGACAGCCCGCCCGCCCGGCGCGGACGCGCAGAGGCCTCCGCCGACATGTGGTCGGCGGAGGCCTCTGCGCGGGGTGGTGTGGAACGCGACTCAGGCGTTCTTGGCGGTCCCCTTGACCTGCTGGGCGGCGTCGGCGGACTCCGCCTTCAGGCCCTGGGCCTTGTCGGCGCCCTCGGCCTTCACGTGGTCGGCGGCGTCGGCGGCGGCATCCTTGACGGACTGCGCGGCGTCCTGGGCCAGGGGCTTGAGGTCCTCGCCCATCTCCTGCGCGACGTGCTTGGCCTGGTCCACCAGCGGGGCAGCCTGGTCCTTCACGCGCTCGGCGGCGCGCTGCTCGACCTCGGAGGCCGGGATGAGCGCGCTGACCAGCATGCCGGCGCCGAAGGCGATCAGGCCGGCGGCGAGGGGGTTGCCGGCAGTGCGGCCGCGCACCTGGGCCGGAGCCTGGCGGACGGCGTGCTGGGCGTCATCTGCCCAGTCACGGGCCTGATCCGCCACGTCGTGGGCAGTGCCACGAGCCTGGTCGGCCACATCATGGGCGGTGCTGCGCGCGTCCGCGGCCGCGTAGCGGGCTCGGTCCGTGGCAGACGGGGAGGTGTGGTGGTCGGGCGTGCCCATGATGTTCTCCTTGACGGACTGCAGGCCGTCCTTCACGCCGTGCTTCACGCGCTCGGTCTGGCGGCTCACGGCCTTGGTGGGGCTGACCTTCTCGGCCAGCGCGTCGACGTCCTGGCCCAGCTCGTAGCGGGTGCGCTCGATCTCGGCGCGGATCTCATCGGGGTTGTTGCTCGTGGTCATCGCGTCTCCTTCGCGGGGTTCAGGGTCTCGGGGATCTCCTGAAGCGTCTGCTGGGTCTGGGGAAGACCCTTGATCTTGTCGAGGTGCTTCTTGCCCATGGAGGCCAGCACAGCGGCGGCGATGCCCCACAGGACGGCCACGATCAGCGCCGCCCAGCCGAGGGGCATGAGCGCGCCGAGCCCGTACATCAGGGCCATCGAGAGGAACATCAGCACGAAGAAGCCGGCGACGGCAGCGCCCGCCAGCATTCCGGCGCCCTTGCCCGCCTTCTTGGCCGAGTCGGTGGCCTCGGCCTTGGCCAGCGCGATCTCCTGGCTCACCAGCGTGGAGAGCTTCGCGGAGAACGAGGTGAACATCTCGCCGAGCGACTCGTGCTCGGCGCGGGCCTCCGCCTGCGTCGGCGCGGGGGTGTGGGCCCCGGCGATGTGTCCCGTGGTGGTGCTGCCGGCCGCGGGAGCGGGTCCGTGCGTCTCGTGGGCCGTGCTCATGCGCGGCCCCCGGGAAGGGTCTGGTCGAACGGATCCGTGGCGGAGACGGGCATCCCGGTCACCGGGTCGACCTGCGGCACGGGCATGGTGCCGCGGGGCAGGTCCGAGTCGCGGGGGGCGTCGTCGCCGGTGTGGGCCGGGATGCTGGAGGAGATGTGGTGGGGGGCGACATCGCCCTGCACGCCCGTGGGCTCCATCTCGCGACGGTGCTGGGGGGCACGGTCGTCGCGGCCCGAGGTCAGCTCGGGCTGCTCGGCGTCGCGCATGCCGCGGGTCAGGCGGCCGGCCACCACGCCGAGGCCCAGGGCGACGGCGAGGAAGGTGCCGGGCTTGCGGGCGGCGAAGCCGCGCACGTCCCGCAGGAGGTCCTGGGGCTGGGAGGTCTCGAGGCGCTGGGTCAGGGACTCGGCGCGGTCGGCGACGGCGGTGACGGCCTGGCGGACCATGTCCGACTCGGGCTGCTGGCCCGAGAGGACGCGGTGCAGGTCGTCCGTGACGGAGCGGGCCTGGGTGGCGAGGCGCTCGTGCTGGGTGCCGACCTGGCCGGTCACCTGCTCCTGCACGGTGCCCGCGAGGGACTTGACCTGCTGCACGGCGGCGTCCTTGACCTCGCCGGCCTCATGCTGAGCGGTCTGCGCCAGGTCCTGCGCGGCGCCCTTGGCGTCCTGCGCGACGTTCTTCGCCTGGCCCTTGGCCTCGGCGGCGGTCTCCTCGGCCCTGCGCTTGGCGGCCGAGTCCTCGCCCTGCGGCGCGTGGGCGCCGTTCTGGGCGTTGTGAGACGTGTTGTTCTTGTTCGCCATGACTTCCCTTCCTTTGTTCTGCTCACGTCGCGCCCGCCCATTGACGCGGATGCGACGACTTGCGGTCAGCCTAGGGGGTCCCGAAGGAAGCGGGAAGGGCTCCCCGACGCGGAATCATCCTCCGCTGACGGCGAGGGGCGGCACGCCGCGTCTGCCGCGCGCCGCCCCCTGGCCTGAAGGGAGTCAGCGCCCGCGGCGGATGCCGTGGCCCCTGCCCTGGCCCGGGTGCTCCTCCTTCTCGGCCATCTGGGCGTGAGCGGCGTGGGCCGGGGCCTGGGAGGAGGGAGCGGCGACGGGCGGGGCGGCCAGCGGGGCGCTCACGGCCACGGCGACCGCGAGGGCCACGGCGCCGCGGGCGAGGTCATGCCGCCCGTTCCATCCGGCCAGGTGTGACCGGGGCAACGCGGGCCCCTCATCGGGAGGCAGGCATACACGCCGCTACGACATGGGGAAGCGGCGTGTGTGCCTGCCTCCGCGAGCGGCACAGGGGGCCGGGCGAGGAGGAGGGGATCCGGGAGGTCATGGGGTTCCTCCTTCCGCGCGGAGGGAGCGGACCCTCCCATTCCCCCTGCCCGCATGACGCCGGCCCGGCCGCCGGCCGCCCAGCGTGACGAATCCGGGACGCCGGCCCGGCCTCCGGCTGAGCAGGGTCAGCCCGCCGTCGGCCGCCCCAGCCCCAGCACATCGGGCACCGCCGGCGCGTCCTCGCCGCGCACGTGCTGCGCGAGGAAGCCGAGCACCACCTCGTACCAGACCTTCGCGTGCTGCGGCGCGAGGATCCAGTGGTTCTCCTGCGGGAAGTAGAGGAAGCGGTGAACGGTGGAGCCGTCCTCCGCCGCGGGCAGCCCGGACTTCGCGAGCAGCTCGGACCACAGGCGCAGCCCCTCCCCGATCGGCACGCGGTAGTCCTTGTCCCCGTGGATCACGAGCATCGGCGTGACGATGTCCCCCACGAACCGATGCGGCGAGTTCGCCTCCTGCATCTCCGGACTCATCTCGCGCGCCCAGTAGAAGGCGGCGTCCGTCGTCGGGCCGAAGCCGTCCAGCGCCCACAGCGACGCGTGGGTGACGATCGCCCGGAAGCGGTCCGTGTGCCCGGCGACCCAGTTGGCCATGTAGCCGCCGAAGGAGCCGCCCATCGCGGCGGTGCGGGTCGCGTCGATGTCCGCGCGCGCCTCGACGGCGTCCGTGATGGCCATGAGATCCGTGAACGGCTCGGCACCCCAGCGGCCCCAGCCGCGCTGGACGAACTCCTGGCCGTAGCCCGTGGAGAGCGCGGGGTCCGGCATGAGCACCGCGTAGCCCTGGGCCACCGCGATCCACGGCGTCCAGCGCCAGCTCCACGCGTTCCACGAGCCGAGCGGGCCGCCGTGGATCCACAGCAGCAGCGGGTGGCCGCCGTCGGGGGCCGCACCCTCGGGCAGGGCGAGCCAGCCGCGCACGCGCGCGCCGTCGTCGGCGGTGGCCTCGACGTCCTCGAGGCGGCCCGGGATCTCCGGGCGCTCCGCGGGGTTCCGCAGGCGCTCGGCCTCGCCCGTGACGAGGTCCAGGCGCGCCACCTCAGGCGGGAAGAGGTAGGAGGAGCGCACGCCGTACGCCGTGGTCACGTCCGGGGAGAGCACGACGTCGGACCACGCCTCGTCCGCGTGGGTCACCTGGGTGACCTCGCCGGTGGCGACGTCGATGCGGAAGACCGGGCGGCGACCGTCGGAGTCCGCGAGCGCGATGACGGCGGAGTCGTCCGGCAGCCACCCGACGACGTCGGCCCAGCGATCCCAGCCGTGGGCGAGCGGGGTGGTCTCGCCGGTGGCCGTGTCCAGGAGGAAGAGCTGGGGCGCCACGGCCGAGTCCGGCGTGGAGTCCGGGGTGCGGGTCAGGATCGCGCGGGTGCCGTCGTGGCTGACGGGCCCGACGTGGGCGTCCTCGCCGGGGACGTCGTGCAGGACGCGGTGTTCGCCGGTGGGGAGCTCAATCCGCACGACCCTGCCCTCGCGGACGTTGCCGCGCGCCTCAGCCGTGGCCACGACGGTGAGGAGGAACGAGCCGTCCGGGGCCACCTCGGCGCCGAGGCCGAAGGCATGGGAGCGGTCGACGCCGGTGAGGTGGCGCAGGTGGTGCGCGGCGTCGTCGGCGGGGGCGGCGCCGTCGTCGCTGGCGTCCGACTCCGGGACGCCCTGCGGGTCCGGGCCGTCCTCGAGGAGGAAGAGCTCGGGGCGGGCCGGGCCGAGGTCGTGGTCCCAGAAGCGCACGGGGTAGCCGGCGTGGAGGATCGCGTCGACGCCGGCGTCCTTGCGGGCCTGCACGAGGCGGGCGTGCTCGGCCTCGGTGCTCGCGCCGATCAGGCGCTCCGCGGTGACGACGACGCGGTCGGCGTGCGCGGCGCACGTGACGGCGGAGACGCCGCCCGGGCGGTTGAGCACGACGCGGGCCTCGCCGCCGCGGGCAGGGAGGGCCCAGAGCGCGGCGGCCTTGTCGGCGTCGTCGACGGAGGGGTCCGGGCGCGTGGAGGTGAAGTAGAGAGTGCCGTCCGCGGCGAACGCGGCGCCGGACTCGCCCTCCCGGGAGCGGGTGAGGCGGTGGGCGGGGCGCTCGCCTGCGGGGTCGAGCTCCCACAGTGCGGTGGCGTAGCCGGTGCCCTTGCCGTTGAGGGTGGCGACGGTGGTGACGAGGCGCGTGCCGTCCGGGCTCAGGGTGAGGCCGGAGACGCGGGGCAGTGCGACGAACGCGGAGAGGTCGTGGAAGGGGGTGGGGGCTGAAGCGGGCGCGGGGGCGGCCGAGGACGTGGGGGAGGCGGCCGGGGACGAGGTGTCGGGCGAGGTCATGCCGTCCGTTCTATCCGAGCTGGTGTGACCGGGGCAACACGGACCCCTCCCCGGGAGGCAGGCGCACACGCCGCTACGCCTTGGGGAAGCGGCGTGTGCGCCTGCCTCCGCGAAGGAGAGTGCCGACGTTCGGGCCGCCGCATCCCGTCCGTCGCGGCCCGAACGCAGGGGTCAGCCGCGGTGGCGGTCCGGTGGCTGGGTGGCCGGGTGGCCGGGTGGCTGGGTGGCCGGGTGGCCGGGTGGCGACCTCAGCGTCCCCCTCAGCCTTCACCGGGCGCCCCGCCTCAGTCCTCGGCGCGGGCCTTCGCGCGGATCTCCTGCAGCTGCGTGCCGAGCCAGTCGACGTACTCGCCCATCCAGCCCGTGGCGCCGTGGTTCCAGCTCTCGCCGACCACGGAGTGCGGGAAGATCACGGCGTCGGAGAGGTGATCGCGCAGGCCGAGCTCGGAGCCCTCGTCGTCCTTCAGGGTCACCCACTGCATGCCGTGGCGGGCGCCGAGGTGCTCCCCCAGCAGCACCACGACGACGTCGAGGTGCACTCCCAGCTCGTCCGGGTCCACGTCCGCCGCGCCGGCCCGGGCCACGAGACGGTCGTAGTAGGCGCTCACGGCGTCCAGGTCCAGGTGGTCCACGCCCTCCTGCGCGGCGAAGTCGCGGCGGGCCCTGACCCAATCCTGCTCGGTCTCGGTCAGGGGGGACAGATCGGGCTGCTCGGTCATGGGATCCATCGTGCCAGGCGAGCGGGCACGACGGCGCCGCCCGAACAGGCATGGCCCCCCGCCTCGCCCTTTGGGACACTGGCCTCATGCGCATCATGACGGTCTGCCTGGGCAACATCTGCCGCTCCCCCGCCGCCGAGGCCGTGCTGCGGCGCCGGATCGCGGAGGCCGGTCTCGACGACATCGCGGTCACCTCCGCCGGCACCGCCGACGACCACGTGGGCGAACAGCCCCACGAGCTCACCCGGGAGGTCGGCGAGGAGCTCGGCTACGACTTCCCCACCGTCGGCGCCCAGTTCAGCGCGCAGGACCTCGAGGGGGCGGATCTCGTCCTCGTGATGGACCGCATGAACCTGGAGGACGCGCGGCGCCTGGCCGCCACGGACGCCCAGCGGGCGAAGGTCCGCCTGCTCGGCGAGTTCGCCTCGGACGTGGACACGGCCGGCGTGGTCGAGGTCCCGGACCCGTGGGGCCGCCCGCGCGGGCAGTTCGAGGAGATGTACCGCCAGATCGAGGACGCGGCCGACGGCGTCGTCGCCGCGATCCGGGACGGGCGGGTCTGACATGGTCCAGCACCAGGCCGAGGAGACGTTCTTCCGCAAGCACCGCGCCGGAGCGCCCGAGCGCTTCTTCGAGCGGGAGGCCGCCGGGCTGCGCGCGCTCGGGGCGGCCGGCGCCCGGGTCCCCAAGGTGCTCAACGTGGACGACGGCAGCCTGCGGATCGGGCGCGTGAGGACCGGCGGCCGCCCCTCCCCGCAGACCGAGGAGGCCTTCGGCCGCGAGCTGGCCGCCCTGCACGCCGGGTCGCGCCGTCCCGCCGGTGAGGCCGACTCCTTCGGCTCCCACGACGGCGTCCCGATCGGCTATCTCGGCGAGGCTCCCGTGGACTACACGCCCACCGGCACGTGGGCCGAGTCCTGGGTCGCTCGGCGGATCGTGCCGCTGGCCCGCGAGGCGGAGCGGCGCGGCGTCGCGCCGACCGCGGCCCTGGCGACGGCGGAGCGGCTCGCCGAGCTCACGGACGGCTTCGGGACGGACTCGCCCGTGGACCACCCGGGCGCGGCGGTGCTGGGGCCCGCCGAGCCGTCGTCGCTGCTGCACGGGGACCTGTGGGCGGGCAACCGGCTGCTGGACCACGAGGGCCGCTCCTGGCTGATCGACCCGAGCGCGCACCGCGGCCACCGCGAGGTGGACCTGGCGATGATGCGGCTCTTCGGCGGCTTCGGCGAGGAGGCGTTCGCCGCGTACGAGGAGTCGTTCCCCCTGGCCGAGGGCTGGCGCGATCGCGTGGCGCCGTACCAGGCGGTGCCGCTGCTGGTGCACGCGATCCTCTTCGGCGGCTCCTACGGGCTGCGGGTCGTGGACTCCCTCGAGGCGGCGGTCCGGCTGGGCGGCTGAGGCTGACCGAGGACGGCGCCCGGCCTGTCCCCTCCTTCCCGGAGCCCCCTCTCGACGGCGGGCAACGAGTCCATGCCCGGCATCGTGGCCATCGCGCCAACGGGTGGTTCTTCGTGGCCTTCTTCGCCTGTGACGAGGCCATCGCCGCCAGCTCCACGTGAAGGCCCCTCTGCGTCGCCACGCTCCATCGGTCCGCCGCTCGCATGCCGTCGAAGAGGCGGGAGACATCGAAGAAGTCCAAGACCTCCAGCACCACCCAGAGGCGCATGCGCCCGTGGCAGCGTGCGGGCGACCTCGTCGAGCCTCGTCGAGCCTCGCCGTTGTCAAGCGTCATGCCGCGTCCACGCAGGAGTGACCGCTGCTGTACCACCGTGGTGGACGTCTTCAGCGGACGCATTCGGCCTCCGGTCGGCGCGGCGCCGGGACGGGGTGGACGTGCTGGGCTCCTCAGGCGTCGTCGGGCTCGGCGAGGACGTCCAGGACGCGGGCCGCCGCTTCGTCGCGCAGGGCCCCGCGGGCGGCGGCGCGCCGAGCGGTCGCGGCCGCGAGCGCCTCCCACGTGTCCAGCACGTCGGCGGGCATGCCCTCGGCCACCAGCTCGCGCAGGGTGTCGCGATGGGCGCGCACGGTCTCGACGTCGCCGCGGGCCACCGGGCCGGTCAGGGCGCCGTCGCCGTCGGCCAGGGCGTTCTCGAGCGAGGCGCTCAGGAGCGGGCGCAGCAGCCGCTCGGTGTCCGCCACCCCGATCTGCCGCAGCAGCTGGGCCGCCTGCGCCGTCACGGTGACGAGGTGGTTCGAGCCGTGGCTCAGCGCCGCGTGGTAGACCGCGCGGTCCGCCTCCTTGATCACCACGGGCTCGCCGCCCATCTCCACCGCGAGCGCCTGCGCCACGGGCAGCACGACGGGATCCGCGGTCACGCCGAACACGCAGTCCCGCAGTCGGGCGAGGTCCAGGCTCAGCCCTGTGAAGGTCATGGCCGGGTGGATGGCCAGCGGGATGGCCCCGGCCGCGCGCACGGGGCCCATCACGCCCACGCCGTAGCGGCCCGAGGTGTGCACCAGCAGGTGGCCGGCCTGCACGTGCCCGGCGGCCACGAGCCCGGCCACGAGCTCCCCCAGGACGTCGTCCGGCACCGCGAACAGCACCATCTCGGAGCGCCGCAGGATCTCCGGGACCTCCAGCACGGGCACGTCCGGCAGCAGCGCCTCGGCCCGGGTCCGGGAGGCCTCGGAGACGGCGTGCACGCCCGTGACGGTGTGCCCCGCGTTCCGCAGGGCCGCGCCCAGCACGGCGCCCACCCTCCCTGCGCCGATCACCCCGACGCCGAGCCGCCCGGGCCGCTTCCGCGGGTCCAGGCTCGTGTCCAGTCCGCCGGTCATGCGCTCTCCTCGGGGTCGGTGGGGGCCGGCACGCGCCCGGCGCCCGGCACGACGGCGACGCCCGCCTCCGCCAACGCGCGGCGGCCGACGTCGGTGGCGGCCACCTCGCGGGTGCGCTGGTCGAAGCGCGCGAGCTCCTCCGGGGCCATCCAGTGGTTGCGGTCCGCGAGCCGGCGCGAGACCGCGGCGTAGCGCGATTCCAGCGCGAACAGCGCGAGGGCGTCGGCCTCGTCGAGGTCGGGGATCACGGCCGTGGACCCGGCCAGCGCCACGGACACCGAGGCGATCCGCAGGCGCCGCTGCACGGGGCCCTGCCCGAGGCTCGCGGTCTGCAGGCGCTCGTGCTGGAGCGCCTGGAACGACCGGTTCCAGTACCCCCGGCGCACCACGAGGAGGGTGCGCGTGGTGGTGAAGCCGGAGCGGCGCCACGCGAACCAGTTGAACCACGCCCGGGCCCGGCGGGGGATGTGGCGGAAGCCGCCCTCGGGCCCGGAGCCGTGCAGGCCCAGCCGCAGGAGCTCGGCGGCGGTGAGGCCCTGCGCGGCGCGCGGGTCGCCCTCGAGACCGGGGTCCGGGGCGACCACCGTGAGCACGCGCAGGACGTCCTCCCAGGTCCCCACGGGCAGCGCCGTGCTGCGCTCGCCGCCCGAGTCCTCGCCGTAGCCGGCCACGGACACCTTCACGCGGTACCAGCGGAACGGGCGCCAGAACAGCGACTGGGAGACGGTCACGCCCTGGACGCGCCCCGGCGGGACGGTCTGGGACGTGGTCTCGGTGAGGCCGTGGCGCAGGCGCAGCCCGTCCGCGGAGCGGCGCACCTGGAAGCCCCAGCCGGTGTTGAGCCCCGACCACAGGCCGCCCAGCACGGCGAACGCCATCGGCAGGGCGGAGGCCCCGAGGACGCCGAGCACGGTGATCTCCTCGCCCTCGCTCCAGTTGGCGGGCATCACCCCCAGGAACGTCACGGACAGCAGGGCCCACACGAGGAAGCCGATCGCCACGCCCGCCACGCGCCCGGACAGCAGCACCGAGCCGATGAGCCGCCCCGTCGGCACGGCCAGCATGAGCTCGCCCTCGTCCTGCGTCCGCAGCGCCCGCGGGGGCGCGGTCTGGCCCGCGGCGTCCCCCACGGTCCCGGCCCCGACGTCGGCCCCCTCCCCCGGCGCGACGACGGCCGCGGCCGCGGCCTCGTCCGCCCCGGGGGCGAGGTGCGCGACGCCCGAGGAGCGGTCGAGGATCTCGCGGCGCACCTGTTCGGCCTGCGTGCGCCGGAGGTAGGCGAGCTCCAGAGCCGACTCGCCGCCGTCGGCTGCCTCCACCTTCACGGTGGCGAGGCCCAGGAGGCGGGCCGGGAACGGGTGCTGGAGGTCGACGGCCTGGACGCGGTCGTACTTCATCTGGCGCCGGGAGCGGAAGATCCAGCCCTGGCGCAGCTCGATCTCCTCGGTGCCGAGGCGGAAGCGCGTGAACCGCCAGGAGAAGTAGAACGCGAGGCAGACCAGCGTGAAGACGCCCGCGGCGATCGCCCCGCCGATCAGGAGCGAGCGCGGGTCCACGGGGTCGCCGGAGGCGGTGTGGGACTGGCCGAGCGCCCCGGCCACGGCGTCCTCCACGAGGTCCCGGCCGATGACGAAGACCATCACGAGCAGCCCCGTCCAGCCCTTCACCCAGGGCGAGGCGGGGTGGACGCGGGCCCAGCCGTCGTCGTCGGTGCGGGGTGGCTGGGGAGCGGCGGCGCTCACAGCCCCGCCAGCCGGGCCTGGCCGCGGGCCATGAGGACCTCGCGCAGCTCGTCGCACGTGGCGGCGGGGATGCCTTGGAGCTCGACGTCGGGCCCGGAGGCGGCGGTCTTGAGCGTGAGGGTCTGCAGGCCGTGGCGGCGCAGGAGGGGGCCGTCGGAGGTGTCCACGTACTGCAGTCGTCCGTACGGCACGGCATTGAGGGTGCGGAACAGCACGCCCTCGCGCCACAGCAGGTCGTCCTCGCGCTCTGCCCAGCCCATGGCCCGCACTCGGCGTGGGATGAGGACCAGGTCCGTCACCCAGGAGACGAGCACGAGCGCGGGGAGGCCCCACGCGGCCCAGGTCCAGAAGTCGGGCCACACGCCGAGACGCTGGAGGAGGAGCGGCACGCCGAGGACCGCCAGCCCGATCAGGTGTCCGATCGTGGAGGCGGTCAGCTTCACGGTGGTCAGCTTCGGCGAGACGGGCGTGAACACCACCCCGTCCTGGTCAATCCCGGCCACGTGCGTACCCTCCCTCGGTCTCGGGGCGGCCCCGTCGGCCGCCTCCCGGGAGTCCATCCTGCCCGCCCGCGCCGCCGCCGCCATCCTCCTCAGGGGGGATCCTGCACCAGGCCTCCACCACGAGGCCCGCCACGAGCATCACCAGTCCGCCCACGGTCAGCAGGGCGGCGTCCACCACGGTGGGGGCCCGGGTGCCCGTGTGGGAGGCCACCTGCCCCGCGACGCCGGCGTGCCAGCCGGCCAGCGCCGCGCCCGTGAAGCCGACGGCCTGCCCCAGGACCAGCGTGCGCGCCGCGGCCAGCGGGTCCATGCGCTCGGCCACGGGCTTCTCGCGGTCCCGCCGCACGCGCCACGCCAGCGCGAGGACGAGGACGCAGACGGCCGCCGCCGTGATGAGGCCGGTGCGTCCCACGGCCGGAGCGGGCAGGCCCATCGAGGGCGCGGCCAGGGCGGCGAGCCAGCCGAGCACACCGGCAGCCAGCAGCACGACGGCGGTCCACGCCGAGCGCAGGGAGGTCACGTCGCGTCCCTCCCGGCCTGCCCTGGCGCGCCGAGAAGGCGGGCGCGGCGGGGCGCCGCACGGCGGACGCCCCCGGCGTCGGCGGCGCGCTCGGCGAGCTGCGCGACGGGCTCGCCCGCGAGCTCGGCCGCGGGATCGAGCCACAGCCACGGCAGGAGCACGAAGGCCCGCTGCGCGGCCCGCGGGTGCGGGAGGGTGAGGTCCGGGTGGTCGCTGCGCAGCTCGCCGTAGGCGATGAGGTCGACGTCGAGGGTGCGGGCGCCCCAGCGCTCCGAACGGCGGCGGTGGTGGTCCTGTTCGAGCCGGTGCGCCAGGCCGAGGAGCTCCCACGGGGAGAGGCTCGTGCGGATCCGGAGCACCTGGTTGAGGTAGTCCGGCTGTTCGGGCGGGCCGCCCACGGGGGCCGTGACGGCGCGGGGGGACGCCTTCACGTCATGGACGTCGGGGGTGACGGTGATGACGGCGACGGCGTGGTCGAGGGTCTCCCGGACGTCCCCGAGGTTGGCCCCGAGCGCGAGCACGGCCGTCACCGGCTCGTCCGGGCGGGCGGCCAGCTCCGGCGTCGGGGCGGGCCCCTCGGCGGGGTGGGACGTGGGGCTCATCTCCCCTCCTCCCTCCGGCGGAGCACCGTGACGGCCGCGTCGGCGAAGTCGTGCGGGATGGGGGCCTGCGGCTTGTGCACGGTGACCTCCACCGCCTCCACCACGGGCTGCTCCGCGAGGACGGCGGCCGCGATCCGCACGGCCAGCGTCTCGATCAGGTCCACCGGCTCGCCCGTCACGAGCCGGACCACGGTGTCGGCGACCTCGCCGTAGTGGGCGGTGCGGGCGAGGTCGTCCGTGGCGGCGGCAGGGCCGGCGTCGAGGTGGAGCACCACGTCCGTGACGAACGGCTGCCCGTCCCGGCGCTCGTGCTCGAACACGCCGTGCCGGCCCACGGCCGTGAGGCCGGTCAGGCGGATGCGGTCCGGGGCGGTGCCGCGCCCGGCCGCGCTCACGCCGGCACCTCGGCCGAGAGGGATCTCCCCAGCCACGAGGCACCGCGCCACGCCGCGGCGGCGCGCACCGCGGCCGCGCTGGAGGGGACGTCGTGCACGCGGACGGCCCACACGCCGTGGAAGGCGGAGAGCGCGCTGACCGCGGCGGTGGCGGCGTCCCGCTCGGTCGGCTCCGGGGCCGCGCCGTCCGCGTCCTCCAGGAGCGAGCCCAGGAAGCGCTTGCGGGAGGCGGCCACCAGCACGGGGTGGCCCATCGCCTGCAGCCACTCGAGGCCGCGCAGCAGCTCCCAGTTCTGCTCGCCGGCCTTCGCGAAGCCGAGCCCCGGGTCCAGGATCAGCTGCTCGCGCTCCACGCCCGCCGCCATGAAGCGCTCCGCCACGGCGCGCAGCTCGCACACCACGTCCGGCACGGTGTCCGCGTACTCCGCCAGTCCGTCCATGGCCTGGGGCTTGCCGCGGTTGTGCATGAGCACGTACGGCGCGCCCGTCTTGGCGATGAGCTCGGGCATGTCCGGCTCGTGGACGAGGCCGGAGACGTCGTTGACGATTACGGGGCCCAGCTCGAGGGCGGCCCGCGCGGTGGCCGTGTGCATCGTGTCCACGGAGACCACGGCCCCGTCGGCCAGCAGCGCCTCGACGACCGGGAGGATCCGCTCCTGCTCCTGCTGCGGGGGCACGGCCTGCGCGCCCGGGCGCGTGGACTCGCCGCCGACGTCGATGATGTCCGCCCCCTCGGCGAGCATCCGCCGCGCGTGGGCGAGGGCGGGGCCGACGGCGTCGTGGGCGCCGCCGTCGGAGAACGAGTCCGGGGTGACGTTCAGGATGCCCATCACCAGGGTGCGGTCCGCGGGCAGGGCGCCCAGCAGGGCCCGGTTGGCCTCACGCGTGCTCACTGTGTCCTCCTCGTTCGGGGGCGGCGCCCGCGGGTGCGCCCGACGTCGCTCAGCCGTGCATGATGAGGCTCATGGCCTCGGAGCGTGTGGACGGGTCCCGCAGCTGACCGCGCACCGCCGAGGTGACGGTCTTCGCGCCCGGCTTGCGCACCCCCCGCATGGACATGCACAGGTGCTCGGCCTCGACCACCACGATCGCACCCTTCGGCGCCAGGTGCTCCATGAGGGCCTCCACCACCTGCGTGGTGAGCCGCTCCTGCACCTGCGGGCGGCGGGCGTAGAGCTCCACGAGCCGGGCGAGCTTGGACAGCCCCGTCACCCGCCCCTCGGCGGAGGGGATGTAGCCGATGTGCGCCACGCCGTGGAAGGGGACCAGGTGGTGCTCGCACGTGGAGTAGAAGGGGATGTCCTTCACCAGCACGAGCTCCTCGTGCGCGATGTCGAACGTGGTGCCCAGCACCTGCTCGGGGCTCTGGTGCAGGCCCGCGAAGAACTCCGCGTACGCCTTGGCCACGCGCTTCGGGGTGTCCTGCAGCCCCTCGCGGTCCGGGTCCTCGCCGATCGCCTCGAGGATCTCCCGGACGGCCCGCTCGATGCGCGGCCGGTCCACGGCGGTCGAGCGCGGGTCGAACGTGCCGGGCACGCCCGGGAACGCGTCGTCCTCGCCCATCGGGCCGTCGTCGTGCAGGAGCAGGTCCGGGTTCACCACGTCGGCCCCTTCCCGGGGCCGGGCGCGTTGCCCGGGCCGGTGGCCGGCGGCGTGCCGCCGGGGGCGTCTCCGCCCAGCGACGACGGCGGCGCGCCCTCGGGAGCGACCGGCACCGTGCTGTTCGAGGTGCCGACGGGCGCCTGCTCCTCCGCGTCGCGGCGCGAGCGGCGCTCGGCCGGGGAGAGGACGGGCGGCACGTCGTGGGGGAGGCGCTCGTCGGCCGCGAGCCAGAGATCCCGCTCCGGACGCTTGCGCACGTCCGCGAAGATCTCGGCGATCTCCTCCTGGTTGAGGGTCTCCCGCTCGAGGAGCTCGTAGGCGAGCCGGTCGAGGATGTCACGGTTCTCGGTGAGCACCCAGTGGGCGTCGGCGTGCGCACCGTCGAGGAGGGCGCGGACCTCGGCGTCCACGAGGGAGGCCAGCTCGTCGGAGTACTCGCGGGACGAGCTGCCGGAGCCCCCGCCCACGAACGGCTCGGAGTCCCCCGTGCCGAGCTTCACGGCGCCCACGCGGGAGCTCATGCCGTACTCGGTGACCATCTTGCGCGCCGTCTCGGTGGCCTTCTGGATGTCGTTGGCCGCGCCGGTGGAGGGGTCCTTGAAGACGACCTCCTCGGCCACGCGGCCGCCCATCGCGTAGGCCAGCTGGTCGAGCAGCTCGTTGCGCGTGACCGAGTACTTGTCGCTCTCCGGCACCACCATCGTGTAGCCCAGGGCGCGGCCGCGCGGCAGGATCGTGATCTTGGTGACGGGGGCGGAGTTGCGCAGGCCGGCCGCCACGAGCGCGTGGCCGCCCTCGTGGTAGGCCGTGACCTTGCGCTCGTGCTCGTTCATGAGGCGCGTGCGCTTCTGCGGGCCCGCCATCACGCGGTCCACGGCCTCGTCCAGGGCCTTGTCGTCGATCACGTTGTTGTTCGAGCGGGCCGTGAGCAGCGCCGCCTCGTTGATGACGTTCGCCAGGTCCGCTCCCGTGTAGCCCGGGGTGCGCTTGGCCAGGGAGCGCAGGTCCACGTCCATGGCGATCGGCTTGCCCTGCGCGTGGACCTCGAGGATCTTCGCGCGGCCCTCCAGGTCAGGGGCCTCCACGGGGATCTGCCGGTCGAAGCGGCCGGGGCGCAGCAGCGCCGGGTCCAGGACGTCCGGGCGGTTGGTGGCTGCGATCATGATGACGTTGGTGGAGGCGTCGAAGCCGTCCATCTCCACGAGCATCTGGTTCAGGGTCTGCTCGCGCTCGTCGTTGCCGCCGCCGATGCCCGCGCCGCGGTGCCGGCCGACGGCGTCGATCTCGTCCACGAAGATGATGGCCGGCGCGTTGTTCTTGGCCTGCTCGAAGAGGTCGCGCACGCGGGAGGCGCCCACGCCCACGAACATCTCCACGAAGTCCGAGCCGGAGATCGAGTAGAAGGGCACCCCGGCCTCGCCGGCCACGGCCTTGGCGAGCAGGGTCTTGCCCGTGCCGGGAGGGCCGTAGAGCAGCACGCCCTTGGGGATCTTGGCGCCCACCGCGTGGAAGCGGTCCGGGACGGTGAGGAACTCCTTGATCTCCTCGAGCTCCTCCACGGCCTCGTCCGCGCCGGCGACGTCCTTGAACAGCACGTCCGGGTTGTCCTTGTTGATGAGCTTCGCGCGGGACTTGCCGAACTGCATGACCTTGCCGCCGCCGCCCTGCATGCGGGAGAGGAGGAACCAGAAGAACAGGGAGATCAGCAGGAACGGGACCATGAGGCCCAGCAGCGAGGTGAGCCAGTTGCTGCGCACCGGCTCGTCCGTGTAGCCGTCCAGCGCGGACTGGTCCACGGCCGCGACGACGTCGTCCGCGCGCGCCGCGGAGAAGTGGAAGTAGACGTCCTTGCCGAGGTCCCGGCCGTCCTGCTCGTAGGGCTCACGGAGGGAGAGGTCCACGCGCTGGTCGCCGTCGACCACGCGGGCCTCCACGGCCCTGTCGTCCTTCAGCATGGACATGCCCACGTTGGTGTCCACCATCGCGCGGCCGCCCTGGCTCGTGGCCAGCGGGATGGCCATCCCCAGCACGAGGAGCCCGAGCAGGATCCAGACGTAGGGCTTGTTGAACAGCTTCTTCACGGTCCGTCTGTCTCCTGGTCTGCCATGTCCCGGCGGGACGCGGGCCGGGTGCACGGAGGCGCGGCCCGGGCCTTGGGTCACTGCACCACGGTACCGGGCGGGCGGAGCGGCGCGGGGACGGGCCGCGGGGAGTTCGCCGCCGGTGGACAGCCCCCTCTCCCCCGCGGGCGGCGGGGGTCAGCTGTAGACGTGCGGGGCCAGCGTGCCGACGAAGTCCAGGTTGCGGTACTTCTCGGCGTAGTCGAGGCCGTAGCCCACCACGAACTCGTTGGGGATGTCGCGGCCGACGTACTTCACGTCGATCTCCACCTTCATCGCGTCCGGCTTGCGCAGCAGCGCGCAGATCTCCACCGACTCCGGGCCGCGGGACTCGAGGTTCGCCTTGAGCCAGGAGAGGGTCAGCCCCGAGTCGATGATGTCCTCCACGATCAGCACGTGGCGGCCGGTCAGGTCCGCGTCGAGGTCCTTGAGGATCCGCACCACGCCGGAGGACTTGGTGCCGGAGCCGTAGGAGGACACGGCCATGAAGTCCATCTCGACGTGCGAGTGCAGGGCCCGGGTGAGGTCGGCGACCACCATCACGGCGCCCTTGAGCACGGCCACGATCAGGAGGTCCTTGGACTCGTAGTCGCGGTCGATCTGCGCGGCGAGGTCCGTGATGGTGTCCTGGACCTCCTCCTTGCTCATGAGGACGTGGGTGAGGTCTTTCCGGACATCCTGTGCGTCCATGCGGGTGCCGCTCCTGGGTGCTCGTGCGGGTGGGGCCGGCGCCGGGTCGCGGTCAGCAGCCGGGGCGTCGGGGGATGAGGACCAGTCTGGCACACGGGCCCCCACCGTCGGCCTGCCCGGAGGACTCCGCGACGCACGTCACTCCGGGCCCCTCCCGGACCGCACGCACGCCGCCGGCCAGCTCCACGGGACCGGCCGACGTGCCGCCCCGGCGGGCCCCCGTGACGAGGGTCTCCACGGCGAGCACCCGTTCCCGAGAGAGGTCCTCCGCCCCCGCCCGGCGGGCGGCGCGGACGATCACCCGGCGGCGCACCGCCGGCGGCAGGGCGGCCAGCCCGTCCAGATCGAGCGCCACCACGACGCCGGGCGCCTCCCCCACGGGGCGCCCCGCCTCGGCCACGGGGTCCGGAGCACCCGCAGCGGCACGCGCGTCCCCCAGGAGCAGGCCCGCGAACTCCCGACCGGCCCACGCGTCGAGGGCGTCGGCGTCCTCGGCGGCCAGGGCGGCGGTGCGCGTGAGGGCGTCGCGCACGCCGGGGCCGAGGCCGGCGTCGGGGTCCTCGAGGGCCGGCAGGACGCGGGTGCGGATCCGCGAGCGCAGCAGGGCCGGGGCCCGGTTGTGGGGGTCCTCGAACCAGGCGATCCCGGCCCACCGGCAGATCGCCTCGGTGTCCGCCCGGGTGAGGCCGAGCAGGGGCCGGGCCACGGGGATGCCGCCGGGCAGGGTCCCGCGCGTCGGGATCCCCGCGAGCGACCGGGTGCCGGATCCTCGGGCGAGACCGAGGAGCACCTGCTCGGCCTGGTCGTCGGCGGTGTGCGCGGTGAGCACGAGGGCGAGGGCGTCGGCGGACGCGGCCTCGGCGGCGCGGGCCAGAGCCTCCCGACGCGCGGTGCGGGCCGCGGCCTCGGGGCCGTCCCCCGCGGGGACCACCCGCACGGGCGTCACGGTGACGGGGTCCAGGCAGAGGCCGCGGGCGACCTGCGCGGCGGCCGCCGCGACCGCCGCGCTGCCGTCCTGCAGCCCGTGGTCCACCACGACGGCGCCCACCGGACCCAGCGGCCGCCCGGCGCGCGTCGCCGTCAGCACGGCGCAGGTCACCGCGAGGGCCAGGGAGTCCGCCCCGCCGGACAGCGCCACGAGTGCCCGGGGGGCCTGCGCGCCCTCCTCGGCCCGCGCCCGAGACGACCCGCGCCCACCGGTCGCGCCGCCGTCGGCGTCCGGTCCGAGGACCGTCCGCACCGCGGCCACGGCGCGGTGGAGGGCCCCCGGCCAGCGGGCGCGCCGCGGCCACGGGGTGACCGCGTCCAGGGCGGGGAGCGTCACCGGAGCGGACCCGTCAGGCCTCGGCGCGGATCCGCGCCACCCACGTCTCGGGCGCATGGATCTCCGCCTCGCTCGGCAGCAGCTCCGGGGCGTCCCACACCACGTTGAACCCGTCCATGCCGATCTCCCCGACCACGGCGTCCACGAACCGCTGGCCGTCCCGGTACTGGGCCATCTTGGCGTCCATCCCCAGGATCCGGCGGATCGCCCGGTCCACCGCGGAGCGGCGGTCCCCGCGCTCGTCGAAGCGGCGGCGGATGGTCTTGACGGAGGACACGACGGAGGAGTCCACGGCGTCCATGACGACGTTCGCGTGGCCCTCGAGCAGGGACATCACGGCGGTCACGCGGGACAGGCGCTCCCGGTCCTCCTCGTCCTGGAACGCGCCGAGCAGGCCCAGGCTCGGCCGGCCCGACGTCACAGCCGGGCCCGCCTCCCCGCCGGCGTGGCTCGCGACGCCGCCGCCCCGACCCCGCACGGACCCCGCCAGGGGGTTCGCGGCAGCCAGGGCGGAGCGCAGCCGCTCGGGCAGGGACTCGGCCTTGTCGAACAGCCCGCCGGTGAGCCCGGTGATCTCCGACCGCAGGTGCCCGCGCAGCCACGGGGCGGCGGCGAACTGGACCCGGTGGGTCTGCTCGTGCAGGCACACCCAGAGCCGGAAGTCGGCGGGGTCCACGTGGATCTCGCGGCGCACCTGCACCACGTTCGGCGCCACGAGCATCAGGCGGCCGCCCGCGGGGCCGGCGGGGACGCCGTCGGGCCCCGGGAGGGCGCTGAACGGGTCGTACTGGCCGAGCACCTTGGCGGAGAGCCACGCGAGGATGCCGCCCATCTCCAGGGCGGTGGCGCGCGTCGCGACGGGCGTGGTGGCTGCCTCGTACTCAGCCGGGCGCGTGGCCTGCAGGTGTGCGAACGTGGGGCCCAAAAGCGCCGCGAAGGACTGCGTGTTCGCGCGGGACCACGTGGGGCGGTCCACCACGAGCACCTGGGAGTCGAGCAGGTCCCGGGCCGCCTCGAGTCCGGTCAGCCGGTGGACGTGCGGCACGGAAGCCGCCGCGGCCACACGGAGGCCCTCGGCCTCCCCGCGCGCCTCCCGCGCGGAGATGCGCGGCCCGGCCACGGTGAGGGCCTCGGCCGTGCGGGCGGCGAACGCCCAGTCCACGGGGTGCACGGCGGGTGCGGCCGGGCCGGCGGTGGGGCCGCCGGCCATGCGGGGCTGGTCTGCGCTCATGCGGCCCATCCCATCACAGGCGCCGGGCACGGGACCGGGTCCGGTGCCCGCTCACAGGGCGGCGACCGCGGCCACCGCCTCGTCGATCGCCGCCCGCGCCGGCTCGATCTGCCAGTCGACCTCGGAGCACACCACGCTGAACGCGAGCACCCGCCCCGACGTCGTGGTGACGGTGCCGGTGAGGGAGACCGTCTGGTCGAGGGTGCCGGTCTTGGCGGCCACGGCGCCGCGCGCGGGCGGGGACGGGAAGCGCTCGCCCAGCGTGGAGTCCTCGCCGGGGCGCGGCAGCGCGTCCAGCACCCCGTCCTGGGCCGGCCCCGCCGAGAGCCCCGTCACCACCTCCACGAGCTGCTCCGGGCTCACCCGGTTGGCGGCGGCGAGGCCGGAGGCGTCCACGACGTCCATGCCCGCCGTGTCCACGCCCAGCGCCGCGACCCGACGCTCGAGGAGCGCGGCGGCGCCGTCGTGGGTGGCGGGGAGCCCGGCCGCCGCGGCCGCGGTGTGCGCGAGGGCCTCGGCCACCTGGTTCTCCGAGTGCATGAGCATGTGCTCGACCTGCGCGCGGACGGGAGCGGACGTCACCTCCGCCACGGACGCGGCCGCGCGCACCTCCTCGCGGGGCGCCTGCGTCGCGGGGACCTCCTCCCGCACGGCCACCTCGACGCCGCCCTCGCCCGCCTCCGCCGCGTCCTCCGCGAGGGCGGCGAGCTCGGCCTGGAAGGTGCGGGCCGCGGACGCGGCCGGGTCCGCCAGCCGGTCCTGTCCGGTCCCCGGCGTGGCCCGCCCGCCGTAGGTGGCCAGCGGCTGGACAGGGGCGATGTTGCCGCTCTCCACCATCCCCGTGGACCACGCCGGGTTGAGCGGGGCCTCGTCCTCGAACAGGCGCAGGTCCGTGCTCACCACCACCCGGCCGGTGACGCCGCGCTCGTCCAGCCCGGCCAGGGTCCGCTCCGCGAGGGTGCGCAGGCCGGCGCGGCCCGCCACGCTCGAAGGGTCCGAGGCCCCCGTGCCGAGCAGGACGTCGCCGCCGCCGACGAGCACCAGTTCCGTGGCTCCACCGTCCGCCGCCGGACGGGCGACCACGCGGGTGGTGAGAGCGGCGTCCGGGCCGAGCGCGTCCACGGCGGCCGCGGCCGTCAGGAGCTTCATGGCCGACGCCGGCGCGACCGGCTCGTCCGCGCGCCGGGAGAACAGCACCCGCCCCGTGGCGAGGTCACGGAACTCCGCGGACGCCACCCCCGGGGCCGCCGCCAGCCCCGGCTCGACCGCGTCCGCCACCGCGGCGGCCGAGGGCACCTCCCCCGGGGCCGAGGTCGAGGCCCGTGGCGTCGGGGAGGGGGACGGCGTCGTCGTCGGGGAGGGGGACGGGGCGGGGGCGGACCAGACCGCCGAGGGGGCGGGCCCCGAGGCCAGCCGCGGGAGCAGGAAGTCCCGGGCCAGCATGCCGAGCAGGGTGGCCACGGCCAGCGCCAGCAGCACGCAGAGGACGACGATCGTGCGATCGGAGCGGCGGTCGGTCACGACGCCACCGGGGTGGCGTCGCCCGCGGCGACGGACCGGGCCGCGGAGAAGAGGGCGACGAGCTCGTCCGCGCCGCTGCGGCGCGCGGCCTCGAGCACCGCGTCCCACTGCGCCGCGCTCGCCCGGTGGTGATGGGCCGCGGCGAAGGCGTCGGGTCCGGCGTCATCGAGGCGCGCGTCCGACGTCGCCGCCGCACCGTCACCGGTGACCGCACGCACGCGCGTGGTCAGCACGGGGTCCGACGCGCGGACCTCCTCCAGCACGGCGGCGCGGTCGCCCTCTCCCATGCGCTCCTCGAGCATGACGAGGCGCGCGTAGACGGCGGGGTTGCCGATCTTGATCCGCTGCCCGGAGCCGAGCTGGGAGAGCATCGGCGCGGACAGGCCGAGGACCCCGGCCAGGGCCCGCTGGCTGACCCCGTACGCCTCACGCAGGACGCCGAACCGCTCGCCCAGCGGCTGCCCGTACAGCGCGCGCTGCTGGTCGAGGTTGTCCTGGAGGTCGTGATCGGTGAGGGCCATGCCGACCATGATGACGGACCCGCGGTTGCAGGTGCAAAGACGTGCCGGTGACGGCGCCGTCTCAGCTGGCGACCTCGGTCCACGCGTACCCGCCGTCGCCCCACGTGCACATCAGGTGGCGACCGTCCACGCCGCGCACCTCCGTGCCGCGCTCCGCCGCGAGGCAGCCGTCCCTGAGGCGCACGGAGCTGGTGACCCGGGGGGAGCCGGTGGAGGAGGGAGTCGCGGGCCCGCCCGGGACCGCTTCGGAGGACGTGGCCGGCGGCGCGGGGGCGGTCGTGGCGGACCCCTCGCCCACCTCTCCGCCCCGTCCTCCCAGGAGCAGTGCCAGTGCGGTCGCCGCGGCCAGGAGCCCAGGACGATCAGCGCCCACGCCCAGCCGCGGGTGCCCTGCCTCACGCGCCCCTCCGGCGCAGTGGCGGGGCGCGGCGGTAGGCTGGCCACAGTTCCGCCGGGCGGCGCGCCCGCCGTCCGGGAATCGCCCCTGTCTGAAGGAGAAGCCATGGCGCACGACGTCACCATCGAGATCCCCGCGGGCTCCCGCGTGAAGTACGAGTTCGACCACGAGACCGGCCGCCTGCGCCTGGATCGCGTGCTGTTCACCTCGATGCAGTACCCCACGCACTACGGCTACTTCGAGAACACCCTCGGCGAGGACGGCGACCCGCTGGACGCCCTCGTGTTCCTGCCGGGCTTCGACCTGGTGCCCGGCTGCATCGTGGAGGCCCGTCCGGTCGGCGTGTTCAACATGACCGACGACGGCGGCGGCGACGCCAAGCTGCTGTGCGTCCCCGCAGACAAGCGGTTCGACCACATCGTGGAGCTCGAGGACGTCGAGGAGTCCCTCAAGCAGGAGATCGAGCACTTCTTCACCCGCTACAAGGACCTCGAGCCGGGCAAGTGGGTCAAGGCCGAGGGCTGGCAGGGCCGCGCGGACGCCGAGAAGGAGCTCGAAGCCTCCATCGAGCGCTTCGCCGCCGCCGGTGAGCACTCCCCGTCCGACGAGCCGCAGGGCCGCGACGTGGACACCGAGGAGGCCGAGCCGGCCACCGAGGAGGGCTCCGAGACCGACGTGCCGCAGGGCCGCTGACCCCCGGACCACCCCCGGCGCGTCCCGCGCCACGCACGACGGCGGCCGCTCACCCATCCGGGTGGGCGGCCGCCGTCTGCGCTGGCACAATCGAGCGCATGCTCGTGCTCACCCTCAACCAGCGGGACACCCCCGACGCCGGCGATCGCGTGGACGCCTTCCTGCGCAGCCTGGACGCAGTGCCCGGGCTCGAGGCGGCGGCGGCGCTGCCCTTCCAGCGTTCCGTGGGCGACGAGCTGATCGGCGCGGTCGAGGACCCTGCCCTCGCCGTGGACGTGGCGCTGCGCGCGCTGCGGGAGCGGCGCTGGAACGTGGGGGTCGGCGTCGGGGGCGTGATGCACGCGGACGGGACGCCGGGCCTGCCGGAGTCCGGGGACGTCCACGACGCCGGCGGGCCGGCGCTCTCCGCCGCGCGCCGCGCCGTGGAGGCGGCCGCCCTCTCCACCGCGCGCATCCCGCTGGCCGTGCGGGGCCGGGACGAGACGGCCGCGGCGGAGGCCGAGGCGGTGCTCAAACTGGTGGGCCAGCTCGTGTGGACACGCACCGAGGCGGAGTGGGCCGTGCTGGACCTGCTCGTCCCCGGCGTGCGCGGCCAGCAGAGGCCCGCCGCCGAAGCACTGGGGATCACGGTGCAGGCGGTGTCCCAGGCGACGCAGCGCGCGTTCTGGAACGAGGAGCACGCCTGCCGGCCGGCTGCCGCGCGGCTGCTGGGCCTCGTCGATGCCGCCTGAGACAGCCCTCCCCCTGCAGCCCACCGGCGCCCGACTCCCCGCTGACGGCTGACCCCTGCGTTCCAGCCGCCGCGCCAGCCGGGTAGCGGCGGGAGCATCAGGGTCAGCGCCGGTGGGCCGTCAGACGGCCGCCGGCTCCTGCACGCGCACGCCCGCGGGGCGGTCGGCCTCCGGGACGAGCGACCACAGCACGTCCGCGAGGCCGTGGTCGTCCACCCCGCCGGTCACCTCGTCCGCGGCCTCCTTGACCTCGCGCACGGCCTGGCCCATGGCCACGCCGCGGCCGGCCCAGCGCAGCATCTCGAGGTCGTTGCGGCCGTCCCCGACCGCCACGGTGTCCTCGATGCCCACGTGGAGCACGGTGCGCAGCCCCTCCAGCGCCGAGGCCTTCGTGACGCCCGCCGCGGCGACGTCCAGCCACGCCGTCCAGCCCACGGAGTACGTCACGCCGGAGAGGCCGATGCCCTCCACCGCGCGGCCGAACTCCTCAGCCGAGGAGTCCGTGGAGAACACCACGAGGCGCACGGCGGTGGCGTCCATGAGCGCGTCGAACGTGGTGCCCGTAGCGTCCACGCCGAAGGAGGCGTCCTGGAAGCGCTCGGTGGAGAGGAACCGGCCGTCCGGGACCTCCACGGCGTACTTCGCGCTGGGCAGGCGGCGACGCAGCTGCGTGAGCACGGAGCGCGGCTCGAACGTGCGGCAGTCCGTCACCTCGTAGCCGTCCTCCAGGCCGCGGTCCAGGCGCAGGGTGATGCCGCCGTTCGAGCAGACCATGTAGCCGGCGTCGATCCCGAGGGACTCCCCCACCGGCAGCGTGGCCCCGCGGGAGCGCCCCGTGGCGATCACGACGTGGTGGCCCGCCGCGACGACGGCCTTGACGGCCTCACGCACGGGCTCATGCAGGTGCCCGTCGTGGTCCACGATCGTTCCGTCCACATCCAGGCATACGAGCTTCTTGGTCATGGCCCCACCCAACCACACGGCCCGGACGGGACAGCGACGCGCGGGTGAACAGCCGGGACGCCCCCTCACCCCCGAACGAGGTGTCACGAAGTGTGGGTATGCGGCCGCCATACCCACACTTCGTGACACCTCGTTCCGCCGGGGGGGGCACGGGGTCAGAGGACCTCGAACCGCTCCAGCCCGCCCACGTAGGGGCGCAGCGCCTCCGGCACGGTCACGGAGCCGTCCGCGTTCTGGTGGTTCTCCAGGATCGCGACGATCCACCGCGTGGTGGCCAGCGTGCCGTTGAGCGTGGCGACCACGCGGGTGCCGCCCTTGGCGCCGTCGTCATTCTTCATCCGCTCGCGGATGTTGAGGCGGCGCGCCTGGAACGTGGTGCAGTTCGAGGTGGAGGTCAGCTCTCGGTAGGTGCCCTGCGTGGGGACCCACGCCTCGCAGTCGAACTTGCGGGCGGCGGAGAGGCCGAGGTCGCCGGCGGCGGTGTCGATCACGCGGTAGGGGACCTCGACGGCCGCGAGCATCTGCTCCTCCCACGCGAGCAGGCGGGCGTGCTCCGCCTCGGCCTCCTCCTGCGTGGTGTAGACGAACATCTCGAGCTTGTTGAACTGGTGCACGCGGATGATGCCGCGGGTGTCCTTGCCGGCCGAGCCGGCCTCGCGGCGGTAGCACGTGGACCAGCCGGCGTAGCGCACGGGCCCCTCGGAGAGATCCATGATCTCGTCCGCGTGGTAGCCGGCCAGGGCGACCTCGGAGGTGCCCACGAGGTAGAGGTCGTCCCGCTCGAGGCGGTAGATCTCGTCGTCGTGCTGCACGTCGAAGCCGGTGCCCTGCATGGTCTCGGGGCGCACGAGCGTGGGCGGGATGACGGGCACGAACCCGTTCTCGATCGCCAGGTCCAGGCCCATCCGCATAATGCCCAGCTCGAGGCGGGCGCCCACGCCCTTGAGGAAGCTGAAGCGGGCACCGGAGACCTTCGCACCGCGCTCCATGTCGATCGCGCCGAGCAGCTCGCCGAGCTCGAGGTGGTCCCGGGGCTCGAAGCCGTCCGCCGCGAAGTCGCGCGGCGTGCCGACCTCCTTGAGCACCTCGAAGTCGTCCTCGCCGCCGGCCGGGATGCCCTCCACGATGAGGTTGGGGAAGCCCCGCTGCAGGTCGGCCACCTGCGCCTCAGCCTCACCGGAGGCCACCTCCGCCGCCTTCACCTGCGCGGCGAGGTCCTTCACCTCGGCGAGCAGGGCCTGCTTCTCCTCGCCCTGGGCCTGCGCCACCTGCTTGCCGAACGCCTTCTGCCGGGCGCGCAGCTCCTCGAAGCGGGTGATCGCGGAGCGCCGCGCGGCGTCCGCCTCGAGGAGGCGGTCCACGAGGGACGCGTCCGCCCCACGGGCCTCCTGGGAGGCGCGGTACTTCTCGGGCTGCTCGATGAGGTCCTTGACGTCGATCACCCGCCCAGACTAGCGAACCCGCGCCCCTCTAGACTGGCCGCATGACCCCCGAACTGATCCTGGCCGTCCTCGCCCTCGTCGCGGTGGTGGCCCTGGCCGTCGTCGTGATCGGCCACGTGGTCTCCGGCCGGCGCCGCGACCGCGAGATCGCCGCCCTGCGCGCGGACCGCCAGTCCCTGGCCGCCCGTGTCGAGGAGCTGCGGGAGCGCGTCGTCGCCACCGAGGAGGCCGCGGCGCCCTCCCACGAGGTGGCGCTGATCCTCAACCCCGTGAAGAACGACGCGGAGCAGGTCCGCGGCAAGGTGATGGACGCCGTGCGGCACTACGGGTTCGGCGAGGCGCTCGTGCTGGAGACGGCGGAGGACGACGCCGGCACCCAGATGGCCCGGGACGCGATCGAGGCGGGCGTCGGGCTCGTGATCGTGGCCGGCGGCGACGGCACGGTGCGGCTCGTGGCGGAGGAGCTCACCGGCTCCGGCATCCCGCTGGGCGTGGTCCCGATGGGCACGGGCAACCTGCTGGCCCGCAACCTCGACCTGCCGATCAACGACCTCGAGGAGTGCATCCGCATCGCCCTCCACGGGCGCCGCCGCGTGATCGACACGGTGGACATCCGCCTCACGGACGCGGACGGCGGTCAGCGCCGGAACACGTTCACGGTGATCGCCGGCGCCGGCTACGACGCGGACATCATGGGCGACACCCGCGACGACCTGAAGAGCAGGGCGGGGTGGCTCGCCTACAGCGAGGCGGGGCTTCGCCACCTGGGCGGCGCGCGCCACGAGGTCACCGTCACCCTCGACGGCGGCACGACCAAGCGCTTCAAGGTGCGCAGCGTGATGGTGGCCAACTGCGGCATGCTCACGGGCGGCCTGGAGCTGCTGCCGGAGGCCAAGCTCGACGACGGCCTGCTGGACGTGGTGGTCCTCTCCCCGAAGCACGCCCTCGACTGGGCACGGATCGCCGCCAAGACCCTGGTCCGCTCGAAGCGACCCATCCCCGTGCTCGAGACGGAGCAGGCCACGCGGGTCTCGATCCGCCTCGCCGAGCCGATGCCCTCCCAGCTCGACGGCGACGCGACCGGCGACGTCGTGGCCATCGACGCCCGCGTCCAGCCGGACACGCTCACCGTGATGATCGGGAACGAGGAGCGCGCCTCGGTGGAGTGAGCCGGCGGACGAGCCGGCCTCGGCGTCGAGGACCCGGGTCAGCGCCCGCGCAGCCCCTCGACCCACTCCCGGCCGGCCCGATAGGCCTCGTCCGAGGTGTGCGGCGCCACGACGGCGGCCCGGTGCTCGGCCCGCGGGTAGGAGCCGAGGAACCGCACGCCCGGGAAGATCCGGTGCAGGGCGGCCAGCGCCGCCCCCACGCGCTCCTCGGCGAGGTGCCCCTCGAGGTCGATCGAGAAGAAGTACTGGCCCAGCCCCGTGCCCGTGGGCCGGGACTCGATGCGCGAGAGGTTGACTCCGCGCGTCGCGAACTGGTCGAGGATCTCCCGCAGCGCACCCGGGTGGTCGTTCGGCAGCGGCACCGTGAGGGTGGTCTTGTCCGAGCCGGTGGGCGCGGGCAGTGAGCCGGGCCGGGAGACGAGCACGAAGCGCGTCACGGCGCCCGTCACGTCCTCGACCCGCTCCGCGAGCACGGGCAGACCGGTCTGCTCGGCCACGAGCGGTGCGCACACGGCGGCGTCGAAGGCCGCGCCCTCCAGCAGCAGGCGCGCGCCCGCGGCGGTGGAGGAGGCGGGGGTGAACTCCGCCGCGGGCAGGGTCGCCTCCGCCCACCCCCGCACCTGGGCCCACGCGTGCGGGTGCGTGGTGATGCGGCGGACGTCCCCGAGCCCCGTGACCCCGGACCGCCCCACGAGCACGAAGCTGATGGGGACGAGCACCTCGGCCAGGATCTGCAGCTCGTCGCCCAGGGCGATGTCGTCCAGGGTGGCGGAGACGCCGCCCTCGACCGAGTTCTCGATGGGCACCATCGCCCGGTCCACCTCGCCGGCCCGGACCGCGGCCAGGGCCGAGATCACCGACGCGGCGGGCACGAACTCCGAGCCCTCCTCATCCGCGACCCGGCGGAGCGCCGCCTCCGTGAAGGTGCCCTCGGGGCCCAGGAAGGCGTAGCGGGGACGCTCAGGGCTCACTTGACGGTCGGCTCGGCGTCGCCGTCGGCCTCCATGGGCTTGCCGGCCTCGAGCCACGCGCCCGAGCCGCCGGCCACGTTGATCGCCGAGTAGCCGCGGCCCACGAGGAACTCCGCGGCGCGCGCGGAACGGCCGCCCGTGCGGCAGATCACGTGGTAGTCGGTGTCCGGGTCCAGCTCCTCCAGGCGGTCCGGCAGCTGGCCCAGCGGGATGTGCTGGGCGCCGGCGGCGCGCCCCAGGGCCCACTCGTCGTCCTCACGCACGTCCAGGATGGGGGCGTCGGCGGGGATCTGGTCCACGGTCACGGTCTCGAAGTTGCTCATGGCTCCACCCTACGGCGGCGCCCGGACACCACAAGGCTGGCTACCCTCGTCCCCATGGAGAACTCCGCCGCCCGCACCGCCCGACTCCTCGACCGCTCCGCCGTGGAGCTGCGGGACGCGCTGGCCGCACGCGAGCTGTCCGCGCGCGAGGTCACCCGGGCCGCGCTCGACGCCGCCCACGCGAACGCCGACCTCGGCGCGTTCGTGGTCCTGGACGAGGAGCGCGCTCTCGCCCGGGCGGACGCGCTCGACGCCGAGTCCGCGCGCCGCGGCTCGCACGCCGCCGGCTCCGGCGCGGACGCCCGGCGCGCAGCGGGCGACGACGTCGTCCCCGCCTCCCTCCACGGCCTGCCGGTGGCGTTCAAGGACCTGGTCGACGTGGCCGGGCTGCCCACGCGGCAGGGCTCCGCCCTGCTGGCCGACGCCCCGCCCGCCGCCGAGGACGACCCGCTCGTGGCCCGCCTCGGCTTCGCGGGGACCGTGACCCTCGGCACGACCACGGTCCCCGAGTTCGGCCTCGACTCGTACTCGGAAAACCTCGTGGACGCCCCCGCCCGCAACCCCCTGGACCCGGCGCGCACGCCCGGCGGCTCCTCGGGCGGCTCGGCCGCGGCGGTGGCCGCCGGGATCCTGCCGTTCGCCCCCGGCTCCGACGGCGGCGGCTCGGTGCGCATCCCCGCCGCGGCCTGCGGGCTCGTGGGCCTCAAGCCGGGCCGTGGCACGCTGCCCACGGACCGGTCGGAGGACACCGTCCGCAACCTCACCGTGGCCGGCCCCCTCGCCCACACCGCGGCGGACGCGGCCCTGCTCTTCGATGTCCTCGCCGGCACGGAGGGCTTCGCCGGCCGCGCCCTGACGGACGTGCGCAGCACCGTGGAGCTGGCGAGCGCGGGCGAGCTCGGGGACCCCCGGCGGATCGGGGTGACCATGGCCTCGCCCTTCAGCCCGGACGTGGAGATCACGCTGGCCCGCCCCGCGATCGCCGCCCTCACCCGTGCCGCGGCCGCCCTGGGCGGCGGCGGCCACCGCGTGGAGGAGTTCAGCCCCTACTACGGCGAGGACTACCACCGGGACTTCCGCACGGCGTGGACCTCGGGCCTGCTCGAGGCGCCCCTGCCCGACGGCGCCGAGGTGCACCTGGGCGCCGTCGCGGCCTCGTTCCTGCGCTCCGCGCGGGCGACGGGCGCCGAGGAGATCAGAGCCGCCGTCGCGCGCCTGGAGGAGTGGGCGCACGGGATGCGCGCGCAGTTCTCGGACGTGGACGTCGTGATGACGCCCGTGCTGGCCACGCCGCCGCCCCTCGTGGGGCACTTCCTCGCCATGGCGCCGGAGGAGAACTACGCGGCGCAGTGCGCCTTCACCCCCTACACGTCCATGGTCAACGTGATGGGCCTGCCCGCGGTGTCTGTGCCCGTGCTCACCGACGACGACGGCCTGAGCTGGTCCGTGCAGCTCATCGGCCGGGCAGGCACCGAGGGGGCCCTGCTGCAGCTGGCGGCGCACCTGGAGCTGCTGCTGGCGGGGTGAGCGGGGCCCCGCGGTCTCCGGTGATCAGCCGTCCAGGCCCTGGACGGCGTCGTTGTACACGGCGTCCATGGACATGCCCATCACCACGATCAGGAGGATGAACCCCACGACGAGCAGCGCCAGCAGCGCGAGGGAGATGTAGTTCATCACCAGCCCCGCGATGGCCATGCCGCGGCCGTTGGGCTCCCGCTTGAGGCCCATGTGGCCCATCACCACGCCCACGATGGGCGGGAAGAACAGCATGACGCCGCCGACCAGGGACACGATGCCGAGGATCATGGAGGACACGGACAGCGCTGTGCCCGCGGTCTGCCCCGGTGCGAGGGGCTGGCCGCCGTACGTGTAGGCGGGCATGCCGCCGCCGTACGCGCCGTAGGACCCCGGGGCGGTCCCGTGGGCACCCGGGGATGCGCCGTCGCCGCCCCGGCCGTACGGTCCGGGCGCGGTGGTCTCCGGCCCACGCGTGCCGGAGGCGTCCGGCCAGCCGGCGGCGCTCGACCCGTTCGCGCCGTCGGCGGAACCGCTCCCGTACCAGCTCGGCTGGGACGCGGGAGCGCGGTGCGGGTCGGGCTGGGCGTTCGGCTCGGTCATGTCACCAGTCTAGTCGGCAGGGCCTCACGCGACCCAGGCCCGGTCACTGGCCACCGGACCCGCCCGCCGGTCACCGCGCTGCCGAACCTGCCCCACCGGACCCGCCTCCGCGCGAGCTGGGCGCAGTACTGCCAGGCAACCTCGGGGGTTGCCTGGCAGTACTGCGCCCAGCTGAAGGGCAGGCGCGCCGGACAGGCGCTCCAGGCCGATGCGCCCTGGGCCCGCTCACTCCCCGCCCGCCTCCCGCAGGAACCCGGAGAACCCTCCGGGGGTGCGGCCCACCAGGCGGGCCGAGGTGCAGACGCGCGCGCGGTCCGTGGCGATCACCCGCTCCTCACCGAGTGCCCGCACCGCCCCGGTGAGCTCCACGTCCTCGTGCTCGGGGACGGCCGGGAAGCCGCCCGCGGCCTCGTAGAGGGACCACGGCAGGCCCAGGTTGGCGCCGTGCACGTGGGGGTGCCCCTCGCCGTGGCGGTAGGCGGCCCGCCAGGCCTCGAGCGCGGCGTGGCGGGCGGTGCCGGCGGCGCCCTCCGCCGCTCCGGAGCCCTCACCGGAGCCCGCGCCGCCTGCCTCCAGCTCGACGTCCACGGTCCCGAGCACGAGGGCCTCCCGCTCGCCCGCCGTCGTCGTCTGGGCGAGGAGCCAGTCGGCGGGGACGCGCGAGTCCGCGTCCGTGGAGGCGAGCCAGAGGCGCTCCGCGGGCACGTCCGGGAAGAGGCCGCGCGCGTGCCCCGCCGCGGCCCTGCGGGCCCGGCCGACGCCGCCCTCGCCGTCGCCGAGCTCGACCACGTGGAGACGCGGGTCCGCGTGGCGGGCGCGCTCGGCGACCGACACGGTGGCGTCCTCGCACCCGTCCGCCGCCACGACGACGGCCGCGGAGCCCTGCGCGTGGTGCTGCTCCCAGCGGTCCATGGCCGTGCTCAGCGCCGCGAGACAGCCGGGCAGCAGGGCCTCCTCGTTCCGAGCCGGCACCACGACCACGGCATGGGTGGCCGCGGCCGCGCGCACGTGGAGGCTGATCCGGAAGTCGTCTTCGGTGTGCTCGGCATGCAGGCGCCAACGCGGGTCGGCGGCCACGCGGGCGTGCACCGTGTCCCCGTCGAGGGGCCAGCCCTGGATCGGGTGGCGCCAGTGGCAGAGCAGCAGCTCCCCGCCGGGGGCGAGGTCCTCGGCCACGCGGTCGAGCATGGCGTCCAGCTCCTCGGGCTGCAGGAAGTAGCCGATCTCCGAGGCGATCACGAGGTCGGCCCCGGCCGCGTCCGCGGGCCACTCCCCCGGCAGCACCGCGCGGCGCACCTCGGCATCGGGCAGGCTCGCGAGCCGCTCGGCCGCCCGCTCCACCGCCACCGGAGAGGCCTCGAGCCCCACCACGCGCTCCGCCCGCTCGGCCACCTGCGCGGTGAGCACGCCGATCGACGCGCCCGCCTCCACCACGGTGCCGTACCGCGGGCGGGTCAGCATCGCGAGGGTGAGCGCGCGCTTGCGGGCCTCGTAGGGGGAGCTGAGGTACCGCCACGGGTCCGCGTGCTCCCGGTACAGCCGGTCGAACACGGCCGCGGCGCGGCCGGCGTCGGCGTCCTCGGGGCCGGAGTAGCGGTGCACCTCGAAGGGCCGCTCGTGGTGGGCCAGGACGTTCGGGCCGAGGATGGCCTCGTCGCCGGGCGCCTCGGACAGCGGCGCCACCTGGGAGGCGTGCGCGGCGAGGGAGGCGCGGCGGGCCGCCCGGTCCTCATCGGTGAGGGGCAGCCGCCGGTAGCGGCGCGCGGGCAGGTCCGCGGGGTCGCCCCAGTGCCAGAACCAGATGGGGAACGCGCACAGCGGAAGGTCGCGCTCGCCGGCCAGGTCCGCGACGACGGCGCCCACAGCCTCGTGGTCCGCGTGCCCGTCCCCGGGGTCATGGGAGGCGAGGACGACGGCGCCGTCCGGGTGCGCACGGAGGTGCTCCTCGATCGCCGCGACGACCGCCTCCCGCACCGCGTCCGCGTGGTCCGCGACGCCGGAGTCGGGCAGGCCGAGCGAGGTCCAGGTCAGCGCCTCGCGGCGGTCCCCGCCGTCCGGGCCGGTGCCGGCCGCGAGCGCGTCCATCGCGTGGTCCATCTCCCCGCGGCGGATCCGGACGAGGTCCTCCGGCGTGTGGGTCGGCGAGTCCGGGTGGGAGGCCTCGCCCGCGGTGGCCACGAGCACGCGCACGCCGGCCCCGCCCCACAGCGCCGCGCGGATCAGGCCGGTGGCGCCGAGCGTCTCGTCGTCGGGATGCGCGACGGCGACCAGCAGCAGGGTGCGCGGGGTCCAGTCCGGCGGGGTCAGGGCGGGCAGCTCGGCGATGCCCCCCGCGGCCCAGGCGTCCTCGGAGGTGCCGGCGTCCAGGTGGGAGAAGCTCACCAGGGCCACGCACCGTCGGTGGTGGGGGCCGGCGCCGCGTCCCGAGCGTCCCCGCGCTCCAGCAGGGCCCGGCCGAGGCGTGCGTCGTCGCGGTGGCCGTGGTGCTGGCGCAGGTAGACCTGCAGGTCCGCCACGGCCCGCGCGTGCCGCGCGTTCCCCGTGAGCGGGCCGGGACCGGTGGCCTGCCCGACGACGTCGAGCACCTCCGTGCACAGCTGCGTCACGGTGCCGCGGATGCGGTCGGCCTCGAGCATGCCGTCCCCGTGGTCGAGGCGCCCCGCGTCCACGTCGGCGGCCGCGCGCGCGAGGAGGGTGCCCATCGCGTGCAGGAGGCGGTCGACCCGGCCGAGCGCGGCCTCGCCGACCTGGTCCGGGCTGGGGCCCGCGCCCGCCGCCCGCCGCCGCAGGGAGTCCCGCAGGGTGCGCGCGATGCCGACGGCCCCGCCGAACCACACCGCGGCCACCCCGATGCCGCCCCACGCGAAGCCCGGGCGGGTCAGGTACCACTCGTCCTCGCCGACGGGCTCGCCGGGGACGTCCGCGAAGCGCAGGCCCACGGTGGTGATGGGGGCCAGGCCGAGGGCGGGCCACGCGGCGTCGGCCGTCGTCACACCGGGATCGCCGAGGTCCACGAGGAGGGCGTGGCGCACGCCGTCGCCGTCCTTCGCGGTGACGACCGCGTGGGAGCACTCGTCTGCGAGAGAGCACCAGGGCTTCTCGCCGTCGAGGCGCCAGCCGTCGTCGGTGCGGCGCACCGTCGGGGTCTGCCCGCCCGACTCGGACGCGTAGACGCCGAGCAGGCCCTCCGGGGCGGGGACGCCGGCCTGGGACAGGATCGAGAGCGCGTCCAGGTGGGGCTCGAGCACCCGGGCGGCGGAGAGGTCCTGCGCGGCCACGGAGGCGAGCAGCTCCCACTGCTCGCGGGTGGCGCCCTCGCCGGTCAGCGGGAGGTCGAGAGGGGCATCGCCGTCGGCCGCGCCCTCCCTCAGCAGCGCCACCATCGGGGCGACGTCGCCCCCGCAGGCCGCCGCAGTGGAGAGGAAGGCGGCGTCGTCGCGGGGAAGCACGCGGGCGCCCGTGGGGAGCGGCCCCCGCTCTCCCCGTGTCGACGGCCGCTCCCCGGAGACCAGGGGGAGCCGGACGGGCTCGGGTGCGCTCATGACGGGGCCTTTCTTCCGCGTACGGCCGCGGTGCCGCACTGGGCGTTCACCCTAGCGAGCGGCCCCGGAGCGGGGGAACGGCCCGGGGCCGGGGCGTCACACGCGGAGACGGACGCGGCAGGGGCGGCTTTCTTGACAAGTTCCAGAAAAGGCGGTGACATGGGGCCCATGCGCCCGTCGTCGACAGCCCCGCTCCCCGAGCACGCGCTCCTGCGCGACGCCGGGCTGCGTGTGACGCGCCCACGGCTCGCGGTGCTGAGCGCCCTGCGCGCCCACCCGCACGCGGACGCGGCCGCCGTCCTGACCGCGGCGCGGGAGGCCCTGCCCTCCGTCTCGCACCAGGCGGTCTACGACTGCCTCCACGCGCTCACCGAGGCCGGGCTCGTCCGCTCGATCCAGCCCGCCGGCTCCGCCGCGCGCTACGAGATCCGCCGCCATGACAACCACCACCACCTCGTGTGCCGCGGGTGCGGCGCCGTGGTCGACGTGCCGTGCCACACCGGGTCCGCCCCGTGCCTGCAGGCGCAGTCGGACCACGGGTTCCTCATCGACGAGGCCGAGGTCTACTACTGGGGCCTGTGCCCCGCGTGCCGCGACGGACAGGACGAGGCGGCCCCGCCGTCGTCGTCCGCCGCGGCCCCCTGAGCCCCCCATCCACCCCGCGACCCCACCTTCCGTCCCCGAAAGGATCACGCCATGAGCGCTGAAGAGAAGAACCTCCCGCACGGCGAGGAGAGCACCACCGTCGGCGAGATGAACGACACGGTCGCCGTCGGCCAGCCCACCGCGCCCCGCCACGACGCCGACGGCCCGGACACGGCCACCGACGCCGCGGCCAGGAACCCGCAGTCGGACGCCGCCGAGGGCAAGTGCCCCGTCGCGCACGGCGCCCCGCTGGCGCACCCGACCTCCGGCGACGCCAACCAGCAGTGGTGGCCGAACCGCCTGAACCTGAAGATCCTCGCGAAGGACCAGCCGGTCCAGCGCCCCGAGGACGGCGGCTTCGACTACCCGGCCGCGTTCGAGAAGCTCGACCTCGCCGAGGTGAAGGCGACCATCGCCGAGGTGCTCACCACCTCCAAGGACTGGTGGCCGGCCGACTTCGGCAACTACGGCCCGTTCATGATCCGCATGGCCTGGCACTCCGCGGGCACCTACCGCGTGACCGACGGCCGCGGCGGCGCCGGCGAGGGCCAGCAGCGCTTCGCGCCCCTGAACTCCTGGCCGGACAACGCCTCCCTGGACAAGGCCCGCCGCCTGCTGTGGCCGGTCAAGAAGAAGTACGGCCAGTCCCTCTCCTGGGCCGACCTGATCGTCCTGGCCGGCACCGTGGCCCACGAGATCATGGGCATGCCCACCTTCGGCTTCTCCGGCGGCCGCATCGACGCCTACGAGCCCGCGGACGACGTCTACTGGGGCCCCGAGACCGAGTGGACCAACGGCGGCGCCGAGCGCTACAAGGGCGACCGCGAGCTGGACAACCCGCTCGCGGCCGTCGAGATGGGCCTGATCTACGTGAACCCAGAGGGCCCCGAGGGCGAGCCGGACCCGCTGAAGTCCGCCAAGGACATCCACGAGACGTTCTCCCGCATGGGCATGAGCGCCGAGGAGACCGTCGCGCTGATCGGCGGCGGCCACACCTTCGGCAAGACCCACGGCGCCGGCCCCGTGGAGGGCAACATCGGCGCCGAGCCCGAGGCCGCGGACATCGAGCAGATGGGCCTGGGCTGGAAGAACGCCTACGGCGAGGGCAAGGGCCGCGACACCATCACGTCCGGCCTCGAGGTCACCTGGACCTACCACCCCACCCGCTGGGACAACGAGTTCTTCCACATCCTCTACGCGTACGAGTGGGAGCTCATGGAGTCCCCGGCCGGCGCCAAGCAGTGGCGCCCCGTCAACGGCGGCGGCTCCGACATGGTGCCCGAGTCCGACTTCCGGGGCCGCCGCGAGCCCCGCATGCTGACCTCGGACCTGGCCCTGCGCTTCGATCCCGTGTTCGGCGAGATCTCCCAGCGCTTCAAGGACGACTTCGGCGCGTTCCAGGACGCCTACGCCCGCGCGTGGTTCAAGCTGACCCACCGTGACATGGGCCCGATCGCCCGCCACTACGGCCCCGAGGTGCCCGCCGAGGAGCTCGTGTGGATGGACCCGGTCACCGCCCCGGCGACGGTCCCCGGCGACGCCGAGGTCCAGGCCGTCAAGGACGCCGTGGCCGGCTCCGGCCTGTCCGTGACGGAGCTCGTGAAGACCGCGTGGGCCGCGGCCTCCTCCTTCCGCTCCTCGGACAAGCGCGGCGGCGCGAACGGCGGCCGCATCCGCCTCGAGCCGCAGCGCTCGTGGGAGGTCAACGAGCCGGCCGTGATCGGCCCGGTCATCGCGAAGCTGGAGCAGATCGCCGAGCAGACCGGCGTCTCCTTCGCCGACACCCTCGTGATCGCGGGCAACTGGGCCGTGGAGAAGGCGGCCGCCGATGGCGGCGTGCCCGTCTCCGTGCCCTTCACCCCGGGCCGCGGCGACGCGACCCAGGAGCAGACGGACGTGGAGTCCTTCCGCCACATGGAGCCCAAGGTGGACGGCTTCCGCAACTGGGATCCGCGCCCGTCCAAGCAGTTCCCGTCCGAGTTCGCGCTCGTGGACCGCGCCAACCTGATCGGCCTCTCCGCCCCGGAGATGACGGTGCTCGTGGCCGGCCTGCGCGTGCTGGGCGCCGTGCCCGCGGGCTCGAAGGACGGCGTGTGGACGGAGAACGTGGGCGTCCTGTCCCAGGACTTCCTCACCGCGATCACGGACATCGACACGCAGTGGGAGAAGGTGGCCGAGGGCCGGTACCGCGGTGTGACCGCCGAGGGCAAGGAGCTCTTCGGCACCCGTGACGACCTCGTGTTCGGCTCCAACTCCGAGCTGCGCACCCTGTCCGAGGTGTACGCCGCCGACGACGCCAAGGAGAAGTTCGTGCGCGACTTCGTGGCCGCGTGGGCCACGGTCATGGACGCGGACCGCTTCGACGCGCGCCGCGCCGCCAAGGAGTCCACGAACCAGGGCTGACGCCCCTGGGCCTCGGACGCCCGGACGCGCCGAGGTCCTGGCCGGACGACGACGGGCGCTCACCCTCGCGGGTGGGCGCCCGTCGTCGTGGGGGGCGGGTGCGTCAGGCCAGGACCGTGCGGCAACCGCGAGTTCTTCCCCCGCTCACCCGCGCGTGCCAAGGTGAGGGGCATGACCGAGAACGCCGCTCCCGTCCCCGCCTCCCAGCGCCCTGGCACCCCCGCACTGCCGGAGGACCTGATCGACGTCGAGGCCCTCCTCGAGGCCTACCGCACGGGCCACCCGGACCCGTCCGACCCGGCGCAGAAGGTCGTCTTCGGCACCTCCGGCCACCGCGGCTCCGCGTTCAAGACCTCCTTCAACGACGACCACATCGCGGCGATCACGCAGGCCGTGGTCGAGTACCGCGCAGAGAAGGGCATCACGGGCGCCGTCCTCGTCGGCCGTGACACCCACGCCCTCTCCGAGCCCGCGCAGGACACCGCGGTGCAGGTGCTGCTCGGCAACGACGTCGAGGTGCTCGTGGACGCGCGCGGCGGCTACACGCCGACCCCGGCCGTCTCCCACGCGATCCTGCACCTCAACGAGGGCCGCGACCTCACGCCGGCGGGCTTCTCCGCCGACGGGGACAACACCGGTCTCGTGGACGGGCTGGTCATCACGCCCTCCCACAACCCGCCCGCCGACGGCGGCTTCAAGTACAACCCTCCGCACGGCGGCCCCGCGGACACCGAGGCCACGTCCTGGATCGCGAACCGCGCGAACGAGCTGCTCGCCGCGGGCCTCGACGGCGTGCGCCGCGTGGGTGCGGACGAGGTCGCCGGCCATCCGAAGCTGGGCGAGTTCGACTTCCTGGACCGCTACGTCACGGACCTGCCCGAGGTGATCGACCTCGAGGCGATCCGCGAGGCCGGCGTGCGGATCGGCGCGGACCCCATGGGCGGCGCGTCGGTGGCGTACTGGGGCGAGATCGGCAAGCGGCACAGGCTGGACCTGACCGTGGTGAACCCGGAGGTGGACCCGCGGTTCGGCTTCATGACGCTGGACTGGGACGGCAAGGTCCGCATGGACTGCTCCTCCCCCCACGCGATGGCCTCGCTCATCGAGCGCATGACCCCGGACGCGGACGGGGTGGCCCCCTTCGACGTCGCCACCGGCAACGACGCCGACGCGGACCGTCACGGCATCGTCACCCCCGACGGCGGGCTGATGAACCCCAACCACTTCCTCGCGGTGGCCATCGACTACCTCTACCGCAGCCGGAAGGGGTGGCCGCAGGACGCCGGCGTCGGGAAGACCCTCGTCTCCTCGTCGATGATCGACCGCGTGGCGCGCGACCTCGGGCGCGACCTCGTGGAGGTGCCGGTGGGCTTCAAGTGGTTCGTGCCCGGCCTGCTGACCGGCACGGGCGTGTTCGGCGGCGAGGAGTCCGCGGGCGCGTCCTTCGTGACCTTCGACGGCGACGCCTGGTCCACGGACAAGGACGGCCTCCTGCTGTGCCTGCTGGCCGCGGAGATCATCGCGGTCACGGGCCAGTCCCCGTCCGAGCGCTACCGGGACCTCGTGGCCCTGCACGGCGCCCCGGCCTACGCGCGCATCGACGCCCCGGCCACCGCCGAGCAGAAGGCCCGCCTCAAGGAGCTCACCGCGGACGACATCACCGCCGAGACCGTGGGCGGCGAGCAGATCCTCCACGCCCTCACGACCGCCCCGGGCAACGGGGCGGCGATCGGCGGGCTCAAGGTGGTCACGCAGAACGCGTGGTTCGCCGCGCGCCCCTCCGGCACCGAGGACGTCTACAAGATCTACGCGGAGTCCTTCCTGGGCGAGGAGCACCTGGCGCAGGTGCAGCAGGACGCGCAGCGGCTGGTGGACGGCGTCATCGGCTGAGCGCGGAGGCGCACCCTGCCGCCGCCCAGCCCGCCTGGGTAGCGTGGGCTCCATGAGCAACGGCACCCCCGAGCAGCCCCGTCCCCGCCACGCGAGCGAGGAGCCGGACACGACCCGCACCGACGCCGCCTCCCCCCACGACGGCAACGTCACGGACACCGCGGACACCGCGGACGACGCAGCGGCGACCGGCACCCCGGCCCTCCTGACGACGGCCGGGGCCCTCCCGGAGGGCCTGGCCGCGGACGTCGGCTGGGACCTCGGCGAGGACGAGCCCGAGGAGGAGACCGCCGAGCCCCTGCGCGAGCCGCTGCCCACCGAGGCCCTGCCGATCATGCCTGCCGGCACCCGACCCGAGGAGCCGCACGCCGCCGTCGGGAGGCTGCGCGCCGCCGCCCGCCTGCGCGCCGCCCACCCCCGCACCGTGCGCCTGCACCAGCTGCGCGGGCTGAAGCGGATGCTCACGGAGCAGCAGGAGCGGTTCGTGAACGCCCTGGGCGAGGACCTCGGCAAGGCGCCCACGGAGGCGCTGATGACCGAGGTGATCTCGGTGCGCTCGGAGGTGGACCACGCGATCCTGCACCTGAGCGAGTGGATGGAGCCGCGGCCCGCAAAGCTGCCGCTGACCCTGCAGCCCGCGAGCGCCGAGGTGCGGCCACGGCCCAAGGGGCTCGTGCTGATCATCGGCGCGTGGAACTACCCCGTGCAGCTCACGCTCGCCCCGCTGGTGGGCGCGCTGGCGGCGGGCAACGCCGTGGTCATCAGCCCCTCGGAGAAGGCGCCCGCCACGGCCCGTGCCCTGCAGGAGCTGCTGCCTCAGTACCTGGACTCCGCGCTGATCTCCGTGGTGGCCGGCGGCAGGGACTGCAACACCGCGCTGCTCGCGGAGCCGTGGGACCACATCCTCTACACGGGCGGCGAGCGCGTGGGGCGGATCGTGTACGAGGCCGCGGCCAAGACGCTCTCCCCCGTCACGCTGGAGCTGGGCGGGAAGTCCCCGGCGGTGGTGACGCCCGCGCGCAACACGGGGGCGATGGCCCGCCGCCTCGCGTGGGCCAAGTTCACCAACGCGGGCCAGACGTGCGTGGCCCCGGACTACATCCTCGCCGTGGGCGAGGAGGCCCACGCGCAGGTGGTGGCCGAGCTGCCGAAGGCGATCCGCGAGTTCTACGGCGCGGAGCCGCGCGAGTCCAAGGACTACGGCCGCCTCATCTCCGCCGAGCACGCCCAGCGCCTCGCGGACATGGTGGAGAAGGACGTGGCTGCCGGCGCCGAGGTGCTCGTGGGCGGCGAGGTCGACCCGGCCGCGCGCTACATGGCGCCCACCGTGGTCACGGGCGTGCAGCCGGACGGCGCGCTCATGCAGGAGGAGCTGTTCGGCCCCGTCCTGCCCGTGCTGAAGGTGGGGGCGTTCCAGGACGCGCTGGACTTCATCGCCGACCGCCCGCACCCCCTCGCGGCGTACCTCTTCACGGACCGCCCGCGCCTGCACCGCGCGTTCGACGAGCAGGTCCAGGCCGGCGGCCTCGGCTACGACGTCGCCCTGCTGCACGCCGGCATCACCACGCTGCCCTTCGGCGGCATCGGATCCTCCGGGATGGGCGCGTATCACGGGCAGGCGGGCTTCGAGACGTTCTCCCACCTGCGCCCGTCCATCACGAAGTCGGACCAGGTGGACACGCTCAAGACCGCGTACCCGCCGTACGGCTGGATGAAGCGCAAGATGATCCCGAAGATGCTCTGACATGGACAGCCGGCTGCGCCGCCTGCCGCCGGCCCTGGTGATGACGGGCCTCCTCGCCGTCACCGGGTGCGGCGCCGGGCCGACGTCGGGAGGGTCATCGGAGGGTGCCGGCGCCGGGTCCCCGAGCGGGGCGACGCCGTCGCGCATCTCCGCCTCCGACCTCGCCGCGCCCGGCGCGGCTCGGGGCCGGGGCGGCGATCTGCCGGTCGGCACGCAGCCCCACGCGGTGACGTCCCTGGCCTGGGACGGGCGCCCCGTGGCGACGGGTCCGTGGACGAGCGTGGACGTCGACACGGGCGCGCCGTTCACGTTCACCGCTCGGGAACTGTGCGGGCAGCCGCGCGTGGACGTCCTGAGCGTGACGCCGGACGGGTGGCAGGCGCACCCGAGCGAGGGCCAGCCGGCCGTCGCGTGCCTGCCCGAGGACGAGACCGCCTCGGCAACCGAGGCGGTGCGTCGGCTCTTCGACGGCCCGGTGGCCGTGGACGAGGCGGAGGACGGCGCGCTCACCCTGACGCGGGCCGGCGTCGAGCTGGTGCTGGCGCCGCGACGGTGAGGCTCAGCGCTGCGGCCAGAGGCCGCGGCGCGTGAAGACCTCCGCGAGGACGTCGGCACGGTCGGTCATGACGCCGTCGACGCCGAGGTCCAGGAGCCGCTCGATCTCCTCGGCCTCGTCCACGACCCACACGTGCACGGGCAGGCCCGCAGCGTGGCAGCGGCGCACGAAGTCGGCCGTCACCACCCGGATGCGCCCGTGCCGGATCGGCACCTGCACGCAGTCGATGTCGAGGGCGTGGCGGCGCAGCCACCCCGTGAGGCCAAGCGGGCCGAGCAGGACGAGCGCGGCGATGGCGGCGGCCCCGCCCGACGTCGCGATGCGGTGCGGGCCGTGCGCGCGCTCGGCGTGGCCGAGGGCGGTGAGAGAACGCCGGAAGAGGCGGCGGCGGGAGTCGTGGAAGGACGCGACGAGCACGCGGTCCCACGCCTCGTGCTCGGCGAGCAGGTGGGCCATGGCGGGGGCGGCCGCGCGGTCCTTGAGGTCCACGTTGAGGCGGGCCTCGGGGAGTGCGGTGAGGAGGTCGGCGAAGCGCAGGAGCGGCTCGCCGCCGACCGTGACGGAGTGGAGCTGCTCCCACGTGACGTCGGAGATCCGGCCGCGGCCGGTGGTGACGCGGTCCAGGGTCTCGTCGTGGAAGACCACGAGCACGCCGTCCTTCGTGGTGCGCACGTCCAGCTCGAGGTAGGCGAAGCCCGCATCACAGGCCGACTGGAACGCCGCCAGCGAGTTCTCCCGCTCGTTCCCGGCGCCGCGGTGCGCGAAGCCGAGGGGCCGGCCGGCACGGCCGGGCAGGGAGTCCGCGAGGTAGGCGGGGGCGGGACGGGGCGTTGGCCGGGGCGCACGCAGGGAGCGCGCGGGACGGGCACGCGGGCACGGCGACGGGCCTGAGGACGGCACGGTTCGGCGGGTCACGGGGTCAGGGTAGCGGGCGCCCGGAAACCTCCCGTTGCGAGTCCGACGGCGACGAGGGTGCTTCCTAGACTGGACCCACCTCGTCCCCGTCTTCAGGAGCCCTCCGTGCCCCGCACCTCGTCCCGCTCGCGTGGCCGGGCCGGGCCGTCCTCGCGCCCCGTCCACCACCGCTTGATCTGGGTCGACGTCGCCCGCTGCCTCGCGCTGATCTCGATGATGCTCGCCCACACCGCGCCCACCGGCGGCCCCGGCGGTGTCCTGAACCTCACCGAGCACCTCACGGCGGCCCTGTTCGCGGCGCTCGTGGGCGTCTCCGCCCGCCTCGAGGTCCAGCACCTGGGCATCGGCCGCGCGGCGGCCCGCGCGGTCATCCGGGCGCTCGTCCTCGCGGCGTGCTCCTGGCTCGTCGGGTTCTTCGGCGCCCAGGTGCACGACATCCTGCCGCACCTCGCCGTCGTCGCCCTCCTGATGGGCCTGCTCGCCGCGCTCCCGCTCGCCGCGCAGCTCGTCCTCGCCCTCCTCTCGGCGTCCGGCGGCGTCGCCCTCGTGGCCCAGGGCACGACGGCGGCCGTCGCCGCACTCCTGCCGCTGGCCGACGCGGTGGGCCTGCCCGCGGACCGCCTCGCGACGGGCGTGGCCACGATGCTCACCGACGCGCCCTACCGCCTGCCCCTGCTGCTCGCGTGGGCGCTGCTCGGAGCGGTCGTACTGCGCACCCTGCACGGGACCCGCGAGGACCCGGCCCGCCGCATGCGCGTGGACGCGGTGTGGTGGGCGGTCGGCGGGGCGGCCCTGGCCGGCGTCGTCCTCGCGTCCTCCCGCGCGAGGACCGGCGCGATGCCCGTCCCGTACTCCGGCACCGTGCCCGAGGTCCTCGTGGACACCGGCCTGGTGCTGCTGGTGCTGGGACTGTGCGCCGCCGTCGTGCCGAACCACGCGAACCCCGCCACCGAGCTGCTCTCCGTCCCCGGCTCCATGACCCTGTCCGTGTACGTGGCGCACCACGCCTACCTCGGGTGGGCGGCGCGCGCTGCGGGCCCCGGCCCGTGGCGCACGCCCGGCGGCGCGGACGACACGTGGTTCAACGTGGTCGTGCTGATCCTCGGTGCGATCGCGCTGCCGCTGCTGTGGCGCACGTACGTGCGGTCGCGGCCCTGGCGGGCGGGCCCGATCGAGGGCGTGGCGCGCCTCGTGACGGACCGGATCGGCGGCCGCTGATGGCCCGCCGCGCCGACCTTCCCGCGGGCTCGCTCGAGACGCCCGCCGTCGAGTTCCACCCCGCCACCGCCACCGCCCCGCGGACCGCGTCCGCCCCGCGGGGTAGCCTCGAGACCGTGAGCGAGCGAACCACCTACCTGCTGGTCGACGGCGAGAACATCGACGCGACCCTCGGCACGTCCATCCTCCAGCGGCGCCCCCAGTCCGACGAGCGGCCGCGCTGGAAGCGCCTGCTCCACTTCATGCAGGACCACTGGAACCAGCCCGTCAAGGGCCTGTTCTTCCTCGCCATCGACGGCGAGATCCCGATCCCCTTCGTGCAGGCGCTCACCGCACTCGGCTACCAGCCGATCATGCTGCGCGGCGAGGGCAAGGTCGTGGACCTCGGCATCCAGAAGACCATGGCCGCGCTCCAGGCACGCGAGGACGACGTCGTCCTCGTCAGCCACGACGCCGACTTCGCCCCACAGCTGGCCGACCTGGCCTCCACCCCGGGCCGCCGCACCGGCATCATCGGCTTCGAGGAGTTCCTCTCCGGCATCCTGCGGGCCATCCCGGGCGTGGAGTTCTTCGACCTCGAGTACAAGGTCGAGGCGTTCGACTCGTCCTTGCCGCGCCTGCGCGTCATCGACGTCGCCGAGTTCGATCCGCTCGAGTTCCTCTGAGCCACCGGGCCCCGTGCGTCAGCGCACCGGGCCGGGCTCCTCGAGGGGCAGCATCGGGCGGTGCTCGTAGAAGGTCTGCAGCACCACGGTGGTCCGCGTGTTCACGGAGGCCACGTGGCGGATCTCGTTGACGAGCGCCTCGAGCTCGCGTGGCGAGCCCACCCGGACGAACAGCATGTACGCCGCGTCCCCGGCCACGGAGTGGCAGGCCTCGATCGCGGCGACCCCCTCCAGGAGCTGCGGCGCGTCGTCGGGCTGCCGGGGGTCCAGTGGCGTGATCTCGATGAAGGCCGCGAGCGGCTTGCCGACCGCCTCGGGGTCCAGCAGCGCCCGGTATCCGGTGATCACCCCGCTCCCCTCGAGCTTGCGCAGCCGCGCTTGCACCGCGGACGAGGAGAGGCCGACCCGCTCCGAGAGCTGGGCGAGGGTGGCACGCGGATCGCGGGAGATTTACCGGCGACACAGCGACAGGAGGCGTTCATGACCACTTCTCTGCCCACGGAGCAGGCCATCATCGGCGAGCCGGAGGTCGTCGAGGACGCCCGCCACGCCGAGTCCCACCCGGCCTGGCTGCGACTCAAGGCGGCCGCCACGGCACTCCAGGGACTCCAGGCCGAGGACGGCTCGGTGCCTGACCCCGTCGACCACCCCGCCGCCCGCGACCACGTCGCCGTGATCACCGCCGCCGTCGCCACGCTGGCCCCGCTCTTCCCGCACGACGCCGCCTACCTCGCCGCCCTGCCCCGCGACGTCGCGCGCTGGGAGGCGGACGGCTTCGGCGTGCCCGACTTCCTGGACTCCCTCGTGGCGTTCCAGCCCCAGGAGCACCGCGTGGACGGCATCCGTCACCTCGTGGTCTTCCCGATGTACACCCAGAACGGCTCGCCCGACCGACACGTCGAGGCCCTGATCGTGGGGGCCATCTGGCCGGAGTTCATCGCGGACCTCGAGGCCGGCGACCACGGCAACAAGCTCTTCCTGTCCCTGCGGCTGATCGACTTCACGCCGGGCTACGACACGAACTCAGCGGTGCTGTTCCCCGAGACCGTGGCGATGCGCGAGATCCCCACGTTCACGTGGGGCGCGATCTTCCAGGACCGCGAGGCGGCCCGCTTCCGCCGCGTCGTCGCCGCGGCCGCGGACATCACGAAGCTGGACCTGCCCGCCGACGCCGCGGAGCTCGTGGCGGACCAGGACCTCGCCGAGAGGACGTTCGTCATGTGGGACCTCATCCACGACCGCACGCACATGCGCGGCGACCTGCCCTTCGACCCGTTCATGATCAAGCAGCGCATGCCGTTCTTCCTCTACACGCTCGAGGAGATGCGCTGCGACCTGACCGCGTTCCGCGAGTGCGTCCGGATCGAGCAGGCCCTCACCGCCCGCGCGGAGGCCGGGGAGGACCTGAGCGAGACGGAGCAGGCGACCCTGCGTCACGCGAAGCTCGTGCACTACGCCGTGCTCTTCGACCGCGTCTTCCGCTTCGCGCTCACCGGTTCCCGCGTGCGCAACGACGACGGCCTCGGCGGCCAGCTGCTCTTCGCGTGGCTCCACCGCCGGCACGTGGTGGAGTGGCGGGACGTGAAGCTCAGCGTGGACTGAGAGGGCCTGGCGCCGGCCGTCGTCGAGCTCGGCGACGCGATCGACCGGCTGTACTGGGAGTCCATCGACCGCCCCAAGACCGTGCACTGGCTCAAGGCCCACGAGCTGGTCGCGTCCGTGGTGGCCCCGCATCCGGCCTCGGCGTGGGCGCAGGGCCTCCCCCAGGACGTGCTGGCGGGCCCGCCGAAGGGGCTCACCGACCTCGTGCTCGACGACGAGTTCCCGCTCTCCATGTTCTTCGAGGCGCTCGAGAAGAAGATGCGGGGCGTCATCGACTCCACGGCCGGCATCCGCGCCGCGGACGCCTGAGGCGCGTCGCACGATGACCACCCACCGGAAGGGGACCGACATGCAGAGGATCCACGACGCCGAGAGCCGCGGGTTCGCCTCGGACAACTACTCCGGGGTGCACCCGGAGGTCCTCGCGGCGATCGCCGAGGCCAACGGCGGCCACCAGACCGCCTACGGCGAGGATGCCTACACCGCCCGGCTGCAGGAGGTGGTCCGCGGGCACTTCGGCGAGCAGGCGCAGGCCTGGCCGGTGTTCAACGGGACGGGCGCGAACGTCGTCGCCCTGGAGTCCATGCTGCCGCGCTGGGGCGCGGTGGTCTGCGCGGACACCGCCCACATCCACGTGGACGAGGGCGGCGCGCCGGAGAAGGCCGCCGGGATCAAGCTCCTGCCCGTGTCCACCCTGGACGGCAAGCTCACCCCCGAGCTGATCGACGCCGAGGCGTGGGGATGGGGGGACGAGCACCGGGCCCAGCCCCTCGTCGTCGCGATCACGCAGTCCACCGAGCTCGGCACCCTGTACACGCCGGAGGATATCCGCGCGATCACCGAGCACGCGCACGCGCGCGGCATGACGGTGTTCCTGGACGGGGCGCGGATCGCCAACGCCGCGGCCGCGCTCGACCTGCCGCTGCGCGCGTTCACCACGGACGCCGGCGTGGACGTGCTCTCCCTGGGCGGCAGCAAGAACGGGGCGCTCGCCGCGGAGGCGATCGTGGTGCTGAACCCGGACGCCGTGCAGGGCCTGGCCTACCTGCGCAAGCACCAGATGCAGCTCGCGTCCAAGATGCGCTTCGTCTCTGCGCAGCTGATCGCGCTCTTCGACGGGGACCTGCACCTGCGGATCGCCGGCCACGCGAACGCCATGGCCCGGCGCCTCAGCGACGCCGTGACGGCCGGCATCGCGGACGGCTCCCTCCCCGGGGTGGCGCTGACCCAGAACACCGACGTCAACGCGGTCTTCGCGACCCTGCCGGCCGGCGTCGCGGACCGGCTGCGCCGGTCCTTCCGGTTCTACGACTGGGACCCCGCGACGGGCGAGGTCCGCTGGGTGTGCAGCTTCGACACCACGGAGGAGGACGTCGACGCGTTCGTCGCGGCCCTGCGCGAGGAGCTCGCCGCGGCGGGCTGACCCGAGGGCGACGCGCGCCGCGGCCGCGTCCGGGTATAGAGTTCTGCGACCTCGAATCCGGGGTGGAGGCGCCGGACGTGCGCCCGCCCCCAGCGACGAAAGACCTCCGTGGACTCCAGAGACACCCCCGGCTCCGCCCTGCCGGCCGGCAGCACCGCCGCCGGCCCCGCCGCCAGCACCGCCGCCCTTCCCGCCCCGTCAGAGGCGCACAACGGCCTGCGCCGCACCCTGGCCGCCCGCCACCTGATGATGATCGCGATGGGCGGCGCCATCGGCACCGGCCTGTTCGTGGCCTCCGGCAACAGCATCGCCACCGCCGGCCCCGGCGGCGCGCTGCTGGCGTACGTCGTCATCGGCTTCATGGTGTTCCTGCTCATGCAGTCCCTCGGCGAGATGGCCACCTACCTGCCGGTCTCGGGCGCCTTCGAGGAGTACGCCACCCGGTTCGTCAGCCCCTCGTTCGGCTTCGCCATCGGCTGGAACTACTGGTACAACTGGGCGATCACGGTGGCCGCGGAGCTCGTCGCGGCCGCTCTGGTCATGCGCTACTGGCTCCCGGACGTCCCCTCGTGGGCCTGGTCTGCGCTCTTCCTGGCGATCCTCTTCGGCCTCAACGCGCTCTCCACCCGGGCCTACGGCGAGTCCGAGTTCTGGTTCTCGCTCATCAAGGTCGTCACCGTGGTGGTCTTCCTCGTCCTCGGCGTCATGATGATCGCCGGCATCCTCGGCGGCGCCGCCCCGGGCTTCGAGAACTGGACCACCGGCGAGGCCCCGTTCGTGGGCGGCGCCCCGGGCATCCTCGCGATCTTCCTGGTGGCCGGCTTCTCCTTCCAGGGCACCGAGCTCGTCGGCGTCGCGGCCGGCGAGGCGGAGGACCCGGAGAGGAACGTCCCGAAGGCCATCCGCACCGTGTTCTGGCGCATCCTGCTCTTCTACGTCGGCGCGATCACCGTGATCGGCTTCCTGATCCCCTACACCAGCCCCAACCTGCTGGGCAGCGGCGTGGAGGACATCTCGATCTCCCCGTTCACCCTGGTGTTCGAGAACGCCGGCGTGCTGGCCGCGGCCGCCGTGATGAACGCCGTGATCCTCACAGCGATCCTCTCCGCCGGCAACTCGGGGCTGTACGCCTCCACCCGCATGCTCTGGGCCCTGGCCGACTCGGGCAAGGCCCCGCGGTTCCTCGCCAAGGTCAACCGCCGCGGCGTTCCCATGAACGCGCTGCTGGTCACCACCGCCGTCGGCGCCCTGTGCTTCCTCACCACCCTCGTCGGAGACGGGGCCGCCTACGTGTGGCTCGTCTCCGCCTCCGGACTGGCCGGGTTCATCGTGTGGATGGGCATCGCGTGGAGCCACTACCGGTTCCGCCGCGCGTACATCGTCCAGGGCGGCCGCCTCGAGGACCTGCCCTACCGCGCCGCGCTCTTCCCGTTGGGTCCGATCGTCGCGCTGCTGCTGTGCACCGTGGTGGTCCTGGGGCAGGGGTACGGGGCGTTCGGCGAGGGCGTGGACCTGCTCGCCGCAGCCACCGCGTACCTCGGCCTGCCGCTGTTCCTGGCCCTGTGGCTCGGCCATAAGCTGGTCACCGGCTCGAAGCCCGTGCGCTCCGAGGACGCCGACCTCACCCGCGAGCGCTGGTGACCCCGGCGGCCGGGCCGGGCCGGTCGGCCGCGCCCGCCCGTCAGACCTCCGGCAGCGCCAGCAGCTCCTCGATCGCCCCGGCCACGCCGTCGTCGTCGCAGGCCCCGACCACCGCGTCCGCCGCCGCGCGCAGGCTCATGTGGCCTGAGGCCACGGCGCAGCCGAGGCCCGCCCACGCAAGCATCTCGGCGTCGTTGGGCATGTCCCCGAAGGCGACGACGTCCGCCGGCGCGATCCCCCGGCTCGCCGCGAAGTCCGCGAGGGTGGCCGCCTTGTGCACGCCCGGCGCGGACATCTCCACGAGGGCCACGCCGGGCGCGGAGTGCGTCGCGCTGACGAGCTCCCCGAGCTCGGCGCGCGCGGCCTCCAGGAACGCGTCCGGCTCGAGGGCGGTGGAGCGGGCCATCAGCTTCACGACGACGGCCTCCGCGGGCAGCACGCCCTCGAGGGCAGCCGCGGCCGGCGTGGCGTCCTCGAACGCCGACGCCTCCGTGAACGCGGTCTCCCAGAAGAAGCCGTCGAGTGTCTCGGCGCCGAACGTGGCGGTGGGGTCCAGGGCCCGCAGCCGCTCGACCGCCGTCCACACCGTCCCCCGCTCCATCGGGCGGGACTCGAGCACCTCGCCGGTCGCGGGATCCACCACCACGGCGCCGTTGGAGCAGATCACCGGTCCGACGTCGCCCAGCTGGTCCGCGAGCGCGTCCAGCCAGCGCAGCGGCCGCCCCGTCACGAACACGACGACGACGCCCGCCTCGTGCGCCGACCGCAGCGCCGCGATGGTCCGCGGGGAGAGCCGCCCCGAGCGGGTGTGCGCGTAGCCGATGACGGTGCCGTCCAGGTCCGTGGCGACGAGCCGGGGGCGGCGGATCGAGGTCGGCAGAGGCATGCGTCGAGTCTAGGCGGAGTCCTCGCGAGGGGCGCGGGCAGTTGGCAGGATGAGCGCATGGACACCCAGAGCAGCGCCGCGCGCACCGCCCCCGCCCCCGCCCCCATGAGTGCGGCCCAGCCCCCCCGCACCGTCACCGTCACCGGCGCGGCCGGCAACATCGGCTACGCGCTGCTCTTCCGGATCGCCTCCGGCGAGATGCTCGGCGCCGACGTCCCCGTGCGCCTGCGCCTGCTCGAGGTCCCGGCGGCGCTGCGGGCCGCCGAGGGCACGGCGATGGAGCTCGCGGACGCGGCGTTCCCCCTCCTCGCGGACGTCCAGGTCACGCACGATCCCGCGGTGGCCTTCGACGGCGTGCAGCACGCCCTGCTCGTGGGCGCCCGCCCGCGCTCGGCCGGCATGGAGCGCGGCGACCTGCTCGAGGCCAACGGCGGCATCTTCGGGCCCCAGGGCCAGGCGATCAACGACCACGCAGCGGAGGACGTGCGCGTCGTCGTCGTGGGCAACCCGGCGAACACGAACGCGCTGATCGCTGCCTCCCACGCTCGGGACGTGCCGGCCGACCGCTTCACCGCGCTCACCCGATTGGACCACAACCGCGCGGTCTCGCAGCTCGCGGCGAAGGCCGGCGTCGCGGTGACCGACGTGGACGGCATCACCGTCTGGGGCAACCACTCGGCCACGCAGTTCCCGGACCTCACCCACGCGCGCGTGCGGGTGGGCGGCGCCGACGGCGGCTGGCGCCCCGCGCTCGAGGTCGTGGACGCCGGATGGGCCGCCGAGGAGTTCATCCCGCGGGTGGCCGAGCGCGGCGCGGAGATCATCAGCGTGCGCGGGGCGTCCTCGGCGGCGTCGGCCGCGAGCGCGACGATCGACCACATGCGCGACTGGTTCCTCGGCACGGGCGTGGGCACGGACGGGCAGGCCCGGCGCACCTCCGCGGCGATCGTGTCCGACGGCTCCTACGGCGTGCCCGAGGGCCTGATCAGCTCGTTCCCGGTGGTGTCCGAGGGCGGGCAGTGGCGGATCGTGCCGGGCCTGGAGCCAGACGCCGCTCTGCTGCCGGACGCGGCTGAGCGCCTGGAGAGGACCGTGGCCGAGCTCGACGAGGAGCGGGAGGCCGTCACGGGGCTCGGGCTGCTCTGAGCGAGCCGGCTGGGGAACGGGCGGGCGCCGGACGACGGGGCGCCGCCCGCCCCTCAGGGTGGTCACGACACGCCGTCTGGAGACACGGCACGCGGCGTGTTGTGACCACTCTGCGTCCGACGGCGTCCGCACGCGGCGTGTTGTGACCGCTCTGCGTCGGACGGTGTCCGCCCGCGTCGTCGTCAGCCCGCGAGCTCGGCCCGCGTCGGCGGGTCGGCGCCCGGGCGGGACGCCGTGATCGCGGAGGCGCGGGAGGCGTAGATCAGCACGGACTCGACGTCGGCCGGGTCCATGGCGTGCAGCCGCTCCCGGTGGGCCGCGCCGAGCAGGGAGCGGTCGTCGAGGGCGGCCAGGAGCGCCGCGGTGAACGAGTCGCCGGCACCCACGGTGTCCGCGACGTCCACGGGGACGATCGGGCGCTCGCGCACGCCGTGTGCAGTGACGGCCACGATGTCCTCGGCGCCGCGCGTCATGACCACGAACGCCGGGCCCATGGCCTGCCACGCCTTCAGGGTCTCGAGCAGCGGCCGGTCCGGGTAGAGCCAGGCGATGTCCTCGTCAGAGGCGTGGACGACGTCGGAGAGGCGCACCGACTCCTCGGCGCGAGCACGGGCGAACACCCGGTCCGGGACGATGCTGGGCCGCACGTTGGGGTCGTAGCTGACGGTGGTCTCCGGGGAGAGCGCCTCGAGCAGACCCATGACCTCGGCGTCGCCGGGGGCGAGCATCGTGGCGATCGAGCCGGCGTGCACGTGCTTGAGCGACCCGCCGGCGGCCGCGCGGAGGTCCCGCACGAGGGCGGCGGCGGGCGACAGCGTCCAGTCGAGGTCGAACTCGTAGCTGGCGGCGCCCGTCGGGTCCAGGCGCGCGGTGGCCTGCGACGTCGGGGAGGAGTCCGGCTCCAGGAGGCTGCGCACGCCGTTGCCCTCGAGATGGGCGGCGATCATGGCGCCGTACTCGTCCTGGCCGAAGCGGCCGGCGAACAGCACGGGGCGCTCCAGGCGGCTCACACCGACGGCCACGTTCAGCGGGCTCCCGCCCACGTGCGCTCGGGGCGTGGCGGTGTCCGAGAGGACCACGTCCACCAGGGCCTCGCCGATCACTCCGAAGTACTCAGACACACCTCAAACGGTACCCTACAGACCGACGCCCGCCCCGATCCGAAGCCCGGTCCGGCGCCCTCATCCACTCCTGAACGGCAAGGCGGCCATGGCCCACAGCACCCCCACCTCACCCGCTCGGCACGCCGACCCCTCCCGGGGGTTCGGCTGGCGCGTGCACGGCGACGGCCGCACCATCACGCCGGGCACCGTCGTCGCCCCGGACGAACGCCTCAGCTGGCCACGCACCGTGGGCATCGGCGTGCAGCACGTGATGGCCATGTTCGGCGCCACCGTGCTCGTTCCCGCCATCACCGGCATGCCCGCGACGACGGCGCTGCTCTTCTCCGGCATCGGCACCCTGCTGTTCCTCGTGATCACCGGCAACCGCCTGCCGAGCTACCTCGGCAGCTCGTTCGCGTTCATCGCCCCGCTCACGGCGGCCACCGCGCTCGAGGGCACGGGCGCCGCGCTCGGCGGCATCATGGCGACGGGGCTGCTGCTCGCGGCGATCGGCGTCGTCGTGCACCTGTCCGGCACCGGCTGGATCCACGCCCTCATGCCGCCCGCCGTGATGGGCACCATCGTGGCGCTGATCGGCCTGAACCTCGCCGGCGCGACGACGGCGGCCATGCAGGAGGTGCCCCTGACCACCTTCGGCACGGCGCTGGCGGTGGTGCTCACGGCGGTGCTGTTCCGCGGCCTCGTCGGGCGGCTGTCCATCCTCGTGGGCATCCTGGCCGGGTACGTGCTGGCGCTGGCCCAGGGCCAGGTGGACTTCGCCGCGGTCGGCGAGGCGGCCTGGGTGGGCCTGCCGCCGTTCCACGCGCCCGAGTTCAGCCTCCAGGTGCTGCCGCTGTTCCTGCCGGTGGTGCTCGTGCTGATCGCCGAGAACATCGGCCACGTCAGGACCGTCGGCCTGATGACCAAGCGGGACCTTGACCCGCTCACCGGCCGCGCGCTGATCGCCGACGGCCTCTCCACCACCTTCTCCGGCCTGGGCGGCGGTGTCGGCACCACCACGTACGCGGAGAACATCGGCGTCATGGCGAGCTCGCGGGTGTACTCGACCGCCGCGTACTGGGTGGCCGGCCTCACCGCGATCGCCCTCGCCTTCCTGCCCAAGTTCGGGGCCGCCGTCGCGACCATCCCGGCCGGTGTGGCCGGCGGCGCCGGCATCATCCTCTACGGCATGATCGGCGTGATGGGCGTGCGGATCTGGGTCCAGAACCGCGTGGACTTCTCCAACACCATCCACCTCATGACGGCGGGCGCGGGCCTGATCGTGGCGATCGCGGACCCGCAGCTGACGGCGGGCGGGCTGGTGTTCGGCGGCATCACGCTCGGCACGATCGCCGCGCTCGTGGTGCACCACCTCATGACGGCCGTGGCCCGCTGGCGCGGCACCGAGCCGGTCCCCGAGGACGAGGACGCCGAGCGGTACGAGGCCACCCAGGCCGGCCGCCTCGGCTGAGGTGGACGGCGAGCCCTGCCGGGGCTCACCGCGTCAGCAGGTACGCCGCCACGGCCCAGCCGTTCATGATCAGGTGCGCCAGGATGTTCATCGCGATGTTCCGGTACCGCCACCACAGCAGGCCCAGGAACAGGCCCGACGTGCCCTGCACCGCCACGATCAGTGCGGCATCCCGGGCCAGGTCCGTGGACCCGTGCGTGCCGAAGTGCATGAGCCCGAACAGCACGCACGTCAGCGCGATGCCCGCCGCCGGCCCCAGCCACACCTCCAGCCGCGTCTGCAGCCAGCGGCGGTAGAACAGCTCCTCGCCCACGCCCGCCGTCAGCGCCGTCACCGCCGCCCCGAGGAGCAGGAACGTCAGGTCGTGGCCGGAGAAGTCCGCGGCCGGCACCCACGGCGCCGCCTGGGACAGCCACGCCCACACCACCACGACGGCGAGCGGCGCCCACCAGCGCCACGCCCCTCCAGCGCGGAGCACTTGCACCCCGCCACGCCACACGAAGCGCAGCGCGAGGGCGGGCAGCACCATGAACAGCAGGGCCTTCGAGAGCACGAAGTCCACGTCGGACAGCGGCGAGAGGCCGAGCCCGATCGTGAGCACGGCCAGCCCGACCAGGAAGGCCGTGCCGTGCCGTAACGCCCGCGCCTCTCCCACCACCGCCGGTTGGGACGTCCGCCGGGGCGGCAGCAGGAGGGTCAGAGCGACACCCACCACGGGCGGCAGGAACACCTGCCACAGGGGCAGGGTCGGGGCGGAGGGGTCGGCGGAGACGGTCAGCCCGTTCGGATGGCCCAGGACCACTGACCCCACAGAGAGCGCATATGCCAGGGCGCACGCGGCCAGCACGGCCGTGCGCAGCGTCCGGGAGGCCCTCCCGCCTCGGCCGCCCCCGTCGACGACCCCTGCGCCGTGGGCCCCCTTCACCGCGGATGGGCCCCACGGCGCAGGGCTCGTCCTGTCGGCGGTGCTCATCATGTCTGCCCGCGGGTCATCGCGAGCTCCCGGGTCGCCGTCCCCGGCTCACGCCGACGAACATCTGGACCAGCGGCGTGTCCGCCTCCTTGAGCCAGGCCAGGCCCACGTCCCAGCCGGGATGACGGGGGTCGCCGGCCTCGTAGGCGGCCCCCTCCGCGGACACCTCGCCCTCCACGCCCGTGTCCTCGACGGCGGCCTCGCCCTCGAGCTCCTGGAGCATCGCTTCGGCCTCGCGGTCGGCGCGGGACTTGCCCACGACGTCGTCCAGCGCGCTGGCCACGGGCAGCACCACGACGTCCTTGCGGCCGAACATGCGCGCCACGGACATCGGCAGCACGACGTGCCCGGTGCCGGACGCGGCGATCTCGATGGCCATGCGCTCGCCCGCGCCCGGCACCTCGGCCGGGTCCAGGGGGTCCTCGCTCGGGGCCGGGGCGAAGCGGGCGGGCTCGAGCTCCTCCTCGGGGTCGAGCTCGGCCATGGGCACGGGGCCGTCCGCGTCCACGTCCCACGCGGAGAGCAGGTGGTCCTTGCCGACGCACACCACGGGCAGCTCCGAGTAGGAGGTGACCGTGTGCACGTGCCGCAGATCGACGCCGGCCGCGGTCAGCACCTCGTCCAGGGTGCGGTCGCGGCGCCACCGCACGTACCCCAGCTGGGGCAGCGGGTGCAGCGGAAGCCCGTAGGCGTCATGGGCGAGGTGCGCGAACTGCGCCGACTCGTCGTGGTTGACCAGCTTCACTACGCGCTCGCGCGAGCTGAACCGTCCGACCCACGTGGACGGCGTCGCCCCGGGGATGGTCGCCAGGAACAGCGTCTCGGGCGGGTTCTCCGCGACGTCGAAGCGCACCTTCGCCGCGGGGGCGTCGCGACGGCGGCCGGCGCCGCCCTTCGCCCCGCCGGCCTTGCCCGCACCCGTCTTGCCGCCGGGCCGTCCGGGCCGCGCGCCTCCGCCGGAGCGGGAGGGGCGGCCGCCTCGTGCGGGGCTCAGCGGACCTTCTCCTTCAGGAAGGAGACCGCGCGGCCCCAGGCGAGCTTCGCTTCGGCCTCCTGGTAGTTGCCCGCCGGGTTCTCGTCGTTGTGGAAGGCGTGGTCGGCGTCGTAGTAGAAGTACTCGACCTCCGCGCCGGACTCCTCGCGGATCTGCTGCTCCTGCTCGCGCGCCTTCTCCACGGGGAACATCTGGTCCCGCTCGGCGTAGTGGCCCTGGACGGCGGCCTCCACCCCGGAGAAGTCGCCGGGCACGCCCTGGCCCACGCCGTAGAAGGGCACGGCGGCGGAGACCCTCGCGCCCTGCTGGTTCGCCAGGGCGAGCACGAAGCCGCCGCCCATGCAGAAGCCGATCGCGCCGACGGTCTCGGAGGTGACCTCGTCGCGCCCGAGCAGGAAGTCGACGGCGCCGGCCAGCTGGCGGGCGCCCTCCTCGGCGGGGAGGTTCTGCATCATCTCGCCGGCCTCGTCGCCGTCGTGAGCGATCCAGCCGCCGAACAGGTCCGGTGCCAGCGCCACGAAGCCCTCCGCGGCCAGGCGGTCGCACACGTCCTTGATGTGGTCCACGAGACCCCACCACTCCTGGATCACGATGATCCCGGGCCCCTTCCCGGACTCCGGCAGGGCCAGGTAGCCGTGGCCCTGCTGGTCGCCGTCGCGGGAGGCGTCCTTCGTGGGCAGGTTGAACGAGACGTTCTGGTGCGGGGTCTTGGAAGCCATCATGCGCCCCACCCTACGGATCGCGCCCGGGGTGCGGCGAGGGCTGGTCGCACTCCGCGCTGTGGTCACGACACGCCGCGCACGCTCCGGGGCGGACGGCGTGTCGTGACCACAACGCGCCGGCGCGCCGAAGCGTCGGAGCGTCAGCGCTTCAGCACCTCAGCGCTTCGGCACCTCAGCGCTTCGGCAGCAGGTGCGCGATCCGCTCCGCGAGCGCCGAGCGCTTGAGCTTCTGCGTGGGCGTGAGGAGCGCGGCGAGCTCCTCGGGGTCCGGCAGGAGCACCTTGTAGGAGCGCAGCCGCTCGGGCACGGGGACCTTCGCATTGGCGGCGTCGATGGCCGCGCCCACCGAGTCGCGGATCCGCTGCTCGGAGACCTCGATCATGCGCCCGGCCTCGTCCCTGAACCGCTCCGCGGTCTCGGCGCCGTCCCGCAGGCGGGCGGACACGGCGTCGGGCACCTGCCAGTCCGGCAGGTGACGCTGCACCCACGCGGCGAGGGCCTCGCGGTCCAGCAGGATCATGGCGGTGGGGTGGTCCAGGCCATCGCCGATCACCACGGCGTGGCCGACCGCGGGGTGCAGCTCCACCTCGCGCTCCCACGCGGCGGGGTTGATGGTCTTGCCGTTGGCGGTGACGATCACGTCCTTGACGCGACCGGTCACGGTGAGCCGGTCGTCGTCGTCGAGACGGCCGAGGTCCCCGGTGCGGAACCACTCGCCGTCGAACGCGGCGGCGGTCTCATCCTCGTCGGTGTACCCGGCGAACACGCCGGGGCCGCGCATCTGGATCTCGTCGTCGTCGGCGATCCGCACGGACATCCCGGGCAGGGGCAGGCCCACGGTGCCGGGGACCACGTCCCCCTCGCGATGGCCCACGGCGGGGGCGGTGGTCTCGGTGAGCCCGTAGCCCTCGAACACGGTCAGGCCCATGCCGGTGAACAGGCGCAGCAGGTCCGGGTCGAGCTTGGCCGCGCCGCACAGCAGGTGGGTCACCCGGCCGCCGAGCAGGTGCCGCACCCGGCGGTAGAAGAGCCGCTCGTAGAGGGCCAGCTGGGCGCGCACGGGCACCAGGAGCTTGGGGTCCTCGCCCAGCACCACGCGCCCCTTCGCGACGGCGGCCGCCCGGGCGCGCTCCCAGAGCACGCCCACGGAGAGCGGGCCCACGCGGGTGCCGCGCGCCTTCTCCTCCACGCCGAGCACGATCTTGGACAGCACGCCGGGGACCACCATCACGAAGGTCGGGCGGATCTGCCCCATGGACGGCACGGCGGCCTTCGGGTAGCCCACGTGCGCCACGGACATCCCACCGTGCAGGCAGATCATCTGCACGGCGCGGGAGAGCACGTGCGCCAGCGGCAGGAACAGCACGGTGGAGCCGCCCGGGTGCACGAACCCCCGGTAGGCCTCGGCCACGTTGAGCACCTGGTGGACGAAGGACCGGTGCAGGATCCTCGTCCCCTTGGGCTCCCCCGTGGTGCCGGACGTGAACACGATCGTGGCGACGTCGTCCAGGCCTCGGGCCGTGCGGGCCGCCTCGAGCGCCCCGTCGGTGACGTCGGCGCCGAGCGCCTCGAGGGCGCGCAGGTCGCCGGCGGGGGCGCCGTCGGCGTCGGCGTCGTCCAGGGTCCACACCGCGGACCCGTGGGGGCCGCGAGCGGCGCCGTCCCGCGCGTCGAGGGCCTCGCGCAGCGTGGCTGCGGCGGCCCGGGAGCCGGCGAAGGCGGCGCGCACGCCCACGACGTCGGCGATCGCCGCCATCTGCGTGGCCGGGGCGGAGTCGAACATGGGGACCACCACGGCGCCCGCGTAGAGGCAGGCGAGGTCCATCAGGGTCCACTCGTACCGGGTGGCGGAGACGATGGACACGGCGTCCCCCGGGCGGATCCCCAGCGCGATCAGGCCCTTGGCCAGCGCGCGCACCCGGGCGTGGAACGCGGCCGTGGTGACCGGCTCCCACGGGGCGTCGAACGGCGCGGCGGGGTGGCGCACCTGGAAGGCCACCACGTCGGGGTGCCCCGCGACGCGGCGCTCCAGGACGTCGGTGATGTTGCGCAGCTCGGCGGCGTCGGCGAGGGCGGGCATGTCCACCTGGCGGCGGGGGACCGGGGAGGCGGACGGGGCGGCGGGGACCGGGGAGGCGGAGTCCATGGTGACGATTCTCGTGCATCCGCGGCCCGCTGACCTGCACCCGGTCCGGCCACGGCGACGCCGGCCGCCCCGGGGTGGGGGCGGCCGGCGTCGTGGGGTGTCCGGGGGGGGAGACGATCAGCCCCGGACGTCTGCGGGTCCGGCGGGCCGGGCCCGGATCAGGCCTGGACGAACTCGGCGTCGATCTCGATCTTCACCTTGTCGCCCACCAGCACGCCGCCGGCCTCGAGCCCGGCGTTCCAGGTCAGTCCGAAGTCCTTGCGGGAGATCTCGGTCTTGGCCTCGAAGCCCACGCGGGTGGTGCCGAACGGGTCGGTGGTCTGGCCGCCGAGCTCGACCTCCAGCTCGACCTGCTTCGTGGTCTCGAGGATGGTGAGGTCGCCGACCAGGACGAACTCCTCGCCGTCGAAGCCGCGGACCTCGGTCGAGCGGAAGGTCATGGTGGGGTGCTTCTCCACGTCGAAGAAGTCCTCGCCCTTGAGGTGGCCGTCGCGGTTGGCGTCCTTGGTGTCGATGGACTGCATGTCCACGGTGATGTCCGCGGAGGAGCGGGCGAAGTCCTCGGCGACGGTGAGGGTGCCGGAGACGGCCTGGAAGGTGCCGCGCACCTTGGAGATGCCCGCGTGGCGGACCGTGAAGCCCACCTCGGTGTGGGAGGCGTCGAGGTTCCAGGTTCCGGGGGTGACCTGCGTCATGGGGATGCTCCTTCAAGGATGTTCGGATCTGCGGTCACAGGGTGCTCCCCCGTGCTTGTTTCAAATCTAAACATCTCTCTCCATCGCGCGTCCAGGACTTGCACGTGAAAGCCAGAAACACTCCGTCACACTTCACGTGTGAACCGCGGAATCTCGTCGTTCGCGCGCCGGGGGCGCGGGCATCGTCGTCGCGACCGGTGTCCTGTAACCTGGGCCACACGTGCCGCCCACCCGCGGCCGCTCCCGGCGCCGACCCGCGCCGACGACGACGGGCCCCCACCTGGTCCTCCCCGTCCGACCGATCCGCGTGAGTCACCCCGCCCGCGGACCGTCCGACGACGACACCAGCCCCGGCGACCCGCCCCCGCGTCGCCCTCCCGCCTGAAGGAGGCCCAGCCATGACCGTCACCCTCTCCCCCTCGCCCACCCAGCCGTTCTCCCCCGTGCCCGGCCAGCGGATCGACCCCGAGCTCGCCCGCTCCTGGCTGCTCGTGAACGCCGCGCAGCCCGAGCGCTTCCAGCCCGCGGAGGACTCGGCGGCGGACATCGTGGTCCTGGACGTCGAGGACTCCGTGGCCCCCGCGGACAAGCCCAAGGCCCTGCAGGACACCGTCGACTGGCTCACCTCGGGCCACACCGCGTGGGTGCGCCTCAACGGCTACGGCTCGAAGTGGTGGGAGGACGACGTCGCGGCGCTCGCCGCGACCCTGCCCGCGCACCTGGGCGGGCCGGTCGCCGAGGGCGGCCTGGCCGGCGTCGTGCTGGCGATGGTGGAGTCCACCGACCACGTGAACGAGACCGCGAAGCGGCTGCCGGGCGTGCCCGTGGTGGCGCTCGTGGAGACGGCACGCGGACTGCAGCGGATCGACTCGATCGCCGCCGCGAAGGGCACGTTCCGCCTGGCGTTCGGCATCGGCGACTTCCGCCGCGACACCGGCCTGGGCGAGTCGCCGATGGCGCTGGCTTACACGCGGTCCCAGTTCACGATCGCGGCGAAGGCCACGGGGCTGCCGGGCGCGATCGACGGGCCCACCGTGGGTTCCACCGGCGTGAAGCTCGCCGAGGCGACGGCGGTGACCGCGGAGTTCGGCATGACCGGCAAGCTGTGCCTCGCGCCGGAGCAGTGCGCGGCCGTGAACGAGGGGCTCAGCCCGTCCCAGGAGGAGCTGGCGTGGGCCCACGAGTTCCTCGCGGACTTCGAGGCCGACGGCGGCGAGATCCGCAACGGCTCCGACCTGCCCCGCAAGGCGCGCGCGGAGAAGATCCTCGGGCTGGCCGCCGCGTTCGGGGTGCACTCCACGCGGTACCCGGACCAGGACAACGCGATCACGGCGCCGTCGGATACGTACCACTACTGAGCGGGGCCGTCGCCCACCAGAAACGCGGGTTGAGTTGTCACGGGTGCGGAGGCCGCACACCGGTGACAACTCAACCCGTGTTGCCTCGGGGGGCGCGGATCCCGCCTCCGCTCAGACGTCCCGGCGGGTGCGGCTGACGACGGCGGCACGCACGGAGAACGCCAGGACGACGGCCAGGATCCCGTAGATCACCCACGTGATGGGGCTGGAGACCAGGATGGCGGGATCGCCCACCGAGCTCAGCAGCGCATCCCTGAGGCTGGTCTCGGCGAGCGGCCCGAGGACCATGCCGATCATGAGCGGGGCGAGCGGGTAGCCGTAGCGGCGCATGAGGAAGCCGAGCACGCCGAGGGCCAGCAGCATGAGCAGGTCGAACACGGCGCCCGTGGTGGCGTAGATCCCGAGCCCGCAGAACAGGGTGATCCCCGCGTACAGGTAGTGCTGAGGGATGAGCAGGAGCTTGGCCCACAGCTGGGCGAACGGGAGGTTGATGGCCAGGAGCACCACCATGGCGATGAAGAAGCTGGCCAGCAGCGCCCACACGAGGTCGGGCGAGCGGTCGAACAGCAGCGGGCCGGGCTGCAGGCCGTACTGCCGGAACGCCGCGAGCATGATCGCGGCGGTCGCCGAGACGGGCAGGCCCAGCGTGAGCAGGGCGCCCATCGCCATGCCGGTGGTCGCGTTGCCCGCGGCCTCCGGGGCGGCGAGGCCGCGGATGGCGCCCTTGCCGAACATCGGGACCCGGCGGCGCCTGTCCAGGCGGCGCTCCGCGGAGTAGGCCAGGAACGTGGGGACCTCGGAGCCGCCGACGGGGACGATGCCGAACGGCAGGCCGATCGCGGTGCCGCGCAGCCACGCGGGGGCGGCCTCGCGGAACTCGGCCCCGGAGAGCCACGGCCGGCCGGTGCGGCGGATCCGCAGGTCCCTCCGCTCGCGGCGCACGCGGGAGGCGACATGGAACACCTCGCCGAGGGCGAGGACGGCCACGGTCACGGTCACCAGCGGGATCCCGTCGAAGAGCTGCGAGGAGCCCATCGTGAACCGCTCGGTCCCGGTGACGCCGTCGATGCCCACCACGGCGATGCCCAGCCCGAGCACGAGCGATGCCAGGCCCCGAAGCACGGAGTCGGCGACCACGGAGGAGGTGGCCACGAAGGCGAACAGGGCGAGCGCGAAGTACTCGGCCGGTCCGAAGCTAGTGGAGAACTCGGCCAGCGCGGGCGCCAGGAACACCACGCACACCGAGGCGATGATGCCGCCGATGAACGCGCCGATCGCCGCCGTCGCGAGCGCCTGGGCCGCGCGCCCGTCCTGGGCCATGCGGTGGCCCTCGAAGGTGGAGGCGATGGCCGAGGCCTGCCCCGGGGTGTTCATCAGGATGGCCATGGTCGAGTCGCCGAACAGGCCGCCGAAGTACACGCCGGCGAACAGGATGAACGCGGCCGTGGGCTCGAGCGCGAACGTCATGGGCAGCAGCAGGGCCACGGCCATGGACGACCCGAGGCCGGGCATGACGCCCACGGCGGTGCCGAGCAGACAGCCGAGCACCACCCACAGCAGGTTCATCGGGGTGAGGGCTCCCGCGAAGCCCTCCATCAGAAGACCGAGCGTCTCCATGTCAGAAGCCACCTCCCAGGACGCCCGAGGGCAGGGTCAGACCGAGCACGACCGCGAACGCGAGGTACGCGAGCGAGGAGACGAACAGGGCCACGAGGATGTCGAACACCGGCCGCGGCGAGCCGAAGGCGCGGGCCACGGTCCAGAACAGCAGGGCGCCGGCCAGGATCCAGCCGAGCCACGGCAGCAGCAGAGCGAACGCCAGGAAGCCCAGGAACACCCAGGCCAGGGCGGAGAAGTCGGAGTGGAAGCGGGTGAGGGGACCGGCCGGCTGGCCGACCTCGCCGTCCGCGTCCGCCTGGCCCTCCGGGGACTCGCGCGTCACCGCCACCTGGACGGCGAGGGCCACGGCGAGCACCAGCCCGACCGCCGCGAGGATCAGCGGGAAGAACGAGGGGCCGGGGAAGTCCATCCCCTCGGTGTCCATGCGGAGCGAGCCGATCAGCAGGTAGAGGCTGAACGCCGCCAGCACGCCGGGCATGACGAGGGCCGAGAGGCCGGTGGCACGCCCCCAGCGGGAGCGCTCGGGCGAGACGGCGGGGACGGTGGTCGAGTCGCTCATCGGATCTCCTCCGTCAGCCTCTGGATGCGCTGGACCTCGTCGTCGATGAACGTCTCGAGCTCCGGCCCGGTCAGGGGCACGAGGTTCCAGTAGTTGCGTTCCACCGCGTCCGCCCACTCGGGGGTCTGCAGCGCCTCGGTGACGAGCGCCTCGAGATCGGCCCGGTCCTCGGTGGAGATCCCGGGAGGGGCGAAGAGGCCGCGCCAGTTGGTCAGCGTCACGTCGTAGCCCTGCTCCCGCAGCGTGGGGATGTCCTCGACGCCCGTGAGTCGCCCCGGGGCCACCACGCCGAGCGCCCGGAGGCGGCCGCCCTGCACCTGGGGGTACATGTCGGCGAAGCCGCCCGCCGTGGCCTGGGCGGTGCCGTTCAGCAGGGCCTGGATCGCCTCTCCGCCGCCGTCGGAGTTGATGTAGGTGGTCTCCTCCACATCGATCCCGGCCTGCCCGGCGAGGTCCGCCATGACGAGCTGGTCGAAGGATCCGCCGCCGGTCCACCCCACGTGCGGCGGATCCGCGCGCCATGCCTCGATGAGCTCGTCCATGCTCTGGTACGGCGAGTCGGCGGGGACCACCACGAGGTTGTACTCCTCCACGGCCCGGGCGATCGGCGTGACGTCGGACAGCTGCGGTCCCGCCCCCCGGGCCGCGTGGGTCGCGATGTGTCCCGTACCGCCCACCATCAGGTTGTTCGGCTCCTCCAGCGTGCTCAGCTGGCCCAGGCCGATGGTGCCGCCGGCGCCGGGGATGTTCACGACCTGCACGTTGTTCACCAGGCCGTTCACGCGCATCGCCTGCTGGAGCTCCCGCTGGAACGAGTCCCAGCCGCCGCCGGCCGCAGCCGGGGCGATCAGGGTGAGGTTGGTGCGGACGTCCGTGCCGCCCGAGGCCGAGCCGATGGAGAACGCGCTGGCGACGATGACGGTGATCACCGCCACCACGGAGAACAGGAGGCGGCCGAGGCCGCCGCGGCGAGGCGGATCGGCCGTCGAGGAGGAGGGCATGCTGGGGTCCTTCTGACGAGACCCGGCAGGGCGGAGACATCCGCGCCGACGGGTCTTGGTGCGAGTGGTGGTGAGACGGTATCAGCGATGTGGGTCACATTCGATCGAGGGCGCCACATGGCTCCTGGAGGGGACAAACGCCCGACCCATCGCGCACAGTGGACCCCATGACTATCGTGATCGCCGGCACCGGTTCCCCCGAGAGCGCCGCAGCCCACCGGGCCGCCCTGAGTGAGGCCGCCCTGCGCGGCGAGAACCTTGTGTACTTCTCCCTCGACGGCACGGAGCCGGACCCGTCCGAGGCGGGGAACGCGGGCGTCGAGGTGTCCGTGGAGCATGCCCAGGAGCGCGGACGGGACGCCGTCGGAGATCTGCTGGACCACGCCGAGCGCATCGGCGCGACGCGGATCGTGGTGGGCGTGAAGCACCGCTCCCCCGTGGGCAAGCTCCTCCTGGGCTCCGCCGCCCAGCAGCTCATCCTCGAGGCCCGCGTGCCCGTGCTCTGCGTGAAGCCCTGACCCGCACCCCGGTGACGACGTCGGCCCCGCGCCTCCGAGGGGGAGACGCGGGGCCGAGGTGCAGTGCACAGGCGCCCTCAGGCGCCCCCGATCACGGGTAGAGGCCGCGCAGCAGGTGCGCGTCGGCCACCCGCTCCACCGCGGTCACGGTGGCGGCCTCACGAAGGGTGAGGCCTCGCTTCTGGCTGGCCTCCAGGAGCGCGTCCCACGCGGTGACCATGCGCTTCTCGAGGCGCTCGTCCACCTCCTGGCGGGACCACCAGTAGGCCTGGTTGGCCTGGGCCCACTCGAAGTAGGAGACGACCACGCCGCCCGCGTTGGCCAGGATGTCCGGCACCACGAGGACGTCGTTCTCGGTCAGGATGCGGTCGGCGGCGGAGGTGGTGGGCCCGTTGGCGCCCTCCACCACGATCCGCGCCGTCACGTCGCCCGCGTTCTCCTCGGTGAGCACACCCTCGACTGCGGCCGGGACCAGCAGGTCCACGTCCATCGTCAGCACGGCGGCGGCGTCCATCGGCTCGGTGTCCGGGGCGTCCACCACGCTGCCGGTCTCCTTCATGTGCGCCAGCAGCGAGTCGTAGTCCAGGCCGTTCGCGTTGTGCACGGCGCCATACTGGTCCGAGACCGCGACGACCTTGACGCCGGCCTCCGCGAGGAACTCGACCGCGCCCGCACCGACCTTGCCGAAGCCCTGGACCACCGCGGTGGCGCCCTCGGGCTTGATGCCGCGGTGCCGCAGGGCGGCGAGCGCGACGTGCACGACGCCGGCCGACGTCGCCGACGCGCGGCCCAGGGAGCCGCCCAGGGCGACGGGCTTGCCGGTGACCACGCCGAGCGTGGTGTGGCCGCGGCTGGTGGAGTAGGTGTCCATCATCCAGGCCATCATGCGCTCGTCCGTGCCCACGTCCGGGGCGGGGATGTCCTGGTCCGGGCCGATGATCGGCAGGATCTCGGAGGTGTAGCGGCGGATGACGCGCTCGAGCTCGCCGGCCGAGTACTGGCGCGGGTCAATGCTGACGCCGCCCTTGGCGCCGCCGTACGGCACGTCCAGGAGGGCGCACTTCCAGGTCATCCACATGGCCAGCGCGCGGACCTCGTCGAGCTCCACGTGGGGAGCGAACCGCACGCCGCCCTTGGCGGGGCCGCGGGAGAGGTTGTGCTGCACGCGGTAGCCTCGCAGCACCTCGACCTCACCGGAGTCGCGGCGCAGCGGGATGGCCACGGCCATCTCGCGGCGGGGGGTGGCGAGGAGCTGGTGGAGCCCCTCGTCGTAGCCCAGCGTGGCGACGGCGGCGGCGAGCTGGGCCTGCGCGTCGTCCAGGGGGGAGCGGGGCGCCGGCGCCGTGGCGGCGCCGGTCGGGGTGGTCGTCATCGTTGAACGTCCTCGGTCGGTGATGGGGGTGGTCACCGGCCGGACCTGAGCAGGCGTCCACGTCAGTGGGGAGGCCGGTCCGGACGGATTCACGCCCGCGCCGTCAGGTGGACGGTCAGCGGGCACCCGGCCAGCGTAGTGGCCGGAGGCGCCACACCCCAGGGACGGGCGACGGCGGCCCGCGTCACACCCCACGACACGCGCCGGACCCGCCCCTGACATGGGGGGACGACCCCCGCCGATAGGGTGGAACACTCTCCTTCCCCGATCCGGCCCCCGCACCCGCGCCGGATCGTCCCGCTGACCCCGAGGTGCCCCCGCGGCCGCCCGCACCCAGGAGGGCCGACCGCGGGACAGCCGTCCGCCTGGGGACAGACCGGACCCCTCGCATGCCCCTCCCCCGCTCCCGCGCCCTCGCCGCACTCACGGCCGCCCTCGCGCTCCTCGCGTCCGGCTGCGTCCCCCCGGACAGCACCGCCTCCACGCCGACGCCGGACCCGAGCCGGGCGGCCGCGTCCGTCACCCGGGCGGCCGAACCCACGCTGCCCGCACCCGAGGCGGCCTCCAGCCCTACGACGACGGCCGTGCCGCCGTCGGGGTCCGCGACGCCCGAGGCGACGATCCCTCCCGAGCCCGCGCCGACGTCGTCGTCCGCGCCGGAGGCCCAGGGGCAGGCCCGATCCGGGAGCGCCCTCGCGGCCCTGGAGCGGCTGGAGGTGAAGGGCCGCGCGCCCAAGACGGGCTACGACCGCGCGGAGTTCGGCCCGGCGTGGACGGACACGGACCACAACGGCTGCGACACGCGCAACGACGTCCTTGCCCGTGACCTCGTGGACGAGACCTTCAAGCCGGGCACGCGGGACTGCGTCGTGCTCACGGGTGTCCTCGAGGACCCGTACACGGGCACCCAGATCCACTTCACGCGCGGGCAGGGGACGTCGGAGGCGGTGCAGATCGACCACGTCGTGGCGCTCTCGGACGCGTGGCAGAAGGGCGCCCAGGGGCTCTCCGAGGCCCAGCGGACGGCCCTGGCCAACGACCCGCTGAACCTGCTGGCCGTGGACGGCCCGTCCAACCAGAAGAAGTCCGACGCCGACGCCGCCTCGTGGCTGCCTCCGCGGAGCGCGGCGCGGTGCCCCTACGTGGCGCGGCAGATCGCGGTGAAGATGACCTACACGCTGTGGGTCACCGACGGGGAGAAGGGCGCGATGGAACGCGTACTCGAGTCCTGCCCGGACCAGGAGCTTCCCGACGGCGGCGCGTCGCCGGGGGCGATGAGCGAACCGCAGGCGGCGCCGGAGCCCGTGAGGAGCAGCGCGGCGCCCGCTCCCGCCCCGAAACCCGCACCGACCAAGGCCGCGCCCCGGCTGGCGACCACCGAGCCCGAGGCGGCCGAACCGGATGAGGCTGAAGCCGAGGAATCCGCGACGGACCCGCGCTTCAGCAGCTGCAAGAAGGCCAAGGACGCCGGGTACGGCCCCTACGCGCCCGGCTCGGACCCCGAGTACGCCTGGTACCGCGACGGCGACGATGACGGGGTCGTCTGCGAGTGAGGCTGGAGTGCATGATCACCACATGAATTCAGAAAAGGACCGCCCGAGTGTCTGGATCGTCCTCCAGGATGAGACGCCGGACAACACCGTCTTGGGCGTCTTCGAATCCCGCTCGGCGGCGGCAGCGTTCTCCGACGAGGTGAGCTGCCTCTTCCCGCGCCGTGTTCTCTACGCCGAGTACCCGATCGGGTACAGATTCACGGGCCACTCCCGGTCCGCCTGACTCCCTGAGCGTGGGCACGAGCACGCCCCTGCCCGGACATGCAGAAAGGACCCGAGATCCTCTTCCGAGGTTCCCGGGTCCTTCCGTGCGGCCGGCGTCCGGCCCGCTGTGCGCGAGGGGGGACTTGAACCCCCACGTCCTTTCGAACACTGGCACCTGAAGCCAGCGCGTCTACCTATTCCGCCACTCGCGCGAGTGACTTCCTGCTCGTGATCCGCTTTTCACACGAACCGCCGCAGGCAGCGAGAGATACTCTACCCGCACGCCCGGCCACCCCGCAAATCCTCTCGCCACGGTCCGGCCCCGTACTATCGGAGGCGACGACTGTGGAAAGGGGCCCCATCGGTGGGACTTCTGGACAACCTCGAACACGGCCTGGAGAAGGCCGTGCGCTCCGCGTTCTCCGCGGGCGGCTCACGCTCGGTGAAGCCGGTGGAGATCGCCACGGCGCTGCGGCACGCGATGGACGACGAGTCCTTCGCCCTGTCGGAGGGCCATACGGTGGCGCCCAACGACTTCGTGGTCCACTTCTCCCCCGCGGACTTCGAGCGTGCCCGCGCGTGGGGCAGCCCCCTGGCGAGCCAGCTCTGCGACGAGGTCATCCGCCACGCCGAGACCCAGGGGTACGGCCTCCCCGGCGCGGTGCGCGTGGCCTTCCACGCGGACGAGGCGGTCCGCCCCGGCAGCCTGCGCGTCGTCTCGCACCTCGACGACGGCTCCTCGAGCTCCTCCTCCCCCGCCGCTCCGGCGCCGACTGCCCCCGCACCGCCGCCGGCACCGGCAGCACCGCAGCCCGCACGCCGGCCGGCCCCGCGCCGAGCCGCTGCGCCGGCCGTCCAGCCCACCGTGGTCCTGCCCCGCGAGCCGGCCCGGCCCCGCGTTCCCGCACTCGAGCTGGACGGCGTCCACCACCGCATCGACACCACGGACGTGGTGCTGGGCCGGTCCGCCGAGCGCGCCGATCTCGTGGTGCCGGACACCTCGGTCTCCCGCGAGCACGCACGCCTCGTGCGGGTGGGCGCCACGGTCACCCTCATCGACCTGGGCAGCCGCAACGGCGTGCTCGTCAACGGCCGTCGCGTCGACGGCTCCACCACCCTGCGCGAGGGTGATCGGATCACCGTGGGCCAGACCGAGCTGGTCTTCCACGCCGCCGCGCCGACCGGAGGGACCCGGGCATGAACGAGCTCGCCATCGCCGTGCTGCGCCTCGGCCTCCTGCTGGCCCTGTGGATCCTGATCATCTCGATCGTCCTCTCCCAGGGACGAGACCTCGTGGTGGGCCGACGCAACAAGACCCGCTTCGAGCAGGCCCGGCGCGACGCCGAGGTCCAGGCCCCCGTCGCCCGGGTGGCCGCCGGCCCCGTCCCGGCCACCGCCGGAGCCTCCGCGGCCGGGTCCTCGCCCGCGGCGCCGTCGTCGTCCCCCGCACACGCCGCGCCCGCCGCCGCGAGCGCCCCCACCCTCCCCGCCCCGCGCCTGGCCCGCACCCTGCGCGTCGTGGAGGGCCCGCTCGCGGGCCGCACGGTGGAGCTGGACGGCCGCCCGCTGCTCATGGGGCGCGCGCAGGACGCAGGCCTGGTCCTCGTGGACGACTACGCCTCCGGCCGCCACGCACGGCTCTTCCCGCAGGGCACCCGCTGGTTCCTCGAGGACCTGGGCTCCACCAACGGCACCGCCGTGGACGGCGCGCCCGTGACCCGCGCCCTGCCCGTGGGCCCGGAATCGGTGATCCGCATCGGCAAGACCGTCATGAGGCTCGAGGCCTGATCCGATGACCCTCGTCCTCCGCTTCGCCGCTCGGTCCGACGTGGGACGCGTGCGCTCCAAGAACGACGACTCCGCCTACGTGGGCCGTCACCTGGCGGTGCTCGCGGACGGCATGGGCGGGCACGTGGGCGGCGACGTCGCGAGCGCCTCCACGGTGCTGGACCTGGCCCCGCTGGACGACGTCGGCTATAAGGACCCGGGCACGGTCCTGCCGGACGAGATCCAGAACGCGAACCTGATCCTCAACGAGCTCGTGCACGCCAACCCCAAGCTGGCCGGCATGGGGACCACCTGCACCGCCGCGCTCCTTGCCGGCGAGACGCTGCACATGGCGCACATCGGCGACTCGCGGGCCTACCGCCTCGCCGACGGCGCGTTCTCCCAGGTCACGCGCGATCACACGTTCGTGCAGAAGCTCGTGGACGAGGGCCGCCTGGAGGCTGCCGAGGCGCAGTTCCACCCCAACAAGAACGTCCTCATGCGGGTGCTGGGGGACGTGGACGCCTCCCCCGAGCTCGACGTGTTCGACGTGCCCGTGGCGGCCGGCGAGCGCTGGCTGCTCTGCTCCGACGGACTCACGGACGTGGTCACGGTGGAGCGCATCCACCAGGAGCTGGCCGAGGGCGAGGCCCTCAACACCGTGGTGGACAACCTGGTGGACCTCACCCTCAAGGGCGGCGCCCCGGACAACGTCACCATCGTGGTGTTCGAGGTCGCGGAGGGCACGCCCGAGGAGCTCGCCCCTCCGCCGGAGGTGCACCTCTCGGAGGACGCCCTGGCCGTGGCCCAGGCGCCGGAGGCCGGCGCGGTGTCCGGGCGCCTGCTGCGCGAGGACCTCGCGGCGCGGCCCCACCTGATCGTGGGCGCCGCCTCCTCCGCGGTGAAGACCGACCGCATCCCCGTGGTCACCCGCAGCTCCACCCGCCGCCGCGCGGCCGCCCTGCTCGGCGAGACGCCCGCCCCGGAGAACCGTCCCCGCCGGACGGCCGCGCTCCTCACGAGCGGCGGCGAGTCCGTCACCCCCGCGCCGCTCGACTCCGCCGTCGGCCCGTCCGGCCGTCCCGGGACCCCCGGGGAGGCGGAGGCCGCGTCCGCCTCGGACACCCCGGCGGCGGGCGCCGTCGGGACCCCGGAGGGCTCCGCGACCGCGCAGTCCCCGGCGGACGGCGCCGACGACGGCAGCCGCCGCAGGCGCGACGGGAAGCCGACGCAGTACCGCCGCGGCTGGTTCATCCCCGTGTTCACCACCCTGCTGGCCCTCCTCCTCGCCGCCGTGGCGCTGTGGGGCTACCTGTGGACCCAGACCCAGTACTACGTGGGCGAGGACGCCGGGCAGGTGGCCGTGTACCGCGGCGTCCCCCAGCACCTGGGCCCGCTCGACCTCTCCCATGTGGACCGGCGGACCGACCTGTCCGTGGACGGCCTCCCCTCGTACGCCCAGGAGCGCGTCCGCTCCGGCATGGCGGCCCGTGACCTCGGCCACGCCGAGCAGATCGTGACCGAGCTGAGCGAGTCCCTCGCCCCCGGCGCCCCCGCGCCCACGGGTGAGACCCCGGAAGGAGGCGAGCGCTGATGCCCGACGTCATCTCCCCGCCGCGGCCGCGCCGCACCACCGAGCTGATCCTGCTGGTCTTCGCCCTGGCCGTGGCCGTCGGCGCGGACCTGCTGGGCATCCTGGGCGCGGGCGGCACCGTGACCCGCACGGACCTCGTGCCCCTCGGGGTCTTCGCCGCGGCCACCCTCGTGATGCACGTCGTGCTGCGCCTGCGCGCGCGCTACGCGGACCCCTTCATCCTGCCGATCGCCGCGCTGCTCAACGGCCTGGGCATCGCCGTGATCCGCCGGCTCAGCGAGGACACGCGCGGGGCCAGCGCCGACTCGCAGCTGATGTGGTCCGTCCTCGCCGTCGCGGTGGCCACGGCCCTGGTGTTCCTGGTGCGGGACCACCGGCTGCTGCGCCGCTGGCCGTACCTCTTCCTGGCGGCCTCCGCCCTCCTCCTGGTGCTGCCGCTCGTGCCCGGCCTCGGTCTGAGCGCCAACGGCGCCCGCATCTGGGTGAACGTCGGCTTCGGCACCTTCCAGCCGGGCGAGATCGCCAAGATCACGCTGGCCATCTTCTTCGCCGGGTACCTCTCCGCCAACCGGGACCTCATCCTGCTGGCCGGGCGGCGCGTGGGCCCGCTGACGTTCCCCCGGGTACGCGACCTCGGCCCGCTCGTGGCGGCCTGGCTCGTGGCGCTCGGCGTGCTCGTGTTCCAGCGGGACCTCGGCTCGGCGCTCCTCTTCTTCGGCATGTTCATGGCCATGCTGTACATCGCCACCTCGCGGTTCTCCTGGATCCTGTTGGGCCTGGGCCTGGTGGCCGCGGGCGCGGTGCTGGCGTTCCTGTTCATGCCGCACGTGACCGCCCGCTTCCAGATCTGGCTCCACGCGTTCGACCCGGAGATCTACCACCGGGACTTCGGCGGCTCCTACCAGGTGGTCCAGGGCCTGTTCGCCATGGCCTCCGGAGGCCTCATGGGCACGGGCCTCGGAGCGGGCAACCCCACCCAGGTGCCGCTGTCCTTCTCGGACATGATCCTCGCCAGCATCGGCGAGGAGCTCGGCTTCGTGGGCCTGGCCGCCGTGCTGGTGCTCTACCTGCTCCTCGTCACCCGCATGATGCGGGCGGCCCTCGGCGTGCGGGACGCGTTCGGCAAGGTGCTCGCCTCCGGCCTGGCCTTCACCATGGCGTGGCAGGTCTTCGTGGTGATGGGCGGCGTCACCCTCGTGCTGCCGCTCACCGGCCTGACCACGCCGTTCCTGGCCGCAGGCGGCTCGTCCCTGCTGGCCAACTGGATCATCGTGGGCCTCGTGCTGCGCATCTCGCACGCGGCCCGCCGGCCCGTCGTGGTGGACGCCATGGTGAACGCCTCGGGCCCCGGCGCCGGCCACCTCGACCCGGGCGCGGAGCTGCCGCGCGCCGCCGTCGCCTCCGGCTCCTCCTCCACGGGGGGTGGCCCGCGATGAACGAGGCGATCCGACGCACGTGGACGGTCATGGTGGCCATGTTCCTGGTGCTGGCCGCAGCGGCCTCCGTGATCCAGGTGGTGGCCGCGGACCGGCTCAAGCAGAACCCCCTGAACTCGCGCCAGATCTTCCTGGAGTTCGGCGCACCACGCGGGCCCATCCTGGTGGACGGCGAGCCGATCGCCGAGTCCGTGGAGTCCGACGACGCCTTCACCTACCAGCGCGTCTACCACGACACCGCGCTGTATGCGCCGCTGACCGGCTTCTACTCGCTCACGTACGGCACGGAGGGCCTGGAGAAGGCCATGAACGAGCAGCTCGCGGGCACCCCCACCTCGCAGTTCATGGACCGCGCCGTGGAGATCATCACGGGCGCCACCGCGGAGGGCGACCAGGTGGAGCTCACGATCGACCCGGAGGCCCAGCGCGCCGCCTACGCCGCGCTGCCCGAGGGCGTGCGCGGCTCCGTGGTGGTCACGGACCCCGAGACGGGCGAGATCCTCGCGATGGCCTCCCGCCCGGGCTTCGACTCCAATGCCCTCTCCTCCCACACGCGTGCGAAGGCCCAGGAGGCCATGTCCGCGCTCGAGGCGATCCCGGGCGCGAGCGCGTACCGCAACCGTCCGTCCGAGCAGACGGTCTCCCCCGGCTCCACGTTCAAGCTGATCGACGCCGTCGCCATGCTGGAGTCCGGCGACTACGCCCCGGACGACGTCCTGGACGTCCCCGCGCGGTGGACCCTGCCCGGCACCTCGGCGCAGATGGGCAACTACGACGGCGGCCAGTGCGACGGCATCGAGAAGGCCACGCTCACCACGATCATGGCCCAGTCCTGCAACACCCCCTTCGCGATGGCCGCCGTCGAGCTCGGGGAGGACGCGATCCGCGACACCGCCGAGCGCTTCGGCTTCAACGAGGAGGGCTCGATGCCGCTGCCGATCGCCGCGTCCCGCTTCCCCGAGGACCTCGACGACGCGTCCCTGGCGCAGTCCGCCATCGGGCAGCGCGACGTGCAGGCCACGGCCCTGCAGATGACCATGGTGGCCGCGGGCATCGCCAACGAGGGGATGGTGATGGAGCCGCAGCTGGTGCGGGCTGTGCGCCGCCCGGACCTGACCACGGTGGAGGAGTTCAGCCCCCGGGAGCACGGCCGAGGCACGGACGCGGACGTGGCGCGGCAGATCACGGGGATGATGGAGGAGGTCGTCCGCAGCGGCACCGCGACGGGCGCGGCCTCGGACAGGATGAGGATCGCGGCGAAGACGGGCACGGCGGAGATCGGTGACAGTGAGAACGTGCACTCATGGATCACCGGCTTCGCGCCGGCGCAGGACCCGCAGGTCGCGGTGACGATCGTCATCGAGGACGTGGACACGAGTTTCGGACACCGGACAGTGGTGGAGGGCATGAAGAGCATCATGGAAGCGGTGGTCGCAGAATGAGGCCGACATCGGGGATCACCCTCGGGGGCAGGTACCAGCTGACCGATCGGATCGCGATCGGCGGCATGGGCGAGGTCTGGAAGGCGCGGGACAAGGTCCTGGGCCGGATCACGGCCGTGAAGATCCTCAAGGAGGAGTACACGGGCGACCCCAACTTCCTGCGCCGCTTCCGGGCCGAGGCCCAGCACACCGCCCTGCTCAACCACCCCGGCGTGGCCAACGTGTACGACTACGGCGAGGAGAAGGGCTCCGCCTACCTCGTCATGGAGCTCGTGCCGGGCCAGCCGCTCTCCGCGATCCTGGAGAAGGAGACCTCCCTCTCCCCGGAGCGCACCCTGCGGATCATCTCCCAGACCGCCGCGGCGCTCTCCGCCGCCCACGCGCAGGGCCTGGTGCACCGGGATGTGAAGCCCGGCAACCTCATGATCACGCCCTCGGGCCGGGTGAAGGTCACGGACTTCGGGATCGCGCGCCTGGCGGACCAGGTGCCGCTGACGGCCACGGGGCAGGTGATGGGCACCGCCCAGTACCTGGCCCCCGAGCAGGCCACGGGCCAGCAGGCCACCGGGTCCTCGGACATCTACTCGCTGGGCATCATCGGCTACGAGGCCCTCGCCGGCCGCCGGCCGTTCACGGGCGAGTCCCAGATCGCGATCGCCCTCGCGCAGGTCAACGACACCCCTCCGCCGCTGCCGGACACCGTCCCCGCGCCGGTCCGCGCGCTGATCATGTGCATGCTCTCGAAGGACCCGAGGGAGCGTCCCTCCGACGCCACGGCCCTCTCCGACGCGGCGGACGCCCTGCGCCAGCGGGACACACGGGCCGCCGTCGCCGCCGCGCCCGTGCTGGCCTCGTTCCTGGAGGAGCAGGGCGTGCCGGCCGAGGCGGACCAGGAGACCGCCACGCTCGACTACGCGGGCATGCGCGCGACGCATCAGAGCGGCTCCGAGGACGGCCGGGGCGGCGGGGACGGCCCAGCCACCGCGGAACTGCCCGTGGCCGCCGCGTCCGCGCCCCAGGCCGACCAGGACATCTCCGCCACGCGCCCGGCGGACACCCGCCCCTCGCCCATGGTGGCGCCGGCCGGGGAGTCCTGGGGCGCCCCTGCGGCGGCGCCCCGGTCGGGCTCCGCGCCCGCGGGCCGGCGCCGCGGACCCCGCTGGCCGCTCATCGCCCTCCTCGCCCTCCTCGTGTTCGCGGTGCTCGGCGCCCTGCTGTGGCCCCTGGTCATGGGGGCGCGCGACGGCGGCGCCCCAGGCTCCTCCCCCTCGGCCTCGGCCGTCCAGGTGGACGCCGAGGCCTACCGGGGCCGCCCCGTGGCCGAGGTGCGCCCCGAGCTGGAGCGGCTCGGCCTGACCGTGGCGCAGGAGGACCGTGACGACCCGCAGCCGGAGGGCACCGTGATGGGTGTGAACCCCGTGGGCCCCCTGCAACGCGGCCAGACCGTGACCCTGGCCGTCTCCACCGGCGCCGGGACACTCCCCCAGGACCTCGTGGGCCAGCCCGTGGACACGGTGGTCGCGCTGCTGCGCGAGCGCGGGTTCAGCGTGGACCGTGTGGACGATCCGGAGGCCGACGGCGCCGCCGGCGAGGTGGTCCGCGTCGTGCCCGGCTCGGGGGAGCGGCACCGCTTCGACACACCCGTCCAGGTGATCGTGGCCACGGCCGGCTCGGGGACCGCCCCCGCGGCCCCGCCGGTGGAGCCGGCCCCGGCGTCGTCCTCAGCCCCCGCCGCGCCGCCGGCCGCGCCCAGCACCTCCCAGCCCGCCGAAAGCACCCCGGCCGCCCCGGTGACCCCCGAGGGCTCCCCGACCTCCTCGGCCGCCGAGCCCCTCCCGGAGCCGACCACGGAGGCCCCGGCCCCGACTCCCCCCGACCCCTCGTCGGCCGAGACGAGCACCCCGTCCCCCGCGGGCGGGGGCGCCTCCTCGCCCGGCGTGGCCGACCCCTCGGCCACGGACGTCCCGACGTCCACGGCGACCCCCGCCGGCTGACGCCAGCCGACGGAGGTGCCCGTGCCCGGACCCCGCATCCTCAACGACCGCTACCGGATCAACGAGCTGATCGGACGCGGCGGCATGGCCGACGTCTTCCGCGGCCGGGACCTGCGCCTGAACCGGACGGTGGCCGTGAAGCTGATGCGCGCGGACCTCGCCCGGGACGCCCAGTTCCAGGCGCGGTTCCGGCGCGAGGCCCGCGCCGCCGCCGCCCTCAACCACCCCTCGATCGTGGGCGTGTACGACACGGGCGACGTCTGCATGAGCGAGGACCAGCACCATCCCGTCGACTGCCCGTTCCTGGTCCTCGAGCACGTCTCCGGGCGGACCCTGCGCGAGGTCCTCGACGACGGGTGCGTGCCATGGCGGCGCGCCGCCGCGTGGACGGTGGGCGTGCTCGAGGCCCTCGAGCACTCGCACGCGGAGGGGATCGTCCACCGGGACGTGAAGCCCGCCAACGTGATGGTGACCCCCGCCGGGGACGTGAAGGTCACGGACTTCGGACTCGCCCGCGCCCTCGCGGACACCTCGGCGAACACGTCCCAGCAGACCGTGGTCGGCACCGCCCTCTACCTCTCCCCCGAGCAGGCCACGGGGCGCGCGGTGGACGCCCGCGCCGACCTGTACTCGGCGGGCTGCGTGCTCTTCGAGCTGCTCACGGGACGGCCGCCGTTCACGGGGGACACCCCTCTGGCGGTCGCCTACCAGCACGTGCGCGAAACCCCTCCCGCGCCCTCGGAGGTGGCCTCCGGGCTGCCGCCGGCGCTGGACCCCGTGGTGCTGCGCGCCCTGCGCAAGGACCCGGCCGAGCGGTACGCCTCCGCCACCGAGTTCCGCCGTGCCCTCGAGGCCGCCGTCGCCGACCCCACCGCGCTCCCCCTCGCCGAGGAGGGACCGGTCACCCGCGCGCTCCCGGCGGCGCCGCCCGCCGTGGGCGAGGGGGGACGGCCCGACGACGCGCCCGACGACGCGGACACCCAGGCTGTGGCCGGGCACGCCGTGGCCGGCACCTCCCTGCCCGGAGCACCCTCGGCCGCCCAGCTCGCCGCCGCGGCCTCCGTGGACGGACGCTCCCCCAGCACCGGCTCGCATCACGCGGTGGCCCCGGCCCGCCCGACCACCGTCCCCCTGGCGCTCGCGCCCGCAGCCCCGACGCCCGCGGGCTCCCATGCCGCGCCGCCGCCGCCCGAGCCGGGGACGTCCCGCCGTCGGCTCCTGGCCCTCGTGGGCGCCATGGGGGCGGTGCTGCTGCTCCTGGCCGCCGTCCTCTCCCTGACGCTGGGCGGGCGGGGCCTCGGCCCCTCGACGGTGCCGGACCTGCGGGGCCGGACCGAGGCGGAGGCCGTGGCGGCGCTCTCGGACGCGGGCCTCACCGCCGCCGTCGTCCCGGTGTTCCACGCCTCCGTGCCCGCCCAGCACGTGGTGGACACCGATCCTGCCGCCGGCGCCGCCATGGACCGGGGCGCCGAGGTGCGCGTGCACGTCTCCCGCGGCCCCGCCGACGTCGTGGTCCCGGAGTCCCTGCAGGGCGCGCCCGAGTCCACGGTGCGCGCGGAGCTGGAGCGGCTGGGACTGTCCGTGTCCTCCGTGGAGTACCAGGACGCCGGCGGGATGGCGCGGGGCCGGCTCGTGCGCACGGACCCGTCGCTCGGCAGCGGCGTGGACTCCGGCACTCCCGTGGTCCTCTACCTCTCCTCCGGCATGGTGCCGGTCCCGGACCTGGTGGGGATGACGGTGGAGGACGCCCAGGCGACGCTGCGCCGGACGGCCCCGGACCTGGCGACCCGCGTCCAGTCCGACGGGGGCGGGGCCGTGGACACCGGCGTCGTGGTGGGCCAGGATCCGCCCGCGGGGACTCGCGTGGACATCCGGTCCGCGATCACGCTGACCACGTCCTCCTCCGCGCTCGCGACCGTGGAGGGACCCGCCCTGGTGGAGGACCCGGCCGCGCCCGCCCCGTCCTGGATCGAGCCCGAGCCGACGCGGGACCCCCCGCCGGCGGAGCCGCCCGCCACCGCCCCGCGGCCGGATCCGACCACCGCGGCCCCGGCGCCTCCGAGCGACCCGCGGCCCAGCAGCGACGACCCGGAGCCGAGCACCTCCGTCGAGCCGACCCCGGACCCGAGCACTGAACCGCCGAGCGATCCCGTGCCCGGCCCGGACCCCTCGGAGCCCTCACCCAGTGGCCCGGCACCCGACCCGGAGCCGACCGCACCGGCCGATCCGGACCCCTCGACCTCGGGCGGCGTGGAGCCCGTGGTCCCCGAGCCCTCGATCGAGCCGACGCCCTCCACGTGAGCCGCGGGGCGGCGGGGACCGCTCAGCCGTCCTCGTGGGCCTTCGTGGTCAGGCGTCCTCGCGGACGAGCGGCGTGAGCTGCGCGCCGCGCTCGGCGGCGCCGTCCAGCCCCACCGACTCGAGCCAGTTGCCCAGCATGCGGTAGCCGCCCTCGGTGAGCACCGACTCGGGGTGGAACTGCACGCCCCACAGCGGGGCCGTGCGATGCGCGAGGCCCATCACGACCCCGTCGTCGGTCTCCGCGGTGATCTCCAGGACGGACTCGTCCACCGTGTCGCGCACGGCGGCGAGCGAGTGGTAGCGGGTGGCCGTGAAGCGCTCCGGCAGCCCCGTGAAGGTCGCATGCCCGTCATGGCGCACCACGGACGTCTTGCCGTGCATGAGCGTCTCAGCGTGCGTCACGGTCGCGCCGAACGCCTCCGCGATCGCCTGGTGGCCCAGGCACACCCCGAAGAGCGGCCGGCCGCCGTCGGCCGCGGAGCGGATGAGGTCGAGGGAGACGCCGGCGTCGGCGGGCGCGCCCGGCCCGGGCGAGATGAGCACCGCCGTGTGCTCCGCGGCCAGGGCGAGGACGCGCTCGGCGTCCACCTCGTCGTTGCGGATCACGGTGGTGCGGGCGCCCAGCTCCTGGAGGTAGCCCACCAGGGTGTAGACGAAGCTGTCGTAGTTGTCGACGACGAGCACGGAGACCGGAGAGTCGCTCACGAGGGCCGCTTCTTCCTCCCCGCCGCGCGAGGGCGGGGTGCATAGACTGGCCCGGCACGCCGCGCGCCGGTCCTTCGGCAGGTCAGGGAAGGATACCGCGTGGCCCCTGGACCCCCACGTCCCACCCGCGACGCCCGGACCCGGGCAGCAGAAGGAGCATCACCGTGGCAGCCCCCTCCGGCAAGCGCAAGGACTCGGCCCGCCGCAAGCGCGCCGAGCTCGAGAGGGCCCGTTCCGGCGCCCGCGCCTCCTCCGTGAGCACCGACCTCGGCGTCGTCGACGCCGGGCCCGCTCCCCTGCCCCGCTGGTACAAGGCCGTCATGTTCGGCCTGATGATCCTCGGCCTGCTGTGGGTCTGCACCTACTACCTCACGCAGGGGCTCTTCCCGCTGGTGGGCCTCGGCGGCTGGAACATCCTCATCGGCTTCGGCCTCGCCCTTCTCGGGTTCCTCATGATGTCCCGCTGGAGCGAATGACACGGGTGTGATTCTCCACAGCGGTGGACAACCCTGTGGAGAACTTCATCGGCCCGCTGACGCGGCTGAAGCAGTTGTCCCCGGGTTTGTCCACAGGTGTGGACGGTGACTGGGCCACTCCTGCACAGGGCCCCTGTGGACAGTCCGCCACCGCGCGGGCCGGCCTGCCGGCCCGCGCGGCGCGGACCGGCACGGCTCACATCACCAGCGCGTCGAGTCCGATCCGGGAGGCCCCCAGGGCGGTGAGGCCCCCGAGTGCCGCCAGCACGACCACGAGGCCCGCCACCTGGGCGCCCACCCCGCCGCGCCCCCGCCCGGGAGTGCCCGGCAGCGGGCCGAGCCGGGTGAGGACCAGGGCGACCGCCGCTCCCGTGAGCAGGCCGCCCACGTGGACCTGCCACGAGATCCCCGGCAGGGCGAAGGAGGCCGCGAGGTTCAGGCCGATGAGCACCGCGATCGAGCGCACCTGACCGCCGCCGATCCGCGTGAGGAGGAAGAGCGCCGCGAAGAGCCCGTAGACGGCGCCGGAGGCGCCCACCACCGGCTGCAGCGGGTCGGAGGTCCACAGGGCGAACACGGCTCCGCCGACCGCCGAGATCGCGTACAGGGCGAGGAATCGCCACAGGCCCAGCACCGGCTCGAGCACGCGGCCGATCACCCACAGGGCCAGCAGGTTCAGGGCCAGGTGAGTGGGCCCGGAGACGTCGTGCACGAGGGCGTAGGTCAGCAGGCGCCACGGCTCGAAGGCCAGCGGCGAGGTGTAGAGGCCTGCGTACCAGAGGGACGGCGTCACGCCGGTGACGGGGTCCCGGTACAGCCACTGCAGCGCGTACACGAGGGCGGTGAGCACGATGAGGCCGGTCGTCGTCGGTGACGCGGTCAGGGCGCCGAGGACGCCGCCGCGCCCACGGGACGCCCGCGCGGGGGCGGACGACGGCGTCGGGGCGGCGCCGCTGCCGGGCGCCGCGGCGCAGTCCGCGCACACCATGGCGCCGCCGGCGGGGCGCTGGCACTCGAGGCACGCGGGGCGGCCGCACGCGGGACAGGTCACATACGCCGCACGGCCCGGATGCCGCGGGCACACCGGGGGTGTGCCGTGCGCGGACTCCGGGCCGTGCGGTCCTTCGGGGGTGGTGCTCACCGGGAGCGGGCCGCTCAGGCCTCGGCGATCTCGATGGACTCGATCACGACGTCCTCGAGCGGGCGGTCGCGCGGGTCCGTGGCGACGGCGTTGAGCTGGTCCACGATCTCCTTCGAGGCCTCGTCCTTCACCTCGCCGAAGATGGTGTGCTTGCCGTTGAGCCAGCCGGTGGGCACGGAGGTGATGAAGAACTGCGAGCCGTTGGTGCCGGGGCCGGCATTGGCCATGGCGAGCAGGTAGGGGCGGTCGAACTGGAGCTCGGGGTGGATCTCGTCCCCGAACTGGTAGCCCGGGCCGCCGACGCCCATGCCCAGCGGGTCGCCGCCCTGGATCATGAAGTCCTTGATGATGCGGTGGAACACGGTGCCGGAGTACAGCGGGGCGCCGTTGTTCTTCTCGCGGGTCTGGGGGTGGGTCCACTCCTGCTCGCCGGTGGCGAGGCCCACGAAGTTCTTCACGGTCTTCGGCGCGTGGTTGCCGAAGAGCTCGACGACGATGTCGCCGTGGTTGGTGTGGATGGTCGCGGTGTGCGTTGCGTTGGCGGTCATGGGCGTCATTGTTCCACCCGCGGCCCCCGCCTGCCCCGGCTCGAGCGACGCGCCCTCCGCGTCTTCGCGGTGGGCCGAATCGCGGCGCCCCGGCGGGGCGGTGCTCGAAGAAGGGGCGCGCTCGGACCGTGCCATGGCCACCGCACGCCACTAGGCTGATCCGGAGACGACCAGTCCAGCGAACATCCGACTGCACGGGAGGCAGACATGGCCCGCAAGAACCCGACCACCGACTCCGCGATCCAGCACGACGGCGGGGCGGACACGTTCCTGACCCGCCAGGGCGAGATCCTGCGCCACTGGGCCTTGCCCAGGATCGAGGCCGCCCTCGCGTGGGGCGAGGCCGGCACCGCCTTCGGCGAGGTGGGCACCACCCTCGCCGCCGAGGAGGGCCGCCGCCGCGCCAAGGACGTCAAGCAGGACATGGCCCCCCTGGCCGAGCGCGCCGGCAAGGCCGTGGCCGGCGGCCTGGGCGCCGTCGCCCCCGTGGTCGCGAAGCAGAAGGACGGCCTGCACGAGTTCTTCTCCGCGCTCCAGGACCAGGCCGCCGAGCTGGGCGAGGAGTTCACCAAGGAGGCCGAGTCCGCCCGCAAGGCCGCGAAGAAGGCCGGCAAGCGCGGCGCGAAGAAGACCAAGCAGGTCCGCAAGGATGCCCGCGGCGCCGCCAAGAAGGCGGACACGAAGGCCGACGTGCTGGGCTTCCTGACCGCCCAGAAGGCCGGCAAGGCCAAGGACGCCGCCGCGAAGGGCGGGCTCACCGCCGCCGGGCTCCTGGCCGCCGCCGTCGCCGCCGTCCAGGACCAGGGCGAGAAGCTGGCCCCGCAGGTCCAGGAGCGCCTCGCCGAGGCCTCCCGCTACGCCGAGCAGCGCCGTGAGGAGTTCGCGCCCGTCGCCGCCTCGCGTCTGGCCGACGTGGCCGGCAGCGCCCGCCAGACCGCGCACGACGTCCAGGTGCCCACCTCCGTGGAGCAGGCCCTGATCGCCCTCACCGGGGACAAGAAGATTGTGGCCAAGCTGCGCAAGGGCGCCGAGCACTACGCCGGCCAGACCGAGAAGGACCTCAAGCGCACCGCGCGCAAGGCCGACCGCTCCGAGCGCGCGGGCGGCCGCGGCTGGATCGTCGCGGGCATGGCCGCCGCCGCCGCGGGCGCCGGCTTCGCGATCTGGAAGCTCACCAAGCCGGTGCAGGACCCGTGGGCCGCGCCGACCCCCGGCCCCATCACCGCCAACATCCCCGTGGTGGAGCGCGGGGCGGCGAACGATCTCTACGCCAAGCAGCGCGAGGCCGTCGCCGAGGCCACGGGCCACCGCGTCGTCGGCCAGGGCCAGGCCGTGGCGGACGCCGACGCCCGCGTGCCGGGCGAGCCCACCCGCTGACATGACGAGGCCCCGCCGGATCGCTCCGGCGGGGCCTCGACGTCGTGGGGGGCCGTCAGCCGGTCACCAGGACAGGCTGATCTCCAGCTCGGACGTCCCGCCCTGCTCGACCTCCACCTCGACCTCCAGCTCCACCCGGTCGGGCACGGCCACGACGACGTCGCGACCGCCCTGCACCACCCGCACCTCGTTCTGGCGTGAGAGCTGGTCGGCGATCTCGCGCAGGCGGGCGGCCGCCTGCTCGCGGGTCATGGACTGCTTCTGCTCGTTCTCGAAGAGCTCGCTCATGAGGCCGAGGCTAGCGGGCGCGGCGGCGGAAGGCGATAGGGTCCGGACCGTGAGTATGCGCGTGCTGGTGGACATGGACCCGGGCATCGACGACGCGTGCGCGCTGATCCAGCTCGTGGGCGCCGGCGCCGAGATCGCGGCGGTGACGGCGGTGGGCGGCAACGCCTCCGCCCGGCAGTGCGCCCTCAACGCGGCCGGCCTGCTGGAGGTCCTGGGGCACGACGACGTCGAGGTCGCCCTGGGTGCGGAGGCCCCCCTGCGCTGCCCGGCCGAGACCACCCCGGAGACGCACGGGCCGCAGGGGCTGGGCTACGCGCGCGTGCCGTGGCGCGAGGAGCGGATCTCGGCGCGCCCCGCGCTCGACGTGTGGCTCGAGGAGCTGCGGGCACATCCGGGCCAGAGCGTGCTGCTGTGCACTGCTCCCCTGACGAACCTGGCCCTCGCCCTGCGCGCCGAGCCGCGCCTGCCGGAGCTGGCGAAGCAGATCGTGATCATGGGCGGCGCCTTCCACCACCCCGGCAACACCACGCCCACCGCGGAGTGGAACACGTGGTGTGACCCGGACGCGGCGAAGGAGGTCTTCGCGGCCTTCGAGGGGCTGCCCGAGGAGCGGCTGCCGATCGTGTGCGCGCTCGAGACCACGGAGCGGATCGCGTACACCCCCGCCCTGCTGGACGCGCTCCTCGCGGACGCCGGCCGCTCCCCCGTCGGGTGGAGCGCGGACCGTGTCCGGCAGCCCGGCCCCCTCGCGGGGACCGGGAGCGCCGTGCTGGACGTGCTGGCCGACGCGCTGCGGTTCTACTTCGAGTTCCACCACGACTACGACCAGGGCTACGTGGCGCACCTGCACGACCTGTTCGCCGCGCAGGTGGCCACGGGTCAGGCGGAGATCACGACGGCGGTCACGGTGATCGACGTGGAGGCAGAATCGGACCTGCTGCGCGGCACCACGGTGCACGACGACCGCGGCATCTGGGGCCGCCGCCCGAACGCGCGGCGCGTCACGGGCAACGACCCCGATGCGGTGTTCGCGGCGTTCGCTCAGGCGGCCGGCGAGGCCTCGCGGTAGATCTCGAAGCCGGGGGCCCGGTAGGTGGGCTCCCGCTTCTTGAGGGCTCGGATGGTCAGCAGGGTGACGGGCACGATGAGGATCTCGATGAGCGTCTTGTAGAGGAAGCCGGTCGCCGTGTAGTTCGCCAGTTCCAGCAGCGAGATGGTGCCGGCGTAGGCGATGGTGCAGAAGACCAGGGTGTCGAAGAACTGGCCGACCACGGTGGAGAGGATGAGCCGGAACGCCACGTGCCGTTCCTTCATGCGCTCCTTGAGGCGGACCACGATGGACGCGTTGAGCAGGGAGCCCACGAGGAACGCGACGATGCCGGCCACGGTGATCCGCAGCATGGGCGCGAGGGCCTGGTCCCACACCTCGAAGTTCTCGACGGGCGTGGTCCAGGAGACCACCGTGTAGGTGAGGGCGGCGAGCACGAGCATCGCGAACCCGAGGACGATGGCGCGGCGGGCCCGGCGCCAGCCGTACACCTCGGCCAGGATGTCGCCGATGATGTAGACGAACGGGAACAGGAAGGCGCCGCCGTCGAAGATGAGGGGGCCGCCCTCGTAGAAGACGTCGGAGAGGATCGGCACCGTCGGCCCATAGAAGAGCTTCGCGGCGGTGACGCCGGAGAGGATGAGGAGGGCGACGAAGACGCCCACGAAGATGTCGTAGTAGCTGTGGGGCACCGCGGCGTAGGACGTGGGGCCCTGCCCAGATGCGGGCTGGTCTGTGGTCGGGTGTTCGGTGGTGTTCACCGACCCATCCAACCATCCCGCGGGGCAGGCCCGGCGCGACGGCGGCGGCTCGAGTTGTCCACAGGGCATCCCGGAGGCGTGGGGCGGGCCGCTAGCGTCGGCGGCATGGAGGGGAGGAGGCGAATCGTGGGAGGGGCCGTGGTCACCGTGCTGGGCCTCGCCCTCCCGGCGTGGGGGGTGCTGGAGGCGTGGACCGGCAGCCCGCTCCTCGGCAGGCGGGATCGCCGGCAGGTGACCTTGATGCTCCTCCTCTGCGGCGCCGCCTGGTGGTCGGCCGGACGTGTCCTCCTCCGCCCGCCGCGCGCAGCGCCCCCGCCGCTGCACGGGCCGCCCCGCAGCCCGGAGGAGGAGGCGAAGCGGCGCCGGATGCGTCTCGCCGTGACGGCACTGCTCGCGTATGCCGTGGTGCACACCGCGTGGGAGGCCACGCCGGGTGCACCGGTCGCCGCGGGCTACCTGGCCGTCACGGGCGGGCTGGTCCTCTGGGCGGGCCTCGTGATGTCCCTCCCGGGCGTCGCCGCCTGGGCGCGGCGTCAGCGGGCCTCGTGGACCGGGGAGGGCAGGGCGCCGGACACCCTCCTGACGGTCCCCGGGACGTCCGTGGTCCACTTCGTGGACCGGTCAGCGCGCGGCGGGCGCACGGGCGAGATCTGCAGAGACGGCGAGGGCCCCGCCGGAGCCGATCGTCTCGATCGTCCGGCGGGGCCCTCGTGATGGTCCGTCCGTGGAGGCAAGGGGACTCGAACCCCTAACCCCCTGCTTGCAAAGCAGGTGCGCTACCAATTGCGCCATGCCCCCGAGCGGTCCGCTCCACGTCTCCGGTTCAGGAGGCGGGTCGGTCCTTCGGCGCCGGGTCCGCGTGGGACACGCTCTCCGGCAGGCCATCCGTGGCCGAGGCCCAGATTTCCTTCCCCTCACGGTTCGCCCGCCACGTGCGGGCTCCGTAGGCCGCCGCGGCGGCGGCCGCCACGAGGGCGACGCGGGCCAGACGATCCATGGGAAACCCTCCGGGTACGAACGGAGCCCCAGCGGACCGGGGCTCTGTGGTGGGAGTGGGCGTACCAAGACTTGAACTTGGGACCTCTTCGTTATCAGCGAAGCGCTCTAACCGCCTGAGCTATACGCCCTCACCGTCGTTCTCGGCAGAAGCCGTTCACAACAGGAGATGACACTACACGAGCGCGGGCGCCCGGCGCAAATGCGCGCGGACGCCCACCGCCGTCGGCCCATACGGGAGAGACCGACGGCGGCGGTCAGTCGTCCGTGAGCGTGACGCCGATGCCGCCCACGAGGGACGCGCAGAGGTTGTACAGCAGCGCGAACACGGTGGCGAGAGCGGTCAGCAGGATCACGTTCAGCACGGAGAGCACGGTGGCCAGGGAGGTCACGGTGCTCAGCGGCGCGAGGCTCTGCACCGTGAAGCGGCCGGCCTCCACGCCCAGGACGGTGCCCAGGATGCCGTTGACCTTCTCGAACACGCCCGTGACGTCGGCGAGCGAGTAGAGCGCCACGGAGGCCACCACGGTCAGGATGCCCAGGGCCACGGAGAGCAGGAACGCGAGCTTGAGCACGGACCACGGGTCGATCCGGCTCAGCATCAGGCGCGCGCGGCGCACCTTCGCCTTGGGAACGGCGCGGACCAGGTTCTCCTGCCCCGCGGACGAGGTGGCCTTGCGGACCGGACGGGAGGACCTCTCCGTGCCGCCCGCGGCCCGGCCGGAGCCGGACGGGCGCTGCGCTGCGGACGTGCTCACTGCTCTCCTCCGTCTGCATCCTCAGCATCGGACGCCTCGAGGGCGCCGTCGTCCGCGGCTACGGGGTCGTTCTGATCGGCTGCTGCGTCCAAGGGTACATCCGGGCCCGCCACGCCCTCGGAGGCCTCGTCGGCTCCCGTCTCCACCCCGGCCACGACGCCCAGGCCGGCCGTGCTGACCGCCGGATCCGCGGCGTCGCCGAGGGCCTCGCTGGCCGCCTCGGGCGCGTTCGCCTCGGCATCGGCCTCCGCGTCCGCCTTGGCCACCATCTCCTGCTCGTTGTTGAGCGTCACGGCCACGATCCGGTCCTTCTTGTCCGGCTTCGCGAAGATCACGCCCATCGTGTCGCGGCCCTTGGCGGGCACGCCCGCGACGGCGGAGCGCACCACCTTGCCGGAGGCCATCACCACGAGCACCTCCTGGTCCCCGTGGACGACGAGGCCGCCGGCGAGGCCGCCGCGGTCGTCGACGAGCTTGGCCACCTTGGTGCCCAGGCCGCCACGGCCCTGCAGGCGGTACTCGCCCACGCGGGTGCGCTTGGCGTAGCCGCCGTCGGTCACGGTGAACACGTACGCGTCGTCGTCGCCCTCGGCCCGGATGACGTCCATGGCCAGCAGGGAGTCGCCGCCGCGGAACTTCATGCCGGTCACGCCGGAGGTCGCGCGGCCCATGGGGCGCAGCGCCTCGTCCGTGGCGGTGAAGCGCAGGGACTGGCCCAGGCGGGAGATGAGGACGAGGTCGTCCGTGTCGGAGACCACCCGGGCTGAGACGAGCTCGTCGCCCTCGCGCAGCTTGATCGCGATCAGGCCGGCGGTGCGGTTCGTGTCGTAGTCCAGCAGCGGGGTCTTCTTCACGAGGCCGCCCCGCGTGGCGAGCACGAGGTAGGGGGCCCGGGAGTAGTCCGTGAGCGGCTGGATCTGGGCGATCCGCTCGTCCGGCTGGAACGCGAGCAGGTTGGCCACGTGCTGGCCCTTCGCGTCCCGGCCGGCCTCGAGCAGCTCGTACGTCTTGATCCGGTACACGCGGCCGAAGTTCGTGAAGAAGAGCAGCCAGTGGTGCGTGGACACCGTGAGGAAGTGCTCCACCACGTCGTCGCCGCGCAGGGTGGCCCCGCGCACGCCCTTGCCGCCGCGCGCCTGGGAGCGGTACTGGTCGATCCGGGTGCGCTTGACGTAGCCGCCGCGCGTGATGGAGACGACCATCTCCTCCTCGGGGATGAGGTCCTCGATGGACATGTCCCCGTCGAAGCCGGCCACGATCTCGGTGCGGCGGTCGTCGCCGTGCTTGGCCACGATCTCCGCGAGCTCGCCGGAGACCACCTCGCGCTGGCGCTGCGGGCTCTCCAGGATCTCCGTGTACGCGGCGATCCGGGCCATGAGCTCGTCGTACTCGTCCTGGATCTTCTGGGACTCGAGCGCAGCGAGCTGGCGCAGCTGCATCTGCAGGATGGACTGCGCCTGGACGTCGTCGATGTCCAGGAGCTCCTTGAGCGCCTCGCGCGCCACCTCGGCCGAGGCGGAGCGGCGGATGGTGGCGATGACCTCGTCCAGCATGTCGAGCGCCTTGAGCAGGCCGCGCAGGATGTGGGCGCGCTCCTCGGCCTTGCGCTTGCGGAACGCGGTGCGGCGCACGATCACGTCGATCTGGTGCTTCACCCAGTGGTGCACGAAACCGTCGAGCGAGAGGGTGCGCGGCACGCCGTCGACGAGCGCGAGCATGTTCGCGGAGAAGTTGGACTGCAGCTCGGTGTGCTTGTAGAGGTTGTTCAGCACCACCTTGGCCACGGCGTCCCGCTTGAGCACGATCACGAGGCGCTGGCCCGTGCGGCCCGAGGTCTCGTCGCGCATGTCCGCGATGCCGCTGATCTTGCCGTCGCGCACCATCTCCGCGATCTTCGCGGCGAGGTTGTCCGGGTTGGTCATGTACGGCAGCTCGGTGACCACGAGGCACGTGCGGCCCTGGAGCTCCTCCACGTTCACCACGGCGCGCATGGTGATGGGCCCGCGGCCGGTGCGGTAGACCTCCTCGATCCCCTTGCGGCCCAGGATCTGGGCGCCCGTGGGGAAGTCGGGGCCGTGCACGCGCTGCAGCAGCGCCTCGAGCAGCTCCTCGCGCGTGGCCTCGGGGTGCTCGAGGTACCACTGGACGCCGGAGGCCACCTCTCGCATGTTGTGCGGCGGGATGTTGGTGGCCATGCCCACGGCGATGCCGGAGGAGCCGTTGACCAGCAGGTTCGGGTAGCGCGCGGGAAGGACGACGGGCTCGAGCTGCTTGCCGTCGTAGTTCTCCTGCATGTCGACGGTGTCCTCGTCGATGTCCCGGACCATCTCCATGGCCAGCGGGGCCATCTTGGTCTCGGTGTAGCGCTGGGCCGCCGCGCCGTCGTTGCCGGGCGAGCCGAAGTTGCCCTGGCCGAGCGCGAGCGGATAGCGCTGCACCCAGTCCTGGATCAGGCGGACGAGGGCGTCGTAGATCGCCGTGTCGCCGTGCGGGTGGTAGCTGCCCATCACCTCGCCCACCACGCGGGCGGACTTGTTGAAGGAGCGGTCCGGGCGGTAGCCGCCGTCGTACATCGCGTAGAGGACGCGGCGATGCACGGGCTTGAGGCCGTCGCGCACGTCCGGGAGCGCGCGGCCGACGATCACGGCCATCGCGTAGTCCAGGTAGGAGCGCTTCATCTCGGACTCGAGGTCCACGGGCTCGACCTTGTCGGCCGCGCCCTCGGGCAGCACGTAGTGCTCGATGCCCTCGCTCACCTCAGCCGGGACCACGGCGGCGTGCACGCCGCCCTCCGGGGCGGTGCCCTCGGGCATCTCGGTCTCGGGCGTCTCGTTCTCCGGCGACTCGTTCTCCGGGGGGGTCGTCTCGCTCACGCGGGTCCTCTCGTCCTCGTCAGCTCATGCAGGGGAAGTCCGGGGGCCCGACGCGCGGGGCACCCGTGGGGTGCCCGCCCGCGCGTCGGGCGCGGATCAGATGTCCAGGAAGCGGATGTCCTTGGCGTTCTGCTGGATGAAGCCGCGGCGGGACTCGACGTCCTCGCCCATCAGCATGGAGAACACGGCGTCCGCGGCGGCCGCGTCCTCCATGGTCACCTGCAGCAGGGTGCGGTGCTCCGGGTCCATGGTGGTGTCCCACAGCTCCTGGTAGTTCATCTCGCCCAGGCCCTTGTAGCGCTGCACGCCGTTGTCCTTGGGGTAGCGCCAGCCGCGGGCCAGGCCGGCCTCGATCGCGGCGTCACGCTCCTCGTCGGAGAACACGTAGTCGTGCGGGGCGTTGGACCACTTCACGCGGTACAGCGGGGGCTGGGCCAGGAACACGTGGCCCGCCTCGATGAGGGGGCGCATGTAGCGGAACAGCACCGTGAGCAGGAGCGTGGTGATGTGCTGGCCGTCCACGTCCGCATCGGCCATGAGCACGATCTTGTGATACCGCAGCTTGGAGAGGTCGAACTCCTCGCCGATGTTGGTGCCGAACGCCGTGATCATGGACTGGATCTCGGCGTTGCCGAGGGCCTTGTCCAGGCGGGCGCGCTCCACGTTCAGGATCTTGCCGCGCAGCGGGAGGATCGCCTGGGTGTCCGGGTTGCGGCCCTGCTTGGCCGAGCCGCCGGCGGAGTCGCCCTCCACGATGTACACCTCGCAGCGCGCTGGGTCCTTCGAGGAGCAGTCGGCGAGCTTGCCGGGCATGCCGAAGGACTCGAGCGGGGACTTCCGCCGCGCATGGTCACGCGCCTTGCGGGCCGCCAGGCGGGCGTGCGAGGCCTGGATGGCCTTGCGGATGATCTCCTTCGCGGTGCCCGGGTTCCGCTCGAGCCAGTCGCCCAGGTGCTCCGTGACCACCTTGGACACGAAGCCGCGGGCCTCGGAGTTGCCCAGCTTGGTCTTCGTCTGGCCCTCGAACTGCGGCTCTGCGAGCTTCACGGAGAGCACGGCCGTCAGGCCCTCGCGGATGTCCTCGCCCGTGAGGTTGTCCTCCTTGGGCTTGAGGATCTCCTTGTCCCGCGCGTACCGGTTGATGAGGGCGGTCAGGGCGCTGCGGAAGCCCTCCTCGTGGGTGCCGCCCTCATGGGTGTTGATGGTGTTGGCGTACGTGTGCACGGACTCCGAATAGGCGCCCGTCCACTGCATGGCCACCTCGACGGCCATGGATCGGTCCCCGTCCTCGGCCTCGAACGCGATGACGTCCTCGTGCACGAGCTCCACCTTCTTGGAGGAGTTCAGGTGGCGCACGTAGTCCAGCAGGCCGTTCTCGTACCGGTAGGTCACGGTGCGGCGCTGGGGCGCGGGCGCGGCCTCGTCGAGGCCGTTCTCCTCGAGGGCGTCCCCGACGGTGCCCTCCCCCACGATCTCGTCGTCCTGGACCGCGTTGTCCTCCTGGACGCGCTCGTCCGTGAGCGTGATGCGCAGGCCCTTGTTCAGGAACGCCATCTGCTGGAAGCGGGCGCGCAGCGTCTCCCAGTCGAACTCCACGGACTCGAAGATCTCCGGGTCCGGGTAGAAGGTCTGGACGGTGCCGGTGGCGTCCGTCTCCTCGCCCTTCACGAGCTCGCCCTGCGGCACGCCGCCGTTCGCGAAGCTCATGCGCCACGCGTGGCCCTGGCGGCGCACCTCGGTGTCCACGCGGCGGGAGAGCGCGTTGACCACGGAGATGCCCACGCCGTGCAGACCGCCGGACACGGCGTAGCCGCCGCCGCCGAACTTGCCGCCGGCGTGCAGGATCGTCATGACGACCTCCACGGTCGGCTTGCCCTCGGTGGGGTGGACGTCCACGGGGATGCCGCGGCCGTTGTCCTCCACGCGCACGCCGCCGTCGGCCTGCAGCGTCACGTCGATCCCGTCCGCGTACCCGGCCAGGGCCTCGTCCACGGAATTGTCCACCACCTCGTACACGAGGTGGTGGAGGCCGCGCGGGCCGGTCGAGCCGATGTACATGCCGGGGCGCTTGCGCACGGCCTCGAGGCCCTCGAGGACCGTGATGGCGGAGGCGCCGTAGTCGCCGGGCACCTTGCGGTCGCGCGGGGCCGGCGCGGCCTCGGCGGAGGCCTGCGGCGTCTCGGGCTGCGGCGTGGCCGCGGGCACCTCGGCCGGGTTCTCGGGCGTTGCGTCGCTCACGGGTGCTGGTCACTCCTCAACGTCGGCGGCATCCTCACGTGGCATCCCGCGCGCGGGCGCACGGCCGGGGGGCGGACGGCGCCGCGGTCCTGCGGGAGGACGCGGACGGGCTGCTGCGGGGGCGGAGCGTCGGATGGGACCGGGGCTCCGCAGTTCCCCACCAGTCTAGGCGCTTGCCGCCCTCGTGCCCGCCACATCGCGGAAGGCGGAGGCCGAGACCGCCCCTGAGCGGCCCCAGAGACCCCTCAGGAGGGGTGCGGGATCCCGTCCAGGACACCCGGGCCGTCTGACGGGCCCTCCGTGCGTCAGAGGGGCGCCTACGGTCCCGGGTCACCCGTAGGTGTCACGGGGGCCGCGGCCGCCCCGCACGGTGCGCGGGCCCTTCCGCCAGCTCGGCGCCTGCGGGCCGAGCGCCTCGAGGCGCGTGACCACGCCCGGGCCGAGCGCCTCGTCGAACCGCTCGAGCAGCACCGGCGCCATGAGCCGCAGCTGCGTGGCCCATGCCGTGGAGCTGGTGCGCACCCGCACCACGGAGTTCTCGAAGGACTCGGGGCGGCAGTGCAGCGCGATCTCCGGGCCCACCAGCTCGGTCCAGCGCGTCAGCACGGAGCCCACGGCCACGGGCGTGGACCAGCCGCGGTCCCGGATGAGGCGGGAGAAGACGTCGGAGACCTCGGCCGGGTCCCGGTCCGCGCCGGAGAACGGCCGGCGACGACGGACGCCGTCGTCGTGCCCGCGGGGGCCGCCGCCCGTACCCGCCATCGACGCCGCGAGCCCCGCGCCGCTCCCTCGTGTGCGCAGGGGGGCCTCTCCGCGCTCCCGGGCGGCGTCGCGGACCCGGCGCAGCTGCACGAGGGCGAGGTCCGGGCGGTCCGGGGTGAACGGGGGCTCCGGCTCAGCCATCGCGGCCGCCCTCGCGGGGGGCGCGGATGTCTCCCTCCACCGGGTCGGCGGCCGGCACGGCCTCGGATCCCTCCGCGTCCTGACGGATGAGGATCCGCGGCCCGGTCAGCTCCGCCGGGATGTCCTCGACGGCGGCGCCCGTGACGATCACCTGCTCCGCGCGCCCCACGAGGCGGGCCAGGCGCGAGCGCCGGGCGGAGTCGAGCTCCGCGAAGACGTCGTCGAGGATCAGCACGGGACGGCCGTCCGGATCCGGGTCGTCGGCCACGAGCACGTCGTACGCCGCGAGGCGCAGGGCGAGCGCGAGAGACCAGGTCTCCCCGTGCGAGGCGTAGCCGCGCGCCGGGGCCGGGCCCAGGAAGAGGGTCAGCTCGTCCCGGTGCGGGCCCACGAGGGTGAGGGCGCGGGCCTGCTCCTCGTCGCGCTGGGCGAGGAGGGCCGTGGCCATGTCCGCGGCCAGCTCGGCCACGGAGGGGACCTCCGCGTGCGTGCCGCGGGCCAGCGGGACGGTGGAGTCATAGGCGTAGGTCGCGGCCTTGGAGCCGTTGGTCAGCGCCGCGTACATCTCCTGGAGCGGGTGGGCCAGCAGGCGCAGCACGTGGAGCCGGCCGTGCAGCAGCCGGGCTCCGGCCGCGCACAGGTGCTCGTCCCACACCGCGAGGGTGGACTCCTCCTCCGCGCCCCAGCGCCGGGCACGCCGCGCGGACTTCAGCAGCGCGTTGCGCTGGCGCAGGACCCGCTCGAAGTCCGAGGCGGCCTCGCCCAGGGCGGGGCGCAGCTGCACCATGAGCTGGTCGAGGAAGCGACGGCGGCCGCCCGGGTCCTGCGTGACGAGGCCGAGGTCCTCGGGGGCGAACACCACGGTGCGCAGGATGCCGAGGCCCTCCTTGGCCCGCACGGGGGCGCCGCGGTTGATGGCCACCCGGTTCGAGCGGCCCGGGAGGATCTCGAGCTCGAGCGCCACCGTGCGCGAGCCGCGGTGCACCCGGCCGGCGATCCTGGCGCCGGGCTGGCCGAAGCGGACGAGCTGCGCGTCGGCGCTCACCCGGTGGGACTGGTGCGACCCCAGGTAGCCGATGGCCTCCACCAGGTTGGTCTTGCCCACGCCGTTGGCCCCGAGCAGGACCGTGGAGCCCGGCTGCATCTCGAGGTCGGCCCACCGGTAGGACCGGAAGTCCTGGACGGTCAGGCGGGACAGGCGCACGGGGTGGGGGCCGGGCCCGTCAGGCCAGGCGCACCGGCATCACGAGATACCGGTAGTCGGAGACGGTGCCGGCGTCCTCGGAGACGCCCGTGAGCAGCGCGGGCTTCGGAGCGGCGGTGAAGGAGAAGCGCACCTGCGGCTGGTCCACGACGGCCAGGCCCTCGGAGAGATAGGACGGGTTGAAGGCGACCGTGATCTCCTCCCCCTCGAGAGTGCAGGGCACGGACTCGGTGGCGCTCGCGTCGTCCCCCGTGCCGGCGTCGAGGCTGACCTCGCCCTCCCGGAACACCATGCGCAGCGCGGTGTTGCGCTCGGCCACGAGGGCGACGCGCCGCGAGGCCTCCACGAGGGCGCCGGTCTCCACGACGGCCTGGATGGGGCTCGACTCCGGGAAGAGGGAGCGGATCTTGGGGTACTCGCCGTCCACGAGCACCGAGGTGGTGCGGCGACCGCCGGAGGCGAAGCCCACGAGGTCCACCTTCTCGCTGACCATGATCTCGAGGTCACCGCCGCCCCCGAGGGACTTGGCCACCTCGGTGAGGGTGCGGGACTTGACCAGCAGCGAGGTGGAGATCGAGGGGTCCGCGGGGGTCCAGCGGATCTCCTTCATGGCCAGCCGGTAGCGGTCCGTGGCCAGGAACGTCATGGTGTCGCCGTCGATCTCGACCTTCACGGCGGTGAGGATCGGGAGTGTGTCGTCCTTGGAGGCGGCCACGGTCACCTGCGCCACGGCGTGCGCGAAGGCCGCGCCGTCCACGGTGCCGACGGCCGTCGGCAGCTCCGGGAGCGAGGGGTAGTCGCCCACCGGCATGGTGGCCAGGGCGAAGCGGGAGGAGCGGCACGTCACCACGACCTTGCCGCCGTCGAGCTCCACCGTGACGGGGGCGGCGGGCAGGGAGCGGACGATGTCGTTCAGCAGGCGCCCGGACACGAGGACCTGGCCCTCGGCCTCCACGTCCGCCTCGATCTCCAGGCGTGCCGAGGTCTCGTAGTCGAAGCTGGCCAGGGAGACCAGGCCGTTCTCCGCCGTGAGGAGCAGGCCGGAGAGCACCGGAACGGGGGGCCGCGGGGAGAGCGAGCGGGCGGTCCAGGAGACGGCGTCGCTGAGGATGTCGCGTTCGACGGTGAACTTCACGAGCTCTGCACTGCCTCTCTGGCGGGGACGTCGGTCATGGGAGACCCGTCCCTCTTCGGCGCGAGCGCCGGCGGAGGGGATGGGAGGCCTCGGCGGTGACGGACTCGGGCGTGCGGTGCGGGACCGCGGTTCGGCGAGCCGTCACGTGAACGTCAGCATAGGCGCTCGGCGCGGGCGGTGTCAGTTCACCCCCGCTCTGTGGAGGGCTGCCGAGGACGTGTCATTCAGGGGCCCGGCAGGGGCCGGGAGCGGGGCGCGGCGCAGGGAGCCTTGATGTTGCTTGACAGGATCTCTACGGAAGGGTCAGTAGGGGTAATAGCACGTGTGGATTCTGTGGACAACCGCGATGTGCGGCGTCAGGCCGCCGATCTCGCTGTGGGGGGCGTGGGGATTCCGTCCCGTCGGGGGTGTGCACGGCCGGTGGATGAGCCGATCGCAGCCCACCGACGTCGTCCACAGGGGTGTGGGAGGTTGTGCGGTGCGCTGCACCGTTTGTCCTCCGGCCGTCCACAGTTCTGTCCACAGACCTTGTCCACACCTCGCTGGATCCGCGGAATCATGCGGTTCACGCCTGTGGACGCCTGTGGATGACGGTGGAGAACTCCTCGCTCGAGGCTGGCTCCCCACCCTGTGCGCGGCCACCGTCCCCAGGGGTGTGGACCGCTCGGAATCGGCGCGGGGATCCCGCGGGGACGGGGCGCGCGTTGTCCACAGTGGGGGCGCTTCTCCACAGGGTTGTCCACAGTGGTGGACAATGTGGATGGAGTCTCAGGCTCCGGTTGAAGGGGATCGGACGTCCCTCAGGCGCCGCGCTGCTTGCGTTTGATCTCGTTGGTGAGCTCGGTCACCTGGTTGTAGATCGTGCGACGCTCGGCCATGAGCTCGCGGATCTTGCGGTCTGCGTGCATCACGGTGGTGTGGTCGCGTCCGCCGAGCTCCTGGCCGATCTTCGGCAGGGACATCTCGGTCAGCTCGCGCAGCAGGTACATGGCGATCTGGCGCGCCGTCACGAGCGTGCGTGTGCGGGACTTGCTGGTCAGCTCCTCGAGGGTGAGGTTGAAGTACTCCCCCGTCGCGTGGAGGATCAGCTCCGGCGTGATCTCCTGCGCCGAGTCGTCCGTGATGAGGTCCTTGAGGACGTGCTCGGCCAGCTCGATGTCCACCGGCTGACGGTTCAGCGAGGCGAACGCCGTCACGCGGATGAGGGCGCCCTCGAGCTCTCGGATGTTGGTGGAGATGCGGGAGGCGATGTACTCGAGGGCCTCCGGCGGGGCCACGAGCCCCTCGGCCTCCGCCTTCTTGCGCAGGATCGCGATGCGGGTCTCCAGGTCCGGCGGCTGGATGTCCGTGATCAGGCCCCACTCGAAGCGGGAGCGCAGGCGGTCCTCGAACCCGGAGAGCTGCTTGGGCGGCAGGTCCGAGGTGATGACCACCTGCTTGTTGTTGTTGTAGAGCGTGTTGAAGGTGTGGAAGAACTCCTCCACGGTCGCTTCCTTGTCCGCCAGGAACTGGATGTCGTCGATCAGCAGGATGTCCACGTTGCGGTAGAGCTGCTTGAACGAGGCGCCCTCGTCATGGCGGATGGAGTTGATGAAGTCGTTGGTGAACTCCTCGGAGTTCACGTAGCGCACGCGCAGGCCCGGGTAGAGGCGGCGGGCGTAGTGCCCGATCGCGTGCAGCAGGTGCGTCTTGCCCAGGCCGGACTCGCCGTAGATGAAGAGCGGGTTGTAGGCCTTCGCCGGCGCCTCCGCCACGGCGTTCGCCGCGGCGTGGGCGAAGCGGTTGGAGGAGCCGATCACGAACGTCTCGAAGTGGTAGCGCTCGTTGAGGCGGCTCGTCTCGGCCGAGGTCGACGGCGGCGCCGGCGTGGGCGTGCCGGCGGCGGGACCGCCCGGGGCCGGGGCCTCGGGCGCGGGGTCCTCCTGGCGACGCTCGAAGCCGGGGAGCTCGGCGGCGACCGCGCGACGGCCGGGCCGGGAGTCGGGGTCCGGGGTCGGCTCGGCGCTCACGGGCTCGCCGGCGAGGGCGGAGCGGCGGGCCTCCGGCTCGGGGGTGCGGGGCGGCTGCAGGTTCGCGTCGATGGAGATGGCGAGCAGGATCTCCTCGCGGAACACCGCGGTGAGGGCGTCCGTCAGGGCCTCGGCCACCTGGGCGCTCTGGAGCGTCTCGCGGGTGGTCTCGTTGGGCACCGCCAGCAGGAGGGTGTTGCCGATCTGCCCCTGCGGCTGGGCCAGGTAGACGTAGCCCATGAGACGTGCGCTGACCCGCGCGTCGTCCTCCAGCGTGCTCACGACGGAGCGCCACGACGTCAGCACGGCCTGATCTGCCACCACGGAGACTTCCTTTCCTGGGGCAGCCCACCAATGGTGAGGAGACTGCGGCGAACGGCGTCCTTCGGACTCGGTGAGGGGAGTCTAGCGACTGTCCACAGGGTTGTGCACAGTCGGTGGACAACCCTTATCCTCCTGTGGACGACCCCGCCCGCCCGCCCCGCGCGCCCGGGCTCGCCCGCGCACCCGTTTGACCCGCGCGTCCGTGGGAACTAGAGTTGCCTGGTCCCCCGGGCTGTCGATCCATCGTGCCCGCCGGGGATTTCATGTCAGAGCCTCACCGGTCCATCCCCCTGGTTCACCTGTTCAGGTCGGCGGTCGCAGGCACACACAACACGTCGTGGAGTGATCACAGTGAGCAAGCGCACCTTCCAGCCCAACAACCGCCGCCGCGCCCGCAAGCACGGCTTCCGCGCCCGCATGCGCACCCGCGCCGGCCGCGCCATCCTCTCCGCCCGCCGCGGCAAGAACCGCGCGGAGCTGTCCGCCTGATCAGGCGCCTCCAGGGCTGACGCGCGCCGTGCTGCCCCGAGACCGGCGCGTCCGGACCCCCGCGGAGTTCCGCCACATCGGCCGCACCGGCACCCGGGTCGGCCGTCGGAGCGTCGTGGTGTCCCTCGCCCTGGACCCTGCGCTGACCCGGCCCTCGACGCTGAGCACGCCTCAGCGACCGCGGGCCGGGTTCGTCGTCTCCAAGTCCGTGGGGAACGCGGTCGTCCGCAACCGCGTCAAGCGCCGCCTGCGGGACATCGTCCGCCACGAGTTCGAGACCCCGGCCCTTCGGGGGCTGCCCGTGCTCGTCCAGGTGCGGGCCCTGCCCGCCGCGGCCGACGCGGACCACGCCACGCTGCGCCGAGACGTGAGCAGCGCCCTCGCCAAGGCGCTGCGCACCCGCGGCCTGACTGCGGACCCCTCTCCCCTCCCCCCGCCGCCGCCCCTCGCGAAGGAGGCCTGATGGCCACCGCCTCCTCACCGTTCACGGTGCGCGAGCCCGCGCGGGAATGGGGACCCCTCCGCGCCCTGCCCTCCACGCTGTTCGCGTGGGTCATCATGGCCTGGCGGTTCGCCGTCTCGCCCCTGTACGGGCAGGTGTGCCGGTACTTCCCCAGCTGCTCCGCCTACGGCCTCGAGGCCGTCCACGTGCACGGGGCCGCGAAGGGGAGTCTGCTCACCGCTCGTCGGATCGCCAGCTGCCACCCGTGGGCGGACGGCGGGGTGGACCCCGTGCCGCCAGGCCGACGCGTGTGGCCGCCGGGCCGGCAGCCCCGGATCATCTCCCTGAACCACCCTCCCGTCCCACCCGACCCTCAGCCGGAGGATTGACCCCCATGTTCGAAGCCATCCTCGCCCCGTTCCGCTGGCTCATGTCCTGGATCCTCGGGGCGTTCCACACCCTGCTGGAGACGGTGGGCATGCCCTCCGACTCCGGCTGGACGTGGGCGCTGTCCATCCTCCTGCTGGTGGTGCTGATCCGCACCCTGCTGATCCCGCTGTTCGTCAAGCAGATCAACGCCCAGCGCTCCATGCAGGCCATCCAGCCCGAGCTGCAGAAGCTGCAGGCCAAGTACAAGGGCAAGAAGGACCAGCTCTCCCGCCAGGCCATGGCGCTCGAGCAGCAGGCCCTCATGAAGGAGCACAAGGCGAACCCGTTCGCCGCGTGCCTCCCGCTGCTGGTGCAGATGCCGTTCTTCTTCGCCCTCTACCAGGTGCTCATCGGCGCGCGGACCGCCGCCGAGCAGGGCCAGGGCATGGACGCGCTCTCCGCGGACCAGATCCGCTCCTTCGAGGGCTCCACGATCTTCGGCGCCCGCATGTCGGACACCTTCATGCGCTCGTTCGGCCAGGACGGCGGCCTGCCCGTGCTCATCGTGGCGCTGGTCCTCATCCTGCTCATGAGCGGCTCCATGTTCTACATGCAGAAGATGCTCATGTCCAAGAACATGAGCCAGACCGCGCTGACCGGTCCCATGGCCCAGACGCAGCAGATCATGCTCTACGCGATGCCCCTGATCTTCGGCATCGGCGGCATCAACTTCCCCATCGGCGTGCTTCTCTACTGGACGTACTCCAACTTCTGGGCCGTGGGCCAGCAGTGGTGGATCATCCGCAACAACCCCACCCCCGGCTCGATCGCCGAGCAGGAGCTCAACGAGCGCCGCGCCGCCAAGGGCCTGCCTCCCGTCGGCAAGAAGGTCACCGAGGCCCCGGCCGCCTCGTCCTCCGCGCACACCTCGGGTGCGTCCGCCGGCACCGTGCTCAACGGTGAGCCGCTCCGCCCGGGTCAGCGCGTGCAGCCGCAGCGCAAGAACCGGAGGAGGAAGTGACCGTGCCCGCACAGGATCCCGCCGTCGAGGAGGACGTCCGCCTTCCGGAGGGAGGTGCAGTGCCCGACGACGGCGCCGCTCCCGGCGCGGACGAGGCACCCGAGGAGGACGGCCTGCGCCGCCTCGAGGAGGAGGGCGAGGTGGCGGCCGACTACATCGAGGAGCTGCTGGACATCGCCGACCTCGACGGGGACATCGACATCGAGGTGCGCGACGGCCGGACCTACGTCTCCGTGGTGTCCGAGGAGGACGACGAGCGCCTGGCGGCCCTGGTGGGCCAGGACGGCCGCGCCCTCGAGGCGCTGCAGGAGCTGGCGCGCCTGGCCGTGCTGACGTCCACGGGGCACCGCTCCCGCCTCATCCTGGACATCTGCGGGCACCGTCGGCGCCGGGACGCCGAGGTGCGCGCGCTGGCCGCCGACGCCGTCGCGCGCGTGCGTGACGGCGAGGGCCCGGTGCGCCTGGAGCCCATGGGCGCCTACGAGCGCAAGATCGTGCACGACGTGGTGGCCGAGGCGGCCCTGACCTCCGAGTCGGACGGCGAGGGCGCTGGGCGCCACGTCGTCGTGTCCGCCGATGCCTGAGTCGCCGACGCCGTCCTACGAGGAGCGGCCCGGGCTGCGCCCGGGTGAGCGCGGGGAACGACCCGCGCCCGAGGGCCAGCCGGCCCCGCCGCTCACCGCCGAGCTGGCCGGGCCCGCCCGTCAGCTGTTCGGGGACGCTCTGCCCCTCGCGGAGCGCTACGTGGCCCACCTCGCGGACACCGGCATCGAGTGGGGCCTGATCGGCCCGCGCGAGGCGCCGCGTCTGTGGGAGCGGCACGTGCTCAACTGCGCCGTCGTCGCGGAGCTGCTGCCCCGGGACGCGCATGTGGCCGACGTCGGCTCGGGCGCCGGGCTGCCCGGGCTCTGCCTCGCGCTGGCTCGCCCGGACTGCCGGTTCGTGCTCATCGAGCCCCTCGAGCGGCGTGTCGAGTGGCTGGACATGGTGGTCGAGGACCTGGGCCTGGGGAACGTGGACGTGGTCCGTGCCCGTGCGGAGCAGGTGGTGGGCGAGGTCAGCGCCGACGTCGTGACCGCGCGCGCTGTGACAGCCATGAAGAACCTTTTGCCCCTGACCATGCCCCTGCTGCGCGGGGAGGGCGAGCTGCTGGCCATCAAGGGACGCTCCGCGCCCGAGGAGATCCGCGCGGCCCGGAAAGTGCTCCGCACGTATGGTGGAGCTGAACCGGAGATCCTCACGCTGGGCGAGGGGCTGCTCCCCGAGACCACCACGGTGGTGCGCGTGGCCGCCCGACGCCCCCGCTGACCCTCCCCTCCCCCGGGAGGGGCCGGCGCGGATCCCCGTCGACGACGTCGTACCCGCCTCACGGAAGGAAGAGCCGCATGGCGCAGGAGCAGGAGAGCCGGGGTGGGGCCTGGAAGGCCCTGCGCCAGAAGTGGTCCGGACGGCCCCCCGAGAAGTCGGGCGCCGAGGAGGCCGCCCGTCCGAAGGCGCGCCGACTGGCGCGCCCGGAGCGGACGCGGGTGATCACCACGTCCAACCAGAAGGGTGGCGTCGGCAAGACGACCACCACGGTGAACCTGGCCGCCGCCCTGGCGCGGGCCGGGATGCGCGTGCTGGTGATCGACATCGACCCGCAGGGCAATGCGTCGACCGCGCTGAACATCCCCCATGCCGGGGACGTCCCCTCCGTGTATGACGTGCTGCTCGATGAGATGGAGATCCAGGACGTCGTGCAGGACGCGCCCGACGTCGACGGGCTGCAGGTGGTCCCCGCGACCATCGAGCTCGCCGGCGCCGAGATCGAGCTGGTCTCCCTCGTGGCCCGTGAGCAGCGCCTCTCCCGTGCCTTCGAGCGCTACGTGGCATGGCGCGCCGAGCAGGGCCAGGAGCGGCTGGACTACGTGTTCATCGACTGCCCGCCCTCGCTGGGCCTGCTCACCGTGAACGCGTTCGTGGCCGCCGAGGAGGTGCTCATCCCCATCCAGGCCGAGTACTACGCCCTGGAGGGCCTCTCGCAGCTGCTGAAGAACGTGCAGATGATCCAGAAGCACCTGAACAGCAGGCTGCAGGTCACGACCATCCTCCTCACGATGTTCGACGCGCGGACCAACCTGGCGGTCCAGGTCGCCGAAGAGGTCCGGGCCCACTTCCCCCAGCAGCTGCTCCAGACCGCCATCCCCCGCAACGTGCGCATCTCCGAGGCCCCGAGCTATCAGCAGACGGTGCTCACGTACGACCCGGCGTCTGCCGGTGCGGTGGCGTATCGGGAGGCGGCGGTCGAGATCGCCGGGCGAGGTGCCCCGACGCCTCTGTGACGGGTCGGCCCGCGTTACATCGAACGCGATGAATTGATGTTTGTCCTGATCGTGCAGGGCAAGAGGAGCGACGGCGGCGCCTGCGGGCGCCGCCGTTTCACGTGAAACCGCGCGTGAGGCATCCTCGACGGTCGACCCTTCGCGGGAGGGGACTGGGCGGGCCCGGGCCGGTGGGTGCCGGTCGGGGCCGCGGGCCCGGTGCGGCGGGGTGTTCGAGGCGTGCCTATCCGGCGCGGGACGCCTCCCCAGGCATGGGCCACTCTGCAACGAGCAGTCGGCGCCGGCGTCGCGCCCTCTCCCCCGGGCGGTGCCGCTTCTGTGCGGACCGTGACGGGGTCCACGCGTGCGACGGACCTCAGTGCATATGAGCGGTGCTGGGCGCGCCATCCCCGCGGAGACCCTGCTCGCCACTCGCCCATTCCCCCAGCGCCGCGGGTCGATCCCATGCGACCGCGCAGAGGATGAGGGAGAGTGGATGACCGTGGAGCCCCGGGGAGCAGGAGGAGGATCCGCTGTTGATATGTGGAGAACTCCTGTGGACAACGACGACACCAGTCTGCTGGCATACAGGTCGATTGCTGTTCATGAAAGATCTCCGTGTGGATAACGGGGCCTATTCTCACTCTTTCGCCTGTGGACACCGGGGTGTGCACGAGGCGCGGAGCTGTGGATGGCGAGTTGCCAGCCGCGGTCTGAGGGTCGAAGTGAACGGTGGAATGCGGCTGCAATGCTCAGGCATCTTCCGAGCACTGGCCCCTGCTCCCCTTGTGCCCGCTATTTCCCGTGGCGAACTCAGAGGCAGAAGGGGCGTGATTTCCCTCGGACTCCTCTCGCCGAGAAAGGCGAGCGCTCAATGGCGGAGCCGGGAACTGTATGCACGGGGACGTGCCGGCAGGTGCTGCGCCGTTCTGGGAAAGCGGTGCTGGCCGGGTGGCACCTCGCGTTTGGACGGACCGCTCCCCCAACGGGGATGACACCTGCACCGTCTAGTTCACCTGCGGCTCCGGCGTGAGCAGGGACTGAGAAGGATGAACGCAATGGGCAAGCGAAGGCGACGGCCAGCTGCCTCAGCCGTGTTTCACGTGAAACAGGGGGCGATTCGACCTCGCGCGCCCTGTGGCCCGTGGTTCTGAAGCCTTCCGAGTGCTCCGATCGCCATCCTTGAAGAATGCATTTGAGGATCATCCGGCGAACCTTGAGTGAAGTCTCTGCTCTTCCTCTGGGCCTGACGCAGGTGGAAGGGTGCGCCCTGAAGTGGTCCTCCGGATACGACACTCCACAGAAGGCAGCCCTCCTCTATCGGGCGCATAGGTGGGCGCTAGCGTCAGGCCGCGAGAGGCGGATGCATCGGCACGTGCCGGTGCTTGTCTATGCGCGCGTCCGCCCGTAGCCCAAGAGTCGGAACAACTGCCTGATTCACCGCATCGTGATACACCTGGCCTGACATGTTTCACGTGAAACGTGGAGCGTTTCGTCTCGGCACCTAGGGCGGAGTAGATCCCCGCAGATGGACGGGATCGGACTTCCCTCGGGGCAGGTCATCTCCGCTGCCGCCAATCGCGGGATCTGGGGAGTTGTCTGCCGTGTTCGAAGCTGGGCACTGGGCACTGGATACCTGGCACGGATTGTAAGGCCGTCAGCTGCGGGCCGCATCGGCACATCTGGACCTCAGTTGCGGAAGCACATCTGAAGGACTCCGGTACAGGCGCTTCTGGTTGTTGAATCGAGTCTCTGTACGGGAGCGGGGCCTCAGCCGAGTGTGTACGTCGATAGCCCCGGAGTTCTGAATCTCCCCTGCGGCCGAAGGGCACGGATGGTGTTTCACGTGAAACGACAGACCCTCAGAGCTGCCGGGGAACATCCCACCCCGTGACGGCCGTCCTCGCTGGCGTCGTTCCGGCCGCAACGCGGCTGCGGCAGAAAGGAACAGGCAGCAACCGAGAGCGAGAGCCGCGCATAGACTGACCTCGACCACCCCACTCGCCAGGAGGACCTGTGAAGACCAGCCGCCGCGGAGGCCTCGGCCGAGGCCTTGGAGCATTGATCCAGAGCACCGCCGAACCGGAGATCGAGCAGACCGAGGCAGGGGAGGAGGCCACTCTCGTTCCCGCCGAGCAGGCGCGCGACGCCAAGGCCGGCAAGGACGTCTCGGCCGCCACGCCGAAGACGGAGAACGCTCGGAAGTCGCGCCCTGCGGACAAGGCAGACAGTGAAGGCGGCACTGGGGGCAAGACGAAGGCCGCCCCTTCCACGGACGATGCTCCGCAGTCCAAGGCCGGCACCGCACAGAAGAGCGGGGGAGCCGCAGGACCTCGTCCCGTGGACGTCTTCTTCTCCTCTCCCGCCGAGCCCGAGTCGTCGGGAGAGGCATCCGCTGCCGTCGAAAACACCCCAGCGACGCCCTCCGATGAGCCTGTCTCTCGACAGGCCCCGCGGGGCGGCCGGCCGGTCATGCCCACGGTGAAGGCCCCGGCGACGAAGAAACCCGGACGAGCGGACACCGGAACGAAGCCGGCAGACGCCGGAGCAACGGGCGCCACGACCACGGAAGCTCCGCCCGCCGGGCGCGCCACTGCCGCCCGTCCTGCACCGCAGAGCGAGGGCACCGTCCCCACGAGCATCGCCGTGCTGCGGGAGATCCCCGTGGGGGACATCCAGCCGAACCCGCGGCAGCCGCGTGAGGTGTTCGACGAGGAGAACATGGCGGAGCTCGTCACCTCCATCCGCGAGGTGGGCGTGCTGCAGCCGGTGGTGGTCCGTGAGGTCTCCGGAGCCGTCCCGTACGAGCTCATCATGGGTGAGCGCCGCTGGCGGGCCACCCAGCTGGCCGGGCTCGAGACCATTCCCGCCATCGTCCGGCACACCCCGGATCAGGACCTGCTGCGGGACGCGCTCCTCGAGAACCTCCACCGATCCCAGCTGAATCCTCTCGAAGAGGCGGCCGCGTATCAGCAGCTCATGGAGGACTTCGCCTGCACCCAGGACGAGCTCTCGCAGCGGATCGGCCGCTCCCGGCCGCAGATCTCGAACACCATGCGCCTGCTTCGCCTGCCTCCCCTGGTGCAGCGTCGGGTGGCCGCGGGAGCACTCTCCGCGGGCCACGCCCGCGCTCTGCTGGGCCTCACCGATCCGGCGGAGATGGAGCGCCTCGCTCAGCGGATCGTGGCCGACGGGCTCTCCGTGCGCGCCACCGAGGAGGCTGTCACGCAGCTCCAGGGCACGGTTCGCCCCGGCCCCGCAGCGCGACGCACGCGAGGGGAGAGCGCCCACCACGAGCGGCTGGACCACTTCGCCACGGCGCTGACCTCGCGGCTCGACACGAACGTGAAGATCACGCTGGGCGCGCGGAAGGGTCGGATCGCGATCGACTTCACCTCGGTGGACGATCTGAACCGGATCATGGACGTCATCCAGGGAGACACCTCCCGCTGACCCCGCACACCGCGCATCGGTCCGCGTCCGCGGACACAGCAGGGCCCCCTCCGTCTGGAGGGGGCCCTGCTGTGGGAGTCCGGGGGACTGGTCAGCCCAGCAGCGCGGAGAACTCCTTCTCCAGCGCCGCCTTGGGCTTGGCGCCCACGGACTCGGCGACCTTCTGGCCGCCCTGGAATCCGAGGACCAGCGGGATCGAGGTCACGCCGTACTGGGCGGCCGAGGCCGGGTTCTCGTCCACGTTCACCTTGGCGATGACGACCTTGCCCTCGTAGTCGTCGGACATCTCCTCGAGGACGGGGCCGAGCATGCGGCACGGGCCGCACCACTCCGCCCAGAAGTCCACGAGGACGGGGAGCTCGGAGTCGAGGACCTTCTGCTGGAAGTCGGCATCGGTGACGGTGATGGTGCTCATGGGAGCCTCCTGGTTTTCGGTTCGAGACGGGTTCAGGGTCGTTCTTTGATACGAGGGTGACGCAGTCCCGCAGACCTCACGGGTCAATCGTCAGACGGTCATGCCGGCACGCTGTCGGAGGCCGGCTCGGCCGGGGCGGCCTCCTCCACGTCCGCGACGGTGGCCAGGTAGTGCTCGACGTCCTGGGCGGCCACGCAGCCGGAGCCGGCCGCGGTGATGGCCTGGCGGTAGCTGTGATCGGTGACGTCGCCGGCCGCGAAGACGCCGGGCACCGACGTGCGGGAGGACGGGTGGTCGATGCGGATCGTGCCGTGCTCGGTGAGCTCGAGCTGGCCCTGCACCAGGTCGGTGCGCGGATCGTGGCCGATCGCCACGAACAGGCCGGTGACGTCCAGGGTCGACTCCTCGCCGGTCGCGGTGTCCCGCAGGCGCACCGACTCGAGCTTGTCCGCGCCCACGAGTTCGACGACCTCGGTGTTCCAGCGGAACTCGATCTTCTCGTTCTCCTCGGCACGGCGCGCCATGATCTTCGAGGCCCGCAGCGAGTCCTTCCGGACCAGGACGGTGACCTTGGAGGCGAACTTGGTGAGGAAGAGGGCCTCCTCCATCGCGGAGTCGCCGCCGCCCACCACGGCGATGTGCTGGTCGCGGAAGAAGAAGCCGTCGCACGTGGCGCACCAGCTCACACCGTGACCGGAGAGGCGCTTCTCGCCCTCCACGCCCAGCTCGCGGTAGGCCGAGCCGGTCGTCATGATGACGGCGTGGGCGCTGATCCGCGTGCCGTCGCCCAGGGTGAGCACCTTGGGGGTGGCGGTGAGGTCGGCCTCCACGACGTCGTCGTAGCGCACCTCCGTCTCGAAGCGGCGGGCCTGGGCTTCGAGGTTGGCCATCAGCTCCGGGCCCTGGATGCCTTCCGGGAAGCCGGGGAAGTTCTCCACCTCGGTGGTGTTCATCAGCTCGCCGCCGGCCGTCACCGAGCCGGCCAGCAGCACGGGCTCCAGGTGGGCGCGCGCGGTGTAGATCGCGGCGGTGTAGCCGGCCGGGCCGGAGCCGATGATGGCGACGTTGCGGACGCTCGGGTCCTGATCGGTGGGTGCCACGGGGGTTCCTCCAGGTGGGGTCGGGATGACGGACGCTCACCCGGCACAACAGCCGGCCGCGCCCCGGGTATTCCGCCCGCGGGCGCCCCGGGTGGTTCCCGACGCCCCGCGTGGGACGGCTCAGCGGACGGTGACCTCCGTCAGGCGCAGTCCGTACGGGCGCTCGCCGCCCCCGGCCTCCAGGCGGGGCAGGGAGGTGATGCGGAGGATCACGTGGCCGGCCGCCGCGTCGTCGGCTTCCACCGGGACCACGGCGCGGTCGGCGTCGAAGGTCCCCTGGCCGACCTCGCGGGCGTTCTCCCCGTCGGGGGAGTCCGCCAGGAGCACCGTGAACGCACCGCCGGAGCCGCCGGCGTGGTCGACCACGACCTCGTTCACCCGGGCCGGCTCCTCGAGGGCGACCGCGAGGTCCATCGAGGCCACATAGCCGCCGAAGTTGGGGCGCGTGTAGGTGTAGCTCTGCCAGGCCGTGGACGTGTCGCCGTCCACGAGGCTGCCCAGCTCGCCGTCGTGGGCGTCCTCCAGGCTCGGCATGTCCGGGACGGACCGGGCCACGCCCGCGGCTCGGGGGCGCCCGGCGGGGGCCGTCTCCGACGACGACGCGCCCCCGGTCGCGGCGGGGGAGCTCGCCGCCGGGGCCGCGGACTCGGCCGGGGACTGCGTCTCGGACTCGGCCGGGCTGGTGGCCGTCTCCGCGGGGGAGGAGGCCGGGGACGACGAGGCCGCCGGGGGTGCGGCGGCGGAGGAGCTCTCCGCCGCCGGCACGGCGCGCAGGTTCTGGTTCAGCAGCAGGAAGCCCAGGGCCACCGCGGCCAGCAGGCCCAGGAGGATCAGCAGGGGCAGCAGCCACTTCGACCGTCCGCCCGAGCCCTCCGGGGCCTCGGCGCGGGAGCCGGCCTCGGCGTCGTGGACGTGGTCGGGGACGGGGGCGACGGCGGGGCGCGCCGCCGCCTCCGCGGCGCGCGGCAGGGCGTCGGGGGCCAGGGGAGCGATGGGGGTCAGCGGGGCGCGGGACGCGTCGGGGGACTCCCCGGACGACGCTGCGGGCGTCTCCCCGCCCTCCGTGCCCGGGGTGGTGCTCAGCGGCGTGAAGGCGGGCAGCGCGCGGCGGGGCGCGGGACGGGTGCGCGGCGCCGGCTTGGCGCCGGTGGCGGCCACCGTGGCCGCGGCGACGTCGGCCCGCCAGGAGGCCGCGGTGTCAGCCGACGGCTCCTCGGGGTGCGTCGGAGCGGGTGCGCGAGTCTCCGTGGACGGCGTGGCCGCGGCATCCTCGAGGGTCTCGGACGCGTCGGCCTGGGTCTCGGTCGGGGCGTCGGCGGCCTCGTTCGCCGTCGGGGCGTCGGTGGCGCCGTCCGCCTGGACGACGGCGACGGACTCCGTGGGATCGGGTTCCTGCGTGAGCTCGTCCCGCGGCCTCAGCTCAGACTGCTGGGCGTCGGCCTGCTCCGAGGCCGCGCGCTCCTCTCGGGCCTTGACCTCCTCGACGCGGGCGCGCGTGGCGGCGGCGGCGGCGGCGAGGGCGGAGGCCGCCGCGGCGGCCTTGGCCGCGGTGCCGTCCGCGGGGCGGATCCGCTCGGTGAGGCGGTCCGAGATGCGGTTCAGGATGCCCGGGCGGCGCCGCGACTGCTCCTCGTCGGCGCGCAGCTGCCGGTCGAGGTCGGAGTAGTAGTCCTCGTCGTCCTCGTAGCGGTGCGCCTCGCCCCGGCGCGCCTCGCCGAAGATCTCCGAGCCCAGGGTGTCGGTCTGGAACGGTTCGACGAACACCTCCTGGGGGTAGGCCAGGCCCAGCAGGACGTCCGGGTCGGGCCCGCCGCCGGCGATCAGGTAGGTCCGCCCCTCGCTGAGCCCCAGGTCCAGGACCTGGACGTCGTCCTGGCGCTCGCCCGTGGCCAGCTCCCGTGCGGAGGTGGCCACCTGGGCCGCGTCCTCCCTTGAGGCCACCAGGATGGTGACGCGTCGGTTGAGGACCTGGTCGGCGCCGAGGAACACGAGGTTCTGGTCCGCGGACGTGACCAGGTGCTCGGTGATGCGGTAGCGGCCGCCCAGGACGGAACCGACGGCGAGGGGCTGGGTCACGGGGTCTTCTCCTGACGACGGGGACGAATCCCGATGATACTGGGGCGGGGCCCGCCACGGCGGGTCGGGGGCGGGGTCAGCGGGCGGAGGGGGAACGGGAGCCGAGCACGCGGCCCAGGGCCGGCACGCGGCTGACGATCGGCCGCAGCGCGTCGTCGAGCTCGGGGAAGCGCAGGGCCCGCAGCACCATCAGGTAGACGGGGGCCATCACGGCGCCTGTCAGTGCGCAGGTGAGCAGCGCCGTCAGGATGGAGTCCCACGCGTAGCCGCCGTCGTAGCCGCCGAGCATCCACACCACCGCCGCGCCCGGCACCGCGGCCACGAGGGCCGCCAGGCCGGTCTGCGCGTGCGCGGCCACCACGGAGGCCAGGCCGTAGTCGCCGATGCGCCGCGCCGTCAGCACGTGGGCGACCACGAACTGATAGACGTAGGAGAGCGTGCCGACGGCGGCCACCCAGTGGCCGAACGACCAGGCCGGGAGCACCCAGGCGCCGGCGTACGCGAGCACCAGCATCCCGAGGGCGGAGGTCACCTGGATGACCATGGGCGTCCGGGCGTCCTCGGCCGCGTAGAAGCTGCGCAGCAGGTAGAAGCTCGCGGAGCGGAACGGCAGGCCCGCGGCCAGGATGAGGAGGATCTGGCCGATCGCCACGCCGGAGGCCAGCGCGGTGTCCGCGGAGGAGCCGAAGATGCGGCCCAGGGGCCCAGCGAGCACCACGTAGAGGCCCACGGCGAAGAGCAGCGGCACCGTGAACGCCCGCAGGCCGGAGCGCAGGGAGTCGCGGACGGCCCCGTCGTCGCCCCTGCCCACGGCGCGGGTGAGGCGGTTGAAGAGCACGGTGGCCAGGGAGATCACGAACACCGAGTGCGGCAGGATCGCGATCAGCATGCCCACGTTGTACGCCTGGAGCCCGGGCACCGCGGCCTGCGCGAAGGCGTCGGACCAGCCCTCCGTGCCGGGGATGCGGGCGGAGGCGTCCGCGCGGGCCGCCGTCGCGCCGGTGACGATGCGGGTGCACAGCAGGTTGACCACGTTGCCGACCAGCATGGTCAGCAGGGTCCAGCCCGCGAGCCTGCCCGTGGAGCGCAGGCCCATGCCCCTCCAGCCGAACGTGGGGCGCAGGCCCAGGCCGAGCCTCCGCAGGGGCAGGAACAGGATGAGCGCCTGCGCCACGATGCCCAGGGTGTGGCCGCCGGCGAGCACCATGGTCTGCGTGGTGGTCCACTCCGCGAGCTGGTCCCCGCCCGAGTAGCGGCCGAACATCACGAGGTAGAGGACGATCGTGGCGATCGCGACCACGTTGTTCACCACGGGCGCCCACATGTACGCGCCGAACCGCCCGTGGGCGTTGAGCACCTGGCCCACGATCGCGTACATCCCGTAGAAGAACACCTGGGGCAGGGTCCAGACGGCCAGGACCGTGCCGAGCGCGAGCATCGGCTCGGACCAGCCCGCGGTGAGGGTGCTCATGAGGGGCGCGGCGGCCAGCGTCAGCAGCACCGTGAACGCCGCCATCACGAGGGTCGCCAGGGTCATGAGGCGCGAGGTGTAGTCCGCGCCGCGGTCGGCGTCCTTCGCGTGCTTGATCAGCTGGGGCACGAGCACCACGTTGAAGATGCCGCCCGCGAGCAGCATGTAGATCACGTTGGGGATCGTGTTCGCGGACTCGAAGACGTCCGCCACGAGCGCGGTCGAGCCGATCGCGACCGCCAGCAGGATGGTGCGCACGAAGCCCAGCACGCGGGAGGCGAGCGTTCCCGCGGCCATGATCGCGGTGGAGCGGGCGGCGCGCTGCTCGCCCTCCGGCACGACGTCGGCGGGCGCCGTGGCCTCGGTGGCCGCCGAGGGCGTCGCCCCGGGGGAGGCGGTCTGCGCGGCCCCCTCGGCGGTCACCTCGTCCTGGGTGGGGGTGGCGGCCGGGGCGGTCTCCAGCGCGCGGCGCGGGGCAGGTCTGCTGCTCATGGGGGTCACCCGTCGTTCTCAGGCGGCCCCGCGCTCGGGGCCGGGGTTCAGGGGCGGTGGTCGCGGGCGCCGCCCGCGGGGAAGTGCTGGTCCACGATCCGCCGCGCCAGGTCCACGATCCGGCGCTCGTTGGCGAAGGAGAGGCGCCGCGCGACGTCCTCGAGGCGCACCCACGCCACGTCCACGGCCTCGTGGTCCGGGTCGTTCTCGATGGTCAGCTCGCCGCCGGTCGCGCGCAGCAGGAAGTGGTGCACGGTCTTGTGCACGCGGTGGCGGGACACGGTGAACCAGTAGTCGATGGAGCCCAGCGGCTCGAGGATGTGCCCGGCGATCCCGGTCTCCTCCTCGACTTCGCGCACGGCCGCCTGGCGGTGGTCCTCGGCGCCCTCGGGGTGGCCCTTGGGCAGGCACCACTCGAGGCGTCCGCCGCGGTTGTACCGGGCGATGATGGCCACCTCGAGGCCGTCCTCGTGCTCGCGGATCACGATGCCGCCGGCGGAGACCTCCTCGACGGTGGGCAGTCCGGCCGCCCCGGGGGCCCGCGGCGCGACGACGGGGGGAACCTCCGCTCGGACGGGCTCGGGACGACGTCGTCGCAGCCCCAGTGCGGAGGGCAGGGGGGCGCCCCGGTGCGCAGAAGGATCGGGGCTGGTCATGCCCACAACTCTAACGCGGCGGGCGCGGAGCCGGGGCGGAGAGGGTCTGGCACCCTTGTAGGCATCATGGAACTGAGCCACGACTCCCTCGCACTGCCCCCCGGCTTCCCCGCGGACGCCTCCCTGCCCGCCGTCGTCGTGGAGCTGGGGGAGAGGTTCGCCGGCGCCGGGCACGAGCTGTCCCTCGTGGGCGGCCCGGTGCGCGACCTCTTCCTGGGGCGGGACTCGGGGGACCTGGACTTCACCACGGACGCGGACCCGGACGCCGCCGAGGCCGTGGGCGCCGGCTGGGCGGACGCCACGTGGGACGTGGGCCGGCGGTTCGGGACGATCGGCTTCCGCAAGGGCGGCTGGCAGCTGGAGGTGACCACCTACCGCGCCGAGCAGTACGACCCGGAGAGCCGCAAGCCGCAGGTGGCCTTCGGGGACAGCCTCGAGGACGACCTCTTCCGCCGCGACTTCACCGTGAACGCGATGGCCCTGCGCATGCCCGAGATGGCTCTCGTGGACCCGCACGGCGGCGTGCGGGACCTCGCCGCGGGCGTGCTGCGCACCCCCGGCACCCCCGAGGACTCCTTCTCGGACGACCCGCTGCGCATGCTGCGCGCCGCCCGCTTCGCCTCCCAGCTCGGCTTCGAGGTGGCGCCCGAGGTGGAGGCCGCGATGACGGCCATGGCCGAGCGCATCGCGATCATCTCCGCCGAGCGCGTGCGGGAGGAGCTCGTGAAGCTCGTGTGCGGCGCCCACCCGCGGCGCGGGCTGGACCTGCTGGTCCGCACCGGCCTGGCCGAGCACGTGCTGCCCGAGCTGCCCGCCCTGAAGCTGGAGACGGACGAGCACCACCGCCACAAGGACGTCTACGACCACTCCCTCACGGTGCTCGAGCAGGCCGCCCAGCTGGAGGCGGAGTACTCCCCGGAGCGGCCCGACGTCGTCCTGCGCCTCGCCGCGCTGCTGCACGACGTCGGCAAGCCCGCCACGCGCCGCTTCGAGAAGGGCGGCGCCGTGACGTTCCGGCACCACGAGAACGTGGGCGCCAAGCTGGTGCGCAAGCGGCTGCGCGCCCTGAAGTTCGACAACGACACCACCAAGGCCGTGGCCCGCCTCGTGGAGCTGCACATGCGCTTCTACGGGTACGGGGACGCCGGGTGGACCGACTCCGCCGTGCGCCGCTACGCGCACGACGCCGGGGACCTCCTGCCGCGTCTCCACGCGCTGACCCGCTCTGACGTGACCACGCGCAACCGCCGCAAGGCCGAGACCCTGGCCCACGCGTACGACGACCTCGAGCGGCGCATCGCCGAGATCTCCGAGGCGGAGGAGATGGCGGCCGTCCGTCCGGACCTGGACGGCGAGAAGATCATGGCGCTGCTCGGCCTCCGCCCCGGCCCCGTGGTCGGGCGGGCCTACCGGCACCTGCTCGAGTGGCGCCTCGACGAGGGCCCGCATGAGGCGGATGTGGCCGAGGCCGAGCTGCGCCGCTGGTGGGCGGAGCAGCCGGAGGCCCAGGAGGGCGCGGAGGGCTGAGGGGCGGCGGCCCGCGAGGGCCAGGTGGCAGGATCGGCACCATGAACGACGCCGAGATCGCCGCCGCCCATCCGATCCGTCCGATCGCCGAGATCGCGGCCGAGGCCGGGATCGCCGAGGACCTGCTCATCCCCTACGGCCGGCACATGGCCAAGGTGGACGTCCACGCGCTGACCGCCCCCGAGCGCGGCCGCGTCGTGCTCGTCACCGGCATCAGCCCGACGCCGGCCGGCGAGGGCAAGACCACCGTCACCGTGGGCCTGGCCGACGGCCTCAACCTCCTGGCGCAGCAGCCGGACGCGCCGGACGCCGTCGCCGGAGCCCGCACCGTCGTCGCGCTCCGCGAGCCCTCCCTCGGGCCGGTGTTCGGCATCAAGGGCGGCGCCACGGGCGGCGGCCGCGCGCAGGTGGTGCCCATGGAGGACATCAACCTGCACTTCACCGGCGACTTCCACGCCATCACCTCCGCGCACAACCTGCTCTGCGCCCTCGTGGACAACCACGTGCAGCAGGGCAACGCGCTGGGCATCGATCCGCGGACCATCGCCCTGAAGCGCGCCCTGGACATGAACGACCGCACGCTGCGCGACGTCGTCACGGGCCTGGGCGGCCGCACGCAGGGCGTGCCGCGCGAGGGCGGCTTCGAGATCACCGTGGCGACCGAGACCATGGCCGTCTTCTGCCTCGCCGCGGACCTGGCCGACCTCAAGGCCCGCCTCGGCCGCATCACGGTGGGCTACACGTACGACGGCGAGGCCGTCACCGCCTCCCAGATCGGCCCGAACGGTGCCCAGGGGGCCATGGCCGTGCTGCTCAAGGACGCGATCAAGCCGAACCTCGTGCAGACGCTCGGCGGCACGCCCGCGCTCGTGCACGGCGGCCCCTTCGCGAACATCGCCCACGGGGCGAACTCCGTGATCGCCACGCGCACGGCCCGCCGGCTCGGAGACCTCGTGGTCACGGAGGCCGGGTTCGGCGCGGACCTCGGCGGACAGAAGTTCATGGACATCACGGCCGTGGCCGGCGGGTTCCCGCCCGCGGCCGCCGTCGTCGTCGCCACGGTGCGCGCGCTCAAGCTGCAGGCCGGGATCGCGCTGCCGGACGTGAAGGCGGGCGTCGCCGAGGCGGCCGAGCGCTCGGGCCGGGGCCTCGCCGACGTGCGCGCCGAGCACGTGGACGCCCTGCGGGCCGGCCTGGCGAACCTCGAGCGGCACGTCGGGAACATGCGCGCGTACGGGGTGCCCGTCGTCGTCGCCGTGAACCGGTTCACGCAGGACGACGACGCCGAGCTCGACGTGCTGCGCGCGTGGGGCGTGGAGAACGGCGTGCCCGTGGCCGTCGCGGACGTGTGGGGCGGCGGCGGCGAGGGCGCCCTCGAGCTGGCTCGCCTGCTGGGGGAGCACCTGCCGGCCCCGGGCGAGCCCGCGCCGCCGGTGACCGGGCTGTGGACCGAGGGGATGGAGGTGGAGGAGCGGATCCAGGCCGTCGTCCGCCGCGTGTACGGGGGCGCCGGAGCGGAGCTGAGCCCCGTGGCCCGGCGGCAGCTCGCGCAGCTGCGCGCTCGTGGACTGGACCGCCTGCCGGTGTGCATGGCCAAGACGCAGTACTCGTTCTCGGACGACCCCACGCTCCTGAACGCGCCCGAGGGGTTCACCGTGTCCGTGCGCGAGCTCTCCGCGAAGACGGGCGCCGGGTTCGTCGTCGCGCTCACCGGCGCCGTCATGACGATGCCGGGCCTGCCCGCCTCCCCGGCCGCCGACCGCATGGACGTGGCCGACGACGGCACGGTGACGGGGCTCTTCTGAGGGGGGAGGCCTCGGGGTCACCGGGGCCTCCCCCAGATGAGCTGGGCGCAGTACTGCCAGGCAACCCGGTGGGTTGCCTGGCAGTACTGCGCCCAGTGCGGCGTGCGGTCCGTCAGCGCTCGATGTCGCCGCGGATGAACGCCTCGACGAGCTCGCGGGCCTCGTCGTCGTTGTGCTGGACCGGCGGGGACTTCATGAAGTACGAGGACGCCGAGAGGATCGGGCCGCCGGTGCCGCGGTCCAGGGCGATCTTCGCGGCGCGCACGGCGTCGATGATCACGCCGGCCGAGTTGGGGGAGTCCCACACCTCGAGCTTGTACTCGAGGCTGACGGGGGCGTCGCCGAAGTTGCGGCCCTCGAGGCGCACGAAGGCCCACTTGCGGTCGTCGAGCCAGGCCACGTAGTCGGAGGGACCGATGTGGACGTCGTCCGCCGCGAGCTTCGCGGTGGTGTTGGAGGTGACGGCCTGCGTCTTGGAGATCTTCTTGGACTCGAGGCGCTCGCGCTCGAGCATGTTCTTGAAGTCCATGTTGCCGCCGACGTTGAGCTGGTACGTGCGGTCCAGGGTCACGCCGCGGTCCTGGAAGAGCTTGGCCATCACACGGTGGGTGATGGTGGCGCCGATCTGGGACTTGATGTCGTCGCCCACGATCGGCACGCCGGCCGCGGTGAACTTCTCGGCCCACGCGGGGGTGCCGGCGATGAACACGGGCAGGGCGTTGACGAAGGCGACGCCGGCGTCGATCGCGGCCTGCGCGTAGTGCTCGGCCGCCTGCTGCGAGCCCACGGGCAGGTAGCAGACGAGCACGTCCACCTTCGCGTCCTTGAGCGCCTGGGCGACGTCCACGGGCTCCGCGTCCGACTCCTCGATGGTCTCGCGGTAGTACTTGCCGAGGCCGTCCAAGGTGGGGCCGCGCTGCACGGTGACGTCGGCGTGGGGGACGTCGGCGATCTTGATGGTGTTGTTCTCGGAGGCGAGGATCGCCTCGGAGAGGTCCAGGCCCACCTTCTTCGCGTCCACGTCGAACGCGGCCACGAACTCCAGGTCGGAGACGTGGTAGTCCCCGAACTGCACGTGCATCAGGCCGGGCACGGCGTCCGTGGGCGCGGCGTCGCGGTAGTACTCCACGCCCTGGATCAGGGACGTTGCGCAGTTGCCCACGCCGGCGATGGCGACGCGGATGGGGTTCTTGGCCACGGTCAGGTTCTCTCCTCAGCGGATCCGGGATGGATGCTCGGCGCGGCGGGTGCGCACAAGGGGCCCGCGCAGCGGTGCGCGGGCGCACTGTCCCGGGGGAACAGCGCCCCCAGTTTACGACGCACGGGGGCGCGGGGGCGCGGCGAGGTGTCCTCCGCGCTTCCTAGGATGGGAGCATGAGCCCGGCCCCGGCGCACGCCGCCACCCCTGACGAGCCGCCCACGCATGCCCTCTCCGGGCCCTCCCGGGAGGCCTCCGAGCAGGGCCGTGGCGCCGCCGCGCGTTCCGCTGAGGGCGCACACGCGGCGGCCTCGGCGGCGCGCATCGGGCGCGGGGCGGGCCGGTTCGCCCTCCCCGGGGGCCTGGCCGCGAACGGCCCCGGCCGGGGGACCGGATCCTGGGCCTCGCCCGCGGCCCTCGCCGGGCTGCTGGTGGCGCTGGCCGCCGTCGTGAGCCTTCTGCAGAAGGCGCCGTGCCTGTTGAACGGCTGGGGCGCGCCCAACGTGTACTACGCCGGGTGCTACTCGGACTGGGCGGCGCTGTACGGCGGGCGGGGGTTCGCGGAGAACGCGTGGGCGCCGTTCGCGGCCGGGTCCACCTTCGAGTACCCCGTGCTGATGTCCCTCGTGGGGTCGGTGATCGCGCAGATCACGCAGGGGCTCCCGTTCGACGCCGAGCAGGGCACGCTCGTGTTCTGGATCGTGAACCTGCTGTTCGTCACGGGGCTGTGGGCCGCCGTCGCCGTGCTGACCGTGCGCACCGCGGGCCGCCGCTGGACGGACGGGCTCATGGTGGCCGTGGCCCCCGGGATCATCCTGGCCGGCACCATCAACTGGGACCTGTGGGCCGTGGCGCTGATGGCGTGGGGCATGTGGGTGTTCTCCCGCGGGCGGCCCGGCTGGGCGGGTGTGCTGTTCGGTCTCGGCGCCGCCACGAAGCTCTACCCGCTGCTCATCCTCGGGCCGCTGCTGATCCTGGCCGTGCGCTCGCGCCGCTGGGCGCCGTTCCTCACGGCGACGGCGGGCACCCTGCTCGCGTGGGCCGCCGTCAACGTGCCCCTCATGGTGGCCAACTTCGACGCGTGGTCCGTGTTCTTCACCTTCTCCGGCGAGCGCGGCCCCGGCCTGTCGAGCGTGTGGCACGCGTGGGACGTCGTCGCCGTCCAGGCCGGGTGGGGGAGGGTGCCGGCGGACTCCCTCTCCCTGTTGGCCTACGGGGCGTTCGCGGTGTGCTGCGCAGCGATCTTCGTGCTCGGCGTGCGCGCGCGGCACACCCCGCGCCTGGGGCAGCTGACGTTCCTCGTGGTGGCCGCGTTCGTGCTGACGAACAAGGTGTACTCGCCGCAGTTCGTGATCTGGCTGATCCCGCTCATGGCGCTGGCCCTGCCGCGCTGGAGGGACTTCTGGGTGTGGCAGACCGTGGAGGCCCTGCACTTCTTCGCCGTGTGGATGTACCTGGCCAAGACCGCCGCCGGCTCCATGCCGCAGCACTCCATGGACGACTCCGTGTACGTGGCCGCGATCCTCGCCCACATGCTCGCCGTCCTCTGGCTCTGCGCCCGCGTGGTGCGGGAGATCCTGCACCCGGAGGAGGACCTGGTGAAGCAGTCCGAGGGCGCCGGTCCCGACGCCGACCCGCTCGCCGGCGCGTTCGGGACACCCGGCGCGGTCGGCTCCGGTCAGGCGAAGTCCCAGCGGTGGATCGGGCAGTCGGGGGAGGGCTCGACGACGTCGGCGCCGGTGACGCCGGCACCCGCGCCGCGGCCGTCGGCGGCTCCGGCCGGCTGAGGGCACGCGCACACGGCGCCCGAGGCGGCGGTCGCGGCCTTCATCTGCGCCCGCCAGGCCGCGTTGGGGTCGGTGCCGGGGTCCACGGCGGGGGCGCCGGGGGTGCGGTGTGGGGCGCCGTCCCTGTCCCGGGCGAAGCCCATGCGAACGATCAGCCAGCCGCCCACGGTCCAGGCCACCATGAGGAACACCCCCACGGCCATGGCGGTCAGGATCTCCACGGCGTCTCCTCCTCGCTCGACGACGGCGACGCGCCCAGGCTACGGGGGCGGGGCGCGGGCGTGGGCGTGGCGCGGACGTGGGATGCCGGGCGCGGGGTGCCGGGCCGCGGGCCGCGGGCCGCCGGCCGTCAGGTGCAGGCAGGTGCCCGGTGCGGGTGCCGCGTCCGGGGTGCGCGGTACGGTCGGGACATGACCACCGTGACCCCGGACACCCCCGCGCTCTCCGCCCACCTGCAGGACCTGGCCGCGTTCGTGCAGGCCTCCCCCTCCAGCTTCCACGCCGCCGCCGAGACCGCCCGCCGGCTCGAGGCCGCGGGCTTCACCCGCCTGGACGAGGCCGCCGACTTCCCGGCCGCCCCCGGCGGGTACGTGGTGGTGCGTGACGGCGCCGTGATCGCCTGGATCGTGCCGGAGGGCGCGGACGGGAGTGTGGACAGGAGTGCGGCTGGACGTGCGGACGGGAGTGCGGCTGGACGTGCGGGCCGGGGCGTGGGCGGCGTTCCGACGTTCCGCGTGCTCGGCGCCCACACCGACTCCCCCGGCTTCAAGCTCAAGCCGCAGCACATGAGCGTGACGGCTGACGGCTGGGTCCAGGCCGGTGTCGAGGTGTACGGCGGGCCGCTGCTGAACTCGTGGCTGGACCGGGAGCTGCGCTTCGCCGGCCGGCTCGTGCTCGCGGACGGCACCCAGGTGCTGGCCGCCACCGGGCCCGTGGGCCGCATCCCCCAGCTGGCCGTCCACCTGGACCGCGACGTGAACTCGGACGGCCTGGCCCTCCAGCGCCAGCGCCACACGCAGCCCATCGTCGCGGCCGTGGGCTCGGCCGCCGGTGGGGACACCGCGTCCGTGCAGCTCGGCGGCAACGTGATCGAGCTGCTCGCGGCCCAGGCGGGCGTGGACGTGGCGGAGGTGCGCGGCGTGGACGTGGTGGTCGCGGACGCACAGGCCCCGGGGGCGTTCGGCGCCAACGGCGAGTTCTTCGCCTCCGGCCGCCTCGACAACCTCTCCTCGGTGCACGCCGGGCTGGCGGCCATGGAGGCCCTGGCCCCCGGTTCAGGCGAGGAGGGCGCCGGGGGTGCGGGCGGCGTCGTCGTGCCGGTGCTGGCGGCCTTCGACCACGAGGAGGTGGGCTCGGCCACGCGCACCGGTGCGGGCGGGCCGCTGCTCGAGGAGGTCATGGACCGCGTGCTGGACGCGCTCGGCGTGAGCGGCCAGGGGAGGGCGCGCTCGCGGGCGGGCTCGTGGCTGCTCTCCGCGGACGCGGGGCACCTCGTCCACCCCAACTACGCCGAGCGCCACGATCCCGTGAACCACCCGCGCGTCAACGCCGGCCCGCTGCTGAAGATCAACGCGAACCAGCGCTACGCCACGGACGCCGAGGGCGAGGCCGCGTTCGCGCGCTGGTGCGCGGCGGCGGGCGTGCCGTTCCAGACGTTCGTCTCGAACAACGACATGCCGTGCGGCTCCACGATCGGCCCCATCTCCGCCACGCGCCTGGGCGTGCGGACGGTGGACGTGGGCATCGGCCTGCTCTCGATGCACTCCGCCCGGGAGATGTGCGGCGCGCAGGACCCCGCGTGGCTGAGCGCGGCGGTGCGGGAGTTCTTCCGCGGGGTGTGAGCGGGAGGCGGGCCCGGAGTCCTGGGGCGGGGTGTGAGCGGGAGGCGGGTACGGAGTCCTGGGGCGGGGTGTGAGCGGGAGGCGGGGCGCGAGCCGGCGTGGTCCGGGCGAGGTGAGCGCGGCGCGGCATCAGCTGGGCGCAGTACTGCCAGGTAACCCCCGGCGTTGCTTGGCAGTACTGCGCCCAGCTAGTGGGCGGCTGGCCGGCGGTGCGTCCAGCCACCCGTAAGGCCACCCGTACGGCCACCCGTACGGCCACCCGTCCATCGACCTGTACGGCGGTCCCTTCGGCGGTCCGTTCGGCGGAGCATCCCGCCATCCGATCTGCCGGTGGGGAGACCTGGAGCCCTCGACGTCGGCTCCTGCACCGGCTCCGCGGGCCGAGTTCCTGTGCACAGATGGGCCGCGGGCATGCCGGCGAGGCGCTGCGCCGCGCTTCACTGCGGGAGTGAGTGATCCTCTCGACGCCCTGCCCGAGTCCGTGTTCCCCGTCGACCGCGCGGTGACGGCAGGTCTGACGACGAGCCGAGCGCGCCGGAGCGACCTGGAGGCCGCCGGCCGCGGGCTGCGCCGTCGTCGGGGATCCCCACCGGACCCCCTGCAGACCGCGATCGCGCATGCTCGGCGCGACCGCAGCCTGGTCCTCAGTCACAACACCGCTGCCGCCGTGTGGGGGATCTGGCTCCCTCATGGCGGCCAGGTGCGGCCGCACCTCTCACGCGTGCGGCCCGGAGCCCAGCCGCGGGTGAAGGGCGCGCACGGCCACCGGCTGCGCCTGGACCCGGAGCGGCATGTCATCACGCTGGGGCAGGACGACGACGCCTACTCCGTGACGAGTCCGGTCCGCACGTGGGCCGATCTCACCGCGAGCGGTCTGCCCGTGGAGGACCTGGTGGTGGCCGGGGACTCGCTCCTGCGCCGGGCCGACGGCCCCCGCGGCAGCCTGCCGAGGGGATGGAGGCACCCGCTGGCGAGTCGCACGGCGATGTGGCAGGGCGCGGAGGAGTGGCGCGGCCTGCGCCGGTGGAGCGTGATGGGAGAGGTGCTCGAGCGGGTCCGGGAGGGGTCGGACTCCCCGCAGGAGACGCGACTGCGGCTCCGTCTCGTCGAGGCAGGGCTGCCGGAGCCTGAGGTGAATCCCCCGGTGGTGCTCCTGCGCGACGCCCTGGGGCGGGTCCTGCAGTCCACGTCGGTGGACCTGTTCTACGAGCGCGCTCGCCTGGCGATCCAGTACGAGGGGGAGCATCACTTCACCCACGCCGCGCAGTACCGGCGGGACATGCGCCGCGACGAGGAGCTGCGGGATGCGGGCGTCGAGGTGCTGCGGGTGGACAAGGAGGTCTTCGGCCTCGCGGAGTGGCCGCGCTTCGTGGAGCGGGTGGCCCGGCTTCTTCGGCAGCGGGGCCACGCATGAGCAGGAGAGGCATGAGATGGGCGCGGTCGGAGCGCTGTCGTCAGGTGCGGGGCAGTCATGAGCGGAGCACCCATCAGCTGGGCGCAGTACTGCCAAGTAACCCCCGGCGTTACCTGGCAGTACTGCGCCCAGCTGATCGGCCCCCAGTTGATTGGCCCCCAGCTGATCGGCCCCCGGCGGATTGGTGCCCGGCGGATCGGCCCCCGGCGGATCGGTCCCCGGCTGATCGGTGCCCGGCACCTGCTAGACTCGATTGGTTCCCTGCGTGCCGCCGAAGAGCGCGGACACCCACGCGGGGACAAGCACAGAACCTCCTGCCACGGAGAGACCGTGGCCGCAAGCCCAGAGGAGGTGGGTTCGCATGCGTGCTTATGAGCTGATGGTGCTGATCGACCCTGAGGTCGACGAGCGCACCGTGGAGCCGACCCTCAAGAAGTACCTTGAGGTCGTCACCAACGCTGGCGGCACCATCGACAATGTCGATGTGTGGGGCCGTCGCAAGACCGCCTACGAGATCCAGAAGAAGTCCGAGGCCATCTACGTGGTCGTCAACTTCCACTCGGAGCCGGCCGCCACCCAGGAGCTGGACCGTCTTCTGAACATCAACGAGACGATCCTGCGCACCAAGATCATCCGTCCCGAGGAGCAGAAGGTCACCGCCGAGTGACCTCGTTCGTCCGGGTGTCCTGACCACCCGCCCGTTCCCGCGAACACCAGGAGTGACCATGGCCGGAGAAACCGTCATCACCGTGGTCGGCAACCTCACCGCCGACCCCGAGCTGCGCTTCACCCCGAACGGTGCGGCGGTCGCGAACTTCACGATCGCGTCCACCCCGCGCACGTTCGACCGTCAGACCAACGAGTGGAAGGACGGGGAGACCCTGTTCCTCCGCGCGTCGATCTGGCGTGAGGCCGCCGAGAACGTGGCCGAGACCCTCACCAAGGGCACTCGCGTGGTCGCCCAGGGCCGCCTCAAGGCGCGCACGTACGACGACCGCGAGGGCAACAAGCGCACCAGCTACGAGCTGGACGTGGACGAGATCGGCCCCTCGCTGAAGTACGCCACGGCCAAGGTCACGCGCTCTCAGCGCGGCGGCGGCGGTGGGTTCGGCGGCGGCCAGCAGGGCGGCGGCTTCGGCGGTCCCCAGCAGGGCGGCTCCGGCTTCGGCGGCAACGCCGGCGGCGGCTCCAACGACGGCGGCTTCGGCGGCGGTCAGCAGAGCGGCGGTCAGCAGGGCGGCGGCTGGGGCGGTCAGCAGGGCGGCGCCAACGCTGCTCCGCAGGACCCCTGGGCCGGCAGCGGCGGCGGCGGAGGATGGGACACCCCCTCCTCCAACGAGCCTCCGTTCTGAGCCGTCCCGCCACGGGACCGAAGGACACCGAGACGACTTCCGTCCGGGCGCACGTCGCCCGGAGGCCCGCCCCCCCGGCGGACCACCCCGAGCACCCCGGCACCGCCGGGGCGCCTCTCACGCGGCAGCGGCCCCTCCGGGTCGCCGCGTGATCCCATCCCGCAGAACCGTTCTGCGGGCTCCAGAGAACATTGAGGAGCACCACGATGGCGAAGGCTGAACTCCGCAAGCCCAAACCCAAGTCCAACCCGCTCAAGGCCGCCAAGATCACGGAGATCGACTACAAGGACGTGGCCCTGCTGCGCAAGTTCATCTCGGACCGCGGGAAGATCCGCGCTCGCCGCGTGACCGGCGTGACCGTCCAGGAGCAGCGCAAGATCGCCCAGGCCGTCAAGAACGCCCGTGAGGTGGCCCTGCTGCCCTACGCCGGCGCTGGCCGCGGCTGATCGAGCAGAGGAAGGAAGACAGATGGCAAAGCTCATCCTGACCCAGGAGGTCGCCGGTCTCGGCGCCTCCGGTGACGTGGTCGAGGTCAAGAACGGGTACGCCCGCAACTACCTGCTCCCGCGCGGTGTCGCCACCGTGTGGTCCAAGGGCGGGGAGAAGCAGGTCGAGTCCATGCAGAACGCCCGCGCCGCGCGCGCCGTGGCCAACCTGGAGGACGCGCAGGCCCTGGCCGCCAAGCTCCAGGGCGCCACGGTGAAGCTCGAGCGCACCGCCGGTGAGGGCGGCCGCCTGTTCGGCGCCGTCCAGGCCGCGGACGTGGCCGAGGCCGTCGAGGCCGCCGGCCTCGGCTCCATCGACAAGCGCACCGTGACCCTGCCGGCCCACATCAAGTCCGTGGGCACCCACCAGGCCCACGTGCGCCTGCACGAGGACGTCGTGGCCGTGATCGACCTGCAGGTCGTCGCCGCCAAGGCCTCCAAGAAGTGATCATCCGCTTCTGACCGATCGGCTCGCCGATCACCCCGACGCCGCCCCGGTCCGCTCGCTCGAGCAGGCCGGGGCGTCGTCGTCCCCCCATCCTGACGAGACGCCCGCACCTCCGGACGGTGTCAGCCCTCGTCGTCCTCGGCGGAGCGCCGTGCGGCCTCCGGGTCGCCCTCGGCGACGCGCGGGGGGAGGCGCCGGCCGCCGTCGGGGGTGGGGAACGTGGAGCCGGGCCGGCCGCCGAGCTCGCCGATGTGCACCAGCGCGTCCCCGCGGTGCACGAGCGGGGCCTCGGTGCGGCCGATCACCACGCCGGACAGCTCCGCCTTCACGTCCGAGAGCCGCCGGCCGAACGAGTTGTAGAGCGCGCCGATGCTCTCCCCGGCCCGCACCTGCTGGCCCAGGGTGACCTCGAGGTGCAGCAGGCCGTCGGCGCGGGCCCGCACCCAGCTGGAGTGCCACACGGTCAGGGGCGCGTCCTGCTCGCCGTCCACGACGCTGGCGTGCACGATCTCCGCGTCCTCGCCCATCGCGTCGAGGGCCTCGGGGACCTCGGTGGTGGCGTCGCCGAGGGGCACCACGACGTCGGCCGCCTGGGCCGCGTCCTCGGCCGACGCCGGGGGCAGCGCCACGCCCACGTCTCCGCCGTCGACCATGCCGAGCGCGGTGAGCACGCGCAGCACGCCGTCCACGCCGGGGGCGATCGCGTACTCGTCGAAGCGCCAGCCCTCGCCGGCCTCGTAGAGGAGCACGCGCGCGCCGGTCTCCCGGGCGGCGGCGCGCAGCGAGCCGTCGCGCAGCTTGGCGTGGAAGAGCACGGGCGCACCGAATGCCTCGGCGAGCTCCCGGGTGCGCCGGTCCTCCAGGTCGCAGCGGATCTGCGGGAGGTTGGAGCGGCGGTCGGCGCCGGTGTGCAGGTCGATCCCCACCTCGCAGCGGCTGATGATCTGCGTCATCATCAGGTGAGCGATCCGGGCCGCGAGCGAGCCGCGGGCCGCGCCGGGGAAGGAGCGGTTCAGGTCCCGGCGGTCCGGGAGGTAGCGGTCCCCGGCCATCACGCCCAGCACGTTGACGATCGGCACAGCCAGCAGCGTGCCGCGCATCCGGCCGGGGGAGAGGCGCTGCAGCACGCGGCGGATGACCTCGATGCCCACCACCTCGTCCCCGTGGATCGCGGCGGACACCCACACCGTGGGGCCGTCGTGCCGGCCGTGGAGGACGTGCACGGGAAGGGTGACCTCGGCGCCGGTGACCAGGCGGGAGATCGGCAGGGAGACCTCGCGGCGGTGCCCGGGGCGCACCTCCACCTCGCCCAGGCGGAAGGACTCGCGGGTGCGCCGCCGGCCGCGTGGGGCCCGGGTGGGCTCCGCGAGGGGCGCGTCGCCGTCGTGGCGGCCGGGTGCGCTCACAGCGCGCCCCGGTTGCGGCGGCGCACGCCGCGCGGCGGCTGGCCGCCCAGGTAGGAGGCGGCCGGGTCCACCAGGAGCCCGGCGGCGGCGAGGGTGGTGCGGCCCACGAGCATGCGGAAGCCCATCTCGTCGCGGTGGGTCAGCGTGACCTCGGCCTGCACGGTGCGGCCCATGAGCGTGAGCGGCATGACGACGACGATGCGGTCCTGGACGTTCCCGTTCGAGGAGCGGACGGCGCGCACGTCGGCGATCGGCATCTCGACCACCCGTGCGTCCGCGGCGGAGGTCTGCCACGGGTGCACCTCGAAGCGGACCCAGTCGCCGCCCTCGCGCTCGAACCGGCGGATGCCGAAGGCGTGCAGCGCGGAGGTGCGGGCGCCGGTGTCGATCTTCGCCTTGATCCACGGCGTCTGCGCCCCGGGCAGGCCCACCCACTCACGCCAGCCGACGCGGGCGCCGGGGGCGTCCGCGCCGCCGTCGTGACCGGTGTGGACACCTGCGGGGATGGACACCTGCGTGTGCTTAGATTCGGTCACGTGACCCATCTTCGCAGGAACACCCGATGAAGCTCGCGATCCTCTCCCGTTCCCCGCGCGCCTACTCCACCCAGCGCCTCAAGTCCGCCGCCCTCGAGCGCGGCCATGACGTGAAGGTGCTGGACACGCTGCGCTTCGGCATCGACCTCTCCACGGAGGAGCCGGACCTGACCTTCCGTGGCCGTCCCCTCTCCTCCTACGACGCCGTGCTGCCGCGCATCGGCAACTCGGTCACCTACTTCGGCACCGCCGTCGTGCGCCAGTTCGAGCAGATGGACGTCTACACGCCCAACACGGCCGCCGGCATCATGAACTCGCGGGACAAGCTGCGAGCCACGCAGATCCTCTCCCGCCACCAGATCGCCATGCCGGCCACGGTGTTCGTGCGCAACCGTGGCGAGGTGTCGTCCGCGATCGACATGGTGGGCGGCGCCCCCGTGGTCATCAAGCTGCTCGAGGGCACGCAGGGCATCGGCGTGATCCTGGCCCCCACGAAGAAGGTGGCCGAGGCGATCATCGAGACGCTGCACGGCACGAACCAGCAGGTGCTCATCCAGCGGTTCGTGGAGGAGTCCAAGGGCAAGGACATCCGCGCGCTCGTGGTGGGGGACCGCGTGGTGGCGGCCATGCGCCGCAGCGCCCAGGGGGACGAGTTCCGCTCCAACGTGCACCGCGGGGGGTCTGTGGAGCGCGTGGAGCTCACGCCCGAGTACGAGGAGACCGCCCTGCGCGCCGCCCACATCATGGGTCTGCGCGTGGCCGGCGTGGACATGCTCGAGGGCACGGACGGGCCACTGGTCATGGAGGTCAACTCCTCGCCCGGCCTGCAGGGCATCGAGGCGGCCACCGAGCTGGACGTGGCGGGCGCGATCGTGGACTACATCGCGGACCAGGCCGGCTTCCCGGACATCGACGTGCGCCAGCGCCTCTCCGTCTCCCGCGGCTACGGGGTGGCCGAGGTCGCGGTGCACGCGGGCTCGGAGATGGTGGGCGAGAGCATCGAGGACTCGGGGCTGCTGGCCAAGGACGTCCAGGTGCTCACGCTGCACCGCGGCACGTCCGTGTTCCCCAACCCCGCCGACTCCAAGGTGCTCGAGGAGGGCGACCGCCTGCTGTGCTTCGGCAAGCTGGAGAACATGCGCTCGCTCATCCCGGCGCGCTCGCGGCGCCCGAAGAAGGTGCGGAAGCTGCCGGAGAACCCCATCCTCGAGCCCGTGGCCGAGGAGGCGGCCGCCGCGCCGGCCGCGCCCGCGCTGTCCGCCACGGATCCGGGCACCGGCTCGGACGCCTGAGGGCCCTCCCGGGCACGACGACGGCGCCGCACCGTCCGGGAGCAGTTCACGCCCGGACGATGCGGCGCCGTCGTCCCGTCAGAGGTCCTGCGCGGCGCTCACCCCGGGGCGGTGCACCGCCTCGAAGGCCTCCCGCAGGGTCGGGGACAGCGGCGCGGTGGCGCTCATGTCCGCGGTGAGATGCACCATCAGGGCCTCGGCGGTCACGGCCACGGCGCCGTCCTGGATGAGCGCGTGCTGCAGCACGAACGAGGTGGTGCCGATCCGCGAGACCCAGACCCGGGCCGTCAGCGCGGGGGCGTACTGCACGGGGCGCAGGTACTCGAGGTGGAGCGTTCGGACCACGAGCGCGCCGCTGCCCGGCGTGAAGGAGTCGGCCCAATCGGCCAGCGCGCGCACCCGGGCCTCCTCCGCCAGCGTGACCAGCCGTCCGTTGTTCACGTGGCCGTAGGCGTCCTGGTCCGACCAGCGCAGCTGCAGCTCCGTCTCGAAGGGGGCGGGATCGTGGGCTGTGCTCATGCGCGGCACTCCTGAGGGTCGGCGGGCGCCCGGACGGGCGGGTCTTCAGGGGCGACGCTACGCCGAGCGTGAGAGGAACGCCCGGGCCGGCCGACGCCGTCGTCGCCGGGTGCCCGGTGCGGGTGCCGCGTGTCAGGGTGGGGGCATGACCGACGCGACCCCTGCCCCCACTCCCGACTCCGCTCCCACGACTGATCCCCGCGCCGCCGGCGCCCGCCTCGGCGCCCCGCTGACCCTGCCGAGCGGGGCCGTGCTGAAGAACCGCATCGCCAAGTCCGCCATGAGCGAGGCGCTCGCGGGCAAGGACCTCGCCCCCACCGTGGCCCACGAGCGGGTCTACGGGCGCTGGGCGCGCGGCGGCGCGGGCCTGCTGATCACGGGCAACGTGATGGTGGACGAGCACGCCCTGGGCGAGCCGGGCAACGTGGCGGTGGAGGACGGCCGGCACGCGGCCGCACTGCGCCGCTGGGCCGAGGCCGGCACTCAGGGCGGCGCGCACCTGTGGATGCAGCTCAACCATCCCGGCCGGCAGGCGCCGAAGTCCGTGATGCGCACGCCCGCCGCCCCGAGCGCGGTGCCCCTCGGCGGCTCCGCGGGCCGCTTCTTCGGCACGCCCCGCGCCCTGGAGACGCAGGAGGTGCGCGGGATCGTGGAGCGGTTCGCCGTCACGGCCGCCCACGCCCGGGCCGCGGGCTTCACCGGCGTGCAGATCCACGGTGCGCACGGCTACCTCGTCAACCAGTTCCTCTCGCCCGAGGCCAACCGCCGCACGGACCGCTACGGCGGGGACCTCGAGGGGCGCATGCGCTTCCTCGTGGAGATCTACGCCGCGCTGCGCGAGGAGCTCGGGGATGCCTTCCCGATCGGCCTCAAGCTCAACTCCTCCGACTTCTCCGAGGGCGGCCTCACGGAGGAGGACTCGCGGCAGGTGGCCCAGCGCATGGGCGAGCTGGGCCTGGACCTCCTCGAGGTCTCCGGCGGCTCCTACACCAGCCCCGCCATGATGGGCGGGAACAACGACGGCGGCACGTACTTCGAGCGGTACGCCCGCCGCCTGCGGGACGTCACCGACGTCCCCGTCATGCTGACCGGCGGATTCCGCTCCGCGGCGACGATGGCGGCGGCGCTCGCGGACGGGGTGACCGACGTCGTGGGCCTGGCCCGGCCGTTCGTGATCGAGCCGGAGCTGGCCGCCCGGGCGATCGCGGGGCAGGAGATCGAGGTGGAGCTGCCGCGCGTGAAGACCGGCCTCGCCGCCGTGGACTCCACGCTCGGGCCGGCACTGGCCCTGCCCTGGTACGAGCTGCAGCTGGCCCGGCTGGGGAAGGGGCTCGAGGCGCAGGATCGGATGAGCGCCGTCGCGCCGCTGGTCCACATGGTGCGGCAGCACGGCCCGGCGGCGCTCAGCCCGCGGCGGGGGTGAGGCCGCGGCGACGGGAGTGTCCTCCGGGTTAACAGGAGGTGTCAAGCTGGCTCTCCCCAGGTCAGGCGGGTTTGTCCACAGCGTTTGTCCACAGATGTGGACGGTGTGGATGGAATGCGGGCCAACCCCCGTTGCCAGAGGGGAGAGACGGGGGCAAGGGGGGCCTGTGTCAAGTCGACACCGCGCTCTCCAGGAGCGGAAGAATTTTCTTCTCCACAGTCATGGGGATGGAAAAACGCCAGGTCAGGCGCCGATTCTGGGAGGCGTCACAGGGCTGTCCACAGCGCCGTCCCCAGGGCGTCCACACGACACGCCGCAGAATCCACCCGTTGTCCACACTGCCTGTGGACAACGTGCTTGCCCGGCCCCCTGACCGCGCGTAGTGTCCCGAAGTATCCCCAACGCGAGAGCGGGTATTGGCCCCAGGCCCTCGAGCCAGGCGCGCATCCGCTTGCATGATCGTCGCGGCCGGGGGCCGCCGCATCCGCCTCTCGCAGGTGGGTGCGGCGGTTCACCGTGGGGACCAGCAGGATCAGGGGTCGGCGTGCGCCGGCCATGGGGGCCGCCGTCGTGGGGGCCGGGGAAGGGAGTCTCCGCAGTGACGGACAACTACGGAGACTCGGGCTCCTACGACGGCGGCCGTTCCACCGAGCGGTTCCTCCCGCCCCAGGACCTGGAGGCGGAGCGCTCGGTGCTGGGCGGCATGATGCTCTCCAAGGACGCGATCGCGGACGTGGTGGAGCTGCTGCGCGGCCATGACTTCTACCGCCCCAGCCACGAGATGATCTATGAGGCGATCATCGACCTCTACGGCCGCGGCGAGCCCGCCGACGCCGTCACCGTGGCGGACCTGCTGAACAAGCGCCAGGAGCTGAGCCGCGTGGGCGGCCCCGCCGTGCTCCACGAGCTCATCCAGTCCGTGCCGACGGCGGCCAACGCCAACTTCTACGCGGCGATCGTGGCCGAGAAGGCCATCCTGCGGCGTCTGGTGGGCGCCGGCACCAAGATCACGCAGCTGGGCTACCAGGGCGACGGCGAGGTCGAGGAGATCGTCAACGAGGCGCAGTCCGAGATCTACAAGGTGGCGGAGAACCGCCAGTCCGAGGACTACGTCCAGCTCTCCGAGATCATGGAGCACGCGGTCGACGAGATCGAGGCCGCGGGCAACCAGGGCGAGGGCATGACCGGCGTGCCCACGGACTTCTACGACTTCGACGAGCTGACGCAGGGCCTGCACGGCGGGCAGATGATCGTGATCGCGGCGCGCCCGGCCGTCGGCAAGTCCACGCTCGCGCTGGACTTCGCGCGGGCCGCGGCCATCCACCACAACATGGCCACCGTGTTCTTCAGCCTCGAGATGGGCAAGAACGAGATCGCCATGCGGCTGTTGTCCGCGGAGGCGACGATCGCGCTGCAGGACCTGCGCAAGGGCACCATCCGGGACGACCAGTGGTCCAAGATCGCGGCGACGGTGGGGCGGCTGAACGAGGCGCCGTTCTTCATCGACGACTCCCCGAACATGACCATGATGGAGATCCGCGCCAAGTGTCGGCGGCTCAAGCAGAAGAACAACCTCAAGATGGTGGTGCTGGACTACCTGCAGCTCATGAGCTCGGGCAAGAAGGTGGAGTCCCGTCAGCAGGAGGTGGCCGAGTTCTCCCGTGCCCTCAAGCTGCTGGCCAAGGAGCTGGACGTGCCGGTGATCGCCTTGAGCCAGTTGAACCGTGGCAGTGAGCAGCGGACGGACAAGCGGCCGCAGGTGTCCGATCTGCGCGAGTCCGGGTCCATCGAGCAGGACGCGGACATGGTGATCCTGCTGCACCGCGAGGACGTGTACGACAAGGAGTCCCCCCGCGCCGGCGAGGCGGACCTGATCGTGGCCAAGCACCGCAACGGGCCCACGAAGACCATTGTGGTGGGGTTCCAGGGGCACTACAGTCGCTTCAGCAACCTCGCTCAGGATGGCGGGGGGAGTGGTGGGTTCTAAGAGCTGTTACAGAATGGATCGTGAGCGAATTGATCTGGAATATTGACGAGTTTCCCTGGGACGACTTTTTTGACGGATTTTTTCGCAAGAAGTACACCCTCCTGATTGGTGCCGGATTTTCGCTCGATTCAACCAGTGCTGATGGCCGCCATCTCCCCGGGGGCTGGGAGCTGGGCCGCGAGATGTTTAGAGATTTTGGCCTGGATGAAGACTGTAGAGATCTCGAAACAGACCGTCTCTATGGACTAATAGAAAATTCCACCACGATTTCTGGAAAATCACGCGATACGTGGTTTCGGGAGAGATTCTTTGATACTAAACCCGCCTCCTGGGTGCACTTGCTCAAAGACGTCGGCTTTGAGGTTGCCTGGACATTTAACGTCGATGATGCCATAGAGCAATCCCTAGGATCATCGTGTGAATCTAGAACTTGGAAAGATACTAACGATGGCTTCAGGGACGGCAAGTTCCTTGTGGTCCATCTGCATGGCATTGCTAATCGTCCGGAGTCTATTGTGTTCTCGCGCGCTGAATACTCCGACATTATACGAGCACCACGATCACTATCCGCACAATTTAATGAGCTCATATCAGCGGGGCCAGTTGTAGTGTTGGGCGCGTCAATGTCAAACGAAGCAGATCTCGCCCGGGCGCTTAAGGAGCGGGACGACACGTCAAGCGGACCGTACCCTTCAATAATTGTTAGGCCGTCTGAGGCCAAGAGTTTCGAGCTTCGTGAATATGAGCAGTGGGGATTTGGGCATCTCCAAGTAAGTGCCGAGGAATTTCTTCGGAACATGATGAAGCGCCTTCCGGACCAGAAGGCTAGGTTCACTAAGGACAATTCCGGGGCAAGCACAGTTTCTCGAACGATCATGAAGTTCGTCCAACAGTGGCGCCTGTTTGGAGATGGCTTCGAGGTTCCTATGGGGGGAACTAATGTCCTGACGGGGGCGGAGCCTACCCTCAATGACGTTCGAAGGGGGATGACAGTCGATCGTGGACTGACGCGCGAAATTGAAGAGGCTCTATTGTCTAATGAGTCTAGGGTACTCGTTTCGGGGCCGCCGTTTTGCGGTAAGTCGACTGTAGTGATCCAGGCGCTCGATTCTCTAGCTCGCAAGGGTTGGAATGTATTTGCTTTTCGAGAGGAAGAGCGTATCGATCCCGGCGCCGTAATTTCCTACCTAGCTGATCAGCCGAATACTATTTTGTATGTCGATCATGCCGGCCTGTTTAGTGCGGATATTTCCGCAACTCTCGCAAAGGCAAACGAAGCCTCGATTCCGCTAAAGATTGTCTGCGTAGATAGAAACCTTCTATCGTCTCGTCTTGAGCGCTGGGGATCCTTTACTAAAGTACAGGTTCCGGGTGGGGTTAAACATACAACGAGAATCGACCTTTATGCCAAAATGAGAGAGCACGGCGTCCTCAATTCTAACTGGATAAGAAGGTCTGACGCTGCGGCCGAAAAGGAAATTGAAAGCCTCGGTGTACACGACTTCGCAAGCCTTATTAGTGAGTTCTTTACGGGGCGCGATTTGTCAGAGAGGGTCCAGGAGGATCTCCTTAAGCTTGATGTGAACGCCAGAAGTATTTATTTTGCCTGTGCACTGCTAGATCGGCCCGCTAAGGGTGCACGCATCGGCTGGATTTCCTCAATAGCTGCTGAATCTCCCAAGGGCGTTTTGCGGTGCATAGAAAAGAACCCCCACCTGAACCCTCTAGTGCGCGACAGGGAGGGCATACTTCAAGTAACAAATAAGAAACATGCAGAGCTTTTTTTGGAGAGAATTCGGGCGGAGCGCCCAAGCTGGATCTTCGATATTCTTATTTCTCTTTGTCGCGCCCTTTCTCCCACTCTTAATATTGCGGCCATTCAGAGCGGAACTCCTTCCTATAGGGCGTCTCAAGTCCTTATGGACGAGGAGAGGGTGACCGAATGGCTAGGCCGGAGGCGCGCGTTGGAGTTTTACGCGGATCTCGAGCAGCTTTTTGGATGGAACTCGCGATACTGGGAGCAGCGCGCCCTTTGTGCAAGTAGGGCTGGTGATAGTGTAGATGCACTGAGATTTGTGGATTTCGCTATTACCCGACACGAGGACGCCTTTGTTTACAATACGGCGGCGACGGTGCGTTTTCGGATTGCGTTGAAAAACTCAACGGCAGATAATTTTTGGGTAAATGTAATGAGGGCAATTGAGGACGTCTCTGCCGCTAAAAAAATGGCCCGTGACGATTCAGAGTACCCGTTTGTCACGTTTTTTGAAAACATGATCAAATCCGTTCAGAGGTCGAGGCTGTTGAAAGCGCCAATTCCATCCGAGGTTCGAAATCTGTGGACTGCCTGGTATGTAGAGGCAGGTCAAGCCTTGGCATTCAATGATGAAGTTGGCAGGAGTAAACTTCGTGAATTCTCAAAAAGGTGGATTGACCTACGTCTCTAATGGTCTTCAGGGCGGCCTCTGCGGGCCATCAAATAGGCGGTGAACCGCATTCCTCGGGAAGTCACGGAGGCCTCCTTTACATCAGCCAGACGGAGAAGAGCTTGGCGCGGCGGGACGTACGGCAGCACTTCGGGATCGGGAAGACGGGCCGGTCGGCCGTGCGGAGGACGTTCGCCGCGCCGCTGCGGGATGAGCTGCGCCTGCTACCTGTGCCGCGGGCGACGGTGCCGGTGAACTCGGCGGCGCTGGCCACGTTCGCGTTGACGGGGGAGTCGGAGGTCGAACTGACCGGGTGGATGACCGAGCACCTCGCGGTGCATGTCTGGACGCCTCCGTCGGACAGGGTGACGCTGGCCGCGGTTGAGCGCGGGGTGATCGCAGACCTGAACCCGCCGCTGAACCTGACACGCCGGTCCGCGGCCCCGCCTGAAAGCGGCGAGGGCGGCGACTCTAGTGGGCCCACGGTGATCCGAGGTCCTCGGGCATGGCGACAGTCCAGAGCGTAGCGCCGGGCCGCCCACGAGGTGTGGGCGTGCCGAACACTCGGCGCGGCATTGCGTGAGGCGTTGCCAAAGAAGGCGATTGCTCCGGCGGATGCGCACGAGGGCTGGGCGTGCGCGCGGGGCAGGGTGATGTCAGGGGGAGTCCTCGAAGTACGCCTCGGTGGCGGGGGCCTTCTCGAGGTCGTCATCGACGGCGTCCTGGTGGACACCAACCTCCCCTAGGACGGCCCGCTGGGAGACCGGACGGCCCAGGCGGCGCTGGCCGAGTCGCTGAAAGAACTGCTGTACCGTTTCCATGAAGCCACTGCAGACTGAGATTGGTTTGCGCCTTATTTGCCTGGCGCGCCGGGATCGGTATGCTCCCCGATATGACGACTCCCGTCCTTGATTCCCTTCGGACGGCGATCGACCGATGGACTGCAGCCGGCGAGCCCAAGGATGAGCCCACGATATGGAAACGGTTCTCGTGGGAGAAGGCGTTGGGGGATGCCGAACCTATTGGTGACCTGCTGGGTGGGTGGCCTGCTGTCCTGCACGGGGACCCGTTGACGCGTGAGAACGTCACGGAGTTGGCCGGGAAGGCTGCCGTCGATGACCGTGCCGCGTAGATGACGGCCTTTTTAGTTGCCATGATCGGGCGCTATGGCCGCGTGGGCTATGGCCCCTCACGCGTAGCCCAGATGATTGCCGAGCCCCACTTCCTCGATGGCCTCGCCGACCTGACCCGCGTGACCCTTGCGGAGGGCGGGGTTGGGGGATATCAGCGCGTGCGGGATGCTCGCCACAGTGAGAAGCGCGACCGAGGATTCCCGAAGCACTTGGGTCCAGCTCTTGGCACCAAGTACATGTACTTCCTCACCAAGGCCCAGCCGGTGAAGGGTCAGGAGGTCTCGCCCGTGCTCGATTCGGTCGTCCGCATGTGGTTTCGGAGGAGCGTCGACGTCGTGGCCGCGAATGTGGAAATCGGCGGCAACTGGGGCTACGCGGAGCGGTACGAAACCTATGTGACCACCATGCAGGCCCGGGCTGAAGAACGCGGCATCCCTGCCGACGACATCGAACGGCTCATCTTCGTCAGCTGCCAAGCCGAGGTGGGGGGTTAGTGGGCTGAGGCATGGGCCGATGCGCCCTCGGCGAGGGCTCAGGAGCTATTGGAACATCTCGCGACTCGGATCGCCGCCCTGGGTCTCCAGGACGAAGCTGAGGCGCATCTCGAGACACTCGCCGATCTGCTGCCAGGGGCCATTGAGGACAATGACGCAAGCGCTATGTGCCCGTGACAAGCACAGAACCCGGCTAGCGGCCGGTCCTTCTATGTGATTGCGCCACCGCGAGTCGCGAGTGAAATCCCGATGCCCTCTGCACAGTTCAGTGCCGTCAGGCGCCGCGTGGCTTCTATGCAACAACCTGACCAGGTCGTTGCGAATTCCGAGCATGGGTGAACGAAGTGACTAGGACTGCCACCCCGTTCACGCGGGGCCGCCGCCCCTCAGCCGTCGCCCCCGTGCCCGGCGGAGGAGGAGACTTCTCCGCGACATCCCCGGCTCAGACGAGAGGACCGACCATGAGCACCGAGACGCCCACCCCCACCGACCTCGAGATCCCCGCCACCATGAAGGCCGTCGTCATGCGGGCGCCGGGCGACGTCGTCGTGGAGACCGTGGAGACCCCGCGCGTCGTGAAGCCCACGGACGTGGTCCTCAAGCTGGCCGCCGCGTGCGTGCGCGGCTCGGACCTGTGGCCGTACCGCGGCCACAACGAGGTGGACCACCGGCAGATGGGCCACGAGTACGTGGGCACGATCGTGGAGAAGGACGAGGACGTGGCCACCCTCGAGCTCGGCGACTTCGTGATCGGCTCCTTCATGCTCTCCGACAACACGTGCGAGATCTGCCAGGCCGGCTACCAGTCCCGCTGCGCCAACGCGGGCTCGTACACGGGCAGCCAGGCGCAGTACATGCGCATCGAGCTCGCGGACGGCTCCCTCGTGAAGGTTCCCGGCGGCGAGCCCTCCGACCCGGACCGCCTGGCCGACTACCTCGCCGCCTCGGACGTGCTCGCACCGGCTGGTACGCCGCCGTGGCCGCGCAGGCCCGCGCCCTGCTGGACCTCGCCTTCACCGGCCTGGGCGTGCGCCGCGTGGAGGCGGAGGCCTTCGCGGACAAGGCGCCCAGCCTGCGCGTCATGGCCAAGGTGGGGCTGCGCCACGAGGGCACGCTCAAGGAGGAGCCGCTGCATCTCACCCGCGGGTGGATCGACGGCGTCACCTACGCGATGCTCGCCTCCGAGTACCGCGCGCAGAGCTGAGCCGTCTCCTCATGAGCCGGTCCGAGAGCGGTGGGCCAGTTCGCCTCCGATAGGATCAGAGGGTCCTGTCCGGTGTCGGCTCGCCCCCAATGGAGACACCGCCCGTCGATGCCGCTGGCTCATTGAAGTTCGCGGGTGCATCCGTTGATTCGGAATCAACGTTCCAGTCGCGAACGACGGACTTGCCCATGGCGCTCTCAATGAGGTCCACGAGTCGACGGCGACGATCCTGGAAGTAGCCGTCGAAGTCCCCTGCCCGGAGAAACGCCGGGTCAATCGCATGGGTCGCAATCTGCGCGTCCACCTGTTCCGCACTGAGGCCCTTCGCATCCAGGCGGTCGATGTAGACGGCGGGTGAGTCGCCCCGCAGGCGGATGTTTGTCTTCTTCGCCAGAGGAGTCTTGTTGATGATGCTCTCGCGTCGCCAATACTCGATCGCGTTGTCCTCGCACCACTTCTTGGGGAAGACATGATGGATGTCGACCTGCAGCTCGTCATACGACTGGAAGTCAAGCTTCTGATCCAACATCCAGTCCTTCACGGGGGTCTGCTGCGCCATGATCAGCGCGTAGACGCCCTTGTAGGCGGCGGACTGCCGTGAGCGCAGAGAACCGAGACGTGACTCCGCGAAGCTGGCGCGGATGATGGCCTCCGGAGTGGTAGAGCTCTTGGCCAGAGACCAATCGGGCAACTGCTCCGCGTCCTTGGCCAGCTGGGTCGTGATCGTAGACCCGTAGAGCTCGCCCAGAACTCCGCACCAGAACCATTGGTTCAAGCGCGCGCGCACCGCGTGCTCTTCAGCTCGCTCGCCCAGCAGGGTGGTGACGATCATCAACGAAACGACCTGCGAGCTGTACGGGATGCCCCGACTCTCGTGGATGTGGAGATCGCGGAGATGCCTGGCCACCCTAGGCAAGGCATCCCGCAGCTGAGGAGCCCAGGTCCGGTAGTCGTCCAGACTCATGCTGAGGATGTCTTCACGGCGGGCGCTGGTCTGGGGCACCTGCTTGCCCGTCTTGCCGGCGGCCAGGGCTGTGCGGCGCTTGGACAGGGTGATCAGCACGGAGACAGCCATGAGGAAGTCTGTGCTCCTCATTTCTTTGAGCACCGGGTGCTTGTGGAGCACCTCCTCGGTGCGCGCCCAGTCCTCAGCCAGACGGAAGTCCTCGCCCGTCTCCTTGAAGTAGGCGCCGTCGCCCGCGAAAGTGGCCGTGAGGAGCTCGAAGACGTCGAGGCGCAGACCGCCCGTGTTCACCTTCTCGAAGACGGTGGCGACAGCGTCCTTGGAGATGTCCTTGTCGAGTTCGATGGCGGGCACCTTGTACGTCTGCACGGACTGGGCCACGGTCGAGAGGAACTGCTGGGTGACGGCCATCCGCTCCGGGGCGCCCTGCTGGTAGCCCATCATCCACGCGAAGCAGCGTGCACTGTCGAAGAGGACCGTGGCAGGCATGAGTCCCGCCGCGTGCTGCTTCTCCTCCGTCGTCACATCCAGCACGACGTCTCGGCCGATGTTCCCCGTGACGATGCCCGAGTCCGGCAGAGACACGACGGCGTCCTCCTGTTCCCGGACATCGCCCAGTGCCTTGACCACGTCCACGAAGTATCGGCGCCTCAGCTTGTGATGGCGCGCGTCTTCCGTGTCCACCACGCCATCCCCCGTGAGGGCCTGCACCATCGATGTGGTGCGCTGCTGACCGTCCAGAAGAAGGAGTTCGGGCTCCTTCAGGCCCTCGTGGCCGATACCGGTGATGGGGCGCGGCTTGAAGCGGACATTATGACCTCCGGTCTTGAGGGTCATGATGACGCCCATGGGGTGCCCGCGGAGGATCGTGACCAGCAGGGACCGGATGCGCTCGTCGTCCCACCGATAAGGCCGCTGGAAGTCGGGAAGCTGAAGCTCGCCGCACTGAGCCTTGTTCAGCAGTTCGACGATCGTGTACTGGGGGGTCTGGAAGGTCGACACGGGATTCCATTCCGTCGAGGTCTCGGACCACGGGCGTATCGCGTGGGACGCGCCCTCCGGGAGCCGGGTTCATCCACCATGGCGCCCACGTGGTGAGTCTGAGCCTACTGAAAGCCGTCAGCGACCCCAGCGCTGTCGGCGCTCCCCGTGGCGTCGCCGATCGCGCCGTCGCCGCGCGCGGACCGCGCGTTTCGGTAAGAACCTGAGCCGACGGCCCAGGTTCTGACGGAAACCTGCGGTCCTGTGGACCAAGAGCCCGGGCCCTGCCCGGGGCCGGCCCCGCCTCACTGCGCCGTGGCCAGCTCCCGCTTGAGGATCTTCCCGGTCGCCGTCTTCGGCAGGCCGTCCATCGCCACCACGCTGCGCGGGTACTTGTACGGCGCTACTTGGGACTTCACGTGCGCGACGAGCTCCTCTTCGGTCGCGGTCGCGCCGGGCGCCAGCGTCACGTAGGCGGCCACCTCCTCGCCGAGCTCCGGGTGCGGCACGCCCACCACGGCGGCCTCCGCCGCCGCCAGGTGCTCGTAGAGGACCTCCTCGATCTCCTGCGGGCACACGTTCATGCCGCCGCGGAGGCGCACCTCGTCCAGGTTTTCGACGTCGCCGGGGTCCGGGTTGAACGGTCGTCACGGGAAGCGCCCGTCATGACACTGACACCATGACTTACAGTTGTCACTGTGAACTGGTCCTCTGATGATCTGACGGCCACCCTCGAAGCCCTCCGCGCGCGCCGTGGCGACACCACCTCGGTCGAGGTCAAGCGGGCGACGGGCGGCGTCCCTTCCATGCCGGAGACGCTCTGCGCCTTCGCCAACATGCCCGCCGGTGGAACCGTCGTCTGCGGCGTCGACGAGGCGCACGGCGAGTTCCGCGTGGTGGGCGTGCCCGACGTCGCCGTGCTGGAGGCGGGGCTCGTGGCCCAGGCGCGCGAGGCCGTCACGCCCAGTCCGACCCTCCTGCCCCAGGTCTTCCGCCTGGACGGGAAGGACGTGCTCGTCGCCCACGTGGTGCCCCTGCGCCTCACGGACCGGCCCGCCACGGTGCGAGGGCAGGCCTATCTCCGCCAGTCCGACGGCGACTACGTGATGCACGCGCACGAGCTGCGCATGCTGGAGGTCGCCAAGCTCCACGCCGACGAGCGCGTGGACTACGACGTCAAGCCCGTCACCGGGATGAGCGAGGAGGACCTGGTCCCCGAGCTCGTGACCGACTACGTGGCGGCCGTGCGCGAGCGGGACCGCCGCCTCCGTGACCGCACGCACCAGGAGATCCTCCGCCAGACCAACGTCCTCACCGCCGCCGGGGAGCCCACCCTGGCCGGCCTCTACGCCCTCGGCGACTACCCGCAGGGCCGCTATCCGGGGCTCACCGTCACCGCCGCCGTCCAGGTGCGCGGGGGAGAGGGGCAGGCGCGCAGCCGCAACCTCACGGACTTCACCGGCCCCGTCCCCGTGCTGCTCGACGAGGTGATGGCCTGGGTGCGCCAGAACCTCGGGACCGAGCACGTGTACCGCCCCGACGGTCAGCTCGAGCGCCGCCCCGAGCTCCCGCTCGCCGCCGTCCGTGAACTCCTCGGCAACGCCCTCGTGCACCGCGACCTCGGCCCCGACACCCTCGGCGCGGGCAAGGCCATCCAGGTGCGGCTCACGGACCGGGCCCTGTTCATCCAGAGCCCGGGCGGCCTCCGCGGAGTGTCACTCACCCAGCTCGAAAGTGACGAACACGCCCAGGCCGCCGTCAATCAGCGGCTGTACCAGATCGCCAAGAAGCTCACGACGCCGGACGGCGCCTCCGTCATCGAGGGCGAGGGCGGCGGCATCCACGAGGTGTTCCGGTCCGCTCGGCAGTGGGGGCTGGACCGGCCTCAGCTCATCGACACGGGCGTCCAGTTCAAGGCTCTGCTCTGGCGGCCGCGGCCCGAGGGGGTCCTGCCGCATCGGCGGGAGCCTGCCGTAGAGGTCGCGAGGACGTCTCCCGCGGAGGTGACGCCCGGGGCGAAGGCTGGGACACCGTCGTCGGCCGTGCCGTCCAGTTCCGTGCCGACTCGCCACGAGGGGCGCGTCCTCGGTGCCCTGGCCGCGGGGGAGGCGGTGGGCATCCGCGACCTGGAGGAGGCCACCATGCTGACCGCGCGGCAGATCCGCTACGCCCTGCGACGCCCCCTGGTCGAGGGGCTCGTGGAGATGGCCGGCGGGCAGGGCCACAAGGACACCCGGTACCGACTGGTGGCGGCCAGAGGGGCGGGAGACTGACACTGCCGCTCTTGAGAGCCCCCCTTGGTGGTCGACTGTGAGTCTGAAGTGTCAATCTGTCGATGTGGATCCGTCCCATGAGCAGAATGAGGTCCTATGCCGCACTCTGATCCGGTTCCCGAGCCGTTCGTCCTGACTCTTGGGGCGGTGCTCGACGCCGCTGGCCTGGACCCGCACGAGGTTCTTGCCATCCGTCACACATACAAGGCGGATGGGCTTCCCTCGCGGGCCGCGGCCACGCCCGAGCGCGTGCTCGCCTACACGCGCGAGCAGCTCCATAGCGGGAAGTTCCCGAAGGAGCCTGCCCGCTTCTGGCTGGTCTTCATGGCCGAGGGCGCGCTTCGCTCTCGCCTCACCGCCGTGTACGAGAACCGTGGGGAATCCGTGGCCGAGCGCACGCAGCGGCACCGGTACTACAACGTCGTGCCGGCGCCGCTGCTGGCCGCCCTTGAGGAGCGCCTTGTGGTGGGGTGGTCCGGAGGCGTCAGAAACTGGGTAATGCGGGGTTCGTCCGCGGCACGGTTCCCCGTCTTGGAGATCGCCGATCCCACCACGGAGGCGTTCCCCGGGTTCGACCACGTGCTGCTCAGCTAAGGGGGCTTGCAGTCGATGGTCGCCGAGACCCGCTATGCCGGCTGGCGCACCGCCCTGCAGGCTGTACGCGGGATCTACCTGATCGCCGATGAGACCGAGGGCCAGTGCTATGTGGGCAAGGCTGACGGCGAGCGTGGCGTGCTTGGTCGGTGGGAGGCCTACGCCCGGGATGGGCACGGCGGGAACGCGGCCCTGCGCGACGCCCTCGCCCTCGACCCCGCCCAGCCGAGCCGCTACACCTTCAGCCTGCTCCGCGTGTTCGGCTCCAACACCCCGCAGGCGGAGATCGACGCCGCGGAGAAGCACTACAAGGACGCGCTGATGACGCGTCGGTTCGGGCTGAACCGGAACTGAACGGACGTCGTTGTCCGGGGGGAGAGAGCGAAGGGCAGACGGGGGGATGGAATGCCCGCGCTGAGACTCGGAGAGGAGGACAAGTGCGCCATCCAGGCACTGCGGGCAGCGCTGAGTTCCTCGAATGCGACTGCCCACGAGCACACGGGGCATCTGCAAGCCCCCCGCATTGATGTCGTCGCGCGGCCCAGGTCTGATGGGTGTGAACGGCCCACCCGGAACCGGCAAGACGACCATGCTCCGGGACATCCTGGCGTCCAACGTCGTCGAACGAGCACGCCGATTGTCGGCGTGTGAGAACCCACTCGACGCCTTCACCGAACGCACCCATGAGTGGACCGGCGAGGGCAGGACGCGACGACGGGTGCGCAAACTCTGGCCCGAGGTGGTCGGCTTCGAAATGGTGGTGGCCCCGGCGAACAACGCGGCCGTGGAGAACATCTCCGAGGAGATTCCACATCGGAGCGCCATCAAGGACGGCCGAGACGTGGATGCGGACTACTTCGGCGAACTGGCCACCGCCGCCTTGGGCGGGAGCCGCGCGGAAGAGGGCACCCTGGGTGAGGACAGGTCGACGTCGGAGCAGCCGGGCACCTCGCGCCTGGAGGGCAGGGGACTGATCGCCGCGCGATCCGTGAGGTCGAACAGCACCTCGCCCGACCGCGCAAGGATCAGGAGGACTGTCACGCCAAACTGCTCGGGGGCCGCCTCGGCCCGGACCGGCCCGGGCGCACGGGACGCACGGGGCCGGCCGGACCGGCCTATGGATCGGACGGCTCAGCCCTGGGCCGACTCGACGTCCTCGTCGACCCAGTCGCGGGAGCGTTCCACGGCCTTCTTCCACAGCCGCAGGGCGCGCTCAGCCTCCTCCTCGTCCATGGTGGGCTCCCAGCGCTTGTCCTCTTCCCAGTTGGCCACGAGCTCGTCCTGGGACGCCCAGAACCCCACCGCCAGGCCTGCGGCGTAGGCGGCGCCGAGAGCGGTGGTCTCGACGACCTTGGGGCGCACGACGGGCACGCGCAGCAGGTCCGCCTGGAACTGCATGAGCAGCTCGTTGGCGACCATGCCACCGTCGACCTTCAGTTCGGTGAGGTCCACGCCGGAGTCCGCGTTCATGGCGTCCAGGACCTCGCGGCTCTGGAAGGCGGTGGCCTCGAGCGCCGCGCGGGCGATGTGCCCCTTGTTGACGTAACGCGTCATGCCCACCATGGCGCCGCGGGCCGCGGCGTCCCAGTGCGGGGCGAAGAGGCCGGAGAACGCGGGGACGAAGTACACGCCGCCGTTGTCCTCCACGCCGGCGGCCAGGGTCTCGACCTCCGGGGCGCTGCCGATCATCCCGAGGTTGTCCCGCAGCCACTGGATCAGCGAGCCGGTGACGGCGATCGAGCCCTCCAGCGCGTACACCGGCTTCTGGTCGCCGATGCGGTACGCCACCGTGGTGAGCAGGCCGTTGTCCGACTGCACCGGCTCCTCGCCGGTGTTGATCAGCATGAAGTTGCCGGTGCCGTACGTGTTCTTGGCCTGGCCGACCTCGAAGCACGCCTGGCCGAAGGTCGCCGCGTGCTGGTCGCCCAGGATGCCGGTGATCGGCGTCTCGCGCAGCAGCTGCTGGCCGGATACTGTGCCCACCTCGGCGGAGGAGCTGACGATCTCCGGAAGCATGGACATCGGGATGCCCATGTCCGCGCAGATCTCCTCGTTCCAGTCGAGGGTGTCCAGGTTCATCAGCATGGTGCGGGAGGCGTTGGTGACGTCGGTGACGTGCCGGCCGCCCTCGCCGCCGCCGGTGAGATTCCACACGAGCCACGAGTCCGTGGTGCCGAAGATGAGGTCGCCGTTCTCGGCGGCCTCCCGGGCACCGTCCACGTTCTCCAGAATCCAGGCCACCTTGGGGCCGGAGAAGTACGTGGCCAGGGGCAGCCCGACGCGCTCCTTGTAGCGGTCCGCGCCGACGTCGCCGGCCAGGCGCTCGCAGAGGCGGTCGGTGCGGGTGTCCTGCCACACGATGGCGTTGTACACCGGCTTGCCGGTGCTGCGGTCCCACACCACGGTGGTCTCACGCTGGTTCGTGATGCCCACGGCGGCGACGTCGTGTCGGGTCACCTCGGCGCGGGCCAGGGCCTCGCCGACGACCTCGCGGGTGTTCGTCCAGATCTCCACTGGGTCGTGCTCCACCCAGCCGGCGCGCGGGAAGATCTGCTCGTGTTCGCGCTGACCAGTGGACACGATGGCCCCACTGTGGTCGAAGAGGATCGCGCGCGTGGACGTGGTGCCCTGGTCGATGGCCATCACGTAGCGGGGGGTGGTCATGTCCTACTCCTTCGGAGGTGGTCACGGGGGTGTGGGGGTGGCGGGCACGTTCCCGCAGGGGAACGTGCCCGCCGGGGTTGGACGGGCAGACCGCTCAGATGAACGGGCTGCTCAGACGAACAGCGGCGCGGCGAGGCCCGCCAGGACGGCGCCGACGAGCGGGCCGACGATCGGCACCCAGGCGTAGCCCCAGTCCGAGCCGCCCTTGTGCCGGATCGGCGCGACGGCGTGGAACAGGCGGGGGCCCAGGTCGCGCGCCGGGTTGATGGCGTACCCCGTGGGGCCGCCCAGGCTCGCGCCGATCGCGACGACGAGCAGGGCCACCGCGAGCGGGCCGAGCCCGGAGGGGGTGGAGCCGAAGAGCAGGACCACGAACACCAGGACGAACGTGGCGATCAGCTCGGTGACCATGTTCCACAGCGGGTTGCGGATCTCGGGGCCTGTGGCGAAGGTGCCCAGGATCGCGCCCTGGTCCGTCTCCGCCTGGTAGTGGTCGCGGTAGGTCAGCCAGGCCAGGGCCGCGCCGAGGAAGGCGCCGATCAGCTGCGCCGCGAAGTACGCGAGCGTGGTGCCGAGGGTCACGGCGATGCCGGGGGCGTACTCCTCGGCGCCGCTGACGAGCAGGCCGACGGTCACGGCGGGGTTCAGGTGCGCACCGGTCGCGGCAGCGACGTAGACGCCCGCGAAGACGCCCAGCCCCCAGCCGAAGTTGATGAGCAGCCAGCCTCCGCCGTTGCCCTTGGTCTTCGTGAGGACGACGTTGGCGACGACGCCGACGCCGAGCAGGAGGAGGATCGCCGTGCCGGCGATCTCATACAGGAAGATCGTGCCCATGGACGGGCTCCTCTCAGTGGATGGGGGCGGCGTCGGCGGCTGCGAGCGCGGCGGCGGCGGTGACGTCGTCGTGGGCGGTCTCGCCGCGGAGGCGTGCGGCGACGAGGTCCTTGTACGCGCGGATCTCACCGGCGATGCGCTCAGCGTCCCAGCCCAGCTCGGGGGCCACGAGGGACGCGATCTCCTCGGCCGCCGCGACGCCACGGTCGCGGACCTCGGTGGACAGGCGCGTGCGGCGCTCGATGACGTCGTCCAGGTGGACGACGCCCTCGGCTCGGGCCGCGTAGACGATTTCGGCGCGCAGGTAGCGCGGCGCCCCGGCGAGAGGGACGCTCAGGGACCGGTCGGCGTCGATCAGGTCGAGCACGTGGCGCAGCACGGTGCCGTAGCGGAACAGGAGCCGGTCCACGCGGGCCTCGTCCAGGCCGTAGTCGGCGGCGATGCGGTCCGCCTCCGCCTCGATCTCCGAGTAGCCGAGGCCGCCGAGCACGGGGATGCGCTCGGTGAGGCTGGGACGGGTCGGGTGGGTCTCGCGCACCACGAAGTCCACGACGTCCTCGGCCATGGCCCGGTACGTGGTCCACTTGCCGCCGGCCACGGCGGTGAGGCCGGGGGCCACCTCGGTGACGGTGTGCTCACGGGAGATCTTGGTGGAGCCGCCGTCGGATCCGGTGACCGGCTGCAGGAGCGGGCGCAGGCCGGCGTACGTGGCGATCACGTCGTCACGCGTGAGGTCCTCCTTCAGCACAGCGTTGGCGTGCTCGAGGATGTAGTCGATGTCGTCCGCGGTGGTGGCCGGATGGGCCACGTCCTCCGCCCACGGGGTGTCCGTGGTGCCGATCACCCAGTACTCGTCCCACGGGATGAGGAACAGCACGGACTTCTCCGTCTTGGTGATCACGCCGGTGGCGGCGTCGGCGCGGATGCGGTCGCGCGGGACGGTGATGTGGGCGCCCTTGGAGGCGAGCACCTCGAGGCCGCCGTCGGCCTCGGCCAGCTCCTGCTGCTCCTGGGTCCACACGCCCCCGGCCAGGATGACGGCGCGCGCGTGCACGTCGAACTCCTCGCCGGAGGTCTCCTCGCGGACACGCACGCCCTGCACACGGCCGTCGTCGCCGCGCATGTAGTCGGTGACGGCGGTGTAGTTGGCGGCCACGGCGCCGTGGTCCACGGCGGAGCGCACGAGCATCATGGCCAGGCGGGCGTCGTCGAACTGGGCGTCGGCGTACTCCACCGCGCCGACGATCTTCTCGTCGTCGAGGGAGGGGAAGGTCGCGGCCATGGAGCGGCGGCTGAGATGGCGGTGCGCGCCCATCGCGCGGCGGCGGCCGAGCGACTGCATGGCGTCGTACATGGTGACGCCGGCGCCGATGAAGCCGCGGTCGATCACCTTGTGGAAGAACGGGAAGACGAAGCGCAGGGGGCGCACCAGGTGGGGCGCGGTCTGGGTGAGCAGCAGGTCGCGCTCACGCAGCGCCTCGTACACCAGCTTGACGTCCAGCATCTCGAGGTAGCGCAGGCCACCGTGCATGAGGCGGGAGGAGCGGGACGAGGTCCCGGAGGCCCAGTCGCGGGCCTCGACGATGCCCACGTCGAGGCCGCGGGTGGCCGCGTCGAACGCGGCGCCCACGCCGGTGGAGCCCCCGCCCACGATCAGGATGTCGAGGGGGGCCTCCGGGCTGGTGGCACGGAGGCGGGCGAGGTGGTCCTCCCGCGTGGCGGCGGAGAGGGGGACGGTTCGCAGGGTCGGCATGGAGGGGTTGCTCCTTTATCGGTGGAGGCACAGCGTAGTGGCGTGGCTCACGATACCCGGTGTCACGTCACGAGATCCGGTATCAGCACGATCCGAGGTCCATGACGTCACTCCCGGGCCGCGGGTATCCACGCGGCGGCCACGCGCCGGGTGGGCGTGGTCAGGCCTTCCACCACATGCCGGTGAGGTCCTCGGTGCCGTAGGCGGTGACGGGCCCGGTCTCGCGGAACCCGAGCCGCTCGTACAGGGGCACATTGGCGCGCGTGGAGGCGACCCGTCTCGCACGGTCCCCGGGCTGTGGCACCTCACCCTGTCCCGCTGGAACGAGGGTGGAGCGCCCCGGGTGACGCGTGCCCCGGGCGGTGTCACTGCTGGCTCTGAAGCATCTCCACGACGTACCCGATGAACAGGGCGAGCGGGAAGCTGACGACAGCCAGCGCGCCGGACAGCAGCGCCAGCAGAACGCGTTTCGCCGCAGCGAAGCAGAGCGCGGACAGTGCGTAGCAGCCGATGATCAGGGCGAAGAAGGCCATCGTCTCCCGAGGCGTCTCCGAGCCCGTGATCAGCAGGAGAACCAGGATGCCGGTGGAGATAGCGAAGGCGGCCAGTCCCGCGATGGTGAAGGCTCCCGTTCGCGTCATGGCGTCGAACCTATGTACGCGGTGAGGGTGAGTTGTCCGGGCCTTCACTCGTCTGGCCTCAAGTCCAATCCCCAGCATCACCGGTGAAGACGCCCCACGCGCCCTCGGGTGAGGCCCCGCCCCTACACTCCGATGATGGACATCACCGTCGGCGCCGTCGGCCGCGCCTCGCTCTCGGACTGGGAGCAGGAATGCTGCGGTGACCCGATCGCCGTGGGGGAAGTCCACGAGCTGATCCTGCTGCCCTCCCGGGGAGTGAGTCAGGCTGGGCCCCTGGCATCTGCAGGCTGGATCGTCACCCATCACGACGACGGCAGCCCCGCCGGGTCGATCCCGTTGCGTCGTGTGCGGGCCGTGGTGAGGGCGGCACACGAGGTGTGGCCCTCGGGGCGGCTCGCCGAGATCGACCGCGTCCCCGGCCACGCTGATCTGACGATCCTTGAGCCGGAGGAGGCCACCGGCCTCAGTATGGGGGAGGTCGTCTACGTCGGCGCCTACGAGCCGGTGCTCCCCGAGACTCCCCGCCCTGACGAGTGGCTTCTCGACCTGGAGATCCTCGAGGACCTCGGTCCGCACACCTGGTGAGCCTCGCGAGTCCACCCCCTCACGGTGTCGAGCTACATGGGGTGAGCGTAGAAGTCCGTTCGGCGGCACGGATTGCGCCCGACACGCCGACCTCGGTGCGCATGGATGCGAACGTTCACATCACCGCATCCCCACGCCTCTCCACGATGCGCACGTGGGGGATTTCTCTTTCGCCACGGGGCCCTAGGCGGTTCTTCCGGAGCTGACGTTGCCTTCGTCGTCATAGATGGCCCCTCACCCCCCGGTCGCTCGCGAGCATCGCGTAGACGAGGGTGTCCGTCCACTCGCCCTTGCTCCACAGGTCCTGCCGGTGGTGTGCCTCTCGACGCATCCCGAGCGTCTCGGCCAGTCGGGCGGACGCCGTGTTGCGGGCATCCATCTGTGCCACCACCCGGTGCAGGCCAGACGTCTCGAACCCCAGGTCCAGCAGCGCAGCCGCGGCCTCCCGGGCGAAGCCTTGACCGGCATGCCGCGGATCCAGTGCCCAGCCGATCTCCGCGACACCGCGCTCGCGGTCCGTCAGCCACAGGATCACGTCACCCACGGGGACGCCCGCGTGCTCCACCACCAGGGACACCGCCCCGGACGGGCCGCCGAGGCCGTCCCACGTGATCCGCTTGGCCAGCTTCGCCCGCGCGGTCGCCTCGTCCCAGGGCTCGTCCAGCAGGTGGCGCACCACCTCGGGCTGCGTGTACATCTCCTGCAACCAGCCGAAGTCGTCCTCCCGGTGCGGCCGCAGCGTCAGCCGCGCGGTGGGCAACGGCCAGTCAGGAGCGCGGCCGCCCGCAGCCGCGCCCTCCTTGCGCCCCGCCAGAGGCGGGGCGTCGACGTCGGCGGGGACCGGCGTCGTCGTGCCGGACGCCCAGTCCTGGCGCAACATTGCGTAGGCCACGGACGCGAGCGGCTCGCCGGCGTCCACGGGCCAGCCGCGCCGGTAGTGCGCCTCCTTGACCCAGCCGGCCCGGCGGAAGGTGCGCAGCATGGGGACGTTGTCCTCGCGGGTCTGGCCCTCGAAGCGGTCCACCGCGGGCATCGTCTCGAAGACGTGCCGGGTGAGCGCGGTGAGAATCTGCGCGCCGAGCCCGCGCCCGCGGAACCGCTCCGCCACGCGCAGGTCGAACAAGGGGGTGGGGTCCGTGAGGTCCTCCAGGCGCACCACGCCGACGCGGCCGTGCTCGGGATGCTCGATCCAGAAGGTGCGGTGGTCCTCATCCTCCCAGGCGCCGCCATCGACGGCCTCCTCCGCCTCCGGCCGGCTGACGCGCGGGCGCGTGTGGAACGGCCACGCGTTCTCGGTGAGCAGGGCGACGAGCGCGTCCCGGTCGGCGCCTGCCGGGTCGAGCGGAGCGAAGGTGACGTCCATGGGGCCGAGAGTAGGGGAGGGACGTCACCGCCGCCCGCTGCCGTGACCCCATGGCCACGCCCCTCCTCGACCTCGCGGCGCGCCGCGCGAGGAAGCCCGGGACGCGCAGGCCGAGATCGGCTGGACCATAGCAACGGCCCACGCCGGCCGGGGCCACGCCACCGAGCTGGCCTGTGCCCTGCTGGACCTCGCCTTCGCGGGCCTCGGCGTCCGACCCGTGGAGGCTCACGCCTTCGCGGACAACGCGCCCATCCCGCGCGTGATGGAGAAGGTCGGCCTGCGCCACGAGGGCACCTTTAAGGAGGCGTCACTGCACCGCACCCGCGGCTGGGTGGACGGCGTCACTGACGCGATGCTCGCCTCGGAGCATCGGGCCCGGGGCTGACGGCTTTCCATCTCACGACGCCCAGAAGTACGCAACGCTCTAGACATAACGTTGCGTAAGGTTGTGGCATGAGCAACGATCTGCGCCCGACCCCGTGGGTCGTCGGGTGGGAGCAGCGCCCCTGGACTGCGGACCCCGACGACGCCGGCGTCCTCACCCGCCGCGCTCGCGTGCGCGCGGCGGGCCCGTATCGAGCCGCGCTCCCAGCCCGTATCGCCCGACTCGGGTTCGACCTGCCCTCCGATCTGGCCACCGAGGTCGAGGAGGCGACGGCCGCCGTCGTGCGCTTCGATGCTGAGATCAGCCACGCCCTCCCGGGGCTCACTGGAGAGATCGCCCCGATCGACGCGGTGCTCCTGCGCACTGAGTCCGCGTCCTCCTCGCAGATCGAGCACATCACCGCGGGCGCGCGAGCCCTCGCCCTGGCGACTCTCGGCGAACGCACCCGCCCGAACGCAGCGCTCGTGGCGGCGAACGTGAGGGCCATGGGCGCTGCTTCCCGGCTGGCCGCCGACCTCGACGAGCCCGCCCTGCTGGCCGCCCATCGTGCCCTCATGGACGGTCAGGAGCATGCCCGGCCGGGCGCCTACCGCGATGCGCAGGGGTGGATCGGGGGAGGGGCACCCACGCCGCACACGGCGCAGTTCGTCCCGCCCCACCCGGAGCGCCTGCGTTCCGGGATGGACGATCTCTTCGCCTATCTGCGACGCACGGACGTGCCCGCCCTCGTGCAGGCCGCCATCGCACACGCCCAGTTCGAGACCATCCACCCGTTCGCGGACGGCAACGGCCGCACCGGGCGCGTCCTCGTGCACGCCGTCCTGCACCGGGCCGGCGCGATCACCCGCATGGGGGTGCCCCTCTCCGCGGGACTCCTCACGGACACGGCCGGATACTTCGACGCCCTCACCGCCTACCGCGACGGCGACCCCGCGCCCATCGTGCGCCGCTTCGCGCAGGCCGCCCTGGCCGCCGTCGACAACGGCCGAGAGCTCGTCGCGGACCTGGACGAGGCCCTGACCGGCTGGCGCGAGCGGCTCACCGCCCGGCGGGACGCGGCGGTCTGGCGGGCGCTCGCGGTGATCATCGCGCAACCCGCCGTGACCGTGGACCATCTGGCCCAGGCGCTGGGTGTCTCGCGCCCGGCCGCCCAGCGGGCCGTGGACCAGCTTGTCGAGGCCGGCGCTCTGCAGTCCGTCTCCGGTCAGCGGCGGAACCGGGTGTGGCTGGCCACCGAGGTGCTCGCCTGCCTGGACGAGTTCGCCGCGCGTGTGGGCCGGCGGGGCTGACGGGGGCGGTCTACAGGGTTGACCAGCCTCAGTGCCGTATGTAGTGCCCCGGCTATGGTCAGGCGAACACACGAGGTGAGGCCCGCGGGATGACTCGCGGTCCGTCAGCCACAGGATCACGTCCCCACGGGCATGCCCACGTTCCCCACCACCAGAGACACCGATCCGGCAGGGCCAGCCAAGGTCGTCCTCCCGGTGTGGGCGCAGCGTCAGGCGCGCGGTGCGCAACGGCCAGTCAGGGGCGGGGCCGCCCGCAACCGCGCCATCCCCGCGCTCCACCCGGGACGTCGACGTCGGCGGGGACCGGCGTCGACGTGCCGGAGGCCCAGTCCTGCCGAAGGACCGCGTACGCCACGGACGCGAGCGGCTCGAGGAAACGGACGCCGGCTGGGTGCCACGCTTCGACGTCGACGTGCTGGAGACCGCCCTGTGGCCCGTCCACGCGCGGCCCCGGTGGGAGGAATGGGGGCAGATCGGCGCGCCAACCCTGCTGATCAGCGGGGAGAACGGGTACGTGCCCGCCGGAGAGCTGGACGAGATGCGGCGGCGGCGCCCGGATGTGCGGCACGTGCAGGTGCCCGGTGCGGGGCACGACGTGCACCTGGAGGCGCCGGAGCGGGTGGCTGAGCTCGTGCGGGGGTTCGCGGCCTGATTGCTCTGGGGCAGGATCACCTCATGGACCACAAGCAGATCCTCCACGACGGGCTGCGCCGCCAGCGCGCGGCCCTCCTGCAGAAGCTCGAGGGCCTCAGCGAGCGCGACGCCCGCCTGCCGCGCACTCCCACCGGCACCAACCTGCTGGGACTGGTCAAGCACGCCGCCGTCATCGAGCTGGAGTACTTCGGCGAGACGTTCGGCCGCCCCGCCGAGGTGCAGCTGCCCTGGGCGGCGGCGGGGCAGCCGGAGGAGGACAACGTGGACATGTTCGCCGCCGAGGGTGAGTCCCTCGAGGACGTCCTCGAGTTCGCCCGCCGCTGCTTCGCCCACACGGACGAGACCATCACGGCCCTCGGCGCCGACGCCCCCGGGCGGGTGGCGTGGTGGCCCGACGACAAGGCGGAGGTCACGCTCGCGCAGATCATCGCGCATGTCGCCCTGGACGAGGCCCGGCACGCCGGCCACGCGGACATCCTGCGGGAGCAGATCGACGGGCAGGCCGGCCTGCGCGCCCCGGGGAACAACCTGCCCCCGTGGGACGCCCACCGCTGGGCCGCCCACGTGGACCGTCTGACCGCCATCGCGGAGGGAAGCGGCGGGCCGGGCCGGAACTGAAGGCACATGCCTCCCGTGCCCGACCTGCCTGCCTGCCTGCCTCGAGTGCGAGCCGCTGACCCGCGCCGTCGTCACCGGTTACGCCGCGAAGGTGACGGCCGAGGACCGCGCCGTGCAGCGGGACGCCTTCATCGCCGCGATGGTGTGGGGGTACGGGACGGGTCGGTTACGGCCCGTCCCGGGTGGAGCGCATCATGGCGCAGCCCGGGTTCGAGGAGCAGCTCGCCGACGTCACCCGCATCACCCTCGAGCAGGGCGGGCCCGCGGCCCTCGAGCACATTCGGCAGCAGCGCAAGAGCGGGGCCGGCTGCCTCAAGCACCTCGGCGGGGCCTTCGGCACCAAGTACCTCTCCTTCCTCACCAAGGCCCACCGGGAGTCCGACATCGCCCCCGTCCTCGACTCCGTGGTGCGCGCCTGGTTCGCCGAGCATGTGAAGGACGTCGACGTCCGGATCGGCGGCGGCTGGACCTACCCCGACAGGTACCGGACGTACGTCACGACCATGCAGGCGTGGGATGAGGAACTCAAGATCCCGGCCGACGACGTCGAGCGGCTCATCTTCCTGGAGCAGCAGGACGCCACTCAGGAGCCCTGGCGGGAGAGCTGGAGTTCCACCGCCGCGGACGCAGAGGCTGGCGAGCTCCTCGAGGCCCTCCGCCTCGCGCTGGCCGACCTGGGCGCCGGGGACGACGCCGAACCCCACCTGCAGGCTCTGGAGGATGTCATCGCCGAGGCAGAGGACCGGGCGCCCGACGAGGCGTGAAGCGCCGCCCTCCTGCGCGCGGTTGGCGTTGAGATGAACGTGTTCGCTGAGCAGCTGATCGGCGACGAGTCCGGCGTGCACCGCGGCCTGTACCTGCGCGTCGTGGACCACGTCCCGTGGCTGCGCGACTTCGCATGCGACGACCTCCACGTCTTCGGCCCCGAGGACTGGTGGATTCTGGCGCGGTGAGGGGTCAGCGATCCATCGCCAGGGCGCCTACCGTGTCCAGGACCCTCCGTGGGCTCGAGGCGCAGCCGGGGTAGATGTCCCGGACGAAGAGAGGACATTGGCATGACCACCAAGGCGGGGCTCATCGCGGCCGCTTCCCATGCTCTGCAGAACGACCCTCAGCTGTTCGCACGCGTCGAGGACGGCGGCGTGGTCATCGGTGGGCGTGACGGCGAGGTCGTGCCGGATTCGACCGGGCTGTACGCGGTTGTCTCGCAGGATCCTGACGCAGTGCGAGCCGAGCTGCGATTAGACACGTCTGTCAGTCGAAGCGATGTGCTTTACATCGGCAAGGCCGAGGGCAGCCTGCGGGCCCGCCTGGAACGCAAGCATTTCGCGGATGCCGGCACCGCGCACTCCACTCTGCGCCGCACCCTGGCCGCACTCCTGGTGGATCGGCTGGACCTGGAGCCGGTCGCCGTCGCCTCCGCGGGTCGATTCACCCTCACCCCGGAGAGCGGCGAGCAGCTGACCACCTGGATGCGGCGCCACCTCGCCGTCCGCGTGTGGCAGGCACCCGCCAGGTTCGCAGACGTGACACCGCTCGGGGGCATTGAGAAGCCTGTGATCGACACGCACACCCCGCCGTTGAACCTCACCTACGGCGGCACCAGCCCCGAAGCACAGGTGCTCCGCCAGCGCATCCGGAAGGCCCGCACGGCCATGGCGGAGCAGGCGAAGCGCGGTGTGGACGTGGTGGAGGCCGATTCGTCGGCGCGCGCGACCGTCGGCGACTTGTTCCGCCGCCGCCCCCGCCAGTACGGGCTGCGGGGAAGCGTCGGTCTCTGGGAGGAGCTCGCTGAACGGCTCGACGACACCCCCATGCCCGCCAGTGAGTATGAACTCGGCCGGCTCCTGCACGATGCGCTCGAACGCTCCCTCGAGGGGGCTGAGCCTTACGACGAGGACAAGGTCAACGTGGAGCGGTTCAACCGCGGAGGCATGAGTCAGGGCCTTGTCCACCTGCCCTGGTGGGAGGACCAGGCCATCCCCCTCCTCCTCGACCGCTGGGGAGCCTGGGCAGACACCCACGGCCTCCTCGGCTCGGAGGACTACATCGGGAGCTGGTAACCCGGCAGTGTGTGGTGCCTGCCGCCGTCGTCGATGGCCTCCTTCGCCACCGGCCGGGTGAGGTGGGGGCGCACAGGGAAGGCCCACGCGTTGCCGGTGGGCAGCGCAATGAGCTCCGCGCGGTCCGCGCCGGCGGGGTCGAGACGGGTGATGGCGACAGTCATGGGGTGAGGGTGGGCGCCGGCATCATGGGCCCCTCCCCACCCGGGCGCCTTCCGGGTCCGACACAATGCATACATCCATGCATGCATCTGGTTATTCTGGCCCGCATGACTCCACTCTCCGACCCCTTATGGGGCAGTCGTGCCACGGCTGCCGGCCGCCTGGCCCACGACGTCGCCTGGCGCATCGTCCGCGGTGAGATCGCCGCGGGGGAGATGCTCACCGAGGTCCAGCTCTCCACGGAGGCCGGCATCTCCCGGACGCCGGCCCGGGAGGCCCTCCTCCAGCTCGAGCGCTGGGGCCTGGTGCGGCTCCTCCCCAAGAAGGGTGCGGCGGTGCAGGCCCTCACGCCGCAGAGCGTGGCCGACCTCACGGCCCTGCGCGGCATCCTCGAGTCCACCGCCCTCGCCACGGTCGCCGCGCGGCCCGACGCCGTCGGGCCCCTCGTCGCCACGCTCACCGCCAACCTGGAGCAGCAGCGCGCCGCCCTGGACGCCGGCGACCTCGCGGCGTTCTCCGCGCTGGACGTGCGCTTCCACCGGGACGTGATCGCCACGTGCGGCAACGCCGCCTTCGACGAGGTCGTGCGCACCTTCGCCCCCCGCCTGGCCCGCCTCATCCACGCCGCCACCGGCGGATCCGTCGACGCCGCCCGCCGCCTCCTCGATGGGCACGCCGAGATCTGCGCTCAGCTGGCCGCCGGGCGCGCCGCGGACGCCCAGCGCGCCCTGCAGGCGCACCTCGACGCCGCGGGGACCGGCGTCGTCCCCGGCCTGCCGCGCGTGGGCTCGTCCGAGGCGGGTGAACCCCGATGATCGAGGGCCTGCTGATCCTGCTGCTCTGCCAGCTGGCGGGCACGCTCGTGGCCGACACGCTGCACCTGCCGATCCCCGGGGCCGTGCTGGGCATGCTCCTGCTGCTCGGCCTGCTCGCGTGGCGCCGGCCGGCCGAGGACGCGCCGGTGATGACGGCGAGCCACCACCTGCTCCAGCACCTGCCGCTGCTGTTCGTCCCGGCGGGCGTCGGCGTCGTCGCGGTGCTGGGCCTCATCGGGGAACACCGGGCGCTGATGCTGGTCGGCTTCGTGGTGCCCTGGCTGCTGGGGCTGGTGGTCACCGCCGGCGTCGCCGCCCCGCTCGCCCGCCGCCTCACGGACAAGGAGGACGCACAGTGAACGCCGCCGAACTCACCGACTCCCTCGCCGAGGCCTGGGACGCGCTCCTGCACACACCGCTGTTCGGCATCGCGCTGACCCTCGCCCTCGCCGTGCTCGCCCGCCGCCTGTGGCTCGCCGCCCGGCAGACCGCCCTGCTCACGCCCGTGCTCGTGACGATCGTGCTGGTGGCCGCGTTCCTGGCCCTGACCGGCATCGACTACGAGACTTACATGATCGGCGGCAGCTACCTCACCTTCCTGCTGGGCCCCGCCACCGTGGCCCTCGCCGTCCCCCTGTACCGGGCCGGGCCTGACATCCGGAAGCTGCTGCTGCCGATCGCCGTCGGGGTCACCGTCGGCTCGCTGACCGCCATGGTGAGCGCCGTGCTGATCGTGCGGCTGATGGGCGGGGACGCAGCGCTGGCCGCCACGTTCGCCCCCAAGTCCGCGACCACGCCGATCGCCATGGCGGTGGCCGACGCCGGCGGCGGGATCGTCTCCCTCGCCGCCGTGCTCCCCGTGCTCACCGGCGTGCTCGGCGCCGTGCTCGCCCCCTGGGTGCTCGACCGGCTGCGCGTGCGCGACCCCCGCGTGCGCGGCCTGGCCATCGGCGTGAGCTCCCACGGCATCGGGACCGCCCGCGCCCTCGCCGAGGGGCCGAAGACCGGCGCGTTCTCCGCCCTCGCCATGGCCTGCTCCGGCGTGCTCACCGCCCTGCTGGCCCCGCTGGTGCTGGCGATGACGGGGTGAGGGGCCGGGCGGCTGCCCAGCGGCCGGGCAGCCGCCTCGACCCGCTCCGGCTGCGGCGTCGCCCTTACCGTGTCTGCCCCGCCTGCCACCCTGGTCCTCTTCCTTCCCCGCGGGCCGCCCGCCGGCCCTCGCGGGCGCGGTGACGCGGCCCGGTCCTGCGAACGAGAGGACCCCACCCATGATGGGCCCGTCCCACGCGGTCACCGGCGCCGCGGCCTGGCTGGCGCTCACGCACTGGCAGTCGCCGGTCGCCGTGCTGCACCTGCCCGCCGAACTCCAGCTGCTCGGCGCCGTGACCACCGCCGGCGCGGCCATGATCAGCGACTGGGACCACCCCCGCGCCACCGTCGTCCACGCCCTGCCGCCCCTGACCGAGTGGATGAGTCGCGGCATCCGCCACGTGGCCGGCGGGCATCGACGCGGCACACACTCGCTGGTGGGGATTGCGGCGTTCACCGCCATCGCCACGGCGGCCGCCTCCATCCAGGTGCCGATCGCGGGGCACGTCTACACGCCGGGGCAGGGGGTCATCGCCGCGTTCCTGGCGGCCGTGGCCGCCAAGGCCCTCCGACTGCTCCCGAACCGGGGATGGAGGGCCGCGTGGGCACTCGGCATCCTGGTCGCGGTGTCGGCGACCGTCCTCAGCGACGGGCTGTGGTGGATCCCCGCCTCCGTGGCCGTCGGCGTGAGCGTGCACATCCTCGGCGACGCCCTCACCGACAACGGGGTGGCCCTGCTCTGGCCGCTCAGTCCGGAGCCTCCCGCGCGCCTGCGGTGGTGGCAGTCCTCCGGACGGTTCCGGCTCCCCCTGCTCGGCCGGACCGGGTCCTGGCGGGAGTGGGTGCTCGTCTCGGTGGTCACGGCGTTCACCGTGGTGCGGGCCGTGCGGCTCCTCCCGCTCGCTGTTCGGGGGGTGGCGGCACTGTTCTGAGCGGCGGCACCCGGCGACTCCGCCCCCTCACGTCTCCGGGAACCACCCTGCCCGCACGGTCGCCTCGGTCCCGCGCGGCAGCCTCGGACGGCCGCCGGCGGCCAGGTCTCGGCAGGCGTCCGTGAGCGCTTCGAACGGCCATCCCGGGACCCGTCCCTGTCCCTCGGCCGTGCCGTCCGAGCGCCCGTGCACGTGCCAGTCCCGGCGCCGCTGCCCGTGACGGCCCCGCAGGCTCACCCCCGTCCCGACCGCGCGCGCGACCGCCTGGTCCACGGCCTCGAGCAGCTCGTCCGACCCGGGGTCGCAGGCGTCGCATCCGCAGTCCGGGAGCAGCGCGTGCACCTGCCCCGGGGCGCCGACCGCCACCCGGATCACCGGCAGGACGCCGCCGTCCTCGGCCTGGGGTACGTCCGTCTCCAGCAGCCACCAGGGGGAGGCGCCGTCTACGCCGGCCGGCGGCGCCACCCGCAGCGCCCGGTCCACGGGGACCGTCAGGTCGGCGCGCCCGGCCTCGTCGAGCGGGATGCCAGGCACCGGGTCCGGCGCGACGGCGGCGCCCGCCTCCGCGAGCACCTCGGACCACACGCGGGCCCGGGCGGCCGCGATCCGATATCGCTGCGGGTCGGTCACCCGGGAGTACTCCTCCTCCCAGGGCGGGGCGCTGTCCGGGTGCGGGGCAGGCCAGGCGGGCAGGTCGAGGGCGGCGTACCGCCGGGCCACCTCCGTGCGCAGGCGCTGCAGGGTCGTCATGGGAGGCTCACCGTGTGTCCGGCCTGGGCGGTCATCCCGGGCTCACTCCGCCGGCGTCAGTTCCCGTTTGAGGATCTTGCCGGTGGCAGTCTTGGGCAGTCCGTCCCGCACGTTCACGGTGCGCGGGTACTTGTAGGGGGCCACCTGGGACTTCACGTGCTCGATCAGCTCCGCCTCCGTGGCGTGCGCGCCGGGGGCGAGCACCACGTGCGCGGCGACCTCCTGGCCGAGCTCCGGGTGGGGCACCCCCACCACGGCGGCCTCCGCGACGGCCGGGTGCTCGTAGAGCACCTCCTCGATCTCGCGCGGGTACACGTTGAGCCCGCCGCGCAGGATCATGTCCTTCGTGCGGTCCACGATGTAGTAGTTGCCCGCGGCATCGCGCCGGGCGAGGTCGCCGGAGCGGAACCAGCCGTCCTCGGTGATGGCCTGGGCGGTGGCCTCCGGCTTGCCCCAGTAGCCCTTCATCACGTTCTCCCCGCGGATCCACACCTCGCCCAGGGTCTCCTCGTCGCCCTCGGGCACGACGGCCCCGTCCGGCGTCACCAGCTGCAGTTCGCACCCTCGGACGGCGCGTCCGATCGAGCCCGGCTGATGCTCCTCACCCGGATGGTTGAAGCACGCCACCGGGGAGGTCTCGGACAGGCCGTAGCCCTCGAGGATCTCGCAGTCGAAGGTGGCCTCGAAGCGGCGCAGCAGCTCCACGGGCAGGGCCGACCCGCCGGAGACGCCCAGGCGCAGGCTGGCCAGGTCCTCCGGACGGTCCTTGGCCGCGGCCAGCACGGCCCCGTACATGGTGGGCACGCCGATGAACACGTCCACCGCGCACTCCCGGACGGTCTGCGCGGCCACGGCGGGATCGAAGCGGGGGATCAACGCCAGGCTGGCGCCCATCGTCACGGGCGCCATGAGCGCGCACGTGAGGCCGAAGACGTGGAACAGCGGCAGGCAGCCGAGCACGGTCTCCCCGTGCTGGAGCTGGATCAGCGTCTCCGCCGCGGTGTCCGCGTTGGTGCCCATGTTCCGGTGGGTCAGCTGGGCCCCCTTGGGGCGGCCGGTGGTGCCGGAGGTGTAGAGGATGACGGCGTCGTCCTCGAGGTCCCGCGGCGTGGCCTCGGTCACCGGGCCGGGGCTCTCCGCCAGGTGCGGGGCCAGTCCGTCCTCGCCCAGGGTGCGCAGCGGCACGCCCGCGGCCTGCGCGGCCTCGGCGGCGTCGGGCGAGGGGATCGCCCACAGCATCGAGGCGCCCGAGTCCTCCAGGTAGTACTCGACCTCCCGCCGCTTGAACAGCGGGTTCATGGGCACGACGACGGCGCCCACCTGCAGCGTCGCGAACAGCACCACGGGGAACGCGAGGACGTTCGGGGCCATGAGGGCGACGCGGTCGCCGGGTCCGATGCCCTCCTGGCGCAGGAGCCCGGCCAGGAGCCGGACCTGGTCCTGCAGCTCCGCGTAGGTCAGGCGCTCCTCGCCGAGGACCAGCGCGGGGGAGTCGGGGTGCTCGGCGGCGGTGCGCTCGAGCCGGGCGGGCAGGGTGAGGGTCACGATGGGCCTCCGAGGGGAGTCGGATGTGATGGGAGCCACAGCGTAACGCCCGGCGTCGCTCGTTCGCTGTGAGCCGAGCGGGGTGTGTCGGTCGACCTCACGCCATCTTGTCGCCGGGCCAGACATGGGGTGTGATGGGTGCCACTTCCACCCCGCCTCCTGAGGAGCCCGCATGCCCATCTCCGCCTCCCGCCTCTCCCGTCGATCGTTCCTGGCCCTCAGCGGTGCCGGGGCGGTCGGCGCGGCCACCACCGCCTTTGCCATGCCGGCGTGGGCTGTCGACGCGACGCGGCCGGGGGCCGTCCGGCCGCCTCGCCTGACGGGTCAGGATCGTCAGATCATCAACCGAATCAGGCCCGCCCGAGCCGTGGACGATCTGACGTACCTCACCGAGGTGATCGGCCAGCGCTACACCGGCACGCCCGGTGAGGACCGCGCTGCGGACTACATCGCCGCGCAGCTGGATCAGGCCGGATACACCGTGGAGGTGGAACGCTTCGCGGTGCCGGACCGGCGGATCGGAACCCTGTCCGGGGCCGGCCTCGACGCGCGGTTCGGATGGGGCGTCGGGTCCGCCGCCGAGGCGGTCCAGGACGTCACGGTCAGCGGATCGCTGCGCCTCGCCCCGTCCTCGTCCCCGGCCGATCTCCCTGCGGACCTGACGGGCGTGGTGATCATGCGGGTGGTCACGCAGACCGAGGACGTGACCCCGCTGGCGGTCGCCGCCGCCGAGCGGGGAGCCGTCGCCGTCATCGCCACCCGCCGCGACGCCACGGCCCCGTCCCAGGCGCCCGCCTTCGTCCCCCGGCTGACCGTCCCGCGCGTGGACATCCCCGTCGTCGGTGTCAGCCAGGTCCAGAAGGAGCAGCTGCTGGGGCTGCTCCGTGCGGGTGAAGCCCGGCTGACCGTGACCACCATGGAGTACCGCGACACCCGCAGCTCCAACGTGATCGGCACTCGGCCCGGCCGCAAGGGGGCCGCCGGCAGGACGCGGGACCGCGTGATGGTCGGAGCCCACTACGACAGCGTCATCGGCTCACGCGGGGCCAACGACAACGGCTCCGGCACCGCGCTGTGCCTCGAGCTGGCGCGGGTCATGGCGACATCACCGACGGTGGCCGATCTCTCCTTCGGCTTCTGGGGCTCGGAGGAGGTCGGCCTCGTCGGCTCGCGGCATCATGCGCGGAACCTGGCCGACGCGGAGCGTGCCCGGCTGCGCGGGGTCTTCAACAACGACATGATCGCCACCAGCTGGGAGCCGGCCGAGAAGTACTGGCTCCTGGAGCTCAACGGGCGTTCCAACCCGGTGAACCAGGCTGTGCTGGCGGCCGGCGACCGACTGGGGTACCGGACGAAGATGGGCGAGATCTTCCCGATGGGCCGATCCGACCACGCCTCCTTCTCCGAGGTCGGCGTGGACAGCGGCAACTTCGGCTGGCTCCACCGGGACGGATTCTTCCTCGAGCCCGAATACCATTCCTCGGACGACACGGTGGCCCGCAACATCTCCCTCGAGCGTCTGACGGTTTCCATGGAGATCCAGGGCTGCGCGGCCTACGCGCTGGCCACCTCCTGACCGAGTCGCCTCACGTGGCGGCCTGGGTGGCCCCGCGGGGGCGGCCGCAGGCCCCGCCCCCGTGTGGGGTGGGGCCTGCGTCGCGGGACGGCTGGAGCACCTTCCTCAAGCACCGCGGGTCGGGTTTCAGGACGAAGTGCCTGTATTTACGCACCCAGGCTCGGCGGCATCGTCATGGAGCGGGGCCTCGAGGGGTCTGCCGAACCGCTGGCACGCGGCCATCCACCGGCCCCGCCTGCGTCGCCGATCCGTCGTCCCCACCGTCCAGGGAAGGAAGACTGGTCCCAGCACACCGCCGCCCGGACCGCCGGGCCAGACGAGAGGACAGACCATGACCGCCCAGACCTCCACCACCCCTGCCATCCCCGAGACGATGAAGGCCGTCGTCATGCGCGCCCCGGGCGACGTCGTCGTTGAGGAGGTGGACACCCCGCGCGTGCAGAAGCCCGGTGACGTGGTCCTGAAGCTGGCCGCCGCGTGCGTGTGCGGCTCGGACCTGTGGCCCTACCGCGGCCACAACGAGGTGGACCACCGGCGGATGGGCCACGAGTACGTGGGCACGATCGTGGAGAAGGGCGCGGAGGTCGCCACCCTCCAGCTCGGCGACTTCGTGATCGGATCGTTCATGCTCTCGGACAACACGTGCGAGATCTGCCAGGCCGGCTACCAGTCCCGCTGCGTCAACGCCGGCGAGTACACGGGCAGCCAGGCGCAGTACATGCGCGTGGAGCTGGCCGACGGCTCCCTCGTGAAGGTCCCCGGGGGCGAGCCCTCCGACCCGGACCGTCTGGCCGACTACCTGGCCGCCTCGGACGTGCTCGGCACCGGCTGGTACGCCGCCGTGGCTGCGCAGGCCGGCCCCGGCACGACCATCGCGGTGGTGGGCGACGGCGCCGTCGGCCTGAGCGCGGTGCTGGCCGCCAAGACTTTGGGCGCGGAGCAGGTCATCGTGTTCTCCCGCCACGAGGACCGCGCCGCGCTCGCCCGTGAGTTCGGCGGGGACGTCGTGATCGCCGAGCGCGGCGAGGAGGGCGCCGCGAAGGTCAAGGAGCTCACGAACGGCTACGGCGCACACGGCGTGTGCGAGGCCGTGGGCACGCAGGAGTCGATGGACCAGGCGCTCGCCTCCGTGCGGCCCGGCGGGTACGTCGGGTTCGTGGGCGTCTCCCACGACCAGACGATCGACGGCTCTGCCCTCTTCGGCCGCGAGATCCACCTCGAGGGTGGGCCGGCCCCCGTGCGCCGCTTCCTGCCGGAGCTGATCGAGCGTATCCAGTCCGGCGAGATCCAGCCCGGCAAGGTCTTCACGAAGCGCCTGCCGATCGACGAGGCCGCCGAGGCCTACCAGGCCATGGACGAGCGCCGCGAGATCAAGGTGCTGCTGGAGGTCTGAGGTGTCGGCGGGCCGACTCGTCTCGCCGCCCGTGCCCCGCGCCCGCAATCGTGCCGGGCGTCTCGAGCCGAGGCGTTCCACGCCAAGACCGCCCGGATCCGCCTTGACCCTCCCCTTGGAGGAGCGCCCACGCTGGGAGCACCCCCGAGAGAGGATCACCCCATGACCGCCCTGATGAGCATCGGCGAGTTCGCACTCGCCACAGGCCTGTCCGTGAAGGCCCTTCGGTTCTACGACGATCGCGCCCTGCTCGCGCCCGTCGACGTCGACCCGCACTCCGGCTACCGCCGCTACGCCCCGAGTCAGGTCCGGGCCGCCGTGCAGATCCGTGTCCTGCGCGCCGCCGGGCTCGCGGTGGAGGACGTCAAGGCGGTCCTCGAGGAGCCCGACCGGATGCCTGCCCTGCTGGAGGAGCACGCAGAGGCGCTGCGGCGCCGTCGCGACCTGGAGGACCGCGCCCTCACCCTGGCCCGCGCGCACGCCGAGGGTCCCGACGACGGCGCGCCGGTCGTGCGGGAGCGCACCGCCGAGGCCGTCGCGTGGGTCGGCGTCGTCATGGAGCTGCACCTGGACGCCCTCGACGCCGACGCGGCGAACGCCGGGGCCAACGACCAGTTCGGGGCGCTCGGCGAGGCCGCCGTCGCCGCGGGCCTCCAGCCGGCGGGCCCGATGTGGACGGCGATGCGTCCGGGCGCGCGGAGCGCGACCACGGTCGAGATGGTCCTCGCGCTGCCGGTGGCGGGTGAGGTACCGCCCTCGTTCGCGGCGGAGGGCTTCGAGACCGTCACCGGCGTGCTGCCGCGCCGCATGGAGCGCTACGCGGCGTTCACCGCGGGCGAGCAGGACGTGGACCTCCTCGAGGACGCCCCCGGCGGTGCGCTCCCGCACCCCTCGATGATCGCTCTGATGGAGGCGTTCGACGACGACGCGTTCGCCGACGCCGAGCTGCGCCAGATCATGGCCGACCCGATGGAGGGTCGCATCGAGCTGGCCGCGACGGTGCGGGAGCTCGAGGGGTGAACCCGCAGGTCTGATGCCCCGGGCGCCGACCTCGACCTGGAATTGTCATGGGCTATCCGCGTCAGCCCATGGCATTTCCGGATCGCACCACCCACGGCCCGCCCGCCCCGCAGATGCGCGAGCTCGGCGAGACCCGCGAGGACGCCATGCGCGCGCTCGCGGCCCGGGACGTCGCGCCCGGCGTCGTCGGGTACGCCGACGGCGAGCCCGTGGCCTGGTGCAGCATCAGTCCGCGCACGGAGATCCCGCGCCTCGGCGCCCCGGCCGTCGAGGCCCACCCCATCGCCAATCGCGCGGCCGACGCCGGCGCTGCACCGGACCGGATCGACCTCACCATGGCCTTCGCCGGCACGTGGTCCATGTTTGACAAGGCCGGCTTCGCGGTGGTGGGGGAGACGAAGGCCAAGGGCTCGGGTCGGCCCCGGCTGGTGATGCGCCGGGACTGCTGACGCGTCGAGCGCGGCCCCCTGACGTTCCACCTGCGCCCCCCGCCCCTGTACCCGCGCCGCGGGCGTGTCCTAGGGTGGAGTCCCGAGCGCGCCCGGCAGCACCGCCGCGTCACGATCCTGGAGGCCCCGCATGATCCGGTTCGAGCACGTGGGGATGACCTTCCCGGACGGCACCCGCGCCGTGGAGGACTTCAGCCTGGAGATCCCGCGCCACGCCACGGTCGTGCTCCTCGGCTCCTCCGGCTGCGGCAAGACCACCCTCCTGCAGATGGTCAACCGCATGGTGGACCCCACCGCCGGCCGCGTGCTCGTGGACGGCGAGGACGTCGCCTCCCTGAACCCCGTGACCCTGCGCCGCCGCATCGGCTACGTCATGCAGAACGCCGGCCTGCTGCCCCACCGCACCGTGCTGGACAACGTCCTCACCGTGCCGCGCCTGGCCGGCCGGGCCGGCGCCGCGGAGAAGGCCCGCGCCCACGAGCTGCTGGAGATGGTCGGCCTCACCCCGGCGCTCGCGCAGCGCTACCCGGCCCAGCTCTCCGGCGGCCAGCGCCAGCGCGTGGGCGTGGCCCGGGCGCTCGCGGCCGACCCGGACATCCTGCTCATGGACGAGCCCTTCAGCGCCGTGGACCCCGTGGTCCGTGCAGACCTGCAGGCGGAGCTGCTGCGCATCCAGCGCGAGCTCGCCAAGACCATCCTCTTCGTCACCCACGACGTCGACGAGGCCGTCCTCCTCGGCGACGAGGTGCTCGTGCTCCGCGAGGGCGCCCGCGTGGAGCAGCGCGGCACGGGGGAGCACGTCCTGCTCCGCCCGGCCACGGACTTCGTGGCCCGCTTCGTGGGCGGGGACCGGCGCCGCCTGCACGTGGAGGAGCGCGCGGGCACGCCCACCGTCGTCGACGCCGCCGGCCGCGTGGCCGGGACCCTGGTGGCCCCGTGAGCTGGATCTGGAGCAATCTCGACCTCATCGGCGAGCTGGCGCTGCGCCACGTGCTCATCGCGGCCCCGGCCATCCTCCTGAGCCTGCTGATCGCCGTCCCCGTGGCCCGCCTGGCCAACGCCTCCCGCATCGGCCGGCGCCTCCTGCTCGGCGGCTCCGGGGTGGTCTACGCGATCCCCTCGCTCGCCGTGTTCGTGATCCTCCCCGGCCTCATCGGGACCCGGATCCTCGATCCGCTCAACGTGGTGATCGCCCTGACGCTCTACGGCGCCGCCCTGCTGGTGCGCAGCGCCTCCGAGGCATTCGACGCCGTCGACGGCGACCTGCTCACCGCCGCCCGCGCCCAGGGCCACAGCCCGTGGCAGCTGTTCTGGCGCGTCGAGCTGCCGCAGGCCGGCGAGTCGATCCTGGCCGGTCTGCGCGTGGTCAGCGCCTCCACCCTCTCGCTCGTCTCCGTGGGGGCGCTGATCGGCGTGCAGTCCCTCGGCTCCCTGTTCACGGAGGGGTACGCGCGCGCCTTCCTCGCCGAGATCGGGGCGGGGATCGTGGGCACGGTGATCCTCGCCGTCGCCGTCGACGCGCTCCTGGTGGGCCTGGCCGCCCTGCTCATGCCGTGGACCCGGCGCGCCCGGCGGGCGCCCGCGGAGGACCGCGCCGGCTCCGGGCCCGCGGCCGCCCTGGCCCTCGGCGGGGACCCCGCCACCGCGCCGGCCGACGCCTCCGCGACGACGGGAGGCGCCCGATGATCGCGGACCTGTTCGCGTGGTTCGCCGACCCCGCCCACTGGAGCGGGGAGAACGGCGTGCCCGCCCGCGTGCTCGAGCACCTCGGCTACTCCGCCCTGGCGCTGCTCCTCGCCGCCGCGATCGCGCTGCCGGTGGGCGTGTGGATCGGGCACACGGGCAAGGGGCGGCGCGCCGTCGTCGCCCTCTCCAGCGCCCTCCGCGCCCTCCCCACGCTCGGCCTGCTCACATTCCTGGCGATCGTGCTGCAGATCGGCCTGCGCCAGGCGCTCATCCCCACCGTGATCGTGCTCGTGGTGCTCGCCGTGCCCCCGCTGCTGGCCGGCACGTACGCCGGACTCCAGGCCGTGCCCCGCGAGGTGGTCCACGCCGCGCGCGCCCACGGCCACTCCACCGCCCAGCTGATCGGCGCCGTCGAGCTGCCGCTGGCCCTGCCCATGATCGTCGGCGGGCTGCGCTCCGCCGTCCTGCAGGTGCTGGCCACCACGTCCGTGGCCGCGTACCTCGGACTCGGCGGGCTGGGCCGCTACCTGTTCGACGCGCTCGCGGTGCAGGACTACCCCACCATGCTCGCCGGCGCCGTGCTGATCGCCCTCCTGGCCCTCGTCTCCGACGCGGTGCTGCTGACCGCCCAACGCCTCGTGACCCCTCGGGGACTGCGCCCGCACCGCGGCGCAGGCCCCGGAAGCGCACCTGCCTGAGCCGCATTCCCCGATTCGAAAGGACCCCACCATGGCCGCCGCCTTCTCCCAGGCCTCCGTCCCGAACCCCCGCCGCCGCGCCGTCCTCGGCCTGCTGGCCGCCACCCCGCTGCTCGCCGCGTGCGGCGGCGGCTCCGACCCCCTCGCCTCCTCCACCCCGACGACGGCCGCCGCGTCCGGTGCGTCGTCGTCGTCGGCGGGCGGCTCGGGCTCCGTGACCGTGGGCTCGGCGAACTTCGCGGAGTCCGAGATCATCGGCGAGCTCTACGCCCAGGTCCTCGAGGCCAAGGGCATCACCGTGGAGCGCAAGATGCAGATCGGCGCGCGCGAGGTGTACCTCAGCGCCCTCGAGGACGGGTCCATCGACCTCATCGGCGAGTACACCGGCAACCTGCTGGGGTTCTACGACAAGGAGGCCACCGCCACGAGCCCGCAGGAGGTGGCCGACGCCCTCCGCGCGGCCCTGCCGCAGGGCCTCGTGATGCTCGAGCCCGCCGAGGCCCAGGACAAGGACTCCTACAACGTGACGGCCGAGTTCTCGCAGGAGCACGGCCTGACCTCGCTCGACCAGCTCAAGGACTACGACGGCACCCTGCGCATCGGCGGCCTGCCCGAGCTCGCCCAGCGCGACTACGGCGCCGGCCTGAGCGCGCTGACCGAGGTCTACGGCGTCCCGGAGGACGCGATGGAGTTCACCGCCATCAGCGACGGCGGCGGCCCCCTCACGGTGCGCGCCCTCGCCGACGGCGACGTGGACCTGGCCAACATCTTCTCCACCACCCCGGCCATCAAGGACAACGGCTTCGTGACCCTCGAGGACCCCTCGGGCATGATCACCCCGCAGAACGTGGTGCCGATCATGGCGCAGGACAAGGCCACGGACCCGGTGAAGGAGGCCGTCAACGCCGTGCAGGCGGAGCTGACCACCGAGGACCTGATGGCCATGAACGCGCAGAACTCGGGCGCGGAGAAGAAGCAGCCCTCCGAGGTGGCCGCGGCCTGGCTGAAGGAGAAGGGGCTGGTCTGAGGCGCAGGCCCTCCGGGGGCCGCGGCCGCCCTCTCCTGACGGCTCGGGCCAGGTCACCGGCTCGGGTGTGGGTATAGTCACACGGACTCGTCGTCGACCTGGGGGATCCCATGGAGAACTTCATCACGTCCGCCAACGAGCTCATGTGGAGCCTCACCATGGTCGTCGGGCTCCTCGCCCTGGGCCTGTACTTCACGATCCGCATGGCGGTGCCGCAGGTGCGGCTGGTCAAGGACATGGTGGGCCAGCTGGTCCACGGCGGATCCTCGTCGGCGGGTGTGAGCTCCTTCCAGGCGTTCGCCATGGCGCTCGGCGGACGCATCGGCGTGGGCAACATCGCCGGCGTCGCGGCGGCCATCCACCTCGGCGGCCCGGGCGCCCTCTTCTGGATGTGGGTGACGGCGATCGTCGGCGCCCCGGTGGCGCTCGCGGAGAGCTCCCTGGCGCAGCTCTACAAGCACAAGATCCGCGGCGAGTACCGCGGCGGCCCGGCCTACTACATCCTCGAGGGGCTGGGCCGGCAGTGGCGCTGGCTGGCCTTCGCGTATGCGGCGGCCACCGTGTTCGCCACCGTCGTCACCGGCCCGCAGATCCAGGCCAACGCCGTCACGGCCGCCACCACGGCGGCGTGGGGCTGGGACCCGCTGTGGGTCGGCGTGGCCATGGCGGCCCTCTTCTGCGCCATCGTGTTCGGCGGCATGCACCGGCTGGGCCGCACGGTCGGCCTCGTCGTCCCCTTCATGGCGGCGGCGTACATCCTCGTGGGCCTGTTCGTGGTGGCCATGATGTGGCAGCAGATCCCCGCGATGTTCGCCATGATCGTCGAGAGCGCCTTCGGCGCCCACTCGATCTACGGCGGCATCCTCGGTGCGGCCGTCTCGTGGGGCGTGCGCCGCGCCGTGTACTCCACGGAGATCGGCACCGGCTCCGGCGCCCAGGCCTCCGCGGCCGCGCACGTGTCCCACCCGGTGAAGCAGGGCCTGGCCCAGGCGTTCTCCGCCTACGTGGACACCCTGTTCGTCTGCACCGTCACCGGCCTGGTCATCCTGGCCACCAACAGCTTCGACGTCCTGGGCCCGGACGGGGAGTCGACATTGACGCAGAACCTGCCCGGCGTCGACGCGGGACCGGCGTGGGTGCAGGCCGGCGTGGACACGGTCCTCCCGGCGTTCGGGCCGGCCTTCGTGGCGGTCGCCGTCTTCCTCTTCTCCTTCACCACGCTGCTCTCCTTCTCGTTCTACGCGGAGACCAACCTCGCCTACCTGATCCCGGACAAGGGCGTGCAGAAGGCGTGCATCGCCGTCGCGCGCGTGCTGCTGGCCGCCTCGATGGTGTTTGGCTCCGTGCAGACCTCCGCGTTCGTGTGGTCCCTCGCGGACTTCGGCGTCGGTCTGTACACGTGGGTGAACATCCTCGCGCTCGTGCTGCTCAGCCCCATGGCGATCCGCCTCATGAAGGACTACGACCGCCAGCGCCGCGCCGGCCAGGACCCGATCCTGGACCCGGACACGATCGGCGCCCGCAACGCCCACCTGTGGCGCCAGGTGCACGCCGAGTACCAGCGCACCGGCGACGTGCAGGCGGCCATGGACCACGTGGCGGACACCGCCCCGGACACCCGCTCCATCGCGATCGTCCCGCCGAGGGGGCGCTGACCGGCCGACGTCGGCGGCCGACGCCGTCGGCGCCGCTCAGCCTCGGGACCGCTCAGGGTCCCCGTCGCTCACCGACGGCGGTCCGCCCCCACCCCGACGCCGGCGCGCGCCAGGGCCGCGTCGGCGCCGCGCAGCAGCGCGGCCACGGCCACGAAGAACCCGAGGATCGCCACCACGTAGACCAGCACCCCGCCATAGCCGAGCCGGGGGACGTCGAGGATCGTGTAGGGATACCAGTCCAGCCACGGGCCGCGGACCAGGGTGAACGCCAGCCACGCGAGCGGAACGACCGTGGAGAGCCCCACCACGCGCCACGTCACCTGCCGCCGCGGGCCGACGACGGCCCACAGGAGCGGCGTCAGGATCGGGGTGACGATGTGCTGCACCGTGTCGTTGAACCCCTCGAGCGGGGTGGCCGAGGGGCCGTCGCGCAGCAGCAGGTTGAACACCACGCCCGTGATCACGATGCACGCCACGCCCGTCAGCCGCAGCACCCGGAAGAGGGTGGAGGGCCGGTGCAGGCGCAGCGCCAGCAGCAGAGACGTGATCCCGACGAGGAAGTTGGAGAGGAACGTGAAGTACGTCGGCTGGTTCAGCAGGTTCTCCCACCCGTGCGCGAACACGTGCGAGTAGCCCGCCCCCGCGTCCAGGTCCGAGTCCTTGTGCCAGCCGATCCAGAACGAGAGCAGGTTCCCGCCGAGAGACAGCACGGCGGCGACGGCGAAGGCGAGCCGGGCCGTCGCCGTGACGGCAGTGGGGGTGGGGTCGATCATGCGCCCATCCTGGGGCCGCGGACGCACCGGACGCCAGCGACGGCCTCGTACGCTCACCCCATGACCGATCGCACCGCGCCCACCCGCACTCCCGAGCATCCGCACGTCGTCCGCCGCGGCACGGGCACCCCGTTGGTGCTCGTCCACGGCAACGGCGTGGACCACCGCCTCCTGCTGCCCCTCGACGACGCCCTGGCCGAGGCCGGCGCGTTCGAGCGGATCTACGTCGACCTGCCCGGCTTCGGCCGCACCGCCGCCCTCGACGGCGACGGCGGCCTCCCGGAGCTGGCCGACTGGCTCCTCGCCTGGCTGCGCGAGGAGGTCGGGGAGCGCCCGTTCGCCCTCCTGGGCAACTCCCTCGGCGGGCTCCTCGCCCGCCACGCGGCGGCCGTGTTCGCGGCGCAGGTGGTGGGGCTGGCGCTGCTGGCGCCCGTCGTCGATCCGGACGAGGACGAGCGTGACCGCGAGGAGCACGTGGTGCGCGAGCGCGACGCCGCGTTCCTGGACGGCCTCGATCCCGAGGACGCGGCGCCGTTCCTCGAGATGTCCCCGCGCCTGACCCCGGACACGTGGGAGCGGTTCCGTGTGAACGCGCTGCCCGGCATCCGCCTCGTGGACGAGGACGCCGTGGAGCGCCTCTCCGCACGATACGTCCTCCCCGAGGTGCCGGAGGAGAGCGCCGAGACCTTCGAGGCGCCCGCGCTGATCCTCACGGGCCGGGAGGACCACCTGGTGGGATTCCGCGACCAGTTCGGGCTGCTGGCCCACTATCCGCGCGCCACGTACACGGCCCTCGACGCGGCCGGGCACAACCTGCACCTGGACCAGCCGGAGGCCGTGCACGCCCTCGTCCGGGCATGGGCGGCGCTGGTGGCCCGGAACGTCGCGTCCTGATCCGCCCGCCGCCCGCCGCCCGATCCGCCCACCGCCCGATCCGCCGACCGCCCAGGAGACCCGGACCCATGCAGCTCGACCTCATCGTGGACAACGCCCGCATCCGCACCGGCGACCCCGCCCGACCGCACGCCCGGCGCCTGGGCGTGTGGCGCGGGCTCGTCGTCGGGGTGGACGAGGAGCTCGACGGGCTCACCGCCCGGGAGCGGCTCGACGCGCGGGGGCGGACGGTCGTGGCCGGCTTCAACGACGCCCACGCGCACAGCGTGTGGTTCGGGCAGAGCATGCTCGACGTGGACCTCGAGCATGCGACGAGCACCGAGGAGGTCTACCGGCTCGTGCGGGCCCGCGCCGACGAGCTGATCCCCGGCGCGTGGGTCACGTGCACGGGCTACGACCCGGGCCACCTCACCGGGCCCGAGCCGGACCGCGACGGCCTCGATGCGGCCGCGAACGGGCGCCCCGTGCTGATCCGCCACAACACCGGGCACGCGTTCACGGTGTCCGGTGCGGTGCTGTACATGGCCGGGATCTCCGAGCAGGTCATGCAGCAGCCCGAGGGCGGGCACATCCACGTGGACGAGCATGACCGCCCCACCGGTCTCCTCGAGGAGACCGCGATGTCGCTCGTGCAGCGGCTGCTGCACCCGGAGTCGCACGAGCACATCGGCGAGTGCCTTCAGCGGGCGTCCGCGGAGTACGCGGCCGAGGGGATCACCTCCGTGACGGACGCCGGGATCGCGGGTGGCTGGATCGGCCACAGCACCCTCGAGTTCGGCGCCTACCAGCGGGCGCGTGCGCAGGGCCTGCTCAAGACGCGCTTCCAGACGATGGTCACCCTGGACGCCCTGCACCCCGTGGAGGGCCACACCGACGACGGCGCCCAGGTGACGCTCGACGCCGGCGTGCGCACCGGCGTCGGCGACGAGTGGCTGCAGATCGGCCCCACGAAGGTGTTCACCGACGGCGCCATGCTGGGCGCGACCGCCGCGATGACGCAGGACTACTGCCACGGACCCCACGGCAGCGGCTACCTCCAGGGCGACCCGGGCGAGATGCGGCGGGCCTCCCTGGCCGCGGCGGGGGCGGGCTGGAGCCTGGCCATGCACGCGATCGGGGACGCGGCACTCGACTTCTCCCTCGACGTGATCGAGGAGGCCCGGGAGCGCTTCGGCCGGCCGGCCATGCCCCACCGCGTGGAGCACGGCGGAGTGGTGCGCGACGACCAGATCGAGCGGATGGCGGCGCTGGGCGTGGTGATGGCCACGCAGCCGAACTTCATCAGCGCGTTCGGCGACTCGGTGGAGGAGCGGATCGGCGCCGCGCGGGTGCCGCTGTCCTACCCGGCCGGGCGGCTGCTGCGCGCGGGCCTGGTGCTGCCGGGCAGCTCGGACCGTCCCGTGGCCGGGGGCCGGCCGTTGAACGTGGTCCAGGACTTCGTGCTGCGGCGCACCGAGACCGGGCGCGTGTACGGCCGGGAGGACAGGATCACGGTGGAGCAGGCCCTGCACGCCTACACGGTGGGCTCGGCCGAGGCCACCGGCTGGGGCGGCCGCAAGGGCCGGCTCGTGGCCGGTCAGCTCGCGGACTTCGCGGTGCTCTCCGAGGATCCGCGGGAGGTGCCGAGCGAGGAGATCGCGGACCTCGAGGTGGTGGCCACGGCCGTGGGCGGGGAGTTCGTGCATGGCGGGCTGTAGAGGGCCTCGATCGCCAGCCGGTCCCGGCGGCGGCGCACCGCCTGGTGATTGCCGCAGCTGGGCGTGCAGTGCCGCCGGCTGCCGTTGCGCGTGAGGTCCACGAACAGCTCGTGGCAGCGCGGTGACGCGCACTCGCCGAGCCGGTCCGCGCCCGCCTCGAGGACGAACAGGGCCAGCCCGCCCGCCGTGCACGCCTGCACGGCAGCCAGGGGCGCATCGCCCTCGACCGTGAATCGCCACCGCGGGTCGGGGCCGGATGCGAGGCGTAGTCGCACCCCCGCGCGCTCGAGCAGGGCGTCGACGGCGGCGCCGCGGTCCGGCGCGGCGGTTGCGCTCGTGGTGCCGAAGACCGGGCGCAGGGCCCGGGCCCAGCCGGCGAGCTGCACGGTCTGCGGGAACGTCAGGGCGTCGTCGGGGTCGAGGGCGCCCGGGAGGAGACCGTGCCGCATCAACGCCTCGGCGTACGCGGCGCCGCCGCTGCCGTGGCGCTCGATCGTCGCGAGTTCGGCCGCGAGGAAGGCACCGGTGCGCGCGACGGGCGAGAGACGCATGCGATCCATGGAACCCTGCGCGAGGCGCGGAGGCGACGTTGTCCACAGGATCGTGCGGAGCCGTGAGCCGTGAGCCGTGAGCCGTGAGTCGTGAGTCGTGAGCCGTGAGCCGGGGGCGGGGTGGCCGGTGACGCCAAGCTGTGGGCGGCGCGGGGAGGTGTCGGTCCGGAAATGCCATGGGCTAAGCCGGTTGACCCATGGCATTTCTAGATCGCGTACCCTCCCTCCCTCCCTCGGCTCGGCTCGGCTCGGCTCGGCCCGGCCCGGCATGGCTCGACACGTGCCGGATCGTCCGTCCCGGGGCAGACTGAGCCCATGAGCACCCTCTCCGACGTCCAGGTCATCGACTTCCCCGGCTTCCCCACCGCCGTGGTGCGCGGCGTGGACCAGCCCACCGCCGACATGCACACGTTCATGGACTCCGCCTTCACCGCCCTCGGCGGGGCCATCGCGCGGGGCGAGGTCACGCCCGTGGGGCCGGCCTTCTCCAGGTACGACGCCGACGTCCGCCATGGGCTCGGGGACACCGTGGACCTCGAGGTCGGCTTCCCCCTGGCCGCGCCGCTGGCCGGTCCCGTGGAGATGGATGGGGTGCGCGTGGAGCCGTCGTCGCTACCGGCCTGCCGCCTGGCCACCGCCAAGCACACCGGCCCGTACGAGGGCCTGCCGCAGGCGTGGCCCGCGTTCATCACGCAGGTGCAGGAGCTCGGCGGCGAGCCCGGTGACGTCTTCTGGGAGGCCTATGACACGGAGCCGGGCCCTGGCGTCGACCCCGCCACTCTCGTGACCGGGCTGGCGGTGCCGGTCCACGGCACGCCGGCGCTGCGGGACCGCTGACGGCGGGGAGCGCCGTGCGGCGGACCCGGGGGAGGGGCTACTTCACGCTCGCGATGGTGGCCGGCCTCCTCCACGCCGCCCCCAGCCTGTACTGGGCCCTCGGCGGCACGTGGCTGCTGGAGACCGCGGGGCAGTTCGCCGTGGACCTGCGGGCCGAGGGGGCGGCGAGCACCACCGTCCTGCTCCTGGCGATCACGGCCCTGACGGCGGCGGGCGTCGCGGCCTCGCAGGGTGCTCCCAGGATCGCAGGCGTGGCCCAGCCCCCGCGCCCGTCCGTAGGGTCGGGAGGACGAGGCGTGCGGACTGCGCGTCCCCCGAGACGAAGGAGCAGATCGTGGCGAACGACGACGCGAACACCATCACCACCGACCAGCTGACCCTGCAGGATCCGGTCAAGCGCTACCCGGCCATCACCCCGCCCGAGCAGTCCCTGCCCGGCACCGGCCTGGACGCCGAGATGACGCCCAAGGCCGACCTCGGCGAGGAGTCCTACCGCGGCACCGGCCGCCTGACGGGCCGCAAGGCGCTCATCACGGGCGGCGACTCCGGGATCGGCGCGGCCACCGCGATCGCCTTCGCGCGTGAGGGCGCCGACGTCGTCATCTCCTACCTCCCCGAGGAGGAGAAGGACGCGCAGCACGTCAAGGAGGTCATCGAGGCCGACGGGCGCAAGGCCGTGACGATCCCGGGCGATCTGCGCGACAAGCAGTTCGCGAAGGACCTCGTGGCGAAGGCCGTGGAGGAGCTCGACGGCCTCGACATCCTGGTCAACAACGGCGGCAAGCAGGTGGCCCAGGAGTCGATCGAGGACATCACCGACGAGCAGCTCGAGGCCACCTTCGACGTCAACATCCTGGCGCAGTTCCGCCTGGTCAAGGCCGCCCTGCCGCACCTGAAGCCGGGCGCCACGATCATCAACACGACCTCCGTGGTCTCCTACATGCCGCCGGAGAAGCTCGTGGACTACGCGGCCACGAAGGCCGCGATCAACACCTTCACCAAGGGCCTCGCCCAGCAGCTCGCCCCGAAGGGCATCCGCGTGAACGCCGTGGCGCCCGGCCCCATCTGGACGCCGCTGCAGCCCTCGGGCGGCCAGCAGCCCGAGGACCTGCCGGAGTTCGGCCAGTCCACGCCGCTGGGCCGCGCCGGCCAGCCGACCGAGCTCGCCCCGGCCTACGTGTTCCTGGCCTCGCCCGAGTCCTCCTACGTGGTGGGCGCGACCATCGCGGTCACCGGCGGCATGCCCACGCCGTGATCGGCTGAACCACCCCCACGGAACGAGTCGTCACGTTTTGTTGGTATCCCGCGCGGATACCAACAGAACGTGACGACTCGTTCACGTTCGGGCCGTCGGTGCGGACGGTCAGTCGCCGATGTCGAGGATGCAGAACTCGTTGCCCTCCGGGTCGGCCATGACGGCCCATCCGAGGTCGGCGCGACGGTCGTCGACCATAGCGGCGCCCATGCCCCGGGCGCGCTCGACCTCGGCGTCGCGGGTGGAGCCGCCCTCGACGGCGAGGTCCATGTGGGCGCGGTTCTTGACCGTCTTGGCGTCCGGGACGCGGTAGAAGAGGACCGTGTACCCGTGCGGCGTGACGAGGTAGCACTCGTCCGATCCCGGTTCGTAGGCATCGGGCTCGGTGATCTCCCAGCCCATCAGCTCGCGCCAGAACTCGGCGATCGTATAGGGGTCCAGGGCGTCCCAGGTGGTGTGCGAGAGGCGGAGGCTCATGGGGCCATCGGACCACAGGACACCCGTGCGGCGACAGGCCCCGCGGCGTGCCGGATGACCCCGGGTGACCTGGCCTGCGGGAGCTGCCCCAGCGTCTGGTGCATGGGATCCGACGTCTCCTTCCCTTCGTCCTCCCGCGCGGCGGCGTCTTCGACCGCGTCGTCCTGGTGCACGGCTTCGACTCGGACGTCCACGCGCACTGGTTCGACTGGCTTGCGGGCCAGGTGCCGGGGCTCGAGAGGATCTCCCTGCCGGACGCCGGCGCCCCCACGGCGCTCGCCGCCGTCTCCGAGCTTCCGGGGCGCGGCGGGCACGACGGTCGGCTCAGCGCACCGTCTCGTCCGCCTCGCCCGTGATGCCCAGCTTCTCCGCGACGTAGTCGACGTCCTTGTCCCCGCGGCCGGAGAGGTTCACCAGGATGCGCTGGTCGGTGCCCATCTCCGCGGCCATGCGGATCGCCCGCGCCACCGCGTGGGAGGACTCGAGCGCCGGGATGATGCCCTCGAGCTTCGCGAGCCGCTGGAACGCGTCCAGCACCGCGGCGTCGTCCTCCGCCACGTACTCCACGCGGCCGAGCTGCGCGAAGCGGGCGTGCTGCGGGCCCACGCCCGGGTAGTCCAGCCCCGAGGCGATCGAGTGCACGGGGTCCGGCACGCCGGCCTCGTCCTGGAGCACCTTCGTGGCCATGCCGTGGATGACGCCGTCCACGCCCCTGCCCATCGTCATCGCGTGCTCGCCCTTGGCCCCGGAGCGGCCTCCGGGCTCCACGCCCACCAGCCGCACGTCGGCGTCGTCGAGGAACGCGGTGAACGCGCCCATCGCGTTGGACCCGCCGCCCACGCACGCGACGACGGCGTCCGGCAGCGCGCCGAAGCGCGCCTGGAACTGCGCGCGGGCCTCACGCCCGACGACGGCCTGGAAGTCACGGATCATCGTGGGGAAGGGGTGCGGGCCCACCACGGAGCCGATCGCGAAGAGGTACCTGTCCGGGTTCTGCGCGTAGACGTCGAACGCGGAGTCCACGGCCTCCTTGAGGGAGCGGCCCTCCTTCTCCACGGAGACGACCTTGGCGCCGAGCAGGCGCATGCGCACCACGTTCGGGTGCTGCTTGGCCACGTCGATCGCGCCCATGTGGATCTCGCAGTCCAGGCCGACGAGCGCGGCCGCCGTCGCCAGGGCCACGCCGTGCTGGCCCGCGCCGGTCTCTGCGATGACGCTGTGCTTGCCCATGCGCTTGGCCAGCAGGACCTCGCCGAGGGTGTGGTTGATCTTGTGCGCGCCGGTGTGGTTCAGATCCTCGCGCTTGAGGACGATCCGCGCTCCGCCGAGCTCGTCGGAGAGGCGCTCGAGCGGGGTCAGCGGGGAGGGGCGCCCGACGACGTCGCGCAGCAGGCGGGCGTACTCGGCGTAGAACGCGGGGTCATGGCGTGCCTCCGCGTAGGCCTCGGCGACCTCGCGCATGGGGCCGGCCAGCGGGGGCGGCAGGATCGCGCCGCCGTAGGTGCCGAACATGCCGTCCTCGGAGGGCGCGAGGTCCGGGGTGTGCACGAGGTCCGTGGCCTCGGCGAGGGTGCGGGGCTCGGCGGCGTCCGGCACACCGGCGGTGGTGTCGGCGCCGGCGATGTCCGCGGCGGTTCTCAGGGCGTTGTCCTCGGGATTGCGGTGCGTCATGGGGTCCTCCTGGTGGGTGGTGCCCGCCGGAGCCGCTCATGCGAAGAGCCGCCCGGCAGGCGGGCGGCTCGTGTGTCAGGTGCGCGTGACAGGGGCCGCCCTCAGGCGGTCCACCACTGCGCGCGCGTCTGCATGACAGTGAGGGTACGCCCCCGGGAAGGCGCAGGGTCATGCCCCCCCGTCCATGACGCCGACACATGACCACCATGCGAAACGACGTCTCACATCGTGGATGGGGATCGCCCGCTCGGTGAACGGCGATTCACTCTGTCTCCATGACGACCACCGCACCGGAGACGACCCAGACCGCCGACGCCCTCGCCGTGCTCGCCGCCGTGCCGGGCATGCGGTACGCCGAGTTCCTCACCGCCGCTCCCGCCGTGCCGGGCATCGTCGCCGTCGTGGCGGACGACGAGGCCCGCGCTGCCCTGGGCGTCGCCACCGACGTCCTCGCCGTGGACGCCGCCGACGAGAGCCTGCAGTGCCGACGGGCGCGCGTCGCCTTCCAGTCCGGCCGCACCGCCGCCTCACCCGTCCGCCAGGCGCTCGCGGCCCTGCTCGCGGGCACCCTCGACCTGGACGTGGAGCCCACCAGCCCGGGCGCCACCGGGGAGGGCTTCGCGCTCACCCCCGAGTCCGAGGACGAGCTCACCGCGTGGATGCGCGCCCACCTGAGCCTGCGCGCCTGGGTGACGCAGGATGCCGCATCGCTGGGGGAGGTGGCGCGGGAGGTGGCCGCCGCGCTCAAGCCTGCACTGGACCCGGCCGACGCCCGCGTGGGCGAGCGCCTCGCGGCGATGACCGCCGCCGCCCGCCGCTCCGCGACGATCTGAGCAGGCCCCGCTGGGCCGGCGGCGTCTCCGTGCTGTTGTCCTGCGAGATCGCCCCGCACAGGGCCGCGCGGCCGCCGCGGTTCATGCCGCCGATCGCGGCCTCGAGGTGCTCCCCGCCCACGTTGTCGAAGTAGACGTCGATGCCGTCGGGGGCGGCCTCGGCCAGCAGGTCGGCCACGGCGCCGTCCCTGTAGTTGAACGCGGCGTCGAAGCCGAGCTCCTCGAGGCGGCGCACCTTCTCGGCGGAGCCGGCGGAGCCGATCACCCGCGACGCGCCCAGCGCCTTCGCAAGCTGGCCCACGGTGGAGCCGACGGCGCCGGCCGCCCCGGAGACGAAGACGACGTCGCCCTCCTTCATCTGCGCCACGGCGGTGAGGCCCGCGTACGCGGTGAGGCCGGTCATGCCCAGCACGCCGAGGTAGGCGGAGTCGGGGGCGGCGTCGGTGTCCACGACGGTGGCGTCCTGGCCGGCCAGCACGCTGTACTCGCGCCAGCCGAGCTGGTGGAGGACGGGGGCGCCCACGGGCAGGTCCGCGTTCCGGGAATCGATCACCGTGCCGACGGCGCCGCCTCGAGCGGGGCGTCGATCTGGAACGGGGGCACGTAGGACTTCACGTCGTTCATGCGGCCGCGCATGTACGGGTCCACGGACATCACGGCGTTGGCCACGAGCACCTAACCCTCCTCGAGCGGGGGGAGGTCCACGGTCTCGAGGCGGAAGTCCTCGGGCGTGGGGGCGCCGTGCGGGCGTGCGGCCAGCACCACCTGGCGTGTCCGCGCGGGGCGGTCGGCGGGGGTCGCGCCGCGGTCCAGGCCGCCGCGCTCCGCTGAGCGCGAGATGAGGGGTCCGTCACGGCGTGCGCCCGTGCCGTCGCGGCCCCAGCGTCCGCGGCGTCGAGCACGCACCGGCGGGGCGCGGCCTACCCTGGGCCCATGGACACCACCGCCGCGAAGCTGACCGGGCTCGGCTTGATCTGACCCATGACGCTCCTGGGCCGGATCGCCGTCGCCGCCCTCTGGGCCGTCCTCCTCGCGGCCAGCGTCGTCGTCCTCGCCCCGGGCAGCGCGCCGGGGCAGTGGCTGGGCACGCGGATCCCCGTGGCACAGGCGCTCGCGTTCCCGGGGGTGTTCGGCGCGTCCGCCGTCGTCCTGGGCCTGGCGGCGCTCCTCCTCTCCGCGGCCCGGGCGCGGCGCGTGAGCCCGCGGGTCAGCGCCGTCGTCGCCGGACCGGCCGTGACGCTGATGCTGCTGGGCGTCCTCCTGAGCGCGTTCCCGGTGGGGCCGCCCTGGTCCGTGGGCCCGGCCGGCGCCGTCGGGAACACGGGTCCGATGCTGCGGGTCACCGTGTTCAACAGCCTCGACACCCTGACCGCGGCGGACGTCGACCGGCTCGTGACCCACCTCGACCCGGACGTCCTCGTGCTGCCGGAGGCCTCACCGGACCGCGTCCGCCGGGCCGTGGCGGGGACGGGCTTCGCCGGGGGTGTCCACTCGGCGACCGAGGCCGGATTCAGTGCCGGCCGGCCCGCAGGGGTCGCGCCGACGACGATCGCCGTCCACGCACGCCTCGGGGCCGTCACCCCCGGGGACCCGGTCCCGACGACGTTCGGCGCGGTCCGCCTCGACCCTGCCAGCCCGGCGTCTGAGGACCCCGGCCCCCACGGCGTCCTCCCCGCGATCCTCGGGGTGCACACCGCCCCGCCCGTGCCCCGGTTGATGGATGCGTGGCGCGCCGACCTGGAGAGGCTGGCCGTCGCAGACGCCGATGCCGTGGCGGACGGCGGGCCACTGATCCTCGCCGGCGACCTCAACGCCACTCTCCGGCACGGGCCGCTGGCGGCCCGGACGCGACTGGTGGACACGGCGGCGCAGTGCCCCGGGAGCCCGGAGGGGACGTGGACGGCCGAGCGGCCCGCCTGGCTCCGCACCCCGATCGACCACGTGCTCGTCACCCCCGACGTCGAGGTGGTCGACTGCGCGACGCTGCGGGTCGGTGCGTCCGACCACCTCGCCTACGCGGCGACGCTCCGCCTGGTGGGCGACCCTGTGGGCCGGGGTGGGGGTGTCGGTTGAGAAATGCCATGGGCTAGATCGGATAGCCCATGGCAATTCTCGAGGGAGCACCCTCCCCCCGGGGAACGGCCCGGGTCGTCTCACCCCGGCCTCGCGTCGACCCTCGGGTGCACAGGCGAGGCGCCTGCGCCCCCCGCCTCACCGCCGACGCGCCCGCACCCCCGCCTCACCGCCGACGCGCCCGCACCCCCGCGTCAGCCAGGGCGGCCGCCGCGCAGCCGAGCGCGTAGAGCAGCAGGTCGCCCGCCACGAACGTCGTCCCCAGCACCAGCCGCACCGGTGGGAAGGCCTGCGCCCACGCCACGGGCAGGCCCGTGAGCTGGAACAGCTCGATCGCCGCGCAGGCCGCGAACGCGACGCCGCCCACCGTGAGGGATCTCTGCCGCGGCAGCACGAACGCCACCACGAGGTACACGAGCACCGCATAGAGGGCGTCGCCGGCGGGCCCGGTCCACACACCGTGGAGCAGGAGGCGGACGCCGAGTCCCAGCACCAGCACGAGGGCCGCGGCGCACGCCAGGGCGGCCCGACGTCGTGCGGAGGTCGGGGGAAGGGTGCTCACGCGATCCATGGTGCCCCCAGTCTCCTCCGGGGCCACCTCCCGGTGGCACGATGACGTCATGAGTGAGACCCCCGTCACGGACCCCCGCCGCCTCCTGCGCACCGCTGAGGTGGCCGACGCCGGCCTGGAGGACTGGCGCCTGCTCGCCGGCCGCCTCAAGGCGCGCTTCACCCCGGCGGACTACGCCACCGGCCTCGAGCTCGCCGCCCGGATCGGCGCCGCGGCGCAGGACGCCGACCACCACCCCGAGCTCACGCTCACCTACACGGACGTGGTGCTCACGCTCGCCAGCCACGACGTCGGCGGGGTCACCTCCCGCGACCTCCGCATGGCCCGGCGCATCAGCGGGATCGCCCGGGAGCTGGGCGTGCGCGCCGACGTCGCCGGCCTGACCCAGCTGGAGCTCGCCCTCGACACCGCGCGCGGGGCGGCCCAGGCGCGGATCTACGCGGCGCTGTTCGGCGCCGATGTCACGGGGGACGGCGACCTCGCCGACCCGAGCGGGCAGACGCCGTCGATGTGGTGGCAGGGCCCGGAGGGCGAGGCTTCCACCGGGGAGCACGCCCTGCCCGCCCCCGAGGTGGAGCAGCGCTGGCACCTGGACGTGTGGGTGGCCCCGGAGGAGGCGGAGGCCCGCCTGCAGGCCGCCCTCGACGCCGGGGCCACTCTGCTCAGCGACGCCTCCGCGCCCTCGTTCTGGGTGATCGAGGACGCCGACGGCAATCGGGCGTGCGTCTGCACCGCGCTGCGCCCCGACCGCGAGCACTGAGCCGTCCTGGCGCCCGGGCCGTCGAGCCGCCTCAGCGGGCGGCGGCGGTCCCGTTCCGGCCGTGCTTCCGGCCGTGCACCGCGAAGTAGTACACGCAGCCGACCACGAGTGCCGCCGCGAGCACGGCGTACATCGCCCCGTAGCCGGCCGCGGCCACGAGCCCGCCGAGGGCGACCGGCCCCAGGCCCAGGCCGACGTCGGCGAACAGCATGAGCGTGGAGATGCCGGCGCCGAGCTGGTGGGCCGGCACGGCGTTGACGGCGATCGCCTGCGCCGCCGGCATGAGCGTGCCGTAGCCCAGGCCGCTCAGAGCGCCGGCCACCACCACCTGCCAGTCCTGCGTGGCAGTCGCCAGCAGCAGCAGCGCGGCGAGGAAGCAGACCAGCGCGGGGTACACCACGACGTCGTCGCCGCGGCGGTCCTGCACCGTGCCGAGGGTCAGGCGCATGAGCAGCATGGCGGCCGCGTAGGCGAGGAAGAAGAACCCCGCTCCGGCCGTGAGCCCGCGGTCCACGGAGTAGGCGTCGAGGTAGGTGATGACCCCGGAGTAGGCCAGGCCCACGATGAGCATGAACCCGGCGATCGGCACCACCGCCGGGTGCAGCACGGAGCGCAGGCGGAAGCCGACCGCGGGCGCCGGATGCTCGACGGGCACCTCGCTCGCGCCCTCCTCGCCCGGGGTGAGGGCCTCGCCGTGGTCCACGCCGGCCGGGGCCGGGTCCGGGGTCGGTGCCGGGGCGGCCGCGGGGTGCTCGCCCAGGGCGAGAGCGAGGAGCAGGCTGGCCACGGTCACGCCGAGCGTGGTCCAGAACAGCCATCCGTAGCCGGCCGAGCCGACGAGGAAGAGGCCCAGGGCGGGGCCGATCGCGGTGGCGAGCGTGGTGCCCAGGGCCAGGATGCCCGTGCCCTCCGCGCGTCGGGAGGCCGGGATGGCGGACTGCGCCGCGGCCATCACGGCCGTGCTGGCGAACGCGTAGGCCGCACCGTGCAGCATGCGCACGACGATGAGTGCCGGCAGGGACGAGGCCGGCAGGTACAGCGCGCACGAGACCACGACGACGGCGAGCGCGACCAGCAGGACCCGACGGCGGCCGAACCGGTCCACCACGTGGCCGGTGACGATCCGAGCGAGCGTGGCTCCGATGACGAAGGAGCTCGACGCGAGCCCCGCACCGGCCTCGGACGCCGCGAACTGGCGCACGGCGTAGAGGGCCATGGTGGTGACGAGCGCGTAGAACACGACGAACTGGAGGAAGGAGACCACCCACGCGAGCACGAAGGTGGGGGAGGCGATGCGTTCCTGCTCGGCGATTTGCATGGTGCAAAAGGTAGCATCGTTTGCATGATGCAATCATCTGAGGGGGCGTGGGCCGACCCGGTCCGCGGGATCATGTACGAGCACATGCTCCTGCTGCGGGTGGCCACGCAGGGGGTGGCCCCCTACGGCCGGTCGAGCGCGCTGGAGCGCAGCGCCACCGTGCTGCTGGCCCGCCTGGAGGCGGGCGGGGCCATGAGCGTCGCCGAGCTGGCCGAGGCCTTCGACCTCGACGTCTCCACAGTCCACCGGCAGGTGGCCGCCGCCATGAAGGCCGGCCTCGTCGAGCGGGTGGCGGACCCCGACGGCGGCTCCGCCCGGCTGCACCGTCCCACGGAGGAGGGACGCGCCCGCCTCGCCGCGGAGCTGAGCTCCCGCGCGGACAACGTGGCGCAGATCGTCTCCTCCTGGCCCGCCGAGGACGTCGTCGAGTTCAGCAGGCTCCTGCGTCGTTTCAACGAGGGGGCGGAGGAGCGCCGGGGTCACCCGTGGCCCCGGCCGCAGGCGGGCCCCGGTGCGGAGGACCCCCGGCCCTGAGCACCGCGCCCGCCCTCAGGCGCGACGGATGCGGGAGGCCAGCGCGGCCGACTCCGCCGGGTCCAGCACGGCCGCCGGATGCGGCCCCGCCGCGGCGAGGCGCTCCGTGCAGCCGGCCTCTCCCAGCGGCGCCCCCGCGGCCAGCACGACGTTGCCCCAGTCCAGGCGCTCCAGCATCCCCTGGTCCGCGAGCGTCCACGGGCCGGGCACCCCGGCCTCGGCGGCAGCCTCCTCGAGGGCGCCCAGCTCGGCGCCCAGGAAGCCCAGGCCGGCGTCGTCGCCGATGTTCACCAGCAGCACCCCGCCCGCCGTCAGCAGCTCGAGCAGCTCCCCGTAGAACACGGCCCCGCGCAGGTGCTCGGCACCGTCCTCACCGGTGCCGATGTCCAGCACGACGGCGTCGAACCGCTCCCCGTCCATCGCGAGGTCGACGGCGGCCAGCCGCGCGTCCGCGACCACGGAGACGAGGTCCGTGCCCGCCGGCAGGGGCAGCTCGGCGAGCACGAAGGACACGAGCTCCCGGTCCAGGTCCACCGCGGTCTGCTCCGAGCCGGACCGGGTGGCCTGCACGTACCGGGGCAGCGTCAACGCGCCGGCGCCCAGGTGCAGCACGCGGACCGGCTCGCCCGCCGGGAAGGCGGCGTCGAGCACGTTCGCCATCCGGCGCAGGTACTCGTACCGGATGCGCCCCGGGTGTTCGAGGTCCACGTGGGACTGCACGGCCCCGCCGATCTCGAGGACCCAGCCGTCGTCGTGCTCGTCGGGCAGGATCCGGGCGAGCTCCCCGGACGTGCCGAGGTGGACGGTGCGGGGCGCGGGGGAGCCGGCAGGACGCTGAACGGGCATGGCCCCCAGTATGCGGGCCGCGCCGCCGCGCCGACGCGGGGCCCGGCTCCGGTACTGTGACCTGAGCCATACTCGTCATCGCGTGGCTCACACTCGACTGCCCCCCGCGCCGCTGTGCGCTCGCACCCACCCAAGGAGGGCCCGTGATCACCGACGGCCTGCTCATGATCGGCGTGGTCCTCGGACTCGCCGGCCTGCTGATCGTGCTGGAGAAGACGACCGGCTGGAAGTTCTTCAAGTACGTCCCCGCCATGGTGCTCATGTACCTGATCTGCGCCGGGCTCAACACGCTCGGGGTGTTCGGCGACGCCAAGGACGTCCGCGCGCCCCTCAAGGCGCTCAAGGACGTGGCGCTGCCCGCCATGATCTTCCTGCTGCTGCTCGGCTGCGACCTGCGCCGGATCATGGCGCTCGGCCCCAAGCTGCTGCTGACCTTCTTCGTGACCGCCGCGTCCATCATGGTCGGCATGATCCTGGCGTTCCTGCTCTTCCGTGGCGCCCTCGACCCCGAGTCGGGCAAGGCACTCGGCGCGCTCTTGGGCTCCTGGACGGGCGGCAGCGCCAACATGGTGGCCGTGCAGGACATCGTGAAGGCGCCGGAGAACATCTTCGGCTACGCACTCATCACGGACACGGTCGTCTACTCCGTGTGGCTCATGCTGATGTTCTCCGCCGTCCTGCTCTCGGACCGGTTCAACCGCTTCACCAAGGCGGACGCGAGCTACCTGGACGGCCACATCGCCGCGGTCGAGGAGGAGAAGCGCCCGATCTCCGTGACCTCGCTGGCCGGCCTCGGCTTCGGCTCGATCCTCATCGCCACCCTCGCCATCTGGATCGGCGGCCTCCTGCCCGCCGTCGGCACGTTCATCAACTCCACCGCGTGGACCATCATCATCGTCTCGGTGCTCGGTCTGATCTTCGCGCAGACCCCGCTCGCGCGCGCGGCCGGCTCCGCGGAGCTCGGCACCCTGATGCTGTTCATCGTGATAGGCCAGATCGCCACCGGCTCCGACTTCGCGGGCATCTCGCAGGCCCCGGTGTACCTCGGGGTCGGCGTGGTGACGCTGCTGATCCACGCGATCATCATGGTGGTCTACGCGAAGCTCACCCGCACCGAGCTTTTCTCCATCGTGGTGGCCTCCGTGGCCAACGTGGGCGGCATTGCCTCCGCTCCCGTTGTGGCCGGCACCTTCAGCCGCCAGCTCGTGCCCGTCGGCATCCTGTTCGCCCTGATCGGCACGCTCATGGGCACCTGGGTCGGCCTGCTCGGCGCTCAGATCATGCAGGGCCTCTGATGGCGCATGACGACGCCGCGCGCACCTCTCCCGTCACCGTCGCCTCGGTGCGGGCGCACCTCCACGCCAGCCGTCTGCTGCGCCCGTTCGTGACGGCGCAGCGCCGCACGGAGGCCGTGGCCTACGTGGCCGTGGACGTGACCCTCGCGGGCGGTCCGGGGGAGGTGGCCGGCGTCGTCGGGCAGGGCTCCGCGGCCGAGACCGTGGCGGTCACGGGCGAGAGCGCCGAGACCATCCTCGCGGCCGTCAACGGGCCGATCCGGGCCGCCCTCGAGGGGGTGTCCGGCACCCCGGACGAGCTCGCCGCCCTGGCACGCGGGGTCGTCCCGGGCGCCTCGAGCGCGCGGGCCGCCGTCGACGTCGCGGTGCACGACGCCCTTGCGCGCGCCCTCGGCGTCCCGCTCGTGGAGCTGCTGGGGGCGCCGTGCGGCGTGCGCCTGGACCCGGCCGCCGGAATCGCCTCGGACATGACCGTCTCTCTCGAGGAGCCCGCGGTCATGGCGGGCCACGCCCGCGAGGCGGCGGCGGACGGCTATGGGATCCTCAAGATCAAGCTCGGCCGGGACGCCGAGCAGGACCGGGAGCGTCTGGCTGCCGTCGTCGAGGCCGCGCCCGGCGCGCGCCTGCGGATCGACGCCAACCAGGGCTGGACCCCGGACGAGGCTGTGCGCGTGCTCGCCCGGTTCGCCGCGGACGGCCTGCCGATCGACCTCGTCGAGCAGCCCGTGGCGCGCGACGACCTCGCCGGCCTGGCCCGCGTGCGGGCCGAGAGCCCGTTCCCGGTCATGGCGGACGAGGCCGTCTGGGGCCCCGACGACGCGCGCCGGATCATCGACGCCGGCGCTGCGGACATGCTCAACATCAAGCTCGCCAAGACCGGCGGGCTGGGGGAGGCCCTGGCCGTGGCGGACCTGGCCGCCGAGGCCGGGCTGACCTGCATGGTCGGCGCAATGATGGAGCCGCGCATCGGGATCGCCGCCGGGGCGCACCTCGCGTTCGCCCACCCGGCGATCGCCATGGTGGACCTGGATCCGCCCGCGTGGTTCGCCTCGCCGCTGCCGGCCGGCGGCTTCACCGACGACGGCACGCTGCGCCTCACGGGCGGGCCCGGCCTGGGGCTGGAGCGGCTGTGCGCAGAGGACGACCCGCCCACGATGTGACGGCCGCCGCCTGCGCCCGGCCTCAGCGGCCCGTCGGGGCCGCCCCGTCCTCACGCCCCGCGGGCCCGCAGCACCAGCTTCCGCAGCTCGTCGAACCACAGCACCACGGAGGCCAGGCCGAGGCACATCAGCCACTGGCCGGCATCCAGCGCCGTGGTGCCGAACGCGGTCTGCAGGAACGGCACGTGCACCACGAGCACCTGGGAGAGCACGCCGAAGGCGATCGCCGCCCACAGCCAGCGGTTGTGGAACATGCGGTGGAAGGCGGAGGTGGTCTCGGAGCGGGAGTTCAGGGCGTTGAAGAGCTGCGCGAGCACGAGCGTGGTGAACGCGCAGGTCTGGGCGTCCACCACGGTGCCGGAGCCGGCCAGCAGGCCGCCCGGGAGCTGGCTGTCCAGGGCCAGGAGGGTGACCGCGGCCATCACGGCGCCGATCGTGAGGATCCCGCCCCACATGCGGCGGTCGATCACGCGGTCGGTCGCCCGGCGCGGCGGGCGGGCCATCACGTCGTCGCCCTCCGCGTCGATCCCCATGGCGAGGGCGGGCGCGGAGTCCGTCACGAGGTTGACCCACAGGATCTGCGTGGCCAGCAGCGGCACCACCACGCCGGACCCGTGCCCGGTCAGGCCGAGGAACCCCGCGAGCATCACGCCGAAGAACATGGTGAGCACCTCGCCCGTGTTGGACGAGAGCAGGTAGCGCAGGAACTTCTTGATGTTCTCGAAGATCACCCGGCCCTGCCGCACGGCGGCAACGATCGTGGCGAAGTCGTCGTCGGCCAGGATCATGTCCGCGGCCTCCTTGGACACCTCGGTGCCCGTGATGCCCATGGCCACGCCGATGTCCGCCTTCTTGAGGGCCGGCGCGTCGTTCACGCCGTCGCCGGTCATGGAGACGATGGCCCCGTCGGCCTGCAGCGCACCGATGATCCGCAGCTTGTGCTCGGGGGAGACGCGCGCGTAGACGGCCACGCCCCGCACGGCGGCGCGCAGCTGCTCGGCGTCCATCGCCTCGAGCTCCGGCCCGGAGAGGGCGCGGTGGCCGGGCTCGGCGATGCCCAGCTCCTGGGCGATCCGCAGCGCGGTGGCCGGGTGGTCGCCCGTGATCATGACCACCCGGATCCCGGCGCCGCGGGCGGTGGCGACGGCGTCGGCGGCCTCGGCGCGGGCCGGGTCGATGATCCCGGCGGTGCCCACGAACACGAGCTCCTTCTCGAGGCCGCGCAGGGCCTCGCCGTCGAGGGTCCCGTCCGCCGCCCGGGCGGCCTCGAGCTCGGCGGGCTCGAGGCCGCGGTACGCCACCGCGAGGGTGCGCAGCGCCTGGTCGGAGAGCTCCTGCACGTCGCGCGCCGCCGAGGCGCGGTCGGGCTCCCCGAGCGCGAGCACCTCGTCACCCCTGCGCACGCGGGTGCAGTGCTGGAGCAGCACGTCCGGCGCGCCCTTCGCGACGAGCAGGGGGGCGCCGTCCCGCTCTCCGTCCGTCACGACGACCGACATCATCTTGCGCTCGGACGTGAACGGCGCCTCGGCCACCCGGGTGAAGCGCGCGGCGCGGGCCTCCTCGAGGCCGGCCTTGCGCTCGGCCACCACGAACGCGGCCTCCGTGGGGTCGCCCAGCACGGACCAGGCGCCGTCGTCGTCCCGGCGCACCTCGGCATTGGAGGCGAGCGAGCCGCCGCACAGCAGCGCGACGCCCTCCTCGCGCAGGGGGTGCGCGGCGTCGGCGGCGAGCAGGTCGACGCCGTCGTCCAGGAGCACGCGGCCCTCCGGCGCGTAGCCCACGCCGCTGAGGCGGGCCTGCCCGGAGGGGGCGCGGACGGCCTGCAGGGTCATCTCGTTGCGGGTGAGGGTGCCGGTCTTGTCGGAGCAGATCACGGAGGCGGAGCCCAGCGTCTCCACGGAGGAGAGGTTCTTCACGATCGCGTTGCGCCGGCTCATGGCCGTCACGCCGAGGGAGAGGACCACGGAGAGGATGGCGGGCAGCCCCTCCGGCACCGCGGCGACGGCGAGCGAGACGCCCACGATCAGCACGTCCACCGCCTCGCGCACGGAGTGGATGCCGCTCGTCATCGCGATCGCCGCCATCACCACCACCGCGATCCCGATGACGGCGATCCCCAGCGTGCGGCCGAGGGCGTCGATCTCCCGCGTGAGCGGAGTGGCCTTCTTCTCGGTGGAGCTGAGCAGCCGCGCGATGTGCCCCATCTCGGTCTCCATGCCCGTGGCGGTGACCACCGCGGTGCCCACGCCCTGCGTCACAGCCGTGCCCTTGTGGACCATGTTCGCCCGGTCGCCGAGGCTGACCTCGCCCGGGATCGGGGCCGGGCCCTTGCCGACCGGGGCGGACTCGCCCGTCAGCGCGGCCTCGGCGATGTGCAGGGAGGAGGAGGCGATCAGGCGGGCGTCGGCGGCCACGGAGTCGCCCTCGGCGAGCGCGAGCACGTCCCCGGGGACGACGTCGACGGCCGGCACCTGCACGGTGCGGCCGTCACGGACCACCGTGGCCATCACCGCCGCCATCCCCTGCAGCGCGGCCACCGCGTCCGCGGCGCGCGCCTCCTGCACGTAGCCCAGGACCGCGTTGAACACGATGATCACGGCGATCACGATCGCGTCCACGGGGGCGCCGTGCGCGCCCTCGAAGAACCAGGCCACCACGGAGATCACGACGGCGGCGGCCAGCAGGTGGATCAGCGGATCGGCGAACTGCCTCAGGAATCGGCGCCAGGACGACTCGGCGGCCGAGGCCTCGAGCTCGTTGGCGCCGTGCTCCGCGCGGCGGCGGAGGACCTCGGCGGAGTTCAGCCCCACCTGGCCGTCCACGCCGAAGTGCGCGAGGGCCTCGGCTGCGGTGGCCCGCGTCCACGGGACGGGATGGGCGGTGGCGGTCGGCGTGCCTGGGTGGTCGGTCACGGCGCGGGCTCCCTCGGAAGGACCAGGTCACCGGCGGGCCGCGCCGATGACGGCGGATGTCTCGAGTCTACGGCGGCGGGCCCGGTCAGGCGGGCCGCCGTCGCAGCACCCGCGGCGTCGTCATGAGCCCGAGACCCACGCCGAGCAGGATGACCGCCGCCCCGAGTGCCTGCAGGGGGCTGAGCATCTCCCCGGCCACGGCGGCGCCGAGCAGGACGCCCGTCAGGGGGTTGAGCAGCCCCAGGATCCCGACCGTCCGGGCGGGCAGCGCCGCGAGGCCCCGGAACCACAGCACGTAGGCCAGCCCGGTCGCGATCAGGCCCATGTACGCGAACCCCAGGACGGCGGGCAGGCCCAGGGGCGGTGGCGGGCCCTCCACGGCCAGCGCCACCGGTGCCAGCATCACGCCGGCCAGGGTCAGCTGCCACGCGCTGAACGTCAGCGAGTCCACGGGCGGCCTCCACCGCTTCGTCAGCACGTACCCCAGCGACGACGTCAGCACGCCGGTCAGCGCGGCCGCCACGCCCATGGGATCCAGGGTGGCGATCGCGCTGCCGGCCAGCAGGGCCACGCCGAGGATCCCGACGAGGGCGCCGACGTACGCCATCAGCGGCGCTCGCTCGCGGAGCAGCAGGCGGCCCAGCACCACCATCACCAGCGGCCCGGAGGCCATGAGCGTGGCGGCCACGCCGCTGGGCAGGCGGGAGCCGGAGACGTACACGAGCACGAAGAACCCGCCCATGGTCAGGAAGGAGATCAGTGCGGACTTCCACCACCACGCCCCGCGGGGGAGGCGCCGGGTCAGGGCGAGCAGGATCAGCCCGGCCGGCAGGGCCCGGATCGCAGCGCCGGTGAGGGGCAGGTCCGCGGGCAGCCACTGCCGCGTCACCACGTAGGTGGAGCCCCAGAACACCGGGACGATCGCGGTGGTCAGGAGGAGGCGCAGCCGGGACGTCATGCTCACGAGGGTAGGGGGTGAGGAGCCGGGGTCGTGCGAGCGCTCCTCGCCCGCGTGCGGAGGGCATGGCCCACGGCGGCGGTGCACCCCTACCCTGACGCCATGGAGCACATCGACGAGACCGCCCTGCCCGCCCCCGAGGACCGCGTCGTGTCCGCGACCCGCCACGTCGACGCGCCGGCCGGCGTCGTCTTCGAGCTGATCGCGGACCCCTCCCGCCAGCCCGAGTGGGACAGCAATGACAACCTGGCTGAGGCCGCCCCCGGGCGGCGGGTGACCGCCGTCGGGGACGTGTTCGTCATGACCCTGACCAAGGGTGAGGACCGCGAGAACCGCGTCGTGGAGTTCGAGGAGGGCCGCCGCATCGCCTGGAAGCCCTCCGAGGTCGGCGGGGAGCCGTTCGGCCAGCTGTGGCGGTGGGAGGTCGAGGACGACGACGACGGCGGCTGCCGCGTCACCCACACCTATGACTGGACGCGGCTCGCCGACCCGCAGCGCATCCGTCGCGCCCTGCGGACCGGCGAAGAGCAGCTCCGCGCGTCGATCGACCGGCTCGCGGAGCTGGCCGGGCGTCAGGGCTGAGGGCAGGCGCCGCCCGCCGCCGTCGCGCCGCCGTCAGCGGTTGAGTCGCTCGCCGGTCTCGGCGTGGAACAGGTGCACGCGCTCCGGGTCCGGGACCACGTGCACCACGGATCCCTTCTCCGGCGCCGTGTAGCCCACCGTCCGCAGGGTGATGAGCCGCTCCTCGCCGCCGATCGTCGCGTGACCGTACACGTACGCGTCCGCGCCGAGCTCCTCCACGGTGTCCACCTCCACGGGCAGGCCGGCAGCGTCGTCGCTGACCACCAGGTTCTCGGGGCGCACGCCGAGGTCCACCGCCGTGCCGGCGTCGGCCAGATCCTCCCGCGGCACGGGGATGACCGTCTCGCCCCAGTGCACGCCCTCGTGCGTGGCGGGCATGCGGAAGATGTTCATGGCGGGGGAGCCGATGAACCCGGCGACGAACACGTTCATCGGGCGCTCGTAGAGGTTGCGCGGCGTGTCCACCTGCTGGAGGCGGCCGTCCTTGAGGACCGCCACCCGGTCGCCCATGGTCATGGCCTCGGTCTGGTCATGGGTCACGTACACGGTGGTGGTGCCCAGGCGACGGGTCAGGTTGGCGATCTGGGCGCGGGTCTGCACGCGCAGCTTTGCGTCCAGGTTGGAGAGCGGCTCGTCCATGAGGAACACCTGCGGGTCGCGCACGATCGCCCGGCCCATGGCCACGCGCTGACGCTGGCCCCCGGAGAGGGCCTTCGGCTTGCGGTCCAGGTACTCGGTCAGGTCCAGCAGCTTCGCGGCGTCCTCGACGCGGCGGCGCCGCTCGTCCGCGGGGACGCCGGCGATCTTCAGGGCGAAGCCCATGTTGTCCGCCACGGTCATGTGCGGGTACAGGGCGTAGTTCTGGAACACCATCGCGATGTCCCGGTCCTTGGGGTCCACGTCGGTGACGTCCCGGTCGCCGATCAGGATGCTGCCGCGGGAGAGCTCCTCGAGGCCGGCGAGCATGCGCAGGGAGGTGGACTTGCCGCAGCCGGAGGGGCCCACGAGCACGAGGAACTCGCCGTCGGCGATCTCCAGGTCGAGGGAGTCGACGGCGGGGCGGGGGGAGCCGGGGTACTGGCGGCTGGCGGAGCGGAAGGTCACGGAGGCCATGGTGGGGTTCCTTTCACGGGCAGGTACGTGCCCGACGATCCAAGGTGAAGGAGAGGGGTGGGTGAGGGTCGGGGCTGACGGTCTATGGCGGCGCGGTGCTCGCTCTCGGCCGCAGGGCCAGGTGGTGCATGATCCGGTGGGGGTGGGCGGCGCCGTCGAGGGCGCCGAGCGCCAGGCGGACGGCGCGGCGGCCCTGCTCGAGCGGGTTCTGGTCCACGGTGCTGATGCCCAGGCGGGCGGCCTCGGGGTGGCCGTCCAGGCCCATCACGGACACGTCCTCGGGCACGCGCAGCCCCAGGGAGTGGGCTGCCATCCAGGTGCCCATGGCCATCTCGTCCGAGATGCACATGACCGCCGTCGGCCGGCGCCGCGGGTCGGCGAGGAGGGCGCGCGCCTGGTGGTAGGTGCCGCCGATGGTGAAGTCCGCGGGCACCATCCAGTCGGCCGGCGTGCGCACCCCGGTGGCGGCGAGGGCGTGCAGGAACCCGCGGGTGCGCTCGGTGCTGACCTGGAACTCGATGTCCTCGTCCACGCGGCCCACGTAGGCGATGTCCCGGTGTCCGAGCTCCAGCAGGTGCTCGGTGGCCATCCGTGCGGCGCGGGCGTGGTCCACCTGGACGGCGGTGAACCAGTCCGGCAGGGTCTCGCCCGCCGGCAGGCGGCCGCCGACGGCGATCACGGGCAGGCCGAGGCGTTCGAGTCCGGCGAGCTCGAACATGCTCAGCCGGAACGAGAGGGTGATCAGGGCGTCCAGCCGCCGTCGGGGCAGCAGGTCGGAGATGACCGTGGATCGACGCTCCGGGTCCTGGCCGACGTCGTAGAGCGTGAGGTCGTACCCGTGCCGCACGAGCTCGTCCGCGGCGCCCTCGAGCACGGCGGCGAAGAACCACCGGTGGACGGAGGGGGTCACCAGCCCGATGTTGCGGGTGCGGCCCGAGGCGAGCGAAGAAGCGGCGGAGTCCGCCACGTAGCCGAGCGTGGCGACGGCCTCCTGGACTCGGGTGCGCGTGGCGGCCGCCACGGGGCCGGAGCCGGTGAGGGCGCGGGAGGCGGTGGCGGTGGAGACCCCGGCCATGCGGGCGACGTCCTTGATGCCGACCATCGGCGGTCCTCCTCCCGGTTCGTGGGGTTCTGCGGCGGGGCGGGTGCACGACGGCGGCGGGCCGGGGGTCGATGCGTGGCACCAGAGTACGGCACGGCAGGCGGGGTGGTGGAAGCGCTTCCATTGCGGTTTCAGCCGGCCTTGACCCCCGCCCCCACTCCCGCATGCCCGGGTTCATGCGGGATCGCACCTCTGTGTGGCACATCACAGTGGAAGCGTTTACACTTCTGGGGACTGACTCCTTCAGCCGCCGGGGGCAGGCGCCGTCTCACCGCGGGGCCCACGTCGGCGACGCAACGGCCGGCGCATGCCGCGGGCCGCCACCCCTCGTGAAAGGCACACCATGCAGTCGACGACGACCGGCGGCCTCCTCCGCCGCCCGCTCAGCCTGACCCTCACCGCGGCGTTCTCCGCCCTCGCGCTCACCGCGTGCGGCGGCGGCTCCCCCGCCCCGGCGTCCTCCTCCCCGGCCGGCGCCACCGATCAGGGCACGGCCGCCGCGTCCCCGAGCCAGGACCTCTCCGAGGCCGGCGCCACCACCATCACCATGTGGGTGGACCAGAGCCGCCAGGAGCCGCTGCAGGCCGTGGCGGAGGACTTCAAGGAGGACACCGGGATCACGGTGGAGCTCGTGGTCAAGGACAACTCCACGATGAAGGACGACTTCATCACCCAGAACCCCACGGGCGAGGGCCCGGACGTGATCGTCGGCGCCCACGACTGGATCGGCTCGCTCGTGCAGAACGGCACCATCGAGCCCCTTGAGCTGGGTGAGAGAGCCGGCGACTTCGTGGAGTCCTCCGTGCAGGCCGTCACCTATGAGGGTCAGACCTGGGGCGTGCCGTACTCCGTGGAGAACATCGCCGTCCTGCGCAACACCGAGCTGGCCGAGTCCACCCCGGCCTCCTTCGACGAGATGATCGCGGAGGGCCAGAAGGCCGTCGACGCCGGCGAGGCCGAGTACCCGTTCGTGGTGGGCCTGGACGCCGTCAAAGGCGACCCGTACCACTTGTACCCGTTCCAGACCTCCATGGGCGCCCCCGTGTTCAAGCAGGCCGAGGACGGCTCGTACGACACCGGCTCGCTGGCCATGGGCGGAGCGGAGGGTGAGGCCTTCGCCGAGAAGCTGGCCGAGTACGGCGAGTCCGGGGTGCTGAACCCGAACATGACCGCGGACATCGCCAAGGAGCAGTTCAGTTCCGGCAACGCGGCCTACTTCATCACCGGCCCGTGGAACGTCGAGGAGGCCGAGGCGGCCGGCATCGACTTCGAGGTCGAGGCCATCCCGTCCATGGGCGACCAGCCGGCGCAGCCGTTCGTGGGCGTCAACGCCTTCTTCGTCTCCTCGGAGTCCGAGAACCAGCTGGCCGCGAACGAGTTCGTGGTCAACTACCTCTCCACCGAGGCGGCCCAGGACGCGCTCTACGCCGAGGGCAAGCGTCCCCCGGCGCTGACCGCCTCCTTCGACAAGGCGGCCTCGGACGAGACCGTCAAGGCGTTCGGCGAGATCGGCGAGGACGGCGTCCCCATGCCGGCGGCCCCCGAGATGGGCGCGGTGTTCGAGTTCTGGGGCGGCGCCGAGATGAGCATCATCAAGGGCGAGGGCGACCCGGTCCAGACCTGGCAGAAGATGATCTCCGACATCGAGGGCCGCATCGGCCAGTGATCCGGCGCGGTCCGCCTCCGGCGTCCCCGCGGGGACGCCGGAGGCAGACCGTGGCCCCCGCGCCCTCGGGGCGCGCACCCCCCCTTCCACGGCAGGCCCTCGGGCCGGATGAGGAACCATGAGCCCGTCTTCCACCGCGTCGGACCGGTCCGACGCCGCCACCGCCGCCCTCGACGACGCCGCGCGCCGCACCGGCCCGGGCCGTCGTCGTCGTGCGGACGCCCGGGGCACCGAGGGCCTCGGTGGCACGCTGGCCAAGATCGTCCTGCTGGGCCTCGTGGACGCCTTCGCGGCGTTCCTGCTGTTCCAGCTCGCGGCCGCGGGGGACTGGGCGGTGTTCGCGCTGACCCTGGCGGTCACGATCGGCATCAACTGGATCTACCTGCGCCGCGGCGGCCTCCCGGCCAAGTACCTCGCCCCCGGCCTGGTCTTCCTGATGCTGTTCCAGGTGTTCGTGGTGGTCTACTCCTCCTACATCGCCTTCACGAACTACGGCGCCGGGCACAACTCGGACAAGGCCGCGGCGATCGAGATCATCCAGCGCTCCTCCTCCATCCGCGTGCCGGACTCCCCGGTGTACGACCTCACTGTGCTGGAGGAGAGCGGCGACCTCTACCTGCTGACCCTGCGGGACGGGGAGCCCGTCCTCGGTGGCGCGGACCAGGAGCTGGAGCCGGTCGAGGCCCAGATGCAGGACGGACAGCCGGTGGGGGTGGAGGGGTACACCACCCTGCGGTTCGGCGACCTGCTGCAGCGTCAGGACCAGGTCACCCGCCTGAAGGTCCCGCTGAGCGACGACGCCGCGGACGGCACCCTGGAGACGCGCGACGGCTCCCGCGGGTACGTGTACACGCCGCGTCTGAAGTACGACGAGGCCCGGGACACCTTCACGGACCTCGAGAGCGGCGCGGAGTACCGGGACAACGGCGAGGGCCAGTTCCAGGCGGACGACGGCAGCACGCTGCAGACCGGCTGGCGGGTGTTCGTAGGCCTGGACAACTTCACGCGTGCGTTCACCGACCCCGAGCTGCGCGACCCGCTCGTGCGGGTCACCGTGTGGACCTTCGCCTTCGCGTTCCTGAGCGTGGCCACGACATTCGCCGTCGGGCTGCTGCTGGCGATCGCCTTCAACCGCTCGGACATGCGCGGCAAGAAGGTCTACCGGGTGATGATGATCCTGCCGTACGCGTTCCCGGCGTTCCTGTCCGGCCTCGTGTGGGCCGGCCTGCTCAACCCGGAGTTCGGCTTCGTCAACACCGTGTTCTTCGGCGGCGCGGACATCCCGTGGCTCACCGACCCGTGGCTGGCCCGGCTGTCGGTGCTCGTGGTGAACCTGTGGCTGGGCTTCCCCTACATGTTCCTGGTGACCACGGGCGCCCTGCAGTCCCTGCCCGAGGACGTGGACGAGGCCGCCCGCATGGACGGCGCCGGCCCGTGGCGCATCTTCCGCTCCATCAAGCTGCCCCTGCTGCTGGTCTCGGTGGCGCCGCTGCTGATCTCCTCGTTCGCGTTCAACTTCAACAACTTCAACATCATCTACATGCTGACCGGCGGCGGACCGCGGTTCCCCGACGCGGGCTCGAACATCGGCGCCACGGACCTGCTGATCACGGTCGTCTACAAGACGGCGTTCAGCGGGGTGGGGCGCGACTACGGCCTGGCCTCCGCCCTGTCCATCGTGATCTTCCTGATCGTGGCGACCATCTCGGCGATCAGCTTCCGGCAGACCAAGGCGCTCGAGGAGATCGACAAGTGAGCATCCCCCAGGATTCCGGACGGCCCCGGCCGGACACCCCCGAGGCGGCCGCCCCGACCTCGCCCCTCGCCGCCGCCCTGGCGCAGCAGGAGACGGACCCGCTGCGCTGGGAGGAGGACCCGGCCCCGCCACGACGCCGCCGCTCGTTCGGCCGCTGGATGCGGGAGCTGGGCTGGCGCCACGCGGTGGGCGTGCTGGCCAGCGCGTTCGCACTGTTCCCACTGCTGTACGTGCTGTCCGCGTCGCTCGACCCGACTGGCACGATGGCGAGCTCGAACCGGCTGTTCTCCTCGTTCAGCGGGCAGAACTACGTGGACCTGTTCAGCGACCCGAACCGGCCCTTCGGCCGCTGGTTCATCAACACGATGGTGATCGGCGTCATCACGTCCGTGATGACGGTGTTCCTCGGCGCCCTGGCCGCCTACGCGTTCTCCCGGATGCGGTTCACGGGCCGCCGCGTGGGGCTGCTGACGCTGCTGCTGGTGCAGATGTTCCCGCAGCTGCTCGCGGTGGTGGCGATCTTCCTGCTGCTGACCTACATCGGCAACCTGGTGCCCGTCCTGGGCATCGGTTCGCAGCTCGGCCTCATCCTCGTGTACCTGGGCGGCGCGCTCGGGGTGAACACGTACCTGATGTACGGGTTCTTCAACACCATCCCGCCGTCGCTGGACGAGGCTGCCAAGCTCGACGGCGCCTCGCACGCGCGGATCTTCTTCTCGATCATCCTGCGCCTGGTGACCCCCATCCTCGCGGTGGTGGCCCTGCTGTCCTTCATCACCACGGTCTCGGAGTTCGTGATCGCCTCCGTGGTGCTCACGGACCCGTCCGCGCAGACGCTCGCGGTGGGCCTCTACGGCTACGTCTCGGAGACCCGCTCCGAGAACTGGGGCGTGTTCGCGGCCGGCGCCGTGCTGGCGGCCCTGCCCGTGATGGCGCTGTTCCTGTTCCTGCAGCGGTACATCGTCTCCGGCCTCACGGCAGGCGGCGTGAAGGGCTGAGCCGACGACGGCGGTGGGAGGGGCGCCCACCCCTCCCGCCTCACGGCAGCGCCAGCCGGAACACCTTGGCCCACGCCGAGCCGACCTGCTTGTGCAACGGCCCCGTGGTGTAGGGCAGGCCGTAGCGCCGGCAGATGTCCTGGACCTTGGGTGCCACCTCGGCGTACCGGTTCGAGGGCAGGTCCGGGAACAGGTGGTGCTCCACCTGCAGGGAGAGGTTGCCGGTCATGAAGTGCATGAGCTTCGAGCCGGAGATGTTGGCGGAGCCGATCATCTGGCGCACGTACCAGTCGCCGCGCGTCTCGCCCTCCACCATCTCCTCCGTGAAGGTCTCCACGCCGTCGGGGAAGTGTCCGCAGAAGATCACCGAGTGCGCCCAGATGTTGCGCAGCACGCCGGAGATGAGGGTGGCCTTGACCGCGGCCCTGCCGGAGCCGGTGAGGGCCTCGGCCACGATCGGCGTGGCCAGGTAGTCCTTCGCGGCCTGGCGCGAGGCCTTCACGGCCACCGACGCCAGGTCCCGGCGCATCTCCGCCCAGGACTTCTCTCCGGCCTGGAACTTGGACAGCTCCAGGTCGTACAGGGCGATGCCCCACTCGAAGATCGGGGCGAGGGCCGCGTTGAGGACGGGGTTGAGGAGGTGGCGGGGCTGCCACGGCTCGGACTCGTCCATCCGGAGCAGGTTGTAGCCCACGTCCGTGTCCTTGCCGATGACGTTGGTCCAGCGGTGGTGCGCGTCGTTGTGGGTGTTCTGCCAGGCCGACGACGGCGTGACGAAGTCCCACTCCCACGTGGTGGAGTGGATGTCCGGATCGCGCATCCAGTCCCACTGGCCGTGGAGGACGTTGTGGCCGATCTCCATGTTCTCGATGATCTTGCCGGTGGTCAGCATGGCGATGCCGGCGACGAACGCGGCGCGGTTCTTCGCGTTCAGCAGCAGCGTGCGTCCGCCCACCTCGAGCCAGCGCTGCAGGCGGATGACGCGGCGGATGTAGGCGGCGTCCTTCGCGCCGCGGCGGGCGAGCACGTCGTCGCGGATCGCGTCGAGCTCGCGGCCCAGCTCGGCCACCTGCTCGTCGCTCAGGTGCGCGGCGGCCGGCGGGCGCACGGTGGGGCCGCCCTCGGTGGCCAGTATCCCGGGGCGGGCCTTCGGCGCGGCCCTCGTCGCGGCGTCGGCCTCGTCGCCGCGCGGGGCCCAGCTCGTGGTGTCCGGGCGGTCGTCGGGGAGGACGCGGGCCTGCCGCCCGCGGACGGTGGTGCCCGGGATCGCGAGGGCGGGGTCTGCGGGGGCGGTGGCGCCGGCGGGGCGGGGGAGTGTCTGGGTCACGGTGGTCTCCTGACGGTTCGGGAGGCGATGGGTGGATGTCGAAGGGGCCGGGAGGGGGCCGGCGGGGCTCACACGGCCAGGCTCACGGGCCCGGCGGCCGCGCTCACGCAGGTCTGGATGAGCTCGCCGGGGTCGCCGTGGACCTCTCCCGTGCGCAGGTCCGTGACCTGGCCGGAGCGCAGCGGAGTGAGGCAGGCGTGGCAGATGCCCATGCGGCAGCCGCTGGGCGCGGCCACGCCGGCGTCCTCCGCCACCTCGAGCAGGGGCACGTCGCCCGGGGCGTCCGCCTCCACGTCCGAGTGCTCGAAGGTCACGCGCCCGCCCGCCCCGGCGACGCCGGCGGTCAGGTCCGCGCGGAAGCGCTCGATGCGCAGGTCCTCGCCGGCGTGCGCGCACCACAGTGCCTCCGCGGCGTCCAGGAGGCCGGCCGGGCCGCACGCGTACGCGGCCCGCTCGCGCCAGTCCGGGCACAGGGCCTCGAGATCGGCGGGGGTGGTGAGGTCCAGGCGCCCGTCCGTGGCGGTGTAGCGGTGGTGCACCGTCAGGCCGGGGAACTGGTCTGCGAGCTCGGCCAGCTCCTCGCGGAAAAGCGCGTCCTCCGGGGTGCGGGAGGAGTGGATCAGCACGACGTCGGCGTCGGCCCGGCGTGGCACGAGCGTGCGGATCATGGACATCACGGGCGTGAGGCCCGAGCCGGCCGTGAGCATGAGCAGGGGGCGCGGCTCCTCTGGAAGCGTGAAGTCGCCCTCGGGCAGGTCCAGGAAGAGGACGTCCCCGGGCTTGGTGCCGCGCACCAGGGTGCCCGAGACCACCCCGATGTCCGAGACCGTGATCTCCGGGTCGGCGCCGGCAGGGGCGGAGAGCGAGTAGGAGCGCCACTGGCGCACGCCGTCCACGTCCACGCCGATGCGGGCCCACTGGCCGGCGTCGTGCGCCGTCCAGTCCGGTCCGGGGCGGAAGGCGATCGTGGCGGTGCCGGCGGTCTCGCGCGTGACGGCTGTGACCACGCCGCGCAGCTGGCGCGACGAGCGCACGGGGTCCAGCAGTCCGAGCACGTCCTCGGGGGTCAGGGGATGCAGCAGCACCGAGGCGATGCGGGTCAGCAGGGTCGGTCCGGCCATGGCCCAAGCGTATGGCGGGACACGCTGTGTTTCTTCTCGCTGGACGTACGATCGAGGGACGTTCTTCATCATGAGGAGACAATGATGAGCCAGCCCCCCGCCCCCTTCCCGGATTCGTCCCCCGCCGTCGTCCACCCTGGCCTGACCAGCGACGACGGCGAGTGGAGCCCCCCGTGGCAGTCGCTGCCCGCCGACCTGCCCGAGAAGCTCGCGCCGGCCCTGCCGGCCGTCATGGCGCGCATGATCCAGGACGTCCCGGATCAGATCCCGGCCTACGCCGAAGCCCGGGACGGCAAGTACGGCCGCAACCTCTCCCACGGGGTGCGGACCGCATTCGAGCAGCTCATGCGCCTGCCCGGCACGGACCTGCCCGCCCTCAACGACGACTCCCGCGCCCTCATGGCCACCCTCGGCGCGGGGGAGTTCCGGGAGGGCCGCAGCATGGACGCCCTCCTCGGGGCGTACCGCACGTCTGCGCGGATCGTGTTCCGTGACCTCTCGGCCGAGTGCGCGCGGCAGGGGATGGACATGTCCGTGGTGATCGACCTCGGCGAGTCCATCTGGGCGTACATCGACGAGCTCTCCTCCGTGAGTGCGCAGGCCTATGCCCAAGCCCAGTCGGCCCAGGCGGGTCTGCTCGAGCTCTACCGCTCCGACCTCGCCTCCGCGCTCATCCGCGGCGGCGCGGAGGAGAAGGAGGTGCAGCGCCTCGCCGCGCTCGCCGACTGGCGCCTGCCGCGCCGTCTGGCTGTCGTGGTCCTCCCGGCCACGGCCGGCGCGGACGTCCGCCACCGCCTCGGCCGCACCGGCCTGGTGGTCGAGCGGGAGTCCGAGGTGGTCGCGGTGGTGGACGCCCTGCCGCCCCGCGTCCGGCGCGAGCAGATGCTGCGTCTCCTCGCGGGCACGGCGGCCGTCGTCGGTCCGGCGGTGGAGTGGGGCCTGGCGCCGCACTCGTACCGGGTGGCGCGCACGCTCGCGGTGCAGGGCCGCGGCGGCACGGGGGATCCCGTGCTGGCCGAGCACCACCTCGCCCGCGTCGTGCTGGGAGCCGAGCCCCGCGTGGTGGCGCAGCTGGCCGGCCGGGTGCTGGCGCCGCTCGAGGGCGTGACCGCGGCCAAGCGCGAGATCCTCGAGGCCACCCTGCTCTCCTGGCTCACGCATTGGGGCCAGCGCGCGCCGATCGCCGCGGAGCTGGGCGTGCATCCGCAGACCGTGGGCTACCGGGTGGGACGCCTGCGGGAGCTCTTCGGGGACGCGCTGGACGACCCGGACGCCCGGTTCGACCTCGAGCTCGTGCTGCGCGCGCGGCGCCGATGAGACGGGCGCCCCCGCCACGGTGCACGCGCCCGGCGGCGAGGCGGTCGACCCGCGCTTCCCCGGCAACCGCTGAGCCGGAGCCCCGGCCGGGGCCGACGGTATCTGAGCCTGCGGGGACACGCGCCGTCACCCCGCGTCGTCGGCCGCCACCGCCGCCTCGAACGCCGCCACCGTCTTGGCCACCTCCGCATCCGCGTCCGCGAACCAGTCCGTGCTCCAGATGCGGTGGAAGCGCCAGCCGCGGGCCTCGAGCATGGACTGCCGCAGGCGGTCGCGCTCCCGGGCGGTGTGGCCGGAGTGGTACGAGGCACCGTCGGCCTCGATGGCCAGCACGTGCCGCCCCGGCTTCTCCGGATGCCGCGCGGCGAAGTCGATCCGGCAGCCGCCCACGCCCACCTGCGCGTCCAGGCTCAGGCCGACCTCCTCGAGCCGGCGCTGCACGTCCAGTTCGAACGGGTTCAGCGCGATCCCGCCGCTCGGCCCGCCGGTCAGCCGCGTGCCCCCCGAGGCCATGAAGTGCAGGAACCGGTGCATCAGCTGGAAGCCCGCGGAGGAGTGCCCGTCCGCGGGGACGTCGTCCGGGCTGAAGCTCGTCACCAGGGTCATGCGGCGCTTGGCGCGGCTGATGGCCACGTTGAGGCGCCGTTCGCCGCCCTCCCGCAGGAGCGGGCCCCAGAAGTAGCGCAGCCGCCCGTCCGCGCCCTTGCCGTAGCCCACGCTGAGGATGACCGCGTCCCTCTCATCGCCCTGCACGCGCTCGATGGCCTTCACGAACCACGGCTCGTCCGTGCGCGCGTTCAGGGCGCGCTCGAACGCCGGGTCCTCGGCCATGGCCTGGAACAGCGCCGCCTCGATCCGCGCCTCGTGCTTCGCGCCGAACGCGATGATGCCCAGGCTCTCCCCGGGATGGCGGCGCACGTGCTCGCGCACCAGCTCGACGACGGCGGCCACCTCCGCCTCGGGGCTGTTGGCGGAGCCGTTGATCCCGGGGCTCGCGGGCACCTCCACGTGCCGCACGGCGTCCTGGGCGTCCGCGGCCGGGAAGGTGGTGAGGCTGCGGTGGTAGACGTGCTCGTTGGAGACGGCGATGAGCCGCTCGTCCCGCGAGCGGTAGTGCCACTGCAGGCCGCGGCTCTGGCCGGCCAGCAGCCGGTCCATGGCCGCCAGGATGGACTCGGCGTCCTTCGTCAGGCTCCCGGCGCGGGGCCGCGCGTCCCGACGGCCCTCGCTGCCGCGCCCGTCCAGGGCGACGGCGTCGTCCTCGTCCTCGGACGCGTCCTCCATGACCTTGGTGAAGAACTCGGTGGGCGGCAGCTGGCGGCTGTCGCCCGCGACGACCGCCTGGCCGGCGCGCAGGAGGGCCGGGACGGCGTCGGCGGGCCTGATCTGGCTCGCCTCGTCGAAGACCACCACGTCGAAGCACCGCTCGGCGGGCAGCAGCCGGGAGACCTGGAGGGGGCTCATGGCCCACACGGGCGTGGCGGCCCGCATCACGTGGGGGGAGTCCTCGAAGAGCTGGCGCACCGGCCGCACGGTGCGCTTGCGGGTGATCTCCGTGACCAGGCGGGCGTACTCCTCCCCGTGGGCGTCGATCTCCCTCTCGAGGTGCTCGGCCGCGCGCCGGCGCACGCGCGTGGCATTGGCGGCCAGGTGCGCGACGTCGGCCGTGCGGTACGCGCGCGCCGCGCGGTCCAGGTCCGCGCCCCGCAGGCCCGCGAGGCCTGGGCTGCTCAGCTCGGCCTCCTCGAGGAGGGAGCGCAGCACGGCCCAGCGCAGCAGGAGCCCGGGCTCGGCGTCGAGCGGCTCGCCCGAGGACAGCCGGGTCACGAGCATCCGCACGAACGGGTCCAGGCCGGCCGCGGCCAGGGCGGCCCGCGCGTCAGCCGAGCGGACGAGCGCGCTGGCCCGGCCGCCGTCGGTGAGCCGGGCGAGGCGCCTCTGGAGCTCCTCCAGGCCCAGGCCCTCCAGGTCCATGCCCTGCACCGCGGGGGCGAGCTCGCCGAGCAGCGCGCGCACCTCGGCGAGGGCGGCCTCGGCCTCGGCGGTGGCGGGCGCGGCCGAGGGGGCTCCGTTGCCGCGCCACTGGGAACGCAGGTGCCCCGCCTCGGCCAGGAGGGCGGCGTGCTCCTCTCGGGGCACGCCCTCGAGGACGTCCCGCGCGCGGCGCTTGAGGCCGCGGCGCCGCCAGAACCCGACGTCCTCGCCGCCCCCGACGGCGGCGGCGAGCTCCTCCACGTCCGGGGCGTGCACGAGACCCGGCACCCGCCGCTCGAGCCGCGCGGCGCCCGCGTGCAGCCCGACGACCCACGCGACCTGCTCGAGCGTGGCCGGGGCCGGATAGCCGGCGGCGCGGGCCAGCGGCGGCAGCAGGTCCGTCAGGCCGACGAGACGCTGCTGCAGCTCGAGCACGCGGCCGCGCAGCCGCTGGGCGTCCTCGCGCGTCCGCAGGGCGTCCGGGCGCCAGCCGGGGGCGGTGCGCCAGGCCGGGCTCAGGGCGCCGAGCTCATGCAGCTCGTCCAGTGCCGCGGCGTGGCGGTCGAGGTCGCCGGGCGCCCAGTCGCCGAACGCGGAGGCGGGGAGGCGGAAGGAGGTGCGGGCCGCCGTCGGGATGCCGGCGGTGCCGGTGCGCAGGGCGCTCACGCTGATCCCCCAGCCGTGGCGCGGCTCGGTGAGGGCGTCCTTGTGCGCCACGAGGCGGTCACGGGCGGCGGCGAGCCGACTGTGGAGGGCGACGTCCTCCGGGCCCGTGTCCTCCTCCGGCCGCTCGAGGGCGGCCTTCAGCTGCTCGGCCACCAGACGCCGCGAGCCGTCCGCGGCGAACAGGTCCAGCAGCAGGTGGGAGAGCCCCACGTGGTCCAGGCGGTCCAGGACGGCGGTGATGGCGGCGCGCTTCTGCGCCACGAACAGCACGTGCTTCCCCGAGGCGATCAGGGCGGCGATCAGGTTGGCGATCGTCTGGCTCTTGCCCGTGCCGGGAGGGCCCTGCACCACCAGGTTCCGCCCGGCGAGGGCCGCGTTGACCACGTACGACTGGCTGGCGTCCGCGTCCAGCACGAGGTACTCGGAGTCCACGGGCGCGTAGTCCGGGGACGAGGGCTCCACGGGCACGCCCGTGGCGGCCGTGCGGGCGCCGCGCATGGCGTCCGGCTCGCCGGCGAGGGCCCGGACCAGCTCGGAGCCGGCCAGGGCGTCCAGGTCCGTGACGTCCGCGACCATGGGCTGCTTCTGGTACGAGAAGGCGGCGAGGACGGCCTCCTGCATCACGGCGAAGCCCTCGACGTCCGCGGCCAGCGCGTCCAGCCGGGCGAGGCTCACGCGCATCCCCTGCTCGGGGCCGAGGTCCTCGAGCGGGGCGAGGAGGTCCTCCTCGGCGATCTCGGCGCCCGCGTGCGCGAGCACGTGCAGCAGCACGGTGTTGACCTGCACGTCGTCCGTGAGGGTGAGCGTCCAACCCTCCCCGGCGCCGCGAGTGCGCTCGATCTGCAGCGGGCGCAGCAGCACGGGCGCGTGGGGCCGGGGGGCGGCGTCGGACTCGCCGAGCCAGGTGGCGAAGCCGACCGCGAGGTGCGTGACCGGGACGCCGTACTCCTCCACGGCCTCGCGCTGCCGGCGGTGCAGCTGGGTGCAGGCGCGGTGCGCGGCGGCGTGGGCGTCCGCTCCCGGGAAGAGCTGGGAGAGGCGGACGGCGCCGCCCGCGAGCAGGGCCGTGTAGGCGTCCGGCGCGGCCTGGGCCAGGTCCACCGTGGCGGCCGTGCTGCGGAAGTGCAGCAGGCGGTTGGTGCCGCCGACGTCGATCAGCGCGTCACGCCACTCGTCCGCGGCGCGCTGCAGCAGCTCCCGGTCCGCCGGGGCGTGGGGGTCGCGCGTGTCCATGTCCATCCAGGCAGGCTACTGACGGGCCGGACACGTTAAGGCCCTGACGCGGCCGGGAGCTTCCCAGGTCAGACGGTGAATGTGATGACGAGCACAGGAAGCGGCGGTGTGCGCGAGGCAGCTGATCGGGGCCTGTGCGGCACCCCGGCTGTCGAATGGATATCGCTGGAGGGATCGGCTTGAATGCGAGATGTCGCCCCCGCCACACGACGGCATGAGGGACGGCACCCGCCACGATCTCGGAGGAATCCCGATGAAGAAGCTCGCCACCGGCGTCACCCTGACCGCCGCCCTCGGTGTGTCCCTGTTCGCCGCCGCCCCGGCCACGGCTGCGCCCTACTATGCGAACTGCCAGGAGGTCTACGCCGCGAACCTCTCCCACATCACTCCGGACACCCCCGGCTTCCGCAAGGGCCTTGACGGCGACGGGGACAAGGTCGCGTGCGTGAACCCTCCCAAGGGATCCAGCACCCACAAGTGGACCCCTGCGACGAAGCCGTCCGCCGAGCCCGCTCCTGCCCCCACCGCCTCGCACGACCCGCGCGACCAGGCGAAGCCGGACGCCGCGTACACCTACGCCGACTGCGAGGACGCGTGGGCCGCCGGCAAGGGCAACATCAAGGAGTCCTCGGACCTCTACCACGACGACCTGGACTCCGATCAGGACGGCATCGGCTGCGAGATCGACGTGGCGACCGGCATCAAGGTCGAGGGCCGAGAGAGGGCCGCCGCCGAGGAGATCGCCGCGATCAAGGCGTCCGCCGCCAAGGAGGCCGAGCCCACGAAGGAGGCCGAGGAGAAGCAGGTCACCAAGGTGCCCGTCGGCGCCGCGGACACCGGCATCGCCCCGGAGTCCGATCCCGCCGCCGCCCTGGCCGTGGGCGCGCTGGGCCTGGCCGCCGTCGTCGGCGCCGGTGTGGCGACCCGCCGTCGTGCGCAGGCCTGACACCGGCATCCCTCCCGGCGGATCCCCTACGCTTCGCGCATGACCGGATCCCCTGACCGCCGCCGCGGGCGCCTGTGGGCGTCCGCGGCGGCCGTGTCTCTCCTCGTCACGGGCTGCTCGACGCCGTCGGCCTCGCCGACCCAGCCCGTGCCGGCGACGAGCGCACCCAGCCCGTCCACCTCGTCGTCCTCCCCGCACTTCGCCGACGTCCGTGAGAGCGCGTATCGCCGTTCCCTCTCGTCCTCCGGCGACGCGCCGTCCCCGAGCGCGACGCCCGTGTCCACCCCGCCTGCCTCGGCCTCGGCGAGCATCCCCGCGTCGGCACCCAGCGCGTCCGCCTCGACTGGCTCCGCGCCGCCGTCGACGGCCGCCGCGGAGGAGGGCGCACCCGACGTGCTGCCCGCGTCCGAGCCCGTCTCCGTCTCCGCCCCCGAGATCGGCCTGGACTCAGAGCTGCTGCATCTCGGCCTGCGCGACGACGGCGCCCTCGAGGTCCCCTCCGGCGACCCGGGGACGCCCGCCGCGTGGTACATCCATTCGCCCACGCCCGGAGAGCGCGGCCCGGCCGTGCTGCTCGGCCACGTGAGCGCGTACGGCAACAGCGACGGCGTGTTCCGCCGCCTCTCGGAGCTCGAGCCGGGGGGCGTCGTCTCGGTGGAGCGCGAGGACGGCACCACGGCCGTCTTCGAGGTGGACCGCGTCGAGGAGTACGGCAAGGATGACTTCCCCACGGACGAGGTCTACGGGAACACCGAGCGCCCGGAGCTGCGCATGATCACGTGCGACGGCTACAACCCGTGGACACGGACGTTCGAGGACAACCGCGTGGTCTATGCCCACCTGGTCGAGGCGCGCTGACCATGGCTGCCCCGACGACGCTGGGCGACGTCCACGTGCTCCTCTGGCGGGGCATCAACGTGGGCGCCCACCGCCGCATCCCCAAGGTGGACCTCATCCGCTGGGCCGAGCAGGCCGGCGGCACGGACGTCCGCACGGTCCAGGCCAGCGGCAACGTGATCCTGACGCTGCCCGCCGGCGCGGACCCGGCCGCCGTCGCCGCCTCCGTGGCCGCCGCGGCGCGGGCTGAGCGGGACATCGACGTGCCGGTGATGGCGACGTCGCCGGCCGAGCTCCGGGAGGCCCTCGCCGTGCTCGAGGCGCAGGGCTGGCCGGAGCAGGAGCCGAAGGCGGTGCAGCTCACCCTGCTGGACGCGGTCCCGGACCCGAGCCGGGCGGTGGCCTTCGCGGCCTTGGACCCGGGGGAGGACCGCGCGGTGCTCGTGGGCCGGTTCCTCTGGATCCGCCACGCCACGACCGTGCGAGACTCGCCGCTCACGCTGACTCGGATCGAGCGGACCCTCGGCGTCGTGGGCACGGCCCGGAACCTGGCGACGGTGCGGATGCTGGCGTCCTGACGCCGCGGTGTCATACGCTCTCTTCCTCCACCGTCAGCACTGCAAGGAGAGACTGGCATGGCACATGAGACCCCCGAGGCCCTGGCCGCCGGAGAGACCTACCTGCTCCACGTCCTGGAGACGTCCACGCCCCCCGGCAACCCGGAGGAGTACAGCGTCACGGACGCGGTCGAGGACCACTACAAGGCGACCGGCTCCTATGACATCGAGGCCGCCGGCCTGGAGAAGGCCAAGGAGCTGCTCCAGCGCCACGCCAAGTGAGCTGACTCCATGGGTGAGCCCCCGCCGTTGAGGTGGGGGCTCACCCATGTCCTTCCGAGGGCCGTCCCCGCCGATCTTCTCCGTCACCCGCCGGGACGCCGTGTTCTCCGGGTGGATGTCCGCGACGAGCTCGGCACTGCGCTGCGCGTTCCGCGCGGGGTCCCGGCGGGCTGCCGCGGCCTCGGCCGCGCAGCCGCGCCCCTGGAGGTCGGCCCGCACGTGAGAGCCGACCTCGAGCCGCTGTCTCCCGTCGACCTCCTGCCAGGTCAGGTCGCTCGTCGAGACTCGCCCAGGATCCGGGGACCCTCCGCGGGTCGCCCCGGCGGGGTCACGGTCAACGCAGGTGTGCGAGCGCCTCGGCGGCCTCCCCGCTGGTCGGCGAGGATGCCGGTCAGGTCCACGCCGGTGCGGTCTCGGACGAGGGCGACGGCGTCGCCACGGGTCAGCATGCGCTCCGGGTGCGCCACGGGGGTCGGCTCGACGGGGGCGGATCCACCGGCGTCGTGGTCTCCGCGCGGGAGGTGAGCCACTGGTTCTGGGCGAGCGGGCGGTCCACCATGCGGGTCTCGCCGAGGCAGTCGAGGAAGCCGGACTGACGCTGGCCGTCGTAGGAGCCGGCGCCGAACACCCAGCGCTGCGCCTCGTCGTGGGCGATGCCCACGGTCTCCGTGGCGTTGCGCTGCACTGGCACACCGTCCACGTACATGGTGGTGGTCTTCGTGGTCGGGTCGTTCACGGCGGCCAGGTGGTGCCACTGCCCGCTGCCCACGATCTCGCTGGACCAGGCGGACGTCTCCGTGGCGACCGGGGCCTGGGAGTCCACCACGGAGAGCTGGACATCGCGGAGGTTCGAGAAGGCCCAGGCGAAGGGGGGCTCATCGCCCTCGGTGTCCACATAGCCGGGGAGGTTCTCCCGCTGCCCGTCGCGCGTCAGCCACTGCATCCAGGCGTTCTCCTCGGGCGTGAAGTCCGGGTCGATCTTGATGAACGCCTCGAGGGTGAAGCCGTTCGGGAAGGTCTCGTCGTTCACGTCCGCGCCGTCGGCGGTGGTGAAGTAGCTGGCCGTGTTGCCGGTGCGGCCGGCGTCGTCGAAGCACACCTGCTCGGTGGCACCGTGGTGATGGCCGTTGAGGGTCAGGAACACCTGGTCGTTGGGCGCGATGACGTCGTTCCACAGGCGCTCGCCGTACGCCGTGGACAGCTGCTCGCCGGTGGCCTCGTCCACGTTGAGGATCTGGTGGCTCGTCAGGATCGTGGGGACGCCCGGGTGGGCGGCGATCACGCGGTTCGCCCAGTCCAGAGTCTCCTGCTGGGACTGCCACGAGATGGCCAGCACCAGGAAGGTCGTCCCGTCCTGCGCCACCAGGTGAGCCTCCGAGGCGCCTGAGGGGTCGCGCTCCAGGAAGGTGGACTGCTGCGCCGCGGGCTCGGCGGAGAAGTGCGAGACGTAGGTCTCGTAGGAGACGGCGTCAGTGTCCGAGGCGCCGGCGCCGACGTCGTGATTGCAGGCCAGCACCGAGTACGGGGCGCCGGCCTGCTCCAGCACGGACATGGCCTCGTCCGCCACCGCCCACTCCTCGGGCGGGTTCGCGCGGTCCACCACGTCACCGAGGTGCATCGTGAAGGCGACGTCGTAGGCCTGGTCGTTGTCCGCGATCCACTGCGTCCGGGCCAGGAAGGGCTCCGAGCCGTAGTGGGTCATGTACGGGTCTCCGGTCCCGGCGGTGGCATAGCGCGAGTAGAACTGCGTGTCGGGGAGGACGCTGAACGAGATGCGATCGGCGGGCGCCGCCAGCGAGGAGTCGGTCGTGGCGGGCGCGTCGACGCGTCCCGAGTGGTCACGACACGCCATCTGCGGGAACGGGATGCGGCGTGTCGTGACCACCCTGAGGGCTGGGCTGGGCTGGGCTGGGCTGGGCTGGGCTGGGCTGGGCTGGGCTGGGCTGGGCGGGGGCGGGGGTCAGCGGGTGAGGAACGCCTCGAGGCCCGCCAGACGCCCGGGGAAGCGGCCGTGTACGCCGCCAGGGCCCCGTTCGCTCTCGGGTTCTGGGCGACGTGCTCATCGGTCACACGGTGGTGGGCGAGTCGCTCGTCGAGACTCGCCCAGAATCCGGAGGAGACTTCTGCCCATGGGACTCGACGCCGGCACGCTCACCATGGCCCTCGTCGTGCTGCTGGCCATCACGGTCGGCGGCGCGCTGCAGCGGATCAGCGGCATGGGCGTGGGCATGATCGCCGCGCCGACCCTCTCGATCCTGCTCGGCCCCGTGGCCGGCGTGACGATCTCCAACGTGGCGGCCGTGATGTCCGCGGCCATCCTCTTCGCACTCCTCCACAGGCACGTGGACTGGGCGCGCTTCGTCCGCCTGGCCCCCCTGCTGGTCTGCGGCTCGTTCCTCGGTGCCTGGGCGGTGCGCTCCCTCGAGCCGCACGCCCTGGAGATCCTGCTCGGCGCGTCCGTGCTGGTCGCGATCGCCGCCGCCCTCGGCCTCCAGAAGCGTTTCACCCTCACCGGCAACGGCGCGGTCTTCGCGTCGGGGGCGGTGGCCGGCTTCATGAACACGACGGCGGGCGTCGCCGGTCCCGCGCTCGCGGTCTACGCGGTGGCGGCCAAGTGGGATCAGAAGTCCTGGGCGGCCACCCTGCAGCCGATCTTCCTGCTGGCCAACCTCACCTCCCTCGCCACGAAGTCGCTGTTCGGCACGGCGGTGCCCCCCGACGTCGACGTGCCCGGACTCGTCTGGGCGGTCGCCGTCGTCGCCGGTCCCGTGGGGATCCTCCTCGGCTCCCGCGTCGCGCGGAGCGTGGACGCCTCGAAGGCGCGGACCCTGGCCGTCTGCCTGGCCGGCGTCGGGGGCACGGTGGCTCTGGTGCGGGGCCTGTCAGGGATCTGATCGGCGGCGCCGACGGTCGCCGCCGCTCCCACCTCCGGCTCGTTCCAGGGCCTGCTCCGCGCGTCAGGGCGAAGCGGTCGACGACGGTGCGGCCGACGTCGGGCCCTCCCCGGGGGCGGCGGCGCCGCCGGGGCCGAACGCGAGGAGCGCGCTGACCAGGACCACGAGCGCGAGCATGGCGCCGAGGGCGGCCAGTGCAGCGGCCGCCGGGGAGGGCCGGCGCACGGACGAGGGGCTCACACCGTCAGTGTGGCATGAGCCCCTCGGTCCGGGGACGTGCAGGGTCAGCGCACGGTGGCGAAGCCGCCGGTCCAGCCGATCCTCTCGGCGGCGGCGAGCGTGAGCTGCAGGAAGCCGACGGCCTCGAGCTCGCGGGCGCGCTTCAGGGCGCCCGCGTCGATCGCGTTCAGGCCGCCCGAGGTCACGACGTCGGCCAGCGCGGACTTGGCGTCCGCGTCGTCACCGGCGATCAGCACGGTGGTGGTCTGGTCGCCGATCCTCCCGGAGGAGAGGGCGGCGGCGAAGGTGGTGTTGAAGGCCTTGAGGACGCGTGCGTTCGGCAGGGCGTCGGCCACCTCGGCGGCGGCGGAGGAGTCCGCGGGCACCTGCAGGGAGTCGAAGGTGTCGAAGTCCAGCGGGTTGGTGATGTCCACGACGACCTTGCCCTCGAGGGCGGGGGCGTACGTCGTGATGACGTCGGAGAGGGCCGGGTAGGGCAGGGCCAGCACGACGATCTCGCCGGTGATGTCCGCGGCGGTGCCGTCGCGGCCGATGAGGGTGACGTCGTGACCGCCGCGGCGGGCGACCTCCGCGATCGCGGCGCCCATGGTGCCGTCGCCGATGATGCTCAGGGTGGTCATGAGGGGGTACCTCTTCCTTTCGGGGGGGGGGGGGGTGAAGCGCTCCGGGTCAGTCGACCTGGAACGAGCGGATGTGGTTGCTGAACACGAACCGGTCGAACACGGTCCGGGCGCTCGAGGGGTCGTTCGCGGCGCCCATGGTGAGCAGCAGCGGCACGTAGTGGTCCGCCGTCGGGTGGGCGATGTGGGCGCCGGGCGCCTTGTCCAGGTAGCCCATGAGCGCGTCGACGTCGCCGGCGTGGGTCATCTCGGCAGCCCACGTGTCGAAGGCGTCCACGTGGCCGAAGAGGCGCGGGTCGCGCATGGCGGCGAACGAGTGCGTCATGAAGCCCGAGCCGATCACGAGCACGCCGTCCTCGCGCAGCCCCCTGAGCCTCTCTCCGAGCTCCAGCAGGGCCTTCGGGTCCTGCGAGGGCATGGACACCTGCACCACGGGCACGTCCGCGGCCGGGTACATGGCCATGAGCGGGATGTACGCGCCGTGGTCCAGGCCGCGGCCGGTCTGGTGCACGGAGCCGGGGCGGCCCTGGCCGAGCACGCCGGCCACGCGGGCGGCCACATCCGTGGCGTCCGGGGTGGCGTACCGCAGCTCGTAGTAGCGCGGGTGGAAGCCGCCGAAGTCGTAGACCAGCGGGGTGCCTGCCGTCGCCGAGGAGATCGCCACGGGTGCGTCCTCCCAGTGGGCGGAGACGATCACCACGGCCCGCGGCTTGGGCATGGACTGTGCCCAGTCGAACAGGTCCGCGAGCCACTGCGGCTCGTCGAGGGTGGGCGGCGCACCGTGGCTGACGAACAGCGTGGGCATGCGCCCGTCGCTGGGCTCCCAGCGCCGCTGGGCGCGGGTCATCGGCAGGGCGCGGGCGAGCAGGTCGTCGTAGGCGCCGGCGGGGGTGGGCTGGGCCCAGGGATCCTGGATGGTGGCGGTCATGGTGTCCTCCTGGACGACGGCGGGGCGTGATGCTTCATCCGTTAATCAACTGTAGGCCGCAGGCACTTCATAGTGCAAGTGATTGGTCCGTCGGCCGCGGGTACGATGGGCTGCATGGCGGATGACACGACACCCTGGCTGGACGACGAGGAACGGCGCGCGTTCCTCGCCCTGATGAGCGTGGTGCTGCGCCTGGACCCCACGCTGGACGCGCAGCTGCGCCGCGACGCCGGCCTCAGCCACTTCGAGTACTCGGTGCTCTCCCACCTCTCCGAGGCGCCCGAGGGGACACGGCGCATGGGGGAGCTGGCGCACCTCTCCGCCGGCTCCCTCCCACGGCTCTCCCAGGTGGTGACGCGTCTCGAGAAGCGCGGCCTCGTGCGCCGCAGCCCCGACCCTCGGGACGGGCGCGTCACGCTGGCGACCCTCACCGCCGAGGGGCGCGAGGTGGTGGTCGGCGCGGCGCCCGGCCACGTGGCGGAGGTCCGCCGCACCGTGCTGGACCCGCTCACCCGTGCGCAGGTGCGTCAGCTCGCCGTGATCGGGCGTCGCATCATGGGCGCGATCGACCCCGAGGACCGCTGCCTCGAGGAATGAGCCCGGCGTCTCGCCAGGGCCTCAGCCCAGCGCCTCGGGTACCGTCCCCCGCATGACCGCCGACCCCGATCCGACGCCCGAGCCGACCGTCCGCGCGTCCCCCGCTCCCGTGACCGTCCGCCCGGCCGTCCCCGGCGACGCCGCGGCCGTCGCGCGCGTGGCCGCCGCGACGTTCCCGGACGCGTGCCCGCCGACCACCACGCGGGAGGCGATGGACGAGCACATCGCCGCGCAGCTGAACGCGGACGTGATCGGTGGCTGGATCGCCTCGGCCGACCACGCAGTGGCCGTGGCCGAGGACACGGCCGGCCGCGTCGTGGGCTACGTGATGACGGAGCTCGCCCCGGCCGCCGAGCCGGCCGTGGCCGCCGTCGTCGGGGACGCGCCCGTCGGCTGCCTCTCCAAGCTGTACGTGCTCGCGGAGGCACGCGGCACGGGCGCGGCGGGCGCCCTCATGGCCGCCGGGCTGGACGCGATGCGGGCCCGCGGCCTGGCCTACGGCTGGCTCGGCACGAACGTGCACAACCACCGGGCCAACGCGTTCTACGAACGGATCGGCTTCCGGATCGTGGGGGAGCGCACCTTCCGCGTGGCCGGCCACGCCGAGACGGACTTCACCCGGCTCATCGCGCTCTGACCCGCTCCCGACGCCGCCTCCCCGACGTCGACCCACGACGTCCCGTCCCCGTCGCCCGCGCCGGGACGCGCGCCCGGGGTCCCGGGCGCGCGCCTCTCACTTCTCGAGCGCGGGGTGCAGGTCCTTCATGCGGAACCGCTGGCGTCTCCGGATCGCGAGCACGTCCAGCACGACCAGCACCGCGCCGAGGGCCAGGAGCACGGCCATCGGGCCCCAGTAGTGGGAGTCCAGGCCGCCGGAGATCGCGTGCCGGAACGCCTCGATCGAGTAGCTCATCGGCATGAACGGGTGCAGCCAGCGGAAGAACCCGGGCAGCACCTGGGCCGGGTACGTGCCGCCCGTGGAGGCCAGCTGCAGGATCAGCAGGACCAGCAGGACCGCGGAACCGGGCGTGCCGAGGGCGGTCTGCACGAGGTGGGCGAACAGCGAGAACACCACCGCCACCACCGTGACCAGCAGGACCAGCCGCCACGGATGCACCGGGGCCATGCCCATCGGCAGAGTCGCCAGCAGCATGATCATCCCGCCCGCGGTGGCCACCAGCCCCACCGGCAGCCAGGCCGAGAGGGCGAGGGCGAGGGGATTGCGGCGGCCCGCGAGCATGCGTCCGCTGATGGGGCGCATGATGTTGAAGGCCGCGATGCCGAAGACCCAGAGGGCGATCGAGAAGAACATCGGCGCCATGCCGCGGCCGTAGACGTCGGCCGGGTTCTGCACGTCCATCGTCACGTCCACGGGGCGGGACATGACCAGGGCGGCGTCCTCGCCCTCGTCCTCGGAGAGCGCCGGGACCCGGTCGGCGCCGTCCTGGAGCTCCGTGGCGAGCGTGTGCGCGCCGTCGTCGAGGGATCCTAGGCCGTCCCGCAGCTGGCTCGAGCCGTCCTTGAGCTGGCCCAGGCCGGCGTCCAGGTCGCTGGCTCCGGTTCCGAGCTGGCCCAGTCCGTCGTCGAGGCTGCCGGCCCCGTCGGCCAGCTGGCCGACGCCGTCCGCGAGACTCGCGGCACCCGGGCTCAGCTGCGCCAGGCCGTCGTGCAGCGCGGTGGCGCCGTCCTGCGCCTGGCCGAGCCCGTCGTCGAGCGCGGTGGCGCCGTCGGAGAGCTGGGTGAGCCCGTCGGAGAACTTCCCGACGCCGTCGGCGAGGCTGTTCGCGCCATCATGGGCCGTGCCGAGTCCGTCGCTGAGCGTGCCCGCGCCGTCCTGCAGCTGTCCGATGCCGCCGTCGAGGGCGGTGGCGCCGTCGGAGAGCTGGGTGAGCCCGTCGGAGAACCTCCCGACGCCGTCGGCGAGGGTGTTCGCGCCCTCGCCGGCCTGCCCGATCCCCTCCTGCAGGGAGCCGGCACCGTCGGCGACGGCGTGGGCGCCGTCGTTGAGCCGGGTGATCTTGTCCTTCGCGTCGCCGGCCACGTCCTCCTGCACGGCGGACTGCACCCGATCGTTCGCCGCCGCCGAGGTCTCGGCGATCTCGGCGGACCGGGCCTCGATGCGCGCGGAGCGCTCGGCGGCCGCGGCCAGGGTCTCGGCCAGCGCGGTGTAGCCGGGCTGGTCGGCGATCTCCGGGTTCTCCTCGGCGAGGGCGGCCAGCTGCTCCTGGGCCGTGCCGACGGCGCCCGAGACGCGGGTCTCCGCGGCCCCGGCGATCTCGTTCAGCCCTTGCACGTCCTGGTTCACGGCGGCCACGTCGGCCGCCACCGCGTCCTGGTTCTCGATCACGGTGTCGAGGCGGGGCGCCACGGTGTCGTAGAGCTCCTGGGTGCCCCCGGCCACCTGCCGCGCGCCGTCCGTGAGCTCGGCCGAGCCGGCGCCCAGCTCGTCGAGCCCGCCGGCCAGACTCTGCGCGCCCTCCCGGAGGGTGGGCACGTTGGCGTTCAGCTGGTCCGCGCCGTCCGCGAGCGCCGCGGAGCCCTCGCGGGCGGAGGCGAGGCCGTCCACGAGCCGGCTCGAGCCGTCGTCGAGCTGCGCCAGCCCGCCGGCCAGGCTCTGGGCGCCCTCGCGCAGGGCGGGAACGTTGGCGTTGAGCTGGCCGGCGCCGTCGGCGAGGGCGGCCGAGCCGTCCTTGGTCTGGGCCACGCCCTCGGCGAGCCGCGCGGAGCCCTCCTCGGCGGAGGCGGCCCCGCTGGCGACGCGGTCGGCGCCGTCCTTCGCGCTCCGGGCGCCGTCGGCGAGCTGGGCCGAGCCCTCCTTGGCCTGGGCGACGCCCTCCATGAGCCGGCCCGAGCCGTCCGTGGCCTGGGCGAGCCCGTCGTCGATGGACGTGGCCCCGTCGCGGGCCTGCTGGGCGCCGTCCGCCAGCTGGGCGGCTCCGTCGGCGGCCTGCACCATCCCGTCGCGCAGGGTGGCGATGTTGGAGAAGACGGCCTTGAAGTAGGCCTCGACGGCGGCCTGGTTTACCGAGTTCTCGATCTTGGACTGGCTCGAGGCGGTCACGGACCCGATCACGAAGCCGTTGGAGTCGTCCCGGCGCAGGGTGATCTGCGCCTGCTCCGGCGATCCGACGTCGTCGCTGGGGCTCACGAGGTCGGCGCTGAGGTCCTCCGGGATCTCGAGCACGAGGTAGTAGCGGCCCTCCCGCAGGCCCTCCTCGGCCTCTGCGCGCGTGGTCTCGTGCCAGTCGAACGCGCGGTCCTCCACGAGCTCGCGGGTGACGTCGGCGCCCGTGGTGAGGGTGCGGCCGTCGTACTCCACGGGCTGGTCCTCGTTCACGATCGCCACGGGGAGGCGGTCCATCCGGCCGTAGGGGTCCCAGTTGGCGGAGAGGTAGAGGGCACCGTAGATCGCGGGCACCAGGAGCACGAAGATCAGGGCGAGCAGGGGCAGCCCGGCGCGGAACCGGCGCAGCTCATAGCGGAACAGCATTCAGTCCTCCAGGGAGGGGGTCAGGGGGAGCACCACGGCGCCGCGGGGGACCGCGGAGGAGGTGAGGGCGCTGACGGCGAAGGGGTGTCCGAAGTCCCCGAGGGTCTCGAGGGCGGTGTAGACGCGGGCGAGCTGCGCGTCCGTGAGCGTGGCGTCGACGTCGTCGTAGGCCACGAGCCGGGCGGGGCGCAGGCACGCGAGCAGCGCGGTGAGGACCGTGCGCTCCGGTGCCGGGAGGTGCCCGACGGGGGTGCCGGGGTCGGCCTCGAAGCCGACGGCCTCGCTGAGCCGGGCGAACCGCGCGCGGCCGTCCCGGCGGCGGATGCCGTCCGTGAGGATCCGCTCCTCGAGCGACTCGCGGACGGTGAGGGTGGACTCGAGCTCGACGAGGTCGCTGACGTGGGCCACGGCCGTGGCCTCGCGCAGGCGGTGCGCGTGGCGGACGCCGTCGATGCGGCCCAGGGTCAGCTCCCCGTCCACGCCCTGGAGCCGGCCCGTGAGGGCGAGGAGCAGGGCCGAGCGGCCCGAGCCCTGGGTGCCCAGGACGGCGAGCGGCGTGTGGGCGGGGAGGTCCAGGTCCACGGGCGCGAAGACGGTCCCGTTCCGGGTGCGCAGGGTCAGGCCGCGGGCCACGAGGTGGTGCTGGGCGGCGCGGGCGGCGACCCGCCGTGCCGGCGGGTCGAGGGGGGTGGGGGTCGCGGGGATCAGGGCGGGCTCCTTCGAGGGTGCTTTGCCGTGCTGCGCGGGCATCAGTACCATCGGTACTGGATTCATGCAGTATTCAATACCATCGGTACCGAAAGGGCAACATGGCCGTTCGACCCCGCAGCGCCGACGTGCGCGCCGACCTCCTGCACCACGCCGCCCGGGCGTTCGAGCACGAGGGGTACGTGAAGGCGTCGCTCGCCCGGATCGCGGCCGACGCCGGCTACACCAAGGGCGCGGTGTACTCGGGCTTCGGCGGCAAGCCGCAGCTGTTCGCGGAGGTGTGCGCCACCGAGTTCGAGCGGATCACCACGGAGGCGATGCGCGGCGTGGCGGCGGCGCTGGTCGAGGAGGGGGTGGGCCGGGAGGAGCTGACGCGCCGGCTCGCCGAGGCCCTGGGGTCCACGGTCCTGAACGCCTCGGGCCAGTGGCCGGTGCTGGTCCACGAGTTCCAGGCCGTGGCCCTGCGCGACGACGTGGTGGGCGCCGAGTACGCGGCCTTCAGCGAGCGCCGGCGCGCCTTCCTCGTGGAGCTGCTCGAGAACCACGAGCGGTTCGCGAGCGCGGACCACGCGGAGCTGACGCGGATGGCCGCGCTCCTGCTGATGCTCGTCCACACCGTCGCGGTGGAACGCCACCTCCGCCCGGACGAGGTGGACCGCGAGACGGTGCTCACGAGCATCGAGACCGTCATCGAGGCCCTGCTGCCCTGAGGGCGGCCCCTCAGCCCAGGCGCTTGCCCCCTCCACGGTGGCGGCGCTGCGCGGCGCGCGCCGGAATGGGGGATCATGTTCCCGGCGCGGACACGCCGTCCGCGTCGCACCGACCCTCAGGAGACCCCATGGCCACCACCGAGACCGAAGCCCGCTGGGACGCCGCCGCCGCCCCGTTCACCGCCCTCGTGCAGGCCGTGGCCGACTGGGACGCGCCCACCCCCTGCGACGGCTGGACTGCCGCGGACCTCCTGGACCACGTCGTCACCGCGGAGCGCGACTTCGCCGCCCGTCAGGGGCGCGAGGTCCCCGTGTTCGACGGCTCGCGCTCCCCGAGGCACCTCCAGTGGATCAAGCACGAGGCCGCCATGTCCGCCCTCGCGGGCGATCCGGAGTTCACGCAGCGGGCCATGGACACCGCGGTGGGCGCCATGACCGTGGGCGAGGCGCTGCTGCACTTCCACGTGTTCGACCTGATCGTGCATCGCTGGGACCTCGCCCGCTCGCAGGGCGTGGACGAGCAGTTCACGGACGCGGAGATGGACCACGTGGAGGCCGCCCTCGAGAGCTTCGGCGAGCGGGCCTACACCCCGGGGATCCTCGGGGCCGCGATCCCCGTGGCCGACGGCGCCCCGCGCCAGGAGCGCCTGCTCGCCCGCCTCGGCCGCCGGGCCTGAGGCCGCGCGGCGGACGCGGGAGCCGGCGGTTCAGCGCGGCAGGGTCGCCTGGATCTCGGCCCAGAGCTCGGCCACGCGCCGCTCGATGTCCGCCACGATCTCCTGGAGGCGGTCCCAGTCGGCCTCGGCGGGGTCGCCCACCGGCCAGTCCCGGTGCACGGTGTGCGGGTGGACCTCGCACTCGTCGCCGCAGCCCATGGTGATGACGTAGTCGGCCGTCCGGAGGATCTCCTCGGTGACGGGCTTGGGGAACGTCTCCTCCGGGTCCGCGCCGTGCTCGGCCAGCAGCGGGGCCACGGTGCCGTGGACGTGCGCGGCGGGGCGGGACCCCGCGGAGAGCACCCGAACGGCGTCGCCGGCGTGCTCGGCCAGCAGGGCGGCGGCCAGCTGGGAGCGGCCGGCGTTCTGCACGCACACGAAGAGCACGCGCGGGGCCTGTGGGTCCACGAGCCCCTCCGCCTCGGCCAGGGCGTCCAGCCGGGAGGCCGCGAAGCGCACGGCCATCTTCTCCAGGTGCGGCCCCGTGGTGCCGGCACGCGCCAGGTCGGCCAGGGCGTCCTGCACGTGGCGCTCCACCGTCTCGGCGCCGAGCGCCTCCGCATAGCGGCGGCGCAGCTCGCCGAGGCCCGCGGTGAGCGGGTCGACGGCATCCGGGCCGCTGGGGGCGCCGCGTCCGGGGTCGGGGGCGGCAGGGCCGGGATCAGCGATCCGCATGGGGTGGCCTCCTCGTGTCCTGGGGGCGGGGAGAGGGTGCGTTCGCGGCCAGGGTATCGCGTCTGACCTGCGGGGCCATCAGCCGTCCTGCAGGTCGGAGACGGTCACGAGGGTGTAGCCCTGGGACTGGAGCCAGGTCACCACGGGGTCCACGGCCTCGATGGTCGTGGCGTGGATGTCGTGCATCAGGATGATCCCGCCGGGGGCGGCCTCCTTCTTCACGATCGCGAGCGTCTTGGCGGGGTCGCGGTGCTTCCAGTCGAGCGTGTCGACCGTCCACATGGCCTTGCGCATGCCGTGGGCCTCGATCGCCGTGGTGACCGTGGCGTTGTAGGCGCCGTAGGGCGGACGCATGACCGCCGGCCGCACCCCGGTCGCGTGCTCGATGGCCGTGCTGGCCTTCGAGAGCTCGGCGTCCAGGGCTGCCCGGCCCAGCGGCTTCAGGAGGGCGTGCGTGTACGTGTGGTTGCCCACCTCGTGGCCCGCGGCGCTGATCTTCTTCGCGGTGCCCGGGAACGCATCGACGGAGGAGCCGATCATGAAGAAGGACGCCCGGACGTCGTGACGGGCCAGGATCTCCAGCAGCCGGGCGTCGGTCGCGGGCTTGGGGCCGTCGTCGAACGTCAGGGCGATGCAGCGCTTGACCGAGCAGTCCGTCCTGCCCCTGCCCGCGGCCGGGGTGGAGGAGGGCTTCTTCGTCGCGCTGGGGGCGGAGGAGGGCTTCTTCGTCGCGCTGGGGGTGGAGGAGGACTTCTTCGTCGCGCTGGGGGTGGAGGGTGCCGTGGGCGTCGCACGGGGCGCGGCCTCGGAGCTGGACGCCGGTGCGGGGGTGACGGGGGGTGTCAGAGCCGGGGCGGACGACGTCGGCCCGGCCGTGACGGGGGCATGCGCCGCGTTCCACGCCTCCACGTCGGGCCGGGTCACGGCCGTGCGGACCGCCCGCCCGGCGTCGGAGAGCCACGGCTCGACGTCGGACGCCGGAAGCGTGATCGCGGGCGTGCCCGCGCTGCCGGCCAGGATCGTGTGCTCCGAGAAGCCGATCGCAAGGTCGCCCTCCGGCGTGAACCACGTGCGGACGTCCCCGTCGCGGAGCTGCTCCCACGCGGTGTCCGCGCTGGAGGGGCTCATCTCCCGCTCGGCGCCGGGGAGGGCGTCCACGGCCGCGTGCACGCGCTGCTCCAGGAGGCCGCGGCTGTCCGAGGACACCAGGTCCAGGGGCTCGACCACCGTGCCGGCGGCGGCGTCGAACCACGTGGTCCGCTCCTCGATGGAGTGGCCCGCACCCGCGAACTCCGTCACCGACGTCAGCACGCCCACGATGTCCCGGGACACGCCCACCGCCTGCCACGAGCCGGAGAGCGAGGGGGGCGCCACGGAGACCTCGCTGCCCTCCGAGTCGGACCAGAACTGCTCGGCGCGCCGCTGCGCCTGATCGCGCAGGCGCGAGTTCAGGGGCTCGGCACCCGCGAGCTGCGGGACCACGAGGTGGGTGGCGCGGTGGTTGTCCGAGATCGTGCTCACGTCGAGGCCGGCGAACGGCATGCGGTCCAGGGTGGGGGTGCGGGGCCACTCCGGGGAGCCCTCCGTCGCGGTCGCGCCGGCCTCTGCCGCCGAGGGCGAGGAGGCAGGAGCGGAGGAGGCCGGCGCCGACGATGCGCCGGACGACGGCGCGGAGGACGCGGCCGGGCCGTCCGGGGACCCGCTCGAGCAGCCGGTCAGTGCCATCGCCGCGACGAGCGCGGCGGCGGCGAGCGGACGGAGACGGCGGGCGGGGCGGGACGAGAGCACCGGTCCAGGCTAAGCCTGAGACCGCGTCGCTCCTGCGGTCTTTCGGTCACGATCTGGCCACAGGTGTGCCAAGGTCTGCGGGATCGCCCGTCCGCGATGGTGCAGGTCACAGGCGCGGGAGCAGCTCTCTGACGAGCGTCTCCACGCGCGCGCGGATCTCGTCGCGGATCGGGCGCACGGCCTCGACGCCCTGGCCGGCCGGGTCCTCGACCGCCCAGTCCTCGTAGCGCTTGCCGGGGAAGACGGGGCAGGTGTCCCCGCAGCCCATGGTGATCACCACGTCGGAGTCCTTCACGGCGTCCGTGGTGAGGACCTTCGGGGTGTTCGCGGCGATGTCGATCCCCACCTCCGCCATGGCGGCGACCGCGGCCGGGTTGACCTCCTCCTTCGGGGCGGAGCCCGCGGAGCGCACCTCGACCCGGCCCTCGGCCAGGTGCTCGAGCCAGCCGGCAGCCATCTGCGAGCGGCCCGCGTTGTGCACGCACACGAAGAGCACGGAGGGACGGTCCTCGGCGTCCTCGTCGTCATCCGTCGGCGTCGCCTGCCCGGTCAGCTCCGCGAACAGGGCGTGCACGCGCGCGTCGATGTCGTCGCGCACGAGGCGCATGCGCTCGGCGCCCTCGACGCCTCGCTCGGAGGGCTCGTCGGTGCGCCACGTCTCGATGCTCCCGGCCATGCCCTCCGCCGGCTCGACCTTCGCCTCGTCGCCCAGCACCACCACACGGTCCACGCGGGCCACGAGCGCGGGGTCGACGGGCTTGGGCGTGCCGTGGGACATGTCCGCGCCGACCTCGGCCACCGACTCGGCGGCGAGGGCGTTGACCTCCTCACCGGGGTGGGTGCCGGCGGAGTGCACCTCCACGGCGTCGCCGGCGAGGCGCTCCATGAGGGCGGCGGCCATCTGGGACTTGCCGCCGTTCTTCCTGCAGACGAACAGGACGGAGGGGCGGGCGGCGGCGGTCTGCTGATCGTTCACGGGGTTCTCCTGGAGAGGGTGGGAGGGAGGTGGGCGTCAGGGGCGGGCGGCGGCGTCGCGCTCGGTCGGCTCGGAGGCACTGCCGGACACGACGGGGCCGGGCACAGTGGGATCGTTCGGGAACAGGCGGCGGCCGAGCCACATCGAGACGTAGACGAGGGCCACGAGCACGGGCACCTCGATCAGCGGCCCGACGACGCCGGCGAGGGCCTGTCCGGAGGTGACGCCGAACGTGCCGATCGCCACGGCGATGGCCAGCTCGAAGTTGTTGCCGGAGGCCGTGAAGGCCACCGTGGTGGCGCGGGCGTAGTCGAGGCCCACGGCGCGGGCCAGCAGCAGGGAGCCCAGGAACATGATCACGAAGTAGGCCAGCAGCGGCAGCGCGATTCGCGCGACGTCGAGGGGGCTCTCGACGATGGCCTGGCCCTGGAGGGCGAAGAGCAGCACGATCGTGAAGAGCAGGCCGTAGAGCGCCCACGGGCCGAGCTTCGGCAGGAACCGGTTCTCGTACCAGTCGCGCCCCTTGGCCCGCTCGCCCACCGTGCGGGTCAGGAAGCCGGCGAGCAGCGGGATGCCGAGGAAGACGAGCACGGAGAGGACGATCGCCCCGACGGAGAACTCGGCCGACGTCGTCGGGAGCCCGAGCCAGGCGGGGAGGACCTGGAGGTAGAACCAGCCGAGGACGCCGAAGGCGAGCACCTGGAAGACCGAGTTGATCGCCACGAGGACGGCGGCGGCCTCGCGGTCGCCGCACGCGAGGTCGTTCCAGATGAGCACCATGGCGATGCACCGGGCCAGGCCCACGATGATCAGGCCCGTGCGGTACTCGGGCAGGTCCGCCAGGAAGAGCCATGCGAGGCCGAACATGAGCGCGGGGCCCACGATCCAGTTGAGGAGCAGCGAGGTGGCCATGAGCCGGCGGTCCGCGGTGATGCGCCGCGTCTCGTCGTAGCGGACCTTGGCCAGCACGGGGTACATCATCACGAGCAGGCCGACGGCGATCGGCACGGAGACGTTGGCGATCGTGACCGACTCGAGGGCGTGGTCGAGGCCGGGGATGAGGTTGCCCAGCAGCAGGCCCAGGCCCATGGCCAGCAGGATCCACAGGGGGAGCCAGCGGTCCAGGAAGGACATCTCCTTGAGGACGGGATGGTGGTCGGCGGACGGGGTGCGGGCGGCGGGGGCGACGACGGGAGGGGTCATGTCAGCCTGTTCGGGTCGGTCCGGCGGGGGAGGGGAGCGGTGACGCGACGCGAGGGGTCGCGTCGACGCAGGGCATGTGGACGCGACGATCACAGATCGATGGACGTCAATGTGAGTAGCATGCTCGCATGAGCACCCCCCTGTCCACGCGTGAACCCCCGGGGTCTGGGCCCGACGCGGGCGCCCTGCCCGCCGACTGCTGCTCCCTCACCACGGCGCCCCTCTCGGCCGACGCGGCGTCACGGACCGCCGTCGTGTTCAAGGCGCTCGCGGACCCCATGCGCCTGCGCCTGCTCTCCCACGTGGCGGCGCAGGGCTGCGAGAACGTGTGCGCGTGCGACCTCACGGCGGAGCTCGGGATCGCGCAGTCCACGGTGAGCCATCACATGAGGCGCCTCGTGGACGCGGGGCTGCTCACGCGCGAGCAGCGCGGTCGCTGGGCGCACTACACCGTGGTCCCGGAGGCCTTCGAGCAGCTCCGGGGGGTGCTCGGCCTTGACTGAGGTGACGTCCTCGGACCACCGCCGCGCGGTCTGCGGCACCCTCGCGCCGGGCCGCTCGAACGCGCACGTCCTCCTCGAGGACGGCCGGACGGTGCGGGCCTGGATCTACGCGCTCGCCCCGGACGCGGTGCCGCCGGCGGGCTGACCCGCGTCGCCGGGGCCCTCGGCGACCTGCCGGTGCAGGTGCTCCATCCGGCAGTCCAGGTCCGCCGCCACGCGGGCGGCGGCCACGAGCTCCGTGGCGATGTCGGCGGGCACGTCCTCCTGGAACTTGTAGTTGATCTTGTGCTCGAGCGACGCCCAGAAGTCCATGGCGATCGTGCGGAACTGCATCTCCACGGTGACGTGGCGCGTGCCCGTGGAGAAGTGGACCGGCACCTCCACGAGGCAGTGCAGGCTGCGGTAGCCGCTTGGCTTGGGGGAGGCGATGTAGTCCTCCACCTCCACGAGGCGGATGTCCGGCTGCGAGGTGAAGTGGCGGAACACGCGGTAGACGTCCTCGGTGAAGCTGAGGATCACGCGCGCCCCCGCGATGTCCGTGACCGTGCGGCGCATCGCGTCCAGGTCCAGGGAGAGCCCGCGGTCGGCGGCCTTGCGCAGGATGGACTCGGGCGACTTGACCCGGGTGACGATGTGCTCGATCGGGTTGTGGTCGTGCGCCAGGGCGAACTCGTCCTGCAGGGTCTCCAGGCGCGTCTCCACCTGCACCAGGGCGGAGCGGTACTCGAGGTCGAACCGCTCGAAGTCCTCCCGCAGGGCGCCGAGGGCCCGCGTCATGGCCGGCGGCATCTGCGTCAGCTGCGCGACGGGGGTGCGGCGCAGGGTCTCCAGGGCCGTCGCCGCTGAGGGCGCGCGCTCGGACGGCGACGGCGGGCGCTCCGGCGACGGCGGAGGCGTGCGGGGCTGCTCCTCGGGCATGCCCCCGAGCGTAGAGCCGCCGCCTTGGAGGGCCCTGGGATCTCCACAGCCGCCGCCCGGGCCCCGTCAGGCCGCGTCCGGCGTGAACATCTTGCCCGGGTTGAGGATCCCGTGCGGGTCGAAGACGGCCTTGATCCGCTCCTGCAGCGCGTGCTGGGCCTCCCCGAGCTCGTCCCTCAGGAACGCCCGCTTGAGCAGGCCCACGCCGTGCTCTCCGGTCAGGGTGCCGCCCAGCTCCAGTCCGGCGGCGAACAGCTCGCCCGCCGCCTCCCACACGGCCTCCGGGATCGCGGTGCCGGCCTCGCCGCCCACCTCGCCCGCCGAGCCGAACACCAGCACCGGGTGCAGGTTTCCGTCCCCGGCGTGGGCCGACGTCGGGATGGCGACGCCCGTGCGCGCCTCGATCTCCCGGATCCGCGCGAACATCTCCGCCATGCGGCTGCGCGGCACCGCGACGTCCTCCACGAGCGGGGTGCCGAGCGCCTCGAGGGCGGGGAACGCGCTGCGGCGCAGGGCCATGAGCGCCTCCGCCTCCCTGGGGTCCGCGGTGGCGGTCACCGCGCCGCCGGCCGCCTCCATCAGGGCCGCCATCGCGGCGCCGTCCTCGGCCGCCCCCGCGCCGTCGGCCTGCACCAGCAGGAACGCGCCGCGCTCGGGCAGCGCCGCGCCCAGCTCCGGGCCGACGTACGCGCGCACCGCCGCGAGCGTGGCCTCGTCCATGAGCTCCATCAGGGCCGGCACGTGGCCCGCGCCCGTGACGGACTGGGCGGCGGCCGCGGCGGCGACGACGTCGGAGAAGAACCCGCCCAGGGTCACCTGGGCGCCCCGGACGAGCGGGCGCAGCGCGAGCGTGGCGCCCACGATCACGCCGAGGGTGCCCTCCGAGCCGATCAGCAGGGCGGTGAGGTCATAGCCCGTGACGCCCTTGACCGTGCGGTGGCCGAGGCGCAGGAGCGTGCCGTCGGCGAGCACCACGTCCAGCCCCAGCACCGCCTCACGCGTGACGCCGTACTTGGCGCACAGCAGCCCGCCCGCGTTCATCGCGATGTTGCCGCCCACGGTGGAGATGTCCTTCGAGGCCGGGTCGGGCGCCCACCACAGCCCGTGCTCGGCCAGGCGCGCGTTGAGCGCGCCGTTGAGGATCCCGGGCTCGACGACGGCGACGCGGTCCGCGGGGGAGACCTCGAGGATCCGGTCCATCGCCCTGACGTCCAGCACGATCTCGCCCGCCCCGGCGACGGCGCCCCCGGCCAGCCCCGTGCCTGCCCCGCGGGTCACGAGCGGGGTCCGCGTGGCGTGGGCGATCCGGCACGCGGCCTGCACGTCCTCCACGCGGCCGGCGCGCACCACGGCCAGCGGAGCGGCGGGGGAGCGGTGGCCGGATCGGTCGGTGCGGGCGGCCTCGAGGGCCTCCGCCGCGGTGTCCACGCGGCCGGGCAGCTCCCGCTCGAGCAGGGCGAGCACGTCGGGGGTCGTCGTCATGGCCCCCAGTGTCCCCGATCACGTCGGCCCCCGCGCGCCGGTGACGCCGGGCCGCGACGGCGCCGCGGTCCCTAGACTGGCGGCCATGACGTCCCCGGACCCCTCCCCGGCCCTCGACCGCGCCCGCGTGCAGGTGGTGACCCTGCGGCCGGACGCGCTGCGCGGGAGCACCGTGCGCCGGGTGGCGTCCGTCCTCGCCGAGTCCTTCCTCACCGACCCCTACACGGTCTCCTTCCTCCCCGCGGCCCGGAGGGTCGAGCGGCTGACCCGCAAGTTCTCCGGTGCGGTGCGGGACGCCCTGTCTCCCGGGCCCGACGGGCGGGTGCCCGGCGCGGTCGACGTCGCCGTGGACCCCGCGGACGGCACGGTCCTCGCCGCCGCCCTGTGGGGGGCGCCGGACGCGCCGCGCGGCACCACCGTGCCGGCCGCCGTCGCCTCCGTGCCCGGCCTGCTGCGCGTGCACGGCGCCCACGCGCTGGACATGGCGCTCACCGTGGCCGCGTGCGAGCGCGCCCGCCCGACGGTCCCGCACTGGTACCTCGCGGACCTCGGGACCCTTCCCGCGGCCCGCGGCCGGGGCGCGGCGAGCGCCCTCGTGCGCCACCGGCAGCGGCGCGCGGACGGCACCGGGATCTACCTCGAGTCCTCCACCCGGGCCAACGTGCCGTTCTACGCGCGCCTCGGGTTCGCCGAGATCGAGCCCGTGCGGGCGTTCGGCACCGAGGACCTCACCGGCATGTGGTGGGAGGCCCGCTGATGCGTCACCCGATCCAGGACTACCTGCGCTCCCTCCACGACTCCCTCCGGGACTCCAACGAGGGCGAGCTCGCGCAGTACATCCCCACGCTGGCCACCGCGGACCCGGACCGGCTGGGCATCGCCCTCGCCACCGTCACGGGGCACCTCTACTCCGCCGGCGACGACGAGACGGAGTTCACCATCCAGTCCGTCTCCAAGCCGTTCGGGTACGCGGCCGCCCTCATGGACCGCGGCCGCGCCGAGGTGGACGCCCGCGTGGCCCTGAACCCCTCCGGGGAGGCGTTCAACGAGCTCTCCCTCGAGGCGGAGTCCCACCGCCCGGACAACGCCATGATCAACGCCGGCGCCATCGCCGTGCACCAGCTCCTCGTGGGGCCGGACGCGCGCCCGCAGGAGCGGATCGACCGGCTCGTCTCCCTGCTCTCCGCGCTCGCCGGCCGGCCACTGCGGGTGGACCAGGAGTCCTACGAGGCCGAGCTGGCCACCGCGGACCGCAACCTCTCCCTCGGCCACATGATGCGCAGCCACGGCATCATCCAGGACCGTGCCGAGGACGTGGTCGCCGGGTACATCGCGCAGTGCTCCGTCCTCGTGACCGCCCGCGACCTCGCCCTCATGGGCGCGTGCCTCGCCGCGGGCGGCCTCCACCCGCTCACCGGCGAGCGGGTCATCGCGGCGCGCGTGGCCCGCCAGGTCCTCTCCGTCATGAGCTCCTCCGGGATGTACGACGACGCCGGGCAGTGGCTCGTGGACGTGGGGATCCCGGCGAAGTCCGGCGTGGCCGGGGGCGTGCTCGGCGCCCTGCCCGGACAGGTGGGGATCGGCGTGTTCTCCCCCCGCCTGGACGCCCACGGCAGCTCGCTGCGCGGCGTGCGGGTGTGCCGCCGCATGTCCGAGGACCTGAACCTGCACATCATGGAGGCCGACGCCCTGGGCGGCACCGTGGTGCGCCACGTCAGCCGCGAGGGCGCCAGCGTGCGCCTGCACCTGCAGGGCGTCATCCGCTTCGGCGGCGCGGACGCCGTGGTCTCGGCGCTCGCGGACCTCGGCACGGGCGAGCGCCGGCAGCGGGGCTGGTCCTGGGACGGGGATGAGCACCCGGATGTGGCGGCGTGCACCGCCGTCGGCCGGGGCGCCCTGGAGGACGCGGTGGCGGCCGGCGAGGAGGACGGGGCTATCGAGGAGGTCGTGCTGAACCTCGAGCGGGTGGACCGGGTGACCGAGGTGGGGCGGCGGCTCATGGCGGAGGGCGTGCACCGCCTCGAGGCCGACGGCGTCCGCGTGCGGATCGACGATCCGGACGGGGTCCTCGCCGAGGTCTGAGGGCGGGGTGCGCGCGGGGGCGGGCGCCCCCGCGCGTGCGTTCTTCCTCTCGACGACTTCCGTTCATCTTCCGTTCATGCAACACTGGGGGGATTCCTCCGTCCCGCCACCGCGTTCTCGTGCGAGGTCCCCCATGCCCCTTCCCACCCCCCGCGTCAGCCTGCCCTCCTCCCTGCACCGCCTGCGTCGTCATCGCCGCACGGCGGCCGTCGCGCCGCGCCCGGTCGCGCGTCTGGCGTGGTGGAGCGCCGGAGTGCTGCCCGCCGTCGGGTGCCTCACCTCGTTCTCCATCGGGGCCAGGAAGGCGACCATGGTCATCCCGGGCGTGGGCTACCAGGGCGGCTTCTCCGCCGGGTGGGCGCACGCCCTGAACCAGCCGGCCTACTTCACGTGGCTGTCCAACGCGCTCGTGGCCGGCACCTCCCTGACGCTCGCCGCGCGGGACACGGCGCCGACGTCGGACGCGTTCTGGGCCTTGCGCACCGCGGGGCTGGGCTCCGTGATGGTCACGGGCATCGTGTACAACGCCGTGCTGCGCGGCCACGAGGAGGACACCGCGCTCTACCGCGTCAACGACACGCTGCAGCACGTGGTGAACCCCGTGCTCGCCCCCGCCGTGTGGGCGCTCTTCGACCCCCGTGGGCAGATCACGCACCGCCGGGCCGGCCTCGCCTCCGTGATCCCCCTGCTGTGGGCCGCCATGACCATGACGCGCGGGCGGCGGATCGACTGGTACCCCTATCCGTTCCTGGACGTGCCGCGCCTCGGCTCCCGCACCGTCGGGCTCGTGCTGGTGGGGATCCTCACCGGCTTCACCGGCTTCATGGGGATGCTCGGCGACCTCGACCGGCGCCTCACGCCGGCCTGAGCGGTGCGTCACGCCCTCCGTGCCGCCGCCCACTCGTGGCGCAGGAGCCCCATGACGTGGCAGTCCACCCAGCGCCCGTCCAGCAGCAGGGCCTCGCGGAGCGTCCCCTCGAGCACGAAGCCCAGCTTCCTGTAGACGTGGACCGCGCGTGGGTTGTGGGCGTACACCTCGAGGCCCACCCGGTGCAGTCCCACGGTGCCGAACGCGTGGTCCAGGACGAGGCGCAGCGCCCGCGTCCCGATCCCGCGGTCCCGCTCCCGGGCGAGCCACAGGCGCATCCCGCCCACCCGGTTCTCCGCGTCCAGGTCCAGCAGGAGGACCTCGCCCACCACCGCGCCGTCCACCTCGATGGCCCAGACCGCGCGGTCCTCAGCCCCCGCCCAGCGGTCATAGACCGCCCTCAGCTGGGCGGAGCTCAGATCCGGCTCGGCCTCGCCGCGGGCCAGCGCCTCGGCCTCGGCCGTGGAGGAGACGGAGCCGGTGAGCACCTGCACCTCGACGTCCCGCATGAGCGCGCCGAGGCTGCGCGCGTGGCGGCCGTCGGCGGCGCGGAGGGCGAGTTCGCCATCGGCCAGCTCGGGGACCTCGCAGAGCGAGGGCCCTCCCTCCGGAGCGCCCTCGCGCACCGGCGTCAGCCCTGGAGGCGGCGCAGCTCCACGGGCTGCCCGCACGCGAAGGAGGCCTCGGCGGCGTAGGTGCGGGCACCGGCGTCGTCCGGGGCCTCGACGATCCAGAACCCGCCCATCTGCAGGTCTCCCCGGGCGAGGATGCCGCCGCGCACCTCGGCCGCGGTGCTCGCCTTCTCCGGCCCCTCCGCGGCGGTGGCGTCGACCACGAGCGCCTCCTCCGGGGGCATCAGGCCGCCCGCGCCCACGAAGGCGCCGGCGTTCTGGAGCATGGCGTTGTAGGCGCTGACGCGCTCGTGCGCGATCTGCATCTCCTCGGGGGACTGGTACGCGGCGCCGGTGGCGTGGACGCCCGGCGCGTGCCACACGGTGATCAGGTACAGGCTCATGCGCCCATTCGGGCATACGGGGCGGGGCGCGTCAAGGGCCTCAGGCCGCCTCGACCGCCTCGGTGATCGGGGTGTCGCCGTCCACGAACTCGATCCGCGTGCGCACCGTGGACGGGTCCTCGAGCACGGCCGCGATCACGCGGGCCACGTTCCCGCGGGAGACCTCGCCCCTCGGGGCGTCCGGGGCGTCGAGGTCCGGGTCCACCGTGATGCGGCCGGTGGGCTCCACGAGGGTGAGCGCGGCGGGGCCCAGGATGGTCCAGTCCAGGTCGGTCGCCTGCAGCGCGGCGTCCGCCTCGGCCTTCGCCTGGGCGTAGGGGAAGAAGTCGTCGTCCTCGGGCAGGCCGTGCTCCAGCGAGGCGCCGAGGTAGGAGACCATCACGTAGCGCCGCACGCCCGTGGCCTCGGCGGCGCGCATGCTCGCGACGGCGGCGTCGTGGTCCACGGCCCGGGTGCGCTCGGGGGAGCCGCCGCCGGCGCCGGCGGAGAAGACGATCGCGTCCTGCCCCCGGAAGGCCTCGGTGAGCTCGTCCACGCCCGCGTGCTCGATGTCCAGCACGAGGGGGGTGGCCCCGGCCTGCTTGACGTCGGCGCTCTGGGCGGCGTCGCGGATGGCTGAGGTGACGGTGTGGCCGGCGGCGGCGAGCAGCGGGGCGGCCAGCAGGGCCACCTTGCCGTGGCCGCCGAGGATGAGCACGTTCGACATGAGGTTCTCCTTCGTTCCTGCATCGGATGGGTCTGGAGCCCACGCTAGGCCTGGCGGGTGCGGCCGCGGCAAGGATTCAGCTCTCCGCCTGGCCCTCCCGCCAGTAGCCCATGAAGGAGACGTGCTTCTTCGGCACCCCGCCGGGGCCCACGCTGAGCCAGCGCAGGGCGCGCACCATCGCGGACTCCCCGGCGAGGAATACGTAGGCCTCGGGCCGTTCGTCGGCCTCGAGGGCGGCGACGGTCCACTCGCGCTCGGGGGAGGCCGCGGGCGGCGCGACCGGCCCGCCGGCGTCGTCGGGGTCCACGCCCAGCAGGGCGGCGAGGCGGGCGTGCGCCCAGGACCCCGACGGCGCCCCCGGCGCCCGGCGGCCCACGTGCAGGCGCACGCGGCCCCGGTCCGCCAGCTCCGTCACGGCCCGCCAGTCCCACGGTTCGGGGACGGCCAGGCGCTCGGCGATGAGGTCGGCGGCCTGCCCGTCATGGGGCAGCTCGAGCACGAGGTCCGCCTCGCCGTCGAACCCGCCGAACGGGTCCGCGAGCTCCTCCGCCACGGACACCAGGGCGGGGACGGCGGTCTCGTCGCCCACGGCCAGCACACGGTGCGCCCCCGTCTGCCGCCAGCCGGACCACGCCGGCGCCTCCGCCGAGGGCACCAGCACGTTCACCGCGTCCCCCGCCTGGACGGCGCGCGCCCAGCGCAGGCCCGGCCCCTGATGCGGGTCGGCGGAGTCGTCCGGGTCGCCGTGCAGCACCACGTCCACGGTCAGCGAGGGCACCTGCCGCCCGTCGAGCCGCACGAGCCCGGCCGAGCGCACCGTGTACGTGCGCATCCAGCCGCGCCCCTCCTCCGGGATGGCCAGGAACCCGGCGCGGAACCCGGCGGACAGGTCCGGGTCCGCCGACGTCCCGCCCGGCGGGGGGATCAGCAGCTTCACATAGGCGTCCCGGCGCGGCCGCGCGCCCCGGTACAGGGCGTGCAGGTCGGCGACGCCGGGCGGCAGCAGTCCCAGCAGGTCCCCGCTGGCGGCCTCCAGGTCCGGGCCCGCCAGCACGATCCGCCGGAACCCGCGGCACGGCTGCTCCACGGACACCACGCGCGTGTGCGCCACGAACATGCCGTCGGCGCTCATCGGCGGTCCCCGTCCCCGCGCGGCAGCACCACGGGGTGGCCCAGCAGCGGGTCGGCCACCACGTCCGCGTCCAGGCCGAACACCTCGGCCAGCACCTCCGGCACGATCACCTCGCCCGGCGTGCCCTGCGCCACCACCCGGCCCGCGGCCATCGCCACGATGTGGTCCGCACTGCGCGCCGCCAGGTTCAGCTCGTGCAGCACCGCGACGACGGTCGCTCGGCCCCCGCCGCGCGGGTCCGGGAGCGCGCGCACCAGGTCGAGCACCTCCACCTGATGGCTGAGGTCGAGGTAGCTCGTGGGCTCGTCGAGGAGCACCACCGGGGTCTGCTGGGCGAGCACGAGGGCGAGCCACGCCCGCTGCCGCTGCCCGCCGGAGAGCGTGCCGGCCTCGCGCTCGGCGAGCTCCACGAGGTCGGTGCGCTCGAGCGCCGAGGCGATCGCGGCGTCGTCGCCGGCGGCCCGGCCGCCCAGGAGCCCGCGGTGCGGGTGACGGCCGCGCGCCACGAGCTGCGCCACCGTCATGCCCTCGGGCGCCACGGGATGCTGGGGCAGCAGCGCCACGGTGCGGGCGTAGTCGCGCGCGGACACGCGGGCGGCGTCCCGGCCGAGCACCTCGATGCTCCCGGCGCGCGGGGCGAGCTGGCGGGTCAGGCCGCGCAGCAGCGTGGACTTGCCGCAGCCGTTGGCGCCGATGATCGCGGTGACGCGCCCGGCGGGCACGTCCAGGTCGAGGTCCTCGACGATCGGCGGCGCCGAAGCCGGGCCGTAGCCGAGCGTCAGGCCGCGCAGGCGGATCGCGACGTCGTTAGCGGCCCCGGCGCGCGGTGCGGCGGGGGACGGGACGGTGAGCGGGGGAGCGGTCATGCGGGGCGCACGCCTCCTGGGGTCCGGCCCTGGCGCAGCAGCAGCCAGAGCATGAGCGGGGCGCCGGCGGCGCCGGTGAGCACACCGGTGGGCAGGGCGGCGCCGGTGAGCAGGGGGACGGCCTCGCCGGCCACGAGGTCCGCGAGCAGCACGAGCGCGGCGCCCGTGAGCGCCGCCGCGGGCAGGGAGGGCAGGCCGCGGGTGAGCCCGCGCGCCACCGGGGTGGCCAGCAGCGCCACGAACGCCAGCGGCCCCACGACGGCGGTCGCCACGGCGGCCAGCACCGCGCCGAGCCCCAGCGCCGCGGCCGAGGTGGGGCGCGGTCGGGCGCCGAGGGCGTGCGCGAGGTCCGGGCCGACGTCGGCGGGGGCCAGCCGCGCGTGGAGCACCCCCGCCAGCGGCAGGGCGGCCACGAGCACGCCCGCGAGCAGCGCGATGCGGCCCCACGTGACCCCGTTGAGCGAGCCGGCGATCCAGACGGTGGCCGACTGCAGGTCGTGCTGGGCCAGCGAGAGCATGGCCCCGGCCACCACGGCCTGGCCCGCCGCCGCCACCGCGATGCCGGCCACCACGAACCGTTCGCCACCCACCGAGCGGGCCGTGGCGAACACGGCGACCACCGCCGCGAGGCCGCCGATCAGTGCCGTGGCGGCGCGCGTCAGGTCCGATCCGCCACCGGTCTGCCCGGCGGTCGCCAGCATCCCCAGCACGACCGCCGCCGCGGCGCCCTGGGTGACGCCCAGGATGTCCGGCGAGGCCAGGGGGTTGCGCAGGGTGCGCCGGTAGAGCGCGCCGGCCGCGCCCAGGGCGGCGCCGGTGAGCACCGCGGCCACGGCGCGGGGCAGCTTCTCCTCCAGCACGATGAAGCTCGCTCCCGGGATCGTCTCCCCGGCCAGGATCCGCACGAGGTCCGGGACGGTCACCTGGTACGTGCCCCACACCACGCGCAGCAGGGCGAGGACCAGCACGGCCACGGCGAGGCCCGCACAGGCCCATCCGAGGCGGCGCCGGTCGGAGCGGCGCAGGCGGGCGACGACGTCGTCCGAGGCGGTGCGCTGGAGGCTCATGCGGCCACCCCCGGGCGGCGCAGCAGCGCCAGCAGCACGGGCACGCCGAGCAGGACGGTGGTCACCCCGAGGTGGATCTCCCCGGGCGCCACCACGAGCCGGCCGGCGAGGTCCGCGAGGATCACGAGGACGGCGCCCCACAGGGCGCAGCCGACCATCAGGGCCCGCGTGCTCGGCGGCCGCAGACGGCGCAGCGCGTGGGGCACGAGCAGCCCCACGAACCCGACCGGCCCGGCCAGCGCCACCGCCGCGGCCGTGAGCAGCACGACCGCGCCCAGCAGCACCGCGCGCACCCGCTCCGGGCGCCCGCCCAGGCCGTGCGCGAGGTCGTCGCCGAGGGCGAGGGCGTCGAGCCCGGGGGCCACCACGACGGCGGCCAGCAGCCCGACGGCGATCACGGGCGCCAGGGCGAGCGCCTCGCCGAGGTCGGCGCGGGCCACCGTGCCCACGGCCCAGAACCGCAGGCGGTCCTGGACCGTGGGGGAGAGCACGAGCAGCGCCGTGGTGCCGGCGGTGGCGCCGGCGGTGAGCGCGGCGCCGGCCAGCACGAGCGCCATGGGGGAGGGGGCGCCGGGCGTCCGGCCCCCCCGCGTGGCGGCCGCGGCCACCGCGTAGCCGAGCGCCGCCGCGACCAGCGTCCCGACGGCGGCCAGCGCCAGCACCCCGAACGTGGAGCCGGCGACGCCGAGCGCCATGCCCGCCGCCACGGCCAGCCCCGCGCCGGCGGAGAGCCCGAGCAGCCCCGGGTCGCCGAGCGGGTTGCGGGTGGCCCCCTGGAGGGCGACGCCGGCCACGGCCAGCGCCGCCCCCACGAGCGCCCCCGTCACCACGCGGGGCACGCGGGAGGCCACGGCCGCCGCCTCGATGCCCTCCGGCACGGGGTGCCCGGTGAGGACCGCGCCCAGGGTGTCGAGCGCCGTCGTCGCCGGCACGGTGCGCGCGCCGAGGGCGACGCCGGCCACGAGCGCCGCCAGCAGCAGCGCCGCGGGCAGGGCGCCCATCAGCACGCCCGCGCGGGCGCGGGCCGGGGAGGAGAGGGCCGTGGACGGCATGGGGTGGGATCAGCCCTGCGCGGTCTTCGCGGCCTCGGCGATCGGCGGGACGACCTTCTCGAGCGCGAAGGGGATGGACAGCGGGGAGATCGCGGAGACGGAGAGGACCTCCTGCTCGTCCGTCTGCAGGACGAGGGCGCCGGCCTTCACCGCGGGGATCGAGCCCAGCAGGGGGTCGGACTCGATGGCCTCGCGGACCGAGTCCTGGGCGGCCCAGGAGACGAAGACGTCCGCCTCCAGCTCGTCCGCGCGCTCGGGCGACCACGTGAAGAAGAACGCCTGGTCCTTGGGGGAGTTCTCCGTCACCACCGGCGCCTGCTCCATGCCGAGCAGCTCGAGGAACTTCGGGCGGTTGTCCACGTCCGTGTAGATGCTGATCTGGTCCGCGGCGGCGGGGTCGATGGTGCCGTAGACGAAGGAGGCGCCCTGGAGGTCCGCGTGCTTCTCGCCGGCGTCCTTGATCTGCTGCTCGAGGTCCGCGATGAGCTCCTCCGCCTCCTGCTCCTTGCCGAGCACGCGGCCGATGACCTCCGTGGACTGCTGCCACGAGGTGCCGTAGGCGGGGACGTCCTTCGGGTAGGCCACGGTGGGGGCGATCTTCGAGAGGCGGTCGTAGTCCTCCTGCGTGATGCCGGAGTAGACGGCGAGGATGACGTCCGGCTTCACGGCGGCGATCGCCTCGGCGTCGATGCCGGAGGCCTCGGACCACTGCACGGGCTTCTGGGCGCCCTCGGTCTCGGCGAGCTTCGCGTCGAACCAGTCGGTGGACTTCTCCGCGTTCCCGCCGAACTCCACGGCGGCCATGCCCACCGGCACCACCCCGAGGGCGAGGGCCACGTCCTGGTTCACCCAGGACACGGTGGCCACGCGGGTCGGGCGCTGCGGGATCTCGGTGGTGCCGTAGACGTGCTCGATGCTGCGCGGGAACGCGGCGTCCCCGCCCGCGGGGTCCGACGACGACGCACCGGCCGACGCGGACGAGGCGGAGCCTCCCGCCGGGCCGGTGGAGCACGCGGCGAGCAGGAGGGTGAGGCCGACTCCCCCGCCGGCGAGGAGGGAGCGGCGGGACAGGGGGGACGATGCCATGGTGGTGGCCTTTCACGGTCGCGACGCGCGGGCGCCGGGCGGAGGGGGTCGGGTCTGCGGTCGGAGGATGCGTCGGCCCTGCCGGGCCAGCATTAGCGAACATCGACGTGAGGTAACTCCGGAAGGTTAGGTCTACCTAACGCTTCTGTGCAATCCCGGTGAGGGGCGTCGTCGGGGGAGGTGGGCGGGATACGGTGGCCTGGTGAGCCAGAACCCCCTCCCCGCCCCGCGTGGCGACGCCCAGCGCGGCGCCGCCGACCACCACGACCGGGTCTCCGCGATGTTCGACGCCATCGCCAGCCGCTACGACCTGATGAACGCTGTCATGACATGGGGTCAGGAGCCGCGTCTGGTGCGCCACACGGTGGCGCGGGCCAACATCCCCGCGCAGGCCCGCGTGCTCGACCTGGCCACCGGCACCGGCGACCTCGCGTTCGAGGTGCTCAGGCAGCACCCCGACGCGCAGGTGGTGGGCGCCGACATCGCCGCCGAGATGATGGAGGTCGGCCGTGCCCGCGCGGGCGGGGACCGCATCGAGTGGGTCGTCGCGGACGCGACCGACCTGCCGTTCGAGGCCGACTCGTTCGACGCCGTGACCCACGGCTACCTGCTGCGCAACGTCGCGGACATCCCGGCGACCCTCGCCGAGCAGTTCCGCGTGCTGCGCCCCGGCGGCTGGGTCGCGGCCCTCGAGACGTCGCCGGCGCCGGACAACGTGCTCAAGCCGTTCTCCTCCTTCTACATCCACCGGGTGATGCCGCAGCTCGCGAAGCTGATCGCCGACCGGCCCGAGGCCTACGCGTACCTGTCCTCCTCGACGAAGGCGTTCCACACGCCAGACGAGGTCGCGGACCTCTTCGCCGGGGCCGGCTTCGTGAACATCGGCCACGAGACCCGCATGTTCGGCACCCTGGCCACGCACTGGGCCATGAAGCCGGTCGACTGACGCGCGCCACGCGCCGCGGCCTCAGCGCAGGGCGGCCCCGGTGGCACCGCCAGATGTGTCAGGGCTGTGATGAGTCACACTGATGTCCGCTTTCTGAGAAGACTGTCGGCCGAGCCAGCTGATCCGCGTAGCATGGGGCTCCTTCGAGGGGGACCCGCGCATCCCCCCGACCCTCGGTCGCCGCCCGTCCGCCATCCCCCGGAACGGCGTCGCCCCTCCGTCGTGAGGCGCTCGTCCCCGCAGCCCGCGACGTCCGCGTGGGCACCGTGAACCGTCTCCCGAACGTAGAGGAACCTTGTGAGCCCCATCCAGAGCACCACCGGCTCGTCATCCATGGCAGAGCTGAAGAAGGTCCTGCCCGAGCTCTCGCACCCGGACGGAGCGCCGGTGCGGGTGCTCGTCGTGGACGACGAGCCGATGATCGCCGACCTGCTCTCCATGGGCTTCACCCTGTGCGGCTGGGAGGTGATCGTGGCCCACGACGGCGCGACCGCCGTCGAGCTGGGCGCCGCCGGCCGGCCGGACCTGGCGATCCTGGACGTCATGCTGCCGGACATGGACGGCCTGGACGTCCTGGAGCGCCTGCGCGCCCACTGGTCGGAGATGCCCGCCATGTTCCTCACCGCCAAGGACGCGACGGAGGACCGCGTGGCGGGCCTGGCCGCCGGCGGCGACGACTACGTGACCAAGCCCTTCTCCATGGAGGAGGTGCTCATCCGCGCGCACCGGCTCGTGCAGCGTTCCGGCGTGGTCTCGGGCGGCTCCGAGGTGCTCGCGGTCGGCGACCTGGTGATGAACACCCGCACCCACGAGGTAACCCGCGGCGGCGAGGAGATCGAACTGACGGCCACGCAGTACAACCTGCTGAAGTTCCTCATGGCCAACGTCCGCACGGTGCTCTCCAAGGAGCGCATCCTGCAGGACGTCTGGGGTTACGACTTCGGCGGCCGCGCGAACATCGTCGAGCTGTACATCTCCTACCTGCGGAAGAAGATCGACGCGGACCGGGATCCGATGATCCACACCATCCGCGGCGCCGGGTATGTCATCCGGCCTGCCTGAGACCGCCGCGGTCCCGTCGGGGCACGGCAGCACCCGCCGCACGCGGCCCACATCGCTGGCCCGACGCATCGGCGCCGGCGTCCTTCTGATCCTGGTGGCCACCATCCTGGCCTACTCGTTCTTCGCGGCCGGCATCACGAAGGCCCTGCTGGCCGAATCCGCCTCCCGGGACGCCTCCGAAGCATGGATCCGCGCCTCGGAGCAGCTGACGGCCCCCTCGCCGGGCGGAGGGGGCGACGCCGGCCCCGGGGAGGGGTACCTCCGCGCGCCGGGCACCCTCGGCCAGCCCGAGGGCACGGTGGTCGCGCTCGTCCCGCTCTCCGGTCTGGAGGCGCATCAGCAGGACACCCTCACCGGGCACCGGGTCGGTGACGCCGGGCAGTCCGTGCCGCTCACGGCGCGGGAGGCCCACGACCTCCTGCACGCCGTCCCGGACCGGCCGGGCGGGCCGATGCTGGACGCCGTCGTCGGCGACGTCTCCTATCGCGTCCAGGCCCAGACCCTGACCGCGCCGGGCTCCTGGGTGGCCGCAGACCAGGTGCTCGTGGTGGGGGCGCCGACGGGCGCCATGTCCGACATCGCGCGCCAGGCGCTGGTCGCGGTCGCCGTCGGACTGTCCGTCACCGTCCTCACCACCGCGATCCTGGTGAACCTGTGGCTGCGTCGGGGCCTGGCCCCGCTCAGCGAGGTCGCCGCCGTCGCCGAGCGGGTCGCCCAGGTGGACATGGCCCGCGCCGGGCTCGACCCGGAGGACTCACGCATGCCGCCTCGGCTCCTGCAGGGGCCGGACGAGGTGGCCGTCGTCGCCCAGGCGCTCGACCGGTTCACCGGCTCGGTCGAGGCGGCCCTGGAGCAGCGCCGCGTGCAGGAGCAGCAGATGCGCCGGTTCATGGCGGACGCCTCCCACGAGCTGCGCACGCCGCTCGCCTCGGTGCGCGGCTACGCCGAGATGATCGCGATGACGGAGGAGCTCTCCGCGACCGGCCGACGGTCGCTCGGCCGGGTGCTGTTCCAGGCCGACCGGATGGCGGCCCTCGTGGACGACATGCTCCTGCTCGAACGGCTCGAATCCGTCTCGCGCGGCCGGGCCATGGGCCTGGAGCCCTCCGGGGAGGTGGCGCTGGCCGAACAGGTGGACCTGTCCGAGGTGGTCCTCGAGGGCGTGATGGACGCCCGCGCTGCGTGGCCGGACTACACGTGGGTGGTGGACCTGCCCGAGGGGGCGGAGCCGGGCGCCCAGCGGTCCGTCACCGGCGACCGGTCTCAGCTGGCCCGCGTGGTCGGCAACCTGCTCTCCAACGCGGCCAAGCACACCCCCGTCGGGACCACCGTCACGGCCTCCGTGCGGCAGGACCGGCCCCGGCCCGGCTTCATGCTCGTCAGCGTCCACGACGACGGCGGCGGCATCCCGGCCGACCGACACGCCACCCTCTTCCACCGCTTCGTCCGCGGCCCCGGGAAGGGCCGGACGGACACCCTGGGCACGGAGCCGTCCACGGGTCTGGGTCTGGCCATCGTGCGCTCGATCGCGCGCAGCCATGGCGGGGACGTGACCGTGGCGTCCGAGGGCGGGTGGACGCGCTTCGACGTCGTCGTGCCCTGCGCCCCGGGGCGCGCCGGGCCGGGGGCTGCGGGCTCCTGCCGCGGTTCCGCCCGGGCTGGCCGGCCCTGACCCCGGGTCGGCAACCGTGGACGGACCCCCACCCCCCTGTGCGTACGGTGCTTGTGTATGACCGACAGGGTCGTCCGGGACTTCCGGCCGATCCACCCCGACGCCGGTCGGCGCAGGCCGCCGGTGAGAGGAGCACGAACATGACTGACATCCGCCGCACCGCTACCGCCCTGACCCTCGGCGCCGCCGTCGTCGCCGGCCTCGGCGCCCCCGCCGCCGTCGCGCAGACCACGGCCCCGGCCACCGAGACCGCCACCACGGCCCCGGCCTCGCAGTCGCCCGCCCCCCAGGAGGAGGAGAAGGACGACAACGGCAACTGGGGCCTGTGGGGCCTGGCCGGCCTGCTGGGCCTGGCGGGCCTGGCCGGCCGCCGCAATCGTGAGGTGCACGCCGAGCCCGTGCGCCGCGACCACCACGTGGGCGGCGCGCACCGCGACCATGACGTGCACCGCGTGGACGACCGCGCCGGCGACGTGCGCGCCGAGGGCGCGGACACCCGCCGCCCGGGCACCGGCGACGCCCGCTGACCCGACCCCGGCCGCCCCGAGCGGCCCGCGACTGCGACCCCCGCCCCTGAGGCGGGGGTCGCGGTGCGTCCGGGCGGGTCTCGACTCCGCCCCTCAGTCCGCCGTGTCCCCCGCCGAGGGCGCGGCGCGAAGCACCGCGTCGGTGAGCCGGTCCAGGGCTGCGGTCCCGGCCGTCCAGCGCTGCCAGTGCAGGTGCACGTCGACCGCGCCGAGGGCCGGGATCGGCTCGAGATCGGGGTGCCGGCCCTCGAGCACGCCCGGCGGGATCTGCACCGAGGGGAGCATGCCCCAGCCCAGCCCGAGCTCCACCGCCCGCAGATAGGAGTGCACGGAGGGTACGAGGTGGGTCGGCGGGTCGGCCACGGGCCGGCCGCGGGTGACGCGGCGCAGCACCGTGTGCTGCAGGCCGTCGCGGGGGCCGTAGTCCACGATCGGCAGCGTGCCGAAGTCGACCCGGCCTCGCGCGTCGCGGTGCAGCTCCAGCAGGAAGGACGCGCACACCGCGTGATAGCGCATCGTGCCCAGCGGGGTGGAGGTGCATCCCGCCACGGGCGTGGGGTCGTCCGTCACCGCGGCCACCACCGCGCCGTCCCGCAGCAGGACGGCGGTGTGCTCCTGGTCCTCGGACTGCATCTGCAGGACGACGTCGTCCCACGTCGCCGCCTCGCGCAGCACGGGCTCCCACCACGTGTCGAGTGAGTCCGCGTTGAGGGCCACGCGCAGCGGCACGCGGCCTCCGTCGCCGTGGCCGAGCGCGGCGAGCGCCTCGTCCTCGAGCGCGAGGGCCTGCCGGGCGAGACGGAGCAGGCGCTCTCCGGCCGCGGTCGGCCGGACGGGGACGGTGCGGGCCAGGAGCACCTGGCCCACCTGCCGCTCCAGGGCCTTGATCCGCTGCGAGAAGGCCGAGCCGGAGATCCGCAGGGTGTCCGCGGCGGCGTCGAAGGTGCCGTGGTCGACGGCCGCGACGAGGGCGCGCAGGTGGTCGGAGTTCATGCGGTCCAGGGTAGGGGTGGTCATGAAGGATGTCTTCAGATCTTGAAGAAGATCGCGATGGCACGGACGCGGGACGGCTCCTATCCTCGCTCGGTGACCATCTTCGCCACCGGATTCCTGACCTACCTCGCCCTCATCGTCGCCATCGGCGCGCAGACCCTGTTCCTGTTGCGCCAGATCGTCCGACGCGACCGCGTGTGGACCGTCTTGACCGTGTGCTTCGTGGCCGATGTGGCGCTGCTCGTGCTCGGCGCCGGCGGCGTGGGCGTGGTGGCCGAGCGCTGGCCGTGGCTCGTGCCCGTGCTGACCGTGGCCGGCGTGGTCTACCTCCTCGGTTTCGCCGCGGGCGCGCTGCGCTCCGCCTGGCGCGGGGACCGGACCCTCACCACCGCGGCCGCGGACGTCGAGGGGACCGGGCACGGCCCCGACCGCATCGACCTCGCGGTCCTCACCGGCGAGCTGCCGCTGATCGACCCGGCCACCGGCCGCCTGGCCGATCGCGAGCCGGCCGGGGCCGGCGTCGGGCGTCACGACGACGCCGCGCCCGGCTTCGGCGCCCCCTCGGGCGGCGGTTCGGTGGCGGTGCGGCAGCGCGTGCAGCCGCGCCGCGTGGCGCTGGACCGCCCGCAGACGCCGCTGCCGCGGATCATCCTGCTGGCGCTGTCCGTCTCCCTGGTGAACCCGCACGCCATCCTCGACACCGTGGTCATGATGGGCACCTTCGCGCAGACGTTCGGGGCGGCGAAGTGGACGTACGTGGGCGGCGCGGTGGCGGCCTCGCTGGTCTGGTTCACCGCGCTCGGCTGGGGCGGCACGAAGCTCGCCCCGTCCATGGACTCGGCGCGGACGTGGCGGATCGTGGACGCCGTGGTGGGCGTGCTCATGCTGGGAATCGCCGTGAAGGTGGGGCTCACGCTCCTCTGAGCCGCCCGGGGAGGATGATGGGGGCATGAGTCCTTCCCCCTCCGACTCCGCCCGCACGCCGACCGTCGCGGCCGTGGAGGTCATCCGCGTCTCCGCCGTCGTGCTGGCCCGCCCGGACCGTCGCGTGCTGACCGTCCGCAAGGCTGGCACCGCCATGTTCATGTTCCCCGGTGGCAAGCACCTGCCCGGCGAGGCCCCCGTGGTCACCGCCGTCCGCGAGGTGGCCGAGGAGACCGGGCTGTGCCTGCGCCCGGACGAGCTGACCCGCCTGGGCGCGTGGGACACCGCCGCCGCCAACGAGCCCGGTGCCGCCCTGCACTCGGAGGTGTTCGCGCTGTGGCGGCCCGTCGCCCGGCACGAGGTCCCCGAGCCGACGGACGAGATCGTCGAGCTGCACTGGATGGACCCCGCCGCCCCGGCCGCACCGGGCGGGCACGGCGTGGCCCCGCTGCTGCACCCCGTGCTGGCCGCCGTCGCCGCCACGCCCCCGTTCTGACGTCGGCGCGGGCCGACCGGCCCGCGCCGATGCCCGCCCCGGCCACTAGCCTGGCCCGGTGACCTCCCTGCTGCGCATCCTGCGCTTCGCGCCCCAGCTGAACCCGCTCTACCTCGGCATCGCCGTCAGCTCCGTGCTGGCCGCGCTGCTCAGCCTCGCCACCCCGTTCCTCATCGGCGCGGCCACGGACCGGATCGTGGACGCCGTGGCCGGGCGGACCGGTGTGGCCGAGGCCGTCACCGCGGTGACCTGGCTGGCGGTCGCGTTCCTCGCCGTCGAGGTGGCCGCCACCGCGGTGGTGAGCGTGGGCGGCTACTGGGGAGACGTGATGGCCGCGCGCATGCGAACCGTCCTCTCCACGCGGTACTTCGAGCACCTGCTGCACCTGCCGCAGCGGTACTTCGACACCGCGCTCACCGGCCGCATCACCAACCGGCTGAACCGCTCCATCACGGAGCTCACCCAGTTCCTGCAGTTCTTCGCGAACAACGCGTTCACCATGCTCATCACCACCGCCGCGGTCCTGGTGATCACGGGGTTCTACTGGTGGCCCCTCGCGGTCCTGCTGGCCGTGGTGTTCCCCGTGTACATGTGGCTCACCGCCAAGACCTCGACGAAGTGGCAGGTGTGGGAGGGGGAGAAGAACACCGAGGTGGACGTCGCCTCGGGACGCTTCGCCGAGGTGGTCTCCCAGATGGCCGTGGTGCGCGCCTACAACCGGCAGGAGCACGAGCTCGCCGGGTTCCGCGAGCGGTTCACCAAGACCGTGGGGCTCACCCGCACGCAGTCCCGGTTCTGGCACGGCATGGATGCGTGGCGCCGGCTCGCCATGAACGTGGTCTTCGGGCTGATGTACCTCATCGTGTTCGTGCGGACGGCGCAGGGGCTGTTCTCGGTGGGGGACATGGTGATCCTCCTGCAGCTGATGAACATGGCCCGCCAGCCGATCTTCTCCATGAGCTACCTCGTGGACTCCGCGCAGCGCGCCGTGGCCGGGTCGAAGGACTACTTCGCCGTGCTCGAGGAGGAGCGGGAGCGCGCGGGCGGACGGGCGCTCGAGGCGGGGGAGGTGCGTGCTGTCCCGAACGGGCCGGCGGAGGCGCGCGCCGACGTCGTCGAGGGCGAGACAGTGCCGCTTCCCGCGGACGTCCCCGCCGTCCGCTTCACGGACGTGACGTTCGCCTACGACGACGACGCCGCCCGCCCCGTGCTCGACCGCGTCACCTTCGAGGCGGGCGTGGGCGAGAAGATCGCATTCGTGGGGGAGTCCGGCGGCGGCAAGTCCACGATCACGAACCTGCTCATGGGGCTCTATCCCGTGGGAGACGGGCGGATCGAGGTGTTCGGGAACGACGTCGCGGGGCTGGACCTGGCCGCGGTGCGCGGCTCGATCGCCACCGTGTTCCAGGAGCCGTTCCTGTTCTCCGGGACCGTGCGGGAGAACATCGCCTACGCCGACCCGGACGCCACCGACGAGCGGGTGCGCGCCGCGGCGAAGGCGGCGTACGCGGACTCGTTCGTGGAGGGCTTCGACCACGGCTACGAGCAGATCATCGGCGAGCGCGGCCTACGGCTCTCCGGCGGGCAGAAGCAGCGCATCGCGGTGGCGCGGGCGGTGCTCAAGGACGCGCCGATCCTGGTGCTGGACGAGGCCACGTCCGCCCTCGACACCCGTTCCGAGCGCCTCGTGCAGGCCGCGCTCGAGGAGCTCATGGTGGGCCGGACGAGCCTGATCGTGGCGCACCGCCTGAGCACGATCGCCTCCGTGGACCGGATCGTCACGCTGCGCGCCGGTCGCGTGGAGGAGATCGGGACGCCCGCGGAGCTCTCGCGCAGCGGAGGCATCTACGCCCAGCTGCTCCAGCTGCAGCAGGCTGGCACCAAGGAGGCCAAGAGGATGCTCAAGGAGTACGGCATCCACGGCTGAGCCCGAGGCGGCGCCCCGCGCTCCGCGCCTCGCGCCTGACCGCTCCGGACGACGTCGTGGTGCGCGGCGACCTCACCCCGCGCGTCAGCCCCGCAGCGCCTTCCGCCACGTCAGCGCCTTGCCGGTCCGCAGGATGGACCTCTCGTAGATCGCTGCCGCGAGCCAGATGGCCAGGGCGGTCGCCGCCACGAGGATCCCGAGCGAGAGCACGTGCTCCCACCTCTGCCCCTGCCCCAGGAAGATCCGCAGCGGCACGGCCACCGGCGCCGAGAACGGGATCCAGCTCATGATCCGCAGCGCGTCCGGGTTGTCGTTGAACATGATCACCCCGACGTACGGGAGCATGATCATCAGCATCACGGGCATGGACGTGGAGCCGATGTCCTCCTGCCGCGACACCATGGACGCCGCCGCCGCGTACAGCGCCGCGAGCATCACGAAGCCGATGCTGAACAGCACCACGAACCACAGGATCGGCACGCCCAGGCCGTCCAGCGGCAGCACGTCGCCGTTGATCTGCATCCCCAGCAGCAGGGCCCCGGCCACGAGCGCGACCTGCAGGATCGCCATCGCCGCGTTGCCCAGCACCTTGCCGGCCATCATGGCGCGCGCGGGCACGGCGGCCAGGAGGATCTCCACGATCCGCGACTGCTTCTCCTCGATCACGGACACCGCGATCTGCTGGCCGAACGTCACCGCGGCCATGAAGAACACCAGCCCGAAGCCCAGGGCGATGAAGGAGCGCAGCAGCGGGCTCGGCGCGGTCGGGTCCAGCAGCGCCACCGACGGGCTGGTGGACAGCGCCTGCACCAGGTCGGTGGGCACGTCGGTCATCGCCAGCACGCCCAGTCCGGACGGGCTCTGCGGGTCCGGCACGACGGCGGCGCTCACCTCCCCGCTCTCCACCGCGGCCCGCGCCGCGGCCACGTCGCCCACGGTCCGCGTCTCGTAGCCCTCGCCGAGGGCGCCCACCGCCGGGGCGGTCGGCTCGACGGCGGCCACGGGCGTCGCGTCGCCGGCGAGCAGCTCGCCCAGTCGCGGGGCGAGCAGGGTCGCGGCCAGCGCCGCCGCGATCACGATGAGCGTCGTGATCACGAACGCCTTGGAAGCGGCCTTGACCCGCATCTCGCGGGCGGCCACGGTGCCGACGGCGGCCCAGAACGGGGTGCGGCGGGATCGGCGGAGCCGCGGCGCGGACGTCGGGGTGACTCCGGCGACCTGGTGCGACGGGCCCGTGGCCGGCATCGGTGCGGGGTGGGCGGCGCTCATCGGGTGACCTCCGTGAAGATCTCGTGCAGGGTGCGGGGGACGGGGCCGAAGCGGCGGACGCCGCCCCGGGTGACGGCCTCGCCGAGGACGGACTGCGCGGCGGCCTCGTCGACGGCGCGGAAGCGGGCGCGGCCGCCGTCGAAGGCGAGGACCTCCACCCCCTGCATCCCGCGCACCCAGCCGGTGTCGGTGTCGGCGACGAGCTCCCATTCGGGCTCGGCGTGGGCGGCGAGCAGCTGTGCGCGGGTGCCGGCGGCGCGGACGCGGCCGTCCGCCAGGATCACCAGCTCGTCGCACAGGCGCTCCACCACGTCGAGCTGGTGGGAGGAGAACAGCACCGGCACGCCGGTGTCCGCGGTCTCGCGCAGCACCTGCAGGGTGGTGGCGACGGCGTTCGGGTCGAGGCCGGAGAACGGCTCGTCGAGCACGAGGGCCACGGGCTCGTGCACGAGCGCCGCCGCGATCTGGGCGCGCTGCTGGTTGCCGAGGGAGAGCTCCTCCAGCCGGCTCCCGGCGCGCTCGGCGAGGCCGAGCCGCTCGAGCATCTCCAGCCCGCGGGCCTTCGCCGCCGCCCCGCCCATCCCGTGCAGCCGCCCCAGGTAGACGAGCTGGTCCAGCACCGCCATCTTGGGGTACAGCCCACGCTCCTCCGGCATGTAGCCGATGCCCGCACGGTAGTCCGCGGTGATGGGCGCGCCGTCCACGTCGATGCTCCCCGAGTCCGGCGTGAGCACGCCGAGCAGGATGCGCATGGTGGTGGTCTTGCCCGCGCCGTTGCCGCCGACGAATCCCGTCATGAGGCCCGGGCGGATGTCGAAGGAGAGGTCCTTGAGCACGTGGGCCGCGCCGAAGGACTTGTTCACGCCTGTCACGCTGATCATGGCATCAGGCTAGGGAGACGACGCCGGCCGGCGCCTCCGCCGCCGGGGTGAACTTCGGCCGGGGACGCCTCTCCCCCGGGCGGGGGAGGGGGCCGCCGGACGGGAGCCGCCCGTCCGCATCGGGGGAGGCGTCGGGGGGCGCGCCCGTCAGCCCGCCATCCCGCGCTGGAACGCCCAGATCACCGCGTGCACGCGGTCCCGGGCGCCGGTCTTCAGGAGCACGTTGGACACGTGGGTCTTCACGGTCGCCTCCCCCACGAACAGCTCGCGCGCGATCTCCCCGTTGGAGAGCCCGCGGGCCATCGCGCGCAGCACCTCGGCCTCCCGGGCCGTCAGCCCGACGCCGTCCCCAGCCCCGGCTCCGGACCCGACGCCGCGCGCAGGCCCGGCGGGCAGGGGGTCCGCGGGTGCCGGGGCCGCGGGAGCCGCGTCCGCCGGGGGCGGCGCCGCCCCGGCCCCGGCGGTCATGCGCTGCAGCACCCGGCGCGTGACCTGGGGGTCCAGCAGGGCGTCGCCGCGGCCGAGCACGCGCACGGCCTCGATCAGCTCCTCCGGCCCGGCCGACTTCAGCAGGAAGCCCGCGGCCCCGGCCGTCAGGGCGGCGAAGAGCGCCTCGTCCGTGTCGAAGGTCGTGAGGATGAGCACGGCGGCCCGCGTGCCGCCCGCCACCAGCCGACGCGTGGCCTCCACGCCGTCCAGCCGCGGCATCTGCACGTCCATGCAGATCACGTCGGGGTCCGTCTCGGCGGCCAGGCGGAGCGCGTCCTCCCCGTCCCCGGCCTCGCCCACCACCTCCAGGTCGGGCTGGGAGCGCAGGATCGCGGTGAAGCCCACGCGGATCAGGGGCTGGTCGTCCACCAGCAGGACGCGCAGGGTCATGGGGTCTCCTCCTCGATCACGGCGGGCACCTCGGCCCGCACGAGCCATCCGCCGGAGTCCTTCGGTCCGGCCTGCACCGCGCCGCCCACCGACGCGACGCGCTCCTGCATGCCCACCAGGCCCAGCCCGGCACCGGAGGCGAGGCCGGCCGAGCGGGCGCCCCGTCCGTCGTCGCTGACCTCGAGCTCCACGCGGTCCGGCTCTGTGCGCAGCCGCACCTCGACGGCGGCGCGCGGCCCCGCGTGCTTGCGCGCGTTGGTGAGGCCCTCCTGCGCCACCCGGTACAGGGCGAGCTCGGCGGGCGGGGTGAGCGAGGGCGGGGGGCCGATCCGCGTGAGGCGCACGTCCTGGCCCCCCGACCGTGCCTCCTCCACGAGGCCCTCGAGGTCCTCGAGGGTGGGGAGGGCGGAGTGTGCGCCGGCGTCGTCGCGCAGGGTGTGGACCATGGTCTTGAGCTCGGCGACCGCCTCGCGGGCGGAGGACTCGACGCCGTGCAGGTGGCGCGCGGCGGCGTCGGGGTCCGCGGCCAGGGTGAGCCGTGCCGCGCCGGCCTGCACGCCCATGGCGGTGACGTGGTGTGCGACGACGTCGTGCAGCTCGCGGGCGATCCGCAGCCGCTCGAGGGACACGGCCTGCTCGGCGAGCCGCTCCTGCTGGGCGCGGATCTCCGCATGGGCGGCCTCGAGGTCCTGGCGGGCGAGCGCCTGGCGCCACGCGCGGTCCCCGAAGAGCCACGCCGCGCCGAAGTAGGCGAGGTTGACGAGGGTCTGGATGCCGGCCATGGCGAAGTACGCGTTGACGCCGCGCTCGCCGACCTCGGGGTCGCTGAAGCCGTCCACCATGACCCACGCGAGCCACACGGCCATGACCGCCGCGATCCCGGTGCGTGCCCAGAACGCGCGCCGCCGGTCCGGGCACCACGCCCCCACCGTGTAGAAGGCGAGGAACAGCACCACCTGCGAGGCGTAGAGCTCGACGCCCACCCACGTGGAGACCGCGAAGTACGTCAGCGAGACGACCGCGGCGACGGCCACCGGGAAGCGCCGGCGCCACGCGAGGGGGAGGGCCAGGGCGACGGCGCCGAGGGCGACCCAGCCGACGTCCTGCCTCCACGGCATCGAGCCCAGGAAGTCGGAGAGGTAGGCCAGCTCGACGCCGGCCACCACGAGCACCGCGGCGAGGATCGCGTCTGCGCGCCGCCAGCGGGGGGACAGCGCGCGCACGAGGGGGCGCCCGCCGCCGGCGGTGGCGCCGCCGACGGCCACGTCCGGGGGGCTCGGGACGACGTCGACGGCAGGGGTGGCGGGCATGCGCCCCACCCTAGCGACGGGTGCGGCGGGGGCACCTCCCCCGCGCGGGGGAGATCCGGCGCCGCGCGCGTGCCGCCGACGCGGCGGGTCACCACGAGGGGGTGGAGTGGGTGCGTCGTGGAGGAGCGGCGGGCAGCGCCGCCCTCATCCGCGCGGCGGCTGGTTCAGCTGGAACGTCGCGCCGGCCGGGTCCAGCACCGAGGCGACGACGCCGAACGGCGAGTCCATCGGCCCGTCCACGACGCGGCCGCCGTGCTCCGCCACGACGCGCACGGCCTCCTCCATGTCCGTGACCTGGAAGTAGGGGCGCCAAAAGCTCGGGGTGCCCTCGGGCAGCCACTGGGTCGCGTCGCACAGGCCAGCGGTGGAGTCCTCGTCGGCGAAGTTCGTGGCGTACGCGGGGCCCTCGCCGGCGGCACCGGGGTCGACGTCGCCCGCCGCGCCGTCGTCCGGGGCGTCCCCGCGCATCGGGACCACGTCCCAGCCGGCCACGTTCCGGTAGAACGCGGCGTCCGCGGCGACGTCCGTGGACATCACCTCGAACCACACGGAGGTGCCGGGGGTCAGTGGCAGGTCGTGGCCGGGGAACTCGCCCGGCTCACAGAAGCCCAGTGCCTCGCCGCCGGCGCTCTCCACGATCGCCATGCGGCCGAGCGGGCCCACGTCCATCGGCTCGTTGACCACGGTCCCGCCGTGCTCGGCCACGAGCTCCATCGTCCGGTCGATGTCCTCGGTCTTGAGGTACACCGTCCACACGGCCGGCGGCATGCCCTCGGGTGCGGGCGGCAGGTCGGCCGCGTCCATCGCGCCGCCCACGGTGGCGTCGTCCTTGCGGATCATCATGTAGTGGCCGTACTCCTCGCCCTGGTCCTCGAAGGTCCAGCCGAACAGCGCCTCGTAGAAGGCGCGCTGTGCGGGGAAGTCGACGGCGGTGTAGTCGATCCACACGGGGGAGCCGACGGTGACGGCGGGCTGATCGGGGGTGGCGGAGAGGTTCGTGACGGAGGTCTCGCTCATGGGGCCCACGCTAGACGGCGGCGCCGAGCCTGTCTGCAGTCGGCGGCGCGCCGCCGGGGAGCCCCGGGCGTCTCTCGCGGGCCACCCGGCCGCCGGGCCCGGAGCGCCCGGCGGCCGGGCCCGCATCACACGGCCGCCAGGCCCTCCACGGGGCTCAGGTTCGCCGCCCGACGAGCGGGCAGCAGCGCCGCCACCAGTCCGGCGAGGGCGGCCACCAGCACGATGAGGGCCAGCTCGAGCCACGGAACGGTGGGACGCACCACGGAGGATCCGCCCGAGTTCGCGAGCAGGTCGCCCAGGATGAGCTGGGAGCCGGCCCATCCGTAGAACACGCCGAGCGCGCAGCCCAGCAGGGCGGCCACCCCGGCGATCAGCACGGACTCGATCGCGATCATCCCGCGCAGCCCGCCCCGCGTCAGGCCCAGGGCCCGCAGCAGCGCGTTCTCGCGCGTCCGCTCGATCACGGAGAGGCTCAGCGTGTTGGCCACGCCGACCAGCGCGATCAGCACGGACACGGCCAGCAGCGCCACCACGATCCACAGCATCGCGTCGATGATCTGGGCGTACACGGCGCGCGTCGGGGCGCCGCCGTCCATGATGACGGCGCCGGAGCCGGCCGCCTCGGTGACGTCGTCGGCGAGGGCCTGCAGCCCGTTCACGGGCACGTTGCCCGACAGGGCCACGAGCAGCTGGCTGGGCACGGTGACCCCGCCGTCGAAGGCCACGGGCGCCCCGTCCCACCCGGCGGCGCGCGCGGTCTCCTCGGCGACGTACACGCCCGAGCCGAGCGAGCCGCCGCGCACGGGGGCGAGGGTCCGCTCGGCGCCGGCCACGGTGGCCGGGACGTCGCCCTCCACCCACTCGGGGACGAACACGGTGCCCGGCTGGCCGAGGCGCGCCTCCTCGTCCGGGGGCAGGTCGGCGACGGCGCCACGCAGGGCGGCGCTCGGCGCGGCGAGCACGGTGGAGCCGTTCTCCGTCGTCCCGACCGGCACGGCCAGGGCCACGGCGCCGACGTCGTCCACCCCGCGCACGCGCTCGGCGGCGGCTGCGGCGTCCGCGCCGGCGGGCACCGAGACGACGAGGTCCACGGGGTAGGCGGCGTCCAGGGCCAGGTTGGTCGTGTCCTGCGCGGTGCGCCCGCCCGTCAGGAAGAGTGCCACGAGGGTGGTGCCCACCAGGAGGGCGGCGGCCGTGGCCGCGGTGCGCGAGCGGTGCCGCGTGGCGTTCAGGCCCGCGAGGCGGCCGGGCACGCCGGCCGGGCGGGCCAGCACGGACGCGCCGCGCACGGCGGCCGGCACGAACAGCGAGGCCAGCAGGAGCACGCCGAGGAAGGAGAGCGCTCCGCCGCCGATCGCGGACAGCGGCTCGGGGGCGAACGCACCGAACAGCATGAGGGCGGTGCCGCCCACGGCCAGCACGGTGCCGATCAGGGTGCGCACCACGCCGCCGCGGGAGGCCGCGCGGACCTCCTCCGCGGGCCGCAGGGCCTGCAGCGGGGAGACACGGGTGGCGGCGAGGGCCGGGGCGATCGCGGCGGCGAGCGTCACGAGGACGCCGACCAGGACGGTGACCAGCAGGGTCACCGGATCGGCGGCGAAGGTGAGGGTGTTCATCTCGAACATCGCGCGGACGGCGGCCACGAGGCCCGCGGTCGCGGCGACGGCGAGGACGACGCCGAGCACGGAGCCGATCAGGCCCACCACGAGCGCCTCCGCGAGCACGGAGGTGCGGACCTGCCCCGCCGTGGAGCCGAGGGTGCGCAGCAGCGCGAGGTCACGCGTGCGCTGGGCGACGAGCACCTGGAAGGTGTTGGCGATGACGAGGGCCGTGACCAGCAGGGCCAGGGCGGCGAAGCCGCCGAGGATCCAGCCGAAGACGTCCGTGCCGCCGCTGGCGTCGGCCAGGGTGGCGCGTGCGGCGTCGTCCGGGGTGCGGACCTCGGCGGACACGCCGCGCTCCGTGAGGACGCCGGTGACGGCCGAGGCGACAGCGTCCCGGTCCGCGCCGTCGGTCAGGCGCAGCAGCACGTGGGGGCTGTAGGCGTCCACGGCGCCGGCATCGCCGACCTGCGGCTCCTGCACGGCCGCCACCGTGGGCCCTCCCGCCCAGATCTGCCCGCCCGAGGAGAGGGTGGGATCGGGGGAGGGCGTGGTCAGGCCGGTCACGGTGGCCTCGCTGGTGCCGCCCACCGGATCGCCGGAGAGGGTCACGACGTCGCCGACGGCCACGCCCTCCCGCTCGGCGGTGGAGGTGTCCAGGGTGATGCCGCGCGGATCGGCGGGGGCGGGGTAGGAGCCCTCCGTGAGGGAGACGGCGATCAGGGAGGAGTCGCGGGGCACCGGCTGGACGATCGCGCCGAAGTCCGCGTCCCCCGTGGTCGCGGTCGCCCACGTCAGCTGCGTGGAGTAGGCCTCCTCGACGCCCTCGATCCGCCCGAGCGGGCCGGGCTGCCCCACCGTGCCGGCCAGGCCGGGGAAGGCGGCCGTGGGGTCCTCGGCGGAGGAGTCGGAGGCCTTCGGCAGGACCACGAGGTCGCCGGCGGCGTACGTGTTGCCGAGCGTGGTGCGCAGGGTGGCCTGGCCGCTCGAGGAGACGAGGAAGGAGGCGGCCAGGAACATCGTGCCGATGAGGATGGCCAGGATGACGGAGATGTAGCGGCGCGGCTGCGTCCGCAGCTGGGAGAGGGCGACGGTCCACATGCTCAGCGCACCCCGCCCCGCACGGAGGCCGAGGCGCCCTGCGCCGCACCCGTGGACAGCGCCGTCATGGCCTCGGTGACGGACTCCACCGTGGGGCCGATCAGCTCGCCGGCCAGCACGCCGTCGGCGAGCAGCACCACGCGGTCCGCGGCGGAGGCCGCCACGGGGTCATGCGTGACCATGATGATGGTCTGGCCCATCTCCCGCGTGGAGCGGCGCAGCAGGCCCATGACCTCCGCGGAGGCGGCGGTGTCCAGGTTGCCGGTGGGCTCGTCGCCGAACACCACGTCCGGGCGGGTGAGCAGGGCGCGGGCGACGGCGACGCGCTGCTGCTGGCCGCCCGAGAGCTCGTGCGGGCGGTGATTCAGGCGGTCCGTGAGGCCGAGCGTCGCGGTGATCTCCTCGAGCCACGCGCGGTCCGGCTTCTTCGACGCCAGCTCGAGCGGCAGCACGATGTTCTGCTCCGCGGTGAGGGTGGGGACGAGGTTGAAGGACTGGAACACGAAGCCGACCCGGTCCCGGCGCAGGCGGGTCAGCGCTGTGTCGTCCAGGCCCGTGATCTCGGTGCCGCCCAGCATCACGGACCCGGAGGTCGGGGTGTCGAGGCCCGCGAGGCAGTGCATGAGCGTGGACTTGCCCGAGCCGGACGGGCCCATGATCGCGGTGAAGCGGCCGGTCTCGAAGTCCACGTCCACGCCCCGCAGGGCGTGCACCTGCGCGTCGCCCTTCCCGTAGGAGCGGGTGAGGGCGCGCGCCGAGACGGCGTGCGCCGTCGTCGTGGTGGCGGCGGGTCCGGGCGCACGGGTGGCGAGCGGGGAGGACGCGACGGCGTGGCCGGCGGTGGGGGAGGTGTGGTCGCGGGGCGAGGCGGCTGCGGTGCTCATGGGCCCACCCTCCCGCGGGCAGCGCCCGCACGGGATCGGAGCACGGGATGGACTGCGGCGCGCCTCGGGTCATACCGGGGGTGGACCGGCACCTGACCTGAGGAGGATGGGAGGATGGGGGCATGAGAGCCGACGCCCGCGCCAACCGCCAGGACCTGCTGGCCGCGGCCGCACACCTGCTCCAGGAGCAGGGCGCCGGGATGTCCCTGCGCGCCGTGGCGCAGGAGGCCGGTCTCGGCGTGGGGACGCTGTACCGGCACTTCCCCACCCGGCGCGACCTGCTCACGGCCGTCCTCGAGCAGGTGGTGGTGCGCATCCGCCGCATCCTCACCCGCTTCATCGCGGGCGTGGGGGACCCGCAGGAGCGGTGGCGCCGGCTGGCGAGCGAGCTGGCCGAGGCGAACCTGACGTCCATGCTGGCCGCGCTGGACTCGGTCACGGCCCGCGACCTCCCACAGCACGACCTCTTCGACGAGGCCGAGGAGGAGATCCTCGACCTCGCCGACCGGGCGGTGGCGATGGCGGCCGAGGCGGGCCTCGTGGGGGAGGACCTGACGGCCCGGCACTACTTCATGGGGCTGCTCACGCTCACGAGGCCGCTCACCTCGGACGTGCTGGACCGCTTCCCCGAGCAGAACGACTGGTTGCTCGACGTGTACCTGCGCGGGCTGCGGCCCACGGCGGGCTGAGCGCGGCTCAGTCCTCCGTGCGGCAGAGCACGGAGACGCTCACCCCGGCCAGCGTGGTGATGGCCCCGGTGAGCAGGAGGCGCGGCAGGCCCTCGAGGTCGGTGAGCAGGGCGAGGCCGAGCATGGCCAGCGCGCCGGTGACGAGGCAGACGAAGAACACGAGGCAGTCGCCGTCGCGCTCGTCCCTGACCGTGGAGGTGCTCCCGCGGCCGGCGGGGCTGGTGGGACGGGTGGGCGCCGCGGCGCTGGTCGGTGCCGACTCGTGCGGTTCCGTCGGCTGGGGCTCGGTGTGCATCGTGGTCATGGCGGTCACTCCCCGGGTACGAGACAGGCCCATCGGGGCGCTGTGACTCCATCATCCGGGGCGCGGTGCGCGGGCGGGACCGCCGTCCGGATGACTTCCCCTCGGGTGGGTGTCATACCCGGGTATGAACGGTGAGGGCCGTCCGCTGCGGCGGCTCGGCCGGGCGCCGGCGCCGGTCCGACGCGGCGGCCTCAGTACTGCACGAGCCCCGCGCGGAGCGCCGTGAGCACCGCGTGCACGCGGTCCCGCGCGCCGAGCTTGGCGAGCACGCGGCCCACGTGGGTCTTCACCGTGGCCTCGGAGAGCACGAGCTGCGCGGCGATCTCCAGGTTGGACGAGCCCTGGGCCATGAGCACGAGCACCTCGCGCTCGCGCGGGGTGAGCGAGTCGACGGCGGTCTGCTCCGCGGCGCACTCGGAGGTGCGGGCCTGGTCCGTGCGCAGGCGGGGCGCCATGTGCTGCAGCAGACGGCGTGTGGTGGACGGTGCGATCACGGCGTCGCCGCGGTGCACGGTGCGGATCGCGGAGAGCAGCTGCTCGGGCGGGGCGTCCTTGAGGAGGAAGCCGCTCGCGCCGGCCTCGATCGCTTCGAGCGCGTACTCGTCGAGGTCGAAGGTGGTCAGCACGACGACGCGCGGCGCGTGGGGGAGGCGCAGGAGGGCGCGCGTGGCCTCGATGCCGTCCATCTCCGGCATGCGCACGTCCATGAGCACGACGTCGGCGCCCGCCACGGCGACCGAGCCAGCGGCCTCGCGCCCGCTGCCGGCCTCGGCCACGACCGTGAGGTCCGGCTGGGAGTCCACGAGCATGGCCAGCCCTCCGCGGATCAGGGCCTGATCGTCCACGAGGGCCACGCGGATCGGGGCGTCGGACGGGTCGGTGCGCTCGGGGGCAGTGCTCATGCTCGGATCCTCTCAGACGGACGGCTCTCATGCCGCCGGGCGCAGTACTGCCACCTGACCCCCGTGGTTGCTTGGCAGTACTGCGCCCGGCAGAGATGCGGGCGGTGTTCGGCGGCGGGTGTTCGGCGGCGGGCTCTAGACCGCGGAGTAGGGCAGGTGCGCGCTCACGCGGAACCCGGCCCCGACGCGCGGGCCGGTCTCCACGGTGCCCCCGAACAGGGTCACGCGCTCGGCGAGTCCGCGCAGCCCCTGGCCCGAGCCTGCCGTGGCGGGGTCGGCGCCGGCGCCCCGCCCGTCGTCGTCGGCCTGGATGTCCAGCCCGCGGGCGGTCCACGCGAGGGTCACGAAGGCGCGCGCCCGCGGGCCGCCGTGCCGCAGCGTGTTGGTGAGCGCCTCCTGCACGATCCGGTACGCCGTGAGCTCACCGCCCGCCGGGAGCGCACGGCGTGGGGTGCCCGTCTCCAGGAGCGAGATCTCGAGGCCGGAGAGGCGCATGGTGTCGACGAGCGAGGGCACGTCCGCCAGTCGGGGCTGCGGGCGGTGCTCCACGGGACGGGAGCCGAGGCCGCCGGTCGAGGCGGCGGGGCCGGGGGCGCGGGGCGTCGACGGCGCGGAGGGCTCCACGGTCCCCGCGCCCGTCCCGGACTCCGCGATGCCGGGCACCCCGGCCACGGTCTGGCCGGTCTCCCGGAGCACGCCGAGCAGCTGGCGCATGTCCGCCAGCGCCGCGCGGCCCGTCTGCCCGATGGTGCCGAGCGCCTGCACGGCGATCTCGGGCCTGGCGGCCGCGGCGTACCGGGCGCCGTCGGACTGGGAGATGATCACCTGCAGCGAGTGGGCCACGATGTCGTGCATCTCCCGGGCGATGTGGTTGCGCTCGTCCGCGGCGGCCAGCTGGCGCTCCTGGCGCGCCTGCGTCTCGAGCCGGCGGGCGCGGTCCTCGAGAGCGCGCAGGGCCAGCCGCCGGTGGCGCACGGTGTCCCCGAACGCCCACGCCGTCAGCACCACGGAGCCGCAGCCGATCGTCATGATGACGAACGCCTCGAGCGTGGGCGGGGACTGCACGCCCTCGGCGCCGGTGAACGCCGCGGGGAACAGCCATACGCGCAGGCCGTAGAGCAGGCCGCCCGCGAGCGCGGTCAGCAGGCCCGCGAAGGAGACCCACCGCGGGGCGTTGGCCGCGAGGTTGTAGACCGTCATCGGCACGAGCACGAGCACCGCGCTGAACTCCGGGCCGAACAGCAGGTGGAGCACGGCGAACACCACGACGACGACGGCCGAGGCGACCGGCCGCGTGCGGCGGGCCGCCCACGGGAGGACCATCCCTGCGGAGAGCACGATGGCGATCGCGGCCTCGACCGGAGCCGGGCCCGCGAGCGTGCCCAGCATGACCCACGGCCCCGCGCCGAACACCAGGAGCAGCAGGACCGTGGCGATCACGTCGGTGCGCACCGGGTGGGCGCGCATCCACTGGTCGATCCGGTGCAGGGGGTTCACGCGGGCCAGCCTAGGGGCGTGGCCGCTCGCCGCGCGTCAGTCCGGGGGATGACGCCCCCGGCACGACGGGTCTCGGAGCGGGCCTCGGGGGCGCTCAGCGGGGGTCGAGGGAGGCCAGCACGGCGGCGGCGTCCGCCTCCCGCACGCGGCCCGCGCCGGTGCCGGCCCACAGGTGCACGCGGCCCAGGTCCCCGCGCTGGGCGGCCGCGGCGCGCAGCCCCGTCGTGAGCACGTTGACCTCCGGGTACGCAGCCGGCGCGTCCGGGAACGCCGCCATGAAGGGGGTCCGCAGGGACCGTGCCCAGCGCCCCGTGAAGGCGCGGGTCACGGCGGTGTCGGCCGCGCCGTCGTCGCCGGTGAAGGCCACGCCCGCCGCGGCCTGCCGCAGGCCCTCGCGGTGCACCGCCGAGGTGCCCGCCTCGGGCGTGAGCAGGAACGCGGTGCCCGCGGCCACGGCGGTGGCGCCCGTGCCGAGGAGGGTGCGGACCGGCGCCGCGGAGGCGACGCCGCCCGCCGCCACGAGCGGCATGCCCGGCCCGACGGCGGCGGACACCTCCGCCACAAGGGCGACGGCTCCCGTGGTCCCCGGGTCCGCGGCCGGGTCCAGTGTGCCGCGGTGGCCTCCCGCCTCCGGGCCCTGCACCACGAGGAACGCCGCCCCGTTCCGCACGGCCGCGCGCGCCTCGGCCGTGCTCGTCACGGTGACCCCGGCCACGATGTCCGCGGCGGCGAGCCGGCCGAAGACCTCTGCGGCGGGCAGTCCGAACGTGAAGGTCACCATCGGCCAGGCCTGCTCCTCGGCCGCGGCCAGCATCGCCTCGAAGGCGTCCCGCTCGGCGTCCGAGTCCGGGGTGGCGTCCTCGATCGTGGGCAGGGCCGCGCCGAGCTCCTCCGCCACCGGCGCGAGGCGCTCGCGGTAGGCGGCGACGTCGTCGCGCCGGCGGGCGCGCGCGGCGGCGGTGCGCGCACCCGCCGGGACGGCGGTGGTGACCGCGTCCGGGACGAAGAGGTTCACGCCCCAGTGCTCCTCCCCCCGGCATCCGGCGGTCAGGAGACGCCGCAGCTCGTCCACCTGCGCGCGGACCTCCTCCGGGGCTCGCATCCCGCCGGCCAGGACGCCGCCCCCGCCCGCGCGCAGCACGGCGGCGACGAGCGCGGGCGTCGAGGGCCCGCCGGCCATCGGGGCGGCGAACACGGGCACCGCGGGGGAGAGGACGTCATGCGGGGAGACGGGGGTCATGGCCATGCCGCCAGCCTAGGAGGAGGGGCCTACAGTGGGTGGGTCCGAGGCCCGGGAGAGGGGGTGCGTGTGCAGGTCCTGTGGTCGCTGGCCCCCATCCTCCTCACCCTCGCCCTGCTGCTGACGAAGCTGCCCGCGTGGGTGGCCCCGGCCGCCGGCGCGCTGCTGGCCGCCGTCCTGGCTCCCACCGTGTTCGGCGTGGACCCGGGGGCGCTCGGAGTCGCGGTCGCCGGCGGCGTGCCCACGGTCCTGGAGATCCTCGCGATCATCGCCGGCGGCATCACGCTCTCCCGCGTCATGGAGTACACCGGTGCGCACCAGCGCCTCGGGCAGTGGCTCTCCGCGGGGGCGGGTCCCTCGATCGCCACGGGCCTGCTCATGGTGCACGGCGTGATCCCGTTCCTGGAGACGGTCACGGGCTTCGGGGTCTCGCTGATCGTCGGCGTGCCGCTGCTGATCGGCTTGGGGTACACGGCGTTCCGGTCCGCGGTGATGGCCGTGCTCGCCCTCACCATCGGGCCGTGGGGGTCCATGGCGCCGGGAACCCTGCTGGGCGCCCGGCTGGGGCACCTGGACTTCCAGCAGCTCGGCGTCACCACGGCGGTGTTCAACCTCCCCGCCTCGTTGCTCGCGGGCGTGGTCACGGTCCTGCTGCTCCGGGGGTCACGCGGCACGCGGTTCGACGCCGGCCCGGCCCGTCTCGCCCCGTGGATCGGGGTCGCCCTGCTCTCGGGCGTGGCCCAGTGGGCGCTCATCCTGGGGGCGAACCTGCTGGTCGGCACGGCGCCGGCGGGCGCCCTCGGCACGTTCGTGCTCACCGCGGCCTGGCTGCTCGTGGTCCGTCGGGGCCGGCTCACGCCCGGACCGGGGCGCGACGTCGTCCCGTACCTCACGCTCATGGTGGGCACCGTCATCGGCACCACGGCGGAGTCCGCGCTCGCGCTGAGCGGGCCGCTGTCCGTCGTCGGGACCCCGGCGCTGTGGGCGTTCGTGGCGGTCGGCGTGGGGGTGCGCCTGCTGCACCTGGACGCCGCGGGGCGGCGCGCCGTGCCCGGGGAGGCCGCGCGCCTGTGGGTGGGCACCGCCATTCCCAACGCGCTGTACGTGGCGTTCGGCCTGACGCTCTCGGCGGGCGGGGTCTCCGGCGCGCTGGCGGGCGCGCTCAGCGGCATGGGGGAGTCCTACCTGGTGGCCGTCCCCTTCATCGCGGCCCTGGGCGGGTTCATCACGGCGTCCAACACGGGCGCGATGGCGCTCTTCGGCCCGCTCCAGATGGACACGGGGGCCGCGTTGGGCGTGCCGCCCGTATGGACCAACGGCCTCCACAACGCCGCCGCAGGCTGGGGCATCATCCCGGGCCCGGCACGCATCCAGGTGGCCCACGGCATGGCCGCCGGCTCCCAGACCTCGGAGATGCCCGGCTGGGCCGTGAGCCGCGGCGCCCTGTTCGCGGTGCTGTTCCCCACCATGCTGGCCGGCATCGTTCTCATGTCCGTGATGGGCTGGTTCCTGCTGCCGCGGTGAGCGGCAGGCGGGCCCACGTCCCGACCTTCGGCGGAGGCGCCCGCCCCGCTCGCGCACCTAGGCTGAACGGCATGATCCGTGTAGTCGTGGCCGACGACCAGACCCTCATGCGCACCGCCCTGGAGCACTTCGTGGCGCAGGCCGACGACATGGAGGTGGTCGGCTCCGCCGAGGACGGCCTCCAGGCCCTGGACCTGGCCCGCGCCCGGATCCCCGACGTCGTCGCGCACGGCCTCACCGTGATCACCATGCAGGCGGCCATGCTGCCCACCCAGACCGACCCCGCAGCGCGCGCCGCCTCGGAGACGGCGATCGAGGAGGCCGCTCGCCAGTCCCTCGTGGACCTGCGGCGCATGCTCACGGCCCTGCGCGGCTCGGACCGCAACGCGCAGACCGCCGAGGGCGACATCGCCGTGGATCTGCCGGCCCGCTTCGACGAGTTCGAGTCGCACCTGCACGCGGCCGGCTTCGCCGTGGAGCGCACCCTCGCGGACCTCGACCGTCTGCCCCGCTCCATGGAGCTCACGGTGCTGCGCGTGGTGCAGGAGTCCGTGACCACCATCCTCAAGCACACTCCGCGCCGCGGCACGGTGCACCTGTGCTCCCGGTTCGACGACGACGGCCACCTCGTCCTCGAGGTGACCAGCCCGCTCACCACGGGCGAGCCGCGGGCCAGCCGGGTGGTCTCGGCCATCCCCTCCGGCTTCGGCCTGGCGGGCATGCGCGAGCGCGTGGCCGTGTTCGGCGGCGCGCTCACCGCCGGCCCGATGGGCGACGGCTGGACCGTGCGGGCCGTCCTGCCGACCCGCTGACCTGCACCCCGCCCCGCCCCCCTGCGACCCTGCGTTTTCGCTAGGGAAATCGTCGTCTCCCTCCCAGCGGATCGGGATGGAGACGACGATTTCCCTCGCGAAAGTCCTGGCGCCCGGGGGAGGAGGACTCAGCCCAGCGGGACCGTGATCTCCTGGCCCGGGCAGAGCGTGTGCTCCTGGCCCGCGATGACCATGGGGACCTCATGCCACATGCCGTCGCCGGCCCGCACGGTCACCTCCGTCTGCGCCATGTGGATCTCCACCGGCTGCTGGTGCCACCGGATCGTGAAGCGCGCGCCGGGCAGCTGGGAGGGCAGGCGCGGGGAGAGGCGCACGACGCCGTCGCGCGTCTCCAGGCCCGCGTAGCAGCGGATGACGGTGTCCACGGTGCCGGCCATGAGGCCGAGATGGATGCCCTCCTTCGTGGTGCCGCCCTGGGTGTCGGAGAGGTCCGACTCGAGCGCCTCCGTGAAGAGGTCCCACGAGCGGTCCGGGTCTGTGCGGGCCGCCACCCACGCGTGCACCAGACGGGAGAGCGTGGAGCCGTGCGTGGAGCGGGCCTCGTAGTAGGCCACCATCCGCTGGTAGGCCTCCTCCGGGAGCTCGTAGCCCATGCGCCGCAGGATCTCGTCGAGCTCCTCGGCGGAGAACAGGTAGCCGAGCATGAGGGTGTCGGCCTGCTTGGAGAGCTTGTACCGGTTGGTGGCGTCGCCCTCCGCCTGCAGGATCAGGTCCATGCGGCCGATGTTGCCGTACGTGGCGCGGTAGGCGTCCCAGTCGAACTCCTCCAGGTCCTGGTAGCCCTCGAACTGCGCCAGGATGCCGGCCTCCTCGCCCTCGGTGAAGAACGGGACCGTGAGCCTCGCGCTGATCTCCTCCCAGCGCTCGATCTCCTCCTCGGTGACCTCCATGACCTCGGTGAGGCCGTCGTCGAGGGTGTCCAGCCAGCGGACCAGGCGTGCGGTCTCGGCCAGGACCCATGAGGTCAGCACGTTGGTGTACGCGTTGTTGCGCAGGCCCGAGCCGGGGGTCTCCGGGTAGCCGTCGTGGAACTCGTCCGGGCCCATGACGCCGTGGATCTCATAGCGGTCCGTCTCCGCGTTGTGCAGGGTCATGGACACGAAGAAGCGGGAGATCTCCACGAGCATCTCGGCGGCGTAGTCCGAGATGAACGCGGCGTCCTTGGTGATCTCGATGTACCGCAGCACCGAGTACGCGATGTCCAGGGAGACGTGGCGCTGGTTGTGGGAGTTGTCCGGCATCCACATGCGCGAGCGCGGGTTCCACAGCTCGGTGGGGGTCTCCTCGCCGCCGTCCGCGCCGGACTGCCACGGGAACATGGCGCCGGCCCAGCCCTCGGCCTGCGCGTTGGCGCGGGCCTCGCCGAGGCGGCGGAACCGGTACATCAGCAGGCCGCGGGTGATCTCCGGGCGGCGCAGCGTGAGCATCGGGTAGACGTAGATCTCGTCCCAGAAGATGTGCCCGCGGTAGCCCTCGCCGTGCAGGCCGCGGGCGCCCAGGGAGGCGTCCAGGTCCCGACGCCGGCCATAGGCCGTCTGCAGCACGTGGAAGGTGTGCAGGTTCAGGGCCAGCTGCTGGCGCAGGGAGGCACCGTCCTTGCCCACCGTGACGGCCGAGCCCACGGAGGCGGAACGGCCGGCCTCGAACACCGGGGTCTCGTACTCGTCGCCCTCGGCGAGCTGCGCCGTGGAGCGGCGCTGGTTGCGGTGCGCGTCCGCGAGGTCGATCCGCACGGCGAAGCGGTCCCAGTTCATCCCCCAGCGCTGCTCGTGCAGGGTCAGCAGGTTGCGGAAGTTCTGCGCGCGCTGCACGGTCTTGACCGCCGACTCCCACACGGAGGCGTTGGCGTGGTCGTGCGTGGTGGCCACGGCCGCGGTCTTCTCCAGCACGAGCGGCACGCCCTCCTCCACGTGGAGGCGGATGTCCTGGCCCGCGACGAGGGGCGAGTCGTCCACGGGGCGGCGGATCGGCTGGTGGTGGCCCACGGGGGCCACCTGCCGGGTGCGGGCGGCCACGGCCACGTGGATGCGGGACTGGCTCGTGACGGTCTCCAGCAGGACGGTCTCGCCGTCGATCTCGCGGGCCTGCGAGGGCTCGAGGTGGTGGTTGGCCAGCGTGCGGTCGTCCGAGACGTTGAGGTTGGCCACGCGGCCCTCGATCAGCGAGCGCACGGTGAGGTCGCCGGACCAGTTCTCGGCCACCACGGTGAGCTCGATGGCCGCGATGTGGCGGTTGGCGAGCGACTGGAACTGGCGGGTGTGCAGGGTGGTGCGGCGGCCCTGCCCGTCCTCGAACGTCATGGTGCGGGAGAGGACGCCGCGGCGCAGGTCCATCTCCTGGATGAACTCCACGAGGTTCTCGTCGCTCGGCAGCAGGGGGCGGCCGCCGCGGGGGATGACCACCAGCGGCGTCCAGTCCTGGATGTTCACCATGTGCTCGGTGACGACCTCGCGGCCCTGGACCATGGAGGTCAGGCGGTTGAACACGCCGGCCATGTAGGTGCCGGGGTAGTGCACGTCCGTGATGACGGTGCCGGGGATGGCGCCGCGCGTGCCCCAGTACCCGTTGGCCATCGTGCAGAGCACCTCGCGCGTGCCCTCGGCGGCGGCGTCGAAGTCGGTCCAGCGCAGCACCCAGGCGGCGTCGAAGGGGGCGGCGGTGCGCTCGTCCAGCGCGAGCGTGCCGTAGTCCTCCACCACCAGGTGGGCGCCGGCGTCCTTGAGGCGGCCGCGGCCGAGGTCCGGCTCGCGGTCCACGCCGATCACCAGGCCGAAGCGGCCGTCCGCGGCGGCCTTGACGCCGGAGACGGCGTCCTCCAGCACCATCGCGTCCGCCACGTCCACGCCGAGCTCGCGCGCGGCCTCCCAGAACATGGCCGGGTCCGGCTTGCCGGGCAGGCCGCGCTCCACGGCGGTGTTGCCGTCCACGATCACGGGGAAGAAGTCCAGCACCCCGCCGGCACCGAGCACCGCGCGCGAGTTCTTGGAGCTGGTCACGAGGGCCACCGGAACGCCGCGGCGGCGCAGCTTCTCCAGCAGGTCGAGCGCCTCGGGGAAGACGCGCACGCCGTCGCGCTCGAGGACCGCCTCGAAGTAGCCCTGCTTGCGCTCGGCCAGGCCGAGGACGGTCAGCTCCGGGGCGGACTCGGCCTCGGGGGCGTCGGCCTCCGGCACGCGCAGGCCGCGGGAGGCGAAGAAGGCCCGCACGCCGTCCTCGCGGGGGCGCCCGTCCACGTGGTGCAGGTAGTCGCCCGCGGCGTCGAAGGGGCGCAGGCGCTCCGGGTCCGCGGCGACGGCGGCCTCGTTGGCCTCCAGGGCGCCGACGGCGGGCAGCGCCTCGTCGAAGAGCTCCTTCCACGCCGCGGCGTGGACGCCGGCCGTGTCGGTGATGACGCCGTCCATGTCGAAGATCACCGCGCGGTAGCGGCGCAGCCGGTGGCGGCGGGCGTTCAGGTCCTGCGAGGCAGCGGGCGTGAGGGTCTGCGTCATGAGCGGGAGGGGCCTTTGCGCTGGTCGGGGAGAGGCCGCGGGTGGCCTCGGGCACTGGGAGACAGCCTAGGGGGAGCGGTCGGCGCGCGTCCCGCCCTCGCGGGGCGAACTTCCGGTGAACCCGCTCACGGGGCGGAGCCGTCAGCGGCGCACGAGGTGCACGAGGGTCTCGGCGTGCCCGGTCTGCGGGAACATGTCGAACACCCGGGCGCGCTCCACGCGGTAGGCCGGCAGGGCCGCGAGGTCCTTCGCGAGGGAGGCCGCGTTGCAGCTGGAGTAGAGGACGTGCGGCACGACCGAGGCCTGCAGCCCCGCCGCCAGCTCGGGGCCGATGCCCCGGCGCGGCGGGTTCACGACGACGGCGTCCGGCACCGGCGCACCGGCGACCCGGCTGGGGTCGGCGGCGGCGTGCGGGCCCTCGCCCCGTCTCGCCGAGGACAGCGCCTGGGTGGCGTCGCCGGCGTCGAGGTGCACGCGGTCGGCCAGGCCCAGCTCCACGGCGGTGAGCCGTGCCGCGGCGATCGCGTCCTCGCTCGTCTCCATCCCCCAGACCTCGGCCACGCCGGCGCCGCCGTCGGCCACGGGACGGGCCAGGTGGAACGCGAAGCCGCCCACGCCGCAGTACAGGTCCCACGCGCTCGCGGGGCGGGCCTCGGCGAGCCACGCCGCCGCCGTCGCGTAGAGGGCGCGGGTCACGGCGGTGTTGGTCTGGAAGAAGCCCTGCGGACGCAGGCGCAGCCCGATCCCGTTGAGCTCCATGCGCAGGGTGGCGTCCCCGGCGAGGTGGACCTCCTCGCGGCCCTCGGGCAGGGCCACGTGCTCGGGCAGCAGGTTCGCCGTCACCACCCTCGCCGGCGTGCCGGCCTCCTCGAGCGCCGTCCGCAGCGCGGGGACCGCGGCCCGCAGCGCGTCGAGTCGGTCACGGGAGCGCAGCACGAAGCGCACCATCGCCTCGCGGTCCGGGGAGAGCGTCACGATCACGTTCTTCAGCTCGCCGGTGCGCGCGGCCACGTCGTAGGGGGTCAGGTCCGCGGCGCGCACCGTGTCCGCCACGGCGGCGGCGATCCGTTCCATCCCGGGCTCGTACAGGGGGCAGTCGCGCAGGTCCCAGCCGGTGCCGTCGTGGTGCCTGGGGTGTTGGTTCGGGTCCAGGATGCCCAGGCGCGGGTCCTGGGCCGTGCCGGTCACCACGAGCTTGGCCTTGTTGCGGAATCCGGCCGCGGGGGAGGGCGCGGGGTCCAGCCACCGGGTCCCGGCGTCCGACACGTCCGCGAGGCGCTCGCGCACCGCCGCGGCCTTGTCCGCCAGCTGCACGGCGTAGGGCACGCCCAGGAGGGTGCAGGAGCGGCAGCGGCCGGCGTCGTAGTGGTGGCAGAGAAGGACGGGCGAGTCCACGGCGCGGCTCAGAAGTCCGTGCTCGCGCGCAGCTCGGGGCGGTCCAGGCGCTCGGCGAGGTGGTCCAGGGCGAGCTCCGCCGCGGCAGCGATGTCCGCATCCACGTCCATCACCAGGGCGGAGAGCACGGGCACGGCGGCCTCGAGGTCGTTCGGGCCGGCCAGGGCGCCCAGGGCAGAGGCCGCCGACGCGCGGACCTCAGGGTCCGGGTCGCAGCACCCTGCGCCGACGCGCTCCACGAGCGCGTGGTCCACCGCGGCGTCGGCGCGCAGGGCGTCGGCCCGTGCGGCCAGCACGAGGTGCACCGCGGAGCGCACCTCGGGCTCGGGGGCGTCGAGGGCGGCCACCAGGGCGGGCAGGGCCCGGCGGTGCCAGGCGCGCGTGAGCGCCAGGGCGCCGGCCGCGGCGGGGGTGAGGGCGTCGTCGTCGCCCAGGATGGCCTGGGCCGCCCCCGAGGTGACGTCCTCCGGGGTGCTGGAACCGTCCAGCAGGCGCGTGGCCACACCCACGACGGCGGCCTCGCCGCGCTCCTCCACGGCGCGCGCCACGCGGCGGGAGAGGCGGTTCAGGGGAGTCTGCGGTTGCGCGGGCAGCGGCAGGGGTTCGCGGGGGGTCATGCGCCCATTCTCCCGCTGTCCGGGGCGGTGATACGTTCGGTGACATGAAGCACATCGGAGCCCTGTCCCTCGACTTCCGGGCGGACAGCTTCGACCATCCCTCCGGGATCGTGGACGCCGGCACCGCGATCTCCTGGATCGACAAGGTCTGCTATGCCGTCGCCGCGAGCTGGTCCGGCTCCTTCGTGCGCGCCCGCTACATGGGGAACATGCAGTTCCGCCACGCCGTGCCCGTGGACACGCAGGCCACGGTGCAGGCGCGCGTCGTGCACACGGACGGCTCCGACGTGCACGTGCAGACGCGCCTGATGCTGCCGGAGATCCCCGACGCCGCCGGCGACCCCACGGTCTGCACCTCCTCCATCGCGGTGTACTCGGCCGAGGAGGGCGGCACCCGCCTCACCGTCCCCCAGTGGGTCCCCGCCACCCCGAACCAGGTCGAGCGCGACGAGCAGGCCCGGCGCTCCACCGTGGCCCGGCGCGAGGTGGAGCGGGGGATGGCCGAGCTGCCCTTCCCCGCCTCCGCCGCGGACCTCGAGGAGATGACCACCCTCTCCTTCCTCGCCCCCACGTCCGAGGCCACCGTGGGCGGCACCGTGAACGCCGGCGCGGTCATGCGCTGGGTGGACGAGGCCGCGGGCGTGTGTGCGGCACGCTGGACGGGCCATGAGAACGTGGTGGCCGTGTTCGCCGGCGGCGTGCGGTTCGTGCGCAACGTGCGGGTCGGCGACCTCGTGCGGGTGGACGCCCTCCTGGTGCACACCACGGACCGCTCCATGCACGTGGCTCTGCGCGTGTACGCCGGGCGTCGCACGAGCCGACGCCCCCGGCTCGTGGCCCACTCGATCTCGGTGATGGTGGACGTCTCAGACGAGGGCCGCGCCGGCGTCGTGCGGCGCTACGTGCCCGTGAGCGAGGCCGCCCGGCGGCTCGAGGAGTCCGCGGTCGAGCTCGTGCGCCTGCGCTCCGAGATGGGGGCGGCCTGGACGTACGCCCGTCCGTAGAATGCGCGGATGAACGAGATCCCCGTCCTCGGACGCCCCGCCCTCCGCCGGCTCGTGGTCCGCGGCCTCACCGCCGGAGCCGCCGCCCTCGTCGTCCTCCCCACCGTGACCGCGGTCGCGCTCACCGGGATCGACCTCGTCAAGCGCCGCGGACGAAAGCAGCGTCCCGCCCAGCGGCCGGGCACGTTCCACGTCGAGGCCGGGGAGTCCTCCGTGAGCATCTTCACCTCCGGCGAGGAGCTCTTCGAGGCGATGATCGCCGCGATCGACGACGCCCGCGAGTCCGTCAAGCTCGAGACGTACATCTGGAAGGGCGACGAGACCGGCCAGCGGTTCATGGACGCGGTCAACCGGGCGGCCGAGCGCGGCGTGCGGGTGTGGATCTCCTACGACGGCTTCGCCAACCTCGTGGTGAGCCCCCGGTTCTACCGGCAGTTCCATCCCGCCGTGCAGGTGTACCGAATGCCGGCCTTCACCCGCCCGTACTGGCGGGGGATCGTGCGGCACACCGGCTTCAACCACTCCAAGATCCTCGTGGTGGACCACGAGGTGGGGTTCGTGGGCGGCTACAACATCGGCGACGACTACGCCCACCACTGGCGGGACACGCACGTGCGCCAGGTGGGGCCGGCGGTCTGGGGGCTGGACCACTCGATCGCCACCGTGTGGAACGCAGGCCACGCGCCCGAGGAGCGCATGGAGTGGCACACGCCGGACTCCTGGAACCAGGCCGTCACCGTGGCCTCCAACCTGCCGATCCAGCTGGTCTACCCGGTCCGCCGCGTGTACCTCGAGGCGATCGAGCGGGCGCGGGACCACATCTACATCAACACCCCGTACTTCATCCCGGACCAGCAGATCCTCGAGGCGCTCAAGGACGCCGCACGCCGGGGGGTGGACGTGCAGGTCATGCTGCCCAAGGACTCCAACCACGTGGTGGCCGACTGGGTCTCCCGCGGGTTCTACGCCGAGATGCTCGAGGCCGGCATCACGGTCCTGCTCTACAGGGCGAGCATGATCCACGCCAAGACCGCCACGGTGGACGGTGAGTGGGGCACCGTGGGCACCGCCAACATCGACCGCCTCTCCCTGGGCTACAACTACGAGACGAACCTCTCCGTGGTGGGTGCCGAGTTCGCCGCCCGCATGGAGGAGATCTTCCGCGCCGACGCCGCCCACTGCGACGTGGTCACCTCGCCGCGCTGGGAGGACCGCCACGGCATCGCCCGCGTGGTGGAGACCCTGCTCGTGCCGCTGCGCCCGCTGCTCTGACGGGCAGGGCCTCCGGGGCGCCGAACGTCTGAGGCACTGAGGCACTGAGGCGCCGAGCATCCGGGGCGCCGACCCGGGGCGTCGGCCGCCGGCTCTCCGTCGCAGTCCTTCCCCCCCCCAGCCCGGCGCCCCCGCCCCCCTGCGCGACCCCTCCGTTTCGACCGCTGCGAGTCCCTCGCGCTGTGGGGCGCCCTCCTGCTTGCATACCCCCAGGGGTATGTTCTACGCTGACCTCCGCTATACCCCAGGGGGTATAGCGCCGGCGTCGCCCGCCGTCGTCGCCCCAGCCCCGATCCCAGGAGGACCCCATGCTGCTCGAGCGCATCTACGACGAGGACCTGGCCCAGGCCAGCTACGTGATCGGCTGCCAGGCGAAGAAGGAGGCCATGGTGGTGGACCCCCGCCGCGACGTGCAGGTCTACCTGGACTTCGCCGCGCACCACGGCATGACCATCACGCACGTGACCGAGACCCACATCCACGCCGACTTCCTCTCCGGCACCCGGGAGCTGGCCGCGCGCACCGGCGCCCAGATCCACCTCTCCGGCGAGGGCGGCGAGGACTGGTCCTACGGCTTCGAGGGGAACCTCCTCCACGACGGCGACGAGATCCGCCTGGGCAACATCACCGTCACCGCCCAGCACACCCCGGGGCACACCCCCGAGCACCTGAGCTACCTCGTGCAGGACGGCGCGTTCGCGGACGGCCCCGGCTACTACCTCACCGGCGACTTCGTCTTCTCGGGCGACCTCGGCCGCCCCGACCTCCTGGACGAGGCCGCCGGCGGCCAGGACACCCGCTTCCTCGGCGCGAAGCAGCTCTTCGCCTCGCTGAAGGAGAAGTTCGTGAGCCTGCCGGACCACGTGCAGGTCTTCCCCGGCCACGGTGCCGGCTCCGCGTGCGGCAAGGCGCTCGGCGCGCTGCCCTCGACGACGGTGGGCTACGAGCGCGCCTACGCCTGGTGGGCGCCCTACGTCGAGAAGGACGACGAGCAGGGCTTCGTCGACGAGCTGCTCGACGGCCAGCCGGACGCCCACGCCTACTTCGCCCGCATGAAGCGCCAGAACAAGCAGGGCCCGGCCGTCCTCGGTGAGCTGGCCCCGCTCACGGAGCTCAGCGGCGAGGCGGCCGCGGCCCGCGTGGCGGACGGGGACGTCCTCGCCGACACGCGCCCGGTCGACCAGATCCACGCCGGCACCGTGCCCGGCTCGATCGCCCTCCCGGCCAAGGACAAGGCCGCCACCCACGGCGGCTGGGCCTTCGACCCCGAGGCCGAGCGGAACGCCGGCGTCGCCATGATCCTGCTGGCGGACGACGCCGACGACGCCGGCCGGATCCGCGACCACCTGATCCGCGTCGGGGTGGACGCCGCGGACGCCTTCGTCACCAGCCTGGAGGGCTTCGACGTCGAGGCCCCGGCCACCATCACGGCGGAGGAGCTCGAGCGCAGGATCGCCGCCGGCGACGTCGTCCCCGCGGTTCCCGGCGCCGCGCCCGGCCAGGACGGCCTCGCCCTGCTCGACGTCCGGAACCGCTCCGAGCACGCCGCCGGGACCATCCCGGTCAGCGCGGGCGCGGACGGTGACGACGCGGGGGCCGCCCAGCTCTCCGCCGGCAAGGTCGCCTTCCACGAGGACGAGCTGCCGAAGGACGCCACGCTCGTGACGTTCTGCCAGTCGGGGCTGCGCAACGTCGTCGCCGCCCAGGCGCTGCGCCGTGACGGCTTCCGCGTCGTCGAGCTCGAGGGCTCGTACAACGCCTGGCAGTATCGCGTCCGCGGCTGAGCCGCCCCGCGCCACGCATCCCTGACACGCCCCAGAATGGAGACCACCATGACCGTCACGACCCTGACTCCCGTGAGCCCTGAGACCCTGCGCCAGCGCATCGCCGCCGGCGAGGCGTTCGTGCTCGACGTGCGCACCCCCGGCGAGTTCGAGGCCGAGCACATCGCCGGCTCCTACAACGTCCCGCTGGACACCCTGAAGGAGCACGCCCGCGACGTCGCCGAGCGCCTCGACGGGCACGTCGTGCTCGTCTGCGCCTCGGGGGCCCGCGCCTCCGACGCGCAGCAGCGCCTCGCCGCGGCCGGCTTCCGGGAGGCCGCCGTGCTCTCCGGCGGCATCGGCGCCTACGCCCAGGCCGGCGGCGACGTCGTCCGCCGCGGCTCCGGCTGGGCCATGGAGCGCCAGGTGCGCATGACCGCCGGCACCATCGCGCTCACCGGCGCCGTGGCGTCCCAGCTCGGCTCGCGGCGCTTCGGCCTCATCCCCGCGGCCATCGGCGCGGGCCTCACGTGGTCCGCGGTGTCCAACACGTGCGCCATGGCCTCGGTGCTGTCGAAGATGCCGTGGAACCGGCCCGCCGTCGAGCGCTCCGCCGCGGACGTCCTGGGCGGCCTCCCGACGACATCGGGCGCCTCCGGTGCCGGCCGTGCCGCCGCCGTCGCCCCGGGGACCGCCGTCCCCTCGGTCACCGGGCGGGCCTGACCGATGACCGGGCTCGCGATCGCCCTGGCGCTCGTCGTGGGCATGCTCGTGGGCATGCTCGGCGGGGGCGGATCCATCCTCATGGTGCCGCTGCTGACGTATGTGGCCGGGCTGGAGCCGCACGCGGCGATCGCGAGCTCGCTCTTCGCGGTGGGCATCGCCTCGCTCGTCTCCGTGGGCCTGCACGCCCGTCGGGGCACCGTGCGATGGCGCACGGGCGGCCTCTTTGCGGCCGGTGGCATGGTCGGCGCGGTGCTGGGCGGCACGCTGGGCTCGCTCCTGCCGGGGCCGGTCCTCACGATCGGCTTCGCGGTGATGATGCTCCTGACCGCGCGGGGCATGATCCGGGGCCGGCGCGGCGGCGGGGAGCCCGAGGGTGAGAGGAAGGTCCGGGTGGGCCGGCTGCTGGCCACGGGGCTGGGGGTCGGGCTGATCACCGGCCTCGTGGGCGCCGGGGGCGGCTTCCTCATCGTCCCCGCGCTGGTGCTGCTGGCGGGGCTGCCGATGAGCGCCGCCGTCGGGACCTCGCTCATGGTGATCGCGGCGCAGACCCTCGCCGGGTTCGCCGGCAAGCTGCCCGGCGTGAGCCTGGACTGGGGGCTCCTGCTGGCCCTGACGGGCATGGCGGTCCTCGGCGCGCTGATCGGTGTGGCGCTCGGGAAGCGGGTGCCGGACCGGGCCCTGCGGATCGGCTTCGGCTGGTTCGTGCTCCTGATGGGCGTCGGAGTGCTGGCGGCGGAGATCGCCGGCCTCGTGGCCTGACACGTCGCCCGAGACACCCCCGGGGGTATCCTGAGCGCCGACCTGCGTGGGCCTGGCCAAGCCCCGACTCACCGTTCTCCTGTCCTCTGACCGTCCCCGAAAGGACCCGCCATGCGCGCCGCCGACGCCGAGACCCAGCGCAAGATCCTCAACCGCCTCAAGCGCGCCCGCGGGCAGCTCGACGCCGTCATCCGCGAGGTCGAGGGGGAGGGGAGCTGCCGCGACGTCGTCACCCAGCTCTCCGCCGTCTCCACCGCCCTGGACCGGGCCGGCTTCGCGATCGTCTCCTCCGCCATGAAGTACTGCGTGAGCGACCCCGAGGGCGCCGCCGAGTCCGAGGAGAAGCTGACCGTGGAGGAGCTCGAGAAGCTCTTCCTCAGCCTGGCCTGAGCGGCCCCACCTCCGGCCCCTGCCTTCCGGCTGAGTCGTACCTGGAGACCGTTATCCGGCCTGGATAGCGGTCTCCGGATACAGCTCGCCGACTGCTGAACCCCTGACATCCCCGATCGAGAGGAACCTCATCATGTGCCGTCCTGCGAGGTGCGACGTCTGCGGCAAGACCACCTGGGCCGGCTGCGGCCAGCACATCGACTCCGTGAAGGCCACCGTGCCCGCCGGCCAGTGGTGCGGAGGCCGTCACACCGACGCCGAGCGTGCGGCCGCCCGCGCCGGCGGCCAGGGGCCCGGCTTCCTGGCGCGCCTCTTCCGGCGCTGACGCCGACCGGAAGCTGTGCCCGGGCCAGCTCGGCCCGGGCACAGCCTCACCTTCCACCGACCCATACTTTCGAGCCGCAACGTCACCCCTGTAGCGGCTTGAAACCATGGGTCACGCGCCAGCTGTGCCGGTCACGCGCTGCCTGCCTCCCCTGCGCCGGACCCGCCGGCGCCCAGCAGGTGGTCGGGCAGGCGGTTGCCGGGGGCCTTCGCGCGGATCTCGAGCAGGTCGCGGACGTGCTGCCACATGCATGCCCTTGTTGCCGGTGTGGATCAGCCGGGCCTCCACCTCCACCAGGTCGCCGATGTGCAGCGGGCGGTAGAAGCGCACGCCGCCGGAGAACACCGCCACGGTGTCCCGCCCGGCCCAGCGCGTCGCGCAGAGGTAGGCGGCGGTGTCGATCCACTCCATGACGATGCCGCCGTGCACCTTGCCGCCCCAGTTCACGTCCGTCGGCGCGGCGAGGAAGCGCAGGACCACGCGCTCGGCCGTGCCGGCGTCGGAGTAGACCTGCTCCTTCATGGCGGCGGTGATCTCGTCCCGCACGGCGATGCGGGAGATCGCGTACTCGCGCGCCAGCTCCTGCTCCAGGCTGCGGGGCACGAACTCGGGCACCTTGACGGGCTTGCCGTCCTCGACGGCGACGAACACCACGAGGCACCGCGTCGCCTCGCTCAGCTCACCGGTCTTGGGGTCGCCCGAGCGCACGACGGTGTTGATGTGCATCGAGCTGGACCCGGTGTAGAGGACGCTCGCGGTGACCTCCACCATCTGCCCGACGGTCACGGGCTCGCGGAAGTGGATGTTGCCCACGTACGCGGTGACGCAGTAGGTCCCCGCCCAGGCGGTGGCGGCGGCGAACGCGGCCTTGTCCACCCACTCGAGCACGCGGCCGGCGTCGACGGTGCCGGAGTGGCCCTGGTCGGTGGGGGCGGCGAGGAAGCGGAGGGTCACTTCGTGGCGAGGGGTCTCGGTCATGGACGAGATTTCGCAGGGCCCGGCCGGGGGATCTCGACCCACCGACTCTTCTTCACTCGACCGAGCCCTATGGGGGCGTTTCCGTGAACAGGAGTCGGTCCGACGGGATGCAGGACCCCGACCCGCGCTTCGCCCGTGCCTTTCAGCCGCTTCGGACCGTGCGTCGCGGTCCCCAAGTGCGGGTCGTCGCAGGTGAACGGCGAGGCCTGGACGAGGTGAGTCCCGAAGCCTGCGCGAGGCGAGGAACGGGGTGGTGCACGGACGACGGCGGCCCGTCCTGGCCCGTCCGCCGCCGGGTGCAGAATGGAGATCGACGGGGCCCGACGACGCGCCCCGTCCCGCCGCCCGCGGCGCCTTCGTCAAGGCCTCACCAGGCGCGCCGCCGCCGCCACCCGATCCGCCCCGATCCGTCCCGCACCAGCCACCCCTAGGACCCCCATGCTCTGGACCCTCCTGCGCCGCCACGGCCGCCCGTACCTCGGGGCGATCCTCGCCGTGCTCGTGCTGCAGCTCGTCAGCACGCTGGCCATGCTCTACCTGCCCAGCCTCAACGCCCGCATCATCGACGAGGGCATCGCGAAGGGCGACACCGGCCGCATCTGGGGCATCGGGCTCGTCATGCTCGGCGTCGCGCTCGTGCAGGTCGTCGCGGCCATCTCCGCCGTCTGGTTCGGGGCGAAGGCCGCGATGGGCGTGGGCCGGGACCTGCGCCGCGCGATCTACACCCGCGTGGACGGCTTCTCCGCGGAGGAGCTGGGCCGCTTCGGCGCCGCCACGCTGATCACGCGCGGCACCAACGACGTCAACCAGGTCCAGATGCTCACGCTCATGGCCCTGAACTTCATGGTCGCGGTGCCGATCATGGCCATCGGCGGCATCGTCATGGCCATCCGCGAGGACGCCGGGCTCTCCTGGCTCGTGTGGGTCTCCGTGCCCGTGCTGCTCGTCATCGTGGCGTGGATCGTCAGCCGCCTCATGCCACTCTTCCAGCGCATGCAGGACAACATCGACGACGTCAACGGCGTCATGCGCGAGCAGGTCATGGGCATCCGCGTGGTCCGCGCCTTCGTGCGCGAGCGCCACGAGGCGCAGCGGTTCAGCGACGCCAACGCCGTCCTCACGGACACCTCCGTGCGCATCGGCCGGCTGTTCGTGCTGCTCGGCCCCGTGATCACGATGATCCTGCACCTGGCCACCGCCGCCGTGCTGTGGTTCGGCGGCCACCGCGTGGACCAGGACCTCGTGCAGATCGGCTCCCTCACCGCCTTCATGCAGTACCTGCTGCAGATCCTCATGGCGGTCATGATGGGCACCTTCATGATGATGATGCTCCCGCGCGCCGTGATCTCCGCCCGCCGCATCGGCGAGGTCCTGGACACGGTCCCGACCGTCGTCGAGCCCGCGAACCCCGTGACCCCGGCGCGCCGCGCCGGCGCGGTCGAGTTCCGCGACGTCACCTTCGCCTACCCCGGCGCCGAGGCCCCCGTGCTCGACGGCGTGAGCTTCGCCGTCGCCCCCGGCACCACGACGGCGATCATCGGCCCCACGGGCTCCGGCAAGTCCACGCTCATCAGCCTCGTCCCGCGCCTCTACGACGCGACGTCCGGGCAGGTCCTGGTCGACGGCGTCCCCGTCACCGACCTCGCTCGCGCCGAGCTGACCGACGCCGTCGCGCTCGTCCCGCAGCGGCCGTACCTGTTCTCGGGCACGGTCGCGGAGAACATGCGCTTCGGCGCCCCGGACGCCACGGACGAGGAGATCTGGGCCGCGCTGGAGACCGCGCAGGCCGCGGACTTCGTGCGGGCCCGCACCACCCCGGCGCCCGCCCCCGAGGAGGGCGAGGTGTCCGGCCTGGATTCGCGCATCTCCCAGGGCGGCACGGACGTCTCCGGCGGCCAGCGCCAGCGCCTCTCCATCGCGCGCGCGCTCGTGGCGACGCCGCGCGTCCTCGTCTTCGACGACTCCTTCTCCGCGCTCGACGTCACCACGGACGCGCGCCTGCGCGCCGCCCTGGACGACGCCGCCGCGGACACGACCCGCATCGTGGTCGCCCAGCGCGTGGCCACCATCACCGACGCGGACCAGATCATCGTGCTGGACGAGGGGCGCGTCGTCGGACGCGGCACCCACGCCGAGCTGCTGGCCTCGAACCGGACCTATCAGGAGATCGTGGACTCCCAGATCCGCGAGGAGGAGCTGGCATGAGCGCCGAACTGACCGACGCCGAGATCGCCGACATCCACGAGTCGGGCGCCACCGACGAATGGGGCGGCGGCCCCGGCCGCAAGGCGAAGGCGTTCTGGCCCTCGGCCAAGCGTCTCCTGGGCCTCTTCGGCGCCGAGCGCGCGGGCGTGGTGCTCGTGGCGCTGATGGTGCTGGTCGCCGTCGTGTTCAACGTGTGGGCGCCCCACGTGCTCGGCCAGGCCATGGACGTGATCTTCGGGGGCGTGGTCTCGAAGGACATGCCCGCCGGGGTGTCCCGCGAGCAGGTGATCGAGGGATTGCGCGCGCAGGGTCAGGGCCAGGCCGCGGACATGCTCTCCGGCATGGCGTTCACGCCCGGCGCGGGGATCGACTTCGCGGAGCTGGGGCGGCTGATCCTCATCGTCCTGGGCATGTACCTGGTGGCGCAGACCTTCATGTGGCTCCAGGGCCGTGTGCTCAATGACATCGTCATGCGCATCGTCTTCCGCCTCCGCGAGGAGATCGAGGCCAAGCTCAACCGCCTCCCGCTGAGCTACTTCGACACCCGCCAGCGCGGCGACCTGCTCTCCCGCACCACCAACGACGTGGACAACGTCCAGCAGGCCATGCAGCAGGCGTTCGCCACGCTCGTGTACTCGGTGCTGACCATCATCGGCATCGTCGGCATGATGTTCTGGCTCTCCTGGCAGCTGGCACTCATCGCGCTCATCGCGCTGCCGGTGGCCGGCGTCGTCGTCGGCGTGATCGGCAAGAAGTCCCAGGCGCTGTTCACCGCGCAGTGGCGCGAGACGGGTCAGCTCAACGGCCACATCGAGGAGTCCTTCACGGGCCACGAGCTGGTCACCGTCTTCGGCCGCCAGGCGGACATGGCCGAGCGCTTCGACGAGCGCAACGACGCCCTCTACGAGTCCGCGTTCAAGGCGCAGTTCTTCTCCGGGATGATCATGCCGATCATGCAGTGGGTGAACTGGCTGGGGTACGTGGGCATCGCCGTCGTGGGCGGCCTGCGCGTGGCCAGCGGCCAGATGACCCTGGGCGCCGTGACCGCGTTCATCCAGTACTCGCGCGAGTTCAACCAGCCGCTGGGGCAGGTGGCGGGCATGTCCAACATGCTCATCTCCGGCGTCGCCTCGGCGGAGCGCATCTTCGAGCTGCTGGACGAGGACGAGGAGAACCGCGACGCGGCCCCCGCGCACCTGCCGCAGCCGGTGCGCGGGCGGGTGGAGTTCGAGCACGTGCGGTTCTCCTACTCGGAGGCCAAGCCCCTCATCACGGACCTCAACCTGGTGGCGGAGCCGGGCCAGACGGTCGCCATCGTCGGCCCGACCGGCGCCGGCAAGACCACCCTGGTCAACCTGCTCATGCGCTTCTACGAGGTCGACGGCGGCCGCATCCTGGTGGACGGTGTCGACACCCGCACCGTGAGCCGGGAGGAGCTGCGCTCCCACACGGGAATGGTGCTCCAGGACGCCGTGCTCTTCGGCGGGACCATCCGGGAGAACATCCGCTACGGCCGGCAGGACGCCACGGACGAGGAGGTCGTCGCCGCGGCGCGGGCCACGTTCGTGGACCGCTTCGTGCACACCTTGCCCGAGGGCTACGACACCGTCATCGAGCAGGACGCCTCCAACGTGTCCGCGGGCGAGCGCCAGCTCATCACCATCGCCCGCGCGTTCCTGGCGCAGCCCTCGCTGCTGATCCTGGACGAGGCGACCTCCTCCGTGGACACCCGCACCGAGGTGCTGGTCCAGGGCGCAATGGCGGCGCTGCGCTCGGACCGGACGAGCTTCGTGATCGCCCACCGCCTCAGCACCATCCGCGACGCCGACGTGATCCTCGTGATGGAGCACGGCGACATCGTGGAGCAGGGCAACCACGCCGAGCTCCTCGCGGCCAGGGGCGCCTACCACCGGCTCTACATGAGCCAGTTCAAGGGCGGGGAGGACGACGGCGGCGGTGCGGCCTCGGGAGAAGACGCCCGGTGATGACTGCAGCGAGCGTGAAGGGACTCGGGACGGCCTGAGGAGGATCGTCATGGGACAGAGGGCTTCTGGTCATGAGCGGGCCTGACATCACAGGGAGACGTGGCCGGGGTCTGGCAGTCGGGCTTGCGCTCACTGTCGATCTCGCCGCGTGCGGGGATGAAGGCGGATCCGCAGGACAGGACGTCGCTGACTGCGCAGGCGCGACAGCGCCGGAGGAATGGAGTCCATCTCGGTGGACGCCGCCAGTCGCGATTCAACCGGTCCTGACGGCGGAGGCCGAGAAGGAAGCGGCCTACCGCTCCGCTCTCGAACGGCGGGCCCAGACGCTCCGCATCACGGATCCTCCTCGCGTGCAGCGGAGAGTGAAGCGCCCTGGGTTTCGTTCCGATCCCAACGAAGGAGAATCGGAACATGCCCAAGAAGTTCAGCCCCGAGCTGCGTGAGCGCGCGGTCAGGATGGTCCTGGAACGCCAAGCCACGCAAGGAGGGCCCCGTTCGCATTCCATCCGGGCGGTAGCCCCGCAGCTCGATGTCAGCGAAGAGACCTTGCGGATGTGGTGCCAACGCCACGGCCACGAAATAGCTCAGGCACCCGTCTCAGAGACCCCTGCGGAGGAGATCCGCAGGCTCAAACGCGAGCTGGCCGAGGCGCGGCGCGCGAACGAGATCCTCAAGGCCGCCTCGGCTTTTTTCGCAGCGGAGCTCGACCGCCCCACGACGAGATGATCGCGTTCATCGACGAACACCGCGATCAGTTCGGGGTCGAGGCCATCTGCCGCACCCTTCGTGCGACGGAATGTGGGTTCATCACCTCGACGTGAGCTACCGCGCCGCGAAGACACGACCGGCCTCCGCGCGGGCCCTGCGAGACGTCCTGCTGCTCGAGGAACTCCGCCGGATTCACATGGAGAACTACAGCGTCTACGGCGTCCGCAAGATGCACCATGCGATGGCCCGCGCCGGGTGGGAGATCGGCCGGGACCAGGTCGCCCGTCTCATGCGTACCGCCGGCCTGCAGGGAATCCGCCGTGGCCGCAAGCCGATCACGACCCGCCCTGCAGGAGAGACAGACGCCCGCCCTGATCTCGTGGAACGTTGCTTCACCGCCGAGCGGCCGAACCAGCTGTGGGTCGCTGACATCACCTACGTCAGGATCCTGGGCGGGTTCTGCTACGTCGCGTTCATCACCGACGTCTACTCCCGGCGCATCGTGGGATGGGCTGTCTCGGGCAGCCTTCACACCGTGGGGCTGCCGCTGCTGGCCTTGGAGCGCGCGCTGCTGAGCACTGGCGCCAGCCGTGGCCGCCAGGGCCTGGTGCACCACTCGGATCGCGGTAGTCAGCTTGGCCTGCTCGGATGCGCTCATCACCGCCGGGGTGAGCGCCTCAGTGGGCACCGTGGGCGACTCTTACGACTGTCAGTCTCTGAGGGCCGGATTCCGCGAGGATGAGGAAGTCCTGGCCGTGGTGCTCTGACCCATCTCTACGATTGACCCACATGGTGTCTTAGCGTTGATCTGTCGGGCCCGCGGCCGGGCACGTACGACCACTGCCGCCGGTCCGGGCGTGACCTGATAGGAGCCTGGAGCATTTTCGTGACCGTGTCCCCGTGACAGTCCTGTCCGCCCACCGGCGTCGGTGCCGCCCCCGCACCCGTAGCCGAAGGACAGCCTCGTATATGAGCCAGATCGCCCCCACCCGTTCCGGTCACGTCGTGATCGGCGTGGACACCCACAAGCACATCCACGTGGCCGCCGTCATGGACTCGATCGGTGGGATTCTCGCGACCGGCACGATCGCCACCGACCGTGCCGGTTACCAGCAGCTTCTGGAATGGGCCGCGGACTACGGCACCATCATCGCGTTCGGCATCGAGGGCACAGGCTCCTACGGGGCTGGTCTGGCCTCGTACATCCGTCGCCAGGGGCACAAGGTCGTGGAAGTCTCGCGCCCAGACCGACGCCTGCGTCGGTTGAACGGGAAGTCCGACACCTTGGACGCTGAGAACGCGGCCCGCGCAGTCCTCGCGGGTTTCGCCACCGCCACGCCCAAGAGCGCCGACGGGAGCGTGGAAATGATCCGTCAGCTCAAAGTCGCTCACGACACTGCGGTCAAAGACCGCTCTGCAGCGATGATCACGTTGAAGGCGATGCTCGTGCACGCCGAAGAAAATCTACGCAAGGTACTGCAGGGGAAGACGCAGAAGATGATCGCCCGCCACTGCGCTTCCCTGCGCCCCCGCGCGCTGAGCACGCCGGAGGAGGCCAATCGTCATGTGCTCCGGTCGCTGGCCAGGCGGTGGCTGTCGTTAAACGAGGAGATCCTCGAGCTCGAGGCCATGATCAAGGGGCTCGTGATCGCGCGTGCGCCGCACCTGCTCGACCAGTTCGGGATCGGCGTGGACACGGCAGCGGAGATCCTCATCGTGGCCGGGGACAATCCCGAACGGATCAAGAGCGAGGCAGCATTCGCCAAGCTCGCCGGCATCAGCCCCGTGCCTACAGGCTCAGGGATGACCAGCGGAAAACATCGGATCAATCATGGCGGTCACCGTCAGCTGAACGCAGCCATCTACAGGACAGTCATCGTGCGGATGCGCTTCCATGAGCCCACGATCGCCTACGTGGCACGACGCACCGCGGAGGGCAAGTCCAAGCGAGACATCATTCGCTGCCTCAAGAGGTACGTGATCCGCGAGGTCTACCACCTCGTGAAGACCAACCCTCGCACCGGTCAGATCGCGAGTTGACAACTATAGGAGCATCAACGCCCTGGCCGAGAGCGTGAACGGGCTCTACAAGGCCGAGCTCATCCACGCCAAGCGGATCTGGGAGTCCGTCGAGGCGGTCGAGCTGGCCACCATGGGGTGGGTGCACTGGTGGAACACCACCCGCCTCCACGAGGCCCTGGACTACCTCACCCCCGCGGAGGTCGAGGCGGCCTACACTCACGACCAGGACTCAGCGCCCGTTGCGTCTTGACCTCGGAACGAAACCCAGGGCACTTCAACGCCGAGATCATGGAGGCCTGCCCCGAGGTGCCCTCTGACTCCGTCCTCTACGGGTTCGACGGATGAACCGCCCCGTCCGCTGGGCCACCTCACCCCGCGCCCTTTGTTACGAGCGCGCGGCGGAACGGCCGTGCCGGGGCGCATTCCGGTGCAAGGTCAAACGTGGGTGTGTGAAGCATCTGAGAAAACTCTTGACGCTGAGCGGGCCACGCCATAGCGTGTGACGCACCTCACAAGGGGCTTTAGATCGGAGGAGGAACATCATGGGTGTGAAGCAGTGGGCCAGCAGGGTAGGCGCTGGCGTGGCTGTCGCTGGATTGCTGGCGGTCTCTGGAGCGGCGCCAGCGCAAGCGTTGTCAGAGACTGGCAGGAAGGACTGCAGTGCCGGAGGCGGGTATGTCGGCCTGCAGGTGGAGCAGCAGCGGTATACGGACACGATGTATTACAACGTCGGCGGAAAGACCACCAAGAAGCCTGGGCTATACAAATATGGATGGGATTCCGGACTCCGCATGACGCAGACCTGGACGGGGTCATCGACCTCGCTTCTGCTGTCGGGCACCTACGGCTACTGCTATTACCCCTACTGAGGTTGAGCCCAAGATGAAGACGAAGTTCGCAGCGGTCACCGCCGCGGCGGTGACCGCTGTTCTGACTCTGTCTGGATGTGCGACCACTGCTCCGTCCACGAGCGCCGCGGCGACCGGTTCCCCTACAGAGAAGGTGTGGGATCCCGAGACCTGGACGCCCACCGAGAAGATCGAGCGGCGGATGACCGAGGCTGACGAGCGGGAGCGCTGGTATGAGTCACAGCTCGCACGAAACGCCGCCTTCTTGGGCATCAGCAACCCCCCGGCCGTCACCCGTCGCGGGTGGGCCACCTCCAGGCAAGAGCAGGCGAGATGGTCCGCGCAGTGCATGACCGAGCGAGGGGTTCCCGCCACGTACAACGAGGTTATGGTGGGGGTGACGTATGACACTCCGCCGCCCTCGCAGGAGGCGGCCGTGAAACTGGTCTCATGGACCTGCGATGCCCTGTTCCCCATCGATCCGAGCCTGGACCAGGAGTTCTCTGACGCTCAGTTGCGCCTGCTCTACGACTATTGGGACCAGTACGCCATCCCGTGTCTTGAGGACCATGGCATCACCGTGGACACATCCCAGCGGCCCTCGAAGGAAACATGGCTGGCGGCCTTCAACACGCCGGAGCGGATCAGCTGGTGGCCCGTGCAAGACTCCATCATGGGCCTCACGGACGCGCGCTCCGCCGAGGTCTCGGAAGCCTGTCCGGTTCAGCCCCCGGACTCGATGCTCTTCGGATACTCCGAATGAGCAAGGTCACCCGCTGGGCCGCTCTCGTCCTCACGCTCGTGCTCGTCGCCGCCCTCGCCTTCTGGGCCGGCCGGGCCACGCTCACCCCTCCGGCCCAGGCCGATCAGCGTCCGTCCGAGGACGCCGTCGTCACCGTCGCCGAGCAGGAGCTCGGCCGCGTCATCACCCTCGGCGTGTCCGTGGCCCGCGAGCAGGCGCCGGCCGCCGTGAACGCGCTGTCCGGCGTCGTCACCCGGGCCGGGGAGTCCGGTGAGGTGGCCGCCGGGGACGTGCTGTACGCCGTCGCGCAGCAGCCCGTGATCGCCGTGCAGGGCGAGCTGCCCCAGTGGCGGGCGCTCGACGAGGGCGCCACCGGCAGCGATGTCGCCGCGTTCCAGCGAATGCTCGCCGCCACGGGGGCGAAGGTGGAGGTCACCGGCACCTGGGACGAGGCCACCGCTGTCGCCTGGAACGGCTGGCTCACCGAGCGCGACTACCCGGCCGCGGGCACCGTGGAGCTGGGCCAGCTCGTGGTGCTGGAATCACTCCCCGCCGCACTCAGCGTGGACGCGAAGGCAACGGCCGTCGGCGGCGCGCTCGCGGGAGGCGAGACCATCGTCGCCCGCCCCGGCGACGAGCCCACGTTCGCCATCGAGGTCAACCAGGACCAGGCCGCCATGATCCCGGCCGGCACCGCGGTGACCGTGCCCCACGGCGAGCACGAGTGGGAAGCCGTGGCCGGCGAGTCCACCGCGGACGACCAAGGGCTGATCCGCATCCCCCTGACCGCCCCCGACGGCGGCGCGGTGTGCGGCGCGGACTGCGACTCCCTGCCCGCCGAGGCCTCCACCTCCCTGCTCTCGAAGGTCAACGTGGTCCCGCCCGTCACCGGGCCCGTGGTCCCCGTGTCCGCGCTGCGCACCCAGCCTGACGGCGCCGCGAGGGTCACCGTGGTTCGCGACGGCGTCCAGGAGGAGCGCACCGTCACCGTCCGCGGCTCCGCGGACGGACTGGCCGTGGTGGACGGCGTGGACGCCGGGGAGACCGTGCGCGTGCTGAACGGCGCCCCGTGAACGCGGAGCTCTCCGTGGCGGACCTGCGCTTCGCGTACACGCGCGGCGCGGAGGAGCTGTTCGACGGCCTGACCCACCGCTTCACCCCTGGCGCCGTCACCGCGCTCACCGGCCCGTCCGGACGCGGCAAGTCCACGCTGCTGTACGTGCTGGGGCTTATGCTCACGCCCTCGGCGGGCGTGGTGCGCCTGGGCGACGTCGACGCCTCCGCCCTCCCGGACCGGCGCCGGGCGCGGCTGCGGGCCACGTCCGTGGGGTTCGTGTTCCAGGACGCCGAGCTGGACCCGTCCCGGCCCATCCTGGACTCGGTGGTGGAGCCCGGCCTCTACGCCGGCCTGTCCCGTCGCGAGCTCGAAGGCCGGGCCAGGATCCTGCTGGAGCGCTTCGGCCTGGGACACCGGGCCGAGCACCGGCCGGGCCAGGTCTCGGGCGGCCAGGCCCAGCGCGTGGCGGTGTGCCGGGCGCTCGTGAACACTCCCGCGGTGGTGCTGGCCGATGAGCCCACGGGCAACCTGGATCCGGACAACGCCTCCCTCGTGCTCGACGCACTGGCCGAGACGGCCGCCGAGGGGCGCACCGTGGTGGTGGCCACGCACGACCCGGCCGTCGTCGCCCGTGCGGACGAGGTGGTGCGACTGTGAACCCGGAGGCCCGCCCGTGAACCTGAGGACCCTGCTGCGCGAGGCCCTCACCGCCGCGCGCACCTCGCCCGTGCCCTCCGCTCTCGTGCTGCTGGTGGTGGCCGCCATGTGCTTCGCCGCCGTCGCCACGGTGGGCCGTCAGGCCGCCACGGAGGCCGCCGTCGCCGCGGAGCTCTCCGGGCCCGCGGCGCGCGTGCTCACCGTCACGGACTCGGGCGGCACCGGCTTCCTCACCGGCGCCACCGTCACCACCCTCGCCGGTCTCGACGCCGCCGAGGCCGCCCTGGCCCGCGACATGCCCGTGGACACGGTGAACGCCGCGATCGGTGCGGGCGGGACGCGCGTGGCGGTGACCCACGTGGTGGGCACCGTCGACCGCGGCGTCGAGCTCACGCGCGGCCGCCTGCCGGGCCCCGGGGAGGTGGTGGTGCCCGAGGCGAAGCTGGCCGAGCTGGGCCTGGCCCAGCCCTCCGGGGCGCTCGAGTCCGGAGACGGACGTCAGTGGGCCGTGGTGGGCGCGTTCGAGGCGCGCACGCCGTTCGAGGACCTCGACGGGTACGCGCTCGCCGTGCCCGCCGCCCCGGCCTCCCTCGTGGTCCAGCAGGTCCGCGTCCTGGCCCCGGACACCGCCGGCACCCGCGCCATGCAGGACTCCGCCCTGGCCGTGATCGACCCCGACCCTCGCTCCTCGCAGGTGCAGACCGCGCGGGCGCTGGCCGCCGGGAACGAGACGATCACCGGGGAGCTGGCCGGACTGGGCCGATCCCTGCTGCTGCTCATCCTCGGGGCGGGCGCCTTCTTCGTGGCGATCGTGGTGCTCGCCGACGTGCTCATCCGTCGCCGCGACCTCGGCCGCCGCCGCACCCTGGGCATCGGCCGCGCGGACCTCGTGCTGCTCGTGGCGGTCCGCACCGCCGCGCCGGCGGTGCTCGGGGCGGTGGTGGGTGCGGGGACGGGCTACGCCGTCGTCGTGGGGCAGGGCGGGGCGCTGGGGCTGGACTTCGTGGCGGGGGTGGCCGTGCTCGCCGCGCTCACCGCCGTGGTGGCGAGCCTGCTCCCGGCGGCCTTCGCCGCGTTCCGGGACCCCGTGCGGGTGATGCGCACCGCATGAGGCCCGTCGGGTGGCCTCAACGCGCGCCCTGGTCACCCGCATCACCCCCAGCGACCACCGCTACCCTCGACGCATGCCCTCCTCCGCCTCCGTGGCCACGCCCGACCGCGCGCCCACGCCCCTGGAACGCCAGTCCGTCCTGCGCACGCTCCGCACCCCGCGCTGGCTGCGCACCGAGGTCCTCGCGGGCCTCGTGGTGGCGCTGGCGCTCATACCGGAGGCCATCGCGTTCTCGGTGATCGCGGGGGTGGACCCGCGCGTGGGGCTGTTCGCCTCGTTCACGATGGCCGTGACCATCGCGATCGTGGGCGGGCGCCCGGCCATGGTCTCGGCGGCCACGGGCGCGGTGGCGCTCGTCGTCGCGCCGCTCTCCCGGTCGCACGACGTGGACCACCTGATCGCCGCCGTCATCCTGGGCGGGGCGCTGCAGATCCTGCTGGGCGTGTTCGGGGTGGCCCGGCTCATGCGGTTCGTGCCGCGCTCGGTGATGGTCGGCTTCGTGAACGCGCTGGCCATCCTGGTGCTCACGTCCCAGCTGCCCGAGCTGATCGGCGTGCCGTGGCTGGTCTACCCGCTCGCGGCGCTCTCGCTGGCGGTGGTGCTCGCCCTGCCCCGCCTCACGACCGCGGTGCCGTCCACGCTCGTGGCGATCGTCGTCGTGACCGTGCTGGCGGTGGCCGCCGCCCTGGACGTGCCCCGCGTGGGCGACCGCGGCGCCCTGCCCGACGCCCCGCCGGTGTTCGCGCCCCCGCACGTGCCCCTCACGTGGGAGACCCTCCAGGCGATCCTGCCCTTCGCCGTCGGGGTGGCGTTCGTGGGGCTGCTGGAGTCCCTGCTCACGGCCAAGCTCGTGGACGACATCACGGACACCCCCTCGGACAAGTCCCGCGAATCCTGGGGTCAGGGCGTGGCCAACGTGGTCTCGGGGCTGTTCGGCGGCATGGGCGGCTGCGCCGTGGTGGGCCAGACCATGATGAACGTCAAGGCCAACGGCGCCCGCACGCGCCTGTCCACGTTCCTCGCGGGCGTCTTCCTGCTGCTGCTCGTGGTGGTGCTCGGCGACGTCGTGGCGCAGATCCCCATGGCCGCGCTCGTGGGCGTGATGATCTTCGTGGCCGCCTCCGCCTTCGACTGGCACTCGGTGCGCCCCTCCACGCTGCGGGCCATGCCCCGCTCGGAGACGGCGGTCATGCTCGTCACCGTCATCGCGACCGTGGCCACCCACAACCTCGCGGTCGGCGTGGGTGTGGGCGTGCTCACCGCGCTCGTGCTCTTCGCGCAGCGCGTCTCGCGGCTCGTCACGGTGGAGCGGGAGCTCGACGACGACGGCGGCACCGCCGTCTACCGCGTGCGGGGTGCGCTGTTCTTCGCCTCCTCGGACGACCTGTACTCGCAGTTCCAGTACGCGCTCGACCCCGCGCGGGTGGTGGTGGACCTGAGCGAGGCCCACGTGTGGGACGCCTCCACGGTGGCGGCCCTCGACGCGGTGCAGACCAAGTACGCGCGGCACGGGGTGCAGGTGAAGGTGCGGGGGCTGAACCAGGCCAGCGCCGACATGCACGGCCGGCTGACGGGCCGCCTCGGGGCGTGAGCGGGGGGGCTGGCTCGGCCCCGCTCGGGTCGGCTCGGGCTGGCTCGGTCCCGCTCGGGTTTTTGGGCGTGTCTTGCCGACAGACACGCCCATAACTCGATTCTGGGCGGGATGTTCGCCCAGAATCCTGAGGGCTGTAGGGGAAAATCGCCCAGAACAGCCGGTGCGGACGTGGACGAGGCGAGGCCCCGCCGTCGTGGTTCTGACGGCGGGGCCTCACTCACGCTCCAGACCTCAGAAGGTGTAGGGCACGCGCTCCCAGGTGAGCAGCTCCTGTGCGGCGTTCTTGCCCTTGCCGGCGCTGTTCGGGGCCACGGTGAAGCGGGTCCACTCGTTGGAGGTGGCGTCGCCCTCGACGGTCACGCGCTGCAGGTTCTCGACGGCGCCCACGCCGTAGGCGTCGACCCAGGGGGAGCCGGCGGCGAGGGGCTCGTCGGCGTTGTAGCGGTGGGAGTCGCCGTTGATCAGGTAGACCGGGCCGTCGAAGGCGCGGGCCTGCTCGGCGATGGCGCCGACGATCGGGCGGAACGCGGCCACGTCCGTCTCGGTGATGCCGGCGGCGGCGAGGCGGGGCTCGAACATGTCCGCCTGGGTGAAGATCACGACGCCGCGGGCGTTCGTGCGGCGGGCGTCGTCGAACGCCTCGCTGACCTGGGCGATGTTCGCGGCGTCGCGGTGGGCGACCTCGGCGAGCTGCTCGGGGGTGGGGACGGTCAGGCCGAGACCGGCCCACGGGTCGGTGGAGTTGTGGGAGCCCTGCACGTCGATGGCGACGAACTCCACGCGCTGCTCGCGGAAGCGCTGGTTCTCCGGCAGGCCCAGCTCGTCCTGGGAGTCCACCTTCATGGGGACGCCGAGGGTGCGGTCGGCGACGGGGAAGAAGATGTCCCGGACGGAGTCGAGGCGCTCGAGCGGGTTGTAGGCGCCGTTGTTGGGGCGGTGGCAGTCCACCCAGTCGTTGTCGCCGGGGGTGAAGACCAGCGGGAGGGTCAGGCGGTCGAACTCGCCGCGGATCATCTGGAAGTACTCGTCCGAGCAGACGGCGGAGCCGGCCTTCACGTCGCCCACGTGGGCGAGGAACTCGAGCTCGTCGCTCTGGGCGGAGAGCTTGTCGATCATGGCGGGGAAGCGGTCGACCTGGGCCTGGCCGTAGGGGACGTCGCCGATGACGCCGAATTCGAAGGCGTGCTTGGCGGTGGCGGTGGCGGAGTGGGCGGGCTTGCCGGTTCCGGTTCCGGTGCCGTGGTCAGAGGCGGCCTGGGCGGGGGCGGCTGCGCCGGAGGCGAGGCTCACGGCGGCGAGCAGGGCGAGCGTGCGGTGCGAAGTGCGCATGGGGGTGCTCCTGGATCCGGTGGCCGCGCCGGGGAGGGCGGGGCCGGGCTGACGGCGCCGACGGCTGTCGGCCGCGTCAGGCTAGGAGCCGTGGGTGACGGCGTCCCGCGTCCCGGGTGACGTGCGGGCGAGCGGTGCGTGTCGTCGTCGTGAACGTGCCCCGCTCAGGCGGTGATGAACTCCCACTGGTGGCCGTCCGGGTCCACGATCTCGCGGGAGTGCATGCCGGAGCCGGCCATCTCGTCGCGCAGGTCCGCGGGGAGCGGGACCTCCTCGGCGCCGGCCTCCACCGCGCGGTCGGCCAGGGCGTCGACGGCGGCGGCGTCGCCCACGGTGAGCGCCATCAGGGCCGCGTTGGTGGTCATGCAGTCGGCGATCTCGCGGTCGCCGATGAAGTCCGTGTAGTAGCCGGGGCTCAGGTACATCGCGTACGTGGACTCGGTGAGCTCGATGCACACGGAGTACTCGTCGGAGTAGTCGTCCATCGCGGTCGCGCCGAGGGACGTCCAGAAGTCGCGGATGCGCTCCACGTCCGTCGTGGGGAGGTTGATGAACACCGGCTGGGAGAACAGGGCCATGACGTGCACCGTAGACCCTCCGCCTCGCCCCTCGCCAACCGGCCGCCCACCGGTCCCCGTCGGCCGGGGCTGCGTGCGCTCCGGTGGCCGCTCGGGTATCCGTCCCCGCGTCCGCCCCCGTTGGTAGCGTGGCCGCCATGAGCCTTCCCCCCGCCCCGCCCGCCGGCTGGCCGCCCTCGGGCTGGCCCGGCCGCCCCGCCCCCGCGGCCCGGACCACCCCCGACTGGACCCCCGGCCGCTTCCACTGGGGCGACCTCGCGGTGGTGCTCGCCTACGGGGCGCTCATGATCCTGGGGCTCGGCCTCTTCGCGGCCATCGCGCTGGACCTCGTCCCGGCCAACCAGGAGGACTTCCAGGTCCTGGACGCCTTCCGGGTGAACCTGCTCAGCTACGCCGTTCTCGTCCTGCTCGTGGTCGCCGTCGCGTGGCGCCCGCTCGTCACCTCGCTGCGCGTGTTCCGCACGGGCACGTGGTGGAAGATCCTGCTGCTGCCGGCCACCTGGTTCGCGTGCATCGTCGTGAATGTGCTGGTCCTCAGCCTGCTCGGCCAGGCCCAGACCAGCGCCAACCAGGCCGCCCTCGAGGAGATGACCACGCAGGCCCCGCCGCTGCTCATGGTCCTGATGACGGTGATCGCCGCCCCGCTCGTGGAGGAGTACCTCTTCCGCCACCTGCTGGTGGGCAAGCTGTCGCGCTACGTGAACGTGTGGGTGTGCGCCGTGGTGTCCATCCTGGCGTTCACGCTGCTGCACTTCCTCGGCACGGGCGGGGACTTCGACCTCGTGGAGACCATCCCGTACGTGACCCTCGCGGTCGCCATCACGGTGTCCTACATCCTCATGGGGAAGTCGTTCGGGTACGCGGTGCTCCTGCACATGACCAACAACGGCATCGCGATCGCCATGCTCTACCTCGTGGCCCCCCTCCTGCCCGAGGTCCCCCAGCCCGTGGCGCCCACCGCGTTCCTGCCGTTCCTCACCGCGCTCGTCGGATGAGGGATTCCCGCGCCCTCGCCCGCCGCATCCTCGCGCTCGCGGTCCCCGCGTTCGGCGCGCTCATCGCGGAGCCGCTGTTCCTCCTCGCGGACACCGCGATCGTCGGACACCTCGGCACGGCGCAGCTCGCGGGTGCGGGCATCGGCACCACCGTCCTGCACACCGCCGCCGGGCTGCTCATCTTCCTCGCCTACGCCACCACACCCGCCGTCGCCCGCCTGGTCGGGGCGGGGGACCTCGCCTCGGCCATGTCCCGCGGCCGCGACGGCGTCGGGCTCGGCCTCCTGCTCGGCGCGGTCCTCGGGGTGCTCGGCTGGGCCGCCGCCCCCGCCCTGACCGGAGCGCTCGGCGCCACAGGCGAGGTGCAGGCCCACGCCGTCGCCTACCTGCGCTGGTCCATGCCCGGACTGCCCGCGCTCCTGGCGGTCCTGGCCGCCACCGGTGTCCTGCGGGGACTGCAGGACACGGTGACCCCGCTCGTCGTCGCCGGGGTGGGGTTCGCCGCGAACATCGGCCTCAACCTCGCCCTCGTCTACGGGGCGGGCATGGGCGTCGCCGGCTCCGCGCTCGGCACCTCGATCGTCCAGTGGGCCATGCTCGCCGCCTACCTCGTGGTGCTCGCGCCCCGCTTCCGGCGAGCCGGCACCGGCTGGCTCCCGACGGCGGCCGGCATGCGGGCCACGGCGCAGGTCGGCTCGTGGCTGCTGCTGCGCACCGCCAGCCTGCGCGCCGCGATCCTGCTGACCGTGGTCGCGGCCACCGGCGCGGGGGAGACCGTGCTCGCCGCGCACCAGCTCGTCTTCACGCTGTTCTCCACGCTCGCGTTCGCCCTCGACGCCCTGGCCATCGCGGCGCAGTCCCTCATCGGCGCGGAGCTCGGCGCCTCCCGTCCCGACGCCGCCCGCCGCCTCACCGCGGTCATGGTCCGCTGGTCGCTGGGCTTCGGCCTGCTCACCGGCGTGGCGCTGGCCGCCGTCGCGCCGTGGCTGCCCTCCCTCTTCACCGCCGACCCCGCGGTCCAGGCCGCCGCGACCGCCGGCCTCTGGGTCCTCGCGATCACGCAGCCGCTCGCCGGGTTCGTGTTCGTCCTGGACGGCGTGCTCATCGGCGCCGGGGACGCGCGCTACCTCGCGCTCGCGGGGCTGGTGAACCTCGCCGTCTACGCCCCCGTGCTGTGGCTCCTGGCCCGCTCCGGACCCCTGCTCTCCGCCCCCGACGCCGGCACGCGGGTCGTGGCGCTGTGGGTCGGCTTCGGCGTCGTGTACCTCGGCATGCGCGCGCTCACCCTGGGCCTGCGCGCCCGGGGCGGCGCGTGGATGAGGCTCGGGACGGGCTGAGCCCCGACAGCGGCACGGTCGCCCGCGCCCCCTCCTCACGCCCCGTCCCCGCGCCCCCGGGACGACCGCGCCTAGACTGATGCGGTGCCTGCCGTGACCACCCCCCTCGAGATCTCCTCCGTGGTGTTCAAGCCGATCCTCGTCCGCGCCGTCGTCGCGCTCGTGTTCGGCCTGTCCACCGTGTTCGTGCCGAACCCCGGCGTCACCTGGATGAAGGTGGCCTTCGCGCTCTACCTGGTGTTCTCCGGCTCCGCGATGTGGGAGTATCTGCGCCGCGAACCCGTGCCCGTGGCCATGCGCTCCCCGCTCTCCCTCGCCGCCGCGGCGTGGATGCTGGGGACCATCGTCATGCTCTTCCTGGGCTCTCCCTCGGCCATCGGCGTCACCGTCGCGGTCGCACTCGTGGCCGGCGGCGCGGCCGAGCTCGTGGCGTGGGCCCGGCACCGCCGGGAGTTCATCCCCGCCCGGGACCAGCTCTGGACGGGCGCCGTGGGCCTGCTCTCCGGTCTGGGCCTCGCGGTCGGCGCCCTTCAGGGGCTCAACCCCCACGGCCAGCTCGGCATCGTGGGCGGCGGCGCCATCATCATCGGCGTCCTCCTGCTCATCTCCGGACTCGGCTTCCACCACGAGGTGCGCCGGGATCGCGGTAGCGCCCGCGGCCTCTGAGCCGGCTCGGCCACCCGGCGTAGACTGAGGGCGGCCCGTCGTCGTGCCCGCGGGGAGGATCCCGCCCGGGCCGACGTCGCCGTCACCCCCGTGCGCCCGCGCGCACGCCACCCGAGCCCGTAGGAGGCGCACCGTGAGCGCACCGTCCCCCCGTCCGTCCCACGACCGCGCCGGCACCGGTGCCGGCCGTCCGGCACGCGGCGGGCTGCGCACCACGGTCAAGGGCCCGCTGATCTTCTCCGCCGTGCTCGGCCTCGTCGGCGGCGTCATCGCCGCCCTCACCGCCTCGGGGGGCACTTCGAACCCGCTGCGCGTGGACATCGGCCTCATCGCCTTCGGCGTGTTCTTCATGACCTCGCTCGTGGTGGTCGCCATGCTGCAGCTCTCCACCCGCGAGAATCCGCCGCGCCTCTCCCATGGCTCCGGCGTGAACCTCTCCTCCGAGGAGACCTTCCGCAAGGCGGCCGCCGAGCGCCGCGCCAAGGCGGCCGCCGAGCGCGCCGCCAAGGAGCGTGGGCCGCAGGGCTGAGCTCGCCGGCTGGAGGACCCCCGCCCGCGCCTCACAAGCCGGACCGCCCCTCAGAAGCCGAACCGCGCCGCCGTCGCCCGCAGCGCGGCGGCCGAGGCCTGCAGCTTCGCGGTCTCGGCCGCGTCCAGTTCGAGCGGGATGACCCGCTCCACCCCCGCCCGCCCGACGACGGCCGGCAGCGAGAGCGCGACGTCGTGCAGCCCGTGGGGGCCGTCGAGCACCGTGGAGACCGGCAGGATGGCGTGCTGGTCCCGCAGGACCGCCTCGAGCAGGCGCGTCGTCGCGACGCCCACCGCGTAGGTGGTGGCGCCCTTGCCCTGGATCACCTCGTAGGCCGCGTTCGTGACGGTGTGGGCGATGGCGTCCAGGTCCGCGAGCGAGAAGAGCGGCGCGGCGGCGTCGGGCCACTCGAGGATGGGCATCGGCCCGATCCGCGCGGAGCTCCACGCCGGGAACTCCGTGTCCCCGTGCTCGCCCAGGATGGACGCGTGCACCGACGACGTGTGCACCCCCGCCCGACCCGCCAGCAGCCAGCGCAGGCGTGAGGTGTCCAGGAGGGTGCCGGAGCCGATCACCCGTCCGGCGGGCAGCCCCGTGATCCGCTGCGCCACGAGGGTGAGGACGTCCACGGGGTTGGTCACCAGCACGATGAGCGCGTCCGGCGCCGCGGCCTGCACCCGGGGGAGCAGGTCGTGCAGGATCGCCACGTTGCGCTCGGCCAGGTCCAGGCGGGTCTGGCCCGGCTTCTGCTTCGCGCCGGCCGTGACCACCACGATCTCCGCCTCCGCCAGCACCGCGGGGTCCGCCCCGCCGGTCATCGCGTCCGCGGAGGTGAAGGGCGTGCCATGGGCGAGGTCGAGGACCTCGGCGCGCACCTTGGGCTCGTCGATGTCGTAGAGCGCGACCTCGCGGGCCACGCCGCGGATCAGGGTGGCGTACGCGATCGCCGTCCCGACGCCGCCGGCTCCCACCACGCCGACCTTGCGGTGGGCGGGGACGCCGGGGTCGCTGACCGCCCACGGGGACGGGGCGGGGGAGGGGGCCGGGTCGCGCTGGTCGCTCATGGGCGCCAGCGTAGGGGCGACCCGCGCCGCGCAGAAGGGGGCCGCGCGCCCCGTCACCGGGAGTTCAGACGGGCGTCAGTCGTCGGACTTCTCCGTGTCCTTCTTCGCCTTCTTGTCCTTCTTGCCCTTCTTGGCGGCCTTCTCGGCCTCCTTGGCCGCCTTCTTCTCCGCCTTCTTGCGGGCCTTCTTCTCGGCCTCCTTGGCCGCCTTCTTCTCGGCCTTGGCGGCGTCCTCGGCCTTGCCCTCCTCGGCCTTGCCCTCCTCGGCCTTCACGGGCTCTTCGACCGGGGCGTCCTCCTTCACGGGCTCCGCCTTCCCGCCCGCCTCGGGCGCTGGGGTCTCCGCCGTCTCCTCGGCCAGGCGCGCGCGGTAGCTGCGCACGTGCGTGCGGTTGGCGCAGTTGGCGGCGTCGCAGAAGCGCTTGGAGCGGTTGCGGCTGGCGTCCACGAGCGCGTTCTCGCAGTCCTCGCCCGCGCACACGCGCAGGCGGGAGAGCTCGCCGTCGACGGCGGCCTCGGCCATCGCGAGGGCGGCCAGCGCGGTGAGGCGCTCGACGGCGTCGGACGGGGTGTCCGCGGGCGCGAAGTCCACGGCCTCCTCCCCGGCCACGAGGCGCAGGGGGCCGACCGTGGCCAGCAGCTCGTTGACGCCCTCGGTGGCGGCGGCCTCGTTCGTGGCGGCCAGCGCCCAGGCGGAGGTGAGGCGCTCGCGCAGGTCCTTCGCGCGCACGACGGCGGCCGCGGCCACGCGCAGGCGGGCGTCGCCCTCCTGCAGGGCCGGGACGAGGTCGGCGAGCTGGGCGCCGGCGGTCAGGCGTTCGGGCTGCTCGGCACCGCCTCGCGGGCCGGGCGCGGTGTTGAGGAACGCGGCGATCGAGGAGAGCAGGGTGAGGGTGCGGGCGGAGAGCATGGGCCAACTGTACGGGGGAGTGCCACGTCACACCGCGTGGCACGCCTCCCCGGCCCGCGCGTCGTCAACTACTGTGACCGCAGGCCCCTCGATCCCAGTGCCGGGGCCGGACCGACCGGGGTGCGAGGGCGCTCCCGGAGCACGCCGACAGGAGCCCCCATGACGCAGAACCCCGAGGCCGCCGAGCGACTGAGCGCCGGCCACGTGATCGTGAAGACCCTGGAGTCGCACGGCGTGAAGCGCGTGTTCACCGTGCCCGGTGAGTCCTACCTCGACGTCCTCGACGGCCTGCACGACTCGGGGATCGAGAACGTGGTGTGCCGCCATGAGGGCGGGGCCACCTACATGGCCGAGGCCGAGGGCAAGATGAACGAGGTGCCCGGCGTCGCCATGGTGACCCGCGGTCCCGGCGCCGCGAACGCCCACGTCGGTCTGCACACCGCGTGGCAGGACTCCACCGCCATGGTGCTGTTCGTGGGCCTCATCCCGTTCGAGCACCGAGACCGCGAGGCCTTCCAGGAGTTCGACCCGCACGCCTGGTTCGGCAGCGGCGCCAAGCGCGTCATGGTCCTGGACCACCCCGAGCGCGCCTCCGAGATCGTGGCCGAGGCGATGTTCGCCGCGTCCTCCGGGCGCCCTGGGCCCGTCGTCGTCGGCCTGCCGGAGGACGTCATCCGCGTCGAGGTCGAGGATCACGTGCACCCGCAGATCCCCGTGGCCCCGGGCGGCATGCCGGTGGAGGACTGGAAGTCCCTGCACGCGGCGCTGAAGGAGTCGAAGAAGCCCCTGTTCATCACCGGCGGCAACGACTTCACGGACGAGGGCGCCCAGCAGCTCACCCAGTGGCTCGAGGACCACAAGATCCCGGCCGCCGCCGAGTGGCGCACCGAGGGCACCGTGCCGTTCTCCTCGCCCTCCTACGTGGGGCCCATCGGCTACGGCCGCCCCAAGCCCACCTACGACCTGCTCGAGGAGACCGACCTCATCGTCTTCGTGGGCACCGTGCCCGGCGACGTCGTGACCAACGGCTTCACGATCCGCCAGAACTGGGACAAGAAGAACTTCCTCGTCACCATCGACCCCTCGCTGCGCGGCCGCTCCGGTCCCGTGTCCCACCAGATCGTCGCGAAGCCGGACGTGTTCGTCCGCGACCTCGTCCGCATGGAGCTCGAGGTCAAGCCGGAGTGGGAGGAGTGGACCGCCCGCATGCGCGGCGAGCAGGAGAAGTTCGCGGCCCTGCCCCCGGCCGAGCCGTCCGAGGGTCAGGCGAGGATGGCCACGCTCATGGCCAACCTGGTGCCGAAGCTGCCGAAGGACTCGATGGTCTCCCTCGGCGCGGGCGAGCACACCAACTGGGCGCACCGGTACTTCCCGACCGAGGGCTACCGGGCCATGATCTCGGCCCGCAACGGCTCCATGGGCTACTCGGTGCCGGGCGCCGTGGCCGCGTCCCTGAACTTCCCGGACCGCACCGTGGTGACCATCGCCGGCGACGGCGAGTTCCTCATGAACGGCCAGGAGCTGGCGACCGCCGCGCAGTACGGCGCCACGCCCCTCGTGGTCGTCATGGACAACCAGGAGTACGGCACCATCCGCACCCACCAGGAGAAGCAGTACCCCGAGCGCATCTCCGGCACGCAGCTGAAGAACCCGGACTTCGCGCAGATGGCGCAGGCGTTCGGCGGGTTCGGCGTGCGCGTGGAGCGGGACGCGGACGTGCCCGCGGCCGTCGAGGCCGCCCTGAAAGCCGTGCAGGAGGAGGGCCGCTTCGCGCTCATCCACCTGATCGTGGAGCAGCGCGTCAAGGCGTACTGAGGCCGGCGGCGCGGCGCGGTCCGCGCCGCCCCTCCGGTCAGGCCGCCGTCGTGGGGACGTCGAAGCGCAGCTTCGGTTCGGGGAAGGGCGCACCGTCGAGGTCCGTCTCGACCCGGTCCCGCAGCACGCCCCCGCACGCGCGGATCGTGGCCACGGAGGCGGTGTTCGTCTCGTCGCACGTGAGCAGGGCGGTGGGCGTCCCGCGCGCGGCCAGCAGCGTCAGGGCGCCGCGCAGCAGGCGCGCGGCGTGCCCCCGCCTCCGGAACGCGGGGCGCACCGCGTAGCCCACGTGTCCGTTGACGTGCCGCAGCGCCTCGTTCAGCTCCCATCGGACGGACACCCGGCCCACCAGCTCGCCCGCCTCGTCCACGCCCACGTAGAAGGAGGCGGGCACCCGGCCGGGTTCGACGTCGCCGCGCGCCTCGGCGGCGAACGCGCGGCGGATCGCGGGGAAGGAGCGGGTGCCGGCCATCAGGAAGTCGAACCCCTCCCGGTGCAGCTCGGCGTCCGCCTCGCGCGCCGCGATCTCGTCCGCGGCGCGCAGCGGGCGCAGCAGGAGGCCGTCCACGGTGACGGTGGGGCTGGGGTCCGGGAGCATGCGCCGAGTGTACGAGGGTGGACGCCGGGCGCGGCCGAGTAAGCCGCCCGCCGCCCCAGCCCTCTTCCCCCCACCCCTGCGCCGTGAGCCAGATGTTTCGGTGGTGATCAGCCCCTGATTGCAGCCGAAACGTCTGGCTCGCGGCGGAGCACGTGGCCCCGCGAGCGACCCAGCCCACGGCACAGCCCCCGGTGCACCCTCCGGGCCGCCGCCCCTGACGCCAGCTGGGGTGACGTGGGTCACGTTGGGGGCTAGGGTGGGGGGACCGACGATCGCCCATCCCCAGGAGGCCGCGATGACCGTGCCGTCCTCGTCGGCGGAGCACGCGCCCGCGCTCGAAGCTCGCCCCGAGCTGCCGGGCGAGACCGTGTCCCGCGTCGCCATGACGCCCGCGGCACTCGAGCTGATCCGCCGACTCCTCCCGATCCATGGCCCGCTCATGTTCCACCAGTCCGGCGGCTGCTGCGACGGCTCCGCGCCCATGTGCTATCCCGCCGGCGACTTCACGACCGGCGCCGCCGACGTCCTGCTGGGCACCTTCGCCCTGCCCGCCGAGGGGGACCAGGCCGCCGGGGAGATCCCGTTCTGGATGTCCGCCGCCCAGTTCGAGTACTGGAAGCACACCCACCTCACCCTGGACGTGGTGGACGGGCGCGGCTCCGGCTTCTCCGTCGAGGCCCCCGAGGGCAAGCGGTTCCTGATCCGTTCGCGGTTGATGGCCGGCTCGGGATGAGCTCGACCCTCGCGACCGGCGCCTACCGACGCGCCGTGGACCGGGCCCACGAGTCCCTCGCCTCGGTCCGCCTGTCGCTCGCGCCGGCGTCGCCCACCGCTCCGACCGGCGCGGACCAGGGCCTGCGCGCCGCCCTCCAGGGGCTGCGCCGGGAGGTCCGCGAGTCCTGGCTGCGCTCCCTCGGCGCCCTCACCCCCGCGGGGTCAGCCCTCGACGCGGGGGCGTCCGCGACCGCCCCCGGGGTGCCCGGCCAGAGCGACCCGGCCACCCTCGCCGACGACGACCTCGCCGCCGCCCGCCGCGAGCAGCGCCTCGCCGTGGCCCTGCCGGTGGTCCGCCGCATGCTCATCCACCCCGCGGCCGAGGCCGGGATGCTCGCCGCGATCGGCAATGCGCGCGGCCACCTGCTGTGGGTCGAGGGCGAACGGACCGCGGTGCGCCACGCCGAGACCATGGGCTTCGTGGCCGGCGCCGACTGGTCCGAGGCGTCCATGGGCACCTCCGCCCCCGGCATCGTCCTCGCGACCGGAGCCCCCACGCAGGTCAGCCGCGGCGAGCACCTGAGCCCGCGCGTGCACCCGTGGAGCTGTTCGGCCGTCCCGCTCACGGACCCGGCCACCGGGCGGCTCGTCGGGGTCCTGGACCTCACGGGCGGCGAGGAAGCCGTCAGCCACCTCGCCCTGCCGCTGCTCCAGGCCACCGTGGACGCCGTGCACGCCGCCTGGCGGGACCTGCCCGCCCCGTCCCGGGGCCGTCCCCGCGGCACCCTCACGACGCCGGGCCCCTCGGCTCCGCCGTCCGCCTCGCCGGGGCCGGGCCCCGCCGCCGCGCCGCACCGCCACGACGCCGCCGCGGGCCTGCTGCGCGTCACCGGCCACCTGCCGCCCACGCTGGACGGGGTCGAGCTCACCCGCCGGCACGCCGAGATCCTCACCCTCCTCGCGTGGCACGGCCCGGGTCTGACCGGCGCCGAGCTCGAGGTCGCGCTGTATCCGGAGGAGACCGCCGGGCACCGGCCCGCGCCGGGCGACGCCCCCGCCCGCGCCATCTCGCTGCGCGCCGAGGTGCATCGACTCCGCCGGGCGCTGCAGGACGTGGGGGCGCCGGTGGCGCTGCTGTCCCGGCCGTACCGGCTCGTGGGGGAGGTGCGCGCGGACCTGCTGTGCGCGCGGGAGGCGCTGCGCGCCGGGGATCTGGACCGTGCGCTGCACGCGGCGGCCGGGCCGGTGCTGCCGCGGTCGGTGTCCCCCGGTGTCGCCTCGATCCGGGTGGAGCTGGGGGAGGCGCTGCGCGAGGCCGTCGCCCAGGACGCGGATGTCGAACAGCTCTGGGCCTACCTGGGCCGCCCCGAGGCCCGCGACGACGTCGAGCTCTGGGGCGCCGCCCTGCGTCTGCTGCCGACGGACTCGCCGCGGCGTGCGCTCGCCGTGGCCACGCTCGAGCGGATCGAGCGGGACCTGGCCTGACCCGGCCCGCCCCTCGCCCGCGCCCGGCTGCAACCTTCGTGCAACCTCCTTGTGACTAGGGTCACAGCCACGGCAAGGCGCCACCCGGCGCCGAGGCAACCGCAGGCAAAGGAGCCAGCACCATGACCGTCTACGCATTCCCGGGCACCGAGGGAGCCAAGGTCGAGTTCAAGTCCCGCTACGAGCACTTCATCGGCGGAGAGTGGACACCCCCGGTCAAGGGCCAGTACTTCGAGAACGTCACGCCCGTGACGGGCAAGGTGTTCTGCGAGGTCGCCCGCGGCACGGCCGAGGACATCGACGCCGCCCTCGACGCCGCCTGGAAGGCCGCCCCGGCCTGGGGCGCCACCTCGGCGGCCGAGCGGGCGCTCGTGCTGCACCGCATCGCGGACCGCATGGAGGAGAACCTCGAGATGCTGGCGGTCGCGGAGACCTGGGACAACGGCAAGGCCGTCCGGGAGACCCTCAACGCGGACGTCCCGCTGGCCATCGACCACTTCCGGTACTTCGCCGGCGCGATCCGCGCGCAGGAGGGCGGCCTGTCCCAGGTGGACGAGGACACCGTCGCCTATCACTTCCACGAGCCGCTCGGCGTGGTCGGCCAGATCATCCCCTGGAACTTCCCGCTGCTGATGGGGGTGTGGAAGCTGGCACCCGCGCTGGCCGCGGGCAACGCCGTCGTGATCAAGCCCGCCGAGCAGACCCCTGCCTCGATCATGGTGTTCATCGAGCTGATCGCGGACCTGCTGCCGCCGGGCGTCGTCAACGTGGTCAACGGCTTCGGCCTCGAGGCCGGCAAGCCGCTCGCGCAGTCGCCGCGCATCCGCAAGATCGCGTTCACGGGCGAGACGACGACGGGCCGGCTGATCATGCAGTACGCCTCGGAGAACATCATCCCGGTGACCCTGGAGCTGGGCGGCAAGTCGCCCAACGTCTTCTTCGAGGACGTCATGGCGGCCGACGACGCCTACTGGGACAAGGCGCAGGAGGGCTTCACCCTGTTCGCGCTGAACCAGGGCGAGGTCTGCACGTGCCCGTCGCGTGCGCTCGTGCAGGAGTCGATCGCGGAGAAGTTCCTCGACGCCGTCGTGGAGCGGACCTCGCGCATCGTGACCGGCAACCCCCTGGACACGGACGTGATGATGGGCGCCCAGGCCTCCAACGACCAGCTCGAGAAGATCACGTCCTACCTGGACATCGGCCGTCAGGAGGGCGCCGAGGTGCTGATCGGCGGCGCCCGCGCCGAGATGGAGGGCGAACTGGCCGGCGGCTACTACGTGCAGCCCACGATCTTCCGCGGGGACAACTCGATGCGCATCTTCCAGGAGGAGATCTTCGGGCCGGTGGTCTCGACGACCACGTTCACCGACTTCGACGACGCCATGCGGATCGCCAACGACACCCTCTACGGCCTCGGCGCCGGCGTGTGGTCCCGGAACGGCAACACCGCCTACCGTGCGGGCCGGGCGATCCAGGCCGGCCGCGTGTGGGTGAACAACTACCACGCCTACCCGGCCCACGCCGCGTTCGGCGGGTACAAGTCCTCCGGCATCGGCCGCGAGAACCACCTGATGATGCTCGACCACTACCAGCAGACCAAGAACCTGCTCGTCTCCTACTCCGAGGACAAGCTCGGGTTCTTCTGAGCCGACGCCGGCACTGCACGCCCCCTCCCCACTCCACGAAAGGTGATCCCCCATGACCACGATGAAGGCAGCCGTCGTCACCCAGTTCGGCACAGAGGCCGACGTCCAGGAGGTCGAGCGCCCGACGCCCGGCCAGCACCAAGCGCTCGTGAAGCTCATCTCCTCGGGCGTCTGTCACACGGACCTGCACGCGATGGAGGGCGACTGGCCGGTGAAGCCGACCCCGCCGTTCATCCCGGGCCACGAGGGCGTGGGCATCGTCGAGGAGGTCGGACCCGACGTCGAGAACCTCAAGGTCGGGGACATGGTCGGCAACGCGTGGCTGGGGGGCGCGTGCGGCCACTGCCAGTACTGCCGCACCGGGTGGGAGACCCTGTGCGAGGAGCAGGTCAACGGCGGCTACTCCATGAACGGATCCTTCGGCGAGTACATGCTCGTGGACGCCCGCTACGCGCCCCTGATCCCCGAGGGTGCGGACCCGATGGAGGTCGGCCCGATCCTGTGCGCCGGCGTCACGGTGTACAAGGGGCTGAAGCAGACCGAGGTGCGGCCCGGGCAGTGGGTCGTAATCTCCGGCATCGGCGGCCTGGGGCACATCGCGGTGCAGTACGCCGTGGCGATGGGCATGCGCGTGGTGGCCGTGGACGTCGCGGACGACAAGCTGGCGCTCGCCTCCCGGCACGGCGCGGAGCTGACCGTGAACGCGAACGTCGCGGACCCCTCCGTGGAGATCCAGGAGAAGATCGGCGGCGCCCACGGCGTGCTCGTCACGGCCGTGCACCCGCAGGCGTTCGGCCAGGCCATCGCGATGACCCGCCGCGGCGGCACCATCGTGTTCAACGGCCTGCCCCCGGGCGACTTCCCCGCGCCGATCTTCGACATCGTCCTCAAGGGCCTGACCATCCGCGGCTCGATCGTGGGCACCCGTCAGGACATGGTCGAGGCGCTCGAGTTCTATGCGGCCGGGAAGATCCACCCGACGTTCCACACCCGCCCGCTCACCGAGATCAACGACGTGTTCGAGGAGATGCGCCACGGCAAGATCGAGGGCCGCGTCGTCATCGACTACGCGATGCAGGACTGACGTGTCGCCTGGGCGTCGGCTGGGCGCGGGGTAGTGTCGACACATCACACGCACCAGTGCGACGGCGGTCGTCCCGCCCGGAGACCCGGGCCGGGGCGGCCGCCGTCGTCGTCGCGGGGACGGGGCGGGCCGCGGCGATTCCGGTGCGCGAGCCTCAGCGGGCCGCGGCCGGGACGACGCCGTCGCGCAGCCACTCCAGCGTGGCCGGCCAGAAGGTCGGCGCGAACCGCGCGTGGAACAGTCCGAAGTGCCCGATCTCCGCGACACCGAGCTCCTCCGGCCGCACCCGCCAGCGCACCGTCCGCCGACCCGGCGAGTAGGCGTCCGCGCGGTCGAGGGCGGCGTCGGTGCCGAAGTCGTCGTCCACGGGCGCCACGATCAGCGCGTCCGCCGTGAACGCGGCCAGACGACGGCGCAGCTCGTCCCGGCCGGCGGCGGTGCGGGCGCTCGCGGTGAAGTCGCGGCGACTGCGCGCCCAGTCCAGGGCGACCCCGCGCGGCAGGTCCTCGAGCCAGCCGAGCCGCCGCCCCGGGAAGTGACCGCGGGCCAGCGTGATCGCCGGCATCGCCGCGTGCCACCGCGCCCACATCCGCGCCCTCCCCGGCCGCGCCCGGTAGTCCCGCCAGTGGGCGTGCTGCCCGCCGACGGCCACGTGCCGGGCCACGTGACGCGCCTCCTCCGCGAGCCCGATGCCGAACCCGCCGTAGCTGTGGCCCACCGTCAGGAGGGGGCCGGGCAGGTGCGTCCGGGCCCAGCCGAGCACGGCGTCCGTGTCGAGGGCGCCCCAGTCCGCCCACCGCGCCCGCCGGGCCACGGCGAACGGCTCGCGGGACTCCCCGACACCCCGGTAGTCGAACGTGACCGCGTGGAACCCGTGGCCGGCGAGGAACTCGGCGTAGCGCCGGTAGTACGTGGCCTTCACCCCGGTCGCCGAGGCGATCACCACCGCGCCGGCGGGCCGGGCCGGGGGCGTCGTCGTGGGGGCGAAGTGGCGGGCCGCGAGCACGAAGCCGTCGCGGGCGCGGAGGCGCACGGGGGTGGAGGTGGTCTGCGTCACGCCGCCACCCTAGGCGCGGGGGCGGCGCGACCTGCGACACAATGGGCCCATGACTGAGACCCCCCAGAGCTCGCCCGGCCAGAGCCGGGACGAGATCCTCGCCCGCCTCGAGGAGATCTACGCGAACGACCCCGCGGTGCGCGAGCACGGCGTCACCCTCGGCGAGGTGGCCGAGGGCCGCGTGGTGCTGCACCGCGACGTCACTGCGGACATGGTGAACTCCCACGAGATCTGCCACGGCGGCTTCCTGTTCCACCTCGCGGACTCGGCGCTGGCGTACTGCGTGGCGACCTTCGGCGCCGCTCCCGTCACCCGGCGCGCGGAGATCACCTACGTGGCGCCGGCCCGCCTGGGCGCGCGGCTCACCGCCACCGCCCGACAGTCCGTCGAGTTCGGCCGGGACCGCATGATCGAGGTCCGCATCGAGGCGGACGGCCAGCTCGTCGCCTGGTTCACCGGCCACTCCACGAGCCCGAGGCCGCGCGCATGAGCGCCGCGACGCCGTCGGGGCCGGTCCGCGAGATGGTCGAGCTGCACGTGGCCGAGGGTGCCGAGGAGGCATTCGAGACCGCCGTCGCCGAGGCCGCCGCGCTGTTCCGGGACAGGGACGCCACGTCCTTCGAGCTGGTCCGACAGGTGGAGGACCCCCTGTGCTACCGGCTGATCATCGGGTGGCGCCGCCTCGAGGACCACACCGTGGGCTTCCGCGAGTCGGACGCGTTCCCGGCCTGGCGTGCCCTCGTCACACCGCACCTGGCGGAGCCGCCGGCGGCCACGCACTGGACGACGGCGCACGGCGCCTTCTGAGCACCCCCCCCTTCGACGACGACGGGGCCCCTCAGAGGTGGCGGGCCGCCAGCCGCGTGAGGCTGGCCTGGATGCCGCGGGCGTTGTCCTTGGTGAGCCGCAGCGTCTCGAGCGCCTTCCCCACGGCGGGGCGCGTCCAGGAGTAGTCGAAGATCTCGGTGACCTCCGTGGTGCCGTCCCCGTTGTCCAGGAACTCCCAGCGCCAGCGGTGCCCGCCCGGGTGCGCCCACTCGATCAGGCGGTCCGGCTCGGAGGCCGTGGTGGTCAGCGTCATCCGGTACGGCACCCCGTACTTCTTCATGGCGGCGGTGAACCGGTCGCCCACGGCCAGCCGGTGCGGCCCGTTGACCTTCGGCTTCACGGTCCCCGAACCGTCCACCTCGTGGTGCCGGTGCGGGTCGGCCAGCGCAGCCCACAGCTCCTCGGCGGGGGCGTCCACGGTGAGCCGGTAGGCCACCTGGCGCTCGCCGACCTCGACGCGCGTGGGCCACGCCGCCTGCGCCGCGGCACGGGGCAGGGCGGCGGACGACGACGGTGCGCCCGGCTCGCTCTGTTCGGACGGGGAGGTCGCGGGGGTCTCGGGGCTCGCGGAGGGGGTCGGCTCGGTGCTCATGCGGCCAGTCTAGGAACCCCTGGGAACCGGCCGGAGTCCTGGCCCCGGCGGCGCGGCGGGCCTAGTGTTGCTCCATGAGCACCTGGGGAATCCACGTCTTCGAGAACGACGCCGCGCAGGAGCTGGTGGACGAGGTCCTGGACGGGACCTTCCGGCTCGACGAGTACCGCGGCACCTTCCGCTCGGAGGAGGATGAGGACTTCATCCCCGCGGACCCCGGCGCCCGGCTCCTCGCCATGGGTGCGATCCTGCGGGTGGCGGACGACTCCGAGGCCCCCGCGGCAGCCGCCCTCGAGGAGATCGCCGGCACGGACGAGCTGGACCTCTCCACCTTCCGGGCCCAGTTCTCCGACGAGGACGTCCTGACCCTGCACGAGCTGATCGGCGTCGTGCTGCGCGAGCCGGCCTCCTCCGAGCTGTTCGAGCGCTGGGAGGAGTCCGGCGAGCACGAGGAGTGGCTCGCGGTCTCCCGCGCGGCCGCCGTCCCGAACTGAGCCGGTGCTCAGCGCCCGTAGCGCGTGAGCCGCAGGGAGTTCAGCACCACGAGCACGCTCGAGGCCGCCATCGCGCCGCCGGCGATCATCGGGTTCAGCAGGCCCAATGCCGCAATCGGGATGCCGAGCACGTTGTACGCGAACGCCCAGAACAGGTTCATCCGGATGATGGCGAGAGTCCTCCGGCTCAGCTCGAGCGCCTGCACCACCTGGTCCAGGTCGTCGCCGAGCACGGTGATCTGCGCGGCCTCGCGGGCCACGTCCGTCCCCGAGCCCATCGCGATCCCCATGTCCGCGGCGGCGAGCGCGGGGGCGTCGTTGACGCCGTCGCCCACCATGGCGACCACGCGGCCCTCGGCCTGCAGGCGGCGGACCACGTCCACCTTGTCCTCGGGGCGGACGCCGGCCACCACGTCCTCGGGTGCGATCCCGACGGCGGCGCCCACCTGGGCGGCCACCGCGGCGTTGTCACCGGTCACCAGCAGCGGGCGCAGGCCCAGGTCCTTGAGCCGGGCGATCGCGGCCGCGGAGGAGGGCTTCACGGTGTCCGTCACGGAGACGATCCCGGCGAGCCGGCCGTCCACGGCCACCCACACGGCGGTGGCGCCGGCGGACTCGGCGGCCGCGAAGGCCTCCGCGTGCTCGGCGGGGATCGGGCCGCCGAGGGCGTCGTCGACCACGGATCCACGTCCCACGGCCACGCGGCGGCCCTCGACCACGCCGGTCACGCCGCCGCCCGGGGTGGAGGCGAAGTCCTGCACGGCGGCGAGATCGAGGCCGCGCTCGCGGGCGCCGTCGACGATCGCACGGGCGATCGGGTGCTCGGAGCCGGTCTCCACGGCCGCGGCGAGCGCGAGGACGCGGTCCTCGGCCGGGTGCGCGGCGGCGCCGGGGGCTCCCGTCCCGCGCACGGAGGCGTCTGGAGAGGCTTCCGCTTCGCCCACGGAGACGGGGCGGACGGCGGCCAGGCGCATGCGGCCCTCGGTCACGGTGCCGGTCTTGTCCAGCACGAGGGTGTCCACCGTGCGGGTGTCCTCGAGGACTTCGGGGCCGCGGATGAGGATGCCCAGCTGGGAGGCGCGGCCGGTGCCGGCCAGCAGTCCAACGGGGGTGGCGAGGCCGAGCGCGCACGGGCACGCGATCACCAGCACGGCGACGCCGGCACGCAGGGCGGGGGCCACGTCGCCGCCGGTGACGAGCAGCCACACGGCGAACGTGAGCACGGCCAGCGCCAGGACGACGGGCACGAACACGGCCGAGATGCGGTCCGCCAGGCGGGCGACGCGGGCCTTGCCGGTCTGTGCGTCCGAGACGAGGCGGCCCATCTGGGCGAGCGTCGTGTCCGCGCCGGTGCGGGTGACGCGTGCGATCAGGCGGCCGGAGGTGTTCAGGGTGGCGCCCGTGACCTCGTCCCCGGGGCCGACCTCCACGGGCACGGACTCGCCGGTGAGCAGGGAGGCGTCCACGGCGGAGGTGCCCTCGAGCACCACCGCGTCGGAGGGGACCTTCTCGCCCGGGCGGACCACGACGACGTCGCCGGGGTTTACCTGCTCTGCAGGGACCACGCGCTCGGCGAGGCGGGCGCCGGAGGGGCCGTCGCCGGCGTCGGCGCTGTCCCAGCCGGGGAGCAGGGTGGCCTGGGCCGCGCCGAGGTCCAGGAGGGCGCGCAGGGCGGCGCCGGCCTCCCGCTTGGCGCGGGCCTCGAGCCAGCGGCCCAGCAGCAGGAAGGTGGTGATGACCGCCGCGGTCTCGAAGTAGAGGCTGTGGTGCATCATCGCTGCCATGCCGCCGCCCACGTGGGCGGTCATGCCCGGGTCGAGCAGCAGCTCGATCGCGGAGTAGCCCCACGAGACGAGCACGCCCACGGACACGAGGGTGTCCATGGTGGAGCTGCCGTGGCGGCCCGCGCGGACGGCGGCGGAGTGGAACGGCCAGGCCGCCCAGAACACCACCGGCGCGGAGAGTGCGAGCGCCGCCCAGCCCCAGTGCGGGAACTGCAGCGCCGGGACCATGGAGATCAGCAGGACGGGCAGGCTCAGCAGGGCCGCCCCGATCAGCCGTGGGCGCAGCACGTCCTCCCGCGGGCCGTGCTCCAGGTGGTTCACGTGGTCGTGGTCCGCGTGGCCGGGGCGATCGCCGCGAGCGGCGTGGTGGCCGGTGCTGGAACCCGCGGGGCCTCCGGCGTGCCCCGCGTCCTCCATGGCGCCGGCGTCCGCGGTCGGCTCCGCGCCCGGGGTGGGGGCCGTGGTGACGGCGGGCCGCGCGTGCGGGTCCTCGCGCACCCGCGCCGTGTATCCGGCCTTCTCGACGGCGGCGATCAGCTCGGCGTCGCTCACGCCCTCGGGCGCGGTGACGGTGGCCCGCTCGAGGGGCAGGTTCACCGAGGCCTCGACGCCGTCGATCTTCCCGAGCTTGCGCTCCACCCGGCCGACGCACGAGGCGCACGTCATGCCGGAGACGTCGAGGTCCACGCGGCGCCCGCCGGTGCTGAGCACATCGGCGGCGGCCTGCGCGGGAGTGCGGGTGCGATTCTCCGTCACGGGTCAGCCCTCCACGATCTGGTAGCCGGCCTCCTCGACGGCGGCGCGCACGGCGGCGGGGTCGAGGTCGGACTCGGAAGTCACGGTGGCGGTGGACGCGCCGCCCTTGACGAGGTCCACGTCCACGGCGGTCACGCCGGGGAGCTCGGCGAGCTCCTCCGTCACGGACGCGACGCAGTGGCCGCAGGTCATGCCGGTGATCTTCAGGTCGGTGGTGGTCATGGGGTGCTCCTTCGGGTGGGCGGTTCCGGTGGTTCCGGTGGTTCCGGTGGTGTCTGAGGTCTGGGCGGTGAGGGCGCGGACGGCGATGCGCGTCAGCGCAGCAGCCGCCCGATGGCGGCCGTGGCCTCCGCGACCTTCTCGTCGATGAGGTCGGTGCGCCCCTGCGCCTCCGCCTGCACGGCGGCCTCCGCCACGCAGTGGCGCAGGTGCTCCGAGGTGAGGTTGAGGCTCAGGGCCTGCAGGGCCTTGGTGACGGCGGCGACCTGCGTGAGGACGTCGATGCAGTACACGTCCTCCTCCACCATGCGGTGGATGCCGCGGACCTGCCCCTCGATGCGGCGCAGCCGCTTCAGGTGCGCGTCCCTGTCACGGTGGACGGCGTGGGGCGGCTCGGGGCCCTCGCACGGGTCGACGGCGTGGCACGCGGAGGTGCCGGCGGATTCGCTGTTCACCCCTGGACCATATACCCCCTGTGGGTATGCCGTCCATGGGCCGATCCCGCCGCGCGCGGTGTGTCCTTGCGCGGCGTCGCCGTGGCCGCGCGACCCCGTCGCGCCTCCGTGCCGGCTCGTGCGACGGCAACGGCCGCCCGGCGAGCGGCCGGGCGGCCGTGGGGGAGGGCAGGGGCGACGCTCAGGCGGCGGCCCGCTCCTCCAGGTCGGCGATCAGCTCGCGCACCTGGAGGTCGAGGGCGTCGCGCACGCTCCGCACCTGCTCGATTCCGAGGCCGCGGATGGAGGGGACGGGCCAGCGGCGGACCTCCGCGCCCGCGGGGATCTCGAACGGGTCCGCACCGTCGAAGAGCACCACCAGCTCGGTCGTCCGCAGGACGTCCTCGTCCAGCCCCTTGGGGTAGGCGTGGTGCAGGGGGATGCCCGCCTCGGTCATGGCGTCCAGCGCGGTGGGGATGATCTCGCCCGCGGGGGAGGTGCCGGCGGAGCGGGCCTTCACCGCGCCGGCGGAGCGGTTCTCCAGCAGGGCCGCGGCCATCTGCGAGCGGCCGGCGTTGCCGTGGCACACGAAGAGCACGCGGGGGTGGCGCGACTCGATGCTGCCCTGCGCGATCGCCATGGCGCGCAGCCGGTCGGCCGCGTGGCGCACCGAGGTGGTCGCGAGCATCTCCGGGTGACGGCTCGTGGCGGACAGCGTGGCGTAGGACTCGGCCAGCACGGTGCGCGCCGTCGCCACGTCGCCCACCTCCGGGTACCGCGCGTGCAGGCGCACGGCCTCGCGCTCCAGCACGCGGGCGGGCATCCCGTGCGGCGCCGCCTCCGAGGGCTGGTCGGCGACGGCGTCGAGCGGGGCGCCGTCCTCGGGGGCGCGGGGAGCGGCGTCGGGATCCGGGGGGATGGGGCACATGGGAAGGACCTCGGGTGGGCGGGCGTTCGAGGTGAACGCGGGGCTAACGAACCCCTCCACGCTAGTGCATCGCGTCTGCGAGGAGGCGGCGGTGCGGCCGGGCGGGGCCGTTCGCGACGGCCCGGCCGTGGGAGAGAATGGACGCCATGTGTGCCCGATCCGCCCTCCCGGACGTCGGCCCGGCCGTGGCCGGCGTGCTCGACGCCGCCGCCTCGCCGTTCGCAGACGCGGTGGTCTGGGCGCAGGGGGACGTCGCATGGCGCGGCACCGGCGGGTGGACGGTGCTCCTGACGGGGCGGGATCGGCTGCGCCGGCTCTCCGCGCTGTGGCAGGCCGCCGTCGCGGGACGGCCGGACCCCGCGGCGCCCGTGCGCGGCTGGATCTCCTCGACCTTCGCCGACGACTCCGCCGAGCCCGCCGTCCTCCGCGTGCCCGAGCGGCTCGCCCGGGCGGATGCGGACGGGGTGCGCGGCATCGAGCAGCACGCGGACGGCGCGGCGCTCGCCGCGGCCGCCGCCGCCGATCCGGACGCGCGCCTGCTGACAGGCGAGGATTTCCCCCTGCCCGCGGACACCGCGGAGCACGCGTGGGACGACGTCGGCTACGCCGCCGGGGTGCGGGAGGTCCTGGAACGCCTGGCGCGCCACGGGGACGGGGCCGGGCGGGAGCCGCTCGAGAAGGTCGTCATCAGCCGCACGTTGACGGTGCCGGCCGAGGACGCAGACCTGTGGCGCGCGGTCGAGGCGCTGCGGGCGGACTACCCGCAGACGTGGGTGTTCGCCGTCGGCGGGCTCGTGGGGGCCACCCCGGAGATCCTCGCGACGCGCCACGCGGGCGAGGTCTCCTCGCGCGTGCTGGCCGGCTCCCTGCCGCGGGGTGCGACGGCGGCCGAGGACGCCGCGCTGCGGGCCCGCCTCGCCGCGGACGAGCGCCTCGGCCATGAGCACCGCTGGGCTGCTCGATCGGTGGTGGACGCCCTCGCACCGGTGGTGGAGCTGGAGGACGCGGATCCGGCGCCCACCGTGCTGACCCTGCCCAACGTGCACCACCTGGCCACGGCCGTGCGCGGGCGGCTTCGGGACGGGGGCGGCACCGTCCTGGACGTCGTGGCGGCCCTGCACCCGACGGCGGCGGTCGGCGGCACGCCGCGAGAGGCGGCCGTGCGGCTGATCGCCGAGGTCGAGCCCGTGGACCGCGGCCGCTACGCCGGGCCCGTGGGGTGGATGGACGAGACCGGCGACGGCGTGATCGCGCTCGCCCTGCGCTGCGGCCAGCAGGTGTCCGGCGGGATCCGGCTGCACGCCGGCGGCGGCATGGTGCCCGGGGCGGTGCCCGAGGAGGAGGTCGTGGAGGTCGGCGTGAAGCTCCAGCCGATGCGGCGGGCGCTCGGGCTCCGCTGACCCCGGGGCGGCTCAGGCGGCCTGGGCGACCCCGGGGGCCGCGGCATGCGCGGCCTCGCGCAGGCGGCGGCCGGCCTCGTGCTCGGCGAGGGCCGGCAGGAACGTGGTCAGGCGGGCCTCGGCCTTGAGGTCGGCGACGACCGCGCGGACGGTGGCGCGCACGGCGTCGGCGGGGACCTCGTCCGCGAAGCGCTGGGCGAGCTTGTTCTCGACGCGGGCCAGCACGTGGCGCTGCATCAGGGGGCTGGGGGCGGTGGGCAGGTGGTGGTCGGTGTTCGGGGTGGTCATGGGGATGACTCCTCTCTGAGCCGGGCGTGACACTCGGCGGCTGATGCGGGGCGGGCCCCGCCGGATGGATCGATGTGTCCCACCCTTCCAAAGTGAACGAAAGGTGAACAACTTGTTAACCAGCCTACTCGGGCGGCGGGATTTGGCAAGTCTTCGCCGGTGGTCCGGAGCGTCCGTCGAACCCTCGCAAGGTCCCTCCAAGGTCCAGACGATGCCGGAATCGTGCGGATCCGGGCGATGGGTCCCTGGTCGGCGAGACCTCGGGCGCAAGGTAAACGAAAGGTGAACGCAGCCATGGTGCCCCTGTCCTGGCCGGCGGGGCGCGGTGGCGCGCCGGATCCTGCGGGGGCTGCCGACGTCGTCGGGAACCGACCCGCCGGGACCGCCGCCCCGTCTGGGAGAATGGACGGGATGTCTGACTACCAGCCCCGCCGCCCCGGCTCGAAGCCCGCCCCCGCCCATCGCACGGACCGCACCGGCAAGCCTGCGTTCAAACGGCCCGAGCGCGGCATGATCGACGAGTCCGAGGCCCGCCAGCTCGCCGAGGACCGCGAGCGCATGCACCGCGCCGGGGTCGGCCACCAGCTCTCCGCGCCGAAGCGCCGCGAGGCCGCGGCCGCCGAGCGCCCCCAGGTGATGCCCAAGACCGAGGGCTGGGCCCAGCCCATGGGACCGGACGGACGCCCGCAGCTGCAGTTCAAGCAGCCGCGGGTCTCCCAGCCGCCGCAGCACCTCGCCGACCTCACCCTGGCCGAGCGCCAGGAGAAGGCGAAGGAGATCGGCCTGCCCGCGTTCCGCGCGAAGCAGCTCTCCGTGCACTACTTCGAGCACTTCACCACGGACCCGGAGCAGATGACGGACCTGCCCAAGGACAAGCGGGAGGCGATCGCCGAGGCGTTCTTCCCGCCGCTGCTCACCGAGGTCCGCCGCATGGAGACCGACCGGGGGGACACGATCAAGTTCCTGTGGCGCCTGTTCGACGGCGCGCTCGTGGAGTCCGTGCTGATGCGCTATCCCGGCCGCGTCACGCTGTGCGTGTCCAGCCAGGCCGGCTGCGGCATGAACTGCCCGTTCTGCGCCACGGGCCAGGCCGGGCTGACCCGCAACATGTCCACGGCCGAGATCGTGGAGCAGATCGTGCGCGCCAACCAGGTGATCGCCGCGGGCGGCCTCGGCGGCAAGCGCAAGGACGGCGGGCACGACGCCGACCGCGTCACCAACGTCGTCTTCATGGGCATGGGCGAGCCGCTGGCCAACTACAAGCGCGTGATCGCCTCCGTGCGACGCATGGTGGACCCGGCACCGGAGGGCCTGGGCATGTCCGCGCGGCACGTCACGCTCTCCACGGTCGGCCTGGTGCCGGCCATCCGCAAGCTGACGGAGGAGGGCATCCCGCTCACCTTCGCGCTCTCCCTCCACGCCCCCGACGACGAGCTGCGCGACGAGCTCATCCCCGTGAATTCGCGGTGGAAGGCGGACGAGGCCATCGACGCCGCCTACGACTACTTCGTGAAGACCGGCCGGCGCGTGTCCATCGAGTACGCCCTCATCAAGGACATGAACGACCACGCGTGGCGCGCCGACCTGCTGGCCAAGAAGCTCAACGCGCGCGGCAAGGGCTGGGTGCACGTGAACCCCATCCCGCTGAATCCGACGCCGGGATCCATCTGGACCGCCTCGGAGCGGGACGTCACCCGCGAGTTCGTCGACCGCCTCAACGCGGCCGGCATCCCCACGACGCTGCGCGACACCCGCGGCAAGGAGATCGACGGCGCATGCGGCCAGCTCGCGGCCGAGGACGAGGACTGACCCCGGCGCTTTCGCTGACGGAACGGGGTTTACCGGTCACTCGCACTCGTGGAACGGGGGCACCCGCACCCGACGGCGCCCCGCACCTCTTCTCCCAGAGGTGCGGGGCGCCGTCGTCGGTCTCCAGCTCGGGGCCTTGCCGAATCCGCCCCTCAGCGGATCAGAACTCCACGGTCGTCGAGTCGCCCGGCTCGGCGGTGCCACCGGTGACCTTGGCCTTCACGACCTCGACCGCGGTGGCCACCGCGCCCGCGGATTCCCAGTACTGCGCGGACTCGGCGTCCACGCGCACGAGCACGATCTGCGGATCCTCGGGCGTCGAGCCCTCACCGAAGAAGGACTCGTTGACGGCGCTCCAGTACTTCCTCTTGCGCTCGTCGTCACGGACCACCTGGCCGTGGCCGGAGACGGACGCCCAGAAGGACCTCTCCTGGACCGCCACGTTCACGGGACGCTGGGCGGCCTCGTCGGCGACGTCGGAGCTCGCGCGGGTCATGAACCACAGGGTGCCGTCCTGCTCGGCCTCCTGCAGGCCCATGGGGCGGGTCACGAGGCGGCCGTCGGCCTCAGAGGTGGTGAGCATGGCGACACGGACGTCGGCCAGCCTCTCGAGCAGGTGGGTGCGGGGGTCCTTCTCAGCCATGACGGCTCTCCTTCGGTCTCACGGTCAGTGCGTGACCCCGACGCTAGGCCCCTGCGCCGGGGCTCGGCCAGGCTCGCGCGCCGGACGACGGCGGCCGGCGTCGTGCCTCAGTCCTCGGACGCGAGGTGCGCGATCTGCTCCACGGCGTACGCGTAGCCGTGCACGCCCGCACCGGCGATGACCGCCTCGACCACGGGGGAGAGGTAGGAGTGGTGCCGGAACGGCTCGCGGGCGTGCACGTTGCTCAGGTGCACCTCCACGGCCGGGATCTCGACGGCGGACAGCGCGTCCCGGATCGCGACGGACGTGTGGGTGAAGCCGCCCGGGTTCAGCACGATCCCGACGGCGGCCTCCCGCGCCTCGTGGATCCAGTCGATCAGCACGCCCTCGTGGTTGGACTGGCGGAACTCCACGGCGAGGCCGTGCTGCGCCGCGCGTGCCTCGGTGAGGTCGCGGACGTCGTCGAGGGTGGCCGTCCCGTAGACCTCCGGCTCGCGCGTGCCGAGCAGGTTCAGGTTCGGGCCGTTGAGGACGAACACGGTGCGGGCGCTCTGGTCGGTCATGGCGTCTCCTGGGGGTGTCGGAGGGGAGGGCGGGGCGGGCGGACGGGGCCGGACGGCGACGGCGGCGTCCCCTGCGAGCGTACGTCGCCGGCGTCGTCCGCGACTCGCGCGCGGCCCCCACGCCGCCGCCCCCGACCTCGGCGCCGACGTCCCCGCCACCGTCACGCTGACGGGCACGGGCGTGGCCGGCGTCGAGATGCCCCGGATCGGGCTGGGCACGTGGCGCCTGGCCGGGGAGGAGGGCGCCGACGCGGTGCACGCGGCCCTCGCGGCCGGCTACCGCCACGTCGACACGGCGGAGAACTACGGGAACGAGGACGCGGTGGGCCTCGCCGTCGCCCGGGCCCTCGCCGAGGGCGTGCTCACCCGCGACGAGCTGTTCCTCACCACGAAGTTCAACAGGGAGCACCACGGCGGCCCGGAGCGGGTGCGGCCCGCCGTCGAGGCCTCCCTGCGCCGCCTGGGCGTGGACCATGCCGACCTCGTGCTCATCCACTGGCCCAATCCCGAGCAGGACCGGTACGTGGAGACGGCGGCCGCGCTCGCGGGCCTCGTGGAGACGGGCCTGATCCGCGCGTGGGGCGTCTCCAACTTCACGGCCGAGCACCTGGACCGCCTCGCGGAGGCCGGACTGCGGGCCCCGGTCGACCAGATCCAGGTGGACCCCGTGGCCGCGATCCCCGGCTGGCAGGCCGCCGTCCACGCGCACGGCGCCGTGGTCACGGCCTACTCGCCCATCGGCCGCGCCGAGCTCGGCATCGAGACCCGCGAGGCGATCACGGCCGCCGTCGCCCGGACGGGGCGCACCGTGCAGCAGGTGGTGTTGCGCTGGCACCTGCAGCACGGGCGCGTCGTCATCCCCAAGTCGGCGGATCCGGCGCGCCAGGCCGAGAACCTGGACCTCCTCTCCTTCTCCCTCACGCCCGTGGAGATGGCCGGGATCGACGCGCTCGACGACGGCTCCGGCCCCCGGCAGCACCCGGAGACGTTCGGGCACTGAACGCGCCGGAACCGGCGCGGTGCCGGGGGTCCCGCGCGCGGGGACAGAGGCGCGGGGCGGAATAGCCGCGCTCGACGGCCTGTTCCACCCCGTGAACCACTGACGGCGCCGCCCCGCTCGGGCGCCGACGTCGCCACCGATGAAAGGACCTCCCATGGCCACCGCCGATCTCACCCTCGACGCCTTCGGCTCGACCGTCTCCGAGAACGACACCGTCCTGGTGGACTTCTGGGCCTCCTGGTGCGGCCCGTGCCGCCAGTTCGCCCCGGTCTTCGAGGCCGCCTCGGAGAAGCATGAGGACGTCGTGTTCGCCAAGGTGGACACCGAGGCCGAGCAGCAGCTCGCCGCGATGGCCGGGATCACCTCGATCCCCACGCTGATGGCGTTCCGCGGCGGCGTGCTCGTGTTCTCCCAGGCCGGCGCCCTTCCCGGCTCGGCGCTCGATCAGCTCCTCGAGCAGGTCAAGGGCCTGGACGTCGAGGAGGTGCGCCGCATGGCGCAGGAGGGTGAGGACGGCGCCGAGGCCGGCGCGGACGAGTCCGCCCAGCCCGACGCGCTCAACGCGCGCTGACCGCGTCCAGCCCGACGCGCGTCGACCTCAACGCGCGCTGAACGCCCCCTGCTCCCACTGCTCCACGAGCCACGGACTGAACGCTCGGGGCACGGCGGCCAGCGCGGCCGTCAGCTCGGGGACGGTGACCCAGCACCATTCGGCGACCTCGTCCCGCTCCGGGGCGGGGTCGCCGTCGATCTCGGCCCGGAACACGGGGCACACCTCGTGCTCCTCCATGCCCCCGGCGTCGACGGCGCGGTAGCGGAAGTCCGGCAGCAGCGGCGTCACGTCCCGCACGCCCACGCCCAGCTCCTGGGGGGCGCGCCGCACCACGGCCGCGGCGGGGCTTTCCCCGACGCCGGGATGGCCGCAGAAACCGTTGGTCCACACGCCGCCGAACGCCTTCTTGCCCAGGGCGCGCCGCGTGAGCAGGAAGCGCCCGGCCGCGTCGTACACGTGGCAGGAGAACGCCAGGTGCAGCGGGGTGCCGCCCTCGTCCACGCGGCGGTGCACCGTCGCCTTGGGCTCGGTGCCCACGGGGACGCCGTCCGAACCCAGGAGCACCACCAGCTCGACGGCGGACGGGGCGGCGGGGGTGCGGGGCGAGGACGTCTCCATCCCCCCAGTGTGGCAGGCGCGGAGGCCGTGCACCGGGGTGACCAGGGACCGCGACCGGCGGGCCGCAGCCCCTGACCTGGGCGGATAGAATCCGATTTCGACGCCTCCATCCGGGGCGGCCGCCCGTTCTGATCCCAGGAGACACCAGACCCATGACCCGTACCCCCGCCTTCGCGCGTCCCGCCGGCCTCGCCGCCCTCTCCGCTGCGGCCCTCCTGGCCCTGACCGCGTGCGGCGGCTCGGACGCTCCTACGTCCTCCGAGTCCACCTCCGCGTCGTCCACCTCCACGACCCCGTCCGTCTCCGCCGAGTCCTCGACGTCGGCCTCCGCCTCCGCGTCGGCCACCGAGTCCTCCTCCTCCGCTTCGAGCACCGCCGCCGCGGCCGACTACTCGCCCGGCGCCTGCTTCACCGCGGACGTGGGCGTGCGCGACCTCAGCAACTTCACCCCCGTGGACTGCGCCGAGAAGCACACCGCGGAGTACCTCTGGGCCGTCCCCGCCGCGGACCCGGCCGACACGGCCTCCACCACCGCCGCCGTCTGCCAGGCCGAGGGTGCCCGCCTGGCGAAGGAGGAGGAGCGCCTGAACGGCGCCGTCGTCACCGCCGCGGAGCTCAGCTCCTTCGGCTCCGAGGGGACGCACTGCGTGGCTTACGCCGTCTCCGGCGAGTGGACGGGACAGCTCGCGGACCCCGAGATGACCCTGGAGAAGGCCACCGAGGAGAACGCGGCCGCCACCTCCTGATCCGCCCGGCGGTCCCTCACCGCGCCCGGCGGCCACCTCCTGATCCGCCCGGCGGTCCGCCGCCGGGCGTGTCCGTCCGCGTCGCACGGGTACGCTCGGCTGGACGGGCCGGACCGGGGGCCGTTACCGTCCTCGGAGAGGACATTCGACGATCGAACCATCGAGCGACACCACGGATCCCCCGCGCCTCGCGGGGGGTCCGTCGCGCCGTCGTCTCAGCTGCCGAGGAGGGCCCATGCAGGACGCGGACGGGGTCTCCGCCGTGCTCACCCAGACGCTCGCGGGCGCCGCGGAGAGCGCCCCCGGCTCCGAGGCGTTCGCCGAGCTGCTCGGCACCCTCCAGCAGTCCACCGTGGGCGGCAAGCTCATCCGCCCGCGCCTCGTGGACCTCGGCTACCGGGCCGCCGCCGGCGTGCCCGTCCCGGCGGCGGACCGCGCGGCCGTGGACCGGCTCGGCGCCGCGTTCGAGCTCCTGCACACGGCCCTCCTGGTGCACGACGACGTGATCGACCGGGACACCGTCCGCCGCGGCCGCCCCACCGTGGCCGAGGTCTACCGCCGGCGCCTCGCAGGCGTGGGCGTCCCCGCCGGAGAGGACGCCCATGCAGGCCTCTCCGTCGCGGTCATCGCGGGCGACACCCTCCTCACCTTGGCCCTGCGCCTGGCCATGACGTGCACCCCCGACCCGGTGCGGGCCGCCCCCGTGGCCGCCGTCGTGCTGGACGCGGCCACGGCCTCGGCCGCCGGTGAGCTGGAGGACGTGCTCCTCGGCCTGGCCCGCCACACGGGCGAGCACCCGGAGCCCGCACGGATCCTCGCGATGCAGCGCCTCAAGACCGCCGCCTACACCTTCGAGGGCCCCCTGCGCGCCGGCGCCCTGCTGGCCGGCGCGACCCCCGATCTGGCCGCGGCCCTCGCCGCCGTCGGCGCCGACCTCGGGGCCGCCTACCAGGTGGTGGACGACGTGCACGGCGTGTTCGGCTCCCCGGACGCCACCGGCAAGCCCGACGCGGGTGACCTGCGCGAGGGCAAGGCCACGGTCGTCACCGCCCACGGGCGCCGGGATCCCGACGTCGCCGCGCTGCTGGACCGCGCCGCCGCCGCGCCCCCGGCCGGCAGCGTCTCGGGCCACCACGGCACCGCCCCGCACGGCACCGCCCCGCACGGCACCGCGGCCGGCACCGCGGCCGGCACCGCCCCGCACGGCACCGCGGCCGGCACCGCCCCGCACGGCACCGCACCCCACGACGACGGCGCCCCGCACCCCGTGGACGCCGCCCGTGCGGCCCTGGAGGAGGCGGGCTCGCGCACGCACGCCCTCGAGCTGGCCGCCGAACTCGTGGACCGCGGGCTCGCCCGTCTGGAGGCCCTGCCCCTGGGCGCCGCGGAGCGGGCGGACTTCGCCGCGGCCTGCCGCCGCATCCTCGGGACGGAGGAGCCCGCGTGAGCGCCCCGACCACCGGACTGGACCTCTTCACGCGCACCGCGCACGCCGCGGCCCGCACCGTGATCGGCCGCTACTCCACCTCCTTCTCCTGGGCCTGCCGCACCCTGCCCGCCCAGGCCCGCGGGGACATCGCCGCGATCTACGCGATGGTGCGCGTGGCGGACGAGATCGTCGACGGCCCGGCCGCGGCCGCCGGGCTGGAGCCTGCGCAGGTGCGCGCCGCCCTGGACGCCTACGAGACCGCCTGCGAGGACGCCATGGCCACGGGCTTTTCCGCGGACCTCGTGCTGCACGCGTTCGCCGACGTCGCCCGCCGCCACGGGATCACCCCCGAGCTGACGGCCCCCTTCTTCGCCTCGATGCGCGCGGACCTGGAGACGAGCGAGCACGGCGAGCACTCCCTGGCCGAGTACATCCACGGCTCGGCCGAGGTGGTGGGCCTGATGTGCCTGCGCGTGTTCGCCTCCCTGCCCGGCACCCGCGCGGACACCCCCGCCGAGCAGGAGGAGCTGCGCGCGGCCGCCTCCCGCCTCGGCGCGGCGTTCCAGAAGGTCAACTTCCTGCGGGACCTCGCCGCGGACCACGACGGCCTGGGCCGCACCTACTTCGCCGACGCGCGTCCGGGCACCCTCACCGAGGAGCGCAAGGCCGAGCTGCTCGCGGACCTGTGGGCGGACCTCGACGCCGCCCTGCCCGGCATCCACGCCCTCGACCCGCGGGCCGGCCGCGCCGTGCTCCTGGCCCACGGGCTCTTCGCGGAGCTCGCCTGGCGCATCGCCGCCGTCCCCGCCGCCGAGCTCGCAGAGCGCCGCGTGCGCGTGCCGGACGCTGTCAAGGCGCGCATTGCCCTGCGCGTGCTGGCCGGCTCCCGCCGCGACGACGGCGAGCACTCCCGGCGCGCGGGTCGCCGCAATCCCACCCGCTCCACCCGCTCCATCCGCCCTGGAGGCACCGCATGAGGACGCACCAGACCGACACCCGTCCGCGCCGCGTCGTCGTGGTGGGCGGCGGCTTCGCGGGCCTGGCCACCGCGGGCCTGCTCGCCCGCGACGGGCACCAGGTGACCCTGCTCGAGCGCCAGTCCGGGCTCGGCGGCCGCGCGGGGCGGTGGAGCGCGGAGGGCTTCACGTTCGACACCGGGCCCTCGTGGTACCTGATGCCAGAGGTGATCGACCGGTGGTTCCGCCTCATGGGGACCTCCGCCGACGAGCGCCTGGACCTGCGCCGCCTCGAGCCCGCCTACCGCGTGTACACGCAGGAGCACCTGGAGGAGCCGCCCGTCGACGTCGTCACGGGGCGCGCCGAGGCCACCGCGCTGGTGGAGCGCCTCGAGCCGGGAGCCGGCCCGCGCCTGGGCGCGTACCTGGACTCCGCCGCCCGCATCTACGCGCTGGCCAAGCGCCACTTCCTCTACACCGACTTCCGCCGCCCGCTCGCCCTGGCCCACCCCGAGGTGCTGCGCGCCCTGCCCGCGCTCGGCCCCCAGCTGCTGGGCGGGCTGCGCGGCCATGTGGCCCGCCGCTTCCAGGACCCCCGCGTGCGCCAGATCCTCGGCTACCCCGCCGTGTTCCTGGGGACCTCCCCGCGGCGCGCCCCGGCGATGTACCACCTCATGAGCCACCTCGACCTCGAGGACGGCGTGCAGCACCCCATCGGCGGGTTCGCCGCCCTGGTGGACGCGATGGCGGACCTGGCCCGCGAGGCCGGCGTCGAGATCCGCACGGAGGCGGAGGTCACCCGCATCGAGGTGGCGGACGCGGCTCCCTCGCCGGCCCGCGGCGCGCTGGGCCGACTCCGCGGGCGACGCCGCAGCCCCGGGCGGGCCACCGGCGTCGTCTACCGGGACGCCTCCGGCGCGGAGCACCGCGTGCCGGCGGACGCCGTGGTGGCCGCAGCGGACCTGCACCACGTGCAGACCCGCCTGCTTCCCGCGGCCCAGAGCGTGCCCGAGTCCGCGTGGGACGGCCGCGACCCCGGCCCCTCCGGGGTGCTGGTGTGCGTGGGCGTGCGCGGCGCGTTGCCCCAGCTGCTGCACCACACGCTGCTGTTCACCGCGGACTGGGATGACAACTTCGGCCGCATCGAGGCGGGCGACGAGCTGGCCGAGGAGACCTCGGTCTACGTCTCGCGCACCTCGGCCACGGACCCGGGCGCCGCGCCCGACGGCGACGAGGCCCTGTTCCTGCTCGTGCCCGCCCCCGCCGAGGTCGGCTGGGGCCGCGGCGGCGTCCGGACCCCGGACGAGGACACCCCCGGGGACCCGATGGTGGAGGCCGTGGCCGACCGCGCCCTCGCCCAGCTCGCCCGCTGGGCGGACATCCCGGACCTCGCCGAGCGGATCGTGGTGCGGCGCACCTACGGCCCCGGGGACTTCGCCGCCGAGGTGAACGCGTGGCGCGGCTCCCTGCTGGGTCCCGGGCACACCCTGCGCCAGTCGGCCATGTTCCGCCCCGCCGTGCGCGACGCCGACGTGGCCGGGCTGGTCTACGCCGGCTCGTCCGTGCGCCCGGGCATCGGCGTGCCCATGTGCCTGATCTCGGCCGAGATCGCCCGCGAGGCCGTGGCCCAGCACCTGGGTGCCCCCGTGCCGCGGCCAGGGGCCCCGCTGTGATCCGCACGCTGTTCCAGGCCTCCCGGCCCGTCAGCTGGATCAACACCGCCTTCCCTTTCGCCGCCGCCGCCATCCTCACCGGCGGGCTCCCGACGTGGCTCGTGGTGCTGGGCACCGTGTTCTTCCTGGTGCCCTACAACCTCGCCATGTACGGCATCAACGACGTCTTCGACTACGAGTCCGACCTCCGCAACCCCCGCAAGGGCGGCGTGGAGGGTGCCGTGGTGGGCGGGGAGTCCCGCCGCGCGGTGCTGCTCTGGTCCTGCCTGCTCCCGCTGCCGTTCGTCGCGGTGCTGGCCGGCTGGTCCATCGCCCGGGGGCAGTGGGACGCCGTCGCCGTGCTGGCTGTGAGCCTGTTCGCGGTGGTCGCCTACTCGTGGGCGGGGCTGCGCTTCAAGGAGCGCCCCTTCCTGGACGCGGCGACGTCGGCCACGCACTTCGTCTCCCCGGCCGTGTACGGGCTCGTGCTCGCGGGCGCGACGTTCACGCCGGCGCTGTGGGCGCTGCTGGCCGGGTTCTTCCTCTGGGGCATGGCCTCCCAGATGTTCGGCGCGGTGCAGGACGTGGTGCCGGACCGCGAGGGAGGGCTCGCCTCCGTGGCCACCGTGCTCGGCGCCCGGCCCACCGTGTGGCTCGCCGCCGCCCTGTACGCCGGTGCCGGCCTCCTGATGCTCGGCACCGAGTGGCCCGGCCCGCTCGCCGCCCTGCTGGCCGTGCCCTACCTGCTGAACACCCTGCGCTTCCGCGGGGTCACCGACGCCACCTCCGGGGAGGCCAACCGCGGCTGGCGGCTTTTCCTGCCGCTGAACTACGGGGTGGGCTTCGGCGTGACCATGCTGCTGATCGCCTGGGCCTTCGCCCGCGGGGGTGCGGCGTGATCTACCTCGCCTGCCTCCTGGCCGTGATCGGCTGCATGGCCCTGCTCGACCGCCGCTTCCGCCTGTTCCTGTGGCGCCGCCCGGCCGTCGGGGCGCTCGTGCTGGCCGTGGGCCTGGCCTACTTCCTCGCGTGGGACGTGTGGGGGATCGTGGCGGGCGTGTTCCTGCACCGCGAGTCCCCGTACATGACCGGACTGCTGGTGGCCCCCCAGCTGCCGGTCGAGGAGGTCTTCTTCCTCCTCTTCCTCAGCTACCTCACCATGGTCCTGTTCACGGGCGCGGTGCGGATCCTGGAGCACCGGGCGGGGCGTGACACGTGAGCTTCTGGGATCTGAACGTCGTGTTCGTGGGGATCGCCCTCGTCGTGCTGCTCGCCGCCGTGCTCACGCGCCGCCTGCGCGGCCGGCACCTGGCCGCCCTGGGCCTCGCGCTCGCGGCGCTGTGGGTGCTCACCGCGATCTTCGACAACGTCATGATCGCCGCGGGCCTGTTCGACTACGGGCACGACCTGCTCTCCGGCGTCTACCTGGGCCTGGCGCCCCTCGAGGACTTCGCCTACCCCCTGGGATCCGCCCTCCTGCTGCCCGCGCTGTGGCTGCTCCTCACCGGGCGGCGGGACCGCTCCGGCGGGGACCGCGGCGGGGAGCGCTGACGTGTTCCCCCTGCTCCCGGCGGACCTGCTGCGCGCCCTCGGCCCGGTCCTCATCCCGCTCGCCTGGGCCACGGCGGGCTGGCCGTCCGCGGCGGTGATGTTCCTCGTGTTCGGCGCGCAGTGGCTGCTGCGCTGGCTCGGCGGAGGGACCCTGCTGGACTGGGCCGGGCAGGCCATGCTGCTGGCGGCCGGCTGGTTCAGCGTGGTCGGCCTCTACCACCAAGTGCCGACCCTGGACATCGTGGTCCACGCGGCCGCCTCCGCCGTGGTGGCCGGGCTCGTGGGCGTCAGCCTGCGCGCCTGGCTGCGCCACCGCGCCGGCAGCACAGGCGGCATGGGCGCGGGTGCCGAGCCCGGACGCACCGCAGGGATCCCCGGCCGGACGGACGCGGCCGGCGTCGTGCGCGCCGTCGGGCCCCTGGTGGCCGTGCTCGCCCTCGCCTCGCTCACGGTGACGCTCGGCGTGGTGTGGGAGATCGCCGAGTGGTGGGCCCACCACGCCGTCTCGGAGGAGATCGGCGTGGGCTACGACGACACCCTCGGCGACCTCCTCGCCGACAGCCTGGGCGCGCTCGTCGGCTCGGCGCTGGCGGTGCGCGCGGCCGACGCCGGCGCGGTGGCCGTCAGCGGGGCCACCCCCTCCCGCGCCGGGCAGGGCAGCCGATGACCCCGGAGCCCACCGTCAGCGTGGTCATCCCCGTGCTCGACGACGCCGCCCACCTTCGCGTCTGCCTGGCGCATCTGGCCCGCCAGACCCGGCCCGCGGACGAGGTCGTGGTGGTGGACAACGGGAGCGTGGACGGCTCGGCCGACGTCGCCCGGGAGTTCGGCGCCCGCGTGGTCACCGAGCCCGAGCGGGGCATCCCCGCCGCCTCGGCCGCCGGGTTCGACGCCGCCGTCGGCACGCTCCTGCTCCGGTGCGACGCGGACACCCGTGCGCCGGAGGACTGGATCGAGCGGATCACGGCGCGCTTCGCCGCCGACCCGCGCCTGGATGCGCTCACCGGCCCCGGCGAGTTCTACGACCAGCCGGGCCTGCTCGGCGTGCTGCGCTCCCGGCTCTACACGAACGCCTACCGCTGGGCAGCGGGTGCCGCGCTCGCGGGCACCCCGCTGTGGGGCTCCAACCTGGCCCTGCGCGCCGAGGCGTGGCAGGCGGTGCGGGGGAGTGTGCACCGCCACCGCGCCGACCTGCACGACGACCTCGACCTCTCCTTCCACCTCGCCCTCGCCGGGCACATCGTGCGGTTCGACCCGCACGTGCGCGTGGGAGCCGCCGGGCGGATCTTCCACTCGCTCGGCGCCCGCGCACGTCAGGGCCGCATGGCGGGCGCCACCCTGCGCGCCAACTGGGCGATCCTCCCGCCCGGTCAGCGCTGGGTGCGGCGGGTGCAGCAGGCCCGGGGCCCGCGCGCGGACTAGCCCTTCTTCGCGCCGTCCTTCTTCGAGCGGTCCAGCGGGTTGCGGCGCAGGGGGAGCCGGTCGGCCAGGGCGCGCACGAGACCGCGGGTGCGGCCGCGCTCGCCGCCGGTCTTGCGGCGCTGGCCCTCGGCCAGGATGTTGGCGGCCATCTCCGGGAAGACCACGGCGTGGAACGGCAGGATGGCCGTCCAGTAGGCGCGGCCCAGCAGGCCGTCGGGCATGAAGATCGCGCGCTGGCGGTACACCGACCCGCCGCCCTCGCGGGGCTCGACGGCCAGCTGCAGCCAGGCGCGCCCGCCGGCGCGCATCTCGGCACGCAGGGTCAGCCGGTGGCCGTACTCGATCTTCTCCACGCGCCACCAGTCCACGATGTCGCCGCGGCGCAGGTGCTCGGCGTCGCGACGGCCGCGGGCCAGGCCCGGCCCGCCGACGGCCTTGTCGACGACGCCGCGGATCTGCCACAGCAGGGGCGTGGAGTACCAGCCGTTGGCCCCGCCGACCGACTCGATCACGGGCCACACGTCCTCGGGTGAGAGGTCGGACTCACGCTCCCGCTCGTCCTTGTACACGGTCTTGCCGGCCCACTCCGGGTCCGAGGGCAGGGGCGCGGCCGGGTCGACGGCGGAGTACTCGTCCGCCTCCCACGTGACGTCCAGCGGGCCGGACTCCTCGTGGTGCAGGGCGCGGCGCACGGCGTCCTGGTAGCTGGTGAGGCCGCCCGGGGGGTCGGGGATGATGTCCGCCACGGTGTGGTTCGAGGTCACCGCGTCCTCGCGCAGCGAGGAGGCGAGCGGCAGGGCCACGCCCACGGGGATCGGGGTCACCATGCCGATCCAGAACCCGGAGAGGTGGGAGGCCGGGAACGGGAGCGGGATCACGATGCGCTTGGACAGGCCGGCAGCCTCGGCGTACTGCGTCAGCAGGGTGGCGAAGGGCTGGGCCACGCCGTCGCCGATCTGGGCGCGGGCCTGCACGGGCTCGGGCAGGGCGCACGCGTGGGCCAGGTAGTAGAGCACGTCGCGGATGGCGATGGGCTCCACCTTGTTCTTCAGCCACGAGGGGCCGGGCATCACGGGGAGACGGTCCGAGAGGTGTCGGATCATCTCGAAGGAGGTGGAGCCGGAGCCGATGACCACGCCGGCCTCGAAGACCAGCGCGGGTGCGGCGGCCTCGTCCAGACGGCGTGCCACGAGCTCGCGGGAGCGCATGTGGTCGGAGAGCTCCTCCACGGGCTTCTCGTCCGGGTGCAGGCCGGAGAGGTAGACCAGCTGGGTGACGCCGGCGTCGTCCGAGGCGCGGGCCACGACGTCGGCGATCTTCTGCTCCCGCTCCACGAAGTCACCGTCACCGCCCATGGAGTGCACGAGGTACAGGGCGGTGTGGACGTCCTCCATCGCTGCGCGGACCTCGTCCGGCTCCGAGAGGTCGGCCTTCATGATCTCCACGCGGTCCGACCACGGCCGGCCCTCGAGGTCCTCGGGGTTGCGGGCCACGGCCCGCACGGCGAAGCCGGCGGCCACGAGCTCGGGGATCAGGCGGCCGCCCACGTAGCCGGTGGCGCCGGTGACGAGGACGCGGCGGCCGCGGCCCTCGGGCAGGGACAGGCCGAGGGGTGAGGCGAAGGGGGCGCGGGACTCGGAGGTGCCGGGCTCGGTGCCGGGCTGGTCGGCGGGGGAGGAGGCGGCGGACGCGGATGCGGGAGTGGCGCGCGCGACGGAGGGGGTGCTCATCGGGCCAGCCTAGGGAAGGGGCCGGACCGGTTACGAGGTCTGAGCCTCAGTGGCCCGCATCTCACCCCGTCGGCTCCTCGCCCACCGTGTGCGGCATCGGGCGGACCACCATGGGAAACTGGTGGGTATGGCCATCGCAGATTCGGGAGACGTCCTGCCGCACGTGCGCACGGAGGCAATCCGGGCGGTCGTCGGCAGCACGATGGCGGACCGCGGATTCGAGATCGCCGCCCGGGGCGCCGTCGGCCGGCTCCGGTACGACGCCGCGGGCGGCGTGGTCGACGCCTCCGTGCGCGGCACTGCCCCGAGTCCCTACCGGGTGCGCGTGCAGGTGCAGGAGGTCTACGCGGCCGAGCCCGGCGCGCCCGCCGAGGTGGAGCCGGTCACCGGCCGCTGCACCTGCCCCGTGGGCACCGACTGCAAGCACGTGGCCGCGGTGCTCTACCAGGTGGTCCGCCTGGACGCCGACCAGGCGCTCGGCGAGGCCCGCCGCAAGCTCGCGGACATGGTCACCACGGCCGACGCCCTGCCCGTGCCGCCCTCCTCGGACCCCGACGCCGTGGCTGCCGCGGCCCGGGAGCGCTCGGCCGCCCGCGGCACGGGCCTCGACTGGCGCCGCGTGATGGAGCCCCTCGCCGGCCTGGACGCCCCGCGCCGCCTGGGTGCACCGCCGCCCCTGGCGATCGGCGTGGAGCTCGTCGCCGAGTCCTCCCGCAACGTGTACCAGCAGTGGGGCCCGGCGCCCGCGGGCGAGGAGCACCTGCGGGAGGGCCGCCCGCTGTACGTGATCGTCCGCCCCCTCAGGCGCGGCGCGAAGGGCACCTGGATCAAGGGCGGGCTCACGTGGCGCGCCTTCCAGTTCCCGCGCGCCGAGTTCGCCCCGGCCCAGGAGCGGGCGCTGCGCCTCATCTGGCGCCAGCTCATGGCCGAGGACTCCTACCCCACGGACGCCTGGTTCGGCCTGCACGCCTTCGACTCCCCGCGCATCTGGCAGCTCCTCGCCGAGGCGCAGTCCGCGGGCGTCGAGCTGGTGCCGCTGGGCCTGCTCTCCGGGGTCGTCCTCGACGATCCCGCCGCCGTGGGCCTCGACGTGACGCGCGCCCCGGACGGCGGCCTCGAGGTCGCCCCCTCGCTGAGCACCATGCCCGGCGGCATGGCCGGGGTGCAGGTGGTGGGCAGCGTGGGCTTCTACCGCGTCACCGACGACGACGGCGGGTTCACCCTGCACCTCATCCCCGCCGTCGCCCCGGTCCCGGAGGCCGTGCAGCAGCTCGTGCTCGCGGGCGAGCCCGTGCGCGTGCCCGCCGCCGACCGGGACGAGTTCCTCACCCGCGTGTACCCGCGGCTGCGTGCCGCCCTCGAGGTGGCCAGCCCCGACGCGTCCGTGGAGCTGCCCGAGTTCGAGCCCCCCGTGCTGCGCCTGCGCGCCGACTTTCAGAAGGACCACCGCCTCGTGCTGCGCTGGTCCTGGCTGTACTTCGACCCGCCCCGCGAGCTCGGGATGAACCCGGCGGGGGACACCCTGCGGGACGTCCGCCATGAGGACGCCGTCCTGCGCGCCGCCGCCGAGGCCTGGCCCCGGGCGGGCCGGGCCGAGGAGCAGGTGCTCGAGGGTGTGGCCGCGGCGCGCTTCTCCGAGACCGTGCTGCCGCAGCTGCAGCGGCTGGACCACGTGCGCGTGGACGTGCGCGGCGAGCGCCCCGAGTACCGCGAGCTGACGGCGGCGCCGCGGATCGAGGCGAGCACCACCGCCGCCCGCAACGACTGGTTCGACCTGGGCGTGCAGGTCTCCGTGGACGGGCACGTGCTGCCGTTCGCGCAGCTGTTCACCGCCCTCGTGCAGGGGCAGAGCTCGCTGATCCTCTTCGACGGCTCCTACCTCTCCCTCGACCATCCGGCGTTCGAGCGGCTGCGCGCGCTGCTCTCCGAGGCCGCCACGCTGCAGGAGTGGACCCCGGAGAACCCCTCCGTGTCCCGGCATCAGGTGGGGTTCTGGGAGGAGCTCAAGGAGCTCGCCGACGAGACGACGGAGGATCCCGCGTGGACCGCCGCCGTCGGCCGCCTCGCCGCCATGGAGCGCCTGCCCGAGGCGCCTGAGCCCGCCGGGCTGCAGGCGGACCTGCGCCCGTACCAGCAGGAGGGGCTGCGCTGGCTGCACTTCCTGTACGAGCAGGACCTCGGGGGGATCCTGGCCGACGACATGGGCCTCGGCAAGACCGTGCAGACCCTCGCGCTCATGGCGCACGCCCGCGCCGCGCACCCCGGCCGCGCGCCGTTCCTGGTGGTGGCGCCGAGCTCGGTGGTGTCCGTGTGGGCCGCGGAGGCGGCCAAGTTCACCCCCGGCCTGGACGTGCGCGTGCTGGACACCACCACGCGCAAGCGGGGAGCGGACGTGGAGACGGCGGTGGCCGGCGCCGACGTCGTGGTGACGAGCTACACCCTGCTGCGGATCGACGCCGCCCAGTACGGGAGGGTGACGTGGGGCGGCGTGGTCTACGACGAGGCGCAGTTCCTCAAGAACCGCGCCTCCAAGGTGCACGCCGTGGCCCGGGACCTGCCCGCCCCGTTCCGTCTGGCCATCACGGGCACGCCCATGGAGAACTCGCTCAGCGACCTCTGGGCGCTGCTCGCCGTCGTCGTGCCGGGGCTGTTCCCGAGCCACCGCCGGTTCCGCGAGGCGTACGTGACGCCCATCGAGTCCGGGGAGCACCCGGAGCGGATGGCGGCCCTGCGCCGCCGCGTGCGCCCGTTCATGCTGCGCCGCTCCAAGGAGCTCGTGGCCAAGGACCTGCCGCCCAAGCAGGAGCAGGTGCTGCGCGTGGAGCTCGAGCCGAGCCATCGCAAGGTGTACGACCGCGTGCTGCAGCGCGAGCGCCGCAAGGTGCTGGGGCTGCTGAGCGACGTGGACGGCAACCGCTTCACCATCTTCAAGTCGCTCACGCTGCTGCGCATGCTCGCGCTCGCGCCGCAGATCGTGGAGGGGGAGTACGCCTCCATCCCCTCCTCGAAGCTGGAGCGGTTCCTGGACGACCTCACGGAGATCCTCGCCGAGGGCCACCGCGTGATCGTGTTCAGCCAGTTCACGAGCTTCCTCAAGGTGATCGCCGAGGAGCTGGACGCCATGGAGGTGGAGCACGCCTACCTCGACGGCGGCACGCGCGGCCGCGCCGAGGTGATCCGCGGCTTCCGGGAGGGCGAGGCGCCGGTGTTCCTCATCTCCCTCAAGGCCGGCGGCTTCGGCCTGACCCTGACCGAGGCCGACTACGTGTTCCTCATGGACCCGTGGTGGAACCCCGCCGCCGAGGCACAGGCGGTGGACCGCGCACACCGCATCGGCCAGGAGCGCACCGTGGTGGTCTACCGCATGGTCTCCGAGGGGACGATCGAAGAGAAGGTCCTCGAGCTGCAGCGACGCAAGGCCGAGCTGTTCGGGGCGCTCGTGGACGAGTCCGACGACTCCGGCGCGGGCGCGTTCACGGACTCGTTGACGGCCGACGACATCCGGGAGCTGCTCGGCGCGGAGGAGTGAGGGCCGCGCGGGGCGGGCCGGACGTTTTCGTTCGGGAAACGGCGGCGGGTCGAGACGTTTTCGTTGACGAAACGGCGGCCCGCCCGGCCGTTTCGTCAACGAAAGTCGTCCCCGGGGCGCCGTTTCCCGAACGAAAACGGGGGGTAGCCTCGGGCCATGCGTCGCCCGTCCCGTTCCAGCACCGCCGCCCACGCCAGCACCGCCGCCCCTGCCCCCGCCTTCGCGCCGTCCGCCCGGTCGCAGGTGCCGCCGTTCACGGTGATGAGCATCCTCGGCCGGGTCGCCGCACTGCGCGCCGCCGGCCACGACGTCGTCAGCCTGTGCGCGGGGGAGCCGGGCGGGGGCGCCCCGCCCGCCGTCGACGCCGCGGCCGCCGCCGTCCACGCCTCCGGCCGTGCCCTCACCTACACCCCGGCGCTGGGCCTGCCGGAGCTGCGGGCCGCCGTCGCCGGCCACTACCGCCGCTGGTACGGGCTCGACGTCCGCCCCGAGCAGGTCGCGATCACGACGGGCTCCTCGGGGGCGTTCATGCTCGGCTTCCTCGCGGCGTTCTCCCCGGGGGACCGCGTGCTCCTGCCGCGCCCCGGCTATCCCGCGTACCGCAACATCCTCGCGGCGCTCGGGGTGGAGGTGGTGGACGTGGACGTCGACGCCGGCACCCGCTACCAGCCCACGGTCGCCCACCTGGAGGCGGCGCTCGCGGAGGGCCCGGTCGCGGGGCTCGTGCTCGCCTCCCCGGCCAATCCCACGGGCACGATGGTCAGCGCCGACGAGCTCGCCGAGCTCGCCCGCTGGTGCGAGGAACGCGGGGTGCGGCTCGTCTCGGACGAGATCTACCACGGCATCGTGCACGCGGACGGGCAGGGGCCCGGCGCCTGCGCATGGCGCACCTCCCGCACCGCGCTCGTGGTCAGCTCGTTCTCCAAGTACTGGGGCATGCCCGGCTGGCGGCTGGGCTGGATGCTCATGCCGGACGACCTCGCCGCCGCGGTCGACGGCCTCGCCGGCTCGGTCGCCCTCTGCCCGCCCGCCGCGGCCCAGGAGGCGGCCGTCCACGCGTTCAGCGAGGAGTCCTACGCGTTCTGCGCCGAGCAGGCCGGCGGCTTCACGGCGACGCGCGGCGTCGTGCTGGCCGCCCTGCCCCGGCTCGGCTGGGCCGACGCCGCCCCCGCCGACGGCGCCTTCTACCTGTGGGCCCGCCTCGCCCCAGGCATGCTGGCGGAGTTCGGCAGCGCCGTCGGCTACTGCGCCGCCCTGCTGGAGGAGGCCGGCGTCGCACTGACCCCGGGGGACGACTTCGACGCCGTCCACGGGCCCGAGTTCGTCCGCCTCTCCTTCGCCGCCGGCCCGGGCGCCGTCCACGAGGCGCTCGAGGGGATCGCCGCCTGGCATGCGGCGCGCGGCCTGGCCTGAGGGGCTCCGCCGCGCGCCGCATCGCCCGACGCCTCAGCCGCCCAGCCGGTAGTGGCGCTCGAGCGGCGTGCCGTTGACGGCCCGGTCGCCGAGCAGTCGGGCGCGGTAGATCAGCGGGTTGTGGCTGGCGAGCACCCGCGCATTGCGCCAATGCCGGTCCAGCCCGCGCGGGCGCAGGGTCGCGGAGGCCCCGCCCACCTCGAACAGGCGGGTCGCCGCGTCGAGGGCGGCCCGGGCGATCACCTGCTGGGCGGCGTAGACGGCGGTGTACACCGCGTCCACCTCGGCCTCGGCCAGGGGTGCGCCCGACGCCTCGGCCCGCAGCGCCCGGTCCAGGGGCCCGACGACGGCGTCGAGCGCCGCCTGCGCCCCGAACGCGGCGGCCTCCAGCTCGCCCACCACCTGCAGCACCTGCGGATCGTCACCGGGCCGCGGGGCTGCCCCGTGGGAGAAGCCGCGCATGCGTCCGGCCACATAGGCCGCCGCGTCGCGCACGACGGCACGGGCGATGCCCGTCAGGCCCACCAGGTGGACGAACTGGAAGATCGCCTGCGAGGCGAAGATCGACGAGCCGTCGTCCAGGGACTGGCCCAACGGCGTGAGCTCCTCCGGATCCACCACCACGTCCGTGAACTCCGTGGTCCCGGAGGCGGACAGCCGCTGACCGAATCCGTCCCAGTCGTCGTGCAGGGTCACCCCGGGGGCGTCCGAGCGCACGGTCGCCGCGCGCTCGGCACCGTCCTCGTCCTCGACGACGACGATCGTCCAGTCCGCGTACAGCGTCCCGGTGGAATAGGCCTTGCGACCGTTGACCACCGCCGAGCCGTCCGGACGCGTCGTCAGGCGGGTCTCGTAGTGGCCGGTGCGGTTGCCGATCTCCGTGGTCGCGTTCGCGACCGTCTCACCCGTGGCGAAGCGGTGCAGCCACCGCTCGCGGCGCGGCCCGGCCGGCGAGCCGAGCACCGTCTCCACGTTCACCACGTGCACCCGCAGGGCCTGCAGCACGTTCGAGTCGGCCTCGGCGAGCTCCACGTACAGGCGCGCGGCCTCCGGGAACGTCAGGCCGGCCCCGCCCGCTTCCTCGGGCACACGCAGCCCCGGGAAGCCGGCGGCGGCGAGGCGGTCCGTGGCCTCGCGATCGGTCACGCGTTCACGGTCCCGCTCGGCGGCGGTCTCGGCGAGCCAGGCGAACACGGGGGCCAGCCGTGCGCGGGCGGCGAGGAACTGGGGCCGGTCGGCCGGGTGCGCGGTGGTCGGCACCCCCGAGTCGGTGGTCCCGACGTCGGCGGGACGGGAGATCGTGTCGGTGCGGTCGGTGGTCGTCGTCATCTCACTGCTCCTTCGGGGCGGCGGGGGTCGAGGGGGACGGGGAGGCGCTGTCGCGGGACGGATCGGCGCCGGTGGACGATGCGGTCTCGACCGCGTCCGCGCTGTGCGGGGCGGGGGTGCCGTGCAGCAGGCACTCCCCGATCTGGCGGCGGCGGTGCGGCAGGGGCGTGTGACTGGCCAGCACGCGGGCGTTGCGCCAGTGGCGGTCGAGTCCCGGGCCCGCGACGACGGCCGACGCCCCGGCCGTCTCGAACAGGTCGGAGGTCAGCCGCAGCGTCAGGTCGGCCGCCACGGAGGACGCCGAGGCCGCGGCGACCCAGGCCTCCGTGTGGGCGGCCTCGAAGGCCTCCGCGGCGCCGTCGTCCTGGGACTCGGACTCGGCCGCGCCGAGCGCGGGAGCCGCACCGGCCGCGGCGGTGTACGCCGCCTCGAGGGCAGGGACCGCGCCGAGGACCACGGAGCGCAGCGCGCGGACCTGCGCGGCGGCGGCCCCGAGCTGGTGCTGCAGGACCGGGTCGTGGGCGGGGCTGGCGCTCGCGGCGTGCTGGTAGGAGCGGGAACGGCGGCGGAGGATCTCGGCGAATTCGTCGAGCGCGCGCTGGGCGATGCCCGCCTGGGTGGCCGCGAGGATGAGCCACAGGAACGGGTAGCCGGGGGCGGCGGCGGGGCGCTCCAGGTCGACGCGGCGCCAAGCGGGGGCGGATGCGTCGGTGTAGACGGTGGTGCCGGAGGCCGTGCCCCGCTGGCCGATGCCGTCCCAGTCGTCGCGGGCCTCGACGCCCGGCCCGGCCACCTCGACGACGAGGGGCTGCAGGGCCCCGGCGTCGTCGTGGGCGGCGACCAGGGTCCAGTCCGCCAGCAGGGTGCCGGTGGAGTACTGCTTCGTGCCGGTCAGCAGGAACGCCTCCGGGTCGCGCGGGTCCCGGCGGGCCGTGACGCCCGGCAGGCCGGTCGCGGCCGGCGGGTCCACGAGTGCGTTGGCGAAGACCTTCCCGGCGGCCACCTCGTCCAACCACCAGTCGGTCAGACGCGGGTGGACGTCGCGGGCGACCTGCTCCGTGAACATGAAGTGCCCGTGGAGGGCCTGGGGGAGGTTCGCGTCGGCCGCGGCGAGGTCCACGAGCAGGTCGAGGAGCTGCGTGAGGGTCGCGCCGGAGCCGCCGCGCTCCCGCGGCAGCCGGAGGGCGGTGAAGCCGGTCTCGGCGAGCAGGCGCACGGCCGCATGGGGCGCGACGGCCGTGTCCCGCCGCCTGGCCTCGTTCGCGGCGATCCGGGCGAAGACGGGGGCGAAGCGGGCTCGGAGTTCTGCGGTGTCGGGGGCGTCGGCGGCGGAGGTCGGTGCGGGACGGTCGAGGACGGGAGTGGTCATGAGCGGTCCTTCCGTGGGCAGGTGGGCCGACCGTAGGCATCCGCCCCGGGCCCGTCCCAGCCCGTCGACGGGTGGCGTCACGCGCCGGTTCCCGCGACGGGGGCGCGCCGTCGGCGCCGCCGGGATGACGGGGCGGGGTCCACCGCAGTATTGCGAACCATCCGCAACAGTCTTTATTGTGAATCAGTCGCATCTTTCCGCCCTCGTGAAAGGCCCCCCGTGTCCCACTCCGCCCCGCAGCGCCGTTCCACGCGCACCGCCGCCTTCTCCGCCACCTTCGCCGCCGCGGCCGTCGCCCTCACGGCGTGCGGCGGGGACGCCACCCCGTCCGGCCCGACGTCGGCACCCGCCTCCGCCTCGGGTGGCTCCGAGTCACCGGCGGGTGAGGCGACGGCGGCCTCCTCCGTCTCCGAGGAGGACCGCGTCGACCCGACCCAGACCACCGAGGTCTCCGCGGTGACTCCGCGCATCCTGCTCTCGCACGAGGACGGGCTCACGCTGCTCGACGCCGAGTCCGGTGAGGTGGTGAAGGAGCAGGACGTCCCGGGCTTCACGCGGCTGAGCAACGCCGGCAACGGCAAGGACGTCCTGGTGACCACCGGGAACGGCTGGGAGGTGTTCTCCACCGGCATCCAGGCCAAGGCCCACGGCGATCACTTTCACAACTACGAGTCCGCGCCCGGCATGACCGGCGTGACGTTCCCGGGTGAGCACCCCGGCCACGCCGTCACCCACAACGGCAGGACCACCCTCTTCACGGACGGCACGGGCGCGATCCGCACCTTCGACTCGGCCCACCTGGACAAGGCGACCCCGGACCTCATGCCCGTCATGACGGAGGCCGAGACCGAGGACCCGCACCACGGCGTGGCGCTCGAGCTCTCCGACGGCACCCTCTTCACCACGCAGGGCACCGAGGACTCCCGGAACACGCTCCAGGTGATCGACCCGACGACCGGCGAGGTCACGGCCGAGACCGACGACTGCCCCGGCAGCCACGGCGAGGCCGCGGCCCAGCCGACGGAGGCGGGCGACGTCGTCGTGATGGGCTGCGAGAACGGGCCCGTCGTGTACCGGGACGGCGAGTTCCACAAGGTGGACGTCGAGACCGAGTATCAGCGCTCCGGGAACCTGTTCGGGCTGCATGACTCGCCCATCGTCCTGGGTGATTACAAGGTCGAGGAGGAGCCGGAGGAGGCCGTCGAGCGGCCCACGGAGATCGCCCTCATCGACACCCGCACCGATGAGCTCACCACCGTGGACCTCGGCTCCTCCTACTGGTTCCGCTCGCTCGGCCGCGCTGAGGACGGCTCCGCGGTCGTGCTGACCTACGACGGCGAGGTCAACGTGATCGACGAGGAGACCGGTGAGGTCACCGCCGAGTACCCGGTGATCGAGCCGTGGAAGGAGAAGGACGAGTGGCAGGAGCCCGGTCCGATCCTGAAGGTCGCCGGGAACACCGCCTACGTGACGGACGCGGAGAACCGGAGGCTCGTGGCCGTGGACCTGGAGACCGGTGAGAAGGTCCTCGAGAAGGAGCTGGACTTCGCGCCCGTCGAGATGGCCGTGGTCACCGGCGAGCCCGAGTCCGTGAAGCCCGAGGAGGGCGCGCACGGTGACGAGGACCACGACGACGACGGCCACGAGGGCCACGACCACGGCGCCGAGCCCTCGGAGGGCCACGAGGGGCACGACCATTGATCGTGTGACGAGACTCCGGCCGGGCGCCCTTCGTGGGGAGGGGTGCCCGGTCGGCGGCCGGGGGCGTCGTGGGGACGCTGACGGCCAGGGCCGGCACCTGCCGCCGGCCCGGGGATGGTGGGGTCAGTCGGCCACCGGATCGTGGTCCGTGATCACGATCAGGCGGTACCGGGTGCCCTCGGGGACCTCGGCGCTCACCACCAGGTCCTCCGCGTCCGACTCCGGCACCATGACGACGTATCCGCCGCAGCGGTCCGACCACCCCAGGGGTTGGTAGGCGGCGAAGCCGTCCGCCCCGAGGATGCCCACCGAGGACGGGCCGGCGTCCGGGTCGTCGCACAGCAGCATCAGGCGCAGGGTGCCCTCGGGGCGTTCGCCGCCCATCGCCGCGCCCCCCTCCCCGGGGGTCTGGGGGCCCTGCAGCTCGGAGGCGATCACGTTGACGTCCGTCGTGGGCGTGCCGGGCAGCTCGACGCCCTCCAGGGCCCGGGCCAGGGGGTCCTCCGTCGGACTGCCCGCCCGGTGCGTGACGGCGGCCTCCGGGAGGGCGGCGAGGAAGCCCTCGCTCAACGGCAGAGCCCCGTTCCTGGCGGGATCGGCGCCCTCGGGCACGAACCCGGCACCGGCGGTGGAGCCGCCGCCCGAACCCTGCGTGGCGCTCCCGGAGGCCGGCGCCGGAGTGCTCGGCGCCGTGGTGCCGGAGGCTGGCCCGCCCGCGGACGGCGTGGTGGTCTCGGACGTGCTCGACGGGGACGGCGTCGTGTCGGAGGACGCCGCAGGGGAGGGTGTGGTGCCGGACGCCGTCGCTGGGCCCCCGCCGCCGGAGCAGCCGGCGAGCGTGAGGGCCAGGGTCAGGGCCGCCGTCGTGGCCGGGAGGGCATGGCGGGCGGAGCGGAGGGAAGGGGGTGAGGGGGTCAAGGCGGACCTCCGTCGGTCGAGGGAGCCCGTGCTCCCGGACGCCGGCCCGACCGGTCGTCGTGCAGTGCGTGAGGGGAGACTATGCATCGCATGGGTCCCCGTCTAGCCCCCGGTGTGAGGGACGCCGGATGTGCGCTTCGCGCGCGGCGGGGAGGAGTCCTCAGGCGGCCGGTGCCTGACCCCGCACCTGCCGCAGCACCTCGGGGGCGACCGCCGCGGCCCAGTCCTCGTAGCCGGCGCCGTTGGGGTGGAACAGGTCCCGGGCCAGGCGGCTGACCTGGTGCCTCAGATTCCGCCGCCACGTGGCCGCGTGCACGTCCGCCACGCCGAGGCCGTGCCGGGCGGCCACCCGCCGCACCACCGTGTTCGCCCGGCGCACGCGGGCCTCGAACGGCGGGATGCGGAACGTCGGGACCAGGCCCAGCGTGGCGCCGGCGGGCAGGGCGCGGGCGATCGCCTCGAGGGGCTCCTCGAAGGCGGCCTCGCGGAACCGCCAAGCCCAGGTGACGTCGTTGCCGCCGACGACGCACGTCACCGCGTCCACCCCGCTCGCCGGCATGAGGGGCAGCTGGTCGGCGAGCACGTCCTTCGCCATGGCCCCGCTGACGGCGAGGTTCACCACCCGCACGGGCTGGCCGGTCTCGGCGGCCACCCGCTCGGCCACCTGCGCCACGTAGGTGCGCTCCAGGGACTCGGCCCCGATCCCGACGGCGGCCGAGTCGCCCAGCACCACCCACGTGAGTGCGTCGGGGTCCTCGCGGGCGGCGAGCTTGCGCCAGTGAGCGCGGTAGTCGGCGTCGTGCTGGGCCTGCCAGCCACGGGGTGAGGGCATGGGCGCCAGGCTACCGGCGCCCTGACGTGCGGACACGCGGGAGGGCCTCGACTCGGGCCACCTCATGGGCCAGGGTTGGGCCATGACGTGCCTCCGGGCCGTGGGCCGCTTCTACGGACGCTACGCGCAGTTCGGCGGCCGGGCCGGGCGCGCCGAGTTCTGGTGGGTGGTGCTGTACCTGTCCCTCGCGTCCCTCGGCATCACCCTCCTGTTCGGGGCCCTCGGGGCGGACACGACGACGGCCGCCCCCTCCGCCGTCGTGTTCCCCGGCTTCGCGGTCAGCGGTCTCAGCGTCCCCGCCGTCGACTCGATGACCGAGGCCTACCAGGCCTTCTCGGGGGTCTGGGGCCTGCTCCATCTGGTGCCCGCCTGGGCGCTGACGGCCCGGCGCCTGCACGACGCCGGGCTCAGCCGCGCCTGGCTGCTCCTGGCGCTGCTGCCCGTGCTCGGTGCGATCGCCCTGCTGGTGATGGTGCTCCAGCCCTCGGATCCGCGGGTGGCCGCGGAGGCCGCCGCGCCGAGCGGTCAGTCGTCGACGACCTGAACGTCCACGCGGATGTTGCCGCGGGTGGCGTTGGAGTAGGGGCAGACCTGGTGGGCGGCGTCGGCGAGCTGCTGCGCCTCGTCCTGGGGCAGGTCCGGGATGACGACCTCGAGGGTGACGGCCAGGCCGAAGCCCTCGCCGGCCTTGCCGATCGAGACGCGGGCGCCCACGGAGGAGTCGCCGAGCTTCTTCTTGGCCTGGCGGGCGACGCTCTGCAGGGCGGAGTGGAAGCACGCGGCGTAGCCGGCGGCGAAGAGCTGCTCGGGGTTGGCGCCGTCGCCGTTGCCGCCCATCTCGGCGGGGATCGCCAGGTCCATGTCGACGCGGCCGTCCGCGGTCCGGACGTGGCCGTTGCGGCCGCCGCCCGTGGCGATGGCCTCGGTGGTGTAGAGGGGCTCGATCTCGATCACGGTGTGCTCCTTGACGGTGTCTGGCCCGGGGTGCCGGGGGCCGCTCGACGGCGGCCACGGTCCAAGGTAGTCCGCGATCAGGTTGTGTGCAATCCAGTTGTCTGCGGGGTAAGTTGTCCGGGTGGACGTCACCCCCCTCGACCTCGACCGCCAGCTGTGCTTCTCCCTCTACCGCGCCAGCCGGGCGGTGACCCGCGCCTACCGGCCCCGGCTCGAGGAGCTGGGCCTCACCTACCCCCAGTACCTCGTGATGCTGGTGCTCTGGCAGGAGGACGGGCCGGTGGGCGTGAACGACATCGGCGCGCGCCTGGGACTCGACAGCGGCACCCTCACCCCGCTGCTGCGCCGCCTCGACCACGCCGGCCTGCTCACCCGTGCCCGCAGCGCCGACGACGAGCGGCGTCGCCTCATCTCCCTCGCCCCCGCCGGCCGGGACCTGCGCGAGGCCGCCGCCGACATCCCCGCACGCATGGCCGACCTCTACCCCGGGCCGGCCGGACAGCGGGAGGAGCTCAAGGCCTTCCTGGACGAGCTGGCCGCGGGACTCGACTGAGCCGGGGCGCGGGCGGGGGCGCAGGATCCCCGCGACCGCCTGCTGTGCTCAGGACCGCGTCATGAGGACGCGGTCCTGAGCACATCGAGCGGTCTTCTCAGGACGCCGCCCGGGCCACCCCACTGACCCGCCCGGACCGCTCCGGCGCGGCGCGCCGGTACCAGTCGAGGCAGAGCAGGGCGATCAGCACGAGGTCGATCCAGTCGCCGCCGTAGTACATGAGCTGGGCGCCGGCCTGGGCCTCCGCCACGCCCACGCCCGCCGGCGGATGCGCGTAGACGTGCTTGGAGAGGATCGCGTGCAGCGCGAGGAACGCCGCGAGCACACCTGCCCGCAGCGGGTGTCCGTGCGGGTGCGGTGCCGGGTCCACCTGCAGGATCGCGGCGGTGAACACCCACCCGGCCAGCAGCACGTGCACGTGCACCAGCAGATGCCCCACCGCGGAGGCATGCATCCAGGCGTGCAGGGGTGTGGTGTAGAGCAGCCACAGCCCGCCGATGTTCAGCAGCCCCGCCACCACCGGGTGCGAGACCACCCGCACGTACGGCGTGGACAGCACCCGGGACAGCCGCCGCGCCCACGCCACGGGCAGGCCCCGCAGGGCCACGGTCACCGGCGCGGACAGCACCAGCAGCAGCGGGGCGAGCATGCCCAGCAGCAGGTGCCCCCACATGTGGGCCGTGAAGTCGTGGTGGCCGAGCACCCCCAGCGGTCCCACCGCCACGACGCCGGCCACCACCCCCGCGGCCGCGCTCAGGGTGCGCGCGTCGGACCAGGCGCGGCCCCGGCGTCGTCCGGCGCGGACCAGCGCCGCATAGGCGACCAGGAACAGCAGGAGTCCGCCGCCGATGACGACGCCGGCCAGCGGGAACGGGGCGCTCGCCGCCTGGGCGCCGAGCTCCGCCCCGATCCCGCCGGGGTGCTCATGCACGGGCGGCCGCCCGGCGGGAGCCGCGCCGCCACGCCAGGGTGCCGATCACGAGGAAGGCGATCGCAATGGCCATCCACACGAGGTCGTACACGAGGATGTCGTCCACGGGCGCGTACGGGCCGGTGCCCTGCAGCTCCGTGGGGATGACCTCGTACCGGATCTGGTGGGTCCTCATGAGCTTGTGCTGGACGGTGCCGTCCCACGCCTGGAACGCGCCTGCGCCGATCAGCACCGCCGGCCACCACCGGCCGACGCCGGGGCCGCCGCGGCGTCGCACGTCCGCGAAGAGGAACAGCCCGGCCACGGCGGCGAACCAGCCGAAGGCGTGGAAGAGTCCGTCGGAGACCAGGCCGACGGCCGCGGTGGACAGGTCGTAGAAGTGGTGCCAGTGCAGGAGCTGGTGCAGGACGACCTCGTCGACGAAGGCGGCCACGCCCACCCCGAAGAGGATCCCGGACAGCAGCAGGCGGCGGTGGAGGTCGGGGGCGGGGCGGCCGACGGGCCGAGCCGTGACGGAGGGGGAGGCCATGGCGCCCACGCTAGCGGCAGTTCCCAGCGAATGCCCAGGTCACGGGCGTCATCCACGCACCGGCCGCAGTGGCGGTCCCGTGAGGCGATGATGGTGCCCATGGCCGCCCACTCCTTCGCCCTCGTGCCCTCCTCCTACGTCCTCTTGCTGCGGGGACGGGAGGTGCTGCTGCAGCGCCGGCATCACACCGGGTACATGGACGGGTTCTGGGTGGCGGGCGCCGCCGGGCACGTGGAGCCGGGGGAGGCGGCCCGGCAGGGGGCGGTCCGGGAGACGGCGGAGGAGCTCGGCGTCGAGATCGAGCCTGCTGCCCTCGAGCTGCTGACCGTCATGCAGCGCACGGACGGCACGGACACCCCGCGCGAGCAGCGCGTGGACTGGTTCTGGGCCTGCCGGTCCTGGGCGGGTGAGCCGCGGATCTGCGAGCCCGGCAAGGCCTCCCACCTGGAGTGGTTCCCCCTGGATTCGTTGCCGAGCCCGATTCCGGACTACGAGCGGCTCGTGCTGGAGGGCCTGCGCGACGGCGACCTCACCCCGGACACGGCGGTCGGGTTCGGGGGCTGAGGGGCATAGGGGCTCGCCGTCCACCGCCCGGTCAGTCCCGCACCGCCTCCACCACCATGAGCGGGTGCTCGGCGGGGTCGAAGGCCGTGCGGTGCCAGTCTCCGGAGAGCCGTTCCACCCGCAGCCCCGCTGCGGCCAGGTCCGCGCGCACCTGCTCCGCGGAGCGGAACTGCAGGTGCTGGTCCACCTCGGACACCTCCCCGGAGTCGAGGAACTCGGTGCGCACGCGCATCGTCACCACCCCGTGCCGGTCCGGGGCGGAGGTGCGCTCCGACTCGAGGACCCGCCCGGCCGGCATCGTGCGCTCCGTGGGGTCCTGCTGCCAGCCCTCCCACGCGCGCCGGACGGGGTTGCGCGTCTCGAAGACCAGGCGGCCGCCGGGCACGAGCCCCGCACCGATGCGCCGCAGCGACGCGTGCCAGTCGTCGTCGACCAGGTGCATGGCCACGTTGCCGCTCATCACCACCAGGTCGGCGGAGTCCGGCGCGATCAGCCCCGCATCCCCGTGTCGCCACTCGACGCCGTCCCCGCCCGGGCGCGCGCGGGCCGCCGCGAGCATGGCCTCGGCCGGGTCGATCCCGACAACGTCCCGCCCCGGGCCCGCGAGCGTCACCGTCAGGATGCCGGTGCCGCAGCCGAGGTCGACGATGCGGGTCCTGGCCCGCGCGGCCGAGACCTCGTCCGCGACCCGGCGGAAGAACGCGTGGTCCTCGCCCGCGGGGTTGTCCACGTCGTAGATCGCGGCGAGGCGGGCGTCGTCGTAGGTGCGCCGGTTGGCCTCGGCGCGGGAGGGGGCGTCGGTCATGCGCGCAGTCTGTCACCCGGGGCGGGCGCCCCCTGCCGCAGGGCCTGCCCCGCCACGATCAGCAGCATCGCCGCGCCGGCCGCCGCGGCCCCGGCCGGTCCCGCGGCGGGCACGCGGAGCATCGCCGCCAGGGCGCCGACCAGGCCCAGGACCAGCATCGACCCGCCGATCCACCGGAACACCGGCGCGCCGAACGCGCGCGCGAACGGCAGGAAGTGCGCGCCCACCACGGCCGCCACCAGGGCGATCTGCGCCGTCGGCGCGTCTGCGGCCCGGGCCACCAGACGGGTCACCGGGAACAGCAGCAGCATCACGACGACGGCGGCCCCGTACACCCGCATCGCCCCGGGCGCCGGGGGCGGCAGGGCGGGCAGGGTCCGGCGGCGGAGCAGGACCGCCGCGACGGCGAAGACGGCGAGGGCGACCGCCGCACTGCGGAGCATGCTCTGAGCGTCGCCGGGCAGCCCGGCGATCCCGGCGAGCAGGAAGGCCATGCCGCCGACCACCCCGATCAGCCCGCCGAAGACCACCGGATGACCCGCCCGGCTGATCCCGCGGACGCGCTGGCCGTCCACGATCTGCCTGTGAGCGTTGCCTGTGTGCACCTGTGTCATCGTTCCCCTCCTGCTGTGTGCGACCGGGGCCATCGTGTCACGGCCGTTAGCCTCCTCCCATGCCCTCCGCCTCGATCGACCACGTGCGGCAGGCCCGCCGCGTCCTGTTCCACGGGGTCACGGGGGCCGGGAAGTCCACCGCGGCCGTGCGGCTCGGCGCTATGCTCGGCCTGCCGGTCACCCTCGTGGACGAGGAGTTCGGCTGGCTGCCGGGCTGGGTCCCGCGGCCGGAGGCCGAGCAGACCGCCCTGGCGGACTCGGTCACGGCGGGGGAGGCCTGGGTGCTGGACTCCGCCTACGGCTTCTACCGGCCGATGGTCATGAAGCGGACCGACGTCGTCATCGCCCTGGACTACTCGCGGGCCCGGACCTTCACGCGCCTGGTGCGGCGCACGATCCGCCGGGTGGTGGGGCAGGGGGAGATGTGCAACGGCAACCGCGAGTCCTGGCGTCGGGTGCTCGGGGAGGAGTCGATCCTGCGCTGGCACGCCGCCACGTTCGACCGCAAGCGGGCATGGGCCCGGGAGCGGGAGGCCGCGGCGGAGGGGGCGCCGGTGCTGCGCCTGAGCACGCCGCGGCAGTGGGAGTGGGTGCTGGCCCGGCTGGAGGGCAGGCGGCAGGCTCCCTGAAGCACGCTGCTCCTCCGGACCTCACGTCGTGCTCAGGACCGCGTCCTCAGGACACGGTCCTGAGCAGAAGGGGAGGTCCTGCGGCCGCCTCGCCCTTCGTCCCGCGCTCTGACAGGGTGGGGCCATGGACGGGATGGAGCGGGAGAAGGTCTGGCACGTGCGGATCGCCGTCGCGGCGGCGCTCGTGGGATGCGCCGGCGTCGTGTCCGGACTGCGGCACGAGCTGGGGCTGGGATGGGCGGTCGGGCTGCTGACGGCGTGCCTCCTGGGCGTGGTCCTCGCCCTGCGCGACGTGCACCACCGGGTGGACCAGGAGGAGGCGGGGCGTCAGGTGTTCTACGCCGGCCGGGGGAGTACGGCGTGGTTCGCGGTGGTGATGGTGGGGGTCGCGATCGTGCCGGGCATGGTGATCCCCCTGCTCGCGGACGGGGCCGCCACGGCGCTGGGTGTGGGACTCTTCGCCGCCGTGCTGACCGCGGCGGCACACGGCGTGCTCGCGGCCACCACCACCGGGGAGCCTCAGCCCGAACCGGTCCCGGTGCCGTTGCGCCGCGAGGACGGCTGAGAATCCGCTGCGGAAGTGACCCTTCTGAGGGCGGTGGCGGTCGCCAGAAGGGTCAGTTCCGCAGTGGATTCGGCGACGCCGGAGCACTCAGGAGCACGTCGGGCGCCGGGCGTCGGACGCTCCCGTGGCACCATCGGCTCATGCCCGAGCGCCCCGCCCCCACGCCGCCCGCCGCCACACCCGGCCCCGCCCCTGCCGTCCATGCCGCGGGCTTCGACGAGCTCGACCGGACGACGGCCTACCGCCTCTGGCAGCTGCGGTCGCTGGTGTTCGTCGTCGAGCAGGACTGCCCCTACCTGGACCTGGACGGCCGCGACCTCGAGTCGGCCACCGTCCACCTGTGGGTCGAGGACGAGGCGGGCACGCCCGTCGCCACGCTGCGGCTGCTGGACGACGGCGACGTCGCCCGCATCGGCCGCGTCGTCACCCACCCCGACGCGCGGGGCCGGGCCCTGGCCGGGGCGCTGCTGGACGAGGCGGTCGCCCGGATCGGCGGGCGGCCGAGCGTGCTGGACGCCCAGGCCCACCTGGCGCACTGGTACGCCCGCTGGGGCTACGCGCCGGACGGGCCGGAGTTCCTCGAGGACGGCATCCCGCACGTGCCGATGCGGCGGGCGGGGGCGGGTGCGACGGACGGGCGTCGCGCGCACACCTGAGAATCGACTGCGGAAGTGACCCTTCTGGGGGTGTCAGCGGGCGTCAGAGGGGTCACTTCTGCAGTCGATTCCGGACGTCGCCGCCCGACGTCGCCTGGGTCACCGTCGCCTGCAGCTCCGCGGCCGTCTCTGGATCCGGGGTCACCACAGTGAACCGCTGTCCGTCGTGGGTGGTGAGGACCAGCCCGGCGGGGCCGCCGAGGTCCAGCCGCACGCCGCGGCGGGAGCGGGCCCGCCCCGTCACTGGCCAGTTGATGTAGGCGCCGCCCGGCCCGACGTCGTCCTGGACCTCCACCGTGGCCAGTGAGTCCAGGGGCAGCTCGCGGGAGTACAGCGGGGCCCGGAGGCGGAGTACGCCGGCGGCGGGGTCCGCCGCGAGCTCGATGCGGGCGCGTAGGAACGCCACCTGGCTCAGCCACACGACCAGCCCGAGGCTCGCGGCGCCGGTCGCCAGGTAGCCCGGCGACCGCAGTTCCGGCTCCAGCAGGGGGAGCAGGATCAACGGGAGTGCCGTGACGAACACCAACGCCCACCCCAGCACCGCGTAGCCGGGCGGCGGCTCGACGACGGCGGTGTGCTCCGCCTCGGCGGGTGCGGTGGTCATCGGCGCCCGATTCGGGCCGTCGTCCTGCCCATTCCCGCTCCGACGATGAGCAGGGTCAGTCCGAGAAGCTGGAGCCCCCAGCCGAGGAGACCGCGCCACTCGAAGCTCGTGAAGGACACGAGGAACGCACCTCCCAGGATGACCAGCACCGCCATGACCACGAGGAACACCCGTCTCGACCCGGTGTCAGCCATGCAGGGAACGTAGCATGCGCGCATCGCGGGGTGGCCAGGGGTGCGGCCCGCGGGCGGTGGGGTGGGGTGTCATGAGACCGCGGACATGCGACGCAGCCGCTGCACCTGGCGGTGATAGCCGACGAGCGTAAAGCTCGTGTACACCAGGGCCACCGCACTCAGCGTCGCGGCCGCCATCATCGCCGCAAGAGGCCAGTCGGCGGCCGCCATCGCCAGCACCACCAGGAGCGCGGCGGCGATCGTCACTGCGGTGTACCGCAGGAACAGGGCGCGGTTGCCGAGCGCCTCCTCGAGTCGTGACTCCGTGCCGGTGTGGACGGGGGTGGTACCGGGGGCGGCAGCGAAGAGGCGGATGTGGCCGTAGGTGAGCGCGGGCGTCCAGCCGGCGGCCCGGAAGAGGTCGAAGTGGTGGTCGTCGGGGTCGGTCTCGTAGGACATGTCGAAGACGACGTCCTCGGGCTCGGCATCCTCGAAGCGCCAGCCGTGGGCGGCCAGGGAGAACCCGGTCAGCCGCTGGCCGCGGCGGGCCGTGTCTTCGAACCTCGCGAGGTCCTTCTCCGGGGTGAAGGCCGGCCCACTGCTCATGCGTGTGGTGCTCATGTCGTCTCCATGATCTGGTCGGCCATCGCCAGGATTCCGCGCCGGCGCTCGATGTCGCTCATCAGGACGCCGCGTCCCCGGGGGTGAGGCGATGGACGCGTCGGGCGTCGTCGCCGTCGAACTCCTCGATGAACCCGGCATCCCTGAGCTTCTTCAACGTGGTGTGGAGATGCGGATCATCGGGGTCCCGCCACTCCCCGAGAATCATTGAGGGATATATCTCTGAGTGACACTCAGTCATCGACTGCCGGCGGGTGCAAGGGGATGGGGCATCGGATGCCGACCTCGACGCCCCCGGGCACCACGACGCCCCGGGCGCGACGACGCCCCGGATGCGCGCGGCACCCGGGGCGTCGTCGGTGGGACGAGGTGGTCGGTCAGTGGCCGTAGCCGCCCTCGTCGTTCTCCTCGGTCTCCTTCTCGGACTGCTCGGCCTTGGCCGCGAGGCCGTCGACCTCGGCGGGCGCCTGCTGCGCGGCCTGGTCCTGGTCGCCGGGGGCGTCGGAGTTCTTCGTCTCGGGGATCTGCTGATCAGCCATGGGTGCCCTCCTCAGGCGTGGTGGGAGGGGCGCCGGGTGAGCGCCCCCTGTCCGACGGCGCCCGGGGTGGGGTGGGCCGACGTCGTCACAAGTCAAGCAAGGGTCAGGCAGACACGCCCACCCCTGGTCCTCCGGCCGGGCCCCGGTCAGTCCCTGCCGGGCAGCACGTCACGGGCGGTCTCGGCGGCGCGCTGGAGCAGGGACTGGTCCCCGCCGCCGGCCCAGGAGGGGTCGTGGGGCATCGGGCCCATCGGATCGGCCGCGTCCGGGTCCGCGGGCTCGGTCTCCCGCGGGTCCGCCAGGGACCGGCGGATCGACTCGTCCAGGCCCATCAGCTCGTAGCCCTGCGGCAGCAGGTCCCGCACGAAGTCCTGCTCCTGGCAGACCATGTCGTGGTGCAGGCTGTCGAGGAGGGCCTCCACCACAGGGGCGGGCACGTCCGTCATGCGCCCGGCGAGGACGCTCACCAGCTTTGTCGGCAGCAGCGGGACGTCCACCTGGGGCCGGGTGAGGCCGGCCAGCTCGGCGTAGCGGGAGAGCAGCTCGGGGTAGCGCAGCTGCTCGGGGCCGCCGATGTCGTAGCTGCGGGTGGGGGAGTCGACGTCGGCGGAGGCCACCAGGGCCTCGAGCGCGTCCACGATCGCGATGGGCTGGACAAGGTGGTCCATCCAGGTCGGCACGGTCTGCAGGGGCTTGCGCTCGCTGATCTGGCGGATGACCTCGAAGGAGGTCGAGCCGCTGCCCATCAGCACCGCCGCGCGCAGGGTGATCACGCCGGCCTGCGCCTGGCTGAGGATCTCCTCCACCTCCAGGCGGGAGGCCAGGTGGTCGGAGAGCTCCTCGCGGGGCGCCTCCTCGGGGATCAGGCCGGAGAGGTAGACGATGCGCTCGACGCCGGCCTCGTCCGCGGCGTCCCGCATGATGCGGGCCGCCTCGCGGTCCTTCTCCATGAAGTCGTCCCCGCCCATGCCGTGCACGAGGTAGTAGACGACGTCGACGCCCTCGCAGGCGGCCCGGACCTGGTCGGCGTCGTTCACGTCCATGGTGACTGTCTCGACCCGCTCGGACCACCACGGCTGGTCCTTGGACTGGTCGCGGCGGGTGGTGCGGACGCGGTGGCCGGCGTCGAGCAGCTTCGGGACCAGGCGGCCGCCGACGTACCCGCTGGCGCCGGTCACCAGGATGAGTCGGGAGTCGCCGTCCGGGGCGGTGTCACGGGACGCGGCGGCGGGGGAGGGGGATGCTGAGATGGTCATGCCGTCCTCATCGGAGGCCCTTCGGCGGGGTGGGGCCGGAAGGGGAGGCGGAAGGGTGAGGGCAGTCCACCAAGCGGGGCGGGCCGGGGCAAGAGCACCGGTCCCGGCAGGCGGGTGTGAGAGGCGGCACCCTCGGGCGCGGCCGCGGGCGCGCCCCGCCCCCGGTCAGGGGCGGGGCAGGCGCAGCTCTGCCGAGTAGGCCAGGTGGTCGGACGCACCCACCCGGACGGCGCTGCAGGAGAGCACCTCGACGTCGCCGGTGACGAGGACGTGGTCGATGGGAGCCTGCAGCCACGGGGGAGCGCTCGCGGGCCATGTGCCGTCCGTGGGGTCCGGGCACCGCCGGGCGGTGTCCGCCAGGTGCGTGCGCTCCGCCAGCGGCCCGTGACGCAGGGTGGCGTTGAGGTCCCCGGCCAGGATCATGCAGCCCTCCGCCCCCGCCCGGTCCGTCGCCTGCAGTCGGCTGAGATCGGCGCGCCAGGCGTCCATCAGACGCGGCAATGGAGGCGCCGTGTGGACGCCGACGACCACGGGGCCGTCCGTTCCCGGCATCGGCTCCAGGCGCACGGCACCGAACGTCGTCGGTGTCGGCGGCGCGGGCCGGTAGTGTCCCATGCGGGGGTGGACCACGACCGTCGTCGGCGCCACTCCGCGGGGACGTCCCTGGCTGAAGCCGTCGTCGGCGCCCTCGTGCACCCCCTGGGCCAGGGCGGTCCCGGCCACGGCCTCCCGTACCCGCGCCGGCGTGGCCTCGGGCAGGACCAGCACGTCCGGGTCGGCGACGTCGATGAGGTGCCGCACATCCGCCGCCGTGAGGGTGTCCAGGCTGTTGAACACCGTCACCCGCACGTCGCGCCCCGTGTTCCCCACCGCGGTGGCAGGCTCCGCCGCCCACGGCGGGCCGTCCGGCCAGGCCAGCAGGCCCGCGCCCAGGCTCACCAGCACCACCGCGACGACGCCGGCCCCCGACCTCCAGCGCGCGTTCGCCCACCGGCGCAGCGCGAGCGCTCCCACGGCGAGCAGGACGAGACCTGCCGCCGTCACTCCGGGGAAGGCGAGGGCCTGGGCGAGCATGAGGCGGGTGCTCAGCCACTGCCCTGAGGCGCTCTGGGGTGCGAACACGGTCACCACGCCCAGGGCAAGGGTGAGTGAAGCGCCCTGGGTTTCGTTCCGAGACCGAGTACCAGCGCTCCGGGAACCTGTTCGGGTTGCATGACTCACCCATCGTCCTGGGTGATCACAAGGTCGAGGAGGAGCCGAAGGAAGCCGTCGAGCGGCCCACGGAGATCGCCCTCATCGACACCCGCACCGATGAGCTCACCACCGTGGACCTCGGCTCGTCCTACTGGTTCCGCTCGCTCGGCCGCGCTGAGGACGGCTCCGCGGTCGTGCTGACCTACGACGGCGAGGTCAACGTGATCGACGAGGAGACCGGTGAGGTCACCGCCGAGTACCCGGTGATCGAGCCGTGGAAGGAGAAGGACGAGTGGCAGGAGCCCGGCCCGATCCTGAAGGTGGCCGGGAACACCGCCTACGTCAGCGACGCGGAGGCCCAAGAGCTCGTGGCCGTCGACCTGGAGACCGGTGAGACCGTCCTGGAAAAGGACCTGGAGTTCTCCCCGGTCGAGATGGCCGTGGTCACCGGCCAGCCGGAGTCCGTGAAGCCCGAGGAGGCCGCTGACGCCGAGTCCGGCCATGACGAGCACGCCGACCACGATCACTGATCGGGCCGGACACGGCTGCGGGGGTCAGCGCCGCGCGGCCGTGGCCCCCGCCGGAACCGGGTCCGACGCAGCGGCGGGGTGTCCGAGGCGCGGGGTGGACGGCTGGAGCGCGAACACGAGGAGTGTGAGCGGGCCGACGAACGGCACCAGCCCGAGGAACAGCCACGCGCGGCTGAAGCCGGCGTCGTGGAGGGGCCGGGCGAGCAGGGCGAGCGAGGGGAGTGCGTGCGTGATCCCCACCAGGAGGACGGCCGCGTCGCGGAGGGACAGGTCCGGGGAGCCGAGGAGGAACACGTCCAGGACGGTGGACACGAAGTGAACGACGGCCTGCAGGAGCCACACGTAGAGCGCCGCGAGCCAGAAGTCGGCGCGGGAGGCGCGCCCGCTGAACTGCGCGTAGCCGGCGTAGTAGCGGCGGATGGCCTGAAGCATGTTCATGGTCCGGCCCTCAGTCCTGCCGAGGGGACGCCAGCAGCCCCTGTGCCGCGACGATCACGAGCATCGCAGTTCCCGCTGCGGCCGCCCCCGCGGGCCCGGCCACGGGATCGCCGAGAGCCGCGAGTACGGCACCGGTGAGCCCCAGCATGGCCATCGCCCCGCCGATCCACCAGAACACCGGGGCCTGGAATGCCCGGGCGAATGGGAGGAAGTGGCCGCCCACCACGGCGGCCACCAGGGCGATCTGCGCCGTCGGTGCGTCGAGCGCGAGTGCCACCACGTGCGTCACGGGGAGGAGCGCCAGCATCGCGACGACGGCGATCCCGTAGACGCGCAGCGCGCCGCGGGCGGGCGTCGGCACGGTGGGCAACATCCGCCGGCGCAGCAGCACCACCACCAGGGTGAAGCTGATGAGCGAGATGGCGACGCCCCGCAGCGTGCCCTGGTGCTCTGCCGGCAGCCCCGCGATCCAGCCGAACAGGAAGGCGCCGCCGCCGACCACCCCGATCAGCCCGCCCGACACCACCGGGTGCCGGAGGTGGCCGGTCCCGCGGACGGGCGGGTCGTCGTCGTGGTGGGTCGGCCGCATGGGGCGGGCCGTGGTCGTGTCCGTCATGGTTCCCCGTCACATCACGTCTGGCATGCGTCATCCTGCCATGACGGGTGGACGGGTCAGGCCCCCTGTGGACAGGCCCCGATGATCATCAACGGGTGCTCCGCCGCGTCGAATGGGCGGCCGTGCCAGTCGCTCCAGACGCGGCCCACCGCCAGGTCCGCCGACGCCGGCTCGATCAGCTCCGCGGTGCCCCGCCGCCACTCGACGCGGCCCCCGCTGGGGCGCGCCCGGGCGACGCGCAGCATGGCCTCGGCCGGGTCCGGATGCATGGACGGCACCGTATCTTGAAGATGACCGCATGCACCGCCAGCTGGACCACGAGGAGTTCGACCAGCGACTCGAGGGCTGAGCCAGCGCCGTCACCGCTGAGCCGTGCCGTGGCCCGGCCGCCCACGCCACGAAGACGCAGAAGCGCCTGGCCGGCTGGGCGCAGGGCGTGTCTTCTCAACGGGCAGGCACCCATTGCGGCAGTTCAGTGCGTCATGCCTCGTGGCCGCGGCTACTGTAGACCACGATCGGCGCTCCACTGGGGTCATGCGTGCTCTTCCACACGGTCATGCCGATTCGTTCGGCCACGCGACGGGAAGCCATGTTGTCGGGGTTGATGATCGCGGTGACCATCGTTGCGTCGAGTGTCTCGAACCCGTATCGCAGGCAGGCAGAGGCCCCCTCGGTTGCCAGTCCCTGTCCCTGGTGTTCGGGCAGGACGTGGTAGCCGACCTCGAGGACCTCTTGGCCGTCGACGTTCTGCCAGGTCAGGCCGCAGTCACCGATGAAGTCGCCGGTGGCCCGGTGTTCGATGACCCACAGGCCGAACCCATGCTTGGCGTAGTTGTCCTTCGACCAGGTGATCCACCGCTGCACCTCGTTGCGCGACTTGGCTCGCGGGTAGTAGCGCATGACCTCCGCGTCTCCGAGGAGCCGGCACATGTCGTCGAGGTCAGCGTCGGTCATGCACCGGAACGTGAGTCGATCGGTGGGTTGCGGGATCACCCGACAACCTTACCGACGGCACTGAACCGGCTTCTTGTCTTCGATATGTGCGTGAAACCACCCCCGCCGCGGTCACCACGGTGCCGTCGCCGTGGTCTGCCGCGCTCACCCCACGAAGACGCAGAAGGGGTGGCCGGCCGGGTCCGCGAACACGTACAGGGGCTCGTCCTCGTCGTCGGAGCGGTCCAGGACGAGGCGTCCGCCCAGGCGCAGGGCGTGGTCGTGGGCCGCGTCGAGGGAATCTCGGTCCGGCACGGTGAAATCCAGGTGCAGCTGCATCGGCACCTCGGGTGACGGCCACGTGCTGGGCTTCAGTTCCTCGGTGCGCTGGAATGTCAGGACGCGGCGGCCGTCGTCGTCCAGCAGCACGAGCCAGTCCGCGCTGTCCGGCTCGCGGCCGTCCGCGAGCTCGTCGCCCGCGCGGTAGTGGAGGCCGAGGAGCTCGCGGTAGAACTCCGCGACGGAACGGATGTCGACGGCGTCGATCACCGGCTGCTGGAGCACGGGGAGGCTGACCATGGCCACACATTAAGCGACCTCGGTGTCCGCGTCAGCGTCTCGGCCTCAGTCGACGTCGTCGCGCCCCGCATCCACCCACCGCGCGGCCGGCCCGACGGCGGCCAGCCACCGCGCCCGTCCTTCCGGCGGCGGGGGCGTCCCAGTGTCAGGGCCGCGGGGGGTAGGCGTCTGACGACGCGGGTTCGTGCTCACCGCCACACGTGGAGCAGGTAGCCGTAGCTCAGTGACGTCGCTGCGGGGTGCTCGGCGAGCCACGCGTCGGCGACCCCTCGCTCAAACTCCAGCCGCAGGACGGCCTCGAGGTCGGCGCGGGAGTCGAAGGTCCACGAGCTCATGACCTCACGGGTCTCGGCCCCGACGCCGGCCCACCACTCGCGCGCGTACGTGTCCTCGCCCTGCGCCGCGGCGTTCGTGCTCGCCCGCAGCAGCTCGGCGAACTGGCCGCGCTCGGTGTCGTTGTCGATCACCACGAGCGCGCCGCCGGGCCGCAGCACCCGGGTGACCTCGTCCAGGCCGGGTCGGACGTCCCAGCGCGGGTGCGGGAAGAAGTACGCGAACCGGGCGTGCACGACGTCGACGCTCGCCTCCGGCAGCGGGATCCGCTCGGTCGAGCCGTACAGCACGCGAGCCCCGCCGGGGCGGGCGCGGGCGGCCCCCAGCAGGCGCGCGTCCGGCTCGACGGCGATCGTCTCGGCCGCGTCGGCGTAGCGGGGCAGCCAGAAGCCGGTGCCCGCACCGAGGTCGAGCAGCGTCCGCCCGGCCCAAGGCGCCGCCTCCTGCAGCGCCGCCCAGAGGGCGCCCTCACGGTCCATGGCCGCGTTCTCGATCTCGTACAGCGCCGGGTCCACGCCCTGGTTGCCCGAGGGCCGGAAGTCGGGCAGGTCCGTGGCCGGTCCGCCCGGTGTGCTCTGTGTCATGCCCGGGAGTGTGACACACCGCCCCTCCACGCCAGTCCGTCACACGGGTCTGCCCCGGCCCGCCGCGCCCCGGAGAGGCTCCGGCCGGTCCCGGATGGCGCGGTGGCGGCTCATATGACGCGCGAGCCGGCCGTCCGCTGGACTCGCGGCGGCCCGCCGCGTGGGATGGGCTCACCACCCATCCAGAGCGGCCGAGAGATCTGGCTCGACGACGCCGCAGCAACCCGCCCGCCGCCCCGGACCCCGGGAACGGCAGGCCCGGTGCTACCGCCAGGACCGATGGAGGAGAGCAGATGCCCCGTCACGCCACGCAACAAGTCCACGCCGGCTACGAGCCCGCCGCACCCCACCGGCCGGTCGTCCCGCCCATCCACCAGACCACGGCGTTCCGCTTCCCGGACCACGCCACGGCGGCATCGATGTTCCGGCTCGAGACCCCCGGCTTCACCTACAGCCGCACGGGCAACCCGACCGTCGCGGTGTTCGAGAACCGCCTCGCCGCACTGGAGGGCGGCATCGGCGCGATCGCCACGGCCACCGGCCAGGCCGCCGTCGCGCTGTCCCTGCTGGCGCTGCTGCAGGGCGGCAAGCACCTGGTCGCCTCCAGCCAGCTGTACGGGGGCACCGTCGACCTGCTGACGGACACGTTCGCGGACTTCGGCATCGAGGTCACCTTCGCGGACCCGGCGGACCCGCCCGCGTGGGCGGCCGCGGTCCGGCCCGACACCCGCGCGTTCTTCCTCGAGGCCATCACCAACCCGCTCGCCACCCTCCCGGACCTGCCCGCGCTCGCGGACCTCGCCCACGCGGCAGGGGTGCCCGTGGTGGTGGACAGCACCCTCGCGACGCCGGCCCTCTACCGGCCGCTGGAGCACGGCGCCGACGTCGTCGTGCACTCGGCCACCAAGTTCCTCGGCGGGCACGGCGCGGTGCTCGGCGGCGCGATCGTGGACGGCGGCACGTTCGACTACGGCGCGGCGCCCGACCGGTGGCCGCAGCTGGCCCGGCCCAAGGCCCGCTACGGCGGGCAGACGCTGGTCGAGCGGCACGGCCGCGGCGCCTACCTGACGCTGGCCCGCAGCAAGTTCCTGCACGACCTCGGCCCCACCCTCGCCCCCGCGAGCGCGGCGCAGTTCATCCAGGGGCTCGAGACCCTCGACCTGCGCGTGGCCCGCCACACCGCCACCGCCCTGGCCGTGGCCGAACACCTGGCCGGGCACCCCGCCGTCGCGCGGGTGCACCACCCCGGCGTGGCCGGGCATCCCAGCGCGGCGCTGGCCGCCCGCGACTTCCCGGACGGCGTCGGCTCGGTGTTCTCCTTCGACCTGGCCTGCGGCCGCGAGGCCGTGGCCCCGTTCCTCGACGCGCTCGAGCTGTTCCAGCTCGTGGTCAACGTCGGCGACGCCCGGTCCCTCGTCTCCCACCCGGCGACCATGACGCACTGTCGCCTGACGCGGCAGCAGCGCGAGGCCGCCGGGATCGCCGAGACCACCGTCCGGCTCTCCATCGGGCTGGAGTGTCCCGACGACCTGATCGCGGACCTGGACCGTGCCCTGGCCGTGGTGACCGCCGCCGTGCCGGCCGTCCCCGCCGCCACGCCCGCCGTCCCCGAGACCGCCGCCGTCACCCAGGAGGTGCGCTGAGATGACCGCCGTCCACCACACCACCCGCTCCGTCTCCCGTCCCGCCGTCCGCGGCTTCACCACCACCGCCGTGCACGCCGGGCAGGAGCCCGACCCGCTGACCGGCGCCGTGGTGCCGCCGATCTACCAGACCAGCACCTTCGTGCAGGACGGCATCAACGTGCTGCGCGCCGGGCACGAGTACAGCCGCGGCTCCAACCCGACCCGGAACGGCTTCGAGACCCAGCTCGCCGCCCTCGAGCACGGCGACCGGGCGTTCGCGTTCGCCTCCGGGCTCGCCGCCGAGGACGCCCTCCTGCGGGCCGTGCTGCGCCCCGGCGACCACATCGTGCTGGGCGGTGACGGCTACGGCGGCACCCACCGCCTCATCACCACCGTCCTCGAGCCGTGGGGTGTGTCCAACACCCCCGTGGACATCACCGACCCGACGGCGGTCGCCGCGGCCGTCCGCCCCGGCCGCACCGCGCTGCTGTGGGTGGAGACGCCGTCCAACCCGCTGCTCGGCATCGCGGACCTGGCCGCCTGGGCGCAGATCGCCCACGACGCCGGCGCGCTGCTGGTCGTGGACAACACGTTCGCCTCGCCCTACCTCCAGCGGCCCCTCGACCTCGGCGCGGACGTCGTGGTGCACTCCACCACCAAGTACATCGGCGGGCACTCGGACGTGCTCGGCGGCGCCGTGGTGGTGGCCGACCGCGAGTTCCGCGGCCGGGCGCTGGCCGAGGCGGTGGCCTACCAGCAGTTCGCCGCCGGTGCGGTCGCCGGCCCGCAGGACTCCTACCTCGCCGCCCGCGGCCTCAAGACGCTCGGCCTGCGCATGGACCGGCACGGCGCCAACGCCGCCGCGCTCGCGGGCTGGCTGCAGGGCCGCCCCGAGGTCGCCCAGGTCTTCTACCCCGGGCTGCCCGACCACCCGGGCCACGAGCTCGCCGCGCGGCAGATGGACGGCTTCGGCGGCATCGTCTCCATCCGGTTGGCCGGGGGAGAGGCCGCGGCCCGCGCGTTCGCCGAGGCCACCGAGCTGTTCGCGCTCTCGGTCAGCCTCGGCGGGGTCGAATCGCTGCTCTGCTACTCCTCCGAGATGACCCACGCCTCCGTGCGGGGCACGCCCTTGGCCGTCCCCACGGACCTGGTCCGGCTCTCCGTCGGCATCGAGGACGTGGCCGACCTGCAGGCGGACCTCGAGGCCGGCCTCGAGTGCGCCGCACGCGTCGCCGCCGGCCGCGGGGCGCCGTCGTCGTCCGCGGTGCCCCGTCCCGCCCCCGCCCACCACCGCACCACCCGCGCCCGCACCCCGGAGAGGACCCGATGAGCCACGCCACCCTTGTCACGAGCACCGTGCCCACCCGCGTGGACGACCTGACGTTCAGCATCCACACAACGCCGTTCGACGAGGACTACACGCCCGCCGCCAGCACGCGCGCCACCACGAACTTCGCGAACCTCGCTCGCGGCGCGGACCGGCGGGAGAACCTGCGCGCCGCCCTGGCCATGATCGACGGGCGCCTCAACGACCTCGCCCCCTGGGACAACCCGGAGCGGGACCGCTACGCGGCACGGATCGAGATCGTCTCGATCGACGTGCACTTCACCGCCGACGACGGCGCGGACGTCGACTTCCCGCTCATGGAGATGCTCGACGTGCGGGTGGTCGAGCGCGCGACGGGCGCCGTGCTCGGCCGCAGTGTGGGGAACAACTTCTCCTCCTACGTCCGCGACCACGACTTCTCCGTGGTGCTGCCCGCGCACGCGGCGACATCGCCGGGGACCGAGGAGCCTGACGGCTTCGGCGACCTCCACGGGCGGCTGTTCCGGCACCTGCTCGACTCGCAGGCGTACCGGGAGCGGTTCCCGCAGCCGCCCGTGATCTGCATCAGCGTGTCCACGAGCCGCACCTACCGTCGGCTGACGAACGAGCATCCGGTGCTCGGGGTCGAGTACCGCCAGGACGAAGCCTCCCGCACGGACCGCTACTTCGGTCGGATGGGCCTGGGGATCCGGTGCTTCCTGCCGTGCGGGTCCGTGGCGCCGCTGGCGTTCTACTCGCGGGGCGACCTGCTCAACGACCACGCGAACCTCTCCCTGGCCGGGCTGATCGCCACCATGGAGACCTTCCAGAGGATCTACCGGCCGGAGATCTACAACGCGAACGCCGGGGCCGGTGAGGTCTACCGGCCGCGCCTGGACCACGGCGACTTCTCGCTGACGCGGATCGTCTACGACCGCGAGGAGCGGGCCCGCCTCGGCCGGGAGCAGGGGGAGTACACGCAGGAGCACTTCGTGGGCCCGCACCGCGACCTGCTGGAGCGCTGGGCCGCCGCCCACGCCGCACGAGACACCGAGGAGACCCGATGACCACCCTGATCCCCACCGCCCTCGTCGGCAGCCTGCCGAAGCCCGGCTGGCTCGCCGAGGAGGAGACGCTCTGGTCGCCCTGGAAGCTCGAGGGGGAGCGGCTGCGCGAGGGCAAGCTCGACGCGCTCGCCCTCGCCGTGGCCGACCAGGAGCGTGCGGGCATCGACATCGTCTGCGACGGCGAGCAGACCCGCCAGCACTTCGTCACCACGTTCATCGAGCACCTCGGCGGTGTGGACTTCGACCGGCGCGAGACGGTGCGGATCCGCGACCGGTACGACGCGAGCGTGCCGACCGTCGTCGGGGAGGTGGGCCGACCGTCGTCGGTGTTCGTGGACGACGCGAAGGCCCTGCGCGCGCGGACGGACCGGCCCATCAAGTGGACCCTGCCCGGGCCGATGACCATGATCGACACCCTCGCCGACCGCCACTACGGCAGCCGCGAGAAGCTCGCGTGGGAGTTCGCGCGCATCCTCAACGAGGAGGCGCGGGAGCTGGCGGCGGTGGGCGTCGACGTCGTGCAGTTCGACGAGCCCGCGTTCAACGTGTTCTTCGACGACGTCCGCGACTGGGGCGTGGCGACGCTCGAGCGTGCGGCCGAGGGCCTGACGTGTGAGACGGCCGTGCACATCTGCTACGGCTACGGGATCAAGGCGAACAACGACTGGAAGGCCACGCTCGGGGAGGAGTGGCGCCAGTACGAGACGTCGTTCCCGCTGCTGCGCGAGTCCACGATCGACACGATCGCCCTGGAGCGGCACCACTCCCGGGTGCCGGCGGAGCTCATCGGCCTGCTGCGCGGCAAGAAGGTGATGGTCGGCGCGATCGACGTGGCGAGCGACGAGATCGAGACGCCCGAGGAGGTCGCGGCGACCCTCCGGGAGACCCTCGAGTTCGTGGACGCGGACAAGCTGATCGCGAGCACCAACTGCGGCATGGCGCCGCTGGCTCGATCGGTGGCGCGGGACAAGACGGCGGCGCTCGTGGCCGGCGCGCGGATCCTCCGGGAGGAGCTGGGCGGGGAGTGAGGGGGCGGTGTCGGTTCAGCCCCACACGTCGGAACCGGTGATGAGCCGGACCGCGAGCACCGCCATGACCACCGCGATCACCACGTCCACCACGCGCCACGCCTTCGGGTCGGCGAGCACCCGGGCCAACAGGCGCGCGCCGTAGCCGAGCGCGGTGAACCACAGGACCGAGGCGGCGACGGCGCCGGCGGCGAAGACCCACCGCGCGTCGGGACCGTGCTGGTTGGCGAGGCTGCCCAGCAGCACCACGGTGTCCAGGTAGACGTGCGGGTTGAGCCAGGTCAGCGCGAGCGTGGCGGCGACGACCGAACCCGCGGTGCGCGGCGCCTGCTCGGCCACGAGCCCCTGCGGGCGCAGGGCGGCACGCAGGGAGGAGACCGCGAACCAGAGCAGGTACAGGGCGCCGCCCCAGCGCAGCACCTCGAGCAGCCACGGCACGGCCTGCACGAGCGCGCCCACCCCGGCGGTCCCGGCCAGGATCAGCACGGCGTCCGAGGCCATGCACACCAGCACGACGGCGCCCACATGCTCCCGGCGCACGCCCTGGCGGAGCACGAAGGCGTTCTGGGCGCCGATGGCGACGATGAGGGCGAGTCCGGTGAGCAGGCCGGTGCCGGCGAGGGTCCACATGGGTGAGGACGCTAGGGCCCGGCCGGGCCTGAGCCAAACGAAGAGAACTGCAGGTGCCTCAGCTCTGCTTCATGAACCTGGATCAGCTGCAGGCGCTGCGTGCGATCGCGGATGAGGGCTCGTTCGAGGCGGCCGCGTACGAGCTCGGCGTCAGCGCCTCCGCGGTCAGCCAGCGCATCCGCGCCCTGGAGCGGGAGGCGGGCCAGGTGCTGCTCCGGCGCGGCGAGGTGCTGGCCGCCGTCACCACGGAGCCGCAGCCGGTGCAGGGGTGCGCGGCGGAGCCGCTGGGGAGCATGCGCTACGTCCCGCTCGCCTCGCCCGCCCTGCTCGCGCGACACGCGGCGGGCGACGTCGTCGACCTCGGCGCGATGCCCATGATGCGCTACAACGCGAAGGACGACCTGCAGCGCCTCGCGCTGAGCGGCGCCGGGCTGGACGTCGCCCCGCCCACGCACCTGGCGCCGTCGTTCGAAGGGTTCCACCGGTCCGTCCGGGCCGGCCTGGGGTGGGGGATGCTCGTGGACGCCCAGGCCGTCGAGGACGTGCGCGCCGGCCGGCTGGTCCGCGTGCCCGGGCTCGACGACGTCCTCGTGCCCCTGTACTGGCAGGCGGCCACGCTGCCCGTGACGCGCCTGGTGAGGCTCACACAGGCGGTGCGGGAGGCGGCCCAGCGGACGCTCGAGCGGGGGTGAGGCGGCACCGAGGTCGCGGACCGTCAGCGACGTCGCAGCGGTGCCGACGCCTCCATGGACGCCTCGGCCAGCACAGGCCGGAAGCCCAGCGCCTCATTCACGTCGAGCATGTGCCGGTTCTCCTCGGCGTTCCACGTGATGATCGCGCGGGCCTCGGGCAGCGCGTCGCGCACGGCGATGAGGTTCGCCGCCTTTACGCGCATGCCGAGGCGGTGGCCGCGGTGCTCGGGCAGCACGATGGTGTCCCATTGGTCGATCAGCCCGTCCGGGCGCGAGCGGGGCGCCACCAGCTCGCTCAGGGCGACGATCCGACCGGTGGCACGGTGCCGCGCCACCGCGCGGAAGAGCCGCCCGGTCGTCAGGATCTGCTCGTCCATGCGACGCACGCGGGCCGCATCCCAGACCTGCTCCACCACGGTGCGTTCCCCGGATGGCACGTCCGTGGCCATGCGGGCCTTGAGGACGGCGAGGTCGTCCTGCAGGGACGCGTCGGCCGCGCCCTCCCAGGCGTGGAGCTCGTAGTCCGCCGAGACGCCTTCGGCCTCGGCCAGGGCGACGGCGGGGTCGATCCCCGGATCGGCGAAGTCATACCGGCTCACCCGCTCGATCTGGACGAGCGCGAAGCCGTAGGACTGGGCGAGATGCACACCCGGATGCTCGGCGGGCACCGCGCCGGCGCCGTTGGGCGGGGTGAGCGCCCGTTGCCCGGCCACCGGCCGCGGCGTCAGCGGCCAGGTCTCGAAACGGGTGAGGCTGGCGGTGTCCTGGACGAGCCGCTCGGCCAGTGCGCGGCCGTGGCCCCGTCCGCGGTGCCGCGGGTGGACGTAGACATTGAGGGCGGCCGCGTCAGGGTCGTCGACGTGGTTGATCAGGACGCGGGCGTAGCCGACCGCCTCGCCGTCGACGTACGCCAGGTAGCGGCGCTGCGTGTGGTCGGTCTCGGCGGCGGCCTGGATGAGCGCGTTCGTGGGGGTCTCGTCCCACTCGGTCGTGCCGATCAGCTCGTGGTTGTACTCATCTCCGAGGCGGCAGTAGGCCCGCCAGTGGGGGTCGTCCGACGAGGCGGGCAGGGGGAATTCGATGATGTCAGGCATGCGGTGACTGCTTTCTGAAGAAAGGGGTGGGCGCAGAGGCACCCTTCGAGCCGTGCTCGAGACGGGCGCGCGGGGAGGCCGGTGGTGGGTCGTCGGACCCACGGGGTCACTGCTGCTGCATCATGGGGTGAACTGTGTCACGACGCGGATCGGTGGGCAAGGGCCTTTGTCGTCGAGATGCAGCGCGGATTTCACCTGACGCGCGGGGAACTCTTCGCATATCGGGCGGGATCCGGTCGGCGTGAAAACTGGGTGTCCAGGCGGGCGCCCCGCGCGCCCCAGGGCTCGCCAGAAACGTACGGGCGGCGGCCGCTCTGGCGGGTTGGTTGTGGCGAGTCATGTGGCGGGCGGACAGGGCCGGAGGTGGCGCGCACGGCGCATGGCGGGGCCCCTTGTCACAAACGACCGTTAGCGCCGCCGGCCCCTTCCGGGCGCAAAGTCACTCAGCCTAGGCCCGAGCATGACTAACAGGCGGGCCCTAGCCGCAGTGGGTCGGACGTTCTCGTGGTCCATCCACGACTGATCCCTCCGTGGGTGCCTTGGTCACCCCGCTGCGTCGGTCACGAACACGTTGTGCCGTGTTGGGCATCCCTTCACGGCGGTCCGCACCTCGGGCTTCAGGTCTTCGAGGATGACCCTGCCGCCCGTGTAGCCACGGCTCTCACCGAGGCGAATGAGTCGGTCCGGGGTGCGGACGCCCACCACCCGGTCGTCTTCCCGCTCGATCCGCGACCCGGCGGGGAAGGCCACGGGATCGGATGTGGCATCCGGTGCGCTGACCGTGTCCTCTTCCGCTACCACCAGGCATCCGCCGTCGGTGAGCTCCAGGCGGCCGGTCACGAGCTGACTGGACTCGCCCGAACGTTGCACCCAAGGCTCGTCCGCCACGAGGAGTCGCGTGCCGGCGTCGTCGATCAGTGAGATTCCCGGGCGGTCCGGGCCGCACCCGGTGGCGCAGAGCGCGACGGCGGCAAGTACTGCTGTGAATGAGAGGGTTGCTCTGCGTGTCATTAGTTGCTCCTGGTGTCCGGGACGAGGACTGGACTGCGCCAGTCTGTGAGCAGTGCGCGAGCTTGGAGGTGACCCGTCTATCACGTCCAGGCGCCTTGTTCTGAGGATCGCCGCCGGCGAGAACCGAGCACGGTGGAGACGACCGGTTCTGCCAGGTCCGCGAGGGGCGGCCATTTCGGTTGGCATGCGCGAGGTGAGCAGCCTGGGGAGAAGTCCGGACGGTCACGTCACGGGCGTCGGCCCGGGGCGGCGTGGGCAGGGAAGGCCAGCGCGGTTCAGCCGACCGGAGCGCTTGTGGAGGACGAGCTGGCTCCTGCGGGCAAGAGGAACAGCCCGACGCATGCGCAGGCGACGGCTGCGGCGATGGCGAATCCTGCGAACAGGCGACGGTTCTCTCCGTGCGAGCCGAAGGCGAGGGCTGCGTTTACCAGCATCCCTGCAACGCCGAGCGGAAGGAAGGCGAATGCCATCAGCACCGTTACGACGCCCTGGGTCATGATCAGCGCACGGACGAGGCCGTTGTCTTCGATGGGTTTGACCATTGCTGCTGTCGTGCTGCTCATCTGGGCTCCTCAACGGATGATCCAGGGCCGGCGAGTGCCGCCTGGGTGATGCACTCTCGGCGGTATGGGCCAAAGTGCCTCACAGCGATGTGACAGACGTTACTGTCCCAAATCTGGCCCGTCTATGCCCCGGATAAGGCCGCGCGTGTCGTACCACGGGCCTTGACCCTTGATCGTGGACACGGTGTCGGTTCGGTTATGCCGCTTCCGTGAGGGTAGCTGACCTCGCGGCGTCGTAGGCGTTCTCGTAGCTATTTGGGCTCACCTGGCCGATCGTGGAGTGGCGTCGGCGGGTGTTGTAGCGGTTCGCCCATCGGAACACGGCCCGGTAGGCCGTGGCCTGATCTGGAAATGCGGCCCGGCCCTCGAGTAGCTCCCGCTTGAGCGCGGCGTTGAAACTCTCCGCGAGTGAGTTGTCGGCACTCGTGCCCACCGCACCCATGGACTGGACGACGGTGAGCTGCTCGCAGAGGGCCGCGTAGGCCTTCGAGGCGTAGACGCTGCCGTGGTCGCTGTGAAACACGGCGCCGGCGAGACTGCCGCGGTCGCGGGCCGCGGCGCGGAGTGCGTCCTCGACGAGTTCGGTGCGCATGTGGTCGGCGACCTGCCAGCCCGCGAGCTTGCGGGAGCCGAGGTCGATGCACGTCGCGAGATACAGGTTCGACCCGTCTGCGATCGGGAGGTAGGTGATATCGCCGACGTACCGGCGGTTCGGCTCCCCGATCGAGAAGTCCCGGCCGATCAGGTCGGGGAACTTCCTCCCGGACTGGTCCGGGATCGTGGTCTTCACCCGGCGTCGCAGCCGGATCCCCACCAGCTGGTGCTCACGCATCACGCGGGCGACGCGCTTGTGATTCACCCGCTCGGCGGCGGTGGTGACGCCGTCGTTGAGGTCGGCGGTGATCCGGGGTGCCCCGTAGGCGCGGTCGCCGCCCTGGGCGGGGTCCTGCAGCACCCTGATCCGTGCGGCGAGGGCTGTATCTTCGGCCGCTCTCGCCGCCCGTCCCGGAGCCGCCGCGAGCCAGGCGTAGAACGACGACCTCGCGATCTCGACGATCTCGCACAACCGCTTCACGCCGTAGGCGTCCTTGTGGTCCTCGACGAACTGGAAGCGGTTCACCAGTTCGTCTCCCCGGCGAAATACTTCGCCGCCTGACGGAGGATGTCCCGCTCCGTCTCGAGCTTCAGCTTCTCCGCCTTCGACGCCGCCAGTTCCGCCTCCAGCCGCACGATCCTCGCCGCCTGCGACTCCGACCGCCCCGACGTGGGCGGCGACATGGTGCCGGCGGTCGTCGTGCCCGAGCCGTGCTTCTCGACCCACTCCCGCAGCGCACCGCGGGAGATCCCGAGGTCCGCCGCGATGCCATTCAACGTCGCACCGGGCGTCGACTCGTACAAGTCCACCGCCCGCTGCCGGAACTCGTCCGTGTAGTTCTTCCTAGCCATCCCTCGGATTCTCGCTTCCCCATCATCGTGTTGGAATCAGCGTGTCCAAGATCAGGGGTCAAGCACCCACCTCGCTCGTCATAGGTCTAAAACCTGGAAGCCACTTGCGACGGGAAAAGGGGGAGGCCGGGCCGGCAGGTTGAGGGCGTTTGGAGCTGTCTTCCAGTAGGACCTCGCCGTCTCTCGTCCCACGGCGATGTGGTGGCGAGACTTGTGGCTTGAATCTTGCGAGACACAAACGACCGTTTGCGGCGCTCGAGGGGGAGCGCTCGCTGACTGTCCAGACGCGGTGAAGATCGCACGCGAATCGCGAAGGACGGTTCCCTGGAAAATTGGGGGCGGAAAGCGCCAGACGATTCATTCCCTGACAGCCTCGATCCACCCGTGCCGGCGGGCCCCCGTGTCCTGCCGTGTGCCGCGGCCGACCACGGTGAACCCCGCCGCGGTCATCACGCCCGCGAGCTCGTCGACCGGCCAGTACCACGCCGTTGTGACGGCGTGATCGAAGGCCTCCACCTGGTCTGACGCGAAGAAGCCCAGCAGTAGTGACCCGCCAGGGCGCAGTGCCTGGTGTGCGCGCTCCAGGAGGAGAGGCATCTCCACCGGCGGCGTGTGGATGATTGAGTACCAGCCCAGGATCCCGTCGAAGGCGGCTACGGGCAGGGTCTGGAACGAGCCCGGCTCCACGCGTACCTCCGGGTGGGTTCGGCGCGCATGGGTGACGAACTCTTCGACCGGCTCGATGCCCGTCACCTCATGGCCCAGCGAGGCCAGGTGTGCGGTCCAGTGGGCCGGCCCACAGCCGACGTCGGCCAGAACCCCATCCACCCGGCCGGCCCAGGCTTCGACCAGGAGCCTGTCGTCCTCGGCCACGGCGTCCATGGTCCCCAGCAGCTCCGTGTACTCGGCCACCCGGGCGCTATAGGCGGCTCGGCTGGTGAGAAGTCCTTCCCGGGCGGCGTCGTCAGGGGTCACCGCTGCCCCTCCGCCGGCGCGAGGAGCTGCCAGAGCTCGTGGTCCTGCCAGCGGCCGGCGATCCGCAGGTACTGCGGGGCCAGGCCGTACCGCTGGAACCCGTGGTGTTCCAGCACGCGGCGGGAGGCGTGGTTGTGGGGGAGGATCTCGGCCTGCAGGCGGTGCAGGCCGAGCTCGCCGAAGGCGATCTCCAGGGCCTGCCCGACGGCAGCGGTCGCCACGCCGCGGCCCGTCGCCTCGCGGGCGACCCAATAGCCGAGTGAGCAGAACTGCCCGGCACCGCGGACCACGCTGGCCAGGGTGAGGCGGCCGAGGATCGAGCCCGCCGCGTCGGTGATGAGGTACGCGTAGGAGCGGTCCGCTGCGCGGTCACGGTCTGCCTGCTCGAGGGCCTCGCGTTGGCCGGCCTCGGTGAACCATCGGTCGGGGCGCTCCGGCTCCCAGGGGGCCAGGTGTGCGCGCTGCGACACGGCCAGCGCCGCGAGAGCTGGGGCGTCGTCGAGGACGGCAGGGCGCAGACGGACGGGCATGGGTCGAGGGTAGCGACCGTGATCCCGTGCGCTGGTCAAGCGAGGGGCAGGAGGAGCCGGCGTCAACCCTTCAGACCCTGACCAGCATATGAATCGAATTGGCGCGTTTTGGAACTCTTCGCTGCATCTCGACAGCGTATGAATCAAATTGGCGCGTTTTGGAACTCTTCGCTGCTGTAGAGATGCAGCGAAGATTTCACACGACGCGCGGCCAAGAGTTCACAAACACGCGCCACACGTTCGTCTCTGCAAAGTAGGCCGAGCTGGAGATGAGTGAAGAAGGGCATCCAGGACGGGGCCGTGCGAATTCGCCTGGGTGCGTAGAAGGCGCCTCCAGACTGGAGCCGCGGTACTTCCTGCGGGTCGCACGAGCGCATCCACGCCCACTCCGAACACTCTGCATGTCTAAGAGTTGCTACTGGATCGCCATCTGCCACGTCCGGCGGCAGGGTGTCCTAGGGCGTGTTGATAAAGGATTCGGGGACGTGGATGCGCGAGTCTGGGGTCATGTCGCGTGATGTCATCTCGGACGAGGTCTGGGCCGTGATCGGCCCGCTGTTCCCCGCGCCGAAGTCCACGGGTCGGCCGCCGGTGGATCGGCGCGCGGTGGTCGAGGCCACCGCGTGGCGCTTCCGCACCGGGGCTCCGTGGCGGGACCTGCCCGAGCGGTTCGGGAACTGGAACACGATCTACAAGAACTTCAACCGTTGGGCCGCCCAAGGCGTGTGGGAGCAGGTGCTCGAGCGTACTCAGTCCATGGCACAGCAGGCCGGCGAGCTGGATTGGGTGGCCTCGATCGATTCCACGATCGTGCGCGTCCACCAGCACGGGGCGACCCTGCCCCGCCCCACAGGGGGCCTGGATGAACTACAAGAAATCAGCGGACGAGCCGGCTGATCATGCCATCGGACGCTCCCGCGGCGGTCTGACGACGAAGAATCATCTGGTCTGTGATGGCAAGGGCAGGGTGCTGGCGTTCGTGGTGACCGGCGGGCAGGTCGCGGACACCTCGATGTTGGCCACCACGCTGGAGCTGATCAGCGTTGCCGGGGCCCGTGGGCGGCCCCGGACACGGCCTGACCGCCTGATTGCGGACAAGGGCTACCCCTCGAAGGCGAACCGGGCCTGGCTGCGCCGGCATGGCATCGCGGCCACGATCCCCGAGCGGGCCGATCAGATCACGCACCGGCGCAGACGCCCGGGCCGGCCGATCGACTTCGGTGAAGACCAGCGCCAGCGCTACCGGGGACGCAATGTCGTGGAGCGGTGCTTCAACCGGCTCAAGCAGTGGCGAGGGATCGCGATGCGTTCGGACAAGTACGCCCGGAACTATCACGCCGGACTCAGCCTCGCAGCGACACTGCACTGGCTGACTACCATCCTTTAGCAACACGCCCTAGTAGGCGATCAGTGGGGGCCGTGCTCCTCTCACCAGGGAAACGTGCCGCCCAAGAACTGGGTCAGTAGTGCAGTGAGGCCACTCACGGCAGCTTGGCCGGAAGCTTCGGCGGCCCCGTCGCGCAATTTTGTCAGAAACGAGCGTGTGGACTCACCGACCGTATTGCCGTCCTCATCGAGAGCTTGTCGAAGATCTGCAACCTGATCGGGCTCGAGAAGCTTGGCGGCAGCATCCAAAAGTCCCTCACGATCTCCAGGAGTCACGCGAGCGTCAATTGCAACTGAGGCGGCGCCGTCAACCTGCCCTTGTGAGACCACCGATGCCCGGTCGCCATAGATGTTTTGGGTGATGATTTGAAGAGAGACGCTGCGTGCTTCTCCCCGTGTGCCCTCCGCATCCTTGCCGACATCGCCCACTGATGGATCAATGGCTTCGAGCTCCAACAGCAGCTCTAGGGCAGAGGTGCGCACACGATCGACGATGCCCTCCAGATGCGTCCGGGGCAGGACTCTGCAGGCCGATGCGAGCTCCATCATCTCAACTCTGGGCGCTTTGCCTTCATTGCCGAGGCGACGGAACTCATCGACCCAAATGAGAGGAAGGCTAAGCTCCGGTGAGTTCTCCCGGTCTCGGGTCAGGGCGCTGACCTCCGCCACGGGCTGGCGTAGGAAGTCTGCTTCTGCGGGTACTCGTAATGACTCTGGGATGTCCGAACGACTGAGTGACTGACGCAACGAGGCGCCCATCGGACCATGGAATGTGAGCCTGTATGGAGCGAAGAGAGTTGAGCGATAGTTCGGAGATTTAACGTCTGGTGACCCGTACCCCTGAAGCTCGCCCTTCACCCATTCCACCATAGGGTCGGACTGGATTCGCTTTGCCACTACCAGACATTGCCGCAATGCGTGTTCGATCTGCACATTCGGATCTGACAAGGTCTCAATTGCGCGAGTGATAGTGAAAGTCATCAGAAAAAGCACCAATCGGTGTGGCGGACGTGGCAGACGGTGGCACGTGGACAGTCCTAGAACTTTTCGTGAAACGGTCGCATATGGGCAAGGCTGAGGCTTCAAGAGGCTTGCGAGGGCCTTCTATCGAGCCGCAGACCTCTGACGGGGCCGCAGAGGCCAAACCATGACTCTCTCGCTCGTCAGTTTTCCAGTCTCTGCCTCCCCGGGACGCTCGATAGCTCGGCATACAGGTCTGTGGCGATCCGGGACTCCTCTGCCGCGTTTGATATCGTCGAGTCCATGTACAGAGGCATCGCGTCGATGAAGCTCCGCTCCGCTCGCTGACGGCGGCGGACCACTCCTGACGAAACCCGCTCGCCGTCCTGGCACCCTGCCGGGCGGCTTTCTCGTGCTGCCCGGCTCCATGACGAGCTGAGAGACCACGATGACCCTGACCCCTCTGAACACCCCTGCCCTGCCTGCAGGCAGCGCCGCCCACATCCGAGCCGAGAGCATCACCCTCACCCTGGGCGATCGAACCGTGCTGAACGACGTGGACGTCACGGTCTCCGCCGGATCCCGGTTGGCCGTCGTCGGTGAGAACGGCCGCGGCAAGACCACGCTGCTGCATGTGCTCGCCGGCACCCTGATGCCGGACTCCGGCACCGTGACCCGCGCAGGGACGGTCGCCCTCGTCGAACAGGACCTCGACGTGGACGACGACCGCACGGTCGGTGACCTCGTCCACGACTCCATCGGCGAGTCCCTCCGTGTCCTGGACCGCCTCGAGGAGGCCACCCTCGCCATGGCAGAGGGCAGGCCTGGAGCCGATGACGCCTACGCCCGAGCGCTGGAGACGGCCACCGCCCTCGACGCCTGGGACGCCGAGCGGCGCATCGACCTCGCGTTGCACGGCCTGTCCGCCTGCACGGATCGGGCTTGTCCGCTGCGGGCACTGTCCGTCGGACAGCGGTACCGCGTCCGGCTGGCCGTCGTCCTGGGCTCTGCGGTGGACCTGCTCTTGCTGGACGAGCCCACCAACCATCTCGACGCCGGGGCCCTGGAGTACCTGACACGGGCACTGAGGGAGCACGCTGGGGGGTTCGCCGTGGTCACCCATGACCGCGCACTGATGAAGGACGTCGCCGACGTCTTCCTCGACCTGGATCCCACTCGTGACGGTCGCCCCCGGCAGTACACCGGAGGCTATGAGGCCTGGGAGAAGGGGCGGCGTGCCGAGCGGGCCGCCTGGGAACAGGAGCATGAGCAGCAGCTGGCCGAACACGCCGCCCTCACCAGCGCGGCCGAGGCCGCCCGCGGACGTCTCCAGGACCGGTGGCGTCCGGACAAGGGGACGGGCAAGCACCAGCGGGCCACTCGCGCCGGCGGCGTGGTCCAAACCTTGAACCGCAGGATGCGGGATCTGGCGGCGCACGAGATCACCGTGCCGGACCCGCCCCGGTCCCTGACGTGGCCGGCCTCGACGACCAGGGCAGGCCGGCCACTGCTCAGTGCGGAGGGGGTCGGCCTGGCCGGCCGCCTCCACGGGCCGGCCTCCGTCGAGCTCCACGGCGGGGATCGCCTGCTGCTCACCGGCCCGAACGGCGCCGGCAAGTCCACGTTGCTCCAGGTCCTCGCCGGCATCCTCGAGCCCACTGCCGGCCGCATCCTGCGGCACACGGGCGCGAAGATCGCGCTGCTCGCCCAGGAAGTGCCCGCATGGAACCCGCGACACACGGCGCGGCAGGCGTTCGAGGCGCACCTGCACCGCAACGGTCTGATGGCGAGGAACAACGGTGTGCCGTCACTCGGGTCATTGGGCCTGCTAGAACCGCGGAGCCTGGACACGCCCGTTGGGCGGATGTCTCAGGGGCAGCAGCGAAGGCTCCACCTGGCGCTGTGCCTGGCTGAACAGCCGGACCTGTTGATGCTCGACGAGCCGACCAACCACCTCTCCGCCGCGCTGGTGGACGAGCTCACGGACGCCATCCGGGAGACCCGGGCGGCCGTGGTGGTGGCCACTCACGACCGCCAGATGCTCCGAGACCTGACCGACTGGCCGCGTCTCGAGCTGAGCACCGAGGGGGTGAGCCGTTGACCTCGATCACCGCACTGGCACCTCTGTCCTCTCCCCGGTATCGGCCGCTGTTCCTGGCGATGGTGCTGGCCATCTTCGGCCAGGGTGCCTGGAACCTGTACCTGGCCATGCAAGTGCTGGAGCTCGGAGCTGATCCGCCGACGCTGGCCGGCGTCGTCATGTGGAGCGGCGTCGGCCTGCTGGCTGCCTCACTGCCGGCCGGCGTCGTCGCCGATCGCCTGTCGAAGAAGGGGATCCTGGTGGCCGTCCTGGTCGTCAATGCGGTGGCGGCCGGTGTCGTCTCCGGCCTCGCCACGATGGGGGCCGCTCAGTACTGGCTCCTGGGATTGTCAGCACTGATCGTCGGGGCATCGACGGCGTTCTTCTTCCCGGCCTACACGGCGTTGGTGCCGCTGCTCGTCGAGGAGGAGCAGCTGATGGCCGTGAACGGCCTCGAGGGGGCGACGCGGCCCGTCGTCGGTCAGGCCCTGGCACCAGCCCTGACCGGGGCGGTCATCGGTGCGACGACACCTCCTGCGGGCGGGCTGCTCATTGCCCTTTCGCTCGCGGCCGGCGCGGTGCTGGCCGCCCGCCTGCCTGCGGTGGGCCCTCCAGATACGAATGCGGCGCCTCAGCACCCGTTCCGGGACCTGGCCGAGGGATTCACGTACGTCCTCCGGACGCGCTGGGTGAGGAGCAGCGTCCTGTTCGCCGCCGTCATGGGCCTGGTGACGACCGGCGTCCTCGAGGTGCTGCTGCCGGTGCTGCTGCGCGACGGCCACGAGAACGGTGCCGCGGTCTACGGGGCGGTGCTGGCGGCGCTGGGCGTCGGCGGGCTGGTCGGCTCGCTGATTGCTGGCGGCATGGAGGCGCCGCGGCGGTTCCTGCCCGTAATGGTGGGAGTCTGGGCTCTGGCATGTGTCCCGCTGGCCCTGCCTGCTTGGACGCTGAACCCCTGGATCATCGGGGCCGGTCTGATGCTCTACGGGGCCGGCATCGGAGTGGGCATGGTGATCTGGGGGACCGTCCTCCAGGCGCACGTGCCCTTGGACATGCTCGGACGGGTGGCGAGCCTGGACTTCTTCGTTTCGATCGCGTTCATGCCGCTGTCCGTCGGGCTCGTGGGGGCGGTCTCCGCCACCGTCGCCCCAGGAGCACTGTTCGTGGCCGCGGGGATGGTCCCGCTGGCCTTGGCCGGCGTCCTGGCACTGGCCGGGCAACTGCGTTCCGACGAGCCCCACGCGGCGTGACTCGTGCCTCGCGGCGGGGTCGGGCGATGGCTCGGCCCCACCACGCGGCAGGGGGCGCCCCCTGCTGTTCCGACGCTTCAATCGACGCGCCCACTCAGGAGGCCCGCGTGCGTCCCCTGGCCCTCACGGCGCGTAGTCGCACGATGGCACCAAGTTCATTGCTGGTCACATCACGCTCCGTCAAGAGGCGAGGTGTGCGCTGTTCTATGAAACATAGATGCGCGTCTGTGAAATTGTCGAGATGCAGCGAAGATTTCGCAGGACACTCGCTGAACCTTTCACAGAGCAAAACATTCAACGGGGTCGGCGAAAAGTAGCCCTGAACCACCCGCGGTGCGACCAAAGTCGCCGGCCAGTACATCTAGCGAGGTTCCGCCCTGCCTTCACTGCAGGTGCGTCAAGGTTCAGCTGACTCTTGGGCTCGCCACTGCGCGCTGAGTTCCGAGTACTCGGATCCGGGCACGTACGGCGACGGAGCTGCGGCGGCGTGCAAGGTCTCGGCCAGTCGCCGACATCCTTCAAGTACCGAACTAGGCACGATCTGTGTCCCTGAAGTCGCAAATATGTCATCGAGTCTGGCGTTTACCGCCCTCTTGTGCTCTGCGGAAAGACTGCCTTGATAAGCCCCGCTAGCGGTTAATAATGAATTCCACTGAACGGGATACAGTTCGTTGTTTCGGCTGAGGAGAACGTCTTCGCCGAACATGAACTCGATAGATGACGCTCGACCATTGATGTCTGCCGGAGCCGGGCCAGTTGGGCCGAGGGTGGGATAGTTCTGCGCGTATGGCACATCGGGCAAGCAGACGACCCGCACCCCGGTTGGCAGGTCAAGAGAACTCAATCGCCGAGCGCCTTCGCGGCCGGCAGTATCGTTGTCGAAGACTGCGATGATGCGATTCATGACGCCTGCGGCGGCCATGCCCTTCGTCAGCGACTCAACCCGATCGACCCCGCCAGGAGCCCTAGTCTGGTCGAAGTCTAGGAACTCGAACAGGTGCTCAGTATCTGGGGCAGCCAGCCGAAGGGCGTGACGGAGCCACCTGGCATCGCTCGAACCCTCGGTAATCACGATGATCGGCCCGCTTGCTGCGACTGCTGTCGCCATACGAGTTCTCGCCGAAAGATGTAGCTGTTCCTCGAGCGATACGTAGCCGCCTACTACTACATCTGTGAGGTCAAGGGTCACACGGGTCGATGGGTTTGTTCGCGAGAGAATGAGTGCGAGTTCGAACCGAGGGTCATCGAAGCTCTCTTGCATCAATTCCCACATGTGCTCCAGAAATTTTTGTTCAGAACTTCTGGGCCGATATTGGCGGTATCTACTGATGAGGTCTTGCCCGCGACGTGTGGCGAGTGCGTCGACCACGGCGGAGCCGTCCGAATAGGTCGATCGCCCTTCTGGCCAGCGTTCACGCATGTCGAGGCTGGGAAACTCGGGGTCGGGTTCCAGATCATCGTCGAAGAGAGCCGCGCACAGCGCGTGGACCCGTAGGGTTCCGAACCCTTGCAGCTCCAGTCTGGCTCGCAGCGTCCCCGCTGTCGCCGAATAACCCACCATCCTGCGGGGCCAGGGCTCTTCATCGGAGTCGAACTCTTCCGGTGCGTCCTCGAGCTCGGACAGCGCTTCAACTTGGGCCTCATCGACGAAGTGATCCGCGTCCGTGAACAGGAGCATCAACTCATCTGGAACCGTGTTCTTGCCGGTCAACGGTGTCAGCCGGCTCCCTGCTTCAAGCTGCCACCATGCGCCCATGCTTCTACCGTAACCGAGCTCCACGGACCACTTATGTGAACCCCATCCCTATAGCACACCAGCCATGTCGAAATGGGGGCACAGCCTCGTGGGCACCAGGTCGACTGACCGAACGCGTTGATCGACCCCTTAGCAGCAGCGTGAGTGCCCCCTCCAACAGGGCCACCGTGGTAGATCAATCCGGCCAGCGGGCTCGTATGGTGTGTCCATGTTCAACGAGTCGTGGCCGTGGAAGCGCGATCTTGCCAACGCTGCCGAGCGCTTGGAACGGGCCCGGCTGGGCCTCCCTGCGGTCTTAGACCAGGCCGTCGATGGAGAACTAGATGTGATGTCCAGGGAGGTTGTTGAGCCTGGTGGCAGGCACGGCGCCGATCGCGGAGTGGACGCGATGATGATTGTAGAAGTGCAGCCATCCAGGCAACGCGGCCCTGCGCTCCGTCTCTGAGCTGTAGAACCGGGCGTAGGCCCACCCGTCAGCGAGCGTGCGATGGAACCGCTCAATCTTCCCGTTCGTCTGCGGCCGGTAGGGCCGAGTCCGCTTGGGCTTGATCCCGAGCTCGGTGCAGGCATCACGCCAGGCATGCGAGCGGTAGGCCGAGCCGTTGTCCGAGAGCACCCGCTCCACCTCCACGCCCAGGCGCGCGAAGTGGGCGACCGCGCGGCGCAACACCGCGATGGCCGTCTGGCTGCGTTCATCGGAGTGCATCTCGACATAGGCGAAGCGGGAGTGATCATCGATCACGGTGTGCAGAAAGCCCACCCCGAGCCGGGGCTGGTATCGGGCATCACGGGTTCCTTCACGGTCTGCGGTCGCCGCGCGGTGCTTCAGGCCCTGCTGGCGCCCGACGAATCGGTGTCCGCCCCCGTCGGGGATGCGCCCGAACTTGGTGACGTCGACGTGGATCAGCGAGCCGGGGTGGGGGTGCTCGTAGCGGCGGATCGGCTCGCCGGTGACCCGGTCCAGACGGGCGAGGCGGTTGATCCGGCAGCGCACGAGCACGGCATGGACGGTGGAGGCCGGCATCCTGAGTTCTCCGGCGATCTGTGCCGGCCCCAGGCGTCGGCGCCATCGGGCGGCCACGATCTGTTTCACCACCGCCTGCGGTGTTCTGGTCGGCATCGTGGACGGCCGGCTGGACCGGTCTGCCATCCCTGCAGGTCCCTCGGCCCGGAAGCGTGTGGCCCATTTGCGTGCGGTGGGTGGGGAGACCATGAACATCTTGGCCGCGGTGGCGACCGGCCAGTGTTCCTCGACGATGAGCTTGGCCAGGCGTAGGCGGGCGCGAGGGGTCAGGGCGGCGTTAGCGTGGGACATGAAGGCCTTCTGTTCGCGTGAGCGGTTTCTCGACAACTCCACTCTCGCAACAGGAGGCCTTCGCCTGTCAGCTGTTCACGCAACAACGTCCCTGGACATCACAACTAGATGGCGCGGATTCGTATGAGGCGGAGATAGAAGCGCTCTACCTTGTTGAGCGGGACGTCATGAACGGAGCCTTCGCCGTCCGACGCCTGCTCGGGATGCCGTCCAAGGTCACCAAAGCAACAAGGGAGACAAAGGCAAGAGTGGTCCGTTACCCCCTGCGGGTGGGCGCGAAGACGCCTGACGTCTGGGATGCCCTTGGAGATCTCGACATGTACGACATGGAGGCACCCGCGGAGGTGGTGGTCACGGCAAACGAGGTCTGTAACCTCTTCATCCACAGCCTCATCATGCGCTTCGCGTGGACCCTCGAATCTCTGGCCCTTGGCGACTGGTGGGCCCTAGACGAGAGTGATCCTCGCGTCGAGTGCACCCCGGACGAACTGGCTGGATGGCTGGTCGCTTCCGACAAGTCCAGTACCCAGCATTTGACTTTCATCCCGCTTCGTGAACTCGTTCGAATTATGCGCCTCTTTGCTGAGGATGAGGTAACGATGGTGACCAACCGCCGGAACCCCCAAGGTCGTATGCATTCCACGGCATCGTGACACCGGTTGATTAACCTTGCCATTTGCGGAGATCGCCCTCTGGTGAGCGTCGTGCAGATGCGTCGCATGCGGCATCCAAAAGGCCCGGCCGCCAACCTGCCCGCCATGGAGACCCACACTGGCCGAGCCCTGCGCACGCAGCTCACGCGGAAGCATTCGTGAACTAATAACGCCCAGCCCGGCCCACTCCCACCGATCCGTGTACCCGGGCCTCGTGAGATGCGTCGCGCAAGGGTGGCCGCCGCCCATCCTGGCCGGGAGGAGGCCACGAGGTGGGGATACCGCTCTACGAGGTCGCCCGGGGACAGACTGAACAGGGCCAAGGCAGCCGCCGCACCGGCCGGGCGTGCCCGTCGGGATGCAGAGTGGCCTGCGCACGACTCACAGTGCAGGCTGCGCAAGTCCATGCCCCCCGGGACTACGGGCGTGCCAGGTCGCTCACGGATGCCCCCGCGGTGAAGCCGGCAGCCGTGTAGGTCGCCAAAGCGGCGGGGTTGGAGTTCTCCGCAACCACAGCAGCGGCACTGGCTCCGGCCTGGTGCAGTGCCTGGGCGCCAGCCTGGGTGATGGCCACCCCGTAGCCCTTGCCCTGGTGGTCCCGGTGCACACCCATCGGTTCCACGAGTCCGGGTCGGCCTTCGCCGGCACTCCACACGGTCGTCACCGCCACAGCCGCACCAGTGGAGTCGTATCCGATGAGGCTCTGCGCGTGATCGGCGAGCGGGCTGGTCATCAGCGTGGACCACCGCCGCACGAATCCCTCCCGGGCCTCGTCCGTGTAGGGGGTCCCCTTGAACGAGGACCAGTGCACGGCGGTCCACTCGGCGGCCTCTTCGGCGCCGACGATCTCGATGCGCAGGCCGCTCTGCTCCAGCTGCTCCCACCGCGGCTCGCCGGCCAGTTCCAGGACCAGGGGCGTCCACTCCTCGTCCTCGGCCCAGCCGCGCCGACGCAGCTCTGCCTGCAGGGCCGTGGCGCCGCGGGCCTCGACCACATTCACGGGGTCGTCGGGAAACAGGCCGGACGGGTTCTCGAGATCGCCGGCCATCGCGTGAGCCAGGGACTCGTCGGCCGTGCAGTCGGGGGCGATGGCAAAGCGGATCAGCCCTGGCCCGTCCAGCATCCCCAAAGCCACCGGGCGGGTGCCGTTTTTCCAGACGCGCAGATCGCCGGCCAAACGTTCGGCGCCGACCGAGGAGTGCCACCCCAGGTCGCCGGGGTGCAGCTGTCCGGCCCAGGGGATCTGCTGCCACTGCGCGAGTTCCTCGGCGAGCTCCACGAGCTGATCGCACGTTGGGGTCTCGAAGGAGAGGGTCATGGGGCCATCCTGCCTCCAGCTCGAGGCGGGGAGGGGCTGACCGTGGTTCCCCTCGGGGAGTGCCTTGCCCCGATGTCACTGATGTGGGGATCCGCCTTGGCGTCAACGGATGTCGAGATGCAGCCCAGATTCCACACGACGCGCGGCGCACTCTTCGCATATCGGGTGGGATCCGGTCGGCGTGAAATCTGGGTGTCCAGGTGGGTGCTCCCGCGCGCCCCAGGGCCCGCCAGAAACGTACGGGCGGCTGCCGCTCTGGCGGGTCGGTTGTGGCGAGTCATGTGGCGGGCGGACAGGGTCGGATGTGGCGCGCACGGCGCATGGCGGGGTCCCTCGCCACAAACGACCGATTCCGCCGCTAGCCCGTCTGGGCCAGTGGTCACACTCAAAGCACCCTCACCGATTGGAGAACCACCATGAGCACCACCGATTCCCGCTTCCGCCCCGACGTGATCGCCGCCCTGCGTGACGTGTACATGCATGACGAGGAAATCCGCGCCTACCTGGCCCCGACCATCGCGGCCACCGAGCCCGGCCCGATGCACGAGGACACCGCATGGATGGATCGCATTCCCGTGCAGACCTGGACGACTGCCGCGCGCCTGTGGCGGGCGGTCCGTGCGGATCAGCCGGACCCGACCGGGCGCGGGCGTGCGCGCGTGGTCGGCCACGACGTGCCGACCTGGATCATGCCCGATCTGTTCCAGCAAGGGTTCGCCTCGTTCACCGACGCGGCCTGCGGCCTGGGGTCGGTGGAGAGCGTCCGCTCTTCGGTGGTCAGTAGGCGACGGAGAAGCGTGTGCGGTGGTGGGCGGGCTTCTCGATCTCGTCGGTGATGGCGAGGGCGATGTCGTCGCCGGAGATCTCCGAGACGCCGTTCTCGTCGCGCAGGAGGATGTCACCACCGATGCGGTAGTGGCCGCGGGCGGTGCCGGGGGCGTGCTTGCCGAAGTTCTCGGCGGGGCTGATGAGGAACCAGTCGAGGCGGTCGTCGGTGTTCGCGCGGAGGTCGTCGAGGGCTCCGGCGAGTTCGAGGGATTCGGGCTTGGCGACCTCGGGGAAGCCGGGGGTGTCGACCAGGCGGGGCCCGTCTGGTGCGATCAGGAGCGAGCCGGCCCCGCCCATTACCCCGAAGCGCACGCCTCGTTCCGCGGCGAGCCCTGCCGCCGTGGACAGCAGGGCGCGGAGGCGGCCTTTGCCGGCGAGCCCGCCGTGGGTGGACAGTGCCGAGATCACGACGTCCGTGTGCTCGAATGCTGAGGCCAGGAACGCGGGGTCTTGCACGTCACCGGCCCGGTACTCGACGCCCGGGGTCTGCTTGTCGGGGATGGAGCGGCTGTACGAGACGACCTGGTGGCCACGCTTGGCGGCCTCGCGGACGATGCGGCTGCCGGCGTACCCGGTGCCGCCGAGGACATGGATGCGAGTCATGGTTTCTTCTCCTTATGGATCGAACGAGATGGATAGAGGGCCGCCGGGGGTCAGGCGGCGGGTTCCCGCCGTGGTCGGGGTGTGGCCAGGAGCAGGCCGAGGAGCGCGATGATCGCGGCGGCGAGCATGGTCACCCCGAGGGGGATGGCGGTGTGCTCGCCGGCGATGCCGACCAGGGCGGCGACGAGGCCGGCGAGGGCGAACTGCACCGCCCCGAGCAGCGCCGACCCTGCGCCGGTCGCGGCCGGGGGCACGGCGGACATGGCCAGGGCGGTCGCGTTGCCGAACACCAGCCCGAGCGGGGCGATCGCGACGAACAGGGGCACCATCAGCCACCCGGCGGGTGCGTCGGTGAGGGTGAGGATCACGATCGCGACGACCGCGGCCAGGCTGATCGTCAGGCCGGTGAGGGTCAACCCGCGCAGCGAGACGCGACCGGCAAGACGGGCCGCGACAGTGGTGGCGATCATCAGGCCGACGGCGTTGATCGCGAACGCGATCCCATAGGCGACCGCGCTCAGGCCGATCATGTCCTGGTAGACGAACGGTGAGGCGGAGATGTAGGCCATCATGATCGCCATCCCGAACGCATACGCGGCCGTGTTCCCCAGATAGGCCCGCGAGATCAGGCCCCGCCAGCCACCGCGCCGCGCCGTGCCCGCACGGGCTCTGCGGATCTCGCGGGGCAGCGATTCCCGCACGAACACGAGCACGCATGCCAGGGCGATCACGCCCAGGCCGGTGACGATCCCGAGCAGGCCCCGCCATCCGACCGGGCCGACCAGGGCACCGCCGGCGACCGGGGCGATGATCGGGGCGATCCCGCCGATGAGCATCATGATGCTCAACGCCCGTGCCGCCTCCGTGCCGCGAGCACGGTCAAGGATGATCGCCCGGCCGATCACCATCCCCGCCGCCCCGCCCAGGCCCTGGACCAGCCGGGCGGCCACGAGCAGCTCGATACTGCCTGCGAGCGTGGCGGTCACGCTCGCGGCGACGAACAGCACCGCCCCGAACACCAGCGGCACCACCCGGCCGGCGCGATCCGACCACGGCCCGAACACCAGCTGCCCGGCCCCAGCGCCGATCAGGAACGCCGTCAGCGATAGCTGCACCCCGGTCGCCGTGGTCGACAGCTCCGTCGTCATCACCGGGAACGCCGGCAGGTACAGGTCGATCCCGAACGAGGCGAGCCCCATCAGCAGCGCCAGCGTCGACAACAGCCCCGCACCGATCGCCTTGCCCGTCGCCTGGACGGGCGTGCCCGCTGCCTGTCGCCCTGTTCCCGTGTCGGTCATCCCCGCCCGGCTCCTTCTAAAACTATAGTTATGAAAACAACGCTATGTTAGCATAAGCATATGCGACAAGACGAGAAGCCGGTGAGCGGGCCGGCACCAACCGGTGCGGACCCGTTGGTGCGGCTCGCGGACGCGGTGCTGCATGTGGAGCGGAAGCTGCGCGCCTACCCGTTGCAGGACCCCGCGGTCGCGCCGTTGTCACCGTTGGAGTGCCTGGTGCTGCTGCACATCGACGCCAACCCCGGCGTGGCCCCCTCGGGGCTGGCCTCGGGCCTGTCGCTGACATCGAGCAACGCGAGCACGGCGCTGCGCGGACTCATCGCCAAAGGGCAGATCGAGCGCCGCCCCGACCCGGCGGACCGCCGCGCGGCACGCCTGCATCTGACCGAGGAAGCGGCACGGTCGGTGGGGATCGTGCGGGGCATGTACCGCGATCTGCTCGGCTCGCTCGACCTGCCTGCCGAAGATGTCCTGACCACTGTGCGCACTCTCCAGGCCATCGACACCGCCCTGAGCGACCCCGCACGGAGCTGAGTTATGGAGCAAGGCGCAGGCGACTACCGTTGGAGCCTCTGGCACTCTCATTTCGAGGTGAACCCGTGGTCGTATGACCAGTCTTCATCCGCACCGAGAAGCGGGCAGCGGAACGCTGCGGCTAACACAAGGCTTCACTGGCAGTGCTGAAAGGGGCGGCGCTCTTCCAGCCGTTCGCGGTGGATACGAGGCAGTCTCGGAAGCAGGTCGGCCTGCTCGTCTTCGACTGCGTGGCGTTCCTCGTCGTCCGCGATGGCTCGGTGGTTCTCACCGTCGGGGAGCGTCAACACCCGATCGCTTTTGGTCACGCCGTGCTGATTGCCCCGCGTACGGTCTTCACCTACGAGCCCGAGGGCACCGCCACCCTGACGACGCTCTTGGTCGACGTGGACTACATGCTCGATCAGCTCTACTGGCAGCATCCCGACGTGTTCGCGGATCGCTACGTCGTGAGACAGTACGCCGGGGCCTTGTTTCCGGATGCCGCTCATGTGCTCCATGTGAACGGTGAGGACGCCACTCGCCTGATCCTCGTGCTCGATGAGATGACGACCCTCTACGAAAGACGCGAGTACCCGGCCTCGTACTTCTGGCTGCAAGCACGCCTCTCGATGCTGTTGGGCACGCTCGCTCCGCACGTACGCGCGGCTCCGGATGCGTTGCCCGTTCCCGTCCATCAGCGACGGCGATCAGTCGAGAGCCCCGCACGATGGCGAGAGTTTCGGCCCGCCCGCAGAGAAGCCCTCGCGGTCGAAGCGCTGCTGCGCGGAAACATAGCGAAGCGGTGGAACCTGGCCCTGCTCTGTGAACACGTGCACCTATCGGATAAGCAATTGGTGCGCGTCTTCGAGGACGCCTACGGCAGCACCCCGCACAGATACCTCACGATGCTTCGCGTCGCAGAGCTGGCCCGGCTGCTGCGCGAGACCGAAGTGCCCGTGACCGTGGCGATAGGTCGCGTCGGCTGGAACAGCCGAGGCCACGCCGCGGAAATTTTCCAACGACACGTCGGCGTCACTCCCGCCCGCTACCGACGCTACGGGCCGCCCACGGCCGCCTCGGAATGGTGAATCACGGAGCCCCGGCAGTGCTGAAAAGTGCTAACGAAAGTGCTAAGCAACGTGTATGTCGGGGTACTACGGTGAAGTTATCCACAATCTAGACGCCGTAGATCGTTGATTTTATGCGGCAGAACGCCCCGCCGAGATTCGAGGCGCGAGGGGGTCGAGGTCAGTTCAACTCCCGCGTCGCCGTCGGGTTCATCACCGCGTCTTCGCCCACACCGTGCCCCGGTGCACCCCGAACTGACGAGCCACGGCGTTCACGCTGATGCCCTGTGCGCGGGCTGTTCGCATAGCGTCCACTTCCTCGTCGGTCAGGCGTGTTCGAGGTCGTTTCTTTGGTTCCGCCGACGCGCCAATCAACGGGTCGTCGGCCTCGCCGTCGGACTCTGCATCCGCGCAAACCCCTTGATTCCACGCGGAAACCAGCCTCTCGACCCGAGGTCGCCTGTTCCCACAACGCTCCATTGCTTCCACGAGGCCCCCTCTCGGTTCGCTGGGAGGGGGCCTCACATCATCCCCGGATATGCACGCCGGTGACCGCGTTGCCCGATGGCCGGTTCGAAGTCCGTCAGGTGCTCGAATCATCCGATGATGCGGAATAGTTCAGCTGCATGGTGGCCCACGATCCGCGCACGAGCGGGGCGGGGCTGTTGGAGTCGCTGGCCTGGATGCAGGTGCCGGCGCGTGAGCGGTCGGATGCACACGCTGGCGGCGGGCGCCTCGGGCATGTCGGCAGCCCTGGCCCAGGGCGTCGCAGTCCTCGGGCCCGTCAACGTCGTCGCGTTGCCGTTCATCGCCGCGCTCGGGGGCTACCTGACCGGGTCGAACAGTGCCGCCAACGCCATGCTCGCCGCACCCCAGGCGCAGATCGCTACCACTCTTGAACTCTCCCAGCTGCCGGCGATGGCCGTCCATAACGTCGCATCCTCGCTCCTGCTCATGGGGACCCCGGCGAAGGTCGAGCTCGCCGCCCAGCTCCGTCCCAACGCGAAGATCGGATGCCTAGCGGAACCGCGGGTTCTGCTCGTGGACCTGACCATGGTCGTCTGCCTGGCCGCACTGCTGGTCCTGGCTACGGTGCGCTGAACCGAGCAGACCCCGTCCAGCATCCACCCTTACGGAAAGCCCCTCTCGATGAATCGGATTGGTGGGCGCTGCCGACAGGAGGCCCCCGCAGGGCCCGGTGTCAAAGTGGGTATGGGTGGGCCACCACCACGACGTGTCGGCGAGGGTTGTGGCGAGGATCAGGTCTGCCACAAACGACCGATTGTGCCGAGTATCGGAGCGACGCCTCACTGGGTGGGCGGGTGTGGCGGTCGTCGCGCCTCCGGAAGGTGGTCATCTGCGGCACGGTGGGCTTCAAGGTTCAGCGGCATCTCGTTGTCATGCCGGGGGTGCGTGGACCAGCTGGCGACGTGCGGGGTTTGCCCCGTTGCCGTGGGGGACTGCCCTCGGCGGGGCAGGGGTGGAGGGCGCCGTGCACAGCTGCTGAAAGGCGAGGGAGTGCGGGTCGATGCCTTCTCGAATCGACCACGTCCCCTAATGCTCGACGAGGACCTTGTCGGCCAGGGTGTCCAGGTCGTAGTTGATGGGGGGTGGGGCCGAGGTTCGGGGGCAGGTGGGGGTGGGGGCCGAGGTTCGGGGGCAGGTGGGGGCCAGGAGCATCTACATGACGTCAGGGCGGGCCGAGGAGCTGTTCATGGGGGTCCTTGCGTGCGGGGACCGCTGGGCGGTGAGCTGGTCGAGGGTGTGCATGGGGGCTCTCCTGGGTGCTGGGGGTGAGATGTAAGCAGTGCTGGTCTCAGGGGTGCTGCTCAGGTTCACGGTTTCGCTCTTAAGCACCGGGTGGGGTGCTGCGGAGCGCGTGGAGGTGGGCGTCGAGGCGTTCCTCGGCCAGGGGGATGTTCGTGGCGTACCACTTCTTCCAGGCCCCGGCCTTGTCCCCGGCCACCAACAGGATTGCCTGCCGGCGGGGGTCGAAGGCGAAGAGGATCCGGATCTCGCTGCGCCCGCTCGAGCCGGGGTGCAGCTCCTTAAGGTTCTTGTGCCTGGAGCCGGTGAGTGTGTCCACCAACGGTCGGTCCAGGGTCGGCCCGGGCTTGCTGGCGAGAGTTGTTGTCAATGACTGCTGAAACGCGAGCAGGAATCGACACCTGAAAACCGAGCAGGTGGGCCCAGCAAACAGCGGCATGAGCGCGTGTATGGCGGTGCATCCACGAAGCACGCCTCTCGGAAACGCGGGGACACCAGCGTCCAGCCGGTAGAATCATGAACAGACACGGCCGAGCCGCATGCAGGCGCTCGCCCCTTCCAGGAGAGACCATGACCAAATGGTTCCTGCTCGCCGGCGCCGTCGGTAGCGAAGTCATCGCATCGCTGTCACTCAAGGCAGCACTCACCCACCCCGCGCTGTACGCGGTCGTCCTGCTGGGCTACGTCTCAGCCTTCACCTTCCTCACCCTGGTACTGAAGCGCGGAATGGCCCTCGGTGTCGCTTACGGCATCTGGGGCGCGTTGGGTGTCGCCGCAACGGCGGTGCTGTCCGCCGTCCTGTTCGACGAACGGATCACGGCCATGATGGGGATTGGGATCGCCCTGGTGATCGCCGGCGTTCTGATGGTTGAACTGGGATCGCACCATACCCCCGACACCGACGAGCAGCAGGCGGGGGCAGCGTGATGCAGTGGCTATTCCTAGCCGGGGCCGTCCTGTCCGAGGTGGCTGCCACCCTGTGCCTGCGTGTGGCGGCCGCCGGCCGTCGTGGGTTCTACGCGGCCGTGGCCGTCGGTTACGTGCTGGCCTTTGTCTTCCTGACCCTCGCGCTGCGCGTCGGGATCGGGCTCGGTGTCGCCTACGGGATCTGGGCCGCCGCGGGGGTTGCCTTGACCGCGATCGCGTCCCATGTCCTATTCAAGGAACCCCTGACCCGCACCATGATCTTGGGGATCTTGCTGATCATGGCCGGTGTGCTGGTCATCGAAATCGGTTCCAGCTCCCACTGACCTGCGGCGGTGGCCGCGCCGCGCACTCATCGCCAAGGTGGTGATGTCACGCGCAACGTCTGATCGTGGCCGATCGGCGCGGATCAGTGGGGTGCCACCTTCCTCCGCGCCGGTTTAGTGACTAGCGTGCGGCGCATGAGCGGGGGTGCGCAGTCCGTCAGCGTCCGTGTGCATGGGGACTCGATTCTGGGGCAGGAGTGCCTGAAATCCATGATGTGGCCATGGAGTGTGGAGCGGCTCGGGTTGCCCTGTGTCGGTCTGTCGTGGGGGGTGCCGGGGGAGACGTTCAAGGTGCAGGGTGCCTATGCCCAGGAGCCGGTCCGGTATGAGGATCTCAACTTCCAGGAGATCGGTCTCGTGGGGGAGGACTTCGGCCGCGGGCGGCCGGCGTGGCCGGACCGGTGCTTCTCCCTCGAGCTGTTCCCGGAGTATTCCCCCGAGGTGGCGTGGCTTCGCCTGCGGGTGGTGGAGGAGGCAGGGGCGCAGGAGTTCCGAGCCCAGGTCACGTTGCGTCCCCGTTCGCAGGGCAGGGGCTGCCAGGCCGACCTCGACTGGTGGGAGTCTCGACTCGGAGCTCTTCCAGCCCAGATGAGGGAATGGGCTCGGTCCTGATCCGTTCCTCGGGGTCAGGGGCCCGGGCCCTCCTTCGTCCCGGGGATGCGCACGTTTCGGACGGGGCCCCGGCGGTGCAGGGGTCTCTCTGGGTCCGTGTCCAGTCGGGTATACCCCTTTACACACCCCCCGCCGCCACGAAAGGATCACGTCAGAGTGGGTCCATTTTGGACCCGTTGGACACACCTGACGGAGGGTCCAAAACGTGGTTGGACAGACGGTGGCCTATGTGCGGGTGAGCTCGGCGGAGCAGAACCTGGACCGCCAACTCGAAGCGGTGGGGGAGTGCGACCGGATCTTCGAAGACAAGATCTCCGGCAGCTCCCGCGCCAAGCGCACCGGATTGGCCGAGCTGATGAGGTACGTGCGGGAGGGGGACCTGGTGAAGGTCGCCTCGATGGACCGGTTGGGCCGGGACACGCGGGACCTGTACGCCATCGTGGACGAGCTCACCGACAAGGGGTGTGCGGTGCAGTTCATCTCCGAGCGGATCACCGTGGACAAGTCCGGCACCTCCCCGGTGGACGGGCTCATGCTGGGCATCCTGGCCGCGTTCGCTGAGTTCGAGCGTCGGCGGATCAAGGAGCGTCAGGCCGAAGGCATCGCGTTGGCCAAGGCCCGCGGCAAGTACGTGCAGGCCCCCGAAGCTCTCGGACCTCGACGTGGAGCAGGCGCGCGTGATGATTCAGATGGGGATCCCGAAAGCCGAAGTGGCGCGCACATTCGGGGTGAGCCGGCAGACCCTGTACACCTCGTTGCGCCGGCAAGCCTCAGACTGAACCCCATCCTCGGCCGCCGGCGTCCCTTGAGTTTCTGCTTCAGTACGTGGGCGCGGCCTTGTACAGGGATTCAGCGTCCTGGGCTGCGTGGACGCCGGCCTGGACGACGTCGTTCTTCATGTCCAGCACCCGCAGCTGCCCCTCGATCTCAGCGACGGCCTCGATCCGACCGAAGGCATCCCCGTGGGCCTGGGCGTACTCGGCCAGGCCCCGCAGCTTGGGCAAGGCGTCGGCCAGGTGCGTGCCGTGGGGGTCCACGATGTCGGCGCGGATCGTGCCGTCCTGGTTGGCGTGGAAGAAGAGGAAGTCCGGTCGTAGCGCCTGCCACTGGCCGGTGCCGTCCTGGAACGGGATCGCCAAAGACTGCTTGGAGGCCCGGGAGGGGTTGCGGTACCAGCCCCGGAAGGAGGGCTCGGCGGCTTCGGAGTCCAGCACCTGCCGCTCCCAGGTGTTCAGGTCCACAGGCATGGTGCCGTCCTCGGCGGCCATCAAATGCAGGGTGCGTCTCTGCAGAGGACGCTCGCTGCCATCAGGGAGGCGCTCCTGCTGGTCGGCCTGGGTCAACCTCGGGCGGGTCAGGTCCACACGTTCAGGCCGACGGGCCATCTCCCGCACCCGGTCATACACTGCCTGGCGCTCATCGGTCAGGCCGTTGATCTGCACGCGGTACTGGCTCAGCCAGTCCTGCACGAGCTTGTCGGCCTTGGCCTCCAGATCGGCGACGACCTCGGAGGTGCGGGCCAGGGAGGCGATGATGATGTCTCCTTCGCGCAGGTCGAGATCCTCTTCGTCCTCGGGGACGATGTGATCGATGTAGGCCCCGGCGATCCAGCCGGTGAGGGTGCGGGCCGCCGCGGCAGCGGCCTCCTCGATGGCCCGGTCATCGGCCAACAGTTCCAGGCTGGTGGTGCTCAGGGTTGTGGTTCCCATTCGGCCGGTCAGCCGCTGGGCCGACAGGGTGAGCACATCCTGGCGGGCCGCGGCGATCTGCTCGGAGTACTGGACCCTGCATCCGTCCAGGAGCTTGCACATCGTGTGCGCGGCGGTCTTGACCGCCCCGGGCAGCAGCCCATCGTGGGAGAGGGCATTGGCCAGGATGTCCAGGCGCTTGAGCGGTTTGGTGGCGCCCTGGGGGATGTTCATCGAGGGCAGGGCGTCGAACACCGCCCACACGTCTTCTCCCACCGCCGGGTTCGGTGTCAGGGTGACCGGGTCGAACAGCACCCGCCGGGCGGATGCGCCGGCGGGATCGGAAGTGGTGTCGTCCATGTCGGACTGTCCGCGCATCAAGGTCTGGGCGATGGCGGTGGAGGTGGTCTTGTCGAAGTGGGGCAGGAAGCAGTCGATGGAGTTGAGCACTTCGTTGCCCGGGATGCGTCGGGCCAGGGGGGTACGGACCATCCGGCCCAGCAGCTGGTGGACGTAGGTGGCGTCCTTGTAGGTGCGGAAGGACATCAGCACCTCCGCCCTGGGGCAGTCCCATCCGGTGGAGATCGCCTCCATGGCCAGCAGCACCCGGACGTGCGTGGTCTCCTGCACGCGCTGTGGGGCGATGTAGTTGACGATCTGGCCGGGCAGGTGCCGGTCCGTGTGGGTGCCGAAGACGTGGGCGATGTCCTGGGGCCGTAGCTCGGGCCACTCCTGGTGGATGACATCCAGGATCCGTGAGAGGTGCTCGTCGCTGGGTTTGTCTGCGACCTGCACGACCAGTAGCGGCACCACCGGGTTCGGTTCGCCCTGCTCGGCGGCGTAGGCCGCCCAGGCTCTGGTGGAGGCCTTCGTGCGGGCCACGGCCTCGCGCAACAGCGTGGTGTCGAAGGCGCCGGCTTCCTCGGGGATGGTGAGGACAACATCGTCCTTGAGCAGCCCGGAGGTCTGCACGAGCGCGGGGTCGACCTGCACGGGGGAGAGCGCGTCCCGGTCTGTGGCGTGGGCCATGGCCTGGGTGAAGCGTTCCACGGTGGCGGAGATCCCGAGCACGATCGGCATAGCCGGGGCCAGGGCGGTGCCGTTGATCAGGCGCTGGACGATGGTGGCCCGTTCCTGGTCGTTCTTCTTGGTGGTCTTCATGCCCCGGTGGGCCTCGTCCAAGATGAAGTACAGGGTTCGTCCGGGGGTGGCCACGGTGTTGGCGATGACGTCGTAGATGGTCCGCTGGGCCATGTCGGGGGCGGCCATCACCGGGGTGGCAGCGTTGGTGGGGTCCTGGGCCCCGCGCACCAGGCGGGCTCCTTCGCGCAGCTTCTGGGCGTTGAGGAAGTACACCTGGCCGGGGGCGAAGGTGGTCTCGGCGAAAGAGTTCTCCACGGTGCGCAGCCGACCGTCGAGCTCGGAGGATGCGGCATGGATCCGGGCGCGGGACTGATCATTCAGGTCTGGGTCGTCGGAGAACCAGAGAACGGTGGCGCCGGGGTCGGGGGCGATGTCCTCGGTGTACTGGTCGGAGCCGAAGAACAGGGCCTCGATGATGGCCGCGGCCATCACCGTCTTGCCGGCCCCGGTGGCCGCGGCCAGGGAGAACTGGGACAGGACGCCGTCGTCCTGGTAGTTCTTCCTGGCCCGATGCAGCCGGTTCAGGACCTGCTCGACGGCCTGGGCCTGGTAGTCCTTGAGGGTGTAACGCATGGGGGTCAGGCCCTCCGGTTGATCTGGAAGTTGTGCAGGTAGGACTCGTACAGGCGCACCGCGGTGGTGTGTTGAGGCAGCTGTCGGGCCACGGACTGGAAGGCCACCTCGGAGTCGGTCACGATGAACGCCATCCCTACCTGGGGGTCAGCCTCTAGGGCGGCCAAGAACTCGGGGGCGTGGTCTATGTCCTCGAGCACCCCGTAGGCCTGAGCCACATCCCAGCCCCGTTCCGGAAGGCTGGAGATGATGCGACCGCGAGAGCCGGCCTTGAGCCAGAGCATCGGCGCAATCCGGGCGAAGGCACGGTTGCGGCGCACCTGCCGGGGCGCCTCATAGGTCAGGGTGAAGAACGCCGCGTTCTCCTCGAAGCCGTCGGCCATGGGGAACTCGTCAGTGAACTTGTACTCGCCCTTGATCGGGTCGCCAGCCGGAGTCCTACCGGTGATCGCAGCGGTGATACGAGGTTTGGTGACGTAGTCGCAGATGCCCCACTGCTCCCACTCTGCATCCCCGGGACGGAGCCCCTGCATTCGCAGGCCCACCTGCTCATCGGCGGACACCTCGTTGTTCGTCACGCTGATGCACTGACGGCGCCCACCGTCCTGCTTGTTTAGGCGCATGACGGCATGAGCCGTCGTGCCCGAGCCGGAAAAGAAGTCCAGTACGACAGCGCCCGGCTTCTCCTTCACGTAAAAGCGAAGGGAGTCCTCTACTGCGTAGAGCGATTTGGGGAATGGGAATCGTCGGCCAGGTAAAAATCCACTGAGGAGTCTTGTTCCATGCTCAGAAGCAGAGTGCGCTGCTAGTGCCCACTGCGTGGTAGGAATTCGGCTTGCGGTCACTGTAGATTGCCCCTGAACGCTGATGACGCCTCTCTCGTCCTTACTGACCTCTCCAAACGCGCCTTCCAGGACCTTCTTCTGCTCCCCTGACTTCAGGTACGAGATAGCCGTCCTATCGCCCTTGAGGCGTCCGGAACGCAGGAACCCTTCCATGAGCAGGAGGCGTGCAGTCTCAGCACCGACCTGCCAGCGCCCCTCCGTTCCATCGTCACGGAGCGGCCACACTGCGACCGTTCCCTGGGGCGCTGAGTATGAGGCTCTATCCGAGTCGAGGGGAAGCGGATCGCCAATGGTGGTAATGGCTCCGTCATGCGCGTTAATTAGCACGGGGTAGAACATGCTTGGGCGGTCGCGGCGGGAAACTCCGGTGCCAGAACGGATCATGCTTACCCATCGAAGCTTGTCCGTCGTGGTCGCCCGCGACCCCTGCCACTCGCTCGTGAGCGGCTGGGGGCTAGGCGATGCTCCCCCCAATGCAACAAAGAATATATATTCATCCGAACGTCCAAATTGCCCACTCCGAGAAGAACCCTTCGGGTTGATGAGGGTACTAACCATCTGAATGCGCGCCTCGGGAAACGTCTGTTCCAGGAGCATCCCAAGCCGTAGGTACTCCTTCTCGTCGATGGTGACGATCAGGACGGAGTCTTGGGGGTTCAGGAGTTCACGGGCAACCTGGAGGCGGCGTTCCATGAAGGACAGCCACTTGGAGTGGCGGTAGTCGTCGTCTTCCTCGACGTAGTCGTTGTTGTACTTCCAGTCCTTCGCTCCGGTGTTGTAGGGCGGGTCAATGTAGATGCAGTCCACCTTGTGGCGGTGGGTGTATGTGAGCATCTCGAGAGCGTGGAAGTTCTCGGCGTTGATGACCGTGTGGAACGGCTTGTCCGGCCCGCCGTTCTCGACGCGGCCTGTCTCGACCAGGCCCGGGTAGATCGGGTCCTCGAAGCGGGCGACGACCACCAGGTCCTCGAGTGCGGCCGTTGAGGTGGCTGGCTCGCGGACCTCGGGGTCGACGTCTGCTTCGGTCAGGTGGGCTTGCTTGCCGTCTTGGGTGCGTTCGATGTCGGTGACGACCCAGTGTCGGGTGTCTCCGATGGTGAGGCTCCCGCGTGGGGGGAGTACGCGGACGGTGTCTCCGCGGCGCACGGGGCGGCCGGGCAGCTCCACAGCTTCGGGCTGGTGACGCTCAAACACGAGACCGAACTGGCTGCGCTGGGTGAGCTGGCGGAACTCAGCTTCCAGGTCTGCGGCCAGCTGTGGGTCGGTCTTGCGGGCCTGGGCGAGCAGGTCAGTCAGTCGAGACACGGGTGTTCTTTCTTTGGGCCAAGTGGCATGGGGCGCTGTCCGCGCTAATCCTGCCCATCCTAGGGACCGGGGATCTCGTGCCGAGCAGGGGCTTCCCGCGAGCTTAGGATCAGCTGCGATGCGACTTCGCATCGCGTCATCCGCTCGAGCAAGGAACTCGCCCATGTCACGACGCTCTTTGGCTTCTCTGGCCACTGCTGCTGCTTTCGTCGCCACCGCTGTCCTGGGGGGTGCGGGCCCGGCGGCAGCCGGCACCACGTACTCAGCCCCGCTGCGCATGGCTGTGGCGTCGTTGCCGGTGGCGGCGGAGAACAATGCCGGCTATGACCGGGCCGCCCAGTTCGGGGACTGGAAGGATGCGAACAGGGACTGCCAGAACACGCGGGCAGAGGTGTTGATCGCAGAGTCCAAGACCACCCCGAAGTTCACGACGGCCCGTAAGTGCACGGTGGCCACGGGCAAGTGGGTGAGCAGCTGGGATCTGCGTACGCACACGTCTGCTTCGACGGTGCAGATCGATCACATGGTGCCCGTGCATGAGGCGTGGGGCTCGGGCGCCCGGTACTGGACCAAGGCCAAGCGGGTGGCGTTCTACAACGACTTGGGGGATGCCCGGTCGCTGAACGCGCAGACCTCGGCGTTGAACTCGGCCAAGCAGGCCCGCGGTCCGGAGCAGTGGCTGCCGCCGAAGAACCAGTGCCAGTACATCGCTGACTGGACCGCGGTGAAGATCCGCTGGGGGTTGAAGGCTGATGCCACGGAGAAGGCGTTTCTGGTGAAGAAGGCCGCGTCCTGCGCGAACACCACCCTTAAGGTGACCCGGTACTGAGGCTGCACGGCCGCAATGGTGCCCATCCCCTACTCGTTGACGGCTGCGGGTGTGGGCACTGGCCTGCCCGGGGGCTGGCTCGAGGACTTGTGTTCGTACTTTGTCTGCCATGGCCACCCCTCTCCTAGAGCTTGCCGGGAGTCGAGGCGTCTGCTTCCCGCTGCGTGCCCGTCGGTTACCCCCGCCACCCTGTCCAGAGGTCTCGAGGCACCCGCCGTATGGGGCTTCTGCCGTCTTGAGCAGGCATGGTCCTGGAGCTCCGGTCGTCCGGAGAGCGCGAACATGCTACGGGGGCCTTACCTCGCGGCGGGGGACCGCTTCACCGTGCGGGTCGGGGGCGTCGTTGTCGGCATTGGGAAGGTGGCGGTGCAGGACGCGTGGAGTCGGGGCGGCCCGCGGCAGGAGGGCCGGAACGCCGGCCACAAACGACGGTTCGCGGCGCTCGAGGGGGAGCGCTCGCTGACTGTCCAGACGCGGCGAAGATCGCACGCGAATCGCGAAGGACGGTTCCGTAGAAGGCTTGGGGCGGAGAGCGCCAGACGCCTCAGCTCCGGTTGGACTCGATCCATCCGTGGCGGCGTACGCCGGCGTCCTGCCGTGTGCCGCGGTCGACCACGGTGAACCCCGCCGCGGTCATCACGCCCGCGAGCTCATCTACCGGCCAGTACCACGCCGTGGTGACGGCGTGATCGAACGGTTCCACGTGCTCGCCAGCGAAGAACCCCAGCAGTAGTGACCCGCCAGGGCGCAGTGCCTGGTGTGCGCGCTGCAGGAGGGCAGGCATCTCCACCGGCGGCGTGTGGATGATTGAGTACCAGCCCAGGATCCCGTTGAAGGCGGCTACGGGCAGGGTCTGGAACGAGCCCGGCTCCACGCCTACCTCCGGGTGGGTTCGGTGTGCGTGGGTGACGAACTCTTCGACCGGCTCGATGCCCGTCACCTCATGGCCCAGCGAGGCCAGGTGCGCGGTCCAGTGGGCCGGACCGCAGCCGACGTCGGCCAGAACCCCATCCACCCGGTCGGCCCAGGCTTCGACCAGCAGCCTGTCGTCCTCGGCCACCGCGTCCATGGTGCCCAGCAGCTTGGTGTACTCGTCCGCGCGGGCGCCATAGGCGGCCGGGCTGGTGGAAAGTCCTTCCCGGGCGGCGTCGTCAGGGGTCACCGCTGCCCCTCCGCTGGCGCGAGGAGCTGCCAGAGCTCGTGGTCCTGCCAGCGGCCGGCGATCCGCAGGTACTGCGGGGCCAGGCCGTACCGCTGGAACCCGCGGTGTTCCAGCACGCGGCGGGAGGCGTGGTTGTGGGGGAGGATCTCAGCCTGCACCCGGTGCAGTCCGAGCTCGCCGAAGGCGATCTGCAGGGCCTGCCCGACGGCGGCGGTCGCCACGCCGCGTCCCGTCGCCTCAAGCGCGACCCAGTAGCCGATCGAGCAGAACTGCCCGGCCCCGCGGACCACGCTGGCCAGGGTGAGACGACCGAACAGGTGCCCGGTGTCGTCGGTGATGACGAAGGCGTAGGAGCGGCCGGCGGCCCGGTCACGGTCTGCCTGTTCGAGGGCCTCGCGCTGGCCGGCCTCCGTGAACCAACGGGCCTGACGTTCCGGCTCCCACGGGGCCAAGTGCTCGCGTTGGCTCCGTGCCAGGGCGGCGAGGGCCTCGGCGTCGTCGAGGACGGCAGGGCGCAGACGGACGGGCATGGATCGAGCGTAGCGACCGTGATCCCGTGCACTGGTCAAGCGAGGGGCAGGAGGAGCCGGTGTCAACCCTTCAGACCCTGAGCGGCGTATGAATCAAATTGGCGCGTTTGTGAAATCTTCGCTGCATCTCGACAGCTGCATCTCGACAACCTCTTGGCCTGCAGATCCAGGATCCGGCCCGGCCCGCTACACTCTTGAACACCGTTCAGGACGCGTCTCACGCGCCCCACGGCCCCCCGTCACCCGCACCACCCTGGAGGAGCCGCCCCATGGCCACCCCTGTCTCGTCCACGGCGCACACCGCCCGGGGCACCAGCCCCGCCGTCGCCCGCCCCACCCGCGGCTCCTCCGGCGGCGGCCTCGCCCGCATCGCCGTGCTGGCCGCGCTCATGGCGGTCCTCGGCATGGTCCCGCCGATCCCGGTGGCCGGCATCCCGGCGCCGATCATCGCCCAGAACATCGCCGTCATGCTGGCCGGCGTGATCCTCGGCCCGTGGCGCGGCGCGGCAGCCATGATCCTCTTCAACGCGCTCGTGGCGCTCGGCCTGCCCCTGCTCTCGGGTGGCCGCGGCGGCCTCGGCGTCATGGTCGGCCCGACGGCCGGATTCATCTGGGGCTGGATCCCCGCGGCGTTCGTCGTCGGCCTGATCTTCTGGGCCATGACCGGCCGCGCCCGCCGCGGCATCGGCACCGGCCGCGTGGGTGTCGCGGCGTTCGTCGCCAGCCTCATCGGCACCATGGGGGTGCTCTACGCCTGCGGCGCGCTGGGCTTCATCCTCATCGCCGGCACCGAGCCGGCCGCGGCGTTCGCCATGCTCCCGGCCTTCGTCCCCGGCGACCTCGTGAAGGTCGTCGTGACCGCGCTCCTCGCCGCCGGCCTCTGGAAGGCCTACCCGCGCGCGTTCCGCTGAGCGGGCGCCGGGCGTGCCCAGCGCCCGCGGCCCCGCCTCAGCGGTTCATGCCGTACGGCAGCCGGTCCCGGTCGAGCGTGATGTCGGTGTAGCCGTGCGGCTCGGGGCGGCCCTCCTCGTCGAGAGAGACGAACACGATCTTGTCGATCGTGAGGATCACCTCGCCGGTGATGATGTTGCGGACCTTGGCGCGCATGGTCAGCGAGGTGCGCCCGAACTCCACGGCGCGCAGGCCCATCTCGATCATGTCGCCCTGCTCCGCGGAGGAGCGGAAGTTGATCTCGGAGATCAGCTTCGTCACGGAGCGCGGGTTGCCGAGCTGGATGATGGCGTAGATCGCGGCCTCCTCGTCGATCCAGCGCAGCAGCGATCCGCCGAAGAGCGTTCCGTTGGCGTTCAGGTCCTCAGGTTTGACCCACTTACGGGTGCGGTAGGTGACGTCGTCGGAGTGCGCGGCATGGTCGGCGGAGGGGGTGGCGGCGTCAGTGGTGTCCATTCGCCCACGTTAGGGCGTGGGAGGAGTCAGGAGAAGAGCATGCGGCAGATGACACGGCACTCGGCCGGCGCTCCGGAGCGCGTCCTCGCCCTGGACGGCGTCCGTGCCGAGGCGGACGGGCCCGACGGCGTCGTCACGCTCCTCGAGGACGTGACGCTCACGCTCCGCGCCCCGCGCGTCGCCGTGGTGGGGGAGAACGGATCCGGCAAGTCCACGCTGGCCCGGGCGATCGCGGGCCTGGCCGATGTCGCGGCGGGGGAGGTCACCGTGCACGGCGTGGACGCCGTCCGGGACGTGAAGGGGCTGCGGCGCACCGTGGGCATGGTGTTCGCCAACCCGGCCGCGCAGGCCATCATGCCCACCGTCCGCGAGGACGTGGAGCTCACCGTGAAGTCCCTGCGGCACAACGACGGCGCCCGCCTCGGCAGGGCCGAGGTCACCGCGCGCGTGGACGCGGCGCTGGCCGAGCACCGGCTCGCCGAGATCGCGGACCGGCCCTGCCTCGCGCTCTCGAGCGGCCAGGCGCAGCGGCTTGCGATGTGCTCCGTGATGGCGGCGTCGCCGTCGCTGGTGATCGCGGACGAGCCGACCTCCCTGCTCGACGGCCGGCACCGGCGGATCATCGCCGAGCGCCTGCTCGCGGCACGGGACTTCCAGCTGCTGCTCGTCACCCATGACCTCGAGCTGGCCCGCCGGTGCGACGAGGCCGTGTGGATCCACGACGGCCGCGTGCGTGAGGTCGGTCCGGCCGGTGACGTGATCGGCGCGTACGAGGCCTTCCTCGACGAGGCCGTGGCCACGGAGTTCGACGCGTGATCTCGCTCTACGTCACCGGCGGCTCGCCCCTGCACCGCTGCCCGGCCGGCCTCAAGGTCGCGCTGCTCGCGGTGTGGGTCCTGGCGCTCACGCTCCTGCCGCCGACCGTGTGGACGGCGGGCGCCGCCGTCGTCGGGGCCGGGCTGGCCTACACCGTGGGCTTCGGTGCGCGCCGCGGGCTGGGGATGCTCGGCCGCGATCTGCGCGGGCTCTGGATCTTCTACGCGTTCCTCTTCGCCGCGCAGTGGATCTTCGTGGACCTCCTCTCCGCCGCCCTCATGGTGACCCGCGTGCTCGGCGTGGTGCTGACGGCGCAGATCCTCACCCGCACCACGCGGATCGCGGACATGGTGGGGGTGGCCGAGGCCGCGCTGGGGCCCGTGAACCGCATTCCGTGGCTCGGCCCGAAGCTCGCGCGGGCGGGGTTCCGGCCGGAGCGCGTGGGGCTGGCGATGGGCCTGGTGCTCAGCTCGATCGGTCACCTGCGCGGGTTGGCCGAGCAGGTGCGCCACGCGCAGGCCAGCCGCGGCGTGAGGATGGCCCCGTGGGCGTGGATCCTGCCGCTGCTGGTGCTCTCCCTCAAGCACGCCGACGACGTCGGGGATGCGCTCGCGGCCCGCGGGGTGGAGTAGGGGCGCGCCAGCCTGGTCGCAACACGCCGTGTCGAACTTCGGCAGACGGCGTGTTGCGACCACTCTGGGAGGAGTCCGGCGAGTCCGGCGAGTCCGGCGAGTCAGGCGTCTGGCGCGGATGGGCTCGGTGCGCCAGGCCCGATATGTCAGCACGGCATTGACACGTGCGTTCCCGTGCTCGACGCTGAATCCATGAGCAAGTCCCTGATCTCCTCCGCGGTCGTCGTCCTCCTGATCCTCCTCGTCACCGTGCTGACGGACGCCAGCACATGGCTTGTGGGCCTGCTCTCCGGCCTGGTCTGCCTCGTCGGCGCGTGGTGTGCCCCCCTGTTCCAGTCCGGCACTCCCTACGGAGGCACCCTCTTCGGCGGCTGGCAGTCCCGGTGGGACGGCCCGAAGGCGGTGCAGCTCCTCGTGGCGGGGGCGGCGGTCGCCGTGAGCCTCCTGCTGGACCTGTTCGACGGCGGGGTGCCCGCGATCATCGGCATCATCGCGGCGTGCCTCGTCGGTGCGCTCGTCCCGGTGCCGGGCAACGGCGCGGATGGGGCATCATCGGAGGATGCCCGACCCGCATGACCGGATCGCCGCAGCGCTGCGTGACCAGGCCGCCGCCGAGCGCCGTCTGCACGCCGCCGTCCAGGCCGCGCGGTCGGACGGGTGGAGCTGGGCGCAGGTCGCCGAGGCGCTCGGCGTCACGCGTCAGGCCGCCCACCGTCGCTTCCACTCCGCGCCCGCCCTGGCCGACGACGACGTCGGCACGGGCCCCGGCCGCGGCTGCCGCACCTCCCCGGGTGACCCGTGGGCCGAGGCCCGCGCCACCGCGATGGGGGCCGTGGCCGCGTGGCTGCGCGGCGACGTCGCGGCCGTCCACGCGCACATGACCAGCACCGCGCGCGCGGGCCTGCCGCAGTCCGCGCTGCGCCGGGTCATGCTCGAGGTGGAGGACCTCGCCGGCCCCCTGGGGGACGCGCGGGTCACGGGCGTGCACGACCTCGCGGGCGAGCTGCTGAGTGCGGCCGGGTCGCTGGACGACGCATCGGCACCCGGCGGCGAGGTCCGCGCGGGGCGGCGCCGGGCTGTCGTCGTGCGCGGTGTGGTGTCCGGGGAGGACACGGACCCCGTGGTGCACGTGCTCATCGGTCCGAGGGGCCGCGTGTCCGGACTGAGCGTCCGGATCTCCGACGAGCTCGAGCAGTGGCCCCTGTGATGCACTGGCAGCAGAGGCAGGCGCACCTCGCTGAGCATCGACGCCGCCGTCCGGGAGGGCGCGGAACGGGGTGAGCCGGTCAGGCGCCCCGCGCGAACGCCAGCGCCTCCTCCACGATCCCGACGACGACGGCCAGCTCCACCTCGTCCCGCGGCCCGTAGACCATGAACTCCGTGCCGTGGTCGGCGTACTGATGCGGCTCCGCCCAGCCGAGCTCCACGAGCCGCCTTCCGCGCTCGGCCGGAAGCACGAGGTGCACGGAGGTGTCGGCCACGCCGTGCAGGTGCACCGGCTCGAGGCGACGGCCGGGGGCGAGGTTCGTCTCGGGTGCCCGCTCCACGTCGATGTCGGCGAGGAACACCCCGCGCGACGACGCCGGCGAGACCTGGCTGTGGCCCTCGACCACGCCGTCGAGCGCGAACACGCGGGCCGTCAGCTCACCCCACAGTGCCGGCGAGGCCCGCTGGTCGAGCTGGCGGTGGGGTCCGTCGTCGGAGGTGGTGGGGCGGACGCCGGGCCGCGGGGTGCTGATCATGCGGTCAGGCTACGCGGCCTCTCGGGCGCTCCTCAGCCCGGAGGCCGCTCCGCACACGCAGCGGGAGGCATCCGCCTCAGCGTGCGTCCTGATCCCGGGCGGCGTCGACGACGACGCGCACGGCCGGCATCGCGGCGTCGGCGGACGCCCCCTCCAGCGTGCCGCCGAGCCGCTCCCACACCCGTTCGGCCGCGGGGATCACCACGAACAGCGTGACCTGCCGGACCACTGTGGTGAACACCGAGGCGCGCAGCCCGCGGCGAGGGTCCAGGCCGCGGTCGATCAGCTGGCGCGTCTGCTCCACGGAGAGGTCCACCAGCCGGTCCAGGAGGCTCTCGCCCGAGGCGCGCGGCGCCGTGAGGGCCTGCGCCAGGTAGCCGCCGATGAGGGGGCGTTCACGGAGCAGCTCCTGGAACGCCGCGTCGCGGGCCGCGGAGATCTCGAGCGGCGTGCCCTCCAGGGGGACCGCCTCGAGGGTCGCGCGGACGAGGTCGATGATGTCGTCGTCCACCGCGCGGGTCAGGCCGTCCTTGCTGCCGAAGTGGTGCCGGACAAGCCCGGGCGCCACGCCCGCGTTCTTGCCGACGTCCCGGACGCTCGTCGCGTGCTCGCCCCGCTCCGCGTACAGCTCGAGGGCGCTCAGGCGGAGGCGGGCGGCGGAGGAGAGGTCCTCGCGGGTGAGGGGTCTGGCCGTGTTCACCGCGCAAGGCTAGCGGATCGAGGAGGGTGTTGTGCGATCGTGCAATGAATGATTCACTGATGCCAGAACGTGTGACGACGAGCACGCACGCCACGGATCGTGAGGATCACCATGAACGCCACTCCCGCCACCTCACCCGTCATGGGAACCGCCTCCACCATGGGCGACGTCGAGCAGCTGACGACGACGCGCCTCATCCGGGACGCGGCCCGCACCTACCGGGACCAGGAGATCGTCCACCGGACCCTCGCCGGCGAGTGGAAGGTCACAGACTATGCGACCTCCTGGGGCCGGACGCAGCGCGTGGCCGCCGGCCTCGCGGCGCAGGGCATCGGCCCGGGCGACCGCGTCGGCCTGCTCCTCTGGAACGACCTGCGGCACTTCGAGTGCTACTTCGCCGTGCCGTTGACGGGCGCCACCATGGTCCAGCTCAACCTCCGCCTCGCCCCGCAGGACCTGGCCTACGTCATCCGGCACAGCGGCGCCCGCACGCTGATCGTGGACGCCACGCTCCTGCCGCTGGCCGAGGGGCTGGCCCCGCACCTGCCGGAGGGCACCCGGTGGATCGTGGCCTCGGACGGCGATCTCCCTGAGGCCTGGGCCGGCCGGGCGGACGCGGTCTCGTACGAGGACCTGGTGGCCGGGCACGAGCCGATCGAGGACGCCCCGGACATGGACGAGCGGTCCGCCTCCGGCGCGTGCTACACCACGGGGACCACCGGTCGGCCCAAGGGCGTGTACTACTCGCACCGGTCCACGTGGCTGCACTCCTTTGCGGTGGCCGCGAGCACCGGCATGACCATGGACGACACCGTCATGCTCCTGACCCCCATGTTCCACGCCCAGTGCTGGGGCCTGCCCTACGCGGCTGTGGCGGTCGGCGCCCGCATCGTGCTGCCGGGCCGCTTCACGCTGCAGGACACCCCCCTGCTGACGGACGCGCTGGTGGAGCACGGCGTCACCCTGGCTCCGGCCGCTCCGGCCATCCTGCTGCCGATGCTCCATCACCTCGAGCAGATGGCGCAGACGCCGCACCTGCCCGGCCTCCGGTTCCTCTGCGGCGCCTCGGAGCCCCCCGTGGCCCTGATGCAGGGCTTCGACCGCCTCATGGGGGCCGAGATCATCCACGCCTACGGGGCCACGGAGACCTCGCCCATCGTGTCGGTGAACCGCCTGCGCCCGGCCCTCAAGGCGGGTCTGACCGAGGACGAGCAGTGGGACCTGAAGCGGTACCAGGGCCTCGTCGTCACCGGCGTCGACGTCAAGATCGTGGACCCCCTGGGCCAGCCGCTGCCGCCCGGCGAGCAGAACGTCGGTGAGATCCGGGTCCGCGGTCCGTGGGTCACCAGCTCCTACGGGGACGATCCCGAGGCCACGGAGAAGGGCTTCGACGACGAGGGCTACTGGCGCTCCGGCGATGTCGGCTACCTCTCCGAGGACGGCTACCTGAAGGTCTCCGACCGGATGAAGGACGTCATCAAGTCCGGCGGCGAGTGGATCTCCACCATCGACCTGGAGAACCACATGCTCACGGTCCCCGGTGTGTCCGAGGCCGCCGTCGTCGGTGTCCCCCACCCCAAGTGGCAGGAGCGCCCCCTCGCCCTCGCGGTGCGCGCCCCCGGCGCCGACGTCACCGAGGAGCAGGTCAAGGACGCCCTCCGCGCCCGCTTCGCCTCCTGGCAGGTGCCCGACCGCGTCCTTTTCGTGGACGAGCTGGACCGCACCTCCGTGGGCAAGCTGGACAAGAAGCGCCTCCGGCAGGCCTACGCCGACGCGCTCGCCGAGGGCGACGGCCCGTCCGCGCCGCAGGGCTGACGCGCGGCCCCGGCGGCCCCGCCGAGACCGCCCCAGACCCGCAGACCCCCCGAACATCCGAACCCACTGACCCCCCACACCGAAGGAGATCCCCGTGACCCGGGACGCCTACCTCTTCGACGCCGTCCGCACCCCCCGCGGACTCGGCAAGCCCACCGGCTCCCTCCACGAGGTCAAGCCGATCGATCTCCTGGGCGGCCTCTTCGACGCGCTCCGCGAGCGCCACCCCGAGTGGGACCCCGCCACCGTCGAGGACGTCGTGCTCGGCGTCGTCAGCCCGGTGGGGGACCAGGGCGCGGACATCGCCCGCGTGGCCGCCCTCAAGGCCGGCATGCCGGAGAACGTGGCCGGCGTGCAGCTCAACCGCTTCTGCGGCTCCGGCCTCGAGGCCGTCAACCAGGCGGCGGCCCGCATCCGCTCCGGCTGGGAGGAGATGCTGATCGCCGGCGGCGTGGAGTCCATGTCCCGCGTCCCCATGGGCTCCGACGGCGGCGCGTGGGCCACGGACCCGGCCACCGCGCTGGCGCTGCACTTCGTGCCGCAGGGCATCTCGGCGGACCTCATCGCCACCCGCCAGGGCTTCACCCGGGAGGACCTGGACCGCTTCGCCGTCCAGAGCCACCACCGCGCCGCCCAGGCGTGGGCCGAGGGCCGCTTCGACAAGTCCGTCATCCCCGTGAAGGACATCAACGGGCTGACCGTCCTGGACCGGGACGAGACCATCCGACCGAACTCCTCGCTCGAGATCCTGGCCGGGCTGAAGCCCTCCTTCGCCGCGATGGGGGAGCAGGCCGGCTTCGACGCCGTCGCGCTCGACCGCTACACGGACGTGGACCAGATCCACCACGTCCACCACCCGGGCAACGCCTCCGGCATCGTGGACGGCGCCGCGCTGACCCTCGTGGGCAGCGAGGAGTCGGGCCGCCGTGCCGGCCTGACGCCGCGCGCCCGCATCGTCTCGGCCGCCGTCGTCGGCTCCGAGCCCACCATCATGCTCACCGGTCCGACGCCGGCCTGCCGCAAGGCCCTCGACGTCGCCGGGATGACCGCGGGCGACATCGACCTCGTGGAGATCAACGAGGCGTTCGCGGCCGTGCCCCTCCAGCTGATGCGGGACCTGGGCTGGAGCGAGGAGCAGACCAACGTCAACGGCGGCGCGATCGCCATGGGCCACCCGCTCGGCGCCACCGGCGCCATGATCCTGGGCACCCTGGTGGACGAGCTCGAGCGCCGCGACCTGCAGACCGGCATCGCCACCCTCTGCATCGGCGCAGGCATGGGCGTCGCCACCATCGTCGAGCGCGTCTGAGCGCCTCCGACCCCGAGTTCCGCCCGACGGCAGAGAGAGCACAGCAGCCATGACTGAGAACATGATCACCTGGGACCAGGACGCCGACGGCGTCGTCACCCTGACCATGGATGACCCCAACGCCAAGGTCAACACCATGAACGACCTCTGGCGGGACTCCATGGAGGCCACCGTGGAGCGGCTCGAGCAGGAGCGCGAGTCGATCGCCGGCGTCATCCTCACCAGCGCGAAGAGCACCTTCTTCGCCGGCGGCAACCTGGACCAGCTGGGCCCCACCGGCCCGGACGAGGCCGCGGACGTCTTCGCGATGACCGAGCACGTGAAGTCCGTCCTGCGCCGACTCGAGAAGCTCGGCCGGCCCGTGGTCGCCGCCATCAACGGCGCCGCCCTCGGCGGCGGCCTGGAGATCGCCCTCGCGTGCCACCGCCGCGTGGCCGTGGACGACGCCCGCATCAAGGTAGGCCTGCCCGAGGTCACCCTCGGCCTGCTCCCCGGCGGCGGCGGCATCACGCGCCTCGTGCGGATGCTGGGCCTGGAGAAGGCCCTGATGGACTGGCTGCTCCAGGGCACCCAGTACCGCCCCGCGCAGGCGAAGGAGAAGGGCGTCATCGACGAGCTCGTCTCCTCGCAGGACGAGCTGCTGCCCGCGGCGCGGCGCTGGATCCTCAAGCAGGGGGCCGCGGCGGCGAAGGCCCAGGAGGGCGGCCCGGAGGAGACCGACGAGGCGCTCGGCGCCCCCTCCTACGCCGTCAAGCCGTGGGACCAGAAGGGCTTCCGCCTGCCCGGCGGCTCCCCGCAGCAGCCGGCGATGGCCTCCCGCCTGCCCGCGTTCCCCGCCACGCTGCACAAGACGCTGCACGGCGCGGACCTGCCGGCGCCGAAGGCGATCCTCGCCGCGGCCGTCGAGGGCGCGCAGGTGGACTTCGACACCGCCCTGCGGATCGAGACCCGCTACTTCGTGAGCCTCGTGACCGGCCGGGTCTCCACGGCGATGGTGCAGGCGTTCCACACGGACATGGGCGACATCCGCTCCGGCGCGGCCCTCGGCGAGCGCGCCACGGAGCGCCACACCGTCGGCTCCGTGGCCGTGCTCGGCGCGGGCATGATGGGCGCCGGGATCGCCCACGCCCTCGCCGTCAACGGCATCGAGGCGGTCCTCAAGGACGTCTCGGTGGAGAACGCCGAGCGCGGCAAGTCCCACTGCGCGGACCTGCTGGGCAAGGCCGTGGCCAAGGGCCGGATGGACCAGGCCGCCGCGGACGAGGTGCTGGGCCGCATCCGCACCACGGAGGACTACGCGGACCTCGCCGGCGTGGACGCCGTCATCGAGGCCGTCTTCGAGGACTTCGAGCTCAAGACGGGCGTGTTCGCGGAGGTCGAGAAGGTGGTGGGGAAGGACACGCTGCTGTGCAGCAACACCTCCACCCTCCCGATCACGCTGCTGCAGGAGCCGCGGGAGCGCGCCGCCGACGTCATCGGCCTGCACTTCTTCTCCCCCGTGGACCGCATGCAGCTCGTGGAGATCATCCGTGGCGAGCAGACCTCCCAGGAGGCCGTGGAGCGCGCATACGACCTGGTCCAGCAGATCCACAAGGTCCCGATCCTCGTGAACGACGGCCGCGGCTTCTACACCTCCCGCGTGTTCGGCACCCTCGTGCTGGAGGCCGCCGCCATGGTGGAGGAGGGCGTGGACCCGCAGCGCGTCGAGCGCGCCGCGCGCCAGGCCGGCTTCCCGGGTGCGCCGCTGGCCATGCTGGACGAGGTCTCGCTGACCCTCACGCAGCACGTGCGCCGAGAGGAGGAGAAGGCCGCCTCGGCCGCCGGCACCGAGCGCGTCGTGCAGCCGGGCGAGCAGATCGTGGACCGCATGGTGGAGGAGTTCGAGCGCCCTGGCCGTGCCCGCGGGGCCGGTTTCTACGAGTACCCGGCCGAGGGCCCCAAGCACCTGTGGCCCGGTCTGCGTGAGCACTTCACCTCGGACGTGGACGTGCCGGAGCAGGATCTCCAGGACCGCTTCCTCTACCGCATGGCGATCGAGACGGCCGGCTGCTTCGAGGACGGCGTCCTGACCGACACCGCGTCCGCGAACATCGGCGGCGTCCTGGGCATCGGCTACCCGCCGCACACCGGCGGCCCGGCCACGTTCATGACCAACCGTGAGAACGGGCTGGCGGACTTCGTGGCGCGCGCGGACGAGCTCGCAGAGGCCTACGGCGAGCGCTTCCGCCCGTCCGAGTGGCTGCGCGCGCGCGCCGCCTCGGGGAAGGGCCTCGTATGAGCGCGCAGGACACCGTCTCGCAGACCGCCGCCGGGGGCGACGCCGTCGCCTCCGGCCCCCTGGTCGGCGTGCGCGTGGTGACGATCGCCCTGAACCTGCCCGGGCCCGTCGCAGCGGCCCGCCTGCAGGAGCTGGGCGCCGACGTCGTCACCGTGCTCCCGCCCGGCGGGGACCCCGTGGCCACGCTGGTGCCCGCCCTCTACGAGGAGCTGCATCGCGGCCAGCAGGTGCGCACCGTGGACATGAAGTCCCCGGACGGGGCCGCCGAGATGGAGCGGATCCTCGCCGCGGCGGACGTGTTCCTCACGTCCCACCGCTCGGGGGCCCTGCGCCGCCTCGGCCTGGACGCCGACGCCGTCCGCGCCCGTCACCCGCGGATCTGCCAGGTGGACGTCACGGGCTTCGCCGGGGACCGGACGGACGTCCCCGGTCATGACATCAACTACCAGGCCGAGGCGGGCCTGCTGGAGCCGGGGCCGCCGCCTCGGATCCTGGCGGCGGACCTGCACGGGGCCGAGCGCGCCGTCTCCGCGGCCCTGGCCCTCCTGTGGTCCCGCGGCGCGGACGGGGCGGGCGGGCACGCCGTCGTGGCACTGGCCGACGCCGCCCACGCCCTGGCCCTGCCGAACCGTCACCGCATGACGGACCGCCGCAGCCCCCTGGGCGGGGCCTCGCCCCACTACGGCGTGTACCCGGCCGCCGACGGCCATGTGGCCGTCGGCGCGCTCGAGCCGCACTTCGCGGCCGCGCTCCTCGAGGGCCTCGGGCTGGACCCGGACGGGGACGTCCGCGCTCAGATCGCGGGCGCCCTCCTGGAGCACGACGCCGCCCACTGGCAGGCCTGGGGCGAGGAGCGGGGCCTCCCGCTGACCGCCCTCGCCGCGGCGACCGCCTGAGCCGCTCATCCGACACCCCACGCCCACCCCGGCGCTGCGCCCCCTGACGCAGACACCCCCTGATCCCGAGGAGAACCCCCATGACCGCCGCTGACACCCGGAGCCGTCCGCTGATCGACGTCGACGTCCTCGAGTACCACCGCCTCCTGACGCCCGAGCAGCAGGAGAAGCTCGCGGAGATCCGCGCCGCCCTGGCCGAGATCGTCACCCCGCATGTGGCGGAGGCCTGGAGCCGGGACGAGTTCCCGCACGAGATCGCCCGCCAGGTGGGCGAGCTCGGCTTCAACCACCTGAACGGCATGACCACCGACCCGCTGTTCCGCGGCTGCCTGATGGCCGAGCTGTCCCGCGCGGACATCTCCCTCAGCGTCTACTTCGCCCTGCACAACGACCTCGTGGGCGCGACCCTGGAGCACCTGGGCTCCGAGGAGCAGAAGCAGAAGTGGCTCCCGGGGCTCTACGCCATGGAGTACACCGGCTGCTTCGGGCTGACCGAGCCGGAGCACGGCTCCGACGTCGCCGGCGGCATGGCGACCACCGCCCGCCGCGAGGGCGACGAGTGGGTGATCAACGGGGCCAAGCGCTGGATCGGCAACGGCACCATGTCCCGGATCGCGATCGTGTGGGCCCGCGACGAGGCGGACGACCAGGTCAAGGGCTTCATCGTGGAGACCGACCGCCCGGGCTACAGCGCCACCAAGATCGAGCACAAGACCGCCGTGAAGATCGTGCAGAACGCGGACATCACCTTCACGGACGTGCGGATCCCGGCGGAGAACAAGCTGGAGAAGGCGAACTCGTTCGCGGACACCAACGTGATCCTCCTCGGCTCCCGCAACGGGCTGGGCTGGCAGGCCGTGGGCGCGCAGCAGGCCGTCCTGGACATCGCCCGGAACTACGCCCTGGAGCGCACGCAGTTCGGCCGTCCGATCGCCGCCCACCAGCTCGTGCAGTCCCTGCTCGTGCAGATCGCCGGCAACCTGGCCGCCACGCTCGGCATGGCCCACCGCGCCGTCCAGCTCGAGGCCGAGGGCGAGGTGTCCATGACCCAGGCCTCCCTGGTGAAGCTCAAGACCTCGCAGATGTGCCGCGAGTCGGCCGCTCTGGGGCGTCAGCTGATGGGCGGCAACGGCATCCTCGCGGACCGCGGTCTCGGCCGCTTCTTCTGCGACGTCGAGGCGATCTTCACGTACGAGGGCACCTACGAGGTCAACTCGCTGATCGTGGGCCGCGGGCTCACCGGCCACTCCGCCTTCCTCTGACCCGACCCGTCCCGACGAGCACCAGGAGCCACCGTGACGACCTCCGACACCCCTGAGACCTCCGCCATGACCCTCGACGCCGCCGGCCGGCCCACCGAGCGGCGCGGCCACGTCGCCGAGCTGCTCGCCGCCACGGTGGCCCGCCAGCCGGACACCGTCGCCCTGCTGATCGGCGACGCCCGCATGAGCTACCGCGAACTGGACCAGGCCACGGCCGTCACGGCCGGCTGGCTGCGCGCCCGCGGCGTGCAGGCCGGGGACCGGGTGGCCGTCATGCTGCCGAACGTCCCGACGTTCGTGGCCGTCTACGAGGCGCTCATGCGCCTGGGCGCGGTGATGGTGCCGCTCAACCCGCTGTTCACCGCCCGAGAGCTGGAGTACTTCCTCGAGGACTCCGGGGCGCGCATGCTCTGGGCCATGCCCGGGCTGCCGGCCGTGGACGAGGTGGCCGGGAACGTCGACGTCGAGGTGGTCACCCTGGACCTCGAAGCGGTCGGGCGGGAGTGCGCCGTCGAGGGCATCGCCCCGGTCACGGAGATCACCCCGCGGGACCCCGACGACGACGCCGTGCTGCTCTACACGTCCGGCACCACGGGACGGCCCAAGGGCGCGCGGCTGACGCACACGAACCTGCGTTCCAACGCCATGGCGACGGCGACCGGCCTGGGCCGGCTCGGCCCGGACGACGTCGTGTTCGCGGCGCTGCCGATGTTCCACGTGTTCGGGCTCTCGGTGGTGCTCAACGGCGCGGTGTTCGCCGGCGCCGCCCTGTCCCTCCTGCCGCGCTTCGTTCCGGACGGGGCCTTCCAGCAGCTGCAGGACCACGGTGTGACGTTCCTGCCCGGCGTGCCCACCATGCACGGCGCGTTCCTCGCCGTCGCCCGGGCCCGCCGCGAGGCCGGGGCCGAGCCCGCGGACTTCTCCCGCCTGCGCCTGCCCCTCTCCGGCGGGGCGAGCATGCCCGTGGAGACCCTGCGCGCGGCGGAGAAGCTGTACGGCGTTCCCGTGTTGGAGGGCTACGGGCTGTCCGAGAACGCGGGTGCGTGCTTCTTCAACCCCGTGGACGCCCCGATCCGCCCGGGCACCGTGGGCCGGCCCGTGGACGGCTTCGAGGCCCGGATCGTCACCGTGGACGGGACCGTGGTGCCCGAGGAGGACCTCGAGACCGCCGGCGAGCTGCGCATCCGCGGCGAGGGCGTCATGGCGGGCTATTGGGGCCGGCCGGAGGACTCGGCGGCGGCGTTCGACGACGAGGGCTGGTTCCGCACCGGCGACCTCGCCCGCCGGGACGAGGCCGGGTACGTGCTGATCGTGGACCGGCTGAAGGACGTGGTCATCCGCGGCGGCATGAACGTCTACCCGCGCGAGGTGGAGGAGGTCCTCTACGAGCACCCGGACGTCGTCGAGGCGGCCGTGGTGGGCGTGACCGACGAGCGCCTCGGCGAGGAGGTGGCGGCCTTCGTGTCCGTGGCGCCGGGCAGCGCCGTCACGGAGGACGAGCTGCAGGCCTTCGCCGCGGAGCGGCTGGCCCGCTACAAGCAGCCCCGGACGGTGACCATCATGGACGGGCTGCCCAAGAACGCCACGGGCAAGATCCTGCGCCGCGAGCTGAGGGGCTGACGCCGGAGGGCGCCGCGGTGCCATCGGGGCGTCGGGCCCGCTACTCCCCGGTCTGGCCGTCGATCTGCTCGCGCAGCAGGTCCGCGTGGCCGTTGTGGCGCGCGTACTCCTCGATCATGTGCGTGAGGATCCACCGCAGGGAGACCTGGGCGCGGCCGCCCCAGGCGTCGTGGGTGGCGGCGAGCGCGTCGTCGTCGTCCTCCGCCTCGGCCATCAGCCTGACCACGATCTGCCGCGAACGGTCCACCGCGCGCTCCCACAGGGCGTGCAGCTCCTCCGAGGTGTCCTGGGCCGCGCTGTGCCAGTCCCAGTCCTCGTCCTCGCTCCAGTCCACGCAGACCCACGGCTCGGAGGTCGGCTCGGCCAGGGCGCACTCCTCGAACCAGTGGAACTCCACGTAGGCCAGGTGCTTGAGCAGCCCGCCGAGCGTCATCTCGGAGGGATGGCCGTCGAGCCGGCGGCGCAGCGCTCCCGTGTCGAGGCCGCTCGTTCGCCACTGCAGCGTGGCCCGCTGGAAGTCGAGGAACCCGAGGAGGGTCTGCACCTCGCTCGCGGACAGCGGCGGCTCGGGCCGGCCCTGGTCGTCGTAGAACACGGTGGTCATGGGCCGAGCCTAGGTGGTCCTGCCGGCGATGACGGGGCCTGGCCGGTTTTGACGACTCGCCCTAGCGCGGGGAACGGGTCCGGAGTCCGGGTCCGCAGACATCCCCGACGGCTTCAAGGAGTGAGCAGCATGGTGGAGTTCAACGGCAAGGTCGCCCTCGTCACGGGCGCCGGTTCCGGCATCGGCGAGGCGTGCGCCAAGGACATGGCGCAGAACGGCGCGAAGGTCGTGGTCACGGACATCAACCTGGAGGCCGCCGAGCGGGTGGCCCGGGAGATCACCGAGGCCGGCGGCAAGGCCAAGGCCACGAAGCTGGACTCCGCCTCCCCGGAGGACAACCGGAAGGCCGTGGAGTTCGCCGTGCAGGAGTTCGGCGGGCTGCACCTGGCGGTGAACAACGCGGGCGTGGGCGCGGGCCCGGACGCCGCCGGCGACCTGGCGCTCGAGGACTGGGACAAGGTCATCGACATCAACCTCAACGGCGTGCTCTACGGCATGCGGTACCAGCTGCCGGAGATCGAGAAGGCCGGCGGCGCGATCGTGAACATGTCCTCCATCCACGGCTCCGTGGCCACCGGCGTGGGCGCCTCCGCCTACACCGCCGCCAAGCACGGCGTGGTGGGCCTGACCAAGCAGGCCGGTGTGGACTACGGCCCGCGCGGCGTGCGCGTCAACGCGGTGGGCCCGGCCTACATCGAGACCCCGCTGCTGGCGAACCTGCCCGCCGAGGTCAAGGACGCCCTCGTGGCCAAGCACCCGGTCGGCCGCCTGGGCCGGCCCGAAGAGGTCGCCCACCTGGTGAGCTTCCTGCTCAGCGAGAAGGCCTCCTTCATCACCGGCTCCTACCACCTGGTGGACGGTGGCTACACGGCGCCGTGATCCAGGTGAGCCGGAGGGACGACGTCGTCCCGTCCGGCCCCGGCATGACCGACGCGCCCCGCGGCATCGCGGGGCGCGTCTGTGTCCGCGGAGCACCTCCAGCGGTCCCCGCGGGCACACGGCCCGTAGGGTGAAGCGAAAAGTTCGCGCCTCGCCCGCGGGGACAGACCCGTCAGGAGCACCCGTATGAGCACGACCCCCGATCCTTCCGCGAGCCCCATGGCCCGCGCCGGCCACATCGCCGAGCTGTTGACGCGCACCGCGGCGGACGTGCCCGAGAAGCTGGCCTGGCGGCAGGGGGAGCAGGAGCTCACCTACGCCGAGCTCCTGGACCTCGCCCAGCGCACCGCCGGGAATCTGCGTTCGATGGGCGTCGGCCCCGGCGACCGCGTCGCCCTGCTCGTGCCCAACACGCTCGTGTTCCCCGCGGTGTTCTACGGGACGGCGTGGCTCGGGGCGGTCGTCGTGCCGCTGAACCCGCTCTCCACGGCGCGCGAGCTCGAGTACTACCTCACCGACTCGGGTGCGAGTCTCCTGTGGACCCTGCCCGGCATGGACGCGGGCGCGCAGGCCGCGGCCGCCGTCGGGATCCCGCTGGTGACGACGGCGCCGGACGCGATCACCGCGTTCGTCGCCGACGTCGCACCCGTCCTCGAGGCGCCGCGGGGCGAGGGGGACGACGCCGCCGTCGTGATCTACACGTCCGGGACCACGGGCCGCCCGAAGGGCGCGCAGCTGACCCACACCAACGTGCGGGCGAACGCGATCGCCACGGTCGAGTCGATGACCCGGGTCCGGCGGGAGGACACGCTCTTCGCGGTGATGCCGTTCTTCCACGTGTTCGGGCTGTCCGTGGTGCTGAACTCGGCGATCTACATGGGCGCCATGATGTCCGTGACATCCCGGTTCGCGCCGCAGGAGGCGCTGGACCAGATCGTGCGGGACCGCGTCACCGTGATCCCGGGCGTGCCGACCATCCACGGCGCCCTCGTCAGCGCCGTCCGCGCGCGCCGGGCCAAGGGCCAGGCGCTGGACGTCTCCGCCGTGCGCTTCCTGATCTCGGGAGGGGCGAGCCTGCCCGTGGAGACGCTGCGCACCGCCGAGGAGACGTGGGGTGTGCCGCTGCGGGAGGGGTTCGGCATCTCCGAGGGCTCCGGCGCGGTGAGCTTCAACCCGATCGACCGCCCGGGCCGCCCCGGCACCGTGGGCCTGCCCATGGACGGCGTCGAGTTCCGCCTGGTGACGTCGGAGGGCGTGGAGGTGCCCGAGGGGGACACCGAGACCGCCGGCGAGCTGCGCATGCGCGGCGACGTCATCATGTCCGGGTACCTGGGCCTGCCCGAAGCCACGGCCGCGGCCTTCGACGACGACGGCTGGCTCCGCACCGGCGACCTCGCCCGTCGCGACGAGGACGGCTACTACCTGGTGGTGGACCGGCTCAAGGACGTCATCATCCGCGGCGGCTACAACGTGTACCCGCGCGAGGTGGAGGAGGTGCTGTACGAGCACCCCGCCGTGGCCGAGGCCGCCGTGGTCGGCCTGCCGGACGAGCGCTTCGGCGAGGAGGTCGTGGCGTACGTCTCGCTCGAGGCCGGGACGAGCGTGGAGGACGGCGAGCTGCTGGAGTTCGTGCGCGAGCGGCTGGCCGCCTACAAGTGCCCCCAGTCGGTGACGGTCCTGGACGGTCTGCCGAAGAACACCACCGGGAAGATCATGAAGCATCCCCTGCGGTGAGGGCGGCCGGGGCTGGCTACGCTCCCGGTATGACTCAGCCGCTCGTCCACCCGCCCAAGGCCCAGCCGGGCGACAGGATCGCCGTCGTCTCGCCGTCGTTCGCGGCTCCCGGCTTCGCCCCCGCCGTGCACGAGCAGGCGATGCATCGACTGGCCGAGGTGACCGTCCTGGTGCCGGTGGAGTACCCGACCACCCGGCAGCTCGGGGCGAGCCCCGAGGACCGCGCGCGGGACCTCAACGCGGCGTTCGCGGACCCCCAGATCCGGGCGGTGATCACCACGGTGGGCGGGGAGGACCAGATCACGGTGATCGGCCACCTGGACGCCGAGGCCCTGCGCGCGGACCCTAAGCCGTTCCTGGGCTACAGCGACAACACCAACCTCCACCAGTGGCTGTGGGCGAACGGCGTGGCGAGCTTCTATGGCGGCTCCACCCAGGTGCACCTGGGGCCGGGACCGGCTGTGGATGAGGTGCACGCCGCGTCCCTGCGGGCCGCCCTGCTGACGGGGGAGCGGCTGGAGATCACGGAGCCGGGGGAGTCGGAGGACCACGGCGTCGACTGGCTGGACCCGCGCGCGCTGAGCGAGTTCGGGGAGCGGGAGCCGGTGCCGGGTCCCCATGACGACGACGGCGGCGCGCCCGGCGCGGGCGCCTCACCGTGGCGCTGGGCCGGGCCGCGGCGCGCGGTGACCGGCCGGACATGGGGTGGCTGCCTCGAGGTGCTGCCGTGGGTGATGGCGGCCGGCCGCGGACCCTCTGATCTGGGCGCGCTGGAGGGTGGCGTGCTGCTGATCGAGACGAGCGAGGAGCTGCCGTCGGCGGGGGAAGTGCGGCGGTTGCTGCGGATCCTGGGCGAGCGCGGGGTGCTCGGCGCGGTGGCCGCCGTGCTGGCGGCCCGCCCGCCGACGAGCTCCTTCGAGGCGCCGCGCGGTGCGGAGGAGCGGGCGCGGCTGCGCCAGGAGCAGGGTGATGTGGTGCTGGAGGAGGTCGGGCGCTACAACCCGGACGCGGTGGTGTGCGTGGGCGTTCCGTTCGGCCACACCCGGCCGCAGTGGGTGTTGCCGCACGGCGGGGTGATGACCGTGGACGGGGGCGAGCGGCGGGTGTGGGCGGAGTTCGGGTGAGCTGTTGATAGCCTGCGGCTCATACGGTGGCCGGTCATGAGGCTCCACTGACGAGGGGGTATCTATGGCTGAACCGGAAGGCCTGCGGCACGCAGCGATCGCATGGCTCGAGCAGCGCACCTTTGACCGTCAGATTTCTCTGACCCGCGATGAGATCGCGGACTTTCGGTTCCAGGGAGAACCGTTCCGCCTGATTCCCTCCTACCAGGGCATATGGAAGCCGGCCACATTTGAGGCGACGCTCTCGATCGTGACGACCTACCGCGCCCCCGGGAAGGAACGTCCCTATAACGACGCTCTCGGTGAGGATGGCCTGCATCGCTACAAGTGGCGTGGCGACAACCCCAATCACCCGGAGAATGCGGGTCTACGGCGCGCCATGGAACAGCAGCTGCCCATCATCTGGTTCACGGGTGTTGGAGGGAAGCCGCCCCAGTACCAGGTGACGACCCCCGTTTACATCGTCAACGAGGAGCGTGACCGCCAGCAGTTTGTCCTGGCGCCGCTCGAAGACGCGAGTGAAATTCCAGAGCGCGACGGGGGTTCAGAACTGGTGACCGCGTTGCGGCGTTACATGAAGCGGGAAACTGTCGTGCGTCTGCATCAGCCCGTGTTTCGCTCTACCGTGCTCGTGGCGTATGAGGACCACTGCGCTGTCTGCAACTTCGCGCACCCGGAGCTCCTGGATGCAGCCCATATCATCCCGGATTCTGAGGATAAGGGCGTCCCTGACGTCACGAACGGTATGGCGCTGTGCAAGATTCATCACGCGGCATTTGATCGGCGCTTTCTCGGGATTCGGCCCACAAAGGACGTGCCAATCGTCGAGATCCGCCAGGATCTCTTGGATGAGGTCGACGGTCCCATGCTGCGGCACGGACTCCAGGAACTTCACGGCAAGCCTCTGATGAAGGTTCCCGCCCGTCGGACCGACCGCCCCGGGAATAACAACCTGGTGTGGGCCTACGAACGGTTTCTCTCGGCGACGGTTGAGGACGTCGCCTGAACCAGGGCCGTCGTCGCGGAGCAGATCATCGCCGTCGTGGACGAGCAGAGGCCCCGGCGCGCCGCCGGGGCCTCCTGACCGGTCCGCCCACCACCCTCGGCAGCCGTCTCGTCGCGTCAGCGAAAGCGTGCCGGCCGTCCGTGGTGTGCGAGCGGAAGCTGCGCCTCAGCTCACCGCTTCCGGTACAGCCCCTTCTTCTGGAACTTCGGCTCGCTCGTCACGAGCATCCCCAGGGACCGGAAGATGCCCTCGTCCACGGAGCCGAGGATCGTCGTCGTGTGCACGTCGCAGCCCTCGAGGCTGGCCAGCTGCTCGACGGCCGCCTTCGCGTTCTCGTCGGTCGCCGCGGACACGGACAGGGCGATCAGCACCTCGTCCGTGTGCAGCCGCGGGTTCTTGGAGCCCAGGTGCACGGTCTTGAGCGTCTGGATCGGCTCGATCGAGGCGGGGGAGAGCAGGTGCACGTCGTCCTCGATGCCGGCCAGCACCTTGAGGGCGTTGAGCAGCACCGCGGCGGAGCAGCCCAGCAGCTCCGAGGTCTTGCCGGTCACCAGGGTGCCGTCCGCCAGCTGCACGGCCGCGCCGGGCTCACCGGTGCGCTCGGCCACCAGCTGCGCGGCACCCACCACCGGGCGGTCCTCCGAGCTCAGACCCAGCTTGGACATCACCAGGGCCACGCGCTCGGACTCGGTGTCGTCCGCGCCCTCCAGGGCCTCGTTGACCTGGGCCTTGTAGTAGCGCCGGATGATCTCCTGCTTCGCGGCCTCCTGGCACACCTCGTCGTCCACGATCGCCGCGCCGGCCATGTTCACGCCCATGTCCGTGGGGGACTTGTACGGGGTGGTGCCCGTGACCTTCTCCAGCAGCGCGGACAGCAGCGGGAACACCTCGACGTCGCGGTTGTAGCTCGTCACCCGCTCGCCGTACTCGGCCAGGTGGAACGGGTCGATCAGGTTGATGTCGTCCAGGTCCACGGTGGCGGCCTCGTAGGCGGCGTTCACCGGGTGCTCGAGCGGCAGGTTCCAGATGGGGAACGTCTCGAACTTCGCGTAGCCGGCCGGGATGCCCCGCTGCCGATCGTTGTACACCTGGCTCAGGCACGTCGCCAGCTTGCCGGAGCCCGGGCCGGGGGCCGTCACGACGACGAGGTCCCGCGTGGTCTCGGACCACTCGTTCGCGCCGAAGCCCTGCTCCGAGACGATCGTGGACATGGCGTGCGGGTAGCCGGGGATCACGCGGTGGCGGGCCACCTTCAGGCCGAGGCGCTCGAGCTTCTCCAGGAACGCCAGCGCACGGTGGTTGGAGTCCTCGAGCTGCGTGACCACCACGTGCTCCACCAGGAACCCGCGCTCCCGGAACACGTCCACGAGGCGCAGGACGTCGTCCTCGTACGTGATGCCCAGGTCGGCGCGGACCTTGTTCCGCTCGAGGTCCTTGGCGTTGAAGCACACCAGGATCTCGGTCTCGTCCTTGATGCGGTCGAGCATCGCGATCTTGTTGTCCGGGGTGAAGCCGGGCAGGACGCGGGAGGCGTGCAGGTCGTCGAAGAGCTTGCCGCCCATCTCCAGGTACAGCTTCCCGCCGATCTGCCGGCGGCGCTCCTGGATGTGCTGGGACTGCAGCTCGATGTACTTCTCCCGGTCGAACCCGAGGGGGCGGGAGGTCGAGTCCGAGGTGGAGGGGGCCATGGTGGGGACGCTGTCTGCGGTGCCGGTCATGGACCTCCAGCATAGACCGTCTCACCGGCCGGCGTCGTCCCGGTCCGCGTCCGCGCCCTCGGCCGAGCCGGTGTCCACCACCCAGTCGTCGTCCGGGTCGTCGTAGGACCGGGTGCGGCCGGTGCGCAGGTCCGTGACGTCCATGATGCCGGTCTCCGGGTGGTAACGAACGGACTGGCGGGTCGCCTCGTCCACCACCGTGATGGCCTGGGTGTCCGGGTCCCAGTCCTCCACGCGCACCTGGCCCTCGTACTCCTCGGCGGGGCCGAAGGCCGCCCGCGGCCCCCGCTCCCGGGCGCGGGCCGCGCGTCGGACGGCCGCCTTCTGCGCCTGCTCCGCGAGGCGGCGCAGGCGGTCCAGTCGGTCCTTGTCCTGGCTGACGTCCGCGCCGGGCAGGCGCCATTGGTAGCGGTACGCGAGCATGCGCACCGTGAAGACCAGGAGCGCGATCAGGAAGCCCGTGAACGCGTTCAGGGCACCGCGCTGCGCCACGAGCTCCGCCGCGGCCGCCCCCACCACGGCGGGCATCACGTACACGCCGCGGGGGTCGAAGATGGACGGCACCTCGTTGGCCACGATGTCCCGCAGCACCCCGCCGCCGAGGGCGCCCACGGTGGCCACCACCACCACGGACACCGGGTGCACGCCCATCGCGTGGGCGATCATCACGCCGGAGACCGTGAACAGGGCCAGGCCCGCCGCGTCGAACAGCGTGATGGTCAGGTTCAGGCGGTTCGGGTGGATCACTTTGACGTACACCAGCAGGGACACCAGCACGGGCGGGGCCAGGTAGATCGGGTCCTGCAGCGATGCCGGCAGGCCTCGGTCCAGGACGATGTCCCGGGTGATGCCGCCGCCCAGGCCCGCCAACAGGGCCAACGCCACGGAGCCCACCAGGTCGAAGTCCTTGCGCGCGGCCAGCAGCGCCCCGGAGACCGCGAAGAAGAACACCCCCACCAGGTCCAGGACGGTCAGCAGCCAGGGGACGTCGGCCAGCTCGGCGAACAGCTGCTGCAGGTCCACGGCGGCTCCTTTCCAGGGGGAGGGGGAATCAGTGGCGGTAGGCGCCGTCGTCGCCCTCGACGGCGCGGTCCATGGCGCTCTCCTCGACCTGCGGGGTGGGCGTGGTGGGCTCCTGGCCGCTCTCGCGCGGCGGGTCGGCGGGGCTGCCCTGGTCCCGGACGTCCGGCACGGGCGGGGCGCCGTCCGGGTCCATGCGCTGGCGCTGGGTCTCCCCGGTGATCTCCGCGCCCGGGGCCATCCACTCCTTGCGCAGGGAGACCGCGCGCAGCGTCAGGACCACGAGCATCACCGCGAGCATCGTGTAGATGCTCAGCCACTCGGCCTGGCCCAGCGCGGAGGTGGCGGCGGCGCCGATCAGCGCAGGCACGGCGTACCAGCCGCGCCCGCCGAACACGGCCGGAGGCTCGCCCGCCACCACGTCGCGCAGCAGGCCGCCGCCCACCGCCGTGACGAGCCCGAGCACCGCGGCCGAGACGGGGGAGAGGCCCCCGAGCAGCGCGATCCGGGTGCCGACCACGCAGTACACGGCCAGGCCCACCGCGTCCACGAGCATCACGGCGTTCTTGCCGCGCTCGCCGTCGAAGACCTTGAAGAACACGGCCAGGGACGCCAGCACGGGCAGGATGAGATACCACGGGTTGCGGAAGGCGGACGGGACGTCCTGGTTGACGATCAGGTCGCGGATCACGCCGCCACCGGTGCCCACCATGAGCGCCAGCAGTAGCGAGCCGACGATGTCGTACCCCTTCCGGACGGCCAGGATGGCGCCGGAGATCGCGAAGAAGAACACGCCCACCAGGTCCACCGCCGTGACGATCTGGGTGACGGCCTGGGCCACCTGGCCGGTCTCGTCGACGGCGGAGGGCAGGTCGCGCTGGAGCTCTTCCGGGTTCTTGGGGGACGTGGTCAGCAGCCAGGCGGCGACGGAGGAGGTCAGCATGGGGTCACGGTAGCGGGGACGCTCCTGTGGTGTCCCCGCGGCCCGGGTCGGCACCTTTCATGTCAGGGGTGGCGGGTAGGCGCTCCAGTCGTCGTCCGGAGCCGACGCCGGGCCCCTGTCGGTCAGAGAGCGGATGTAGGCGCCGAGATAGGGAAGGGCGAAGCGGAGGTACCCGTGTCCGTCCGGCTGCACGTAGCCGCTGTCGATGAGTCGGTTCCGATACTGATTCACATACTGGCTGTAGGAGCCGAGGCGCGCGGTGATGTCGCCGATGCGGGATCGCTCCTCGTCGACAGCCATGGCGCGGAGGAACTCCTGATCCTTGGCGGAGAGGTCGTTGAAGACCTTCGACATCACACGGTCCATCACCGCCTGCAGCCCCCGGTCGCGGGCTGCCTCGGCGGCGGACAGGTCGATCCGGGGATGGTCCGGGCGGTGTCGCCACGCGTAGTCGCCCAGCAGCTGGACGAGGTAGGGGTAGCCCTGGGCCGCGGCGATCAGCATCTCCAGGGCTTCTGCGGTGAACTCCCGGCCGCCGAGGCGTGCCGTCTCCGCGAGGACGTGGCGGGTCTCCCTCGGGGAAAGTCGGTGGAAGTCGGCGGTCCGGGAGCGGCGGAGAAAGGTCGTGTGCTGCTGTCGTACGAGCTCATCGAGGTCGACCTTGATGCCGGCGAAAGCCACCACGATGTCCGCTCCGCGGCTGATTGCATGGGAGACCTCCCGTGCGACGGCGCTGACCTCTCGTAGGCGCGTCTTGCCCGAGGAGACCTCGTCGATCGTGATGAGGATTCCGCGCACCCCGGCATGTCGGGCAACGGTCACCAGATCATTGCGCATGAGGGGACGAGAGGGACGCTCTGTGACCTCCCACGCGGCGGAGAAGTGCCAGAGCCCCAGTTCCTTGAGCTCACGTTTGGTCTGCCGGGGCAGGGAGTTCACGACGTCTGGCAACGTGCTCTCCACCAGCCTGCGTTGGAGGCCCGCGCTGGCATCCTCGCTGATCACGAGCCAACCGGCATCCCGGGCGAGGTCTTCGATCCGCTGCAGCATGGAGGTCTTTCCGGCTCCCCTCAGTCCGGACAGGAGGACGGACTGGTTCTCGCCGAAGTCATGGTCTTGGAAGACTCTGCCCATGTCGCGGAGCAGGTCTTCGTGGCCGCCGAACACGAGGGGGCGACGCCCGTACCCCGGCGTGAAGGGGCTGTTCGGCTGGTCCGGGCCGGGCACGGGATAGCGCATGCTCACATCGTATTTGTTCTTTTTGTTCGGCCGGCCCGTCAGCGCCTGCCGAACTCGGCGGCCAGCTCGGCCGCGATGCCCGTGTACGAGGCCGGCGTGAGCGCCAGCAGGCGGGCCTGAGCGCCCTCGGACAGGCCGAGGCCGGCCACGAACTCCCGCATGCGGTCCCCGTCCACGCGCTGGCCACGGGTGAGCTCCTTGAGGCGCTCGTACGGGTTGTCCATGCCCGCGACGCCGGCGATCGCCTCGGCGCGCATCACGGTCTGGATCGCCTCGCCGAGGACCTCCCAGTTGTGGTCCAGGTCGTCGGCGAGCACCGGCTCGGCCACCTGCAGCTGGCCCATGCCCTTCGTGACGTTGCTCAGCGCGAGCACCGAGTGGCCCAGGGCCACGCCGATGTTGCGCTGCGACGTGGAGTCGGTGAGGTCGCGCTGCCAGCGGGACTCCACGAGGGTGGCGCCCAGCGAGTCGAGCAGGGCGCAGGAGAGCTCGAGGTTGGCCTCGGCGTTCTCGAAGCGGATCGGGTTCACCTTGTGCGGCATGGTGGAGGAGCCGGTCGCGCCGGCCACGGGGATCTGCGCGAAGTAGCCGATCGAGATGTAGGACCACACGTCCACGCAGAAGCCGTGCAGGATCCGATTGAAGCGGGCGACGTCCGCGTACAGCTCCGCCTGCCAGTCGTGTGACTCGATCTGGGTGGTCAGCGGGTTCCAGGTGAGGCCGAGGTGCTCCACGAACGAGCGGGCGACGTCCTGCCAGTCCGCCTGCGGAGCCGCCGCCAGGTGGGCGGCGTAGGTGCCGGTGGCGCCGTTGATCTTGCCGAGGTAGGGCTGGGACTCGACGCGCGCGATCTGGCGGCCCAGGCGGTGCACGAACACGGCCATCTCCTTGCCGAGCGTGGTGGGCGTGGCGGGCTGGCCGTGCGTGCGGGAGAGCATGGGGGTCTCGGCGGCCTCGGCGGCCATCGCGGAGACGGTGGCCACGGCGGCGCGGGCAGCCGGCAGCCAGACCTGCTCGACGGCGTCGCGCACACCCACCGCGTAGGCGAGGTTGTTGATGTCCTCGGAGGTGCACGCGAAGTGCACGAGCGGCTTCAGTCGGCCCAGGCCCAGCCCCTCGAGGCGGGCGGCGATGAAGTACTCGACCGCCTTGACGTCGTGCACGGTGACGCGCTCGGTCTCGGCGAGCTCGGCCACGGAGTCCGCGTCGAAGTCCGTGACGATCGCCCGCAGGCCCGCCCGCTGCTCGGCCGTGAGCGGCTCCAGACCCGGCAGCACGGAGCGCTCGGCCAGGTGGAGGAACCACTCCACCTCCACGTGCACGCGGTTGCGGTTGAGCGCGGCCTCGGAGAGGTGCTCCACGAGCGGCTCCACCGCCGCACGGTAGCGGCCGTCCAGGGGGCCGAGGGCGATGCCGGCCTCGGCGAGGGAACGGCGGTGGGCGGTGGACGCGGGCGCGGTGGCGGAGGGCTGCGAGGTCATGGGGTCCATTCTTCCATCGCGGACGTCGCGCGGGCTGACGCCGGGCTGCTGTTCGAGGGCCGCGGAGCAGCCGAACGGGGACCCGCCGCGGCACGTGGCGTCCGTGGAGGGCGTCGCCCGCGTGGCCCGCATGGCCCGGAGACGGAGGAGGACGGAGGACGGAGGAGCCCGGGCCCGCAGAGGAGTCGGCGTCTCCGCCGTGGGCGGACCGTCACATGCCGCCCCGGACTTGACGCAGGTCACATCGACGGAGTTACCTGGACTTACCTAATGATCGTTCAGTAATTCGCGCGGCCTCTGCTCTCGACCGACCGTGCGCCCCGACAGGGAGGTGCCCACGTGACCGAGAACGCCCGGCAGACAGCCGCCCCGCACCACCCGATGCTCGCGGGCGACCGTGTGGCGCAGTGGCTCGGCGTGACCCTCGAGGCGGCGGAGAAGGATCACGCCCGCATCCGGATGACCCTGACCGAGGACCACCACAACGGCTTCGGCATGGCTCACGGCGGTGCCGTGTTCGCGTTCGCGGACGCGTGCTTCGCCCTGACCTGCAACGATCCGCGCGGGGACGGCAGCACCATCACGGTCGCCTCCGGCGTGGACGTCAACTTCCTGGCCGGCACCCGTGCCGGGCAGACGCTGACCGCGGAAGGCCGGCTCGTGGCGAAGTCCGGCCGCTCCGGCGTCTACGACATCACGGTCACCGCCGAGGACGGCGCCGTCGTCGCCGTGTTCCGCGGCCGCTCCCGGACGATCCCGGCGCCCCAGCCCGCCGCCTGACCCGACCACCTGCCCCGCATCCCAAGGAGAACGCCATGCTCGAGGCCTCGATCCCGAATCCGTACACGCCCGCACCCGTCCCGGCTGACCCGGAGGCGCGCGGCGCCAAGGACCCGGAGGAGACGATGAGCCGCGACCAGATCGAGGCGCTCCAGACCGAGCGCCTCCGCTGGTCCCTCCACCACGCCTACGAGAACGTCCCGGCGTACACCGAGCACTTCGACGCCCACGGCGTGCACCCCTCCGACTTCACCGAGCTCGAGGACCTCAGGAAGTTCCCGTACACGGACAAGGAGTTCCTGCGGAGGAACTACCCCTTCAAGGCGTTCGCGGCGAAGGGCTCCGAGCTGCGCCGCATCCACGCCTCCTCAGGCACCACGGGCCAGCCCACCGTGGTCGGCTACACCGATGACGACCTCGCCACCTGGGCGACCCTCGTGGCCCGCTGCTTCCGGGCCTCCGGCGTGCGCCCCGGGGACATCGTGCACAACGCGTACGGCTACGGCCTGTTCACGGGCGGCCTCGGCGCCCACTACGGTGCGGAGCGCATCGGCGCGGCCGTGATCCCGATGTCCGGCGGGCAGACGGAGAAGCAGGTCCAGATCATCACGGACTTCCAGCCCACGACGATCCTCTCCACCCCCACCTACCTGCTCACCATCGCCGACGGCTTCCGCAAGCTCGGCCTGGACCCGCGCAAGAGCTCACTCCAGCGCGCGATCCTGGGCGCCGAGCCGTGGACGGAGGAGATGCGCCGCGAGATCGAGCAGACCTTCGAGATCGACGCGCTGGACATCTACGGGCTCTCCGAGGTCATGGGCCCCGGCGTGGCCGGCGAGTCCGTGGAGACGAAGGACGGCTTGCACATCTGGGAGGACCACTTCCGCCCCGAGATCATCGACCCGTTCACGGACGAGGTGCTGGAGACCGGCCGCCCCGGCGAGCTCGTCTTCACCTCGCTCACCAAGCAGGCGCTGCCGATCATCCGCTACCGCACGCACGACCTCACCCGCCTGCTGCCCGGCACCTCGCACCCGGGCCACCGCCGCATGGGCCGCATCACCGGCCGCTCCGACGACATGATCATCCTGCGCGGCGTGAACCTCTTCCCCTCGCAGATCGAGGAGCTCGCCCTCCAGATTCCCACGCTCTCCCCGCACTTCACCCTCGAGATCACGCGGCCGAACCGCATGGACGAGATGGCCGTGAACATCGAGCGCCGCGTGGAGGCCACCCTGGAGGCCGCCCAGGAGGGCGCGCGCCTGCTGCAGAAGGAGATCAAGACGAAGATCGGCTCCTCGTGTGCCATCAACGTCGTGGAGCCGGACACCCTGACCCGCTCCTCCGGCAAGCTCAAGCGCGTCTACGACCTGCGCGACAAGGCCTGATCCGGCCGGAGCCCGGCCCGCGCCCGTCGGAGGCGGACGGCGGCCCGCGCCCGCCGTCGTCGTCCGTCCCCGCGCGGCGGCTACGCTGGGTCAGCCGACCCGCATGCCAGGCCCCGAGAGGACACCGTGACCGACCCCCAGCCCGACGCCGCCGTCGCCGGCCTGCCCCGCCGCGGGCGCCCCGGCTACGACCGCGAGACGCTGCTGGCGGTGTGCGTGGACGTGTTCAACCGGCACGGCTACGAGGCCACGTCCATGGGGATGCTGGCCACGCACCTGGGGATCTCCAAGTCCGCGATCTACCACCACGTGCAGTCCAAGGAGGCCATCCTCGGCCAGGCCCTCGACGACGCGCTGGGCGCCCTCGAAGCCTCGATCGACGCCGTCCAGGCCGGTCCCGGTGCGCCCGGGGAGAAGGTGGAGGCGGCGGTGCGCGGCACCCTGCGGGTCCTCGTGGCCAGGATGCCCGAGGTCACGCTGCTGCTGCGCCTGCGCGGCAACTCGGACGTGGAGCTGGCCGCGATGGAGCGGCGGCGAGCCATCACCCGGCGGCTCGGCGAGCTCGTGGAGGCCGCTCAGGCCGAGGGGACGGTGCGCTCGGACGTGACACCGCGCAACCTCGCCCGTCTCATGCTCGGCATGATCAACTCGATCGTGGACTGGTACCGGCCGAACGGGGCCCAGCCCGGGCACAAGTCCGTGGAGGAGATGGTGGAGGCCGTCACGGGCGTGGTGCTGGGCGGCCTGCGGGGCTGACCGGCGTCCACGCCCGGGACGTCATGTGCCGTCGAGCGCGGCCTTCACGTTCCTGACGATCGAGGCGGCTCGCCTCTCGGCGTCCGCGGGGGCGTCGCCCTCGGTGGTCCCCTGGCTCACCGAGATGATCCGGCTGCCGTCCTGCACGGCCATGACGTGGCTGTAGACCGAGCCCACGGGTCGTGCGGTGTACGCAGTGCCGCCCTCCCATGCCACATCCTCCAGCTCGCGCACGCCCGTCCCGGGCAGGTCGGCCCCGGCGCAGGCCGCGGCGGCCGTGCGGGCCTGCTCCATGTCGGCGCGCGCCGCCGCCTCGTCCGGGAAGGACTCCACCCGCACGCCCATCGGCGTGACCTCCGCCTTGGGAGAGGCCGTCATGGACGGGACGGGGGAGGCGGTCGACGCCCCACCGACGGTGGCCGCCGTGGTGGGCTGGACGATGAAGTCCACCCAGGCGGCGTCCGCGTCCGCCGAGCGCTCCAAGGCGCCGCGCGTGGCGTCCAGGCAAGTGCGCTGCTCCGGGCTCCACGACGGCGCAGGCGAGGCTCCGGCGGCCGCGGTCTGCTCGATGTCCTCCGCAGCCCGGCGGAGCTCGGTCTGGCGCTCGGGCGGCGAGGCCTTGCTCAGGCCGACCTCCGCGCCGGGGCCGGCGGCCAGGAGCACGGCCTGCTTCACGGCCTTGACGTGCTCCGCGTCCAGGGCGGCGGGCATGTCCAGGGAGAGGGCGCGGGAGGAGCCTGAGGGGGTCGCGGACCCGCTCGTCGGGCCCGTGGACGCGGGGGCTGCGCCGGACGAGATGACGCCCGCGGGGGAGGAGGTCGAGGAGGCGCCGGCGTCCCCGTTCCCCGCACATCCGGCGAGGGCGAGGGCGCTCGCGGCGACGACGCCGAGCCGGGACAGGCGGCGGGCGGTGGTGCGAGGAGTCGTCATGACCGAACTGTAGGGCGACCGTGACGCGTCCCACAAGGCCGCCCGCTGAGGGACGCAGGTCGGGCGGAGGCGCGAGGCCGCGGGTCAGGCGGAGGTGCGTGCCTCCGTGGAGGCCGCCCGGCCGGGGACGTCCGCCGCCGTCGCCGTCTCCTGGGCCGGAGGCCACTCGGGAGGGAGCGCGTCGGCCACGTCGAGGAGCCGGCGGGCGGCTGCCTCCTCGAAGTCCTCTCGGGTGAGCGAGCCGGGGTCGCCCGTGTACAGGTACGCCAGCCGGCGGGAGCCCCTCGCCACGTCCAGGGACCACCAGACCTCTCCCTCCTCGAAGGCCAGCCCCGGGTGGGAGGTGGACTCGAAGGTGACGCCGTCCGCCGTGAACGGGCGTTCGTCGGCAGCGCCGAGAGCACCGGTGGCCTGGACGTCGGCACACGCGTGGAACTCCTCGTCCAGGTTCTCCACGTGCCGGCGCAGATCCGCCGCCCGGTCTGTCTCGCTCAACAGGACCGACTCCAGCACGCTGTCCTTGAAGTCCAGCCCGGCGTCGTCGGCGATCATCTCGTCCTCGAGGGTCACCTCGTATTCCCACACCGGGGTGGACAGTTCGTGGTCCGACCGCGCGCGGACGGCGGCGACGCACTCCTCCTCACCCACCACGAGGGAGGCGTCGGAAGGCAGCTCGTCGAGGTCCGCGAGGGTCATCTCCAGGCGGTCCGCGGGCGTCAGGAGATCGGCCGCGGGGAGCCCCACCGCGTCGAACGTCTCCCACAGGGCCTCCGCCCGCCGGTCGATCTCGTCGACGGTGAGGGGGAGGGCGTCGACATACGCCTGCGGATCGGTCTCGTCCAGTGGGCGCGTCGCCGCCGGGGATGTCGAGCCGTTCCCCTCGGACGCGGCGGGCGAGGACGCGCTGGAGGCGGAGCTGTCAGCCCGGGCGGAGGAGGCCGGACTTGCGGTGGCCGTCGTCTCCGTAGGCGTGGGCGGGATCGGCGTGGCGGACCCGTCGGCCGAGGTGGCGCCGGCGGAGGACGACGCGGCGGCCGGGGCGCCGTCGCCCGCGCACCCGGTGAGGGCGAGGGCGACCGCCGCGAGGGTGCAGCCGAGGACGCGGCGGGAGAAGGGGGTCCGGAGCGTCATGGGGCGACTGTACGACGACGAGCCGCCCGGGCGCGCAGGATGCGCACCGGACGGTCCGGCGTCGTGATGAGGCGGGGATCAGCCCAGCGGCGTGTCCTTGTCGCCCAGGTTCCAGTCTTCCACCGGGCCGAGGTTCTCCCCGTCCGGCCCGTAGCGGTAGAACCCCTGGCCGTCGGCCACGCCGCTGTGGCCCTCGGCGATGCTCTTCTCGAGCAGTTCAGCGAAGCCGAGCTGCCAGTCGACGCCCGTGTTGCGGGAGACGTTGGCGGCCACGTGGAAGCCCACGATGTCATAGGTCTGGAACGGGCCGCGCTCGTTGCCGGTGGCCACGCGCCAGGTGCGGTCGATGTCCGCCGGGTTGCCCACCCCGTGCATGTACAGCTTGGAGCCGGCCTGCAGCCACGGGATGAGCAGGGAGTTGAGGAAGTAGCCCGGGATCTCCTTGCGCACGTGCACGGGGACCATGCCGGTCTCCTCGGCGAACTGCAGTGCTCCCGCGACGGCCTCCGGCGAGGTCGCGGCGGTGCCCATGACCTCGGCGGTGTTCTGCGCCCAGATGCGGTTGGCGTAGTGCAGGGCCAGGAAGCGCTCCGGATGGCCGCTGGCGTCGGCGAAGTCCGAGGGCAGCAGGGAGGAGGTGTTCGTGGCGAACAGGGTCGTGGCGGGGGCGAGCTCGCCCACCTGGGCCCACACCTTGCGCTTGAGCTCCAGGTTCTCCGGGACGGCCTCGATCACGATGTCCGCATCCGCCAGGGCCTCGGCCAGGTCCGACGTCGGGGTGATGCGGGCGATGGCCTCGTCGAAGCGGGCGGCGTCGTAGCCCTCGCCCAGGTCGGCCTCGTAGCCCTGGCGGATCCACGCCCAGCGCTTGTCGAGGTTCTCGAGGGCGGCGGGGACGGCGTCGTACGCCATGACCTTCTTGCCGTGGTAGGCGGCCTGCATGATGATCTGCGAGCCCAGCACGCCGGTGCCCAGCACCGTCACCTGCTCGAAACGAGTGAATTCGGACATGGGATGACCTTCTCTCTCAATGGTCCGTGGGGGACATCAGGCACAACGGAGCGTGCCGCCGCGTTGTTCCCGGCCGCCGCGGCCGGTGCCTCGGGCGGACGGCTCACGCGCGGGGCGTCGGGGGCCTGCCGACTCACGCCCGGACGTCGGCCGCCTGGTCCCCGGCCATGGGCCAGGTCTTGGCGACGAGCGTCAGCACGTCGTACTGCGCGCAGAGCTCGTCGTTCTGGTTGTGCAGGCGGCAGTCCCAGGCGACCTCGCCGTACTCGTCCGTCACACGCGGGGTGATCCTCTTGGCGGTGAGGGTCACGCGGATCGCGTCGTCGTAGGTGACGGGCGTGATGAAGCGCAGGTGCTCCAGGCCGTAGTTGGCGAGCACCGGGCCCGGATCCGGGGCCACGAAGAGGCCGGCGGCCCAGGAGACCAGCAGGTAGCCGTGGGCCACGCGGCGCGGGAAGAACGGGTTGGCCATGGCGGCCTCCTCGTCCGTGTGCGCGTAGAACCTGTCCCCGGTCTTCTCAGCGAACTCCGTGATCTCCTCGAGGGTCACGGTGCGCAGGCCGGAGGCGAACTGGTCGCCGACCTTCAGCTCCTCGAGCGACTTGTAGAACGGGTGCTTCTTGGCGCCGGCGTCCACCTGCTCGCGAGTGGCGGTGTCCGCCGCGGCACCCGGGTGCCACACGCCGGTGATGGCGGTGAGGATGTCCGGGGAGCCCTGGATCGCGGTGCGCTGCATGTAGTGCTTGACGGCGCGGATCCCGCCGAGCTCCTCGCCGCCGCCGGCGCGGCCCGGGCCGCCGTGCACGAGCACGGGCACGGGGGCGCCGTGGCCCGTGGTGGTCTTGGCGGTCTGGCGGTTGAGGACGTGCACGCGGCCGTGGTGCGCGCCGATCCCGGCGGCGAACGCGCGGGCGGTCTCGCCGTCGTTCGTGGCCACGGTGGCCACGAGCGAGCCGCAGCCCATCGCGGCCAGCTCGACGGCGTCGTCGACGTCGGCGTAGCCCAGCACCGAGGCGACCGGGCCGAACGCCTCGACGCTGTGCACCTCGGGGGTGCGGGCGTCGGCGAACGAGAGCACGGTGGGGGCGAAGAACGCGCCGGCCTCGGCGTCCGCGGTGCCCGTGTCCCCGTCAGGACCGCCGAGGCGGACCTGGCCGCCGGCGTCGACGAGGCGCTGCACGGCCTTGCGGACCTCGGACTGCTGCTCCTTGGAGGCGAGCGCGCCCATGGTGGTGCCCTCGCTGCGGGGATCGCCGAGGACCACCTTCGCGGAGAGGCGCTCGGTGAGGGCGGCGGTGACGGCCTCGGCCATGGCGGCGGGGACGATCACGCGGCGGACGGCCGTGCACTTCTGACCCGCCTTGACCGTCATCTCCTGGAAGACCACCTTGACGAACGCCTCGAACTCCGGGGTGTCCGGGGTGGCGTCCGGTCCGAGGATGGCCGCGTTGAGGGAGTCGGTCTCGCCGGTGAAGCGCACGCCGCCGTCGATCACGTTGGGGTGCTTGCGCAGGGTCTGGGCGGTGTGGGCGGAGCCGGTGAAGGCCACGTGGTCGCGGTAGTCGAGGTGGTCCAGGAGGTCCCGGGCCGAGCCGGCGATGAGCTGGATGGAGCCCTCGGGGAGGATGCCGGAGTCCACCATGAGCTCCACGCACTTCTGCGTGACGTAGGCCGTGGGGGTGGCCGGCTTCACGATCGTGGGGACGCCGGCCACGAAGGCGGGGGCGAACTTCTCGAGCATGCCCCACACCGGGAAGTTGAACGCGTTGATCTGCACCGCGACGCCGGGCACGCGCTGGTAGACGTGTTCGCCGATGAACGAGCCGTCCTTGGAGAGCGGCTCGACGTCGCCGTCGATGATCACGTTGGCGTTCGGAAGCTCGCGGCGGCCCTTGCCGGAGAAGGTGAAGAGCGTGCCGATGCCGCCGTCGACGTCGAAGGCGTGGTCGCGCTGCGTGGAGCCCGTCGCGAAGGAGAGGTCGTAGAGCTCCTGGATGCGGGAGTTCAGGTAGAGCGCGAGCTCCTTGAGCTTGAGGGCGCGCTCGTGGATGGTCAGCTCGCCGAGGCTCTTCTGGCCGACGGAGCGGGCGTAGTCGATGGCCGCCGCGGTGTCGAGGCCCTCGGTGGAGACGTCCGTGAGGTGCTCGCCGGTGTTGGCGTCCGCGACGGGCGTGACCGTGGAGGGGCTCTCCGGGGTCCACCAGGCGCCGCGGACGTAGCTGGGCAGGATCTGGGGGAGGGCGGGGGCGGAGGACGGTGCGGTGACGGTCACGTGGGTCTCCTGACGTCGAGGGCGCGGATGGGTCCCGACCGATCGGTCGGTTATTGGGCTCGAGCCTAGCCGAGACGCGCATCACGCGGGAGGGGGCGGGGGCGCCGTCGTCGTCGTGACGCGGTCGTCGTCGTGACGCGGTGCCGGCGCGGGCGGTTGCCACCCGGGGCGCCGTCGCCGCCCATGCGCCAAGGCAGGCACACGCGCCGCTACGCATATTCGTAGCGGCGCGTGTGCCTGCCTCGCTGAGGGGTGGGTGCGGGCGTTCTCCACAGATCTGCCGTCCCGACGACGACGGGCCCCCTCCGTCGGGCACGCTCAGGGCATGCCCCGCGCCCCCGCCCCGCTGCCGCCCATGCGATGCGGCTTGAGCGACGAAGAGCGCACTCCCACGGTGTTCTCCACTCCGGCGGCGCAGGAGGCGGGGGTGTCGGCCAGCCGCCTGCGGCGCGGCGACCTCGTCTCGCTCGGGTACGGACTGTGGCGGCTGCGCGAGGTGGAGCCTGCGCAGCTGGATCTGCTGCGCGCCCTGCAGGACCTCCACCCGGAGGGGGTGTTCACCCATGCGACGGCGGCGAGGGTGCTCGGGCTGTGGCTGACCGGGCGGCTGGGGGCTGGCGCTGTCATCCATCTCGCGGAGCCCCGGCATCACGGCGGGGGCACGCAGCGCCCGGGCCTGCGGTGCCATCGGCTCCCGCCGGACGCGCCGGTGCGGGTCGTCGACGGCGTCCGCGTGACCACCTCCCCGTGGACGTTCGTGGACCTCGCGAAGGGTGGAGCGCATCTGGACGCCCTCGTCGCGCTGGGGGACAGCATCGTGAGGGTGGCTCACTCGGAACGCCGCCGTCGTGAGCTGCCGCCCGGCGTGGGCACGCTGGTGGAGCTGAGGGAGGGCGTGGCGAGTCGGCCGCGGGTCAAGGGCATCCGCGCGGCGCGCGAGGCGCTCGACCTCGTCCGCTCGGGATCCGGCTCGCCCCAGGAGAGCCGCCTCCGGGTGGCCGTCGTCCTGGCCGGCGTCGACGAGCCTGAGGTGAATCCGCGCATCGTCCTGTCCACGGGGCAGTGGCTGCGCGTGGACCTGGCCTGGCTCGATGCGAAGGTGATCGTGGAGTACGACGGCGACCAGCACCGCACGGATCAGCGTCAGTGGCGGGAGGACGTCGAGAGGGACGCCAACCTGAGGGCGGACGGGTGGGAGGTGATCCGCGTGACGGCGGACGTCTTCCGGCCGGCGCATCTGGAGACGTTCCTGTGGCAGCTGCGGGGACACCTCGCCCGGCGATCGCCCGTGGGAGGGGGCGCGCGGTGACCACATCCCGGGAGGCAGTCGTACACGCCGCTACCGATTCACGTAGCGGCGTGTACGACTGCCTCCGCGCTTCGCCCCACCGCCCCACTGCCCCGCCCCGTCCGGACGACTCATCGGCCGCCGCGCAGACCCCGCGTAGACTCGTCCCCGTCCCTGGGACACACCCCGCCCCCACCTGGAGAGCTCCTCACCGCATGCTGCGCACCATGTTCCACGCCAAGATCCACCGGGCCACCGTGACCCAGGCGGACCTGCACTACGTGGGGTCCGTGACCGTGGACCAGGACCTCCTCGACGCCGCCCAGATCCTCCCGGGCGAGCTCGTGAGCATCGTGGACGTCACCAACGGCGCCCGCCTCGAGACCTACACGATCGCGGGCGAGCGCGGCTCCGGCGTCATCGGCATCAACGGCGCGGCCGCCCACCTCGTGCACCCCGGCGACATCGTGATCCTCATGGCCTACGCGCAGATGGACGACGCCGAGGCGCGCTCCTTCAAGCCACGCGTCGTCCACGTGGACGAGGCCAACCGCATCAAGGAGCTCGGCTCCGACCCCGCGGAGGCGCTGCTCGACGGCGTCGCGCGTGCCCCGCTCTCCCGTGGCTGGGACGAGGCGCAGGCCGAGCTCTGAGCGGGAGGCTCCGGCCCTCGACGCCGGTCCCTCGCCCGCTGGGCCCCGGCTGTGCATCCCTGACCCGCGGCCCCCTTGCCGCGCGCGGCGGTTTGCGGAAGCGTGGGCGGTGAGGCGCAGGGACACCCCCGGACGCCCCCACCGAAGGAGTGCCCCATGCAGATCACGGACAAGGTCTTCGTCGTTACCGGAGCGGGCAACGGCATCGGACGCGAGGTGACGCTCGAGCTGCTGCGCCGCGGAGGCCGCGTGGCCGGCGTCGATCTGCGCGCCGGGTCCCTCGAGGAGACCGCCCGCCTCGCCGGCGCCCGCGACCGCTTCACCGCCCACCCGCTCGACATCACCGACCACGACGGGGTCGGGGCCCTGCCCGAGCAGGTCCTCGCCGCGCACGGCCAGGTGGACGGCCTGGTCAACGTGGCCGGCATCATCCAGAAGTTCGTGACGTTCGAGGAGCTCGACGAGAAGGAGATGCGTCGGGTGATGGAGGTGAACTTCTGGGGCACCGTGAACACCTGCCACGCGTTCCTGCCGCATCTGCTGGCCCGCCCGGCCGGCAGCGTCGTGAACGTCTCCTCCATGGGCGGCTTCGTCCCTGTGCCCGGCCAGACCCTCTACGGTGCGTCCAAGGCCGCCGTGAAGCTGCTGACCGAGGGCCTCTACGCCGAGCTGCGCGACACGAAGGTGGACGTCTCCGTCGTCTTCCCCGGCGGCGTCTCCACCTCCATCACCGAGAACTCCGGCGTGACGGCTCCCGGTGGCGCGGGCGCACCGCCTGAGCAGGTGGCCACCGAGGCCGCGGCGGGCTCGCCCACCCCGGGTGCGGGAGCCGCGAAGCCCACGGACGGCAAGGGCAAGAAGCAGGCCGAGCCCCAGACCATCACCCCGCAGGAGGCGGCCCGCATCATCGTGGAGAACGCGGTGGAGAAGGGCGCCTACCGCGTCACCGCCGGCAAGGACTCCACCACCATGGACCGCATCTCCCGCCTGTCCCCGAAGCGCGCCACGGACATGATCGCCAAGCAGATGGCGGCCCTGCTCGGCTGACACCCGCCCCACGCACGACGACGGCCCCCCCCTGGTTCGGTGGGGGCCGTCGCCTGGCGCGGGGGGAGGGGCGGGACGAGAGGGTCGACGCCTGCGCGGGGGTTCGAGGGTCCGGTGGACCGGGCGGCGTCTCACCCCGCCGGCAGGGACACCGCACCCAGCGACCGCCGGCCTGCGCGCATCGCCGTCGCATGGCTGGCGCGCATCGCCGCCCGCGCGCCCGGCACCGCGGCGACGGCGCGCATCCACGGGGTGCCCAGGACCACCTCCTGGTGCCACGCCACGGTGCAGCGCGTGCCGGGGCGGACGCCGTCGTCGTGGACCTCGACGCGCACCGTGCCCTCCAGGTCCCCCTTGAGGCGCGCGAGCAGGACGCCGCGCGCGCGGTCGTCCACCACGCGCTCCATGGTCAGGCGCACGGGGACGAAGCCGATCAGGCGGATCCCCGCGCGCTCGCCGACGCCGCCGGGGACGACGTCGCCGCGCGTGCGGTCCGTGACGTCCCACGCGGCCGGGATGGCCGGCCACCACTCGGGGTAGCGCAGCGGGTCGCCCAGCAGGTCCATCGCCTCGGCGGCCGGCAGCGGCACCGACCACGCGTGCGAGAAGACGAAGGGCCGATCACGACGGCGGGCGGGGTGCGGGGGCATGCGTCCTCCGGGGGGGGGGGGGTAAGACGGGCAGGACAGGCGGGAGCGGTGCGGGCGGGCCGGGCGGGACAGGCGGGAGCGGGGCGGGCGGGAGCCGGGGCCGAGTCTAGGCGCGGCGACCCCACGGGGCGCGCGACGGGTGCACACATGAAGACCTGTGCAGGTATGCTGAAGAACGTGAACCCCCAGATCATTCAGGCAGCGGAGCTGTTCAAGGTCCTCGCCTCCCCCGTGCGCGTCGCCGCGCTGGTGCGGATGGCGCAGGCGCCCGCGAGCGTCTCCGCGCTGGCCGACGACGCGGGGGTCACGCACACGCTGATGTCCCAGCATCTGCGCGTCCTCAGGATGAGCGGCCTCGTGCGATCAGAGCTGAACGGCAAGACCCGCACCTACTCGCTCACCGACGACCACGTGTCCCACATCGTGCGGGACGCGGTCCACCACGCAGCCGAGGAGGCTCACCATGACGACCATTGACCACACCACCCACGCCGTCCACCCCGAGCACGACCACGCGCACGGCCCGTCCTGCGGCCACGAGCCCGTCGAGCACGGCGACCACGTGGACTACAAGCACGACGGCCACCTGCACCACGTGCACGGCGACCACGTCGAGGAGTGCGACACCTGCTCCTGCACCCACTGCGCGGAGGGCACCGCCTGCTCCTGCGCCACGTGCACCTGCCAGGACTGCACCTGCGCCACCTGCACGCACGCCGCCTGACCTCACCTGACGCGGCCCGCGCCGCGCACGAGGACGGCCCCCACCGAACCGGTGGGGGCCGTCGTCGTCTGCGGGGGCGGGAGCGCCGGGCCAGGCCCGGCCGATCCGCCCCGGCGGCGCTCAGCGGTAGTCGAAGAACCCCTTGCCGGACTTCCGGCCGAGCTCGCCGCGGGCCACCATGTCCCGCATGAGCTGCGGCGGGGCGAAGCGCTCGCCGAGCTGGGACTCGAGGTACTCGGCGATTCCGAGGCGCACGTCCAGGCCCACGATGTCCGTCAGCGCGAGCGGGCCGACGGGGAACTTGTAGCCGAGCACCATGGCGGCGTCGATGTCCTCGGGGGAGGCCACGCCCTCCTCGACCATGCGGATGGCCTCGAGCGCGATGGCCACGCCGAGGCGCGACGACGCGAAGCCGGGCGCGTCCTTCACCACGACCGGGGTCTTGCCCAGGCCGCGCACCCACTCGGTGGAGAGGGCGGTGAGCTCCTCGCCGGTCTGCTCGCCGATGACGACCTCCACGAGCTTCGAGGCCGGAACCGGGTTGAAGTAGTGCAGACCGCAGAAGCGCTCGGGGCGCTGCAGGTGGCGGGCGATCTCGTCCACGGACAGCGAGGAGGTGTTCGTGGCGAGCCACGCGTCCTCGGCCAGGTGCTTCTCGACGTCGGTGAGGGCGTCGATCTTGACCTGCATGTCCTCGAAGACGGCCTCCACCACGAGCCCGCAGCGGGCGAAGTCGGCGCGGTCCAGGGAGATCGTGAGGCGCTCGGCCCACACGTCCAGGTTGCCGTCCAGCTTGCCGCGCTCGAGGGACTTCGCGAGGTCCGCCTCGATCCGCTCCTTGGCTGCCTCGGCCGACTGCGCGTCGCGCTCCACCACGATCACCTCGGCGGCACCGGAGGTGAGGAAGGCGTGGGCGATGCCGCCGCCCATGCGGCCGCCGCCGAGGACGCCGACGACGTCGGGCACGGACGCGCGGGAGGTGTCAGGGGTGTTCTGGGTCTCGGTCATGGAAGTCCTCACTTCTTCTTGCGGTCCAGGAACGCCTGCATGCGCTCGAACTTGGCCTCGGACTCGAACAGGATGGCCTGCGCGATCTCGTCCACGTGGGGGTGGGCCTCGCGGGGCAGGTGGAACACGCGCTTGGACAGGCGCACCGCCAGGGGGTCCTGCTGCGCGATGCGGTCCGCCAGGGCGTGGGCAGCGTCCTCCAGGTGGTCCGGCTCGTGCAGCTCGGTGACGAGCGTGAGGTCCAGGGCCTCCTGGGCGTCCAGGATGCGGCCGGCCAGCAGCAGCTCGAGGGCCACCGGCTCGCCGACGAGCTCCTTGAGGCGCCACTGCGCGCCCGCGGCAGCCGTGATGCCGAGGCCGGTCTCCGGCTGGCCCATCTTCAGGGAGGGCGTGGCGATGCGGAAGTCCGCCGCGTACGCGAGCTCGGCGCCGCCGCCCAGGGCGAAGCCGTCGATCGCGGCGATGACGGGCATCGGCAGGCGGTGGATGCGGTCGAACACCTGCGAGTTCACGCCGCGCAGGGCGTCGTCGCGGCGCCGCTCGCGCAGCTGGCCGATGTCCGCGCCGGACGCGAAGATGCCCGAGAACGTGCCGGGGGCCTTCTTCGACTCCACCTGCGTGCCCGAGATGATGAGGATCTTGGGGTTCTGCTCGAGGTGTGCGCACACCGCGTGGAACTCGTCCACCATGGTCGCGTCGATCGCGTTGCGCACCGCGGGGCGGTCCATGCGCGCGTGGAGCCGGTCCTCGCGCTCCTCGATCCGCAGGGCGGTGAAGTCCGCCGCGGCCAGGCGCGGGCCCACGACGTCGGGATCCGCTTCGGCCTGAGGGGTCTCGCGGGTCTCGGCCATGCTCACACCTTCTCCACGAGCATCGCGGAGCCCTGGCCCACGCCCACGCACATCGTGGCCAGGCCCCTGTCCGCGCCCTCGCGCTCCATCCGACCGAGCAGCGTGACCACGAGGCGCGACCCCGAGGAGCCCAGCGGATGGCCCAGGGCGATCGCGCCGCCGTCGGCGTTGACGGTCTCCGGGTCCAGGCCGAGGCGACGCATCGAGGCCAGGGACTGGGTGGCGAAGGCCTCGTTGAGCTCGACGGCGCCCAGATCCGCCACGGACCAGCCGGAGCGCTCGAGGGCCTTCTCGGTGGCCGGGACGGGGCCCAGGCCCATGATCTCGGGAGCCAGGCCCGCCGAGGTGGACTCCACGACGCGGGCCCGCGGGGTCAGGCCGTACTTCTGGGCGGCCCGCTCGGAGACGACGAGGATCGCGGAGGCGCCGTCGTTCAGGGAGGAGGAGTTGCCGGCGGTGACCACGCCGTCCTTCTTGATGATCGGGCGCAGGCCGGCGAGCACCTCGGGGGTGGAGCCGGGGCGGGGGCCCTCATCCGTGTCCACGATCGTCTCGGCGCCCTTGCGGCTCGTGACGACGACGGGCACGATCTCGTCCGCGAAGCGGCCGGCCTCGATGGCGGCCAGTGCACGCTCGTGCGAGCGGGCGGCGAAGGCGTCGGCGTCCTCGCGGGTGATGCCGTCCACCTCGCCGACCTCCTCGGCGGTCTCCGGCATGGAGAAGGTGAACTTCTCGCCGAACTCGCCGTCCGCGAAACGCGGGTTCACGAAACGCCAGCCGATCGCGGTGTCGAAGGCCGCGCCGGGCTTGGCGAACGCGGTGGTCGGCTTCTCCATGACCCAGGGGGCTCGGGACATGGACTCCACGCCGCCGGCCACGACGACGTCGGCCATGCCGGAGCGCACCATGGCGGTGGCGATGCCGATGGCAGACATGCCCGAGGCGCAGAGGCGGTTCACGGTGATGCCCGGGACGGTGTCCGGGAAGCCTGCCAACAGCCAGGCCATGCGGGCGACGTTGCGGTTCTCCTCGCCGGCGCCGTTGGCGTTGCCGAGGATGACGTCGTCCACGACCGACGGGTCGATGCCGGCGTCCTCGATCACGGCCTTGATGGTCAGCGCGGCGAGGTCGTCCGGGCGCACGGAGGAGAGGGCGCCGCCGTAGCGGCCGACCGGGGTGCGGCGACCTCCGACGAGCAGGGCCTGGGAAGGGGTGGACATGCGGGGTCTCCTTGCGTTGCGGGCGGGCGCCGGGGAGTGGGGCGCCAGGGGCGCACCGAATTACCGACCGTGCGTTCAGGTATCAGTATCCCGGCCCGGTGTGACGGGGGTCAACCAGGGCGCGGGGTGTGACGGGGCGAGGACGTGATGGACGCCGTCGCCGGCGCCGCCGTGCCGCTCGCGCGCGCCCTCACGGCGGCGGGCGTCTCCTCGCCGTGGGCCGCGTCCCCAGAGGGCCCGACGCACGGGACCCGCGGACCCGACCACCTCACCTCGTCAGGTGCCGAGCCGGGCACAGCGAACGGCGCCTCCTCCCGTGGAGGAGGAGGCGCCGTCGTCGTGTGTGGCGGGCGGAGCCCGTCAGCGGAGGGTGATCAGGCGGAGACCACCGGGGTGGAGCGGGTCGCGACGACCTCCTCGTCGTGCAGCTCGCGGTCCTGGATGCCCTTGGGCACCAGGAGGACGGCGATCAGGGAGATCGCGGAGATGCCCACGATGTACCAGGCGACGTACTCCCAGCCGTTCTTGACGAGGAGATCGGCGATCAGCGGGGCGAAGGCGCCGCCGATGATGGTGCCGAGGGCGTATCCGATGGAGACGCCCGAGAAGCGGACGCGAGCCGGGAACATCTCGGCGTACATGGCGGACTGCGGGCCGTACGAGGGGCCGAGGCCCATCGTCAGCACGAACAGGGCCAGGGCGAAGAGCGGCAGGGAGGCCGTGTTCAGCAGGCTGAACAGGGGGAACGCCCAGGCGATCAGGATCGCGTAGCCGACGACGAACGTGGTCTTGCGGCCGATCTTGTCGGAGATCCAGCCGCCGAACAGGGTGAAGATGAACCAGCCGAGGCCGCCCACGAGGCTCGCGGTCAGCACCTCTGTGGAGGTCATGCCCAGGCCCTTGGGGCCGCCGTACTTGGAGAACCAGGCGATCAGCAGGTAGCCCACGCCGTTGTTGGCCGCGAAGATCACGGCGGCGAGGATGACCTCCTTGGTGTGGCCGCGGAACAGCTCGCCCAGGGGGGCGGACTCCTTGGCCTTGAGCTGCTGCATCTCCTTGAAGACCGGGGACTCCTCCACGGCCTTGCGGATGAAGTAGCCGACCACGATCAGGATGATCGAGATCAGGAAGGGGATGCGCCAGCCCCAGGTGAGGAAGGCCTCCTCGGTCATGTTGGAGCGCACCAGGAAGAGCGCGCCGGTCGCCAGGATCATGCCGAGCGGCACGCCGACCTGGGGGGCCGCGCCGAAGAGGCCGCGCTTGCCCTTGGGGGCGTGCTCGACGGCCAGGAGGGCCGCGCCGCCCCACTCGCCGCCGGCGGAGAAGCCCTGGAGAAGGCGCAGCAGCACGAGAAGGATGGGGGCCCACACGCCGATCTGGGCGTAGGTGGGCAGGACGCCGATGAGCGTGGTGGCCACGCCCATGCCGATCAGGGTGAAGGACAGGACGATCTTGCGACCGAACTTGTCGCCGAGGTGGCCCGCGATGATGGCGCCGAGGGGGCGCACGAGGAACGAGATGCCGAGGGTGACCCAGGCGGCGATCTGCGAGCCGGTCGAGCCCATCGGGGCGAAGAACAGGGCGGCGAAGACCAGTGCGGTGGCCTGGGCGAAGATGAAGAAGTCGTACCACTCGATGGTGGTGCCGACGAGGGTGCCGGCGAGGACCTTGCGCTCCTCTCGGGGGTCGCGGGCGGCCGGGGCGGCTGGGGAGGCGACGGTATGGCTCATGGGTGCTCCTGGGGTGAGGGGCTGCGGCCTGCGGTGCGAGACGGCGAGAGACGCATGTGACCGACCGTTCGGTCGGGAAGTGACACAGGTCACCGTATACGATGTGGTGTGACTCGCGCCACGCCCTCGAGGGATGTCGTGATTGTGACGTCCCCCACGGCCCGCTCGACGGCGCCGCCCGCCCCCTCTCACGGAGGGGGCAGGCGGCGCCGTGGTCTGGGTGTCGCGGGGGCCTGTGGAGGACGGAGGGCTCAGCCGCGGCCGGTGAACTCCGGCTTGCGCTTCTCCTGGAAGGCCTTGAAGCCCTCCGCGTAGTCGGCGGTGCCGCACAGGTCGCCCTGCGCCACGTTCTCCGCGTCGAGGGACTCCCACAGGCCGACGCGCTCGTCACGGATCTGGCGGACCAGCTCCTTCGACGCGCGGAAAGCCAGCGTCGCGCCGGAGGCCACCTGGGCGGCCTTGGCACGGGTGAACTCCAGCAGCTCCTCGGCCGGGACCGCGCGGGAGAACAGGCCCGCCTGCACGGCCTCGGCCCCCGAGATCAGCTCGGCGGTGTAGATGAGGTCGAGCGTGCGGTGCGCGCCCAGGCGCTCGGTGAACAGCCAGTGGCCACCCGAGTCCAGGGTGGCGCCGAGGTTGGCGAACGGCGAGCCGATCTTGGCGTTCTCGGCCACGTAGACCACGTCGGTGGCGATCGCGAGGCCGAGTCCCACGCCGAGGCACGCGCCCTGCACGGCCGCGAACGTCGGCACCGGGATCTCCGACATCGTCCGCAGCACGGGGGTGACCCTGTCCCGCAGGTACGCGGTGGCGTCGTCGTCGGCGGGCGTGACGTGGGAGATGTCCCGGCCCGCGCAGAACCCGCGCCCCTCGCCGCGCAGCAGCACGGCGCGGACCTCGCCGGTCTCGACGCCGGCCGAGGCCTCCGCATAGGCCTCGCCGAGCTCGGCCAGGGCGGCCTCGTCGAGGGCGTTCATCTTCTGGGGCGCGTCGAGGACGATCTCGGCGACGCCGTCGGCGATGCTCAGCTGGATCACGGGGGCTCCTTCGGGCGGCTCGGTCTGGCTCAGGCGGGGCGGGCGCGGATCAGGCGTCGAAGTCGACGGTGATGGCGTCCGAGGTGGGGCGGGTCTGGCACGTGAGGACGTAGCCGGCGTCGACCTCGTCCTTCTCGAGGGCGTAGTTCTCGCCCATCTCGTACGTGCCGTCGGTGACCTTGGCGCGGCAGGTGCCGCACACGCCGCCGGCGCACGCGAACGGGACGTCCGAGCGCACGCGCAGGGCGGCGTTCAGGATGGTCTCGTGCGCGGACGCGGGGGAGTCGACCTTGGCGGTGAGGCCGTCGAGGTTGAACTCGATGGTGACGTTCTTGCCCGAGGGGTCCACCTCGACCACGCGGCCGGACTGGCCCTGCGGGTTCTCCGGCTTGCCGGTGGTGAACAGCTCGAAGCGGATGTCGTCCTCGGACACGCCGCGCTTCGCGAGCGTGTCGCGCATGAGCTGCACGAGCTCGAACGGCCCGCAGAGGAACCACTCGTCGGTGCCGTCCACGTCGATCACCTGGTTGAGCAGGGTCTCGAGCTTCTCGGCGTCGATGCGGCCGGAGAGCAGCGGGGAGACGCGCTGCTCGCGGGAGAGCACGTGGTGCACGGAGAAGCGGGCGGGGTACTTGTCCTTGAGGTCGCCGAGCTCCTCGGCGAACATCACGTCCATGGCCGAGCGGTTCGCGTAGACCAGGTCGAAGCGCGAGGTCTCCGACGCGGCCAGCACGGCCTTCGCGATCGCCATGATGGGCGTGATGCCCGAGCCCGCGGCGAACGCCACGAGGTGGGCGTTGCCCTTCTTGGCCACCTGCTCCGCGGCCACCTTCTCGGCGTCGTTGAGCGAGGTGATGTGCGAGCGCGAGGTGAACGCGCCCTGCGGGTTCATCACGTCGATCTTCTCGCCCACCTGCAGCTGCTCGTTCGCCCAGGTGGAGAACCGGCCGCCGAAGTCCTTCTTCACGGCCACGCGGATCTCGCCGCGCGTCGGGACGGCGCAGATGGAGTACGAGCGGCGGACCTCCTGCCCCTCCAGCTCCTTGCGCAGGGCGACGTACTGGCCCGGCACGTAGTCGTAGTCGTCCGCGAGCTCCTCGGGCACCGTGAAGGTGACCTCCACGGAGTCCTCGGTGAGCCTGCGCAGCTCGGTCACCTCGAGGGTGTTGAAGGCGGCGCGGCGCTTGCCGGCGGCGGGGGCGGCGGTGGTCTCGGTCATCAGTGCACCTTGAAGTAGTCGAAGGGCTCGAGGCACTCGTTGCAGGTGTACAGCGCCTTGCACGAGGTGGAGCCGAAGCGGGTGATCTCGCGGGTGTTCAGGGAGTGGCAGCGGGGGCACTTGACGGTCAGCCCGATCCGCACGGGGCCGCCGTCGGCGCGCGCCGACGGCGGGGCGATCCCGTACTCGTTGAGCTTGGCCTTGCCCTCGTCCGTCATCCAGTCCGTGGTCCACGCCGGCTGGAGGACCAGCCGCACCTCCGCCTCCGCGAACCCGGCGCGGGTGAGCGCGCGGGTCACGTCCGTGGAGATCGTCTCCATCGCGGGGCAGCCGGAGTACGTGGGGGTGATGACGACGACGGCCTTCTCGCCCTCCGCGTGCGCGTCCCGGAGGATCCCCAGGTCCGCGATGGACAGCACGGGGATCTCCGGGTCGTGCACGGTGGAGGCCGCGTCCCAGACCCGCGCGTCGGCGGGGTCGGCGGGGCGCAGCTCGCTGGCGGTGGTCACCAGGTGGCCCCCGGGTGACGGCGGGCCAGGGACTGCATCTCGGCCAGGATGTAGCCGCGGTGCTCGCTCATCTCACCGGAGCGGTCGCCGCCGCGGGCGGTGCCCGTCGCGGGGACCTGCAGGCCGGCCGCCGTGATGGCGGACGTCAGGCGGGACATCGTGGGCTCCTCGAGGGAGGAGGGGAGCACCGCGACGCCCTCCTCCGCGAGCGAGCGGGTGAGGTCGTCGTCGTGGAAGAGCTCGGGCACGTAGGGCCACAGCTCGTCCAGGCCGCGCTGCATGCGGCGCGCCGACTCCTCGGTGCCGAGGCCCAGGCGGTTGAGCCACTCGGCGGCGTGGTCCTGGTGGTACAGGACCTCCTTGAGCGCCTTGTCCGCGATGGCGGCCAGGGTGGCGTCCGTGGACTCCTTCAGGCGCGAGTAGAGCTCGTACGCGTAGAAGGAGAAGTACAGCTGACGCGCGATGGTCTTGGCGAAGTCGCCGTTCTCGGCCTCCACGAGGCGGACGGAGCGGAACTCCTCCTCGTCGCGGAAGTAGGCCAGGTCGTCCTCGCCCTTCCCCCACGCCGTGCCGGCGTAGGAGAGGAGGAAGCGGGCATGGCCGACGAGGTCCAGGGCGATGTTGCCGAGGGCGATGTCCTCCTCGAGCTCCGGGGCGCGGGAGATCCACCAGGAGAGGCGCTGGCCGAGCATGAGCGAGTCGTCGCCCAGGTACACGGCGTAGCGGGCCACCTCGTCCGAGGCCTTCTGCTCACCGGAGGAGATCTCCTCCGCGGTGATGGCGACGCCGGCGGAGTGCTTCGTGGCGGAGTCGTTGGTCGCGAAGCTCACAGGTGGGGCACCCCCTCGGACTTCTGGTAGTAGGTGGCGTGGCGGTAGGACTTGCCCTGGGCGGACTCGAAGAAGCCGCCCTTGGAGTCCGGGTCCGAGGCCGCGATCGCGTCCGCGGGGACGACCCACACGGAGGTGCCCTCGTTGCGGCGCGTGTAGAGGTCACGGCCGTTGCGCAGCGCCATGGTGGCATCCGGGGCGTGCAGCGAGCCCGCGTGCACGTGGGAGAGGCCGCGGTTCGCGCGGACGAAGACCTCCCAGAGGGGCCACTCGTTCGAGGCGGAGGTGTTCTCGGTCATGGATCAGGCTCCGATCAGCTGGGTGTCGGCCGCGGCGTGCTGCTCGGCCTGGCGGCGGGCGTAGGCGGCGGCGGCCTCGCGGACCCAGGCGCCGTCCTCGTGGGCCTGGATGCGGCGGGCCAGGCGCTGCGTGTTCATGGGGCCGTTGCCCTTGATCACGGCGTTGAACTCCTCCCAGTCCAGCTGGCCGTAGTCGTAGTGGCCGCGCTCCTCGTTCCACTTCAGGTCCGGGTCCGGCAGGGTCAGCCCGAGGGCCTCGGCCTGCGGGACGATCATGTCCACGAAGCGCTGGCGCAGGTCGTCGTTGGAGAAGCGCTTGACCTTCCACGCCATCGACTGCTGGGAGTTCGGGGAGTCGGCGTCCGGCGGGCCGAACATCTGCAGGGCAGGGCCGTAGGTGCGGTCCACCGCGTCCTGGGCCATCTGCTTCTGCTCCGGGGTGCCGTTCGAGAGCTCGAAGAGGATCTCCCAGCCCTGGCGCTGGTGGAAGGACTCCTCCTTGCAGATGCGCACCATCGCGCGGCCGTACGGGCCGTAGGAGGCGCGGCACAGCGGCACCTGGTTGCAGATCGCGGCGCCGTCCACGAGCCAGCCGATCGCGCCCATGTCCGCCCACGTGCGGGCCGGGTAGTTGAAGATCGAGGAGTACTTGGCGCGGCCGGTGATCAGCTGCTGGTTGAGCACGTCGCGCGGGGTACCGAGGGTCTCGGCGGCCGAGTACAGGTACAGGCCGTGGCCGGCCTCGTCCTGCACCTTGGCCATGAGGATGGCCTTGCGCTTGAGCGAGGGGGCGCGCGTGATCCAGTTGGCCTCGGGCTGCATGCCGATGATCTCGGAGTGCGCGTGCTGGGAGACCTGGCGGGTCAGGGACTTGCGGTAGGCCTCGGGCATCCAGTCGCGAGGCTCGATGCGCGAGTCCTCCGCGATCAGGCGATCGAAGTTCTCCTGGCCGGCCGCATCCTCGGGGGACGGGACGGAGGCCAGGGGGGTGGTCGAGCTGGTCTGCGTCATGGGGTTCACCTCACGTGAGAGTGCGGGCTGATGGTCCGTGGCCGGGGTCCGCGCGCGGCGGATCGAATTACTGACCGTTCGTTCAGGATAGGGGAGGGTGTGAGGTGGGTCAACACCCCCGCCCGCCCGGCTCCTCCTGCACAGGTCACGACGCACGGGCCCCCGTCCCCGGCCGGCCCCTCGCCCGGGGAACGTGGCCGCGCGCCCTCCCTACCGTGGGGCCATGCCCGTCGCCGAGCTGATCTCCGCGCCCCTCCTCCCTCCCTCCCCGGTCCCGCTGCTGCGCGCCGTGGGCCTGGACGACGTCGTCGCGTCCCTCGCCGGCCGCTTCAGCGGCGCGCAGGACGATCTCGAGGACGCGCTGGGGGCCGCTACGGTGCTGCGCGCGGCGTGGGATCCCCTCCAGGGGCTGCTCCGGGAGCTCCTGGCGGCGCAGGGGATCATCCGCGCGACCCTCGAGGTGGAGTGGCGGTCGAGCGCGGCGCGGGAGCACCTGGCCCGGGCCGAGGCGCTGCTGGCCGAGGCGGGGGCGCTCGTCGCCTCCGCCGAGGAGTGGCTGGCCCTGCTCGCCGCGGCCGAGCGGGAGGCTGAGGACGCCCGGCTCGCCGCCGAGCAGCGGATCCGCCAGGTGGAGGAGTCCGCCCGGGCCGCACTGCTGAGCGTGGCGGGGGTGTGAGCGGCGTGGGAGGCGTGGTCCGCTTCAGCACCCAGGGCGGTCCGGGGTCCGTCTACGCGGACCTGGACGGCATCGACGCGGCCGCCGAGCGGTTCCGCGAGGCCGCGGACGTCACCCGCGTCCTGGTGTTCCACGCCGAGCACGCGGCGTCCCTCGTGGACCGGGCCGCCTCCGGCCCGGGCGTGGCGGCCCGCCTGCGGGAGGCGCTGCGCGAGGGCGCCCGCCGTCTCCAGGGCCTGACGGACGCGCTCGCCCGCAACCGGGAGGACCTGCGGCGGGCTGCGGAGGCGTACCGCCGGGCCGAGCAGGGGGCGGCCGGCGTCATGGACGCGGAGGACCCGCGGGCGGCCGTGCTGGGAGCCGCGCTCGAGGCGCGGGCGGCGGACGGCCTGTCCGTCGAGGAGGCGGAGTTCCTCGTGCGTGCGGGCACGGAGGTCGTGGGGGAGGCGCTCCTGGCCCAGCTGCTCGGCCTCCCCGTGGGGACGGCGGTGGACGGGGGCATCGCGGCCATCGGTGGATTCGGCGGGCCCGTGCGGGACTGGGTGGCGGGGCAGTGCGCCGTGGGGGAGCTGGGCGGTGAGCTCGAGTGGGCGGCGGACCGCCTGGGGGACATCGACCCCAGCCTGCGCCTCACGCCCGCGGCCGCGTGGCGGCTCATCGCCGAGGTCTACCCGCTCCTGGACCCCACGAACGCTGATCCCCTCGAGGTCGCCGGGGAGCCTGTGGACCACCTCGAGGCGCCCCGGCGTCTCACCGGCCACCTGTCCGAGGTCGCGCACCTCATCCCGCGGCACAGCGACGGCGAGGGCGCGGTGACCGTCACCCGGATCCGCGGCGCGGACGGCGCGGACGTGTGGCTCGTGGGCCTGCCGGGCACCCAGGAGGGGCTGCTGCCGCAGCATCGCTTGGACAACTGGGCGGACGGTGGGGGCAACCTCGACGCGCTGGGGAACGACTCGCGCCGGACGGCGTCCGGCATCGCGCAGGCCCTCGCGGCGGCGGGCGTGCCGACGGGCGCCGACCTCCTGCTGGCCGGGTACAGCCAGGGCGGCGTGCACGCGGTCAACCTCGCGGACGATCCCGGATTCTCCCAGGCCTACTCGGTGCGCGGCGTCATGACCGTGGGTGCGCCGAACGGGAACCAGTCCGCGCCGGCCGGTGTGCCGATCCTCGAGTTCGCCACGGACCGTGACCTCTACACCGCGGCCGACGGCGGCCCGAACCCCCTCGGCCTCCAGCGGGCCACCGTCACCTTCCACCCCGAGGGGCCGGACGAGGCACCCGCGCTGCTCGCCCCGGGGACCTCGTCCGAGGCGGGATGGGAGGACGGGCTCGAGCGGCTGGGGCCGGACCGGCTGGACCCCCACGACCTGCCCGGGCTCGCCTCGCGCCTGGGACAGGATGCGGAGGCCGTCGGGACTGACCTGGACCGTGCCCACGCGCTCGGGGACTACACCCGCATGATCGAGGACTTCGAGGCCGCCGACCCCGCCGCTCGCGCCGAGGTGGCCGGCGTGCACGCCGCGCTCGCCGGGCTGGCCACGGGCGCCGTGCTCTCCAGCCGGACGGTGCGCCTGCGGCGGAGCGTCGAGGACGCCGACGCGCGGCGTCGGGCGGGGGTGGTCAGCCAGGCGCCCGAGGAGATCGCCCGCACGCCGCGCAGCCGCTGAGCCGGTCGGGTCAGGCCCGGTCGGACAGCACGCCCGCGAAGAACTCGTTCACCATCGCGGGGGCGTCCAGCGGGAAGACGCCGGACACGTAGTGGTCCGGGCGGACGACCACGACGGCGCCGTCGCGGCTGATGCCGCGCGCCTCGAAGACGTCCTCGCCGTGCTTGGGCCGGCACGTGGCGAACACGTTGTTCAGGTCGCGCAGGCCGAGCGGGCCCGTGGTCGGCACGAACACGGCGGGCGCGTCGGTCCAGTCGAACTCGGACTGCTGCTGCTGGTACACGACCTTGACGTCGAACACGGTGTCCTCGGGCGCGCCGGGCGGGGTGAAGCGGTTGCGGAAGGACTGCGGGTCCTCCGCGATCGCCCGGGCCCAGGCGGCCGCCTGCGAGTCCGCTGAACGGGGGGACGCGGAGTCCGCGAACACGTAGACGCGCCAGCGGCCGTCCGCGCGGTGCAGGTGGCCCAGGTGCTTCACGTTGGTGTCGCATGAGCGCTCCACGAGGGCGGACTTGAAGCGCTTGCCCACAGGGAAGCCGGATGCCAGGTCCTGGTGCGCGGTGCCCGAGGTCAGCATGGACGGCTGGTACTGGGTCATGAAGCCCGCAGGGAACTCAGCGGTCTTCGTGTAGAACTCCGCCACGTAGTTCGGATCACCCAGCTCGGAGACGGGCTTCGCCATGAGCGTGGACCACTCCTTGTCGAAGTCGATCAGGTTCTTGGCGATGTCCTTGCGCTCGTCCGCGTAGGTGGCGAGCAGCTCCTGGGGTGCGCGGCCGGAGAGGACGTGGCCGAGCTTCCAGCCCAGGTTCCAGCCGTCCTGCATGGACACGTTCATGCCCTGGCCGGCCTTCGCGGAGTGGGTGTGGCAGGCGTCGCCGAGCAGGAACACGGTGGGCTGGCCCACGCGCTCGCGGTTGTCGAAGCCCGAGGTCAGGCGGTGGCCGACCTCGTACACCGAGTGCCAGGCGGTCTCCTTCACGTCGAGGCGGTAGGGGTGGAGGATCGCCTGGGCGCGCTTGATGACCTCCTCGAGCGGGGTCTTGCGGATGGTGTGGCCGTCGCCCTCCGGCACCACCCCCAGGTCCACGTACATGCGGAACAGGTGCCCGCCCTCGCGGGGGATGTGGAGGATCGAGCCGGCCTGCGAGTGGATCGAGCACTTCGTGCGGATGTCCGGGAAGTCGGTGTCCGCGAGGACGTCCATGACGCCCCACGCGTGGTTGGCGGCGTCGCCGGAGAGGGAGTGGCCGATCGCCTTGCGCACGCGCGAGCCGGCGCCGTCCGCGCCCACCACGTACGTCGCGCGCACGGTGCGCAGCTCGCCGTCCTCCGGGTTCTCCAGGGCGTTGCCCTCGGCGTCCACCGTGCGGCGCAGGGTCACGGAGACGGGGTGCGCGCCGGTGCCGGAGTCGTCGAGGGACTCGAAGGCCCAGCCGTAGTCAGGGGCCATGCGGGCCGGGGCGTTCATCATGAACTCGGCGAACCAGTCCAGGATGCGCGCCTGGTTCACGATCAGGTGCGGGAACTCGGAGACGCCCTCCGGGTCGTCCTCGGCGAGCTGGGTGCGGACGATGTCCGCCGGGTTCTCGGGGTCCGGGTTCCAGAAGGCCATCGAGGTGAGGTCGAAGGCCTCGTCGATGATCTGGTTCGCGAATCCGAACGCCTGGAAGGTCTCCACGGAGCGGGCCTGGATGCCGTCGGCCTGGCCGATCTCGAGGCGGTGCGGGCGGCGCTCAATGATGCGGGCGTGGACGTCCGGGAACATCGCGAGCTGGGCCGCGGCGATCATGCCGGCGGGGCCCGTGCCGACGATCAGCACGTCCATCTCGTCCGGCAGCTCGGCGGGGCGGGTGAGGCCCGTGCCGGCGGCGGGCTGGACGCGGGGATCGGTGGAGACGTAGCCGTGGTGGTGGAACAGCATGGGAGACCTTTCGCTGCGGCCGAGGATGGCACCCGGCGCCTGTTCGCTCAGAGAACGCGTCGTTCCCAGAGGGAACACGCCTGTGGCAGACTGTACGCGGGCGTGACCGGCTTCACAACCCCGCGTGGGGGCGCCCACACGCCGTCCGGTGTGCCCCGGCGCGGTCCGTCCACCCCGTTCCGCCCGGCCCCGTTGAGCGAAGGAGCGCACGATGCCCCCCGAGACGTCCCGCTCCCGCCCCGTGCGCGCCGAGGCGCCGTCGCAGACCCTCTCCCGTGCGCTCACGATGCTCGAGGCCGTGGCCGAGGCGCCCACGCCGCCCACCATCGCCGAGCTCGCCGAAGGCCTCGGCGTCCACCGCTCGGTGGCCTACCGCATGCTCCGCACCTTCGAGGAGCACGGCCTCCTGCGCCGGGACGACGCCGGCCGCGTCCTCGTCGCCCCGGGCCTCGCGGTGCTTGCGGGCCGGGTGGAGCCGGACCTGCGCGCCGCGGCCCTGCCCGAGCTCACCTCCGTCTCGGCCGACCTCCACATGACCGCCTTCCTCGTGGTCTGGGACGGCGCGGACTGCCTCACCCTCGCCACGGTGGAGCCCCCGCGCGGCAACCTCGTGACCCAGCGGCCGGGCACGCGCCACCCGCTGGGGGTCGGCGCGCCGGGCATCGCCCTCGCGGCCGCCATGCCGGAGGCGGAGTGGGCCGCGCAGCGCGCCCGCCGCGCCGAGGGCGGGCAGGGGGTGGGCTCGCACGACGACGGCGCCGAACGTCCGGAGGTCGCCGGCGCCCGCGCGCGCGGCTGGGCCTCGAGCCGCGACGAGGTGATCACCGGCGTGTCCTCGGTGGCCGTGCCGCTCGCGGTGCGGGGCCAGTTCCCGGCGGCGCTCGCCGTCGTCTTCGCGACCCGGGCGGAGGACCTCGAGGCGATCGGGGCCCGCCTGTCCGCCGCCGCTCAGCGGGTGGCGGCCGCCCTCGGCGACGGCTGAGAGCCTCGTCACCGCCGTATCCTGTGCCACATGACCGACTCCGCTCAGCCCAGCCCCGCCGTCGTCCGTGCCCACGCCAAGGTCGGCAAGCTGCCGCCGTACGCGGCCGGCAAGCCGCCCGTGGCCGTCCCCGGACTCGCCCCCTACAAGCTCTCCTCGAACGAGAACCCGTTCGCCCCGGTGCCGGGCGTCGTGGAGCGCGTGCACGAGATCGTGGCCGGCGTCGAGGGCGCCCCGAGCCTGCTGTGCCGCTACCCGGACCCGCTCGCCACGGAGCTGCGTGAGAAGCTGGCCCCCCACCTGGACGTCCCGGCCGAGGACATCGTCACCGGCGCCGGCTCGCTGGGCGCGCTGTCCCAGATCATCACCGCCTTCGCGGGCGAGGGGGAGGGCACCGAGCCGGACGAGGTGATCTTCGCGTGGCGCTCCTTCGAGGCCTACCCGATCGTGGCCCGCAGCGCCGGCGCGAAGGACGTCATGGTGCCGCTCACCGCGGACCACCGACACGACCTGCCGGCCATGCTGGACGCCATCACGGACCGCACGCGCGTGATCCTGCTGTGCACCCCGAACAACCCCACCGGCCCGGCGCTCACCACGGCCGAGGTGGAGGACTTCCTGGCGAAGGTGCCCTCCCACATCCTCGTGGTGATCGACGAGGCCTACGTGGAGTTCATCCGGGACGAGGACGCCGTCAAGGGCCTGGAGATGTACCGGAAGCACCGCAACGTGGTGGTGCTGCGCACCTTCTCCAAGGCCCACGGCCTGGCCAACCTCCGTGTCGGCTACTCCGTGTCCCACCCGGAGATCACCTCCGCGCTGCGCACGGTGGCCGTGCCCTTCGCCGTCTCCACGCTCGCCGAGCAGGCCGCCGTCGCCTCGCTCGAGCACCTGGACGAGGTCCTCGGCCACGTGCAGACCGTGGTGGACGAGCGCGTGCGCGTCGTCGCCGCGCTGCAGGAGGCCGGCTGGGACGTGCCCGAGACCCAGGCCAACTTCGTGTGGCTGCCGCTGGGTGATCAGACCGCCGCGTTCGCCGAGGCAGCCCAGGCCCGAGCGCTCTCGGTGCGGGCGTTCGCGGGCGAGGGCGTCCGCGTCACGATGGGTGAGGTCGAGGCCAACGACCGCTTCCTCGAGGTGGCGCGCGCGTTCCGGTCCTGAGTCGATCGGGGGAGGTGCGCGTCGCCGCCGAGGGGAGTAAGGCCCCCCGTAGCTCACGCCCGTCAGACGTCATTCCGGTGACGGCACCGAGCGTCCCGGACCGCCGGTCCGGGGCACGGCACCCCAGGCGAGGACCCCATGGCCCTCCTTCTCCCCGTGACCCGCGCGCTGCGCGAGCGCGACGTGACCGGCCGAGCCTGCCGGTCTACGTGCTGCTGATCGCGATGCGCGTGCCCGCACCGTGCTCACCTCCATGTGGGCCTCGGCGAAGGGCTGCCTGCGCAAGGTCACCTCGATCACCCTGGTCACGACGGCGCTGCTCTGGGTGCTCCTGAACGTCCCCGTCCGCTCGGACGAGGACATGGCCACCGCCCCCGCCCCGCTCGAGGCGCTGCGCGGACGGGACGGTGCGCGCTGTCGAGGTCCTCTGACGCCCGCGCGATACCGTGGCGTGCAGACCCTGAAGGAGCCGGCGTGGGCCGGCGGAGCACGGAGGCAGCACATGGCGGAGCCCATCCACATCGGCGCGGCGGCGGACATCCCGGAGGGCGAGTCCCGCGTGATCCCGGCGCAGACGGCGGGCACGCGCGACGACGTCGCGGTGTTCCACGCCGAGGACGGCGCGTTCTACGCGATCGACGACACCTGCACCCACGAGGACGCATCCCTGGCCGAGGGGTGGCTCGAGGGGACGAAGGTCGAGTGCCCGCTGCACTCCGCCGAGTTCTGCCTCAGGTCCGGCGAGGCGCTGTGCCTGCCGGCCACGAAGCCGGTCGGCACGCATGCGGTGGAGGCGCGGGACGGTCAGCTCTACCTGACGCCGGGCGAATGAGCGCGGGCCTCGTGCCTGTGGCGGACGACGGCGGGGCTCCCGGCGGGGCTTCCGCCTCCGTGCTCGTGCTCGGCGGCGGGCTGGCCGGGTTCTCCCTGGTGCGCGAGCTGCGCCGTCGCGGTTTCGCGGGCGCGCTGACGATCGCGGACCCCGAGGGCCTGCCCTACGACCGACCGCCGCTGTCAAAGGACTACCTGACCGGGGAGACGGACGGGCCCCGGCTGCTCCTCGCCCCGCCGTCGTGGTTCGCCGAGCACGGAGTGGAGGTCGTGACCGCGCGGGCTGAGGCGCTCGAGCCCGGCGGCGCGGACGTGCGGCACCGCGTGCGGCTGAACACGGGGGAGGCCCGGGAGGCGGACGTCGTGGTCCTCGCGACGGGCGGTCGGGTGCGCCCGCTGGCGGTGCCCGGCGCCGACGATGCGCGGCTGATCACCCTGCGTACCCGCGCCGACGCGGACGCACTCGTGGCCCGGCTGCACTTCGGGGCGCGCGTGGCGGTGATCGGCGGAGGGTTCACGGGCGCCGAGGCCGCGTCGTCGGCCCGCGCCGCCTTCGCCGACGTCACGCTCGTGACGAGCACCGAGACGCCCTCACTGACCGCCGTCGGACCGGCGATCACCGCGCGCCTGCACCGCATGCACGCCGAGAACGGGGTCGAGCTGGAGGTCGGGCGCGTCGCGCGGATCGAGCACGCGGACGAGGCGGTGGACGATCCCGGCGGCGGACTCCCCACCGCCCACCGCGTCCATCTCGAGGACGGCCGCACCGTGGACGCCGACGTCGTCGTGCTGGCCACGGGCACCGTCCCGGAGACCGCACTCGCCGAGAAGGCTGGGATCGAGACCGCGGACGGCGTGCTGGTGGACGCCGCGGGCCGGACGTCCGTGCCGGGGATCCTCGCCGTCGGCGACGTCGCGCGGCTGCGGGACTCGGCCTGGCCGGCGTCGCGGCACTGGGAGCCGGCCATGCAGGCGGGCGTCGCGGCCGCCGCGGCCCTGATGGGCGAGGAGCCGGCCGCGCCCGGCGCGCCGTGGTTCTGGTCGGACCGGCACGGCGCGCACGTCGAGGCCGTGGGGGACATGGCGCTTCCCGACGGCGGCCGGCACGTCCACCGCGAGGTGCGGGGCCGGACGGTGGCGAGCTTCGCGCTCGCCGCGGACGGCACGATGCGCGGGGCCGCGTCCGTGGACGATCCGATGGCCGTGAAGGCGGCGCGGCGGATCATCGACCGCGCAATCCGGGTGGACCCGGAGGCCCTCGCGGATCCGGCGGTGCCCGTGAGGTCTCTCGCGCGCGGGTGACGGCGCTCAGGTCCCGCAGTAGGTGACGAACGGGGCGCCGTCCACCGCGGCCGGCTCCGCGTACCGTTCGAAGCCGGGGCGTGGGGCGAACGGGTCCGTGACCGCCTCGAGCAGCTCGCGCACGGGCGCGAGGTCCCCGTCCTCGGCCGCCATGAGTGCGGCGTCCAGCAGGTGGTTGCGCGGGATGTAGACCGGATTCACGCGGCGCATCGCGGCGGCGTCCGGGCTCAGGGCCCGCCAGTCGCGCAGCCACGCGGCCACCTCGTCGGGGGTGCGGGCGCCCGGGATGAGGCGATCGGCCTCCGCATCGGCCTCGGCCATGTCCGCCAAGCGGACCCAGAACGAGGTCCAGTCCGTGCTCGCCTCGGTCAGCTGCACGAAGAGCCGGTCGGTCAGCTCGGCGACGGTCTCGTCCGGCACGTCCGTGCTCAGCCCCAGCTTCTGCCGCAGCCCGCCGCGCCACGCGGCCAGGTGCCGGGCCTGGAACCCGGCGAGGGCCTCCTGGGCGAGCTCCACGGCCCGGTTCGGGTCGTCGTCGAGCAGGGGGAGCAGCGTCTCGCCGAGCCGGGCGAGGTTCCACGCCGCGATGGGGCCCTGGTTGCCGAAGGCGTAGCGGTGCTGCACGTCGATCGAGGAGAACGTGGCGCCGGGGTCGAACGCGTCGATGAAGGCGCACGGGCCGTAGTCGATCGTCTCGCCCGAGAGCGTCACGTTGTCCGTGTTCATCACGCCGTGCACGAACCCCACGAGCATCCAGCGCGCCACGAGCTCGGCCTGCGCGCCGACCACCGCCTCGTAGAGCGCGAGCGCCGGGTTCTCGGCGTCGGCGGCGTGCGGGTGGTGGCGGGCGACGGCCTCGTCCACGAGCCGGCGCAGCAGGTCCTTCGAGGCCTCCGCGTCCGGGAGCGCCGCCGCGTACTGGAACGTGCCCACCCGCAGGTGGGAGGCGGCGACGCGCGCGAGCACGGCCCCGGGCAGCAGGTCCTCGCGCAGCACCTGGGCGCCCGTGGCGACGACGGCGAGCGCGCGCGTGGTCGGCACGCCGAGGGCGTGCATCGCCTCGGCCACGACGTACTCGCGCAGCATGGGGCCGAGGACGGCCTGGCCGTCCGCGTTGCCGCGCGCGAAGGGGGTGCGGCCGGACCCCTTCAGATGGAGGTCGCGCAGGGCGCGGGCTGCGGCGGGGGAGTCGGCGCCCGGAAGGATCGGGGCGATCTCACCGAGCAGCAGGGCGCGGCCGTCGCCGAGCCGCGGCGAGTAGCCGCCGAACTGGTGCCCCGCGTACGCCTGCGCGACTGGGCGGGCGTCCGGGCCGGGCTGCTCGCCGGTGAGGAACCGGACGCCGTCGTCGGTGGCGAGCCACTCCGCGTCCATGCCCAGCAGCTCGGCGAGCTCGTTGTTGAGCAGGGCCAGCTGAGGCGCGGGCGTCTCCTGGGCCTCCCACGGCAGGGCGAGCTCGGGGAACGTGTCGGCGAAGCGGTGGGTGAGGCGCGGGGTCTTCGAACCGGGGGTGGGCATGGATCCAGGGTGGCACGGTGACCGGGGGTCCGGCCCGGTCAGAGCGCCTGTCAGTACGACGCGCGGGGCGTGCCCTCGCCGTCGCCTGGATCGCCGGCCTCCGGGGCGGGGCACCAGGTCTCGGCGAGGGCCTCGGCGGCACGGGCCAGCAGGGCGACGTCGGCCCCCACGTTGACGAAGTCCGCCCCGGCGGCCGCGTAGGCCTGCGCCTGGGCCGTCACGAACGCGTTGACGCCGACGACCTTCCCGGCAGTCTTCACCTCGGTGATCACCGACTCCACAGCGGCCACCACGTCCGGGTGGGCCTGCTGACCGAGCAGCCCCATCGACGCGGACAGGTCGGAGGGGCCCACGAACACACCGTCCACGCCGTCGACCTCCGCGACGGCCCGGGCGTTCTCGACGCCGGCCGCCGTCTCGATCTGCACGAACAGGCTGACGTGGTCCGCCGCCTGCGGCAGGTACCCCTCGATCCGGTTCCAGCGCCCCGACCGCGCCAGCGCCGACCCGACGCCGCGCACCCCCTGCGGCGGATACCGCACAGCGCGCACGGCCTCGGCGGCCTGCTCGGGGTCGTCCACCATCGGCACGAGCAGGGTCTGGGCGCCGAGGTCCAGGAACTGCTTCACCAGCACCACGTCGAGGGCGGGCACGCGGGTCATCACGGGCACGCCGTACCCGGCGATCGTGCGCAGCTGCGCGAGGACGGTCTCGAGCGAGAGCGGGGCGTGCTCGCCGTCGATCAGGAGGTAGTCCATGCCCGCGCCGGCGCAGATCTCCGCGGCCGTGCAGTCCCCGGAGCTGAGGAACATGCCGGCGGCGGGGCGGCCGCCGCGAGCGGCGCGGGCCTCCGCGGTGAACAGGTCCCTCACGAGGGGCTGGGGGTGGTGGCGCACGGGCATGGCGGGGGGGTCCTCTCAGGCGAACCGGCAGGTGACGGTGCCGAGCGGCCCGTAGTCGGCGGTGACGGTGTCCCCGGCGCTGACGTGCATCGGGCGGGTGAAGGAGCCGGCGAGCACGATCTCCCCGGCGGCGAGCGCGTCGCCGTGCTCGGCCAGGCGGTTGGCCAGCCAGTGCACGCCGTTGCCCGGGTGGTTCAGCACGCCCGCGGCCACGCCGGTCTCCTCGATGGTCTGGTTGCGGGAGAGCGTCCCGGCCACCCAGCGCAGGTCCACGGCGTCGGGGGCCACGGGGCGGCCGCCGAGCACCATGGAGCCGAGCGCGGCGTTGTCCGCGATGGTGTCCACGATGGTCCGGCCCTGCAGCTCCACGTGGGCGTCGAGGACCTCGAGCGCGGGCACCACGTACTCGGTGGCGCGCAGCACGTCGAAGAGGGTCACGTTCGGGCCGCGCAGCTCCTCCTTGAGCACGAAGGCGAGCTCCATCTCGATGCGGGGGTTGGTGATGCGCGCGGTCTCGTACTCGTGGCCGGACTCGAACACCTGGTCGTCGAAGATCACGCCGTAGTCCGGCTCGGTGATCCCGGTGGCGGCCTGCATGGCCTTGGAGGTCAGGCCGATCTTGTGCCCGACGACGCGGCGCCCCGCCTCCACGCGGCGCTCCGCCCAGATGCGCTGCACAGCGTAGGAGTCCTCGATCTCCATGCCCGCGTGGCGGGCGGTCAGCAGGGGCACGGGGGTGCCGGTGCGGCCGGCCTCGAAGAGCTCGTCGGCGATCTTCACGTGCGTCTCGTGGTCCAGCATGGTGCTCCTCGGGGTGCGACGGCGGGCTGCGCCAATCGTATACGTTGCGATCCGCCCGGGTGTGGGCCCGCTCACGACGGCGGTGCGGGCCTCAGCCCGGCCGGTGTCCGATCGCGAGCCCCTGCTTCCGCCGGTGCGCCGTCAGCCAGGCGAGGCCCTCGTCTCCAGCGGTGAAGCCGCGGCGGGAGCTCTTCGGCAGCCACAGCAGCTGGCCGGCGCGGATGGGAACGTCGCCGCCGTCGGTGTGGAGCACGCCCGAGCCGGCGACGACGTGCACCAGGATGTCCAGCCCGGGGCCCTCGAACGGCTCGTTGCGCCCGCCTGCGGGCAGCCGCACGAGGTTCACGTCCAGGTCGCGCGGGTCGTCCTTCAGACGCCAGGCCGCGCCGGGCTCCGCCGCGGCCAGCCCGTCCATCAGCGCGGCGACGTCGGCCAGCACGCGGGGCGCCTCAGGGGTCGGCGCGTTCGTCTCGTCCATGCCGCCAGGCTAGTCCGGGTGTCGTCCGCCATGTCTGCGGTCCCCGCCCCCGCCCCCAGGCCCCCAGGTTCCCCGCGGCAAAGGCCTCCCGCGACACAGGCACTGGATGAGCTGGGCGCAGTACTGCCAGGTAACCCTGGGGGTTACCTGGCAGTACTGCGCCCAGCTGATGCGCCGGCGGTCCGGCACAGCGGTGGTGTCGCGCACCGGCGGTCCGGCTCAGCGGATCAGAGCTGGTTGCCCAGCTTGTACTCGCCCTGCTTCCACTCGGGCATGGACTCCTCGCCCTCGGTCTCGCGGGTGTAGGAGAAGCCGTCGGCGCCGATGGTCACGGCCATCTCGGACTCGTCCGTGCGGGCGACGACGGGCTGCGGGTTGCCGTCGAGGTCGAGCACGAGGGAGGCGTCCGTGTACCACGACGGCACGACCGGGGTGCCCCACCAGTCGCGGCGCTGGTTGTCGTGCACGTCCCAGGTGACCACGGGGTTGTCCGGGTCGCCGGTGTAGTAGTCCTGGGTGTAGACCTCGACGCGGTGGCCGTCCGGATCGCGCAGGTACAGGTAGAACGCATTCGAGACGCCGTGGCGGCCGGGGCCGCGCTCGATGTGGTCGGACATGCGCAGCGCGCCGAGCTTGTCGCAGATCGAGAGGATGTTGTGCTTCTCGTGCGTGGCGAAGCAGACGTGGTGCATGCGGGGCCCGTCGCCGCCGGTCATGGCGGTGTCGTGCACGGTGGGCTTGCGGCGCATCCACGCGGCGTACACGGTGCCCTGCTCGTCCTGGATGTCCTCGGTGACGCGGAAGCCCAGGTCCTGCATGAACTTCGCGGCGCGGGGCACGTCCGGGGTCACCTGGTTGAAGTGGTCCAGGCGCACCAGCGCGCCGGGGGTGTAGAGGTCGTAGCGCCAGGCCAGGCGCTCCACGTGCTCGGTCTCGTAGAAGAACTCGTAGGGGAAGCCCAGCGGGTCCTCGACGCGCACGGAGTCGCCGACGCCCTTCACGAAGCCGTCCTTGTTGCGCTCCACGCGGCAGCCGAGCTCCTCGTAGAAGGCCACGGCCTTGTCCAGGTCCTCGGGGGTGCGCACGCGGTAGGAGAACGCGGCGACGGCGGCGATCTCGCCCTTGCGCAGCACCAGGTTGTGGTGGATGAACTCCTCCATGGAGCGGAGGTAGATGACCTCGTCGTCCTCCTCGGTCACCACGAGGCCCAGCACGTCCACGTAGAAGCTGCGGGAGCGCTCCAGGTCCGTGACCACGAGCTCCATGGACGCGCAGCGCAGGATGTCCGGCGCCTCGGACGTCGGGGTGGGGAGGGGGTTCTCCGGGGTGATGGGGGCTTCCTTGGTCACGTAGAAGCCGGACGAGGTCTTCTGGCGGCTCTCGAGGTTGGTCATCGATGCTCCTTCGCTGAGGTGGGGTGTCGGCGGTGACGCCCCGCTGTGGCCTGGGACACGGTCACTGGCTCGATCGTATACGATCACGCGGCCCGGGGGGAAGGGCGGGACGGGCATTCCCGCCCACCCCTGCGTCCGTGCCGCAACGGATGCGCCCCCGGCACGACGACGGCGCCCGTGCCTTCACGAGGAGGGTGCGGGCGCCGTCGGTGGGCAGAGGGCCTCAGCCTCCCGCTCTGCGAAGGGAAGCGGAGGTGGGGCCCCGCTTCGCGAACGACGGCGGAGGCCCGGCGCGTCAGCCGTCCATCTTCGAGGCGGCCTGCTCCTGCTTGCCGAACACGGGGTTGTGCACCTCGCCGAGGTTGATGTGCACGGCCTGCTGATCGGTGTAGAAGTCGATCGAGCGGTAGCCGCCCTCGTGGCCGAGGCCCGAGGCCTTCACGCCCCCGAACGGCGTGCGCAGGTCGCGCACGTTGTTCGAGTTCAGCCACACCATGCCGGCCTCGACGTCCTGAGCGAAGTTGTGGGCGCGCTTGAGGTCGTTGGTCCAGATGTAGGCGGCCAGGCCGTACTTGGTGTTGTTGGCCAGCTCGAGGGCCTCCTCGTCCGTGTCGAACGGGGTGATCGCCACGACCGGGCCGAAGATCTCCTCCTGGAAGATCCGGGCGTCCGGGGCCACGTCCGCGAACACGGTGGGCTGCACGAAGTTGCCCTCCGGGAACTCCTCCGGGCGGCCGCCGCCGGCCACGAGACGGGCCTCGCCCTTGCCGATCTCCACGTAGGACATGACCTTCTCGTAGTGCTCGGGGTGCACGAGCGCGCCGACCTCGGTGGTGGGGTCGGAGGGCAGGCCGACCTTCACGTTGGCGGCCTGCTTCGCGTAGCGCTCCACGAACTCGTCGTAGACCTCGCGCTGCACGAGGATGCGGGAGCCGGCGGTGCAGCGCTCGCCGTTGAGGGAGAACACGCCGAAGATCGTCGCGTCGATGGCGGTGTCCAGGTCCGCGTCCGCGAAGACGACGGCCGGGGACTTGCCGCCGAGCTCCATGGACAGGCCCTTCAGGTACGGGGCCGCGTTGCCGAAGATGATCTGGCCGGTGCGGGACTCGCCGGTGAAGGAGATCAGCGGGACGTCCGGGTGCTTCACGAGCGGGTCGCCCGCGAACCCCTCCTCGCCGAAGCCGTGCACCATGTTGAAGACGCCCTGGGGCAGCCCGGCCTCCTCGAAGATGCCGCCCCACAGGGAGGCCGAGAGCGGGGTGAACTCGGCCGGCTTGAGCACCACGGAGTTGCCGGTGGCCAGGGCCGGGGCGAGCTTCCAGGACTCGAGCATGAACGGGGTGTTCCACGGCGTGATGAGGCCCGCGACGCCGATCGGCTTGCGGTTCACGTAGTTGGCCTGGCGGCCGGGCACCTTGAAGGCGTCGTCGTGCTGGGCCACGATCAGGTCCGCGAAGAAGCGGAAGTTCTCCGCGGCGCGGGCGGCCTGGCCCTTGGCCTGCTTGATCGGCAGGCCGGTGTCGAAGCACTCCATCTCGGCGAGCTGGTCGCCGCGGGTCTCCATGATGTCGGCGATCCTGTGCAGCACGCGGGAGCGCTGACGCGGCATGGCCTGCGCCCACTCGCCGCCCTCGAAGGCGGCCTTCGCGGCGGCCACGGCGCGGTCGACGTCCGCGGACTTGCCGGAGGCGGCCTTGATGTACGCGGTGTTGGTGACGGGGTCCAGGACGTCGAAGGTGTCGCCGTCCATGGAGTCGACGAGCCGGCCGTCGATGTAGTGGCGGATGACGTCCGGGAGGCCCTCGGGCCTGCGGTGGGAGACGGTGTTCTCGCTCATGGTGTCCTCTCCAGCTGTGCTCGGGTGGGTGACGTCGTCGCCGGGGTGTCGGCGGGGGACGGGGTCTCGGTGTGGGCGTCCTCCAGGGACGCCTGGTGGTCCAGGTACGCGTGCAGGGTGTTGAGCCGGTGGGTCCGCGCGGCGTGCTCGACGGCGGCGAACTCCGCCCGCCCCTCGATCAGCCGCAGCAGCTCCTCGTGTTCGCGCACCGAGGCGGCCGCCCGCCCGGGCACGTACGCGAACGTGGAGGCGCGCAGGGCCGAGAGGCGGTTCCAGCCGCGGCGCACCAGGTCCTGCACGTGGTAATTCTGGTGGTGCTCGAACAGGAGGGCGTGGAAGCGGCGGTTCAGGTCCGTGAACTGCACGGCGTCCCAGTCCGCCTCACCCGTGACCAGCATGCGCATCAGGGCGTTGAGTTCCCGCGCCCGCGCGATCCCGGCGGCGGTCATGTGCGGGGCGCACTGCGCGGTGGAGTAGCCCTCCACCAGCGCCAGGGTCTCCATCGTGTAGCGGTACTCCACGGGGTCGATCCCGACGACGGTCGCGCCCACGTTGCGGCGGAACTCCACCAGGCTCTCCGACTGCAGGCGCCGGATCGCCTCGCGCACGGGCACCACGGACATCCCCAGCTCCTCGGCGATCTGGGCCAGTACCAGCCGGTCGCCCGGCTCATAGCGCTGCTCCTGGATGCCGCGCATGATCGCCTGGTAGGCGGCGTCAGCCTTCGACGGCGTCACGCTGGGCCTCGCGGAACTGCTGGTACAGCGCCTTCCACTCGGCGTTCGGCGGGAACAGGCCGTCCACGGGCTGGCCGGACTGCACCTGCTCGTACACCCACGCGTCCTGGCGGTCCTGCTCCCACGCGTCGTCGATGACCTCCTGCAGCAGTGCCGGAGGCACCACCACCACGCCGTCGTCGTCGCCGATCACGATGTCGCCGGGCTGCACCGCGGTGCCGCCGCACGTGACGGTGCCGTCGACCTCCCACGGGATGTGGCGGCGGCCGAGCACGGCCGGGTGGACGGCCGCGTTGTAGACCTGCAGGCCCACCTCGGCCACGGCGGCGGAGTCGCGCACGCCGCCGTCGGTGACCACGGCGACGCCGCCGGCCACCTGGGTGCGCAGCGCGAGGACGTCGCCGAGGGTGCCGGTGCCGGCCTCGCCGCGGGCCTCCATGACCACCACGTCGTCGGGCTGGACGGCGTCCATGGCGCGCTTCTGCGCGTTGAACCCGCCGCCGAACTCGGTGAACAGGTCCTCGCGCTTGGCGATGAAGCGCAGGGTGCGGGCATAGCCGACGATCCGGCGGCCGGGGTGCATCGGGCGCACGCCGTCGATGGTGGCGTTCTGGATGCCGCGCCTCTGCAGCTGCGAGGTGATGGTGGCGACCGCGCACTCCGCGATCTTCGCCTTCAGCTCGTCCGTGAGCAGGGTGCGGTCCGGGCGGGGCTCGGAGGGCACCCAGCGGTAGGCGGCGTCGGCGCTGGGGGCCTCGGCGGCCGGGGTGCCGGCCGCGTCGGCGGCCCCCGCGTCCGTGGCGTCCTCCGTCACGGGGGGCAGGCCCGCGGCCGCGCGCGAGCCCCACGCCTCCTCGCGTTGGAGGTCGTCCACCTGGGGGCCGTGGCCGTAGGGGGCCATCGGCTGCTCGGCCTCGGCCACGCGGCTGACCAGGCGGCCCGTGGAGGGCGCGCCGGGGGCGGTGGGGGCGTCCACCTCCACCTCGACGACGTCGCCGGGCTGGGCCACGGAGGAGCCGGCGGGGGTGCCGGTGAGGATCACGTCGCCGGGCTCGAGGGTCATGAGCTGGGAGAGGTCGGCCACGAGCTGACCGAACGGGAAGACGAGGCCCTGGGTGGTGTCGTCCTGCACGAGCTCGCCGTTGACCCAGGTGCGCACGCGCAGGGCCTCGGGGTCCAGGCCGTCCGCGGAGATGACGGCCGGGCCGAGCGGCGTGTAGCCGTCGCCCGACTTGTTCTTCACGTTGGAGCCCTTGTCCGCGTGGCGGAGGTCGTAGAGGCCCCAGTCGTTCGCGGCGGTGACGCCGGCGACGTGCCGCCAGCCCTGGTCCGGGCTCACGCGGCGGGCCGCGGTGCCGATCACGAGCGCGATCTCGCCCTCGTAGGCGAGGAGCTCGGTGCCGACGGGGCGCTCGACGACGTCGCCGGAACGGGCGATCGAGGTGCCGGCCTTGAGGAAGTAGCCGGGGAACTTCGGCGAGCGGCCGCGCTGGGCGATCCGCGAGGGGTAGTTCAGGTGGAGGGCCACCACCTTGCCGGGACGGGCGCCGCGCGCGGCGAAGTCGTGCTCCGTGACGGTGGGGGTGCCGGAGGGCTGCGGGCCGGAGATCTCGGGTGTGCTCTGCGTCATGCCAGCGATCGTATACGATCACCCGGGGCCGGGGAAGGGGCTCCGCGCGCGGCTCAGCGGGAGCGGTTCGCCGCCACCGCCTCGTTCACCACGGGGGCCAGGCGGCGCGCGCCCTCCACGAGCTTCTCGGACTCCACGAAGGGGTAGGCCAGGCGCAGGGTCGAGTGGATCCCGTCCACCGGCGTGAACGCGGCGCCGGGGACGAACACCGCGCCGGCCTCGATGCCGCGGTGCATGAGCTCGAGCGTGTTCACGCCCTGGGGGAGAGTGGCCCACAGGAAGAAGCCGCCGCGCGGGGTGATGACGTCCACGGCCGGGTCCCAGTGCTCGCGCACCGCGGACGCCAGGGCCTCGGCGCGCTCCTTGTAGAGGCCCGTCACCGCGCGCACGTGCCCCTGCCAGTCCAGCTGCGTGACGAACGCGGTGGAGAGCATCTGCGAGTACGTGGAGGCGTGGATGAACGCGGACTCCGCCCCGAGGTAGAACTCGCGCTTGAGGGCGGAGGGCACGAGCGCCCAGCCGATGCGCACGCCCGGGGAGAAGATCTTGGACATCGTGCCCAGGTACACCACGTTGTCCCGGTGCTTCGCAGCGATCGGGGTGAGCGGGTCGCCGTCGAACGCGATCTGCCCGTACGGGTTGTCCTCCACGATCAGCACGCCGTGCCTCTTGCACACCGCGGCCACCTCCTCGCGGCGCTCCTCGGGGAGGAGGGCGCCGGAGGGGTTGGCGAACGAGGGGATCGTGTAGAGGAAGGCCACGCGTCGGCCCTCGGCGGCCAGCGCGGTCAGCGTGGCATCCAGCTCGGACGGGACGAGGCCCTGCTCGTCCGTGGGGGTGGCCACCGGATCCAGCTCCCAGGTGTTGAACGTGGTCAGCGCGCCCACGAAGGTGGGGTCCTCCACCACGACGACGTCGCCCGGGTTCGCGAACGTGCGGCACGCGGTGTCGATGGCGGCCTGGGAGCCGGGCGTGATGACGACGAGCTCGGGGTCGGCGTCCGGGATGCCGTCCGCGGCCATGACGGCGGCCGCCGCCTGGCGCATCTCCTCGAGGCCCTGGCCCGGGCCGTACTGCAGCGACTCGGTGCCGTGCTGCGCCACGAGGTCCGCGGCGATCCGGGAGAGCTCCTCGAGCGGGAGGTCCGCGAGCCACGGGTTGCCGCCCGCGAGCGAGACGAGGTTCGGGTCCATCGCGATGTCGAAGACGTCGCGCACGGCGGACTGGGTCACGCCGAGCGCGCGCTGGGCGAGGAGTTCACGACGAGGATGCACGAGTCCGCACCCTAGCAAGGGCCGCCCCCCGCCGGACAGGGGAGGGGCACGCGGTTCACCGGGGCGGTCAGGGGGTGGTGGGGGTCTCCGCCGCTCCCGACGTCGCGGCGCCCTCCGCCGCTCCCGCCCCGGGGGTGCCGACGGTGGTCGACGCGGCTTCCTCCCCCGCGTCGCCCGCGGGCGACGTGCCCTCGGCCCGATCCGCCACGGGGGCGGAGGAGGACGCGGTGGACGCCCACGAGGACCTGGAGGAGGGAGCCCAGGAGTTCTCCGCGGTGGAGCCCTCAGACGTGGAGCCCGCGCCGCCGGCGCCGGCGCCTCCCGGCGTCTCCTCCGTCCCCGCCGCACCCTCCGTCCCTGCAGCCCCCTCCGCGGCCGGCGTCGACGTCTCGGCGGCCGAGGGCGCCGTCTCCGTGGTCTCCGGGGCCCGGGAGGCCTCCACGGTCGGCGTCGCGGAGGCAGTCGCCGGGGGAGCGGACGAGGAGGCCTGCTCGGCGGAGCCGTCCTGCGCCGCCGTCTCCGTCGGTGACGGCGAGGCGCCGGCGGAGGCCGCCGCGTCGTCGTCGGGGGAGGCCGAGGGCTCCGGGCCGAGGGCGAGCGGGGCGAGGCCGAGGAGCTCGTCGAGGTCCCGGCCGTCCACCTCGAGGCGCACGTGGGCGGCGTCCGTCTGGGCGCGGGCCGTCTCCTGCAGCTGCGCCCGCACGCGCGCGGCGGAGCACTCGCCCTCCGTGCTCAGCGTGCCGGAGAACGTGAACACCTCGGTGTCGCCCTCGCGGCGATGCCCCGTCGAGACGAGGGTGCTGCCCGTCTCCACGAGCTCGTTGTAGAGCGGCGGGTCGCCGTGGGAGCCCCGTCCGTCGCTGAGGAGGAAGTCCAGGGCGTAGGCGGCGCGGTCCGGGGCGTCGGCGGGGGAGGTCTCCACCGGGATCAGCAGGTCCCCGCAGCCGATGGCGCGGCCCGAGGCTCCCTCGGGCGCGGCGTCCGCCGGGACCACGAGGTGGACGGTCAGCGGGGCGTAGCCCGCCACGTCCGGGGCGGGCACCCCGGTGGAGGAGGCCGGCGCGGAGGAGGCCGCGGGCTCGGACGGCGCGGCCATGCACCCGGTGCCGACGGCGGCCAGTACGCCCAGGCCGGTCAGCAGGACGGCCCGCGGGGCGAGGGGATGGCGCATGCGGGCTCCTGGTGTCGGGGCGGGGTCGGGTGAGCCCTCTCATGGTAGAGCGCTCCCCGGAATCGCGTCCTGCCGGGAGGCTAGGCTGGAGGCATGCCCGTGAGAAACCGCCGCGCCGCCGCCCTGCCCGCCAAGCTGAGCCGCTCCTGGCTGCTGGTGAACGCGGCCCGCTCCGACGACTTCGCGCCGGCCCTGGCCTCCGAGGCGGACTCCGTGATCCTCGACCTCGAGGCCGCCGTGCCCGAGGAGGAGAAGGAGGCGGCGCGCGCCAACGTGGTGGACGCCCTCTCCGGCGGCATGACGGCGTGGGTGCGCATCTCCGCCGCCTCCACCGAGCACTGGGCCCGGGACCTCGAGGCGCTCGCGCGCCTGAGCGGGGTGCGCGGCGTGGTGCTCGCCGAGACCGAGGAGCCCGAACAGGTCACGTTCACGGCCATGCGCCTGCGCGCGGGCACGCCCGTGATCGCGCTGCTGGAGTCCGCCCTGGGCATCGAGAACGCCACGGCGGTGGCCAAGGCCCCGGGGACGTTCCGCCTCGCGTTCGGCGTCAACGACTTCCGCAAGGACGTGGGCGTGGGCGAGGACCCGCTGGCCATGGCCTACGCGCGCTCCCGCATGGTGATCGCCTCGCGCGTGGGACGGCTGCCCGGCGCGATCGACGGCCCGCCGGGGAACGCCGACGCCGAGGACTCCGTGCGCGAGTCCAGCGCCGTGACCGCCTCGATGGGGATGACCGGGCGCCTCGTGCTCAGCCGCGGCCAGGTGGACTGGGTGAACCGGGCGCTGTCTCCGTCCGAGGACGAGCTCTCGTGGGCCAAGGACCTGCTGGACAAGCACAGGGCGGGCGCCGCCGTGGGCGACGGCTCCTACCTGCCGCGCCTGAAGCGCGCCGAGAAGATCGCCGACCTCGCGGACTCGTACGGCCTCTGGAACGCGTGAGCGGCACGCGGCGTGACGTGCCGCGGCCGGCGCCGTGGCCGCCGTCGTGCGCGGGCCACTAGAGTTGACCCCGCTTCCCGCCCGGCCCGGCCGCGGCGGGATCTCCCGCATCCCGCCTCCTCGAAGGACTCCCATGAGCGACGCACCCGCAGCAAGCTTCTCCGCCTCCACCATCTCCGCGGCCGACGACGGCGCGCGCGGCACCGGCACCACCCGCGTCAAGCGCGGCCTGGCGGACATGCTCAAGGGCGGCGTGATCATGGACGTGGTCACCCCCGAGCAGGCGCGCATCGCCGAGGACGCGGGCGCCGTGGCCGTCATGGCGCTCGAGCGCGTGCCCGCGGACATCCGCTCGCAGGGCGGCGTGGCCCGCATGTCCGACCCGGACCTGATCGACGGGATCATCGAGGCCGTGTCCATCCCCGTGATGGCCAAGGCGCGCATCGGCCACTTCGTGGAGGCGCAGGTCCTGCAGTCCCTGAAGGTGGACTTCATCGACGAGTCCGAGGTGCTCTCCCCGGCCGACTACGTGAACCACATCGACAAGTGGGGCTTCGACGTGCCGTTCGTGTGCGGCGCCACCAACCTGGGCGAGGCGCTGCGTCGCATCACCGAGGGAGCGGCCATGATCCGCTCCAAGGGCGAGGCCGGCACCGGCGACGTCTCCGAGGCCGTGAAGCACATCCGCACCATCCGCAAGGAGATCGCGGCGCTGCAGGGCCTGGCCAAGGACGAGCTGTACGTGGCCGCCAAGGAGCTGCAGGCTCCCTACGAGCTCGTGGCCGAGGTCGCCTCCACCGGCACCCTGCCGGTCGTCATGTTCACCGCGGGCGGCGTGGCCACCCCGGCGGACGCGGCCCTGATGATGCAGATGGGCGCCGACGGCGTGTTCGTGGGCTCCGGCATCTTCAAGTCCGGCAACCCCGCCCAGCGTGCCGAGGCCATCGTCAAGGCGACGGCCCAGTTCGATGACCCCGCCGCGATCGCCGCTGCCTCCCGCGGCCTCGGCGAGGCCATGGTGGGCATCAACGTCTCCGACCTCGCAGCCCCGCACCGCCTGGCCGAGCGCGGCTGGTGACCTGACCCCACCCCCCTCCCTCCCCTCCGAACGAGGTGTCACGAAGTGTTGGTATCCGCCACGGATACCAACACTTCGTGACACCTCATCTGCGTGTGGGTGGGTGTGTGGGTGCGTGTGGGTATGTGGGGGTGGGCTGCTCCTGCACACGTGCCAAGCGGGCGCGCCTCGTCCACCGACGACGACGACGGCCCGCCCCTCGCGCGCGGCGGTCGCCACACTGGGGGCATGACCCGTCCCCCTCGACGGCTCCCGCCCGCCGTCTCCCCACCACCCGACCACGAGGACGCCCCCGTGCCCCGGCGCCTGCTCACCTCCGGCGCGGCACCGGTGTCCACCGTCCGCGCTCTGCGGGCCGCCGGTGCGACGGCCCAGCGCCTGCGCGCGTCCGACCTCGCGGCCCCGGCGTGGGGTCTGCGGGCGATCGGACCGGGTCCCGTCGACCGGATCGGTCACCTGCGAGCGCTGACGGACCTCACGCCCGGGGACGCCGTGGTCACTCACGCCACCGCCGCGTGGGTCTGGGGGATCTGGCTGCCGTCGGCGCTGGACCCGCTCTCCCCGCTCCATCTGTCCAAGCGCATCGACGCCGGCGGCCGCCCCCGTCCTCGCGGCGTCCGTCCCCACACGCTTCCCCCGGCCGCCCCCGTCACCCGTCTCGCGGGCGTCCCCGTGACGTCGGCGGCATGGACCTGGACTGACCTGGCCACACAGCTCGTCCCGTGGGGTGACCCACGGTCCGTCCCGCCCCTCGTGGAGGAGCGTGCCCTCGAGGACCTCGTGGTGGCGGGGGAGTCGCTGCTCCAGTCCGCGCACGGGGCGGCCGCCAGGGAGGAGCCCGGCGAGCACCCGCGATGCACGCGAGCGGAACTGGCCGCCGTCGTCGGGAAGCGGCGGAACGTGCGCGGGGTGCGCCTGATGCGGGCAGCGCTGCCGCTGCTGCGGGACGGCAGCGGATCGCCCGCGGAGAGCCGGCTGCGGCTGCGGCTGGTGGGGGCCGGCTTCCCGGAGCCGCGGATGAACGTGCGGGTCACGCTCCGGGGCGGGTCGTGGATCATGCCGGACCTGGTGTGGGAGGAGTCGCGCGTGTGCCTCGAGTACGAGGGCGACCACCACCGCACGGACGTCGCCCAGTTCCGGGAGGACATCAGCCGCGTGCGCCGTCTCGAGGCGTCGGACTGGACCTGTCTGCGGGTGGCCGGGGACGTGTGGACGCCGTCGGGGTTCGAGCGGATGGCGGCCGACCTGCGCGCCGCCCTCCTCCGCCGCGGCGCCGTCCTCTCCGCGCAGACGAATTGTCACGAATCGTTGGAATGCGGCCCGGATGCCAACGATTCGTGACACCTCGTTCGGGGGAGGGGGCGGGCTAGCATCAGGGGAATGACGACGACGCGGCCGGACGGCGACCAGGGTTCCAGCAACGGGAGGCTCGTCGGGGTGTTCGCGCTCCAGGGCGACGTCCGCGAGCACGTGCACGTCCTCGAGGCGCTCGGCGCGCAGACCCGGCTGGTGCGGCGCCCCGCCGACCTCGAGGGGCTCGACGGGATCGTCCTGCCCGGAGGGGAGTCGTCCGTGATGGACCGGCTCGCGCGGATCATGGCGCTCAAGGACGCGCTCGCCGCGGCCCTCCGCGCCGGCCTGCCGGCCTACGGCACGTGCGCCGGCCTCATCATGCTGGCGGACGGGATCCAGAACCCTGCCCCGGGCCAGGGCAGTCTCGGCGTCCTGGACGTCACGGTGCGGCGCAACGCGTTCGGCGCGCAGGTGGACTCGTTCGAGGAGGACCTCGCCGTCCCCGCCGTCTCGGCGGACCCGGTGCATGCCGTGTTCATCCGCGCGCCCGCAGTGCTGGCCGCCGGCGCCGACGTCGAGGTCCTGGCGAGCGTGCCGGCCTCGCGCCTGTCCGTGGACCCTGCGGGGCTGGGGCTCGACGACGACGCGCGCCTGCCCGTGGCCGTGCGCCAGGGGCGCCTGCTCGCCACGAGCTTCCACCCCGAGGTCACCGGCGACTGGTCCTTCCACCGGGAGTTCCTCGCTGGGCTCTGAGCCGGACGCTCTCGGGCAGTGAGCCTGGACGGCGCGGGGCCCGGACGGATCAGACCATCCTGGCCCCGCGTGGTCGAGGGTCAGGCCCCGGCCAGCACCTCGGACGTCGCGTGCACGTCCCTGTCCGCGTCCAGCCCGAGCGGGTCGGCGAGCGCCTCGGCCACGGAGCGCAGGGTGAGGGAGCCCTCGTGGGCGTTGAGCCCCGCGGCGAATCCCTCGTCGGAGGAGAGGGCGGCGCGCCAGCCGGCGTCGGCGATCTTCAGGATGTAGGGCAGGGTCGCGTTCGTGAGGGCGGCCGTGGAGGTCTGCGGCACGGCACCGGGCATGTTGGCCACGCAGTAGTAGACCTGCTCGCCCACGCGGTACGTGGGGTCCTGGTGCGTGGTGGCGCGGGAGTTCTCGAAGCAGCCGCCCTGGTCGATCGCGATGTCCACGAGCACGGTGCCCGGGCGCATCGCCTCCACCATCTCCGCCGTGACCAGCTTGGGGGCCGTCGCGCCGGGGATCAACACGGAGCCGATCACGAGGTCCGCGTCCGCCACGGTCTCGGCGATGGACAGGTGGGAGGAGGCCAGCGTGCGGAAGCGCCCGTTGTGGGTGGCGTCCAGCTGAGCGAGGCGCTCCAGGTTGATGTCCAGCACGGTCACGTCCGCGCCCATGCCCGCGGCGACGACGGCCGCGTTCTCGCCCGCGACGCCCGCGCCGATCACGGCCACGCGTCCGCGGCGGGTGCCGGGCACGCCGCCGAGCAGCACGCCCGAGCCGCCCTGCGCCTGGGTGAGGTGGTAGGCGCCGGCCGTGGGGGCGAGGCGACCGGCCACCTGGGACATCGGGGCCAGCAGCGGCAGGGCGCGGCCGCGGGTGACGGTCTCGTAGGCGATCGCGGTGGTGCCGGAGTCCAGGAGGGCGCGGGTGCCCTCGGCGTCGGCGGCGAGGTGGAGGTAGGTGAAGAGGACCTGGCCGCGGCGCAGGCGGTGGTGCTCCTCGGCCACGGGCTCCTTGACCTTCAGCAGGAGCTCCGCGCGCTCCCACACTTCGTCCGCGCTCTCCACGAGCTGGGCGCCCGCCTCGCCGTAGGCCTCGTCCGTGATCCCGGACCCGACGCCGGCGCCGGCCTGCACCAGGACCTCGTGGCCGCGCCGGGCCAGCTCCAGGACGCCGCCGTCCGTGAGGGCAACGCGGAACTCGTTGTTCTTGACCTCTGTGGGCACTCCGATCAGCATGGGCGCGAATCTAGCGTTCCCGTCGGCAGAGCGGACCAGGTCCCGAAGGATCGTGTGCCCAGACCGCAGAATTGGACGGAATCTTCACCACACAGCTCACAGTGAGGCCGGAACCATGAAGCATCTGCAGTCCCTCGACCGGGTGGACCGGCGGCTCCTCGAGCTGCTGCGGCAGGACGCGCGCCGCACCAACGCCTCGCTCGCGGAGGAGCTCGGGGTGGCGCCGTCCACGTGCCTCGCCCGGCTCAAGGCGCTGCGCGCGTCCGGAGCGGTGCGCGGCTTCACCGTGGAGGTGGACCCGGCCGCCCTGGGGAACGGCCTGGTTGCGCTGATCTCCGTGCGCATCCGCCCGGGGGCCCGCCACCGCATGGAGGAGCTCTTCGAGCAGATGCGCTGCCTGCCCGGCGTCCAGCAGGTGTTCTTCCTCGGCGGCGAGGAGGACTTCCTCCTCCACGTGGCGGTCGGGGACTCGGAGGAGGTCTCCCGGTTCGTGCTCAAGAACCTCTCCGCGGATCCGGCCGTGGCCTCCACCCGCACCTCGCTCGTGTTCCGGCACGAGCACGGTGAGCGGCCCTGGCAGCGGGGCTGAGCGGGCGCGGCCCGCCCGCCGGCGGCAGCGGCGCCTGCTCTCCCTGGGCGGCCCGTCATACTGGAGCGGCGACCACCCTCGCGATCGCCGTGTCCCTCCTTGCCGTCCTCCTGATCATGGTCGGGGTGGTCGGCACGGTCTACCCGATCCTGCCCGGCTCGATCCTCATCCCGTCCCTCGCGTGGGCGTGGATCCTCGGGTCCAGTGCCTCCTGGACGTTCGGCATCGTCGCGGCCGGCCTGGCGATCGCGGGCCTGAGCGCGTCCGCCGTGCTCACGGGCCGCTCGCTGCGCCGGGAGAAGGTGACGCGCGGGCCGATCATGGCCGGCGTCGTCGGGGCGATCATCGGCTTCTTCGTCCTCCCCGTGGTCGGCCTGTTCATCGGCTTCGCGGTGGGCCTGTTCGCCTCGCAGTGGGCGCGCCTCAAGGACGGCCGCGCCGCCAGGGCCAGCTCCGTCAACGCCCTCAAGACCATGGGCCTCGGGATCATCGTCCGCGCCGCCGTCTGAGCGCCGGCCCACCACGACGCCGCCGCCCGCCCCGGGAGGGGCAGGCGGCGGCGGCGTGGCGCGTGATCTCCGCGGTTCAGGCGGGCGTGCCGCCCGTGGCCTCGCGACGGGCGCGGGCCTCGGCCGAGAGGAACCTCTCGTAGGCCGGGAGCGTGAGGAAGTCCGGGAACTCCTCCGCGAGGGCCACCGAGGTGAACACCTCCCGTGCGTCGTCGAACCGGTCGCCCTCGGTGCGCTCGATGGCGGCGAACTCCTCGTCGGTGAGCTGCTGCACCCACTCGCGGGTCACGGTGCGCTCCCCGCCGTCGGTGAGCTTCGCGGTGGAGCCGGCGTTCACCCACTGCCAGAGCTGCGAGCGGGAGATCTCGGCGGTGGCCGCGTCCTCCATGAGGTTGTGGATGGCGGCGGCGCCGTTGCCCCGCAGCCAGGACTCGAGGTAGCGGATGCCGACCTCGATGTTGGTCCGCAGCCCCCGCTCGGTGATCGAGCCGACCGTGGACCTCACGTCGATGAGGGCCGCGGCGTCCGGCACGACGTCCTCGCGGCGGCGGGTGCGGATCTGGTTGGGCTCCTCCCCCAGCACCCCGTCGAAGACCTCCATGGCCACGGGCACGAGGTCCGGGTGGGCCACCCAGGAGCCGTCGAAGCCGTCGCCGGCCTCGCGGCTCTTGTCCGCGCGGACCTTCTCGAGGGCGGCGGCGTTGGCCTCCGCGTCCTTGCGGCTCGGGATCTGCGCGGCCATGCCGCCGATCGCCGAGGCGCCGCGCCGGTGGCAGGTGCGCACCAGCAGCTCGGTGTAGGCCCGCATCATCGGCTGGGTCATGGTGACCTCGGAGCGGTCGGGGAGCACGAAGTCGGCGCCGCGGTCGCGGAAGGTCTTGATGATGCTGAAGATGTAGTCCCAGCGGCCCGCGTTCAGGCCGGCCGCGTGGTTGCGCAGCTGGTAGAGGATCTCCTCCATCTCGAACGCGGCCGTGATGGTCTCGATCAGCACGGTGGCGCGGACGGTGCCCTGCGGCACCGCCAGGAGGTCCTGAGCCCGGACGAACACGCAGTTCCACCAGCGCGCCTCCAGGTGCGACTCCGTCTTGGGGAGGTAGAAGTACGGGCCGCGGCCGCGGGCCATGAGCTCCTTCGCGTTGTGGAAGAAGTACAGGGCGAAGTCCGTGAGGGCGCCGGACACGGGCGAGCCGTCCACCTCGATGCGGTCCTCCATCAGGTGCAGGCCGCGGGGGCGCACGTTGATGGTGGGGTGGTCGGTGAGGGCCTCACCGTTCAGCTGGTACTCCTTGCCGCCGGCGCTCAGGGAGATGGTCCCGCGGATGGCGTCCCGCAGGTTCACCTGGCCGGCGATCACGTTCTCCCAGGAGGGGGTGGAGGAGTCCTCGAAGTCGGCGAGCCAGCCGCGGGCGCCGGAGTTCATCGCATTGATGGTCATCTTCCGGTCCACCGGACCGGTGATCTCCACACGGCGGTCCTTCAGTCCGGGGGCCAGGGGCGCCACGTGCCACGACGCGTCCTCCCGGACCTTGCGGGTCTCGGGGAGGAAGTCGAGGGTGGCGCCCCCGGCGATGCGGTCCCGGCGCTCCTCGCGAAGCCCCATGAGCTCCCGCCGACGCGGCTCCATCGCGCGGTGCAGGGCGGCCAGGAAGTCGATCGCCTCCGGGGTGAGGATCTCCCTCTGGCCGGGGACGGGGTCGCCCAGCACCCGCACGCCGTTCAGCGTGCTGTCGCCGAAGCTCGTCTGCAGGGTCATCATGGCTTGCTCCTAGGGTCTTCGCGGTTCGCAGTCGGGGGAGGAACGGCTCAGTGGAACTGGCCGGCCTCGGTGGACTCCCGGAGGGCCACCGTGGACGAGTCGGGGTTGATGGCGGTGGAGACGGCGTCGAAGTAGCCGGTGCCCACCTCGCGCTGGTGACGGGTGGCGGTGTAGCCGCGCGCCTCGTCGGCGAACTCGCGCTCCTGCAGCTCCACGTACGCGGACATCTGGCGCTCGTTGTAGCCCTTGGCCAGGTCGAACATGGAGTGGTTGAGGGCGTGGAAGCCGGCCAGGGTGATGAACTGGAACGTGTATCCCATGGCGCCGAGCTCGCGCTGGAACTTGGCGATGGTGTCGTCGTCCAGGTTCTTGCGCCAGTTGAAGGACGGCGAGCAGTTGTAGGAGAGCATCTGGTCGGGGAACTCCGACTTGACGGCCTCGGCGAACTTCCGGGCCAGCTCCAGGTCCGGGGTGCCGGTCTCCATCCAGATGAGGTCGGAGTAGGGGGCGTAGGCCTTGGCGCGGGCGATGCAGGGCTCGATGCCGTTGCGGACCTTGTAGAAGCCCTCGGCGGTGCGCTCGCCGGTGATGAACTCCGTGTCGCGCTCGTCGACGTCGGAGGTGATGAGGGTGGCGGCCTCGGCGTCGGTGCGGGCGATAATCACGGAGGGGACGTCGGCGACGTCGGCCGCGAGGCGGGCGGCGTTCAGGGTGCGGATGTGCTGGCCGGTGGGGATGAGCACCTTGCCGCCCAGGTGGCCGCACTTCTTCTCCGAGGCGAGCTGGTCCTCCCAGTGCACGCCCGAGGCGCCGGCCACGATCATGGACTTCATGAGCTCGTAGGCGTTGAGGGGGCCGCCGAAGCCGGCCTCCGCGTCGGCGACGATCGGCACGAGCCAGTCCTCGACGGACTGGATGCCCTCGGAGTGCTCGATCTGGTCCGCGCGCAGCAGCGCGTTGTTGATGCGGCGCACCACGGTGGGCACGGAGTTCGCGGGGTACAGCGACTGGTCCGGGTAGGTGTGACCGGAGAGGTTGGCGTCGGCGGCGACCTGCCAGCCGGAGAGGTACACGGCGCGCAGGCCGGCCTTGACCTGCTGCACGGCCTGGTTGCCGGTGAGGGCGCCGAGGGCGTTGGTGAACTCGCCGCCGGCGTGCTCCTTCGTGAGCTGGTTCCACAGCTTCTCCGAGCCGCGGCGGGCCAGGGTGTGCTCCTCCTGGACACGGCCGCGCAGGCGGACGACGTCCTCGGCGGAGAAGGTGCGCTCGGTGGTGGCCCAGCGGGCGTCGGTCGCCCACTGCTGGGCGAGCTGCTCGGCGGTGGGGGCGGTCTGCTCGGTCATGATCGCTGTCCTCTCGGGAGGGGGTGGGAGGAGCGGTCGGCCGCTTCGTCGCGGCGTCCCGTTCCCCGGGGTGTGTTCTCACTCTGGACCCGCTCGTACGGGTCTGGAAGACGATTCCGGGAAGAACAACGGGCCGTTTTGTCCGCCTGTCATAAATCAACGTTTCCGGCCAGATTGACGCGTCATCTCAGGGAATGAGGGTCTGCGGGCCCGGAAACTTCTAGAAAAATGACTGAAAGGCCTACCGGAGTGGCCCTCGCCCCCCTACGCTGGCCCCATGGAACCGACCCGCATCGAGGCGGCGGACGCGGGAGGCGGCGCCGTCGACCCCCTCGTCTTCGGCCGCCGCCTGCGCCACCTGCGGCGCGAGTCCGGGCGCACCCTCGCCCAGGTGGCCGAGGCCGCCGGCGTCACCGCCTCCCATCTCTCCCTCGTGGAGAACGGCCGGCGCGAGCCGCGCCTGCAGCTCGTGGGACGCCTCGCCGAGACGCTCGGCGTCGGCGTGGAGGAGCTGCTGCGCCCCGACGTCCCCAGCCGCCGCGCCGCCCTCGAGATCGCGGTGGAGCGCGCCCAGCGCGGGCCCCTCTTCGCGCGCCTCGGCCTGCCGCCCGTCAAGGTCGGGGTCGGCACGCCCACCGAGGTGCTCGAGGTGATCGCGGGACTGCAGGCCGAGCTGGACCGGCAGATGGCCGAGCGCGTCTCCACGCCCGAGGAGGCGCGCCGGGCCAACAGCGAGCTGCGCGAGGAGATGCGCCGCCGCGGCAACCACTACGCGGACCTGGAGCGCCAGGCCAGCGCGCTGCGCGCCGTCGTCCGGGACTCTGAGGGCCCGCTGACCCACCAGGACGTCTCCGCCATCGCGGACCACGTGGGCTTCTCCGTGCGGTTCGTCCCGGACCTGCCCCACTCCACCCGCTCCGTGACGGACCTGAAGAACCGGCGCATCTACCTGGCCCGCTCGCGGCGCCCGGCGCACGACCCGCGCGCCGTGCTGCTCCAGGCGGTCTGCTCCGCCGTGCTCGGCCACGGCGAGCCGCGCGACTACTCGGAGTTCCTGCGCCAGCGCGTGTTCACCAACTACCTCGCGGCGGCCCTGATGATGCCGCAGGAGAGCACCGTGCGCGCGCTCAAGGAGGCCAAGGAGCGCCGCGAGCTCTCCGTGGACGACCTGCGGGACCGCTACGGCGTCTCCTGGGAGTCCGCGGCCCACCGCTTCACCAACCTCGCCACCGAGCACCTGGGCATCCGCTGCCACTTCGCCAAGGTCAGCGACTCCGGGGTGTTCCACAAGGCGTACGAGAACGACGGCGTCCGCTTCCCCACGGACCACATCGGTGCCATCGAGGGGCAGCCCGCGTGCCGGGAGTGGACCTCGCGGCAGGTGTTCGACGTGGCGGACCGGCTGGGCTCCTTCCACCAGTACACGGACACCGTGGCGGGCACCTTCTGGTGCGCCGCCGTCGTCGAGCCGACATCCACCGGCCTGTACTCCCTCACCGTGGGCGTCCCGTTCGACGACGCGAAGTGGTTCCAGGGCCGGGAGACGACGGCGCGCAGCGTGAGCCGCTGCCCCGATCCCACGTGCTGCCGCACGCCCTCCCCGGAGCTCGAGGCGGCGTGGGGAGGCAACGCGTGGCCGGCGGCCCGCGCCAACGCCCACCTGCTGGCGGCCATGCCCAGCGGCGCCTTCCCGGGCGTGGACGAGGTGCAGGTCTTCGAGTTCCTGCAGGCGCAGGAGCGCGGCTGAGCGACGGCGGACCCTCGCCCATACTGGGGACGTGACCCTCGCGATCGTCGTCTCCGTCCTCGCCCTCCTCCTGCTCCTCGTGGGGCTGGTGGGCACCGTCTACCCGATCTTGCCGGGCTCGGCCCTCAACCTCGTGACCGCGATCGCGTGGGCCTGGATCCTGGGCTCGACCGCCTCGTGGACGTTCGGCCTCGTGGCCGCCGGCCTCTCGATCGCCGGCATGGGCGCCTCCGCCGTGCTCACCGGACGGCGTCTGCGCCGCGAGCGCGTCCCGCGCGGCCCGATCCTCGTGGGCCTGGTGTGCGGCGCGATCGGCTTCTTCGTGGTCCCGATCGTGGGCCTCTTCCTGGGCTTCGCGCTCGGCCTCTTCGGCTCGCAGTGGGCGCGCCTCAAGGACGGCCGCGCCGCGCTCGCCAGCTCGTGGAGCACGCTCAAGGCCATGGGGCTGGGCATCCTCGTGGAGCTCGGCTGCGCGATGCTCGCCCTCGCCTCGGTGGGCATCGGCGTCGTGGTGCACTTCCTCAGCGCCTGAGCGGCGCGCCGGACTGAGCGTCCCGTCAGTCTGAGCGGGCGCGCCGCCCGGCGTTCCGGGGTCGGGGCAGCCCCGCACGCCCGTCAGCTCGCGAAGGCTCCCGCCAGCCCGATCATGTGGGTGCGGAAGGCGTCGGCCTCCGCGCTGTTCTTCGGCGTACCCGTCTTCGCCTCACCCTCCTCCGCCGCGTCCACGGCGTTGAGCACCAGGCGCACGAACGTCCAGGCGCGCACCCGCTCCGGGTCCAGCCCGGCGACGTCGGCCACGATGTCCGCGCGGATCGCGCGGCACGTGGCCGCCGTCGTCGTCTCCTCCGAGCACGAGCGCAGCCTCCTGGCGGACATCGTGGACGTGGACGCGCACGTGGTGCCGCTGCCCGTGGAGGACCGCCGGGCCGCGGTCGCGGCGCCGCGGCCCGCGCTGCCCCCGCATCTGGAGGGCCTGGAGCGGGACGTGGTGGTGTTCGGCTACCTCTACCCCGGCAAGGGGCACGCCGTGGCGCTGGAGGCGCTCGCCGAGCTGCACCGCCAGTGGGGCCCCGGCTCCGAGGCCCCGCGGCGCGTGACCGCCCTGGGCCCCGTGTCCGCCGGCCACGACTCCCTGGTGCAGGAGCTCGCCGAGGAGGCGCGGCAGCGGGGGCTGGAGTTCCGCGCCACCGGCTTCGTGCCGGACGAGCTCACCGACGCCGCCCTCCTCGCCGCCGCCGTGCCGCTCGCGGCGCACCACAACGTCTCCGCCTCCGGCTCCCTGAGTTCGTGGATGGGCGTGGGCCGCCGGGCGATCGTGCCCGCCGGAGCGCGGCTACCGAACGGCGAGGGAGTAGAAGCCCAGGATGTGCGAGCGCAGGGCGTCGGCGGCAGCGTCCCCGTCCCGAGCGCGGACGTGCGCCAGGACCGCGCGGTGGTCCCGCTGGAGTCCGGCCCGGACGTCCTGCCAGTCGTCGAGCAGGGCAACGGTCTCCTGGACGTACCCGATGGTCGCCTCGCGCAGCGACGACATGACGGTCTCCACCACCACGTTGCGGGCCAGCGACGCGAGGAGGACGTGGAACTCGGCGTCCAGGCGGTGGAACTGCTCCGCGGGCAGGGCCTCGTCGTCCATCCGGTCCACGAGGGCCTCCGCGTCGTCGAGCGCGGCGGCGCGGGCGGCGTCGTCCGCCCCCTGGGCCGCGCGGGCCGCGGCCCGCGCGGCGTCCGTCTCGAGGAGGACGCGCGTGGTGACCACGTCCGCCATGGGCAGGGCCCGCGTGGCGATGTGCATGCGCAGTGCCCAGGCGAGGGCCGCGGAGGGCTGGGAGACCAGGATGGTCCCGGCGTTCGGGCCGGAGCCGGCCGAGGCCCGCAGCAGGCCCATGGCGTCCAGCATGCGCGTCGCCTCACGGACCGAGGTCCGCGAGATCCCGAAGCGCTCGGCCAGGGCGCGCTCTCCCGGGAGCTTGTCCCCGACGGAGAGCCCGCCTCCGCGGAGCTCGTCCTCCAGCCAGTCGAGGATGACGGTGTACGAGGGCTGGGCGGGCACGGTGACTCCTGGACAGGGCGGACGGGGCGGGGGTGAGCGCGGCCCCGCGCACCCGTGCCCGCAGGATAGTGGATCCTGCGGGCGCGCTCAGCCGGCGCCGGTCCGGCAGGAGGTCACGGGAGCATGCCGTGCAGCACCGTCGCCTGAAGGAACACGATCAGGCAGACCAGCAGGAGCAGGCCCACGGACCACGGCACCACCGTGCGGAAGATCTTGGACTCCTGTCCCTCCATGCCGACCGCGGTGGCGGCGATGGCGAGGGACTGCGGGGAGATCATCTTGCCGACGACGCCGCCCGAGGTGTTCGCGGCGACCATGAGCGCGGGGTCCAGCCCGGTGTTCTCGGCGGCGGTCTGCTGGAGGGTGGCGAAGAGCGCGTTGGCCGAGGTGTCCGAGCCGGTCACGGCGGTGCCCAGCCAGCCCAGGACCGGGGAGAGGAACGCGAAGGCCCCGCCCACGCCGGCGATGGCCGTGCCCATGGCCAGGGTCTGGCCGGAGAAGTTCATGACGTAGGCGAGGGAGAGCACCAGGACGATCGTCAGCCCGGACCACCGCATGCGCCAGAAGCACCGGCCGATCTCGGCGAGGGCGTCGGTGAAGGAGAGGCGGTAGCGGCCGCCTCCGTCGCGGACCGCGTAGACGGCGGCGACCAGCAGGCCGGTGATCAGCAGCAGGGTTCCGGGAGAGGACAGCCACGGCAGCGAGTACACCGTCGACGAGATGGCCGCGCCGGCCCCGTCGACGAGGTTCCCGTGCAGGCCGGGCCACGGGATCTTCACGTTGCTGGAGGCCAGCAGCTTCGGCACGTCCACCCCCAGCGTCCAGAGCTTCGCCACGCCGAAGACGGCCACCACCAGCAGGTAGGGCAGCACCGCCATCCACACGCGCCCCGGGGTGAGCGCCTCCGTTCGTGCCGGAGTGCGCACGCCGAGGCGCTGGCCGGCCGCGGCCGCGCCCTGGGGGCGCCAGAACCGGAGCAGGACGACGGCGGCGGCCATCGCGAGCAGGGAGGCCACGACGTCGGTCAGCTCGTAGGAGAAGTGCGTCGAGGACCACCAGATGCCGACGGAGAAGGCGCCGCCGATCACGAGCAGTGCCGGCCAGGTCTCCCGCACGCCCCGGACCCCGTCGATCAGGAAGACCAGCAGGAACGGGACGAGCACGGCGACGAAGGGGGCCTGGTGGCCGACGACGGCACCGATGTGCGCCGCGGGGATGCCGGTGAGCTGGCCGGCCGTCGTGATCGGGATGCCGACCGCGCCGAACGCCACGGGGGCGGTGTTGGCGATCAGCACGACCGTCGCGGCCTTGAGGGGCGGGAGGCCGAGGGCGAGCAGCATGGCCGCCGTGATGGCCACCGGGGCGCCGAATCCGGCCAGTGCCTCCAGCATGCCGCCGAAGCAGAACGCGATCAGGACGGCCTGGATGCGGACGTCGCCTCCACCGACCGAGTCGAAGATGGCGCGCATGTCCTCGAAGCGGCCCGAGAGCACCGTGACCTGGTAGAACCACAGCGCCATCACCACGATCCACACGATCGGGAGGAGGCCGAAGACCGCTCCCTGGGTCGCGGAGAGGAGCGCCAGTCCGGCGGGCATGCCGAATCCCAGCACAGCCACCAGCAGGGCCACCGCCAGGGAGGCCAGGGCGGCCTGCCACGCCTTGGCCTTGAGCGCGAGCAGGAGCGCGAAGAAGGTGATCAGCGGAAGGGTGGCGAGCAGGGCTGACAGGCCGAGGTTGCCGGCGACCGCGTCGGTCGTCGCGGTGAACGTGGGCACGCGTTCTCCTTGGGGGTGGGGCGCTGGGCCGGGGTGGGGCGGGGTCGCGAGGTCTCGCATCCGTGTGGACGGACCGCTGTGGTCTGACCGCAGACGCTATATGGCGTGCATCACGGGCGCAAGGGAGGAGTCCAGTGGCGACCCTGCCCGTCCTGCGGCGGACGCACCCTGCCTGCCGGGGCCGGCCGGGGCGGCGTGGATCGGGTGGGCCTGTGCCACGCGTCACTGCCCTGATATTGTCTGACCACATCGACCGACCCGGAGGGACCGCTCATGAGGATCGCCCTGTTCGCCACGTGCATCGTGGACGCCATGCACCCGCGCGTCGCACTCGCCACGGTGCGCGTCCTCGAACGGCTCGGCCACGAGGTCGTCTTCCCGCCGGGCCAGGGCTGCTGCGGCCAGATGCACATCAACAGCGGCTACCTGGACGATGCGGTCCCCGTGGTCCGCAACCACGTGCGCGCCTTCCAGCGCGCGGAGTACGACGTCGCCGTCGCGCCCTCCGCCTCGTGCGTCGCCTCCCTGGGGCACCAGCAGCCGATGGTCGCGCGTCGCGTGGGGGACGAGGGCCTCGCCCGCGACGCCGCCGAGGTGGCCGGGCGCACCTACGAGCTCTCCCAGCTGCTCACCGACGTCCTCGGCGTCACCGACGCGGCCGCCCAGCTCGACTCGTGGTTCCCGCACGCGGTGACCTACCACCCGTCCTGCCACGGCATGCGCCTGCTCCGGCTCGGCGACCGGCAGAAGGACCTCGTGCGCACGGTGGCGGACATCGACTTTCGCGAGCTGCCGGACGCCGAGGAGTGCTGCGGGTTCGGCGGCACCTTCTCGCTCAAGAACCCGGACGTCTCCGGGGCGATGGCCGAGGAGAAGATCGCGAACGTCGAGCGGTCCGGCGCGTCCGTCTGCACGGGCGGCGACGCGTCCTGCCTGCTCCACCTCGGCGGCGCCATGTCTCGGCGGGGCACCACGGCTCCCGACGGCGGACCCGTCACCACCCTGCACTTCGCCGAGATCCTCGCGGCCACCCGGGAGCATCCGCTGGACGTCTCCGGCCCCGTCGAGCTGTCCATCCCGAAGGAGGCCGTCCGATGACCCGCACCCGCCTCGGCATGCCCGCCGTCCGCCGCGTCCACGGCCAGGGGGACATCGTGCTGGAGACGCCCTTCCCCGCCTCCGCGCGCGAGGAGCTGGGCAACGCCCAGATGCGCACCAACATCCGCCACGCCACCCACACGATCCGCGGGAAGCGCGGCCGCGTCGTGGACGAGCTGCCGGACTGGCCGGAGCTGCGTCAGGCGGGCTCCGCCCTCAAGCAGCGGGTCATGGCCGAGCTGCCCGAGCTCCTCGAGCAGTTCGAACGGAACGTGACGGAGCGCGGCGGCGTGGTGCACTGGGCGCGGGACGCGGAGGAGGCGAATCGCATCATCACGGACCTGGTCACGGCGAAGGGCGTGGACGAGGTCATCAAGGTGAAGTCCATGGCCACGCAGGAGATCGGCCTGGAGGCCGCCCTCGCGAAGGCGGGGGTCGCTGCCACGGAGACCGACCTGGCGGAGCTGATCGTCCAGCTGGGGCACGACCGCCCCTCGCACATCCTCGTCCCGGCGATCCACCGCAACCGCGGCGAGGTCCGGGACATCTTCCTCCGGGAGATCCCCACCGCGGATCCCGGCCTCACGGACGATCCGTCCGAGCTGGCGAACACCGCACGCGCCCACCTGCGGGAGAAGTTCCTCACCACCTCGGTGGCGATCTCCGGCGCGAACTTCGGCGTGGCCGAGAGCGGCACGCTCACCGTGGTGGAGTCCGAGGGCAACGGCCGCATGTGCCTGACCCTGCCGGACACCCTCATCACGGTGATGGGCATCGAGAAGATCGTCCCCACGTTCCAGGACCTCGAGGTCTTCCTGCAGCTGCTTCCGCGCTCCTCGACCGGAGAGCGCATGAACCCCTACACCTCGATGTGGACGGGCGTCACCGAGGGTGACGGGCCCCAGGAGTTCCACCTGGTCCTGCTGGACAACGGGCGCTCGGCCGTCCTCTCCGATCCCGAGGGACGCTCCGCCCTGCACTGCATCCGCTGCTCGGCGTGCATGAACGTGTGCCCCGTGTACGAGCAGACCGGCGGCCATGCCTACGGCTCGGTGTACCCGGGCCCGATCGGCGCGATCCTCTCCCCGCAGCTCACCGGCGTCGAGGAGGGCGAGAACGGCTCCCTGCCCTACGCGTCCTCGCTGTGCGGCGCCTGCTATGACGTCTGCCCCGTCGCGATCAACATCCCGGAGATCCTCGTCCACCTGCGCGACGAGGACGTGATGGCCACGCATGCCCGGAAGAGGGAGGAGAGCCGGGTCCCCGTCCCCTCGCAGATGGACGTGCTCATGGCCGGCGCGAAGACGGTCATGTCCTCGGGGACCCTCATGGGCCTGGCCGAGCGTGGCCTGCCCGCCGGCCGCCTGGCCGCCGGGCCGGACCGCAAGCTCGGCTGGCTGCCGGGCATCGCGGGCCACTGGACGGACGAGCGCGACGTCCCCGCGCCACCGCGGGAGTCCTTCCGCGCGTGGTGGCGCAGGCACGGACACGAGCACGGCGAGGAGAACCGATGACCGCCCCCCAGCCCATCGACGCGAAGAGCGCCATCCTCGGCCGCATCCGCGAGGCCCTGCAGGACGGGCCGACGCCGGACCCCGTGGAGCGGACCTACCGGCGCCACTCCGAGGCGAGCCGGACCGACGTCCTCCATCAGCTGGAGGACCGCCTGCTGGACTACAAGGCGAGCGTGCACCGCGAGGACCTCACCACGGTGGGTGCCCGGATCGGCGCCCTGCTCGGCGCGGGAGCGCGCTACGTGGCCCCCGCGGGGCTGGACCCCGCGTGGCTGCCCGCCGACGACGACGCCGCGGGGCGCGAGCGCCTCGTGGACGGCGCCGCCGGCGAGCCGCTCACCGTCCGCGCGCTCGACGGGCTCGACGCCGTCGTCACCGGCTCCACGGTGACCTGCTCCGAGACCGGCACGATCTTCCTCACCGGCCGCCCCGGCGAGGGTCGCCGGGCGCTCAGCCTGGTGCCCGACCACCATGTGTGCGTCGTGCCCGTCGAGTCGGTGGTGGAGCTCATCCCGGAGGCGCTCGAGCGCGTCCCGCCGACGGCCGTGATCACGATGATCTCGGGCCCCTCTGCCACCTCGGACATCGAGCTCGTCCGCGTCGAGGGCGTCCACGGCCCGCGACGTCTGGACGTGATCCTCCTGGACACCGGCGCGGCCTGACCGCGCTCCCGGCCGCGGGCGGCACGGCGGGGACGGGTGTGGCCCGCGCCCTACAGTGGGCGGATGCCGCCCGTCCCCGCCCACGCCGAGCCCGCCGCGACCGAGCCGCACCGCCGCCGTCGGGCTCCGCTGCTCCTCGCGCTGGCGCTCGCCCTCCTCCTCCAGCTCGTGGTCCTCTACCTTCCGGGCCAGGCCGTGCCGAGCGCCGGGTTCGAGGTGCCGGGCCTGGACAAGGCGATCCACGCGGCGATCTTCGCGGCACCAGCCGCCCTGATCGCCGCCGCCCGGCTCCCGGCCGGCTGGCTCGTGCCGCTCGCCGCCCACGCGCCCGTGTCCGAGGTCCTCCAGCTGACCCTCGTGCCGCACCGCAGCGCGGATCCGTGGGACGTGGCGGCGGACCTCACGGGGGTGGCGCTGGGCGCTGCCGTCGGGCGGGCGATGCGCCGGTGGGCCGTGCCGGGAGGCGGGCGCCGGCGCGGATGCCGTGCGACCCGATTGGAGGATCGTGCACGGCAGGAGTATGCTTCTACGGTGTCCTCGAGCAGAGGGCATGACCTGGGGCTATAGCTCAGTTGGTAGAGCGTTTCGTTCGCAATGAAAAGGTCAGGGGTTCAATTCCCCTTAGCTCCACGGACCGTCCCGGTCCGCGATCCTCACGGATGGCGGACCGGGACTTTCTCGTTCCGCGGCCGAGCCCGGCGGGAAGGGGATCCGGATCACTCTCCCGGACCCCCTTGACAGACCCCGCCCTCGTGTACTTTCCGCGCGCCCCGCGCGCCAGTACAGTCGGCCCGTACGTCTGTTCGCCAGCCGCCCCTCCCGGGCGCGTCGTCGCCCCTCACCGGGCCGAGAGGGGGCCACCCATGCGCATCGCGGTGCTCACCCACATGCTCCATCCCATCCGTTCGCCGTACGCCGGCGGCCTCGAGATGCACACGGCCCTCACCGTGGAGCACCTCGTCCGCCGCGGCCATGACGTCCGCGTGTACGGCCGGGAGGGCACCCAGGTGCCGGGTGAGTTCATCCCGGTCCTGGCGAAGGAGGGCGCCATGGGCGACGGCGACGAGGCCGTCGCCGTGCGCGAGCGCGCGATGGAGGCGGCCTGTGACGCCGTGCTGGCCTCGGACGCCGACGTCGTGCTCAACAACTCCCTCACCCCGGTGCCGCTGCAGCGCATGCGCTCCGCGCCGATGCTCACCGTGCTCCACACCCCGGCCACGCTGAACCGCGTGCTCCGCGTCCTCGACGAGCCCGGGTGGACCGCCCCGAAGCATCACCGCTGGGCGTCCGTCTCCGCGTCCAACGCGATCGCCTGGCAGCACCGCCTGCCCCGCGTGGACGTGGTGCCCAACGGGATCGAGCTGCAGAAGTGGGTCAGCGACGCCGCGCCCGTGCCGGGCCGCGCCGTGTGGGCCGCGCGCATCACGGGGGAGAAGGGCCTGCATATCGCCATCGACGCCGCCCGCGGCGCCGGCATGGAGCTGCACTTCGCCGGGCCGATCTCCGACCAGGCGTACTACGACGACGTGATCCTGCCCCGCCTGGGCGAGGACACCGTCTACCACGGCCACCTGGACCACTCCACGCTGCCGGACATGCTGGCCACCGGCGAGGTGTACCTCTCCACGCCGCTGTGGGCCGAGCCGTTCGGCCTGGCCACGGTGGAGGCCATGGCGCTCGGGGTCCCCGTGGCGGCGCTGCTCTCCGGCTCGATGGGCGAGATCGTGGCCCCGCAGGCCGGCGACCTCGCCGTGCACCACTCCGCCGAGACGCTCACCGACTCCATCCGCCACGCCCGCCGCAAGGACCGCGGCCGCGTGAAGGCCTGGGCCCGCCGCTTCAGCTCGGACACCATGGTGGAGGGCTACCTCGACCTGCTCGAGCAGGTCGTCGAGGACCACGAGGCGCCGCGCTCGTGACCGGCGGGGGCAGGCGGCGCGTCCTCTACTACGCCCACCAGCACGGATCCGGGCACGTCCGGCACGCGGCCAACCTCGCGGGAACAGGGGCGTTCAGCGTCACGGTGGTGACGGCGCATCCCGCCGCGGGGGACATGCTCCCCGCCGGGACCCGTCTCGTCCCGCTGCCCACGGACCTCGTGGACGGGCACGTCCAGCCCGCGCGCTCGCCCCTGCACCACACGCCCGCCGGCCCGGTGATCCGCGCGCGCTTCGCCGCCCTGTTCGCCGCCGCGCAGGAGGCGGAGCCGGACGTGTGCGTCGTGGACGTCTCCGTGGAGGCCGCCCTGTTCCTGCGCCTGGCGGGCTACCCGGTGATCCACCGGCGCATGCACGGCGACCGCACCGACCCCGCCCACGAGCTCGTCTACGCCGAGGCCGACCGGCTGATCGCCCACTACGGGGTCACGCTCGAGGACCCCGCGTGGCAGGCCGTCCACGGTGCGCGCACCACCCACCTGGGCGTCCCGGACGTCACGGGCCGCCTCGGCGCCGCGGCGACGACGGGCGCGGCCCGTCCGCGCGTCGGTGTCATCACCGGCACGGGCGGGGGAGGGGTGAGCACGGCCGCCCTCGCCCGGGCCGCCGCCGCGGTCCCGCACGCGACGTGGGACGTCTACGGGCCCGTCGCCGGAGTCGAGGCCACAGCCGCCCGGCCCGCCGCCGACGGCGAGGCGGGGGCGGGCGAGCCCGCCGACGTCGCGCGCGCGGCCGGCCTGCCGGGGAACGTGCGCCTGCACGGCTGGGCGCCCGACGTCCCCGTGCGGGCGGCCGAGGCCGACGTCGTGGTGGTGTCCGCGGGCCACAACGCGAGCGTGGACGCGGCCCGCTCCGGCCGCCCCGTGGTGCTCGCGCCCGAGCCGCGGCCCTTCGCCGAGCAGCTGTTCTTCGCCCGGGCCGCCGAGCGCGCCGCGGGCGTGCCGTGGTGCGCGTGGGAGGACCCGGACGCGGACTGGTCCGGGGCCGTGGAGCGGGCCCTCGCGGACCCGTCCGCCGCGGACCGCCTGGCCGCCGCCCTCCTCGTGGATCCGGCGGAGTACCGCCGCCGCTGGGAGGACGCGGTGGAGGCGGCGCTGGCCTGAGCGGGCCGAGGGCTCAGTACGCGGCGTCCTCCCGGCGGGCGGCGGCGAGCTCCTCGGGGCCCGGGCGGCGCAGCAGCTCGAGCCGCTCGCCCGCGGGATCCCACGCGATCAGGCCGGCCTCCGCGAAGGCGCGCAGCCACCCCTCCATGGCCCACCGGCCGTGCACGGCACGGAACCGCTTCGCGTTCACCAGGATGTCCTCGAGGTGGTTTACCGGAGGGGAGAAGACGCCGTGGTGCTGGTGGAACACCTCGGCGGGGCTGAAGCGCAGCCGCAGCCCGGCGTCGCGGGCGCGGAAGGCGATGTCGGTGTCCTCGGCGCCGTAGCCGGAGAAGCCCGCGTCGAAGCCGCCGATCCGTTCGAGGTCGGACCGCGCGATCGCCAGCACGAGCGTCCACACCAGGTGCCACTCCTCCGAGGGGCCGGCCGTCAGGTGGGCGCGCCCGTGGTGGGGCACGGAGAGGCGGCGCAGGGCGCCGTCGGTGAGGGGCGGGGACGCGGTGCCGGGCTCGCCGCCCGCGTCCCCGAGGGTGCCCGCGGACGGCAGCGTGGCGGTCCAGCCGGCACCGAGGTAGCGCGGCGTGCCCATCACCACGGAGCCCGGATGCGCGGCCACCTCCGAGGTGAGCGTGCCCACGGTGTCCGCGGCGGGGATGCAGTCCACGTCGAGGAACACGAGCACCTCGCCCGTGGCCAGCGCGGCGGCGGCGTTGCGGGCCTCCGCGAGCGGCAGTCCGCCCCGGCCGGCCACGTGGCCGACCGTGACGTCCAGGCCCGTGGCGGGCACGTCCCCGTCGGGCTGGTCCATGAACACGACCACCACCTGCTCAGGGCGGCGCGCCGAGCGCTCCAGGCCCGCGAGGAGGCGGGCCAGGTGAGCGTCCCGGTGGCCGGTGATCACCAGCACGGAGACCGTCTTCAGGGTGCCGTGCCGGCGCGCCCACGCCTCGCGGTAGGCGGCCACGTGGGTGGCGGCCACGCGGCGGCGCTGGCGCGCGCGCGCGGCCACCGGCACCGGGCGCAGCCGGTGCCGGCCGCGGAGGAGCCGCTCGAGGGCGTCGGCGAGGGAGTCCGCGTCCTGCCGGTCGAACGCGGCGAGCGTGTCCGGGGAGACCCACGCGCGCGCCTGGTCCGCGATGTGCCCGACGTCCGCCACGGCCACCGGCACCCCGAGGTCCCGGCACATCTCCACCCAGCCCGAGTGCGTGCCCGTGCGGTAGGGCAGCACGGACACGGCGACGCGGCGCAGCAGGGCGTGCAGCTCGGGATCGGCCAGGCGGGCGTGCTGCCACAGCTCGAAGCCGTGGTGCTCGCAGCCCTCCCGCAGGCGCTCCAGGTCCGCCTCGCTGCGCACCGAGTCCTGCACCTCCACGATCACGTGGGTCTCCAGGCCGCGCTCGTCCAGCATCCCGACGGCGGCGGCGAGCGTGGGCAGGAACCCCACGGGGTCCACCTGGGCGCGCAGGTCCTTCGCGTGCACCAGGAGGCGGGCGGGGGCGACGGCGGCGCGCTCCTCCTCGTCGTCCTCGCCGGCGGCGGGGCCGGCGTCGTCCGGGGCGGGGGCGGGGTCCGCCGGGGCGAGCTCGGCGAGGGCGTCGAGCGGGACGATGTGCGGATGCGGCACCACGTGGGCCCGCACCCCGTAGTCGCGGGCCACCGCGTCGGCCGCGCCGGGGGTCAGGGTGAACACGGCGTCGGCGGCCTCCAGGAGCACGGCCAGGCGCCGCCGGTGCAGGGTCTGGTCCGTCAGGTGCGGGTTCTCGAGGTCGTGCACGGTGACCACCACGGCCCCGCCGTGCGCGTGCTGGGCGTCCATGGCCGCCGCGAGCTCGTCCGGGGTGCGGTGCTCGAAGCCGAAGTGCACGTGCAGCACGTCCGGGCGGTGCTCGGCGAGCCAGCGCGCGTCGAGCGCCTGGGGCGGCCACCACTGGTGCTCCGGCGCGCCGGGGACGGGAGGGTCCGGCCAGAACTCCACGTCCGGGGCCGCGGAGGCGTCCAGCGGACGCACGGCGCGGCTGTAGGGGTGCCCGGCGGGCACGTGCTGCACGGTGAGGGTCACGGCGGTGGCTTTCGGACGGCGGTGGAAGCGGCGTGTCTGCGTCCCCCCGCGGGTCCGCTCACGTCGTAGGCTGGCCTGGGCGGTGGGCCGGCACGACTCCCTGAGTCGACGCCACCGCGCAGACCACCATTCCACCACGTGAGGAACAGTGACGATGGAGCCGGAGGCGAGGGGGCGCGTGCTGTACGCGACCGTGGGTCCCGACGAGCACGGCGTGACGCGCCACGGAGCCGCCACGCGGCGCACCCTCCAGGGGCTCGGCGCGGACGTCGAGCCCCTGCACGCCACGGACTCCTCCGACTTCCTGGGGCTCGCCGGGGTCCTCCGGGACGCCGTCGACGACGGCCGGGCGGTCCACCTGGACGTGACGGACGCGCTGTTCGGGCCCTCGCCCGCCGCGGCGGCCGACTGCCTGCTCGAGGTGCTGCCCCCGGCGGTGACGCTCACCCTGCACGACATCCCCCAGGCCGCCGAGGGCGAGGAGCGCTACCGGCGGCGCGCCGAGGCCTACGCGCGGATCGCGCGGCACGTGGCCGGCGTCGTGGTCTCCTCGGAGCACGAGCGGGCGCTGCTGGACGACATCGTGGACGTGGCCGTGCACGTGGTGCCGCTGCCCGTGGAGGACCGCCGCGCCATGCTCTCCGACACGCGGCCGGAGCTGCCGGAGCACCTGGCCGGGCTCGAGGACGACGTGGTGGTGTTCGGCTTCCTCTACCCGGGCAAGGGCCACGCCGTGGCGCTGGACGCCCTCGCCGAGCTGCACCGCCAGTGGGGCCCGGGCAGCGGGGCGCCGCGCCGCGTGACCGCGCTCGGCCCGGTCTCCGCGGGCCACGACCGCCTCGTGCGGGAGCTGCGCGAGAGCGCGCGGGACCGCGGGCTGGAGTTCCGCGCCACGGGCTTCGTGCCGGACGAGCTCTCCGACGTCGCGCTGCTGGCCGCGGGCATCCCGCTGGCCGCGCACCGCAACGTCTCGGCGTCCGGCTCGCTCGGCTCGTGGATGGGCGTGGGGCGCCGGCCGATCGTGCCGAGCGGCCGGTACGTCCAGGAGATGGCGCGCCTGCGGCCCGGCACGCTGCGGGTCACCGGCGTGGACACCGGTCCCCTGGACTACGCGCTGGCCGAGGCCATCGCGGAGGCCGTGGAGGACCACCGCCGCACCTGGCTGGCGCCCGGCACGAGCCTCGAGCCCGGCCCCGAGACGTGCGCGCGGCGGCTCGCGGACGTGTGGGCCACGGTCCACGGGTGGGCATGACCGCGCCCGAGGTCTCCGTGGTGGTGCCCTACTACCGGGCGCAGGCGGACCTGGACCGGCTCCTCGCGGCCCTCGCCGCGCAGGACCACCCGGCCTCCCGGCTGCAGGTGGTGATCGCCGACGACGGCTCGCCCGAGCCGCCCGCGCTCCCCGCGGAGCTGCCCTTCGCCTCCGCCGTGGTGCGCCACGAGGACCGCGGCTTCCGCGCCTCGGCGGCCCGCGCGCTGGGGGTCCAGGCCGCCGAGGGCTCCGTGCTGGCCTTCCTCGACGGCGACATGCTCCCCGAGCCCGGCTACCTCACCGCCGCGTGCGCCGCGCCCGCGGCGAGCGGCCTGGCCGTGGTGGTGGGACGGCGTCGTCATCTGGACCCGCGGCTGCTGGAGGCGGGTGGCTGGCGGCCGGGGGAGTCCGTCCCGGAGTGGGCGCGCCTGGAGGAGCCCGCGTGGCTCGCGCGGGCCTACGCCGACTCCGAGGACCTGCGGCGTGCGGACTCCACGTCCTACCGGTTCATCATCTCGGCGGTGCTCACGGTGGCGCGCGAGGTCTACGAGGACGCGGGCGGCTTCGACCCCTCCTTCGTCGGCTACGGGGGTGAGGACTGGGAGCTCGCGCACCGGCTGTGGCGGGCCGGGGGAGCGTTCGCGTACGAGCCGCGCGCCGTCGCGTGGCAGGCCGGGGAGGACTTCGGCGGCCGCGAGGACCCGGCCGAGGCCAGGCGCGTGAAGAACCGTGAGGCCCTCGTCCTCGCGCCGAGGATCGCCGCGCCCACCGCACGGGGGCTGAGCCTCGGGCTCGGCGGGGACGACTGCCCCGCACGGGCGGCCGTGACGCTGGGGGCCGCCGGCGACGCCGCCACCGTGCTGGGCGCGGACGCCCTCCTGCAGGCGTTCCCGAGCGCCCGGCTCCTCGTGCGCGGGGCGCTGGGCGACGACGCCGCGGCCTGCCTGACCGACGAGCGCGTGGCGCTCGAGGCGCCTGCGGGGGAGCCGGATGCGGCGGGGCCGAGTGACCCCCGCGTGGCCCTGAGATCCGCCCCGGACTGGGGCGTCGACGTCGCGGCGCCGGTGCGCCCGGCCGAGCCCGGCGCGCGCCCTGTGCCGAAGGACGCCTCGGACTTGCTGCTGAGGCTGGAGCGGGACGGCGTGGAGCGCGTGGAGGTGACCGACGAGGCGGGCGACGTCCTCGCAACGCTGACCTCTTCCCGCGCGCGGTGGCGCGAGCACCGCGAGGGGGCCGTCCCGCCGGCGCGGACGCTGCGGGTCCGCGCGGCGGATCTGGGCTGGCGCGCGGTGGAGGCCGAGCCGGACCTCGAGGCCTGGTGGGGCGGCTGGGGCTGAACCGCTGGCGGCGAACGCGCCGTCTGGATAGCCTCGAGGCGGGACGGAGCCCGCAGGACCGCTCCGAGCACCATGATCTGACGACGGAGGCACGCACGTGGCGAACTGGGACGAGGGCCGGCTGCGGCACTACGGGCACTTCTACGGGCTCGAGGACCTGCCGGAGGGGGACCTGCTGCTCGTGTGGGGCAACTGCCAGGCGGAGTCGTACCGGCGGCTGCTCGGCGGCGAGCCGGGCACGGCCATGCTCGGTGACTCCGGGCTGAACACGGTGCGCGTCCCGCCGGCCTTCGAGATCCAGCCGGACGAGGTGGAGCACCTCGAGCGCCTGCTGACCCGCACCCGCGCCCTCGTCACGCAGCCCATCCCCCACGACTACCGCGGCATGCCGATCGGCACGGAGCAGCTGATCGCGCAGCTGCCCGAGGATGCCCCGGTGGTCCGGATCCCGGTGGTCTACGACACCTCGCGCTTCCCGTGGCAGGTGACCCTGCGCAACTGGAAGTTCGCACCCGGCGCCGCCGAGCGGCCAGGCGAGGACCCGCCCGTCGTCCCCTACCACGACCTCCGCGTGCTCGCCGAGGCCGCCACCGGCCAGCGCCGCGAGGTGGCCCCCGAGGCCCTGCGCGCGGCCGCGGCGGCGTCCGTCCAGGCGCTGCGTGCCCGCGAGGAGGCCAAGCGCACCGTCGGCATGGCGGACATCGTGGCGGCGGAGCGCGGCACCGGCTTCTACACGGTGAACCACCCCACCAATGTGGTGCTCACGCGCGTCGCCGAGCGCACGGCGGAGCAGTTCCCCTTCGAGGTGCAAGTCCAGCCCGTGCCGGAGACGCGCGTGCTGCTCGGCGGCGTGCGCGCGCCGCTGCACGCCTCGGTGGTGGAGGCCCTCGACCTCGAAGCCGAGCCCACGGAGGACTGGAGCGTGGGCGGGGAGCTCATCCCGGACGAGCAGATGCGCCAGACGCATCTCGAGTGGTATGCGCAGAACCCGCTGGCCGTCGAGGTCGGGATGCGCAAGTACGCGGACCAGCTGCGCCTGCTCGGACTGGCGGGCTGATCGCGATGACGACGACATACGACGTCCTCATCGTCGGCGGCGGCAACGCGGGCATCTCGCTCGCAGCCAAGCTCCTCAAGGACGGGGCGGGGCGGATCGCCGTCGCCGACGGTCAGCAGGTGCACCGCTACCGCCCCATGCTCAACTACGCCGCGGGCGGCCAGGCGGACATGGCCGGGTTCGAGCGGTCGATGCGCGCCGTGGTCCCGGACGGTGTGGACTGGATCCCGGACCACGTGGCCGCCGTGGACGCCGCGGCGCGCACCGCGACCACGTCGACCGGACTCACCGTCGGCTTCCGTCACCTGGTGCTGTGCCCGGGTCTCACCCCGTGGTGGAGCGCGATCGACGGGCTCCGCGCGGCCTACGGGGCCGGCTGGGCCGCGAGCGCGCACGTGCCCGAGTACGTGGAGCCCGCGCGTCGGCTCCTGGCGGGCGTCGCTGCGGGGGACCGCGTGGTGGCGAACGTGCCGGCCGAGCCGTCCTCGTGCGGCGGCACCGTGCTCAAGGCGCTGTTCCTGGCATGCGCGGCGTGGGAGCGGGCGGGGATCCTCGGCGAGGTCGACGTCCATCTGGTGACGCCTTACGACCGCATCCTGGACCGCCCCACCATCGACGACGCCCTCGCCGACGCCGTGGTGCGCTATGGCGTCCACGTGCACGCCGGCGCCGAGGTGACCGCCGTGGACCACGCGGCTCGCACGGTGACGCTGAGCACCGGCGAGCGGATCGACGGGGTGGACGCCGCCTACGTGACCCCCGTGGTGCATGCCCCCGAGTTCATCGCGGAGGCGGGCCTGGGCGACGGCGGCCCCGCCGGGCTCGCGGACGTGGACCCGGAGACCCTGCGTCACCGGGGGCACCCGCACGTGTGGGCCCTCGGCGACGCCGCGTCGGTGCAGACGCGGCCTTCCGGCGGCGCCCTGCGCAAGCAGGTCAAGGCCCTGGCGCAGAACATCCAGGCGGCGGACGACGGCGGCGAGCTGCAGCGCTACGACGGCTACACGGTGATCCCCGTGATGGTCAGCCGCGACGAGCTGGTCCTGGACGAGCACGTCCGGGACGGCTCCGAGGACCGCTCGATCCCCGGCGTGGACGTGACGAAGCCCCGCCGGAGCACGGCCGTGTTCGACCGGTTCGGCCAGCCGCGGATCTACTGGAACCGCCTCCTCAAGGGGAAGGTGTGAGGTTGTAGGGGCATCCGGCTCCAGGCGTGTGGACAGGATCCCGGGCCCGGGGTGGGACGGGCGCATGACTGAAGCGCCCTGGGTTTCGTTCCGAGGTCAGGACGCAGCGGGCGCTGAATGGGACTGGTGCACCCTCACTCGGACGCCCGCTCGGGGAGGCACCTCACGTGGGCCGATCCGACGGGGTTCAGTCTGCTCGGGCCTCGGACACGGACTCCTCGAGCACGGCGAGCTCCGTCTGCGACAACTCTGTGCCCGTGACTGGCAGGACGTCATTTTGCTCGACCGCAAGCACGCCCTCTTGTAGGTTGACCGGCGTCGGATACCACCCCGCGTCTACAAGGTTGAAGAGATACAGGTCTCCGGCCCCCGCGGTCAGCACCGGAGCGCCGCTCAGCTCGAACTTCTGGTCATCCTTGACCCCGCCTAAGATGCTGAACTCCAGGGTCTCACCCGGCTGCACATCACCCTTGACGACCGTTTCGACCTGCACGGTGTACACGGTTGAGGGAAGGGCCATTGGCTCCGGGTCCTTGGGGTTCGGCACCGCGCCAGGCTCCTTCATGAGGTCCCAGACTTCAACCCGAGATGCGATCACCCGGCCCACAACCGAGTAGTCCGACGCCTGCTGAACGTCCTCGGCAGTGCTGTAGCTGACGTACCGCGCGTGAAGGGTTTGAGTCTCCTCCGCCGACGTCTCCGGTGTGGCGGAGTGGGCCGTTGACTCCTTCCCGGCCTGAACCGAGGCAGTCATTGCAGGAGACGGCACTTGCGCTCCCTCCACCGCCTCCGGGGCACTGCAGCCCGCAAGCAGGAGGCCGGCCGCGACTATGCCTGCACCGATGGGAAGGGAGGAACGAGGTGACCTCATCAGAGTGATCCCTTCAGGATGGAGGTGGGAATGGACATCGGGCACTGAGCGGTCGGGCTGCGCAGCGACCCGTCATAGCGTCGGACCCCGTCAGAGTCGCATGCGTAGGGGGGACTTGTCCGCGGTGGAGGCGTCCCGGAACTGGCCCACCAGCTCCATCATCTGACGGTGTTGCTGCCGATCGACGGCGAGCCAGGTGAAGGAGGACATGCATTCATCCTGCCGGACTCGTTCAGCGCCTCCGTCACGCCGGGACATCACCTCGCCTCGTCAATCCACCCCGCCCATCAGCCTCACCCCATGAAGATCGGATTCCGCAAGCCGTCCCTGATGAAGTCGCTCAAGGCTCGCACCACCGGGCGCGCCAAGCGCACCGTGGAGCGTGCCCTCATTCCTGGCTAGGGCCGTCCCGGCATGGGCTGGCTGTGGGACCCGAAGCGGGCCGCCTACAACGCCGTCTACCGGCGTACCACCTTCGGCCGGGGCGACGTCCTGCGAATGTTCCGCTGACCACCGCTCCACCACCCTCCGCCTCCACGCCCCGGCTACCCTCAGCACCATGAGCCGCGACGTCCCTCCCGCCCCCGGCGTCACCGTGCCCCGGCCCGCCCCCGGCTCCCGTCAGCGGGCCCTCGTGCGGCGCTCGCCCCTGATCCTCGCCGCGCTCGTCCTCCTGGTCGGCGCCGCCGTCCTCGCCGCGCAGGGGGACCGGGAGGCGGCCGTGCTCAGCGTGCAGATCGCCATGGTGGTCCCCGTGCCGATCGCCGTCGAACGCGCCGCTCGGGTCCGCCTGCCCCCGTCCCTGCATGCCATGTACGCGGCTCTGCTGATCGCCGCCCCGTGGATGGGCGCCGCCCTCGGCCGATACGCGGCCTGGCCCTGGTGGGACACTGTGGTGCACTTCTACTCCGGCGTGCCCATCGCGCTGGGCTGCGTCCTCTTCCTGGGTCTCGCCGCCGCCCGCCGGGGCCTGGCCATGCCACCCGGGCTCGAGGTCCTCACGGTGGTGGCGCTGCATTCGCTCGTGGCCCTGCTTTGGGAGGTGGCCGAGTTCACTGCGGACCAGGTGCTCGGCGCGCACACCCAGAAGGGCAACACGGACACCATGACGGACCTGATCGTCGGAACCCTCGGGGCCCTGCTGGTCGCCCTCGTCCTCTACGCGCACCGCACCCGTGGGCCCTTCGCCTGGATGACCCGCTTCACCGGTCGCTGAGCCGGGGCGGGCGGTGCCGCGTCCCCGCCCGCCCCGGCCCCGCCCGCCTCACGCCTGGATCGTGTGCAGGCGATGCTCGCCGTCGGCCACCCCGAACACCGCACGGGTGCGCACCGAGGAGCCGAGCTCACTCACGTAGTCGAGCACCTGGAAGCGCGCCTCCAGCAGGTCCCGCGTGACGTCCAGGCGCAGGTAGCCGCGCAGGTCGTTGTTGAAGGTGATGTGCGGGTTCCACTCCAGGGCCTTGGCCGCCGCGTCGGAGCCGTCGCCGCCGGAGGTGATCGAGGTGGTGATCAGCTCCACGCCCACCGGCGCCGAGGAGAGGTCGTTGAAGTCCCGCTTCACATCGGAGGCGAACGCCTCGTGGATGTCGCCGGTCAGCACCACCGGGTTGCGCACGCCGGCCTCGACCCAGGCGTCCACCACGCGCTCGCGGGACGCCACGTAGCCGTCCCAGGAGTCCATGTCGCCCCAGACGAGCGGGCCGGCGCTGCGGTCGTACTGCACGAACGGCACCTGCTGCGTGATGAGGTCCCAGCGCGCCGTCGAGGTCTTGAACCCCTCGCGCAGCCACGCCTCCTGCTCCGCACCCGTGATGGAGCGGCGGGGGTCCTTCGCCTCGGCCCCCACCACCTTGATGAGGTCCAGGTTGGCCTGGTCCGAGCGGTACTGCCGGGTGTCCAGGAGGTGGAAGGTGGCGAGGTCGCCCCACTGGATGCGCCGGTAGAGCTGCAGGTCGATGCCCTGGGGCACCGAGGACGCGCGCAGCGGCATGTTCTCGTAATAGGCGCGGAAGGCGGCGGCGCGGCGGGCCAGGAAGTTCGGGTCCCAGAGCTCGGGCTTCTCGTCCGCCCAGTTGTTCTCCAGCTCGTGGTCGTCCCAGATCACCAGCCACGGCGCCGCCGCGTGCGCGTCCTGCAGGTGCGGGTCCGTCTTGTACTGCGCCATGCGGGCCCGGTACTGGGCCAGCGTGCGCGACTCCCCGTTCTTGTGCGCGCGGGGGACGCCGGAGGAGACGGGGTACCCGTACGGCATGATCTCGTAGTAGTAGTCGCCCAGGTGCACCATCAGGTCCGGGCGCTCGGCGGCCATGTGTCCGTAGGCCGTGAAGTAGCCGTGCTCCCAGTTCGCGCAGGAGGCCACGGTCAGGCTCAGGTGCTCCGGGGAGGAGCCGAAGGCCGGGGCGGTGACGGTGCGGCCCGTGCGGGAGAGGTGCCCCAGCGCGCGGAACCGGTAGAAGTACTCGCGGCCCGGCTGCAGCCCCGTCAGGGTCACGTGCACCGCGTACCCGCGGGAGCGGTCCGTGGCGACGGTGCCCGAGCGCACGACGCGCGTGAACCGCTCGTCCCTGGCCACCTGGTACTCCACCGGGAACGACCGGTCCGGCATGCCGCCGAAACCGTCGAGCGCCAGCGGGTCCACCGCCAGGCGCGTCCAGATCACGGCCCCGTCGGGCCACGGGTCACCCGAGGCGACGCCGAGCGTGAAGGGGGTCGGGCCGGTGGCGGCGTGGGCAGTGCCGGCCGGCGTGGAGATCAGTGCCGCGGAGGCGACGACGAGGCCCGCCCCGCCGAGGACGGTGCGGCGGGAGACGGGGTGGGCGATCGGGTGCGCGGGATCGGTGTGCGAGGTCACCCGTGCAGGGTGGCAGGGGTGGGTGACGCGGACGTGACCGGGCGGTGACGGCGAGGTGGGGTGGCCGGCGGGCGCGACGTCGGTCCATACGAAACACGACAATGCGCAAAATTCATTTGCGCTAATCGTCTATCGACTAAGGCTCACCCCTCTTGTGCTATTCGTGGGCCGGAGTAATCTCGATTCCAGTAGCGCCGCCCCGGCCCGGGGCGGGCCCGAACCGGGAGGATCACGCCATGACCACCGCCGTCCGCACCTGCGCCGCCAGTGCCTGCGCCTTCAATGCCGAGACGTCCTGCAACGCCCTGGCCATCACCGTCGCCGGCTCCGACCGCACACCCGGCTGCGGCACCTTCGTCCAGCTGGACGTCCGCCGCCCGGTGACCGAGGGCGCCTCGACCGTTGGTGCGTGCCACCGCCTCGAGTGCACGTACAACGCCGACCTCGCCTGCACCGCCGAGGGCATCGAGGTCACGGACGTGGCCACCTGCGCCACCTACACGATCGACTGACCTTCCCGCCGGTCGCGCCGTACGCCCGGGTCTCCGCCGCAGGTCGGCGAGGGCCCGGGCGTGCCCCGTCTCGGAGCTGAGGCCGGCCTGGGGCCGTGGCCTCAGGGGTGGGCGACCCGCGCCGGGATCGCGTCCAGCAGTCGCCGCCAGGCGTGCCGGGGGCTGTGGTCGAGCCGGCCCGCACCGGGCAGGGCCACGTGCACCGCGGTGGTCTCGCCGTCGCGGACGCGCAGCAGGGTCACTCCAGCTTCGTCCGCGTCGAGGGCGTGGGCGGGGGACTCGGGCAGGGGCCCGGTGCCGACCTGCAACGGGGTGCTCTCGCCCGGCAACAGGCCCAGGGCGACGGCGTCGGCCAGGTCCGCGAGCACCTCGGGGGCGGTGCCCAGCACGTCGTCCGCCAGGTCTGCGAGCTCGGCCTGGTCGACGAGTCCGCGCGACGTGAGCGGCAGGGTGTGGCGGCAGAACACGGCGACGCCGTCGACGTCGTGCAGCAGGATCCGCTGGGTCTCGACGACGCCCACGCGCACCCGCGGGCCGACGTCGGCCACGAGGTCCTCGACGCGACCGCGCAGCCCCAGCTCCGCGACCTCGGCCGAGTCCCGGCACCAGCGCAGGGTGCCGAGCAGATGCACGGACGCCAGGCGGGTGGGGACCGTGAGGTCCAGGGCGTCGCGCAGGACGTCCACGCGCACGTCCAGCGGCGCGGGCGTGTGGAACGCGCCGAGCGAGCCGAGGAGGTTGGGGACGTGGGCGACCACGAGGCGGCCGTCCGCGCTCACGCCGTGGACGGCCGTGGTGAGCGTCTCGCCGGCGCGGAAGGCCGTGACCTCGACGGAGCCCTCGCCGCGGAGCAGCCGCTGGGCCAGCAGCAGACGACGGGGCGCCACGGGCGGCAGCGGATGGGCGGGGTGCGTGGAGGCGTGGGCCATGGGGGTCCTTCCGGCGGGGGTCCGAGACCCAGTAAGGCAGACCTCACCGAGATACGCAAGGCTGGTGGCGTGTATTTGTCACGTGCGGGGCGGTGGGGGCGTGTGCCAGAGACCTTCTGCGCATCTGACCCTTCTCGGCGGCTGTGGCCGGGTCAGAAGGGTCAGATGTGCAGACGATTCCCGAGGGTAGGTGTAGGAGGGCATGTCGTCGTTGAGTCGTGCCGGGGTGAGTGAGGCCGGGGCGTGGCCTTTGGTGCGGCCAGCTGGACTCCGCCGAGAGGGGGCTGTTCTCCGGCCGGCTCGTCTTGAGCTGACGGTGAGGACGCTGTGGAGGGGTCTGGACACGAACGGTGAGAGGCCGGCGTCAGACCTCCGACCCGTGCAAACCGTGGGCGACGTCCACCCGGACGTGGCGGTCATGCCGCCGCGCGAGGGGGCGGAGCTGATGGAGGCGTCGCAGCCGGTGTCCACGTTGTGGCGGGAGCATGTGGGGCAGTTCTCGGGCAGGGCTGGCACCAGCTGGAGTCCGTGGGTCAGATCGCGGACGTCGTGAATGCGAGCGGCGACGAGGTCATCGGTGGAGACGTGGAACGGGCATGTTCCGTCCACGACGCTGGTCAGCCTTCGAGCTCGTAACGGCGGTGGCGCAGTTCCCACTCGGCGCCTTTCAGCGGCGAACCGGTGAAGGGCAGGGCCGACAGGTCCACCTTCGCAGCTGCTGTCATGGCCACCGTCATGGCGGAACGGGCGGCGCGCTGGGGCAGGCCGATGGTCGCAGCCAGGGCATCCCAATGGCGCCGACGCAGGGCCCTCGTGCGCCCGTCCACGGACAGCGCCATGGTCATGTCCTCGTAGAGGGCGGTGCAGGGCACGTCGTACACCGGGGCGATGCTCCAGCGGCCGCTCGAAGACTGCAGCACCGAGACGTTCTTCGCGTGGAGGTCGCCGTTGCCCGTCAACCACGCGTAGAGGAACTGCAGGTACAGGTTGCGCGTGGCGGTGAGTCGATGCGGAGTGAGGCCGGCCAGGACGTCGATGACCTCCTCCGTGGTGACGTTGTACTTCTGTGCCGGGTAGATGTCGAGGGCCTGTCCGGCGTCTTCGAGTGCGAGGCGCGCTCGTTCGCCGGAGCGGTCTGCAGTGCGGTCGAATCGGCGGACGAGAAGACCTGCCCGTCCGTGACGGTCGTGGATCACCGAGTGCTCGGACACGGGGATGCCGAGGGCCGCGGCATGACGCAGATGGAGTGCTTCGTTGACCACGAGGTGGGGGTGGTTCGGTGGATCCAACTTCAGCAGGGCGCTGTGCTCCTGAAGGTGCACGGGCACGTTGACCATGGAGGCCGAAGCCTTCGCCTGGACGCCGGGGAGGGCGTTACGGTCAGGCACTCCCGCGAGGACGGCGAAGTCCAGGTTCTGCGGATCGTCCGTGGCGACGGGGGCCTCCGTGCGCAGTCGGTCGCCGGCAGGGACGACCTGCACATCGCCGGGCGCGTCCGTGCCGACGGCCAGGAGCAGGGTGAGCTCGTCGTCGGCCGAGGTCTTGGCCGCCGTGCGCAGAACGGTGAGGCGGTGCCCCTCGGGCAGGAGCCCTGAGAAGAACGGTGGGAGCCCGCCTCCGGCGGCGGTGACGGGGTCCTGGGCGACCGGCAGCGTGGAGGCCACAGGGTCGCCGGCGTACCCCTCGAGGTAGCGGAAGGTGATGGTTCCCTGTTCATCGCGGGTGAGTGTCCCCGCTGGGACGCCGCCCTTGTAGACGTCCGCGGTGGTGACGCGCTTCAGGTCTTCGAGTGCAGGAGTCGTCAACCGGTGACCTCGAGCTCGAGGCCGAGTACCTCCATGACGGAGAGCACTGACTTCAGGGTGCTCTTGCCGGTGCCGCGCTCGATCTGGCGGACGGTCGCATCCGAGACTCCCGCCAGGTCTGCGAGCTGCTGCTGGGTCAGCAGGAGCTCTTTACGCATGGCGCGGACGCGGTCGCTGATCTTCATCAGCGCCGCGGCGGAGGAGACTGCGCGTGTGGTGGCCACGGCTCTATCGTGGCAGATGAGCAGCTGAAATCCGAAGGATTTTTCGGAATCGGTGATGTTCGACTGCTGCGGTGGCGTGTCGACACGGGAGGCCGAAGAAAACTTCGGATTCGGGCCTCCGGGGGTCGGTCGAAGAGGTGCCGGCCTCCTCATCCGAAGAATTCTTCGGAACCTGGCTCTCAGGCATCAGGCGTGCGACTTTTCAGTGCCAGAATGAGGCCGATTGCCACACCGCCGTGCTCCGAAAGGCTCTGCCACCATGCCCTCTCCCCAGAACCTCTCGAACTTCGTGTGGGGGATCGCGGATCAGCTGCGGGGCGTGTTCAAGCCGAACCAGTACGGCACCCTCGTCCTTCCGCTCACCATCCTCCGCCGCATGGAGGCGGTCATGGCCCCGCACCGGAGTCGGAATCTTCTGCGCATCTGACCCTTCTCGGCGGCTGTGGCCGGGTCAGAAGGGTCAGGTGCGCAGATGAGTCCCGAGGGTAGGGGCTGTCACTCCCGGGTCCGCTGCCGGGAACGGCGGAGCTCCTCAGCACGACGACGGGGTTGGCTTCGCGCGGGTGGTGCGCCCGGGGCGCCGCCGTCGTCGCGTGCTGCCGAGAGCAGGGCGAGATGGAGGTCGAGCGATCGCGGGGGCGTGTGCCAGTCCGAACCCAGGACGGCGCCGAGCTGCTCCAGTCGTTGAAGGACCGTGTTGCGGTGGAGGAAGAGTCGACGGGACGTCTCGGCCACGTTCATTCCCGCGTCCAGGTAGGCCAGTGCGGTCTCTCGGAGTGCCGAGGCACGCTGGGGCGGCAGGTCGCGCAACGGCGTCAGCGGGCGGGTCGTCACGTCCTTGCTCGCCTCGCCGGCCCCGGCGAGGACCATGCCCACGGCGCCCACGGTCGACGCGTCCACGGCGTGGAGCCCTCCGGCCACCCGGCTGACGGCGAGGGCGTTCTCGAGCGTGCGGAACGCTCCCGGCAGATCGCGGAAGTGCTCGCCCGGCCCAAGGAAGGCCATCTGCCATACGGCCTCCGTCGCATGCCGAACTGCCGCCTCCACGCGGGCAGGCACATCCGGGCGGTCGCCGACCACGCACCATGTGCCTCCCCACGGAGCGCTGAGGCGCACTCCCGCCACGGGTGAGAGCACTCGCTCGGCGAATTGGGGTTCGGGTACGGCGGCGAGATCGATGATGGCCAAGCTGACCTGTGAATCCTCGCGCAGGCCGAGCTCGGCGAGCGCCCGACGCCGTCGCACGATTCCACCGGCGGAATCATCGACGAGTTCGGCCAGCAGGCCGGCGCCCGCCTCGAGCTCGGTGGCGCGCCGCGCGCTGCGGAGCCGTCGTGCGAGCAGGAGGTGCTGCGCGGTCCTGACCAGGGCCTTCTCCTCGGCAGGGTCGAGGGCGCGGCGGACGGCGAGCCAGTCGCGCGCATCCCGATCTGCGGGAACGAGCGTCCAAGTGCAGCCGTCCGGCGCCTCGACCTGGTGAGCCACGCCCGCCGCGTGACGCGAGGGGAGGGCGGGGGCGGGCCGCAGCGGCGACGTCGGACGTTCGGGGGAGAGGAGTTCCACCTCCACCCCCAGGTGCTCGGCGGCCCGATTGAGCACGGCCGTCTCATTGGGCTCTTCCAGCAGGGACTGGCATTGGCGCGAGGAGAGCTCATCCAGGCGAGTGAGCTCACGCAGGGACTGGCGTTCGTGATCCCGGTCTGCGTCCGCGCGCCCCGCGGCGCTGAGTGCCTCCGTGTAGCGATGTGCGTTCTGGATCGCGATGGCGGCATGTTTGGCGAGTGACTCGACGATGGTCACCTCGGAGTGGGTGAACCTCCGGGCGCGACGTTCGGCGACCATCAGGGCGCCGAGCGGTCGGCCGTCGACGACGAGGGGTGAGCCCATGATCGCGTGGACGCCCTCGGCCTGCACCGCGTGGTCCACCTGGGGGATGTGGGTGATCGTCGGGTCGTTGGAGTAGTCGAGGCTCTGGAAGGGTGCCAGACCCTCCGCCACCTTCCCGAGCACTCCTGTGCCGATGGGCATGCGGATCGTCCGGTACGCGTGGGTCACGACGCCCTCAGCCCGGCGGATGTACGTCTCACCTGCTGCGTGGTCATTGAGGCTGAGATACGCCATGTCCGTTCCGACGAGGGCCCGAGTGCGCCGAACGATGGACGCCAGGACGGATTCGGTGTCGGCCAGTTCCGCGAGGTCGGCAGCCGTGTCGAGCAGGGCTCGGAGGAGGCGGTGGTCGAGGACGTCAGTGGTCACTCTGCCAACTCTATTTGGTCAGAGATGGACTGGATGTCTATAGCGCTTGACGGGGAGCGCTGATGGGATGGGAGGAGGCCCTGAGGCCTACATCACACATCCCCGTCGTGGAAGGCGCTCACATGCTGATCCGTGGAGCTGTTCTCGAGGAGATCGGCCGGCAGCGGCCGTACGCCTCGTCCCGTCCCCTCACCGTCTCGGACCTGGAGCTCGATCCCCCGGGCGCAGGCGAGATCCTCGTCCGCATGGAGGCGTCGGGCGTGTGCCACTCGGATCTCTCCGTGGTGAACGGTCATCGTGTTCGGCCCGTCCCCATGCTGCTCGGCCACGAGGCCGCCGGGATCGTCGAGGAGCTCGGCGAGGGTGTCGACGACGTGGAGATCGGCCAGCGGGTCGTCATGACGTTCCTGCCTCGATGCGGCGAATGCGATGCGTGCAAGACCGATGGTCGCCTGCCCTGCACCCCCGGCACGGAGGCGAACAACGCCGGCGTCCTCCTGGGCGGCGGGGTCCGACTCCACCGCGACGGCGACGAGGTGTTCCACCACCTGGGCGTCTCCGGATTCGCGACCCACGCGGTCGTGAATCGGAAGTCCGTGGTGCCCGTCGGCTCTGACGTGCCGGCCGCCGTCGCTGCGGTCCTGGGATGTGCCGTGCTGACCGGCGGCGGCGCCCTGCTCAATGCCGCGGCCCCGGACGAGGGGGACTCCATCGCGATCGTCGGCCTCGGCGGCGTCGGGGTCGCCTGCCTTCTGACGGCGGTGGCGAGCGGTGTGCAGGAGATCATAGCGGTGGACATGTCCGAGCAGAAGCGGGAGCTCGCCCTCAGCTACGGCGCGCATGCCGCCTACTCACCCGAAGAGATGGCGGAGCGCGGCATCAAGGCCACCCACGCCGTCGAGTGCGCCGGCCATCCGGCGGCCTTCACGACGGCGTTCAACGCGACGGCGCCGGGCGGCCGCACCGTCACGGCGGGGCTTCCCTCGCCGGAGCAGACGGCGGAGATCTCCCCGCTCACCATCACCGGTGAGGCCCGCACGATCATCGGCTCGTACCTGGGCACCTCTGTGCCCGCTCGCGACATCCCGCGATACGAGCAGATGTGGCGTGAGGGTCGGCTTCCGGTGGAGAAGCTCGTCTCCGCGACCATGCGGCTCGACGACATCAACGAAGCGATGGACCAGCTGGCCGATGGCCGTGCGGTGCGTCAGATCATCGAGTACTGAGGATCACGGACATGACGACTACTGCGCATCACTCGCTGGACGATGAAGGCATCGGGGAAGTCTCCCCGCACTGGAAGGCAGGGCCCTTCCAGATCCGCCTGCCGTTCGTGCACTACCGCTTCGAGTGGCCGGACTACGTCCAGGGCCTCTTGATGTGCGCCGTGGACCTGGCGGCCATCCCTCTGATGGTCGAACTGCTCGGCATGCCGTTCGAGGTGGCCCTCGCCGTCGTGGTGTTCAACGGCCTCCTGTACCTCACCCATCACCTCCTCGGCGATCCGGTGGTTCCCGGGTGGATCACCCCGGCGATCCCGCTGGTCATGGCCTACTGCTCAGCGTTCCCCGAGGGGGAGGAGCGCGTGCATGCACTCATCGCGTTCCAGTTCATGCTGGGCGTCTTCTCGATCACGTTGGGTGCGACGGGACTCGCCTCCAAGGTGGTCTCGCTGATCCCCTCCGCCATCAAGGCGGGCGTGCTGGTGGGTGCGGGAATCGCCGCCATCCAGTCCCTCTTCGTCGCCGGAGGGCGTTTCGAGACCTTCCCGGTCACCATCACGATCGCGGTGGGGATCGCCTTCCTCCTGCTCTTCTCCAGCCGGTTCGCCGCGATGCGGACTAAGAACCCGATGTGGCGCACGCTCGGCAACCTGGGCATCCTCCCGGTGATCCTCCTGGCCGTGGTCATCGCGCCCCTGGCCGGCGAAGCCCCGTGGCCGACCATCGAGTGGGGGTTCAACACCCCGGACTTCGCGGGCCTCTTCGCCGGGTACACGATCTTCGGCATCGGCCTCCCGCCGGCCTCGATGTTCCTCACCGCGCTGCCCACCGTCCTCGCGACCTACATCGTCGTGTTCGGCGACGTCCTCCAGTCCCGGGCGATCCTCAAGGAGGCCGACCAGATCCGCACGGATGAGGCGGTCGTCTACAACCCGGACCGTGCGCACCTGATCTTCGGCGGCCGCAACACCCTCATGTCCATGATCGGTCCGGACGTGGCCATGTGCGGTCCGATCTGGTCTGCCATGCACGTCGTGATCGTGGAGCGCTACAAGGAGGGCCGCAAGGCCATGAAGTCGATCTTCGGCGGGGCGGGGTCGTTCCGGTGGGGCACGAACACCGGGCTCCTGCTGCTGCCGATCGTGACGCTGGTGCAGCCGGTGCTCGGGGTTGCTCTGGCCCTGACCCTGCTCATCCAGGGATTCGTGTCCGTGAAGGTCGGCATCATGGAGGCCCGCAGCGTCAAGGATCTGGGAATCGCGGGAGTCACCGCGGCGGTGCTGGCGTCCAACGGTGCCGCATGGGGCCTGGCGACGGGCGTCATCCTCTGCCTCGTGGTCTACGGCCGGGACTTCTTCCGCGGTGAGCCGGATGCCACCTTCGAGGCCATGCTCCGCGCGCAGGAGGGCCAGGCCGCCGAGAGCTGACGTCACACGGGCCGCAGCCGTCGACCGAGGCCCCGGGATGCATCGCCCAGTGCGACGCAGACCGGGGCCTCGGTGCGTGAGTCTGGCTGCCGGAGGGTTCGCGCAACGAACTGAGTCGGAGTGGGGATCGGCCTGCCGAGCGAGAGCCGGGACCTGGGATGTCGCCGTGCCAGAATGAGGCCGATTGCCACACCGCCGTGCTCCGAAAGGCTCCGCCACCATGCCCTCGGACCCTCGCCGGTTTCGTCTGGGAACGAAACCCAGCGCGCTTCACAACGCCCCGGGGACAGCCGGTTCCGGCGCTTCGTCTTGCTGGAAGGGGTTAGTCCTGGCGCATCAATCGGACAATCTCGGGGCTACGACGTAGCCCAAGGTGCGCTGGTAGCTGCTGATGCTCTCGTCGTACCGGGTGGTCACCGCGTCAGCTACCCCCGTGTCAGACTGCAAAGAGATCGACCGATTCTCGACAGTGGAGGGGCGCATGGCCGACCAGACACAGGCTGCGCGCAAGCGCGCCGCGAAGGAGTTCGCGCAGAAGTGGGCCGGGCGCGGCTACGAGAAGGGCCACACGTCCTCGTTCTGGCTCGAGCTGCTGCGCGATGTGGTCGGCATGGAGGACGTGACCACCAACGTCCGGTTCGAGAACCGCACCACCGAGCGGGGCTTCATCGACGTCGTCATTCGTGACGCCAAGACCGTGATCGAGCAGAAGTCTCTCGGCGTCGACCTGGACAAGGCCGAGATGCGCCAGGGCGTGGCCGTGACCCCCTTCGGGCAGGCCAAGCGGTACGCCGACTCCCTCCGGAACTCGGAGCGCCCAGACACGATCATCGTCTGCGACTTCGACCGTTTCCGCATCCACGACCTGGACACCGAGCACCCCGAGCGGGACTACGAAGAGTTCCGCCTGGCCGAGCTGCCCGAGCAGCTGCACCTGCTGGACTTCCTCCATGATCCTCAGCGTGAACGGCAGCGACGCGAGACGCAGGTCTCCCTGGACGCCGGCGCCCTGATCGGCAAGCTCTACGACCTGCTGCGGGCGCAGTACCTCGACCCCGACTCCGAGGAGTCGATGCACGCGTTGAACGTGCTGTGCGTGCGCCTGGTCTACCTGCTGTTCGCCGAGGACGCCGGCCTGTTCCCCAAGAACGCGTTCTACCACTACCTAAAGCCGGTGCCGACCGACCGAGCCCGCACCGCGCTCAAGGAGCTCTTCGCCTACCTCAACGACAAGCCGGAGCAGCGGGACCCCCTACGCCGCGAACGCGCTCAAGGCGTTCCCCTACATCAACGGCGGGCTGTTCGCCGCGGACGTGCAGATCCCACAGCTGACGCAAGAGATCATGGACGTGCTCCTGGACGAGGTGAGCGAGGGCACGGACTGGTCCCAGATCTCTCCCACGGTGTTCGGCGGCGTGTTCGAGTCCACGCTGAACCCCGAGACCCGGCGTTCCGGGGGATGCACTACACTTCGCCGCAGAACATCCACCGGCTGATCGACCCGCTGTTCCTGGACAAACTAAAGGCGGAGCTGAACGGCCTCCTCACGGCCCAGGGCGTGGGGGACCGCAAGCGACGCAACGAGCTGACCCGGTTCCACGACAAGATCGCCGGCCTGCGGTTCCTCGACCCTGCCTTTATGCGCAAGTCGGACGTCTCACGAGACACTCTGATCTGCGCCTAGACGCACGCGCTCGTGGACCCCGACTCTGGCTGCATCGCCCTGGAGGGCCTCGCAGCTAGGCGAGCGGTCAAGAATGTAAAAGTCAACGTGATCCGTTATTTATACGATGAATGTCTTTCCACCAACAACCTTAAAGCAGTCGGGATGCGCAGGCCGATGGATAGATGGGGCCGGACGAACGTAGGGCAAGAATTGACGAACATTGGAGGGACGGGAGAAGAATGATCGACAGGGTAATAATTCGGGGATACAGGGTCTTCCGTGATTTTGATCTCGCTCCATCCCCGGGCCTCAACCTCATCGTCGGCGACAACGGGTCAGGAAAGTCCACCCTATTGGAAGCCATGACGTTAGCACTAAGTGGCCACATCAATGGCAGGTGGGCTCAGGATGAACTCAACCCATACTGGTTCAACGCCGGGATGGTGCAGGACTTCTTCGACAACTTCAGGATGGGTAAGTCACCTGCTACGCCTGAGATCTTCATAGAGCTCTATTTCCAGTCGAGCAGAGGGGAAGAGTCCGATCCCGACCTGCAGATTCTTCGGGGCGTGCACAATTCGGCCGGGGAGGACGTCCCCGGCCTCAAGATCACGGTTCGCCCGTCAGCGGATTACTCCCGCGAGATGACTGAGTATATGAATGGCCGTGACCGGCCAGACATAATTCCAGTCGAATACTACGAAGTCGCATGGGAGTCCTTCGCCGGCGTTCCGGTTAGGCGGAAACCCAAAGGCCTTGGGCTCTCCACTATTGACGCCAGAACTGTCAAGTCGACTTGGGGAGTTGACTACCATACCCGCCAGATGTTGGCGGGATTCATGGAACCGCGTGAGAGAGCTCAAGTCTCCATTGCGAATCGCGTCTCACGTGCAGAAATTACCCAAAACGCATTGAATGCAGTCAACCAAAGGATCGGCAAGGAAGCCCCAGCATTAAACGATAGTGAAATCAGCCTGGGCATGGACCAGTCTTCAGCTGCAGCCTGGGAAAACACCGTCGTGCCTCATTTATCGTCCATCCCGTTTGCCCTCGCAGGACAAGGGGAGCAGGCCGCACTTAAGGTTTCTCTAGCAATGTTTCGCTCAGCTGAGTCTACCGCGTTTGTCATGGTGGAAGAGCCGGAGAATCATCTCTCATACACTGCACTGACCCGCCTGATTGCTCGAATCAACGGTCTGGCAGGAGACCGTCAGGTATTTATCGCCACCCACAGCTCATATGTGATAAATCGTCTAGGATTAGACCGGTTGCGACTTCTGTCAAGAGGCAGAGGCACAACTTTTGCGAGCCTCTCATCTGACACGGTGAGTTATTTCAAGAAACTCTCCGGTTTCGACACTCTGCGGTTGGTCCTGGCCCGGCATCTCGTTCTGGTGGAAGGTCCATCTGACGAGATGATTTTCGAGAAAGCATACAAGTCAATTCGCGGAGCGGTACCAATCGACGACGGAGTCGACGTGCTATCCATGAACGGCGTAGCGTTAGCACGGGCACTAGAATTATGTAACGCACTCGATAGGCGGGTGGCGGCATTGCGAGACAATGACGGCAAGAACCCCGCCCACTGGGAAGATAAAGTCAATTTGTACTTGGCGGCCGGGAAGCGACAGCTCTTTGTAGGAGATCCCTCTTTAGGGGCGACGCTCGAGCCGCAATTGATGCATAGAAACAGTCCGGAGCACTTGAGGAAAATGCTAGACCTCGGGGCCGATGACGATGTGGCTAAGTGGATGGCCACAAATAAGACAGAGGCCGCGCTGAGGCTTGCTGAATCCGAAGGCACATTGCAAATTCCGGAATATATCCATCAAGCAATCGAGTTCATTCATGAATGAGCTCACCCTGGCGGTTGCGGGTTCTCGCAAGACTCAGTCCATCGTAGATGAGTGCGCTAAGGGGGGTGGTAATGCGAGGCGTCTCGTTATTACATACACTCTCAGCGGGCAGCGGGAGTTGGAAGTGCGGCTTGGTCAAGCGGGGCTGGCCGGACGAATGGTCACCGTAGTGGGGTGGTACTCGTTTCTTCTTCAAAATTGTATAGGCCCCTATCTTCCGCTTCTCTATCCAGACGTCCGCCTGTCAGGCTTGAACTTCGAGGGTAATCCTGGGCGGTACGCGAAGGGAAGTAGTCGGTATTTTGATAGCTCCGGTAGGGCATATCGGATGCATCTATCCAAGCTTGCGCGCGACGTGATGACCGCCAGCAGGGGCGCAGTGGTCGATAGAATCTCGAGGATGTATGACGAGATATACATCGACGAGGTGCAAGATCTCACTGGAAATGATCTACACATTCTCGAAGCACTGCTTAAGTGCGGGCAGTTGAAGACTGTCATGGTTGGTGATGTGAGACAGTCCGTATTCGACACGAACCCCCACGATCAAGCACTTAAGCAATATAGAGGACTTGGGATGCTGGACTGGTTTAGAAAGCAGGAATCCGCCGGCCTTCTTCGCATTCATGAGCGCACAGATACGTGGCGTTCAAATCAAATTATTGCGAGTTTCTCCGACTCGATCCTGCCTGAGACTGCCGGGTTTCCGTCGACTATTTCAAAGCAGACTGGACGATCGGGGCACGATGGAGTATTCGCAATATCAGAAAATGACGTAGGCGCCTACATTGAGAAGTTTCAGCCGCAGCCTCTGCGTAACTCGGGCGCAACGGCTCGACTAGTGGATTTGCCGTTCCTTAACTTCGGTAAAGTCAAGGGCTTGACATTTGATCGAGTGCTCATCTACCCCACGGAAACAACGAAGCAATTCATTATTGACGGGGTTGCCCTATCGAACCAGTCGGCTTGTCGTCTTTATGTCGGCGTGACGCGAGCTCGGTGCTCCGTGGCGTTCGTGTTGACAGAACCGCAACGTTCCGGACTGCCAGTCTGGGTGCCTTGAGTAAATGGGGTGACCGATCCGGGCCGCTAAGCTTCTTTAAGGTATTAGGTGGTTGGGGTGATCAGTGTGCATGTTTTCCGTCGTCGAGATGCATATCGCTACCCACAGTCGATGGATCGGAACGGCTAGGTCCCCTGCACGATCAGCAATATCTGGTCGCGGCGACGAGCCAGCATGACGGAGGTCTGAAGGCTGAACTGCCGGGAATTCACGGTCCTCGTCCGGCCGCCTCCGCTTGGCTAGTGATCCCGTTCGACGGGAGTTACGCAGCAGAAAAGCCGAGCTCCCCGAATGGCGACAACCTCGCCATTCGGGGAGTCGACCCCGGGTAGTTCCATGATTATCCGGGGGCTCGTCGCTCCCGGCAAAGGGGACGCTTTGAGACACGGGCGTTTGGAGCACTCATGGAGTGAGACGGGGCAGGATTTCCTCGACGGCAGCTTCGATCTGCTCGGTCAACCCAGCGTCGGTCAAAGACGCGCGGATTCTAGCTCGCGCCTTGGTCGAGTTGATCCCCTCAAGATCGAGGCGTGCGGCGAGGTCTTCTGCCTGGGCGGCGAGGTCTACCAACTTTCTGTGTGTGTTGTTTGCCGGGTTGTAGGTAGAGAAGGGGATGTGGAAGACGTACTTGTCGAAGTGACGTGGTCCGAGTAGGCCCTTGGTCTGGAGGGGCTGGACCCGCTGCAGGAGAGTCGCGCTATTGAGGATGGCGACGAGGTAGCGGCCCTCTCCCACGCTCTCTGTCGCGGCCCAGTAGAGGTTGTGATCAATGACCGCATCGCTGTTCTCGAGACGGGCCGCGGCGAGAGCTGTCCCAGCCTTGCTATACACCACCCGGTGAGGTGCCAGAGGGAGCTGGCTGGAGATCTGCTGGTGGTAGTCGAAGCGCTCAAGGAGGGGTTTGGTCTCAGAGGGCTTGCGGCCGGCCTCCCAGGCGCTCTCGACGTCGGCCCACCAGCGGCTCAGGCCGTCGTGATCATCTACTTCATCGGGGGTGAGAATGTGGTTCTCGGCAAGGGGGAGGACACCAGTGCGCGCGGTGAGCGCGCGGTAGGGGGCAATGGTCTCCCCGAGGTGCACCTCGCGGACGTAGTTACTCTCCACGGTGCCACTCAAGGACGGCATCGACTTGTAGGGTTCTTTCTCCTGGGCGACGCGCAAGGATTCGACGGCCACTCGCCCGGCGCCCGTGCCTAAGGGGCCAGTATGCCGGTTTGGGGTAACCAACAATGCCATGCGCGGCACAAGGATGCCGCCCTGTCGGAATCGGGCCCGATACGGGGATTCCTCGGCAGCGGGCGCAACAGACGTGTCTGCCACCATAGCTGTAGTCGTGGTCACGCGAGATGCAGCCTCATCCCAGGGCACGTCACCGCCGCGGGGAAGGCGCCCGTGCCAGGCCTGAGTCGTGTTCGGCAACGCGCGTGAGGAGGAAGCCTTGTGGCCGCGGATCACGCAGGATGACATGGGAAACCCTGTAGTGATGTCGTCCAGGTCCCAGGACGTCTCGAAACGTACGTGGAGTGATTCCGCCCTGGACGACCATGATCCGGTGCGAAAAGCGGCGTGAGACTGACGGCTCAGAACGCCGTGGGGCATAACGAACGCGTAGGCCCCACCTTCACGTAGATAGAGCTCGGCGGCGCGGGCGACAAACAAGGTCGACAGATCGCGCCCGGCGACGCCACGCCCACCGAGTAGTTTTTTCTCCTTCGCCATCGCCCGGTACCGGTCCTGCATCGCCGGGGTCATCTTAGAGAAAGCGAGCCACGGAGGATTGCCGACCAAGACGTCGACCTTGTTGTCGCCACGGGTCAGCCACAGGGGGCGGATGAGATTACGGATGTAGTAGCCCCAGATGTGGTTACGACCAGAGCGATGCAGTCGGCGCCAGGTGTCGAAAGTCGTGATGAGCAAGGATCGGTCTGACTCGCGCTGATCGTTATCCGGATCCTCGATCAGCCGAGCACGCCGCAAAATCGGCTTCATCACTGTGGCGGCTTGCTGAGCGTCCTTGCGAGGGTCCACGGCGGCGTCGGCCATCTCTGAGACGAGGCGATCGAAGACTCCCGCGTCGTCCAGGATGCTCTGGGGGAAGCGCAGGTCGTCTCCGAAGAGGGCACCGCCACCGCCCTCGATGAGATCTTCACCGCTGGTGGAAATTGTGATGTCGTTCGTTCCGGTGAGCAGGTCGCGACGCTGCTCCCACTGGATGCTGTCACCGAGATAAACAGGGATAGAGACTGGCCCGCGGGAGGGGTCCTGGAGGCGACGGGTACCGATCGCGATCAAGTAGGTGACGCGGGCGAGAGCTACAGCGACGGGGTGGATGTCCATACCGATCACATGACGCGTCGTGCTGGCAATGGCCTCCCCGGTGCTCATACCAGCCTGCTCGGCGGCCTCGAGGTGGGCGGTAACGGCATGCATGACGAAGGTCCCGGACCCGCAGCTGGGCTCCAGCAGGCGCATCGATAAAGGGTCAGTGTAGACGTCGGCAACCATTCTCTCGGCAAGCCAGTCGGGGGTGTAGTACTCGCCGAGCGCTTCACGGACGCGGGGAGAGATGACTGACGTGTAGAGCGCTTTGAGGACGTCGTGGTCGGTGGTCTTGCTCCAATCGAAGCGCGCGATTCGTCGGGTGAGCTCCGTGATGAACTCGGCGCCACCATCGATGTCGAGGACCCAATCGAAGAAGTCCTCCTCGACAACTCCGTAGATCTGTCCCTCGTGGAAGCGGGTGCCGCGGGCGATGTCCGAGGCCGTCAGACCGTCATGGGTCAGATCAAAACCGGCAACGGCGTGTGCGATAGCCTCGGCAGTCAGAACGAGCAGGGTGTGGTTGATGAACAGGTCCGGATCGTCATTGAACCCGTGGCCAAAGGCGGTACGCAACAACTTGGCCCATAGATCCCGCTTGACCTGAACCTCGGGATTGTCTTGCCCTGCGGCATACAGGCCCGCTAGTGTATCTCGGTCGAGTTTGTGCGCTGGGGAGCCGGCTCCAAGGCGCGCTTCGATCTGCGCGGACGTAGGGATGATGTGTGCCGCTGTGGCCAGCACGGACTCGAGCCAAACGAGCAGCCCGTCAGCATCGGTTGAGGCAGCGTCGAGAACGTCGACCTCAACGAGGGTGCCATCGACGAGGCGATGTAGGTGCCACCGAGCTCCGTCGGTGAGGATGCCAACGTATCGCTGGCCGTAAGTCCGCGCCTGGTTCAGCACGTATCCGGCCAGCTGGGCCCGCGCATCAGCCAGAACATTGCCAACGCGTAGATCCTTCTTAACCTCGATGCAGCAGTGACCGATCTGCACGTCGAGACGACGCCGGGTGCCGTCTTGGGTTTGAACCTCGAGCTCGACGACGTCGTCAACCTCTAGGTTGAGGGCACCCATAGTGAGCAGCTGGTAGATCTCGGCTTGCAACTGCGCCTCGGGCCGTTTCGGATCCCGTCGACGAATGCGATCTACGACTTCAATAACCTGCTCCGTTGCCATGTCGGCCATCCTAGGGTCGAACGTCTCACCTGCCCGGGCGTGTCGGAGCTCGCAAGAACTAATCCGGTTGCGCTTTCGGCACAGGCTCCCACTGGATCAAGGAGCCCTCCACCCGCACTACCTGCGGCCAACTAACGTCCCCGGTCAGTACAGCTAGCCGCCCAGCCACCCCGTCCACCCCACCCAGTACGCTCGCCCCATGAAAATCGGTCTCCGCAAGCCCAGCCTCAAGAAGTCCATCAAGGCCCGCACCACGGGCCGCGCCAAGCGTACGATCAAGCGCAAGGTCATCCCCGGCTACGGCCGTAAGGGGATGGGCTGGCTGCGCGATCCGAAGCGCGCCGCCTACAACGCCGTCTACCGGCGCACCACGGTCGGCCTGGGCGACGTCCTGAAGATGTTCAAGTGATCTCCACACCCTCGCGCACCTGACCGGGGTCGGCCCGGTGGAGGCGCGCACCGGCCCGAGCACCCGCGGCAGCCAGGAGGACACGCCCGTGTCCGGTGTCATCCCGAGCGCGGAGAACGCCGTCACCAGGTGCGCATCCTCGCGCACCAGCACGACGTCGCCGCCCAGCAGGAGCCCGAGCCCCGCCCCGGCGGCCGTCCCGTTGACGCCGGCCAGCACCAGCAGGCGAGAGCCCGTCAGCGCCACCGCGACCTCGCCCGCCGCCTCGCCGAGCTCCTGGATCATCGCGCGCCGCTCCGGCCCGGCGGGGGAGTCCGCTGTTGTTCATCTAGAACCCCTCGTGCGTCGCCGGCACGGTGCGGCTGACGTCCTCGCCGTGCCGGCCCTCGCTGAGCCACACCCCTTCACACCCGCGCCGCGGGCGCCGCGGCGTCCTACGCTGGCCGCTATGACCCCGGCCACATCGTCCGCTGACCATCCCGCCCCCGCCCCCGCCACGCCTGCCTCCGCCTCCCCGCAGGACGTCCTCGCCCGCCTCGAGGCAGCCCTGCCCGGCCGCGTGGACGCCACCGAGGCCGCCATCGCCGTCGCGAGGAGGGACCGCTCGGGCTTCTCCGCGGAGGTCGCCCCGCTGTGCGTGGTCCGCGCGCAGTCGGTCGAGGACGTCCAGGAGGTGTGTCGGATCGCCACGGCCACCCGCACGCCGCTCGTGGCCCGCGGCGCCGGCACCGGCATCTCGGGCGGCGCCGTCGCGGGGGACGGGGCCATCAGCCTGGACCTCATGGCGATGGACCGCATCCTCGAGGTCTCGCCGGCGGACCGTGTGGCCGTGGTCGAGCCCGGGATCCTCAACGGGGACCTGAACCGGGCCCTGGCGGAGCACGGCCTGTGGTGGGCGCCGGACCCGGCGTCGAAGGAGATCTCCAGCGTGGGCGGCAACATCGCCCTCAACGCGGGCGGCCTCCTGTGCGCGAAGTACGGCGTCACGCGGGAGGCGGTCCTCGGCCTGGACGTCGTCCTCGCGGACGGCACGCTGCTCCACCTCGGCCACCGCACGGTCAAGGGCGTGACCGGGTACGACCTCACCGCCCTCATGATCGGCTCGGAGGGCACCCTCGGCATCATCGTGGGCGCCACCCTCGCTCTGCGCCCCCTCGACTCCGCGCCCGTCGCCACGCTCGGCGGCTTCTTCCCGGACGTGGTGGCCGCCGCGCGCGCCTCCGCCGCCATCACCGAGGCCGGCCTCGTGCCCGCCATCATGGAGCTGCTGGACGAGGCCAGCCTGGACGCGATCCGCCGCTACACGCTCTTCCTGGGCGAGGACGTCTCCGCACTGCCCGAGCGCGGCGCGTACCTGCTGGTCCAGGCGGACGGCGCGGGGGCCGAGGCCGAGGGGGAGCGCATGGCCGCGCTCATGCGCGCCGCCGGGGGCGACGTCACGGTCACCATGGACCCCGAGCACGCCGACCGTCTCGTGACCCTGCGGCGCCGCGTGTTCCCCGCCCTGGAGCACCTCGGCACCCCGCTCGTGGAGGACGTCGCCGTCCCCCGCTCGAAGATGCCGGAGATGTTCGCCCGCATCCGGGAGATCGAGGCGGCCACCGGCGTCTTCATCCCGACGTCGGCCCACGCCGGCGACGGCAACCTGCACCCCATCCCGGTGTTCGGCCGAGCGGGGGAGGTCGGCGACGTCGACGCGTCCACCGGCGTGCCCGCCGAGGTGTGGGACGCCGTCGGGCAGGTGTTCCGCGCGGCCCTCGAGATGGGCGGCACGCTCACCGGCGAGCACGGCGTGGGCCTGCTGAAGCGGATGTTCCTCGAGGAGGAGCTGGGGCACGAGCAGTACGAGCTGCAGCGCCGGATCAAGGCGGCCTTCGACCCGGCGGGCATCCTCAACCCCGGCAAGGTGTTCGCGGACTGAGCCCGGGAACAGCGGCGGGCCCGCACCACCGTGGTGGTGCGGGCCCGTCGTCGTGGTGCCGGGGTGTCAGAGCGTGGGCTGGTGGCGGACGTCCTCGGCCTCGGCGGAGTCGCGCGCCGACATGGCCGCGCGCTCGGCGCGCGTGTCCGCCCGGTTGTAGGCCAGGGCGAGCAGCGGGCCTGCGATGTTGTGCCAGGCCGCGGCAACCGCGCCGGGCAGCGCGGCCAGGGGACCGAAGTGGGCCGAGGCCAGCGTCGCGGCGAGCGCGGAGTTCTGCATGCCCACCTCGATGGACACGGCGCGCCGCTCGCGCGGGCCGAGGCCGGCCAGTGTGGCGGCCAGGTGCCCCAGCCCGAAGCCGACGGCATTGTGCAGCATCACGGCGACGAAGACGGCGACGCCCGCGCTGAACACCACCGCGGCGGACTTGGCCATGACACCCGCAAGCACGAGGGCCACGCCGACGATCGAGAGCCAGGGCACGATGCCGGCCACCCGCTGCGCGAAGCCCCGCGCGAACAGCTGCACGAGGACGCCCAGGACCACCGGGATGAGCACGATCTGGAGGATCTGCATCACCATGGCCCCGGCGTCCACGGGGAGATAGCTGCCGGCCAGCCACATGACAAGGAGCGGCGTGAGGAACGGGGAGAGGACGGTGGACAGCGACGTCATGGCCACGGAGAGGGCGACATTGCCGTTGGCCAGATAGGTGACGATGTTCGAGGCGGTGCCGCCCGGCACACAGCCCAGGAGAACCATGCCGGCCACGAGCATCGGGTCGAGGTTCAGCAGCACCGCGATGCCCAGGCCGGCGAACGGCATGATCGTGTACTGCAGCAGGAGCCCGAAGAGGGCCGCGAACGGCGCCGCCTTCAGCACCCTGAGATCCGGCAGGGTGAGCGTCAGGCCCATCGTGAACATGATGAACCCCAGCAGCCAGGGGACGTACGGCCCGATGGGCAGCGCCACCTGGGGCACGAAGGCACCGAGCGCGGCGAAGGCCACCACGACGATCGGGAAGACGATGGTGGCCAGGCTCGCCTGCTTGCGCTCGCTCGAGGCGGCTGCGGTGGGCTCCATGAGGGCTCCTCATTCCGGGATGTCACGGGAAGTGCGGTGTCAGTCACCCTAGGGGGGGTGTGGGCGACCGCCGGGCACTGTGACGCACCTGGCGGCAGCCCCCGCCCCTCACCGCCGCGCGAACGCGTCCACGCGGGCCACGGCCTCCGGGTGCCCGGACGCCGCCGCGATCGCGGCGCTCTCCCGCCGCAGGTGCTCCTCGAAGCCCTCGAGGTCGGGGCCGCGCAGCAACGCCTTCGTCGGCCCGTAGGTGTGCACGGCGCCGGCGGCCAGCTCGTCCTCCAGCTCGGTCAGGCGCGCCTCGAAGCGGTCACCCGCCGCCACCTCCGCCGCCAGGCCCCACTCCACGGCCTCCGTGCCCGTGAGCTGCCGCCCGCCCAGCGCCAGCTGCGCGGCGCGCGCCGGCCCGACGGTGCGGGGCAGCCACCAGGAGACGCCCGTGTCCGGCACCAGCCCCGCCGCACCGTAGGCCGTCAGCAGCCGTGCGTCCTCCCGGACCAGCGCGAGGTCGGCGTTGAGCAGGAGTCCCAGCCCGGCGCCCGCGGCCGTCCCGTTCACGCCGGCGAGCACCACGAGCCGAGAGCGCACGAGCGCCAGCGCGAGGTCGCTCGCGGCGGCGGCCAGCTCGGCGATCACGCCGGGGCGGTCCTCCGGCGCTGCGGCGGCCATGGCACGCACGTCCCCGCCGCCGCAGAACAGCCGGCCGGCTCCGGTGAGGGTGAGCACGTGCACGGACGCGTCCGCCTCGGCCTCCCGCACGATGGCCAGGACCTCTCGGCCCAGGTCCAGACTCAGCGCGTTGCCCTGGTCGGGCCGGTCCAGCACCACCCGGCGCACGCCGGGCCGCGCCTCCACGCGCACGCCCGTCCGGCTCCGGGGGGCCTCGCGGCCCACGTACGTCCCGATCTCCATGTCGTCTCCTTCCATCCTGCTCATGCGAATGCGCTCATCCCGGTCAGGTCCCGGCCCAGGATCAACGCCTGCACGGACTCCGTTCCCTCATAGGTGTGCAGCGCCTCGACGTCCGTCATGTGGCGGATCACCTGGTTCTCCAGCAGGATGCCGTTGCCGCCGAGCATGTCCCGGGCGATCTGCGCCACGCGGCGCGCGCCCCGCGTGCAGCTGTACTTGAGCAGGGACGCCTGCTGGTCCCGCAGGGTCCCGGCCGCCTGCAGCCGCGCGACCGCCGCACAGCGGGTCTGCATCGCGGTCACCTCGTCCAGCATCTGCGCGAGCCGCTCCTGCACCATCTGGTGCGCGCCGAGGGGCTTCCCGAACTGCTCCCGCTGCGTCGCGTAGGCCAGCGCGGACTCGAACATGCTGGAGGCGTGGCCCAGCGCGGACCACCCCACGTTCACGCGGGTGGCCACGAGCACGCGGGCCGCGTCCTTGAACGTGGCGACGTGGGGCAGGCGTGCGTCGTCGTCCACCCGCACGTCCGTCAGGGAGATCTCCGCCTGGTGGATCGCCCGCAGGGCGCCCTTGCCGGTGATGACCTCGGCCTCGTACCCGGGCGTGGACTGCTCCACGATGAAGCCCTTGACCTGGCCGTCCTCCGTGTCGCGCGCCCACACCAGCGTGATGCCGCCGGAGGCGCCGTTGCCGATCCACTTCTTGGCGCCGTTCAGCACCCAGCCGCCGGCGCCGTCGGGACGGGCGGAGGTCTCCAGGGACACGGAGTCCGAGCCGTGCAGCGGCTCGGTGAGCGCGAACCCTCCTGGCAGACGACCGCTGGCCACCGGCTCGAGGTACCGCTCCTTTTGCGCCTCCGAGGCGCAGTGCACCAGGGCCCGCAGCACGAGCCCGCCCTGCACCGCGGCCGCCGCCGCCATGGAGCCGTCCGCGCGGGAGATCTCCATGGACACCAGCCCGGCGGCCAGCGGGGACATCACCGCGTGCCCGGGCACGTCCAGGCCGTCGGTGAGCAGGTCCAGCTCCCCGGCCCGCGCCACGAGGTCCAGCGGGTACTCCGCGCGGTCCCAGTGCCCGTCGATCCGCTCGAGCACCTCCCGGCCGTAGGCGCGGGCCCGGTCCCAGTGTTCGCGGTCCTCGTCCGTGGCCTCTGCGAAGGCCTCCAGGTAGTCCACGTCCAGGGGGGTGGTCACGTCATAGGTCGGCCGCATCACCCCTGGCCCGCCGTCCGTTCGGCGCGCAGGGCGCGCTTGAGCAGCTTGCCGGACTGGTTGCGCGGCAGCTCGGCCACGAAGTCGACGCGCTTGGGGACCTTGAACGCGGCGAGGCGCTCCTTCACGTGGGCCCGCACGGTCTCCGCGGTCAGCTCGGCGCCCTCCTTGAGCACCACGACGGCGGTCACCGCCTCGATCCACCGTTCGTCCGGCAGCCCGACGACGGCGACCTCCGCCACCTCGTCCAGCTCGTAGATGGCGTCCTCCACCTCGCGGGGCGCCACGAGGACGCCGCCGGTGTTGATGACGTCCTTGATGCGGTCCACCACCTGGATGTAGCCCGCGGCGTCTTGGGTGACCTGGTCGCCGGAGCGGAACCAGCCGTCGTCGGTGAACGCGTCCGCGGTGGCCTCGGGGCGGTTCCAGTACCCGTTGAGCAGCTGCGGGGAGCGGTACTGGATCTCGCCCGGCTCACCCGGCTTGGCCGGGGCGCCGTCCGCCGTCATGACGCGGGCCTCGACGTGGAACACGGGGCGTCCGCACGAGGCGGGGCGGGCATCGTGCTCCTCGGGACGCAGCACGGTGCAGAGGGGGCCGAGCTCGGACTGGCCGAAGCAGTTGTAGAAGCCGATGCCGGGCTGGGCCTGCCGCAGGCGCTGCAGCACGGTGACGGGCATGATCGAGGCGCCGTACTGGGCCTTCCGCAGCGAGGAGAGGTCCCGCGTGGCGAGGTCCGGGTGGTTGCTCAGCGGCACCCACACCGTGGGCGCGAGGAAGAGGGAGCCGATGTGCTCGGCCTCCACGACCTCCAGCATGCGCGGGATGTCCGGGGCGGGCAGGATCCGCACGGTGGCGCCCAGGGACAGGTAGGGCAGCAGGATCACGTGCATCGCGGCCGAGTGGTAGAGCGGCATGGCCACGAGCGGACGGTCCTCCGCCGTGTAGTCGAGCGCGATGACGGAGGAGAGGTACTCGGCCACGAGCGCGCGGTGGGACATCATCGCCCCCTTCGGGGCGGACGTGGTCCCCGAGGTGTAGAGCAGCTGCGCGAGGTCGGTGGCCTGCACGTCGACGTCGGGCGCGGACGCGTCCGCCGACTCGTCCCGGGCGGTCTCCAGGACGGCGGGCTCCCCGCCGTCCTCGGCGGCGAGCAGGGGCCAGACCCGGCCCAGCGCGGGGACGCGGCCCTCCGCGCGGACCTGGTCCACGCGCTCGAGCATCGCGGCGTCCGTGACGAGCAGCTCCGCGCCGGAGTCCTCGAGGGCATGGGCGAGCTCTCCGCCCTTGAGGGCGAAGTTCACGGGCACGTGCACGTTGCCGGCCGTGGCGCACGCGAGGAAGAGCACCGCGTAGGCGTCCGAGTTCATCGCGTAGGCGGCGACGCGGGAGCCCTGCGGCATCCCGGTGGCGAGCAGCCGGCGGGCCACGCGGTGCACGCCGTCGCGCAGCTGCGCGTAGGTCCAGTCCCGGTCCTCGAACCGCAGGGCCACGGCGCGGGGGGAGCGGGCCACGGCACGGGCGAAGAGGCGGCCGATGGTGTCCTCGGGTGCCGGGCCGCGGGCGTGGGTGTCAGGGGTCGTCTGCGACATGGTGTCCTCCAGGGGGTGGAGCGGAAGGGGCAGGGAGGGGGCTCAGAGCCGTTCGACCGTCGTCCCCGGGACGTCCTCGGACAGCCCTGCGGCACGCCAGGCGTTGCGCGCGGTGTGCATGGCCCGCGGCCCCGGCTGGTCGACGCCGTCGAGGAGCACCTCGGCGTCCGCGGCCGAGTCGAGGTCCTGGCGGCCCACCGGGGTGCGGACGGCGTCGACGATGTGGGCCTCAGTCATGAGGAGTCCGATCTCTGGGCGGCCTGTGGTGGGCGTCACGCTAATGCTAGGAAATCCAACAATCAAGGGTGATCCGCCTGATCCCGCGTCCCGCCCCTCTGACCTTGGCAGACACCCTCCCCACCGCTTACCGTGAGCCGGCACCCCCGCGTCCCCCTCCGTACGAGAGCAGAGCCGTGACCTCTTCGCACTCCGCCGGCGCTCACTCCGCCGACGTCGACCCCGCCATCAGCAGCCCACTCGCCCGCAAGGTCGGCACGTGGAGCCTCTTCCTGTTCATCCTGGGCGACGTCCTCGGCGCGGGCGTCTACGTCCTCGCCGGCTCCGTGGCCAAGCTCTCCGGCGGCGCCGTCTGGGTGCCGCTCGTGGCCGCCCTCCTCCTCGCGCTGCTCACGGCCGGCTCCTACGCCGAGCTGGCCACGAAGTACCCACGCGCCGGCGGCTCCTCGCACTACGCCACCCGCGCGTTCGGCCCGTTCGTCGGGTTCCTCGTGGGCTTCTGCATGCTCGCGGCCGGCATCGTCTCGGTGGGCGCGCTCGCCCTCGGCTTCGCCGGCGACTATCTCGGCGCGTTCGTGAACTGGCCGACGGCGATCGTCGTCGTCGTGTTCCTCGCGCTGCTGGCTGCCCTGAACATCCGCGGCATCGCCGAGTCGCTCGGCGTGAACCGCGTGGCCACCGTCGTCGAGGTCGGCGGCCTGGTGCTCGTGGTGGTCCTGGGCGCCATCCTGCTCGCCCGCGGCGGCGGGGACCTCTCCCGACTCACGCAGCTCGGCACCCCGGAGAACGGCCCGTTCGCGGCCGTCCTGGCCGGCACCGTGCTCGCCTTCTACTCCTACGCCGGCTTCGAGACCAGCGTGAACGTGGCCGAGGAGACCCGTGACCCCGCGCGCTCCTACCCCCGCGCCCTCTTCGGCGCGCTCACGGTGGCGGGCCTGCTCTACGCGGCCGTCGGCGTCGTGGCCTCCGCCGCCGTCCCGACGGCGGAGCTCGCCTCCTCCTCGGCCCCGCTCCTGCAGGTGGTGCAGGCGGCGGGGATCGTCCCGCCCGTGGTGTTCAGCGTGATCGCGCTCGTGGCCGTGGCCAACGGTGCGCTGCTCACGGGCATCATGAGCTCCCGCCTCACCTACGGCATGGCCCGCGACGGCCTGCTGCCCTCCTTCCTCGGCAAGGTCCTCCCGGGCCGGCAGACCCCGTGGGTGGCGGTCATCGTGACCACCGCGATCTCGCTGGTGCTCGCTCTCACGGGCACCCTCGAGCTGCTCGCGGGCATCATGGTGCTCCTGCTGCTCGTGGTGTTCGTGGCCGTGAACGTGGCCGTGCTGGTGCTGCGCAAGGACCCCGTGGCGCACCGCCACTACCGCGTGCCGGCGTTCCTGCCGGTCCTCGGCGTCGCCTCCTGCCTGCTGCTCGCCACGCAGGTGGAGCCCGAGGTCTGGATCGGCGGCATCCCGTTCCTCGTCGTGGCGGCTCTCCTCGCGGTGTTCGCCATGGCGAACCACCGGCGCCGGAACGCCTGAGACAGGCCCGGGGACGCCCAACCCGCCGAGGGCCTGGGTGGCCCGACCCGTCCGGACCCCGCACGCAGGAAGGGGCGGTCACCTCGTCCGAGGTGACCGCCCCTTCCTGCGTGCGGTGGGAGGAACCGCTCAGAAGCCCAGCGGGCCACGGCGCGTGGTGCGTCGACCGGTGGTGCCGCCGAGCAGCGAGCCCAGCAGGCCGCCGCCGCGCGGGGTGCCCCGACGCGTCGTGGGGGCGTAGCCGCGGCGACCGGCCGCGCCGCCGGCGCGGCGCGCCAGCTGGCTCAGGGCCAGGCCGCCCAGCGCCGCGAGCATGCCGTGGGACGCACCCGACCGGCCGTTGGTGCGGCCGACACCGGACTGGCCCAGGCCGGGGCGGCCGAAGGACGAAGGGGTGGAGCGGCCGCGGCCACGCTGCTGCGTGCCGCCGAGCGAACCGGTGAGGCTGGAGAGGATGCCCATGGTGATGTCCTCCTGGGACGTCGTGCCGGCCACGGGAGCGCGGCCGATCTGTTGAGCCCAACCTAGGCCGACGCCCCCCGGACGCGTCCAGTGCTCGCGGGCGTGCCGGTTCAGGCGCGGTGGCTGCCTGCGGAGAGCGGGTCCCCGCCGGCGCCGCGCAGCTGATCGCGGCCGGCGACGTCCGTGCCGTCCTCGGCGCCCCACAGTGCCACGCCGCGGGCCTCGGGGAGGTCCGAGATGTGGAAGTGCGGGTCCTGCCCGGCCTTGAGCTTGCGCTCGTAGTCCTTGAGGAGCTTCACGGCCAGGTGTCCCAGGGGCAGGATCGCGATGAGGTTGATGGTGGCCATGATCGCCGCGAAGGTGTCCGCGAGGTCCCACACGAGGGCCACCTTGGCGAGCGCGCCGCCGATCACGCACAGCAGCACGAGGAAGCGGAACACGGTGATGGCGCCGCCCGCATGGCGGCCGGCCAGGAAGCGGATGTTCGCCTCGCCGTAGTAGGTGTTGCCCAGCACGGAGGACCAGGCCAGGAAGAAGATGATGACGGTCAGCGCGGGGCCTGCCCACTGGCCCACGGCCTGCTGGAGCGCCCCCTGGGTGACCACCATGCCGAGCGCGTCCTTGTCCCCGTACGTCGGGTTGGAGAGCAGGATGATGAACGCGGTGGCCGTGCAGACGATCAGGGTGTCGAAGTAGACGCCGAGGGACTGCACGAAGCCCTGCTTCGCCGGGTGGGAGACCGCCGCGGTGGCGGCGGCGTTCGGGGCCGAGCCCATGCCCGCCTCGTTCGAGAACATGCCGCGGCGCACGCCGTGCAGGATCATCGCCATGCCGACGGCGGCGCCCGCCACCTGCTCCATGCCGAACGCGTGGCGCACGATGTGCAGGAACATCGCCGGGACCTCCGTGATGTTCACGATGATCACGATGATCGCCAGGATGATGTAGAAGACGGCCATGATGGGGACCACCACGTTGGTGACCGTGGAGAGGCGGCGCACGCCGCCGAAGATCACGAGGCCGGTGAGGACGGCCAGCCCCACGCCCACGATCCACGCCGTGGTGATGGACTGGCCCCAGTTGGCCTGCACGGACTCGGAGATCGAGTTGGACTGCACGGCGTTGAACACGAACCCGTAGGTGAACGTGATCGCCACGGCGAACACCATGGCGAGCCACTTCGAGCGCAGGCCGTCACGGATGTAGTAGGCGGGCCCGCCGAAGAACCCCTCCGAGCCCTTCTGCTTGTAGAGCTGGGCCAGCGTGGACTCGACGAACGCGGTGGCGCCGCCGAGGAGCGCCAGCAGCCACATCCAGAACACGGCGCCGGGGCCGCCGAGCACGATCGCGATGGCCACGCCCGCCACGTTGCCGGTGCCCACGCGGGAGGCCGCGGAGATGGTGAAGGCCCGGAACGGGGACACGCCGTCGTCGCCGGGCCCCGTGGAGGATCCCGCCGTGACCGAGCGCAGCATCTCCGGGAGCATGCGCACCTGCACGCCGACCGTCCGGATGGTGAACCACACGCCTGCCACGGCCAGCAGCGCCATCACGACATACCAGTAGACGTTGTTGAAGGCGGCGATGGCCTCGGTGATCTGATCCATGCGCCCAGGCTACGTGCTGCGCTGAGCGGGCACGGCCCGCCGCGCTCAGGCGCAGTCGCTGTTCCAGGTCTCCGCGTACATCGCGTAGCGCAGCCGCACGATGTGCTCCAGGCGGCGGTGCAGGTCCCCCTCGGAGACGCCGGCGGCCGTGTTGCGCGCGGCCGAGCGGGCCAGGGCGTCGGCGAACTCGTTGCCCTCGAGGCCGGCGTGGCCCTTCACCCACGTGGTGTTCACGTGGACGCCGGCGGCCTGGCTGAGGTCCACGGCCGCCAGGAGCCGGCGCAGGGAGCGGCGGATGCGCTCGCCGCGCGCGCCGCCCAGGGTCAGGCGCTCGCGGTGGGCCTCGCGCAGCAGCGCCAGGGCCGCCCGGGAGTCCGAGTGGATGGTCACCTCGCCCCCCGGAGGGGCGCCCCAGGCCGCCATCAGGTGTCCCAGCACGAGGCCCTCGAGCTCCACCTCGAGCGGCAGGGTGGCCCCCTGCAGCGGATGGGCGGCCCACATCCGGTCGCGGGCGACGGCGGCCGCCCCTCCCGTGCGGGTGCCGCGCAGCAGGGACCCGTCCACGTACACGTCCGTGAGGTCGGCGGGATCCGTGAACGCGAGGCTGTGGTGCAGGCGCGGCAGGGTGCGCCGGATGAAGCGGTCCGCGCGGCGCCGGGAGAGGAACACCTGCCCCGAGCGGCGCCCCGCGGAATCCTCGGCCTCCTGGGCGCGCAGGTCCTCGAAGGCGATCCGCTCCGCCCCGAGCTGCATCACGCGGTCCGCGTCCACGTCCGGCAGCAGGTAGCTGGAGCGCTGCGAGCCCACGGGGGATTCGTCCAGGCGGTAGGAGACGACCGGCACGTCCGTGGGGGCGAGCATGCGCAGCAGCGTCAGGAGGTCGGCCTCCCGATCCGAGCGGAGGCGCACGATCACCGGGCGGCCCGCGGGGAGGTCGTGCAGCACGGTGTCCCAGAAGCGGTTGAGCCGTGGCGCGGTGATCACTCCGGTCTGCACGGGCCCCTTGTCGTCGTCGCCGAGCTCGCGCAGCTCCAGGGTGCGGATGACGTACACGATCCCGTCCGGCACGGGATGCAGGTCCAGGCGCAGGGAGGGCCCGTGGGTGACGCCGGGGAGCATGGCCAGCGGATGGGCCACGACGCGCACCCCGTCCTGACGGACGCGGACGCGGGGCGGTGCCGGCCGCGGGGGGCGGGGGCGGCTGGCCGGGACGAGGTGGAGGGGGCGCAGTCGGCCCCGCGGCGCGGAGGAGCGGGCATGCGCGGAGGTGTTCGGCTTGACCGGTCCGGCGTGGTCCGACCTCCTCGCGGTCGAACTGCCCGAGCCGACCGGGCCCACCCGCAGGAAGGCCCCGTCCCGGACCGGCGTGCCGGCGCGGTGGGCCGCGGGGCCGTGGAACGCCCAGGACACATCGAGCAGCGCCGCGGGGCTCGCGGCGTCTGCGTCGATGTGCACGGGGCGGTGCATGGCCTCGCGCGGGTGGTTCTTCCTGGCTCCCATGAGTGGCAATCCGGCGGGTCGAAGGGGTCTCACCGAGAATTCGTGCCGGACTCGGCGAGCGCGTCGGGTGGAGCTGTGAGCCGACGCCGAGGGCGTAGCTCGTCATCTGTCACCCTCCACTGTAGGGAGCAGATCCGGTGCTGGGGAGGTCTGCGGAACGTTGCGTTCCGTCAGGGCGGAGGGATTCCGCGCCCCGTGGAGATCCGGAGCCCCCTGATCGACGTCGCAGAGCCCGCCGAATGCCGGGGGTCGACCTTCCCTGCACGGCACCCCTCCGGGCCTCAGAGGACGTTGCGGCGATGCCCCTGGAAGTCCGGTCCCGTGACCACGCCGAGGGCCTGCGCCTGGGAGCGCTGCTGGCGCAGCGAGACCGTGCCGAGCAGCAGCGCGAGGGCCCGCTCGCCCTCCTCCGGGGAGTCGGCCGCCTCGGTCAGGAGCGTGTGCAGCGCCCCGCCGCCGAGGCCGAGCGCGAGCGCTGAGAGCACCACGTCCGTGCCGTCCCGGTGGCGCAGCAGCACCTGCTCCGCCACGGCGGCCCGCCCGGCGACGTCGCCGATCCGCCGGGCGCGCACCGTGTCACCGATCTCGGCGACGATCCGGTCCGCGACCCGGGCGAGCAGGGTCTGCTTGTCCGGCACGTGCCAGTACAGGGCGGAGGCCTGCACGCCGAGCACGGCGGCCACACGGCGCATGGAGAGGTCGCCCATGCCGAAGTCCTGCAGGATGCCGACGGCGGCGTCCACCACGTCCTCGGCGGTCAGCCGGCCCCGGGCGGAGGCGGCGGCAGGGGGCGGGGTCATGCGCCCGAGGCTACCCCGGACCCGTGCCGGGGCGCCCGTCGTCGTGGGTCCCGGACACCCCCAGGCGCACGGTGCGGTCGGCCATGACGGCGGCCTCCGAGAGGTCGTGGGTCACCACGACGGCGGTCACCCCGGCCGCCCGCAGCACCTCGCGGATCTGCACGGCGAGGCGTTCGCGCAGGTCCGCGTCCAGGGCGGAGAGCGGCTCGTCCAGCAGGAGGACGCGGGGGGAGGGGGCCAGCGAGCGGGCCAGGGCCACGCGCTGCGCCTGGCCGCCGGAGAGGCTCTGCACCGGCCGGTCCGCCAGTTCCGCGAGCCCGACGAGTGCCAGCAGCTCCGCCACCCGGGTGCGCCGGTGCGCCCGGTCCCACCCGGCGGCCTCGAGCCCGTAGCCCACGTTGCGGGCCACGGTGCGGTGGGGGAAGAGCTGTCCGTCCTGGAACACCATGCCCACGCCGCGCCGGTGGGTGGGCACGGAGGTCACGTCCTGCCCCCCGATCTCCACGGACCCGGCCACCACGTCCTCCAGGCCCGCGATGCCGCGCAGCACCGTGGACTTGCCCGAGCCGGAGGCGCCCACGAGGGCCACGATCTCGCCGGGCGCGAGCGTGAGGTCCACGCCGCGCACCGGCACCGCACCGTCGGGGTAGGCCACGCTCAGGCCGCTCACGCGCACCCCCGCCCCGGCGGGCGCGCCTGGCGTGCCGCCGCCGTCGTGGCAGACCGCCGCACCGCTGGCTTTCCCTGGGTGGGGCGTGCGCCCCTCCGCCGTGCTCACCACGCGCCTCCCGCTCCCGCCGCGCCCCGGGGACGCAGCCTCTCGCACACCAGCATGATCGCGGCGCTCAGCACGGCCAGTACCGTGGCCGCGGCGAGCGCCATCCCGTAGTTGTCCGCGCCCGGCCGGCCGAGCAGCCGCACGATCAGCACGGGCAGCGTGGGTCGGTCCGGGCTGGCGAGGAAGCTCGTGGCCCCGAACTCACCGAGGGACACCGCGAACGCGAACCCCGCCGCCAGCCCCAGCCCACGCGCCAGGAACGGCCCGTCCACCGTGGCCAGCACGCGCAGCGGCCCCGCCCCGAGTGTGCGGGCGGCCTCCCGCAGCCGCGGGTCGACGGAGGCCAGCACGGGCACGAGCGAGCGCACCACGAGGGGCAGCGCCACCACCGCCTGCGCGAGCGGCACGAGCAGTCCCGAGGCGGCCAGGTCCGGGGCCTGCGCCCGCAGGGAGACGACGAACCCGAAGCCCACCGTCACGGCGGAGACGCCGAGGGGCAGCAGGACGGCGCCGTCGAGCCAGCGCTGGGCCCGCCGGGCGAGCGCCGAGCGCACGGGCCGCGTGAGCAGGAGCGCGAGCGGCACGCCGGCGAGCAGGGTGAGGAGCGTGGCGTCCACGGCGGTGCGCCACGAGTGGTCCAGCGCCTCCAGGGGCGTGGTGCCGCCGGCGAAGCCGGCCCCCGAGCTCGTGGCCAGCAGGGTGTAGTTGCGCAGCCCCCACCCCTGGCTCGAGTGGAAGGAGCGGAGCACGAGGGTGCCCAGCGGCAGCAGCACGAGCGCCGCGGTGGCCAGCGTGGCGGCCACGGGCAGCGCGTCCGCGCGGGTGAGGCGGCGCAGCGGGGCGTCCCGCAGGCGCAGGGCGCGCACGCTCCGCGCCGCGGTGGCCCCGGAGATCCCGACGGCGGCCATGACCACCAGGAACTGCAGCGTGGAGAACACCGCGGCCACCCGCAGGTCCAGGTACACCGAGGTCTGCACCCAGATCTCGGACTCGAGGGTGCCGTAGCCCGGCCGGCCCAGGGTCTGGACGATCCCGAACGCCGAGGAGCAGAAGAGGAACACGAGTGCGGCCGAGCTGGCCACGGCGGGCGCCAGCTGCGGGAGGGTCACGGTGCGGAACGCGCGCCAGGGCGAGGCCCCGAGGGTGCGCGCGGCCTCCTCCTGCCGCGGGTCCAGCGACGCCCACAGCGCGCCCACCTGGCGGACCACCACGGAGACGTTGAAGAACACGAGGGCCAGCACGACGGCGGCGGTGGACTGGTCCAGGCCCGTCCACCCCAGCGGCCCGCCGGGGGCCAGCACGGCGCGGAACGCCACGCCCACGACGACGGTGGGCAGCACGAACGGGACCGTCACCACCGCGCGCAGCAGCGCGCGGCCCGGGAACGCCCGGCGGTGCAGCACGAGTGCGGCCGGCAGCCCGAGCAGGAGGGCGGCCACCGTGCCGGCCGCCGCCATCCCCAGGGTCTGCCCGAGGATCCGCCATGTGCGCTCGCGGGCGAGGACCTCGCCGAACGCGGTGAGGTCCAGTGCGCCGTCCGCGGACACGCCGCGCCACAGCATGGCCGCCACGGGCCACGCGAAGAACACCGCCAGGAACGCGAGCGGCACGACGGCGGCGAGCAGCCACCACGCGCCGATCCCGTCCCCGCCGGCCCGCGTGCGGCGCCGTGGCCGTCCGCCCGCGGGGCGACCCGGGGGCGCGAGGACGGGCTCGGCGAGCGCGGGCGGGCCGGGGACCTGAGAGGTCACTTCCCGGCGTGCTCCTCGTGCAGCGCGGTCCACTCCTTGAGCAGCTCCTCGCGCTCGGCGTCCACGGCCTTCGGATCCGGGGAGATGGGGTCCTCGGCGAGGGGGGCGTTCTCGGCCCACTCGGCGGGCAGCTCCACGGACTCGTCGATCGGGTACATGTACATGGACTCCGGCAGCGCCTTCTGCACGTCCTCGGAGAGGAGGAAGTCGATGAACGCCTGCGCGCCCTCGGGGTTCTTCGCGCCCTCGACGACGCCGGCGTACTCCGTCTGCGGGGTGCAGGAGGCCTCCAGGACGTCCGTGGCCGGGGCGAACGCGGGGGAGGAGGAGTAGGAGAGCACGATCGGGTACTCGCCCTTGCCCTCGCCGCCGGAGAAGTCGGTGTAGTACGCGTCCGACCACGAGGCGTCCACCTTGGCGCCGCCGTCGAGGGCCTTCTCCCACCAGCCCCTCCAGTCGTCGCCGAACTCCTCCTTGGTGGCGGCCAGGAGGGCGAGGCCGGGGGAGGAGGTCACGGGGCTGGTGAGCACCGTCAGCGTCGCGTACTGGGGGTCGGTGACGTCCTCGAGGGAGTCGGGGACCTCCACCCCCTCCGCCTCGAACCACGGGGTGTCCACGTTGAGGCACACCTGGCCCTGGTCCACGGGGATCATCCGGCCCTCGACCACGCGGTCCTTCGCGGACTCGGGCAGGTTCGCGGGGGTGTACTCGGCCACCACGCCCTCGTCGATGAGCCGGTGCGTGGAGTGGTCCTCGATGCCGTACACGCCGTCCACCGTGGGGTGGTCCTTGGCGAGCAGCAGCTGGTTGACCACGGAGCCGGCGTCGCCCGGGGCGGTGGTGGAGAGCTGGTGGCCCGACTCCTGCTCGAACCGGGCGATGAGCTCCTCGGGCAGCGCGAAGGAGTCATGGGTCATGATCGTGACGGTCTTGCCACCGCCCGCGGAGTCGGAGCCGGACGTGGTGGCCGCGGCCGCGGCGTCCGCGGAGCCCGCCGCGGAGGAGGAGCCGGAGCCCCCCTGGCCGGAGAGCGAGCAGCCCGTGAGGGCGAGGGCGGCGACGGAGAGGGCCGCCAGCGCGGCGGTGCGCGGGCGGCGGGCGTGTTCGGTGGCGGTGCGGGTCATGCGGGTCTCCTCCTGCGCGGCGGGAGGGGCCGGGGGCGGGCCCGCGGCATGCGGACGCCCCGGGAAAGGGTCTCGACTTCCTTCGCCGGTGCGAGCCGGAGCAGGTTCGAGGGTCTGCGGCGGACCGCACTCTCAGCGCCGCTGCGGCGCTCCCCTGTCGATGTGGACTGGAGCCAGCCTATCGCGTCCGCGCCGACCTTAGACTGCACGCGTGAGCACCCCCGACGAGGCCGCGCCGGCCGGACCCGCCCCCGCCCCCCAGGTCGCCCCGGCGACGCCGGCCTCCGACTGGGACATCCGCCGGCCGCACCGGATGTGGCCGCGCATGCTCGTGATCGTGCTGACGCTCGCGGGCCTCGTGGTGCTCGTGCAGTTCCTGCAGGGCATCGCCTCCATCATCGCGCCCGTCTTCCTCGGGCTGAACCTCGTGATCGTGGCCTACCCCCTGCAGCGCTGGCTGATCGAGCGCGGCGTGCACCCCGTCCTCGGGGCCACGGCCACGGTGCTCCTCGTGGTCACCGTGCTGGCCGTGTTCGTGGGGCTGATCTTCTGGTCCGGGCTCGAGCTGGTGAGCTCCCTGCCCGAGTACGCGGGGCGGTTCCAGGCGATCATGCAGGACGTCTCGGCGTGGCTGTCCTCCCAGGGGCTCACCCCGGACATGGTGAACGCGCAGCTGCAGGCCGTGGACATCAAGCAGGTCACGGGCGCCGCCGTCACCGCGCTGACCGCCATCGCGTCCAACGTCTACGCGGTGGTGGGCCTGCTGATCACCGTGGTCATGGGGATGTTCTTCCTGGCCATGGACTCCATGGCCGTGGAGCGCCGCGTCCAGCTGCTGAGCTCGGCCCGCCGGGAGTTCGGCCAGGCGCTCATGGACTTCGCGGGCGGCGTGCGCCGGTACTGGGTGGTGACCACCGTGTTCGGGCTGATCGTGGCCGTCCTGGACGTCGTGGCGCTCCTGGTGATCGGCGTGCCGATGGCCCTCGTGTGGGGCGTGCTGAGCTTCCTCACCAACTACGTGCCCAACATCGGCTTCATCATCGGCCTGATCCCGCCGGCCATCCTGGGCCTCGCGGAGGGCGGCTGGCCCGCCTTCCTCGGCGTCGTCATCAGCTACTCGGTGCTCAACTTCGTGCTGCAGTCCATCATCCAGCCCAAGGTGGCCGGGGACGCGATCGGCGTGATCCCCACCGTCAGCTTCCTCTCCCTGCTGTTCTGGGCGTGGGTCCTCGGCCCGCTCGGTGCGATCCTCGCCCTCCCGTGCACCCTGCTGGCCAAGGCCATCCTGATCGACGCCGATCCGAACGCACGGTGGATCAACTCGCTGATCGCCTCGGACCTGAAGGGCATGGAGCGGAGGCAGTCCACCCTTCTGGCCCGGCTGCGCGGCGGCTCCTCCGCGGAGGAGGGCAGCCACACGCGCGAGGAGGCGCGCGGGGTGAGCGTGGGCCTGAGCCCCGCGGAGGCCCGGCGCGCCAAGCGGGGGCAGCCCCCCGCCGGGGTCAGCGGCGTGGGGGAGCGGCCGGAGGATGCGGGGCCGCCGCTGAGTCCGGCCCCGGATCCCGTGGCCGGTCTTGCAAACGGGGCTGCACCAGCACCAGGTCGGTGAGGGAGCCGGCCAGGCGCAGCAGGGGAGGCGCCGGGAAGCGCAGCTGACGCCGTCCCGGGTGCAGCTCGGCCGTGAGCGCCGTGGCCGCCTCCTCCGTCGGCGCGTCCTCGAACGCCGGCCGCAGCACGTGCCCGCCCATCGGGACGGCGTCCACGAGCGAGCGCACCCCCTGCTCGGCGGGGTCGTAGGCCTCGGGCAGCGCGCCCCCGGGCACGGTGCGCACGCGCAGCGCACGGCCTGCCGCGTCCGGCGTGCCCTGGAGTCCGCGCAGCGCGGCCGCGCCGACCGCGTGCTCGGGGTGGAACCGGTCGGCACGCCAGTGCACCGCCAGCCGCCCCGGCTCGACGAAGCGCATCCAGCCGCCGAGGTGGCCCGGTCCGCCGAAAGGCCCGCTCCCCGGACGCCGGGGCAGGGCGGTCCAGACCACGCGCGTGACGCCCAGCAGGCCCGCGAGCTCGGCCTCCGCCTGAGCGGCGCTCCAGCCCGGGTTGACCTCCGGGGCCAGCACGGCGCCGGCGTCGACCACGGCGGTGCCCGCCCCGTCCGTCACCCACGAGTCGCGGGAGGCGGCCAGCAGCGGGGTGCGCACGGGGAGCCCGGCGGCGCGGGCGATCGCGCCGCCCACCGCGGCGTCGCGGTGCATGCCGACGTCGGGGTGCCGGGAGCGCGGGTCCAGGCGCCAGTGCACGGCCTCGCCGGCGGGCAGGAACGTGGGGCCGGTGCGGCCGACCAGGGGGGTGTCGAGGGGGACCGGGAGCTGCTCGACCGCGCCGGGGAGCAGGCGCGCGGCCGCCGCACGGTCCTCGGGGTCCACGAGGACGGCGACGTCGGCCGCCTCGGTGAGGGTCTCCGCGAGCCCGGCGATCGCGTCGCGGGTCTCCTCCAGCAGCGCGGCCGAGGGGTGGCGGGGCGGCAGGGCGAGCCAGACGCGCTCCGGCCGATCGAGGGCGTCGGGGTGCTGGGCCATGCCGGGGCGTCTCCTGGGGGTGGGGTGCGGTCCCCACCGAGCATAGGGTGTGCCCATGCACCTGCTCCTGCGCACCCTCTGGGTCCTCGCCCGGGCCCGCCGCCGCCCCCGCCTCGGCGTGTGGGACGCGGCCTCGCTGCCCCTGCGCGCCCTGCCCACGGACGTGGACATCGCGTGGCACATCAACAACGGCCAGTACTTCGGCCTCTTCGACCTCGGCCGCTTCGACCTCATGGCCCGCGCCGGCGTCATGAGCGCATTCCAGCGCCGGGGATGGACGCCCGTGGTCCAGGCCGAGCAGGTCGCCTTCCGCCGCTCCGTGACGCTGGGCCAGGCCTTCAGCATCGAGACGAAGTGCATCGGCCTGGACGAGCGGGCCGTGTGGTTCGAGCAGCGCGTCGTCGTGGACGGGGACGTGGCGGTGCGCGCCTTCATCTGCACGCGCCTGCGCGCGAAGGACGGCACGCCGGTGACCAACGACGTCGTCCGCGCCGCCCTCGCCGAGGCGGGCCACGACCTGAGCGCCGAGCCCACGGTTCCCGAGTGGCTCCACGGCTGGCGTGCCGACGTCGCGCTGCCCTCCGCGCGCACCCCCCTGCCCCACGCCTGGCGGGCCGGCGCGGACCACCGCTGAGCCCGCGGCCGCGCCTGCCGCCTCGGGCCCGCCTCCGGGGCCCGGGTCACCCGGCGTCCCCGCGTTTGCGCCGGAGCCCCCCGGACAGACAGGGTGGAGGCATGGAAGAGAGCCGCGCCGCCGCCCCGCACGAGACCGATGCACTCCTCGAGGCGACGGGCGGCATCCCCGACCCCGCCGACCTGCAGGGCCTCGCCGACGAGGCGGTCGAGCAGGTGCGCGCCTGGCTCGAGGACGCACGCGGCCACGAGGCCGACTTCGCCGCCCAGCAGCTGGCCGCCGCGCTCAAGGAGCCGGGCGGCCTGGACTTCATCGTGCGCTTCGTGGACCACGTGATCCGCCCCGAGGACCCCGCCATCGCGGCCCGCGCGCTGCGCGAGCTCGCCCAGCAGCGCCCGGGCTTCCTGCCGCCGGCCCTGCGCGCCGTCTTCGACGTCGGCGGCCGCGCCGCCCCGCTGGTGCCGCGCATCGCCGTGCCGGTGGCACGCCGCGTGCTGCGCCAGATGGTCTCCCACCTGATCGTGGACGCCCGTGACAAGCAGCTGGGCAAGGCCCTCGAGACGCTGCGCGACGAGGACACGCGCCTGAACATCAACCTCCTCGGCGAGGCCATCCTCGGTAAGGGCGAGGCCGACCGCCGGCTCGAGGGCATCGCCGAGCTCATCCGCCGCGACGACGTGGACTACGTGTCCGTGAAGGTCTCCGCGGCCACCGCCCCGCACGCGCCCTACGCGTACGACGAGGCCGTGGAGGACATCACCGCCCGCCTCACGCCGCTCTACGAGCTGGCGCGCGAGAAGCGCACCTTCGTCAACCTGGACATGGAGGAGTACCACGACCTCGACCTGACGCTCGACGTGTTCATGGGCCTCCTGGAGAAGCCGCAGCTGCGCGACTACGAGGCGGGGATCGTGCTGCAGGCCTACCTGCCGGACGCCCTGGGCGCCATGATCCGCCTGCAGGAGTGGTCCGCGCGTCGCGTCGCCAGCGGCGGGGCGCCGATCAAGGTGCGCGTGGTCAAGGGCGCGAACCTGCCCATGGAGCAGATGCAGGCCTCCCTCATGGGCTGGCCGCTGGCCACCGTCGCCTCCAAGCAGGAGGCGGACACCAACTACAAGCGCGTGCTCAACTTCGCGTTCACCCCCGAGCACCTCGCGAACGTGCGCATCGGCGTGGCAGGCCACAACCTCTTCGACGTCGCGCTGGCCCACCGCCTCATGGAGCGCCGCGGGCTGCCGAAGGACGCGGTGGAGTTCGAGATGCTGCTCGGCATGGCCACCGGCCAGGCCGCCGCCGTGAAGAGGAGCGTCGGCTCGCTGCTGCTCTACACCCCCGTGGTGAAGCCCTCCGAGTTCGACGTGGCGATCTCCTACCTGGTGCGCCGTCTCGAAGAAGGGGCCTCCCACGAGAACTTCATGTCCGCCGTCTTCGACCTGGACGCGGACCCGGCGCTCTTCGACCGGGAGCGCGAGCGCTTCCTCGCCTCCCTGCGCCGGCTGGACACCGCCGTGCCCCGCCCGGCCCGCGGCCAGGACCGCTCGCGCGGCGTGGACGGGGAGACCCCTGCCCCCGTGGACGGCTTCGCCAACACCCCGGACACCGACCCCTCGCTGCCCGGCAACCGCGCGTGGGCCCGGCAGATCCTCGAGGCGATCCCGCGCTCCACCCTGGGCACGGACACGGCCCAGGAGCACGCCGCCACGAGCGCCGAGCAGGCCCGTGCCGCGATCGCCGCGACCGAGGAGCCCGGCGCCCGCTGGGGCGCACTGACCGGCCACCAGCGCGCGGACGCCCTCGACGCCGTCGGGCGGGCCCTGCACGCCGGCCGCGCCCGCCTGCTCGAGGTGGCCGCGTCCGAGACCGGCAAGACCCTGGACCAGGGCGACCCCGAGGTCTCCGAGGCTGTGGACTTCGCCCACTACTACGCACGCCTGTCCCGCGGCCTGGACGAGGTGGAGGGCGCGCGCGCCGTGCCCGTGCGCCTGACGCTCGTGATCCCGCCGTGGAACTTCCCCGTGGCCATCCCCGTGGGCGGCGTCCTCGCGGCGCTCGGCGCCGGCTCGCCCGTGGTGTTCAAGCCCGCCCCGCAGTCCGAGCGCACGGGCGCCGTGGCGTGGGAGCTCATCGTGCAGGGCCTGCGGGACTCCGGCCTGTTCGAGGGCGACGGCGCGCTCGCCGGCGTCGACCCGGCCGACCTGGTGCGGCTCGTGACAATGGCCGACGAGGACGAGGAGGAGGTGGGCACCGCGCTGGTGACGGACCCCGCCGTCGAGCGCCTCATCCTCACCGGCGGCTACGAGACCGCCACGCTGTTCAAGGGCATGCGCCCGGACCTGCACCTGCTGGCCGAGACCTCCGGCAAGAACGCGCTGATCGTCACGCCCTCCGCGGACCTGGACCTCGCCACCCGCGACGTGGTCACCTCCGCGTTCGGCCACGCCGGGCAGAAGTGCTCCGCCGCCTCGCTCGTGATCCTGGTGGGCTCCGTGGGCTCATCCGAGCGCTTCCGCCGCCAGCTGCTGGACGCCGCCTCGTCCATCCACGTGGCGCACCCGGACGACCCCCGCGCGCAGATGGGCCCCGTGATCGAGGAGCCCGGCGAGAAGCTGCGCCGCGGCCTCACCGAGCTCGGCGAGGGGGAGTCCTGGGCGCTCGAGCCGCGCTCCCTCGACGACACGGGCCGGCTCTTCAGCCCCGGCGTGCGCGCGAACGTGCGCCCCGGCGCGGACGCGCACCTCACCGAGTACTTCGGCCCCGTGCTCTCCGTGATGACGGCCGCCACCCTCGAGGAGGCCGTCGAGCTCGCCAACGCGGTGGACTTCGGCCTCACCTCCGGCCTGCACTCGCTGGACCCGGAGGAGATCGACTACTGGCTCAAGCACATCCAGGCGGGCAACCTCTACGTCAACCGCGGCATCACCGGCGCCATCGTGCGCCGCCAGCCGTTCGGCGGCTGGAAGCGCTCCGTCGTCGGGCCCACCACCAAGGCGGGCGGCCCGCACTACCTGCACGGCCTGGTGGACTGGGAGGACGTGCCCACGTGGCTCACGAGCCCCGAGTCCTCCTCGACGGAGACCGCCGAGGGCATCGCGGGCGGCGTGGACCCCTCGTGGCTGCAGACCGCGCGGAAGCTGGACGAGAAGGCCTGGACCACCGTGTTCGGCGCCGACCGGGACATCTCCGCCCTCGTCGCCGAGCGCAACGTGCTGCGCCATGTGCCCACCCCCGTGCTGGTGCGCTGGGCGTCCGGCCCGGCGGAGCACCTCCTCCGCGTGGTGTCGGCGGGCCTGCGGGCCGGAGCGCCGCTGACCGTGAGCCTGAATCACGTGCCCTCCACCGAGCCCGGCAGCGCCGCCGACCTCTCGACCGCCGCCGTCCGCGGCCAGGTGGAGGAGCTCGCCCGCTCGGTCCGCAAGGACCACGCCGACGGCGGCGTCACGCCCGTGGCCGTCGTCGTGGAGGACGCCGCCGCGTTCCACGAGCGCGCTCGGCGGATGGCCGAGGTGCCGGCCACCGCGGAGGGCGGCGGGGACGCCCGCATCCGCCTCATCGCGGACTGGACGGGCGACCGCGACGGCGCCGTCGCCGCCCGCGCCGCGCTGAACGAGGCACTCGGTGACTCCCCGGACGTGGCGGTCTACGCCGGTCCCGTGGTCTCGGCGGGCGAGGTGGAGCTGCTGCCCTTCCTCCACGAGCAGGCCGTCTCCGTCACCGCGCACCGCTTCGGCACCCCCGACCACCTCACGGACGAGGTGCTCTGACGGCTCGGCGTCGGCCCCGTCCCGGTGAGGGGCGGGGCCGAGGCCCGGCAGGGGACCGGGACACCGCGTCGGATCCCGGTGGGGCGGGTGTCGGAACCGTGGGATGTGGGGCACCATTGGTCGGGTGAACAACAGACTTCTGATCGTCGCCGCACTCTCGCTCGGCGCCGCGGTCCTGGTCCTGGTCGCAGTCATCGGCAATGGCGCCTGGTGGGTGTTGGCCGCGATCATGATCGCGCTCCTGATCCTGGCCATCCACGACGTGACGCAGAAGCGCCACGCCATCCTCCGCAACTACCCGGTCATCGGGCGGATGCGGTACCTGCTCGAGTCCATCCGACCCGAGATCCAGCAGTACTTCATCGAGCGCAACTTCGACGGCAAGCCCTTCGACCGCGACACCCGCTCCCTCGTGTACGCCCGCGCCAAGGGCCTGGACGCCCACAAGGCGTTCGGCACCGAGCGGGACACCTCGGAGATCGGCTACGAGTTCCTCCTCCACTCCTCCGCGCCCGTGAACGCGCCGGAGGAGCCCCCCACGGTGCGCATCGGCGGCCCGGACTGCACGCAGCCCGCGGACATCTCACTGATGAACATCTCATCGATGTCCTTCGGCTCGCTCTCCGCCAACGCGGTGGTGGCCATGAACAAGGGCGCCGGCATGGGCGGCTTCATCCACGAGACCGGCGAGGGCGGCCTCACCAAGTACCACCGCGGCAACGGCGCGGACCTGTTCTGGGAGATCGGCTCCGGCTACTTCGGCTGCCGCAACGAGGACGGCACGTTCAGCGCCGAGCGCTTCGCCGCCAAGGCCGTGCTCCCCGAGGTCAAGGGCATCACCGTCAAGCTCTCGCAGGGCGCCAAGCCCGGTCTGGGCGGCATGCTGCCCAAGGAGAAGATCTCCAAGGAGATCGCCGAGGCCCGCGAGATCCCCATGGACCGCGACTGCCTGTCCCCGGCCTCGCACTCCGCGTTCCGCACCCCCCGCGAGATGGTCCGCTTCATCGGGCGGCTGCGCGAGCTCTCGGGCGGCAAGCCGATCGGCATCAAGTTCTGCGTGGGCTCCCGCGTGGACGTGCTCGCCATGTGCAAGGCCATGTGGGAGGAGCGCATCGCTCCGGACTTCATCATCGTGGACGGCTCCGAGGGAGGAACCGGCGCCGCCCCGCTGGAGTACTCGGACCGCGTGGGCACCCCGCTCACCGAGGGGCTCATGCTCGTGCACAACGCCCTGGTGGGCACCGGCCTGCGCCACATGATCAAGCTCGGCGCCGCCGGCAAGGTGGCCACCGGCTCGGACATCGTCAAGCGCCTGATCCAGGGCGCCGACTTCACCATGTCCGCGCGCGCCATGATGATGGCCACCGGCTGCATCCAGGCGCAGAAGTGCCACACGAACGAGTGCCCGGTGGGCGTCGCCACGCAGGACCCGCGCCTGGCCCGCGCCGTCGACGTGGAGGACAAGTCGAACCGCGTGTTCAACTACCACCGCCTCACCGTCCGCGAGGCGGTGCAGATCATGGCGTCCATGGGCGTCTCCCACCCGTCTCAGCTGAACACCCGCATGATGCGCCGCCGCGTGGACCACCTGAGCACCCGTTCCTACGCGTCCATCTACCACTGGCTGCGCACGGACGAGCTGCTCAACGACCCGCCAGCCGGCTGGGACCTCGACTGGGAGGAGGCGGACGCCGACCACTTCGGTGAGCACGCCCGGATCGACTACCTCACGGACCGCAACCCCGAGTGGCGCTCCGAGCTGGCCGCCCCGGGCCGCGACGGCGAGCAGGGCCAGGCGCCCTCGGCCCTGTCCCGCGCCGGCTCCTCCCTCGCCACGAAGGACCGGATCGCCGTCGAGCCGCGGGATGCGAACGGGGTCTCGCTGAGCACCTCCCCCATGCCCAGCGTCGCCTCCCTCAAGGAGGGCGAGACCCTCTACGGGCGCACGGTGGGCCGCCTGGCCCAGGCCGTGGGCCTCGGCAAGGACGACGACGCCTCCGCCAGCCCCGTCCCGGGCCCGTCCGGGGACTCGGCGGCGGCCGCCAAGACCGACGCCGACTGGTCCGACCAGTCCCCGCGCCGCGGCCATGCGGACGACGCGAGCGAGCTGCCGCCCGAGGCCGGGGCACGCCCCGAGCGCCAGGACGGCGAAGAGGTCTCCGACGGCGACACCACCGGTCGCGTCGAGGATGAGCCGCGCGGCGAGGGCCGCGTCGTCTGACCCGGCCCGCCGTCCCCCTCGACGAGCCCTGCGCTGCTGCCCCTGTCCGCCCCGGACAGGAGCAGCAGCGCAGGGCTCGTCGCAGGAGGGGGCATACCCTGGGGCCGTGACCCCGCCCTCCGTACCCGCCCGCCAGCCCGGCCGCCCCGGGGACGTCCTGCTGCTGACGGTGCTGCTCGCCGCCATGGCCGCCGGCCCACTGTTCAACTACGGGGTGGCCAGCTCCTCCGCGCTGGTGATCGAGCGCCTGGGCGTCACCTCCGGCCAGCTCGGCACCGTGCTCACCGTGGTGTTCGGCGCCGCCGCGGTCACGTCCGTGTGGCTGGGACGCCTCGCGGACAGCCTCTCCTCGCGCGCACAGATGGGCATCATCTTCGGCGGTGCGGCCCTGGCGCTCGTGGTGGGCGCGTTCTCCACCACGCTCTTCGCGCTCTACGCGGCGGCGGCGCTCGCGGGGGTCACCCAGGCGATCTCGAACCCGACGACGAACCGCATCATCCGCGAGGTCGCCCCGCCTGAGCGGCGCATCGGGTGGATCGGGGTGAAGCAGTCCGGCGTGCAGCTCGCGCAGCTCTTCGGCGGCCTGTTCTTCCCCGCCGCGGCACTGGCCCTCGGCTGGACGGGCGCGGCGCTGGGGGCGGCGCTCGTGGCGGGCGTGCTGGGCGTCGTCGCGTGGGCCACGGTGCCGCCGCTCCCGGCGGGCTCTTCCGCGGCCGCGGCGCACATCCGGCACGACGACGGCGCGCCGCGGGCCGCTGAGGGTCCCGCGGGTGCCGGAGCGCCGACGACCGGCCGACCCGGTGGGCGTGAGCGGCTGCCGGCGAGCGTGTGGTTCTTCGCGGCGATCGCGTTCCTCACGGGCCTCGGCATGCAGGCCGTGAACGCGTACCTGCCGCTGTTCGCGGTGGAGACGCTCGACCAGTCCCTCGTCGTCGGCGGGGCGGCCGCCGCCGTCTCCGGGGTGATCGGGGTTTTCTCCCGCATCTGGTGGGGCCGCCGCATGGCCGCCGGGCATCGGCCCACCACCCTGCTCGCGGCGATCTGCGCCGGCTCGCTGCTGGTGGTGGCCGCCCTCCTGGCCGCCGACGTGAGCCACGCGCCCGCCCTCCTGTGGGCGGCCGCCGTGCTGCACGGCCTCACCGTGCTGGGCGCGAACGTGGTGATCAACGCCGGGATCATGGACGGCGTCCCGGCCGGGCAGCTCGGCGACGCCTCGGGGACGAACGCCATGGGCATGTACGCCGGCTTCGCGTGCGGACCGCTCGTGATGGGCCTGCTCCGCGACCACACCGGGGACTTCCGCCTCGGCCTGCTCGCGGTGGGCGGGGCGTACCTGCTGGGACTCGGGGTCACGTGGCTGCTGCGCCGCCGTGTGGATCGGGGCCGGTCCGGCGTGTGAGCCGCGGCGCACGACGAAGGCCCCGATCCGTGGGGATCGGGGCCTTCGGTGATCGTCCATCAGCGCCTCAGGCGCCGGGGACGGAATCCTCAGAGGAGGAAGATCAGATCTTGGTCACGTTCGCGGCCTGCAGGCCCTTGGGGCCCTGCTGGGTCTCGAACTCGACGCGGTCGTTCTCCTGGAGCTCCTTGAAGCCCGAGCCGGTGATGGCGGAGAAGTGCACGAAGACGTCCGCGGACTGATCCTCGGGAGCGATGAAGCCGAAGCCCTTTTCAGCGTTGAACCACTTGACGGTACCGACAGCCATGATGGTGTCCTTTCGATGTGCCCCCGGAGGGGCGGTGTGGGAACCGGTGGCCACTGTGGCCTCCGGGTGAAGCGGCAGAACTGAACCGCGTGCCCACACTCATCGTTCCGACCGGGGCCGGGACTGACAAGCAGTGATGTTACGGGATACAGCTTGGATCAACTTCAAGGTTCATACTGCCACGGATTCGACCGTCTGGCGACCACGGGGTCGATGTTCATCGGATGTTCGCCTGTGAGCGCAATCTGGGGCCGTTCCAGTCCGTGCGGATCCCGGCTCCGGGGCGCTCCTCAGAGCGCGGTGAGCCCGTGGAAGAGGTTGCGATGCAGCGCCGCGGGCGGGCGGGCGTCCGTGTGGTCCGCGAAGCCGGAGACCTCCAGCAGGGCGACGACGTGATCCCCGGCGGGCACCTCGGTGTGCAGGCTTGTCTCGAGCCACAGGGAGGACCCCTCGAGCAGGAGCGCGCCGTTCGGGCTGACGTGCACGTCGATCCCCGCGAGGCGGTCCCCGGTGCGGGAGGCCAGCTGCCCGCACAGGTGCGCCTGGTCCTCCGCGAGCAGCGACACGCCGATCGACTCGGCCCGGCGCAGTCGGGGCCACGTGCGCGAGGTCAGCTGTGCGGAGAAGGAGACGAGCGCCGGCTCCCACGAGACGCCCACGCTGAAGGAGGAGGAGACCATCACCTCGGGGTGCCCGTCCACGAGGCCGGCGACGGCGACGACGCCGGTCGGGAACGCCGCCAGGCCGGGGCGCAGGCGGTCGCGGGAGACGTCGGCCTGCCAGGCGGGGTGGGCGCCGGCAGGCCGGCAAGGGGCGTGGTGGTCGGTCAGGGTCAAGGTCATGGCGCGGGTCCTCTTCGTGACGGACGCGGCTCCGCGAAGGGCGGTTCACCTGAGCGGATCGGCGTGATCCGCGGAGACGCGAGTACTTGCCCGTCGGGGTCCTCCGCCGGGCCGAATCCTCACCTGGAGCACCCCACTACTGCGTGAGAGGGTTGCCGCCCCGCCGGCCAGGGCCGTGATGACGGGGACTCGTGATTCTGGGGATCAGCCTACGGAGAGGTCCGAGGGATGGTCAAAGCGGCCCGGGGGCGGGCGACGCGCGGGGTCACGGAGGGTGCGTCGATCGCCGGGAGGCTGAGGGGGCGGCGCAGAGAAGCTTGTTCGCGACCTGAGCTGGGGTGGAGCGAAGCATAGAAATGTGATGCTTGACACATGCTCCTGGCCGCAGTCAGGATTCAGTCATTCGAGAGGGGGGGGGGAGCTCGAGACCGCGACCCGCGGCCCCCGCAGGCGGTTCTTTGGAAGGAATCGGATCATGCGGATGGACATGAAGAAGAGGATCATGGCGGCGTCCACCGGTGCGGTGATGGCGGCGTCGCTAGCGGTGGCTCCCGTAGCGGGGGCTGCGACCGCGCCCGTGGGAGGGGAGACTGCTACCCCGGACGCGTACTGTGCCGAGGAGTACTGGACGAACACCACCGTGACATCGAACAAGTTCAAGCAGTCGTACTCCGCCTACTCGTCAGTGTCCGGGGCTCCCGGAGTCAGGCTCACTATCGCCACCGGGCGCACGTTCGGTGTCAGTGGCGACATCACAGGAGAACTCTCTGGCGATGTGAGCGCCATTGTCGCTGGCGTCTCCGCCAAGGTCGGGACCCGTGTGGGAGTCAGCTACTCGTCTACGAATACCGTCAGCGGTGCTTGGACCGTGCCCAGCACCTACACGAACGGTGGAAAGCTCGCCATCGGCGCCAAGCAGGCACAGGGAACATGGAAGCGTCAGATGCTGAACCGCAGCTGCGACGTGGTCACGCTGCGCAGCGGCTCGTTCTACACCCCGTGGCAGCAGTTCTACTTCCAGCACTTCAAGCTCTGATGCGGTGAGCGGTGCAGCGTCGGGCGCAGGGCGCCTGACGCTGCACCCCCCCTATTCCCCCCCCTACGGATAGGCATGTCATGTTCCCTTTGTCTCCTTCACGTCGCTTGGCCGCCCTCGCCGCCGCTGTGCTCGTCGGCACGACGATCTCCGGGTGCTCCGCCTCTCAGTCCGACACTCCGACCCCCTCGGGCACTTCCACGGCTGTCGCCAGTGCGGCCCCTTCGGAGTCAGCCGCCACGAGCGGCTCGTCCGATGCCGGGGCCCAGGCCCCGAACGCGGCAGAGGCTCTCCCCGCGGCTCTGTTCGAGGAGGGGGGCATGACCCTTGAGGAGTACGCACGTCAGAATCCGGACTCCGACTACATCGATGTGGAGCAGGAGTCCGTCCTGGAGGAGAGGGTCGGTCGGGGCACCCAGGAGATCACGGTGGATGCCCAGAAGGGCGCGGTCCTTCGGGTCGTCCTGCTCTGCCCCTCCGATGCGACTGGCAAGACGGACATCCACGTCTCGAGTGGCGATGGCGATGAGAAAACGTGGATGGCCGGATCGGAGGCCCTGTGCGGCGGGTGGTCCGCAGCGACGCCTCCCATAGAACAGGCCGGGCCAGTGACCTTCACGGTCACCGTGGACAATGACGAGCCCTACCGGGTGGCGTTGACGGTTCCCTCCGAATGACGTCCCGACCGCCCCAGAGCTCGCGAGTCCAGACGAGCACTGGTGAGGGTTCTCGCCGTGTAGGACCAGCCTGGCCCTCCTTCCCCGCCGTGCGGTTGCTGCGCTTGGTGGCCGGGGCGCTCGCTGTGGCCCTGGTCCTGGGCCTTGGTGTCCAGGCCCAGGCCACACAGCGGCTCAAGGCCCTCGTCGACAGCAGCTGGCGCGGGTCCTATGACCTGATCGTGTCCGCACCCGCGGCCGCACAGAGCGCGGCAGCCCTCATGGCCCCGCTGGACACGGCCGCCTGGACGAGCTCAGCCGAGCGCCTCAGCCCGGCCGATCTCGACCGCATCCGGGCGGTGCCCGGTGTCGAGGTGGCCGCCCCGCTCGGCGACGTCGGCGTGCGCAGCGTGGCCAACCAGGACGCCGTCATGATCGGCTACCCCGCGGACGGCAGCGTGGAGGGTCCCCACGCGTTCGACCTGGACGCGCGGGTGAGCACGGACGACGGACTCGGCCCGCGCCCCGTGCTCGGCATGGACGCCACACTGATCGGCTCCTTCTCCGACGGGCCGATCGCGGACGCCCGTCCGCTGCTGGACGATCCCGCCCTCTGCGATCCGGCCCCTCCCGAGCCAGGCCCCTGCACGGACGTCGAGCTCCCCACCCTTGCCGTCGGTCCCCGCGGTCAGACGCCTCCGCCCGCCCAGCGTGAGGTCCCGGCCGGCACGTACTGGGCCGCCCCGTGGGCGGACCCCGACCCGCAGGGCAATCGGATGATCGTGGTGGACGCCGCGGCTGAGGCGCAGCTGCTGTCCCTCGGCGGGCACCCCGCCGCCGCCGACGCGTTCCGCGTGCTAGCGCAGTCCTCGCCCGCCGGCTTCCTCCCGGCTGTCGTCGACAGGCTCTCCGGCGCCGCAACCGAGGAGGCTGAGGCGCTCGTCAGGGCGAAGGATCGGCTCCCTGCCTACCTCCAGAGCCTGGCGGATGCGGCCGGACGGCCGGTGGACTCACTCACCGCCGTCCCGCTGCTCGCCACGAGCGTCGGGTCTGCGCCCCTGACCCTCGAGGTGCGCGCGGCCCCGTACCGGGAGCCGGTCACCCGGCTCGACATCAAGCAGGCGCCGGTGGATCCGCGGGACCCCACCGCGCCCCGCGGCATCGTGGGGATGCCCGTGTGGGCGCTGCCCGCCGGCGGGACAGCGACGCAGGACGAGATCTCCACCTCCGACGTCTCAGGCCGGTTCGGCGGCCTGGGGCTCGGGGTCACCGTGGTCCCCGTGCCGGGGTTGACCACGGGCCGGGACCCGGTCCTGAGCTACGACTCGCCCCGCCTGTCCCTGGTGCAGGAGACGCGGACCCTGACCCGGCCGGCGTCTGCGGACGAGCCCCTGGCCGAGGCCGCCTCCGTGGAGACCGCCTCCGGCACGCTCCCCGGCCGGCCCGACGTCGCGGTCACCCGGGCGCTGCCGGCCTCCACGTCCCGGGAGTCCGCGTACTACACGGCCACTGACGATGGCCGACGGTTCGGAACCGGGGACGCGCCCCTGCTGGTCAGCGTGGGCACCCTTACGCCGGAGCCGGACGCCGCACTCGCGGGGATCGCCCCGCTGCTCACGGATGTCGAGCTGCCCACCACCCTGGTAGCGGACCCCGACGGAACTCCGCGGGACGTCCGGCTGCGGCCCGCCTCCACCGGGTTCGGTCTCGCCAACCAGATGCCCGCCGCCTACGTCGACGCCGCCTCCGCGGGGGCACTCGGACTGGAACGGCCCTTCAGCACCGTCCGCGTCCGGGTGGCCGGTGTGGGGGAGGACCTGACGCCGGAGAACCTCGCGACGATCGACGCCGTCGCCCAGCGCCTCGAGGCCGCCGGGTTCGCAGCGGTCACCGTGGCCGCCTCCAGCCTGGCGCCCCGCGAGATGCAGGTGGTGTCCTACCGGTTCGACTCCACGGAGGGTGATCCCCGGACGGGGCCGCTCGGCACCGTGCGCCAGCTCGGCCCGGAGCTCGCCGCGTCTCAGCGGGTCTCCGCGGCCGTCGGGACCGCGGGGACCTCGCAGACGGTGACGGTGGTCGTCCTGCTGACCGCCCTGGCGGGGCTGTGCGTGGCCGCCGCGCTGCAGCCACGGCGCCACCGGGCGGGTGTGCTGGCGGTCCATGGGTGGACACGCAGCGCCACCGTGACCCGCCACCTCCGCGAGGACGCCGCCACACTGACGGTGCTCGTCGGTGCGGCAGCCGCCCTCGCCGTCGTCGGCACGATGTCCAGGCGCCTCGGCGTGGCGCCCCCGTTGGTGGCCGTGGGCCTCGGGGCGACGGCGGGGCTGGCCGGGGCCGTGGTGCTTGCGGCGGTGCTCGCGGCCCGCCCCGCCGCGTCGGCAGGTCGGGAGGGGAGCGTCGGCACGGCCCGACCGGCCCGCACCCCGGCGGCGCTGCTGACCCGGTGGACCGCGCGCACGTGGCCGCGGCTGCTCACCGGCGCGGCATACCGAGCGGCCGTGGCAGTCGGTGCCGGCCTGCTCGTGGCCGTCGTCCTGCAGGCCCGCCGCGAGGCCGGCGTCTCCGTGCTGGCCAGCGCCGCCGTGGCCCAGGACCTGCCGTTCCGCCTGGTGCTGGGTGCGCTGGCCGCCGTCGTGGGGATGGTCCTCCTGGTGCAGCTGCACCGGGTGGAGGGCCCGGACGTCCGGGGGGAGGCCACCGTGCTCCTGCTCGCCGGCTGGACCCGTTCCCGGCTGCTGGGACGCCACGTGCCCGCCCTGGCCGTGGAAGCAATCGCGGTCGCGGTGGTGGCCGGCGTCGTCCTGGCGCTGCTCACCCCCCGCCCGGACCTTCCCCTCGTGGCGGGAGCGGCCGGCGTCGCCCTGCTCCTCACCCTCGTCATCACCCTGCTCACCCGGCGAGCCCAGCTCGCCCGCGCCTGGAAGGGGCAGCCCGCATGAGTGTGATCGCGCCCGTGCTCACCCTCGACCGCGTCCAGGTCGGCTACCGCCATCCCGACGGCGGCACCCGCGTGCTCGTCGAGTCCCTGGACTTGACCCTTGCGCCCGGCGACGTCGTCGGACTCTGGGGCCGCTCCGGCACGGGGAAGTCCTCCCTGATCCGCCACCTGGCCGGGCTGTCCCGCCCGCTGTCCGGACGGATCATCTACCGCAGCCCCGACGGATCGCTGGCCGGGGAGGTCGCGGACCTCTCGGCCGGGGATCTCGCGCGGTACCGGCGGGTGCACCTGGGCTACGTGGACCAGTCCTGCGAGCTCATCGGCGAGCTCTCCGCGCTCGACAACGCGGGTGTGTGGATCCACGGCGGGCGCCTCGCGGGGTCTGTGCCCGAGGCACAGCAGACGGTCCGGGGCCAGCTCGAGCGACTCGGACTGGGGCACCGGCTCGGCGCGCCCGCCTCCCGGCTGTCCGGGGGCGAAGCCCAGCGGGTGGCGCTGGTCAGGGCCCTCTCCAAGCGGCCGCACCTGATCGTGGCCGACGAGCCCACCGGCCACCTCGACGGCTCTGCGGCCCGTGAGGCCATCGCGCTGCTGCGCGAGCACGCCGCGGCCGGGGCCGCTGTACTCGTGGCCAGCCACGACCCTCTAGTCCACGCAGCCGTCGACCGGGCCGTCCGCGTCGGCGAGGACTGACCCCGATCGCATCGACAGAGGAGCGTTCCATACCCCGCACCATCTCCACACCTCCGCTCTCACTCCCCTGCACCCGCTCGAACACGCTCGACGCGGTCCTCGCCGTCGCTGCCCTGACGGTGTCGGCCTGCGCGAGCGAGAGGGAGGGACCCCGTCCGGTCACCTCCGCCCACGTCCAGGCCGTGGGGAAGGACGACTGAGGGAGCGCCCGGGCCCCCGCGGTCAGCCCCGCCCGGCCCCGTCCCGCCCGCGCAGCGCGTCCAGCTGCCGGCGGTCCCGCTTGGTGGGCCGACCCGCGCCGCGCTCGCGGTAGGGGACGGACAGCAGCTCGCGCGGCACGGGCGGCGGCGAGTGGTCCACGTACTGCTTGACCGCCACCGGCGCGCCCACGCGCTTGGAGATCAGGCCGGTCACCTCGAGGATCCGCTCGCGGCCGTCCTGCCGCACCCGGATCCGGTTCCCGACGACGACGGACACCGCCGCCTTCACCGGCTCGCCGTCCACGCGGACGTGGCCGGCCCGCACGGCCGCCGTCGCGGCGGAGCGGGTCTTGTAGAGGCGCACGGCCCAGAGCCACGCGTCGATCCGGACGGTCCCCCCGCCTGCAGGCCCGCTCATTCCGCGGCCCCGCTCACTCGGAGCGCAGGGCGATGGCGGCGCCGTGCGCGGGCAGGCCCTCGTCGGCCGCGAGCGCCTCGATGCCCTCGGCCACCCCGGCCAGCCCCTCGGCCGTGTAGCGGATCACCTGCTGGGAGCGCAGGAACGTCACGGTGTTCAGCCCGGAGGAGTGCCGCGCGGTGCCGGAGGTGGGCAGCACGTGGTTGGACCCGGCGGAGTAGTCGCCCAGCGGCACGGGGGAGTGCGGCCCCACGAACACGGCGCCGGCGTTGCGCACCCGGGCCGCGACGGCGTCGGGGTCGCGCGTCTGGATCTCGAGGTGCTCGGTGGCGTAGAGGTCCGAGACCTCGAGGGCCTGCTCCATGTCCCGCACCAGCAGGATCCCGGACTGCGGGCCGGTCAGCGCCGTGCGGATCTGCTCCTCGTGGAACGACCCGGGCACCTGGGCCTCGACGGCGGCCAGCACGTCCCGGACGATCTCCTCGGAGTCGGTGATGAGCACGGACGCGGCCAGCGGATCGTGCTCGGACTGGCTGATCAGGTCCGCGGCCACCCAGTCCGCCCGCGCCGTGCCGTCCGCGATCACCGCGATCTCGCTCGGCCCGGCCTCGGCGTCCACGCCGATGGTCCCCTGCAGGGCGCGCTTCGCCGCGGCCACGTACACGTTGCCCGGCCCGGTCACCAGGTCCACGGGCGCGCACAGCCAGCCGTCGCCGTCGTCGTCCCGGACGCCGAGCGCGAGCATGGCCACGGCCTGGGCGCCGCCGGCCGCGTAGACCTCGTCCACCCCCAGCAGTGCGCAGGCCGCGAGCACCGTGGGGTGGGGCAGGCCGCCGTGCTCCCGCTGCGGGGGCGAGGTCACGGCGAGCGCGCCCACGCCGGCCGCCTGCGCGGGCACCACGTTCATCACCACGGAGGAGGGGTACACCGCGCGCCCGCCGGGCACGTAGAGGCCCACGCGGCCCACGGGCACCCAGCGGTTCTCGACGACGGCGCCCTCGCCCAGCTCCACCCTGGATCCGGCGGGCACCTGCGCGGCGTGGACGAGACGGGCGCGGCGGATCGACTCCTCGAGCGCGGCGCGGACCCGGGGGTCCAGCGTCGCGAGCGCCTCCGCGAGCGCCTCGACGGGCACGCGCAGGGACGCCGGGCGGACGCCGTCGAAGCGCTCGGCCAGGTCCAGCAGGGCGGCGGCACCGCGCTCGCGGACCTCGTCGATGATCGGCGTGATCGCGGGGACCATCGAGGCCACGTCCACGTCCGCGCGGGGGATGATGCTGGACAGGTCCGCCGTGGCGGTGTCCACGGCGCGGAGATCGGTCACGGAGAGCACGGGGATCCTCCAAGGGGGTGCAGGTGGGCGGCGCCGCTCCGGAGGGAGCGCTCGGCCACGGGGCGGGCGGGCGGTCAGGCTCCATTGTGCTCCGATCCGGGCGGCGTTCGGCCGCGGATGCCAGACTGGCGCCATGCTCAGCCTCGCCTCCTCCGCCCTGTTCCCCGGCCTCGTGCGCCTGGCTGCCGCCGCCGAGGTCCCCGACGAGGTGCAGGACGGCGTCCAGGGCACCTCGGACGCCGCGGCCGAGGCCCTCGGGGTGACCGGCGGCGCCCTGTTCACGGCGGCCATCGCGTTCGTGCTCGGCTGGGTGGGGGTGTGGCTCGCGTTCCAGGCGGTGCGGCTGCTCATGCTCCGCCGCGCCGAGCTGCGCCGCCAGATGGCCCCGCTGAGCCTGCCGCTCTCCCTCGCCGGCGCCTCCCTCGCCGCCCGCCTGGCGCTCGGCGTCACGGCGCGCGCGGAGACCTGGTACCGCGGCGCCGCGTTCGTGCTCATGGTGGTGCTCGTGGCCGCGCTGGCGTGGGCGGCGTGGCGGATCGTGGACCTCGTGGAGAAGCGCATCCTCTGGCGCTACCGCGAGGTCGGGGTCAACGACCGCCGCGAGCGGCGCATCCGCACGCAGACCATGCTGATCCGGCGCATCCTCAGTGTCGTGATCGTGGTGATCGCGATCGCCGCGGTGCTCATCTCCATCCCGGAGGTCCGCTCGCTCGGCGCCGGCCTCCTGGCCTCCGCCGGCCTGATCTCCGTGATCGCCGGCCTCGCCGTGCAGTCCACGCTGACCAACGTGTTCGCGGGCGTGCAGCTGGCCTTCACCGACTCCATCCGTGTGGGGGACGTGGTGACCATGGAGGGCGTGTTCGGCACGGTCGAGGAGATCACGCTCTCCAACGTGGTCGTGAAGATCTGGGACGGTCGGCGGATGGTCTACCCGTCCTCCCGCTTCACCACCGAGCCCTTCGAGAACTGGACGCGCGTGGGCTCGGCGGTGGCCGGCGTCGTCGAGCTGGACGTGGACTGGCGCGTGCCGATGGAGGACCTGCGGGCGCGGCTCGCCGCCCTGCTCGAGTCCACCGAGCTCTGGGACGGCAAGGAGAACGCCATGCAGGTCACGGACGCCGTGGGCGGCATGGTGCGGATCCGCGCGGTGGTCTCCGCCAAGAACTCCGGCGAGCTGTGGGACCTGCGCTGCCTCGTCCGCGAGGACCTCGTGGCCTTCCTGCGTCAGGAGCACCCGGAGGGCATCCTCACGCAGCGGCACGCGGAGGGGCAGTCGGCCCCGCAGCTCGCCGCGCACGAGCCCGCCGCCCCCCAGGACGCCGCCCCCGGCGCAGCCCACGGGAGCGCTCCGGCGCCCGCGTCGCCGGGACGCGGCCGGGAGCCGGCCGCCCAGACGATGCGGATCCCCGCCGTGCGGCCCACCACCGCGCCGCTCACCCGCGTGGACGAGCACTCGGCGCTGTACACGGGATCGATCACCGCGGTGCAGCGCAATGCGGAGATGGCCGGGCCCGGCGAGGACGCGTTCGCCGAACGCCGGGCCCAGCGCGACGCGCAGCGCGAGGCGGACGGCGGGGGCCAGGCCGGAGCCCACGCCGCCCGCCCGGATCAGCGGACGCTGGACCCCGACGAGGCCGGCGGCTCCTCCGAGAAGGCCTGACCCGCGCCCTCCCCGTGCGCGTCCGGCGCGAACGGGTGCTGCTCGCGCAGGGGCTCGGAGCGGGGCAGGCTGCGCTGGAAGTCCGGGTCCGTCTCGGCCACGTGGCTCGGGGCGTCGGGCGTGGTGCCCGCCGAGGCCTTCACGCACAGCACGGGCTGGTCGAGCTGCTGGAGGAGCTCGTCGGAGACCGAGCCCATCACGAAGCGGCCGAACCCGCCGCGGCGGCGCAGGCCGATCACCACGAGGGAGGCGTCCAGCTCGGCCGCCACGTCCTTCATCTCCTGCACCGTGGAGCGGCCGCGCGCGTACTGGCGGAACTCGGCGTCCACGCCCGAGGCGTCGAGGCGGGCCTGCACGCCCCGCTGCTGCGCCTCCGTGACGAGGGAGTCGGTGCGGTGCTCTCCGCCCGGGCCCGCGTTGACCACGACGACGCGCTCACGGGTGGAGCGGGCGATGTCGAGGGCCTTGTCGAGGGCGGCGTCGCCCGAGTCGCTGGGCTTGTAGCCGATGAGGATGGTCATGGGGCTCTCCTTGGTTCGCGGGGTGGGGGACAGGGCGGTTCAGCGCCCCACGGCGTGGTGGCGCAGGTACTCCAGGTGCGCGGCCACGGTCTGCTCGGCGACGCGGCCGACCGTGCCCCCGACGCCCGGGTAGATCATCGGGGTCAGCTCCTCGGGGGTGATCCGGGCGAGCACGTCCTCCTTCAGCTCCTCGAGCGCGGCCTCGATCTGCGCGAGGCGGCCCTCCCGATGGTGGCGGTAGTCCCTCGCCACGACGTCCAGCGGGGCGGGGACGGGGCCGTGCGCCGGCAGGACCGTCAGGGGGCCCGCGGCCTCGAGGCGGCGCAGGCTGTCCAGGTAGTCGGCCAGGGTGCCGTCCGGGTGGTCGAGCATCGTGGTGCCCGCGCCCAGGATCGTGTCGCCCGTGAGCACGGCACCCGCCTCGCCCGCACCCGGGAGCACGAAGCAGCACGAGTCCGAGGTGTGCCCCGGCGTGTGCCACGCGAGGATCTCCACCCCGGCGAGGGCGCCGCCGTCGTCGGCGAGACGCTCGCCGTCGAGGAGCGGCTCGCCCCCGCCCCGGCAGTGCTCCGGGAGCGCGGCGCGCACGGGCGCGCCGGTGGCCTCGTGGAACACGTCCGTGCCGCCCGTGTGGTCCGTGTGGCGGTGCGTCACCAGGATCAGGCCGATCGGCCGTCCCCCGGCCGCCCCCAGGACCGCGTCGAGATGCTCGTGCGCGCCCTCCTCCGGCCCCGGGTCCACCACGACGACGGCGCTCGCCTCCGGCGCGCCCACGACGTACGTGTTGGTGCCCGCGAGGGTCATGGGAGAGGGGTTGTGCGCGGTCACGCAGCGCACGGAGGGGGCGGGCGTCAGCCCGGGAGTTTCGACGGCCTCGGTCATAGGGTCGAGTGTATGGACAAGGACTCGACCGGACAGGGATCGGACGCCGCGGCCTCGCCGAAGGGCTACATCGAGGAGGGCGGCTACGACCGCGACACGAACTACATCGGCGACCGCATCGTCGCCGACCCGGGCGCCGTCCGGGCGCTGCCCACGGAGGGGCCCGCGCGGGTGGGGCGCGTGGGCGGCGGCCTCGCCGAGGGTGCGGAAGCCTGGCCCGTGGAGGCCGGCCGCTACCGCCTCGTGGCGGCGCGGGCCTGCCCGTGGGCCAACCGCGCCATCATCGTCCGGCGCCTGCTGGGGCTCGAGGACGCGATCTCGCTCGGCCTGCCGGGACCCGTCCACGACGAGCGCTCGTGGACGTTCGACCTCGACGAGGGCGGCACGGACCCCGTGCTCGGCACGCACTGGCTCCAGGAGAACTACGTCGAGCGCTTCCCGGACTACCCGCGCGGCATCACGGTGCCCGCCCTCGTGGACGTGCCCACCGGCGGCGTGGTGACCAACGACTACCCGCAGATCACCCTGGACTTCAGCACCGAGTGGACCGCGTTCCACCGCGACGGCGCCCCGCAGCTGATCCCCGACGCCGGGCCCGAGCGCGACGAGATGTTCGAGGTCATCGAGCGCGTGTTCACCGAGGTCAACAACGGGGTGTACCGCTGCGGCTTCGCGGGGGAGCAGGAGTCCTACGGCGAGGCCTACGACCGGCTCTGGACCGCGATGGACTGGCTCGAGGAGCGCCTCACCACGCGCCGCTTCCTCATGGGCGCGACCATCACCGAGGCGGACGTGCGCCTGTTCACCACGCTCGCCCGCTTCGACCCCGTCTACCACGGCCACTTCAAGGCGAACCGGCAGAAGCTCGCCGAGATGCCCGCGCTGTGGGCCTACGCGCGTGACCTCTTCCAGACGCCCGGCTTCGGCGACACGATCGACTTCGACCAGATCAAGCACCACTACTACGAGGTGCACCGGGACGTGAACCCCACCGGGATCGTGCCGAAGGGCCCGGACCTGAACGGCTGGATGAGCGCGCACCGCCGTGAGGAGCTGGGCGGCCGCCCCTTCGGCGACGGCACCGCGCCAGGGCCCGTCCGCGAGGGCGAGGCCGTGGACCCGGAGCACACGCCGCTGCGCTGAGGGGCGGGGTCAGGATCGCCTTCCCTGCGTGGCGGGCGCCCCGATCCGGGACGAGGATGCTCGCATGAGCACCGACCTCCCCTCCGTCTCCGCCACCCACGACGCCGCCGAGCCCCACGCGCAGAACGGCCTGCAGCAGCGACTGAACTGGCTGCGCGCGGGCGTCCTCGGCGCGAACGACGGCATCGTCTCCGTCGCCGCGACCGTCGTCGGCGTGGCCGGGGCGACCACCGCGGTGGCTCCCGTCATGCTCGCGGGCGCGGCCGCCGTCGTCGGCGGGGCGGTGTCCATGGCGCTCGGGGAGTACGTGTCCGTCTCCTCCTCCTCGGACTCGCAGAAGGCGCTGATCCAGAAGGAGCGCCGCGAGCTCGCGGCGGACCCGGAGGGGGAGTTCGAGGAGCTCGTGGAGCTCTACGAGGCCGAGGGGCTGAGCCGGCCGACCGCGGAGTCCGTGGCCCGCGAGCTCACGGAGAAGGACGCCCTCACCGCGCACCTGCGCATGGAGCTCGGGATGCGCGAGGACGACGTCGTCAGCCCGTGGGCCGCGGCGGGCGCCTCCTTCATCGCGTTCCTGCTGGGTGCGCTGCTCCCGTTCCTCACCATCATCCTGGCGCCCGTGGACATCCGCGCGCCGCTCACCTTCGCGACGACGCTGCTCGCGCTCGCCGTGACCGGCGCCGTGGGCGCGTGGCTCGGCGGCGCCCGGCCGATCCCCGCGATGCTGCGCGTGGTCCTCGGCGGCGCGCTCGCCCTCGCGCTCACGTTCGCCGTGGGCGCGTGGCTCGGCACGAACGTGGTGTGACCGGGGTGGTGGCGGCATGACCGGGCCGACGCGCACGGTGCCCGGACGAACAGGGCCGGAACGGACCCCCGACGGGCACCACATCGTCGTGGACGGGCGGACGTGGCGAGCGCAGGACCCGCACATCCCCGAGGCCCTCGGGGCCGAGCTCGTGAAGGGGCTCATGGCCGCGCGTCGGCTCGTGACGACGGACCCGACGAGGGCGCGCCCCCGCGTGCAGGACGCGAAGGTGGCGCTGGGGGAGCGGGGCGAGCCGTGGTGGGAGCCCACGCCGGAGGGGACGCGGACGAGGCTGGCCGCGGCGATGCGCACCCTGCTGCGCGCCCGTGGCCAGGGCACGACCATCTGTCCCTCCGACGCAGCGCGCGTGGCCGGAGGCGAGGACTGGCGTGACCTGATGGACGCCGCGCGCGAGGTGGCCGCCGAGCTGCACGCGGACGGCGTCGCGGAGGTGCGGCAGAAGGGCAAGAGGGTGGAGGACCCGCGCGCCGCGCGCGGGCCGATCCGGCTCGCGGCAGGACCGGAGCTGGGGTGAGAGCCGGACTCTGCTGAGGCCGGCCGGGGCTTCCCCGGCCTCCGCGGCCGCTCGTACACCGGGTCCATGGGTGAGGGGGAGGACGAGTCCGGCGCCCCGCAGGCCAAGGACCCGGAGACGGACGAGGCCCTGCGTCGGGAGCACCGACCTCCGCGCGCGTCTCCACTCCACGGCGTCGCCCGCCCCGAGGGATTGTTGAACAACCCGCCCCGCTGGTCCATCATGGAGTGATCCAGGCGACACCGCGCGAGAGGACCCTTCCATGCACATCGACCTGAACAGCGACGTCGGCGAGTCGTTCGGCAACTGGACCATGGGCGACGACGCCGCCATCTTCCAGAGCGTCTCCTCCGCGAACGTGGCCTGCGGCTTCCACGCCGGCGACCCCTCGGGCATCGCGCAGACGTGCCGCGACGCCGTCGCGGGCGGCATCACGATCGGCGCCCACGTGGGCTACCGCGACCTCGCCGGCTTCGGCCGCCGCTTCCTGGACTGCTCGCCCACCGAGCTCGCCGACGACGTGCTCTACCAGCTGGGCGCCCTCGAGGCCCTGGCCCGCTCCGCCGGCGGCACCATCCGCTACGTGAAGCCGCACGGCGCCCTCTACAACACGATCGTCCACCACCAGGCGCACGCCCAGGCCGTCGTCGACGCCGTCAAGGCCTTCGGCGGCGACCTCCCGCTGCTGCTCCTGCCGGGCTCGACCGCCCTGGACAAGGCCGAGAAGGCCGGACTGCGCGGCGTCGCCGAGGCGTTCGCGGACCGCGGCTACACCCCCGACGGCACGCTCGTCTCGCGCCGCGAGCCCGGTGCAGTCCTCCACGACGAGGCCGAGGTGGCCGAGCGCATGGTGCGCCTGGCCACCGACGGCGTCCTCCGCGCCGTGGACGGCACGGATGTCCGCGTCGAGGCGGAGAGCATCTGCCTCCACGGGGACACCCCCGGCGCCGTCGCGATGGCCGCCGCCGTCCGGGCGGGCCTGGAGTCCGCGGGCGTCGAGATCCGGCCCTTCGCGTGAGCCGCCCCGCGTTCCGCGCGCCGACCCTGCGCTGGGCAGGACCCACCGCGCTGCTGCTCGAGTGCGCGAACCTGGGCGACGTGATGCGCCTGCATGCGCACGTCACCGCTCACCCCTTCCAGGGCCAGCGCGAGGCGATCGCCGCGGCCGAGACCGTCCTCCTCGTCTTCCGCACGCGCGGCGAGGCCCTGGACGCCTCCCGGGAGGTCATCGGCATCGTCCCGGACGACCATGTGGCCGATGAGGCACGCACCGTCACCGTCGACGTCCTCTACGACGGCGAGGACCTCGCCGACGTCGCCGAGCTCACCGGGATGAGCGTGGACGCCGTGATCGCGGCGCACACGAGCGCCGACTGGTTCGGCGCCTTCGGCGGCTTCGCCCCCGGCTTCACCTACTGCGCCGCGGACCCCGCCCCGTTCGAGGTCCCCCGCCGCACGAGCCCGCGGACCGCGGTGCCGGCCGGCTCCGTGGCCGTGGCCGGGGAGTTCTCCGCCGTGTACCCGCGCGTCTCGCCCGGCGGCTGGCAGCTCCTCGGCCGCACCGACGCCGTCCTCTGGGACCTCGAGCGCGCCGAGCCGGCCCTGATCCGCCCCGGCGACCGTGTGCGCTACCGCGCCGTCCGCGAGCTCGCCACGCTCACCGCGGCCCCCGCCCCCGCTCCGGCCCGGGCCGACGACGCGGCGCCCGCCGCCGACCGCCCCGGCCTGACAGTGGTGGAGCCCGGCATGCAGTCGCTCATCCAGGACCTCGCCCGCCACGGCTGGGGCGATCTCGGCGTCACGCCGTCCGGCGCCGCCGACCGCACGGCGGCACGCCAGGCCAACCGGATCGTCGGCAACACCTCCGGCGAGGCCGTCATCGAGACGCTCCTGGGCGGGCTCACCCTCACGGCCCGCGGGACGCAGGTGCTCGCGCTGACCGGCGCGGAGGCGCGCGGCGCCATCACGGCCGTGCCCGCCAACCTCGGCCCCGCGACGCGCCCCGCCCCCGTGGGCGTCCCGTTCGCCCTCCTGGACGGCGAGACCCTCACCCTCGAGGAGCCGGCCGCGGGCCTGCGCACCTATGTGGGCCTGCGCGGCGGGATCGACGTGCCGCTCGTGCTCGGCAGTCGCGCCACGGACGTGATGTCCGGGATCGGCCCGAAGCCGCTGGCCGCGGGCACCCGCGTCGACCGCCGTCTGGACCCGGGCCACGCCCTCGTGGGCGATCCCGAGCCGCCCGTGCGCGTCACCCCGACCGCCGGCTCCGTCACGGAGCTGCGCATCGTGCTGGGCCCCCGCGACGACTGGTTCGACGCCGCCTCGATCGATCGCCTCACCACGCAGGAGTGGCTCGTCACCGCCGAGTCCAACCGGATCGGCGTGCGCCTGGCCGCCCCCGAGGACGGCGCCCCGCTCGTGCGCTCCCGCGAGGGCGAGCTCGCGAGCGAGGGCGTGTTCACGGGCTCGCTGCAGGTGCCGCCCTCGGGGCAGCCCGTCCTGTTCCTGGCCGACCACCCGGTGACGGGCGGCTATCCGGTGATCGCCGTCGTCGCCCCCGAGGACCTCGGCGCCGCAGCCCAGCTCCCCCCGGGCGCCCGCGTGCGCCTCACCCCCATCTCCGTGACGGACCCCGCGCCCGTCGACCCCGCTGTCACCGACCCCGCCGAGGAGGCCTGAGCCATGCCGCAGCTCACCAAGATCCTGATCGCCAACCGAGGCGAGATCGCCGTGCGCGTCGCGCGCGCCTGCCGTGACCACGGCCTGGCCTCCGTCGCCGTGTACTCGGACCCGGACGCGGACGCCCTGCACGTGGCCGTCGCCGACGAGGCCTTCCACCTGCCCGGCACCTCCTCCGCCGAGACGTACCTGGACATGGATGCGCTCATCGACGTCGCCCGCCGCGCGGGCGCCGACGGCGTGCACCCGGGCTACGGCTTCCTCTCCGAGAACGCGGACTTCGCCCAGAAGGTCATGGACGCCGGCATGACCTGGATCGGCCCCACCCCGCAGGCGATCCGCGACCTGGGCGACAAGATCACCGCCCGCGCGATCGCCCAGCGTGCCGGCGCCCCGCTCGTGCCCGGCTCCGACGGCCCTGTGGAGTCCCCCGCCGAGGCGCGCGCCTTCGCGGAGGAGCACGGCCTGCCGATCGCCATCAAGGCGGCCTTCGGCGGCGGCGGCCGCGGCATCAAGGTGGTCCGCGAGCTCGACGACGTGGAGGACGCCTTCGCCTCCGCCACCCGTGAGGCCGTGACGGCCTTCGGCCGCGGCGAGTGCTTCGTGGAGCGCTTCCTGGACCGGCCGCGCCACGTGGAGGCCCAGGTCCTGGCGGACACGCACGGCACCGTCGTGGTGGTGGGCACGCGTGACTGCTCCCTGCAGCGCCGCAACCAGAAGCTCGTGGAGGAGGCCCCCGCCCCGTTCCTCACGGATGAGCAGCGCACCCGCATCCACGAGTCCGCCCGCCGCATCTGCGCCGAGGCCGGCTACACCGGCGCCGGCACCGTGGAGTACCTCGTCGCCCCGGACGGGCTCATCAGCTTCCTCGAGGTGAACACCCGCCTGCAGGTGGAGCACCCCGTCACCGAGGAGACCACCGGCGTGGACCTCGTGGGCGAGCAGTTCCGCATCGCGGCGGGGGAGCGGCTCTCCCTCACCGAGGACCCGAGGCCGCGAGGCCACGCCCTCGAGTTCCGGCTCAACGCCGAGGACCCGGCCATGGGCTTCCTGCCCTCGCCCGGCCCGGTGGAGGTGTTCGAGTCCCCGACCGGCCCCGGCATCCGCGTGGACTCGGGCGTGCGCTCCGGCTCCGTGGTGCCCGGCCACTACGACTCGCTCATGGCCAAGCTCATCGTGTGGGGTGCGGACCGCCCCCAGGCCATCGCCCGCGCGAAGGACGCCCTCGCCGAGCTGCGCATCGAGGGCCTGCCCTCCGTGCTGCCGTTCCACCGCGCCGTCCTGGACGACGAGGACTTCACCCGCGCGGACCGGATGGGCGTGTACACCACGTGGATCGAGTCGGCCTTCGCCGCCGAGCTCGAGTCCTCGCCGTACCTCGGCGCCGCCGCGCCGGAGAACACGCGCACCCAGATGACCGTGGACATCGACGGCCGGGCCGTCCGCCTGGGGCTGCCGTCCGCCGTCCACGCCGCGCTCCTGGGCGGGGGCGGCTCCCGGGGCCGCACGGCGCTCGCCGCCGCCCCCGCGGCGGAGGACGCCGGTGCCGTCACGGCCCCCATCACCGGCTCGCTCGTGGCGTGGAAGGCCGACGACGGCGCGCAGGTCGCCGCGGGCGACGTCGTGGCCGTGATGGAGGCCATGAAGATGGAGACCACCGTGAAGGCTCCGTCCGCCGGCGTCTTCCGCCGCGAGTCGCTCGAGCCCGGCACCGCCCTCACCCGAGGCCAGCGGCTGGGCGTCGTGGGCGGATGAGGCTCGGCAGCAGCGGTCCCCGGCGTCCCGATGGCGCCGGGAGCCCGCCCTCCCTGGAGCCCGCCGCCGTCGGGGCCGCCCGGCGCGTGCGCGAGCGCATCGCCGCCGCGCAGCTGGCCCCGGGCACGCGGCTGGGGGAGGTGGCGCTCGCCGCGGAGCTGGGCGTGAGCCGCAACAGCCTCCGAGAGGCCTTCGCGGCGCTCGCCGCAGAGCACCTGCTGGTGCGCATCCCGCACCGCGGCGTGTTCGTGGCTCACCCCACGGAGGCCGACGTCTCCGAGATCTTCCGCACCCGTCGCGTGATCGAGCTGAGCGCGCTCCGCTGGGGCAGCCCGGATCGCATCGCCGTGGAGGAGCTGGCCGAGATCGCCCGCCTGGCCGCCGACGCGGACCGGGAGCCCCGCCTGCTCGGCGACGTGAACCACCGGCTCCACGCGGCGATCGTCCGGCTGCTGGACTCCCGCGACCTCGAGGCCGTCATGGACGGCGTCCTCGCCCGCCTGCGCCTCGCGTTCCAGCCGATGGACGTCCTGACCGACCTCCACCCGCGCTTCGCCGCGCGCAACCGCCGGCTGGCCGAGCTCATCGCGGACGGGGAGCTCGAGTCCGCGGCCGAGATCCTGGGCCCCTACCTCGACGAGGCCGAGCACACGGTGCTCGAGCACCTCGGCTCCCGCGGCGGACGGCCGGGCCCGCAGCTCCCCGCCAGCGGCTGACGGCCCACGGACGACGAGACGCCCTCCCGGTCCGCTGTGGACCGGGAGGGCGTCTCGTCGTCCGCGCGGGGTGCGAGCGGTCAGCCCGCGAAGAGCTGGAGCATGGGCTGGAAGGCGCGCACGGCGATGAACACCGAGAGCAGCCACGCGAGCACGCCCACCGCGATGAGCCACACCGGGTAGCGGTATCCGCCCATGAGGTCGCGGCGGAAGGCGGCGACGATGAGCAGCACGGCGAAGCCCACCGGCAGGATCAGGGCGTTGAACGCGCCGGCGAACACCAGCAGCGTGGTGGGCGCCTGGCGCAGCACCAGGTACAGCACCGCGCACACCACGATGAACCCCACCGTCAGCAGGTTGCGGGTCCGGTCCGAGGTGGTGGACTTCGTGATGAAGGAGACCGAGGTGTAGGAGGCACCGATCACCGAGGTGAGGGCGGCGGCCCAGAAGATCACGCCGAACATGCGCAGGCCGACCTCGCCGGCGGCGGCCTGGAAGGCGTGGGCGGCCTGGTTCGTGGTGCCCAGGTCCGCGCCGGAGGCCACCACGCCGAGGACGGCGAGGAAGAGCAGCACGCGCATCAGGCCGGTGATGATGATCGAGAGCACGGAGCTGTTGGTGATGGACTTGACGCTGTCCACGCCGGAGACGCCCGAGTCGATCATGCGGTGCGCGCCGGCGTACGTGATGTAGCCGCCCACGGTGCCGCCGACGAGGGTGGCCAGCGCGAGGAACATGCTCTGGTCCAGGTTGCCGACGTTCACGGACTGGGTCAGCGCCTCGCCCACCGGCGGGTTCGAGACGATCGCCACGTAGAGCATCAGGGCGATCATGAGGGCGCCCAGGATGACGACGATGCGGTCCAGTGCGGCGCCGGCGCGCTTCGAGAGGAAGATCGCGATGGCGATCAGGGCGGAGACGGCGCCGCCGATCAGGGCGTCCGCGCCGAGCATGGCGTTGAGGCCGAGGCCGGTGCCGGCGATGTTGCCGATGTTGAAGACCATGCCGCCGATGAACACGAGGGCGGAGAGCAGCCAGCCGAGGCCGGGGAGCACGCGGTTGGCCAGCTCCTGCGCACGCAGGCCGGCGACGCCGATGACGCGCCACACGTTCATCTGAACGGCGATGTCGATGAGGATCGAGACCAGGATCGCCAGGGCGAACGCGGCGCCGAGCTGCACCGTGAACGTGGAGGTCTGGGTGATGAACCCGGGGCCGATCGCACTCGTGGCCATGAGGAACATGGCGCCGAGCAGGGCCGTGCGGCGCTGGGGGGAGGAGAGGGCGGTGGAGCCCTGGGCGGGCGTGCTCTGCGTCGTCCCCTGCGGGGCGGGAGCGGGATGTGCCATGGGGGGCCTTCCGGAGGAGTGGGGAGCGCGCGGGGGTCCCGGCAGGGGTGATTCCTGTCACGTGGCGCGAAGGTGACGGTACATGTTGTTCAACAATCTGGCCAGTCATCCGGCGGTGCCGGAGGAGTGTCCCGGCGTGGACGTGACGTTCCGCCGCCGCGCGTGGGGGCTGCCACGGAGGTCCGACATGGGAGAGTCTTCTGCATGGCATCGTCGTCCCCGGCCCCCCATCCCGCCTCGGAGGAGGAGCGGGCCGGCCTGGCCCGCCTTCTGGAAGATCCGCTCCAGACGAGTGAGACCAGCCGGGACGAACGACTCGCGTGGGGCGTGACGGTGGCCGCGATGCTGGCCGCCCAGTCCAGGCTCGAGGCCTCCCTGCACCGGGAGTGCGGCGTCACGCCCTTCGAGTACCACCTCCTGATGGTGCTCCTCGGCGAGGACGGCGATCCCGAGTCCGGCGAGGTGGCCATGAGTGTGGCGGCCACCCGCGTGAGCTCCTCCCTCTCCCGTCTGTCACACGTGGTGCGCCGGCTCGAGGCGCGCGGCTGGCTGGCCAGACGCCCCTCCGCCACCGACGCCCGCGTCACCCTGGTGCGCCTCACGTCCGAGGGCCTCGAGCGTGCCGTGCGGTGCTCGGCGGTCTACACCCGCCTGGTGGGTGAGATATGGGTGCAGCACCTGGACGAGACGGACGTCCGTGACGCCGCGCGGGTGTCCTCGAAGGTCCTCGCGGGCCTGCGTGAGGACCACTGGATCCTCCCGCTCGCGTCCGAGGCGTCCGCCGACGCCGACGCGCGCAGGTCCGCCGGGCCGGGTCCGCGCGCCGGCTCCTGATCCGTGCTCCGGCACGTCGCCGCGCGCCTTCGGACCGAGTTTGGTCCGCATGGGGTGCTCCCCGTAAGATGGGACGGCGCACGCCGCGTTGTTCTCATTCTCCCTGCCCTCGGGCGTGGGGGCTGGGTCGGAAAAGCAACGCGCTCCCGCAGACCGGATCCCGGTGACGTCCCCTCCCGTGGGGCGAGCCGGGGCTCACCGTTCACACCAGCGATCCCATAAGGCACTTCGGTTGGCTCTCACCCAGCCTGGTCCACCTTTTCGAGAAGTCGCAGTAAGAGTGCGGTGTCCACACCCGGGGCGGGGCTCACAGGTTGTCCCTGGACGACGAGTCCGGGGCGCAGCGCACTGCGGGTTCCGCCCGTCCTTTTACTACTACTTGCCACGAGGAGTGATCATGGCAGCACACTGCCAGGTAACCGGGGCTGGGCCGGGATTCGGCCACAGCATCTCCCACTCGCATCGCCGCAACAAGCGTCGGTTCGACCCGAACATCCAGAAGAAGACCTACTGGGTCCCGTCCCTGCGCCGCAACGTCACGCTGACGCTGTCGGCCAAGGGCATCAAGACCATCGACGTGCGCGGCATCGACGCCGTCATCGCGGATCTCATCGCGAAGGGAGTGAAGTTCTGACATGGCCAAGGACAAGGACGTTCGTCCGATCATCAAGCTGAAGTCCACCGCCGGCACGGGCTACACCTACGTGACGCGCAAGAACCGCCGCAACAACCCGGATCGCATCACCCTGAAGAAGTACGACCCGGTGGTCCGCAAGCACGTCGACTTCCGAGAGGAGCGCTGAGATGGCCAAGAAGTCCATGATCGCCAAGAACGAGCAGCGCAAGGCCATCGTCGCCCGCTGGGCCGAGAAGCGCGCCGAGATGCGCAAGACCCTGGTCGACCCCGACGCCTCGGACGAGGCCCGCGAGGCCGCCCGCATCGGCCTGCAGAAGATGCCCCGCGACGCCTCGCCGGTGCGCGTGCGCAACCGCGACGTCATTGACGGCCGCCCCCGTGGCACCTTCCAGCGCTTCGGCATCTCCCGCGTGCGCTTCCGCGACATGGCGCACCGTGGCGAGCTGCCCGGCGTGACCAAGTCCTCCTGGTGACCTGAGGCGCCGGGCCCCTCGGCCCGGTGCGTCGGAGACCGGCCCTCGACGGCCGTCGCCACCCCGCCGACGGCGGTGGGCGCCATCCCTGCGATGGCCCCACCGCCGTCGGCGTTCGTGCACCTGGGGCCGTTCCGGCCCGGAATTCGCGGAATCACGCCGCTCAGATGGGGCGGAGGCCGGACGCAGGTGGTACGTTCGCAACTGGCAGCCCGGGTCGATCGGCCCGGGTCCGACATCAACGTCCCACAGGGAGGACCCCATGGCCATGAACCGCAAGGATCTCGTCGCCGCCGTCGCTGAGCGCGCCGGCACCACCCAGTCCGCCGTCAGCGACACCGTGGATGCGCTCTTCGAGGTGCTCTCCGCTCAGGTGAAGAAGGGCGAGAAGGTCTCGATCCCCGGCTGGCTCGCCGTCGAGCGCACCGAGCGCAAGGAGCGCACCGGCCGCAACCCCCGCACCGGCGAGGAGATCACCATCCCGGCCGGTCACTCCGTGAAGGTCACCGCCGGCTCCAAGCTCAAGGCCGCCGCCTCCGAGTGATCGGTCCCGGTGCCTGAGCGCCTCGTGACGAGGCGGCCGGCACGGCCCAGACGGGCGCCCCGCACGCGCGGGGCGCCCGTCGTCGTCTCGGCGGGCAATCTCCGGACTGCGTCCGCGTCCACGAGGCGTAGAATCGAGGGCACCGCCGGTCCCGCGACGTAGGGGGGAGGAGCCCGCCATGGAACACGCGTCCCCGCGTGTCGTCCGCGGCCCCGCCCGCCTGCTGCGAGGCTGGGCCGGCGCCTCCGCGATGACCCTGCTCGCCGCCCTGTTCCACACGGCCGCCTCCCCGGGCCACGGCGCTCCGGGGCCGGGCCTGCTGCTCGCGAGCACCGTCCTCGCCGCCCCGCTGTGCACCGCCCTCGCCGGCCGCGCGCTGAGCCTGTGGCGCACCGTGGCGGCCGTGATCGGGGCGCAGGGCCTCTTCCACGCGCTGTACGGCCTCTCCCACGGCGGGCACTCTGTGGCCGCCGCCGCCGCCTCCGCCGAGCACGCCGGCCACCTCGGCCGCGCCACGGCCGGGGGAGCGCCGCTGCTCGCGGTGGTGCCCGGACCGGCGTCGGCCGGGGCGTCGACGGACGCCGGGGCGGCCATGCTCGCGGCGCACCTCGTCGCCGCCGTCCTCACCGTGGCGGTGCTGCGCTGGGGCGAGCGCGCCGTCGTGGCGCTCGCGGAGCGCGTCCTGGAGACCACCCTGATCCTGTGGGCCAGCGCCCCCGCCCCCGCCCCGGCCCGCCCCGCGGGCCGCCCGGCCCCGCGCGCCGCGGGCCCCGTGGAGTCCCTCCTCGTCCTCAGCACGCCGGGTCTGCGCGGGCCGCCCTTCGCCCTCGCGGCCTGATGGCGCCCCGTGGGCGCGGGCCGCACGCGCCCCCACCCGCTCTGCATCTCGGCCCCGGCCGCGGCACGTCCGCGCCCCCGAGGGCCGGGGAGGACACCATGCACCCCCACACCCCCGTCTCAAGCCCCGACTCGACCCCCGTCTCCATCCCCCGCCACTCCCGCATCGCCCCGCGTCCCGCCCTGCGCGCCGCCGCCGGGCTCGCGCTGCTCCCCGCCCTGGCCCTGGCCGGGGCGACGCCGGCCGCCGCGCACGACGAGCTGGTCAAGGCCGTCCCCGCGCAGGGGGCGTCCGCAACCGACGCGCCGTCCGAGGTCTCGCTGACCTTCAGCGGCGACCTGATCGACGGCCAGGGCATCAAGAACCTGGCGCAGGTGCGCGACGCGCACGGCAGTCAGTGGCAGGCCGGCCCCGGCACCGTCGACGGGCCCACCCTGAGCGTGCCCCTGTGCGAGGGCCTGCCGAACGGCGCGTACGACGTCGCCTACCGCGTGGTCTACTCGGACGGCCACTCCGAGGAGCAGACCTACGCGTTCACCGTGGAGGACCCCGCCGCCCCGGCAGAGGGCACCGCGCCCGAGGGCTGCGGCGTGGCCGCCGCCGGCACCTCCACCCCCGCATCGACGTCTCCGGCCGCCGGGGAGTCCTCGGCGCCGTCCGAGTCCACCACAGCCGGCTCCACCGCGTCCGACCCGGCGGCGTCGTCCGCCGCGGCCGCGAACGCACCGGCCTCGGCCGAGGACGAGGGGCTGCCCGGCTGGGTGTGGCCTCTCGGCATCGGCGGCCTGCTGGTGCTGGGCCTCGGCGCGCTCGCGCTGCACCGCAAGGCCACGGCGCTCGGCCACCTCGACGCGGACCGCTGAGCGCTCTCCCACCGCCTCACCGACGCCAGCCGCCCCCGGACACCCGGGGCGCGCGGCCGCGACGTCGTCCCCGCATCTCCGGCGCGTCCTCGCGCCCTTCCTTCTGAAGGACACCGACATGCCCTCGAACACCACCCATCCCTCCTCCCGCCTCGGCCTCGCCGCCGTCCTCGCCGCCTCGGCCCTCACCCTGAGCGCGTGCACCGGCGGCGCCGAGCCCGCTCCGACGTCCAGCGCTGCGGCCGGCTCGGCGGCCACGGTCTCCGCCTCCTCCGCCCCCGGTGCCGCGTCGTCGTCGCCGGCCGCGTCCGGCTCCGGCACCACCGCCTCCGAGGGCGCCCAGGCCGCGTCCCTGCGCGTCGTGGACCCGTGGACCAAGGCCGTCGACGGCGCCATGACCGGCTCGTTCGGCACGCTCGAGAACGCGTCCGACGCCCCGCTCCACATCGTCTCCGTGACCTCGCCGTCCGCTCCCCGCACGGAGCTGCACGAGATGGCCGACGGCCCGAACGGCCAGAAGGTCATGCGCGAGACCGAGGACGGCCTCACCGTGCCGGCCGGGGGCTCGCTGGAGCTCGTGCCCGGTGGCCGTCACGTCATGCTCATGGGCCTCACGGACCCCGTGGAGCCGGGCGAGGAGGTCGCCTACACGCTGGCCCTCGAGGACGGCTCCACGCTCGACGTGCGGTCTCTCGCCCGCCCGTTCACGGGGGCGAACGAGTCCTACCACGGCGGTGAGGCGGGGTCGGCGGCCCCCTCCTCCCTGGACCACTCGGGGATGGAGCACGGCACCTCCTCCGCCGCGGCGCCGGGATCGGCCGGCCATGGAGACCACTGACCCCACCCGACGCGGGCTCCTCTTCGGCGCCGGAGCGCTCGGCGGGGGCATGCTCGGATCCGCCCTGGGGTTCGGCGCCGGCCACGCGGCCGGCGCCCCCGGGTCGGCGGCCCCCGCTCCGGGGACCCCGTCCGCCTCGCCCTCCGACGTCATGGACGACACCGGCCTCGAGGGCGCCGAGCCCGGCTCCGGCTGGGCCGAGCCGGGCGGCGAGGCCGCGCGCGTCGCGGTCAGCTCGCCTGTGGGCACGGACACCGTGCCGTTCCACGGACCGCGCCAGGCCGGCGTCGACACCCCCGCCCAGACGCATGCCCTGTTCCTCGCGCTCGACCTCGAGCCGGGGACGGACCGTGAGCGGATCGGCCGACTGCTGCGCCTCCTGAGCGATGACGCCGCCCGCCTCACACAGGGGCGGGCGACCCTGGCCGACACCGAGCCCGAGCTCGCCGCCGCGCCCGCACGGCTGACGGTGACGTTCGGCTTCGGGCCGGAGCTGGTGCGGCGGGTGAAGCCGACGGCCGTCCCGGAGTGGCTGGGGCCGCTGCCGGCCTTCCCCGAGATCGATCGGCTCGAGGCACGCTTCAGCGGCGGCGACCTGCTGCTGCAGATCTGCGGCGACGACCGCGTCTCGGTGGCGCACGCCCGCCGGATGCTCCTCAAGGTCGCGCGACCGTTCGCGGGGCTGCGCTGGTCGCAGGAGGGGTTCCGCTCCGCCCGCGGCGCGCACCCCACCGGCACCACGATGCGCAACCTCTTCGGCCAGGTGGACGGGACGGCGAACCCCGCCGCCGAGACGCCGCACCTCGACCGCGTGGTCTGGGGCGTCGGGGCCGAGCAGGTGGGCATCAGCCCGTGGATCACGGACGGCACGTCCCTGGTGCTGCGGCGGATCGACATGCTCATGGACACGTGGGACGAGCTGGACCGCCCGGCGAAGGAGAAGACGATCGGCCGCACCCTCGGCACGGGCGCCCCGCTCACCGGGGAGGCGGAGGGGGATGCGCCGGACTTCGCGGCGCTCGGCCCGGCCGGGTTCCCCGTCATCCCGGAGGACTCCCACCTGGCCCGCGCCCGGATGGACGTCCCCGAGTACGGGATGCTCCGGCGCGGCTACAACTACGACGACGGCCCGACCGGTGCCGGACTCCTCTTCGCCGCCTACCAGGCGGACGTGGAGCGGCAGTTCGTCCCGGTGCAGCGGCGGCTCGCCGAGTCCGACCGGCTCAACATCTGGACGCGCCCGGTCGGCTCCGCCGTGTTCGCGATCCCGCCCGGCTGCGCCGAGGGCGGCTTCGTGGGCGACGTCCTGTTCGCCTGATCCTCCGCCCCTGCTGATTGAATGGATCCCATGCCCTCCGCTCCCGCTTCCCCCGCCGACGCGCCCGCGTCGGCCGCACCGCGCTCCACGGATCCCAGGACCGTCGGCCGCGTCGGCGTGCCCGCGTGGGTGTGGCCCGTGGCCGCGGCCGCCGGCGTGCTCGCGCTTGTGCTGACCGCGTGGTTGACCGGCGTCTCCGCGGCCCGCGCGCTCTCGGACCCCGGCCCGATCACGCGGTGGGGCGTGCCGCTCGCGACGGCGGTCTCCCACACCGCCATGGCCCTCACCATCGGTGCGACCATCCTGGCGGCCGGGATCCTTCCCCCGCACGCGGCCGGCGCGGAACGGCGGCACCGCTCGGGCGCCCAGCGCCGTGCCGACGCCGCCGCGGGGCCGCTGCCGGAGCACCCGGCCTTCGCGCGGGTGATGCAGGTGGCCGCGTGGGCGGCGGGGACGTGGACGGTGGCGGCGCTCGCCGTCGAGATCCTCTCCTACTCGGACCTGGCCGGCATCCCGGTGACCGCGGGGCAGGGGTTCACGGACGGGCTCCTGGCCTACGCGGCCTCCATCTCCGTGGGCCGCGCGTGGTTCTGGGTCACGGTGATCGCCGCCGTGGTGACCACCCTCGTGATCGCGGTGCGCTCCCACTCCGGGCTGTTCTGGACCGGCATCCTCGCGATGCTGGCGATCGTCCCGCTCGCGCTGATCGGCCACGCGGCCGGCGGCGACGACCACTACGGCGCCGTGAACTCGATCGGCCTGCACCTGATCGGCGTCGTCACGTGGGTGGGCGGCCTGCTCGCGCTCGCCGCGATCTCGAGCACGCTGACCGGGCCGAACGGGGCGCAGGGCCACGGCGCGAGCACCCGCCGCCAGGGCCCCGCGCCCCTGCTGCACACCGTGGTCTCCCGCTACTCCCTCCTCGCCGGGCTGGGCCTGGTGACCGTGGTGCTGTCCGGCATCGTGAACGCCGCGCTGCGCATGGAGCACCTCTCCCAGCTGGCCAGCCCGTACGGCCTCGTCGTCGTCGCCAAGGCCGTGGCCGCCGTGGTGCTCGGCGCCATCGGGCTCGTGCACCGGCGCAGCATCATCCCCCGCTTGGGCGCGGACGGGGAGGCGGAGAGCCCGGCCGCGGCCCGCCGACTGCTGTGGCAGCTGATCGCGGTGGAGGCGGTGATCATGGCGGCCGTCATGGGCGTCTCCGCCGTCCTCGCCCGCACCGCGCCGCCCAAGCCGGAGGAGCTGGCCCCGGACGCCACCCCCGCCCGCATCCTCACCGGGTACGAGATGCCCCCCGAGCTCACGCCCGAGCGCTGGTTCACCCTGTGGCGCTTCGACTGGCTGTGGGTGGCCATCATCGCGTTCCTGGCCGTGTGGTACGTCCGCTCCACCCTCCAGCTGCACCAGCGCGGCGACCGCTGGCCCGTGCTGCGCACCCTCTCCTGGCTCACGGGCCTCGCCGTGCTCCTGTGGGCGACCTCCGGCGCTCCCGCGGTGTACGGCATGGTGCTGTTCAGCGCGCACATGGTGGGCCACATGACGCTGACCATGATCGTGCCCCTGTTCCTCGTGATGGGCGCCCCCATCACGCTCGCGCTGCGCGCCCTGCCCTCGCGCACGGACGGCACGCGCGGGCCGCGCGAGTGGATCCTGTGGATCGTGCACTCGCCGTGGGGCCGGTTCATCACGAACCCGATCGTGGCGGGGGTGAACTTCGCCGGGTCGATCCTCGTCTTCTACTACACGGACTTCTTCCGGTTCGCCCTCGAGGAGCACGTGGGGCACGAGTTCATGAACGTGCACTTCCTTCTCACCGGGTTCATCTTCGCCCTGGTCATGGTGGGCTCGGACCCGCTGCCCGACCGCCCGGCGTACCCGCTGCGCCTCGTGCTGCTGCTGGCCACCATGGTGTTCCACGCGTTCATCGGCGTGGCCATGACCTCCTCCACGGGCCTGCTCCAGGCCTCGTGGTTCGGCAACCTCGGCCGGGACTGGGGTCCGCCCGCCCTCGAGGACCAGCGCATCGGCGGCGGCATCATGTGGGGCATCGGCGAGTTCCCCACCGTGGCCATGGCCGTGACCGTGGCGGTGCTCTGGTACCGCAGCGACACGAAGAACGCCGTGCGCCTGGACCGCAAGGCCGACCGGGACGGCGACGCCGAGCTGAACGCGTGGAACGCCATGTACGCGAACCTGAACCACGCGCCGGCCCCGGCGGACGGGTCTCCCTCCGTGGGAGCCCCGCCCGTCCGCGCGTCCGCCGCCGAGACCCCCGCCGCCGAGAGCGCCGGCGCGGCGAGCCCCGCCGACCACCCCCAGGAGCCCCAGCATGGCCGCTGACCCGCGTCCCCACCGTCCCTCGTCCCGGGCCCCGCGGCGCCGCGCACTCGCCGGGATCGCGGCGGCGTCCGCGCTCGTCCTCGCGGGCTGCGGCGCCGACGACGCCGGCGACGGGGGCGACGCGGGCGCCGGTCCGTCCCCCGGCGCGTCCGTGCCCGCTGCCGAGGCCAGCTCCGCCGCCGCCGGGCTGGACCTGGGGGACCGGCCGGACCAGCGCATGGCCGAGGCCGCCGCGCTGCGGGCCGCGACCTTCGGCTTCATCCGGCAGCAGGCCGCCTCGGAGCAGGAGATCGCCGCGGCGCGCGAGGACAGCCGCCAGCGGCAGGCCGACGGCGGCCGCACCACGGTGGAGCCCGCCTCCTGCAAGCCGCCCCTCGCGGCTCTCGACTTCTCGCCGATCCTGCTCGACCAGGAGGAGGTGACGCGCGTGGACGTGGGCGCGGACTCCTTCTCCGGCACCGGAACGGTGGAGGTGGCCACGCTCGACGGCCCGGGGCGCCAGCAGGTGGAGCAGCATCTGCAGACCGCGAACAGCCTGCTGGCCGACTGCCGGCAGATGGACATGACGGTGCGCGAGGGCGGCGGCACCGAGGACTACCGACTCCTCACCCGGCCCGCCGAGCTCTCGGACGGCTCGCCTGCCCAGTCCGGCCTCGTGTGGCAGCGCTCGCTGGCCTCGGAGGAGTCCCCGCAGCTGACCGCGCAGGTGCTCACCGCCGTCGCCGGCGACCAAGTGGTGATGGTGTCCTTCTCGGGGCAGGACCAGGCCGGGGAGCGGCAGTTCACCCTGATGGCCGAGGAGATCCTGGCCGCGGCGCTGCGCGCGGGCTGACCGCCGCGCTCTCGGGCAGCGAGGTGCGGCCGGCCGGGCGGCCGCGGTGGCCGGAGCCGCCGCGGCCCGCGGCCCCGGCTTTGCGACGCGGCATGTCGTGACCCGCGGGGCGGGGGACCACAATGGACGCCATGACGTCGCAGAATGCCTCCTCGCCCACCCTCTCCGTGCCGCGCACGAGCGCCCGCGTGCGGGCCTCCGAGCTCGTGGGCCGCGGCTGGCTCAACACCGGCGGGGAGACCGTCACCCTCGCGGACCTGCGCGGCAAGATCGTGATCCTCGACTTCTGGACGTTCTGCTGCATCAACTGCCTCCACGTGCTGGACGAGCTGCGCCCCCTGGAGGAGGAGTTCTCGGACGTGGTGGTGACCGTGGGCGTGCACTCGCCCAAGTTCGAGCACGAGGCGGACCCGGCGGCGCTCGCGGCCGCCGTCGAGCGCTACGCGATCGCCCACCCCGTGCTGGACGACCCCGAGCTGACCACGTGGCAGGCCTACTCGGCGCGCGCGTGGCCCACCCTCGTGGTGGTGGACCCCGAGGGGTGCATCGCCGCCACCCTCTCCGGTGAGGGCCACGTGGCGGGCCTGCACTCCCTCGTGCAGGAGCTCGTGGCGGAGCACGAGGCCAAGGGCACCCTGCACCGGGGCAGCGGGCCGTACGTGCCGCCGGCCCCGGTGGCGCGGGACCTGAAGTTCCCCGGCAAGGCCGTCTCGCTCGGCGGGCGCGGCTCGCAGCCGGGCGCGTTCCTCGTGGCGGACACGGGACACCACCGGATCGTCGAGGTCGCCGAGGACCTCACCACCGTGCTGCGCGCGTGGGGCGGCGGGGACCCGGCGCAGGCCTCGGCGGAGGCGGCCGGGCTCGCCCTCCCGACGCCGGGCACGCGCGGGCACCGCGACGGCGGCCCGGAGACCGCCCTCTTCAACGAGCCCAACGGCCTGCTCGTGCTGCCCGAGGACGTGGCGGCCCGGCTCGGGTGCGACGTGCTGGTGGCCGACACCGTGAACCACCGCCTGCGCGGTCTCTCGCTCACCACGGGCGAGGTCACCACCCTGGCCGGCAACGGCGTGCAGCGCCTGATCGACTCCGAGCGGGCCAAGGCCGCGGCCGGCGCCGACGGGGCGGACCCCGCGGACGGCCCCGCCGTCGACCTGGGCGTGATCGAGGCGGACCCGCTGACCGTCTCCCTCTCCTCGCCGTGGGACCTCGCGTGGGACGGCGCGGCCGGGCGCGTGGTCGTGGCGATGGCCGGCACGCACCAGCTCTTCTCCTTCGACCCCGAGGCGCGCCGCCTCGCGGTCTTCGCGGGCACCGGCCTCGAGGGTCTCACCGACGGCGCCGCCGCCACCGCGTGGTTCGCGCAGACCTCCGGCCTCTCCTACGGCCCGGACGCCACCCTGTGGGCCGCCGACTCCGAGACCTCCGCGATCCGCTGGGTGCGCGAGGCGGACGGGGAGCGCACGGTGGGCACCGCCGTCGGGACGGGCCTGTTCGACTTCGGCTTCGTGGACGGCGAGGCCGCCCAGGCCCGGCTCCAGCACCCGCTCGGGGTGACCGCGCTGCCGGACGGCTCCGTGCTCGTGGCGGACACGTACAACGGGGCGATCCGCCGGTACGCGCCCGCCGGCGAGGACGCCGCCGGCCGCCCGACGCCGGCCGTGGTCTCCACCCTGGCGCGGGGTCTCCAGGAGCCCTCCGACGTGCTCGTGGAGGAGGACGCGGAGGGGAACGCGAGCGCGATCGTCGTCGTGGAGACCAACGCGCACCGGCTCGTGCGGATCGGCGTGCCCGAGGAGTACCTGAGCGTGGACGAGGGCGCGCGCCAGACGCAGCGGCCCCGCACGCCGATGGTGGCGGGCGAGGTGACGCTGGGGATCGGCTTCGCGGCGCCCTCCGGGCAGAAGCTCGACGACCGCTGGGGCGACCCCACGCAGCTCAAGGTCTCCTCCTCGCCGGAGGAGCTGCTCCTCGAGGGCGCGGGCACGTCCACGGGGCTGAGCCGCACGCTGCGCCTGAACCCGGACGTCCCCGAGGGCGTCCTGCACATCACCGCGCGCGCCGCGGCGTGCGACGGCGAGAAGGGCCAGCCGATCCCGGACCACGCGGCCTGCCACCTGTACCAGCAGGACTGGGGGATCCCCGTGAGCGTGCACGCCCCCGGGCAGGCCCCGGAGGGTGCGGAGTCCCGCCTGGACCTGGACCTGCGCGGGATACACTGAGCCCGACGTCCCACCGCCGACCCGAAGGGTGCGCAGTCCCATGACCACGCTCATCGTCGCCTCGTCCCACCACGGCTCCACCCGCGAGATCGCCGAGCGCGTCGCCGAGGTGCTGCGGACCAGCCAGTCCGTGGAGACCGTCGTGGAGGATCCCGCCGGCGCCGGCGCCTGGCTGGACACCGCGGACGCCGTCATCGTCGCCGCGCCCGTGTACACCGGCTCCCTCGACGCGGAGGCCAAGCACTTCCTGGACTCTCGCCGCGCCGAGCTGTCCCTGCGCCCGCTGGTCATCCTGGCCTCCGGCGGCGCCCCGGAGCCGCTGCCCAAGGTCGCCGCGCAGCTCGAGACCTACGGTGCCCGGGACGTGGCCTACTTCCGCGGGGCCCTCGTGGAGGAGCGGCTCAGCTGGATCGAGCGCATGAAGCTGAAGGTCTCCAAGAACGAGCACTACGGCGACTTCCGCGACTGGGACGCCATCGAGCGCTGGGCCAAGTCCCTCACGCACCACGGCGTGCGCTGACCCCGCGGCGCCTCCACCGACGACGTCGGCCCGCACCCTCCTGAAGGAGGGGGCGGGCCGATGTCGTCCCCGGCGCGGGTCAGCGGCCGAACAGCCCGCCCAGCAGCCCGCCGCCGCGGCGGCTGCGCGTGCCGAACACGCCGCGCACCACCTCGCGGCCCAGCTGTGTGCCGGCCGACTTCACGAAGTTGCCCATGGCCCTCTCGAACTCGCTGGGCTTCTCGGCCTCCCGCCGCGCGCGCTCGGCGGCCTTCTCCTCCTCGCGGCGCATCTTCTCGAGGTCGCCGAGGTCGACCCCGGAGACCACCGTGCCGCCGTCGGCGCGCCCGTCCGCCAGGCGGGCGTCCTCCCCGCGGGCGCTGCCGCCGGTGGCGGGAGCCTCCGCGGCCTCGGCCGCCAGCTTCTCCGCCGCGGACTCCCGGTCCACGGCCGTGCCGTACTCCGCCATGAGCGGGGAGGCCGCCACGATCGCCTGCATGGCCTCGGCCGCGGCGGGCTCCATGGCCGACTCGGGGGACCACATGCGAGTCAGCGCCACGGGCGTCGGGGCCCCGTCCGGATCCATCACCGTGACCACGGCCTCGCCGACCTTCGCGGAGGTGAGGACCTCGGCGAGGTCGTAGTCCGTCGTCGGGAAGGTCTGGACGGTCTGCTTGAGCGCCTTGGCGTCCTGCGGGGTGAAGGCGCGCAGCGCGTGCTGGACGCGGTTGGCCAGCTGGCCGAGCACCTCGGCGGGCACGTCCTGCGGCGTCTGGGTGACGAAGAACAGGCCCACGCCCTTCGAGCGGATGAGCCGCACGGTGGTCGTGATGGAGTCCAGGAACGCGTCCGAGGCGCCCTTGAAGATCAGGTGCGCCTCATCGAGGAAGAACACGAGCTTGGGCTTGTCCAGGTCGCCCGCCTCGGGGAGCTCGGCGAAGAGGTCGGCCAGCAGCCAGATCATGAAGGTGGAGAACAGCTGCGGCTTGGTGGCCAGGGTGGGCAGCTCGAGGGCCGAGATCACGCCGCGGCCGTCCGGGGCCACGCGCAGCAGCTCGGCGGTCTCGAACTCGGGCACGCCGAAGAAGCGGTCCATGCCCGCGGCCTCCAGGCCCGTGACCTCGCGCAGGATCACGTTGGCGGTGGCCTTCGCGACGCCGCCCAGGCCCTTGAGGTCGTCCTTGCCCTCGTCGCTGGTCAGGTGGGTGACCACGGCCTTGAGGTCCGTCAGGTCGTCCAGCGGCAGGTCACGCTCGTTCGCCCAGTGGACCATGAGCTGCAGGCAGGACTCCTGGGTCTCGTTGAGGTCCATCACGCGGGAGAGCAGCAGAGGGCCGAAGGCGTCCACGGTGGCGCGCACCGGCACCCCGACGCCGTCGCCGCCCAGGGCGAGGAACTCGACCGGGTAGGCGCGCGGCTCCCACGGCATGCCGGTGGCGGCGGTGCGCTCGGAGAGCTTGTCCGAGGCCGTCCCGGCGGTGGCCAGGCCGGAGAGGTCGCCCTTCACGTCCGCGAGGAACACGGGGACGCCGGCCTTCGAGAGCTGCTCGGCCATCATCTGCAGCGTCTTCGTCTTGCCCGTGCCGGTGGCGCCGGCCACGAGGCCGTGGCGGTTCATCATGCGCAGCGGCAGGCGCACGGGCACCTCGGGGTGCACCTCGCCGTCCACGACGGCGGCCCCCAGCGTGAGTGTGGGGTCCTCGAAGGTGTAGCCCTGGCGGATGGACTCGAGCAGGCCGTCGCCCGCGGTGTTCTCGCTCATGCGGCTCATCCTAGGGCGCACCCCGGCCGTGGCACGTGCGCCGCCGGCGGGCGGGCTCGGCACGGTCAGGCCAGCACGAGCGCCACACCGATCATCGCCGGGATCGCGACGACCGTGGTCACCAGGATGGTGTCCTTCGAGACGCGCAGGCCGGCGTCGTAGCGCACGGCGGAGACGTACACGTTCTGCGCCGTGGGCAGGGAGGCCAGCACGACGGCGACGAACACGTGCCGGGCGTCGAGCCCGAACACGAACTGGGCCAGCACCCAGGCCAGCAGCGGGTGGACGAGCAGCTTCACGGCCGAGGCGATCAGCACGTCCGCCCGACGGCCGCCGGCCCGTGCGAGCGGACGCGAGCCCACGAGCGACATGCCGAACGCGAGGAGCATGGCCGGGATGGACAGCCCGCCGATCAGCTCGACGGACTGCATGAGCGGCCCCGGAAGCGCCCAGCCGGTGACGGAGAAGAGCAGGCCGAGCATCGCGCCCACGACCATGGGGTTGCGGGCGGTCTGGCCGAGCTGGGCGAGCGCCGCCCGTCCGGGGGAGCGGCGCACGGCCCGCCGGCCGGAGGCCCGCTCCTCGGCCTCCCGTGCCGTCGTGACGTCCATGGCGGCCACGTACAGCGGCGTGTAGACCGCCAGCTGGAAGATGAGCGCCGGCGCGGCGAGGGCCGCGTCGCCGAGCACGTACGTGGCGATCGGGATGCCCAGATTGGCCGAGTTGACGAGGGACGAGCTCAGGGCGGCCATGACGCGCTCCGAGGGCGGCCGGACCTTGAGCAGGGGCACCGTGACGGCCAGGTACACGCCCGCGGCGGCGAGCGCGGAGATCGCGGCCACCCACAGCTGGGGGCCCAGCACGGCGGCGACGTCCGCGCGGGAGAGGGTGACGAAGAGCAGGGCGGGGTTGCCCACGAAGAACGCGGTGCGCGAGAGCACCGTGCGGGCGTCCTCGCCGAGCACGCCCGTGCGCCCCACGAGGAAGCCGACGGCGATGATCACCCACACCACGGCGAAGCCGGAGAGGACCTGCTGCACGTCGGGCCTCCTTCCGGGGAGTCGCGGGGGACGGTGTCGTGAGACCAGGGCTCGCGCCGGGGCTGCCGGGGCCTCGCGGCGGGCCGCGCGCACACGGCCCGCACAGGGTACCCCGGGCGGGGCGCTCGAGACGGGTGCCGGCGTCGTGAGGGGCCGTGCGCACGAGGAAGGGGCCGGATCCTGGTGGATCCGGCCCCTTCGGTGGAGCGGGCGACGGGAATCGAACCCGCGTATCTTGCTTGGGAAGCAAGCGCTCTACCATTGAGCTACGCCCGCGCAACCGCTCGGCTCTCGCCTGCGGCGCGGATACCACCCTACACCAGCGCCCGCACTCAGGCCGTCGCGTGCCCCTGGCCTGCAGCGGCGGCCCGCTCCCTCGCCCGCTTCGCGCGGGATCGGCCGAAGCCGTCCGCGTAGCGGGCCAGCACGGGGCCTGCCACAGCGAGGAGGAGCACGTAGGCCGTGGCGAACGCCGACACCTCGGGCGGCATGGACCCGGAGGCCACGGCCAGGCCCGCGATGACGATGGAGAACTCGCCGCGGATGGTCAGCGTGGCGCCCGCCCGCCAGCGGCCGGCGACGCCGATGCCCGCCGCGCGCGCCGCGAGGTAGCCCGTGGCCACCTTCGTGGCGGCCGTGACGACGGCGAGGACGAGCGCGCCCAGCAGCACGGGCGGCAGGGCGCGCGGGTCCGTGTTCATCCCGAAGAGCACGAAGAAGAGGGCGGCGAAGAGGTCCCGCAGCGGCTCGAGCACGGAGCGGGCCTGCTTGGCCGCGGCCCCGGAGATCGCGATGCCCAACAGGAACGCGCCCACGCCGGCGGACACCTGGAGCGCCCCCGCGAGGCCGGCCACGAGCAGGGCGAGACCGAGGAGCTTGAGCAGGAACGTCTCCTGGTCCGGGGACTGGACGAGCCGGGAGATCTGCGGGCCGAACCGCAGGGCGGCGAGCAGGACCACGGTGACCACCACCAGGGCGACGCCCACCGCCGTGAGCCCGGCCATGAGGGCGCTGCCGGCCACGAGGGCCGTCATGAGCGGCAGGTAGACGGCCATGGCGAGGTCCTCGAACACGAGGATGGAGAGCATCACGGGGGTCTCGCGGTTGCCCACGCGCCCCAGGTCGCCGAGCACCTTCGCGATGATGCCGGAGGAGGAGATGAACGTGATGCCGCCCAGCACCACCGCGCCCACGGCACCCCAGCCGAGCAGGAGGCCGGCGAGCGCGCCGGGGGTGACGTTGAGGACCACGTCGAGCAGGCCGGCCTTCCAGGAGCCGCGCAGCCCCCCCACGAGCTCGCGGGCGGAGTACTCCAGGCCCAGCATGAGCAGGAGGAGCACCACGCCGATCTCGCTGGCCAGGTGGCTGAACTCGGCGATCGGCTCCATGGGGCCGTGCACCACCCCGGCCTCGTCCGCGGTGGGGAACAGCAGCCCGGCGACGCCGATGAGCAGCCCGCCGAGCAGGTAGAGCGGCACGGGGGACATGCCGATCCGCCCGGCCAGGCGCCCGAGCATGCCCAGCAGCAGCAGGACCGCGCCGAGCTCGATGAGCGCGAGGACGGTGGTGTCCATGGGCGCTCCTCTCCGGGGTCGGCGTGCGCGGGGCGGGCCCCGTTCGGGGGCTCGTCCGGCGGGGCGGGTCAGGCGTCGAGCAGCCGTTCGGCCGTCCGGGTGCCCTCGCTCGTCCCCACGACGATCAGCAGGTCCCCGCCCTCGAGCAGGAAGTCGGGGCCGGGGGAGGGGTGGGTCTGCCCGGCCCGCACGACGGCGACGATGGACACGCCCGTGCGGGTGCGCATCTTCGTGGCGCCGAGCTCGGCGTCCGCGTAGGGGGAGTCAGCCGGGAGGATGAGCTGGCGCGTGGTGATGCCGGGCAGGTCCGCGTGCTCGCCCTCCAACTGGGAGACGAGCTGCGGCCCGGCCAGGAGCCCGCCGAGGCTCGCTGCCTCGCTCGAGGAGAGGGCGACGGCCGCGGCGCACGCGTCCGGGTCGTCCGCGTCGGCGAGGAAGAGGTCGGTGGTGCCGTCGCGGTGGATCACGACGCCGATCCGCCGGCCGTCCGCGAGGTCGAGCTCGCGGCGGACGCCGATGCCCGGCAGGGCGGTCTCGTGCATGCTCATGGCGCACACTGTAGCGCCGGATACACTGGCGCCGTGCTGCTCTCCGACCGCGACATCCGCGCCGAGCTCGAGGCCGGCCGGGTCGGCCTGGACCCGCTGGACCCCTCGATGGTCCAGCCTGCGTCCGTGGACGTCCGCCTGGACCGCTTCTTCCGCCTCTTCGACAACCACCGCTACGCGCACATCGACCCCGCGCAGGAGCAGGACGAGCTGACCCGCCTCGTGGAGACGGCCCCGGACGAGCCCTTCATCCTGCACCCGGGCGAGTTCGTGCTCGGTGCCACCTATGAGCAGGTCACGCTCCCCGACGACGTCGCCGCGCGCCTCGAGGGCAAGTCCTCGCTCGGGCGGCTGGGCCTGCTGACCCATTCGACCGCCGGGTTCATCGACCCGGGCTTCACGGGCCACGTCACCCTCGAGCTCTCCAACGTGGCCACCCTGCCCATCACGCTGTGGCCGGGCATGAAGATCGGCCAGCTGTGCTTCTTCCGCATGAGCTCCCCGGCTCAGACGCCGTACGGCGCGGGCGCCTACCAGAACCGGTACCAGGGACAGCGCGGCCCCACGGCCTCCCGCTCCTTCCAGAACTTCCACATCACCCGCATCGAGCGCTGAGATGGCCACGACGCCGGCCCCCGCCCCCGTCGCCCGGCGCGGCCAGGTCCTCGCGTGGGCGGCGTGGGACTGGGGCTCGGCCTCCTTCAACGCCGTCATGGTCACCTTCGTGTTCGGCACGTACCTGGCCTCGGACGCGTTCGGGGCGGACGAGCGGGGCACGGCGTGGCTCTCCGCCGCGATGGCGCTGGCGGGCGTGCTGATCGCCCTCACCGCGCCCGTGCTGGGCCGGCAGGCGGACGGCGCCGGCCGCCGTCGCCTGTGGCTGGGGCTCACCACCGCCGCGGTGATCGCGTGCACCGCGGCCTGCTTCTTCGTCACCCCGCACGAGTCCTCCCTGCTGCTGGGCGTCACCCTGATCGCGCTGGGCACCGTGTTCTTCGAGTTCGCCGAGGTGCAGATCAACGCGATCCTCGTGCAGATCTCCACGCCCGCCACGATCGGACGGGTCTCCGGCATCGGCTGGGGCGCGGGCTACCTCGGCGGGATCGTGCTGCTGCTGATCGTCTACCTCGGCTTCGTCTCCGGGGACGCGCACTGGTTCGGCGTGGGCGAGGACGAGGCGCTCAACATCCGCGTGGTCGCGCTCGTCGCCGCAGCGTGGTTCCTCGTCTTCGCGGTCCCGGTGCTCGTCGTCGTCCCGGACCCGCCGCCGGCCCGTGCCGCGGACGGACGTCCGCGCCGGGAGTCGATCCTCGGCTCGTACGCCGGGCTGGGCCGCACCCTGGCCCGCATGGGGCGCGAGGACCGCAACACCCTGCGGTTCCTCGTGGCCTCCGCGGTGTTCCGCGACGGCGTGGGCGCCGTGTTCGTGTACGGCGCGATCCTGGGCACCACGGTCTACGGGCTCGACCCCGCGGACGTCATCCTGTTCGCGATTGCGGCGAACGTGGTGGCCGCGCTCGGCGCCTTCGCGGGCGGGCGGCTCGACGACCGCATCGGCCCGCGCCGCGTGATCCTGGGCTCCCTCCTCGCCATGGTCCTCACGGCGGCGGCGCTGTTCCTCGCCTCGGGGACCACGGCGTTCTGGATCGGCGGCCTCGTGCTGTGCCTCTTCGTCGGCCCGGTCCAGTCCGCCTCGCGCGCGTTCCTCGGCCGCGTGACCACCCCGCGCACGGCGGGGGAGGTGTTCGGCCTCTACGCGACGACGGGCCGCGCCGTCGGGTTCATCACCCCGGCGCTCGTCTCCGTGGCCCTCACCGTCCAGCCGGACAACCGCGCCGTGATCCCCGTGATCGGGATCGTGCTCGTGGCGGGCGCCGCCCTGTTCGCCGGGGTCGCAGAGCCGGGCGCGGCCGAGTCGGGCGCCGCGGCCCCCGCCGCCGACTGAGCCCGTCCCGCTCGACGCGGCCCAATCCCGTAGAGTGGCCACAGCCCTCCACCGCCCGTCTGCCCCGGGGATCCCATGCTGCTAACCCTCATCGCACTGTTCGCCGTTGCGCTCTGTGCTCCCGCGATCTTCCGGTGGACGGGCCGGCAGGGCTTCTACCTCCTCGCCGCGGTCCCGGCCGCGGGATTCCTCTGGGTCCTCGCGCAGCTGCCGCACGTGCTCGCCCTGCAGGAGGCCCTCGACGCCGGCGCCCCCGCGCCCGCCGAGGCGGCGCACCTGGAGCGCACGGTGCCGTGGGTGCCCTACCTGGACATCGACCTGGCCTTCCGCCTGGACGCGCTCGCCGCCTTCATGTCGCTCATCGTGCTGGGCGTGGGCGCCCTCGTGCTCGCGTACTGCGCCCGCTACTTCGCCCCCGACGAGCGGCGCAGCGGCGTCTTCGGCGGGCAGCTGCTCGCGTTCGCGGGCGCGATGTTCGGCCTCGTCACCACGGACGACCTCATGGTGCTCTACACCTTCTGGGAGATCACCTCCGTCCTGTCCTTCCTGCTGATCGGCTACTCGGGCCACCGGATCTTCGCCCGCCGCTCCGCCATCCAGGCCCTGATCGTCACCACCTTCGGCGGCCTGGCCATGCTGGTGGGCCTCGTCATGCTCGCCCACCTCTCCGGCTCGTGGCGGGTCTCCGGCGTGCTGGCCGCGGCGCCGGCCCTCGTGGCGGACGCCGCGGTGCGCGGGATGCTGGAGGCCGCCGTCGCGCTCGTGCTGCTCGGTGCCCTCACCAAGTCGGCCCAGGCGCCGTTCCACTTCTGGCTGCCGGCCGCCATGGCCGCCCCGACCCCCGTGTCCGCGTACCTGCACGCGGCCGCCATGGTGAAGGCCGGCGTCTTCCTCGTGGCCCGCCTGGCACCCGCCTTCGCCACCCTCGTCTCCTGGCAGACGCTCGTGCTCGGCGTGGGCCTGGCCACCCTCCTCCTGGGCGGCTGGCGGGCGATGCGCCAGGACGACATCAAGCTCATCCTGGCCTACGGCACCGTCTCGCAGCTCGGCTTCCTCATGGTGGCCAATGGCCTGGGCACCCGCGACGCCGCGATGGCGGGCCTGGCGATGCTCCTGGCCCACGCGATTTTCAAGGCCCCGCTGTTCATGGTGGTGGGCGTGATCGACCACGAAGCCGGCACCCGCGACCTGCGCGAGCTCTCCGGCATCGGCCGCCGCCACCCCGTGCTGGCCGGCGTCGCCGTGCTGGCGGCGGCCTCCATGGCCGGCCTGCCGCCGCTGTTCGGCTTCGTGGCCAAGGAGTCCGTGCTGGAGACCCTGGCCGCCCACGGGGAACACGGGGCCGGGGCCTGGGCCTGGGCCCCGTTCGTGCTCATGGCGGTCGGCTCCGTGCTCACGTTCGCGTACACGTGGCGGTTCGTGTGGGGCGCGTTCGGGCGGCGCGACCCACGGGACGCGAAGGAGCCCGGCGTCGGCGGGCCCCGCCCCGTCACCGAGTTCCACTCGCCCGTCACGGCGCTGCAGCTCGGACCCGCCGCCGTGCTCGCGGTGGCGTGCCTGGTCCTCGGGCTCGTGCCGGGCAGCGTGGCGCCGCTCGTGGAGGCGGCCACGCACGGACTGTCGCCGGCGTCGCCCGGTGAGAAGCCCGCGCACCTCGCACTGTGGCACGGCCTCACCCCGATCCTGGCGGTCTCGGCGGGCATCTGGGCTCTGGGCGCCCTGCTGGCGTGGACCCGCCGCCCCGTCCAGGCCCTCCAGGCCCGCCTGCAGTCCCCCGTGGACGCCGCCCGGACCTACGGCCGGCTCATCGGCGTCCTCGACGAGGTCGCCGTGTGGGTCACCGGCCGCACCCAGACCGGCTCGCTGCGCCGCTACCTGGCCATCATGTTCGCGTGCGCGTCCGTCCTGCCCCTGGGGTTCCTGCTCCTGCCGGTGGGGGACTCCGATCGCGTCCTGGCCACCTCGTTCCTCGACGCCCGGATCGTCCTCGCGGAGTCGCCGGCCCAGCTGGGAGTGGCGGTCCTGCTGTGCGTGGCGGCCGTGGCGACCGTCCGCGCCCACCGCCGCTTCATGGCGGTCATGCTCGTGTCCGTCACGGGCTACGGGGCGGCCGCCCTCTTCGCCATGCGCGGCGCCCCGGACCTGGCCATCACGCAGGTGCTCGTGGAGTCGGTCGTCCTCGTCACCCTCATCTTCGGCCTGCGCGTCCTCCCGCCGGAGTGGCTCGCCCGACGCGAGGGCAACCGCAGGCTGACCCGCCTGCTGCTGGCCCTGTCCTTCTCCGCGGTCATGGTGTGGGTCGCGGCCACGTCCCTGGCCGCCCGCACCGCGGAGCGGATCTCCGTGCCCATGCCGGACCTCGCCTACGAGTTCGGCTACGGCACCAACGCCGTCAACGTGACGCTGGTGGACATCCGCGCGTGGGACACGTGGGGGGAGATCACCGTGCTCGCGGCGGCCGCCACGGGCGTGGCCTCCCTCGTCTTCCTGCAGCACCGCGACGGCCCCGGCAAGGACATCGCCGACGTCCGCTCCGGGAGCGTGGGCGACTTCGGCGCCGACTCCGCTCTCGGCGCCCGGGAGCTCACCGTGGTCCGCGCCTTCGCGGTGGACGACACGAACAACCAGTGGCTCGTGGCGGGGCGCACCATGGCGCCCGAGCGGCGCTCGATCATCCTCGAGGTGGTCACGCGCTTCATGTTCCCGATCATGATGCTCATGTCCCTCTACCTCCTCCTGGCGGGGCACAACACCCCGGGCGGCGGCTTCGCCGGCGCCCTCCTGGCCGGGCTGGCGCTGACCCTGCGGTACCTCGCGGGGGGGCGGTTCGAGCTCCAGGAGGCCTCGCTGATCCCCGCCGGCGCGATGCTCGGCCTGGGCCTGGGCCTGGCCACGCTCGTCGGCATTGCCCCCGTCTTCTTCGGCGGCCAGATCCTGCAGTCCTACGCCCTCGAGCTCCACGGCCTGCCCCTGTTCGGGGACCACCTCAAGTTCGTCTCGGCCACCGCGTTCGACGTGGGCGTCTACCTCGTGGTGGTGGGCCTGGTCATGGACGTGCTGCGCTCCCTCGGCGGCGAGGTGGACCGGCGCGGAGAGGCGGCCCGCCGGGCCCGCCGCCGCGCCGCGGAGCGCCGCCGGCACCCCCGCCTGCCCACTCCGTCCACTCCGACCGGCCAGGAGGCCGCCCGATGACGACCGTGGACCTGGCCCTGCTGGCCGCGATGGGCGTGATGTTCACGTGCGGGATCTACCTCGTGCTGGAGCGCAACCTCACCCGCATCCTGCTGGGCATCATGCTCATCAACAACGCCGCGATCCTCCTGCTCTTCGCGAGCGCGGGCGGAGTGGGGCAGGCGCCCCTGCGGATCGAGGGCACGGACCCCCGGGCCTACGCGGACACCCTCCCGCAGGCCCTCATCCTCACCGCGATCGTCATCGGCTTCGCCACGAGCGCCTTCCTCACCGCCATGATCTACCGCTCCTGGCTCATCAGCCGCGAGGACCTGATCCAGGTGGACGCGGAGGACGTCAAGATCGCCAGCCAGCCCGCGTGGGACGTCGAGGACGACTCGGTGCTCGTGGAGGAGTCCTCCGAGTTCATCGACGACGCCGCGGACCCGAACGCGCACTACGAGCACGCGACCCCGGACGCGCCCCGCGCACCGGAGCGGCGGTCCGTCCGCCCGGCCGCGGCGGCACGCACCGCCCCGTCGGCACGGAAGCGTCGCGGCCAGCCCCAGGACCAGGAGGGCGAGCGCCCATGACGATCGGCTCCGTGCCCCTCACCGACCTCGCCCCCCTGGCCGTTATGCTGCCGGTGCTCGGGGCCGCCGTCACGTTCACCCTCGTGGGCCGGCCCCGGGCCCAGGTGAGCGTCACCGTCCTCGCGCTCTTCCTCACGCTCGTGCTGAACGCGGCCCTGCTCGCCGCGGTGTGGGAGGCGGGCGTGGCGGTGGTGGAGCTGGCCGGGTGGCCCGCACCGCTCGGCGTCGTGCTCGTGGTGGACCGGCTCTCGGCGCTGATGCTCCTCGTCTCCACGATCATCACCCTCGCGGTGCTCCTGTACGCCTCGGCGCAGGGCCTCATCAGCCGCGACGAGGGCGGGCCCGTCTCGATCTTCCACCCCACGTACCTGATCCTCGTGGCCGGCGTGTCCAACGCGTTCCTCGCCGGCGACCTCTTCAACCTCTACGTGGGCTTCGAGATCCTCCTGACCGCGTCCTACGTGCTGCTCACGCTCGGCGGCACGGCGCAGCGGATGCGCGCGGGCGTCACCTACGTGGTGGTCTCCGTCGTCTCCTCCGTGCTGTTCCTCATCGCGATCGCCATGATCTACGCGGCCACGGGGACGGTGAACATGGCGGACCTGGCGGTGAAGCTCGGCGAGCTGCCGAGCGACATGCAGATGGTGCTCCACGTGATGCTCCTCGTGGGCTTCGCGATCAAGGCCGCCGTGTTCCCCCTCTCCTTCTGGCTGCCGGACTCCTACCCCACGGCTCCGGCACCGGTCACCGCCGTGTTCGCGGGACTGCTCACCAAGGTCGGCGTGTACGCGATGATCCGCACGGAGACCCTCCTGTTCCCCGGGGAGCACGTGAACGATCTCCTGCTGGTGGTCGCGGGGCTCACCATGATCGTGGGCATCCTCGGGGCCCTCGCGCAGACGGACATCAAGCGCATCCTCTCCTTCATCCTGGTCTCCCACATCGGCTACATGATCTTCGGCCTCGGGCTGGCCACCCAGCTGGGCCTGGCGGCGACCGTGTTCTATGTGGCGCACCACATCACGGTGCAGAGCGCGCTGTTCCTCGTCACCGGGCTCATCGAGAACCGGGCCGGCACGGCCAACATCGACCGCCTCGGCTCCCTCGCCCGCGTCTCCCCGCTCGTGGGCCTGCTCTTCCTCATCCCCGCCCTCAACCTGGGCGGCATCCCGCCGTTCTCCGGGTTCCTCGGCAAGGTGGGCCTGCTGCGCGGCGGCGTGGAGCAGGGCGCACCGCTCGCGTACACGCTCGTGATCGTCTCCGTCCTCGCCTCGCTCCTCACGCTGCTGGTCATGGTGCGCGTGTGGACCCGCGCGTTCTGGCGCAGGGTGGAGGACGTGGAGCATCCGCCGGCCCAGCTCGTGGCCGCGTACCAGCGCGTCCTCGAGCGGGGGGAGCGGCCCAAGCGCCTCAGCGCCGGCCTCGTCGTCCCCACCGCGGCGATCGTGGCCCTCAGCGTCGCGTTCACCGTGCTCGCGGGACCCCTCTACGGCCTCGCGGACCGCGCCGCCACGGACATGTTGGAGCGCACGCCCTACATCGGCGCCGTGCTGGGCGAGGACGCCGCGGAGCGCGCCGCGGAGAGCCTGCGCAACGACCCGACGGAGGTGCACGATGCCCACCGCTGACCCTCGCCCACCGGCACCGCGCACGGCGCCGTCGCGGGACCGGGAGGAGACCGCGGACCCGGCCGTTCCCGCGGACCCGGCCGTTCCCGCGGGCCGGGGCTCCGCCCGCGCGGCGCCCCGGCCCGGCAGTTTCCGTGCCGTGCTGGGCCAGTGGCCCCTCGCCCTCGTCCTCACCCTGGTGTGGGGAGCACTGTGGCAGGACTTCGGCCTGCACGTGCTGCTGCCGGGACTCCTCTTCGCCGCGCTGGTGATCGTGGTGTTCCCCATGCCCGCGATCCCGTTCAGCCGCCGGTTCAGCCCCTGGCACGCGCTCGTGTTCACCGGCCGCTTCCTCGCGGACGTGGTGCGCTCCTCGCTCTCGGTGTCCGCCGTCGTGCTCACGCGGGGCAGGCGGGTGCACAGCTCGATCGTGGGCGTTCGGCTGCGCAGCCACGACGACCTCCTGATCACCCTCGTCAGCCACGCCCTGGCCCTGGTGCCCGGCTCGATCGTGCTGGACGTGGACCGCGCCGACGCCACCCTGTACCTGCACTGCCTGAACGTGACGACGGACGAGGAGATCGCCGCGGTCCGCGCCAAGGCCCTGCGCGTGGAGGCCGGGATCATCCAGGCGGTCGGCTCGCGCACGGACCTGGAGCTGCTGCGCCGCTTCCCCGACTCGGCGCCCCCGCGGGCCGAGATCGCGGGCAACCGGCGGCATCCCGCCTACGGGCCCGCGGCGGAGGAGGAGCGCGCATGATCGACCCGATGACCGTGGCCGCCTACGGGGGCGGCGCGATGCTCTTCGTGGGCGCCGTGGCCGCGCTGCACCGGATCGTGCGGGGCCCGTCCCTGCTGGACCGGGCGATCGCCATCGACGTGCTGCTCGTGGTGCTCTCCTCGGCCCTGGTCCTGGAGATGGCCGTGCACCGCCACACCCATGACATCGTCCTCGTGGTGCTGGCCGCCACGGTGGGCTTCGTGGGCTCGGTGACCGTGGCCCGCTTCGTGGAGGACCGCCGCCCGGAGCACATGCGGGAGGAGATCTCCCTCGTGCCCGGCACCACCGACATCCCGGGCTCGGAAGACGCGCCCGCCGAGGGGGGAGACCGATGACGGACCCGCTGCTGCTGCTGGACTGGCTGGCCGCCCTGCTGATCGTGGCCGGCGCCTTCTTCTCCCTGGTGGCCGGCGTGGGCCTGTTCGTGCTGCCCGACCTGCTCTCCCGCATGCACGCGGCCGCCAAGCCCCAGGTGCTGGGCCTGCTGCTCATGCTCCTGGGGCTCGCGGTGCTCTGGCGCTCGTGGGCGTGGGTGCCCATCCTGCTGCTGGCGTGGGTCGCCCAGATGGTGACGGCCCCCGTGGCCTCCCACCTGGTGGGGCGCACGGGCTACCGCACCAAGCACGCCCAGCACGGGCTGCTGCACCGCGACGACCTGGCCGCGGCGGCCCGCCGCGTGGAGGCCGCCGACGGCGACGCCCCGCGGCGTCGCCCCCGCCGCCCGTCCGCGGCGCAGCGCCGCGAGGACGCGCCGCACGGCCTGGACCGCGGCGGGAGCCCGACGGGCTGAGCCCGTCGCGCGGGGTCTCAGACCTCGTTGGCGCCGCGGCGGGCGGTCTTCTCGGAGGCCTTGCGGATCGCGGTGCCCGCGCCGCGCTGTCCGGCCACCTTGATGAGCGCGGCCACGCCGGCGGAGATGAAGGCGAAGGAGAGCGCCTCCACGAGGGGCAGCGTCTCGTCCGCGGCGTCGTCCGGTGCGTCGTGCCCGGTGGCGAGCTTCCAGCCGCCGGCCACGAGGCGGGAGCCGATGACGCCGCCGGCCAGGGTGATGCCGGTGGAGAGGATCTTCTGGGCGATGGTGTTCATGGTGCGCCTTCCGTGGGGTGGGACCGGTCCGGGAGTCAGCCTAGCGCGGGGGATCAGGCGTCCGAGGTGACCGGGTCCCCGCTGACGTGGTGTCCCGGATCGCCGTCGGCGTCCAGCCAGGCCTGGAGCCGGGCCGTCAGGGTGGGGTCCACGGGCGTCTCGCGCCCGTCCACCGCGCGCACGGGGAGCACGCCCCGCACGGAGGAGGCGAGCCAGATCCCGTCCACGTCCTCGAGGTCCGCCGGGATGAGGGGGCCGTAGCCGAGGCGCCAGCCCGCGGCGTGCGCGGCCGCGAAGACCACCGCCTGGGAGGTGCCCGCCAGGATGCCCTTCTGCCGCAGGGGGGTGAGGAGGCGGCGCCGGCCGTCCGGATCGTGCCGCGCGATCAGCACGGTGGAGGTGGGACCCTCGAGGAGGAAGCCGTCCGAGCTCGTGAAGATCACGTCGTCCGCCCCGTGGGCGCGCGCGTGGCGCAGGGCGGCCATGTTCACGGCGTAGCTGAGGGTCTTCGCGCCCGTGAGCAGCCAGGGGGCGTGCTCGGGGGCGGTGGAGTCGATGCCGCGGTCCAGCAGGAGGACGCGGACGCCCGCGCGGCGCTCGGCCTCGTCGGGGGCGGGCACCGGGGTCAGGAGCACCCACGCGGTCGGGTGCGGCGCCGTGCCCGGCGTCGCCTCGGGGCCGCGCGTCGCGGTGAGCCGGACGGAGAGCCGCGCGCCGGGCGCGGGGCGGCTCGCCGCCTCGACGGCGCGCAGGCCGGCGTCGACGGCGGCCTCCCACGCGGCGGCGTCCGGCGCGGGCAGGCGCAGCGCCGTGGCAGAGGAGGCGAGCCGGCCGAGGTGGGCGCGCAGCTTGCGCATCCGCAGCGTCCCGGCCTCGTCCGCGACGGCGAGCGCGGTCTCGAACAGGCCGTCGCCCCGCGTGACGCCCTGGTCCGTGACGCGCAGGTGCGGCACGTCCGGGTCCGCGACCCGGGGACGGACGAGCCCGTGCGCATCCTGCTCGAGCAGGACGAGCACGGGCTCGTGGGCGGCAGGGACGAAGGGCGAGTCGGCGGGCATGGGCCCAGGATAGTGCCGGTCCCGCAGGCTCAGGTGCGGTGCGGGCCGCCCGACTCGGATCCGGCCCCGGTGGCAGCAGGGAGGCCCTCCGCGGTGGCCCCCGCGGGGCTGTGGGAGCTGCCGTGGCGCTCGAGCTGGGCACCCTCCACGTCCACGTCCGGCATGATGTGCTCGAGCCACCTCGGCAGCCACCACGCGGACTCGCCCAGCAGGTGCATCAGCGCGGGCATCAGCAGCAGGCGCACCACGAAGGCGTCCAGCAGCACGCCGAAGGCGAGGCCGAAGCCGATGGGCCGGATCATCGCGTCGTGGGAGAACACGAAGCCGCCGAAGACGGAGATCATGATGATCGCGGCGGCGATCACCACGGACCGGCCGGCGCGCAGGCCGCTCATCACGGCGCTGCGGGCCGGCTGGCCGTGGGCGTAGGCCTCACGCATGCCGGACGCGATGAACAGCTGGTAGTCCATGGCCAGGCCGAACAGCACGCCGATCATGATCGTCGGCAGGAAGCTCAGGACCGGGCCCGCATGGTGCACGTTGAACACCGAGCCCAACCAGCCCCACTGGTAGATGGCCACCACGCCGCCCATGGCCGCGAACACCGAGAGGACGAAGCCGCCGGTGGCGATCAGCGGGACCAGGATGGAGCGGAACACCAGGATCATGATGAGCAGGGACAGCCCCACCACCACGCCGAGGTAGAGCGGCAGGGCCGAGGCGAGCTTCTCCGAGACGTCGATCGCCCCGGAGGTCATGCCCGCCACCGCCAGGTTCGAGGCCTCGCCCGCGGGCTCCACCGTGCGCAGCTCGTGCACCAGCTCCTCGGTGGAGACCGCGTTGGGCCCCTCCTCGGGCAGCAGCTGCAGCATGCCCAGGGTGCGGTCCTCGTTGAAGCCCGCCGGCACCACCGCGCCGACGTGGTCCAGTGCCGAGAGCTGCTCGCCGACGGCGAGCTGGGCGTCCGTCGCCTGCTCCTCCGAGAGCCCCTCGGGCAGGTCCGTGGTCACCACGAGGGGGCCGTTGTAGCCCTCGCCGAACTTGTCGGCCATGAGCTCGTAGGAGACCTGGGCGTCGGAGCCGACCGGCTCGGACGCGCCGTCCGGCAGGCCCAGGCGCATCGAGAAGAAGGGGATGGAGACCGCCACGAGCAGGGCGATCGCGCCCAGGGTCGTGGCCACCGCGGCGGGGGTGGACATCCGCGGCGAGCGGTGCGCGCCTCGCACGGCATGGGCGGCCTCGGCGGGGTCGGCACCGGTGAGGGGGGCCGTGTGGGAGCCCTCGCCCGACGGGGTGAGGGCCTCCAGGCGGGTGCGCTCCTTGCGGGAGAGCACGCGCGTGCCGGCCAGCGAGAGCAGCGCGGGCGTCAGGGTGACGGCCACGAGCACGGCCACGAGCACGCACGCGGCGCCGACGGTGCCCATCAGGCCGAGGAACGGGATGCCGGTGACGTTGAGCGCCGCGAGCGCGATGATCACGGTGAGGCCGGCGAACACCACGGCGTTGCCGGACGTGCCGTTGGCCAGGGCGATGGACTCGCGCAGCGGGGTGCCGCGGCGCAGCTCCTGCCGGTGGCGGTTGACGATGAACAGCGCGTAGTCGATCCCGACCGCCAGGCCGAGCATGAGCCCCAGCACGGGGGTCACGGACATCATCTCCACGACGCCGGAGAAGGCGAGCGCGCCGGCGGCCCCCACCCCCACGCCCACGAGGGCGTTCACGAGCGGCAGACCCGCGCCCACGAAGGTGCCGAGCATGAGCACGAGCACGATCGCGGCGATCACGAGGCCCACGACCTCGCCCGGCCCCACGATCTGCGGGACGGTCTGGCTGAGCTGCTGGGAGGGCAGGACCCGCACCCCGTCGATGTCCGCCGCGGTCAGGACGCCCGTGATGGCCTTCTTGTCCTCCGCGGGCACGTCCATGGACGGCTGGTCGAAGGAGACGATCCCGACGGCGGTCGAGCCGTCCTCGGAGACGGCGCGGTAGCCCTCCACGAGGTCCACGGTGCGCTGGCCGCGCTCGGCCTGGGTGCGGGCGTCGGCGAGGTCCTGACGGCCCGTGGCGAGATCCTCCTCGGCCTGCTCCAGCTTCCGCTCGTTGGCCGCGATCTCCTCGCGGCCGGACTCGAGGTCGGCCCTGCCCTGCGCGAGCGTCTCGCGGCCCTCGTCGATCGTGGCCTGCTGCTTCTCGAACTCGGCGCGGGCGGCCTCGCGGGCCTGCTCGCGGCCGGCCTCGAGCTGGGCCTGACCCTCGGCGAGCTCCTTCTCGGACGCCTGCAGCCGGGCGCGGCCCTCGGCGAGCTGCTCGCGGCCGGCGTCGACCTGCGCCTGTGCCGCGCTCAGCTGCTCGAGGCCGGACTGGACCTCCGCCTCGCGGGCCTTCAGCTCGGCGTTGGCGGCGTCGAGCTCGGCCTGGGCCCGCTCGATCCGGGCCGCGCCGGCGTCCAGCTCGGCCTGCTGCGCGGCGAACTGCGCAGTGACCTGCTCGGCAGGGACGCCGGCGGCCTCGCCCTGCGCGAGGGCCTGCTCGCGGGCGGCGTCCAGCCGGGCCTGGCCGGCCTCGAGCTGCGCCCGCTGCTCCTCGAGCTCGGCCTTGCCCTCCTCGTACTGGGCCCAGCCCTCGCCCAGCTGCTGACGGCCGGCGTCGAGCTTCTCGCGGTTCGCGTCGACCTCGGCCTGGCCGGCCTCCACCTTCGGCGCCTGCTCCTCGATCTGGGCCCGGCCCTGCTCGAGCCGGGCGCGGCCGTCCTCGAGCTTCTGCTCGGCCTCGCGCAGGGGCGCGGTGGCGTCCTCCGGCAGGGCGGCCAGGCCGCGCTCCTGGAAGTCGGTGCGCGCGGCGTCCAGCGTCGCCTGCCCCTCCTCGAGCTGCCGGGCCGACTCCTCGAGCTTCGCCTGCCCGTCCTCGGCCTGCTCCTTCGCCTCGGCGATCCGTGCCCGGCCGCCGTCGACCTGGCGGCGGCCGTCCGCGAGCCCCTGCTCGCCGTCGGCGATCTGCTGCCGACCGTCCTCGAGAGCGGTGCGGGCGTCCTCCTGCTGCCTCTGCACGTCGAAGGGGTCCACGACGTCGGCCACGGCCTGCTGGTCGCGGACCGTGCTCAGGAGCTGCTCGATCCGATCGCGCTGGTCCGGGGTGAACGCGGAGCCGTCCTCGGTGGCGAAGACCACCTGGCCGGTGCCGCGCGAGGCGTCGGGGAACTCCTCCTTGAGGCGGTCCGTGACCTGGGCCGTGGGGGTGCCCGGGATGGTGACGGCGGAGGAGAGGGTGCCGCCGAAGGCGAGGAAGCCGCCCACGGCGAGGGCCAGGGCGAGGGCCCAGGCGAGGATCACGATCATGGGTCGGCGAGCGGCGCCGAGGCCGAGCCGGTAGAGCAGCTTTGCCATGGGGCGGGGATCTCCAGGGAGCGAGAGGGGGCGTGAGGAGGCGGGGCAGAGGGCCGCCGCGTTGCGCTCAGCGTACAGGTAAGCGGAGCGCCGTGCTCCGTTCATCGTGATCGAGGGACTGTGCGATTGCTCTCCTCCGGCGGCCTGACCTTGCACGTCCGCAACAGGACGCCGCGTTCCCGTGAACCCGTCACTACACTCGGTCGGATGGAGGAGAGCAGCGACGTGGCGGGCACCGCCGCGGCAGCACAGGAGACGTCTGACGACCCCACGGTCCCGGCCTCGCGCCGACGTGGCCGCCCCCGCAGCCAGGCGTCCCGGGAGGCGGTGCTGCGCGCCGCCGCCGAGCTCATGGAGCCCGCGGGCCAGGCGAAGCTCACCATGGAGGGCATCGCGGCCCGTGCGGGGGTGAGCAAGCAGACGGTCTACCGCTGGTGGAGGACGAAGGTGGACGTGCTCGTGGAGGCCGTCGGCGCCGGGTACCTGGACATCCCCCTGCCCCTGCCGCCGGACACCGGGGACCTGCGCGCGGACCTCGCCACGTGGCTGCGCGCGATGGCGGTGGAGATCGACGGCGGCGGCGCCACTCACCTCTCCCAGGCCCTGGTGGGCGCGATCGCCACGGCCGACAGCCGGAGCCAGCAGATCCACGGCGTGCTCGTGGCCCCGCTGCGGCACAGCCTCCACGAGCGGTTCCGCACCGCGGTGCTCGCGGAGGGCGTGGACCGGGAGATGCTGGCCGAGACCGTGGCGGCGCAGCTGATCATGCGCGTGCTGTTCGCCGAGCCGATCACCGAGGAGTGGATCGCCGCGCTCGTGGAGCTCGTGGCGCAGGAGCGGCTCCACGCGTGACGCCGAGGGGCCGGTCCGGTGGGCCCGGTCCACGGTTCAGGGGCCGATCGAGGTCCGCACGTCGGCCGCCCCGGCCGGGTCCTGCGCCGCGAGGTAGCGTTCCTCCTGCGCGGCCCAGCGCTCCCAGTGCGGCGCGTACGCGCCGCCGTCGCGGGCCAGGGCGCGCTCGCGGCGCATCCGCTCGTCCAGCTCGAGCCAGACGCTCAGCGTGAGGTGGGGCCGGGCTGCGGCGCTCGTGGCGCCCACACCCTCGCACACCACGACGTCGGCCGGCTCGAGCCGCTGGCCGGCCCCCGGGCGGGCGTGGTGCCAGTCCCAGGCCCGCCACCGCGCAGCACGGCCCGCGCCGAGGTCCCGCAGCGCCGTCACGTACGGCCCTGCGGGGTCGAGCACCGCCTCCAGGCCGTCCCATCCCGCGTAGAAGGACTCCACGTGCAGCACCGCCACGCGGGCGTACGGGGACAGATGCGCCGCGAGGGCGGCCGCGAGGGTGGTCTTGCCGGCGCCGGAGCGGCCGTCCACGCCGACGAGCACGGGGCCCGCCGGTGGTGCGGGGGAGGTCACGGTCCGTCCTCGGCGAGCGGGGCGATGCTCCGGGTGGCCGCGTCCACCACGCGCAGGGCGGTGGCGAGCTCGGCGTCGTCGAAGCCCTCGAGCGCGGCGGCGATGCGGCGGGCCATCGGGCCGAACGCCGCCGAGCCGTCCGCCGAGGCCGCGGGCGTGGGCTCCACGATGACCCGGCGTCCGTCCGTGGCCGAGCGGGCCCGGCGGGCGTGCCCCGAGGCGACGAGACGGTCGATCACGGAGGTCGTGGCAGCACGGGTGAGGTGCAGTCCGTGCCCGAGGTCCGTGGGGGTGGTCGCGAGGCCGCGGCTCGTGCGGCGCATGAGGATCGAGAGGGCGCGCAGGTCCGTGCGGTGCAGGCCGAGGGCGCGGCTCGCCTGGTCGGCGACCCGGTCGGCCACCTCGGAGAAGGCGCGCAGGCTCGCCAGGAGGGCGAGGGGCTGCTCAGGGCGGTCGGCCGCGGGGGTGGTCACCCCCCGGATCCTACCGGCGGGGTCGAATCGTTCGATGATCAAACCATCTTGCTAGGCTGTCCCGCGTGAGCAGCCTCCCCGACCTCTCTCCCTACCGGACCCCCGCCGCAGCGGCCCCCGACGCTCCCGGCCCCGAGCCGTCGCGCGCTGCGGGCGCCCCTGCCGCCGCCCCCGGCGCCCGTGACGAGCGGGCCGCCCGTCCGTCCCGGCTCCTGCGGATCGGCCTCGCGGTGGCGCTGGCGCTCGTGTGGTTCGCCGCGATGGGCCTCGGCGGCCCGACCTTCGGGAAGATCTCCGAGGTCTCCTCGAACGACCAGTCCACGTTCCTGCCCGCCACCGCCGAGTCGACGCTGGCCTCCGAGGCGGCCGCCGGCTTCCGGGACGGCTCGGCGGTCCCCGCGATCATCGTGGGGGAGGCCTCCACGTCAGATCCGGCCGTGGCCTTCCCCGCCCTCGCGGCGCTCGGGGAACGGCTCGGCGAGGTCGAGGGCGTCGAGCGCGTCGTCGGGCCGATCCCCAGCGAGGACGGCCAGGCCGTGCAGTTCCTCGCACTGATCGGCACGGGCCAGGAGGCGCCGCGGGAGGCCGCCGACGTCGTCGAGGACCTCGAGGCCGTGCTCGCGGACCCGGGCGGCGTGCCCGCCGTGGCCGGCACGCCGGCCGCGGACGCGACCTGGCACGTGGGCGGCCCCGCGGGGCTCGCCTCCGAGCTCGGCGGCGCGTTCGCCGGGATCGACGGGCTGCTGCTGCTCGTGGCCCTCGTCGTGGTGTTCGTGATCCTGGTGGCCGTCTACCGCTCCGTGGTCCTGCCGATCCTGGTGCTGCTCACCTCGATGGGTGCGCTGTGCGCCGCGATCCTCGCGGTGTACTGGATGGCGCGCGCGGACTGGATCCAGCTCAACGGGCAGTCGCAGGGCATCCTGTCCATCCTCGTCATCGGCGCGACGACGGACTACTGCCTGCTCCTCGTGGCCCGCCATCGGGAGGAGCTGCTGCAGAGGGACGGCATCGGCCCAGCACTCATGGCCGCCGTGCGCGGCTCGTTCGGGGCGATCACCGCCTCGGCGGCCACCGTCGCCGCGGCGCTGCTCATCCTGCTGGTCTCCGACCTCAACTCGAACCGATCGCTCGGCCCGATCGCCGCGTCCGGCATCGTCTTCGCTTGGCTCGCGGCGCTGACCCTGCTCCCGGCCCTGCTGCAGCTCATGGGCCGCGCGGCGTTCTGGCCCACCGTCCCCTCTCCCGAGAGCGCCCGCCGCCGTCGGGAGAAGCGGGCCGCCCGCGGCCGCGGGTTCGTCCAGCCCGAGGACCGTGACGGCGCGTTGATCGCCGGCCTCGAGGAGGACCACGGCGTGTGGACCCGGGTGGCCGCGCTCGTCGCCCGGAACGCGCGCCCCGTCTGGATCGCGACGGCGGCCGTCCTCCTCGCGCTCGCCGCCGGCGTCACGCAGCTGCAGGCCTCGGGCGTGGCCCAGACCGACGTGCTGCTCGGGCAGTCCGACGCGCGTGACGCGCAGGGCCTGCTCTCCCGCCACTTCGAGGCAGGCTCCGGCTCGCCCGCGGAGATCGTCGCGCCTGAGGCGCAGCGGGACCGCGTGCTGGAGATCGTGCGCGGGACCACGGGCGTCGCCTCGGCGGAGCTGGAGGCCGAGCAGTCCGCCGGACCCCCGGCGGGCACCCCTGCCGGTCCGCCCGCCGGTGCGGGACAGCCCGACGCCCCCGCGGAGCCGAAGGTCGTCGACGGCCGCGTCCTCGTCTCGGCGACGCTCGCGGACCCGGCCGACTCCCTCGAGGCCGAGCGCACCGTGGGCGCCCTGCGGGAGAGCCTGGCCGACGTCGAGGGCGAGGTGCTCGTGGGCGGGACGGCCGCGCAGGCCCTCGACGCCAACGAGACCGCCCAGCGGGACCTCCGCCTCGTCATCCCGCTCGTGCTGCTCGTGGTGCTGCTGATCCTGATGGCGCTGCTGCGATCCGTGGTGGCGCCCGTGCTGCTGGTGCTCGCCACGACGCTCAGCTTCGGCTCGGCGCTGGGCGTCTCCACCCTCGTGTTCCAGCACCTGATGGGCTTCGACGACGCCGACCCCACGGTGCCGCTCTACGGGTTCGTGTTCCTCGTGGCGCTGGGGATCGACTACACGATCTTCCTCATGACCCGCGCCCGCGAGGAGACCCTGCGCGTCGGCACCCGGGCGGGCGTGCTGCGCGCGCTCACCGTGACGGGAGGCGTGATCACCTCGGCCGGCGTCGTCCTGGCGGCCACGTTCGCCGCGCTCGCGGTGATCCCGCTGATGTTCATGGTGCAGTTGGCATTCATCGTCGCGTTCGGCGTGCTGCTCGATACGCTGATCGTGCGCTCCCTGCTGATCCCGGCGCTCGTGCGGGACATCGGCCCGAAGGTGTGGTGGCCGGCGAAGGTCGACTGAGGGCGGTCCTCCGCTTCGGCACATGGTGCATAGCCTGCGGCCCCGACGACGTGTCGTCGGGGCCGCAGGCTGTGGGTTCGTGGTTGCACGCCGCACCTCAGGTGTGCGCGTGGCTTTCACCCGGGGATGCCGTCGTCACATCGAGGCTGCGGGCCCCGACGTCCTCCAACGCCCACCACGTGAAGGTGCCCGATGCCACCGCGAAGGCGATCAGGATGATCGGGTACGGGCTCCAATCGACGCGCGGGAGCACCATCAAGCCGACAGCGATGGCCAGGAGCAGGGCTGCCATGCGTGGCGTGGACAGGCGAGGGCGATCGCGATCCCGCCAGTCCAGGGTGAGGAACGCGACAACGCACAGGGCAGGCAGGATCACCCAGATCCCATGGGCGGTTCCAAGGGCCCCGGCGGAGGCCAGAGTTGCTCCAAGGAACACGGCGGTGAGAATTCGCCAAACTTCCATGATCTCCTCATTCCTGAGAACGGGAGGGGTCATCAACCTCGCCGGAGGTCAGCACCCCTGATTTACGTCGATGATGAACCCCCCGATTCCGAACGTGAGGGCGCAGCCGACGGCCGCCGGCGGAACAGAAACGAGCGGTGTGCACATGAGCGCGTTTGCGCCGATCCATGCCAGTGCAGCTGCCCATGCGGAGGGGCACGCGGGAAGATCCTGGGTGGTGGGTTCCTTGGAGGCCGTCAGGTCTTCCGGGTCGAGATGGCTTATCCAGACTGGGGCGCCATGTGTACCTTCGATGATCTCAATGTCTCCGCGAGAGACCATCTCGACAAGCCCCTGCAGGACAAGGGGGTCCTGCACGGTTGCTGCAAACGCCAGTCGATCCATGTCGGTGGAGCCAAGAGTCGACTCATGGGGCAGGCGGAATGTGTCCCCGAGCTGTTCCAGAATTGCGACCCGTCGGGCGAAGCCTGCCGGGTCCTCCATCTCAGCTTGACGAACGAGCCGCATAGCGTCGTCGACCTTGTCAGTCGAGGGTTGTCCTTGGGTGTGGGTCACCTGGTCATCTCGGAACTGCGCCGAGGCCAAGCTCGGTGCGGCGAGGGTCGTGGTCACCACGGCCAGGCCGGTGAGCGTCGATACGAAAGTGGTCTTCCAGGTCGACATGGGGTCTCCTTACTGGGGGCAGGTAGCGTGGCCGCCTGCCCCTTGAATAAGTGACACAGAACACTATTGTTCCCTGTGTGGTGGATGTCAAGAGGGAGACGTGACGGGCGGTGTGGCCACCTCCACCGTCGTAGCGCTGGCGGCCACCTTCGCCGCGCTCGCGGTGATCCCGCTGATGTTCATGGTGCAGTTGGCATTCATCGTCGCGTTCGGCGTGCTGCTCGATACGCTGATCGTGCGCTCCCTGCTGATCCCCGCGCTCGTCCGGGACATCGGCCCGCGTGTCTGGTGGCCGGCGCGGGCCGCCTGAGCCCGGACGGCGACAGAGGGCCCGACCGGCGGTGCGGTCGGGCCCTCCGGGCACGGGGGCGCGTCAGGGGCGCGCGGTCACTTCTTCTTGGACTTCTTCGCGTTCGAGGCCGTGGCCTTCTTGGCACCCGACTTCTTCGGGCGCGCGCCCTGCGGGGCGGGCGCGGCCTGGTCGTCCTTCACCCGGCCCGCGGCGGCGGCCTCCGTGGCCGCACCCGCGCTGCTCAGGCGGCCGTCGTCCGTGGTCAGGAAGGAGCGCATGAACCACTGGAACAGCTCGAGCTGGGCCACCTGGTCGATGAGGATGTCCTGCGTGACCGGGTCGAGGTCCTCGGTGGCGTCGATCGCGGCGCGGTGGTCCGTCACGACGCCGTCGTACACCAGGTCGAGCGCGGCCAGGTGCTCGAGGGTGCTCGCGCGGCCCAGCGAGTAGTCGTCCCACGTGCGGTCCGCCACGAGGACGCCGGGGGTGCCGGCGGGGGAGACGCCCAGGGTCGCGATGCGCTCGGCGACGACGTCCACCATGGCGCGGACCTTCTCGATCTGCGGGTCGAGCATCTCGTGGACGCCGATGAAGCCCGGGCCCACCACGTTCCAGTGCGCGTGCTTCAGGGTGAGCTGGAGGTCGTTGAGGGCGTGCAGCCGGCCCTGCAGGACCTCGGCCACGCGGTGGCCGTCCTCCACGCGCAGGCCGGGAACGGTGTAGGCGGCGTCGTCGTTCTTCTTGGCGTTGGCCACGATGGTGCTCCTTCGTCTCGATCGGGCGGCGCCGGAGGGCGCCGCGTCGTCGCCTGAATCAACCACTCCGCGCGGGGGCGGCGCCAGCCCTGATCGCCCGCGGCAGGGCGAGGAGCCCCGTCCGACCTCTCCGGGAATGAATCCTCCGTGGAGCGCGTTGAACCGGACATCCGCAAAACATGAGTGAGGATGACTCACGTCCCTTGACACGCCGTCGCCGACGGTGGCAACCTGAGTCAGGAAGGCTCACGTCGGCCGGTTCGGACCCCCGGGTCCGGCCCAGGGCGACGCGGCCGCCTCATTCGCAGACAGGAAAGGACCACCCCATGTCCCGTGCAGTCGGAATCGATCTGGGCACCACCAACTCCGTCGTCGCCGTCCTCGAGGGCGGCGACCCCGTCGTCATCGCGAACGCCGAGGGCGCCCGCACCACCCCCTCCGTCGTCGCGTTCTCCAAGGGCGGCGACGTCCTGGTCGGCGAGGTCGCCAAGCGCCAGGCCGTCAACAACCCCGAGCGCACCTACGCGTCCGTCAAGCGCCACATGGGCACCGACTGGACCACCGAGGTGGACGGCAAGAAGTACACCCCGCAGGAGATCTCGGCCCGCACGCTGATGAAGCTCAAGCACGACGCCGAGGAGTACCTGGGCGAGAAGGTCACCGACGCGGTGATCACCGTCCCGGCGTACTTCAACGACGCCGAGCGCCAGGCCACCAAGGAGGCCGGCGAGATCGCGGGCCTGAACGTCAAGCGCATCATCAACGAGCCCACCGCGGCGGCCCTGGCCTACGGCCTCGAGAAGGGCAAGGAGGACGAGCTCATCCTCGTCTTCGACCTGGGCGGCGGCACCTTCGACGTGTCCCTGCTCGAGGTCGCCAAGGACGAGGACGACTTCGCCACCATCCAGGTGCGCGCCACCTCGGGCGACAACCGCCTCGGCGGCGACGACTGGGACCAGCGGATCGTGGACTGGCTGCTCCAGCAGGCCAAGTCCAAGGGCGCGGACCTGTCCAAGGACAAGATCGCCCTGCAGCGCCTGAAGGAGGCGGCGGAGCAGGCCAAGAAGGAGCTCTCCTCGGCCACCTCCACCAACATCTCGCTCCAGTACCTCTCCGTGACCCCCGAGGGCCCGGTGCACCTGGACGAGCACCTCTCCCGCGCCAAGTTCCAGGACCTCACCAAGGACCTGCTCGAGCGCACCCGCAAGCCCTTCAACGACGTGATCAAGGAGGCCGGCGTCAAGGTCTCCGACATCGACCACGTGGTCCTCGTGGGCGGCTCCACCCGCATGCCGGCCGTCTCCGAGCTCGTGAAGGAGCTCACGGGCGGCAAGGAGCCGAACAAGAGCGTGAACCCGGACGAGGTCGTCGCGATCGGCGCCTCCGTGCAGGCCGGCGTGCTCGCCGGCGAGCGCAAGGACGTCCTCCTGATCGACGTGACCCCCCTCTCGCTGGGCATCGAGACCAAGGGCGGCGTGATGGCCAAGCTCATCGAGCGCAACACGGCCATCCCCACGAAGCGCTCGGAGACCTTCACCACGGCCGAGGACAACCAGCCCTCCGTGTCCATCCAGGTCTTCCAGGGCGAGCGCGAGTTCACCCGGGACAACAAGGCCCTGGGCACCTTCGAGCTGACCGGCATCGCCCCGGCCCCCCGCGGCATGCCCCAGATCGAGGTCACCTTCGACATCGACGCGAACGGCATCGTGCACGTCTCCGCGAAGGACAAGGGCACCGGCACCGAGCAGTCGATGACCATCACGGGCGGCTCCTCGCTGTCCAAGGAGGACATCGACCGCATGGTCAAGGACGCCGAGGCCCACGCGGACGACGACAAGAAGCGCCGCGAGGCCGCCGAGCGCCGCAACCAGGCCGAGCAGTCCGCGTACTCCGTGGACAAGCTCCTGGCCGACAACGCGGACAAGCTGCCCGAGGACGTCAAGACCGAGGTCCAGGCCGACGTCGACGCCCTCAAGGCCGCCCTGGAGCAGCAGGACAACGACGACGAGGTCAAGGCCGCGTTCGAGAAGCTCCAGGCCTCCCAGGTGAAGATCGGCGAGGCGCTCTACGCCCAGCAGGGCTCCGAGCAGCAGGCCGACGCCGGCGCCGAGGCCCCCCAGGCCGAGGACGAGGACATCGTCGACGCCGAGGTCGTCGACGAGGACGACGAGAAGAAGAACTGACGCACCCGCGCCGTCGTCGGCGCCGGCGAGCCCTGCGGCCCGCCGGCCCGACGGGGCCCGCGACAGCACCGGTGGGCCGGTCACGGCGATCGCACGTCCGTGACCGGCCCACCGGCCTCTCACCCCAGACTTCCGGCGCGCACGGCGCGCCGCCGCAGCGAAAGGACCCACCATGAGCGAGAACACCGCCGACCGCCCGGACGACGACCGGACCCCGGGCGAGAAGGGCTCCGAGGAGCAGGCCTTCACGTTCCAGGATCGCCGCCGGATCGACCCGGAGACCGGCCGCCCGCGCGGAGAGGCCGCCCCCGACGCCGAGCCGCAGGACGCGCCGGTCCAGGACGAGGGCGACGCCTTGGCGCAGGCCGCGCGCATCCTCGACGACGCCGGGGCCGAGGCCGGCGAGGCGCCGTCCGGGTCCTCCCGCGAGGCCGAGCTGGAGACGGACCTGCGCCGCCTGCAGGCCGAGTACGTGAACTACAAGCGCCGCGTGGACCGCGACCGCGACCTCGCGAAGGACCAGGGCGTCCTGAAGGCCGTTCTGGCGCTGATCCCCGTGCTGGACGACCTCGACGCGGCGCGGTCCGCCGGCGACCTGGCCGAGGGCCCCTTCGCCAAGATCGCCGAGAAGCTCGACTCCGCCCTCGCGGGCCTCGGCGTGCAGCGCCACGACCAGGAGGAGCTGGCGGGCGTCGAGTTCGACCCCGCTCTCCACGAGGCCGTCATGCGCCAGCCGCACCCCGAGATCCCCGCCGACCACGTGGTGCATGTGTTCCGCAACGGCTACGCACGGGACGGCCGCGTGCTGCGCGCCGCCCAGGTGATGGTGTCCGCCGGGGACGAGTGAGCCACGGCTGAACCGCACCGATCACCGCACCACGACGAACGAAGGGAGGCGCCATGGCCTCGCAGGATTGGATGGACAAGGACTTCTACGCGTCCCTCGGGGTGTCCAAGGACGCCTCCGAGGCCGACGTCAAGAAGGCCTACCGCAAGCTGGCCCGCACGCATCACCCGGACCAGAACCCCGGCGATGAGGCCGCGGAGAAGAAGTTCAAGGAGATCTCCGAGGCCTACGCGGTGCTCAGCGACCCCAAGGAGCGCCAGGAGTACGACGCCGTCCGCGCGATGGGCGGCGGCGCCCGCTTCACCGCCCCCGGCGGCGGGGCCGGCGGGGGCTTCGAGGACGTCTTCGGCGGGATGTTCGGCGGCGGCGCCGGACCCCGCGGCGCTCAGGCGGGCCCGGACCTGAACGACCTCTTCGGAGACATGTTCGGCGGGTTCGGCGGCCAGCCGGGCTTCGGGCCGGCCGGCGGCGGCTTCGGCCAGCAGCGGCCCGCCAAGGGTGCGGACCGCACCGCCACCACCACCATCTCCTTCCGGGGCTCGATCGAGGGCACGACGGTCTCCCTGCGGGCGGCCGACGGGGAGGTCGTGGACGTCAAGGTGCCCAAGGGCATCCGGGACGGCCAGAAGGTCCGTGCCCGCGGCAAGGGCTCGCCGGGCGCGGCGGGCCGCGGCGACCTGATCGTCACCGTGAAGGTGCGCGAGCACGAGTTCTTCCACCGCGACGGCGACACCCTCCGCATCACCGTGCCCGTCACCTTCCCCGAGGCCGCGCTCGGCGCGACCATCGAGGTGCCCACCCTCGAGAGGACCGTGAAGGTCAAGGTCCCGGCGGGCTCCGCCTCGGGCAGGACCCTGCGCCTCAAGGGCCGCGGCGTCGAGACCTCGAAGGGCGCCGGGGACCTCCTGGTCGAGCTGCAGGTGGCCGTGCCCACCGAGCTCACCGACGAGGCGCGCGCCGCCGTCGAGGCCCTCGCTGCCGCCACCGCCGGCGACGATCCGAGGCGGGAGCTGGCCCGGAGGGCCGACTGGTGAGCGCCGGGCCCCGGCGCTCCGAGGCCGCCGACCGGGCCGCCCGCGACGCGCGGGAGCGCGGCGGCGAGTGGACCGCGCCCGTGTTCGTCATCTCCACCGCCGCGGCGATGACGGACATGCACCCGCAGACCCTGCGCCAGTACGACCGCCTCGGCCTCGTGGTGCCCCAGCGCCAGGGCGGGCGGCAGCGCCGCTACTCCCGCGCCGACGTCGAGCGCCTCCAGACCATCCAGGCGCTGAGCCGCGAGGGCGTCTCCCTCGAGGGGATCCGCCGGATCGTCGCCCTGCAGCGCGAGGTGGAGCAGCTGCAGGACACCGTGGTGGAGCTCGCCTCCCAGGTGGACCGACTGCACCAGGTCTCGCGGCTGGCCCGCGTGTTCACGGTGGGTGCCGCCGGTGACGTCTCGGCGCGCTACGCCGACCGCCGCTCGGGCGCCGGCCGCCCGGACGGCGTCGCCCCCGCGTCCGGAGCCGCGGAGCCGGGCACCCCGTCCGGCGCCGCGCGGCGCGGTGCGGCCGTGCGCGCCCTGCCCGCGGGCACCGCCCGTTCCCGCCGGATCCTCGCGTGGAACCCGCCGCAGGCCTGACGCCGCTGGCGTTCACGGCCCCGCAGCGCGCCGCCCGCCGGGAACGGCTGCGGGAGGACCTGGGCCGGAAGGACCGGCTCGACCCGCGGAGCCGCGCCGCGCTGGAGGGCCTCGCCCACGCGCTCGCCCCGGACTCCATGGACCGTGCCCTGCCGGCGCGCGAGCTGCTGGCCCACGACCTCGAGGGCCGCGGTGGGCCCACCGCCGCCGTGTGCGCTGGAGACCCCGCCACCGCCACCCATCTGACCTGGATGGTCTCCGGCATGGGCATCCGCCCGGACACCGCCCTGTGGGGCGCGGCGCACGAGGCCGCTCAGCTGGCCGCGGCCCAGCACGCGGCGGGGGCGCCCCGCCCCGTCGTCGTCGCGTGGCTGCGCTACCCCGCACCCGCGCCGTGGCGCGTGGTCCTCGACCGCCCCGCGCGGGAGGCCGGCCGGCAGCTCGCCGACGACGTCGCCGCGTGGTGGGCACACCTGCACGCGTCGGGGCTGCGCGCCCGCGGCACCGCGGTGCACGGGGCCGTGGACGCCCACTCGTACGGCTCCCTCGTGGCGGGGCACGCCCTGCGAGAGCTCGACGAGCGGGGGCTCCTTCCGGCCGACTCCGCGGCCACCGATCCCACGCCCCACAGCGCGGAGCGCCCCGTCGAGACCCTGGTGGTGTCCGGGGCGGTGGGCCTGCCGCTCGCCCTCCTCTCGGGAGCCCGTGCGCTCGGCGCGGCCACCGGCCGGGTGTTCGAGGCCCGCGCGCCCGGAGACGTGCTCTCCGTCCTCGGCCGGCTCGGCGGGCTGCGGCAGGCCTGGCCCGGCGCCGTCGCCCTGCCCGTGGACCCCGTCCCGGGGATGGACGGGGCCGCCGTGCGCGGCCACGACACCTCGCGCTGGACGCCCGCGGCCGGCGACGACGCGCCGCGGGGCTACCGCGATCCGGGCTCCGTGACGCTCGCGGCCGCCGCCCGCGTCACCGCGGGCCAGCCGCTCGGCCTTCAGCGCCTCCGGTAGGCGAGGTCGAAGACGAGCCGGCCGGCGCGCTGGGACTTGGCCTCGAAGCTCGTGACGGGGCGGCCCTCGAACCGCGGAGCCCACCCGCCCTCGTGGTCCACCGGGTCCTCCGCCTCGCTCGCGGCCACGGCCTCCCCGAGTCCCGCGCGCAGGGGGCGCTCCTCGGCGGCCGCGTCCTCCCATCCGGCGGGCAGCGGCTGCGCGCCCACCTCGAGCTCGCGGCCCTCGCGGCGCACGCGGGTCAGCGGGGAGTCCTCCCCGGACGCGCGGCCCGGGAAGAGGTTCTCGAACTCGGGGTGGGCCTCCAGGACCTCGCGCATCTGCACGGCGTACCCGGACCAGTCGGTGGCCAGGCGCAGCACGCCGCCGGGGGCGAGCACGCGGGCCACGCGGTCCGCGAAGGCGGGGGAGACGAGGCGGCGCTTGTGGTGGCGCTTCTTGTGCCACGGGTCCGGGAAGAACACCCACACCTCGCCCACGGAGCCGGGCTCGAGCAGCTGGTCCAGCAGCTCGGGGGCGTTGGCCTCCACGGCCCGCACGTTGGTGAGCCCGCGGTGCTCCACCTGCGCCATGAGCGCCGCGAGCCCCGGCACGTACACCTCCACCGAGAGCACGTTCCAGTCCGGCCGGTCCGCCGCGCCCTGGGCGGTGGACTCGCCCAGGCCCGAGCCGACGTCCACGAGCAGCGGGGCCTCCCGCCCGAACACGGCCCCCCAGTCCAGGTGGGCGTCCGGGGACACGGAGGTGGCCGCCCGGTGGCGGGGGACGTCCACGAGCACGGTGTCCGCGAGGCGGTCCCACACGGCCTGCTTGCCGGAGGTGAGGCGGGCGCCGCGGCGGACGAAGGAGACCGGCTCCATGCGGTGCAGTGCGGGGTCCTTCTCGGTGTTGTGGTCGTGCGGGTGGGCCGCGTCGGCGGACGGGGCGGGGGCGGTGTGCTCAGTCATCCGCACGATCCTCCCACGGCGGCGCTCAGGGGTGCAGGCCGGAGCCCGTCGTGTGACCGGCGGCCACGCCCCCCGTGATGCGGTCCACGGTCACGAACGTGTAGCCCTCCGAGCGCAGGTGCGCGATGACGGCGGGGACGGCGTCCACGGTGGTGGAGTGGATGTCATGCATCAGCACGATCCCGCCCGGGCGGGCCCCCGCCTTCACGGCGGCGAGGGTCTGTGCGGGGCTGCGGTGCTCCCAGTCCCGGGTGTCCACGCTCCAGGTGACCGATCCCGCGCGGGGCAGCCCGCCGAGGGTGGCCAGCACCGACTCGTTCAGCGCCCCGTAGGGGGCGCGCACGGTGCTCGGGCTGACGCCGGCCGCGCGGACGGCGGCGTCCGTCGCCGCGATCTCCTGGCGCACCTGCCCGGCCGTCAGCGTCGTGAGGTTGGGGTGGGTGTAGCTGTGGTTGCCCACCTGGTGGCCCTCCGCCGCCATGCGGGCGATCATCGCGGGGTTGAGCTTCGCGCTCTGCCCCACCACGTAGAAGGTGGCCGGGACCTGCTCGGCGGAGAGGACGTCCAGGAGGCGGCCGGTGTGCCGGCCCGGGCCGTCGTCGAAGGTGAGGGCGATGCACCGGGTGACGGCGCAGTCCACCGGGGCCTGGCGCACGGGGCCGGCGGGCGCCGGGGCCGTGGAGGGCTGCGGCGCCGCCGAGGCGGAGCTCGCAGGGGCCGAGGCGCTCGGCCCAGAGGAGCCGGGGGCGGTCGCACCCGTGCCGGCGGACGCGCTCGGCGCGGCCGGGCGAGGGGAGGCGGGCTGCTGCACGGGCGCGGGGCGCACATCCTGCGGTGCGATCCGCTCGACGGGGATCACGGGCTTCGGGGTGGTCACGGCGACCGGCGTGTCCTCGGGAGCGACGCCGGGCTTCGGACCGCCGAGGTCCTGTGCGGCGGGGACCCCGCGGTCCTGCGCGACGACGGGTGCCGGGCGGTCCTGGGTGCGGGCGTCCGCACCGGGGCGCGAGGGCGACGCCGACGAGGCGGGTGCGGAGGCGTCCTGCCGTCCCTCGGCGGAGGAGCCGCGCTCGTCCTGGCCCTCGGCCGACCCGGCGGAGGAGGACTCGGCGGCACCGCGTGCGTCCTCGGCCTCCTCGGCATGCGTCGCGGCCGACGTCGACTCCTGGCCCGCGCCGGTGTCGTCCGACTGAGGGGCGGCGGCGGACGTGGACGGTGCGCTACTGGTCATCGCGGAGGACGTGCTGCCGCCTGACGCGGACGGGGACGACGACGCGGACTCCGGGCTCGGGGTGTCGGTCGCAGGGCTCGTGGCGGCCGCGGAGTCCGCGGCGGCCTGGGGAGCGGGTGCGTCGCCTCCGTCGGGGCCGCCGCACGCCCCGAGGGCCAGGGTCAGTGCGAGGAGGGCGGCGCAGAGGCGCGGGCGGGACGTCGAGGTCATGGGCGGGCTCACACTCTTCGAGGATCAGCGCGCGAGGACGGGGCTCAGCGCGAGGGGAGGTCGGCCTCCCGGCCGACCTCCTCATCCTGCCAGGCCGGGGGCGATGCCTCCGGCCTCCCTCACGTCACGATGTGGACACGATCGTGGGCGACGTCTCGGCGGTCACCGGGGCGGCGGAGTCCGCGGGCGCGTCGGACGCGCTCGGCTCGGGCAGCGGCGTCACGTCGGAGGTGGGCTCCGGCGGCAGCGTGGAGTCGGACGGCTCGGGGGTGCCGGGATCCGACGTCGGCGCGTCCGTGGGCGTGTCCGACGGCGTCGGGGAGCTCGACGTCGAGGGCTCGGGGGTGCCGGGTGCGCTCGTGGTGCCCGGTGTGGGCGCCGACGTCGGGCGCGTGGGCCCGGAGGGCGCCGAGGGCACGTCGCTGCTCGGCGCTGGGGAGCTGCCCGGCTGCGTCGTCGGCGCAGAGGAGCCGCTCGGCGTGGTGCTCGTGGCGCCGGTGCCGGGTGCTCCTGTGGACGACGGGTCGGGGGCAGGGGCCGCCGAGGTCGGCTCGTCGGTGTCCGCGGGGGTGGGGTCCGGCCGGGTCGGCGCGGTCTCCGTGGGGTCGCTCGAGGTCTCCGCCGGCGGCCGGGGGGCCTCGCTCGTGGCGGGAAGCGGCGGGGGCACGGGCACGGCCGTGGTGGAGGGCGCCTCCGAGGAGCCCGCCGGGGAGGACGAGGCCTGCGGGAGGCGGACGGCGGCGGGCGTCCGAGCCGCGTCCTGAGCCGTGCGGCCCAGCTCGGAGAGCCAGGGCCGCACCGTCTCGGAGGGGATGCGGGCGGTGAGCACGCCTGCCGCGGCGGGTGCGAGCGCCGCCTGGTCGACCTCGAGGAGGGCGCTGCCGTCCGGCAGGAGCACCACCGCGTCCCAGATGCGGCGGTTCTCGGCCTGGTCCGGGGCCTCGACGGCGGAGGTCAGCCGCTCCTGCACGATGTCCGGGTCGTTCGCCATGCGGTCGCGCACCTCGGCGCGGAACGCGGTCCAGCCCTCGGCCGTGAAGAGGTCCGACGTGGCCAGCACGCGGTCCTCGCGGGCGGAGTACCAGCTGGCCTGGGAGGAGGACACGGACTCCGTCCCGCGCTTCTCGGTGGAGAGCAGGCGGACGGCGGCGATGTCCTGCCCCGCCACCGCGAGGCGCGGCTGCACCTCGAGGGAGGGGTCGGCTGAGAGGTCCGTGTCCCGCTGATAGGCCTCGACCTGGGCGCGCACGTCTGCGGCCATGGCGTCGGTCCAGGAGCGGGCGCCGGGCACCTCGAGCCAGGCGCCGTGGAACTCGGGGCTCTGCCCCTCGATCGCGGACATGGAGGCGCCGGGAACGAGCGCGAGGTCCAGGTCCGGTATGTCCAGCGTGAAGGGCGCCATGTCCATGGGCGGCAGCTCGGAGGCACTCGCGGCGGTGGGGGCGGGAGCCCCGTAGGGGTCGTTCCCGCCGCATGCGGTGAGGGCGAGCAGGGCCGCGGCGGCGAGGCCGAGGCCGGCCCGGCGTCGGGCGGCGAGGCGGGGAGTGGAGTGGGTCATGCAGATCACTTCCGGTGGTCGGTGGAGCTGAGGGCGGCGTCCATGCGGGCGGCGGCCTCGTCCGGGCTCGGGGCCCGGAAGTTCGGATCGCGGCGGCGGCGCAGGTCGCGCCGCACGCGCAGCAGGACCCAGACCACCAGGGCGAGGACGATGAGCGCCATCACCACGGTGGAGAACAGGTCCGCGTAGTCGGAGATCACGTGGTACTGGGCGCCCAGGACGTAGCCCCCGTAGATGAACAGGGCGTTCCAGAGCAGCGAGCCCAGGGCTGTGTAGAGGGTGAAGAGGCCGAGGTGCATGCGCTCGATGCCCGCCGGGATGGAGATGAGCGAGCGGAACACGGGGATCATGCGGCCGAGGAACACGGACCAGTACCCGAACCGGCCGAACCAGCGCTCGGTGCGCTCGACGTCCTCGATGTCCACCAGGGGCATCCAGTTCGCGATCCGGTACAGGCGGCGTCGTCCGAGCCACGCGCCGATCCCGTAGAGGGCGAGCGCGCCGACGACGGAGCCGAGGGTGGCCCACAGGAGGGCGGCGTGCGGGCTGAAGGCTCCTCCGGCGGCGGTGAAGCCGGCCAGGGGCAGGATCACCTCGGAGGGGATGGGCGGGAAGATGTTCTCCGCCAGCACGGCCACGCCCACGCCGACCGGGCCGATGGCCTCCATGATGCCGACCACGACGTTGCCGAGCCATCCGTAGTCCACGGCCCCCTCGGCGGGGGCGACGGCCTGGAGCGCGGGGGTGAGGGAGGAGAGCATGGGAGACATTCTCCCCCATCGGCGGGGAGAGGGGACCCGGACGGCGGGGGGAGGGGTTGGTAGGGTGAGCGTGCTGACCGCTCTATTCGACTGTTCGCGCCACATTCCCATCCCTGTGCCGCGGGCCCCACTGGAAGGAAGACTCCATGAGCATCGTCCAGATTCCGCTGCGCCTGGCCTCCGGCGCGTTCATCCTCAACTCCGGCCTCGGCAAGCGCCAGCTCTCCGACGAGCAGGCTGCCTACATCCGTGACATGGGCGCCAAGGGCGTGCCCGCGCTGGCCCAGCTCTCCCCGGCCCAGTTCAAGAACTTCATCGTGGCCTCCGAGGTCGGCGTGGGCGGCGCGCTGCTGCTGCCCCTCGTCCCGGGCTGGCTCGCCGGCGCCGCGCTGACCGCCTTCTCCGGCGGCCTGATGTCCATGTACCTGAACACCCCGGAGATGACCGAGGACGACGGCGTCCGCCCCTCGCAGGAGGGCACCTCCGTGGCCAAGGACGTGTTCCTGGTGGGCTCCGGCCTGGCCATCATGTCCGACTCCGTGGCCAACCGCCCCGGCAAGCGCCGCAAGGCAGCCAAGAAGCGCGCGAAGCGCATCGAGTCCGCCCGTGACGCCAAGGTCCAGGCCATCCGCGAGGCCAAGGACGAGAAGGTGGCCGCCATCTTCGCCGCGCGCGACGAGCAGACCGCCGCGCTGCGCGACGCCCGCGAGGAGCTGAAGAAGCTGCGCAAGAAGGCCTGATCCTTCCCGCACGCCGAGAACGAGGGCCCCGGGCCCGGACCGTCTGGTCCGGGCCCGGGGCCCTCGTCGTCGTGCCCGGTGCCTCAGCGGCCCCTCACCGTCAGAGGTCGATCTCGGTGGGGTGCAGCACGCGACGCAGGAAGTCCTGGGTGCGCGGCTGCTGCGGGTCGGCGATCACGGCGGAGGCGGGCCCGGACTCCACCACGACGCCGCCGTCCATGAACACCACCCGGTCCGCGACCTCGCGGGCGAAGCCCATCTCATGGGTCACCACGAGCATGGTCATGCCCTCGCGGGCGAGCTGGCGCATGATCGCCAGGACGTCGCCGACGGTCTCGGGGTCGAGGGCCGAGGTGGGCTCGTCGAAGAGCATCAGCTGCGGGTCCATGGCCAGCGCACGGGCGATCGCCACGCGCTGCTGCTGGCCGCCGGAGAGCTGGTCCGGGTAGCGGTCCTCGAGCTCGGCCAGGCCCACGCGGGCCAGCTGCCGACGGGCGATGTCCACCGCTTCGGCCTTGCCCCGCTTGAGCACCTTGAGCTGGGCCACGGTGCAGTTCTCCAGCACGGACAGGTGCGGGAACAGGTTGAACTGCTGGAACACCATGCCCACGTGGCGGCGCAGCACGTCCAGGTCCACGTCCTCGTCCGTGACCGTGAACTCACCGACCGTGACGACGCCCGAGTCGGGCTTCTCCAGCAGGTTCACGCAGCGCAGGAGGGTGGACTTGCCCGAACCGGACGGGCCGATCAGGCACACGACCTCGCCGGGGGCGACGTCGAGGTCGATGCCGCGCAGCACGTGGTTGGCGCCGAAGGACTTGTTGAGGCCTGCCACGCGCACGCCGGCGGCGTCCGCGGAGGCCACTGCGCCCAAGGATCCGGTGATGGGGTTCTGCTGGGCCATGTCAGTGCCCCTTCTTGGTCGAACGGGTCTCGAACCGACGGGCCAGCAGGGACAGCGGCACGGTGATCACGAGGTAGAACAGGCCGGCCACGAGGATCGGCGTCATGCCGGCGTCGAGGGCGGAGATGCCGTCGCGGCCGAACTTGGTGAGCTCGTACTCGTGCGCGGCCAGGCCGAGCACGTAGACCAGCGAGGAGTCCTTGGTCAGGAGGATGACCTCGTTGGTGAGCGGCGGCAGCACGATGCGGAACGCCTGGGGGATCACGATGGTGACCATGGCCCGCCACGTCGGCATGCCGAGGGACCGGGCCGCCTCCATCTGGCCGCGGGGCACGGCCTGCAGGCCGGCGCGCAGGGTCTCGGCGATGTACGCGGCCGAGACCATGCCCAGGGCTGCCATCACGACGACGGGGATCGGCCAGGACACCCCGAACGCGAAGGGCACCCCGTAGCCGAAGGCGAGGAACACCAGCAGCGCCGGGACGCCGCGGAAGAACTCGACGTAGGCGGTGGCCAGCCACCGGTACGGGCCGAACGAGCTCAGGCGCATGAGCGCGAGCACGATGCCGCCCAGGAGGCCGACGACGAACGAGGTGACCGTGTAGAACAGCGTGTTGCCCAGGCCCACGAGGATCACGTTGGGGAACATCGGGGCCACGGCGGGGAAGTTCAGGACGTTCTCGGCGAGCGCGCCCCAGTCGATGAGGACGGCCAGGACGACGAGGGCGAGGACGAAGACGGCCGCCTGGATGATCAGGGACAGCCGACGACGGCGGCGCGCGCGACCGGGCTTCATGGCCGGGGCGGGCGAGACGGGGGCCTGCGTGCTCATCGGTAGTCCTCCTGTGCCTGACCGAACCAGCGCTCCTGGAGCTCGGCCACGGTGCCGTCGTTGCGCAGCCCCTGCAGCGCGCGGTTCACGGCGGAGCCCAGCTGCGCCTTCTGCGGGCCGACCGCCATGCCGAGCTGCTCACCCGTGGGCAGCGACTCGACCACCTCGAAGCGCTCGTCGTCCTTGAGCGAGTAGAGCAGCACGGACTGGTTGCCCAGGGCGGCGTCCACGGTGCCGGCCTGCAGGGCCTGGATCTGCATGCCGCCGTCCTCGAACTGCACGGGGCTCAGGCCGTTCTGCTGGGCGTACTCATCGCCGGTGGTCGCGGCCTGCACGCCGATCCGGCGGCCTTTCGCGGAGTCGATGTTGGTGATGCCGGAGCCCTTCTTCGCGACCAGCACGAGGTCGTCGTCGAGGTAGGGGAGGGTGAAGGCCATGACGCGCTGGCGTGCCTCGGTGATGGAGATCGACGAGGCGTTGAGGTCGCAGCCGGTGAGGGAGGCGCCCGACTCGATGGCCTCGAAGGAGGAGTCGATCACGTTCACCCCGAGGCCCAGCTTCTCCGCCACGGCCTCGACCAGCTGGATGTCGTAGCCGGTCAGCTCACCGTTCTCCTCGAACTCGAAGGGCGGGTAGGGGACGTCCGAGCAGACCGTCAGGACGCCGGGCTGGACGAGGCTGTACGAGGTGCTCAGGTCGTCGTCGGACACGATGCCGGCGGATCCGGCGTCGCCGCCGAGGACGGCGCAGCCGCTGAGGGCCAGGGCGCCGACGCCGAGCGTCAGCGCACCGACCGCGCGGGATGGGGTGCGGAGCATGGGGGAGCCTTCCGGGGCGGGCCGTGGGGTGCAGGCCGTGTGAACTGGAGCACATCCTAGGCGTCCGGCGGGCCGAGGCCGCCTCCGTGTCGGTGTGTCACGCGGAGCCGCGGCCGCGCGGCTCAGGGATGACGACGTCCTCGCCCAGGTGCGCCTCGTCCCGGAGCGGCGAGGCGTGGAAGGGGCGGCCGGAGCTGAGGTCCTCGGGGCGGCGGCCCGGTGCCTCCACCGCGAACGGGTGGCCGGCCTCCGTGAGCATCCGCGTGCGCTCGGCCGTCAGAGGCTCCCCGGAGAGGACCGCGGCGCACACGAGCGCGGCGAGCTGCTGGTCCCGCTCCTCCTGACGCTCCGCCATCTCGAGCACGCGGGTGTGGCGGGTGGCCAGCTGGATCTCCGCGGAGGCGTCCACGCCGACGGCGACCTGGCGGGCGCGCAGTCGCTCCGCGTCGTACGCGGCCCCCGCCACGAGGACCATGCAGGCGGCCCAGGCGAGGCCGAGCACGCCGATCACGGAGTTGATCCGTCCCACGAGCTCGAACTGGCCGAAGGTGGCCGTGATCCAGCCGAGGGCGAGGGTGGCGCCGAAGAGCAGGCAGACCGTGATCACCCCGCCGGAGGAGAAGGGACGGTAGCGCGGGGAGCGGACGTTGGGGCCGAGCCGGTAGGCGAGGGTGACGGCCAGGGCCAGGATCGCGAGGATGACCGGCCACTTCCCGATGTTCCAGACCTGCACGGCCACCCGCGGCAGGCCGATGAGCTCCCCGAGGAGCTCGGCGAGGTCTCCGCCCAGGATCACGAGGCCGACGACCACGACGGTGCCGGTCAGGACCGCGAGGGTCTCGAGGAAGATGACGAGCCGGAAATGGGGGAGGAGGCGACCCTCCCGGGTGTCGTGGATGCGGTGCATCGCGCGGTGGAAGGCGGCCACGGCGCCGGACGCGGAGAAGACCGCGCCGAGCAGGCCCAGCGTGAAGGCGACGACGCTCGTGTTCGAGGCGTGGAGGGAGAGGAGCCACGCCTGCACGTCCTCCTGCGTGAGGGTGGGCCACAGGTCGGCCGCGAGCGTCGCGACGGTGCGCACGGTCTCCTCCTCCACGCCCAGCACCGACACGAGGGCGAGGAGGGCGACGCCCATGGGGAGCAGGGACAGCGCGCCGAAGAAGCTCATGGCGGCGGCCACGTCCCACACCTGGAGATCCATGAGGCGGTGGAAGGTGCGGCGGATGACGTAGAGGAGGGAGAGCCGCGGGTGCTCGTACGTGCGGGGATCGCGGAGCGCTGCGGTGGAGCCGGCCATGGGGTCAACGGTAGTGGGCGCCGGCGGGAATACAGCCTGGCCGCCCATGGTTGAGTTGATTAGACTCAACGTTGCCGGGGCGGTGGATCAGGCCTCCGCGCGGCGGTTGCCCAGACACCCCCGTCGTCGGGGAGGAAAGGAGCGAGGCACATGGATGCCAAGTTCACCACCAAGAGCCAGGAGGCGCTCTCGGCCGCGGCCATGAACGCCTCCACCGCCGGAAATCCGCAGGTGGAGCCGGCCCATCTCCTCAAGGCCCTCATGGACCAGCGGGAGTCCGTCGCCGTCGCGGTACTGAAGGCCGCGGGCGCGGACCCGGACGTCGTCTCCACGGCCGCGTCCTCCGCCATCCGCCGCCTGCCCTCCTCCAAGGGCTCCACCGTGGCGCAGGCACAGCTCTCCCGCGCCGGCCTGCAGGTGGTGCAGAACGCGCGCGCCGAGGCCGAGCAGCGTCAGGACGACTTCGTCTCCACCGAGCACCTGCTCCTCGGCCTGGCCGGGGACGCGGGCGAGGCCGGGGAGGCCCTGCGCTCCGCCGGAGCCACCGCCGAGGCGCTCGCGGCTGCCCTCACCGCCGTCCGCGGGGACACCCGTGTGACCTCCCCGGATCCGGAGAACACCTTCCAGTCGCTGGAGAAGTTCGGCACGGACCTCACCGAGGTCGCCCGCTCGGGCAAGCTCGACCCCGTGATCGGCCGCGACTCGGAGATCCGCCGCCTCGTGCAGGTGCTCTCGCGCCGCACCAAGAACAACCCCGTGCTCATCGGCGAGCCGGGCGTCGGCAAGACCGCCGTCGTCGAGGGCCTGGCCCAGCGCATGGTGGCGGGCGACGTGCCCGAGTCGCTGCGCGGCAAGCAGCTCATCAGCCTGGACCTCGGCGCGATGATCGCGGGCGCGAAGTACCGCGGCGAGTTCGAGGAGCGGCTCAAGGCGGTGCTCGAGGAGATCAAGGCGTCGGACGGCCAGGTGGTCACGTTCATCGACGAGATCCACACCGTGGTGGGAGCGGGTGCCTCCGAGGGCGCCATGGACGCGGGCAACATGCTCAAGCCCATGCTGGCCCGCGGCGAGCTGCGCCTCATCGGCGCCACCACGCTGGACGAGTACCGCGAGAACATCGAGAAGGACCCCGCGCTGGAGCGCCGCTTCCAGCAGGTGTACGTGGGCGAGCCGTCCGTGGACGACTCGATCGCGATCCTGCGCGGCCTGAAGGAGCGCTACGAGGCGCACCACAAGGTGGCCATCGCGGACTCGGCGCTCGTGGCCGCCGCGACCCTCTCGGACCGCTACATCACGGGCCGCCAGCTGCCGGACAAGGCCATCGACCTCGTGGACGAGGCCGCCTCGCGCCTGCGCATGGAGATCGACTCGGCCCCCGTGGAGATCGACGTCCTGCGCCGCCAGGTGGACCGCATCACCATGGAGGAGCTCGCCCTCGACGGCGAGACCGATCCGGGCTCGGTGGAGCGCCTCGAGGGGCTGCGCGCCGAGAAGGCGGACCGCGAGGAGGAGCTGCGCGCCCTCACCGCCCGGTGGGAGGCCGAGAAGGCCTCGCTCAACGAGGCCGGCGACCTGCGCGCCAAGGTGGACGAGCTGCGCTCGCTCGCCGAGAAGGCCCAGCGCGACGGCGACCTCGCCGAGGCCTCGCGCCTGCTGTACGGCGAGATCCCGGCGTTGGAGAAGCAGCTCGAGGAGGCCGACCGCCGCGCCGAGGAGGCACCCGAGGACGAGGTCTCGCCGATGGTGTCCGAGCAGGTCACGGCGGACGACATCGCCGAGGTCATCTCCGCGTGGACCGGCATCCCCGCCGGGCGCATGCTGGCCTCCGAGTCGGAGAAGCTGCTCACCATGGAGGAGCACCTCGGGGAGCGGCTGATCGGGCAGAGGGCCGCCGTCGTCGCCGTCTCGGATGCGGTGCGCCGTGCCCGCGCCGGCATCTCGGACCCCAACCGCCCCACCGGCTCGTTCCTCTTCCTGGGCCCCACGGGCGTGGGCAAGACCGAGCTCGCCAAGGCGCTCGCGGAGTTCCTCTTCGACGACGAGCGCGCCATGGTGCGCATCGACATGTCCGAGTACTCGGAGAAGCACGCCGTGTCCCGCCTGGTCGGCGCCCCTCCCGGGTACGTCGGCTACGACGAGGGCGGCCAGCTCACCGAGGCCGTGCGGCGGCGCCCGTACTCCGTGGTGCTGCTGGACGAGGTGGAGAAGGCCCATCCCGAGGTCTTCGACATCCTGCTCCAGGTGCTCGACGACGGCCGCCTCACCGACGGCCAGGGCCGCACCGTGGACTTCCGCAACGTGATCCTGATCCTCACGTCCAACCTGGGCAGCCAGTTCCTGGTGGACCCGTCGATGCAGGAGCAGGCCCGCAAGGACGCCGTGATGAACGTGGTCCGCGGGGCGTTCAAGCCGGAGTTCCTCAACCGGCTGGACGAGGTCGTCCTGTTCGACGCGCTCGGCGTGGCCGAGCTCGCGAAGATCGTGGACCTGCAGGTGGACGCGATGCAGGAGCGGCTCACCGGCCGCCGCCTGAGCCTCGAGGTCACGGACGCGGCCCGCGAGTGGCTTGCCCTGACCGGGTTCGACCCGGCGTACGGCGCCCGCCCGCTGCGCCGTCTCGTGCAGCGGGAGATCGGCGACCGGCTGGCCCGCGGCCTGCTGGGCGGCACGATCGCCGACGGCGACACGGTGCTGGTGGACCGTGCCGAGGGCGCGGACGCCGACGGGCTGAGCGTGGAGGCGCGCCGGGACTGAACGGGGCGCGGGCGGGGGCGTGGCCTCCCGCCCGGGCCCCCGCGGGTGAGCGCCCGACGTCGGGGTGGTGTTGTACCCTTGACTGCACGAACCATTTATTGACCAGTGAGAACCCGGCCGGCCTCTGAGCGCCGTCAGACCCGGGCACGAGAGATGCGAAGGGGGTCACGCTCATGGGGCGCGGCCGTCAGAAGGCGAAAGCCACCAAGCAGGCACGTGAGATGAAGTACTACACGCCTGGCACAGACCTCTCGGCACTGGAGCGGGAGCTCGCGGGCGGACGTACGCACGTCACTCCCGTCGCGCAGCCCGAGCCGGAGACGGAGGGCGACGACCTCTACGAGGATCCCTACGCCGACCTCTACGCCGACGAGGACGAGGACGACGCATCGCGCGTGCGATGACGTCACGATGACACCGGTGAGGCATCCCGCGCTCGACGGGCATCAGGCCGCGCTGCGGTCGATCGCCCGCGTCGTGGAGGACACCGCACCACCGCAGGACCCCGAGACCGCGTCTCGGGGTCTTCTGCGCCTGCTGCAGACCACGACGCCGCTCGTCATCACGGGCGCGGGCGTCTCCACGGACTCGGGGATCCCCGACTACCGCGGGCCGAACGGCTCGCTCCACCGGCACCGCCCGATGACCTTCCAGGAGTTCCGGGACGACCCCGCCGCGCGCCACCGCTACTGGGCGCGCTCCTTCGTGGGCTGGCGCCGGATGGATCAGGCGCAGCCCAACGAGGCGCACCGGATCCTGGCGCGCTGGGCGCAGCAGGGGCGGATCGCGGGCATCCTCACGCAGAACGTGGACGGGCTGCATGCCGCCGCCGGCCGCGAGGCGGGCGTGCCGGGGGAGCGGCTGATCGAGCTGCACGGCGACCTCGCGCGGGTGGCGTGCCTGACCTGCGGCGCCAGCGAGTCCCGCCGCGCGCTGGATGTGCGGCTCGAGGCCGCGAATCCCGGCTACCTGGAGCGGGTGGCGATCGACCCGGCCGCGGTGAACCCGGACGGCGACGTGACGCTGGACGCCCGGTGGGTGGACGAGTTCGTGATGGTCGGCTGCCGGGCGTGCGGCTCCGTGGAGCTCAAGCCGGACGTCGTCTACTTCGGGGAGAACGTGCCCGTGGCCCGCAGGCGAGCGGCCGAGGAGATGGCCGACGCCGGCGGCGCGGTGCTCGCCGTCGGGACGTCCCTGGCGGTGATGAGCGGGTTCCGGTTCGTGCTGCGCGCCGAGCGTGCGGGGCACGAGGTGGGGCTGATCAACCGCGGGCCGACCCGCGCGGACGCCAAGGCGCAGTGGCGCTGGCGTGAGGGCGTGGCCGAGGCGCTGGCCTGGCTCGACGCCCGCCTCTGACCCGTCCGCCGGAGACGACACCCCTGAGACGAGCCCTGCGAGTAGCCTGACGGGCATGGACACCCGCGCCGCCGCCCCCCGCACCTCCCGGACCCTCTCGCCCTCCGTGGGCGGGCCCGTCTGGGCACGGGCGCTGATCTTCGCGATCCCGGCGATCTGGCTCGGATTGCTCACCGGCATCTCGCTGATCGAGGCGCCGTTGAAGTTCACCGCCCCGGGCATCACCATCCCGCTGGGCCTCGGCATCGGGCGCCGCGTGTTCTTCGCGATGAACATGGTGGAGATCGCGCTCGCGGCCGTGCTCGTGCTCTCCCTCGTCAAGGCCCTCGGGCGGCCGCGCGGCATCACGGCCGGGCCCGGCCGGCTGTGGCTCGCTGGCCTCGCGGCCACGGCGCTGCTCGCGATCAAGGTGATCGCCATCCGCCCGTTCCTCAACCGCCGCACGGACATGGTCCTCGCCGGCATCGACGACGGCGGATCGCTCTGGCACTACGCCTACGTCGCCGTGGACGGGATGCTTATCCTCACCGTCATCGCGATGATCGTGCTCGCGGCGCGCCACCTCCTGGCCCGGACGGACTGAGCCCCACACCCGGACGAGCCCTGCGTGGTCGCTGCTGTCTCACCGGGACAGCGGCACCGACGCAGGGCTCGTTGCGTGGGGCTGTGGGAATCAGCCCGCGTAGGCGCCGCGCATCAGGACCGCGCCGCCGTCGACGCCCTTGGCGCCCTGCACGTAGTCCTCGCCGGCGGCCTGCGCCTCGTCCGTGATCCGGCCGATCCGGCCCATCTCCCACGCGTCGATCCCGGCGTCCAGCAGGGCGGAGATCGCCTTGCCGGCCACCTCCTCGTCCACGACGGCCACCATGCCCACACCGAGGTTGAGCGTGCGCTCGAGGTCCGCCTGGGGCACCCGGCCCAGCTCGCCCACGAGGCGGAACACGGGGGGCAGCGCCCACGTGTCGCGCTCCACGGTGGCCATGAGGCCCTGGGGGAGCACCCGCGCGAGGTTGGCCGCGAGGCCGCCGCCGGTCACGTGGCTGAAGGCGCGCACGGGGAGGTCGGCGCCGCCGTCGTGCCCGTTGAGGCGGGTCACGAGGTCCAGGCACGCCCGCGTGTAGATGCGGGTGGGCTCGAGGAGCTCCTCGCCGAGGGTGCGGCCGAGCTCGGAGACCTCGCGGTCCAGCTGCCAGCCGGCCGCGTTCACCACGCGCCGCACCAGGGAGTAGCCGTTGGAGTGGATGCCGGAGGAGGCCATGGCGATCACCACGTCCCCGGACTGCACGCGCTCGGGGCCGAGCACCATGTCCGCCTCGACCACGCCGGTCGCCGCGCCGGCCACGTCGTACTCGTCCACGCCCAGCAGACCCGGGTGCTCGGCGGTCTCGCCGCCCACGAGCGCCGTGTCGGCCAGTCGGCAGCCCTCGGCCACGCCGCGCACGATGTCCGCGATGCGCTCGGGCACGACCTTGCCGCACGCGATGTAGTCGGTCATGAAGAGCGGCGTGGCGCCGACCACCACGATGTCGTCCACCACCATGCCCACGAGGTCCTGGCCGATGGTGTCGTGCTTGTCGAGGGCCTGGGCGATGGCCACCTTCGTGCCGACGCCGTCCGTGGACGTGGCCAGCAGTGGCTTGCGGTAGGCGGTGAGCGCGGAGGCGTCCCACATGCCGGCGAAGCCGCCGACGCCGCCCAGCACCTCGGGCGTGTGGGTCGCCTTCACGGCGCCCTTCATGAGCTCGACGGCGCGGTCGCCCGCCTCCACGTCCACGCCGGCGGCGGCGTAGGTGATGGGGGCGGCGTCCTGCGCGGCGGGGGCGGTGTTCTGGGCGTCGGTCACAGCGGGGTCCTGTCCGTCTCGGTGAGGAGGGCTTCGTCGTCGGAGTCGGGGCCGGGCTCGCACCCGGTGGAGGCCACGGTGGTGGTGCCGGAGCCGTCTGCGGCCACCACCTCGGTGGCCTCGGCGGTGATCGGGCTGTCCTCGAGCACGGCCTTGCCGCGCTGCTTCTCGTCGGCCAGCTCGATCGGGTACGTGCCCGTGAAGCACGCGGTGCAGAGGCGCTCGCGCGGCTGCTCGGTGGCCTCGATCATGCCGTCCTCGCTGATGTAGGCCAGCGAGTCGGCGCCGATCGAGGAGGCGATCTCCGCCACGCCCGCGCCGTTGGCGATCAGCTCGGCGCGCGTGGCGAAGTCGATGCCGTAGAAGCACGGCCACTTCACGGGCGGGGAGGAGATCTTCACGTGCACCTCGGCGGCGCCGGCCTCCTTGAGCATCCGGACCACGGCGCGCTGCGTGTTGCCGCGCACGATCGAGTCGTCCACCACCACCACGCGCTTGCCCGAGACCACGGAGGACTGCACGTTGAGCTTGAGGCGGATGCCGAGCTGCCGCAGCGTCTGCGACGGCTGGATGAACGTGCGGCCCACGTAGGCGTTCTTCACGAAGCCCTGCCGGAACGGGATCCCGGACGCCTCCGCGTAGCCCACGGCGGCCGGCGTGCCGGACTCCGGCACGGGGATCACGACGTCGGCCTCCACCGGGTGCTCGAGGGCCAGCCGGCGGCCCATCTCCACGCGGGACTCGTACACGGAGCGGCCGTTGATCGCGGCGTCCGGGCGGGCGAGGTAGACGTACTCGAAGACGCAGCCGGCCGGGGTGGGGTCGGCGAAGCGGGTGGAGCGGATGCCGTCCGCGTCGATGGCGATCATCTCGCCCGGCTCCACCTCGCGGATGACGGAGGCGCCGACGGTGGCGAGGGCCGACTGCTCGGAGGCCACGACCCAGCCGCGCTCGAGGCGGCCGAGCACGAGCGGGCGGACGCCGTGCGGGTCGCGCGCGGCGTAGAGGGTGTGCTCGTCCATGAACACGAAGCAGTAGGCGCCGCGGATCTTCGGGAGCAGCTCGAGGGCGGTCTCCTCGAGGCTCTTGCCCTCCTCGCCGTGCAGCAGCGCGGTCACCAGGGCGGTGTCCGTGGTGTTGCCCTGCTTCATCTCGCCGTGGGTGTGCCGGCCCTCCGCGGCCTGGACCATGCGCAGCAGCTCGGCGGAGTTCACGAGGTTGCCGTTGTGCGCCAGGGCCACGGTGCCGTCGTCGGCGGTGGCCCCGAGGGTGGGCTGGGCGTTGGCCCACTTGTTCACGCCGGTGGTGGAGTAGCGGCAGTGGCCCACGGCCATCGAGCCGGTCAGCGCCGTGAGGGTGTTCTCGTCGAACACCTGGGACACCAGGCCCATGTCCTTGTACACGGCGATGCGCTTGCCGTCCGAGACGGCGATGCCGGCGGACTCCTGGCCGCGGTGCTGCAGCGCGTAGAGGCCGTAGTAGGTCAGCTTCGCGACCTCCTCGCCCGGCGCCCAGACGCCGAACACGCCGCATTCGTCCTGGGGGCCGGCGTCCTGGGGGTCGAGGGCGGCCGTGAGGCGGCCGTCGCCACGCTTCGTGCGTGCGGAGATCACTGCTGGGGGGTCCTTTCGGCGGGGGCGGCCGGGTCCTCGGGGAGGGAGGTGCCGGATTCGCGACGACGGAGCGCGTCCGCCTCGAGGCGGTTCAGGCTGACGTCCGCCTGCGCGGGGTCGTCCGTGCGCTCGAGCACCACGGTGCGGACGGTGGTGCGCGAGCGGCGGTCCATCAGCAGCCACACCAGCAGACCGAGCAGCGCCGCCGCCACGAGGCACGCGAGCGCCATGTAGCCGAAGGTGGTGCCGAACGTCACGGGCTGGCCCGAGTACGGGTCCGCCACGGGGGTGGGGGAGGCGTGCACGACAGCCGTGATCGCGAGGGCGGCCAGCAGGCCCAGCACGCCGGCCAGGGTGAGCACCGCGGCCAGGCGGGGGGCGCGGCGGACGACGTACGGGTGCCGGTCGGAGGCCTCCGCGTGGGCGCGCGGGGAGACGGGGGTTGGCTCGGAGCCGGATGTCATGCGGGCCAGTCTATCGAGCGGGCGGACGGGGCACGTCGCGGCGATCTCGCCTCGCGGGTGACGTCGCGCACCGCGCGTCTCACGGCCGGATCAGCGGCAGGTGCCCGGCCAGGTCGGCGCGGACCCCCGAGGCGCGTACGGCCCCGCTCTCGACGGCGGCCCCCCACGCGGTCAGGCCTGTCGCCAGGGACAGCCATGTCACGGCGTCCATCTCCACCACGTTGGGCGGGGTGCCCCGGGTGTGCCGGGGCCCGGGGAGGCACTGGGCGACGCCGAAGGGCGGCACGCGCACCTCCACCGAGTTCCCGGGCACGCGCGTGGCGAGCTCCTCCAGGGCGAAGCGGACCGCCATGGCGCGCGTCGAGCGCGGGAGGGCGGCCGCGGCGGCGGGGTCCTCGTCGTGCGCGCGGGCCCACGCGGTGAGCGCCGCGTGGCCCTCGACGACGGGCACGCGGCGGCGGGGGACGGAGCCGGCGGTCATCAGTCGAGCAGCTCGAGCACGGGCCGGGCCAGGCGGATGGAGCCGACCTGCTTCCCGCCGCCCTCGATCGGCGGCACGACGCGGGGCAGCACCGCGGTGAGGCGCTCGTGGTCCACGTGCTCGGGGGCGACGTGCGCCAGCAGGGCCAGCGCGACGAGCGTGCCAGCGCGGTCGCCGCCGTCGAGCGCCTTGACGGCCGCGGCGGTGCCGTCCGGGGCGCCCATCACGAGGACGCCGTCCGCACCGAGCTTGGCGATCAGTCCGAGCTCCTCCATGACCACGGTGTTCGCCCGGCCCGGCGCCTGCACGGCCCACGGGTGCTCGAGCATCGCGTTCGCCACGGAGGCCGCGTGCATCTCGGCGTCGCGGCGGCCGGGGGCGCCGGCCACCTTCCCGATGCCGCGTGCCAGCCCTGCCAGGGACACGACGGCGGCCGGGGCGCAGCATCCGTCCACGCCCACGTGGGCCACGGGCTCGCCGCAGTACTCCTCGATGACCCTGGTGACCTCCGCCTGGAGGGGGTGGTCCAGCTCGAGGTACGTGCCGACGTCGTGCCCCGAGGCGACGCACGCCGAGAGGAAGCCGGCGTGCTTGCCCGAGCAGTTGTAGGCCAGCGGTGTCTTGGCCGCGCGATGCTCCACGTCCGCCACCGCGCGCAGGATCTCGTCCGCGTCGGCCGGCCATGCCGGCGGGCACTGCAGGGCGTCCTCGCCCAGTCCGGCGGCCTCGAGCACGCCCTGCGCGACGTCCCGGTGGCGGGCGGTGCCGCGGTGCGAGCCGCACGCCAGGGCCAGCTGCTCGCCCTCCAGGTCCGCGCCGTGGCGCAGCGAGGCGATGGCCTGGAACGGCTTGAGCGTGGACCGCGGGTAGATCAGCGCGTCCACGGGGCCGAGCGCGGCGAGCACCTCGCCGTCCGGGCCGGTCACGACGGCGGCGCCGGCCGTGCGGGACTCCACGAACCCGTTGCGGGTGACGTGGACGAGCTCGACGGCGTCGGCGAGGGCGAAGGTCTGACCGGCGGGGGCGGCGGGGGTCTGGGTCATGGCCCCACCCTAGCGACGGCCCCGGACGTAGGAGGCGTCCGGGGCATGCGTCGAGGGAGAGGAGGGTCAGTCCTGCAGCCGCCCGTCCACCATGGTCAGCGTCCGGTCCGTCGCCGAGAGGAACTCATGGTCGTGCGTGACCATGAGGGTGGCCACGCCCGCGTCCCGGGTCAGCTCTCCGAGGAGGGCGACGACGGCGGCCGAGCGCTCGCGGTCCAGCGCGGACGTGGGCTCGTCCACGAGCAGCAGGGCGGGGGAGGCCATGAGGGCGCGGACGATGTTCACGCGCTGGCGCTGGCCGCCCGAGAGCTGGTGCGGGCGCTGGTCCGCCTGGCCGGCCAGGTCCACGCGTTCGAGCAGCTCCATGGCCCGGGACCGTGCGGCCTTCTTGTCCGCCCGCGTGGCGTCCTCGTCCAGGTGCACGGTCAGCTCGAGCTGCTCGCGGGCCGTGAGCGAGGCGATCAGGTTGGGCTGCTGGAAGATCATCCCGATCTCCTTGCCGCGCAGGGCGGTGCGCTCGCCGCGGGTCAGGCCCGTGATCTCACGGCCGGCCACGGTCACGGTGCCCGACGTCGGCGTGATGAGGCCTGCGGCCACGGCCAGGAGGGAGGACTTGCCGGAGCCGGACGGGCCGACCATCGCGGTGTAGGAGCCGGGGAGGAGGTCGAGGGACACGCCGTCGAGGGCGCGCAGCACGCCGTTGTCCCCGTCCGGGTACTCGAGGACGGCGTCCCGCACGGAGAGCGCGGGGGTGGCCCCGGGACGGGCGGCCGCGGCGGCGGGGGTGCGCAGGGCATCGAGGTCGGCGGAGCTCTCATCGGCGGCGGTGAGACGGAGGTCGGTGGCGGCGGTGCTCATGAGGGGGTCCTTCCGGGCAGGCGTGTGGGGGAGCGGGCGGCGGTGGCGGGGCGTGGCTCAGTTGCCGCCGAGCGCGGTGAGCGGGTCCACGCGGGTCACGCGGGCCACGGCCAGCGCGGCGCCGAGCATGCCGAGCACGAGGACGCCGGCCGCGGGGACCAGGACGGTGGCGGGGTCCACGATGAACGGCGCGACGTTCGCCGCCACGAGGCCGAGGCCGAACGCGGCCGCGGTGCCGACGAGCACGCCCACGGAGAGGACGAAGGCCGCCTGGGTGAGCGCGTCGCGCAGGACCCATCCCGTGGAGCCGCCGAGGGCCTTGAGGACGGCGATCTCGCGGGTGCGCTGCACTGTCCAGATGGAGAGGAACGCGATGACCACGAGGGCCGAGATGCCGTAGAGGAAGCCCTGCATCAGCGCGAGCGAGCCGTGCTCGGACGTGTAGGCCGGCAGGGCGTTGTAGGAGCCCTGCACGGTGGCGGCGGTGGTGTGGGCGGCGTCGTCGGCCGCGGTGGTCACCGCGTCGGCGTCCGCGCCGGCGTCGAACGAGGCCAGGCCCACGGTGCCGATCACGTCGGCGTCGTCCGAGTGGGCCAGGGCGGCCCAGTCGCGCGTGGTCACCCACGCCACGGGGGTGTGGGAGTAGTAGGAGTCCGCGACGACGTCGACCACGGTCAGCGGCACGCCGGAGGAGGTGATGGTGCCGCCCTCGCCCTGGTGCAGCTCATCGGCGAGGGACTGGGAGAGGACCACGGTGCCCTCGGCCAGGCCGGCGGGGGCGTGCGGGGAGCCGGCCTCGAGCCCGAGCAGGGAGGCCGACGCGACGCCGGTGGTCGGCACGCCGTCCGTGTCCACGCGGGTGACGCCGTCGGCCGGGGCGAGGGCGCCGGGCGCGGGCTCGACCGCGTGCTCGAGGCCCACGAGCCGGCCCTGGCTCACGCCGGCGGGCTCGACGGCGGCGACGCCGTCGGTGGCGGCCCACGCGTCCCGGTGGGCGGTGGTGAACTCGGACTGCGTGAAGTCAGCGGTGGGCTCCTGGCCTGAGGCGCCGCCGAACACGATCCGTTGCACGCCCTGCTCCTCGAACGAGTCCAGCGCGGCGGTGTTCTGGTGGGCGAGACCCCCGGTGAGGCCGGAGAGCATGACGAGGAGCAGGGAGATCAGCGCCACCACGCAGCCCATGAGGGCGAAGCGGCCGGTGGCGAAGCGCAGGTCTCGCAGGGCGAGGAACATGGTGCGCGTCCTTTCGATGAGGGGTGTCGCGCCGGGGAGGAGGAGGCGCCTCCCGCCCGGCTGGAACGTCTGTTCCAGCCTCCCGCCGGGACTCGGTCCGCACATCGACCGCCAGGGTTGATCCCGGGTCAACCCTTCGGTTGATCCCGTCCCTACCCCCTGCGGAACGAGGTGTCACGATGTGTGGGAATCCGCCTCGGATACCAACGTTTCGTGACACCTGCTTCGGGGGGCGGAGGGCGGGGGCCGGCGGCGTCCGCCGTAGGGTGGCGGCATGAGCAGCACCCCGCCTCCGACGACGACGTCCGCCCCCGTCGCCGAGGCCGGTGAGCCGTCGGGCACCGCGGCGGTGCTGGCGGGTCTGCGCGTGATCCTGCACGTGGCCTTCGCGGCCATGCTCGCCGTCGGGCTGGCCCGGGCGCTCGCGGGCGTGCGCGCGGCAGGCGCCGGCCAGACGCCCGGGCCGTTCACGACCGTCGTGCTGGTTGGCCTCTCCGTCGCGCTCGCCGCCGTGTACCTGGCCGGCACCGTGGTCGAGCGGCGGCGCTGGCGGCGTGGGGCCGACGTCGGCCGGGGCGCGGCGGCCGTGTGGCTCGCCGTCGTGCTCGGGCTGTGGGGTCTGCTCGTGGCGCACCACCCCGACGTCGCGTGGGTGGCGTTCCCGCTCTTCTTCGTGGTGCTGCACGTGGCCGGCCACGTCGCGGGACGGCACCGCCGCCTGGGCCGGGTGGCGGGCACCCTCCTCGTGCTCGCCATGGCCGGCGTCGTGGGGCTGAGCATGGCCGCGGCCGGCGAGGGGGTGCCGCCCGCCGCCGTGATCGGCCCCCTCGTGGGGGCGGTGGTCGCGCTCGTGCTCTCGGGGGCCTACCGCGCCCTGCTCGAGGAGTCCGAGCGGCAGCGCGCCGTGGCCGAGGCGCTGCGGGCGACACGCGCGGACCTCGCGGCGAGCCAGCGCTCGGCGGGTGCGCTCGCCGAGCGCGAGCGCCTGGCGCGGGACATCCACGACACGCTCACGCAGGGCCTCGCCTCGATCGTGCTCGTCTCCCGCGCGGCGCAGGACGCACTGCGGGACGGGGACGCAGCGCTCGCGGGGGAGCGGCTCGAGACCGTGCGCGCGACCGCCGCGGAGAGCCTCGCCGACTCCCGCGCCTTCGTGCGCGAGCTGCGCAGCGGGGCCACGGGCGCCGGGCTCGTGGAGTCCCTCGAGGCGGCGGTGCGGGCCTTCGCGGCGCAGCAGGCCGCGGCGGGGACGCCGGTGGCGGCGGACGTGGACGTCGTCGGGGAGGCCGTGCCCGTCCCGGAGGCCGTGGAGACCGCGCTGGTCCGGGCGGTGCGCGCGTCCTTGGCGAACGTCGGCCAGCACGCCAGTGCCGAGCGGGCGCGGGTGTCCCTCGCCTTCCTGCCGGGGGAGATCACGGTGGACGTGGCGGACGACGGCAGAGGCGTCGACCCCGCCGGGGTCGACGGGTATCGTGCGGGCGGCCCGCGGACGGACGCCCCGCGGACGGACGGCTCGACCGGCGTCGGGCTCGCCGGGGTGCGCGAGCGCATGGAACTGCTGGGCGGGGAGGCCGCGGTAGAGTCCGCGCCGGGGGAGGGCACCGTGGTCGCGCTGCGGGTGCCCCTGCCGCGGACGCCCAGCGGCCCTGCGCGCGAGGATGACCGGGGACCGAGCGTGGAGGACGCATGATCCGCGTGATGCTGGTGGACGACCACCCCGTGGTGCGCGCGGGCGTGCGCGCCGTGCTCGAGGGGCACGAGGACCTCGCGGTGGTGGCGGAGGCCGCCGACGGCGAGGAGGCGCTGCGTGTGCTCGAGCGGGCCGCCGCCGAGGCCGAGTTCGGGGCGGTCGGGGCGGCCGGGCCCGGCGTCGACGTCGTGCTCATGGACCTGCAGATGGGCGCCGGCATGGACGGCGCGGCGGCGACGCGCGCGGTGCGGGGCCGGTTCCCGGGGCTGCCGGTGCTGATCCTCACCACGTTCGACGCGGACGCGGACGTCCTTGCCGCCCTTGACGCCGGCGCGGCCGGCTACCTGCTCAAGGACGCCAGCAGCGAGGAGATCGCGGGCGCCGTGAGAACGGCGGCGGCGGGGCGGCGCGCGCTCGCCCCGGAGATCGCGGCGCGGCTCGTGGGCCGGGGGGCCGGGGACAGCGGGGCGCTGACGCCGCGCGAGATCGAGCTGCTCACGCTGATCGGCGGGGGTGCAACGAACCGGGTGGCGGCCAAGGCGCTGTTCATCTCCGAGGCCACCGTGAAGACGCACCTGGTGCACGCGTTCCAGAAGCTCGGCGTGGACAATCGGACGGCGGCGGTGGCCGAGGCGCGGCGACGGCGGATCATCCGCTGAGGGGCGGACACCGCGGCGGGCCGGGACCTGCTGAAGAACGGGCGCGGCGGGCGGGTGCGGGGGCGGGCGCACCGGATGCGCCGCCGCCGTGCCTCAGCGGTTCCGCACGAACCGCGTGATGAGGGCGGCGGCCACGGTGGCCACGGCGAGGATCACCGCGACCGTGCCCCAGCCGACCTCGCCCCGGCCGACCCCGAACAGGCGGAGGCTCCAGAAGCCGATGAGGGAGCACGTGAACAGGGTGGCCACGAAGATCCACGCCGTCCGCAGGCCGGGGCCTGGTCCGTCGGCGCGACCGTGGTGGATGGGGGGCATCGTCATGGGCTCCACGGTAGGCGGCCCGAGCCCGGGGTGGCCAGGCGCCACCGCGTAGGCTGGAGCGCGTGAAGATCCTCGTGCTCGGCAACGGCGGCCGCGAACACGCGCTGCTCCGCGCCCTCTCCCGTGACCCCCAGGTCAGCGCCCTCCATGTGGCCCCCGGCAACGCCGGGATGACCGATGCCGCCACGCTCCACGCGGTGGATCCGACGGACGGCGCCGCCGTCGTCGCGCTCGCCCGCGAGCTGGACGCGGACCTCGTGATCGTCGGCCCAGAGGCCCCGCTCGCGGCCGGCGTCTCCGACGCGCTGCGCGAGGCCGGCGTCGCCGTCTTCGGCCCCTCGAAGGCCGCCGCCCAGCTCGAGGCGTCCAAGGCGTTCGCCAAGGAGGTCATGGCCGCCGCGTCCGTGCCGACCGCCGGGGCCCGCGTGTGCACCACCGCCGCCGAGGCCGAGGCCGCGCTGGACGCGTTCGGCGCTCCGCATGTGGTGAAGGACGACGGCCTGGCCGCCGGCAAGGGCGTGGTGGTCACCGAGGACCGCGCCGAGGCCCTGGCCCACGCCGAGGCGTGCTTCGCCGCGGGCGGCACCGTGGTGATCGAGGAGTACCTCGACGGCCCCGAGGTCTCCCTCTTCGTGGTGTGCGACGGCGAGGACGCGGTGCCGCTGAGCCCCGCGCAGGACTTCAAGCGCATCGACAACGGCGACGCCGGCCCGAACACCGGCGGCATGGGCGCCTACACGCCGCTGCCGTGGCTGCCCGAGCGATTCGTGGACGAGGTCATGGACCGCGTGGCCCGCCCGGTCCTGGCCGAGATGGCCCGCCGCGGGACCCCCTTCACGGGGGTGCTGTTCTGCGGCCTGGCCGTCACCGCGAAGGGCGTGCAGGTCATCGAGTTCAACGTGCGCTTCGGCGATCCGGAGACGCAGGCCGTGCTCGCCCGTCTCGAGACCCCGCTGGGCGGGCTGCTGGCCGACGCCGCCGCGGGTCGCCTCGGCGCGGACCGCGAGCTGGCCTGGAGCGCGGACACCGTGGTCGACGTGGTCATGGCCTCGGCCGGGTACCCCGCGAGCTCCTCGAAGGGGGACGTGATCGTGGGGATCGAGGATGCGCTCGGGCTCGACGGCGTGGACGTGATGCACGCCGGGACGGCCGCGACCGAGGCCGGCGTGGTGACGAACGGCGGGCGCGTGCTGGCCGTCGTCGGGCGTGGGGCGGACCTCGTGGAGGCTCGCGAGCGGGCGTACGAGGGCGTGGAGCGGATCCGCTTCGAGGGCGCCCAGTGGCGCACCGACATCGCCGAGAAGGCCGAGCGCGGCGAGATCGCGGTGCCGGGTGCCGGCGCGGATCGCACGGCGGCGGGTGACGAGCGCGCGGCGGTGGGCGACGACGTCGTGGGCGCGGGGGCGCGCCGCGGCTTCGACGGCGCCGAGGCCCTCGAGCTGGAGGGCTGGCGCCACGTGTACTCCGGCAAGGTGCGTGACCTCTACGAGCCGGCCGACGCCGAGCCGGGACGCAGTGAGACGCTCCTGGTGGTGGCCTCGGACCGCATCAGCGCGTACGACCACGTGCTGGCGCCGCCGATCCCCGACAAGGGCGCGATCCTCACGCAGCTGACGCTGTGGTGGTTCGAGAGGCTCGCGGAGGGCTGCAACGGCGCGGCGGCGTCGCCGTTCGAGCACCACGTGGTCAGCACGGACGTCCCCGAGGCCGTGGCCGGCCGGGCCATGGTGGTCAAGCGGCTGGACATGTTCCCCGTGGAGTGCATCGCGCGCGGCTACCTCACCGGCTCGGGCCTGGCCGAGTACCGCGAGTCCGGGGCCGTGACGGGACTGCCGCTGCCGTCCGGGCTCGTGGACGGCTCGCGGCTGGACCCCGCGATCTTCACGCCCTCCGCGAAGGCCGAGGTGGGCGAGCACGACGAGAACATCACGTTCGAGCAGATGGCGGAGCGGGTGGGCGACGAGGCCGCGGCGCGGCTGCGCCACCTCACGCTCGACCTCTACACGCGGGCCGAGGCGATCGCGCGGGAGGCCGGGATCATCCTTGCGGACACGAAGGTGGAGTTCGGCGTGGACCCGACGACCGGGCAGATCGTGCTGGGCGACGAGGTGCTGACCCCGGACTCCTCCCGCTTCTGGGACGCCGACGACGTCGAGCCCGGGCGCGCGCCGGCCAGCTTCGACAAGCAGTTCGTGCGCGACTGGCTGACGAGCGAGGCATCCGGGTGGGACCGTGCCTCGGGCGGGGAGCCGCCGGCGCTGCCGGCCGACGTCGTGGCCAAGACCCGCGCGCGCTACGTGGAGGCGTACGAGAAGCTGACGGGCCGGACCTTCACCCCCTGACCCGTCCCACCCCCCGGCACTTTCGCCAGGGACATCGTCGTCTCCGTCCCAACTTCGTGGGATGGAGACGACGATGTCCCTAGCGAAAACAAGGAAGGGGGGCTGACGGCCGCGGCCCGCCGCTCCTGCACAGGGGCGGTCGTCGGGCGCGTCGTCCACGGATCGCGGCGCCGGCGCGCGGGGGAGACGTGGGCGCGGCCAGCATGCGGGGCATGGCACCCGTCGAGCCCGCGCCCCTCCCCGCTTGCGCATTCCACGTTCCGGCTCACGGACCTGACCGCCGCGGGGTTCAGCGCCGAGCGAGCACGCCGCGCGGACCTCCGGTCGGTGACGCACGGTGTGCACCGCGCCACGGGTGCCGCCGTCGAGGACTGGCGAGCGCTCGGGCACGATGAGGACCCCGTGCCGTGGCCTCCGGAGGAGGCGGCCGACGACGTCGTGGAGATCCACGGCATCCGCACCACCTCGGTGGAGCGGGCATGGCTCGACCTGGCAGCGCTGAGGCCGCGCGGGCCCCGGGACCCCCTCGTGATCGCCGGAGACGCGCGGGTGAACCGGCCGTGGGCGGACGGCCAGCGCAGTGACCCCGTCACGACTCCCGAGCGACTCCGAGAGGCCCTCCGCCGGACGGGCCGGTTCAAGGGAGTGCGCCTGGCGCGGGAGGCTCTGCACCTGGTTCGGGTCGGGGCCGACCCTCCACCGGAAACCGAGCTCCGCCTCGCACTGATCGAGGCTGGGCTGCCGGAGCCGGAGCTTCAGGTGCCCGGTGATCCGCAGGATCGGTTCGCCCCCATCGTCGACCTCGGCTATCGGGCGTGGCGGCTGGCACTCCAGTACGACGGCGAGCACCATCGGTCTCGCGAGCAGCAGGCACGCGACGCGCGGCGCGACGGATGGCTCCAGGACCACGGGTGGCGCTCGCTGCGCCTCACCGCCGACGACCGGCTGACCGGCTTCGCACGGGCGATCGAGTGGGTCCGCCGCCACCGCTCCTGACTTTCGCTAGGGACATCGTCGTCTCCATCCCAGAATGCTGGGATGGAGACGACGATGTCCCTAGCGAAAGTGTCCGCCTCCGGAGGGGAGAGGATCGGTCAGGTGAGCGAGTCCTCCCACGCCCCGTGGAGTGCCGCGAACCGGCCGCCCTGCGCCACGAGCTCCGCCGGGCTGCCGTCCTCGACGATGCGGCCGTCGTGCACCACGAGCACGCGGTCGGCGATCTCCACGGTGCTCAGCCGATGCGCGATGATCAGCGCCGTGCGGTTGCCCAGCAGCCGCTCGAGGCCGTCCTGCACGAGGCGCTCGCTCGGCAGGTCCAGCGAGGACGTCGCCTCGTCGAGGATCAGCACGGCCGGGTCCGCGAGGAACGCCCGCGCGAAGGACACCAGCTGCCGCTGCCCTGCGCTCAGCCGCCCCCCGCGCTTGGACACGTCGGTGTCGTACCCCTCGGGCAGCGCGAGGATGAACTCGTGCGCGCCCACGGCCCGCGCCGCCGCCTGGATCTCCGCCTCGGACGCCCCCGGCCGGCCCAGCGCGATGTTCTCCGCCACGGACCCGGAGAACAGGAACGCCTCCTGCGTCACCATCACCACGTTGCGCCGCAGGTCCCGGCTCGCCAGGTCCTTCAGCTCCACGCCGTCCAGGGTGAGCGAGCCGGACGTCAGGTCGTAGAACCGCGCGATCAGCTTCACCAGGGTGGACTTGCCCGCGCCGGTCTGCCCCACCACGGCCACGGTCTGCCCGGCCGGGATCGTCAGGTCGAACTCGGGCAGGATCACCTTCTCCGGCCCGTAGCCGAACACGGCGTCGCGGAACTCGATGCGCCCGGAGGCCACGCCCTCGCCGGGGCGCGTCGCCCCCGGCAGCAGCGCCGGCTGGGCGGCCTCGACGACGGCGGGCTCCTCCTCGAGCAGGCCCGAGACCTTCTCCAGCGCGGCGCCCGCGGACTGGAACGAGGAGTAGAACATGGCCACCATCTCCATGGGCTGGAACACGCGGCGCCCGGCGAGCAGCAGCGCCACGAGCACGCCCACCTCGAGGTCGCCGGCCAGCACGCGGAGGCCGCCGAACACCAGCAGCGCCACCACCGTGAGGTTGCCGGTCACCACGAGCACGGGCTGCAGCACGCCGAAGAGGTTCAGCGTCTCCACCATGTCGTCCCGGTAGGCGGTGGCCAGTCGGGTGTACTTCGCGTCGTTGGCCCGCTCGCGGCGGAACGCCTGCACAGCCCGGATGCCCGTCATGGTCTCCACGAAGTGCACGATGGACCGCGCGGAGGACACGCGGGAGCGGCGATAGGCCTCCTCGGAGCGCACCTGGTACCAGCGCACCGCGATCGCCACGGGCACGAACGCGATCAGCAGGACCAGGAACGACGGCGCGTCCAGCAGCACGATCGACGCGGACGTGAACACCATGAACAGCACGCCCGAGACGAGCGAGGACACGCCCTGGTCCAGCAGCTCCCGGAGCGCCTCGAGGTCCGAGGTCTGCCGCGAGATCACACGGCCGGAGGTGTAGGTCTCGTGGAAGCCGAGCGAGAGACGCTGCGTGTGCTGGAACACCCGCACGCGCAGCGCCAGCAGCATGCGTTGGCTCGCCTTGGCCGTGAGCCACTGGTAGACGCCCAGCAGGACGCCCGCGGTCAGGCCCGTCAGGGCGTACACCCCGCCCACCAGGACGACGACGGGCCACGGGTCCGCGCCCGTGCGCACGGCCTCGACCACCTGGGGCAGGCCCCGGTCGATGGCCCACGCGATGATCAGCGGCACGGCCGCCCGCGCCGCGTTGGAGACGAGCACGAGCAGGGCGGTGAGCAGGAGCGTGCCCCGCACGGGCGCCGCGAGCTGGCGCAGCAGCGCCCACGAGCGGCGGCGGACGTGCCGACGCTCCTCGGGCGTGTACTCGAGGGACTCCTCCCCGCCCACCCCGACGACGCGCAGGGAGGCCGCCTGCGCCGGGTCCACCACGGTGAGCGTCGAGGTGTCGGGGCCCGTCACGCCGCGGTCGGCCGGGCGATCCGGTGCCGTGCCGGGCGCCTGCGCTCGGGGATCCTGCGGGTTCATCGGGCGTCCTCCGTGGTCGGGGCGGCGTGGGAACCGGCGGCATCGGCATGGGACGCGGCGTCGCCGGCGTCGGCGAACCGCTCGAGGGTGCGGTCGGCCTGCGCGCCCGTGGTGATGATGTCGCGGTACGCGGCGGAGCGGGCGAGCAGCTCGGCGTGCGTGCCGACGTCGACGATAACCCCGCCCTCCAGCACCGCCACGCGGTCGGCGAGGGCGACCGTGGAGGGCCGGTGCGCCACGATCAGGGTCGTGGTCCCGGCGAGCACCTGCCGCAGCCGGGCGGTGACCGCCTCCTCGGTGCGCACGTCGAGCGCGGAGAGCGGGTCGTCGAGCACGAGGATGGCCGGCCGCGCTGCGATCGCGCGGGCCAGCGCGATGCGCTGGCGCTGGCCGCCCGAGAGGCTGAGCCCCTCCTCGCCGATCTCTGAGTCCACGCCCTCGGGCAGGCCCTTGGCGAACCCGGCCTGCGCGGTGTCCAGCGCGGTCTCCAGCAGCTCCTCGGCGGCGGGGGAGTCCAGGCCGTCGGCGATCGCCTCCGCGGGCGCGCCGAGCAGCACGTTCGCCCGGATCGTGTCGGAGAAGAGGGTGGCGTCCTCGAACGCGATGGACACGCGGCGCCGCAGCTCCTCGAGGGGATACTCCCGCACGTCGAGCCCGTCCACCTCGACGGCGCCACCCGTGACGTCCTGCAGGCGCGGCACGAGCTGCACGAGGGTGGACTTGCCGGAGCCGGTCACGCCCACGAGCGCCATCGTCTCCCCGGGCACGAGCTCGAGGTCGACGTCGGCCAGCAGGGGCGCGGCGTCCGCGGGCGTGTCCGGGTAGGCGAAGCGCGCGTGCCGGAACGCGAGGCGGCCCGACGACGGCGGCAGCCCGTCCAGCACCACGGCCGAGGTGGCCTCCGAGGAGGCGACGGCGCGCGAGGTGGCCTGCTCCTCGGCGGCGTCGGTGCCGGTCGGCGAGGCGATGACGACGGGGGTGCGCATGACCTCGAGGTGCCGGTCGATGCCCGTCTTGGCGGCCAGGGTCATGCCCATGAGCTGGCCGATGCCCTCGACGGGCCGGGAGAGCACGGCCGTGGTGGCGAAGTACGCGGCCAGGGCGCCGACCGTGAGGTCGCCGACGGCCACGAGGTAGACGCCCAGGGCCAGCGCGACGCCGAGCACCACCTCGGGGAGCGCGACCACGAGGCCCGTGAACTGGGCGAGCACCGCGGCCTTGTGCACCTCGGTGCCCTGCAGGGTCTCCGCCTCCCCGCGGAAGCCCTCGAGCGCGTCGGGTCCGCGGCCGAACGCCTTGAGCACGCGGATGCCGTGCACGGACTCCTCCACCGTGGTGGCGAGGTCGCCCGCCTGGTCCTGGGAGAGGCGGGAGGCGGCGCGGAAGTCGTTGCGGAAGCGGAACGAGCGGATCATGATCGGCACGGCGGCCACGAGGTAGAGCAGGGCCAGCTGCCAGGACATGGTGAAGAGCAGCACGAGGCCCACCACGATGGTCACGCTCTCCACCACGAGCATCACGGACCCGAACGCGATCCAGCGGCGCAGCAGGGAGAGGTCCGCCTGGGCGCGCGAGAGCAGCTGGCCGGAGGGCCACGCGTCGTGGAAGCTCGCGGGCAGGCGCTGCAGCCGCCGGTAGATGCTGATCCGCGCCCGGTTCTCCACGTCCGCGGCGGGCGGCAGGATGAAGAAGCGGCGCAGCCAGATGAAGAACGCCTCGGCCAGGCCCAGGGCGCCCAGGGCGAGCGCCGCCCACCACACCCCGGCAGCGGGGTCCGCCGGACCCGGGACGCCGGGGGCCGAGTGCGCGAACACGGTGTTCACGAGCACGCGGATCACCTGGGGGATGGCCAGCGCCACGAGCCCCGCGGCGAGGGCGGCGAGGAGCCCGCCCACCCAGCGGCCGCGCACGCCCTCCAGGTACGGGGCGACCCCGTGCAGGGCGTCGCGCAGGGGGAGGGGCTCGGAGGAGGTGCGGGTCACACGCGCACTCTACCGGCGGCGGCGGACCTCACAGGGCGGGATCGCCCCAGGCAGGTGCGGTTCGGAGGGTCCCGCTCAGACCCGGGGCACGAGGTCCAGCACGACCGCCTCGGGCCGGCACGCGAACCGCACGGGTGCCGACGGCGCCGAGCCGAGCCCGGCGGACACCTCGAGGGGCACGGTGCGCCCCGCCGCGGTCCACGTGGACACGCCCGATGCCTGGGAGCGGGGCAGGTCGCAGTTGGTCACGATCGCCCCGAAGCACGGGAGGCACACCTGCCCGCCGTGCGTGTGGCCGGCCAGCAGCAGGTCGGCACCGTCCGCCGTCATGGCATCCAGCACCCGCCGGTACGGAGCGTGGGTGACGCCGAGGCGGAGGACGCCATCGTCGGGACGGGCCGCCGCACCGGGCGGCGCCGCGGCCTCCTCCGGGAAGCCCGGCCACGCGTCGAGGCCGAGGTGCGGGTCGTCCGTGCCGGCGGCCGCGATGCGCGTCGGCACGCCACCCTCGGAGCCCAGCTCGAGCACGGCCCCCCGGTTGGTCAGGTCCGCCCACCCGGCGGCACGGAAGGCGCCGAACAGCTCGCCGTGCGGCAGCTCGGCCCGCCCGGCCTCCATCCGGGAGGGCCCCCGGAGGTAGCGCAGCGGATTGGCCGGCTTGGGCGCGTAGTAGTCGTTGGACCCGGGGACGAACACGCCGGGCATGTCCAGCAGCGGGCCCAGCGCGTCGAGGACGAGCGGCACGGAGGCCGCCGCGGAGATGGTGTCCCCCGTGTTCACCACGAGGTCCGGCTCCAGGTCCACGAGCCCGCGCAGCCACGCGAGCTTCGCGCGGTGCCGGGGGAGCAGGTGGATGTCGGAAAGGTGCAGCACGCGCATCGGCCGCGCCCCCGCGGGCAGGACCGCGAGCGTATGCGTCCGCACCACCCGGGCCTCGGCCTCGGCGAGGCCCCAGGCCAGGCCGAGGGCCGCCGTCGTGCCCGCGCCGACGGCGACCCGCGCGCCGGTGCGCACGAGCCGCCGTCCATGGCCCCGGGTGAGGTCCACGGTGCTCATTCCGGGACGTTCTCGGGGTCCGCGCCGCCACGCTGGATGTCCTCCACGAAGAAGTCCATGCCGTCCGGGTGCGGACCTTCCTCGCCGGGGTCCTCGGACTGCGGTCCGGAGTACTCGGGGAGCTCTCCCGGGGGGTAGATCTCCTTCGCGCGCTGGTTGAACTCGAGCCAGGACGGGCCGTTGAAGGTGGTGCCATAGAAGACGTCGCGCTTCTGGCCGCGGACGGTCTCGCCGATCATCGACTTCAGGTTGGTGTACCGGCCGGACCACACGGCCGTCGCCAGCTCGGTGGTGTAGCCCACGAACCACGTGGAGGAGTTGTTGTTGTTGGTGCCGGACTTGCCGGCGAACTCGTAGCCCGCGCCGTCCGGGGCCAGGTTGTAGCCGGCGTGGTGGCGCAGAACGGGGGTCAGCTCGGCCACGTGCTCGGGGGCGACGACCTGGGTGCAGGTCGGCTCGCCCACGTCGTACTGGTTGCCGGTGGTGTCCGTGACCTCGAGGATCGCGCGCGGCTCGCAGTACAGGCCGTTCGCGGCGAGGGCCGCGTAGGCCCCGGCGAGGGAGAGCGGTGCCACGGAGTCCGAGCCCAGCAGGAAGGTGGGCTCGTCCGGCTGCAACGGGGAGCCGTCGATCGCCCGGCGGATGCCCAGCTGGGTCGTGAGGTTCGTGATGTCGCAGAGGTCCATCTGGTAGGCCGTGGCCACGGTCGGCGTGTTGACGGACCAGAAGATGCCCTCGTCGATGCGGTCCCGCTTCACGAGGCCGTCCACCACGTTGTTGATGTTCCAGTCGGTGCCGATGCTGACGTACCCGCCGGGCCGGCACGAGGCCTGGAAGCGGGTCCCCGCGGGGTAGAGGTTCCGCGAGGCGTCCACGGTGTCCACCAGGTGGTTGCCGTTGCGCAGCCACGCGAGCGCCACGAAGGGCTTCAGGGTGGAGCCGGCCTGGAAGCCGGCGCCGCCGCCCCACTCGCGCTCCGCGTTGAGGTTCAGCGTGGTCCGGCCCAGCTCGTCCTTGATGGCGTACTCGGTGTTCTGGGCCATCGTGCGGATGTTGCCCGTGCCCGGCTCGAGGGACACGAGGGCCTGGCCGGCGCCGTAGGCCTCGTCGTTCGGGATGGCGCGGCGCGTGATGTCCTCGGCGGACTTCTGCAGCTCGGTGTTCAGGGTGGTGCGGATGGTCAGGCCGCCGCGGTCCAGGAGGGCGCGGCGGGAGAGCACGTCGGGTCCGAAGGTGGGATCGGCCAGGACCTGGCGCTCCACGTAGTCGCAGAAGTAGGCGCCGAACTCGGCGTTGAGGCAGCCGGACGGCACGCCCTTCATCACGACCTCGAGGGGCTGGGCGAGGGCGTGCTGCAGCTCCTCCTCGCTCAGGTAGCCGTTGTTGCGCATGGCGCGCAGCACGGTGTCCCGGCGGTTCGTGGTGCCCTCGGGGTTGCGGGAAGGGTTGTAGCCGGTGGGGGACTGGACCATGCCGGCCAGGGTGGCGGCCTCCCAGCTCTCCAGCTCGGCGGCGGGCTTGCCGAAGACGTACTGGGACGCGGCCTCCACGCCGTAGGCGCGGCCCTGGAAGAGCGTGATGTTGAGGTAGCCCTCGAGGATCTGCTCCTTGGACATCTGCTTCTCCGCGGCCACCGCGAGCTTGATCTCCTTGACCTTGTCCGACACGTTCTTGTTGCCGGAGATGGTCAGGCGGGAGTCGCCGCGGATCTGCTGTGAGTTGATCAGCAGCTGGTTGACGTACTGCTGGGTCAGCGTGGAGGCTCCCTGGGTGGAGTCCGAGGTGGCGTTGTGCACGGCCGCGCGGACCAGGCCGCGGGCGTCCACGCCCTCGTGCTGGAAGAAGCGGGCGTCCTCGATGGCCACGATCGCGTGCTCCATGTGGTCCGAGACCTGGTCCAGGGTGACCGGCGTGCGGTTCTCCGCATAAAATGTGGCCAGCACCTGGCCGTCCTCCGAGACGATCGTGGAGGGGACCGAGACGGGCTCCGTGGGCAGCTCGTCCGGCATCCGGTCCAGCATGTCCTGCCCCACGCCCACGCCCGCGCCCGCGAGGCTCACGGCCGGCAGCATCAGCCCCGCCACGAGCAGCCCCGCCAGAGCGGAGAGCCCCAGGTACGCCAGCATCCGTCCGAGGACGCTGGAGCGAGCGGGGAGGGGGGACTTGCGGGACGCCATGGCGGGAAGTGTATCCCGCGTGGCTGGGCCGCCCTGCGGGCGGGACGCGTGCTCGCTACGCTGGTCCCATGACCCAGCACACGCGGTGGGAGTACTCCACCATCCCCCTCCTCATCCACGCGACCAAGCAGATCCTCGACCAGTGGGGTGAGGACGGCTGGGAGCTCGTGGCCGTGATCCCCGGCCCCGAGGGCGCCAACCCCGTGGCCTATCTCAAGCGCCCCAAGGCCGCGTGAGCCCGATGACCGAGCCCGACCGCCCCTCCTGGGGCTCCGGGACCGCGGCGGACCGGCTCGCCGCGCTGGGCCTCGCCCGGCCCGCCGTCGCCGCCCCCGTGGGCTCCTACGTCCCCGCCGTGCGGGACGGGGACCTCGTCCTCACCTCCGGCCAGCTGCCCTTCGTGGACGGCGCCCTGCCGGCCACCGGCAAGGTCGGCGCGGAGGTGGACCCGCAGCGAGCCGCCGAGCTGGCCCGCGTCGCCGCGGTGAATGCCGTGGCGGCCGTGCATGAGGTGGTCGGCGACCTCGAGCGCGTCGTCCAGGTGGTCAAGGTGGTCGGCTTCGTGGCCTCCGCCCCCGACTTCACCGGTCAGCCCGGCGTGATCAACGGCGCCTCGGACGTGCTCGCCGAGATCTTCGGCGACGCGGGCCGCCATGCCCGCTCCGCCGTCGGCGTGGCCGTGCTGCCCCTGGACGCGCCCGTGGAGGTCGAGATCACTGTCCGCGTCCGCTGACGCCGCCGCGCGGCGGGTCCCCGTCCCGGACCAGGACGTGGACCTCACCCGCCAGTGGCTCGCCCAGCGATTCCGGCAGGTGCGCCCCGCCCGTCCGGCGTCCGCCGTCGTGATGGTGCGCGAGGGGACGGACGGGCCCGAGGTGCTGCTGCGCCACCGGACGGGGAACACTCCCCTCGGGCGGGTGGGCCTTCCCGGGGGCTCGCTCTCCACCTCGGACGCGGAGACGTGCCGGTGGTTCGGGCCCGAGCCCGCGCGCTGGTCCGCGTGCCTCGGCATCCCGGATCGGCGTCGCGCCCGCCAGCACGTGGTGGCCGCGGTCCGCGAGCTCTTCGAGGAGACCGGCGTCCTGTTGGCGGGGCGCTCGGACGGGGACATCGTGCTCCAGCCCCGTGGCCGCACCTGGGGCGGGACACGGGCCTCCCTCGAGCAGGGGGAGGCGGGACTGCCCTCGCTCCTGGACTCCCGCGGTCTGGGACTGCGCGCCGACCTGCTGCGCCCGCTCGAGCGCTGGCAGAGCGCCCTCCACAGCCACCGGCGCTTCGACACGGTGGTGTTCGCCGCGGCCCTGCCGCCGCAGCAGACCGCGTCGGAGGCGGCCGCCGGCGCGAGCGAGCGGGGCTGGTGCTCCGCGCGACGGATCCTCGAGGGGCCCGTGGCCCTGCCCGGTCCGGAGGGCTGGCTCGGCGAGGCGGGCACGGTGCGCCTCGACCAGGTCTCCACGCCCATGACCCAGGCGCTGCTGCGGCGTGTGGCCGCCCACCGCACGGCCGCCGCCTTCCTGCTCTCCCTCACGGAAGGGGTGGGGCGGGGCGCCATCCCGCAGCGCACCGTGGTCACCGAGCCCGACGACGGCAGCGGCCGCCTGTGGATGCACGCCGAGGAGACCGGGCGGCACTGAGCACACACGAGGGGGCCCGCCTTTCGGCGGGCCCCCTCGTGTGTGCGGTGCGGGTCAGCGCGAACGCTGGCGCAGGCGCTGCAGGTCCAGGATCACGACGGCGCGGTTCTCGAGGCGGATCCAGCCGCGCTGCACGAACTCGGCGAGCGCCTTGTTCACGGTCTCGCGAGAGGCGCCCACCAGCTGGGCCAGCTCCTCCTGCGTGAGGTCGTGGGCCACGAGGAGCCCGTCCGCCGCGGGGCGGCCGAAGCGGTCGGCCAGGTCCAGGAGCGCCTTCGCGACGCGGCCCGGAACGTCGGAGAAGACCAGGTCCGCGAGGGACTCGTTGGTCTTGGACAGGCGCTGGGCGAGGGCCTGGAGCAGCTGGAGGGAGACCTCGGGGGAGGACGCGATCGCGCGGCGCAGGTTCTCGTGGCGCAGGCCCGCGAGGCGGGCGGCCGAGACCGCAGTGGCGGTGGCGCTGCGCGGCGCGGGGTTGAACAGGGCCATCTCGCCGAAGATCTCACCGGGGCCGAGCACGGCCACGAGGTTCTCGCGCCCGTCCGGAGCCGTCCGGCCGAGCTTCACCTTGCCGGACATGATCACGTACAGCTGGTCGCCCTGATCGCCCTCGTGGAACGCGGACGAGCCGCGCGAGAGCTCCACCTCGGTCAGCTCGGAGGTCAGGATGGCGAACACCTCGTCGTCCAGGTGAGTGAACAGCGGGGCCTTCCGCAGAACCTCGAGATCCATGTGCGTCCTTCCTCTGCCTGTCTCACCCCGACGGCGTGCCGCCGAAGTCTGTCCGGTCCATTGTGCCCCATGCCCCTCGAGGCTGCCGATACCCTGGAGTCCCCCACGGCGCCTGCCGACGCGGACGCACCGCGCGGGGAGAGGATGAGGAGTGGACACGGGATGATCTTCGGCCTGACCTGGTTGGACGCGGTGCTGCTCGTGCTCCTGGTCATGTTCTTCGTGCAGGGCCATCGCCGTGGCCTCGGCGTCGTGCTGGGCAACCTGGCGGGGTTCATCGCGGGCGCGCTCATCGCCTTCCTCGCCGTGCCCGTCGTCTCCCAGTGGGCCACCGGCACGGGCTGGCGGTGGGTGCTCACCCTGGTCACGGTGGTGGCCCTCGTCGCCTCGGGCCAGTACGTCGGCGCGGCGATCGGCGCGCAGCTGCGCCTGCGCATCGGTCCGCCCGTGCTGCGCCGCGTGGACCGGCTCCTCGGCGCGCTGGCGTCGGTGCTCGTGGCCGCGCTCGTGATGGGCCTCCTCTCCTTCTCCCTCGGTGCACTGGGCAACACCGCGGTCACCCGTGAGGTCGCCCGGTCCCGCGTGCTCACCACGGTGGACGCCGCCATGCCCGACGCTGTCCTCTCGTGGGCGGCCCGCGCCCGCGCCGCGGTCGCCGGCCTCGACGGCCTCCCCGAGGTGGAGCTGCCCGCACCCGCCGAAGACGCCGACGCGCCCGACCTGCCGCCCGTGACCGCGGCGCTCGGCTCCGGCGCCACGGGGTCCGGCGGCCCCGACGCCGCTGCCGTTCCCGGCTCCTCGGCCGCGGCCCCCGGTGGTGAGCCGTCCGGCGGCGCGGCCCCTGCGGACACCCCGGGCGCGGCCCGGCCCGGCGAGGCCGGCACCCCCGGCGACGCGGGCACCCCGGGCGAGCCGGGGTCGGCCACGTCTGCCGACGACTCGGCGGGAGCGGGGCCTGCACCGCTCCCCAGCACCCCCGCGCAGGGGGAGCCCGGCGCGTCCCAGCCCGGCGCGCCCGAGCCGGACGCCGCACCGTCGCGCTCCCAGCCGGACGCGCCCGCAGACCCGGCCTCCTCCGCGCCCGCACCGGCCGCCGCGGCGTCGAGCCCGACGACGGCGGCTGCCCGTCCATCCGGACCGGCCGCCGCACCGCAGCCGGCGCCGGCCGCGGACGTGTCCCGCTCCGTGGTCCGCCTGACCGGCACCGCCACGGCCTGCGCGCAGGTCCAGAGCGGCTCCGGAGTGGCGATCGCCCCGGACCGCGTGCTCACCAACGCCCACGTGGTGGCCGGCGTCCCCGCGCCCACCGTGCTCGACCGCGACCGCGGGGTGTACGCGGCACGCGTCGTCCTCCTGGACACGGCCCGGGACCTCGCGGTGCTCGCCGTCGACGGGGCGCAGCTGCCCGTGGCGCGTCTGGGTGCGGAGCTGGGCGTGGGCGACACGGCCACGGCCATGGGCTACCCGGACAGCGGCCCGTTCGCCACCACCGCCGCCCGCGTGCAGGCCGTGGGCGAGGTCCCGCTCGAGGCCGTGGGCGGCGGCGCCGTCTCCGCGGTGGACGTCTACACCCTCGAGGCGGACATCCGCCACGGATACTCCGGCGGGCCCGTGGTGGCGGAGGACGGCACGCTCGCCGGCCTCGTGTTCGCCCGCGCGCCGGGGTCGGGTCAGATCGGCTACGCCCTCACGGCGGACGCGATCGCCCGGACAGTGGCGGTCGCGCCCAGCCTGAGCTCCACCGTCTCCGCGGGGCAGTGCGTCGTGGGGGGCTGACCCGCACCACGGCCGCGTCTGCATCCTGGACGCGGGTTCCCACGCATCGGACGATGTCGTATTGTGTGGTCGATCACATCTGCACCCCGTCCTTCCCCGGAGGTCCCCCATGTCCACATCCGTCTCCGCCACGGACGCCGCACCGCGGCAGTCCCGTGAGGAGTTCACCGGCCGCTGGGCCTTCATCCTCGCGGCGATCGGCTCGGCGGTCGGCCTCGGCAACATCTGGCGCTTCCCCTACGTGGCGTACGAGAACGGCGGCGGCGCCTTCGTCGTCCCCTACCTCATCGCGCTCCTCACCGCGGGCATCCCCCTGCTGTTCTTCGACTACGCGATCGGCCACCGCTTCCGGGGCTCGGCGCCCCTGGCCTTCCGCCGGCTGAACCGCTGGGCCGAGGCCATCGGCTGGTGGCAGGTGCTCATCTGTGTGGTCATCGGCATCTACTACGCGGCCATCATCGCGTGGTCCATCCGCTACACGGGCTTCTCCCTCACCCAGGAGTGGGGCGACGACCCCGAGGGCTTCTTCAACGGGACCTACCTCCAGGTGGCCGACGCCCCGCAGCCCTCGTTCGACATCGTGCCCGGCGTGTTCTGGCCGATGCTCGCGGTGTGGGTCATCCTCATCCTCGTGATGGGCTTCGGCATCCGCCGCGGCGTCGCGCTGGCGTCCATGATCGGCATCCCGCTGCTCATCGTCATGTTCCTCGTGCTGGTCGTCATCGCCCTCACCCTGCCGGGCGCCACGCAGGGCCTCGACGCCCTCTTCACCCCGAACTGGGCGGCCCTGGCCGAGCCGGGCGTGTGGATCGCGGCCTACGGGCAGATCTTCTTCTCCCTCTCCGTGGGCTTCGGCATCATGATCACCTACGCGTCCTACCTGAAGAAGCGCACGAACCTGACGGGCTCCGGCCTCGTGGTCGGCCTGTCCAACTCGGGCTTCGAGATCCTCGCCGGCATCGGCGTGTTCTCGGCGCTGGGCTTCATGGCGCAGGCCTCCGGCGTGCGGGTGGACGAGGTGGTGGCCAGCGGAATCGGCCTGGCCTTCGTCGCGTTCCCCACGCTGATCTCCCAGGCCCCCATGGGCGCCCTCGTGGGCATCCTCTTCTTCGGCTCCCTCGTGATCGCGGGGTTCACCTCGCTCATCTCCATCCTCGAGGTCGTGGTCTCGGCGGTGAAGGACAAGCTGGGCTGGGGCCGCTGGACCACCGTGCTGGTGGTGGTCGGCCTCTCGGCCGTCGTGTCCCTCGCACTCTTCTCCACCACCACGGGCCTCTACATGCTGGACACCATGGACGCCTTCGCCAACAACTTCGGCATCGTGGGCGCCGCCCTCATGTCGGTGCTCGTGGTGACGGCCGTCCTGGGCTCGGCGCGCCGGATCGTGGCCCACCTCAACGCGGTCTCCTCGTTCCGTGTGGGCGGGATCTTCACGCTGCTGATCGGCGTGGTCATGCCCCTGGTGCTCTCCTACATCTGGCTCTCCTGGATCATGGAGACCATCCGGGACGGCTACGGCGACTACCCGGGCGACTTCCTCGGCCAGTACGGCTGGGGCCTGGCCCTCGGCTCGGTGGCCTTCGCGGTGCTGCTGTCCCTGATCCCGTGGTCCAAGAAGTCGAACCTCTATGAAGAGCCCGTGGAGAACGAGATCCACGGCGACCTCATCCCGACCCACGCGGTCCCGGCCGGCACCACGCCCACCGGCGCCATCCCCGTGGTCCGCACGGACACGACGGACCCATCCGTCGACGCGGCGGCCCGTGCCGTCCGGAAGGAGCACTGAGCCATGAGCATCGCAGCCATCATGATGATGACCCTCGCGATCGTCCTGGTCTGGGGAGGTCTGGTCGTCGCGATGATCCACCTCGTGCGGCACCCGGACGAGACCTCCGGCCACCTTCCGGACGAGGCCTGGGACGCAGCCGACGAGGAGGCGTTCGGAGCCCCGGTGGACGACGACGCCCCCGCTCACCGCGTCTGATGCACGCCGGATGACCCCGCGCACCCCTGCGCACCGCGAGGGCGGGGAGGCTGCCACGGCGGCCTCCCCGCCCTCGCGTGTCGCCGCGCCGTCCCTGCCGTGTCTGTCGGTCGACCGCTCGGCCCCGGATCCCGCCTCGGCGCAGCTCGTGGACGCCGTCGTGGACGCCGTGGCCCGCGGTCTCCTCGCCCGCGGCGACCGCCTCCCGCCCGTGCGCACGCTGGCCGGGGAGCTCGGGCTCGCCCCGGGCACCGCGGCCAAGGCCTACAAGGAGCTCGAGGCTCGCGGGGCCGTGGAGACCCGCGGTCGCGCGGGCACGTTCGTCGCGGCGTCCGCGGAGGGGTGCAGGGAGGAGGCCCGACAGGCAGCACGCCGCTTCGTGGACGAGGTCGTCGGCCGCCTCGGCTTCACGCCCGCCGACGCCGTGGAGCAGGTCCGCCTGGCCGCCGCCGCCCGGGGCTGAGGCGCCGCGGCGTCGCGACCCTGACCACGCACCAGACCTGAGCGCCACGACGAACGAGCCCTGCGACGTGGTGCCCATCCGCTCCGGATGGGCGCCACGTCGCAGGGCTCGTCTGTGCTCAGCAGGTCAGGCGCGGTCGCCCAGGGTCTCCACGATGCGGTCCATGACGGTCGGATCCGCCAGGGTGGTGGCGTCGCCGGGGGTGCGGCCCTCGGCGACGTCCTTGAGGAGGCGGCGCATGATCTTCCCCGAGCGGGTCTTGGGCAGCTCCGGCACCACGAGGATGCGCTTCGGCTTGGCGATCGGGCCGATGTCGTGCCCCACGTGGGCGCGCAGCGCCTGCTCGACCTCGGCAGGGTCCAGGCCCCGGGCGGAGGCCTCCTCGGTGAGGAGGACGAAGGCGACGACGGACTGACCCGTCGTCTCGTCCGCGGCGCCGACCACGGCGGACTCCGCCACGAGCTCGTGCGCCACGAGGGAGGACTCGATCTCCTGGGTGGACAGGCGGTGGCCGGAGACGTTCATGACGTCGTCCACGCGGCCGAGCAGCCAGATGTCGCCGTCCTCGTCGTAGCGGGCGCCGTCGCCGGCGAAGTACATGCCGGGGAACCGGGACCAGTAGGTCTCCTTGAAGCGTTCCGGATCGCCCCAGATGCCCCGCAGCATGGAGGGCCACGGCTCGCGCGCCACGAGGAAGCCCGCGGCGGTGCCCTCGAGGGGCTCGCCCGCCTCGTCCACCACGGTCAGCACGACGCCGGGCACGGGCTGCTGCGCCGAGCCGGGCTTGAGCGTGGTGACGCCCGGCAGCGGGGTGAGCATGTGCGCGCCGGTCTCGGTCTGCCACCAGGTGTCCACGATCGGGCAGCGCGAGCCGCCGATGACCTCGTGGAACCAGCGCCACGCCTCGGGGTTGATGGCCTCGCCCACGGTGCCCAGCAGGCGCAGGGAGGAGAGGTCGTGGCCGTCCGGGATCTGGCGGCCCCACTTCATGAAGGTGCGCACCGCGGTCGGCGCGGTGTAGAGGATGGTGACGCCGTACTTCTCGACGATCTCCCACCACCGGCCCTGGTGCGGGGAGTCCGGGGTGCCCTCGTAGATCACCTGGGTGGCGCCGTTCACGAGCGGCGCGTAGGCGACGTAGGAGTGGCCGGTGACCCAGCCGACGTCGGCGGTGCACCAGTAGACGTCCGTCTCCGGCTTGAGGTCGAAGGTGTCGTGCATCGTCACGGCGCCCTGGACGAGGTAGCCGCCCGTGGTGTGGAGGATCCCCTTCGGCTTCCCGGTGGTGCCGGAGGTGTAGAGGATGAAGAGCGGGTGCTCGGCGTCGTGCCACACGAGCTCGTGCTCGTCGGAGGCGGTGGGGACCACGTCATGCCACCAGTGGTCGCGGCCCTCGGCCATGGGCACCTCGGCCTCGTTGCGGCGCACGACGACGACGTTCTCCACGGTGTGGCCGGGGGCTGAGAGCGCCTCGTCCACGGCGGGCTTGAGCATGGAGGGCTTGCCGCGGCGGAAGGAGCCGTCCGCGGTGACGACGAGCTTCGCCTCGGCGTCGTCCACGCGGGAGCGCAGGGCGTCGGCGGAGAAGCCGCCGAACACCACGGAGTGCACGGCGCCGATGCGCGCGCACGCGAGCATCGTGATGACGGCCTCGGGGATCATGGGCAGGTAGACGGCCACGCGGTCGCCCTTGGCGACGCCCAGCGACTCGAACGCGTTGGCGGCCCGCCGCACCTCGGCGGCCAGCTCGGCGTACGTGTAGGTGCGGGTGTCGCCCGGCTCGCCCTCGAAGTGGATGGCCACACGCTCGCCGCGGCCGGCCTCCACGTGGCGGTCCAGTGCGTTGTAGGCGGCGTTGGTGGTGCCGTCGGCGAACCACTTCGCGAACGGGGCGTCGGAGAAGTCCAGGACCTCGGTGAAGTCCTCCTCCCAGTGCAGGGCCTCGCGGGCTCGGCGGGCCCAGTAGGCGAGCCGGTCCTCGGAGGCCTCGGCGTACAGGTCCGCCGTGGCGACGGCCTGGGCGGCGAACTCCGGTGGTGGGGGGAACGTGGGGATCTGCTCATCCATCGGGGGTGTCCTTTCGGGGCGGGGCGCGCCGGGATCTGGGGGTGGCCGGCAGGGCCGGTCGCCGGTGTGACGCGTGGCACAGGTCTGTCGGGATCAGCATGACGCGCGGGGCCGGAGGCGGCAAATCACCGCCGTTCGTGTTGCTCCCCACGGCGAGCGGCCGCCGGATGCGTTCGCGCCCGCCACCGCGGCACGGGAGAATCGGTCCATGACTCGGGAGCAGTGGGACGTGGTGGTGGCCGGCGGCGGAGCCGTGGGACGAGCTGCCCGACGCCGAGGAGGCGGAGCAGGGGGGCCGCGGCCTCACGACGCCCTGCTGCGCGACGCGGACGCCGAGTGGGCGGACTCCCCGCAGGGCTCCTTCACGGCCGTGGCGGGGCGGCGGTCGGCGTGAGCGCGCACGGGACGACGACGCCGACGGGGGAGAGCCCGCTGGCCCTGACGCGCCGGGCGCGGCGGATCGACCGCGCGCTCGCGGAGGCGTACCCGTACGCGGTGGCCGAGCTGGACTTCGAGAACCCCTTCGAGCTGCTCGTGGCCACCGTGCTCTCGGCCCAGACGACGGACGTGCGGGTGAACTCCGTGACCCCCGCGCTGTTCGCGCGCTTCCCCGACGCGGCGGCCATGGCCGCGGCCACGGAGGTGGAGCTGCAGGAGCTCGTGCGCCCCACGGGCTTCTACAAGAACAAGGCGTCGGCGCTCCTGCGGCTCTCCGTCGAGCTCGTGGAGCGCTTCGACGGGGACGTCCCCGGCCGCCTCGAGGATCTCGTGACCCTCCCGGGGGTGGGTCGCAAGACGGCGTTCGTGGTGCTGGGCAACGCGTTCGGCCGCCCCGGGATCACCGTGGACACGCACTTCGGGCGCCTGGCGCGCCGGCTCGGCTTCACGGAGGAGACCGACCCGGTGAAGGTGGAGCACGCCGTCGCCGCCCTGTTCCCGCCGCGGGACTGGACCATGCTCTCCCACCACCTCATCTTCCACGGCCGCCGCGTGTGCCACGCGCGGAAGCCGGCGTGCGGGGCCTGCCCGATCGCCCGGTGGTGCCCCAGCTACGGTGCGGGCGAGACCGACCCCGAGAGGGCGCGCTCCCTGCTGGCCTACGAGCTCAAGCCCGGCCGGGAGGAGCTGCTCGCACTCATGCGCGCGGGGCGGACGCGCCGCGAGCTCCGGGCCCTGGGGCATTCCCTCGGGGCATGAGCGGTCCGGACCAGGTCCTGACCGGGTCCTGATCGGGGCGGGGCCGGCAGAAGGGCTCGCCCCGCCGACGGACGGGGCCGGTGCCTCGGATGCGGCGCCTCACGGGGGTTCCAGCCCCCGGTGGGCGGCGGCACGGACGGCCGCGGTCAGTCGCAGCAGGCGCGGTGAGGGCAGGGTGGCGGCCTGCCAGTGCAGGGGCAGGAGGACGTCGTCGACCCCCGGCAGGCGGACGAGGCCGCCGTCGCGCAGGCCCTCGCGAGCCTGATGGTCCACGAGCATGCCCCAGCCCAGGCCGGCCTCCACGCAGCGCTGGAAGGCGTCGAAGGACGGGGCGGTGTGGGTCGGCGGGGCCGTGGCGACTCCGGCGGAGCGCAGCACGATGCCCTGGAGGTCGTCCTTCACGTTGAACCGCATCATCGGCATGGCCGCGAGGTCGACGGCGCCGGCTCCCCGGTGCCGCTCGAGCAGGGCGGGCGCGGCCACGGGGACGTACCGCATGTGGCCGAGCGGCTCCGACTCGCAGCCCGGCACGGGGACCGGCTCGGTGGTGACGGCGGCCAGCACCTCGCCCCGCCGCAGCAGCTGCGCACTGTGGTCCTGGTCCTCCACGTGCAGGTCCAGCACGGTGTCATGCCAGGCGGCGGCGTCCCGCACCACGGGCTGGAACCACGTGCCCAGGGCGTCCGCGGGCACGGCGAGCGCGGTGACGCTGCGACCGGACGCCTGCCGGCCGAGACGTGCCCAGGCCTCCTCCTCGAGGACCTGCACGTGCCGGGCCATGCGCACGAGGGCCGTGCCGGCATCGGTCGGCACGCAGGGGCTGCCTCGCCGGACCACCACCTGGCCGACGGTGTGCTCGAGCGCGCGAATCCGCTGGCTCACGGCGGACGCGCTGACGCCCAGCGTGTGGGCCGCCCCTTCGAACGAGCCCTCGTCGACGATGGCCAGCAGGGCGCGCAGCTGCTCGTGATTCATGAAGCAGAGCTTAGGCAATCGCAGGATGATGCGTTTGTCTCAGATTCGAGACCGCCCTAGCGTCAGGCTCATGTGGAACCTCGCCGTGACGGGCCTGCTCACCGGACTCGCCCTCATCGTGGCGATCGGCGCCCAGAACGCCTTCGTCCTGCGCCAGGGCGTGCGCCGTGAGCACGTGGGCCCCGTCGTCGCGGTGTGCGCGGCATCGGACGCCGTGCTGATCGTGGGAGGCACGGCCGGCGTCGCGGACGGCCGGCTCGGTGCTGGGGACCACGCTCGCCCTGACGTGGCTGAATCCGCACGTGTACCTGGACACCGTGGTGCTGCTCGGCAGCCTCGCCAACCAGCACGGCCCGGACGGACGCTGGGTGTTCGCCGCCGGCGCCGTGCTCGCCTCCCTGCTGTGGTTCTCCGGGCTGGGGTTCGGGGCGGGGCTCCTGTCCCGCCCGCTCGCCTCGCCGAGCGCGTGGCGCGTCCTGGACGTGCTCATCGCCGCGGTCATGGCGATGCTCGCCGTGCGGCTGATGCTCAGCTGAGCCGGCGGCTCAGCCCTCGGCCAGTCGGGCGGCGACGTCCTCCACGGTGTTCCGCGCCCACACGCCGACGCCCACGAGCGTGGCCGAGGCCGGCCCGCACCAGTCGCCGTAGCCGAGCAGGTACAGGCCGGGGACGTCGGTGCTCGCGGTCGGCAGGTCGCTCCGGGTGCGGGGCACGCCGGCGCCGGTCGTGCTCAGGTCCAGCTGCCGCAGGTGGCGCAGCTCCGCGTGGAAGCCGGTGCTCCACACCATCGCGTCGAACGTGCGATCCGTGCCCCGCACCTCCGCGGCGGCCGCCGAGTCCGCCGCCCAGCCGTGCTCGAGGCCGGCGTCGTCGTCCCAGGCCGCGCCGCGCCGGGTGAGCCGGGAGACCATGGGGACCGCATGCAGCCCGTGCTCGTCGCGGGCCCGGCGCACGGGCGGGACGGCCACGATGTCCCCGAGCTCGCCGACCGACGGGCCGTCCCGGCCCAGCACCAGCGCCGAGGCGGCCTGGAACAGCACGCGGCCGTCGACGTCGTCCGGCATGAAGCGCGGCGGGCGCCGACACGCCCACGTGACCTCCGCGGCGTGGTCGAGCAGGTCCGCGGCCACCTGGGGGCCGGAGTTGCCCCCGCCCACCACGAGCACCCGCTGGTCGGTGAAGTCCTCCGGACGGCGGTAGGCCGCGGAGTGCAGCCGGCGTCCCGCGAACTCCGCGGCCCCGGGGACCGCGGGCAGGTACGGGCGGGTGAACGTGCCGGTCGCGGAGACCACGGCCCCGGCGGTGAGGCGGGAGCCGTCCTCGAGGAGGAGGGTGAACGGCGGCTCCTCCGCCGCCGAGGCGCCCCGGGTGACGGTGCTGACGCGCGCGGTGCGGCGGACGGGCAGGGAGTAGCGCTGCTCGTAGTCGGCGAGGTAGTCGACGACGTGGAGCGCGTCGGGGTTGCCGGACTCCGTGGCCGAGGCGTCCGGCAGGGCCGGCATGCGGTGGCCGGGCAGGGAGGAGTGCTCCGCGGGGGAGAAGAGCTCGAGCGAGTCCCAGAAGTGGCGCCACGCGCCGCCGGGCTCCCCTGCCGCGTCCAGGATCACGAACGAGGGCGCGGGCCCCGCAGCGCGGCCGCGCTCGACGTCCCGCGCGAGCCGCTGGAGGTGGAATCCGGCGGCGAGGCCGGCCTGGCCGCCGCCGATCACAGCGACGTCGACGGCGGTCGGGGCCGCCGTCGTGGGTGCGGGGTGCGAGGCGCTCATGGCTCCGAGGCTACCGAGCCCCGCCCGCGGCCGGCGTCTCACGCACCGGGCCGTGGGTAGCGTGGGGGACATGACCGAGCCCGCCGCGCACCCTGCGTCCGCCCCCGCCCTCCCCGGCTCGATCGCGGGGGCACGCGACCAGCTGACCGCCCTCACGGCCCGGTGGGGCGTGGCCGAGGTCCCCGGCCGCCACGACGCCGCCGCGCTCACCGCGGTCCCGGACGGCGCCGCCTCCGCGTGGGGCCTGGACTGGCCCCGCCCGGTGCAGGCGCGCCCCTCGGCCGTGCTCATCCTCGTCGGCGCACTCGACGACGTCCCGGCGGTCCACGACGCCGGCCGCGTCCACCCCGCCGTGGACGTCCTGCTCACGCAGCGCGCGTCCACCCTGCGCCAGCACGCGGGGCAGATCGCTTTCCCCGGCGGACGCGTGGACCCCGAGGACGCGGACGTGGTGGCCACGGCCCTGCGCGAGGCCCGTGAGGAGACGGGGCTGGATCCGGACGGCGTCGAGGTGCTGGGCGTCCTGCCCCCGGTGCCCCTGATCGTGTCCGGCCACGTGGTGCACCCCGTGATCGGGTGGTGGTGCCGCCCGGGTCGCGTGGCCGTGGTGGACGAGGCCGAGGCCGCCGCCGTGTTCCGCCTGCCCGTGGCCGACCTCGTGGCCCCGCAGAACCGGTGCCGGGTGGCGCGGCCCGGCGGCCACCGCGGCGAGACTCCCGGCTTCCTCGTGGGGGAGCGGCTCGTGTGGGGGTTCACGGCGGCACTGCTGGACCGGCTGCTGGACCTGCTCGACTGGTCCGTGCCCTGGGACCGGAGCCGCGTGATCGACGCCGAGACGTGGGAGCCGGTCAGCGGCTGACGGGGCAGGGGCGCTGACGCGATCCCACGGCTGAAGGGGGCCGGGCGGTGGCGGCACGGTGCCGCCGGAGACCTCTGAGGCCCGGCGGCTCCTGCACAGGCGGCGCCCGGGGCTCGCGTGTCCCCGCAATCGGGCACGGACGCGCCGGGCCCCGTGCGCGGCGGCTGGACTGGGCGGAGGCCGGCGGCCGTCGACGTCGGCGCCGGACCCGCCGTCCCGCTGGAGGTCCGCCATGCGTCCCTGGGTGCCCGATGCCCCACCCCGTCCCCGCCGTGCCCGCCCGTCCGTCCGGTCCGGCCTTCACCCACCGCGGCCAGGGCATCCCCCGCCGGCCGCCGCCCCGCTGGCCGCGGCCTCCCCGCCGCCGGCCGCCGCCCCGCTGGCCGCGGCGTCCCCGGGGCCGGACGACGCCGCCGCGCTGCGCCGCAGGATCGCCGAGCAGTGCGCCGAGGGGGATCCCGCGACCGAGGCGGACCTGCGTCCGCTGATCGAGCGGGTGCTCGCGGACGCCGAGGCGCAGCGGCGCGCGGATGCCATGCGTCCCGCACCGTGGTGGCGGCGGATCGGCCGCGGCGCCCCCGATCCGGATCGGCCGTGGACCCCGCCGGCCCCCGCCGTGCGGGAGGCTCAGGCCCGCGCCCTCGAGGAGGAGCTCGCCGGCTTCGGCCCGCTCGCCCCCTGGGTGGGCGTCGAGGGCGTCACGGACGTCCTCGTGGACGGCGGCGGTGCCGTGTGGACCGACGGGGCGGGCGGGCTGATCCGGCGCCCGGCGCGCCTGGACCCGGAGGCGTCCCACGCGCTCGCGGTCCGGCTGCTGGGGCAGGCGGGCCGGCGCCTCGACGGGGCCGTCCCGATGGCCGACGCCCGGGTGGGCGGGGTCCGCGTGCACGCCGTGCTGCCGCCCGTCAGCGGTGGCGGCACGGTGCTGAGCCTGCGCGTGCCCGCACGGCGTGCCCGCTCGCTCGCGGAGCTCGCCGAGTCCTGGCCCGACGGCGGCCTCTGGGCCGAGGCGGTGCAGTGGCTGGTGCTGCACCGGGCCACCGTGCTCATCAGCGGCGCGACCGGCACGGGCAAGACCACGCTGCTCTCGGCGGCCCTCTCCGAGGTGTCCGCGCACGAGCGCATCATCACCGTGGAGGACACCCTCGAGGCCGCGCCGGAGCACCCGCACGTGGTGGCGCTGCAGTGCCGCGCCGCGAACGAGGAGGGGGCGGGGGAGGTGGCCCTCCCCGAGCTCATCCGCCACGCGCTGCGCATGCGCCCGGACCGGCTCGTGGTGGGGGAGTGCCGCGGCGCCGAGGTGACCGACGTCCTCACTGCGCTGAACACGGGCCACCAGGGTGCCTGGGGGACCTTGCACGCCAACGCCGCGGCGGACGTGCCCGCCCGCCTCACCGCGATGGCCTCCCTCGCCGGGTGGAGCCCGGCCGCCGTCGACGCCCAGGCCCGGGCCGGGGTGGACGCCGTGCTCCACGTGGTCCGGGACGTGCACGGCCGGCACCCCGTGGAGCTCGCCGTCCCCGCGGACGCCCCGGGGCCGCTCGCCCTGGTCCCCGCGCTCACCTGGGAGGACGGCATCGCTGACGACGGCGGCGGCGCCGCGGGACGCACGGTCGAGGGCCCGGGGCTCGAGCTGCTGCGCGCCCGCCTCGAGGGCCGGCACACGTGCTGAGGATCCCCGGACCGCTGTGCCGGCCTCGGGCTGATCCGGAGAAGGAGACCGAGGAGCTCGTGGCCGTCCTGCGCCGCTGGTCCGCGCTGCTGCGGGCCGGACTCCCGGCGGACCGCGCCTGGGCGGAGGTCGCCCGGACCGTGCCCGCCTGCGCGCGGCCCCGCCCGGGCTGCTGCCTCCACCACCGCGTCCGCCGGCGGGCCGCGCGCGAGCGGCTCGGACTGGACGCTGAGGGCCCCTGCTCCGACGTGGGCGGCAGCGCCGACCGTGCGGGGCGACGTCCGTGGCGGCGGCTGCCCGGGCGCGCGGCGCCGCCGGACCCGGGCTGGGAGCTGGTGGACACCGCCCTCACGGCCGGGCGGCGTGCGGGGGCCGCGCCCGCCGCGATCGCCGCGCGCCTGGCGGACACCCTGGAGGCCGCCGTCGACGCGGCCCGCGCCCGCCGCAGCGCCGCGGCGGGGCCCCGCGCGACCGCCCGGCTGCTGCAGTGGCTGCCCATGGGCGGCCTCGGGATGGCGTGGCTGCTGGGCACGTCGCCGGCAGATCTGCTGACCTCGCCCTTCGGGTGGATCATCGGCGTGCTGGGCCTGCTGTTCACGCTTGCCGGCCAGGCGTGGACGCGTCTGCTCGTCGCCCGGGCGACCCGGCCGACCGGGTCGATCGAGCCCGCCGTCGTCCTGGACCTCGTGGCCCCTCTCCTCGCGGCGGGCCGCTCGCTCACCGCGGCCCTCGACGACCTCGCCCGTGCGCTGCCGGACGCGCACGCCCTGCGCGCCGTGACGGCCCTGCTGCGCTGGGGCCGCCCGTGGGAGGAGGCGTGGGAGCCCGTGGCGCAGGATCCGCTGTGGACTGAGGTGGCGGCCTGGCTGCGTCCCCTGCACCGCAGCGGCATGGCCGGAGCCCGTGCGCTGACGGAGACGGCCGCCGCGGTGCGCCAGCAGTCGCGGCGCGCGGACGAGCGGGCCGCGGAGGAGCTCGCCGTGCGGCTCGTGGTGCCGCTGAGCCTGTGCCTGCTGCCGGCGTTCGTGTGCTGGGGCGTGATCCCCATGGTGATCGCCCTGCTCACGGCGGGCCCGTGACGCGCGGGCGCCTGATCGCTCCTGCACAGGCCGCCCGGCGCGGGGCGGCCGTCCCCGGCCGGCGGGCGCGGCGAGCGCGGCGGACGCCGTCCCGCGCAGTCTGGGATCAGCGGCCCGCACCGGACCGTCCCACCGCCCTCGCACCGAGGGCCGCCCTTCCAGGAGGAACCCCATGACCCAGCTCTCCACCGCCCTGCACCTGGCCCTGACCGATCTCGTCGGCCGCGAGCGCCTCGAGGACGAGACCGGCGCCCAGACCGCCGAGTACGGCATCCTCACGCTCGCCGCCGTCGGCTTCGCCGGCGTCCTGGCCGTCCTGCTCACCAGCCCCGAGGTGCAGGAGATGCTCAAGGACATCATCGCCGAGGCCCTCAAGCGTGACTGAGTCCCGCAACGGCGCGCCCCGGCCCGGACACCCCCGCGGTGGCCGGGCCGGGGCCGTGCCCCGTCGTGAATCGGACGCGCCTCGTCCTGAGGCGGCCATGCCCCGCCCCCGCACCGCGTCGGCAGGCGAGCGCGGCGCCGTCACGGCCGAGTACGCGGCCCTGCTGCCGGCGGTCGTGCTCATCCTCGTGGCCGTGGTCCTCGCCGGGGCCGCCTCCGTCCAGCAGGTGCGCAACGGGGACGCAGCGGCGTCGGCGGCGCGCCTCCTCGCCCGCGGAGACGACGTCGGCGAGGCCAGGCGGACCGTCGAGCGCATGGCGGGGGAGGAGGCCCGCCTGGCGCACGAGGAGGGGGACGGCTGGGTGACCGTGACCGTGAGCCATCCCGGCCCGGGCCCGCTGGGGTGGATCGAGCCGATCGCGCTCGAGGCCGGTGCGGCGGCGCCGCTGCAGCATCCGAACCCGGGGGAGGCGTCGTGACCCCGCACCGCGGCGGTGCGCCGGCCAGGGCGCGGCAGGCCCTCGCCGACGAACGCGGCGCGGGCGGGGTCACGGCCCTCGGCACCGTGGCCCTCGGGGCGTCGCTCGTGATCGCGGTGGCCGCCCTGGGCGCGGCCTCCGTCACCGCGTCGCAGGCGGCCGGCGCGGCGGACCTCGCCGCGCTCGCGGCCTCGGACGCCCGCCGCGGGATCACCGCGCAGGAGCCGTGCGCCCTCGCCGCGGAGACGGCCGAGCGGAACCACGCCCGGGTGCTGGACTGCTCGGCGTCCCCGCAGGGCTCGGTGCGCGTCGAGGTGGAGGTGGCCCGGGTGCCGCTGCCGCCCGCCCGCGCGGTGGCCGTGGCCGGCCCGCCCTCGGTGCGGTGAGGAGGCGGTCAGTCCTCGGCCGCCTCCGGCTCACCCACGTCCACCTCCGCGAGCGCATCGAACCGCTCGATCAGGAAGCGCAGCACCGTCAGCGCCCCGGCCTTGTCCAGGGGGCTGTTGCGGTTGCCGCACTTGGGGGACTGCACGCAGGAGGGGCAGCCCTCCGGGCACTCGCACGTGTGAATCGCGGCCGCCGTCGCCGTGACCCAGCGGCGCGCCTGCTCGAAGCCGCGCTCCGCGAAGCCCGCCCCGCCGGGGCGGCCGTCGTACACGAACACCGCGGGCGAGCCGGTGTCCGGGTGCAGCACCATGGACACGCCGCCGATGTCCCAGCGGTCATTCGAGGCCACCAGGGGCATCATCCCGATCATGGCGTGCTCGGCCGCGTGCAGGGCGCCGGGCAGCCGGTCCATCGTCAGGCCCGCCGCCACGAGCTCCTCGGAGGAGGCCTGGAACCACACGGCGGAGGTGAACAGGTCCCGGGCCGGCAGATCGAGCGGCTCCTCGCCGAGCACCTCGCCGGAGAGCAGGGCCTTGCGCTGGAAGGAGACCACCTGCGTGCGCACCTGCACGTCGCCCAGGCACCAGCGCAGGGAGCTGCCGTGCGCGTCGAGCCGACGCTCCACGGCCACGATCTCGATCTCCGTGACGTCCCGGGCCTGCGTCGTGAAGTCCGGCCACGCGCGCGTGACGAGCACGGCGTGGGCGTCCTCGTCGAGGTCCTCCACGAGGAACGTGCGGTCCTGGTGCACGTACACCGCGCCCGGGTGCGCCTGGTAGTGGGTCTGCGGGGAGTCCATCGTGCCCAGCAGTGCCCCGGACTCGACGTCGATGATGTCCATGGGGCCGCCGCCGTCGTCGCGGAGGGAGACCAGTCCGGCCGCGTGCTCGGCGTGCGTCCAGAACCAGCCTGCGGGGCGCCGGCGCAGCAGGCCCTGCGCCACGAGGGCGTCGAGCAGCTCCCGTACGCGCGCCGGCGTGCCGAACCAGCCGAGCGCGTCCGGGGTGATCGGCAGCTCAGCGGCGGCGGCGCACAGCTGGGGGCCGAGCAGGTGCGGGTTCTGCGGGTCCACCACGGTGTCCTCCACGCCCAGGTCGAACACGGCCTCGGGGTGGTCCACCACGAAGGTGTCGAGCGGGTCGTCGGAGGCCACGAAGAACGCGAGCGCGTCCTGACCGCCGCGCCCGGCCCGGCCGATCTGCTGGAAGAAGGACGCGCGGGTCCCGGGCCAGCCGGCCACCACCACGGCGTCGAGCCCGGCCACGTCGATCCCCATCTCGAGCGCCGGGGTCGAGGCCATGCCGAGCAGCCGCCCCGAGCGGAGGGCCTCTTCGAGCGCGCGCCGCTCCTCCGGCAGGTAGCCGGAGCGGTACGCCGCGATCCGGGTGCCGAGTCCGGCCTCGACCTCCTCGAGCTGACGCTTCGCGGTGCCCGCGATCGCCTCCGCGCCGCGTCGGGATGTGATGAACGCGAGGGTGCGGGTCTGCTGGAGGGCGAGGTCGGTGACGAGGTCGGCGGCGGTCGCCATGGCCGAGCGCCGCACGGGAGCGCCGTTCTCGCCCCGCCGGTCGGTCAGCTCGGGCTGCCAGAAGCCCACGTGCACCGCGCCGTGGGGGGAGCCGTCCTCCGTCACCGCCCTCGCGGGCGCACCGATCAGCGTGGTGAAGTGCGCGGCCGGGTCCGCCGAGGTGGCGGAGGCGCCCACGAACACGGTCTCGGGGCGTTCGCCCCGGCAGTGCGCCGCCACCCGGCGCAGGCGGCGCAGCAGGATGCCCACCTGCGAGCCGAACACCCCGCGGTACGTGTGCGACTCGTCGACGATCACGTGCGTCAGGTTCCGGAAGAACACGGCCCACCGCTCGTGGTGCGGCAGGATCCCCACGTGCAGCATGTCCGGGTTGGTCAGCAGGATGTTCGCGTGCTCCCGCGCCCAGACCCGGTCCTGGGGAGCGGTGTCCCCGTCGTAGGGGGCGGCGCGCAGCCAGCGGGCGCCGTCGCGCTCGAGGGCGCGCCACGACGCCAGCTGGTCGGCGGCGAGGGCCTTGGTCGGTGCCAGGTAGAGCACGGTGGCGTTCGGGTCGGCGGCCAGGGCCGTGCCCACCGCCAGCTGGTAGCCGAGGGACTTGCCCGACGCCGTCCCCGTCGCCAGCACCGTGTGCGCGCCCTGTGCCAGGGCGAGGGCGGCCTCCACCTGGTGGGCCCAGGGCCGCTCGACGCCCCGGGCCGCGAAGGCCTCGACCAGCCCCTCCGGTGTGCCCGCCGGCCAGTCGACGGGGCGCGCCGCGCGGGACGGGACCGTGCGCACGTGCAGCACCTGCTCCGGCAGCATGCGGCGCCCGAGCGCCGTGGCGAGGGCCGCGCGCGCGTGGTCGGGAGCGGCCGGGGGCGCGGGCACGTCCCACCCGGCGGCCGGGTCCTCCCATGGCGAGGGGACGTCAGAGGGCGGGGGCGGCGGGGTCACCCACCCATGGTGCCCGTGTGCTCGGGGGTCGCGGCGCCCTCGACACGGTCGCGGCTGAAGATGGCCACCGGAGCCAGATCGGTCCAGCCGAGGTGGGCGTAGAGCTTCTGGCCGTCCGGGGAGGCCACGAGCAGGCCGCGGCGGACCTCGCCCTCGCTCATCACCTCGCTGGTCAGGTGGCGCATCACGAGGGAGCCCATGCCGCGGCGCCGGTGGTTCGGCGCGGTCCAGATGCGGTCGTAGACGGCGGTGGCGTCCTGGAACGTGACCCAGCCGAGCGCGGCGAGCTCCTCCTCGCCCTCGGGCGCCGTGGAGGCCCCCACGGCCACCACGCGCAGGCGGCGGCTGCCGTCCACGGGCTCGTCCACGCGGGCCTCGTACCCCTCCGGGAGCAGCGGCGGCTCGACGTCGAGCAGTTCGGGGTCCATCTCGAGGGCCATGAGCCGCTCGGCGTCCACCTGGCAGGCCAGGCCGAGGCCGGCGAGGTCCCCCTCGGCCTCCCCGAACACGGTGACGAGGGAGTCGGGTGCGTCGTCGAGGATGGGCTCCAGCGCGTCCAGCTCCTCCTGGCCCGGCGTCACGAGGACGTGCTCCCACGTGGCGGGGACGTCCAGCGAGGCCCGGCCGGAGCCGCCGGGGATCATGCGGGCGGGGCGCTGCGTGCGCAGCGCCGCGCGCCGGCCGCCCTCCGTGTCGGTCCGGTAGCAGCGCGAACGGGCCCACGCCTCGAACCAGGTGTCCACCAGTGCCGTGTCCAGATGCTGCGTCATGACACGAGGCTAGGGTGTGACCGCCGTCACGGGAACACCCGTGACCCCATTGCAACATCCGAGTCCACAGAGGCGGTGCCGCGCCGGGACCTACCCTGGACCGGTGAGTCCTTCCCCCGTCTCCCGCATCGCGCTCTACTACCGCTTCACGCCGCTCGCCGATCCCGAGGCCGTGCGGCTGTGGCAGCGCACCCTGGCGGCCTCCCTGGGCCTGACCGGCCGGATCATCGTCTCCCCGCAGGGCATCAACGGCACGGTCGGTGGGCCGGTCGAGGCGGTGAAGGCCTACGTCAGGGCCACGCGCGAGCACCCCGCGTTCCGCGCTCTCGACGTCACGTGGTCCGCGGGCTCCGCGGCGGACTTCCCCCGCCTCTCCGTGAAGGTCCGCCCCGAGCTCGTCGCCTTCGGCGCCCCCGAGCGGATCCGGGTGGACGAGCGAGGCGTGGTCGGCACGGGGGAGCATCTCACGCCGCAGCAGCTCGCGGACCTCGTCGCCGAGCGCGCCGCCACGGACAGCCCCGTCCGGTTCCTGGACGGGCGCAACAGCGTCGAGGCCGCCATCGGCCGGTTCGAGGGGGCCGTGGTGCCCCAGGCGGAGACCACGCGGGACCTGCTGGCCGCCGTCGACTCCGGCGCCCTGGACCACCTCAAGGACGCGCCCGTCGTCGCCTACTGCACCGGCGGGGTGCGCTGCGAGGTCCTCTCCGCCCTGCTCAAGGACCGCGGCTTCGCCGAGGTCTACCAGCTCGAGGGCGGGATCGTCCGCTATGGGGAGGCCTTCGGCGACGCCGGCCTGTGGCGCGGCGAGCTCGCCGTCTTCGACCGGCGCATGGCCACCCGCTTCACCGACGACGCCGAGACCATCGGCCGGTGCCACCTGTGCGGCGAGCCCACCTCGGACCTGCGCAACTGCGCCGACCCCGCCTGCACCACCCTCGAGGTCCGCTGCGCCGCCTGCGCCGCGGCCCACCCCGACCACCGGTGCCACGTCTGCGCCGAGAGGAGCGCCGCCTGATGCACGCCGCCACGCCGTCCACCCCGCTCGGCTCCCACCCCGCGCCCCGCCTGACGCCCGTGGCCGCCGCCGCGCTCACGGCCGATCTCGCCGACCTCCCCTACACCGCGGAGTCGGTCGAGGCGCTGCTCGGACCCGTCGCCGCGGACTCCCTCGCGCGCGAGCGCCCCGAGGCGGCCCGCCTCGCGGTCGCCCGAGCGCGGGACGTCGAGGGCCTGGAGGACGAGGCCACGGGCCACGACGACGACGCCGCCCTCCCGCGGTCGGCGCACCGTCCGCTCGCCGCGCTCGTGGGAGCGTGGATGCTCGGCGACCCCGTCCCCGCCTCCGACCTCGCCGCCGCCCTGCCGCGCACGGGCCTGCCCGGTGCTCTCGCGGCCGGCCTGGTGGTGGAGGCCGGCGAGGGGCTCGTGCGCGGGACCGTGGAGCTCACCCCGTACGAGGTGGACGAGCCCGGGCGGATGTGGGTGGCCGCGGACCAGACCGCGCTCCAGCGCCGCGGTCCGCTGCCGGAGGACCACGTGCTCGGCATCGGGCGGGCCTCGCTCACCCTCGCCGGTGCCACGCAGCGCCGTCCGGTGGGTCGCGCCCTGGACGTCGGCACCGGCTGCGGCATCCAGACCCTGCACCTGCTCGCCCACGCCGAGCACGTCACCGCCACGGACCTCTCCGAGCGGGCCCTCGAGTTCACCCGGTTCAACCTCCTGCTGAACGCGGAGGAGCTCGGCCTCGACCGGGAGCGGATCGAGGACCGCGTGCGCCTGCTCGCCGGGGACATGCTGGCCCCGGTGGCGGGGGAGCGCTTCGACCTCGTGGTCTCCAACCCGCCGTTCGTCATCACGCCGCGCACCGACCCGGACGCCCCCGTCCTCACCTACCGGGACGGCGGCCGCGAGGGCGATCGGATCGTGGCCGAGCTGATCGCCGCCCTGCCGGATCACCTGACCGAGGGCGGCACCGCGCAGCTGCTCGCCAACTGGGAGATCCCGGCCGAGGGCGACGGCGCCGCCGCCTGGGACGCGCGCCCCCGCTCGTGGATCGCCCCCGGCGTCCAGGCCTGGATCATCCAGCGCGACTCCCAGGACCCGGCCGGCTACGCCGAGACCTGGCTGCGGGACTCCTCCCTGGAGCTGGACCCGCACGCCTACGAGGCGGCGTATCGCGGCTATCTGGAGGACTTCGTCGCCCGTGGGGTCTCCGGGGTGGGCTTCGGCCACGTGTGGCTGCGCCGCCCCGCCGCGGACGGCTCGCAGGGTCGGGGCTGGACGGTCGCCGAGGAGCTGACCCAGCCGGTCGACGAGGCGCTCGGCGCCGCGTGGGCGGCCGCCGTCGCCCGCCGGGACCGGCTCGCCGTGGTCCCGGACCGCGCCGGCGGCGTGTCGGGCGACGTCGTCGGCGACCCGGCGCTGACCGCCCTGCGCTCCCTCCACCTGCGCGTGGCGGACGACGTCACGGAGGAGCGCCACCAGCGCTTCGGCGCCGAGCACCCGGAGGTGATCCTGGCCCGGCAGGGCGGCGGCTTCCGGCGCACCGCGCGCCTGGACACCGCGACGGCGGGCGTCCTCTCCGCCTCGGACGGCGAGCTGAGCGTGGGGCAGCTGGTCGGCGCCGTCGTCGCCCTGCTGGAGCTGGACGACGCCGGCCGGGCCGGCCTGCTCGCGGCGCTGCGGGAGCTCTACGAGGACGGGTTCCTCGTGGAGGGGGCCTGACCGCTCCGCTCCGCCTCCTCTGCGGGCGCACGGAGACCCAACCGTTATGGTGGGCCACGCGCCCCCTACGATGTGGGGACGTCCGTCCGCCATGTCCGCGCCACCCCGGCGCCGCCGGCGGGCCCGCAGCACTCACCGTCCAGGAGGACTCCGTTGACCACCACCCCCGCTTCCGTGACCGGCTCCGTGCCCCAGGGCAAGAAGCTGGTCATCGTGGAGTCCCCGGCCAAGAGCAAGTCCATCGCGAAGTACCTGAACGCGGTGGGCGAGGGCTGGGTGGTGGACTCCTCCGTGGGCCACATCCGTGACCTGCCCAAGCCCTCCGACCTGCCGGCGGACATGAAGAAGGGTCCCTACGGCAAGTTCGCGGTGGACACGGAGCACGGCTTCGACCCCTACTACGTGGTGCACCCGGACAAGAAGAAGAAGGTCACCGAGCTCAAGCGCGAGCTCAAGGACGCCGAGGCCCTCTACCTCGCCACGGATGCGGACCGCGAGGGCGAGGCCATCGCGTGGCACCTCCTGGACACCCTCAAGCCCAAGGTCCCCGTGTACCGCATGACCTTCGGCGAGATCACCAAGGAGGGCGTGCAGCGCGGCCTGCAGAACATCCGCGACCTGGACACCCACCTGGTGGACGCCCAGGAGACGCGCCGCATCCTGGACCGCCTCTTCGGCTACGAGCTCTCCCCGGTGCTGTGGCGCAAGGTCTCCCGCGGCCTCTCCGCCGGCCGCGTGCAGTCCGTGGCCACCCGCCTCGTGGTGGAGCGCGAGCGTGAGCGCATGGCGTTCGTGGCCGCGCAGTACTGGGGTGTGGAGGGCACGTTCACCGTCGCCGAGGGCGCGCAGGCCGCCGACGCCGTCGGCGCCTCCTTCACAGCCCGACTCTCCACCGTGGACGGTGAGCGCGTGGCCACCGGCCGCGACTTCGACGACGCCGGCCGCCTGAAGTCCGCCCCGGGCAAGAAGGTCGCGCACCTGGACGCGGCCGCCGCCACCTCCCTTGCCGAGGGGCTGCGCGGCGCGGACTTCACGGTGGACGCCGTGGAGGACAAGCCGTACACGCGCCGGCCGGCCGCGCCGTTCACCACGTCGACCATGCAGCAGGAGGCCTCGCGCAAGCTGCGGATGAGCTCCCGCGTCTCCATGCAGGTGGCCCAGCGCCTGTACGAGAACGGCTACATCACCTACATGCGCACCGACTCGGTGAACCTGTCCCAGGAGGCCATCGGGGCCGCCCGCACGCAGGCCGCCGAGCTCTACGGGTCCGACGCCGTGCCGGCGCAGCCGCGCACGTACGCCAAGCGCTCCGAGAACGCGCAGGAGGCGCACGATGCCATCCGCCCCGCGGGCGACTCCTTCCGCACCCCCGCCCAGGTGAGGAACGAGCTGCGCCCGGACGAGTTCCGCCTCTACGAGCTGATCTGGAAGCGCACCGTGGCCTCCCAGATGGCGGACGCGAAGGGCTACACCGCCACGCTGCGATTCTCCGCGCAGGCGAAGGACGGCCGCACCGCCCAGTTCGCCGCCTCCGGCACCGTGATCACGTTCAAGGGCTTCCTCGACGCCTACGAGGAGGGCAAGGACGCGGAGAGCGAGGAGGAGAGGGCCGAGGCCAGAGACCGCCGCCTGCCGCAGGTGGCCGAGGGGGAGCGGCTGACCGGCGAGCCGATCGAGGCCACCGGTCACGAGACCTCCCCGCCGGCCCGCTACACCGAGGCCTCCATCGTGGCCGAGCTGGAGCGCCGGGAGATCGGCCGCCCCTCCACGTACGCCCCCACGATCTCCACGATCATGGACCGCGGCTACGTCACCAAGCGCGGCAACGCCCTGGTCCCGTCGTGGACCGCGTTCGCCGTGATCGGCCTGCTCGAGGACTACTTCAGCAGGTACGTGGACTACGACTTCACGGCCCGCATGGAGGACGACCTCGACCGCATCGCCGCGGGCGAGCTGGCCCGCGAGGCCTGGCTGCAGACCTTCTACTTCGGCGCCCCGGCCTCGGGTGCCGAGAAGGGCATGGACGGCCTCCAGCAGGTGGTGGAGAACCTGGGAGACATCGACGCCCGCGCGGTGAACTCCCTGCCGATCACCGAGGACATTACCCTGCGCGTGGGCCAGTACGGCCCGTACCTCGAGAAGCCGCTGCCCGCCGGCGCCGAAGAGGGCTCGACGCCGCCGCGCGCCAACGTCCCCGAGGACTTGGCCCCGGACGAGCTCACCCCCGCCAAGGCGGAGGAGCTGTTCGCCACCGCCAAGCCCTCCGAGCGCGCGCTGGGCACGGACCCGGAGACGGGCCACGCCGTCGTCGCCAAGGACGGGCGCTACGGCCCCTACGTCACCGAGGTCATCCCCGAGATGACCGAGGAGCAGCTGCAGGCGTGGCTGGACGCGCAGCCCACCGAGTACTACAAGAACGGCAAGCCGAAGCCCAAGAAGAAGCCCGCGGCGCAGAAGCCCCGCACCGGCTCGCTCTTCAAGAGCATGGCCGTGGACACCGTGACCCTCGAACAGGCGCTGCAGCTGATGTCCCTGCCGCGCATCGTGGGGGCGGACGCGGAAGGTGAGGTCATCACCGCGCAGAACGGCCGGTTCGGCCCCTACCTGAAGAAGGGGACCGACTCGCGCTCGCTCGAGTCGGAGGACCAGATCTTCAGCATCACCGAGGACCAGGCCCGGGAGGTCTACGCCCAGCCCAAGCAGCGCGGACGCGGCACCGCGAAGCCGCCGCTCGCGGAGTTCGGCGAGGACCCGGTGTCCGGCAAGAGGGTCACCGTGAAGGAGGGCCGCTTCGGCCCGTACGTCACGGACGGCGTCACCAACATCACCGTGCCCCGCGGCCGCGTGCCCGAGGAGCTGACGGCCGAGGAGGCCTACCAGCTGCTCGCGGACAAGCGCGCCAAGGGCCCGGCTCCCAAGAAGGCACCGGCCCGCAAGCCGGCCGCCACGAAGGCCCCTGCGAAGAAGCCGGCCGCGAAGACCACCCCTCGGAAGAGGGCCTGACGCATGCGCCTCGGCGTGCTGGACATCGGCTCGAACACCGTCCACCTGCTCCTCGTGGACGCCCACCCAGGCGCCCGCCCCACCGCGTACGCCGACCACAAGCGCTCGCTGCCGCTCATCCGCTTCCTCGACGCCGAGGGCGCCATCAGCGAGGAGGGCCAGCGCGAGCTCGTGGACTTCATCCAGGAGGCGGTGGCCTTCGCGGAGGAGAACCGCGCGGAGGACATGGTCTCCTTCTGCACCTCGGCCATCCGCGAGGCGGCCAACGGGAAGGCCGTGCTCGCCCGCGTGGAGGAGCAGACCGGCGTGCACCTCGTGGAGCTCTCCGGCGAGCAGGAGTCCGCGATGACCTACTTCGCGGTGCGCCGCTGGCAGGGCTGGGACGCCGGCTCCATCCTGAACTTCGACATCGGCGGCGGCTCGTTCGAGATCGCCTACGGTCAGGACGAGCTGCCCTCCCACGCGGTGTCCCTGCCGCTCGGCGCGGGGCGCCTCACGCGGGACCGCCTCCCGGACGACCCGCCGCACCCCAGGGACGTCAAGCAGCTGCGCAAGTACGTGTCGACGCACATGGAGGCGGCCTTCGCCTCCTTCCCCCCGGTGACCCCGCCGGTCGTCGTCACCGCCACGTCGAAGACGTTCCGCTCGCTGGCCCGCCTCACCGGCGCGGCGCCGTCCGCCGCGGGACCCTTCGTCAAGCGGCACCTGCGCGCGGACGACCTGCACCTCTGGGTCAACCGCCTCGCCGCGATGCCCTCGGCCGAGCGCGCGGACCTGCCCGGGGTCTCCGAGGTCCGGGCCCAGCAGATGCTCGCCGGCGCGATCGTGGCGCTCACCGCGATGCGCACCTTCGGCGTGGTGCAGCTGGAGATCTGCCCCTGGGCCCTGCGTGAGGGCCTCATCCTCAACCGCCTGGACGCCCTCATGCTCGAGGGCCACCTCACGCGGGACGGCGTGCCCGGCGTCGGGCGCGTGGACCTGAACACGGACACGCTGCTGCCCGGCCTGCGCCTCGGGGTGCGCTGAGATGCCGCTGATCTCCACCGGGCATCTCGCCCCCGCCCCGCGCTTCGGCGCGGACATCCCGGTGACCCTGTCCTCGTCGTCGGTGTTCCCCCTGGGGACGCAGGACGCCTTCGCCACCGCGCAGGACCTGGGCTACGACGGCGTCGAGGTCATGGTCACCCACAACGGATGGAGCCAGGACGCCGACCGGCTGCGCACCCTCGCGGAGCGCACCGGCATGCGGATCGACTCGATCCACGCGCCGACCCTGCTCTTCACCCAGCAGGTGTGGGGATCCGCGTGGACGAAGATCCGGCGCTCCGTGGAGATGGCCCAGGCCGTGGGGGCGGCCACCGTCGTGGCCCACCCCCCGTTCCGCTGGCAGGGCACGTACGCCGAGCGCTTCGCGGAGGGGATCGCCGACCTCATGGCCGAGTCCGGCGTGGTGATCGCGGTGGAGAACATGTACCCGTGGCGCGCCTACGGCCGCGAGACCAAGATGTACCTGCCCCACTGGGATCCGGTCCCGGAGCCGTACGAGCACGTGTGCTGGGACTTCTCCCACGCGGCCATCGCCCGCGAGGACTCCCTCGCGGCGCTGACGGCGCTCGGGCCCCGCGTGCGCCACGTCCACCTCACCGACGGCACCGACAGCCACAAGGACGAGCACCTGATCCCCGGCGAGGGCACCCAGCCCGTCGCCGCGTCCCTGCGCCACCTCGCCCGCACCGGCCTGGCCGGCACGGTGTGCGTGGAGGTGGGCACGCGCGGCATGGACTACGCCGGGCAGCGCGAGGAGCGGCTCGCCGCCTCGCTCGCCTTCGCCCGGACGCACCTCACCCTCGACGACGAGACCACCGACGACGAAGGAGCACGATCGTGAAGCTGACCATCCTGGGCCTGGGCACCATGACGGGCGCCATCCTGACCGGCGCCCTCGACTCGGGCGCCGTGCAGGCCGCCGACGTCACCGCCACCACCCGCTCGGAGGACTCCGCCGCGGCCGCGCGCGAGCGCTTCGCGGGGGTGGACGTGCGCGCCGCCGGCGGTGCGGACGAGGCCAACGCGGACGCCGTGCGCGAGGCCGACGTCGTGCTGCTCGGCATGAAGCCCAAGGACCTCGTGGCCGCCGCGCGCGGCATCGCGGACGCCCTGCCCGCGGACGCCGTGGTGGTCTCGGTGGCCGCCGGCGTCACGGCCGGGACGATCGCGGGCGCGCTGCGTCCGGGCCAGCCGCTCGTGCGCACCATGCCGAACACGCCGCTGACGGTGGGCTCGGGCGTCGTGGGCGTGGCCCCCGCCGAGGGCGTGGGGGAGGAGCAGGCCGCTGCCGTGGAGGGTCTGTTCTCCGGCTCGGGCCTGGTCGTGCGCGTGGACGAGCGGCAGCTGCCCGCCGTCGTGGCCGCGGCCGGCTCGGCCCCGGCCTATGTGTTCCTGCTGGCCGAGGCGATCGCGCAGCATGCCGTGGAGCTCGGCCTGGACCGCGCGGACGCGGAGGCGATGGCCGCCGCGACCGTGAAGGGCGCGGGCCTCATGCTCGAGCGCGCGGTGGAGTCGGGAGAGCAGACCGCCGAGGACCTGCGCCGCGCCGTCATGAGCCCCAACGGCACCACGGAGCGGGCCGTGACCGCGCTGCAGGACGGCGGTCTGCCGCAGCTCGTGGCCCGCGCGATGCACGCCGCGGCCGCGCGCGACCGCGAGATGGGTCGCGAGTTCGCCGGCTGAGGCGAGCGGCACGGACCGCCACGCGGCCGGGGGCCGGGATGCGGCGCGGGCACCCGGCGGGCCCGTGGCTCAGGGGCGGGCGGCGAACCGGTCGATCAGCTCGGTGTGCCCGGAGACGATGAGCGTGTCGCGGGGCCCCACGCGCGTGTCCGGCTGGGCGTAGGTGAAGTCCTCGCCGGGGGTCTTCACGCCCACCACGGTCACGCCGTACTTGGCGCGCACGTTCGACTCGCCGAGGGTGAAGCCCACGCACTCGGACGGCGGGTACATCTTCACGATCGCGAAGTCGTCGTCGAACTCGATGAAGTCCATCATGCGGCCGTTCACGAGGTGCGCGGCGCGCACGCCCGCGTCGTGCTCCGGGAAGATGATGTGGTTCGCGCCGATCCGCCGCAGGATGGTGCCGTGCTTCTCGCTGATCGCCTTGACCCACACGTGGGGGATCTCGAGGTCCACGAGGTTGACCGTGATGAGCACGGACGCCTCGATCGAGGTGCCCACGCCCACGACGGCGGTGGAGAAGTCCTGCGCGCCGAGCTGGCGCAGGGCCTCGGCGTCGGTGGCGTCGGCCTCCACCACGTGGGTGAGCGTGGGGGCGAAGCGCTGGACGAGCACGGGGTCCCGCTCGATCGCGAGCACCTCGCGGCCCTGGGAGACGAGCTCCTCCGCGGTCGCTGCTCCGAAGCGGCCGAGGCCGACCACGAGCACGGGGGCGTTGGGATCGGAGCGCTGGTGCTCAGCCAAGGATCGGCCTCTCGATGGGGTAGCGGTAGAGGACGCGGCGCGAGCGCAGGGCCAGGGCCGCGGCGAACGTGATCGTACCAACGCGGCCGGCGAACATCATGGCCGTCAGGAGGTACTTGCCGGCCGGCGGCGCGGCCTCGGAGATGCCCACGGAGAGGCCGCACGTGCCGAACGCGGAGATCACCTCGAAGAGGGGCCGCTGCAGCGACTCGTCGAGGATCGAGACCAGGATGAGGGTGGCCACGAGCACGAGGGTCGCGCCGAGGGCGAGCACCGAGATGGCCACGCGGAGGGTCTCCGGGGCGATCGTGCGGCCATGCGCGGTGACCTCGCGGTCGCCGCGCGCCTCGGCCATGATGGCCAGGAACATGACCGCCAGCGTCGTCACCTTGATGCCGCCGCCGGTGGAGGCGGATCCGCCGCCCACGAACATGAGGGCGTCCATGAGGAGCAGGGACTCCGGGCGGTGCACGTCCGGGTTGTCGATCGCGAACCCGCCGGAGCGGGTCATGATCGAGCCGAAGAGCGAGTGGCCGACCCGCTCCCAGAACGTCAGGTCGCCCTGCGTGAGCGGGTTGCCGGACTCGAAGACGAAGAGCAGGACGGCGCCCAGCACCAGCAGGATCAGCGTCACCTCCACCGTGAGCTTGGTGTGCAGGTTCCACGCGCGGAAGCGCCACCCCTTGTCCATCAGCACCATGACCACGGGGAAGCCCAGTGCCCCGGCGAACACGCCCACGGCGATCACGGTGAGGATCACGGGGTCGTGCGCGAACTCCGCGATGCCGCCGGGGTGGATGGCGAACCCCGCGTTGTTGAACGCGCTGATGGAGTAGAACACGCCCTCCCAGAGGCCGGTCAGCCACGAGCCGGAGTGCGCCGCGAAGCGCGGCACGAGGAACACGGCCACGGCTGCCTCGCACGTCAGGACGGTGAGGACGACGACCCGCAGCAGGCGGGCGACCTCTCCCACGTTGCCCGTGGTCATGCCCGCCTCCTGCGTGTTCAGCTTGGACTTGACGCCCAGGTGGCGGGAGACGGCGAGCGTCAGCAGGGACGCCATGGAGAGGATGCCGAGGCCGCCGACCTGGATGGCGAGCAGGATGACGATGTCCCCGAACACGGACCAGTGCTCCGCCGTGTTCACGGCCGTCAGACCGGTCACCGAGAACGCGGAGACGGCCGTGAACATCGCGTCGTGCAGCGGCGTCACCTGACCGTCCTCGGCGGCCGCGGGGAGCATCAGGAGGGCGGTGAACAGCAGGGACATGAGTGCGAACGCGGACAGGGCCGCGCGGGCGGGGGAGCCGCCGACCGCATCCGTGACGCGGCGCCGGGAGCGGTGCAGCGCGGTCGCCAGGCCGCCGGAGGGCTCCAGGCTGGACCCGGCACCGGGCCGGGGCGTCACCCGTGGCGCGGGGCGCCGGCGGGAGCGCGCGAAGCCCACGCGGGCCGGGTCGTCGTCGCGGGAGGCGCGGCGCGGCGCCCAGTCGCCACGGCCCGGTCCGCCCTGTGGGTCCGTGGCCCGGGGGCGAGTGCCCATGGTGCACCTCCTGCGTGCCGTGACGGGTGTCGGACCGCGTGCGGGCCCGTCCCAGTATCGCCCCGCGCCCGTCATGCGCCGGTCATGTGCGCGTCCGCCCATGGCCTCGGGCGGTCGAGGGATCTACTCTGGAACGTGATGAGTGCCACCCTCGAGCCCGATGCCCCCACGCCCGCCGCGGTCGTGTGGGATCCGAGCCTGCTCCGCTACCGCTTCAGCGCCGAGCACCCGATGGCACCCCTGCGGCTGGACCTCACCCACCGCCTCGTGGACGCCCTCGGCCTCCTCGACGCCCCGCACGTGAGCATCCTGCAGCCCCCGGTGGCCACGGACGACGAGCTCGCCGCCGTGCACGGGCGCGAGTACATCGCCGCGGTGCGCGCGGCCTCGGCGCAGACCTCCTCCGACGACGCCGCGCACGGCCTGGGCACGGAGGACTGCCCCGTGTTCCCCGACCTGCACGAGTCTGCGGCCCGCATCGCGGGAGGCTCGCTCGTGGCCGCCGAGGCCATCTGGTCCGGGCGCGTGAGCCGCGCGGTCAACTTCGCGGGCGGGATGCACCACGCCGCGCGGGACAAGGCCTCGGGGTTCTGCATCTACAACGACTGCGCCGTGGCGATCCAGCGCCTCCTCGACCTCGGCGCCGAGCGCGTGGCCTACGTGGACGTGGACGCGCACCACGGGGACGGCACGCAGGCGATCTTCTACGACGACCCCCGCGTCCTGACGATCTCCGTCCACGAGACCGGCATGAGCCTCTTCCCGGGCACGGGCTTCGCCAACGAGACCGGCGGGCCTGCGGCGGAGGGGACCGCGGCCAACGTGGCCGTCCCGCCGCGCACGGGCGACGCCGGCTTCCTCCGCGCCGTGCACGCCGTGGTGCCGCCGCTGCTGCAGGCGTTCGCCCCGGACGTGATCGTGAGCCAGCACGGCTGCGACTCCCACCACGCCGATCCCCTCGCGGACCTGCGCCTGACGGTGGACGGCCAGCGCCAGCTCGCCTTCGACATGGCGGACTGGGCGGAGCGCTTCGCGCACGGCCGGTGGCTGGCCACGGGCGGCGGCGGATACAACCCGCTCAAGGTGGTGCCGCGCGCGTGGACGCACCTGACCGCCGCGGTGCTGGGGACGCCGGTGCCGCTGCGGGCGCCGATCCCCGCCGAGTGGCTGGCCCACGCCCGGGAGCTCACGTCGGAGGACCTCACGGGGGACATGTCCCTGCACGAGGGCGCGGAGGACGAGCGGATCCCCACGACGATGGGCGAGGACGCGGACGTGTGGTGGCGCTCGTGGGAGGTGGGCTACGACCCCGCCGATCCTGTGGACCAGTCGATCATGGCCACCCGCCGGGAGGTCTTCCCGCTGCACGGGCTGGATCCCTGGTTCGACTGAGGCTCGTCCGCCCGGTATTGTGACCGAGAACGTTTTCATGCGTTCCACACCCGGTGGAATGCGGGTCGGCGTGTCCGGGAGCCCGGATGCCCGCGGTCCCCACCAGCCGCCGACCCTCACCCCGACGCAAGGAGTCCCCATGGGATCTGTCATCAAGAAGCGCCGCAAGCGCATGGCGAAGAAGAAGCACCGCAAGCTGCTTCGCAAGACCCGCCACCAGCGTCGCAACAAGAAGTGACGCCCGCGCTCGTCGAGAGCGCCAGCGAGGCCGCCCGTTCCGTCAGGAGCGGGCGGCCTCGTCGTGTCCGTAGCATGGTCGGCATGACCGCCGACCTGCCCGCCTCCGCCGCCCGCGTCCAGCTCCTCGTGAAGCCGGGGTGCCACCTGTGCGAGGAGGCGGCCGGCGTCGTCGCGCAGGTGTGCGCCGAGCGGGGCCAGACGTGGGAGCCCGTGGACGGCGCGGCCCACCCCGAGCTGCTCGAGCGGTTCGCGGACGAGGTGCCCGTGCTGTTCGTGGACGGCGTCCAGCGCGACTTCTGGCGTGTGGACGCCGCGCGCCTGGGCCGCCTGCTCGACGCGGCCTGAGAGCCCCGCCGCCGGCGGCGTCAGCGGCGTCCGGCGCGCTCCCACGCCTTGAGGCGCATGAACTCGGTGGCGTCCTTGCGGTAGGCCATGACGATGCCGGCCACGCCCAGGCCCACCCAGAGCAGCTCGAACACGGAGAACGCGCCCATCGCCAGGTTGGCGAGCAGCATGAGCACGGAGAGCACCGCGAGCACGGTGCCCACGGTGCGGGCGGCCCGGGATCCGCCGCGGATCTTGACGGCGATCAGCAGGTAGAGCAGGAACCCGAGAACGCCGAGCACGGCCGTCGTCGTGAGGACGGCGGGCACGGCGCCCAGCATCATGGCTTCCATCTCGGACGCCTGGTCCGCCGGCAGGCCCGCCTGCCCCACCGCGTCCCGCATGGTCTGCTCGAGCAGGGCGCGGCCCTCCGGGGTGTTCGCGGCGAGCAGGCCGAGCGCGGTGCTGAGGAGCTGGACGAGCCCCGCGGACACGATCAGCCAGAAGGCCGCGGTGATCGAGCCGGGGCGCGCGGGGGCGGGCATGCCGACGCCGGGCACGGCGCCCTGCGGGTGGCCCACGCCCGGCATGGCCGCCGGGGAGGGCGAGGGCGCCTGGGCGCCCCACGGGGCCGCACCGTCCTCGGGGCGGCCGTATGGGTTCTGCTCGTGCGCGCCGGGGGCGGTCCCGTAGGGGTTCGCGGCGCCCGCGGGCTCCTGCCCGGACGGAGTGCCCTGGCCGTACGGGTTCTGGCCGTAGGGATTGGTCGAGCCGGTCATGGGTGCCTCCTGGGGAAGCGCCGCCGCGGGGAGGGCGACGGCGGCGGGGACGGTGGGAGCCCTGTGCGCCCGGCGCTCGCGACGCCGGCGGGCTGCTGCTCCCCACCGTACCGGGCCGGCCGGTCTGCCAGACTGGTGGCATGCAGACGATCGCGACCGTCCACCTCGTCCGTCACGGCGAGGTCCACAACCCCGACCGCGTCCTCTACGGCCGTCTGGACGGGTTCGGCCTCTCGGAGCTGGGGCACCGGATGGCCGACGGCGTGGCCGAGTGGTTCCTGCACCGCGCGAACCGCATCCGGCGGCATCCGGCCCTGGTGGCGGCCTCCCCGCTGCTGCGCGCTCAGCAGACCGCCGCGCCGATCGCCGGCGCCTTCTCCCGGCCGCTGCTCACCGAGCCGAACATCATCGAGGCCGAGAACGCCTTCGAGGGGATGTCCCAGGTGGTCGACTCCCTCAAGCGGGACCCGCGCCTCTGGCCGAAGCTGCGCAATCCCCTGCGCCCCTCGTGGGGCGAGCCCTACCACCAGCAGGCCGCGCGCATGCTCGAGGTGGTGGACCGCGTGAAGGGGGAGGCGGTGGACACCCTCGGCCCCGGCGCGGAGGCCATCCTCGTCTCCCACCAGCTCCCCATCTGGGTCACCCGCCTCGCGGTCGAGGGCCGGCCCCTGTGGCACGATCCGCGTCAGCGCGAGTGCTCCCTCACCTCGGTGACCTCCCTCGTGTTCGAGGAGGGCCGGGCCACCCCGCGCGTCGAGTACCACGAGCCCAACCGCGAGCTCCTCAAGGACGCCTCCTCCCTGCCCGGTGCCTGAGGCCCCCGGGACGGCTGACGCCCAGGGTTCAGTCAGGATCAGGGGCGGACAGTAGACTCGATCAGGCCCCCGCGGGGGCCCTCCGACTCCCTCCCGTCCGCCTCGCCTGGAGCGCCCGCCCATGACCCCGCAGTCCCCGCTCACCCGCCGTCGCGTGCTCGCCGGCCTCACGGCCGCCGGCCTGGCGCCCGTGCTCGCGGCCTGCTCCGGCGGGGATGACTCCCTGGCCGCTCAGGCCGGCAACGGGGACGGCAAGAACTACATCGCCGGCGACGGATCGGTGCTCGAGTTCGCCCCGGCCGACCGCGGGGAGCCCGTGGAGTTCACCGCGACGCGCTTCGACGGCACGCCCGTGAGCGGGGAGAGCCTGCGCGGCGCGCCCGCCCTCCTCAACTTCTGGTATGCCTCGTGTGCGCCGTGCCGCGTCGAGGCGCCCCACCTGGTCTCGCTCCACGAGGAGTTCGCCCCGCAGGGGGTGAACTTCCTCGGCGTGAACGTGCGGGACACGGCCACCACGGCGCAGGCCTTCGAGCGGTCCTTCGAGATCCCCTACCCCTCCGTGGAGGACGCGCGCGGCGACGTCCTGCTGCGCATGACCGACTACGTGCCCCCTCAGGCCGTGCCGTCCACCCTCGTGCTGGACGCCCAGGGCCGCGTCTCCGCCCGCGTGCTCGGCGCGATCGAGGAGTCCACGCTCCGGGCGCTGCTCAAGACCGTGGTGGACGAGGCCGCGGCCTGAGCCGCCGGCAGAGCCCATGCGCGACAACCCCTTCGCCGAGATCGCCCTGCAGGGCTCCCTCCTGCTCGCGGCGCCGGTCGCTCTGCTCGCCGGCCTCGTCTCCTTCCTCTCCCCGTGTGTCCTCCCTCTCGTGCCCGGCTACCTCGGCTACGTCACCGGCCTGGGCGGGGACGTGCTCACCTCGCGCCGTCGCGGGCGCCTCGCCCTCGGGGCGGTGCTCTTCGTGCTCGGGTTCGCGGTGGTCTTCGTGGCCGTCAGCGTGGTGTTCACGCAGGCCCTGGTGTGGCTGCAGCGCGACGGCGTGTGGGTCACCCGCCTGCTCGGCGTGCTCGTGATGCTGATGGGCGTCATCTTCATGGGCGGCGGCGGGCGCCTGCAGCAGGAGCGCCGGGTGCACGCCAAGCCCGGCATGGGCCTGGCTGGCGCCCCCCTGCTCGGTATGACCTTCGGGCTCGGCTGGGCCCCGTGCATCGGCCCCACGATGGCCGCCGTCCTGGCGATGTCCACGGTGGGCGGCGGCGAGGGCTCCCTGGGCCGCGCCGCGCTCCTGGCCTTCCTCTACTGCCTCGGCCTCGGGGTGCCGTTCGTGCTGATCGCCCTGGGCATGGAGCGTGGCCTGCGGGCCCTGGCCTTCTTCCGCACGCACCGCGTGCTCATCATGCGCCTGGGCGGCGCCCTGCTGATCCTCCTCGGGCTGCTCATGGCCACCGGGGTGTGGACCGCGTGGACCACCCAGCTGCAGTTCTGGTTCGCGAACGAATGGGAGATGCCCCTGTGAGCTCCTCGACCGGCCACGGCTCCTCGGCCCCCCAGCCCGCCCGCGCGCGGGACGTCGCCCTCCCCTCGCTCGGGCTGGCCGGGACCCTGCGCTGGATGTGGACGCAGCTGACGAGCATGCGCACGGCGCTCATGCTGCTGCTCCTGCTGGCCGTGGCCGCCGTGCCCGGCTCCCTCGTGCCGCAGCGCCGCGCGGGCCCCGAGGTGGTGGACCGCTGGATCGAGGACAACCCGTTCTGGGGCCCGGTGCTGGACGCGCTGCAGTTCTTCGACGTCTACACCTCCGCCTGGTTCTCCGCCATCTACCTGCTGCTGTTCATCTCCCTCGTGGGCTGCGTGTGGCCCCGCGCCGTCAAGCACGCCCACGCCCTGCGCCAGCCCCCGGCGCGCACACCGCGCCGCCTCGAGCGGCTGCCGGAGTCCGGCGTCGTGGTGCTCGAGGAGGGCGGCCCCGCCCCCGAGGACGCCGTCCGGCAGGCGCAGGCCTGGCTGAAGAGGCGCCGCTACCGCGTGGAGTACCGGCCCGAGGAAGGCGGCGCGTCCGTGGGGGCGGAGCGCGGCTACGTCCGGGAGATCGGCAACATCCTGTTCCACCTCTCGCTCATCGGCGTGCTCGTGTTCATGGCGTACGGCGGCATGACCAAGTACACGGGGCAGAAGATCATCGTGGAGGGGGAGGGCTTCGCCAACAACCTCGTGGCCTACGACTCCTTCACGCCGGGCGCCCGCTTCGACCCGAACAGCCTGCAGCCCTTCTCCCTGGCGCTGACGTCCTTCGACGCGCGGTTCGAGCGCCAGTCCGAGGCGCACTGGGGCCAGCCGCTCGACTACACGGCCGTGATGGAGGTCCGCGAGGGCGCCGGCGGCGAGGCCCACGAGGAGATCCTGAAGGTCAACCACCCGCTCTCCGTGGACGGCGCCCGCGTCTACCTCGTGGGCAACGGCTACGCCCCGGTGGTCACCGTGCGGGACGGCAACGGGGACATCGCCTTCCAGGGCCCCGTGGTCACCCGCGTGCAGGACCAGAACTTCAACTCGATGGCCGTGGTCAAGGCGCCCGACGCGCGGCCGGAGCAGCTGGGCTTCGTGGGCCAGTTCATGCCCGCGGCGGACGACCCCACGGGCTCCGGGGTGCAGGTCTCGGTGGACCCCGAGCTGCTGAACCCGACGCTGATCCTCAACTCGTACGCCGGGGACCTCGGCCTGGACCGCGGCGTGCCGCAGAACGTGTACGTGCTCGACACCGAGTCCCTCACCGAGCTGAACAGCCGCAAGAGCGAGAACGGCGGCATCACGCTGACCCCGGGGCAGACCCACCAGCTGCCGGACGGCAAGGGCTCGATCAGCTTCGACGGCGTCCGCCGCTATGTGGGCCTGGACATCCACTACGACCCGGGCAAGTGGGGCGTGGGCCTGTTCGCCGTGACGGCCCTGCTCGGCCTCGCCACCAGCCTGTTCGTGCGGCGCCGCCGCGCGTGGGTGCGCGCCGCCGTCGGCGACGACGGCCGCACCCGCGTCGAGTACGCCCTCCTCGCCCGCGGCGAGGAGTTCGGGCTGCGCGAGGAGCACCTCGCCCTGCGCGCGGCCATGGACCGCATGTGGCCCGTCTCCGCGCCGGACGCCGAGGAGCACCGGCCCGACCCCTCCGGCGCGGTGGCCGCGACGGCCGCGCCCCGCGCCCCCCACGCCGACCCCGGCATCACCCATCCCGCCTCAGGAGCCTGACTGTGTACAACCCCACGGCACCCGTGAACGAGCAGCTGGCGCAGTACAGCGACCTGTTCATGCTCATCGCCGCCCTCGTCTACGCGGCGGCCTTCATCCTCTTCGCCGTCGACATGGCGATCTCCTCCTCCACCATCCGTCGCATCGAGACCCAGCTCGCGGCCGAGCGCGGCACGGCCGGCGTCGTCCCCGCGGCGACGCGGGAGCCGGCCGGCGTCGGCGCCCGCTCCGCCGCCTCCGGCACGGTCGGCGGCTCCGGCACCACCGCCCTGCCCGCCGAGACGCGCCACGCGGGAGCCGGCAACGGCCTCGTGGACGAGGACATGGACTACACCGGCACGGGCCGCCGCCCCGTCGCCAACGTGGCCGTGGCCGTGCTCGCGATCGGCTGGGCCCTGCACGCCTTCGCCGTGGTCGCCCGCAGCATCGCCGCGCACCGCGTGCCGTGGGGCAACCTCTACGAGTTCATGACCACGGGCGCGCTCGTCATCGTGACGGTGTACCTCGCGTTCCTGATCCGCAAGGATCTGCGCTTCGTGGGCTCCTTCGTCACGGGCCTCGTGGTGGCCATGATGTGCGCCGCCACCATGGGCTTCCCGACGCCGGTGGGCCACCTCCAGCCGCCGCTGCAGTCGCCGTGGCTCGTGATCCACGTGTCCATCGCCGTGCTGGCCAGCTCTCTCTTCGCGCTGACCGCCGCCATGTCCGTGCTCCAGCTCCTGCAGGACCGCGCCGAGCGGCGGGCCGCCGCGGGAGAGCACTCCTGGTCCTTCCTGCGCCTCGTGCCCTCGGCCTTCGCGCTCGAGAACTGGTCCTACCGCCTGAACGCGGTCGCCTTCGTGATGTGGACCTTCACCGTGATCGCCGGCGCCATCTGGGCCGAGGCCGCGTGGGGGCGCTACTGGAACTGGGACACCAAGGAGGTCTGGTCCTTCGTGATCTGGGTGGTCTACGCGGCGTACCTGCACGCCCGCGCCACCCGCGGCTGGACCGGCTCCCGCGCCGCGTGGCTGAGCATCGTGGGCTTCGCCTGCATCGTGTTCAACTACACGATCGTCAACAAGTTCTTCCCCGGCCTGCACTCGTACGCGGGCCTGCCGAGCTGATCGGAGGTCAGGCCTCGGGACCGTCCGGCTCCTGACCCGTCTCCCGACGGCGGCGCAGCTCCTCCTCGCGGGCGCGCAGCTCGGCGTCCCGCCGGTCCAGCTCGCGCTCCCGCTCGGCCTGACGACGCTGGGTGCGCAGGGTGCGCAGGAAGTCCTCGTCGTCGTCGGGGGAGGCGGGACGGGCGGCGGGGCGGCCCGTGGCGCCCGCCGGGCGGGCGCGGCCGAGGCACAGCCACAGCAGGGGCCCCACGAGCGGGACCAGCACGACGACGGCCACCCACGCCCACTTGGGCATCGAGCGCACCTGGTGCGCCGGGGTGAGCAGCGCCTCGAAGAGGGCGTACAGGGTGAGGCCGACGAGGACGATCGCGGCGGGGATGAGGAAGCGGCCCATCGGTCCAGTCTATTCGGCGGCGGAGCGCTCCTAGAATGGACGGGTGCGTCTCTTCCTCTACGGCCTCGTCCGCGTGCTCCTGTTCTTCGCCGTCTGGGGCGTCAGCCTCTGGCTGGGCCTGGGACTGGTGATGTCCACGATCGTGGCCGCGGTGCTGACCTTCGCGATCAGCTACCTCTTCCTCACACGGCTGCGCCTGGGCGCCACGCAGGACCTCGCGGCCGCGTGGGAGGGCCGGCCCGGGCGGCGCGGCCGCACCGAGCAGACCGACGCGGACGCCGAGGACGCCTACACCGAGGGACGCTTCCGGGGCTGACGAGCCCCGGCACCGGTCAGAGGGCCGCGCCGAGCGCGAAGGTGATCGCGTAGAGCAGGCCGATGACGCCCGTCGCGCGCAGCACGGGGATGAGCCGGCGGCGGTCCTGGGCGCGCAGCACCGTGCGGGCCGGGCGGACGGCGAGCGCCGCCGCCAGCAGCACGAGCAGCATCCACGGGTGGGAGTCCACGAACAGCAGCGGCAGCAGCACGGCGACCGCCAGCATGACGGCGTAGGATGCGCGGGCCGGGGCGTCCCCGATGCGGGCGGCCAGGGTCATCTTGCCGACCGCGCGGTCCGTGGGGATGTCCCGGATGTTGTTCACCATGAGCAGTGCCGTGGAGATCAGCCCGCAGCCCACGGCGCCGGCCCAGGCCAGGCCGGAGACCGTGCCCGCCTGGGTGTACGTGGTGCCGAGCACCGCCACGAGGCCGAAGAACACGAACACGAACACCTCGCCCAGGCCCAGGTAGCCGTAGGGCTTCTTGCCGCCCGTGTAGTACCACGCGGCCGCCACGCACAGCAGGCCCACGGCGATCAGCCACCACTGGCCGGCCAGCAGCACGAGCCACAGCCCGGCGAGCATCGCCAGCGCGAAGCAGGCGAACGCGGCGAGCTTCACATGCTTCGCGGGAACGAGCTTGGACGCCGTGAGGCGGAAGGGGCCCACCCGGTCGTCGTCGGTGCCGCGGATGCCGTCGGAGTAGTCGTTGGCGTAGTTCACGCCCACCTGCAGGGCGAGCGAGACCACGAGCGCGAGCAGGGCGCGGCCCACGTGGAGGGACCCGAGGTCCGCCGCGGCGGCCGAGCCGACGATCACGGGCGCCACCGCCATCGGCAGCGTGCGCAGGCGCGCGGCGGCGACCCACTGGGAGAGCGAGGCGGACATGGTCGGGGGACCTCCTGGAGACGATGCGATGCGGGGCGGTGCGAGGCGGGTCAGCGAGGGGACGCGTGCGACGTCGACGCGGTGGGGGACGTCCGGCTCGGGGATGGCGCACTTCACGAACGCCTCGAACGGGGGGACTGCGAACTCAGCGTAGCCGTGCTGGGGGGTGGAGAGGAGGCCGAGGGTGATCACGTCGGCCCTCAGGGGGCGACCTGGGATGACGCGCGGCCCATCCGGGCGGCCACGGCCTGCGCCCTCCGCCTCCCCGGGCCGAGCTCCGCCCTGGCCGGCTCCCCCACCGCGCGGACGGCGTCATCCGTGTCCCGGCTGCCGATCCGGGGAGAGGCAGCGTCACGCCTCGGCGAACCGCCGGGTGAGCTCCTGCCGGTCCGTCTTCCCGGTGCTCAGCAGCGGCAGCGCGTCGAGGGCCAGCCACGTCTTCGGGACGGCGGCCGGCCCGAGCCCGGTGCGCACGCGGGAGCGCAGCTCATCCTCGAGGGCCGCGGGGAGGGCCCCGCCGGGGAGGACGTCGCCCTCGGCCGGCACCACCGCCGCGCACAGCCGCTGCCCCCACTCGGGATCGGCCACGCCCGCCACGTGGGCGGCCGCGACGCCCGGGTGCGCCTCGAGCGCGGCGGCCACCGCGGCGGCCGAGACCTTCACACCGCCCGTGATGACGACGTCGTCCAGGCGCCCGGTGACGGACAGGCGCGTGCCGCCGTCGGGGGTGCCGGACACCGTGCCCGTGTCCTCGGTGAGGAAGGCGGGGGCGCCGTCCGCGCCGCGCGGGAAGTGCGCCGCGGTGCGGACGGGGTCGTCGAGGTAGCCGGCGGCCACCATGGGCCCGGCGAGGCGCACCCGCGGACTGGCGGCTGGGTCGGCGGGGTCGGACGGGACGGTGTCTGCCGTGACGCCGGGCAGCGGGACGCCGTCGTACACGCAGCCGCCGCACGTCTCCGCCATGCCGTAGGTCGCGGTGACACGCACACCGGCGGCCTCGGCGGACGCGCGCAGCTCGGGGGCCAGGCGCGCCCCGCCCACCAGCACGCGGTCGAAGGCGCGCAGCGCCGCCACGCCGGCCGGGTCGGCTCCGGGCGCCAGGAGCCGGGCGAGCTGGGTGGGGACGAGCGAGACGAAGCGCGGGCCGCCGTCGTCCGGGAGGCGGGCGGCCCCTGCGGCGAAGGCGGCGGGTGTGAACGGGCCGGGCGGCAGCGCGACGGGCGCGGTGCCGGCCGCGATGGTGCGGGAGAGCACGGCCAGGCCGGCCACGTAGTGGACGCCGACCGCGAGGAGCCAGTGCCCCTCGCCGCCCGTGCCCTCCCCGCCGAGCCGCTGCGCGGTGGCGGCAGCCGAGGCGCGCAGGGCGCCGCGGGTCAGGACGATCTCCTTCGGCGTGCCCGTCGAGCCGGACGTGCGGACGACGGCGACGGCGTCCGGGTGGCCGCAGCGCGCCGGATCGCGGGCCTGGGGGCGCAGGGCCACGGTGCCGTCCGCCGTGAACTCGACGGGCGCGCCGCCGTCGAACGCCGTGGCGAGGGCGGAGCGGGCAGTGGCCAGGGCGTCGGGGGTCAGCGGCATGAGACCACGGTAATCGTGGGCGGGGACGCTCTAGGCTTCACGCATGACCGCCCCCGACACCGCCGCCACGCCCGCCGCCGAGATCGGCCCCGTCACGCTCACCGGCCGCCTCGTCCGGCTGGAGCCGCTGAGCCACGACCACCACGACGAGCTCGTCGAGGCGGTGCAGGACGGCCGGCAGTGGGAGCTCTGGTACACCGCCGTGCCCACCCCCGAGGGCATGGCCGCGGAGATCGACCGTCGCCTGGCCCTGCAGGAGGCCGGGTCCATGGTCCCCTTCGCCACCCGTCGGCTCTCCGACGGGCAGGTCATCGGCATGACGACGTTCATGAACATCGACCGTTCCGTGCCCCGCGTGGAGGTCGGCAGCACCTGGAACGCGGCCTCCGCCTCCGGCACGGGGACGAACGCCGATGCCAAGCTGCTCCTGCTCGGCCACGCCATCGAGGTCTGGGGCGTCGCGGCCGTCGAGTTCCGCACGGACTGGATGAACATGCAGTCCCGCGCGGCGATCGAGCGGCTCGGTGCCAAGCGGGACGGGGTGCTGCGCCAGCAGGCACAGCGCAACGGCTACGTGCGGGACACGGTGGTCTACTCCGTCGTCGCCGCGGAGTGGCCCGCAGTGAGGAAGGGCCTCGAGTTCCGCGTGGGGCGCCGGGCTCAGAAGTAGTAGGGGAACGGCGTCCAGTCCGGGTCGCGCTTCTGCAGGAACGCGTCCCGGCCCTCCACGGCCTCGTCCGTCATGTAGGCCATGCGCGTGGCCTCACCCGCGAACACCTGCTGGCCGGCCATGCCGTCGTCGGGCAGGTTGAACGCGAACTTGAGCATGCGGATGGCCTGCGGGGACTGCGCGTTGATGTCCGCCGCATACTCCAGCGCGACCTCCTCGAGGCGCTCGTGGTCCACGGCCTCGTTGACGGCGCCCATCTCGACCATCTGCTCGGCCGAGTACTCGCGGGCGGCGAAGAAGATCTCCCGCGCCCGCTTCTGGCCCACCTGGCGGGCGAGCAGGGCCGAGCCGTAGCCGGCGTCGAACGAGCCGACCGTGGCGTCCGTCTGCTTGAACTTCCCGTGCTGGCGGGAGGCGAGCGTGAGGTCGGCGACCACGTGCAGCGAGTGCCCGCCGCCGGCGGCCCACCCGTTCACGACGGCGATGATCGCCTTGGGCGAGGTGCGCATCAGGCGCTGGACCTCGAGGACGTGCAGACGTCCGTGGCGCGGGCGAGGGCGTCGGCGGTGGCGGGCATGGCCCCGAGTGTAGGAGGCCCGACGGTCGGACGGACCCGCCCGGCGGACCGGATCCGACCGGCCGGTCAGAGCATGAACGGCACGGTGGCGATCTTGACCACCATGATCAGCGCGAACAGCTGGGCGTAGCCCTCGGTCACGCGGGCGTCGGTGGACCGGGAGAGCGCGTAGTCCAGGATCGCCGGCTGGCCCGTGATGCCCGCCAGTGCCCCGTAGGTGCGATCCACGGACTGCCCCAGCAGCCGTGCCGCGGCGATGAGCAGGGCCGCGGTCAGCGCGGTGAGCACGGCGGACATCAGGATGGCCAGCCCGCCGACCCGGGTGAACACCGTCTCGATGAACGCCGGGCCGGCGGCCAAGCCCACCACGCCTAGGAAGAGCATGAGGCCGAACTGCCGCAGCGTCAGCGCGATCTCCGTGGACGGCTCCCACACCGTGGGTCCCGTTCGGCCGATCGCACCGAGGGCGAGGCCGACGAGGATGCACCCGGCCGCCGGGCCGAGGGAGAAGGAGGCACCGCCCGGAAGCGGGATCGTCACCATGCCCAGCAGGTAGCCCAGCGCCATGCCCGTGCCCAGGGAGATCCAGTCCAGGTTCGAGAGCCCGCGCGTCGAGTTGCCGAAGAAGTCGCGCACCGCCTCCATGCGCGGCGCGGTGGTCACGATGAGCACCCGGTCGCCGACCTTGAGCTCGGTCTGCGGGGTGGCCAGCGACTCGACGTCGTCGCGCCGCAGCCGGGCCACGTCGGTGCCGAAGCGCTCGCGCAGGGACAGCGTGCCCAGGCGGCGGTCGGCCAGGGCACGGGCCGTGACGATGACCATGGAGGTCTGCAGCGGGTTCATCACCCGCGCCGGGTCGGCGTCGGTGCGGCGGCCGAAGGCCTGCACGGCCTCGTCGATGTTCTTCTCCGTGCCGTCCAGGACGACCTTGTCCCCGGGTTCGATCCGGTTGGCGGAGCCGGCGATCCGGGCCACGCCGCCGCGGCGCAGCGCGACCACGCGCAGCAGCCCCTCGGCGATCCCCGGGATGTCCCGCACGGCGATGGCGGAGGTGGCGGTCACGGCGGTGAAGCGCAGCTTTCCGTCGGTCACCGGCGCCGGATCGCGCGGGGAACTGCTCCACGGGCGGGCGGCGAGCAGGGTGATCGCGATGATGGTGCCGACCACACCCACCAGGTAGGACAGCCCGTAGCCCACGGCCGGGGCCTGCCCGCCGGTGAGCTGGTTCGCCAGCGCCATCGCCGGCGTCGCGGTGAGCGAACCCGTCCACACGCCGATCGCCGTCGGCAGGTCCAGGTTGAGCAGCGCGGCCAGCGGGTGCACCGTGAAGGCGGTGAGGATCACCACGACGACGGCGGCCAGCATCAGGGGCAGGTTGCGGCGCAGGTCCCGGAAGAACACCTTGCCGGCGCCGAGCCCGATCAGGTAGGCGAAGAGGGCCAGGCCGAAGCTCTGGAACAAGGCCAGCCGGTCGCCGACGCCGGGCAGCACCGCTCCGACGAGCAGGCCCACGAACAGGGCGCCGGAGGCGCCGAGGCGGATCTTGCCCAGGGGGATGGTGCCGACGGCGGCGCCCAGGGCGACGGTGGCCATGAGGACGAGGATGGGCTGGTCGTTGAGCAGTGCGAGCATGGGCGGGTCTCCGTCCTGCCGTGGTGGTCGGTCAGAAGTGGTACGGGAAGGCGGACCAGTCCGGGTCGCGCTTCTGCAGGAACGCGTCCCGGCCCTCCACGGCCTCGTCCGTCATGTAGGCCATGCGCGTGGCCTCGCCGGCGAAGACCTGCTGGCCGGCCATGCCGTCGTCGGGCAGGTTGAACGCGAACTTGAGCATGCGGATGGCCTGCGGGGACTGACGGTTGATGTCCGCGGCGTACTCGAGGGCGACCTCCTCGAGGCGCTCGTGGTCCACGGCCTCGTTGACGGCGCCCATCTCGACCATCTGCTCGGCCGAGTACTCGCGGGCGGCGAAGAAGATCTCCCGCGCCCGCTTCTGGCCCACCTGGCGGGCGAGCAGGGCCGAGCCGTAGCCGGCGTCGAACGAGCCGACCGTGGCGTCCGTCTGCTTGAACTTCCCGTGCTGGCGGGAGGCGAGCGTGAGGTCCGCGACCACGTGCAGCGAGTGCCCGCCGCCGGCGGCCCACCCGTTCACGACGGCGATGATCGCCTTGGGCGAGGTGCGCATCAGGCGCTGGACCTCGAGGATGTGGAGGCGTCCGGCGCGGGCCGGGTCGATGGTCTCGGCCGTCTCCCCCTCGGCGTAGCGGTAGCCGTCGCGGCCGCGGATGCGCTGGTCCCCGCCGGAGCAGAACGCGTGGCCGCCGTCCTTGGAGGAGGGGCCGTTGCCGGTGAGGAGGACCGTGCCCACGTCCGGGGTCATGCGGGCGTGGTCGAGGGCGCGGTAGAGCTCGTCCACGGTGCCGGGACGGAACGCGTTGCGGACCTCGGGGCGGTCGAAGGCGATGCGCACCGTGGGCAGGTCGCGCACCCAGCGGCCGTCGGCGTCGCGCTCCACCTGGCGGTGGTACGTCATGTCCTCGAGGTCGAAGCCCTCCACCACGCGCCAGCGCGTCGGGTCGAAGAGGTCGGAGACCTTCTCGGGGAGGCGGTCGCGGTCGGGGCGGGCGGCGTCGGGCTGCGGGCTGCTCATGGGGCCCGAGTCTAGGCCCGCCGTGCGACCCACGGTCACTCCCGCGGGTCACCTCTCCGGCCAGTCCTCCGGTCCCGAGGACCCGGCGGCGTACTCGTCGAGGGGCACCCGCCCCGCGTCCCACGCCTCGATCACGGGGGCCAGGATGCGCCAGCACTCCTCCGCGGCGTCGCCTCGCACCGAGAGCATCCGATCCCCGGTGAGCACGCCGCGCATCACCTCGCCGTACGCGTCCACGTCCTCCTCGGCCAGGTCCGCCGCGAGCACGCTGCGCTCCGCGACGAACGGGGTGTCCGGCCCGTCCACGGCCAGCTCCACCCGCAGGGCCCGCGGGTCCAGTCCCACCACGATCCGCTCCCGCCCCGCGGCCGCCTCCAGCCCCGCGGGCACCCCCTCGGGCGGCCGCAGCGAGAGCACGACCTCCCAGCGGCGCGGCTCCAGCGCCTTGCCGGACCGCAGCCGGAACGGCACGCCCGCCCACCGGTCGGTCCGGACCTCCAGCTCCACCTGGGCGAGCGTCTCGGCCCCGTTCTCCGGGTCCACGCCCTCCTCGGCGACGTAGTCGGGCACGTCCTGGCCTCCCACCGTCCCGGCGGTGTACCGGGCCCGGCGCGAGGAGGCGACCGCGTCGTCGTCGCGCACGCGCGTGGCCCGCAGCACCTCGACGACGGCGTCCTGCAGGGCGTCCGGGGTGAGACGCCGCGGGGGCTCCAGGGCCACCATGGCCAGCACCTGCAGCAGGTGGGACTGGAGCATGTCCTCGAGAGCCCCGGTGCCGTCGTAGAACCCGGCGCGCCCCTCCAGGGCCAGGGACTCGTCCGCCACGATGTCCACGTGCTCGACGTCGGCCGCGCTCCACACGCGCCCCAGCACGCGGTTGGCGGTGCGCAGGGTGAGCAGGCCCGAGACCATCGACTCCCTGAGGAAGTGGTCCACGCGGAACACGTCCTCCTCCCCGGCGATCCGCCCCAGCAGCGCGTTGAGCTCGCGCGCCGACCGCTGGTCCGAGCCGAACGGCTTCTCCAGCACGATGCGCAGCCCCTCCGGGCGGTCCTCCACCTGCTCGAGCGCCGCGCACGCCTCGGCGGCGAGGTCCGGGTCCAGCGCCAGGTACAGCACGACGACGGCCTCCTCCCCGGCGGCCTCGCGGGCGGCGACGAGCAGGGCGCCCAGGTCCTCGGGGTCCGAGGCGTCGGCGGTGCGCCAGGCGGCGCGCTCGACGAGGCCCGCCCGTGCGTCGGCGTCCAGATCCGTCTCTCCCACGGCCTCCTCGATGACGCCGCGCCACTCCTCGAGCGAATGGCCGTCCGCGTGGGCCGAGCCCACCAGGGTCACCTCCGGCAGGTCGTGGACCGTGAGGGCCCGGGCCAGCCCCGGCAGCAGGAGCCGTCGGGTCAGGTCACCGGTCGCGCCCACGATCACGAGCGCCACGGACGCGGAGGCCCGGTCGTCGTCGGGTGCCGGGGATGCTCCGGTGGGGCAGGGGTTCTGGACGTCGGGCATGGGTCCTCCTGGACGGGGCGGGCAGACGGAACGGGGGAGCGGGGCGGGTGCGCGGGCGGCGGCCGGGAGGGACCCGGCCGGCCACGCCATTCTCCCGGTGACGTCGTCGTGGGTCCACGCCCCCGACTGGCCCCGCCTCCCCCGGGGTGATGGACTGCCCTGCATGAGCGCCCAGCCCCGCATCGACGACCACGCCTTCCTGTCCCACCAGCTCAGCGGGGCACTGGTGTCCCGGGAGGGGGCGATCACGTGGCTGTGCCTGCCCCGCTTCGACTCGGCCTCGGTGTTCACCTCGCTCCTCGGCACGCGGGAGCACGGCGAGTGGAGCCTGGGGATCGAGGACGGCGAGGTCGCGGAGCGCGCCTACCTGCCGGGCACCCTCGTGCTGCGCACCCTCTGGCGTTCGCCGTCCGGGGAGGCCGAGGTGCTGGACTTCATGCCGCTCATGGACGCGGACGGCGTGGGGGACGCCCTGGGGAACGACGGCGGCCCCGACGGGACCGGGGCGTCCGAGGCGGCGGCGCGGGCCGACGTCATGCGGCTGGTCCGCTGCCTCGCGGGACGCGTGCGCGTGACGCAGTCCGTGTTCGCCCGCCTCGACTACGGCGAGGTCGAGCCGTGGGTCTCGCGTCAGGAGGACGCAGACGGGGAGTCGTTCCTGGCCGTCGTCGCCGGCGGGGACGCGCTCGCGGTGCACGGGCCGGACCTGGAGCCGGTGGACGGGCATCACGAGGGCACGACGGAGCTGGTCGCCGGGGAGTCCGCCCAGTGGTGCCTGACCTGGTACCCGGCGTGGGGCATGGCCCCCTCCGCGCCCCGCGCCGAGGACGTGCTGGAGGCCACCGTGCGCACGTGGCGCGGCTGGCTGGAGGAGTCGACCCGAGAGGCCCCGCGGGCGGACGACCCGCTCGCCGATCGGGTCCAGCGATCCCTCCTCGTGCTCAAGGGGCTCACGCACCGGGCCACGGGCGGCATCGTGGCGGCCCCGACCACGAGCCTGCCGGAGGACATCGGCGGGGTCCGGAACTGGGACTACCGCTATGTGTGGCTGCGGGACACCGCGCTCGCCCTGGAGGCCCTGCTCGCGCACGGACACGTGGAGGGGGCGACGGCCTGGCGCGACTGGCTGCTGCGCGCCATCGCGGGGGAGCCCCACGAGGTGCAGATCATGTACACGCTCTCGGGGGAGCGCCACATGCCCGAGCGCGAGCTCGAGCACCTCCCCGGCCACGCGGACTCCCGTCCCGTGCGCGTGGGCAACGGCGCCGCGGCCCAGTGGCAGGCGGACGTCATCGGCACGGTCATGATGGCGCTGTGCGCCCTCCGGGACGCCGGCGTTCCCGAGGACGAGTGGTCCTGGCCGCTGCAGAAGCGGCTGGTGGAGCGCGTCGTGGCGCACCGGGAGGACCCGGACCACGGGCTGTGGGAGATGCGCGGGGAGCCTGCCTTCTTCACGCACGGCCGCGTCAAGATGTGGGCCGCGCTGGACCGCGCGCTGCACGCCGTGGCCACCCACGGCGTGCCCGCCACGGAGGCGGAGACCGCGGCGTGGGAGCGCCACCGGGACGAGCTGCGGGAGGAGATCCTCACCCGCGGCGTGCACGCGGACGGCCACTTCACCCAGACCTACGGCTCGGACGCGGTGGACGCCTCCCTCCTCCAGATCCCCCACACCGGTTTCCTGCCCCCGGACGACCCGCGCATGCTCGCCACCGTACGGCGGATCGAGGAGGAGCTCGTCACGGACACCGGCCTGGTGCTGCGCTACCGCCCGGACGGCTCCGACGGGCTGCCCGGTGAGGAGGCGCCGTTCCTCGCGTGCGCCTTCTGGCTCGTGGAGCAGTACGCGCGCACCGGCCGCCTGGACGACGCCGACGCCCTCATGGAGCGGCTCGACGCGTGCGCGAACGACCTCGACCTCATGGCCGAGGAGTACGACGACGGCCAGGACCGCATGGCGGGCAACTTCCCCCAGGCGTTCAGCCACCTGGGGCTGCTGCGCGCTGCCGACGCGCTGGCCCAGGTCCGTGCGGCCGGCGGGGCCGGGGAGGCCGGAGACTGACCGGTTCTGGGCGGACACCCCGCCCCCGTCACACCGTGCGGCGGGTCGCCCCCAGCGCCGTGAGCAGGAACGCGTACTCCCACGCGGTGTCCTCCCAGCCCTGGTAGCGGCCGGAGGCGCCGCCGTGGCCGCCGTCCATCTCGGTGCGCAGCAGGATGGGCGAGCCGCCCTCGGCCAGGGGCGTGGCCTGGTCCGAGGTGACCGTGCGGCGCAGCTGCGCCACCCACTTGGCGGGCTCCACGTAGAGCACGCGGGTGTCGTTGAGCGAGGTCACCGCGGCGATCGCCGGGTAGTCCACGGCCCGCACGTTCTCGTACGGGGTGTAGGACTTCATGAGCCGGTAGATCTCCGGGTCGGTGATCGGGTTGCCCCACTCCTCCCACTCCAGTGCGGACAGCGGGAGGTCCGGGTCGAGGATGGTGGTCAGCGCGTCCACGAACGGCACCACGGCCAGGCACGCGCGGTACAGCTCGGGCGCTCGGTTGAGGACGGCACCCATGAGCAGCCCGCCGGCCGAGCCGCCCGTCGCCGCGATCCGCGCCGGGTCCACCCACCCGGAGTCCGCCACGGAGCGGGTGGCGTCCACGAAGTCGGTGAACGTGTGCGCCTTCGCGGCCTTCTTGCCGTCCTCGTACCAGGCCCGGCCCAGCTCGCCGCCGCCGCGCACGTGGGCCACCACGTAGACGACGCCGCGGTCCAGCAGGGACAGCCGGGCCACCCCGAACGCCGGGTCCATGGACATCTCGTAGGAGCCGTAGCCGTAGACCACGCACGGCGCGCTCGCGTCCTGCGCCACGTCCTTGCGTCGGATCACCGTGAGCGGCACGCGCACGTCCGCCCCCGTGGCGGCGGAGGGCTCCGAGGCCGGCGCCCACCAGCGCTCCACCGCGTAGTCGGCCGGGTCGTGGCCGGGCACCTCCACCTCGCGGCGCAGGTGCACCTCGCCGGTGGCCGCGACGACGTCCAGCACGCGGGCCGGCGTGATCCAGGACGTGTAGGCCAGGCGCAGGAACGGCGACTCGGCCGCCGTCGACGCCAGGTGGCACGCGTAGAGCTCCTCCTCGAACGCCGGCTCGCGCCAGCCCACGGAACCCGCGTCCCCTGAGCCCAGCACCGCGTCCAGCTCCGCGACGACGACGCGCGGCGTCGTCTCACGGCGCACCGCGAGCGCGGCGTGGGTCAGCGTCACCATGACGCCGTCCACCTTCACGTCCTCGCGGTGCGGGACCACGGTGCGCCACGTGGAGCGGTCGGCCACGTCCGCCTCCGTGACCACGGAGAGCATGCCGTTGGGCGCGAGGCGCTCGGCGCCGTCGCCGGTGAGCTCCGCATCGTGCACGATCAGCAGGCGGCGGACGCCGTCGCCGCCCGTGACGGGCTCGACGTCGGCGAGCATCCCCCAGGCGCGCGGCACGAGCAGGCGCGGGGCCGGCAGGGGCTCGTCCGCGGACTCGGGCAGGTCGACGACCCAGGTCTCGGACACCTCCGAGTTCCCGACGCCGATGAGCAGCTGGGTGCGGTCCGCGACGCCCTCGAAGCCCGTCCACATGCCGGGGTCGGACTCCTCGTAGACCAGCACGTCCTCGGCCGGGTCCGTGCCGAGCGTGTGCACCATGACGCGGTACGGGCGCCACGAGTCGTCCCACAGCGTGTAGAAGACGCGCGCGCCCGAGCGGTCGAAGCGCACCCCGTGGGCGATGTTCTCCACCGCGTCCGGCAGGTCCTCGCCGGTGGCGATGTCCCGGACGCGCAGGGTGAAGCGCTCGTCACCCGCGTGGTCCACGGCGTACGCCACACGCTCGCCGTCCGGGCTGATGTGCATCCCGCCGAGGGAGAAGAAGGGGTGGCCGGCGGCCTCGGCGTTGCCGTCCAGGATCACCTGCTCGCCGGGCAGCGTCTCGCCCGCGGCGACGACGGGCGGCGTCCAGTCCGCCTCGAGGTCCCCGGTGTCCCGCGCGGGCACGCGGCAGTGCACGGGGTACTGCTCGCCCTCGATCGTGCGCACGAAGTACCACCAGCGGTCCCGGCGAGCGGGCACGGACTGGTCCGTCTCCACGGTGTGCGCCTTGATCTCGCCGAAGATCGCCGCGCGCAGATCGGCCTGGTCCGCGGTGACGGCCTCGGTGTAGGCGTTCTCGGCATGCAGGTGGTCCAGCACGCGCTGGTCCTCCTTGGCGCGCAGCCACTCGTAGTCGTCGGCGAACTCCTCGCCGTGCACGGTGCGCGTCGTCGGGACGACGGCTGCCACGGGCGGCGTCGGGCGTGCGGCGGGGGAGCGGTGCGCGAGGGCGTCGGGCTGGGTGGCGACGACGTCGTCGGCGCGGTGCTGGGCGTCAGGCATGGTCCCCATCCCATCACAGGAGCGTCGCGCGCGAGGGCACAGGCTGCCTCGACGCGCAACGGGGGCGGGACACGCCCGAAAGGTTCCGCCTTCCGGGCGTGGCCCGCCCCCGAAGCCCGTGAGGGCGCCGGCTCAGAGGGCGCGGGCCACGAGCATCTTCATGATCTCGTTGGTGCCGCCGTAGATCTTCTGCACGCGCGCGGCGGTGAAGGCGCGCGCGATCGGGAACTCCTCCATGTAGCCGTAGCCGCCGAACAGCTGCAGGCAGCGGTCGACCACCGTGGTCTGCATGTCGGTGGCGAAGAACTTCACCATCGAGGCGTCGGCCGCGGTCAGCTTGCCCTCCACGTGCGCCACGATGCACTGGTCCACCAGGGTGCGCGTGGCGAGCGTGTCCGCCACGCACTCGGCGAGCACGAACTGCGTGTTCTGGAAGCCCAGCAGGGGGCTGCCGAACGCGTGACGCTCCTTGGTGTAGCGGATGGTCTCGCGCACCGCGGCCTCGCAGGCCGCGGCGGCCGTGACGGCCAGCGTCAGGCGCTCCTGGGGCAGCTGGGACATGAGCTGGATGAAGCCCTGGCCCTCGGCCCCGCCCAGGAGGTTGGCCACGGGCACCCGCATGTCCGAGAAGGACAGCTCACGGGTGTCCTGGCCGTGCTGGCCGATCTTGTTCAGCACGCGGCCGCGCTCGAAGCCCTCGAGCCCGGCGGTCTCCGCGACGATCAGGGACAGCCCCCGGCCGCCCGGCTGGTCGCCCGTGCGCGCCACGATGACCAGGAGGTCACAGTGCGTGGCGTTCGAGATGAACGTCTTCGAGCCGTTGATCACGTCGTCGTCGCCGTCGCGTACGGCGCGCGTGCGCACGGCCTGCAGGTCGGAGCCCGTGCCCGGCTCGGTCATGGCGACCGCGCCGACCAGCTCGCCGGTGACCATGCCCGGCAGCCACTTCTGCTTCTGCTCCTCGGTGCCGTAGGCCAGGATGTAGTGCGCCACGATGGGGGAGTGGACGCCGTAGCCCCACGCGTCGTCGAAGCAGCGCGCCTGCCCCGTCATGACGGCGGCCTCTAGTGCGAAGGTGCCGCCGATGCCCCCGTACTCCTCGGGGATGGAGGGGCACAGCAGGCCGGCCTCGCCGGCCTTGTTCCAGAAGTCGCGATCCACGCCGTGCTGCTCGGCCCAGCGGGAGAAGTTCGGCACGGCCTCGCGGGCCATGAACTCGTCGGTGAGCTCGAGCAGGGACTCGGCGTCCTCGGTGAGCCAGGGGGAATGGTAGCTGTCCAGGATCATGGGGGTCTCCTCGGTGTCGGTGTGACTCAGTGGGGCGGTCAGCGCGCGGCCATGCGGATGGCGCCGTCGAGCCGGATGGTCTCGCCGTTGATCATCTGGTTCTCCACGAGGTGGGTCACCAGGTGGGCGTACTCGGACGGGTCGCCGAGGCGTGAGGGGAACGGGACCTGCTGGCCCAGGGACTCCCTCGCCTTCTCCGGCAGCTGGCTCATCATGGGCGTGAGGAAGAGCCCGGGGGCGATCGTGTTCACACGGATGCCGTGCGCTGCCAGCTCGCGCGCGATGGGCAGGGTCATGGCCACGACGCCGCCCTTGGAGGCCGAGTAGCCGGCCTGGCCGATCTGGCCCTCGAACGCGGCCACCGACGCGGTGTTGACGATGACGCCGCGGCCGCCGTCCCGTCCGGCTCGTTGCCCGCCATGGCCTGGGCGGCCAGGCGGATGACGTTGAAGGTGCCCACGAGGTTGACGGCGATGATCTTCTCGAAGGCCTCGAGCGGCTGCGCCCCCCGCGGGAGAGGACCTTCGCGGGCGTGCCGATGCCGGCGCAGTTCACGACGCCGGAGAGCGGCCCGGGCTGGCGGGTCGCCTCCTCGACCGTGCGGGCCACCTGGTCCGAGTCGGTCACGTCGGTCTCCACGAGCACGGCGCCCTCGGGGGCGGACCCGGCGAGGTCGGCCACCACGACGTGGGCGCCGCGCTCGAGCAGCGCCGTCGTGGTGGCCTCGCCGAGGCCGGAGGCGCCGGCGGGGGTCAGGCCGGCGCGGCGGGATCGGCCGATCCGACGGGTCCGTCGAGCTGGGCCCGCAGCCGGTGCTTGAGGATCTTCCCGGACAGGTTGCGCGGGATCTCCGCGATCACGAGGTCGTGGGGGAGCTTGAAGCGGGCGATCCGGCTCTCGCCGTACGCGCGGAGGTCCTTCAGGGTCACGGTGGCCCCCGGCGCGGGGGTGACCACGGCGACGATGCTCTCCCCGAAGTCCGGGTGGTCGCGGCCGACGATCGCGAGCTCGGCGACGCCGGGGCAGCCGGCGAGCGCGTTCTCCACCTCCACCGAGGAGACGTTGCGGCCGCCGGTGAGCACCCAGCCGTCGACCACGGTGGCGGCCGTGGCCTCGGGGTTGCGCCAGTAGCCCTTCATCATCGTCTCGCCGCGCATGATCATCTCGCCCACCTCGCCGACGGCCACGTCCTCGCCGTTTGCGTCGACGACGCGCACCTCCGTGTTCGGCATGGCCAGGCGTCCGCTGGCGGACGGGTGGGCCATGACCTCTTCGTGGGTGAGGAGGATGCCGCCGGGACCGCCCTCCGTCTGGCCGCAGGCCTGGACGATGTCCACGTGCGGGAGGGCGGCGACCAGCGCCTCCGCGGCGCTCGCGGGCATCGGGGCGGCTCCGTAGAAGAGGTGGCGCAGGTGGGAGAGGTCCCGGGCGGCCATCTGCGGGCTGCGCAGCATGTAGGCGAACATCGTGGGGACGCCGAAGAACACCGTGACCTTCTCGCGCTCCAGCGCCTCCAGCACGTCGTCCGGCGCGAACGCGGGCATCAGCACCTGGGTGGCGCCCAGCATCACGCCGTTGAAGAGCAGCAGGTTGAGGGACGCGGAGTGGTGGAGCGGGGCCACGTGCAGCATCGTCTCGTCCAGGCGGAGGCCGAGGCCCATGGTGATGTTCTGCCCGACCCAGAGCACGCGGTGGTGGTCGAACAGGGCGCCCTTGGGCCGGCCGGTGGTGCCAGAGGTGTCGATGATCAGCGCGTCGTCGTCCTCGGACAGCTCGCGCTCGAACGTCGACTCGTCGCGGGCCAGCGCCGCGGCGAGCACGTCGTCGAACCCGTCCAGCTCGCCGAGGGCGAGGGCCGTCGCCGTCCCCAGCCCGCCGTCGTCGGCCTGCAGTGCGCGGACGCCGTCGCCGGCAGCCGGGTCCACGAGGACCATCGACGACTCGGTGTCGGCGAGGAAGTGCCGGAGCTCGGGCGCGGCGGAGCGGGGGTTGACGGGAACGGCGATGGCCCCGGCGCGCAGCGCGCCGTAGACCCCGACCACGAAGGCCATGGTGTTGCCCGCGACGAGGACCACGCGGTCCCCCCGCTGGACGCCGCGGTCGGCGGGCTCTGCCGCGAGGCGGGTGACGGTGCGGTCCAGCTCCCCGTACGTGAGGGAGGACTCGCCCCACCGCAGCGCGGGGCGGTCCGGGACGCGGCGGGCGGTGGAGGCGAGCACGCCGGGCAGGGTGGGCATGGGGTGCACCTGGGTCGCGTGCGGAAGCGGGCGGCCAGATGTGTGATGCCCGTCTCATCCGTGGATGCTATGCGACTGTATGGCGATCTGCACGAATGTGCAATGATGACGCGCAGGCGGATCGGACGGACGAGGCGCACGGAGCCCTGGCGTCGCGAGGAGAAGGAGTCGACCGGAGATGCGAGACGACGAGGCACGGATGCGGGGCGCCGGACTGTACGCCGAGGACTTCCCGGTGGGGACGCGGTCATCGATGGGCTCGTACCCGGTCACCGAGGAGGAGGTCATGGCGTTCGCCCGCCAGTGGGACCCTCAGTTCATCCACACGGACCCGGAGCGCAGCGTCACCCACGGGCGCTACGGGGGACTGATCGCGAGCGGCATCCACACCGTGGCGATCCTCCAGCGGCTCCAGGTGCTCGCCCGCACGGACCACTGGCACGTGATCGCGGGGCGGGGCATCGACCGCCTGCGCTTCGTGCGCCCGGTTCGGCCCGGGGACGTCCTCACCGGGGACGCGGTCGTGACCGAGCTGACGCTCGAGCCGGAGCAGGGACGGGGTCTCGTGGTGTTCGCGTCCCGGGTGTGCAACCAGGACGGCAAGGACGTGCTCACCATGGAGATCTCCGCGTACCTGGAGATGCGGCCGGCGGCGCTCCCGCACTGAGCGGCCGCCGGGGGTCAGGCCAGGCCGAGGATCCCCCGCACCACGCCCATGCCGAAGAACACCACGAACGCGGCGGCGACCAGCCACAGCAGCGGGTGCACCTCACGGGCGCGGCCCTGGCCGGCGCGGATGACCGCGTAGGCGATCATGCCGGCGCCGATGCCGTTGGCGATCGAGTACGTGAACGGCATGAGGATGAACGTCAGGAAGGCCGGCAGCGCGGCACCCCAGTCCGACCAGTCGATGCGCGTCACCTGCGCGCACATCATGAAGCCCACCACCACGAGGGCGGGCGCCACCGCCTCGAACGGGACGAGGTGGATCAGGGGCGTGAGGAACATGGCCAGCAGGAACAGCAGGCCCGTGACCACGGAGGCCAGGCCCGTGCGGGCGCCCTCGCCGATGCCGGTGCCGGACTCCACGAAGATCTGGTTGGCGGAGCCGGACGCGCCGCCGCCGGCGGTCACCGCGAGGGCGTCCACCATGAGCACCCGGTTGAGGTCCGGGATGGTGCCGTCGGGCTCCACGGTGCCGGCCTCGCGGGCCAGGCCCACGGAGGTGCCCATCGCGTCGAAGAACACCGAGAGCAGGATCGCGAAGACGAGCAGCGACGCCATGAGCCCGCCGAGGGTGTCGAAGGCGCCGAAGAGGGACACGTGGCCCAGCAGCGAGAGGTCCGGGGCCGCCCAGTCCGGAACGGACGGCGCCACGAGGGACCAGCCGAGCGGGTTCACGGTGCCGTCCGCGGCCACGGAGGGGCCGATGTGGAACACGGCCTCGAGGATGTTGGCCAGCACGGTGGCCACCACGATGCCGATGAGGATGGCCCCGCGCGTCCCGCGGATGACGAGGATCGCCGTGACCGCCAGGCCCACGATGAACACGAGCACCGGCCAGCCGGCCAGCTCGCCGCCCGTGCCCAGGCCCACGGGCACGGTGGTGCCCGCGGCGTCGGGGAGGCGGCGCACGAACCCGGCGTTGACGAGGCCGATCAGGGCGATGAACAGGCCGATGCCGACGACGATGGCCGTCTTCAGCGCCTCCGGCACCGCGTTGAACACCGCCGTGCGGAAGCCGGTGGCCACGAGCACCACCATCACCAGGCCCGCGAGCACCACGAGTCCCATGACGTCCGGCCACGTCATGCCCGGGGTGGTGGCCACGGTGATGGCCACGAACGCGTTGATGCCCAGGCCTGCGGCGAGGGCGAACGGGTGCCGCGCCCACACGCCCATCACGATGGTCGCGACGCCGGCCACGATCGCGGTCACGGCGGCCACGCGCGGCACGCCGAGCACGTCCCCGTGGGCGTCCGCGCCGGAGAGCACGAGCGGGTTGAGCACGATGATGTAGCTCATGGCCAGGAACGTGGCGAGGCCGCCGCGCATCTCCTGGCCGACGGTGGAGCCGCGTGCCGAGATGCGGAAGAAGCGGTCGAGGCCGGAGGCGGGGGCCGGCGGGCGTGGGTGCCCGGGCGGGGCGGCGGGGGAGGAGGCGGTGCGCGAGGACATGGCACCAGGGTAGTGAGCGGCCTGGACGCGGCGCGCCAGTGCGGGCAGACTCGACCGGTGAGCTCTCCCACCCCCGCGACCCGGTCCCGCCTCGGCGACCTGCGGGGGGCCTTCCAGATCTACGCGCCGTCCGTGGTCTACGCGATCGGCCTCGGCGCCATGACGCCGGCCATCGCCTCCGCCGCGCTCGCCCTCGGCCTCACCACGGCCCAGGCCGCCGCCGTCGTCGTCCTGGTGGGCCTCGGCTCGCTCGTGGCCAACGGCCCGGCCTCGCTCCTCGCCGCCCGCGCGGGGGAGCGGCTCACCATGATCGTCTCGGCGGTGCTCGGCACCGCCGGGGCGGGCCTGGCCTGGGGCACGACGGCGGCCCTCGCCTCGGCCGCCGTCGTCCCGGGCGGCGGGGTGAGCGAGCCGGGCCGGCTCGCCCTGTTCCTGCTGGCCGTGCTCCTGGTGGGCGTCGCGGGGGCGGGGTTCAACCTCGCCCGGCAGGCCTACCTGGCGGTCGCCATCCCGGCCACCCACCGCGCGCGGGCGATGTCCACGCTCGGGGGGACCATCCGCATCGGCGTGTTCTCCGGTCCCTTCCTCGGCGCCGCCGCCCAGGCGGGGCTGGGGCTGTCCGGCGCCTTCGCCGCCGCGACGGCGACCATGGCGGCCGGCGCGGTCCTGTGCCTGCGCATCCGCGAGCTGACGGTGCCCGGGGAGACGGCCGGCGTCGCGGCCCGGGGGACGGCGGCGGGGGCCGGGGGCGGTGCACCCCGGGTCGGGCAAGGCCGCCCGCGCGTCGCGGACGTGGCGCGCGCCCAGCGCGGGGTGCTGCTGACGGCGGGCTTCGGCGTCATGGCCGTCTCGGCGGCCCGCGCGGCGCGCAACGCGGTGATCCCGCTGTGGGCCGCCCACCTCGGCCTCGACCCGGCGGCCGCCTCGCTCGCCTTCGGCCTCGCAGGCGCCGCGGACCTGCTCCTGTTCTACCCGTCCGGGCGGCTCATGGACCGGTACGGCCGACGCGCGGTCGCGGTGCCCTGCCTCGCGCTGCTCGGGGCGGGGTTCCTCGCGGTGAGCCTCTCCGCGCACCCGCTCGCCTTCGCGGCGGCCGCGCTGCTGCTGGGGATCGGCAACGGGTTCGGCTCGGGGATCGTTATGACGCTCGGCGCGGACTACTCGCCGGCCAACGCCCGCCCCCAGTTCCTGGGGCTGTGGCGGTCCATGTCCGACGCCGGCATGCTCGCCGGCCCGCTGCTGGTCTCCCTGGTCACCGCGGCGGCCGGCCTCGCGTGGGGCGTCGGCGCGCTCGCGGCGGTGTGCGCGGCGGGCGCCGTCGTGTTCCGCATCGTGCTGCCGGCGGGGCCGGGCGCCGTCGCCGAACCGGCCGACGTGGCGGTGCGGCCGCGGGCGTGAACGTGTCCCGCTGGAGCCCGGGTCAGGCGGCCGCCGGGTCCTCCGGGGGGACCGTCTGCCCGGAGGCGTGGTCGTCGAAGATCATGTAGGTCTGGGTGTCGACGACGCCGGGCAGGGTCTGCAGCTCGTCGAAGATGACCCGGCGCAGGTCCGCGTTGTCCCGGGCGCGCACCAGCAGGATCACGTCCATGTTCCCGCCCACGAGGGAGACGTGCCACACCTCCGGGATGGCCAGCAGGGTGGCGCGCAGCTCGCGCCAGTTGTGCTGGCGCAGCTTGAGGGTGACGTGCGCCGAGGCGCCCAGGCCGACCTTGACGGGGTCCACGCGCACCGTGAATCCGGTGATGACGCCGGCGTCCTGCAGCCGGTTGAGGCGCGAGTAGCAGTGCGCGCGGGAGATGTGCACGCGCTCGGCCAGCGCGGCGACGGAGAGGCGGCCGTCCTGGGTCAGCTCGCGCACGATCGCGCGGTTCACGCGGTCCAGGGCATCGGTGGCCATGGGATCTCCTCGAGAGCTGGGGCAGGATGGGGACGGCGGGCCGCGGCCGCTCCGGCGGGCAGCTCGGGGGCCGCCGCCCACGCGGGACTGACGCCTTGTACGGTCCGTCTCCGTGTCACCGGTCACACTAGCAGAACGTCTCCAGCAGCAGGCCAAAGTATTCCATTGCTCCACTGATTCTCCGCCGGCGGGCGACAGAATGCCGTCGACCGGCACACTGAAGGCCACAGATCGAGAGGACCCAACGTGAGTGACTCCACCCCCGCCGTGCCCGGCACGGCCGCCGACGAGGCGGCCAAGGCCGCGGCGAGCACCAACGCCGGCGCCGCCTTCGGCATCTCCCTCGAGGAGTACCTGCTCCCCGCGACCCGCCGCATCCAGCTCATCGGCGAGGACGGCACGCTGCTCTCCCCGGAGGAGCAGGGCACCGAGCCCGGCCACGAGTACCCGCTGCCCTCGGACGAGACCCTGCTGGAGGCCTACCGCCACCTCGTGATCGGCCGCCGCGTCAACGACCAGAACTACGCGCTGGTGCGCCAGGGCCGCATGGCCGTGTACCCGTCCTCGCACGGCCAGGAGGCGGCCGAGGTCGCCGCCGCGGTGTGCCTGGGCCAGGACGACTGGCTCTTCCCGACCTACCGCGACACCGTGGCCGTGATCGCCCGCGGCGTGGACCCCCTCGACGTCATGGTGGCCTACCAGGGCACGTGGCATCAGGGCTACGACCCCAAGGAGCACCGCGTCTCCGTGCAGGCGACGCCGCTGACCACCCAGATGCTGCACGCCGTCGGCCTGGCCAAGGCGGCCGGCCTGCGCGGCGAGGACGTCGTCTGCCTGGCCATGGTCGGCGACGGCGGCACCTCCGAGGGCGACTTCCACGAGGCGCTGAACTTCGCCGCCGTGTTCAAGCTGCCGGTGATCTTCTTCGTGCAGAACAACAAGTACGCGATCTCCGTGCCCTTCGCGAAGCAGTCCGCCGCCCCGTCCCTGGCCCACAAGGCCGTGGGCTACGGCCTGGCCGGCGAGCGCGTGGACGGCAACGACCTCGCCGCCCTCCTGGCCGTCCTCGGCCGTGCCGTGGACCTGTGCCGCGCGGGTCAGGGCCCCTTCCTCGTGGAGGCGGACACCTACCGCATGCAGGCGCACACCAACACCGACGACCCCACGCGGTACCGCGAGGACGCCGAGGTGCAGATGTGGGCCGAGCGCGACCCGCTGCGCCGCATGACCGCGTACCTGCAGGGCACCGGCGCCCTCACCGACGAGGTGTCCGAGCAGATCACCCAGGACGCCGAGGACGTCGCGGCCCGCCTGCGCGACGCCATGAACGCCGAGGTCGAGCTGGACCCGCTCGAGCTCTTCGACCACGTGTACACCGTGCAGACCCCCCAGCTCGCCGCCCAGCGCGCGCAGCTGGCCGAGGAGCTGTCCCGCACCGAGACCCAGGAGGCCTGAGCATGGCGACCCTGACCTTCGCCGCCGCGCTCAACGCGGCCCTGGCCGACGAGATGGCCGCCGACCCGATGGTGGTCGTGTTCGGCGAGGACGTCGGCACCCTCGGCGGAGTCTTCCGCATCACCGACGGCCTGACGAAGCGCTTCGGCGAGGAGCGCTGCTTCGACACCCCGCTGGCCGAGTCCGGCATCGCGGGCATGGCCGTGGGCATGGCCCTCGGCGGCGCCCGCCCGGTCATCGAGATGCAGTTCGACGCCTTCGCCTACCCCGCGTTCGAGCAGATCGCGAGCCACGTGGCCAAGATGCGCAACCGCACCAAGGGCGCGGCCCCCATGCCCATGACCATCCGCATCCCCTACGGCGGCGGCATCGGCGGCGTGGAGCACCACTGCGACTCCTCCGAGTCCTACTACGCGCACACCCCCGGCCTGAAGGTGTACACCCCGGCCTCGGTCAAGGACGCCTACATGATGCTGCGCTCGGCCATCCGCCTGGACGACCCGGTCGTCTTCATGGAGCCCAAGAAGATGTACTGGACCAAGGCAGAGCTGGACCTGGACGAGCTGCGCGCCGAGTTCGAGGAGCGCTGGGCCCGCGTCGAGGAGAAGAAGGAGCACGGCGAGGCCTGGGCCCAGGCCGCCGTCGTCCGCACCGGCACCGACGTCACCCTGGTGTCCTACGGCCCGTCCGTGCCCACCTGCCTGGCCGCCGCCGCGGCCGCGGAGGAGGAGGGCTACAGCGTGGAGGTCGTGGACCTGCGCACCGTGAACCCGCTGGACGAGGAGACCGTCGCGGCCTCCGTGTCCAAGACGGGCCGCGCCGTCGTCGTCGCCGAGCCCCAGGGCTTCGCGTCCGTGGCCTCGGAGCTCGTGGCGCGCGTCCAGCAGCGCTGCTTCCACTCGCTCGCCGCTCCGGTGCTGCGCGTGACCGGCTTCGACATCCCCTTCCCCGCCCCGAAGCTCGAGGAGCACCACCTGCCGAACGTGGACCGCATCCTCGACGCGATCGACGACCTGAACTGGGACCTGGAGCCCGAGGAGGCCCGCGCATGAGCAACATCTTCCTGCTGCCCGACCTGGGCGAGGGCCTCACCGAGGCCGACCTGGTCCGCTGGCTCGTGGCCGAGGGCGACGAGATCGCCGTCGACCAGCCCGTGTGCGAGGTCGAGACCGCCAAGGCGATCGTGGAGGTGCCCAGCCCCTACGCCGGCACCGTCCTGACGCTGCACGGCGCCGAGGGCCAGACCATGGAGGTCGGCAGGCCGCTGTTCACCGTCGGCGCGGCCGACGACGCCGGCGCACCCGCCGCGGCCCCTGCCGCTCCCGCGGCCTCGGACGCGACCCCCGGCTCCGCGGCCGACGGCGCCGTGCCCGGCGCGCTGTCCTACCGCGAGGAGGAGCGCGCCGGCGTGCAGCCCGCGCCGGACAAGGCCCGCGGCGGCGACGGCGACGTGGAGGGCTCCGACGAGGAGGCCTCCGGCGCCGTGCTGATCGGCTACGGCACCTCCGGCCACAAGGCCAAGGGCCGCACCCGCCCGTCCAAGCGCTCGCGCACCGGCGCCCCCGCCGGTCCGGCCCGCTCCGGCGCCGCGCCGGCCACCCCCGGGAAGGCGCCGCGCGTGGCCTCCCCGATCGTGCGCAAGCTCGCCCGGGAGACCGGCGTGGACGTGGCCGCCGTGACCGGCACCGGCCCGGACGGCCTCATCACCCGCGCCGACGTGCTCGCCGCCTCCTCCGGCGCGGCCGACGTCCCCTCCGCGGCCGCCTCGACGGGCGCGCTGGCCGCCTCGGCCGTGCTCGCCGGGACCGCGGCCGAGCAGACGCCGGCCGAGAAGTCGGTCGCCGTCGGCGCCGCCGAGGGCCAGGCCTCGCCCGCGGCGCAGTCCCTGAGCGCCACCGCCGCGCAGGGGCAGGCGGACGCCCGCACGGGCCTGTCCGTCACCGCCCGCACCCCGATCTCGGGTGTGCGCAAGGTGATCGCGGACCAGCTCTCCCGCTCCCGCCGCGAGGTCCCCGAGGTCACCGCGTGGCTGGACGTGGACGTCACCGCCCTGCTTCAGCTGCGCGCGCAGCTGAAGAAGGCGGACCCGGAGAACGCCCCGAGCCTGCTCGGCCTGATCGCCCGCTTCACGCTGGCCGGCCTGCGCCGGTACCCGGTGATGAACGCACGCATCGAGGCCGGCGCCGGCGGCCGGGACGAGATCGTGGAGGTGGACGGCGTCCACCTCGGGCTCGCGGTGCAGACGCCCCGCGGCCTCATGGTGCCCTCCGTGGAGCACGCGGAGCGGCTGTCCGCGGACGAGCTGACCCGCGCGATCAACGAGACCGTCACCCGTGCCCGCGACGGCAAGGCCGCCCCGGCCGAGCTGACCCGCGGCACGTTCACGCTCAACAACTACGGACCGCTCGGCACCGACGGCGCCACCCCCATCCTCAACATCCCCGAGGTGGGCATGCTCGGCATCGGCCGCATCATGGACCGCCCGTGGGTCGTGGACGGGGAGATCGTGGTCCGCAAGGTCACCGAGATGACCGTGACCTTCGACCACCGCGTCACCGACGGCGCCACTGCGAGCGCGTTCCTCACGTTCGTGGCGGACTGCCTCAACGACCCGACGGCGGCCCTCGCCCGGATCTGACGGGCCCGCCCCTCCTGGACGAGTCCTGTGCAGGTGTGCCCCTCCGATGCGGAGGGGCACACCTGCGCAGGACTCGTCCTGCTCTGGTGTGGGGTTCGTGGACGCACGACGGCGGCGCGTCACGCAGGCTTCACCGGAGCGTCACGCGACCGTCGCCTGGGGGCTCCTCCGCCCGGGGTGCCCCGTGCCTAGCCTGGGGCCATGAACCGCGTTCCCTCCGCGCACGGTCCGTCCTCCTCCAGCGACACGCCCGCCGCGGGCGAGGCCGCCGCGCGGCCGCGCATCACGCTGGACCCGGAGTCCCTCATCTCGGCGCGTGAGGCGCTCGGCCCGTTCGGCAACCTCGCCCGCCAGGAGCCCATCGAATGGGCCGCCGAGGAGCCGCTGCCCACGGATCTGGCGGACTTCTACCGCTACGTGGGCCCGGAGTGGCTCGAGATCGACACCGTGGGGCTGCCGCTGCTGTTCTTCCCGCTGGACCGCCTGTGGGACGAGCAGGCCGGCTACCGCTGGAACCATCGCACCGGCGCCCTGCTCGTGGACTGGAACGACGACTGGACGGTGGTGGCGAAGCAGGGCGCCGACCCGTTCATCCACGAGGCTGCCACCGGCCGCATCCTCATGGCCCCCGGCGAGGACGGCTGGGAGGACCGCATGGACGAGCCCGAGCCGGTCTTCCGGGACGTCACCGAGATGGCCCGCGCCCTCGCCGCGGTCGGCACCGCGTGGGCCCGGTTCGACGATCCCTTCACCCCGGACTGGCACCTCACGGACGAGGTGGTGGCCGCCGTCGTCGCCGGCCTCGAGGGCGTGCTCGGCTCGCATGAGCGGGCCGCGGGCCTGGCCCGCAAGCTCGGCTACCTCGCCGCGCGCTGACCCCGCCGTCGGGGACGCCCGGGAGACGCCTGCCTCCCGGACGCCCGCGCGGGCGACGGCGGCCTCCCGCCCCTAGGCTGGCCGCATGACGTCGCCTGACCCCGCGCAGCCGGACCGTGCGCAGCCCGGCCCCGACGGCCTGCACCCCCCTCCGTCCCTCCCGCCCCTGCCCGGTGCCCCCGGTGGCTGCGCCCTGCCCTCGGTGGAGGAGCTGCTGGCCGACGCGGTGGCCGTGGAGCTGCCCATGACGGTGCGCTTCCGGGGCACCACCGCGCGCCAGGCTCTCCTGCTGCGGGGGCCCGCGGGATGGGCCGAGTTCTCCCCGTTCCCCGAGTACGGCCCGGAGGAGTCCTCCCGGTGGCTCGCGGCGGCTGTCGAGGCCGGCTGGCAGGGCTGGCCGGCGCCGGTGCGGGACGCGGTGCCCGTCAACGCGACCGTCCCCGCCGTGGGGGCGGCCGAGGTCGAGGACGTCCTCGAGCGCTTCGGCCCCGTGCCCGCGGTGAAGGTCAAGGTGGCCGAGCACCGCCCCGGCGGCGGCCTGGTGGCGGGCGGCCACGCGGCCGACCTCGCCCGGGTGCGGCGGGTGCGCGAGCTGCTCCCGGAGGCCGCGATTCGCATCGACGCCAACGCCGGCTGGACCGAGGACGAGGCGCTGCACATGCTCACCGAGCTGGCCGACGTCGGCCTCGAGTACGCCGAGCAGCCCGTGCCGGGCATCGCCCCGCTGGCCCGTGTGCGCCGCGCCCTGCGCGAGCGCGGCGTCGCCACCCCGATCGCCGCCGACGAGGCCGTCCGCAAGGAGGACGACCCGCTGGCCGTGGCCGCGGCGGGCGCGGCCGACCTGATCGTGGTCAAGGTGCAGCCCCTCGGCGGAGTGCGGCGCGCCGCGGCGATCGTGGCGGCGGCGGGGCTGCCCGCCGTCGTCTCCTCGGCCCTGGACACCTCCGTGGGACTGGCCGGGGGAGCGGCCCTGGCCGCGCACCTGCCCTCCCTGCCGCACGCGTGCGGCCTGGGCACTGCGGCGCTGTTCGCCGACGACGTGGTCGCGCCCCCGTGGCGTCCGGTGGACGGGACGCTCCCCGCCCCCGGCGTCCGCGCTCCCGAACCGGACCCGAGCGCGCTGCGCCGACTGCAGCTGGACCGGGAGGGGCGGCGGCGGTGGGCCGAACGCGTGCAGCACGCTCACGCCGTCCTCGCACAGATCTCCGGCTGACCTGGGGCGATGGCGCGCCTCCGGGAATCCATCCCCCAGGGGGGGACCCAGAGGGCAATACGACACGTCGACGAGACGAAATCTCGGTGCCACGCACTGTTTCGTCCCGGTTCACCTTGGTGTCCTTCGCCGCTCGACTCGGGGGGACAGGGTGGGGGAATGTCCGCGGGTGTCCGCGGGCATCGTGGCCCGGGGCCGCCCCACGGGCGGGCCCACTCCCTCTTGAACGACGCGAAGGACTCCCCATGCTCAAGCGCCTCCTGCCCATGTCCGGTCATACCCGCGGCAACCGTTCGGCTGTCACCTGCGAGCTCAAGTGCGGCAACGCGTGCTCGCACCCGATCCCGAACACCTCGGACAACGCCACGTTCCAGCAGATCGCCGAGACCGCGATCTCCCGTCGCTCGGCCCTCATGGGCGGCACCGGCCTGGCCGCCGCCGTCGTGATCGGCGCGAACATGGCCCAGGCCCCCGAGGCCCTGGCGGACAACGGCAACCACCCCACCGGCGGCGGCAAGCTGGACTTCACGGCCATCAAGCCCGTCCCGCGCACCGTGGACGACGTCACGGTCCCCGAGGGCTACGAGTGGGGCACGATCATCCGCTGGGGCGACCCGCTCTTCAAGGACTCCGAGGAGTTCGACATCCAGCACCAGACGGGGAAGTCGGCGGCCGGCCAGTTCGGCTACAACAACGACTACCTGAACATCGTCTCCGACGGCGGCAACGACCGCTCCGGCTACCTCGTGTCCAACCACGAGTACACCAACGAGAACATCATGTTCTCCCCGGAGTACATCATCTCCCACCGCAAGGACGTGGTGGACGCCGGCATCCAGTCGCACGGCCTGTCCGTGGTGGAGCTGGAGCGCGCCAAGCGCGGCCAGAAGTGGGAGTACGTGCAGGGGGGCCGTCGCAACCGCCGCATCACCGGCACCACCCCCTTCAAGGTCACCGGCCCGGCCGCCGGCCACGCCCTGCTGAAGACCGTCGAGGACCCCACCGGCACCCGCGTGCTGGGCACCCTCAACAACTGCGCCGGCGGCACCACGCCGTGGGGCACCGTGCTCTCCGGCGAGGAGAACTTCAACCAGTACTTCAAGGGCCGCGGCACCGCCGAGGAGAAGCGCTACGGCATCGGCACCAAGGCCACGCAGCGCGGCTGGGAGCTCTTCTACGACCGTTTCGACCTCACCAAGGACGGCTACGAGAACGAGGCCAACCGCTTCGGCTGGGTCGTCGAGGTCGACCCTGAGGACCCCACCTCCACCCCGGTGAAGCACACCCTCCTGGGCCGCTTCAAGCACGAGGCCGGCACCGCAGTCCTCTCCGGCGACGGCCGCGCCGTGGTCTACTCGGGCGACGACGAGCGCCACGACTACCTCTACAAGTTCGTCTCCGCGAAGAAGTTCGTCGAGGGCGACAAGAAGCACAACATGCGCCTCCTGGACGAGGGCACCCTCTACGTGGCCAAGTTCAAGGGCGACTCCCCGAAGTCCGAGATCGACGGCAAGGGCACCCTGCCCTCCGACGGCGCGTTCGACGGCGCCGGCGAGTGGATCGCCCTGGCGACCGACAAGAAGTCCCTCGTGCCCGGCATGTCCCTGGCCGAGGTCCTCGTCTACACCCGCCTCGCCGCGGACAAGATGGGCGCCACCAAGTTGGACCGCCCGGAGGACGTGGAGACCAACCCGGTCAACGGCAAGGTCTACATGGCGCTGACCAACAACACGAAGCGCACCGAGGTGGACGAGGCCAACCCGGTCGTGGGCAACCGCGACGGCCACGTCGTCGAGCTGACCGAGAAGGGCGGCGACCACACCGCCACGACGTTCAACTGGGTCATCCTGCTGCTCGCCGGCGATCCGGCGGTCTCCTCCTCGGCCTACTTCGCCGGGTACCCCAAGGAGCTCGTGTCCCCGATCTCCTGCCCGGACAACGTGGCGTTCGACTCCGAGGGCAACCTCTGGATCTCCACCGACGGCCAGCCCGGCACGATCGGCCTCGCCGACGCCCTCCACAAGGTCACCCTGGACGGCCCGGAGCGCGGCCGCGTCGAGCAGTTCCTCGCCGTCCCCCGTGACGCCGAGACCTGCGGCCCGGTCATCCACGACCGCGACAACTCCGTGTTCGTCAACGTCCAGCACCCGGGCGAGGACGGCAACTGGGGCGCCCACACGTCCTACTTCCCGGACTTCCTGTCCCCGGCCGGCCCCGTGCAGGTCGGCGACAAGGTCGCGGCCCCCCGTCCCTCCGTCGTGCAGGTCTTCAACGTGACCGGCAACAACGGCGTGGGCAAGGGCTCCGGCAAGGAGAAGGGCAACAAGGGCAAGGGCAGCAACGGCCACGGCAACTCCGCCTTCGGCCACGCGCAGGGCAACGGCCCCAAGAAGTGACCCGGTGCGGGGAGTGATCCCCGCGCGGACGGGGCCGGACCCGCAGCATGGGGGCCGGCCGAGTCCCCCCCCTGACGAGGCCGCCACGGCACACCGCCGTGGCGGCCTCGCCGCGTCCGGGGATCGCGCCGCCCCCGCTGTGCGGGGACGGCACGGGCCGGGGCCGTCCGGCTCTGCCCGCCTAGACTGGGGGCCACCATGACTTCCGCCGACTCCCTCTCCGTGGCGCGCGCCGTCGCCGCCGCCCTGACCGACGCCGGGATGAGGGACGCGGTGATCTGCCCCGGCTCCCGCTCCGCGCCCCTCGTGTACGCGCTGGCCGACCTCGAACGGCAGGGCCGGATCCGGCTGCACGTGCGGGTGGACGAGCGCGCGGCGGGCTTCCTCGCCCACGGGCTCTCCCTGGCCTCGGGCCGCCCCGTGGGGGTGCTCACGACGTCGGGCACGGCGGTCGGGAACCTCCTGCCCGCCCTCATGGAGTCCTTCCACGCCGGCACCCGCCTCGTGGCCCTCACGGCGGACCGGCCCGCGGAGCTGCACGGCTCGGGCGCCAACCAGACCACCGAGCAGGACGGCATCTTCGGGCACCACACCCGCTTCTCGGCCACCATCGAGGCGGATCCCGCGGCGGGCCGTTCTGCGCAGCAGCACCTGAACGAGGCCGGGGCCACCGTGCGCCAGGCCCTGCTGGCGGCGGACGGCTTCGTGTGCGACCCCGACGCCGGGTGCCCGGCCACGCGGGAGGCCGCCGTCCACGTCCGTGACGCCCCCGCGGGACCGGTGCACCTGAACCTGCGCTTCCGCGCCCCGCTGGTGCCGGACCCCCGGGAGGCCGCGGACATGGGCGCCCGCATCCCCGCGCGGACGCCCCCGTGCCCGGACGCCGACCACGGGCTGCCGGACCTCTCGGCCGACTCCCGCGCGCTGCCCGCCGTCGGCGACGTGCGCCGCGACGCCGCGGCCCGGGCCCCGTGGCGACCGGCCGGCGCGGACCTGTCCGGCCTGCCCGACCTCGACGCCTCCCGGCTGCGGGAGCGGCGCACCGTGGTGCTCGCCTGCCACGGCGCCGGTCCGGTGGCGGCCGCGTTCGCCGTCTCCCTGGGCCTGCCGCTGCTGGCCGAGCCCAGCTCGAACGCTCGGTTCTCCGTCAACGCGGTGGCGGCCTATCCAGCGCTGATCGGCTCCCACGGCGGGCGCGGTGCGGACAGCCACCCGCTGGCCGGGCGCATCGAGCGCGTCGTGCTCTTCGGCCGCCCCACGCTCACCCGCTCCGTCACGGCGCTGCTCGCACGCCCGGACGTGGAGACCGCGGTCCTCCTGACCGAGCCCGCCCCGTGGTTCGAGGTGGGCCGCCGCGCCGAGCGGGTCGTGGGCTCCCTCGCGGAGCTCGCGTCCTTCGCGGGTCAGGGCGAGCCGGGATGGCTCGCCGCATGGCAGACGGCCTCGATGCGCGCCCAGGCCGCGGTGGAGGACGTCGTGCTGGACGAGGACACCGCGCACGGGCTCAGCCCGCAGAGCGTCGCCCAGGTGTGCGCGTCCGTGACACGGGGTCCGCTCGTGCTGGGATCCTCGTCTCTGATCCGGGACGTGGACCTCGCGTGGCGGCCCCCGACGCTGGCCCACGTGCACGTGTACGCCAACCGCGGCCTCGCCGGGATCGACGGGACGGTGTCCACCGCCATGGGGATCGCCCTGGGCACGGGCCGCCGCACCGTCGCCCTCCTGGGCGACCTCACGGCGCTGCACGACGCCGGCGGGCTGCTGGTGGGGACCACAGAGGCCGACCCGGACGTGGACCTCGTGGTGGTCAACGACACGGGCGGCGCGATCTTCGCCGGCCTCGAGCACGGCACCGTGGCACGGGCCCCGGGGATGGCCGGCGCCGTGGAGCGCTTCTTCGGCACCCCGCACGCCGTGGACCTGGAGGGCCTGGCCGCCGCGTACGGCGTGCCGTACGTCTGCGCCGCGGACCGGGTGGGGCTCGTGCACCTCCTCGCGGTCCCGGTGCGCGGCCGACGGCTCGTGGAGGTCCGCTGCGACCGCACCGAGCGCCCGCGCGTGGCCGCCTCGATCGCCGCCGCCGTGCGCTCCACCTTCCCGGACCCCGCGTCCGAGCCCGCCAGCCCCGAGGAGGCCGCCCGATGACCGCACAGACCCCGCGCCCGTCGTCCGCCACGGGCGCCGCCGATCGGCCCCGCCGCGCGGACGTGCTCATCTCCGGCGGCGGCCCCGCCGGGGCCACCGCCGCCGCGCACCTGGCCGCCGCGGGCCTGGACGTGGTGGTGCTGGAGAAGTCCGCGCACCCTCGCGAGAAGGTGTGCGGCGACGGCCTCACTCCGCAGGCCGTCCGCGAGCTGCAGCTGCTCGGCGTGCCCCACCGCGGGGAGGCCGGCGACGACGGCGGCTGGCAGCGCATCCGCGGCCTGCGCCTGCGTGCGGGCCGGCGCGGGGTGGACGTGCCGTGGCCGAGCACGCAGACGTGGCCGGACTACGCCCTGACGCGCACCCGCCGGGACTTCGACGCCGTCCTCGTGGACCTCGCCCGAGAGCGCGGTGCCACCGTGCTCGAGCGCCACGCCGTCACAGGCGTCACCCGGGACGACGCCGGACGCGTCGACGGGCTGAACGCCGAGCTGATCGGGGAGAACGGCCGCAAGACCGGCGAGAGCGTCACCTGGCACGCCCCGATCGTGCTCTCGTGCGACGGCGTCTCGGCCCGTGCGGCCGTCTCCGCGGGCCTGCACCGGCGCGAGGACCGCCCCATGGGCGTGGCCGTCCGCGCCTACTACACGGCCGGCGCGGCCGTGGGAGGCGCCGCCCCCGCCCTGCCGGGGGACCGGGCGGAGTGGATGGAGTCCTGGCTGCGCCTGCCGGACGAGCAGGGGAATCCGCTGCCCGGCTACGGCTGGCTCTTCCCGCTCGCCGACGGCACGGTGAACGTGGGGCTGGGCATCCTCGACACCTCGCCCCTGTTCGGGACGCTGGACTACCGCGGCCTGCTGACCTCGTGGTCCGGCGCGCTGACCGAGGAGTGGGGGATCTCAGAGGAGACCCGGTCCTCGAAGATCCTCGGTGCGGCCCTGCCGATGGCCTTCAACCGCACGCCCCAGCACGTGCCCGGGCTGCTGCTCGTGGGCGACGCCGCCGGCATGGTCTCCCCGTTCAACGGAGAGGGCATCGGCTTCGCGATGGAGGCCGCCCGCCACGCCGCGGACCTGGCGGTGGAGGCGCTCGCGGCGGGCAGCGCCGCCGGTGCGGACAGCGTGCTGGCCCGCTACCCCGTGCTCACGCAGCACCTGTGGGGCCGCCACTTCGCCCTCGGCGCCCGCTTCGCCCGCCTGATCGGCGACCCGCGCGTGATGCGCGCCGCGCTCGGCACGGGCATGGCCGTCCCTCCGCTGCTGCGTGCCGTGGTCAAGGTCATGGGCAACACGGTGGACGCGGAGGGAGGCGACGTCGTCGACCGTGCCGTCCGCCTCCTCGAGGCGGCCATCCCGTCGCTCACCACGGCGGACGACCCGCGGTTGGGTAGGCTGGCCGGGTGAGCACTGACCACGTCGGCATCGCCCTGCCCCCCGGATTCGAGCACCTGGCCGAGCACGGCCGCGTGCTGGAGACCGTGCTGTCGGCCCTCGAGCAGGTGGAGGCGCAGCTGGAGGAGGCGCTCGCCTTCGACGACGAGTTCTCGCGGACCGCCACGGCCCACCTGCTGGCCGCCGGCGGCAAGCGCGTGCGTCCCGTGCTCACGGTGCTCGCCGCGCTGCTGGGCGATCCGGAGCTGGCCTCCGGGCAGGTGGCGCCCGTGGGCGCGCAGGCGCGCCAGGCCGCCGTCGTGATGGAGCTGACGCACCTGGCCACCCTGTACCACGACGACGTGATGGACGAGGCGGCCGTGCGCCGCGGCGCGCCCGCCGCGCACCGGCTGTGGGGCAACGCGGCGGCCATCCTGGCGGGCGACCTGATCTTCGCGCGCGCCTCCCAGCTCATGAGCGAGCTCGGACCGCGCGCGGTGCGAATCCAGGCGGAGACCTTCGAGCGTCTCGTGCAGGGGCAGCTGTGGGAGACCCGCGGCCCGTCCGCCGGCCAGGACCCCATCGAGCACTACTACCGGGTGCTCGGCGGCAAGACCGGCTCGCTCATCGCGGCATCGGGCGTGCTCGGCGCGCTGCTCGGCGGGGCGGACGAGTCCGCCGTCGCGGTGATGGGGGAGTACGGGGAGAAGGTGGGCCTGGCCTTCCAGCTCGCCGACGACCTGCTGGACCTCACCAGCACCGCCGAGGCTCTCGGCAAGACCCCCGGCACGGACCTGCGTGAGCGCGTGGCCACCCTGAGCACGCTGCTGCTGGACCGCGCCGCGGCGTCCGAGGACGCGGCCGAGGCCGCTGAGGCCCGCCGTGTGAAGGAGCTCGTGGACGGCCCCCTCGACGACGACGCTCAGCTGGGCGCCGCCGTCGCCGCGCTGGTGGCACACCCCGCATTCACGCGGGCGTGGGAGACGACGCACGACTGGGCGGACCAGGCCAAGGCCGCGCTGGCGCCCCTGCCGGACTCCGTGGTGAAGGAGTCCCTCGCGGGGTTCGCCGACTACGTGGTGGACCGCGCGAGCTGACGCCGGGCCGGGCCGGGCCGGCAGGTCCCGGTCGGCGAGCCGCCCGGGGATGACGGGCTGCTCCGGCGGCGGCCCGACGGGCCTCAGTCGAGGAACGTCGGCGCGGGGTCGAGTGCGGCGGCCAGCTCCCGGGCCTTGCGCTCCCGGACCTCGGGGGCGACGGCGTGGCGCAGCTGCCGGTAGAGCAGGTCGCCCTCGTAGCGGGGGAAGACGTGCAGGTGGTAGTGCCACACGTGCTGGTTGCCGGCGGGCTCGTTGTGCTGGCGCGTGGAGATCCCGTCCGGGCTCCAGGCCGCCTTCATGGCCAGCGCCACCTGCTTCTCCATGAGGGCGATCCGCTGAAGCACACGGGAGGGCAGCTCGTAGAGGTTCTCGTGGTGCGCGGCGGGGCACACCATGGCGTGCCCCTCGTGCTCGCCGAAGCCGTCGCACGCGATCAGCACGAGGAGGTCCTCGTCCTGGTAGACGGTGTCCCCGAGCTCGCAGCGGTTGCCCGGGTCCGCCACGTTCCCGGCCACGAGCCCGCAGAACGGGCAGGCGTACCCCTCGGGGGCGTGCGAGCGCAGGGCGGGGGCGCCGCCTCGCGTGGTGTCCTCGGGCCCGCTCATCGGGTCACGCCCCGCTCCGCGCCGTCGTCCTCGTCCCCCGGGTCCTCGAAGGTCCACGCCAGCAGGTCGAGCACGAACTCGCTGAAGGTGCCGCCCTCGTCCTCCCAGGCGCCCTCCTCGGCCTCGGCCCCCGCAGACCGGCGCCACACAAGGGGGTCCGGCAGGGTCAGGTTGGCCACGGGCAGGCCCCACACCACGGTCTCGTCCTCGTCCTCGAGGAACATGAGGTAGCCGTCGCGGGCCTCGAGGTCGTCCGGATCCCAGAAGTAGTGGGCCGTCTCGAGCAGGTCGCCGCAGTTGCCCAGGGCGAGGTAGAACTCGCGCAGCGCGGCGGGCAGGACGAAGGCGTCGCCCAGCTGCTCCGCGGCGGGGGCGGAGGGCAGGCGCTCCTCGATCTCCCGCGGGGAGAGGCCGTCGTCGGCGGCCCAGGGCTCCCCGAGCAGGTCCGGGACAAGCTGCTGGAACGCGGGCAGGTACACGGGTGCGGGGGGCTTGGCGGGCATGGGGCCAGTCTAGGGGCGGTTCCCGACGGCGGCCCGGGCCGCCCGACGCTGCAGGCGCGAGCGGTGCAGCTGGTCCACCGTGAACACGATCAGGGAGAGCCAGATCAGCCCGAACCCGATCCACCGGGGGAGCGGCATGTGCTCGCCGAGCACCGTCACGGCGGCCAGGAACTGCAGGATGGGCGCGATGTACTGCAGCATCCCGAGCGTGGTGAGGGAGAGCGACTTCGCCGCCGAGGAGAAGAGGATGAGGGGGACGGCCGTCAGGACGCCCAGGCCGGCCATGAGCCAGAAGTGCCCCGGGCCCTGGGTCACCGTGGTCAGCAGCCCGGCCTGGAGCAGCAGGACCGAGCCCACCGCGAACACGGGCAGGAGCACCACGGTCTCCGCCGTCATGGTGGTCACCGCGTGCACCGGCACGGGGAAGCGCTTCTTCACGAAGCCGTACAGGCCGAACGAGAACGCCAGCACCAGGGCGAGCCAGGGGACGGCGCCGAGGGCCGCCGTCATCACGGCGACGGCGAGCACGGCGATCCCCACGGCGACCCATTGGAGCCGGCGCAGGCGCTCGCCCAGGAACAGCACGCCGAGGAGCACGTTGACGAGCGGGTTCATGAAGTACCCGAGGGAGGCCTGCAGCACGTTCCCGCTCATCACGCTGGCCGCGTAGACGAGCCAGTTCACGCCGATCACGCCGGCGGCGAGCGCCGTGGTGCCCCAGCGGGCCGGGGAGGACAGGGCGGTGCGCAGCTCGGGCAGCCGCCGCATGGCGGTCAGCAGCAGGAGGCAGAACACGAGGGCGAAGCCGATGCGGACCACCACGATCTCCACGGCGCCGGCCGGGGCGGTGGCGGCCATGTAGAGCGGCATCCCGCCCCACAGGAGGTAGGCCGTGAACCCCAGGGCGAGGCCGCGGGAGTCGTTGGCGGCAGCCGGGGCCACCGTGGGCAGGGCGCCCGTGTCCGGGGCGGAGGGCGAGGAGGCGGTCACCGGACCACTGTAGGGCCGCCCCCCGCCGTCGCGGCGGGAGCGGGGTCGTGAGGGGGCTCACCCGGGCGGCCGCCGCCGCGCCGGTAGACTGGGAGGTCGATCCCCGCGCGCCGCGCGCCGGCCCGCCCGCGGGCCCGACGCGGGCGCCGCCGTCGTCTTTCGGAAGGACCACCCCGACGTGACCGAACGCCCTGACCGCCCGCTGCGCATCGCCATCGTGGGAGCCGGCCCCGCCGGCGTCTACACGGCGGACATCCTGACCAAGGAGGAGCGGGACTTCCAGGTCAGCATCGACCTCTTCGACCGCTACCCGGCCCCCTTCGGCCTCATCCGCTACGGGGTGGCCCCGGACCACCCGCGCATCAAGGGCATCATCACCGCCCTGCACAAGGTCATGGACCGCGGCGACATCCGCTTCCTCGGCAACGTGGACTACGGGACGGACCTCACCCTCGAGGACCTGCGCCGCCACTACGACGCCGTGGTGTTCTCCACCGGCGCGGTGCGCGATGCGAGCCTGGACGTGCCCGGCGTGGAGCTCGAGGGCTCGTTCGGCGGCGCCGACTTCGCGAGCTGGTACGACGGCCACCCGGACGTGCCGCGAGAGTGGCCGATGGACGCGACCGAGGTCGCGGTGATCGGCAACGGCAACGTGGCCCTGGACGTGGCCCGCATCCTCTCCAAGCACGCCGACGACCTCCTGGTCACGGAGATCCCCGAGAACGTGTACCGCGCGCTCACGTCCTCGCCGGTCACGGACGTGCACGTGTTCGGCCGCCGCGGCCCGGCGCAGGTGAAGTTCACCCCGCTGGAGCTGCGCGAGCTGGCCCACTCCCGCGACGTGGACATCGTGCTCTACGAGGAGGACTTCGACTTCGACGCCGGCTCGGAGAAGGCGATCGCGGAGAACAACCAGGTGCGCACCATGGTGGGCACGCTCACCAACTGGCTCATGGAGCAGGAGGATCGCACGGAGCAGGCCTCCCGCCGCCTCCACCTGCACTTCCTCCAGGCCCCGGAGGCGTTCCTCGACGCCGACGGCGACGGCCGCCTCGACGGTCTGCGCATGCGCCGCATGGAGCTGGACGGGGAGGGCGGGGTCCGCCCGACCGAGGAGACCGCGGACTACCCCGTGCAGGCCGTCTACCGCGCGGTGGGCTACTTCGGCTCGCCCGTGGACGGCGTGGAGTTCGACGACGCCCGCGGCGTCATCCCGAACGCCGAGGGCCGCGTGCTCGACGCGGACGGGAATGCCGTGCCGGGGCTCTACGCCTCAGGCTGGATCAAGCGCGGCCCCGTGGGCCTGATCGGCCATACGAAGGGCGACTCGCTCGAGACCATCCAGCACCTGATCGAGGACGTGGACGCCCTCTGGACCGCCGAGGACCCGTCCGAGGACGCGGTGCTCGCGCTGCTCGCCGAGCGCGGCGTCCCCGTGACCACGTGGGAGGGCTGGCATGCCCTCGACGCGCACGAGAAGTCCCTCGGCGCGGCGGCCACCGAGGCCGGTCCGGTGGCCCGCGAGCGCGTCAAGGTCGTGGACCGCGACGAGATGACGCGCATCAGCCGCGGGGAGTGAGCCTCCCGGCCTGAGCTGACCACGACGGCGGGCACCCACCGCGGGTGCCCGCCGTCGTGGTGTGCGGGGGCGGCTACTCTGGCCCGGTGCCCCGCCTCCTCGCCGACCTCACGCCGCTGAAGGTCTCGCCCGCCTACCGGCGGCTGTGGGTGGGCAACCTGCTCTCCTTCGTGGGCACCCAGCTCACGCTCATGGCGGTGTCCCTCGAGGTCTTCGCGCTGACCGGCTCGTCCTTCGCGGTGGGCCTGCTGGGACTGGCGGCGCTCGTGCCGCTCGTCGTCGCGGGCCTGTACGGGGGCGCCGTGGCCGACCGCCACGACCGCCGCACCGTGGCGCTGTGCTCCTCCGCCGTCATGTGGGCGACGACCGTGGGCATCGCGGCGCACGCGTGGGCGGGGACCGAGTCCGTGCCCCTGCTCTACGCCCTCGTGGCCGTGCACTCCGGGGCCTCCGGCATCAACCAGCCCACGCGCGGCGCCATCGTCCCCGCGCTCGTGGGGCTGACGCTGCTGCCCGCCGCCAACGCCCTGACCATGATGACCTTCTCCGTGGCCATGATGGTGGGCCCGGTGCTCGGCGGAGTCCTCGTGGCCACCGCCGGGTACGCGTGGACGTACTCGATCGACGTGGTCACGTTCCTCGCCGCGCTCTACGCCCTGTGGCGCCTTCCCCCGCTGCCGCCCGCGCGCGAGGAGGGCGAGGCCGCGCCGACGGGGCGCGTGGGGCTGGGCTCGGTGGTCGAGGGGCTCCGTTTCCTCGCCTCCCGGCCCACCCTGCGCATGACGTTCCTCGCGGACATCGTGGCCATGGCCACCGCATTCCCACGCGCCCTGCTGCCCGCGATCGGCGGCGTGGTCCTGGGCGGCGGCGAGTCCGCGGTCGGCATCCTGCTGGCCGCGATGGCCGCCGGCGCGTTCCTCGCCGGCCTGTTCTCCGGCTCCTTCACGCGCGTCACGGCGCAGGGCTGGGGCGTCTACCTCTCGATCTGCGCGTGGGGAGCCGCCGTGGCCGCATTCGGCGGCGTCGTGTGGTGGGCGTGCTCGATGCCCGAGGGCGACCCGCGCCTCGGTCTCGCGATGGCGCTGTGCGTGGCGTGCATGGCGGTGGCCGGCGCGGCGGACTCGGTCTCGGGCGTCTTCCGCAGCACCATCCTGCAGGCCGCGACGCCGGACCGGCTGCGCGGGCGGCTGCAGGGCGTGTTCGTGGTGGTCGTGGCCGGGGGCCCCCGCGTCGGCGAGATGATCACGGGCGGCGCCTCGACCCTCCTCGGGGAGGGGCTCACCCTCGTGGTCGGCGGCGTGCTGTGCGTGGTGGGCGTGAGCGTGCTGATGCGGCGGCAGCCGGGCTTCCTGGCCTACGACGCACGGAACCCCACGCCCTGAGCGGGCGCGGGGTTCCGGTGGGGAGGGGCTCAGCGGTCGGCGTCGGAGCGGCGGTCGGCGGCGATCGTGGCCGGGATCCGGCCCCCCAAGCGGGTCCAGTGGCCGACGAGCTCGTCCTTCGGCTCCGCCTGGAGGGTCTCCCGCGCCTCCTCCTCGGCCTTCTCGATCCGCGTGGCGAGCTTCCGGTGGGCGCCCTCGTAGACCGCCTCGTGGCGGCTCTTCTTCACGGAGTCCTCCTCCGTGCGGCGCTGCACCGGCTCGAGCTGCTCGGCGATCGCGTCCTGGTTGCGCTGCTGGAACGTCAGCTTCGACGGGGCCAGGGCTCGCTCCACGAAGCCGTGGTCCAGGAGGATGCCGCGGGGGGCGGCCACGCCGTGGCGCAGCGCCAGGTCCACGAAGTCCTCCTGGTCCAGGACCATGGCGGCCTTCGTGAAGGGCAGGTCGTCGACGGGCCGGCCGTCCACGCGGGCGCGGGCCCGGGCGCGGCCCAGGGTGACGTCGGCGGACCACACGGCGCCGCGGGGGTCGATCAGGTAGAGCATGGGGTCTCCTCGTCGGGGCGGAGCGGGGCGGTCAGGCCGGGGGCTCGATGGGGGATCGGCGGGGCGGACGGTCAGCGGAAGTTGACGAACTGCAGGTCGGCGTCCGCGAAGTCCTTGAGCATCGCGATGACGGCCTGCAGGTCGTCGCGCGACTTGGAGGACACGCGCAGCTCGTCGCCCTGGATCTGGGCCTTGACCGCCTTGGGGCCCTCGTCCCGGATCAGCTTGGTGATCTTCTTCGCGGTGGCCTGGTCGATGCCCTCCTTGATGGAGGCCTCGATCCGGTACTCCTTGCCGGAGGCGAACGGGTCCCCGGCGTCGAGGGACTTCAGGGAGATGCCGCGCTTGACGAGCTTGGACTCGAAGACGTCCTTGACGGCCTTCACGCGCTCCTCGGAGTTCGCCTTCATGAGGATCTTCTCGCCGGAGAAGTCGATCTCCGCGCCGACGCCCTTGAAGTCGTAGCGCTGGACGATCTCCTTCTGCGCCTGGTTCAGGGCGTTGGACACCTCCTGGCTGTCCACCTTGCTGACCACATCGAACGTGGAATCACCGGCCATGGCTGTCTCCTCCTGCTGCTCGCGTACGGCTGTCCGTGCCTCGGGGCAGGTCGCGCGAGGCGCCCGGCGCGCCCCGGGGCGCCTGCGGGCCAGCCTACCGGGGTCCGACGACGCCGCGCCCCGGCCCGATTGGGCGTCTCCTGAGCCCATGCGGTACAGTCGTCTCTCGCCTGAACGGTGCGGTGCCTCGAACGAGGCGAGCGCGTCCGTCCAGTCGCCCGGCAGATTACCCGAGCGGCCAAAGGGGGCTGACTGTAAATCAGCTGGCACTGCCTTCGGGGGTTCGAATCCCTCATCTGCCACGGGACATGAGAAGACCCCGGGACCGAGTCGTCGGTCCCGGGGTCTTCTCATGTCCGGCGCCGGGTGGCGGAGAGGGCTGGGGAGGACGTAGCCTGCATGTGATCCGCATCACATGCAGAGGAGTCCCAGCGTGACGCAGCCCACCGATCCCGCCCGCCCGGAGGAGACGGCGTCCACGCGGGGTCCGGACGACGTGCCGCTCCTGGAGCAGACCCTCGCCCAGAACCTGGACGAGACCGCCGCTCGCCTGCCGGACGCACCCGCCGTCGTCGAGTGCGGACCCGGCGGCGACCCGCACACCGGCCGCTCCTGGACCTTCGCGGAGCTGGCGGAGCACTCCCGCGCCGTGGCCAAGGCGCTGATCGCCGCCGGCTACGGCCACGGCGACCGCATCGGCATGTGGAGCCCCAACGTGGCGGAGTGGACGTCCCTGCTCTACGGCGCCGCGCGCGCCGGGGTCATCCTGGTCAACCTCAACCCGGCGTACCGCAGCCACGAGCTCACCTACGTGGTGGAGCAGTGCGCGATGCGTGGCCTCGTGGTGGCCTGCCCGGACGCCCGCATGGACCCGCCGGCGATCGCGCGGCAGGTGGCCCGTGAGGGAGCCCCCGCGCTGGAGCAGCTCATCATGCTGCCCGCCGGCGCCCCGGGTGATGAGCCCTTCGCGCACGCCCGCCCGGGGGAGGTGGCCGGCCGCGCCGCCGACGCCGCGGCCGAGGAGGCCACGTGGGAGGCGTTCCTGGCACGGGCCGCGGAGGTCTCGGACGAGCAGCTCGCCGAGCGCGAGGCCGCCACCGGAGCCGAGGACCCCGTGAACCTGCAGTACACCTCGGGCACCACCGGCTTCCCCAAGGGCGTCACGCTGACCCACCGCAACATCCTCAACAACGGGTTCCACATCGGCGAGCTGCTGGGCTACTCCGAGGCGGACACCCTCGTGATCCCGGTGCCCTTCTTCCACTGCTTCGGCATGGTCATCGGCGTGATCGCGGCCGTCTCCCACGGCACCGTGAGCGTCATCCCGGGCCGGGCGTTCCATCCGCTCGACTCCCTCACCGCGGCGGCCGCCACGCGCGCCACGAGCCTCTACGGCGTGCCCGCCATGTTCATCGCGATGCTGGCCCGCCCCGAGGCGGCCTCCCTGGACCTGAGCACCCTGCGCACCGGCGTCATGGCCGGGTCCCCGTGCCCCGTGGAGGTCATGCGACGCGTGATCGACGAGCTGCACATGTCCGAGGTCGCCATCTGCTACGGCATGACCGAGACCGCCCCCGTCTCCACCATGACCCGCCGCGACGACACCCTCGAGGCGCGCACCCAGACCGTCGGTCGCTCGATGCCGCACGTGGAGACCAAGGTCGTCGACCCCGTCACCGGGCAGACCCTGGCCCGCGGCGCCACCGGAGAGCTGTGCACCCGCGGCTACTCGGTGATGCTCGGCTACTGGAACGCCGAGCAGAAGACCGCGGAGGTCCTCGACGAGGACGGCTGGATGCACTCGGGCGACCTCGCCTCGATGGACGCGGACGGGTTCGTCCGCATCGAGGGACGCATCAAGGACCTCGTGATCCGCGGCGGCGAGAACATCTCTCCGCGCGAGGTGGAGGAGTTCCTCTACGCCCACCCGGACGTCCAGGACGTGCAGGTGGTCGGCGTGCCGGACGAGCGGTACGGCGAGGAGCTCATGGCCTGCCTGATCATGCGCGAGGGTGCCGAGCCGCTCACCGTCGAAGCGGTCCGCGAGTTCGCCACCGGGAGGATCGCCCACTTCAAGATCCCCGCCTACGTGCGCATCATGGACGCGTTCCCCATGACCGTCTCCGGCAAGGTCCGCAAGGTGGAGCTGCGCGAGGAGGGCGCCGCGGTGATCGGCGCGGCGGGGGCCTGAGGCCCCGGCTCAGGCGGCGGGGAGGGGTCGGACGTCCCACACGGTGCACAGCGCATCCGGGGCGGCCTCGGTGACGGCCTGCCGGTAGAGGTCCCTCCAGGCGGAGCCGGAGTGCCCGCCCTCGCCGCGCAGCCGCCACCGGCCGTGCAGCAGCACGGCGTCGATGAAGTCCGACGGGTCCCGGGCGGCGTCCCCCTCCGCGGCGTCCTCCGCGTCGGGGCGGCGCAGGTCGGACGCCGGCGCCACGGCGTAGAGGCTCGTCTCGTCGTGGTCGAGCACGAGACCGCAGTCGTCCTCGAACGCGGTGATCCAGGACATCGAGTCCCGCAGCGCGGCCTCCGCGTCCGGCTCCGCCGAGACGATCAGCACCGAGGCGCGCACGCCTGGGCGCAGCGGGCCGGGCCGGCCGGGGCCGTGGGGCTCGTGCCGGGCTCGCCCGTGCGTGCGGCGGCTGTCCTCGAAAGCGGTGGTCATGGTCGGCTCCCTCCGTCGGGGGCCGGCCTCGGCCCCGCCTCGAGCGCACCGGTCGGCGCGCTCCAGGCCGACGCTAGGAGGCCCGTTCGGAGCGGCGGCCGCGCCGTGGCTGTCCAGGGGACGACGCGCGGGGCCGCAGCCGCCTGTGCAGGAGCCGACGCAGCGGGGGTCAGTACCGCCGGTGGTCCGCCGGGGCGAGCTTGGGCCCGAAGGCCTGCTTGCGCTCGCCGCTGAGCGAGATGAGCCGCACCACCCGGTGCCGATGCCCGGCCCACGGGGCGAGCAGGCGCAGCATGCCGGCGTCGTCCGTGCGCCGTCCCGTGAGGACCTGGCCCACGAACTGGGCGAGGTGGAAGTCCCCCACCGAGACCAGGTCGGCCGCGCCGTGGCTGCGCTGCAGCGCCTCGGCGGTGCTCCATGGGCCGATGCCAGGAATCGACTCCAGGCGTCGGGCCAGTCGTGCCAGGCCTGCGGTGTCGCCGGGGGAGACGTCGCGCCCGAGCCGGTCGATCGTCTCGGCGCGCCGGGCGACCTCCAGCACCGTCCTCGACTGCGAGGGCTGCACCCACGCCCGCGCGTGCCAGTCCCACGAGGGGATCCGCAGCACGGCCTCCGCGGTGGGAGGCAGCAGCATGCCCGCGGGAGCGGGGCCCGGGACGGGCTCGGCGTCGTGGGCGGCGGCCAGCCGCACGAGGGTGCGCCAGCCGTGGCGTGCCTGGTCGTGCGTGACCTTCTGCTCCAGCACCACGGTCATCAGCTGGGTGGCGAGCGCGCCCGCGGCGGGCAGCCGCAGCCCGGGCCGGAGGCGGCGGACGCGCCACACGTGCGCCGGAAGCGGCGGGCCCACCCCCGGCGGGTCCGCCGACGGATCGGCCACGGCGTCGAACTGCGGCCAGCCCGCGTCCGCCAGCCCCAGCAGGGCCTCGGCGTTCCCGACCGCGGCGCGGGCCCCCGGGCCCCACGCGCGGGCGGTGATGCTCCAGCCCCCGGCCCCGTCCGGGGCGCGCACCGCGGGAGAGACCAGGAGGGTGGCCGGCCCGGCACCCACGTGGACGGCATCGGGCCCGGCCGGCTCGCGGCGCGTGAGCCACACGCCCTGGGGGGTGGCACGGACGGTCGGGTCGGCGGCCCCGCGCTGCAGGGGCCGCAGGGTGAGGGCCACGTCGACGGGCGTGGACACCCGGAGGTGGCGCACGGCGTCCGGGGCGGTCATGCCGTGCACCGTACACCGCACGTTGCCCCGCGTGTCCTCGACGCCCCTGACGGCGTCCGGCCCCTGGCGTAGCGTGGAGCACGTGACTGAGCAGACCTCCCCCGTCCCGGGCGCCGCCGCGTCCTCCGCCACCCCCGTGCCCGCGCCCGAGCGAGGCGGCATGCGCTATGCCGAGACCGTCCTGGAGCTGATCGGTCGCACCCCGCTCGTGAAGCTCAACGTGGTGACCGAGGGCGTCGCCGCCACGGTGCTCGTGAAGGTGGAGTACCTGAACCCGGGCGGCTCCGTGAAGGACCGCATCGCCCTCAGGATGATCGAGGAGGCGGAGAAGGACGGCCGGATCCTCCCCGGCGGCACCGTGGTGGAGCCCACCTCCGGCAACACCGGCGTGGGCCTCGCCCTCGTGGCCCAGCAGAAGGGCTACCGCACCGTGTTCGTCACGCCGGACAAGGTCGGCCAGGAGAAGCGGGACGTGCTCTCCGCGTACGGCGCGGAGCTCGTCGTCGTGCCCTCCTCGGTCGCCCCGGACTCGCCGGAGTCGTACTACGGCGTGGCCGACCGCCTCGAGGGGGAGATCCCGGGCGCGTTCCAGCCGAACCAGTTCTTCAACCCGGCCGCGCCGGCCTCGCACTACGAGACCACGGGGCCGGAGATCTGGGAGGACACCGCCGGCCGCGTCACCCACGTCGTGATGGGCGCGGGCACGGGCGGCACCATCACCGGCACGGGCCGCTTCCTCAAGGAGGTCTCCGCGGACCGCGCGTCGGGCCCCGTCCGCGTGATCGGCGCGGACCCGGAGGGCTCCGTCTACTCCGGCGGCACGGGGCGCCCGTACTTCGTCGAGGGCGTCGGCGAGGACATCTGGGTGGACAACTACGACCGCTCGGTGCCGGACGAGGTCATCGCCGTCTCGGACGAGGAGGCCTTCGCCATGACCCGGCGGCTCGCCGCCGAGGAGGGCCTGCTCGTGGGCGGCTCCTCCGGCCTCGCCGTGGCCGCCGGCCTGCGGGCCGCGCGCGAGCTCGGCCCGGACGACGTCATGGTGATCGTGCTGCCGGACTCCGGCCGCGGCTACCTCGCCAAGATCTTCAACGACGCGTGGATGGACGAGCGCGGCTTCGCCCGCGACGGCCAGGACACCGTGCTGCCCGGGTGGGCCCGCGGCCGGACCCGCTCCGCCGTCCCGCACGCCGCGCAGGCCACGACCACGGCGCCCCGCGGCGGGCGCTGGGACGCCACCGTGGGCGCGCTGCTGGAGGACAAGGAGGACCTGTTCCCCGGCTCGGTGCCCACGATCGTGACCGCGGCGCCGACCACGTCGGTCTCGGACGCAGTGGACACCATGACGCGCTACGGCGTGGACGCGCTGCCCGTCGTCGCCGAGCCCCGCCACGACCTGCGGATCGGGGAGGTGCGCGGCACCGTGTCCGCCCACGATCTCGCGGCGCGCCTCGCGGACGGCCGGGTCAGCCCGGACTCCGAGGTCGCGGACGCCATGGGCGCCGCCCTGCCGCTCATCGGCGCGGCCACCGGCCTGCGCGAGGCGGCGCGACGCCTGCTGGAGGACCCCACCCTGCTCGTCGCCCGCGGCGGGACCGTGGTGGGCGTGCTGACACTGCACGACGTGCTGGCCTACGCCACCGCCTGATCCCACCGACCCGGCCGATCGACCCGACGCCGCCCCGACGCGAGAGGACGCACCCATGACCACCGAGGACCCCACGCAGAGCTTCACCGGCGAGACCGCCCCGGAGCACGACTCCACGCCGGACACCCGTCCGCGCGGCGCCGGCTTCGGCACCCGCGCTGTGCACGCCGGACAGGAGCTGGACGAGGTGTTCGGCGCCGTCGTGCCGCCCGTGCACCTGTCCACCACCTACGCGCCGACCGCCATCGGCGAGCTGCGCCGCGGCTACGACTACGGGCGGGGCACCAACCCGACGCGCGATGCCCTGCAGACCCAGCTGGCCGCGCTCGAGGCCGGCGTGGGGGAGGACGGCACCCCGAACGCCACCGCCCTGACCTTCGCCTCCGGGCTCGCCGCCGAGACCGCGCTCATCATGGGCGCCGCCGAGCCGGGCGTGACCGTCGTGCTGGGCAACGACGTCTACGGCGGCTCCTACCGCCTCATCTCCACGGTGCTGGCCAAGTGGGGCGTGCGCCACGCCGTGGTGGACATGGCCGACGTCGCCGCCGTGGGCGCAGCCGTCGAGCAGGCGAAGGCCGAGGGCCCCGTGATCGTGTGGCTCGAGACCCCCTCGAACCCGATGATGAAGGTCTCCGACGTCGCCGCGATCGCCGAGGCGGCCCATGCCGGGGGCGCGCTGCTCGTCGTCGACAACACGTTCGCCACGCCCTACCTCCAGACCCCGCTCGCGCTCGGCGCGGACGTGGTGGTGCACTCCACCACCAAGTACATCGGCGGGCACTCGGACGTCGTGGGCGGAGCCGTGGTCATCAAGGACCCGGAGATCGCCGAGGCCGTGAAGTTCCAGCAGTTCGCGGCCGGCGCCGTGAACGGCCCGTTCGACGCCTACCTGACCACCCGCGGGCTCAAGACCCTCGGCGTGCGCATGGACCGCCACCAGGCCAACGCGCAGGCCGTGGCCGAGTGGCTCCTCGAGCAGCCGGCCGTGTCCCACGTGCTCTACCCGGGCCTGCCGGACCACCCGGGCCACGAGCTCGCCCAGCGCCAGATGCGGGGCTTCGGCGGCATGGTCTCCGTGCGCTTCCATGGGGGCGCGGCGGCCGCCAAGAAGGTGGCCGAGTCCACGCGCCTCTTCCAGCTGGCCGAGTCCCTCGGCGGCATCGAGTCGCTGATGAACTACCCGGCCGAGATGACCCACGCCTCCGTGGCCGGCACCGAGCTCGCCGTCCCGGACGACCTCGTCCGCCTCTCCGTGGGCATCGAGGACGCCGCGGACCTCATCGCGGACCTCGAGCAGGCCCTCGCCGGCCTCCAGGCCTGAGCGCACGCGTCCCGCGCCGTCCACGACGCCGGCCGGACCCCTTGCCGGGTCCGGCCGGCGTCGTAGTGTGGGTCACATGAGCATCATCGCCTTCACGAACGCCCATGTCGTCCCCGTCGAGTCCGAGCCCTTCGACGGCGTCCTCCTCGTGGAGGACGGGAGGATCACCGCGCTGGGAGCCGACGTCGGGGTGCCCGCGGGCGCCGACGTCGTGGACTGCGAGGGGAGGTGGCTGCTGCCCGGCTTCGTGGACGCCCACGTGCACCTGGGCATGCACGCGGAGGGCGAGGTGGGCGCGACCGCGGACGTCAACGAGATGACCGATCCCGTGATGGCGGGCGTGCGCGCGATCGACGCGGTGGACCCCAACGAGCCGGGCTTCCGGGACGCGCTCGCGGGCGGCGTCACCACGGTGAACGTGAACCCGGGCTCCGGCAACCCGATCGGCGGGCAGGCCGTGGCCCTGCACACCCACGGCCGCACCGTGGACGAGATGGTGCTGCGCAGCCCCTCGGGCGTGAAGTCGGCACTGGGGGAGAACCCCAAGAACGTGTACAAGGAGAAGGGCCGCACGCCGTCCACGCGTCTCGGCACGGCGCTCGTCATCCGCGAGGCGTTCCTGAAGGCGCAGGGCTACATGGCCCGCCGCGCGGAGGCGGAGGCCGAGGGGAAGCCGTTCACCGCGGACCCGCACATGGAGGCCCTCGCCCTCGTGCTGGAGCGGAAGATCCCGTGGCGCCAGCACTGCCACCGCACGGACGACATCGCCACCGCCCTGCGCATCGCCGACGAGTTCGGCTACGAGCTCGTGCTGGACCACGGCACCGAGGCCCACCCGATCGCCGACCTGCTCGCGGAGCGGGGCGTGCCGGTGCTCATCGGCCCGCTGTTCACCACGAAGTCCAAGCCGGAGCTGCGCGGCCGCTCGATGCGCAACCCGGGGCGCCTGGCGCGCGCGGGCGTGGAGATCAGCATCATCACGGATCACCCCGTCATCCCGATCGACTTCCTCGTCTACCAGGCGGCGCTGTCCGTCAAGGAGGGCCTGGACCCGGAGACCGCGCTGCGGGCCATCACGCTGAACCCCGCGAAGGTGCTGGGCCTCGCGGACCGCATCGGCTCGCTCGCCCCGGGCAAGGACGCCGACCTCGTGCTGTGGAGCGGGGACCCGCTGGACGTCATGCAGCGCGCCCTGCGGGTCTGGATCGGCGGGCGCCCGGTCATGGAGTACGACACCGCGGCGGCACGCCCCGTCGTCGCGCCCACGCGGCCCGTGGAGGACTGAGCGCGGACGGCGCTCAGCGCCGCACGCGCGAGCGCACGGGGGGCAGCCACACGAGCGCGGTGCCGATGATCAGCAGCACGGCGAGCGCGATCAGGAGCGCGTTGCCGCGCAGGAACGAGGGGACGGCCACCACCAGGGTGAGGAACGTGAGGGAGGAGATCGCCCCGCGGCGGCGGCGCAGCAGCCCGATCCAGCCCCACAGGGCCGCCAGCGCGAGGATCCCGGCGAGCCCGCCCAGCATGTACTGGCCCGTGGCGCCGCCGAGCGGTCCCACGGACTCGATCCCCGTCAGCGGGTCGGTCACCGGACCGCCCTCGCGCTCCGCCTGCGCGCCCCTCCAGAGCAGCGCGGCGGACAGGGCCGCGAGGAGGACGGCGACGGCGATCCACCAGATCCGCGCCAGGCGCAGGAGCGGGTGCACGAGACCGGCCTCGGCGGCGTCGCGCTCGTCCAGCGCGCGGACCCGGGCCGCACGACGGTCCGCGAGCCGTTCCTCGTCCTCGCGCCGCAGGCGGGCGCGCTCCTCGCGCAGTCGCGCGTCGTCCGCGCGCTGCCGCTCCTGGAAGGCCCGGGTGGCACGGCCGGCGGCACGTGCGAGACGGTGGTCACTGCTGTTGTCTGCCACGCTCCGAGCCTAGCGTCGCCGCGGACGGTGCTGCACGGCACACCGTCGGGTCTCGCCCGAGCGGACGCGGGGGCGTACAGTGGTGGGGACCGGTATCCGGACTTACCCCCCTGAGTGAATGAGCGTGGACGCGTGTGCCACGCCGGTGTTGCAGATGTCGTGCAGATGTGTGTGAGGACCACGAACGTCGTGGTCCCGGGGGCTCGCCGGGTGAACGGTTTCCCATTCCCCCAGCAGACCCGCACCCTCGACGACGACCCGCGACCGTCGCCGTTGAGTGCCGCCTGCGCACCCCCTCAGGAGGACACCCATGTCGATCCATGACACCCCCCAGGCCGCCGAGAACCAGGATCCGATCGTCTCGGACGAGGCCCTCGCCGCCCCGCCGTCGGACGAGACTCCCGAGTCCCTGGCCGCCGGCGCCCCCGAGGCCTCGCCGGAGGCCGACCTCGTCTCCGAGCAGGACGACACCGGCTCGGTCGAGGCCGAGCAGGACGAGCCGGCCGGCCCCACCTTCCTCGACCTGGGCCTGGACGCACGCGTCCTCGCCGCGATCGAGGACCTGGGCTACACCGCGCCCTCGCCCATCCAGGAGGCGACCATCCCGCTGCTGCTCGAGGGCCGCGACGTCGTGGGCCTCGCCCAGACGGGCACCGGCAAGACCGGCGCGTTCGCGCTGCCGGCGCTCTCCCGCCTGGCGGAGGCCTCGGACGTCAACGGGCGCGCCGACGCCCCGCAGATCCTCGCCCTGGCCCCCACGCGCGAGCTGGCGCTCCAGCTCGCCGAGGCCTTCGACGCGTACGCCAAGCATCTCGGCGACGTGTCCGTGCTGGCCGTCTACGGCGGCTCGCCCTACGGCCCCCAGCTCTCGGCGCTGCGCCGCGGCGCCCAGGTCGTCGTCGGCACCCCCGGCCGCGTGATCGACCACATCGAGCGCGGCTCCCTGGACCTCTCCCAGCTGCAGACCCTCGTGCTGGACGAGGCGGACGAGATGCTGCGCATGGGCTTCGCCGAGGAGGTGGACCGCATCCTCGCCTCCACCCCCGCGTCGAAGCAGACCGCGCTGTTCTCGGCCACCATGCCGCCGGCCATCCGCCGGATCTCCGCGCAGTACCTGAACTCCCCGGAGGAGGTGGCCGTGTCCCGTCAGTCCACGACGTCCGCCACCATCCGCCAGCGCTACCTGCAGGTGGGCCACCAGTACAAGCTCGAGGCCATGACCCGCATCCTCGAGACCGAGGACCACGACGGCGTCATCGCCTTCGTCCGCACCCGCGCCGCCACCGAGGAGCTGACCCAGCGCCTCACCCGCGCCGGCTTCAAGGCCGTGGCCATCTCCGGCGACATCGCGCAGAAGCAGCGCGAGAAGACCGTGGAGGACCTCAAGGCCGGCCGCGTGGACATCCTCGTGGCCACCGACGTCGCCGCCCGCGGCCTGGACGTGGAGCGCATCTCCCACGTGGTGAACTACGACATCCCGCAGGACGCGGAATCCTACGTGCACCGCATCGGCCGTACCGGCCGCGCGGGCCGCACGGGCGACGCCATCCTCTTCATGACCCCCCGCGAGCGCTACCTGCTGAAGCAGATCGAGCGCACCACGCGCCAGGAGGTCGAGGAGATGGCCGTGCCGTCCGTGGCGAAGGTCAACGCCGCCCGCCTCAAGCGCTTCTCCGACACCATCACCAAGACGCTTGAGCGCGCCGGCGACCAGGAGCTCGAGACCTTCGCCGGCCTCGTCGACGAGTACGTGGAGCAGCACGAGATCGAGCCGTCCCGCGTGGGCGCGGCCCTCGCCATGATGGCGCAGGGCGGCCGCCCGCTGCTCTCCACCGAGCAGGACATCCCCACCCACACGGGCCGTGCGCGCACCGAGCGCGAGGGCCGTGGGGGCCAGGACCGTCCCGAGCGCGGCGGCAGCGCGGACGGGCGCGGTTCCCGTGGTCCGGCCCGCGAGCCCGCGGCCGGCAACGCCACGTACTGGATCGGCGTGGGCCACACGGACCGCGTGAAGCCCGGCAACATCGTGGGCGCCCTCGCCAACGAGGTGGGCCTGCCCGCCTCCCAGATCGGCGCGATCGACCTGCGCGGAAACCACTCGCTCGTCGAGCTGCCCGCCGACCTCACCCCGGCCCAGCTCGAGGCCGCCGGGCGCGCTGAGATCAACGGGCGCCGGCTCAACATGCGCAAGGACACCGGGCGCCCGACGCGCGGGGAGCGCGACGGCGATGACCGTGGCGAGCGCGGCGGCCGGGGCGGGTTCCGCAAGGACCGTGACGACCGCGGCCACGGCGGCGGGTTCCGCAAGGACCGTGACGACCGCGGCCACGGCGGCGGGTTCCGCAAGGACCGTGACGACCGCGGCGGCTTCGGCGGGTTCCGCAAGGACCGTGACGACCGCGGCGGCTTCGGCGGCCGTGAGGAGCGCAACGGCGGCTTCCGCAAGGACCGCGAGGACCGCGGCGGGTTCGGCGGCCGTGAGGAGCGCACCGGCGGCTTCAGGAAGGACCGCGAGGACCGCGGCGGGTTCCGCTCGGACCGCGGCCCCTCGGCCGGCCCGAAGAAGCCCCGCTGGGGCGCCCAGGAGCGTCGCGACGGTGGCCCGCGCCGCTGATGCCGGGGCGGCGCCGGGCCCCGTCTCGGCGCCGCCCGCCTGCGAGTTGGAACTCTGCGCGAACACCTGGTAGGGTTTCACCTCGTTGCCCCGATAGCTCAGTGGTAGAGCGCCATCTTGGTAAGATGGAGGTCCCGGGATCGATTCCCGGTCGGGGCTCTGACATGAGAGCCCGTTCTCTCGGCATGCGCCGCGAGCGCGGGCGCTCTCATGTCGTGGCGGTGTAGCTCAGCTGGTTAGAGCGCACGACTCATAATCGTGAGGTCGGGGGATCGAGTCCCCCCGCCGCTACGAACACGAAGGACCCGGCCTCCACGGAGGCCGGGTCCTTCTGCGTCGGCACCCCCGCGCGGGGTACACGTTCAGCCGCGTCCGCAGGTAGGAGGAGCCCTCTCTGTACCGCCGCTCTCCTGTCGTCGCGGCGCTCAGGGCGGACCAGGTGGGCGGGATCGTCTCCCCGGCCACGTCCCCGCCGTTCACGTGCCAGGTCGCCTGGACGCGTCGGAAGGACGGGCTGGTGGAGTCCACCGAGGCAGGGGGGGGTTCCGCCGCCCACGATGGTCGCCCCCGCTCCGCGCCAGGCCTCGAACTGGCGCTCGGCCATGAGGTGCATGGAGATGAACTCGGCGCCGCCGGAGTAGCCGATCATCCACTGGCGGGCGGCGGAGATGAACGGGAACCGACCCCTCGGGTGGGCGTTGAGCTGCCGGTGTCAGGCGCCGTTGCGCGGGCGGTTGCTCCACCACGTGTAGCCGTAGCCGGTCTCGTACGGGGCGGGGGTGACCACGGCCACGAGGACGCAGTTGCGACGGTTGGCCTCCGCGGCGATCCCGCGCATCTCGGTGCCGTCAGGCCGCAGCACGCGGGAGCGGTCGGCCGAGAAGTAGTCGCCGTCGAAGAACCACGCCAGGCCCACGGGCTTCTCGAGATCCAGGCCGTCCGCGTAGACGTGGTAGACGGAGGACGCGTCGCCCGCGGTGAAGGGCTGATGGAACCGGGTGGTGGGCGCCTCGGTCAGGGTCCGCAGCTGGGGGCCGTAGGCCCAGCCCCACGTCCCGGCGCAGCGGACCGACTGCCACTCGCCCGACATCACGCCGGTGGTCGCCACGACCGCCCCGCTGGGGATCATCCCGACGGTCGCGGCGGTGGAGCGCGGGCGTTCCCGCAGGGAGGCGGCACTCGTCGCGTACACGCGGCCGGCGGCGTCGCCGGCCGGCACGAGATGGGTCCCGTAGGCCCAGCCGACCGTCCCCTGGTGGCTCACGAGGATCCACTCGCCCTCGCGCGGGCCGACCGCGGTGGCGATCGACCCGGCGGGGATGGTCCCGATGACGGTTCCGTAGGACCAGCAACGGGACTTCAGGGCGATCGGGCTCAGGGTGATCGGGCTCAGGGCGAGCAGCTGGGTGGTGGCGGCGGCCGGGACGGCAGCCGCGAGGCTGGCTCCGGCGGTGACGGTGCCGGCCGCGGCCAGGGTGAAGCCGCGGCGGGAGATCAGGGTGCGGGGGGCGTCGCCTCAGGGCTCGCGGAGATCATGGTGACAGCCGGATGGAACCGAGACGTTCCGAAGGTGCAGGGATCTCCCAGGTTTAACCGTGCCCTCACGAAGTGATCACGAGGAGGTCACGATCCCGTCGCGGACCGGTAGCCTGACGGCATGTCCTCGCGCCCCCGTCAGAGCCCCTCGCGCGGCGGCGCGGCCCGTCCGGCCGCCCGGCCTGCAGGCCGCAGAGAGCCCGCCGGCTTCGTCTCCCCGTGGGAGCACGGCTCCTCCCTGTACCGCCGCATGGTGCTGACCGGCTCCGGCCTCTTCCTCGTGGGGATCGTGCTCTCCGTCGTCGGCTCCGCCACGCACCGGCTCCCGCTCTCCCAGGCCGCCCTCGTCGTGCTGGGCCTGGGCGTCCTGGTCCATCTGGCGGCCCAGATGGTCCGCTTCCGCCAGGCAGCGCGTCGCCAGGGCGGGCGGCCTCGCGGCTGAGGCCCGCACCGTCGCCGCTCCCGGCGCCGACGTCTCCGGCCGTCGGGTCGCCCGCCCCGGCTCTCGGACCGCCGTCGTGTCCGGCCCCGGCGGTAGGCTGGTGCGCAGTCCGGACCCCGTCTGATCAGGAGCCACGCGTGCCCGTGAACCCCAGCGCCGCCGGGCGGAGCTATCCGCCCGCGCCCCCCTTCCAGGTGGGCCGGGAGGCCGTCCGCGCCTTCGCCTCCGCCGTCCAGGCGCAGCACCCCGCCCACCACGACGTCGAGGCCGCCCGAGCCCTCGGCCATGCCGACCTCGTCGCCCCGCCGACGTTCGCCGTCGTGATCGCGCAGCGCGCCGAGGCCGCCGCCGTGAACGACCCGGAGGTGGGCATCGACTTCTCCCGCGTGCTGCACGCCGAGGAGCGCTTCACCCACCACCGCCTGCTCGTGGCCGGGGACGAGGTCACCGCCACGGTGAGGATCGCCTCCGTGAAGTCGCTCGGCGGCAACGACATGGTCACCACCGTCACCGAGATCGCCGACGCCGACGGCGCGCCGGTCTCGACCGTGACCTCCACCCTGCTGATCCGCGGAGAGGAGGCCTGATGAGCGCGCAGCACATCGGCCCGCAGAACGCCCCGCGCCTGTCCGACCTCGCCAAGGGCGACGTCATCGGCTCCCGGACCGTCGCGCTCACGCGCGCCGACCTGGTGGCCTACGCGGGCGCCTCCGGCGACCACAACCCGATCCACTGGTCCGAGTCGTTCGCCACGGGGGTGGGACTGCCCGGTGTGATCGCCCACGGCATGCTCACCATGGGCGCCGCGGTGCAGCTCGTCACCGACTGGGCCGGGGATCCCGGGGCGGTGGTGGACTACCAGACGCGCTTCACGGGCATGGTGCCCGTCGCGGACACCACGGGCCGGGCCGACGACGACGGCGCGCCCCTGGCCGGCGCCCGCCTCGAGGTCACCGGCACGGTGGGCGTCGTGGACGAGGCCGCCGGCACCGTCCGGATCGACCTCACGGTGAACGACCCCGCCCTGGACAAGCCCCGCGTGCTGACCAAGGCCCAGGTGCTCGTGCGCCTGGCCGAGCCCGCAGCCCCGACCTCGGAGGAGACCGCGTGAGCGAGCGCCTGGCCGACCACACCACCACCCGCGTCGGCGGGCCGGCCCGCGCCTGGGTCACCGCGCGCACGGAGCAGGAGGCCGTGGAGGCCATCCGCGTGGCCGACGCCGCGGGGGAGCCCCTGTTCGTGCTCGGCGGGGGCTCCAACACCCTCATGGCGGACGCCGGCTTCCCGGGCACCGTGGTGCAGACGGCGTTCGAGGGCATCGAGGTGCTGGAGGACGCGCACCGCGCGGAGGGTGCGGGCGAGGCGGAGGGCGACGCCGTCGTCGTGCGCATCGCCGCCGGCCAGCCGTGGGACGCCGCCGTGGCGTGGACCGTGGAGCGAGGCCTGGCGGGCGTCGAGGCGCTCTCGGGGATCCCGGGGTCCGCCGGCGCGACGCCGGTGCAGAACGTCGGCGCCTATGGCGCGGACGTGTCCCAGGTGCTGGTCTCCCTGCGCGCGTGGGACCGGCTGGTTCCCGGCGGCGGGGCTGTCGTCGAGCTGACCGCCGAGGAGCTGCGCTTCGGCTACCGCGACTCGATCATCAAGCGCTCGATGCTGGAGTCGGGGGAGCCGAGCCCACGCTGGGTCGTCCTCTCGATCGACCTGCGGCTGCGTCGCGCGGCCGAGGGGGCCGAGCCGACGTCGCCGGTGCGGTACGCGCAGCTCGCGCGGGCGCTCGGCGTGGAGGAGGGCGCGCACGCCGCGCTCCGGACCGTGCGGGAGGAGGTGCTCGCCCTGCGCGCCTCGAAGGGCATGGTGTGGGACGTCGCGGACCAGGACTCGTGGTCCACGGGCTCGTACTTCACCAACCCGATCGTGCCGGCGGCCGTGCGCGCCTCTCTTCCCGAGGGTGCGCCCGCGTTCGCCGCGGGGACGGACGAGCAGGGAGGTGAGCTCGTGAAGCTCTCCGCGGCCTGGCTCATCGACCACGCGGGCTACGGCAAGGGCTTCGGCCTGCCGGACGTGGAGCCCCGCGAGGACGGGCCCGATGGCCGCGGTGAGGACGGGACGGGACTGGCCGGGGGCCGCGCGTCGCTGTCCACGAAGCACACGCTCGCCGTGACGAACCGCGGCGCGGCCAGCACCGAGGACATCCTCACCATCGCGCGCGAGGTCCGCGACGGCGTCCGCGCGCGCTTCGGCGTGGACCTGCACCACGAGCCCATGATCATCGGCACTCGCCTCTGATCCACCCCACCACCACGCGAGACGAGTCGTCACTTCTTGTGGGTATCCGCGGCGGATACCCACAAGAAGTGACGACTCGTTCAGCTTGGGGTCGGGTGCGCTCAGAGGTTGCCGGTGGCGATCATGAGCATGCGGCGCACGGGCTCCGCGGCGCCCCACAGCAGCTGGTCGCCCACGGTGAAGGCGGAGAGGTACTCCGGGCCCATCGCCATCGTGCGCAGGCGGCCCACGGGGATCTGCAGGGTGCCGGTGGCGGCGATCGGCGTGAGCTCGCGCATCGACGCCTCCTTCTCATTCGGCACCACCCGCACCCACTCATTGTCTGCGGCGATGATCGCCTCGACCTCGTCCAGCGGCACGTCCCCGGTCAGCTTGAGCGTCAGCGCCTGGGAGTGCGAGCGCATGGCGCCCACGCGCACGCACAGCGAGTCGAACGGGATCCGCTCCTCGCCGCGCAGGCCGAGCACCTTGTTGGTCTCGTCGAAGGCCTTCTGCTCCTCGCGGGAGACGCCGTTGCCGAGGTCCGCGTCGATCCACGGGATGAGCGAGCCGCCGAGCGGCACGCCAAACTGCGACGCATCCAGCCGGCCGCCGCGCTGCAGCTCGATGACCTTGCGGTCGATCTCCAGGATCGCCGACGCCGGATCGGCCAGCTCGGCCTCGACCGCGCCGGACAGCGCCGCGTACTGCGTGAGCAGCTCGCGCATGTGGCGGGCACCGCCGCCGGAGGCCGCCTGGTAGGTCATGGCCGTGCCCCACTCCACGAGGCCGGCCTTGAACAGCCCGCCGAGGCCCATGAGCATGCAGGACACGGTGCAGTTGCCGCCGATGAAGTCCTTCGTCCCGGCCGCCAGCGCCGCGTCGATCACGGAGCGGTTCACGGGGTCCAGCACGATCACGGAGGAGTCCTCCATGCGCAGCGTGGAGGCGGCGTCGATCCAGACGCCGTCCCATCCGGCGGCGCGCAGCTGCGGGTAGACGGCCTTCGTGTAGTCCCCGCCCTGCGCGGTGAGGATCACGGGCAGCTTCGCCAATGCCTCGACGTCGTACGCGTCCCTGAGCGCGCCCGGCTCACCGGACATCCCCGCGAACACCGGGGCGGCGCCACCCGCGTTGGAGGTGGAGAAGAAGACGGGGTTCACCCGCGCGAAGTCGCCCTCCTCCGCCATGCGCTGCATGAGCACGGAGCCGACCATGCCGCGCCAGCCCACGAGGCCCACGGTGGGCACGGCGGCGGCGTCGGGGGCGGTCATGGGGGAGGGGGCGGCAGAGGTCATGCCCTCCAGGCTACCGGTCCCGCTGCGCGCGCTTCCGGCGGTTCCCCAGCATGAAGCCGCCGATCGCGAACGCCTGCGTCAGCACGAGCAGGAACACGAGGCCGGCGATCGTCTTGCCCTGCAGCATGAGGATGAGGCCGAACACGGCGCACACGAACGCGAGCACGGGCAGGGCGATGAGGGCGAGGAACGTCAGGGCGTCGCCGCTGAGCAGCCCGCCGGGGGCCGGGGTGCCGCGGGACGGCGTCGGGTCGGTGCTCATGCGGGGTCCTCTTCTCTCTCCCAGCGCTCCATGCGGTAGCGCGGTCCCGTGCGCGAGGCGTGCCAGTCGTCCGGGGCCGGGTCGGCCGCGGTCATGCGCCAGCGCGGGTCGAGGGCCGGGGCATGCGCGTCGCCGTCCTCGTCCTCGTCGATCACGGTGATCTCGGCGCGGGTGGCCACGTCGAGGGCCTGCTCGTACATCGTGGCACCGCCGATCACCCAGACGAGGTCGCACCCGTCGGCGTCCGCGGCCGCGTCGAGGCCGGTGCCGAAGTCGGGCACGACGACGGCGCCCGCCGCGCGGACCTCCGCTCCGGCGTCGTCGGCGGCCGTCAACGAGCGCGAGACCACGATGTTGGTGCGGTCCGGGAGCGGGCGGAAGGCCTCGGGGAAGGACTCCCACGTGCGGCGGCCCATGATCACGGGGTGCCCCTGCGTCAGGCGGCGGAAGTGGGCGAGGTCCTCGGGCACATGCCAGGGCATCGTACCGTCGCGGCCGATCACGCGGTCCGGCGTCTGCGCCCAGATCATGGCGATCGTCGGCTCGGCCGAGGTGCCGTGCACGGGGGAGGTCGGGGCGGGGTGGTCCATGGGGGTCGGGGTCACCTCAGACGGCGATGGGGGCGGCGATGGCGGGGTGGTGCCGGTAGTCCAGCACCTCGAGGTCCTCGTACGCGTAGTCGAAGATCGAGTCGGGCCTCCGGACCAGGCGCAGCCGCGGGTACGGGTACGGGGCGCGGGTCAGCTGCTCGCGCACCTGGTCCTCATGGTTGGCATAGATGTGGCAGTCGCCGCCGGTCCACACGAACTCGCCCGGCGTCAAGCCGGTCTGCTGCGCCACCATCACGGTGAGCAGGGCATAGGAGGCGATGTTGAACGGCACGCCGAGGAAGAGGTCCGCCGAACGCTGGTACAGCTGGCAGGAGAGCACGCCGGAGCCGCCGTCCTCACCGGGGGAGACAGAGAACTGGAACAGGGCGTGGCACGGCGGCAGGGCCATCTCGTCCACGTCGGCGGGGTTCCAGGCGGTCACGATGTGCCGGCGCGAGTCCGGGTTCGCCCGGATCTGCTCAACGACCTTCGCGATCTGGTCGATGTGCCCGCCGTCGGGGGTGGGCCACGATCGCCACTGGACGCCGTAGACGGGGCCGAGCTCGCCGTCCGCGTCCGCCCACTCGTCCCAGATGCGCACGCCGCGCTCCTGCAGCCAGCGCACGTTGGAGTCCCCGCGGAGGAACCACAGCAGCTCGAGCGCGACGGACTTGAAGTGCACCCGCTTGGTGGTGATGAGAGGGAAGGACGCGGACAGGTCGAAGCGCATCTGGCGGCCGAAGACGCTGCGCGTCCCGGTGCCGGTGCGGTCCGTCTTGACGGCGCCGTGGGCCATGACGTCGGCCAGCAGGTCCTCGTACGGGGTGGGGATGCTCACCCGGTCCACTCTAGCCAGAGACGACTCCGCCGAGGGCGCCGTCCACCGACCGCCGGACCCGCTCGGCGTCCCAGCCCGCGGCGCGGGCCAGGGCGACCGCGCTCCGCAGCGAGGCCTCGACCTCTGCGTGGTCCGGGGGCGGAGGGGCCTCGGCCACCACGGTGCCGCGCCGACCCTCCTTCTGCACGAGTCCGGCGAGCTCCAGCGCGTCGTACGCGCGGACCACCGTGTTCGGTGCGATGCCGAGGTCGGCGGCCAGCGTCCGGACCGAGGGGAGCCGATCGCGAGGAGCGAGCACCCCGCGGCGCACGAGGTCGGCGATGCGGGCTCGGATCTGCTCGAAGGGCGGCACGGGGGAGTCGAGATCCAGGTCGACGCCGACGGGGTCAGTCACGCGCGCCGCCTCTCGCCGCCGGTCCGTCCGCGCGGGTCCCGTCGGCCGCGCCGCGGAGGATCCGCTGCTCGCGGGCGGGCCGGACGAGCACGAGCAGCACCCCCACGACCGTCGAGCCGACCAGGAGGAGCATCTCGGCCGGGGCGCCGTTCGCGACGGGGGTCAGCCACCCGGCCATCTCGGCCGCCGGGATGCGCCCGGCTTCCCACGCAGAGTAGGCGGCCGCGGCCTCCTGGGCCGCCTGACGGCGCTCATGCGCCTCGAGGGCACCGGCCAGGCCGGCCAGTCCGATCCAGGCGAGCAGGGCCGCCCCGATGCGGCAGGCGTGGTCCACGGCGATGCGCCGTGCCGCCAGGTCCTGTGCCGGGTCCAGTCCGCTCAGCGCCCTCCGACGGTGGCAGATCGCCAGCACGGCGCACAACGCCAGGAGCACGGCCGCCGCGCCGGCCGCGTACCAGGGTGCGACGGCAGACCCGGCGGGCATTCCGGCGAACCGGGCGCTGAACGGCGTGGCCTGTTCGGAGAGGTGCTGCCGGTACTCCGCGCCCTGCACGCCCGGGGTGGCCGCGGCGGCTGCGACACCGGCGAGCGCCAGGATCGCGCCCGGGGCCACCAGCAGGAGGAGGCGGGGCGGGACGAGGGACTGCCATCGGCGGGCGATCAGGGCGGCGCTGCGCCGGGGCCCCGTCGCCGGAGGCCAGGTCACCTGGCCGAGGGCGGGGATCAGGAGGAGCCACAGAGCCGGGAGGAGGATCGCCGCCGCCAGCAGCGGCGCATCGACCGGAGCGGTCTCGAGTGTCTCCCTGCTCCAGTGCCCCGAGGGCGCTCCGCCCCCGGCCCGGACCCAGCCGCCCGCGCCGTCGGTCACCCACAGTGCCGCGAACGGGGTCGGGCCGGCCCAGACGGCCGTGGCCACCAGGGTGAGCACCGCCGTCGCGGTGAGATGGCCGCGCGCGGCCAGCGGCGCTGCGGTCCACCGGGCCCGGCGACCGAACCAGTAGAGGATCGCGAGGACGAGGAGGACGAGAGCACTGGAGGTCCAGACGACCTCGAGGGGGAGGGCGGGCACCGGGCACCTCTTCTGTCCATGGGTGCGCGACCGCCGCGCACGTGCTCACTGTATCAATGGAGTGATACAGGCGGCGTGTCGCGGGTGCCCGGCCCCGGCTCAGCCGCCGTACACCAGGTCCTGGTACTCGGGGTAGCGGCGCAGGTAGTCGTCCACGTAGGTGCACTCGGCGAGGATCTGGTCGCCCTCGGCGCGGATGCGGTCCAGCACCATCGTCACGAGGGCGCGGGCGTAGCCGCGGCGGCTGAAGGCCTCGTCGATGATCGTGTGCTGCAGGCGCACCACGGTGACGTCCTCGCCCTCGTCGGCGGGGCGGGTCTCCTGCGTGTAGCCGAGGAAGCCGATGTACCTGCCGTCGTGGCGCAGCTCGAAGCGCTCGCGGTCGGGATCCCGGGTCACCGCGAGGCGCTCGTGGACGATCTTCTCGGGCTGGTGCGTCGATGCGGTCTCCATGGACCGAGCCTAGGCCTGTGGGGCGCGGGCCTCAATGCCCGCTCAGTCGTCCGGTCCCGTCAGTCGTCCCAGGGGTCGTAGACCTCGACAGCCACGACGGCGCCGTCGCGCTCGACCGCCTGGTGGAGCACGAGGACGGCACCGGGGCGCAGGTACGGGTCCTCGCGCGGGAGGGCACGCAGGATCTCCGACGCGGGGCGGGCCGCCGCATCCCGGATCTCCTGCAGCAGCTCGGGCAGCACGGGGCGGTGCGTGCACAGCACCTGGGGGCGACGGCGGCCCAGCACGTCCCGCATGGCCCGGCGGGTCTTCTTCGGCCTCTCCCGCGCGGTCGCCTCCGTGAAGGCGCTCTTCGTCTTCAGGGGCAGGCCCGACGTCTTCACGAGGGGCGCCACGGTCTCCACGCAGCGCCGCCACGGGGAGGAGACGAGGCGCTCCGGCCGCCACGCCCACACCAGGCCCTGCACGGAGAGCGCCTGCCGTCGGCCGGTGGCGGCGAGGGGCCGCTCCTGCTCGGCCCGGGACCAGGAGGAGCGCGGCTTGGCCTTGGCGTGGCGCAGCACGATCGTGGGCGTGGTGCGCAGCCGTCCCTGTGCGTGGGCGCGCTCGAGCAGCTCGAGCGGCTCCCGGTCCGTCTCGTTGGCCAGCATCTGCGCGGCGCGGGCCGGGCTCACCCAGCGGATCTCGTCCACCTCGTGGCCGTCCGGGGTCGCGGTCAGTCCCGCGGCGTCGGCGGCCCAGTACCAGACCTCCTTGGTCTGGCCGCCGCCGCTGCGGCGCGCGGGCACCTCGTAGCAGGTGACGCACAGCGGGACGCCGGGGCGCAGAGTGAGGCCCACCTCCTCCTGGACCTCGCGCACCGCGCACTCCGGGAGGGTCTCGCCGACGTCGAGCTTGCCCTTGGGCCAGGACCAGTCGTCGTACCGCGGGCGATGGATGACCATCACCTCGAGTCCGTCGGCGGTCAGGCGCCACGGGAGCATGCCGGCCGCCAGCACGTCCGCAGAGGGTCCCGTCACGGCGCGGTCCGGGGTGGACCAGGTCGCGATGCGGTCGGACTGGGGCGAGGCCATGCGGCTCCTGAATCTCTGCGGTGGGGGGGCGCCCGGTGCGGTGCGGTGCGTTCCGGTGGTCGGCGGGCCGCACCAGGATACGGCCCGCATGACCGGCCGAGCCCCGCCCGTCCTCCCGCGTCAGCCGACCCGCTCGGCGCGGTACTGCGCGTCGGCGGCGAGCAGCTGGAAGCCCAGCGACTCGTACAGGGCGACGGCCGCCGCGTTCTCCGCGTCCACGTACAGGTCGACGGCGTCCACCGGGACGGCGGCCAGGTGCTGGAGGCCGGCGAGGGTCACCGCCCGGCCCAGGCCCATCCCCTGCGCGTGGGGGGACACCCCGACGACGTACACCTCGCCCAGCCGCGGCCGTGTGATGCGGTGCCCGCCCTCGTCGGCGACAGAGCCGACGTCGTCATGGGCCGGCTCGACCTTGGTCCAGTGGAAGCCGAGCAGGGCGCCGTCGGCCGCGCGCTCGGCCAGCAGGAAGCCGGACGCGTCGAACCAGTCCTGCTCCATCCGGTCCTGGAGGTCGGCGCGGGTCAGGCCGCCCTGCTCGGGGTGGTCGGCGAAGGCCGCACCGTTGAGCTCGAGCCAGGCCTCCTCGTCCCGGCCGGGCTCGAAGGCGCGCAGGCGGACCCCGTCCGGCAGGCGCGGCGCGGTCAGCGCGGCCATCTCCTCGCCCTCCAGCCGCATCCGGCGCAGCTCGCGCACGGGGGCGAGGCCGTGCCGTCGTGCCAGCTCCGCCGAGCCCGGCAGCATGCCGTGCGCCCAGACGCTCGTGGTCCCCTCGAGCCCGCCGCCCCGGACCGCCGTCGCGGCGGCGTCGGCCAGACGGGTGCCGTTGCCGGCGCGCCGCGCGGCCGGGTCCACCACGAGCTCGAGCACGGATCCGGCGGTCTCGGAGCCTTCGGGGGCGAGCACCGCCGCGCCGATCAGGCCTCCCTCCTCCGCGCGCAGGAGGCCCAACCAGCGCTGCCGGCCCCGGGAGAGCACCCCGCGGGTCTGGTCCGACAGGGGAGGATGCCCGTCGGCGGCGTGGGCGCGGTCGGCCAGCGCGAGGACCTCGCTCACCTGCTGCGGTCTCGTCCCGGAGCCGTCCTGAGCGGCGACGTCGACGGCGGCCGAGGAGGGCGCGATGGGCGGGACGGGGCGGGGAGCGGGGGAGTCGGCCATGTCCTCAGCGTAGGGGGACAGCTGGCAGGATGGACCTCGTGATGCGACTGCCCATGGCCCTGAGCGCGGCCCTCGCCGCCTTGGTGCTGGCCGCGGCCACCCTGCTGGGCCCCGCGCCCGCCGCCGTCGCCGCCGTGGCCGTGGTGCTGGTGATCTCGTGGGGCTGGCCCCGGCAGATGGGCGCCCCCGCGCGCCTCTCCCTGTCCGCGACGATCGCGTCCACCGGCGTGCTCGGCGTCCTGCTCATGCTCCTCTGGCCGGCGCCAAGCACGGGGCACGGAGACGCCTGGGCGCTCCTCGAGCCCCTGGCCGTGCTGCTCGCGTGGGGCACCATGGCGGCCTTCGTGGTCCAGCTCGTCCGCGGCACAGGGCGGCCGCTGCGCCTCGAGTCCACGGTCGCCACGATGGGCGGCGTGGTGATCGCCGTGATGTCGGCCAGCTGGGTCGCGATGGCCCGGTGGTCCGCGGTGCCGGAGGTCCGCGGACTCGTGCTGGCCCTGGCCGTCACGGTCGCGGTCGTCTCGCTCCTGGGCCTGACGCCCTGGATGCAGGGCCGCCCGGGCGTCCTCGCCCTCGTGGTGATCCCGGCGAGCGCCCTCGCCGCGTGGGCCGTCGGGGCGCTCGCGGGCACGGTGCCCCGGGAGCTCGCCGCCCTCACGCTCTCGTCGCTCTCCGCGGCGACGCTCGTGGCGCTCACCGCCTCCACGGCCCCGTCCTCGCGCCCCCGGCCGGAGGACCGCCCCGTGGCCACCACGCTGCGCCCCCGCCGCGCCGGCTACGCCCTCGCGATGGCGCCCGTGGGTGCCGCCGGAGTGATCGGCCACGTCATGGTGGGGCTGCTGGCCTGAGCCGGCCTGCGGCAGTGGCTAGGATGGTCGGCATGGATACGCTCATCGCCCTCGAGATCTTCTTCCTCGGCCTCGTCGTCCTCGCCAGCCTGGCGATGGCCGCCGTCGCCGCCGTCGTCGTCTCGGGCCTCTTCAAGGGCCAGCGCTGACCGAGCGCGGCCCCGCCGCGGGCCGCGCCGTGACGACTCATGGCCACTGAACTCCCCTTCGACCTCACCCCCGAGCTCGCCCCGCTCTCCTGGCTGATCGGCAGCTGGGAGGGCCAGGGCCGCCTGGGCGACGGCGCCGACGGCACGGAGATCTTCTACCAGCGCGTGGACTTCACCGAGCACGGCCAGCCCTTCGTGGAGTACCGCGCGGAGTCCTGGCTGTGCGAGGAGGACGGCACCCTGTTGCGCCCCCTCACCGTGGAGACCGGCTTCTGGCAGGTGGACCGCCCCCGCCGGGACGGCGACGTGGGCCCGGGCATGGTGCCCGCGGACATCGTCCCCGCCTACCGCTCCGCCGAGGACGTCGAGTCCCTGCGCAGCGAGGGCGGCTCGTTCGGCATCACCGCCACCATCACGCACCCCGGCTCCCTCTCCGAGCTCTACTACGGCCGCATCAAGGGCCCGCAGCTGCAGCTCGTCACGGACGCCGTGCTGCGCGGCTCTGCGGCCGGTCCGTATGAGCGCGCCACGCGCATCGCGGGCCTCGTCAACGGCCAGCTGTTCTGGCGTTGGGACGCCGCGGCGACGGCGGAGGGGGAGCTGGAGGTCCACGCCTCCGCGATCCTGGACCGCATGCCCAGCCCCGCTGAGGGCCGCCTCGCCCCCGGCGCGGAGCGCCCCCGCTGCTCCGGTTCGGACCGCCCCGCATGACCATGCCCGGGCGCAGCCCGATCCTGAGCCTCGCCGCCTCCGCGAGCCCCGGCCCAGCGGCCGGCGCCGTGGAGGGGGAGGGCCTGGAGGAGGGCGTCGCCGCCCACTACGGCCGTCCCCTGCCGGAGCAGCGCGCCCTGGCCCGCGGCCGGGCCCTCGTGGACCTCTCCCACCGCGCCGTCCTCTCCCTCACGGGCCCGGACCGTCTCGCGTGGCTGCACACCCTGGGCAGCCAGCACGTCGAGTCCCTCGCCCCGGGCACGAGCACCGAGACGCTCCTGCTCGATCCGCAGGGCCGCATCGAGCACGCCGCGCATCTCCTCGAGGACGGTGCCGCCGCGTGGCTCATCGTGGACCGCTCGCGCTCCGAGGACCTCATCGCGTGGCTGACCGCCATGCGCTTCTCCCACGACGTGCGGATCCGCGACCACTCCGGCGCGGTCGCCGTCGTGGGGTCCATGGCGCCCGTGCCCGGCTGGGAGGACCGCACCGTGTGGCTGGACCCGTGGCCCGCCGTCGCCGAGGGCGGCTGGGCGTACTCGGCGGAGCCGGACCCGGCGTGTCACCCCGGCGCGGACTGGAGCTGGCGCGAGTACCTCGTGACCCGCGCCGACCTCGCGGAGACCGCCGCGCACCTCGGTGAGGGGGAGCTGAAGGGCTGGAGCCTGGCCGGCGTCTCCGCCGCGGAGGCCCTGCGGCTCGCCGCCGGGCGCCCCCGTCCCGCCCTGGACGCGGACACGCGGGCCCTGCCGCACGAGCTCGACCTGCTGCGCACCGCCGTGCACCTGGCCAAGGGCTGCTACCGGGGGCAGGAGACCGTGGCACGGGTCCACAACCTCGGCCGTCCTCCCCGCCGCCTCACGCAGCTGCTGCTGGACGGGTCCTCCCATGCGCTCCCGCCCCACGGCGCGCCCGTGATCGTGCGCCCGTCCCCGGACACCCCCGAGGGCCGGGCGACGGCCCGTCCCGTCGGGTCCGTCACCGGTTCCGCGCTCCACCACGAGGCCGGGCCGATCGCGCTGGCCGTGCTGAAGCGGGCCGTCCCCGTGGACGCGGAGCTGCTCGTCCGCGGTGCGGAGGACGACGTGGCCGCGGAGTGGATCGCCGCCGCGCAGGAGCCGCTCGTCTCGCCCGACGCCGGCCAGGTCGTGGGCCGTCCCCCGGGGCTCGGGCGCCTGGGCTGACCGGGACTCTCGTCCCGTCCGGCGCGGTGGCCCGCCGCCCGTCAGGCCGCCCCTGAGCGGTCAGCGCCCGGCTGTCAGCTCGATCCGCGTGAGGGACCCCGCCCGCGCGAACCCCAGGGCCATGGCGATCGCCTGGCCCGCCCGGTCCTGCGTGCGCACGCGCGCCTCGGGCACGAGGCCGTCCAGGAAGGCCCGCTCGGCCGCGACGGCCGCGGCGTAGGTCCCGAGTCCGCGGACGCGGTGCTCCGGGACCGTGAGGATCCCCATCCGGGCGAGCAGCCCCTGCCACACCGTGTGCCCCGCCCCGGCGAGGGGGTCGCCCAGCGCCTCCCCGTGGCCGTCGTCGGGCACGAGGGTCAGTGGTGCTGGGCCCAGGTCCGCCGCGTGGACGTCGTCGGCGGGGCACAGGGCCGTGAGCCGCGCCGCGTGCTCGGGGGCATCGGAGACCGCCACCGAGGAGGAGGGGCTGATCTCCGGCGCCTCGGCCGCGTAGAGGAGGTCGGCCTCGCCGAGCGAGCGCGGGGCGTGCCGCGCCGTGAGCCGCAGCAGGGTGGACTCGAGGGCCAGCACCTCGTCCGGGAGGTCCCGCGCCGCGCCGAGCACGTCCGCAGGAGCCCGCAGCGCCGTGGCGCCGGCCAGCTGCAGCACGACCACCGCGTCCGCGGGCCCCGCCACCTCGAGACGGGAGCCGTCGGACGGGTCGTCCAGCGATCCCTCCGGCAGGCCGAGCTCGCGGCACCACGCCCAGCGGACGAGGCCGAGGACGTGGTCGTCCAGGCGGGGGAGCTCGCTCACGGGATCAGCGGCCGAAGAGGACGGCGGCCTCGTCGTACCGGGAGCGCGGGACGGACTTGAGACCCTTGAGCGCCGCACTCATGGGGATGGAGATGATCTCCGTCCCGTTCGCCGCCACCATCTGACCCCAGCGCCGCTGCGCCGCGAGGTCCACGGCGCCCATGCCGAAGCGCGTGGAGAGCACGCGGTCCGTGGCCGTCGGGGCGCCGCCGCGCTGGATGTGCCCGAGCACGGTGCTGCGGGTCTCGATGCCGGTCATGCTCTCGATCTCGCGCGTGACCCACTCGCCGATGCCGCCGAGGCGGGGGCGCCCGGAGGCCTCCACACCGGCGTCCGCCAGCGGGTCGTCCTGGCCCTCGGGGATGAAGCCCTCCGCGACGACGACGAGCGGCGAACGGCCCTTCTCGTGCACCTGCGTGACCCATTCGGCCACCTGCTCCATGGGCGTGCGGACCTCGGGGATGAGGATCGCATGGGCGCCGGCGGCCATGCCGGAGTGCAGGGCGATCCACCCGACATGGCGGCCCATGACCTCGGCCACCATGCAGCGGTGGTGGGACTCGCCGGTGGTGCGCAGGCGGTCCATCGCGTCCGTGGCGATCTGCACGGCCGTGTCGAAGCCGAACGTGTAGTCGGTGCCCTGGAGGTCGTTGTCGATGGTCTTCGGGACGCCGATGATCGGCAGGCCGTCCTGGGCGAGGCGGTTGGCGCCGGCCAGGGTGCCCTCGCCGCCGATCGCGATCACGGCGTCCAGGCCCAGCTCGCGCATGCTGCGCAGCATGTTCTCCGGGCCGCCGCCGTCGGCGTCGTACGGGTGCGTGCGGGACGTGCCGATGATGGTGCCGCCCTGCTTCGCGAGGCCGCGGACCCGCGTGCGGGGCAGCTCCTCGACGTCCTTGCGGATGAGGCCGGCCCACCCGTCCCGGATGCCCACCATCTCCATGTCGTAGGTCTTGATGCCGTGCAGGACGGCCGCCCGGATGACGGCGTTGAGGCCGGGGCAGTCGCCTCCGGAGGTGAGCATTCCGACGCGCATGGGGGTCCTCTCGAGGGTGTTCTGCCGGGGTCCCCCTCACCCTAGGCATGCCGGAGGGCGGCCGTCAGGGGACGGCCGCCCGTCGGGCCCCACTCGGAGTGCGGCGCGCCGGTGCGCCCTCGTCGGATGTCAGGCCCCGAGAGCGCGCGCTCGGCGGGGATCGTGGACGCCTGGCTCACGTGAGGGGGGCGAAGAGGAGGTGGGCGGCCATCTGCACGGCGGTGACGCCCACGAGGACCCCGCTCACCGGGGCGAGCGTGCCGGGGCGGCGGCCCCGCAGCAGGCCGACGGTCATCGCGACGACGATGACGGCCAGGGCGGCCGAGGTGGGTGGCACGGGGAGCAGCGTCGCGCTCGGCACCGCGTTCCCCAGGAGCATGGACAGCAGGACCGTCAGGGCGGCTCCCGCCGCCAGGAGGTAGGTGACCGCCTGCGCGCCGCGTCCGAGGACGGGCTTGCCGCCGGGTCCGTGGGACCCGTCCTTCGCCCGCATCGGCCTGCGCCCGGGGGCCCGGAATGCGGGGGCGACGGTGCGCGCCTGCTCCTCGGCCAGTCGGGCGGCCGCGCGGTGCTCGCGGGAGTGCGTCTGCTCTCGCCACGCGCCGGTGTCCGGGTCGATCCAGTCCGCGTGGAAGCCGTGCTCGTCAGCGGAGGCGGGCGCCGCCGAGGTCTCTCGGCGCCGCGCATACCAGGCGGGCTCGCTGTGCACGCGCCCGCGCTCCGGCGTCGCCGTGGGGGTGACGCGCTGCTGCGCGTCGGCGTCCCACCGCGTCACGAGCCACCAGACCAGCACCGCGACGGCGGCGAGGCCGAGCAGCGAGCCCGGCCCGCCGACGGCCGGTGCGAGCAGGGTGAACCCCGCGCCCACGAGGACGTTGAGGGCGCCGATGCCGCCGATCACGGCGATCGCCACGGTCGCGTCGGTCCACTCGCCGCGGCGCAGGCGGCCGTACTGCACCCGCCCCTGCGCGTCCGGGAGCACGGCCCAGGCGGCCGCGTAGGCCAGCAGGCCCAGCCCGGCGGACACGACGCACAGGGCCACGAACGCGCCGCGGGCCAGCAGGGGGTCGATCCCGTAGCGGCGGGCGACGCCGCCGAGGACGCCGGCCACCCAGGAGGAGTCGTCGCGGCGGACGCCCCACGACTCGATCGCGCGGCGCAGCCAGGAGGGGAGTGCGCCGGCGTCGTCCTGGACGTCGGCGGGGGAGGGGGGCCAGGATCCGTGGGCGGTGCTCATGCCTCCATCGTGGTCCGCCGCCGCCCCGGGCACATCCGGGATGTCCCGGATCCGGTCCCGGATGTGCCCCGTGCACGGGACGGGCAGGATGGAGCCATGAGCCCCGCCGTCCCCACCGCGCCGACACCGACGGGTCCCGTGCGTCCGGCCTTGCCCGCGCGCCCTCCGCTGGCCCGGCATGGCGCCGACCGGCCGGTGGCCGGGGTCGCCGCCGGCGTCGCCCGGCACCTGGGCCTCTCCACCGCGGCGGTGCGCTGGGGGTTCGTGCTGCTCACCCTGGCCGGCGGCGCCGGGGCGGCGCTCTACGCCTGGCTCTGGCTGCTCATGCCGGAGGACGCGCCCGGCACCCCCGCGGCAGACGGCGCGGCCGGCCCGGCCCCCACGCTCGCCGCACGCCTGCCCGAGGTGGCCGAGCGCGTCCGGGAGGGCGGCTGGCCGCTGCTGCTCGCCGCGGTCCTGCTCGGCGTCGGCGGGATCGTGGCGGCCGACGGGCTGGGCGTGGACGTGGACTGGGCGCTCGTGGGCCCCGTGGCGGTGCTCGTGATCGGCCTCGGGCTCGCGTGGATGCAGCTGGACCTCGGCCGGGGCGGGCGCGGGGAGCGCGGCGGCCGCCTCGTGCGCCTCGCCCTCGGATCGGGGCTCGTGCTCCTCGCCGTGCTGGCCCTCGCCGTGGGCGCCGTCGGCTCGGGCGAGCTGTGGCTGGGACTGGTGGTCGCCGTCGCCATGCTGGCCGGGGCGGCCCTGGTGGCCATGCCCTACCTGCTGGCGTGGCAGCGCCGCCGGGACGAGGAGCGCACGGCGCTCGCGGTCCACGCCGAGCGCGCCGAGATCGCGGCGCACCTGCACGACTCGGTGCTGCAGTCCCTGGCGCTGATCCAGCGGCGCGCCGAGGACCCGGAGACGGTCGCCCGGGTGGCCCGCGCCCAGGAGCGCGAGCTGCGCCGGTTCCTCTTCCCCGAGGCGGCCCGGCTCGGCGGGACCCTGCGCGAACGGCTCGAGGAGACGGCGGCCGAGGTCGAGGACGCCCACGGCCGCCGCGTGGAGGTGGTCGCGGTCGGCGAGGCCTCCGGGGCCTGGCTCGAGCCGCTCGTGGCCGCCGCCCGGGAGGCCGTCCTCAACGCCGCGCGCCACGCGGGGGACGTCCAGGTCTTCGCCGAGGTGACCGACGACGACGGCGCACCGCGGCTCGCGGAGGTCTTCGTGCGTGACCGCGGGGCGGGCTTCGACCTCGACGAGGTCCCCGCCGACCGGATGGGCGTGCGCGAGTCGATCCTGGGCCGCATGCGCCGGGCAGGAGGGTCGGCCCGTCTCCGCTCCGGGCCGGGCGGCACCGAGGTGCACCTGGCCCTTCCCGAGCCCGCCCACCCGACCGATCCGCGGGAGGAGACCGCATGACCATCCCGCTCACGGCCGTGATCGTGGACGACCACGCGATCTTCCGCGCCGGACTGCGCGCCGACCTGGATCCGGCGCGGGTCGAGATCGTGGGCGAGGCCGGGGACGTCGACGCCGCCGTCCGCGAGGTCCTCGAGCGGGAGCCCGACGTCGTGCTCCTCGACGTGCACCTGCCCGGCGGAGCGGGCGGCGGCGGGGCCGAAGTGGCCGCGCGCGTGCTGGAGCGGCGGCCGGGCACGCGCTTCCTGGCGCTGTCCGTGTCCGATGCCGCGGAGGACGTGGTCGCCGTGATCCGCGCCGGGGCCCGCGGCTACATCACGAAGACCGCCTCGGGGGCCGACGTCACGGAGGCGGCCGCGCGGGTGGCCGGCGGCGACGCCGTGTTCTCGCCGCGCCTCGCCGGATTCGTCCTCGACGCGTTCCGCGGGAGCCCGCCGTCGCCGTCGGCGCCGGCACCGGAGGCCGGGGAGCCGGCCCGGGACGAGGACCTCGACCGCCTCTCCTCCCGCGAGCGGGACGTCATGCGCCTCGTGGCCCGGGGCTACACGTACCGGGAGGCCGGCGCCGAGCTGTTCATCTCGGACCGCACGGTGGAGAGCCACGTGTCCTCCGTGCTGCGCAAGCTCCAGCTCTCCAACCGCCACGAGCTCACGCGCTGGGCCGCGCGCCGCGGATACGCCTGAGCCGGATGCGGGCGAGCCCCGCGCCGGGCGGCGCGGGGCTCGCAGGTCTGCGGCCGGCCGCGACGCACTCGCGGCCGGCGAGGACCGCGATCACTCGGAGAGCAGTGCGCGGATGCGCTCGACTCCCTCGGCCAGGTCGTCGTCGCCCAGCGCGTAGGACAGGCGCAGGTAGCCCGAGGGGCCGAAGGCCTCGCCGGGCACGACGGCGACCTCGGCCTCATCGAGGATGAACGCGGCGAGCTCGGCCGACGTCGTGGGGGTGACGCCTCCGCGGTACGTCTTCCCGAGCGCCTCACGGACGTCCACGTACGCGTAGAAGGCACCCTCCGGCGTGGGGCAGTGGAAGCCGGGCACGGCGTTCATGGCCGCGACCATGGCCGTCCGGCGGCGGTCGAAGGCCGTCGTCATCTCCTCGACGGCGTCCAGCGGCCCCGCGACGGCGGCGAGGGCCGCGCGCTGGGACACGTTGGCCACGTTGGAGGTGGCGTGCGACTGCAGGTTCGTGGCCGCCTTGATGACGTCCACCGGGCCGACCATCCATCCGACGCGCCAGCCGGTCATCGCGTAGGTCTTCGCGACGCCGTTGACGACCACGGCCTGCTCCGCCAGGCCCGGGACGGCCGCGACGATCGAGGTGAAGGGCACGCCGTCGTAGGTGAGGTGCTCATAGATCTCGTCGGTGACGACCCACAGGCCCCGCTCGAGGGCCCACTCGCCGATGGCCTTCGTCTCCTCGGGGGAGTAGACCGCGCCGGTCGGGTTGGAGGGCGAGACGAAGAGGAGCACCTTGGTGCGGTCCGTGACGGCGGCCTCGAGCTGCTCCACGGTGACCTTGTAGCCCGCCTCGGGGCCCGCGAACACGTCCACCGGCACGCCGCCGGCCAGGCGGATGGCCTCCGGGTAGGTGGTCCAGTACGGCGCGGGGACGAGGACCTCGTCCTGCGGGTCCAGCAGGGCGGCGAACGTGTTGTAGACGGCCTGCTTGCCGCCGTTCGTCACGAGCACCTGGGAGGCCTCCACGGCGAGGCCGGAGTCCCGCAGGGTCTTGGCCGCGATCGCCTCGCGCAGCTCGGGCAGGCCGGCGGCGGGGGAGTAGCGGTGGTTCTTCGGGTCCTGCGCGGCGGCGACGGCCGCGTCGACGATGTAGCCCGGTGTGGGGAAGTCGGGCTCGCCCGCGCCGAAGCCGATCACGGGGCGGCCCGCGGCCTTGAGCTCCTTGGCCCGCGCGTCGACGACGAGGGTGGCGGACGGGGCGATGGCGGCGAGGCGGGTGGACACGCGGCGTGCGGGGGAAGCCATGGGGACCTTCTTCGGCGGTTCGAGGGCGGGAGCGACGTGCGGAGGGCACGCCTCCGCACGTCAGCGTAGTGAGTGCGCCGCCCCGGTTCGACTCCCGGCCCGGCATGGCGTATTCTGAACGCTCGGTACCGCGATGACGGTCCTGGGTGAGCGCCCGGGAGTCGGCAGGCGGACACCTAGGGTAGTGGCGCAATTGGTAGCGCAGCGGTCTCCAAAACCGCAGGTTGCAGGTTCGAGTCCTGTCTGCCCTGCTCGGTGCCGGGCTGAAGTGCCCGGCACAGGCGTGCAAGTGCTTCGGCGATCCGATTGAGTGAGGCCACGTGACTGAGTTGTCGGCGAACGGCGGGGGCTCCACCCCGGCGCCGGACAGGCAGCGCCGTGGGCTCTTCGCGCGGATCGCCCTGTTCCTGCGCCAGGTGGTGGACGAGCTCCGCAAGGTGGTCACCCCCACGAGCGAGGAGCTGCTGCGCATGACCGCAGTGGTGCTCGCCTTCGTGGCGATCATGATCCTCCTGGTGATGGGCCTGGACTGGCTGTTCGGCACCCTGGCGGGTCTGACGTTCGGCACGGGCGGCCGCTGAGCGGACCGCGAGCCGGGCCCCGCGGCGCAGGAGGCGTCCACACGCCCGCACGCCAAGGCCCCCCGTCAGTGGAGGGTCGTCCGACCCCCGTCAGCAGAAAGCAGGAAGCCGTGTCCGAGCAGGAAATGGATCGTCAGTCCCCCGAGGACTCCGTCTCCGTCGAGGAGACCGCCGCCGCAGAGGGCGTCGTCGAGCCCGAGACGGACGAGGCCGTGCCGGGCGAGGCCGCCGACGGCGACGAGGCCACCGTGCAGGAGGCCGACCTGGCCGCCGATTCCGCCGCCGACGTCGACGTCGAGGCCGCCCCCACGGAGGACGCCGACGCCCAGGCCGCGGAGACCGCTCCCGCTGAGGACGCCGCCCCTGCCGAGGAGGAGCCCGTCGTCGACCCCGCCGAGGAGCTGCGCACCCGCCTGCGCCGCCAGCCCGGCGACTGGTACGTGGTGCACACCTACGCCGGCTACGAGAAGCGCGTGAAGACCAACCTCGAGACGCGCATCCAGACCCAGGACATGGAGGACGCGATCTACGAGATCGAGGTCCCCATGGAGGAGGTCGTGGAGATCAAGAACACCACGCGCAAGATCGTCTCGCGCGTGCGCATCCCGGGCTACGTCCTCGTCCGCATGGACCTCGACGACGCCTCATGGGGCGTCGTGCGCCACACCCCCGGCGTCACCGGGTTCGTGGGCAACGACGCGCACGCCCCGCAGCCGCTGACCCTCACCGAGGTCTACGACATGCTGGCCCCGTCCGTGATCCAGGAGGCCACGCGCGCCGCGGAGAAGGCCGGCCTGGCCGTCCCGGCGTCCGACCTCCCCTCCACCGCCCCCGCCGTCCACGTGGACTTCGAGGTGGGCGAGTCCGTGACCGTCGATGACGGCCCGTTCGAGACCCTCCCGGCGACGATCTCCGAGATCAAGCCGGAGTCCCAGCAGCTGGTGGTCCTCGTCTCGATCTTCGAGCGCGAGACCCCCGTGACCCTGTCCTTCAGCCAGGTGACCAAGGTCATCTGAGGACACCCCCGCTTCCGCCCCGAGCCGGCCGCCTGCCGGCCCGGGGGCGGCACCGGCCGCCGCGCCACGGCGGCCACACTCCCACGGTGCGCTCCTGCGCCGTGGGTCCCCGAAGTGAGAGAAGGATCCACTCATGGCTCCCAAGAAGAAGGTCTCCGGTCTGATCAAGCTTCAGATCCAGGCCGGCGCCGCCAACCCGGCTCCGCCCATCGGCCCCGCCCTGGGCCAGCACGGCGTGAACATCATGGAGTTCTGCAAGGCCTACAACGCCGCCACCGAGTCGCAGCGCGGCAACGTGGTGCCGGTGGAGATCACCGTGTACGAGGACCGCTCGTTCACGTTCATCACCAAGACCCCGCCGGCCGCCGAGCTCATCAAGAAGGCCGCGGGCGTCCAGAAGGGCTCCTCCACCCCGCACACGGACAAGGTCGGCAAGCTGACCCAGGCCCAGTGCGAGGAGATCGCCACCACCAAGATGGAGGACCTGAACGCCAACGACGTGAAGGCCGCCGCCAAGATCATCGCGGGCACCGCCCGTTCGATGGGCATCACCGTCGAGGGCTGACGCCCTCCCCCCTCATCACCCCCTCAGTGGCAGGGCCGAGCGCGGCCCGACAGACCACGACTGCACAAGGAGAAGCACGCAGATGGCACAGCGCAGCAAGGCATACAAGGCGGCCAAGGCCGCGATCGGCGAGGAGATCTACGCTCCCGCCAAGGCGATCGCCCTCGCCAAGGAGACCAACCCCTCCACGTCCGACGCCACGGTGGAGGTCGCCCTCCGCCTGTCCGTCGACCCCCGCAAGGCCGACCAGATGGTCCGCGGCTCCGTGAGCCTGCCCCACGGCACCGGCAAGACCGCCCGCGTCGTCGTGTTCGCCACCGGTGAGCGCGCCGAGGCCGCCCGCGCCGCCGGCGCCGACGTCGTCGGCGACGACGACCTGATCGCCAAGATCTCCGAGGGCTGGGTGGACTTCGACGCCGCCGTGGCCTCCCCGGAGCTCATGGGCAAGGTCGGCCGCCTCGGCAAGGTCCTCGGCCCCCGCAACCTGATGCCGAACCCCAAGACCGGCACCGTGACCCCGGACGTGGCCAAGGCCGTGTCCGACATCAAGGGCGGCAAGATCGACTTCCGCGTCGACAAGCACGCCAACCTCCACTTCATCATCGGCCGCACCTCCTTCGAGGAGAAGGCCCTCGTGGAGAACTACGCCGCCGCCCTGGAGGAGATCCTCCGCCTGAAGCCGTCCTCCTCGAAGGGCCGCTACATCTCCAAGGCGACCGTGGCCACCACCTTCGGCCCCGGCGTCCAGATGGACCCGAACGTGACCACGGTCGAGTTCGAGCAGGCCTGATCCCGGGGGCGGGCCCGCGGGTCCGCACACGACGACGGCCGGTTGCCCTCACGGGCGGCCGGCCGTCGTCGTCCCCCAGGGCCGCCGACTTGTGGCCGGGGGAGGGGCCGTGTAGTCTTGACGGACCGAAGACCGCCGGTCGTGATGTCGGCATGCCGCCATCACCGAAGGACCTCCGCAACGGAGGCGGCCCGCGCAGGTGCAGCAGAGCTCCGTCCCAGGACGACGGCCGTCAGGCCCGACCCGTCCCGTGTCGCCACGCCCCGTGCACCCGCACGGGGCGTTTCTCGTTGTCCGGGGCTCAGGCGGTCCCCACGATCATCGAGAGGAGTGCCATGGCGACGTCCGCGAAGGAGTCGGCGGTGGCGGAGCTCACGGACCTGTTCCGTGAGTCCAACGCCGCTGTTCTGACGGAATACCGTGGCCTGACGGTGTCCGAGCTCAAGCAGCTCCGTGACTCCATCCGTCAGGATGCGACCTACGCCGTGGCGAAGAACACGCTGGCCGAGATCGCGGCCAAGGAAGCCGGCATGGAGGGCCTCGAGGCCCACCTCGCCGGTCCCACCGCGATCGCGTTCGTGACCGGAGACCCGGTCAACGTCGCGAAGGCCCTGCGTGACTTTGCCAAGGATCACGAGAAGCTCGTCCTCAAGGGCGGCTTCATGGATGGCCAGCCCCTGGACGAGGCCGGCATCAAGCAGCTCGCGGACCTCGAGTCCCGCGAGGTGCTGCTGGCGAAGTTCGCCGGCGCGATGAAGGGCAGCATGTCCAAGGCTGCCGCCCTGTTCCAGGCTCCGCTCTCCAAGACCGCCCGCACGGTCGAGGCGCTGCGAGCCCAGCAGGACCAGGCTGCCTGAGCAGTCCACCCCGGGCTGCACGGCCCACCACTTCACACGTAGTCAAGACGTACACGTAAAGGAGCCATCATGGCCAAGCTGACCACCGAAGAGCTGCTCGCCGCGTTCGAGGAGCTGACCCTCATCGAGCTGTCCGAGTTCATCAAGGCGTTCGAGGAGAAGTTCGACGTCACCGCCGCCGCCCCCGTGGCGATGGCCGCCGCCGGCGCCGGTGCCCCCGCCGCCGAGGCCGCCGAGGAGAAGGACGAGTTCGACGTCGTCCTCGAGGCCGCCGGCGACAAGAAGATCGGCGTCATCAAGGAGGTGCGCGCCCTCACCTCCCTCGGCCTGAAGGAGGCCAAGGACCTCGTCGACGGCGCCCCCAAGCCGGTCCTCGAGGGCGTCAACAAGGAGACCGCCGAGAAGGCCAAGGAGCAGCTCGAGGGCGCCGGCGCCACCGTCACCCTCAAGTGATGATCGCGGCCTGAGCCGCATCTCACGGCTTCACCCCGAGACCCCCGTCGCGCATCGCGCGACGGGGGTCTCGTGCGTGGGTGGACAGGACTGGACCCCGGGGTTACGATGGATCTTTGCATCTCCCCTGTTCCGTGCTGCCTGGAGGACGGCCTGACCGCCGACGGCCCGCACGGTGACGTGTGGCCTTCATATAGCGGTGGGCCCGCACCGTCCGCATCATGCGCACGGGGAGCGAACGGAACCCCAGAAGGCCTGTGGAAGGATCCTACGTGGTCGCCTCGAGCACCCATGAAACCGCTACTGTCTCCCCGCGATCCGGCGCATCCGCCGGACGCATCTCCTTCGCCAAGATCTCCGAGCCGCTGGACGTGCCGGACCTGCTGGCGCTGCAGACCGAGTCGTTCGACCGCCTGATCGGCAACGAGCGCTGGTCCGCGCGAGTGGAGCAGGCCCTCGCGGTCGACGACCACTCGGTGCCCGTGACCTCCGGGCTCACGGACATCTTCGAGGAGATCTCCCCGATCGAGGACTTCCAGGGCACCATGTCCCTGTCCTTCTCCGATCCGGAGTTCGCCGACGCGAAGATGACGGAGGAGGAGTGCAAGGACCGCGACGCGACCTTCGCCGCCCCGCTGTACGTCAAGGCCGAGTTCATGAACAACACGACCGGCGAGATCAAGCAGCAGACCGTGTTCATGGGCGACTTCCCGCTCATGACGCGCAACGGCACGTTCATCATCAACGGCACCGAGCGCGTCGTCGTGTCCCAGCTGGTCCGCTCCCCGGGCGCCTACTTCGAGCGCACCCCGGACAAGACCTCGGACAAGGAGATCTTCTCCGCCAAGATCATCCCCTCGCGCGGCGCGTGGTTCGAGCTCGAGGTGGACAAGCGCGACCAGGTCGGCGTCCGCCTCGACCGCAAGCGCAAGCAGCCCGTGACGGTGCTGCTCAAGGCCATGGGCTGGACCGAGTCCCGCATCCTCGAGGAGTTCGGCCAGTACGACTCCATCCGCGCGACCCTCGAGAAGGACGGCACCGCCGACCAGAACGAGGCGCTGCTGGACATCTACCGCAAGCTGCGCCCGGGCGAGCCCGCCGCCGTCGACGCGGCCCAGGCGCTGCTGAACAACCTGTACTTCACCCCGAAGCGCTACGACCTGGCGAAGGTGGGCCGCTACAAGCTCAACCGCAAGCTGGGCGTGGACGTGCACCTGGCCGACCCGAACGCCTCCGTGCTGACCGAGGACGACCTCGTGCAGATGGTGCACTTCATCGCCGCGCTGCACGCGGGCGAGAAGTCCATCAAGGGCACGCGCGACGGCGAGACCGTCGACGTGCGCGTCGAGGTCGACGACATCGACCACTTCGGCAACCGTCGCATCCGCGCGGTGGGCGAGCTGATCGAGAACCAGATCCGCACCGGCCTGTCCCGCATGGAGCGCGTCGTGCGCGAGCGCATGACCACGCAGGACGTCGAGGCGATCACCCCGCAGACCCTGATCAACATCCGCCCCGTGGTGGCGGCGATCAAGGAGTTCTTCGGCACCTCGCAGCTGTCGCAGTTCATGGACCAGAACAACCCGCTCGCGGGCCTGACCCACAAGCGCCGCCTCTCCGCGCTCGGCCCGGGCGGCCTGTCCCGTGACCGCGCCGGCATGGAGGTCCGTGACGTCCACCCGTCGCACTACGGCCGCATGTGCCCCATCGAGACCCCGGAAGGCCCGAACATCGGCCTCATCGGCTCGCTCGCGACCTTCGGCCGCATCAACTCCTTCGGCTTCATCGAGACGCCGTACCGCCGCGTGGTGGACGGCCGCGTCACCGACGACGTCGACTACCTGACCGCGGACGACGAGCTCGAGTTCCAGATCGCCCAGGCCAACGCGCCGGTGGACGCCGACGGCACCTTCGTCGAGGAGCTCGTCCTCTGCCGCCAGCGCGGCGGCGGCGGTGAGCCCGTGCTCTCCACCGTGGACGACATCGACTACATGGACGTGTCCCCGCGCCAGATGGTCTCCGCCGCCACGGCGCTGATCCCGTTCCTCGAGCACGACGACGCGAACCGCGCGCTCATGGGCGCCAACATGCAGCGCCAGGCCGTGCCGCTGCTCCAGTCGCAGGCCCCGTACGTCGGCACCGGCATGGAGAAGTACGTGGCCGTGGACGCGGGCGACTCCGTGACCGCCACCGCCCCCGGCGTGGTGACCGAGGTGGCCGCGGACCTGGTGACCGTCATGAACGACGACGGCACCACGACGCACTACCCGATCATGAAGTTCTCCCGCTCCAACCAGGGCAACGCGTACAACCAGCGCGTCCGCGTGTCCGAGGGCGACCGCGTCGAGCGCCTGAGCATCATCGCCGACGGCCCCGCCACGGACCACGGCGAGCTCGCGCTCGGCAAGAACCTCCTCGTCGCGTTCATGCCCTGGGAGGGCCTGAACTACGAGGACGCGATCATCCTGTCTCAGCGCATGGTCTCGGAGGACGTCCTCACCTCGATCCACATCGAGGAGCACGAGGTCGACGCCCGCGACACCAAGCTGGGCGCCGAGGAGATCACGCGCGACATCCCCAACGTGTCCGAGGAGGTGCTGGCCCAGCTCGACGAGCGCGGCATCATCCACATCGGCGCCGAGGTGGAGGCCGGCGACATCCTGGTCGGCCGCGTCACCCCGAAGGGCGAGACCGAGCTGACCCCGGAGGAGCGCCTGCTGCGCGCCATCTTCGGCGAGAAGTCCCGCGAGGTCCGCGACACGTCCCTGAAGGTGCCCCACGGCGAGTCCGGCACCGTCATCGGCGTGCGCATCTTCGACCGCGAGCAGGACGACGATCTCTCCCCGGGCGTCAACCAGCTCGTGCGCGTGTATGTCGCCCAGAAGCGCAAGATCACCGACGGCGACAAGATGGCCGGCCGCCACGGCAACAAGGGCGTCATCTCCAAGATCCTGCCCCTGGAGGACATGCCGTTCCTGGCGGACGGCACCCCGGTGGACATCGTCCTGAACCCCCTGGGCGTGCCCGGCCGCATGAACCTGGGCCAGGTCATGGAGCTGCACCTCGGCTGGGCCGCCTCGCGCGGCTGGGACATCGAGGGCGAGCCCGAGTGGATCGGCAACCTGCCGAACTTCCCGCGCCAGTCCGGCCCGGTCAACGTCGCCACCCCGGTGTTCGACGGCGCCGAGGCGGAGGAGATCACCGGCCTGCTGGGTCACGTGAACAAGACCCGCGACGGCGACCGGCTCATGGGCACCAACGGCAAGGCGCAGCTGTTCGACGGCCGCTCCGGCGAGCCGTTCCCGGACCCGATCTCCGTGGGCTACATGTACATGCTCAAGCTGCACCACCTGGTGGACGACAAGATCCACGCCCGCTCCACGGGCCCGTACTCGATGATCACGCAGCAGCCGCTGGGCGGCAAGGCCCAGTTCGGCGGCCAGCGCTTCGGCGAGATGGAGGTGTGGGCGCTCGAGGCGTACGGCGCCGCGTTCACCCTCCAGGAGCTGCTGACCATCAAGTCGGACGACATCCACGGCCGCGTGAAGGTCTACGAGGCCATCGTCAAGGGCGAGAACATCCCCGAGCCGGGTGTGCCGGAGTCCTTCAAGGTGCTCATCAAGGAGATGCAGTCCCTCTGCCTGAACGTGGAGGTCCTCTCCGCCGACGGCCAGACCATCGAGATGCGCGACGCGGAGGACGAGGTCTACCGCGCAGCCGAGGAGCTGGGCATCGACCTCTCCCACGCCGAGCCCAGCTCGGTCGAGGAAGTCTGATCCCGCTGACTCCCGCATCCCACCAGACGTCTACTGAGAACCACCGAACCAAGGAGTTCACCGGAGCATGAGCGTGAACAGCATGTCCACAGACAACTCTTTCGGCCTGATGCGCATCGGCCTGGCCACGGCGGAGGACATCCGCCGCTGGTCGTACGGCGAGGTCAAGAAGCCGGAGACCATCAACTACCGCACCCTGAAGCCGGAGAAGGACGGGCTCTTCTGCGAGAAGATCTTCGGCCCCACCCGTGACTGGGAGTGCGCGTGCGGCAAGTACAAGCGCGTGCGCTTCAAGGGCATCATCTGCGAGCGCTGCGGCGTCGAGGTGACCCGCTCCAAGGTGCGCCGTGACCGCATGGGCCACATCGAGCTGGCCGCCCCCGTCACCCACATCTGGTACTTCAAGGGCGTCCCGTCCCGGCTGGGCTACCTGCTGGACCTCGCCCCGAAGGACCTCGAGAAGGTCATCTACTTCGCGGCCTACATGATCACCTCGGTGGACGAGGAGGCGCGTCACCGCGACCTCCCCAACCTCCAGGCCGAGCACGACCAGGAGACCCGCGTCCTCGCCGACCAGCGCGACGCGGACGTCGCCGCCGTCGCCGCGGACCTCGAGAAGGACCTCGCGAAGCTGGAGTCCGAGGGCGCCAAGGCCGCGGAGAAGAAGAAGGCGCGCGACGCGGCGGACAAGACCATGTCCCAGATCCGCAAGCGCGCCGACGCCGAGCTGGACCGCAAGGAGCAGGTGTGGGACCGCTTCAAGAACCTCAAGGTCGCCGACCTCGAGGGCGATGAGGGCCTCTACCGCGCCATGCGCGACAAGTACGGCCAGTACTTCGAGGGCTCCATGGGCGCCGAGTCGATCCAGCGCCGTCTGCAGACCTTCGACCTGCAGGCCGAGTCCGAGATGCTCCGCGAGACCATCAAGACCGGCAAGGGCCAGCGCAAGACCCGCGCCCTGAAGCGTCTGAAGGTCGTCAACGCGTTCCTCACCACGGACAACTCGCCCACGGGCATGGTCCTGGACGCGGTCCCGGTGATCCCGCCGGAGCTGCGCCCCATGGTCCAGCTCGACGGCGGCCGCTTCGCGACCTCCGACCTGAACGACCTGTACCGCCGCGTGATCAACCGCAACAACCGCCTGAAGCGGCTGCTCGACCTCGGCGCGCCTGAGATCATCGTGAACAACGAGAAGCGCATGCTCCAGGAGGCCGTGGACTCCCTGTTCGACAACGGCCGCCGCGGCCGTCCCGTCACCGGGCCGGGCAACCGGCCGCTGAAGTCGCTGTCCGACATGCTCAAGGGCAAGCAGGGCCGCTTCCGCCAGAACCTGCTCGGCAAGCGCGTGGACTACTCGGGCCGTTCGGTCATCGTGGTGGGCCCGCAGCTGAAGCTGCACCAGTGCGGCCTGCCGAAGCAGATGGCGCTCGAGCTCTTCAAGCCGTTCGTGATGAAGCGCCTCGTGGACCTCAACCACGCGCAGAACATCAAGTCGGCCAAGCGCATGGTCGAGCGCTTCCGCCCGCAGGTGTGGGACGTGCTCGAGGAGGTCATCACCGAGCACCCCGTGCTGCTGAACCGCGCGCCCACCCTGCACCGCCTCGGCATCCAGGCGTTCGAGCCGCAGCTCGTGGAGGGCAAGGCCCTCCAGCTGCACCCGCTCGTCTGCGGCGCGTTCAACGCGGACTTCGACGGCGACCAGATGGCCGTGCACCTGCCGCTCTCCCCGGAGGCGCAGGCGGAGGCCCGTCTGCTCATGCTCTCGAGCCACAACATCCTGAAGCCCTCGGACGGCCGCGCGGTCGCCGTGCCGGCCCAGGACATGATCATCGGCCTGAACCACCTCACCACGGTGCGGGCGGACGAGGCCGGCGCGGGCACGCAGTACTCCACCGTCGCGGAGGCCATCATGGCGTTCGACGGCGGCGACCTGCACCTCAACGCCCCCGTCACCATCGGCGTGGACGGCTTCGTGCCGTCGGCGTCGGTCCCGGCCCCCGAGGGCTGGAGCGAGGGCGAGCGCGCGTTCATCGAGACGACGCTGGGCAAGGTGCTCTTCAACGAGCTCCTCCCGGCGGACTACCCGTGGCTGGACGCGCAGGCCACCAAGGGCACCCTCGGCCAGCTGGTCAACGACCTCGCCGAGCGCTACCCGATGGTGACCACCGCCCAGACCCTGGACAACCTCAAGGACGCGGGCTTCCACTGGGGCACGTGGTCCGGCGTGACGGTGGCGATCTCGGACATCACGTCCGACTTCGACAAGGCCTCCATCATGGAGGGCTACGAGGCGCAGTCGCAGCGCGTGCAGAGCCAGTACGACAAGGGCCTCATCGCGGACGACGAGCGTCGCTCCGAGCTGATCGACATCTGGAACAAGGCCACCGACGAGGTCGCCGCGGCCATGAAGGCCGGCCTGTCCGAGCTGAACACGATCAACCGCATGGTGTCCTCGGGCGCCCGAGGCAACTGGCTGCAGGTCCGCCAGATCGCGGGCATCCGCGGCCTCGTGGCCAACCCGAAGGGCGAGATCATCCCGCGCCCGATCAAGTCCTCGTACCGCGAGGGCCTGTCGGTGCTCGAGTACTTCTCCGCCACCCACGGCGCCCGCAAGGGGCTCGCGGACACCGCGCTGAAGACCGCGAACTCGGGCTACCTGACCCGTCGTCTCGTGGACGTCTCCCAGGACGTCATCGTCCGCGAGGAGGACTGCGGCACGGAGCGCGGCCTGTCCGTGACCATCGCCGTGCCCAACGCCGACGGAGAGCTCGTCATGCACGAGCAGGTGGAGAACTCGGCCTTCGCCCGCACCCTCGCGCAGGACGTGACGGGTGAGGACGGCACCGTGCTGGCCACCGCCGGTGCGGACGTGGGCGACGTGCTCATCGGCGAGCTGGTGGACGCCGGCGTGTCCGAGATCAAGGTCCGCTCCGTGCTGACCTGCGAGTCGGCCGTGGGCACGTGCGCCAAGTGCTATGGCCGCTCCATGGCCACGGGCCAGCTCGTGGACATCGGCGAGGCCGTGGGCATCATCGCGGCCCAGTCGATCGGCGAGCCCGGCACCCAGCTGACCATGCGCACGTTCCACACCGGCGGCGTCGCGTCGGCGGACGACATCACCCAGGGCCTTCCCCGCATCCAGGAGCTCTTCGAGGCCCGCACGCCCAAGGGCGTGGCCCCGATCTCCGAGGTGGCGGGCCGGGTGCAGATCGAGGACACCGACGCGTCGGTGCGCCTGATCCTCACCCCGGACGACGGCTCCGAGGAGATCGCCTACCCCGTGCTGCGCCGTGCGCGCCTGCTCGTGGAGGACGGCGAGCACGTGGCCGTGGGCACCCAGCTCGTGGCCGGCGCCGTGGACCCCAAGCAGGTCCTGCGCGTGCTCGGTCCGCGTGCCGCCCAGCGCTTCCTCGTGGAGGAGGTGCAGGACGTGTACCAGTCGCAGGGCGTGGGCATCCACGACAAGCACGTGGAGGTCATCGTCCGCCAGATGCTGCGGCGCGTCACCGTCATCGAGAACGGCGACACGGACCTGCTGCCGGGCGAGCTGACGGACCGGCCGCGCTTCGTGGCCGCCAACCGGGCCGCCGTGGCCGAGGGCCGTCAGCCGGCCTCCGGGCGCGACGAGCTCATGGGCATCACGAAGGCCTCGCTGGCGACCGACTCGTGGCTCTCGGCCGCGTCCTTCCAGGAGACGACCCGCGTCCTCACGCAGGCGGCCATGGAGGGCAAGTCGGACCCGCTGCTGGGCCTGAAGGAGAACGTGATCATCGGCAAGCTGATCCCGGCCGGCACCGGCCTGGACCGCTACACGAAGACCACGGTGGAGCCCACGGACGAGGCCAAGGCGAACCTGTACGCCTCGCCGGTCGGCTTCGCGGACTTCGACTACCCGGGCCTGGACCAGCCGCTCGGCGAGAGCGAGTTCCACGCCGTGTCGCTCGACGACTACGGCCGCGGGGGCGACTTCCGCGCCTGATCCGCTCCGGGCGGGCCGCTGCGGCGGTCCGCCCGGTCCCGGATGCGACGAGGGCCCGTCCCTCCTCCGCCTGAGGGCGGGGGAGGGGCGGGCCCTCTCGCGTGCGGCCTCGCGGGTCCGGTCAGCGGCGGGACATGTACACGTCGAAGGCCTTCGCGAGCGGGCGGTTCAGCGGCAGGTCCCACTCCCCGAGGGTCTGCACGATGTCGGCGCCCTGCGTCGTCTTGAACTCCGTGAGCCCGGAGAGCTTGTGCTCCTGGTCCACCGAGCCGCTCACGCCGCCCAGGTCCAGCCACAGGCAGCCCGCCTCGATGGCGGCCTCGACCTGCTTCAGCTGCAACAGGCGCGGGGCGTCCCGCTGCCGCTCGCGCTGGGATGAGGCGCTGTAGGGGCGCCACGCCATCTGGCCCTGCTGGAAGTGGAACGCCGCCGCGACCGGCTCGCCCTCGTGCTCGGCGAGGAAGAAGGTCACGTCCGCGATCGGCGAGGAGCCGAGGTTCTGGATGATCTTGGCGAAGTAGTCCTGCGGGCGGCCCGTGAACTTGTCGCGCTCCGCGGTCTCGTCGTTGAGGCGGTCCCAGTCGTCGAGGCGCTCGGGGCCGGCGGTCACGACGTCCAGGTCGTTGCGCGTGGAGCGGCGGGTGCGCTTGCGGCTCGACCCGCTCATCCGGGCCAGCCAGCCGTCCACGTCCAGTCCCTCGAGCGGGATGCGGGCCTGGAACATGGGCTGGCCGGCGGCGAAGTCGGCGCTGACCTCCGGCTCCTTCCAACCCGCCTCGCGCAGGGACTGCTGGGTGCGCAGGGCGTCCTCGGAGACCTCGCAGGGCAGGTCCGTGAGCATCGAGGACTCGGGGTCCGGGAGCGCCTTGCGCACCACGTCCGCCTCCCAGCGGCGCACGACGCCGGGCGGGCCGACGCGCACCAGGAAGGCGCCCTGGGACTTCAGCTCGGCCACGAGCGGGGTGAGCGCGTCGACGAGCTCGACGCCCTCGTCCAGCACGGGGCCGTCCGCCACGTAGGCGAGGAACGCGCGCCCCAGCACGGGCACGCGCGAGGGGACCGGCAGGGGTCGGCCGAGCACGAGCGCCGCGCCCACCAGCTCGTCGCCGCGGTGGATGCCCAGCGACTGGGCGCGCCACTCGGACTTCACCTTCGCCCAGCTCGGGTTCTGGAGGAAGGAGGTGAGGGGATGCCGGGCCAGGAACTCGGTGTGCTCGGCGGCCGTGATCGCGCGCACCGTGAGGGGGGCGCCGGGCGCGGAGGAGGGGGGATTCGAGGCGGAGGCTGGTTGTGACATCACGGCGGTCAGTCTACGCAGGAGGCCCCGGAGCGTCCCGGGTCCGTCCCAGGATCGGCCCGGGCCCGGGGCGGGCAGCACCCCTGGTTGGTCGGTGCGAGGCGGCGTGGTAGCCTGGTGGACGATTGTTTTTCGTGTGGCACAGTGGACTCGGTCCGGTCGCGGGGTTCTTGCGCGACAGATGCCACACTTTTGCACGCCTGCGGACGTTTGCTCGAAGCACGCCCCCACAGGAGAGGCAGAGCCGAGGAACGAGCAGAGCCGGCGCCCGCCACGGGCCAGCCGGCGGATCACGTCAGCGATCACCGAACAGGAAGACTGAAGAGTGCCTACGATTCAGCAGCTGGTCCGCAAGGGCCGCTCACCGAAGGTCGTCAAGACCAAGGCCCCTGCGCTGCAGGGGAACCCGATGCGTCGTGGCGTGTGCACCCGTGTGTACACCACGACCCCCAAGAAGCCGAACTCCGCCCTGCGCAAGGTCGCCCGCGTCCGCCTCAACGGCGGCGTCGAGGTCACGGCCTACATCCCGGGCGAGGGCCACAACCTGCAGGAGCACTCGATCGTGCTCGTCCGCGGCGGTCGTGTGAGGGACCTCCCCGGCGTGCGCTACAAGATCGTGCGCGGCGCGCTGGACACCCAGGGCGTCAAGAACCGCGGCCAGGCCCGCTCCCGCTACGGCGCCAAGAAGGAGAAGAAGTAATGCCTCGTAAGGGTCCCGCGCCGAAGCGCCCCCTCGTCGTCGATCCCGTCTACGGCTCCCCCCTGGTCACGCAGCTGATCAACAAGGTGCTCATCGACGGCAAGAAGTCCACCGCAGAGCGCATCGTGTACGGCGCGCTCGAGGGTGCCCGCGCCAAGAACGGCGCCGATCCCGTGGCCACGCTCAAGAAGGCCATGGACAACATCAAGCCGGCCCTCGAGGTCCGCTCCCGCCGCGTCGGCGGCGCCACCTACCAGGTGCCCGTCGAGGTCAAGCCGGGGCGTTCCACGGCGCTGGCCCTGCGCTGGCTCGTGGGCTTCGCGAAGGCCCGCCGCGAGAAGACCATGACCGAGCGTCTGATGAACGAGATCCTGGACGCCTCGAACGGTCTGGGCGGTGCGGTCAAGCGCCGCGAGGACACCCACAAGATGGCCGAGGCCAACAAGGCCTTCGCCCACTACCGCTGGTGATCCCCCCGGCCCGGGGTGCGTGACGCGCGCACCCCGGGCCGCAGGCCGTCGGCCCCCGGGCTCGACGTCCCATCCGAACCCATCCCTCGAGCCCCCAACACCACCCGAGCAAGGGAGACACCGTGGCACAGGACGTGCTGACCGACCTGACGAAGGTCCGCAACATCGGCATCATGGCCCACATCGATGCCGGCAAGACCACCACCACCGAGCGCATCCTGTTCTACACGGGTGTCAACCACAAGCTCGGCGAGACCCACGACGGCGCCTCGACGACCGACTGGATGGAGCAGGAGAAGGAGCGCGGCATCACCATCACCTCCGCCGCGGTGACCTGCTTCTGGAAGAACACCCAGATCAACATCATCGACACCCCCGGGCACGTCGACTTCACCGTCGAGGTGGAGCGCTCCCTGCGCGTGCTCGACGGCGCCGTGGCCGTGTTCGACGGCAAGGAGGGCGTGGAGCCCCAGTCGGAGACCGTGTGGCGTCAGGCGGACAAGTACAACGTCCCCCGCATCTGCTTCGTCAACAAGATGGACAAGCTGGGCGCGGACTTCTACTTCACCGTGGACACCATCGTCTCCCGCCTCGGCGCGAAGCCCCTCGTGATGCAGCTGCCGATCGGCTCCGAGAACGACTTCGTGGGCGTCGTGGACCTGCTCTCCATGAAGGCCTTCGTGTGGCCGGGCGACGCCAAGGGCGACGTGACCATGGGGGCCGAGTACGAGACCCGCGAGATCCCCGCGGAGCTCCAGGAGAAGGCCGAGGAGTACCGCGCGCAGCTCATGGAGGCCGTCGCCGACGTCTCCGAGGAGCTCATGGAGAAGTACCTCGAGGGCGAGGAGTTCACCGCCGAGGAGATCGAGGCCGGCGTCCGCCACCTGACCGTGAACGCCCTGGCGTACCCGGTCTTCTGCGGCTCCGCGTTCAAGAACCGCGGCGTGCAGCCCATGCTCGACGCCGTCGTCTCCTACCTGCCGAACCCACTCGACGCGGGCGCCGTGGTGGGCCACGACGTCAACGACGAGGAGAAGGAGATCACCCGCGAGGCCTCGAAGGAGGAGCCGTTCTCGGCCCTGGCCTTCAAGATCGCCACGCACCCCTTCTTCGGCACCCTCACCTTCATCCGCGTGTACTCCGGTCGCCTGGAGTCCGGTGCGCAGATCCTCAACGCCACCAAGGGCAAGAAGGAGCGCATCGGCAAGCTGTTCCAGATGCACGCCAACAAGGAGATGCCCGTCGACGAGGTCGTCGCCGGCCACATCTACGCGGTGATCGGCCTGAAGGACACCACCACGGGCGACACGCTGTGCAACCCGGCGCACCCGATCATCCTCGAGTCGATGACCTTCCCGGAGCCCGTGATCTCCGTGGCCATCGAGCCGAAGACCAAGGGTGACCAGGAGAAGCTCTCCACCGCCATCCAGAAGCTCGTCGCCGAGGATCCCACGTTCCGCGTGAACCTCAACGAGGAGACCGGCCAGACCGAGATCGGCGGCATGGGCGAGCTCCACCTGGACGTGTTCGTGGACCGCATGAAGCGCGAGTTCAAGGTCGAGGCCAACGTGGGCAAGCCCCAGGTCGCGTACCGCGAGACCATCAAGCGCAAGGTCGAGAAGCTCGACTACACGCACAAGAAGCAGACCGGCGGCTCCGGCCAGTTCGCCAAGGTGCAGCTCTCCTTCGAGCCGCTGGACACCGCGGACGGCGAGGTCTACGAGTTCGAGAACGCCGTCACCGGCGGTCGCGTGCCCCGTGAGTACATCCCCTCCGTGGACGCCGGCATCCAGGACGCCATGAAGTTCGGCGTCCTCGCGGGCTACCCCATGGTGGGCGTGAAGGCGATCCTGCTCGACGGCGCGTACCACGACGTCGACTCCTCGGAGATGGCGTTCAAGATCGCCGGCTCGCAGGCCTTCAAGGAGGGTGTCCGCAAGGCCAGCCCCGTGCTCCTCGAGCCGCTCATGTCGGTCGAGGTCCGCACCCCGGAGGAGTTCATGGGCGACGTCATCGGCGACCTGAACTCCCGCCGCGGCCAGATCCAGTCCATGGAGGACGCCACCGGCGTGAAGGTCGTCAAGGCCCTCGTGCCGCTGTCCGAGATGTTCGGCTACATCGGCGACCTGCGCTCCCGCACCCAGGGTCGCGCGGTGTACTCGATGACGTTCCACTCCTACGCCGAGGTCCCCAAGGCCGTGGCCGACGAGATCATCCAGAAGTCCCAGGGCGAGTGACCAGCAGCCGCACTCGCTGAACGGCATGCCCCGCCCGGAGACCGAGAGGTCCCCGGGCGGGGCGCCCCGGACGGGACGACCGGCCGGGATTTCCCCAACCCCGCACCATCCCAGTAGACTCAGTCGAGTTGTCAGCACGTCTCACGCGCGGCTGAACCGTCTTCTGACGATGAACCAGTTCTTAGGAGGAACTAGTGGCAAAGGCAAAGTTCGAGCGGACCAAGCCGCACGTCAACATCGGCACCATCGGCCACGTTGACCACGGCAAGACCACGCTGACCGCCGCCATCTCGAAGGTCCTGTACGACAAGTACCCGGACCTGAACGAGGCCCGTGACTTCGCGACGATCGACTCGGCCCCCGAGGAGCGTCAGCGCGGCATCACGATCAACATCTCCCACGTGGAGTACCAGACCGACAAGCGCCACTACGCGCACGTCGACGCCCCCGGTCACGCCGACTACATCAAGAACATGATCACCGGCGCGGCCCAGATGGACGGCGCGATCCTCGTGGTCGCCGCCACCGACGGCCCCATGGCCCAGACGCGCGAGCACGTGCTGCTCGCCCGTCAGGTCGGCGTGCCGGCCCTGCTCGTGGCCCTGAACAAGTCGGACATGGTCGAGGACGAGGAGCTCCTCGAGCTCGTCGAGATGGAGGTCCGCGAGCTGCTGTCCTCCCAGGAGTTCGACGGCGACGACGCTCCCGTCATCCGCACCTCCGGCCTCAAGGCCCTCGAGGGCGACGAGAAGTGGGTCAAGACCGTCGAGGAGCTCATGGACGCCGTGGATGACTTCATCCCGGATCCGGTCCGCGACAAGGACAAGCCGTTCCTCATGCCCATCGAGGACGTCTTCACCATCACCGGCCGTGGCACCGTGGTGACCGGCCGCGCCGAGCGTGGCACCCTGGCCATCAACTCGGACGTGGAGATCGTGGGCATCCGCCCCGTGCAGAAGACCACCGTCACCGGCATCGAGATGTTCCACAAGCAGCTCGACGAGGCCTGGGCCGGCGAGAACTGCGGTCTGCTGCTCCGCGGCCTGAAGCGCGACGACGTCGAGCGCGGCCAGGTCGTGGTGAAGCCGGGCTCCATCACCCCGCACACCAACTTCGAGGCGAACGTCTACATCCTGTCCAAGGACGAGGGTGGCCGTCACAACCCGTTCTACTCGAACTACCGCCCGCAGTTCTACTTCCGCACCACCGACGTCACCGGCGTCATCACGCTGCCCGAGGGCACCGAGATGGTCATGCCCGGCGACACCACCGAGATGTCGGTCGAGCTGATCCAGCCGATCGCCATGGAGGAGGGCCTCGGCTTCGCCATCCGTGAGGGTGGCCGCACCGTGGGCTCCGGCCGCGTCACCAAGATCACTGCGTGATCTGACGTCCGCTCACTGAGCGGGCGGCCACGCGAGGGCCCCCTCACCCGTACGGGTGAGGGGGCCCTCGCGCGTCCCCGCGCGGCGAGGCCGGAGTCGCGTCCGGTGGCCGGGCGTCGTGGAGGGCCTCCGACGCCCGGCTATGGTGGGGGCATGGACCTCCTCATCACCCTCCTCGTCGTCCTGGCCGTCGTGGCCGCCGTCGTCTGGGGCCTGCGCACCTTCCGCCCCGAGATCGAGCGGGCCCGCCGCATCCGCCGTGCCGAGCGCGGGGGCGAGCTGCGTCGGTGAGCGCTCCCGGCCCGCGCACGCTGTTCCGCCTGGCCGCAGGCGCGGAGATGGTCACGTGGGCGCTGCTCCTCGCGGCCATGGCGCTCAAGTACAGCGGCACCACGGACGCCCTGATGGCGGCCGCCGGCGGCGTGCACGGGTTCGTCTTCCTCTGCTACGCCCTGATCACCGTGGCGGTGTGGATCGACGGCCGCTGGTCCGCGGGCCGGGGGCTGGCCGGCCTGGCCTCCTCCGTGGTGCCGTTCATGACGGTCCCCTTCGAGCGGTCCGCGGCCCGTCGCGGAGAGCCGGCGGAGTCCTGGCGCGCCCCGGCCCGTGCCGAGCACGAGCGCACCGCCCCTGAGCGCCTCGTCGTGGCCGTCCTGCGCCACCCGCTCGTCAGCGCCCTCGCCGCCGTCGTCCTCGTGGCCCTCGTCTTCACCCTGCTCCTGAACGCGGGACCGCCGACCGAGTGGGGCCGCTGAGGCCGTACGACGGGCCGCCCTGCGGCCGCGGGGGAGGGGCTCACCGGCCGATTGGCGCGGTGGGCCCTTCTCTGTCATACTGGATCAGTTGCTCAAGCGCCATTGTGCGGTCGTCGTGTGTCTCGCGGCGTCGCTCGGCCCAGACGCAGCGCATCCACTCCGACCGCGCCCTCAGGGCGCGTGCCTCCTCACCGAGGCGACACGCCCGAGTGCGTGGACCGGAGGCCGGCGGCGGCGAGGAACCCGGTGGAACCGGATTCGCCCCGCGCGGACGATGGACAAAAGGCGGCCCCCCGGGGTGCGCCGCACAGGGACAGGAACAGCACACCCGACGAGAGAGGCGTGACGCCATGGCGGGACAGAAGATCCGCATCCGGCTGAAGTCGTACGACCACGAGGTCATCGACGTCTCGGCCCGCAAGATCGTTGACACGGTCACGCGCGCAGGCGCGACGGTGGTGGGCCCCGTGCCCCTGCCGACAGAGAAGAACGTGTACTGCGTTATCCGTTCTCCCCACAAGTACAAGGACAGCCGCGAGCATTTCGAGATGCGCACCCACAAGCGGCTCATCGACATCATCGACCCGACCCCCAAGGCCGTCGACTCGCTCATGCGACTGGACCTGCCCGCGGACGTCAACATCGAGATCAAGCTCTGAGAGGGAGGTGCTGAGAGACTATGACCAACAACACCCAGAACGTGAAGGGCCTGCTGGGCACGAAGCTCGGCATGACCCAGGTCTGGGATGAGGAGAACAACCTCATCCCCGTGACCGTGGTCCAGGCTGACGCGAACGTCGTCACCCAGCTGCGCTCGGCCGAGACGGACGGCTACAGCGCCGTCCAGATCGCCTACGGCCAGATCGACCCCCGCCGCGTGACCAAGCCCCTGGCCGGTCACTTCGAGAAGGCCGGCGTCACGCCGCGCCGCCACCTCGTCGAGCTCCGCACCGCGGACGCCGCCGAGTACACGCTCGGCCAGGACGTGACCGTCGAGGTCTTCCAGGCCGGCCAGAAGGTCGACGTCGTCGGCACCACCAAGGGCAAGGGCTTCGCCGGCGCCATGAAGCGCCACGGCTTCTCCGGCGTGGGCGCCTCGCACGGTGCGCACAAGAACCACCGCAAGCCCGGCTCCGTGGGCGGCGCGTCCACCCCCGGTCGCGTGTTCAAGGGCCAGCGCATGCCCGGTCGCATGGGTGCCGTCCGCCAGACCACCATGAACCTGACGCTCCACGGCATCGACGTGGAGAACAACCTCCTGCTGATCAAGGGCGCCGTGCCCGGCTCCAAGGGCCAGGTCGTTCTCGTCCGCAGCGCCGTGAAGGGAGCCTGAGACCATGGCTGAGAACTCCGTGAAGACCGTCCAGGTCGAGCTGCCCGCCGAGATCTTCGACGTGCAGGCCAACGTCCCGCTGATGCACCAGGTCGTCGTGGCCCAGCTGGCCGCGGCCCGCCAGGGCACGCACAAGGTCAAGCGCCGCGGCGAGGTGTCCGGCGCCGGCCGCAAGCCGTTCAAGCAGAAGGGCACCGGTCGCGCCCGTCAGGGCTCCATCCGCGCCCCGCACATGACCGGCGGCGGCATCGTCCACGGCCCCACGCCGCGTGACTACTCGCAGCGCACCCCCAAGAAGATGAAGGCCGCCGCCCTCCGCGGCGCCCTGTCGGACCGCGCCCGCAACGGCCGCGTCCACGTCGTCGAGGCCCTCGTGTCCGGGACCACCCCGTCCACCAAGGCCGCCAAGGCGGGTCTCGAGTCGCTGAGCACCGGCCGGAAGAACATCCTGCTGGTGATCGACCGCGCCGACGACCTCACCGCCCTGTCCGCACGCAACCTGCCCGCGGTCCACACCCTCTACGCCGACCAGCTGAACACCTATGACGTGCTCGTCTCCGACGACGTCGTGTTCACCCAGGCGGCCTACGAGCAGTACGTGGCCCAGGCCTCCGGTGCCAAGAAGGAGGATGCCCAGTGAGCGGCTCCATCAACAAGGATCCCCGCGACGTGATCATCGCTCCCGTCGTGTCGGAGAAGAGCTACGGTCTGATCGACGAGGGCAAGTACACCTTCCTGGTCGACCCGCGCTCCAACAAGACCGAGATCAAGCAGGCGGTGGAGCGCATCTTCAACGTCGACGTCGCCTCGGTCAACACCCTGAACCGTCCCGGCAAGCGCCGCCGCACCCGCTTCGGGTGGGGTCAGCGCAAGTCGACCAAGCGAGCCATCATCTCGCTCAAGGACGGCGCGACCATCGACATCTTCGGAGGTCCGCTCGCCTCTTGAGGCGATGCGGAGACCACTTAATCGAGGAAGACACCCATGGCTATCCGTAAGTACAAGCCGACCACCCCGGGCCTTCGCGGCTCGTCCGTGGCCGACTTCGCAGAGATCACCCGGTCCACGCCGGAGAAGTCCCTTCTCCGCCCGCTGCACAAGACCGGCGGCCGCAACAACACGGGCCGCATCACGACCCGTCACAAGGGCGGCGGCCACAAGCGCCAGTACCGTCTGGTCGACTTCCGTCGCCACGACAAGGACGGCGTGCCCGCCACTGTCGCGCACATCGAGTACGACCCGAACCGCACCGCCCGCATCGCGCTCCTGCACTATGCGGACGGCGCCAAGCGCTACATCCTGGCCCCGGCCAAGCTGCAGCAGGGCGACACGGTGGAGGCCGGCCCGAACGCCGACATCAAGCCCGGCAACAACCTGCCGCTGCGCAACATCCCCGTGGGCACCACGATCCACGCGGTGGAGCTGCGTCCCGGCGGCGGTGCCAAGATGGCCCGCTCCGCCGGCGCCTCCGTGCAGCTCGTCGCCCGTGAGGGCAAGTACGCGCAGCTGCGCCTGCCCTCCGGCGAGATCCGCAACGTCGACGTCCGCTGCCGCGCGACGATCGGCGAGGTCGGCAATGCCGAGCAGTCGAACATCAACTGGGGCAAGGCCGGCCGCATGCGCTGGAAGGGCGTCCGCCCGACCGTCCGCGGCGTCGTCATGAACCCCGTCGACCACCCGCACGGCGGTGGCGAGGGCAAGACCTCCGGTGGTCGCCACCCGGTCAACCCCAACGGCAAGCCCGAGGGTCGCACCCGCCGCCCGAACAAGGAAAGCGACAAGCTCATCGTGCGTCGCCGCCGTACCGGCAAGAACAAGCGATAAGGGAGCTGAGAAGACATGCCTCGTAGCCTGAAGAAGGGCCCCTTCGTGGATCAGCACCTTTACCTCAAGGTTCTGGCCGAGAACGACAAGGGCAGCAAGAACGTCATCAAGACCTGGTCCCGCCGGTCGATGATCATCCCGGACATGCTGGGTCACACCATCGCCGTCCATGACGGCCGCAAGCACGTCCCGGTGTTCGTCACCGAGTCGATGGTGGGTCACAAGCTGGGCGAGTTCGCCCCCACCCGCACGTTCCGCGGCCACGTGAAGGACGACAAGAAGGGCAAGCGTCGCTGAGCCTCACGGCTCGCGGTGCTTGACCTTCGAGAGAAAGAGAGAAGCAATGGAAGCCAAGGCAATTGCGCGCCACCTGCGCGTGACGCCGATGAAGGCCCGGCGCGTCGTCGACCTGGTCCGTGGCAAGCAGGCCACCGAAGCGCTCGCCATCCTGAAGTTCGCCCAGCAGGGCGCTTCGGAGCCGGTGTTCAAGCTCGTGACCTCCGCGGTGGCGAACGCCCGAGTCAAGGCCGATCGCGAGGGCGTCGCCTTCAACGAGGACGCCCTGTACATCACGGAGGCCTTCGTGGACGAGGGCCCGACGATGAAGCGGTTCCAGCCCCGTGCTCAGGGCCGCGCGTTCCGCATCAACAAGCGCACCAGCCACGTCACCGTGGTGGTCGCATCCAAGGACGAGAAGGGTGGGAACTGACCAATGGGACAGAAGATCAACCCCAACGGGTTCCGCCTCGGCATCACCACCGACCACGTCTCGCACTGGTTCGCGGACTCCCACAAGGAGGGCCAGCGCTACGCTGACTTCCTCAAGGAGGACATCAAGATCCGCGAGCTGATGACCCACGGCATGGAGCGCGCCGGCATCTCCAAGGTGGAGATCGAGCGCACCCGTGACCGCGTGCGGGTGGACATCCACACCGCCCGCCCGGGCATCGTGATCGGTCGCCGCGGCGCAGAGGCCGACCGCATCCGCGGTGAGCTCGAGAAGCTCACCCGCAAGCAGATCCAGCTGAACATCCTCGAGGTCAAGAACCCCGAGACCGATGCGCAGCTCGTCGCCCAGGGCGTCGCGGAGCAGCTCGCCTCGCGCGTGGCCTTCCGCCGCGCGATGAAGAAGGCCATCCAGTCCGCCATGCGGGCCGGGGCCCAGGGCATCCGCATCCAGTGCGCCGGCCGTCTCGGCGGCGCCGAGATGAGCCGTTCGGAGTTCTACCGCGAGGGCCGCGTGCCGCTGCACACCCTCCGCGCGAACATCGACTTCGGCAAGTTCGAGGCGAAGACCACCTTCGGCCGCATCGGCGTGAAGGTCTGGATCTACAAGGGCGACCTGACCGCCAAGGAGCTCGCGGCCAAGGAGGCGGCCCAGCCGTCCGGCCGCGGCCGTGGCCGTGACGACCGTCGCGGCGGCGCCCCCGCCGGCGGCGAGCGCCGCCGTCGCAATGACCGTGCCGAGCGTGCTCCCCGCCAGGAGAACGCCGGCGCCGGCGCCGAGACCCCGGCCGCCGCTCCCGCTGAAGGAGGCAACGCCTGATGCTGATCCCCCGTCGCGTCAAGCACCGCAAGCAGCACCACCCCAAGCGTTCCGGCGCCGCCAAGGGCGGCACCACCGTGACGTTCGGCGAGTGGGGCATCCAGGCGCTCACGCCGGCCTATGTGACCAACCGTCAGATCGAGGCCGCCCGTATCGCCATGACCCGCTACATCAAGCGTGGCGGCAAGGTCTGGATCAACATCTACCCGGACCGCCCGCTGACCAAGAAGCCCGCCGAGACCCGCATGGGCTCCGGCAAGGGCTCCACGGAGTGGTGGGTCGCCAACGTCAAGCCCGGACGCGTGCTGTTCGAGCTCTCGGGCGTCTCCGAGGACGTGGCCCGCGAGGCGCTGCGTCTGGCCATCCACAAGCTGCCGCTGAAGGCCCGAATCATCCGTCGAGAGGGTGGTGAGTGATCCATGGCCATCGGTACCAAGGATCTGAACGTCGAGTCCCTGGACGGACAGGACAACGCGAGCCTGCTGGAGGCCCTCAAGGCCTCCAAGGAGGAGCTGTTCAACCTGCGCTTCCAGGCCGCCACGGGCCAGCTGGACAACGCCAGCCGGCTGAAGACCGTCAAGCGTGACATCGCGCGCATCTACACGATCCTGCGCGAGCGCGAGCTGGGCATCCGTGGCGATGTCCCCGCCGCGGCGCAGGCTGAGCCGAAGAACGAGGAGGCTGCCCAGTGACCGAGCAGACCGCTGCCAGCACCGAGGAGCGCGGCTACCGCAAGGCGCTCCGCGGCGTCGTCGTGTCCGACAAGATGGACAAGACCATCGTCGTCGAGGTCGAGGACCGCAAGAAGCACGCCCTGTACGGCAAGGTGCTCAAGTCGTCGAAGCGCGTGAAGGCGCACGACGAGGAGAACACCGCCGGCGTGGGCGACCGCGTCCGCATCGCCGAGACCCGCCCGCTGTCCGCCTCCAAGCGGTGGCGCCTGGTGGAGATCGTCGAGCGCGCCAAGTGATGCCCGCGGTCCGGTGAGTCCGGACCGCACCACAGAGCCGCCCCGTGCATCAGCACGGGGCGGCTCTGTGCTAGAGTGGAGTGTTCGTGCGCCCTTTGTTGGCAGGACCATCCATCCTGCGTGCCGAGGGTGTCGCACGCCGATCCCGGATCCGCCTCGGCCCTGCCCCGCGCATCGATCCGCGTCCATGAGCCCGCAGCTGTCTGAAAACGCTGTGCGGCCCGTGCCGCGGAGACGTCCGCCACGGGGGCAGGGGTAAGCGTCCCGGGATGACCGTTCAACCGTTCCGCAAGGCTCGCCCAACAGTGGGGGAGAACCGGCGCGACGCTAGGAGAGACAAGTGATCCAGCAGGAGTCGCGGCTCAAGGTCGCCGACAACACCGGTGCGAAGGAGATCCTGACCATCCGTGTTCTCGGTGGCTCAGGACGCCGCTACGCAGGAATCGGCGACACGATTGTCGCCACCGTCAAGGACGCCATCCCCGGCGGCAACGTCAAGAAGGGCGATGTCGTCAAGGCCGTGGTGGTGCGGACCCGCAAGGAGTCCCGCCGTCCCGACGGCTCGTACATCCGCTTCGATGAGAACGCGGCCGTGATCCTCAAGACCGACGGCGAGCCCCGTGGCACGCGCATCTTCGGTCCCGTGGGGCGCGAGCTGCGCGACAAGCGCTTCATGAAGATCGTGTCGCTCGCCCCGGAGGTGATCTGACCCTCATGGCCAAGATCAAGAAGGATGACCTCGTGCAGGTCATCGCAGGCAAGGACAAGGGCAAGCAGGGCAAGGTCCTGCGCGTCTTCCCCGCCGACGAGCGAGTGCTGGTGGAGGGCGTCAACCGCGTCACCAAGCACCTGCGCGCCGGCCAGAACAACAACGGCTCCACCGAGGGCGGCCTGCAGGTCGTCGAGGCCCCGATCCACATCTCGAACGTGGCCGTCGTGGACCCCGAGACCCAGAAGCCGACCCGTGTGGGCTACCGCTTCGAGACCGTCCAGAAGGGCGGCGAGGACGTCACCGTGAAGGTGCGCTTCGCCAAGTCCTCGGGGAAGGAGCTGTGATGACCGAGGTGCAGCAGACCGAGAAGGTCACCCCGCGTCTGAAGGCCAAGTACCGCGACGAGATCCGCGGCGGCCTCCAGGAGCAGTTCCAGTACGCGAACGTCATGCAGGTGCCGGGCCTCGTGAAGGTCGTCGTGAACATGGGTGTCGGCGAGGCCGCCAAGGACTCCAAGATCATCGACGGCGCCGTCACGGACCTCACCGCGATCACCGGCCAGAAGCCGATGGTCACCAAGGCCCGCAAGTCCATCGCGCAGTTCAAGCTGCGTGAGGGCATGCCGATCGGCACGCACGCCACCCTCCGTGGCGACCGCATGTGGGAGTTCCTGGACCGCCTCGTCACGCTCGCGCTCCCGCGCATCCGTGACTTCCGCGGCCTGTCCGACCGCCAGTTCGACGGCAACGGCAATTACACCTTCGGCCTGTCCGAGCAGACCGTGTTCCACGAGATCGATCAGGACAAGATCGACCGCGTGCGCGGCATGGACATCACCGTGGTGACCACCGCCAAGAACGACGACGAGGGCCGCGCGCTGCTGAAGGCGCTGGGCTTCCCGTTCAAGACCGACCAGTAAGACCTCCGCGCCACAGGTCCCCCACCGGTGAACCGGTGCGGGAAACCACGGCGAGAAAGGGCGGAAGCCCACATGACCATGACCGATCCCGTCGCAGACATGCTCACCCGTCTGCGCAACGCCAATTCGGCCTACCACGACACCGTGTCCATGCCGTCCTCCAAGCTGAAGACCCGCCTCGCGGAGATCCTCAAGGCAGAGGGCTACATCCAGGACTGGCGTGAAGAGGAAGCCGAGGTCGGCAAGAAGCTGACCATCGACCTGAAGTTCGGCCCGCAGCGTGAGCGCGCGATCGCCGGCCTGCGTCGTATCTCCAAGCCGGGCCTTCGCGTGTACGCGAAGTCCACCACCCTGCCCCACGTGCTGGGCGGCCTCGGCATCGCCATCCTGTCCACCTCCTCGGGTCTGCTCACGGACCGCCAGGCCGCCAAGAAGGGCGTGGGTGGGGAAGTCCTCGCCTACGTCTGGTGACGGGCGAGACGGAAGAAAGGCTGAACTGATATGTCGCGAATCGGACGTCTGCCGATCACCATCCCGAGCGGCGTCGATGTCACCATCGACGGCGCCCGCGTCTCCGTGAAGGGGCCCAAGGGCCAGCTGGAGCACACGCTGCCCACGCCCATCACGGCCACCCTCGAGGAGGGGCAGGTCATCGTGGCCCGTCCCGACGACGAGCGCGAGTCCCGCTCCCTCCACGGCCTGTCCCGCACCCTGATCAGCAACATGGTCGAGGGCGTGACCAACGGCTTCTCCAAGCAGCTCGAGGTCGTCGGCACCGGCTACCGCGTGCAGGCCAAGGGTCAGGACCTCGAGTTCGCCCTGGGCTACTCCCACCCCGTCCCGGTGAAGTGCCCCGAGGGCATCGCGTTCACCGTCGCGGGCAACACGGTGACCGTCGCCGGCATCGACAAGCAGAAGGTCGGCGAGACCGCCGCCAACATCCGCAAGCTGCGTCGCCCTGACCCGTACAAGGGCAAGGGCGTCCGCTATGCGGGCGAGCAGATCCGCCGCAAGGCCGGAAAGGCAGGTAAGTGATGTCTACTCTGAAGGTGAAGGGCAAGGGCAAGTTCAACGCCCGCACCCGCCGCCACCTCCGGGTGCGCAAGCGGATCTCCGGCACCACCGTCCGTCCCCGCCTCGTCGTCAATCGCTCCGCGCGCCACATGTTCGTGCAGATCGTGGACGACACGCAGAGCCGCACGCTCGCCTCTGCCTCCACCATGGAGGCCGACGTGCGCGCGCTCGAGGGCGACAAGACGGCCAAGGCCAAGCGCGTCGGCGAGCTCGTCGCCCAGCGTGCCCAGGCCGCCGGCATCGACGCCGTGGTCTTCGACCGCGGCGGCAACAAGTACCACGGGCGCGTTGCGGCCGTGGCCGACGGTGCGCGAGAGGGTGGGCTGAAGCTGTGAGCGAGAACAACAACGAGAAGGGCACCCAGGTGACCGAGACCACCGAGACCCCCGTGTCCGAGACCGCCTCGGGCTCGGCCAGCCACACCACCGAGCGTTCCGCCGGCGGCCGTGGCGGTCGCGACGGCGGTCGCGGCGGGCGTGACGGAGACCGTCGCGGTCGTCGTGACGACCGCAACGGTCGCGGCAACGACGAGGAGAAGGACGCGTTCCTCGAGCGCGTCGTCGCCATCAACCGCGTGTCCAAGGTCGTCAAGGGCGGCCGCCGCTTCTCCTTCACCGCCCTCGTGGTGGTGGGTGACGGCGACGGCACCGTCGGTGTGGGCTACGGCAAGGCGAAGGAGGTCCCCGCCGCGATCCAGAAGGCCGTGGAGGAGGCCAAGAAGTCCTTCTTCCGCGTGCCCCGCGTGGGCTCCACCATCCCGCACCTCGTGCAGGGTGAGGACGCCGCCGGCGTCGTGCTGCTGCGTCCGGCGTCCCCGGGTACCGGCGTGATCGCCGGCGGTCCGGTGCGTGCCGTGCTGGAGTGCGCCGGCATCCACGACGTGCTCTCCAAGTCCATGGGCTCCGTGAACGCCATCAACATCGTCCGCGGCACCGTGGACGCGCTGAAGCGCCTCGAGGAGCCCCAGGCCGTCGCGGCCCGCCGCGGCAAGTCCCTGGACGAGATCGCGCCCCACGCGATGCTGCGCACCATGGAGAACGACCGCGCCAAGAAGAGCGCGCAGAAGGCAGGTGTGTGAGCCGTGTCTGAGCCCACTCGCAAGAACGTCCAGCCCTCGGACGCCACTCTGGTGATCACCCAGACCCGTGGCGTGACGGGGACCAAGCAGAACCAGCGGGACACCCTCCGCTCGCTCGGCCTCAAGCGGATCGGCCACCAGGTCACCCGCAAGGCCGACGCGGCGACCGTGGGCATGGTCAACACCGTGCCGCACCTGGTGTCCGTGGAGGAGGTCAACCATGGCTGAGAACGACGCCATCAAGATCCACGACCTGCGTCCTGCCCCCGGAGCCAAGACCGCCAAGACCCGCGTGGGTCGAGGCGAGGGCTCCAAGGGCAAGACCGCCGGCCGTGGCACCAAGGGCACGAAGTCCCGCTACCAGGTCCGCGTGGGCTTCGAGGGCGGCCAGCTGCCCCTGCACATGCGCCTGCCGAAGCTTCGCGGCTTCAAGAACCCGTTCCGCACCGAGTACCAGGTGGTCAACCTGGACAAGCTCTCGGCGCACTTCCCGCAGGGCGGTGAGGTGTCCGTGGACGCCCTCGTCGCCGCGGGCCTCGTCCGCAAGAACCAGCCCGTGAAGGTGCTGGGGACCGGCGAGATCACCGTTCCGGTGCAGGTCACCGCGAACGCCTTCTCCGCCTCCGCGGTCGAGAAGATCGCGGCGGCCGGCGGCTCGACGCAGACCGTCTGATCCGCTGATCGACCACACGGGCCCCGGGCCCGGGGCCATCCGCCCCGGCCCGGGGCCTTCGTGCTCCGTGTAGACTCGCACGGTGGCCCGCCCGGTGCGGCGGGCCCTCGTGCGTCCCCCGCGTGGGGGAGCGCCGAACCCCCACCCCCCCCCCGCAGGAGGACATGTGTTCAAGGCCATCGCGCGGATCGCCCGGACGCCGGACCTGAGGCGGAAGATCTTCTTCACGCTCGGTCTCATCGCGGTCTACCGGCTCGGGGCCTTCGTGCCCTCCCCGGGTGTGGACTACGCGGCGGTGCAGACCTGCCTGGCCTCCGGCAGCACCACCGGGGGCCTCTACTCGTTCGTGAACATGTTCTCGGGCGGGGCGCTGCTCCAGGTCTCGGTCTTCGCGCTGGGGATCATGCCGTACATCACGGCCTCCATCATCGTCCAGCTGCTGCGCGTGGTGATCCCGCGCTTCGAGCAGCTCCACCAGGAGGGGCCGCAGGGCCAGGCCACCCTGACGCAGTACACCCGGTACCTCACCATCGCGCTCGCCCTCCTCCAGGCCACCACCATGACGTCGCTGGCCCGTTCCGGCGCGCTGCTCAACTGCAGCATCCCCCTCCTGCGGGACGACTCGCTGCTCACCGTCCTCCTCGTGGTGATCGTCCTGGCCACCGGCTGCGTCGTCGTGATGTGGCTGGGCGAGCGGATCACGGAGAACGGGGTCGGCAACGGCATCTCCCTGCTGATCTTCGCCTCGATCGCGGCGAGCTTCCCGTCCGGCATCGCGCAGGTGCTGCAGACCCAGGGGTGGCGCACGTTCGCCGTCGTGATGGTGGTCGGCCTCCTGACGATGCTGGCCATCGTGTTCGTGGAGGAGTCCCAGCGCCGGATCCCGGTGCAGTACGCGAAGCGGCAGATCGGCTCGCGCACCGTGGGCGGCTCGAGCACGTTCATCCCGATCAAGGTCAACATGGCCAACGTGATCCCGGTGATCTTCGCGTCTTCCGTGCTGATGCTCCCGGGCATCCTGATCCAGTTCAACACCCCGCAGGACGGCTCCGCACCGCCCGCATGGGTGGGCTTCCTCAGCACGTACTTCTCCGGGGGGGACCACCCCGTCTACATGGCGCTGTACCTGCTGCTGATCATCGGCTTCACCTACTTCTACGTCTCCATCACGTTCAACCCGCAGGAGATCTCGGACAACATGAAGCGGTACGGCGGCTTCATCCCGGGTGTGCGGGCGGGGCGCCCCACGGAGCGCTACCTCCAGTACGTCATCAGCCGGATCACGCTCCCCGGTGCCCTGTATCTGGGTATTGTGGCCATGATCCCGCTGATCGCCTTCGTGCTGATCGGCGCCAACCAGAACTTCCCGTTCGGCGGCACGTCCATCCTCATCATGGTGGGCGTGGGCCTCCAGACGGTGAAGCAGATCAACGCGCAGATGGAGCAGCGCCACTATGAGGGCCTGCTGCGCTGAGCGGCCGCCACGGACGTCCACCATCTCGAGAGTGAGGAACACACGATGACCCGCATGCTGATCATGGGCCCTCCCGGATCCGGTAAGGGCACCCAGGCCTCCCGGATCGCCGACAAGCTGGGGATCGTCCCCATCTCCACCGGCGACATCTTCCGCCACAACGTCAAGGCCATGACCCCGCTCGGCGTCGAGGCCAAGCGCTACATCGACAACGGCGACTTCGTGCCCGACGACGTCACCAACCGCATGGTGGCCGACCGCATCGCCCAGCCCGATGCCGAGCACGGCTTCCTCCTGGACGGATACCCCCGCACCGCGGGCCAGGTCGAGGCGCTCGACGCCATGCTGCGCGAGGCCGGCCAGGCCCTGTCCGCCGTCGTCGAGCTCGAGGTGCCGGACGCCGAGCTCGTGGAGCGTCTGCTCAAGCGCGCCGAGATCGAGGGCCGCGCCGACGACACCCAGGACGTCATCCAGCACCGCCTCGACCTCTACCACCGCGAGACGGAGGTCGTGATCGAGAACTACGTGGACCGCGGCATCGTGGCGCGCGTGGACGGCACGGGCCAGATCGACGACGTCACGGAACGCCTGCTCCAGGCCGTCTACTCGGTGCGCGCGGCGACCGGCACCCTGCCCGTCATCACCCCGCGGACCGAGGCCTGACCGCGTGATCGGACGTCGCTCCCTCGAGCTCAAGACCACCCCCCAGCTGCAGGCCATGCAGCGTGCGGGGGTGGTCCTGTCCGCGGCCCTCGATGCCGCCGTGGACGCCGCCGCCCCCGGTGTGACCACCGCGGAGCTGGACGCCGTGTTCCGCGGCGTCCTCGCCGAGCACGGCGCAACCTCGAACTTCCTGGGCTACCACGGCTTCCCCGCCACGATCTGCGCGTCGGTGAACGAGGAGGTGGTCCACGGCATCCCCGGGGAGCGCGTCCTGCAGGCCGGCGACGTCCTGAAGATCGACGGCGGCGCGATCGTGGACGGCTGGCATGCCGACTCCGCGCGCACCGTGATCCTGGGGTCCTCCGCGGCCGGCACGGCGGACCCCGCGGACGAGCGCCTCTCCGCCGTCACCCGCGAGGCCATGTGGGCGGGGATCGCCGCCTTCGCGTCCGCCACGCACGTGGGGGAGATCGGCGACGCCATCGACGACCACGTCTCGGCGCAGGACGGCCCCGAGCTCGGCATCCTCGAGGACTACGTGGGCCACGGCATCGGCTCGGCCATGCACCTGCCCCCGGATGTGTTCAACTACCGCACCGGGCACCAGGGCCCGCGCGTGCGCCCCGGCCTGGCGCTCGCGATCGAGCCCATGCTCGTGCGCGGCGGCATCGAGACCCGCACCCTCGAGGACGACTGGACCGTGGTGACGGAGGACGGGGCGCGGGCGAGCCAGTGGGAGCACTCGGTGTGCCGCCACGCCGGCGGCCTGTGGGTCCTCACCGCCCCCGACGGCGGCGCGTCCGAGCTGGCCCGCTTCGGCGTCACCCCGGTCCCGCCGGGGGAGTGACCCCGCACGCCCGGGCGTGGTGGTCATCCGGCTCCGGATGCGGTATCATCGAATGTTGATCGTGTCCGCTCGCCGTCGGCGTGCCGCCGCGATCCACCCCGTTCCCGCCCCGTGGGCGGCGCCACCGCGCCGCTGTCGGAGCATGACGATAGTGGAGGACATGGCTAAGAAGGAAGGTGTCATCGAGGTCGAGGGCACGGTGTCGGAGGCGTTGCCCAACGCGATGTTCCGCGTCCGTCTGCAGAACGAGCACGTCGTGCTCGCCACGATCTCCGGAAAGATGCGTCAGCACTACATCCGCATCCTCCCCGAGGATCGCGTCGTGGTGGAGCTTAGCCCGTACGACCTCAATCGAGGTCGCATCGTCTACCGCTACAAGTAAGACCCAACCCGTCCAAGCGAGCGCAGGAGGAAGAGCCGTGAAGGTTCAGCCGAGCGTGAAGCGGATTTGTGACAAGTGCCAGGTCGTGCGCCGTAAGGGCCGCGTTCTGGTGATCTGCTCGAACCCGCGCCACAAGCAGCGCCAGGGCTGATCGCCTCCCCCGTCTCGCGGGGGAGCGACGCCGTGCGCTGACGAGAACACCCAACCGGCCATGATGGCCGAACAGCAGGGACAACGGTCGCCCCCGTCACACGGGACGCGGCCGACACCTCCGGTCGCAGGGGCCGGAGACCGACGACGGCGGACGACCGCCGCGGAGCACGCCGAGCACTCGCTGGGCGCCGCGGCTCGAGGGTCCGCTTGGCCGTGAGCCGCGTCGTCCGGGCGTCCCTGGTGCAGACCTCTGCTGCTTCAAGGAACAGGAGGACGGCCGCATGGCTCGTCTTGCAGGCGTTGACATTCCGCGCGAGAAGCGCGTGATCATCGCACTCACCTACATCTACGGCGTGGGCAAGACCCGCGCCGAGGAGACCCTCGCCGCCACCGGGATCGACCCGAACATCCGCGTGAAGGACCTCTCCGACGAACAGCTGGTGCAGCTGCGCGACCACATCGAGGGCACCTACAAGGTGGAGGGCGACCTCCGCCGCGAGGTCGCCGCCGACATCCGTCGCAAGGTGGAGATCGGCTCCTACGAGGGCCTGCGCCACCGTCGCGGCCTTCCGGTGCGCGGTCAGCGCACGAAGACCAACGCCCGCACCCGCAAGGGCCCCAAGAAGACGGTCGCCGGCCGCAAGAAGTGATCCTGCCGGCGAGGCTGAGCCCGGACCCGTCCGGCCGCCCCGCCGCAGCACCTGCACCGTCAGCCTTTTCGTCAGGAGAACCACATGCCCCCCAAGACCCGCGCCGCAGCGGCCCGCAAGCCGCGCCGCAAGGACAAGAAGAACATCACCGTGGGCCAGGCCCACATCAAGAGCACGTTCAACAACACCATCGTGTCCATCACGGACACCACGGGTGCCGTCATCTCGTGGGCCTCGTCCGGCGAGGTGGGCTTCAAGGGCTCGCGCAAGTCGACCCCCTACGCCGCGCAGCTGGCCGCCGAGCAGGCCGCCAAGCGCGCCCAGGAGCACGGCATGAAGAAGGTGGACGTCTTCGTGAAGGGCCCGGGCTCGGGTCGCGAGACCGCCATCCGCTCCCTGCAGGCCGCCGGCCTCGAGGTGGGGTCCATCCAGGACGTCACCCCCATGGCCCACAACGGTGCTCGCCCCGCGAAGCGCCGCCGCGTCTGACCTGAGCGTCTTCTCCGCACCCGCCCCGTCCCCCGGGGCGGGTGCGGACAGGTCTGCGACCTGATCCCATCCCGTCCTCGTTTCCACCCCCCGCGTGCGTCATATGGCGGACGCTCGCCGAAAGGAAATGTTCGTGCTCATTGCACAGCGCCCCACGCTGACCGAAGAGGTCGTGTCCGACCGTCGGTCCCGGTTCGTGATCGAGCCGCTGGAGCCCGGCTTCGGCTACACCCTCGGCAACTCCCTGCGCCGCACTCTGCTCTCCTCCATCCCCGGTGCTGCCGTGACCAGCATCCGCGTGGACGGCGTCCTGCACGAGTTCAGCACCGTCAACGGCGTCAAGGAGGATCTCACCGAGATCATCCTCAACATCAAGCAGCTGTCCGTCTCCTCCGAGAACGACGAGCCCGTCGTCGCCTACCTGCGCAAGCAGGGGGCCGGCGTCGTGACCGCCGCGGACATCACCGCTCCCGCCGGTGTGGAGATCCACAACAAGGACCTCCACATCGCGACGCTCAACGCGAAGGGCAAGTTCGACATGGAGCTGACGGTCGAGCGCGGCCGCGGCTACGTGACGGCGGCCCAGAACAAGTCCGCGGACGCGGAGATCGGCCGCATCCCGGTCGACTCCATCTACTCACCCGTGCTCAAGGTGACCTTCAAGGTCGAGGCCACCCGTGTGGAGCAGCGGACGGACTTCGACCGCCTGATCCTGGACGTGGAGACCAAGGAGTCCATGCTGCCGCGCGACGCCGTGGCCTCTGCGGGCTCCACGCTCGTCGAGCTGTTCGGCCTGGCCCGCGCGCTCAACGTCGAGGCCGAGGGCATCGACCTGGGCGAGACGCCGGCGGAGGGCGACGTGTCCGCCGACCTGGCCCAGCCGATCGAGGAGCTCGAGCTGACCGTGCGCTCCTACAACTGCCTCAAGCGCGAGGGCATCCACTCCGTGGGTGAGCTCGTGGCCCGGTCCGAGGCCGACCTGATGGACATCCGCAACTTCGGCGCGAAGTCCATCGACGAGGTCAAGGAGAAGCTGGAGGAGCTGGGCCTGTCCCTCAAGGACTCGCCGGCCGGCTACGACCCGCAGCTCCACGCGCGCCAGATGGACGACGATCCGTTCTCGGACTTCTGAGCCGCACCGCACCCCTGAATCTTTGACCCCGAGGCCGACGCCGGCACCGGGGACCACCTGAGGAGAAACACCATGCCTACCCCCACCAAGGGTCCGCGCCTGGGCGGCAGCCCGGCCCACGAGCGCATCATGCTGGCCAACATGTCGGCCCAGCTCTTCGAGCACAAGTCGATCACCACGACGCTCACCCGCGCCAAGCGCCTCCGCCCCCACGCGGAGCGCCTCATCACCTTCGCGAAGAAGGGCGACCTGCCCTCCCGTCGCAAGGTGCAGGGCATCATCGCGGCGAAGAACCGCACCAACAAGTCCATCGTGCACGAGCTGTTCACGGTGATCGCCCCGGCCATGGCCGAGCGCAACGGCGGCTACACCCGCATCACCAAGATCGGCAACCGCCACGGCGACAACGCGCCCATGGCCGTGATCGAGCTCATCATGGATCCGGTCTCCCCGAAGCAGGCCGTCGTCCGTGAGGCCGAGCGCGCCGTCGAGACGGCTCCGGCCGCCCCGGTCGAGGCCGAGGCCGTCCCCGTGGAGGCCGTGGACCCGGCCGCCACCGAGGACGTCACCGTGGCCGAGTCCGAGGAGACCGCCGCCGAGATCGACGGCGCCGTCGCCACGACCGAGGACGGCTCCGCTCCCGAGGGCGCGACCATCAAGGGCAACGCCAGCTCGAAGAAGTACCACGTCCCCGGCTCCCGCTGGTACGACCAGACCACCGCCGAGGTCTGGTTCACCACTGTCGAGGAGGCCGTGGCCGCCGGCTTCGAGCCCGCCGGCGGCGCCGCGGCGCAGAAGATGCCCGCCTCCGAGTGAGGCCGTGCGCACCCCCTCGGCGGGGAGCGCATCCCCTGAGCGAAGGGCCGTCCACCTCGGTGGGCGGCCCTTCGTCGCGTCGACCCCCAGGAGCACCATGACCGAGCACCGCTCTGCCGAGCACATCCGCCCGCGCGGGGACGCGTCCGCCGAGGCCGACTCCACCCCGTCCGCCGCCGCGGACCTCGCCGCGCCCGCCGCAGACGCCGCCGCGGACCTCGCCGTCCCCGACGCGCGCCTCCGGGTGCGGCTCGACCTCGCCTATGACGGATCGGCGTTCTCCGGCTGGGCCTCCCAGCCGGGGCTGCCCACCGTCCAGGGCGCGCTCGAGGAGGCGCTGGAGCGGATCCTGCGCCGCCCCGTGGCCACGGTGGTGGCCGGGCGCACCGACGCCGGCGTCCACGCGCGCGGCCAGGTGGTCCATCTGGACCTCTCCGCCGCCGAGTGGGAGGGCCTCTCCCGGGGCCGGCCGGGCGATGACCCGGGGCAGGCCCTGCTGCGCCGCCTCGCGGGCGTGCTCTCCAGCTGGGGCGGCGCCGTCGTGGTGCACGGCGCGGCCCGTGCACCGGAGGGCTTCGACGCGCGATTCGGCGCCCTGTGGCGCGAGTACGAGTACCGCATCAGTGACCGCCGAGCGACGCAGGACCCGCTCACCCGCCGGGGCACGCACTGGCACGGCGCCGCCCTGGATGTGGGGCGCATGCAGACGGAGGCCCACGCCCTCCTCGGCCTGCACGACTTCCTCTCCTTCTGCAGGCCGCGCGAGGGTGCCACGACCATCCGCGAGGTCCAGGATCTGCGGGTCGAGCGGGACCCGGAGGGGATCGTCCGTGTCCAGATCCGCGCGGACGCGTTCTGCCACCACATGGTGCGCTCCATCGTGGGGGCGCTCCTGGAGGTGGGGGAGGGGCGTCGCGCTCCCGGCTGGGCGGGCGAGCGGCTGGCGGCCCGCGTGCGGGACTCCCATGTGCGCCTCGCGCCGCCGGGTGGGCTGACCCTGGCCCGCGTCGCCTACCCGGCGAACCCGGACGTGCTGCGGGCCCGCGCCGCGGGGACACGGGCCCGACGCTCCCTGTGAGTCCGGGCGTCGACGTCGGGGGCGCCCCCGAAGGGCGCCGCGGGACGTGGGCCCGCGCTTTTGCCGCGGGGACGCGGACCCGGTAGCATGGGGAGACGTTGCGCATGTCCGCACCCGGATGCGTCGTGCCGCGAGTGGCTCAGTTGCATGGCCTTCAGCTCGCGCCGCACCCCCGGGATCCTCGGGCCCGGTCGCCTTCCAGTCCTCACCTGGAGCCCCGGCGCGCACGGAGAACTGACAGTGCGCCCCACGCCGGAATCACGCCCCAGCGCGCGGCCACTGTGACCGATCACCGACCCTGAAGGCAGACAACGTGCGTACGTACTCTCCCAAGCCTGGCGATGCCGACCGCCAGTGGCACATCATCGATGCCACCGACGTCGTCCTCGGCCGCCTGGCCACCCACACCGCCACCCTGCTGCGCGGAAAGCACAAGCCGACGTTCGCCCCCCACATGGACATGGGCGACTTCGTCATCATCGTGAACGCCGAGAAGGTGGCCCTCACCGGCGCCAAGCTCGAGAAGAAGCGCGCCTACCGCCACTCGGGCTACCCGGGCGGCCTGAAGTCGCAGAGCTACGCCGAGCTCCTCGAGACCAACCCGGTCCGCGCCGTGGAGAAGGCCGTCCGCGGCATGCTCCCCAAGAACTCGCTGGCCGACCAGCAGATGGGCAAGCTCAAGGTGTACCGCGGTGCCGAGCACCCGCACGCCGCCCAGCAGCCCGCCACCTTCGAGATCGGCCAGGTCGCCCAGTGACCCTGGCGACCGCCTGAGACTTTTCCTGAGGAGAACCATGAGCATCAATGAGCATGAGGACGTGGAGCTGACCAGCTACACCTCCGAGTCGTCCGCCACCGCCTCCACCGACGAGGCCGCCGTGTCCGAGCGTCCCGCCCTGACCGTCCCCGGTGCAGCCGTCGGCCGCCGCAAGGAGGCCGTGGCGCGCGTCCGCCTCATCCCCGGCTCCGGCCAGTGGACCGTGAACGGCCGCACCCTGGAGAACTACTTCCCCAACAAGCTGCACCAGCAGGAGGTCAACGACCCCTTCACGCTGCTGGAGCTCGCCGGCGCGTACGACGTGATCGCCCGCATCCACGGCGGCGGCCCCTCCGGCCAGGCCGGTGCGCTGCGCCTGGGCATCTCCCGCGCCCTGAACGAGATCGACCGCGAGCACAACCGCGCCGCCCTCAAGAAGGCCGGCTTCCTCACCCGTGACGCCCGCGTCATCGAGCGCAAGAAGGCCGGCCTCAAGAAGGCCCGCAAGGCCTCGCAGTTCTCGAAGCGCTGATCCGCGCCTCGGCTCCGGCCGAGCGGATCCGCCCCGCAGACCCCGTGTCACCGTTCCCCGGTGGCGCGGGGTCTGCCGCGTCCGGCGCCTAGACTGTGAGGGTCCCCGCAGTGCGGCGGGGGCTCGCCCGGGGCGTGAGGGCTCCCGCCGGTGGCGCGAGACGTGTGAGAGCCACGAGGAGATCCGCCATGGCAGATTCATCCCGCCGCCCGGAGGACGCCCCCCAGGAGGCCCAGGGCCAGGCGCAGACCGACGCGCCGGCGTCGCCGGAGAGCACCCCCGTCCACGTGCTGGAGGCGGGGGATTCCGATGTCCCGTTCGCCGTGACCCACGACTACGCGGCGGAGGTCGACGAGATCCACGAGCTCGGCCGCAAGCTGCGCGGGGACAAGGCCCTGCCGACCCCGGACCCGCTCGCGTGGCGCGAGGGCTACCCCTACGAGACGAAGATCAGCCGACGCCTCTACGAGCGCCGCAAGCGCGAGCTCCAGATCGAGCTGCTGAAGATGCAGCTGTGGGTCAAGGAGACGGGCCAGAAGGTCCTGATCATCTTCGAGGGGCGCGACGCGGCCGGCAAGGGCGGCGCGATCAAGCGCTTCAACGAGCACCTCAACCCGCGCGGCGCCCGCACCGTGGCCCTCGAGAAGCCCACCGAGGCCGAGGCCTCGCAGTGGTACTTCCAGCGCTACATCCAGCACCTGCCCTCCGGCGGGGAGATCGTGATGTTCGACCGGTCCTGGTACAACCGGGCCGGCGTCGAGCGCGTCATGGGCTACTGCACGCCGCCGCAGTACCTCGAGTTCATGCGGGAGACCCCGGAGCTCGAGCGCATGCTGGTCAACTCCGGCATCCACCTCGTGAAGTTCTGGTTCTCCGTCTCCCAGCGCGAGCAGCTCAACCGCTTCGCCTCCCGCGAGACCGATCCCGTCCGCCGCTGGAAGCTCTCGCCCACCGACATGGCCTCCCTCGACAAGTGGGACGACTACACGAACGCCAAGGAGGCCATGTTCTTCTACACGCACACGGCCGACGCGCCGTGGACCGTGGTGAAGTCCAACGACAAGAAGCGCGCGCGCCTCGAGGCCATCCGGCACGTGCTGCACACGCTCCCGTACCCGGACAAGGACGCGCGGGTCGTGCACGCCCCGGACCCGCTCATCTGCGCACCCGCGACGGACCTGTTCGAGATGGGCGAGGATCACGACAGCGGCTCCTTCCCGCGCGTGCGCTGAGCACGTCCGGGACGCGGCGGCCCGCCGAGGCCCCCGCATGACGACGGCGCCCCGCCCGCTCGGGTGGGGCGCCGTCGTCGGCGGTGCGGATGCTCAGGGGTTGCGCTTGACCCACTCCGCGTTGACGTGGGCGTCGTCGAGGAGGTTGTCCGCCCCGAACCCCTCGCTGATGCGGTACTCGCCGGCCTCCAGGGAGGCGCGCACGTCCTCGCGCAGGATCGGGAGCTTCGCGTAGAACGCGTCGCCGCAGCAGCTGGTGGCCACCACGTCGCGGTGGCCGATGATGCGCGAGGGCGGCATCTCGTACTGCTGGCAGATGTAGGCGGAGAGCCGCACGAGCCCCGCGTAGAGGCTCTGCGGCGGCGGGTTCACCATGTAGAAGCCCTCGCACTCGATGCCCAGGGCGTAGGCGTTGAAGCCGAGGGCGTGGATGCCGAGCATGAAGGTCTCCCCGCCCTCGAGGGCGTGGCGGGAGCCGTGCCGGGCCTCCATGGGGAAGCCGCCGCGGGACATCGTGAACTGCTGGCCGGAGTCGCCCCAGCCCTGGGCGATGTGGCCCTTCTGCACCATGCGGGCGAGGTCCATGGCGGCCTGGCGGGACCCGTCGGAGGTGTTCGGCGTCGTCGTGTGGTGGATGACGAGGTACGAGGGGCGCTCGTAGAGGGTCTGGAGGTAGTTGGCGGGCGTGACCGCGCCCCAGTCGTCCGTCGTGAGGATCTCCGGCGCGGGCAGGCGGGGGCGGTCGTCGCCGCCGGCGGAGGCGGACGCCTCGGGGGCCTCGTCGCCGGATCCGCAGGCGACGGCGGCGGAGGCGAGCGCGATGCCGGTGCCGCCCAGGACGGCGCGGCGCGGCCAGCGTCGTCGTGGGGTGGTCTCGGGGAGATCGGCCATGGAGGGGTCCTTCGTGTCGGGGCGGCGGGGGGCCGCGGGGCCGCCCGTCCGGGAGCCGGACGGGTGCACGGGCGCGGGCCCACCGGCTCGATGGTACCGGCCGCGCGGCGCGCTCGAGACCCCGGGGGTGGTGCTCCGGGCCACTCAGGCTCGTAGACTCACTGATCATGTCGAGATTGTTCGGAACCGATGGCGTCCGTGGCCTGGCCAACGAGACCCTCACTGTGGAGCTGTCCCTCCAGCTGGCCCAGGCGGCCGCCCCCGTGCTCGGGGCCGAGGCCCTCGAGGCGGGCAGGCGGCCCGTGGCCGTCGTCGCGCGGGACCCGCGGATCAGCGGCCAGTTCATCGGCGCGGCCGTGGTGGCCGGCCTCGCCTCGTCCGGCGTGGACGTCTGGGACGCGGGTGTGCTGCCCACGCCGGCGGCCGCGTTCCTCGTGGCGGACCTGGGCGCGGACTTCGGCGTGATGATCTCCGCCTCCCACAACCCCGCGCCGGACAACGGCATCAAGTTCCTCGCCCGCGGTGGCCAGAAGCTCACCGACGGGCAGGAGGACGAGATCATCCAGCACCTGGAGGGCGCCGACCCGCTGCGCCCCACGGGTGCGGACGTGGGCCGCGTGCGCGTCTTCTCCGACGCCGAGGACCGCTATGTCCTCCACCTCCTCCAGTCCCTGCCCCACCGCCTGGACGGCCTCACCGTGGTGCTGGACTGCGCCCACGGCGCGGCCGCCGGCTGCTCACCGGAGGCGTTCCGCGCCGCCGGCGCGCAGGTGGTCGTCATCGGCGCCTCCCCGGACGGGCTGAACATCAACGAGGGCTGCGGCTCGACGCACCTGGAGATGCTCCAGGCGGCGGTCAAGGAGCACGGCGCGGACCTGGGCATCGCCCACGACGGCGACGCCGACCGCTGCCTCGCGGTGGACGAGCACGGCGAGGTCGTGGACGGCGACCAGATCATGGGCGTCATGGCGCTGGCCCTGAAGGACCGCGGCGCCCTGCGCGACGACACCCTCGTGGTCACCGTCATGTCCAACCTCGGCCTCAAGCTGGCCATGGGCCGCGAGGGGGTCCAGCTGGTGGAGACCCAGGTCGGCGACCGCTATGTCCTGGCCGGCATGAAGCTGGGGGACTACTCGCTGGGCGGCGAGCAGTCCGGCCACGTGATCTTCGCGGACCACGCCACCACGGGCGACGGCGTGCTGACCGGCCTGCAGCTCGCCTCCCGCGTGGCCCAGACCGGCACCCCGCTCTCCGAGCTCGCCGGCGTGATGCAGCGCCTCCCGCAGGTGCTCGTGAACGTGCGCGGTGTGGACAAGGCCCGCGCCGGGACGGACGAGGCCGTGCAGGCCGCCGTGGCCGAGGCCGAGGCGCGCCTCGGTGAGACGGGGCGGGTGCTGCTGCGCCCGTCCGGAACGGAGCCGGTGGTGCGCGTGATGGTGGAGGCCCCGGACGAGGACACCGCCCGCGGCGAGGCCGAGTCCCTGGCCGCCGTCGTGCAGCGCGAGCTCGCGCTCCACGCCTGACCCGTGCGCCCGGACCAGCCGCCTCGCAGGGCGGTTCTGCTCGGCGCGCTGACGGCCGGGCTGGCGCTGCTGTGGGGCGTGGCCTACGCGGCCGTGGACGCCCCGGTGTGCGGCCGCGGCGTGGCGCTCGAATGGCTGCCGTGCCTGGACGCGGGGACCGGCGGCGCGGCCACCGCACCGTAGGGGGCGGCCCCGTGCCCCCGGCGGGTGAGCCCCGTGACAGGACGGGCCCCGGACGCCTCCGTTGGGGAGGTGTCCGGGGCCCGTCGGGGTCGGGGAGCCGGGAGGCTCAGAGGCGGGGGTCGGTCCCGGTGACGGTGCCCGCGGCGCCGCCGCGCTGGGCGGCGAGCAGGTCGCGGATCTCGGAGAGCAGGGCGACGTCCTCCGGCACCTCCTCGTCCTTCGGGGTGATGCCGAGGCGCCGGTTGCGGCGCTCGATCATGGCGTTCATCGGCAGGATGATCACGAAGTAGACCGCCGCGGCGATGAGCAGGAAGTTGACGATCGCGGTGAGGAGGACGCCGAACTGGATGGCGTTGCCATTGAGCATCACGACGCCGAACTGGTCGAAGTCCGGCGCCTTCACGAGCCCGGAGATGAACGGCATGAGCACGTTCTCCACGACCGCGTTGATCACCTTGCTGAAGGCGGCGCCGATGACGACGGCCACGGCGAGGTCGATGACGTTTCCCTTGAGGATGAATTCCTTGAATCCTTGAAGCATGGGGCAAGTCTATGGCCATTCGAGGCCGGCGCCGACCGTGTCCGAGGCTCGGCCGGGCCGGGGCGACCAGGGTCCGGCCACGAGGCGGGCGTCAGACCTTGCGCAGCAGGACCCGCGTGACCTCGTGCCGCTCGTTCTTGGTGAGCACGAGTCGCGCCCGCCCCCGGGTGGGATGCACGTTCTGCTGGAGGTTGGGCCCGTTGATGGTGTCCCAGATGTGCTCCGCGGTGGCCTGCGCCTCGGCGTCGGCGAGGTGGGCGTAGCGGTGGAAGTAGCTGCGCGGATCGCGGAAGGCGCCCGAGCGCAGGTCCATGAAGCGCTCGATGTACCAGCGGCGGATCCAGTCGGCACGGGCGTCCACGTACACGGAGAAGTCGAAGAAGTCGGAGACGCTGAGGCCGGCCGTGCCGTCGGTGCGGGTGCGTGGCGGGGCGAGCACGTTCAGGCCTTCCACGATCAGCACGTCCGGGCGGTGCACCGCCTGCTCCTCGCCGGGGACGATGTCGTAGGTCATGTGCGAGTACACGGGCGCACGCACCTCCTCCGCCCCGGACTTCACGTCGGCCATGAAGCGGAGCAGGGCGCGCCGGTCGTAGGACTCCGGGAAGCCCTTGCGCTTCATGAGCCCGCGTTCGGCGAGGACGGCGTTCGGATGGAGGAAGCCGTCCGTGGTGATGAGCTCCACGCGGGGGGTGGTGGGCCAGCGGCGCAGCATCTCCTGGAGCACGCGCGCGGTGGTCGACTTGCCCACGGCCACCGAGCCCGCCACGCCGATCACGTAGGGGGTCCGGCCGGTGTGCTCGCCCAGGAAGGCATTGGTCGCGTTGCGCAGTGCACCGGACGCCTCGACGTTGATGCCCAGGAGCCGGGAGAGGGGGAGGTACACCTCGGCCACCTCGGTGAGGGAGAGGGTGTCGCCGATGCCGCGCAGCCGCTCCACGTCCGCCTGGTCGAAGGGCTGAGCCATCTCCGCGGCGAGGCGGGACCAGGTCTGCCGCTCGAGCTCCACGAAGGGAGAGCGGTGGTGGTCGGCCGCCCGGGCGGGCTCGCGGGGCCGGGCCGGGAGGGCAGGGCTCGCGGGGAGCGCGTCGGTGTCCGTCACCGCACCATTATGACGGTCGCCCTGCGGTGGGTCGGAGCCCGCCGTTCCGTGGCGCGTCCCGGGCCCCCTGCGGCGCGCCCCCGGGCTCCGAACCGCCGCCGCTAGGATCGGACCCATGCGCGTTCTCGTGACCGGTGGTGCCGGCTACCTCGGGTCACACACGGTGACCACCCTGCTCGACGCCGGCCATGACGTCCTGGTGCTGGACAGCCTCGTCAGCTCGTCCCGGGCAGCCCTCGAGCGGGCCGCCGAGGTGTGCGGCGTCGAGCTCGGCGGCCCCCGCCTCGACCTGCTCCAGGCGGACGTCTGCCGTCCCGAGCACTACGCCGACGCGGTGGTGCGCTACGCGCCGGACGGCGTCGTGCACTTCGCGGGCCTGAAGTCGCCGACGGAGTCGATGCGGGAGCCTGCCGCCTACTACAGCGTCAACGTGGCCGGGACTGCACAGGTCGCGCGCGTGGCCGCCGAGGCCGGCGCGCGTGTCCTGCTCTTCTCCTCCTCCGCCACGGTCTACGGCGACGACGCCGCCGTGCCCGTCGCCGAGGACGCGCCCACCGCGCCCGTGAACCCGTACGGCCACTCCAAGCTGATGGCCGAGCAGGTCCTGCGCGACGTCCACGGGTCCGTGCCCGCGCTCTCCGTGGCGGTGCTGCGCTACTTCAACCCTGTGGGCGCCCACCCCTCCGGCCGCCTGGGGGAGGATCCGCAGGGCACGCCCGCCAACCTCATGCCGTTCGTGGCGCGCGTGGCCACCGGGCAGTGCCCCGAGCTGCAGGTGTTCGGGGCGGACTTCGCCACGCGGGACGGCAGCGCCATCCGCGACTTCATCCACGTAATGGACCTCGCCGAGGCCCACGTGGCCGCCCTCGAGTGGATGACGGAGCACACGCGGGACGCGCCGGCCGTGAAGGTCTGGAACATCGGGCGCGGGGAGGGCGTCACGGTGTTCGAGATGGTCCGCGCCGTCGAGGCCGTCACCGGCCGCGCCGTCCCGTACCGGGTCGTGGGCCGCCGCGCGGGGGACATCGGGGAGTCCCGCGCGGCCGTCGACGCGATCGGCGGGGAGGTCGGCTGGCGCGCCCGGCGCAGTGTCGAGGCGATGGTCCGGGACATGTGGGCCTGGCAGGAGGCCAATCCCCACGGCTACCGCGAGTCCTGAGCGCGGCGGCGCGCGCCCGGGGCCGCGGCCGGTATCCTCATCCGCATGTGCGGAATCGTCGGATACATCGGCCACCCCTCCACCACTCGGGACCACGGCGCCCTCGAGGTCCTCATGGAGGGCCTGCGCCGTCTCGAATACCGCGGATACGACTCCGCCGGCGTCGCCGTCGTGGCGGACGGCGAGCTGTACCACCGCAAGAAGGCGGGCAAGCTGGCCAATCTGGCCGCCGAGCTCGAGGCGCACCCGGTGCCCGCGGCGCAGGTGGGCGTCGGCCATACGCGCTGGGCCACCCACGGCGGCCCCACGGACGTCAACGCGCACCCGCACGTCGCGGACGAGGGCCGTCTGGCCATGATCCACAACGGCATCATCGAGAACTACGCCGAGCTCCGCGAGGAGCTGCTGGCCAAGGGGGTGAGCTTCCTCTCGGAGACCGACACCGAGGTGGCCGCCCACCTGCTGGGCGACATCTACCGCAACGGGGCCGCCGGGGACCTGACCCGCGCGATGCAAATGGCCTCCCAGCGCCTCGAGGGCGCCTTCACCCTGCTGGCCGTCCACGTGGACCACCCGGACCGCGTGGTCGCCTCCCGCCGCAACTCCCCGCTCGTGGTGGGCGTGGGCGAGGGGGAGAACTTCCTCGGCTCGGACGTCTCGGGCTTCATCGACTTCACGCGGAACGCCATCGAGCTCGAGCAGGACCAGGTGGTGACCATCACCGCCGACGCCGTCGAGATCACCGACTTCGCGGGCGCGCCCGCGCAGGGCAAGGCGTTCTCCGTGGACTGGGACGCCTCCGCCGCGGAGAAGGGCGGCTTCGCCACCTTCATGGAGAAGGAGATCCACGACCAGCCGCAGGCCGTGCGGGACACCCTGCTGGGCCGCACGGACGCCTCGGGCGCGCTCGTGCTGGACGAGCTGCGGATCGAGCCCGAGGAGCTGCGCAGCATCACCAAGATCATCGTGCTCGCGTGCGGCACCTCGGCCTACGCCGGGATGGTGGCCAAGTACGCGATCGAGCACTGGTGCCGCATCCCGGTGGAGGTGGAGCTCTCCCACGAGTTCCGCTACCGGGACCCCATCATCGATGACGGCACGCTCGTGGTCTCCATCTCCCAGTCCGGCGAGACCATGGACACGCTCATGGCCGTCCGGTACGCGAAGGAGCAGGGCGCCCGCACGGTGTCCATCTGCAACACCAACGGCTCCACCATCCCGCGCGAGTCCGACGCCGTGCTGTACACGCACGCCGGCCCCGAGATCGCCGTGGCCTCCACGAAGGCGTTCCTCGCCCAGATCACGGCGGCCTACCTCCTCGGCCTCTACCTCGCGCAGCTGAACAAGAAGCTCTTCAGCGGCCAGATCAGCGACATCATGGCGGACCTCGCCGACATCCCCGCGAAGATCGGCGAGATCCTCGAGAACGCGGACCAGGTCAAGGAGCTCGCCCGCTCGATGGCGGACGCCACCTCCGTGCTGTTCCTCGGCCGCAACGTCGGCTACCCCGTGGCCATGGAGGGCGCGTTGAAGCTCAAGGAGCTCGCGTACATCCACGCGGAGGGCTTCGCCGCCGGCGAGCTCAAGCACGGGCCGATCGCGCTGATCGACGAGGGCCAGCCGGTGTTCGTGGTCATGCCCTCCCCGATGGACCGCCACTCCCTGCACGCCAAGGTGGTCTCCAACATCCAGGAGGTCCGCGCCCGCGGGGCCCGTACCTTCGCGGTGGCCGAGCGGGGCGACGCCGCGGTGCGCTCGCAGGCCGAGGGCGTCTTCGAGGTCCCGGAGACGCAGCCCATGCTCATGCCGCTGCTCACCACCGTCCCGCTGCAGATCTTCGCGCTCGAGCTCGCCTCGGCGAAGGGCTACGACGTGGACCAGCCGCGCAACCTGGCGAAGTCCGTCACGGTGGAGTGAGCTTCCGCGCCGTCAGGCGCGCAGCGGCGGGCCGGGTCTCCCACGGGGACCCGGCCCGCGGCCGTCGTGGAGGGCGCCGCGGCGCACGAGCCGCTAGGGTGATCTCGGTCACACATCGGTGACCCTGACCCCGAGGAGGCCCACCCATGCATCCGTCCCGCCGCACCGTCACGCAGGGGCTCGCCGCCGGCCTGGCCGGCCTCGCCCTTCCCGCCGCGCTGGCAGAGTCTGCCCTCGCCGCGCCCCGGACCGCCGGGGCGGACGCCGACATCCTCCAGCGCTCGCTGGACGCCCTGGTCGCGTGGCCCGTCGTCGGCGCCGTGTGCGCCGTGGCCTCCCCGGCCGGCCGCCTCGAGCTCGCCGCCGGTCGGCGCTCCGCGGCCACCCCGGCGCCGGCCCGCCCCCAGTCGGTCGCCCGCGTCGCCAGCGTCACCAAGGCCATGACCGCGACACTCGCGCTCCAGGAGATCGAGCGCGGCACCCTGCGCCTCGACTCCACGATCGGGGAGGTCCTCCCCGGCCTGTGGCCGGGCCGCGAGGAGGTCACCCTGGGCCAGCTGCTCAACCACACCTCGGGCATGCCGGATGCCGTCTGGGTGATCATGGAGCACCTGGGCCTGTGGGACCTGCCGCTCACGCACGTCCGCGACGTCGTCTCCCGCCCCTACACGACGCTGGAGCTCGTGGAGCTGGCGAAGCAGGACGGCTGGTGGTTCGAGCCCGGGACCGACTGGGGCTATTCCAACACCGGGTACGTGGTGGCACAGCTGATGGTGGAGGCCGTCACGGGCCGCCCGCTCTCCCGCCTGATCCGCGAGCGCGTGTTCCGCCCCGCGGGCATGCACCGCGCCCGCCTCGAGGAGGGCACGCTCGTGCGCGGCGCCGAGATGGAGGACGCCGCGGTGCGTCCCGCCGAGACGATGCGCCTCGAGGTCATCGACCAGTCGGTCTTCGCGGGAGCCGCCGCGGTCATCGCGACGGCGGGCGACGTCGTCCGCTTCTACCAGGCGCTCCTGCAGGGCCGCCTCGTCAGCCAGGCGTCGGTGGACGCCATGATCACCCCCGTCGGAGCGGCCGCCCCGTACGGCTACGGGTACGGGATCTTCCAGATGCCGGACCCGGCGGTGCCCGGTGGCACGCTGTACGGGCACGACGGCGGCGGGTTCGGCTCCGCGTCCCTCGCCCTGGCCAGCCGCGACGGCTCGCGCGCGATGGCGTTCACGTTCGTCGGCCGCCCGTACTGGGCGGAGGGAGCCGCCCAGGTGTGGGAACGCCAGACGGCCGTCCTGCGCGCCGCCTTCGCCCTGCCCCGGGGCGTCGACGCCGAGGCCCGGGCCCGTGCCGCCCACGGCGCCGCCGCCGGACGCCTGCGCATCGGCTGACGCACCGGCGGGCAGCCCGCCCGGCCCTGGCGCACCCCCACGGGAGGGTGCACCGGGGCCGTCCGCCGTCCGGACCCGGCGACGGGGGAGACCTTCGCCATCGCGAGGGTCTGCGGACCGCCCAGTAGACTCGCTGACGATGCGCGTCGGCTCCGGCGCGCCCTGCCTGACCTCGGAGAGACATGCGCACAGTGGACATCGGCCAGCCGTACCCCCTCGGGGCCACGGTGGACGACACCGGCACCAACTTCGCCATCGCCGTCGGCCGGGAGGTCGAGGCCGTGGAGCTGTGCCTCGTGGGGGAGGACGGCACGGAGGAGCGCATCCCGATCGAGGAGCGCCACGACACCACATGGCACGTGCACGTGGCCGACGTCGGCCCGGGCCAGCGCTACGGGTACCGGGTGCGCGGTCCCTGGGAGCCCGCCCGCGGGCTGTGGCACAACCCCGCCAAGGTCCTGGTGGACCCCTACGCGCGCGCCTTCACGGGCGAGTACGCGTGGGGCCAGCAGCACCACTCGTACGACTTCGACGAGCCGGACCGCATGGACACCACCGACAACCTGGGCTCGACCATGCTCGGCGTGGTGGTGGCCGACGACTTCGACTGGGGCGAGGACGCCCCGCCGCACACCGAGCTCACGGACACCGTGGTCTACGAGACGCACGTGAAGGGCATGAGCCGGCTGCACCCGGACGTGCCGGAGGAGCTGCGCGGCACCTACGCCGGCATGGCCCACCCCGCCGTGGTCGGGCACCTGACGCACCTGGGCGTGACCGCGGTCGAGCTCATGCCGGTGCACCAGTTCGTCAACGACGCGACGCTCCAGGAGAAGGGGCTGGACAACTACTGGGGCTACAACACGATCGGGTTCTTCGCCCCGCACGCCGCCTACGCGGCGGCGGACGACCTCGGCGGCCAGGTGCGCGAGTTCAAGCAGATGGTCAAGGACCTCCACGCGGCCGGCCTCGAGGTCATCCTGGACGTGGTCTACAACCACACCGCCGAGGGCAACGACAAGGGCCCCATGCTCTCCCTGCGCGGCTTCGACAACGCCGGGTACTACCACCTCGTGGAGGGCGACGAGCGCCACTACATGGACTACACGGGCACCGGGAACTCGGTGGACCTCTCCAGCCCCAAGGCCCTCCAGCTCGTCATGGACTCGCTGCGGTACTGGGTGACCGAGATGCACGTGGACGGCTTCCGGTTCGACCTCGCCACCACCCTCACACGCGTGGAGGGGGAGAAGGGCCCGGACATGTTCTCCGGCTTCTTCGACGTGGTGCGCCAGGACCCGGTGCTGCGCATGGTCAAGCTCATCGCCGAGCCCTGGGACGTGGGGTGGGGCGGCTACCAGGTGGGCAACTTCCCCGGCATCTGGAGCGAGTGGAACGGCATGTACCGGGACACGGTGCGCGACTTCTGGCGCGGTGAGCCGGGCACCCTCGGCGAGTTCGCCACCCGCCTCACCGGCTCAGCGGACCTGTACGAGGGCGACGGCCGCAGCCCCGGCGCGTCCGTGAACTTCGTCACCGCGCACGACGGCTTCACCCTGCGCGACCTCGTCTCCTACAACGAGAAGCACAACGCCGCCAACGGCGAGGACAACAAGGACGGCGACTCGCACAACCGCTCCTGGAACTGTGGCGTCGAGGGGCAGACGGACGATCCGGAGGTCCTCACCCTCCGTGCCCGGCAGCAGCGCAACTTCCTCGCCACGCTCCTGCTCAGCCAGGGCGTGCCGATGATCAGCCACGGCGACGAGCTCGGCCGCACGCAGGGCGGCAACAACAACGCCTACTGCCAGGACAACGAGATCGCCTGGATCGACTGGTCCACGGTGGACGCGAACCTCGTGGAGTTCACGCGCACGCTCATCCGGCTGCGCTGTGAGCACGCGGTGTTCCGCCGGCGCCAGCACTTCGACGGCCGCCCCGCCGCCCGCGACGTGGACGCGCCCCTGCCGGACATCGTGTGGCTCGAGCCGGACGCCTCGCCCAAGACGGAGGACGACTGGGGCAACGAGGCCCGCTCGATCGGGTTCTACCTCAACGGCCATGCGCTGCCGCGCCGAGACGGGGAGGAGGAGCCCTACCGGGACTTCTACGTGCTGATGAACGCGTGGTGGGAGCCGGTGCCGTACACCCTGCCCGGCCCCACGTTCCCCGCGGCCTGGGAGATCGTCCTGGACACGTCCTCGCACGTGGCGCCCCAGGGCACCCATCCGATCGTGCGCGCCGGCGAGGTGGTCGAGCTGCCGCCGCGCTCCACCATGATCCTGCGCCAGACCCCCGAGGACGCCTCGGCGTGAGCCGCCCGGCCGAGGGGCGCGTCCCGGCGCGCCCGCGGCGTGCGGGGCCCCGGGCCCCGCGGTGGATGCTCGCGGCGCTCGCGGTCCTGGCGATCGCGGCCCTCGCGTACGGCGCGGCATGGGCCGCCCGCCAGACGCTCGAGCCCCACGCGGAGAACCCTGAGCACGTGGACGCGCTGCTCGTGCTCTACAGCCAGCCGGCGGTCTACGACGCGGCGCTCGACCTGCTCGGCGCGGGCGTGGCCGACCGCGTGTTCGTCTCCGCGCACCTCGGGCCGGACGGCCATGAGAAGCTGTGCGGAGAGCCGGCGCAGGCCGACCCCCGCCTGCACGGCGTCACCGTGGAGTGCTTCTCCCCGGATCCGGTGACCACCCAGGGGGAGGTCATGTACGCGGGCGAGCGCATGCGGGCCCTCGGCCTGCAGGACCTGGGGGTGCTCACCTTCGGCGAACACCTCGAACGCGCCCGCCTGCTCGCGCGGCGGTGCTGGCCGGAGGAGGAGGGCACGGTGTCCATGTACGAGTTCGACGCCGGATACGACGACGGCGTCCGCGCACGACAGGCGGCCTACGCGGTCCTCGCGTACGGGAAGGCGGGCCTCACGTCCGGCTGCGGCGACGAGCTGCCCGGCGTGGTGCGCTGGCCGCTCGACCTCGCCAAGCGAGCCCTGGGCATGCCCGTCGAGGCCGCCGTGCGCACGGCTGGCGTCCGGCCGGTCGGCGTCACGCTCGCGGAGACGTCGGCGTGATCGTCGGCGTCGGCGTGGACGTGGTGGACGTGCCGCGGTTCCGCGCGCAGCTGGAGCGGGCGCCCGCCCTGCGGGAGCGGCTCTTCACCGTGGACGAGCGGGACCTCCCGCTGCGCTCGCTCGCCGCGCGGTTCGCCGCGAAGGAGGCCATCGCCAAGGCGATGGGCGCCCCGCCCGGCATGATGTGGCACCACTGCTGGATCCCTCGCCCCGAGCACGGCGACGGCCGCCCCGAGGTGCGGCTGACCGGCACGGTCGAGGCGCAGGCCCGAGCCCTCGGCATCACCCACTGGCACCTCTCGCTCAGTCACGACGGCGACGTCGCCGCCGCCTACGTCGTGGCCGAGAGGCGAGCGGAGGAGGACACCCCGTGACCGCATCCCCGACCCCGTTCGCCGTCACCGGCTCCGCCGTGCGCGCCGCCGAGGAGCCCCTCCTGGCCGCCGGCCAGGGCGCCGCGCTCATGCGCTGCGCCGCCTGGGGGCTCGCCCAGCACGTGCTCCGGGTCCTGCGCGGGCGCGGCCCGGTGGCCGGCGCGACCGTCGCCGCGCTCGTGGGCACGGGCAACAACGGCGGCGACGCGCTGTGGGCCCTGGCCCTCCTGCGCCGCCGCGGGGTGGCGGCCGTCGCCGTGCCGATCGCGCGGGACGAGCACGGCGCGCCCCGCTGGCACGCCGAGGGCTGGGCTGCCCTGCGCGCGGCCGGCGGCACGGCCGCGGACGTGGTGCCGGCCCGGGCCGACGTCGTGGTGGACGGGATGCTCGGGACCGGATTCCGGGGGGAGTTCGCCGTGCCGGACGCGGCGCGCGGCCTGCCCGCGGGCGCCGCCGTGGTGGCGTGCGACGTCCCCTCCGGCGTGGACGCGGACACGGGCGAGGTGCGCGGCGGGGGCGTGCGCGCGGAGGTCACCGTCACCTTCGGCGCGCTCAAGACGGGCCTGCTGCTCGGCGACGGAGCGGACCTCGCCGGGGACGTCCGCCTCGTGGACATCGGCCTCGGGCCCCACCTGCCGAGCGCGCCGCCGGAGCGGCTGCGCGTTATGGACGGCCCGACGGCGGCCCGGCTGCACCCCGCCCCCGCGGCGGACGGCCACAAGTACACGCGCGGCGTCGTCGGGGTGGTGGCGGGCTCCGCGCGGTACCCGGGCGCGGCCGTGCTCAGCACCTCCGGGGCGCTCGAGGCGGGCGCCGGGATGGCGCACCACGCCGGCCCCGCGACGACGCGGGCCGCGGTCGTCACGGCGCACCCGGAGGCGCTCGTCTCGGCGGAGGGGCCCGCGCCGGAGCGCACGGACGCCTGGGTCGTCGGGCCCGGGCTGGACACCGAGGACGACGCGCGGGAGCGCTTCATCCGGGTGCGCGACGCCGTCCTGGCGAACCCGCGGGCGGCGCTCGTGGTGGACGCCTCCGCCCTCACCCTCGTGACAGCGGAGGACCTCGCCGCCCTGCGCGACGCCGGGGCCCGCGTGGTCCTCACGCCGCACGCGGGGGAGTGGGCGCGCCTCACCGAGCGGATCCCCGTGCCGGGGGCCGACGGCGCCGGCCACGCCCCGGACGAGCTCGCCCGCCTACGGGCGTGGTCCGCCGCCCACGGCGCCGCCGTGCTGCTGAAGGGGCCGCGCACGCTCGTCGTGGCGCCCGACGGCGAGGCGTGGCTCATGGGCGAGGGCGGCCCCGAGCTCGGGGTCGGCGGGACGGGAGACGTCCTCTCCGGCGTGCTGGGCGCGGTGCTGGCCGCCGATGCGGCGCGCCGGGCCCGCGCGGCCGAGGAGGAGGGCGCGACGTGCGGGGCCGGGGAGGTCGAGCACGTCCCGACCCTCGCGTCCCTCGCCGCCGCGGCCGCGTGGCTGCACGCCCGCGCCGGCGCCGACCAGGCCCGTGCGGGCCGCATGACCGCCGGGACCCTGCCGGCCGCGGTCGGGGGGACGGTGGCGCGGATGTGGTGGGGCGAGGCGCGCGGAACTCGGGCTGATTGAATGGGATCCGTGACCGACCACCCCCTCGAACGCCGCGCCCGCATCGACCTCGCCGCCGTCCGCCACAACGTGCGGACGCTCAAGGAGCGCACTCGCCATCCCGACGGCACGGCCCCCGCGCTCATGGCCGTCGTCAAGGCGGACGCCTACGGCCACGGCACCGTCCCCGTGGCCCGCGCCGCGCTCGCAGCCGGTGCCGACCGCCTGGGCGTCGCGCACGTGACCGAGGCGCTCGGCCTGCGGGCCGCCGGCGTCGACGCCCCGGTCCTGGCGTGGCTGCACACGCGGGACACCCCGTTCGCTCAGGCGCTCGCGGCCGACGTCGCCCTCGGCGTCTCGGGGTGGGAGATCGAGCCCGTCGCCGACGCGGCCCGCGCCGCCGGACGTCCCGCCACGGTCCACCTCAAGCTGGACACCGGCCTGGGGCGCAACGGCTGCCCGCCCGCCGCGCTGCCGGACCTCGCCGCGCGCGCCGCGGCGCTCGAGGCCGAGGGCGTGCTGCGGGTCGAGGGCGTCTTCTCCCACCTCGCGGTCGCAGACGAGCCCGAGCGCGCCGCGGAGACCGACGCGCAGCTCGCGGCGTTCGAGGCGGGTGTGCGGGTCCTGCGGGAGGCGGGCCTGACGCCCTCCGTCCGCCACATCGCCAACACGCCCGCCACGCTCACCCGCCCGGACGCGCACCTGGACATGGTCCGCGTGGGCCTCGGCCTCTACGGCCTCAGCCCTTTTCCGGATCGCCCCGCGCAGGAGTTCGGGCTGCGCCCCTCGATGTCGCTGCGGACGTCGCTCGCGAGCGTCAAGGCGGCACCCGCCGGCCAGGGCGTGTCCTACGGCTACCGCCACCGCACCGCCGCGCCCACCGTGCTCGGCCTCGTGCCGCTGGGCTACGCCGACGGCGTCCCGCGCGTGGCGGAGGACGCCCCCCTCGACGTCGCCGGACGCCGGCTCACCGTGGCCGGACGCATCGCGATGGACCAGTTCGTGGTGGACCTCGGCCCGGACGCCACGGAGCGCGTGGGCGACCCCGTCGAGCTGTTCGGCCCGACGTCGGGCATCCCCGCGGACGCCTGGGCCGAGGCCGCGGGAACCATCAACTACGAGCTCGTCACCCGCATCGGGAGCCGCGTGCCGCGCGAGCACGTGGACTCGGACCACGGTCTCGAGGCGAGCGCCGGGGACGCCGCGGCGACGACGGGGGAGGCCCGCGCATGACCACCCTGCCTGCGCCCACGCTCACCACCGCCGTCGAGCTCGACGGGGCCGTCGGCACCCGCGCCGTCGGGCGCGCCCTGGCCCGGGTGCTCGGCCCTGGCGACGTCGTCATCCTCACGGGCGACCTCGGCGCCGGGAAGACGACGCTGACGCAGGGGCTCGGGGAGGGCCTCGGCGTGCGCGAGGGCGTCATCTCGCCCACGTTCGTGCTCGCCCGCATCCACCCGGGACCCGCCGACGGGCCGGACCTCGTGCACGTGGACGCCTACCGCCTGCGCTCCGGGGCGGAGCTGACCGACCTCGACCTCGAGGAGAGCCTCGACCGCTCCGTCACGGTGGTGGAGTGGGGCCGCGGGCTCGCGGAGTCGCTCGCGGGGTTCCCCGAGGACCCGGACGCCTCGTGGCTCGACGTGGAGATCGTCCGCGCCCGCGGCGGGGAGTCGGCCGGCCCGACGTCGGACGGCCGGCCTGCCGTAATCGTCACCGACTTCTCCGACGAGGAGGGCGAGTCGGCCGAAGAAGTGCGCACCGCCGTCGTGACCGGCTACGGGCCGCGGTGGCGCGGGGTGCGCCTTCCGTAGACTGGCGGGCATGCCGCTGCTCCTCGCCCTGGACTCGTCCGCCGCCGCCTCCGTGGCCGTGCTCGCCGACGGGGAGGTCCGCGCGGCCTGGGCCACGGAGCGCACCACGACGCACGCCGAGGTGCTCGCCCCCGCCGTCACCCGCGTCCTCGCCGAGGCCGGCGTGCGCGGAACGGACCTGGACGGGATCGCCGTCGGCGTGGGCCCGGGGCCCTTCACGGGCCTGCGCGCCGGCCTCGCGACGGCGGCCATGCTCGGCTTCGCGTGGGACGTGCCCGTGCACGGCGTGCGCAGCCTCGACGCGCTCGCCCACCGCGCCGGCGTCGACGCCTTCCGCCGGGGCGCCGAGGAGTTCGTCGTCGCCACCGACGCGCGCCGCCGGGAGGTCTACTGGGCGCACTACGTGCAGGTGGGCGGCCAGCCGACCCTCCTGCACGGCCCGTTCGTCACGCCGCCCGCCGAGGTCACCCCGCTGCCCGCCTACGGCGCCGGCGCCGGCCTCTACCCGGAGGCGCTCGCGGGCGTGGACGGGTGGACCGCCGCCGTGCCGGACCCGGAGGGCCTCGGCGCCGTCGCGGAGCTGGCCCTGCGGCGCGGGCGCGGCCTGCTGCCGCCCGTCCCGCTCTACCTGCGCGAGTCGGACGCCAAGGTGCCCGGTCCTCGCAAGCGCGCGGGGGCCTGATGGCGCCGCGGGACGCCGAGGCGCGCGACGGCGGCGGGCGGCCGGGCGCCGACGTCGGGCTCCCCGCCGGGTTCATGCTGCGCCCCATGACCGTGTGGGACATCCCCGAGGTGCTGGCCCACGAGCACGCGCTCTTCCCCCTCGACGCGTGGCCGGCCCGCTTCTATGAAGAGGAGCTCGCCCAGGTGGGACCGGCCGGCGGCGCGGACGCGCACGGGCGCCCCGCGACCCGCGACTACCGCGTGGTCGTGCGCGACGAGACCGCGGACGTCGACGCCGGCGAGCACCCGGGGGACATCGTCGGCTACGGCGGGATCATGGTGGCCGGAGACGTCGCCGACGTGCAGACGATCGGCACCGTGACCGCCGTCCAGGGCCGGGGGATCGGCGCGGCCCAGCTGCGCTGGATGCTCGAGGAGGCCGCGGCGCGCGGCGCCCGCGGCCTCATGCTCGAGGTGCGCGCGTCCAACGACCCCGCCCGCCGCCTCTACACGCGTCATGGCTTCGCCGACGTCCGCGTGCGGCGCCGCTACTACCCGGGCGGCGAGGACGCCGTCGTGATGCTGAAGGAGCTGTGAGCCGGGCGCGTCCCTAGAATGGAGCCCATGCCCACCGCCACCGCCGCCCCCCTCGTCCTCGGCATCGAGTCCTCGTGCGACGAGACCGGCGTCGGGATCGTGCGCGGCACGACCCTGCTCGCCCACGAGGTCGCCTCCTCCGTCGAGGAGCACGTGCGCTTCGGCGGTGTCATCCCCGAGATCGCGGCGCGCGCCCACCTCGAGGCCCTCGTCCCGACGGTGCGCCGGGCCCTCGAGGCCGCGGACGTCACCCTCGAGGACCTCGACGCGATCGCCGTGACGTCCGGGCCGGGCCTGGCCGGCGCGCTCATGGTGGGCGTGTCGGGAGCCAAGGCCCTCGCGGCCGCCCTGGGCAAGCCCCTCTACGGGATCAACCACCTCGTGGCCCACGTGGGTGTCGGCATGCTGGACGGCGTGCGCCCGACCGCGTGGGACGACCTCCCCGCCGATCTCGGCGCCCTGCTCGTCTCCGGCGGGCACACGGAGATCCTCCGCGTGGACCGCATCAGCGCGGACGTCACCCTGCTCGGCTCCACGATCGACGACGCCGCCGGTGAGGCCTACGACAAGGTCGCCCGCCTCATCGGCGCCGGCTACCCGGGCGGCCCCGTCATCGACCGCATGGCGCAGCAGGGCGATCCCCAGGCCTTCCGCTTCCCGCGCGGGCTCACGGCGGGCAAGTTCGTCGGCTCGGCGGAGGAGCCCGGCGCGCACCGCCACGACTGGTCCTTCTCCGGCCTGAAGACCGCCGTCTCCCGCGCCGTGGAGCAGTTCGAGGCCCGCGGCCTCGAGGTGCCCCGGGCGGACATCGCCGCGTCCTTCCAGGAGGCCGTGGCCGACGTGATCACGGCCAAGGCCGTCCGCGCGTGCCGCGAGCACGGGCTCACCCACCTCCTGCTGGGCGGCGGCGTGGCGGCCAACTCCCGCCTGCGCGCGCTGCTGGCCGACCGCTGCCGCTCCGCCGGGATCGAGCTCACGGTCCCGCCGGTGAACCTCTGCACGGACAACGGCGCCATGGTCGCAGCCCTCGGCGCCCGTCTCGTGCGCGACGGCGTCGCCCCCTCCGACCTGGCGTTCGGGGCGGATCCGGGCCAGCCGGTGGGCACCGTCAGCGTCTGAAGCGGGGGTGGCACGACGAGGGCACTCGGGCTGCCCGATAGGATCGGCCTCATGCGCGTACTCGTCACCGGCGGCGCCGGATTCCTCGGTTCTCACACCGTCAGTGTCCTGCTCGACGCCGGTCACGACGTCCTGGTGCTCGACAGCCTGGTCTCCAGCACCATCGTGCCCCTGGAGCGGGTCGCTGAGCTGGCTGAGGTGACGTTCGGAGGACCGCGCCTCAGGTTCCACAGAGCCGACGTGCGTGAGCCCACGTCCTATCGGGGCGCCGTGGTGGCATTCGGTCCCGATGCCGTCGTCCACTTCGCCGGACTGAAGTCGCCCACGGAGTCGCTCGCCGACCCGGCGTCGTATTACACGGTGAACGTCGCCGGCACTGCCGCCGTCGCCGAGGTCGCGGGCGCCGCCGGTGCCCGCGCCTTCGTCTTCTCGTCGTCCGCCACGGTGTACGGGGATGAAGCCCCCGTCCCGGTGGGGGAGGACGCCGCTGGTGCGCCGGTCACCCCCTACGGGCACTCCAAGCTCATGGCGGAGCAGGTGCTCCGGCACATGCACGAGGCGGGGCGTCACATGGGTGTGGCCGTGCTTCGCTACTTCAACCCCGTCGGAGCGCACCCCTCGGGTCGTCTCGGTGAGGACCCTCAGGGCGTCCCCGCCAACCTGATGCCGTTCGTGGCGCGAGTCGCCGGTGGGTGCTACGAACAACTGAACGTGTTCGGCGCTGATTTTGCCACGCGTGATGGCAGTGCCGTGCGGGACTTCATCCACGTGATGGACCTGGCGGAGGCCCACGTGGCCACCCTCGAATGGATGGTCGCTCAGCCCGGGGACGAGGTCGGGGTGCAAGTCTGGAACATCGGCCGTGGGGAAGGGGTCACGGTCTTCGAGATGATCCAGGCTTTCGAACGCGTGACCGGTCGCCCGGTGCCGTTCCAGGTCGTCGGGCGCCGACCCGGTGATATCGCTGCGTCATGCGCGTCGGTGGACGCCATCGCCGCGACCGTGGGGTGGCGGGCGAGCCGTGATACCGACGCCATGGTGCGTGATCTCTGGGCGTGGCAGCAGGCCAATCCCTCGGGCTACGCGGGGGACGCACCCTGACGGGGAAGATGCCCCACGGAGCCGCGCGGCCATTCGCTGCGGGACGCGTCAGCGCTGGGCGATGTACTCCAGCGCGGGTGCGATGACGTCCATGGCCGCATCGATCTGCCGTGCAGCGGTGGCCATGGCCTCGGGGCCTCGCTTGTATGGATCCTGCACTTCGTCGCTCGGATCGGCGGAGCGACGCGCCCAGAGGAGTGCGACAAGGCGGTCCAACTCCAGGTCTGCGGGCAGGTCCGACATGATGCGCGCTGCCTGGCCCAGCAGCAGCACCTTGCGCCCGTGCTGGGGCCAGGCGTCGAGGATCCATCGCCGGTGGTCTGGGCCCATGGTCAGCACGAGATCCGCCTCCTCCAGGAGGCCGCGGGTGAGCTGGCGTGCGACGTGCTGGGACGGGTCTCCAGCGGCGTGGACCTCTGCGGCCATGGGCGGATCGATGGGATGTTCGACGAGCGCGCGTGTTCCTGCCGATCCGAACTCGACGCCCTGGATGCCGCGCGCGCGGCTGGTCACGTCGGCGTAGGCGGAACGACAGATGTTGGCCGTGCAGACGAAAAGGACCTTGAAGGGGCCTTCGTGCCCGAGCGCATGGCGGTCTCCACCGCCGGGTTGCCACTGGAATCGTGTCATCGGATTGGCTCCTCATCGTCGTGGACGCGCCGGGGCACGCTCCTCACCGGAGGGCCCGGGACACAAGATACCTGCGTGGTCTCCGCCTCATCGGATGATCGCGCCGCAGGGTGCCCCACGGATCACTTCGCCGCTCCGGAACTGGGATAAGGTGAGCCGAGCTCGCATGCGGGATGGAGGCCTCGCGGCTGACCGGTGAGGTTCTCGATGGGTGGCAGGCACCGCGATGATCACGCTGTCATAGGTGGGTCCATGTCGTGGCGAACCTCATAGGAGTCTCGATCGAGGGAACGTGATGGATCTTCAGCAATACCTACAGACCTTCCGCAAGTACTGGCGCAGCATTCTGACCGTGCTGTCGGTATGCGTGGGCGCGGCTCTCGTGTTCACGTTCTTGCAGACGCCGAAGTACAGCTCCACATCGTCGGCGCTCATCGCGGTGGACACGGCGGCCTCCGCCGGTGAGTTGTCCTCGGGCGCCCTTTACGCCGAGCGGCAGGTCTCCTCCTTCGTCGCCCTCGCCGACAGTGCCCTCGTCCTCGACCCAGTCATCGATGAATTGGGCCTGGACGTGACACCACAGGCCTTGCGGAGTCGCGTCTCGGTGTCGGCTCCCGCCGGCACCTCCATCGTGGATGTCACGGTCACGGACACGAACGCCGGACGTGCCGCCGAGATCGCCAACGCGATCACGGCGAGCCTCAAGAACGTCACCAGCGACGTCGTGCCCACCGGTCCTGACGGGGACGAGATCGTCACCGTCACGGTGGTGGAGCCGGCGTCTGAATCGTCCCGACCGGTGTCACCGCGTCCCGTGGTGAACATCGCCCTGGGATTGATCGCCGGCGTCGTCCTCGGTCTGGGCCAGGCGCTGGTGCGGCGCCTGCTTGACTCTCGTATCCGTACACGGGATGACCTCGAGGAAATCACCGATGCGCCGGTCCTGGCCTCCGTGGTCCATCACAAGGGGTCGGACCGGGCCAAGGACGAAGCCGCTCCCGCCCGAGGCACAGCCTGGGCCAGCGACGAGTCGTATCGGAAGCTGCGCACCGCCGTGGGCTTCGTCGCTCTCGGCGGTGAACGACGTTCCTCCATCGTCGTCACGTCGTCCGTGCAGGGTGAGGGCAAGACCGAGACCTCGACGAATCTGGCCAAGGTTCTGGCCGAGACCGGCGCCCGGGTCCTGCTGGTTGATGCGGATCTGCGCCGCCCGCAGGTGGGCGCCAGGCTGGGCCTGGACGACGAGCTGGGCCTGTCCGATGTGCTGACCGGCCGAGCCGACCTCAACGACGTGCTGCTGTCCGTGGACGACCTGTCGGTCCTCACCGCCGGAACGGTTCCTCCGAATCCGTCCGAGCTGCTGGGGTCGGAGGCCATGGCGGAACTTCTCGCTCTCGTCGAGGCGCACTTCGAGTACGTCATCCTCGATGCCCCACCGCTGCTGCCCGTGACCGACGCGGTAGTCCTCAGCCACCAGGCCGGCGGCGCTGTCGTGGTGGCACGCGCGGGGGTCGCGCGCCAGAACCAGCTCACTGAGGCGTTGTCGATCCTCGAGGCGGCCGACGCGTCCGTCTACGGCGTCGTGCTCAACGACGTTCCGGTGTCGCAGATCGACGGATACTCCCAGTACTATCGCTGAGGCGCAGGCCTCCTCCCACGCGGGAGCGGCGCTCTCTGCACCCTGCCGGAGGCCCCGTCCCAGCCCTTTGAAGTGGAGGATCATCCATGAAGTCTGCACTGCGCAGAATGGCGGCCCGAGCCCTAACCAAGGGCTCCTTCGACGACATCGAGTCCGAGATCCTCGCCGCTCTCGAACAGCCGGCGGGCGCCGCGGAGCCGCAACGCATCGACCGGATCGTCGAACACGCCGTGCGGAACGTGCCGTTCTACAACCGCCACTCCGCTCAGACCTCGTCCCTCGAGGACCTGCCCGTGGTGGACAAACTGATGGTCAAGAGCGGAGTCGAGGATTTCCTCCGCGCAGGGGTGGACCGCAGCCAGCTCGTGTCGCGGACGACGTCCGGGTCGACCGGCATTCCGCTGACGGTCTATCTGGACCGTTCCCGTGCCCGGCGCAACCAGGCCGGGGTGGCGGCATCGCTCACGTACGCCGGCGCCGACCCGTTCGCCCCCATCGTGCGGGCGCGCCAGTGGGGCCGCATCTCGGCCAGGAGCCGTGCGGTGCAGATCCTGCGTGAACACTACCCAGCGCATGCGGACCGTTTCGACCCCGCGGACATCGCGCCGCTGAAGGCTTGGGTGCAGAAGCGCAAAGACGTCATGTTCCTGGGCTACCCGTCGTACCTGGAAATGGTCATGCGCACCCTCGAAGCCGAAGGCGCGCGGTTCGCCCCGGGCAATGTCCGCACCCTGATCTCCGCAGCGGAGGCACCGACTCCGTACTTCTTCGCGGCGGCACGTCGCCTCTTCGGCGTCCAGGCCTATGCCCGGTACTCCAGCATGGAGATGGGAGCCATGAGCATCTCAGACCGAGACGACTGGAGCGCCTACAAGTTCGACACCAGTTCGTATCACGTGGAGATCCTCCAGGAGGACACCGACGAGCCTGCCGCAGCGGGGGAGCTGGGTCGCCTTGTCGTGAGCGATCTGCATAACCTGGCCATGCCTCTGCTGCGCTACGACACGGGTGACATGGCGCGATTCAAGGTCGACGACCAGGGTCGGGCCGTCCGGAACACGATCGTCGACCTGCACGGTCGTCGACTGGATGTGCTGGTGGGAGGCACCGCTGCGGCGCCGAGAAAGCTCCACGCTCTGGCGATCTGGGGCCCTGCCGCGCAGATCTCGGAGCTCCGCCAGTTCCAGCTGCGCCAGCACGACATCGGGCGGTTCACATGGCTCCTGAACGCAGAGCCGTCGGCAGAGATCGAGGGCACCCTGCGCCGTGCCCTGGACGAGCGGGTCGGTGACGTTGTCGAGTGCCGCTTCGAGTACGTCGACGAGATGCCGGTGCTGGCGTCGGGCAAGCGCAAGTTCTTCGTCAGTGACATCGACGACCCGTCGGCCCTTGTGGAGGGGGGCCGCTGACGACGGGAGCGCGCCGTCGTCGCCCTCTCGGGGCCCAAGAACATGGCCGGCACGGGGATGTCCTCCCCGTGCCGGCCCTTTCACAGGTGGCCATGGAAGCCGTGCGCACAGCTCACATGGGGCCCGTCACTGCGGTTCGGCGTCCGTGTACTCCCGGTGGAGCGCCTCGATGTCCGTCGTCCTGAAGCGCGACCAACTCAAGCCCAGCAGCGCACCGCCCAGGACGGCCCAGACAATCAGCGCGAAGAGCGACTCGGTGCCCAATGCCCCGGGGGATGACGGGACGAGCAACAACAAGAGAAACAGGACAGCGATCAGGGCGCCGGCCATGCCCAGGATCTTCAGTCCGGCGGAGGGAGCCATCGCTTCCGCCGACCGGATCCTGCCGGAGGCGAGGGAGATGACGAAGATCGAGGCGAAGAAGTATGCGACGGTGATGCCGGCCGAGGTCATGTCCACGAGCCAGCTCAAGGCGGCCCTGCCGAACCACGGGGTCGCCGAGCACAGTGTGGCGATGACCAGGATGGAGAACACCGGGGTGCCGGAGGTCCGAGACAGCGAGCGGAAGGCCGGTGGGATCATCTTCGCTTCGCCCATGGTGTACAGCACCCGCGAGGATGCCGCGATGAACCCGTTCAGCCCGGTCAGCACGCCCGCGGAGACCGCCACCACCACCAGAACCATGGCCGTGGGGCCCAACAGGTCCGTGAGCGCCTCCGCCGGCGGCCAGGCGCTGTCACTGTAGTCTGCGGCCCGAGAGGACACCGCGATCGCCGTCACCAGAGACATGAGGACGTACACCACCGCTGCGGTGACGATGCCCGTCACCATCAGCCCGACGACCTTGCGCGGGGCGAAGCCGAATTCCCCGGCCATCTGCGGGACGGTGTCGAACCCGATGAAAGCCCACGGCGCGATCGCGAGGATGACGAAGACGCTGGTCAGCAGCGACTGGCCCGGGGGAACGGCTGCCGGCAGCTCGATGTCCTGGGTCAGGAAGGCGTACACGGCTGACACTCCGAGTACGGCGATGCAGGTGAGCATGGTCACGACCGCCCAGAATTGGAACCGTCCGGAGAACTCCACCCCCTTCATGTTCAACAGGGCGAAGACCCAGATGAACAGGATCGAGACCAGGACCTCCGCAAGGTAGACCTCCCAACCTGCGACGTCGAAGAGCTTGCCGTGGGAGAGGAGACCCGGGAAGGTCACACGGAAGATCAGGGTGACCGCTGAGGCGTTCATGGCGACGATCCCGGTGTACCCCAGGGCCAAGGACCAGCCGGCGATGAATCCGGGGATCCGTCCGGCCGAGAAGAGTGCGAAGAGCACGCCGCCGCCGGTGCGGGGAAGGGCTCGGATGGCGGTCGCGTACACCAGACCGACCACGAGGATGAGCACGGTGGCGACGCCGAAGCCCAGGACCACCCCGGCGAGCCCGGCGCCTTGCAACCAGTCGAAGGGCAGGACGAAGGCCCCCCACCCCACCTCCGAGCCGATCGCGAGGGCGAACACCCAGGCGGGAGTGAGCCTGCGGCGGAGTGCGCGTGGAGATGTCCCGGCCGGAGCCGGTGGGGGATGGGCGGTCATGAGGATCCTCGTCTGGTCGGCTCTGAGGCGGGGGAGCGGGTCAGCGGGTGACCGCAGATTCGCGTGCGGCGTCGAAGCGCTCCCAGAGCACGTCGTCGATCTGGGCGCGTGTCATGCCGTCGAAGCGTCCCGCGTCCGCCAGGCGCTGTGCCTCCAGCTCAGAGAACTCGTCCAGCCGCTTGGCCGGAACGCCCCCGACGATGGAGTCTGGCGGCACGTCCTTGGTCACTACAGACCCGGCGGCGATGATCGCACGCGGGCCGATGCGCACGCCGGGCAGGATCACGGACCCGGAGCCGATGAACACGTCGTCCAGCACCTCGATGCAGTCTTCATTGACGGGAAGGCGGACGCCGTTCTTCCTGCCGATCATGAGATTGATGACGTCGTGCGCCACGAAGGTCACGCCGGAGGCGACGACGATGTTGTTGTGAAAGCGGATCAGGTTGGGATCGTTGGGCAGGGCGCGCGGCTGGAACCACACGTTCTCGCCCATCCCGCGGACGAGGCCCTTCCTGCTCATGTACCGGGCTCGGTCACCGCCGCTGATGATGAACATGAACCGGCCCTTCCTGAGCATTCGGGAGAGCATGCGGAGCTTGGACATGGTGATGTGGTCCTAGCTCTTCGGAATCAGATGGGGTAGTCGGCCGGCGTGTGTGCTCGAGACGACCCGCGGCGTGACGCGTTGAGCCCCTTCACGCCGGCGGTCCTTGAGCAGGAGCGCGACGAGCCAGGTGCCCAGCAGGACGGCCAAGGTGACCGGGGACAGCACGTCGGCGAGGAAACCGGAGGCGCTGCCACGAGGTGCGAACACGATGGCGGGGATGCTGAGCAGGCGCATGGTGTTGGCCAGCACCGAACCGGGGACGAAGGCGTCGATCCAGGCCACCAGCAGTCCGTAGGACACCGCGACCAGAAGGACGCCGGCGTAACCGTAGTCCGCGAACCCCTCGGCGAGGAAAGACGAGCCCACCCCGCGTCCGGTGAGGTAGAGGTCCCCCAGGGTGATGTAGGACAGCGAGTGGCTCAGGGAGGTGCCGGACTGCGCGTACGCCACGGTGTTGCCGGCGAGTCCGCCGTCTCCCCCGAAGATCAGCCGGAGGATTCCCTGGCTGGCGAATGTCATGAGGTAGTGGCTCTCCGGCAGCCGTGACTCGTAGAGGAGACCGTACTCGATGACGTTGAGACTGGAGCCCTGTCCGTAGAGGAAGCCGGACAGGGTGTCGCTTCCCTCGGCGCCGTCTCGGTTCGCCCCGACCAGGAGGAAGACGGGGACCAGAACGGTCACCGCCGCGCCTCCGATCAGCATCAGCCGGCGCAGCGGGATCAGCGTCGTGTCCTGATGACGGGCGCGAAACACCAGGTAGGCGAAGACCATCAACAGGAAGGTGCCGAAGTCGCCGCGGTCGCCGGTGACCATGATCAGGGCCTGCACGGTGAAAGCGGTGGTCAGCACGACCCAGGTTCGCCGTCTCGACGCCAGGGCGGCCAGGAAGACACAGAAGGCGACGGTGTTGGCGAAGTTGCCATAGGCGGTGACGGAGGCGAAGCCGCTCTGCCCGGTGACGTAGAGGCCCGTGTAGCCGGCCTGGCTGGCCGTGCGGACGTTGGTGACCAGATAGGCGAGCGCAAAGGGCAGGGTCGCCCAGTACGCGAGATCCGCCGCGGAGGCGAAGCGTTCGCCGAACTGCCGCCGGGCCTCCTCGCGCGCGGCCGATCGTGCCTGTCGGCGACGGCCGGCGAGGAGGGTGATGATCGCCCGGGGGTACAGGAGATACCCGGCGACGATGCCGAGCAGACCCAGGGACAGCGTGAGAATCAGGTGGTCCTCGACCTCGGCATACCAGCCGAGGCCGTCGTAGCCGAAATAGCCCATCATGATGGGCTTGCCCAGCAGGAAGAAGGCGTACGTCGCCAACAGGGCGAGCAGCATGATGCGGTCGCGGATCCGAGCGGCTGCGAAGCCGACCGCCGCGATCCAGAGGCTCACCGGTAAGGACCACGCCCGCATCTGCGGATCGATGAGCACGACCGCGGCGAGCACCAGCACCGTCACCACGACCGGGACGATCAACAGTCCGGCGCCGCCGGGGGTGGCGGGAGGTACACGGTTCCGGACGCTCTTCACGGGTGCTCCTTCGTCGGCCGTGCCACGTCCGAGGCGACCTCGGCTGGGTGACCACGGCGGTCGAATTGACGGGTGACGATCAGGGTCATGACGAGCATGCACATCAGGGCCGCGGCCATGATCCACGCCATGACCTGCACCCGGGGAAGCAGCGGGAGCGTGCTGGTCGTCAAGAAGATCAACGGCGCCGCCGCGTACACCACGGCGAATCCGAACAGCCACCCCTGACGCTCCGTGGTGACGTAGACGTTGGCCAGCGGCGAGGTGAAGGTGTTCATGAAGAGCCACGGCATCAATGCTTGAGCGATCAGGCCCGCCTGGTCCCACTGGTCTCCCAGAAACAGGGGGAATAGCCATGGCGCCAGCCAGTAGAAGACCAGGAACACCGGAGTGGCGACGAAGCCCAGACGGATGAGCAGTCGCTTCACCAGCGGCGTCAGCTCACCGGGGCGTGCGCGGGCCATGAGCGGCAGGAACACCTGGGCGATGGCGCCGCGGATCAGGTAGACCGGCGCATTCGTCGCCTTGTTCGCCAAGGAGTACTGCCCGAGGCTGCCCAGGGCGATGTTGCCGATCAGGATGTTGATCCCGGCGTCCCGGACAGCGTCCACCAGGACGTTGGGGGCATTGAGCAACGGCATCTTCTTGTAGCGCACGGCCATCTCCCGGATCGCAGGGGCGTCCACCGGGAGTGAGGTGCGCAGCTCCGGGACCCGCCGGTGCAGGACGATGAGGGTCAGGACCTGCCCGACGAGCATGCCGATCAGCAGCCCCTCGAATCCCCCCACCAGGGGCGCGCAGACCAGCTGCGCCGTCAGCATGAGCGCTGCCGCAAGAACCCGGTTCTGTGCGATGAGGCCGAACTGTTTCATCCGGATCAGCCAGCTCTGCGTGTTCATGATCTGCGCCATCGCGTAGACGATGAGCGCGGTCACGGTGAGCCAGATGCCGAAGGACGGGTGCGCATAGTGCTCGCTGACCAACCGATGCACTAGCAGCAGGACGACGGCGAGAACGACGCAGGTCACCAGGATGATCCGTGAGGCCAGCCGGTGGACGGTGCGCGCGGCCGACTGGCTCTCGGGAAGGACGATGGCGATGTCATAGCGCAGCGCCGCGACCATCGTCCCGGCGAGCACAATCGACTGGGCAATCGCGAACAGTCCGAAGTCTGTGGGCGTATAGAGGCGCGCCAACGGGATCATGCCGACGATGGTGATCAGCTGGGCCATCGTCGTCCCGGACAGCACGGTGAGGATCTGGCGCATGAGCGTGCCGTCGCCGACGGCCTTCCGCCGGGCACGTTGGAGGAAGGCCATCACGGGATGCGGAGGTCCGCCCTGGTCTGGTTGCGGCGTGCGCAGTGGTCGGCGTTGACGGGTCACGACAGCATCTTCTCGACGAACTGCCGATAGTTCCGGTCGGAGTCGAAGTGCGTGCTCCACGTCTCTCGGGCAGCGGCCGACCGACGGGCGAAGGCATCGGGAGTCATCCGGGCGAACTCCTCGACCGCGGCCGCGATCTCCCGCGGCATCGGATTGGCTGAGATGAGCCGGCCGTTCACGCCGTCGGAGACGATCTCCCCTGTGCCGCCGACATCCGTGGCGATGGTGGGAAGCCCGCAGGAACTGCTCTCCATGATGGAGACCGGCAGTCCCTCAGAGCTGCTGACATTGATGAAAACGTCGTGCCGTCCGGAGCGGTAGGCCTCCAGGATCTCGTCGTTGCGGGTCCAGCCGTGGAAGTCGACGGAGACGTGGCCCGGCAGGGTCGAGGCCATGGCGCGCACCCGGTCCATGTCCGGGCCATCCCCGTAGTGACTCCACTCGACCTGGACGGTGTCCGAGACCTCCCTCAGTGCCTCCACGAGGAGTTCGAGTCGCTTGACGGGTGCCACCTCGGAACAGGAGACGAGCCGCAGCACCTGAGACGAGGACCGCGGCGGGCGGACCCCATGGTCCTCGGTCCCGAGGTAGGACACCTGGATCCTCTCCACGAAATCCGGATGCCGCGCGCGGAGGTACTCGGCGCCGGCCTGTGAGACGCTGTGCAGCTCGTCGAGAGCGCGCAGGTTGATCTCGCGGCCCGGCAGGTAATCCGTGGGCTGGCGCTCTTCGAAGAGATCGATGCCGTGGGCACGCCCGATCAGTCGGCTCGACGGGAACTTAGCTGCCAGTCTGCTCATCAGGTACGGCTGGTAGAGGAAGCGGTAGGCATAGTAGACGGTTTCGTCGGAGGCGCTCGGCGCGATGTTGTCATGGATGAAGCGTCCGATCACGGACGCCTCGTGCTCGGCGCGGCTGAACTGGGACAGTGCCTGGAGGGCACGCGCCATGGTGAAGCGACGGTCTCTGAGGAGCTGGCGAAGCTCGGTCACGAAGGCACGGGACACCAGAGCCCTCGGCGAGACAGCGGCGTAGAACAGGGGGGACTTGAACGGGACGGGGACGACCGTCACCTGCTCGAGCGGCAGATCACGCCGGTGCTCCCTCTGATGCTTGCGGATCGACAGCGAGAAGATGTAGACCTCGTCGAAGGCGTCCAGGTAGTGGCATTCCCGCATCAGGTACGGTTCCTGTTTCCCGTAGGGGAAGGAGTTGGCGAAGAGCAACAGGCGGCGGGTCATCGGCGGCCTCCCGTGTCGGGACCGGTGGGGGTCTCCCGCACCGACGTGAGCTGAGGAGTGGTCATCGCCTGAAGAATGTTCAGGGTCGAGTCCTCGAGGGTGTGACGGGGGGCGAAGTCGTACTCCCGACGCAGCAGGCCGGAGTCCAGCCCGAGGGTGCGGTCGTCACCGGCGGAGGGTTCCCAGTCGATGCGCGGCTCGTGCTCCGTGTGCGTCCGGACGACGTCCGCGACGGTCTGGGCGATGTCCCGGAGCGTCCGGGGGGCACCGCCGCCGATGTTGAGGGCCGTAGAGCCCTCCGGGGGGCCGGCCAGGGCCACGGCGATCAACGCCCGAGCGGCGTCACGGACGTCCATGAAGTCGAACACCTGGTCCCCGCCCTGGATCGAAACCGGCTCATCGGCCAGGAACCGGGCGATGAAGCGATTGACGATGCGCACGTCGTACCCGGGGCCGATCAGGCTGGACATCCGCGCGTTCACCAACACCTCCGGTGGGAGCACCAGCGCGGCGGCGAGCTCCATCGCGTACTTGCCGGTGGAATAGGGCGTGTCGCACTCGATCGGACTGCCCTCGTCGGCCGCCTTGGTGCGGGCTTGGGAGTAGACGCTCTGGGAGGAGACGTTCACGAAGCTGTGCAGGTCGACGGCGTGGGCCGACCGGAACAGCCGGGTCAGGTACTCCAGCCCGTCGGCCATCGCCCGGCCGCCGCGGTTCCAGGGGAACGCGCAGTTGATGACGACGTCGCCGTCGCGCAAGAAGCCCGCCTCGAGGAGCCGCGTCCGCGGGTGGACCTGCGGGAAGCGCCGCAACGCGGCGTAGGGGGCGCGCTCCAGCTGCGCTGCCAGCTCTCCGACCGTCTGCGAGCTGACCGCGACGACGTCGTGATCCGTCTCCGCGAGCAGCTCGCGCACCACGCTGCTGCCGAGGAACCCACCGGCCCCGGTCACCACAAAGCGCATGTCTCTCCGTCCTTCGTCGTCTGAGGCCCGCTCACAGGACACAGGAGTCCAGGTCCTGCGGCGGCATGTCCGGGTGGATCACCATGGATGCGCCGTCCACGTCCCGGACATCGATCAGCTCGTCGACCCGGCGCATTGTCTGACGCAACGAGTCCAGGGAGTCCGCGACGCCGACGGTCCGCACCGCCACCTGCCGCAACTGGCCCCAGCCCTCCTCCGGCAGCGTCTCACCGGCGTCGATGGCCGCCACGGTGGACAGGATGCCGGGCAGGGCGGCGACGTCGTCAAGGCCCGTCACGGAGCCGACCGTCCCCGGACGGATCAACGTGGAGATGTTGAAGCCGTACCCGTGATGTCGCGGCTCGGCTACAGCCGCCAGATCGGGCTCGCCCATCGTGTCGGTGAGGGCGAAATGGATCAGCATGGACAGTGGGTTGTACCCGCACAGCTCCTCCACGACGCGGTACTCCTGGGTCGGCGTCACCCGATAGCCGATGTCGTAGGTGTGGAACACACCCTCGTGGATCAGCCCCTGCATGAACATGATTCCATCTCGCACCCCGGCTGAGCGCATCATCGCCTGGACGGACGGCGCCACGTCCGCCAAGTACGTCGGCAGCAGCGAACTCGGCGAAGAGTACGCCACCGGCAAGCGGTACCGGTCCTGCGGGCCGAAGTCGTGCATATGCCGGTGCCACATCAGCGATACCCGGCAGTCACCGTCCTGGAACACCCAGTAGACGGTGGCCTCCTGGCCGGGCAGGAACCGTTCGATGACGAGCTCCTGTGTCCAGGAGTAGTCCAGGGCCACGTCGAGGCCGCTCTGGAGCTCGGACTGCGATGCCACCACGCTGATCCCGCGGGAGCCGCTGCCGTCGGCAGGCTTGACGATCAGCGGGAACGCCTCCTCCGGAATCGCTCCCGAGGTGGCGTCCTCCACGGAGTACCCAGTGATGGTGGGCACCCCGAACTGCTCGAGCAGGGCCTTGTAGCGCTTCTTGTCCGTGAACAGCCGGATCTGGTCCACGGTGGCGTAGCACGGCACCTGCGCCGCTGCGCAGATCTCCGCGTAGGTAGCCAGCCAACGGTCGGAGAACCCCGCGAGCACGCCGTCGACCCCCTCCCGGCGGATGAGCTCGACGACTGCGTCGACGTCGCTGGTGCTCACTTCGAAGTGCTGGTCTGCGGCGAGCTTGGCGGGAGACTGCTCCGGGGCGTTGTAGTCGGTCACGATCACGTGGACGCCAAGGCGATGCGCCTCGTCCACGATCTCGATGGACTTGCGGGAGCCATCCAGCAACAGCAGCTTCCTGCCGGCCAACGGCCTGGCGTCCAGATCCATGATCACACCCCCTGCCGAGCGTCCGCGGAGTTCGACGTCAACAGGCCGTGGCGCTTGAGCACCGTGTTGAGGGCCCAGTCCGGCAGGGCGACGGTGGTGATCACCGTGCCATCGGCGTCGTATCCCATGAAGGAGCCGCGCGTGGAGGATCCGCGTGCCTTGTTCTGGCGCCGGTCCAGAGCGGTCTGCAGGACGCGCCAGATCAGCCAGGCGTCGGTTTTGAGCGAGACGTTCTCCACGTACCAGCAGTCGTTCTCGAACTGGTCGTTGTAGGTGACCGGGCCCTTCGGCGGACGTGGGGGAGGGCACTCCAGTCCTGGCTTGACCGCCATGCGCTGGCGGTGGCGTCGACTGAAGCGCTCCACGTACTCGGGCACCAGCGGGCGTGGGCCGATCAGAGACATGTCCCCCGTGAAGATGTTCCAGAAGTTCAGGAGCTCGTCCAGAGAAGCCCGCCGGATCAGACGCCCGGCCTTCGTCACGCGCAACTCGCCGAGCAGGGGCCTGCCCTGGTCATCGTAGGCCTCTCGCATGGTGCGCAGCTTGACCATCCGGAACATCTTCCCGTGCTGGCCGGGGCGCTCCTGTGTGAACAGCACGGGCCGGCCAAGGTCCTTGAGCGTCACCAGGCACAGCGCGCCGACCACGGGCGAGCTCAGCAGCAGGGCCGCCCCGGAGACGGCGACGTCGAGGGCTCGCTTGCCGTGCCGGGTGTAGAACGAGTCCCGCGGCGTGACCGGGGGGTGCAGCTCGTTGACCCGCGCGAGGTTCGCCCGCCGCAGCTCGTCCGCGACTTCCCAGCGCAACTTCTGGTTGAGCGCGGCGAAACGCTCCTGGTAGGGGGAGTCAGGCGTCAGCACCGGTGCCTCCTTCGCTCGTGGCTGCGATCTCGACGAACTTGCCGGCGACGACGTCCGGTCGGCAGCGCAGCCATGCGGGGTCGGGCTCCCTGCCGAGCGTCCAGGCCACATAACATTCCGGCACGCGAGCACCGGCCATGTGCGAGAACGGGTAGCCGCCGCCGAACCGGGGGTTGATGTCGATCACATAGATGTCACCGGAGGCGTCTACGAACACGTCCACGTCGATCGACCCCGGGTGGGGGATTGCCTCCGCGATACCACGAGCAATGGAATCGAAGGGGGCCGCGTCGACGGAAACGGCGCGGTCTGTCTCGCCGCTGCGCATGGCGATTTTGCGTCGCGCCAGGACGCCGGCATAGCGGCCCTCCAAGTCACAGACCACATCAAGGCCGTACTCGACGCCGTCGATCCGCTCCTGGATCACGATCAGTTCCGCAGGCGGGACCTCGCCTTGCTGCAGTGCGGGCACCCCTTGGCGAGTTGTGACCTCGCCGGACGCCTCCTCGAGCGCCCCGGGAAGTCCGGCCCGGTCGACGAACCGCAGCCCACGCGACGCGCTGCCGTAGCGGCCCTTGGTCACGAACGGCCCGGCCGCCTCCTCGGCTGCGGGGGGAGCGGTGCCCAGCCACGTCACCGGGGAGGGGACGCCGGCCTTGACGAGGGCCTGGCTGGTGGCGAACTTGTCCTCGACCAGGCGTTGGGTGTCGGCGTCGAGGCGTACGAGCGGTGCCCAGGCGCGGTCCTCAGGAAGGGTCGCCCAGGTCGAGAGCTCGAAGTCGTTGATCGAGACGGCCAGGTCGATGTCGTGCTCGACCAGGGTCTGGCGGAGCCACGACGCATAGCCGGGGTCCACCACCCTCGGCGCCGAGACGAAGCCGTCGGCAAACGGCCGTGACGGGGCGTTGGCGTCGACGTCCGCCGCGAGGACTGCGCCATCCACGCCGTTCGACTTCAGGGCGTCGCGGAACCAGCGCACCAGGTAGGGCCTTCTGCCCACGGAGGAGAGAAGGATCCTCATGCTCGGCTCTCCAGGAACGAGGTGATCGACTCCACGACACGACTGATGCTGGATTCGTCGAGCACCGAACCGCTGGGAAGCGACAGCCCGGTGGTGAACAACCGCTCGCCGGTGCCGTCCGTGAATGCGCGGCGCTCAGCGAAGACCGGCTGGAGGTGCATGGGCTTCCACAGCGGTCGGGCTTCGATGTCCTGCCCGGCCAGGTGGACGCGCAGATCCTCGGCGGTGAACCCCGCCGCGTCCGGGTCCACCAGGATGGAGGAGAGCCAGAAGTTGTCGCGCGTGGGGCCGCCGTCGACGCCGGACGGCTCGCCGAACATGTCGACACCGGGCACCGCGGCGAACAGCTCGCGGTACCGGATCCGCAGCGCCCGGCGGCGCTCGATCATCTGATCGAGCCGGTTCAGCTGCGCCCGACCCAAGGCGGCAAGGATGTTGGAGAGGCGGTAGTTGTAGCCGATCTCGGTGTGCTCGTAGTGGACCACCGGCTGGCGGGCCTGGGTCGCGAGATAGCGGGTGCGTGCAGCCATCTCCTCGTCGTCGGTGAGCAGGGCCCCGCCGCCTGAGGTGGTCATGATCTTGTTCCCATTGAACGACACCGCAGCGGCCACCCCGTAGGCAGCCGACTGCTTCCCGTCTCGGGTCGCGCCGAGGGACTCAGCGGCGTCGGACAGCACGACGGCGCCGTGGTCAGTGGCGATCCGCCCGATGGTGGCGTGATCGGCGGTCTTGCCGAGCAGGTCGACGGGGACCACCGCCTTGATCTCGTGGCCTTCGCCGCGGAGGGTGCTGAGGGCCTGCTCGAGCAGGGCGGGATTCATGTTGCCGGACTCGTCAGCGTCGACGAACACCGGCTCCGCACCGGTGTAGGTGATCGCGTTGGCCGTCGCGGCAAACGTCAGCGATGACGTCGGCACCAGATCGCCGGGACCAACCCCGAGGTTGAGCAGACCCAGGTGGAGAGCCGCCGTCCCCGAGGACAGAGCGACTGCATGGGCGCGTCCGGTGTAGTCCGCCAGCTCGGATTCGAAGGCGTCCACTTCGGGGCCCAGAGGCGCGATCCAATTCGACCGGAAGGCTCGGACGAGGGCGTCCTCTTCGGCCTGCGTGACATCTGGGGACGAGAGGAAGATGCGGTCGGTCACGGGCGTGCTCCTGACTGGTCGAGTCCTGCGGTCTGGGCATCGTCGGCGGGTCCGACGGACGGCTCATCGTCGATCATGGCCAGGATCGACTCTCGATCTGAGGGCAGTTCTGCCACCACGATCGGATCGAGGTCGGGGACCTGCACCTCGCTGATCATCGGATGCTGGCTGGTTGCCTTCGCCTCGGCATTGCTGAACAGCACCTCATGCATCTTCTCGCCAGGACGCAGGCCGGTGAAGTGGATGTCGATGTTCTGCCCGGACTCGGCAATCATCCGCTTGGCCACGTCCAGGATCTTCACGGGCTGGCCCATGTCCAGCACCAGGACCTCGCCGGGATTGCCGATCGCGCCGGCCTGGAGCACGAGCTCGCAGGCCTCGGGAATGGTCATGAAGTAGCGGGTCACGTCCGGGTGGGTGACGGTGACCGGGCCTCCCTTTTCTATCTGATTCCTGAAGGAGATCAGCACCGATCCTCGGGAGCCGAGGACGTTGCCGAAGCGCACTGAAAGGTATGGCAGGTCATACGTGGTGGCGTGCCAGGCGGTCAGGCGCTCGGCCAGGCGCTTGGTGGCGCCGAGGACACTGGTCGGCGCGGCGGCCTTGTCCGTGGAGATGTTCACGAAGCGCTGCACGCCGACCGAGTGGGCGGCCTGCAGGACGTTGCGCGTGCCCAGGACATTGGTGCGCCATCCTTCCAGGGGGAACCGCTCGAGCATGGGGAGGTGCTTCAGCGCGGCGGCGTGGAAGACGACCTGCGGCCGGTGGTGCTCGAAGACGGCCTGCAACGCCTGCTCGTCACGGATGTCGCAGAGGATGATGTCGTCCGTGTCCAGGAGACCGTTGCCGTAGATGTCCAGCTGCACGCCGTGCAGGGCGGACTCGTCTCGATCCAGCAGGAGGAGTTTAGCCGGACCGAGACGGTGCAGCTGGACGGCCAGCTCTGAGCCGATGGAACCGCCGGCGCCGGTGACCAGTACGACCTTGCCCGAGACGTAATCCGAGATAGTGGAGATGTCCGTGGAAATAGGCCGTCGGCCCAACAGGTCAGTCACGCTCAGATGGCGCAGGGACCCGAGCGTTACCTTCCCGCCGACCATCTCGCGCAGCGGCGGCACGACGACGAGGTCCAGCCCTTCCTCGGTGCACATGCGGCTGACCCACTCGACGTGGTCGGCATCGGCGTTGGAGATGGCATAGATCACAGCCTCGGCGCCCAGTTCAGCGGCGACCTCGGCCAGATCCTTGCCCCTGCCGCGCACCCCGAGGCCGTGGATCCGCAGCCGGGACTTGCCCTTGTCGTCATCAAGGAACCCCACGATGCGGTAGGGAGGCTCTTCGGCTTGGCGCATCAGCTGTGAGACCTGATGACCGGCGTTGCCGGCGCCGTAGACGATCGCCGGTATGGAAGCCTCCGTGGCAGCCCGAGGCCGGCCCGCCGCCACATTGCGCGCAAGGAAACGGCCGGCCAGCATGATCACCAGGGCCAACGGCGGCATGGTCAACGCCACGCCGCGGGGGAAGGCGGGGGACGCCACACTCAGAGCGAGGCCGATGCTCAGTGCGATGGCGCAGACGATCACAGCCGTCCACCCGGCGTCGGAGAAGCTGCCCACTCGGTGGCGTCCGAGATAGACCTGGGTGACCAGGCCCGCGGCACACTGGAGCGCCACCGCGATGAAGGTGAACGCGATCACCCAGTTCCACTGCATGGGTGACAGCCCGAAGTCGTAGCGGACCACCAAGAAGGCCAGCAGCGCCAGGATCCACGACACGCCGTCCCAGATGATCAGCAGCGCGTGTCGCGCTAGAGGTGGAAGCTGCGGGCGCGTTGGTACCGGGGCACTCACATTCATCATGCACATGCTTTCGTCGTGGGGCATGGAGCGTGCACATCCTAAGGCCTGTTTGCAGCAGCAGTGACTCGAGTACGTCAGCAGGAGTCGGTCTTCGGACGGTGGCAGGCCGGTCACACCATCCCTTCCTTGACGGGGCGGCCACGATGCTGCGGGCTCTGCGTCACTGTTGGGAGGCCCAGCCGAAGATCGAGGCGGAAGTCAAGCCCGTCGTGCCTCCTGGAGGTGGGTCGACCCGCTGGGAGCCATTGCGGGGCCCGGCCCGCCCTCGCCCCGTGAGCGGCCGCCGGCCTTCCCGTGGCCGCCTGGCCGAACCTGGACTGCGGCGCCCTTCGGATGCACCGGATCAGCTAGATCTCGTCCGCGGCGGGCACGCGGGTGCCGCCCGGCAGGTCAGCCCTTGCAGTCGGACCAGGGGCTCCGTAGACAGGGCCCATGACCGCCCATGACCGCCCATGACCGGCCATGACCGGCCATGACCGGCCATGACCGGCCATGAGCACCCCCGCTCCGAGTCCACCTCCGCCGCTGTGGACGAGTAGATGCTGGAGGACTTCCTCAATCAGCACCTGCTCGGCTCCCGCTCCGGTGTGAAGGCGTTCCGCGCCGCCGAGCAGACCTGGGCCGGCACCCCGCAGGAGGCCGCGCTGCGCCGCCTCGGCGACGCCGTCCAGGACGACCAGGACCGCCTCGAGGCGCTCATCGGCGAACTGGGCCTCCGCACCCCGCTGGTGGACCGGGCCGCCGGCGCGGCGGCCGAGGTCGGCGGACGCCTCAACCCCGTGAACGCGCTGCGCACGCGCGACTCCGGCTGGACGCAGATCGAACTGGACCTGCTGCAGGGCATGCTCCAGGCCAAGTTCGCGATGTGGGACGTCCTCGCACAGCTTGCGCCGCACCTGCCGGCGGTCGACGCCGCCGAGATGCACGCCCTGCGCCAGAGGACCGCCGACCAGCAGCGCGAGGTCCAGCGCATCACCTCCGCCACCCTTGAGGGACGGTTCCTGGCAGGCTGAGCCCCGGGCTACTCCTCACCCGTCTGATGCTCCCCGGACCGACCACCGTGCACCTCGGCGGGCAGCTCGTCCACCGGGGCGACGACGACGTCCTGCAGCTTCCAATCCAGGGCGGCGATCGCGTCCCGCAACGCGCAGCAGCGGGCCACCGTCACGTCCGCCCCCTCGTGCGGCACCACGAACATCTCCACGTGGAACACGTGGCCCTCGTCTCGGACGCGGGCGCCCGCATGGCGCACCCACGGCTCCGCCCAGGCGACCCGCTCAGCACGGTCGATGAGCGGGTGCGGCCGGGCGCCGTCGATCGTGGCGGCGCGGCGATCCGCCAGGTTCTTGACGGCCTCCTTGAGGTTCTTCCAGCCGTCCAGCACGATGCTCACGCCCACGAAGATCGCCGCAGCGGAGTCCGCCCACCCCCAGCCCAGGCCGATGCCGGCCACGCCGACGATGGTGGCCACGCCCGTCTGCCAGTCCGCCTTGTTCATGTCCGCGTCCGCGTACAGCACGCGGTCGTGGAGCTGCTCGGCCAGCGTGAGCTTCTTGTGGCCGAGGATCATGGGCCCGGGCACGGACAGGGCCATCACGGCCATCATGAACCAGCCCTGCCACACGGTGTGCCCGAACAGGTCGAACGTGCCGATGGGCGGGTGCTCCGCCGTCACCAGGCCCAGGATGGAGTCGCCGACGAGGACCACGCCCATCACGGACAGGGCGACGGCGGCCACGAGGTGCCCCACCCCGACGGACCGGTGAGAGCCGTAGGGCCGGGCCCGCGTCGGGGCCATGGTCGCCGCGCTGGGCGCGCGCCTGGTGCGCGACGGCATCGCCCCCTCGGACCCGTTCTTCGGCGCGGACCCGGGGCAGCCGGTGGGCACCGTCAGCCGGTGATCCCTTGAGCACGTCGGGGTGCCTCCCGTAGACATGCTCCATGATTGCGACCCCCGGCTCCACGCCCGATGCCCGGCCCTCCCTCGACGAGGGCATGCTCGAGGACTACCTGAACCAGCACCTGCTCGGATCCCGCCCCGGCGTCCCGTCGTTCCGCGCCGCCGCGGGCACCTGGAAGGACACCCCGCACGAGGCCGTGCTGCGGGGCATCGCCGACGACGTCGATTCGAGCCAGCGGACGCTGACGTCCATCATCGCCCGCCTCGGATTCTCGACGCCGGTCACGCACCGGGCCATGGGTGCGATCGCCGCCGTCGGCGGCCGGGCCAACCCCGTGAACGCCGTGCGCTCGAAGGGCTCGGGGTGGACGCAGGTCGAGCTGGAGATCCTCACGGGGGCGCTGCGCGCGCAGTCCGAGATGTGGCGTCTCCTCGAGAACCTCGCCCCCTACCACCCTGGCCTGGACGCCGATGAGGCGCACGAGCGCTACACGGCCACCCTCGCCCACGTCCAGGAGCTCCAGCAGGTGATCGACGCGACGCTGCTGGACCGATTCCTGGACCACCGGGACCCCGAGGCCCGCCGACGCTGACGTCCGGCGCGGGGCACCGCGAACCTCTCGACGCGGACCACGTGCCCCTCGTCCCGTACGCGGGCTCCCGCCTGCCGCACCCCGGGCTGGGCCCCGCCGGGCACGCGCTCAGCGCGGTCGATCAGCGGGTGGGGGGTGGCGCCGTCGTCGTCATGTCCTCACTCCACCGGGGAGTGGGAGCGGTGCGCGGCGTTGCCCAGGCCTTCACGCCCGTCGAGGTGGTCGAGGACGAGCCGGACGGCCTCGCGCGCGTCGGTCGTCGGGCGCCAGCCGGTCGCCCGCCGCAGCGCGGAGGTGTCCATCACGGGCACTGCGGCGGCCATGTCCAGCCATCCCGGGTCCGTGGGCTGCAGCCGGGCGCGGTAGGTGAGCGAGGCGAGGGTCCGGAACAGGCCCATCGGCAGCTCCAGGATCCGCTTTGCCTCGAGCGCCGTGCCCATCGTGTGCGCGTCGAGCACGGGATCGGCCGCCACGTTGAACGGACCGCCCGCGCGGTGGGCGATCACCTGCCAGTACGCCTCCGCCACGTCCTGCGCGGTGAGCGCCTGGAAGCGCAGGCCCGCCGGGAAGGGAAGCAGCGGCGTCCGCAGCCGGGCGACCAGCCGGCCGGGGACGAGGTCCCCGAGGAAGTAGTCCTTGATCTCCGGACCGGCGGCGGCCTGGAAAATGAGGCCTGGCCGCAGCCGGGTCACGAGCATCCGGGGGTTCTCTGCCTGCACGCGGTCGAGGATCGTCTCAACTTCCGCCTTCTGGGCGGCGTAGTGCGAGGTCGGCACGCCCGTCGTCGGGTGCGACTCGTCGACGGCGACGTGCTTCGGACCCGGTCCGTACGCGCCCACGGAGGACGCGTAGACCAGATGGGGGACGCGCGCCGTGGCCGCCGCCCGGAAGACCCGCTCGTTCCCCACCACGTTCACGGCGCGCAGGAGCGCGCGGTCCCGGTTGGGACGGATCACCCACACGAGGTCGACGACGGCGTCGGCGCCCCGCAGGATCGCCTCCAGCCGGGGCGTGGAGGCGGGGTCGGCGATGTCCAGGAGGTGCCACTCGACGTCGTCGTAGGGGGCTCCCGCCCGGTCGGGGCCCCGGCGGCTCACACCGACGACGCGGGTGACCTCCGGGGCCCGGTGGAGGCGCTCGAGCAGGGCGGTGCCCACATTGCCCGTCGCGCCGAGGACGACGATCCTCACGGCTGCAGGACCACCTTGATGCAGCCGTCCTCCTTCTTCTGGAACATCTCGTACATGCGCGGGGCGTCCTCGAGGGGCGCCGTGTGCGTGGTGAGGTCCAGGACGCCCAGCGGGTCGGACGGGTCGTCCATGAGGGGCAACAGGTCGTCGATCCAGCGGCGCACGTTGCACTGGCCCTCGGTGAGGGTGATCTGCTTGTCGAACATGGTCAACATGGGCATCGGGTCCTGCATGCCGCCGTAGACGCCGCTCAGGGACACGGTGCCGCCGCGGCGGACGGCCTCGATGGCCGTGTGGAGGGCGTTGAGGCGGTCCACGCCGGCGGTGTTCATGGCGGCGCGGCCCACGGCGTCGGGAAGCATCCCGACGGCCTGGTGCGCGGCCTTGGCCACGGGGGAGCCGTGGGCCTCCATGCCCACGGCGTCCACGACGCCGTCCGGGCCGCGGCCGCCGGTGGCCTCGCGCAGCAGCTCGGGGACCTCGCGGCCGCCCCAGCCCTGCATGTCCATGACCTCGACGCCATGACGCGCGGCCATGTGGCGACGCTCGGCGACGGGGTCGACGCCGATCACGCGGTAGCCGAGGTGCACGCCGATGCGCGCGGCCATCTGGCCGATCGGGCCGAGGCCGAGCACGGCGAGGGTGTCGCCCTTGGAGAGGTTCGCGTACTGCACGCCCTGCCACGCAGTGGGGACGACGTCGGAGAGGAAGAGCCACTGCTCGTCGGGGCCGGTGTGGGGGACCTTGATGGGCCCGTAGTCGGCGTGGGGGACCCGCAGGTACTGGGCCTGGCCGCCGGGCACGGAGCCGTAGAGGCGGGAGTAGCCCAGCAGGGCCGCGCCGGAGCCCTGGGAGCGGACCTGGGTGGTCTCGCACTGGGACTGCAGCCCGCGCTCGCACATCCAGCAGTGCCCGCAGGCGATGATGAAGGGGATGACCACGCGGTCGCCGGGCTTGATGTGGGTGACGGCCGAGCCGACCTCCTGCACGATGCCCATGGGCTCGTGGCCGACGATGTCACCGGCGTCCATGAACGGGCCGAGGACCTCGTAGAGGTGGAGGTCGGATCCGCAGATGCCGGTGGAGGTGACCTTGATGATGGCGTCCGTGGGCTCCTGGATCCGCGGATCCGGGACGTCCTCGACGGAGACGGTTCGCTTGCCCTGCCAGGTGAGTGCTCGCATGCCGCCCACCGTAGTCCCGGGTCCGGGGCCGGCGAAAGCGCTGACGCGCTCCTGACCTGGAACTCCTCAGCCGGTGGTGGAGCGCAGGGACGTGCGGGTCCGTGCGGCGGCGTCGAGCACCACGGCGCGCAGCGGGGCCACGGCGTCGTCGGGCGCCTGCCCCTCCGCCGGGGGCACGCTCGCGGCCTCCCGCTCGATCCGCCGCTGCCGCGCCGCGCCGCTCTCGGCCATCATGGCGTGCACGTGGTCCAGCTCCGCTTCGCAGCCGAGCTCGCGGGCCACGGGGGCGAGACGCTCCAGCTCCTCGCCGAGGTGCTCGGCCACGGGAGCGTCGTTGCCCTCGGCGTCGAGGATCACGCGCGCCTCGAGGCCGTAGCGGGCGGCCCGCCACTTGTTCTCGGCCGCATACCACGGCGGCAGGATCGCGGGAGCGTCCGCGCCGCACTCGAGCCGGGACGAGAGATCGTGCACGAGGCACTGCGTCAGGGCTGTGACGGCGGCGATCTCCTCGATCGTGGCCATGCCGTCGCACACCCGCATCTCGACCGTGCCGAGACGAGGGACGGCGCGCACGTCCCAGCGGCACTCCGTGGCGTCGGCCACCATGCCTGCCTGGACCATCTGCTCCACGCAGCGCTCGAAGTCCGCGTAGTCCTCGAACTGGTGGGGCAGGCCCGCCGTCGGCAGCTGCTGGAAAACCTGGGTGCGCTGCGACTGGTAGCCGGTGTCGTGGCCGGCCCAGAAGGGGGAGGAGGTGGAGAGGGCGAGGAGGTGGGGGAAGCGGTTGACGAGGCCGTTGACCACGGGCATCGCCTTCGAGACGTCGTCGAGGCCCACGTGCACGTGAACGCCGAAGATCAGCATCTGCCGCCCCCAGTACTGGGCGATCTCCACGACGCGGTTGTACCGGTCCTTGTCCGTGACCGGCTGCAGCCAGGGCTCCGCGAAGGGGTGCGAGCCCTGGCAGTAGAGCTGCAGGCCGCGCGCCTCGGCGGCCGTGAGGATGCCGGCGGCGATCCCGCGCAGCTCCTCGGCCGCGGCACCGGCGGTCCGGTGCACGCCCGTGACCAGCTCCACCGTGTTCTGCAGCATCTCCGCCGTGACGTGCGGGTGCTCGTCCTCCGGGCCGAGGCCGGCGACGTCGCGGGCGGCCGCGATGACCTCCGGGGCCTCGGCACGCAGGTCGCCGGTGACGGCGTCCACGAGTGCGAGCTCCCACTCGATGCCGAGGGTGGACTGCGCCGACTGCTGGAACGGGAGGCTCATGCAGACATCTTAGAGGCGCGGGCGAGCCCGGCGGGGCGGCGCTGCCCGACCCGGGCCCTAGCCTGGATCCATGGCCGACGACCGCGACCCCCGCCCCTCCGCCGAGGACTCCTCCCCGGACGCCACGCACCTGGCCCCCGCACTGACCGGGGCCGGCCGGGAGCTGTTGGACTCGCTGACCGACGCGGACGTCGCCGACCCGCTGGCCTCCACCACACGGCTGCGGGCCGCCGGCCACGCCCCCGAGCTCGTGGCCGCGGTGCTCACCCAGGCCGCGCTGCGCCGGGCGGCCCGCACCAAGCTGGGCGACCTCGCCGATCGGATGCTCTTCACTCGCGACGGGCTCGAGCAGGCCACCCGCCGGGTCGTGGCCGAACGCCGCGCTGAGCGGTTCACGGCGGCCGGGCTGCGCTCGGTGGCGGACCTGGGCTGCGGGATCGGGGCCGATGCCCTCGGCCTCGCGCGCGCCGGGCTGTCCGTCGTCGCCGTGGAGCGGGATCCCGTGGTGGCCGCCGTGGCCGCCGCCAACATGGCCGCGCTGGCGCCCGGGGCGCGGGTGGAGGAGGGGGACGCGCTCGCGTGGGCGGGCGCCCACGCCGACGATGTGGACGCCCTGTGGTTCGATCCGGCCCGACGCCGGATCTCCAGCTCGGGCTCGGCGCGCGTGTTCGACCCGGAGGCGTTCTCCCCGCCGCTGTCCTTCGTCCTGGGGCTGGCCGCCGAGGGGCGCGCGGTGGGCGCCAAGCTCGGCCCGGGGCTGCCGCACGAGCACGTCCCCGCGGAGGCCGAGGCGGAATGGGTCTCCGTGGACGGCGACGTCGTCGAGGTGGTGCTGTGGTTCAACGCGCTGACGACGGCGCCGGGGGTCCGCGCGGCCGCCGTCATCGACACGCGGAGACCCCGGCCGTCCGTCGCCGTGCTGCGCGATCGTCCCGGCGGCTCGCCCGCCCTCGAGTCCGTGGGGGAGGCGGGACTGGACGCCCTGCCGGGCTGCGTCCTCCACGAGCCCGACGGCGCCGTGATCCGCGCGGGCCTCGTCACGGACCTCGGCGCCGCATGGGAGGAGGGCGGCGCGGTGGCCCGGCTGCTCGACCCGCACCTGGCCTACCTCGTGACCGAGGCCCCCGTGCCCTCCCCGCTGGCGCGCGGATACCGGGTGGAGGCCGTCCACCCCCTCGACGTGAAGGCGCTGCGCCGCTGGGTGCGCGAGCGCGGCATCACCCGCCTGGACGTGAAGAAGCGCGGCGTGGACGTGCGCCCGGAGGAGCTGCGGGCCCGCCTTCTCGCGGGGGCGGGGAAGGGCGCGGGGAAGAAGGGCCGCCGGGCCGGCGGCGGGGCAGCGGCGGGCGCGCACGGGACCCTCGTCCTCGCCCGCGTCGGCGGACGCCGCGTGGCCCTCGAGGTGACGCCCCTGGACGGGGTGGGCTGAGGGTCTCGATGTCGCCGTCCGACATCGGATCCGCGGAGTCGGGGCCCCGGTTTGTTGATTAGCGCACTCATGTGTACTTTAATCCACTGAGGCAAGCCTCACCTGAGGGTGGGCCCTGCCGACCCTGACGAGACACCCCAGACCTCGGCCCGCCTCGAGCGGCGCCCGGGAGGAGAACCATGCAGCGCGCCCCCCACGCCCCTCGCCTGTCGGCGATCGCCCTGACCTCGGTCGCCGCCCTCGCCCTCGTCGGCTGCTCCGCCGGCGGCGCAGCCACGGGCTCGTCCTCCGCGAGCGCCTCCGGCACGGGCTCGTCCTCCGCGAGCGCCTCCGGTACGGGCTCGTCCTCCGCAAGCGCCTCCGGCGAGTCCTCAGCGTCCGCGAGCTCCGCCGGCGGCTCCTCGGCCGCCTCGGGCGGCGTGGCGGCCGGGGTCACCGTCACCGACATGTCCGGCACCGAGGTCACCCTGCCGGAGGAGGTCGACTCCATCATCGCCACCGACAACCGCACCTTCCGCACCCTGGACGACTGGGGCGTCGAGCTGTCGGCCGCGCCGAAGCAGATCATGTACAAGGGCGAGGGCGGGCCCTCTTACCTCCAGGACGACTCGGTCGCCGACATCGGCAACCACCGGGAGCCGGACATGGAGCTGTTCGTCACCGCCGAGCCGGACGTCGTCTTCAACGGCCAGCGGTTCAACGAGCGCAAGGCGGAGATCGACGAGCTGACCGGCGACGCCGCCGTCGTGGACACGAACTTCGACGTCACGCAGACCCCCATGGACGAGGGCCTGAAGAAGCTGACCACCCTGCTGGGCGAGGCCACCGGCCACGAGGCCGATGCCGAGAAGCTCATCGCCGACTTCGACGCCGCCACGCAGCGCGCCAAGGACGCCTACGACCCCGAGCAGACCGTCATGGGCCTCATCGCCTCGGGCGGCGAGCTGTCGTACGTCGCGCCCAGCACCGGTCGCGCCATCGGCCCGTTCTTCGACATGCTGGACCTGACCCCGGCCCTCGAGCAGTCGGGCACCGACAACCACCAGGGCGATGACATCTCCGTCGAGGCCATCGCGAAGTCGAACCCGGACTGGCTGATCGTCATGGACCGCGACGCCGCCGTCGGCGAGGAGAACGCCACCGCCGCCGAGCTGGTCGAGCGCTCCGAGGCCCTCCAGGACGTGACCGCGGTGAAGGAGGGCAACATCGTGTACCTGCCCGCCGACTTCTACGTCGCCGAGGACATCCAGAACCACACCACCGTCATGGAGGATCTCGCGGACGCCTTCGAGGGCGCCCGGTGACCCAGTCGCCCACCGGCACCGTCGACGCCCGGACCCAGCCCCTCGCGGCGGGTCCGGGCGAACGCGTGTGCTGGGTCCCTCCCGCCGTCCTGCGCCCCGAGCGTTCGCGCTGGCAGCGCACGTGGCCCCTGCTCGCCGGCGCCGCGATCACCGTGGCGCTCACCGTCCTCTCCCTCTTCGTGGGGGTCTACGACCTCGGCGCGGAGGGCGGGGCGGAGATGTTCGGCATCACGCGCGTGCCCCGCACGATCGCGCTGATCCTGGCCGGCGCCGCCATGGCCATGTGCGGGCTGATCATGCAGCTCATGACGCAGAACCGGTTCGTCGAGCCCAGCACGACCGGCACCACCGAGTGGGCGGGGCTGGGGCTGCTGGTCACCATGCTCCTCATCCCGGGCGCCGGGATCATGACCCGCATGGTCGGCGCCGTGCTGTTCGCCTTCGTGGGCACCATGGTCTTCTTCCTGTTCCTGCGCCGCGTGCGGCTCTCCTCCTCCCTGATTGTGCCGATCGTGGGCATCATGATGGGCGCCGTCGTGGGCTCGGCCTCGACGTTCCTCGCGCTGCAGACCGACATGCTCCAGCAGATGGGCGCGTGGTTCGCCGGCTCCTTCACCTCCGTGGTGCGCGGCCGCTACGAGCTGCTGTTCATCGTGCTGGCCGTGTGCGTGGCGGTCTTCGTGATCGCTGACCGCTTCACCGTGGCCGGGCTGGGCAAGGACATCGCCACGAACGTGGGGCTGAACTACGAGGCGGTCGTCTTCACCGGCGTCGCGATGGTGTCCGTGGCCACGGGCGTGGTCACCGTGGTGATCGGGGCCCTTCCCTTCCTGGGGCTCGTGGTGCCGAACATCGTCTCCATGGTGCGCGGGGACAACCTGCGCACCAACCTGCCGTGGGTGGTCATGGTGGGCATCTGGGTGGTCATCGTGTGCGACGTCATCGGGCGCACCGTGATCATGCCCTTCGAGGTGCCGATCTCCCTGATCCTCGGCGTCGTGGGGGCCGTGGTGTTCCTCGCCCTGCTGCTGAGGCAGGCCAAGCATGGCTGAGGCCCGCACCGTCCCGGGGCTGCGCCGCGGCTCCACCGCCGCCGGTCCCCTCGCCGACCGCGCTCGCGCGTCCGGCCCGTTCGTCACCCGCACCGAGCGCACCCGGTACCTCGTGACCGTGGCGGTGCTCGCCGTCGTCGGGCTGGCCGCGACGGCCGGCATCCTGCTGTGGGGCAATGAGGCGACGCCGGGCTCCCGCGCGTTCTGGCTCATCGCCGGGATGCGCGTGGACGCGATCGGGGTGATCGCCCTCGTGGCCCTGTGCCACGCGTTCGCCACGGTCAGCTTCCACACCGCCACCGGCAACCGGATCATCACTCCCTCGATCATGGGCTTCGAGGCCCTCTACGTGGCGGTGCAGACCGCCGCCGTATACGCGCTGGGGGCTGCCGGCGTCGCCGTGGTGAGCGGGACCGGGCCCTTCCTGGCCCAGGCTGCGCTCATGGTGGTGCTGGCCACCGCCCTGTACTCGTGGCTGCTCTCCCGGCCGTACGGGAGCATGCACCTGATGCTGCTCGTGGGCGTGGTCCTGGGCGGGGGACTGGCGGCGCTGAGCACCTTCATGCAGCGCCTGCTGGACCCCAACTCGTTCGACGTGCTCTCGGCCCGCCTGTTCGGCAACATCTCCAACGCGCGCACCGAGTACGTGGCGGTGGCCGCGCCGATCGTCGTCGTGGTGTGCCTCCTGCTGTGGCTGCGCTCGCGGCGAATGAACGTGGTGGCCCTCGGCGCCGACGTGTCCACCAACCTGGGGCTGAGCCACCGCCGGGAGCTCATGGGGACGCTGCTGCTCGTCTCCGTGCTCATGGCCATGACCACCGCCCTGGTGGGGCCGATGACGTTCCTCGGCTTCCTCGTGGCCACACTGGCGTACTCCATCACGGACACGTACGACCACCGTCTCGTGCTGCCCGTGGCCGCACTGGCCGGCTACGCCGTGCTCGCGAGCGCCTACTTCGTGCTGCGGCACGTCTTCTACGCGGGGGGTGCGGTCACCGTGGTCATCGAGCTCGTGGGCGGCATCACCTTCTTGATCGTCGTGATGAGAAAGGGTCGGCTGTGATCGAACTGCGGGGCGTCACCAAGCGCCACAGTGACGAGGTGTGCATCGGTCCGGTGGACCTGCAGATCCCCGCCGGGGGCATCACCGCCCTCGTGGGGCCCAACGGCGCGGGCAAGTCCACCGTGCTGACGATGATCGGGCGGCTTCAGGACGCGGACGCCGGGACGATCGCCGTGGGCGGCCAGGACATCACCGCGACCCCCTCGCGGCGGATCGCGCAGACCCTCTCCATCCTGCGCCAGGAGAACCACTTCATCACGCGCCTGACGGTGCGGCAGCTCGTGGGCTTCGGACGGTACCCGTACTCCCGCGGGCGGCTGACCCTCGACGACGAGCGCCACATCTCCGAGGCCGTGGACTTCCTGGGCCTGGGGCCGTTCGAGAACCGCTACCTCGACCAGCTCTCCGGCGGCCAGCGTCAGCGTGCCTACGTGGCCATGGTGCTCGCGCAGAACACCGAGTACGTGCTGCTCGACGAGCCGCTGAACAACCTGGACATGCAGCACTCGGTGCAGATGATGCAGCAGCTGCGCCGCGCCGCCGACGAGCTGGGCCGCACCGTGGTGATCGTGCTGCACGACATCAACTTCGCCGCGCACTACGCCGACCACATCGTGGCCATGGGCGACGGCCAGGTGGTGGAGACGGGCTCGCCCCACGAGATCATGCGCCCCGAGGTCCTCGAGCGGATCTTCAAGACGCCGTGCCACGTGGTGGAGGGGCCGGCCGGCCCGCTCGCCGTCTACTACTGAGCGGGGCTGGGCGGGGCTGGAGCTGGGCGGGGCGGGGCTGAGCTGGGCTGAGCTGCCGTCGGCCGCCCGTGTGGTCTCCGGTCCCTCCATCCGACGCCCACACCCTCCGAGAGACGCCCACACCCTCCCAGAGACCCCCACACCCTCCCAGAGACGCCCACACCCTCCCAGAGTGGTCACAACACGCCGTCTCAACTCTCGGCAGGCGGCGCGTCGTGACCACTCTGCGAGGTGGACTCCGGGCGCGGGTCGATGCGATGCCCCGCCGCCCGCCGTCCGAGAATGACCTCGACCAGCCGTCGGCAGGCCTCACGGTGATCCTCGGCCGTCACCCGCAGGGGAGCGACCCCCCGCGCGAGGAGCCAGCGGTCCCGCCGGGCGTCCCGGGCCTGCTGCTCCCGCGCGAGGTGATGCGCGCCGTCGTACTCGAGGGCGACGGCGCCGTCGGCGTAGTACAGGTCCACCTCGGGACACTGGGGATCGGCGGCGTCGAGGCGGAACTGCAGGATGGGTTCGCCCAGCCCCGCAGCGATCAGATCGAGCCGCACACGCGTCTCCAGGGGAGAGTCCGACCCCACGCGCACCTGCGCCAGCGCCCGTCGCGCCGCATCGATGCCCGGTACACCACCCAGCGCCGCCACGACGGCGGCCAGCCCCTCCGGAGTCGACGCCGGCTCGCGTCGTCCTCGCCGCGACCATGGCCGGGCGAGCAGGTGGTCGCCGGCGGCGATGAGGTCCTCGGGCGTCCACGGAGCGCCGCGCGTGCACAGGTCCGCCCAGGTCCGCTCCGGCGTGGTGGCCCGCAGCCCGTGGACGGCACCCACGTGGTGCGCTGGAAGATCCCGACGGTGCGGGGCGACGCCCTCGCGCCGCAGCCGCTGCCCCGGCGGGAGCGTGACGTGGACGAGGCTGGAGGGGGCCGCGGCGTGCGGGGTCGGCATGCCGTGCAGATGAGCCGCGGTGTCGTGGGAGAGCACCGCCGCACCGCGTCGGCGCAGCAGGGCGGCGAGGACAGCACCGCTCCATCCGTGGCCCGGTTCGGCCAGGCCGACGTCCGCCCATGACGGGCCGGGAGACTCCGCGCGGACCCGCACGCCGTGCAGGGGAGTGGAGAGGTCAGCGCGTCGCAGCCGTTGAGGGGGCACCCCCGCTGTCCGCGCTTCAGCTGTGGTGAACGCAGGAGGCAGGGGAGGAAGGCCCGAGGGCGGCGTCGGCGACATGGCCGAAGCCTCGGCGCAGCGGGACCGTGCGACGCTCGCGGTGAGCACATCTGGGGATGGGGCAGCCCGCCGTCGGCCGCTGTGCAGGGGGCGTTGCGTGTCCGCTCCGGGGGAGGGTGGCCCCGCCTCCCTCCCGACGACCCCTATGGCTCTCCCGCCCTGTTTCCCGCCCCCGCCTCGCCCCGGCCCCGGCCCCGCCGCCCGGCCCCGCCGCCCGGCCCCGTCCCCGCCGCCCCGCCCCCCGCAGGATGGTCGCAACACGCCGCCTGAACTTCTTGCAGACGGCGTGTTGTGACCACCCTGGAACCGGGTCCATACGGCAAGGGGCCAGGAGTGGGCGCTGACGACTCGAGCCGCGCGGCGAGTCGGCGAGCGGACCCCGCCGCCGGACGCGGCTGGCACTCGTGTTGAAGGAGTGCCAAGGCCCGGAGTAGAGTCGACACTGGCACTCGGGGGTACCGGGTGCCAACGCCCGAGGATGGGCCCTGCGGCACCGCGACGACGGAGGGTCTCCACGCCCGTGGCACCCCCTGAGACCACGTCAACGCAGACTCGGCGGCCCTGTCGCCGGCCCGCACGTCGAACAAGAAGGAGTGTGCAGCATGTCCGTTGCCATCAAGCCCCTCGAGGACCGCATCGTCGTCCGCCCGCTGGAGGCCGAGCAGACCACCGCCTCCGGCCTCGTCATCCCGGACACCGCCAAGGAGAAGCCCCAGGAGGGCCAGGTCGTGGCCGTGGGCCCGGGCCGCGTCGCCGAGAACGGCAGCCGCGTGCCGGTGGACGTCGCCGAGGGCGACGTCGTCCTGTACTCCAAGTACGGCGGCACCGAGGTCAAGGTCGGCGGCGAGGAGTACCTCGTCCTCTCCGCCCGCGACGTGCTGGCCATCGTCACCAAGTGACCCCCGCGCGTCGGGCCCGGTGAGCGGAGCGCACCCCACCGGTGCGCCGCCCCGGGCCCGACGCGTCCCGCACTCCCCGAAGACTTCCTGAACCGAAAGGAGCGTCCGTCATGGCCAAGCAGCTGGCATTCAACGACGACGCACGCCGCGCCCTCCAGGCCGGCATCGACAAGCTCGCCGACACCGTCAAGGTGACGCTCGGCCCCAAGGGCCGCAATGTGGTGCTCGACAAGGCGTGGGGTGCCCCCACCATCACCAACGACGGCGTCACGATCGCCCGTGAGATCGAGCTGGACGACCCCTACGAGAACATGGGCGCCCAGCTCGCCAAGGAGGTCGCCACCAAGACCAACGACATCGCGGGCGACGGCACCACCACCGCCACCGTGCTGGCCCAGGCCCTCGTGAACGAGGGCATGCGCCAGGTCGCCGCCGGCGCCGCGCCGAACGACGTCAAGAAGGGCATCGAGGCGGCCGTGTCCGCCGTCGAGAAGCGCCTGCTGGAGAACGCCCGCCCGGTCGAGGGCAAGAACGTGGCCCACGTGGCCGCCATCTCCGCGCAGTCGGACGAGGTCGGCGAGCTGCTGGCCCGCGCCTTCGACACCGTGGGCACCGACGGCGTCATCACCATCGAGGAGTCCTCCACCACCTCGACGGAGCTGGACGTCACCGAGGGCATGCAGTTCGACAAGGGCTACCTGTCCCCGTACATGGTCACCGACGCCGAGCGTCAGGAGGCCGTGCTCGAGGACCCGTACATCCTCATCAACTCCGGCAAGATCTCCAACGTGCAGGAGCTGCTGCCCCTGCTGGAGAAGGTCCTGCAGTCCAACCGCCCGCTGTTCGTGATCGCGGAGGACGTCGAGGGCGAGGCCCTGTCCACCCTCGTGGTCAACAAGATCCGCGGCACCCTGAACGTCGTGGCCGTGAAGGCCCCGGGCTTCGGCGACCGCCGCAAGGCCATGATGCAGGACATCGCGATCCTCACCGGCGCCCAGGTGGTCTCCCCGGACCTCGGCATGAAGCTCGAGCAGGCCGACCTCGACGTGCTCGGCACCGCCCGCCGCATCACCGTGTCCAAGGACAACTCCACGATCGTGGACGGCGGCGGTGAGAAGGCCGACGTGGACGCCCGCGTCTCCCAGATCAAGGCCGAGGTCGCCGCGACCGACTCCGACTGGGACCGCGAGAAGCTGCAGGAGCGCCTCGCCAAGCTCGCCGGTGGCATCGGCGTGATCCGCGTGGGCGCCGCCACCGAGGTGGAGCTCAAGGAGCGCAAGCACCGCATCGAGGACGCCGTGTCCTCCACGCGTGCCGCGCTCGAGGAGGGCATCGTCGCCGGCGGCGGCACCGCCCTCATCAACGCCCTCTCCGTCCTGGACGAGGACGCCGACGTGCAGGCCCTCACCGGGGACGCCGCCGCGGGCGTGGAGATCGTGCGCAAGGCGCTCAAGCAGCCGCTGCGCTGGATCGCCCAGAACGCGGGCGAGGACGGCTACGTCGTCGTCTCCAAGGTCGCCGAGCTGGAGCCGAACCACGGCTACAACGCGAAGACGGGCGTGTACGGCGACCTCCTCGCCGACGGCGTGATCGACCCCGTGAAGGTCACCCGCTCCGCGCTGGCCAACGCGGCGTCCATCGCGGCGCTCGTGCTCACCACCGAGACCCTCGTGGCGGACAAGCCCGAGGACGAGGACGAGCACGGCCACCAGCACTGAGCTGAGTGACGACGCCGGCAGGGCCGGCTCCCTCACGACGACGGCCCGTCATCTGCGCGCGCAGATGACGGGCCGTTTCGCGCCTCCGCACCTGTGCCCGCTTCCGTTGGCGCACCGGGGCGCTCCGCGGCCGCGTCCTTGACGCAACGGGATCGATGGCGGTCCGGGACGTCGGACCCGGCGCCGTGACGGACCGCCGCGTGATGAGGTCCTGCGCCAGGGGGGGGGTCGCGGGGGAGAGGGCTCGGGACCACCGGGCGGCGCGCCGAGGGAGTCGCCGACGTGGGGACAGGCCAGGGGAGGAGGGGCCATGGCCCCTCCTCCCCTGATCAGCGCGTCGAGCGAGGGGCCGCGTCAGGGACGCGTGTCGACCCCGACCATCTGCGCCTGCGTGTCGGCGCGGTCCTGCGCCCGGGCTTCGACGATCTCGGCGTCGTCGTCGGCCATCACGTCGCCGCGCTCGGCGTCGTAGCGGGCCTGGTCCAGGATGCCCTCCTGCTTGGCCACGAGGGCCGGGATGAGCGCCTGGCCGGAGACGTTCAGGGCGGTGCGCCCCATGTCCACGATCGGGTCGACGGCGAGCAGCAGCGCCATGCCCTCGAGGGGCAGGCCCGCGGTGGAGAGGGTGAGCGTGAGCATCACGGTGGCGCCGGTGGTGCCGGCCGTGGCCGCCGAGCCCAGCACGGAGACGAGCACGATCAGCGCGTACTGGCCGAGGCTCAGGTCGATGCCGTAGAACTGCGCCACGAACACGGCCGCGATGGCGGGGTAGATGGCGGCGCAGCCGTCCATCTTGGTGGTGGCGCCCAGCGGGACGGCGAAGGAGGCGTAGCCGGTGGGCACGCCGAAGTTCCGCTCGGCCACGCGCTGGGTCACGGGCAGGGTGCCCAGCGAGGAGCGGGAGACGAAGCCCAGCTGGAACGCCGGCCACACGCCGGAGAAGAACTGCCGCACGGAGAGGCCGTGCGCTCGGGCCAGCAGCGGGTAGACCACGAGCATGATGAGGGCGAGGCCGATGTAGATGGCGATCACGAACTTCACGAGCGTGCCCATGGTGGACCAGCCGTAGGAGGCCACGGCGGTGCCCAGCAGGCCGATGGTGCCGATCGGTGCGAGGCGGATGATCCACCACAGGACCTTCTGGATGATGGCCAGCATCGAGCGGGAGAACGCGAGGAACGGCTCGGCCTTCTCGCCCACCTTGAGGGCGGCGACGCCCACCGCGATCGAGATGACAAGCACCTGGAGCACGTTGAAGGTGGGGGAGGCGACGACGGCGCCGGCGTCGCTGGTGGACGCCTTCACGGTGAGGCCGAGGAAGTTGACCGGGACCATGGAGGTCACGAAGTCGAGCCAGCCCACGTCGCGGGCGTTGTATGAGTCCGGGGCGGTCTGCCCGGTGCCGACGCCGGGCTGCAGCATCACGCCCACGGCGAGGCCCACCAGCACGGCGATGAGGCTCGTGATCGCGAACCACAGCAGGGTCTTCGCGGCCAGGCGGGCCGCGTTGGTCACCTGGGCGAGGTTGGCGATGGAGGCGACGACGGCGAAGAAGACCAGCGGGACGACCGCGGCCTTCAGGAGGGTCACGTAGATGCCGCCGATCAGGTCGAGCATCTCTCCGAGCCAGGTCGGATTCTCCTCGGTGTGGCCCATGCCGCGGGCGAGGAGGCCGAGGACGAGGCCGAGGACGAGGGCGGCCACGATCTGCCAGCCGAAGTTGGTCATCCAGGCGGGGAGCCGGCGTCGCGCGGCCGGTGCGGGGGAGGTCTGTGCTGTGCTCACCGGGAGAGGCTAGGAGGGTGCCTAGCACGACGACGAAACGGGTTGCGTTCTGTGACTCGGGCGTGACGCCGGTCTCGCCGGCAGCCCGTGCGCGAATCATGGCGGACCTCACGGGACCGCCCCGACCGTCACATCATCGGGGAGCTCCCATGCCGACCTCCGTCTCCGGTCCTCCACCCGGACCCGCCCGACCCTGTGACCGCCGACGCACCCATCCCCGGCGCACCACCCCGTGGGCATAGAATCGCGGAAACCCCCGTCTCGAAAGGCCCCTTCGTGACCACCACCAGCACCGGCCCGTCCTCGGACCCCGTCCACTCCGCCGCCGATCCGTTCGGATTCTTCGGCCTGACGTACGACGACGTCCTCCTCCTGCCCAGCCACACGGACGTCATCCCGGCGGACGCGGACACCGGGACGCAGGTGACCAAGCGGATCCGCCTGAACATCCCCGTCATCTCGGCCGCCATGGACACCGTGACCGAGGCGCCGCTGGCCATCGCGATGGCGCGCCAGGGCGGCATGGGCATCATCCACCGCAACCTCTCCATCGAGGACCAGGCCTCGCACGTGGACACGGTGAAGCGCTCCGAGTCCGGCATGATCACGGACCCCGTCACCGTCGGCCCGGACGCCACCCTCGAGGAGCTCGACGAGCTGTGCGCGCAGTACCGCGTCTCCGGCCTGCCCGTGGTGGACACGGACGGCGTGCTGGTCGGCATCATCACCAACCGCGACGTCCGCTTCGTGGACCACGAGGACTTCGCCACCCGCACGGTGCGCTCGGCCATGACGCCGATGCCGCTCATCACGGGCCCCGTGGGCATCTCCCGCGAGGAGACGGTCGCGCTCTTCTCCCGCCACCGCATCGAGAAGCTCCCCCTCGTGGACGATCAGAACCGGCTGCAGGGCCTGATCACCGTCAAGGACTTCGACAAGGCGGAGAAGTACCCGGACGCCGCGAAGGACGAGGAGGGCCGCCTGCGCGTGGGCGGTGCCGTCGGCTTCTTCGGCGACGGCTGGGAGCGGGCCATGGCGCTCGTCGAGGCGGGCGTGGACGCCCTCGTGGTGGACACCGCCAACGGCCACACCCACGGCGTGCTGGACATGATCGCCCGCCTGAAGAAGGAGAAGGCCGCGGCGCACGTGGACATCATCGGCGGCCAGGCCGCCACGTACGCGGGCGCCAAGGCGATCGTCGACGCCGGCGCGGACGCCGTGAAGGTCGGCGTCGGCCCGGGCTCCATCTGCACCACGCGCGTGGTGGCCGGCGTCGGTGTCCCCCAGATCACCGCGATCTACGAGGCGGCCAAGGCCACGCGCCCCGCGGGCGTGCCGCTGATCGCCGACGGCGGCCTGCAGCACTCCGGCGACATCGGCAAGGCGCTCGTGGCCGGCGCCGACTCCGTGATGCTCGGCTCCCTGCTGGCCGGCACCGCCGAGTCCCCGGGCGACCTGGTGTTCTACCAGGGCAAGCAGTTCAAGGCCTACCGCGGCATGGGCTCCCTGGGCGCCATGCAGACCCGCAACGGCAAGCGCTCCTACTCCAAGGACCGTTACTTCCAGGCGGACGTGCCGGCCGAGGACAAGCTGATCCCCGAGGGCATCGAGGGCCAGGTGCCCTACCGCGGCCACGTCGCCAACGTGGTGCACCAGCTCGTGGGCGGCCTGCGCCAGACCATGTTCTACACGGGCGCGCCCACCATCGCGGACCTCAAGGAGAACGGACGCTTCGTGCGCATCACCTCCGCGGGCCTCAAGGAGTCCCATCCGCACGACATCATGATGACCGTGGAGGCGCCGAACTACAGCTCCCGCTGAGCCCGGCGCCCTCCCCGGTGGCGCCCAGGATCCCTGGGATATGCTGGGGAGGTGACGAATCAGATTGAGATCGGCCGTGGAAAGCGCGGCCGCCGCGCCTTCTCCCTCGACGACGTCTCCGTGGTGCCGGCCCGCCGGACCCGGGACCCGGGGGATGTGAACCTGTCCTGGCGGATCGACGCCTACACGTTCGACATGCCCGTGATCGGCGCCCCCATGGACTCCGTGATGAGCCCGGACACGGCCATCGCGCTGGGCCGCCTGGGCGGCCTCGGCGTGCTGAACCTCGAGGGCCTGTGGACCCGGCACGAGGATCCCGCGCCGCTGCTGGAGGAGATCGCCGCGCTCGAGGCGGCCCCCGGCAGCCCCGAGGTCACCCGCCGCCTCCAGGAGATCTACGACGCGCCGATCCAGGCCGAGCTGATCACGGCGCGCCTCGCGCAGATCCGCGAGGCCGGCGTCGTGGTGGCCGGCTCCCTCACTCCGCAGAACACGCAGCAGTTCTACAAGACCGTGCTCGCCGCGGGCGTGGACCTCTTCGTCATCCGCGGCACCACCGTCTCCGCCGAGCACGTGTCCTCCACGCACGAGCCGCTGGACCTCAAGCAGTTCATCTACGAGCTCGACGTCCCCGTGATCGTGGGCGGCGCCGCGGGCTACACCCCGGCGCTGCACCTCATGCGCACCGGCGCGGCCGGCGTGCTCGTGGGCTTCGGCGGCGGCGCCTCGACGACGACGCGCCGCGCCCTCGGCATCCGCGTCCCCATGGCCACGGCCATCTCGGACATCGCCGAGGCCCGGCGCGACTACATGGACGAGTCCGGCGGCCGCTACGTGCAGGTGATCGCCGACGGCGGCCTGGGCACGTCCGGCCAGATCGTCAAGGCCCTCGCGATGGGCGCCGACGCCGTCATGCTCGGCACCGCGCTCGCCCGCGCCGCCGAGGCGCCCGGAGCCGGCTGGCACTGGGGCCTCGAGGCCGCCCACCCGGACCTGCCGCGCGGCCACCGCACGCACGTCGGCACCGTCGCACCGCTCCAGGAGCTCCTGTGGGGCCCCGGCCACCAGACGGACGGCACCTCCAACCTCATGGGCGCGCTCAAGCGCGCCATGGCGACCACGGGCTACACCGAGCTCAAGGACTTCCAGAAGGTGGAGGTCATCGTCGCGCCCACGCACGTGATGTGACCACCGGCGCCGGGGCGGGCCACCGCCTGCCCCGGCCGACCGCCCCTCGGCCCGCCGTCGCTGCGGCCCTCCCGTCCCGTTCCGGAAGAAGTGATCTCGGGTGCTCCGTACCGCCCTGAAGCCCGTGTGGCTGGCCACGCTCGTGCTGGCCCTCGTGGCGGCCGGCCTGTTCGTGGCCCTCTCACGCTGGCAGTTCCAGTCTGCGGAGACGGCGGCCCCGCCGCCCCGCACGCAGACGGAGAACGCCGTCCCGTTCACGGACCACGTCCGCCCCTCCGAGCCGCTCCTGGCCTCGCAGGCGGATCAGGTCGTCACCGCGTCCGGGGCGTTCATCCCGGGCACGGACGCACTCATCGCCCGGCGCCTGCACGAGGGGCGGCAGGGCTTCTGGACCGTGACGGCCTTCCGGGTGGCCGGCGCCCCGGACGGCGAGGTCGTCCCCGTCGTGCGGGGCTGGTCGGAGGACGCCGCCCTCGTGGACCCGGCGCCCACGGGCGAGGTGACCCTGACCGGGCGCCTCCTGCCCCCGGACGGCCCCCTGCCCCGTTCCACGGAGCCCGCGGAGACCTCCGGGCGCCCCGTGTACACCACGCTCGCCCCCGGCCAGCTGGTCAACGTCTGGGACGAGCCCTCCTACGCCGCCTACGTGGCCGCGTTCGCGGTGACGGACGCGGTGGGCGCGGACGTCTCGGCGGGGGCCGCCCCGGGAGGCCTCGAGCCCGTGTGGGTGCCGCCGCAGCCGGAGGAGACGCAGGTCGTCTGGCTGAACGTGTTCTACGCGATCGAGTGGATCCTCTTCGCGGGCTTCGCCCTCTTCCTGTGGTGGCGGTTCGTGCGCGACGACCACGAGCGCGAGCTGGAGGAGGCCCGCCTGGACGAGGAGTGGGCCGCCCAGTGGCGGGCCGAGGAGCTCGCCCGGCGCCGGGCCGCCACGCGCGAGGCCAAGGAGCGGGCGCTCGCGGCGCAGGCCGCGCGCACCCCGCATGACGACGGACCCGCGGGTCCCCCGAAGGAGCAGACACGATGAGCCATCCCGACCCCCAGTCCCGACCGGACGCGCACGCCGCGGTGGACCCGACGAGCCTGCCGGACCCCGAGGACATCACCGAGGCCGACCTCCCCGAGCCGCCGCCGCGCCCGGGCCGGGAGAGCCGCCGGTTCGCCGGCACGCAGCAGCAGATCCGCTCGGCCACCCGGTTCTACGTGGTGTGCGCGTGGATCACGGGCGTCATGCTCCTGCTGCTCGTGGCGGAGATGGTGTTCAAGTACGGCCTCCACCAGGAGCTGTTCGCGGGCGGCACCACGGTGGACGGCGAGCCCAACGTGCTGGGCCTGCATCCGGAGGACTCGGTGACCGGGGGAGTGAACCTCTCCCTCCTCATCCTCATCGCCCACGGCTGGATGTACGTGGTCTACCTCCTCGCGTGCTTCCGCCTGTGGTCCCTCATGCGCTGGGAGCCGGTGCGCCTGCTGGCGATGGCGGGCGGTGGCGTCGTGCCCTTCCTCTCCTTCATCGTGGAGAAGCGCATGACCCGCGTGGTGCGCGACGAGGTCCACCGGTACCCGTCCGCCGCCCGCCGCTACTGAGGCGCGGGCGCGGCGCCCCGGGACGCCTGGACTATCCTTGGTCGGGTGACGCAGACCCCCCCCACCCCCGAGAAGCCCGCCCCGCTGAGCGACGTGATGCCCACCGTCCTGGTGATGGACTTCGGTGCGCAGTACGCCCAGCTCATCGCCCGTCGCGTGCGTGAGGCCAACGTGTACTCCGAGGTGGTGCCGGCGTCCACGCCCGCCGCCGAGGTGCTCGCCCGTGAGCCCGCGGCGCTGATCCTCTCGGGCGGCCCCTCGTCCGTGTACGAGCCCGGCGCCCCCCGGCTCGATCCCGCGCTGCTCGAGGCCGGCGTGCCCGTGCTGGGCCTCTGCTACGGCTTCCAGTCCATCGCCCACGCGCTCGGCGGCGAGGTCGCCCGCACCGGGACCCGCGAGTACGGCTCCACGCGCCTCACCGAGGTGGATCCCGAGTCGGTGCTCTTCGCGGGCCAGGACGAGGAGCAGGTCGTGTGGATGTCCCACGGGGACGCCGTGACGGCGGCGCCCGAGGGCTTCGCGGTCACCGCCACCACCGTCGGCGCCCCCGTGGCCGCGTTCGAGGACCGCGAGCGCCGCATCTACGGCGTGCAGTGGCACCCCGAGGTGGGCCACTCCTCCCGCGGCCAGGAGGTGCTCGAGCACTTCCTGCACGACGGCGCCGGGCTCGCCTCCGACTGGACGGCCAGCAACGTGATCGAGGAGCAGGTCGAGCGCATCCGCGAGCAGATCGGCGACGCCCGCGCGATCTGCGGCCTCTCCGGAGGCGTGGACTCCGCCGTGGCCGCGGCTCTCGTGCAGCGCGCCATCGGCGACCGCCTGACCTGCGTGTACGTGGACCACGGCCTCATGCGCGAGGGCGAGTCCGCCGAGATCGAGAAGGCCTTCGGCGAGGCCCACGGCGGCGCGAAGCTCGTCATGGTGGACGCCCGCGAGGACTTCCTGGCCGCGCTGGCCGGCGTGACCGACCCCGAGCAGAAGCGCAAGACCATCGGCGAGCGCTTCATCCGCACGTTCGAGAAGGCCCAGGCGGACATCGTGCTCGAGTCCGCGCACGACCCGAACGCCCCCGAGGTCCGCTTCCTCGTGCAGGGCACGCTCTACCCGGACGTCGTGGAGTCCGGCGGCGGCGACGGCGCCGCCAACATCAAGTCCCACCACAACGTGGGCGGCCTGCCGGAGGACATCGAGTTCGAGCTGTGCGAGCCGCTGCGCGAGCTGTTCAAGGACGAGGTACGCGCCGTGGGCGCCGAGCTCGGCCTGCCCGAGGGGATCGTGCACCGCCAGCCGTTCCCCGGCCCCGGCCTGGGCATCCGCATCATCGGCGAGGTCACGCAGGAGCGCCTGGACCTGCTGCGCCGCGCGGACGCCATCGTGCGCGCCGAGCTGACCGCGGCCGGCCTGGACCGGCAGATCTGGCAGTGCCCCGTGGTGCTGCTCGCGGACGTGCGCTCCGTGGGCGTGCAGGGCGACGGCCGCACCTACGGCCACCCCGTGGTCCTGCGCCCCGTCACCTCCGAGGACGCCATGACGGCGGACTGGGCCCGCATCCCGGAGGACGTGCTCTCCCGGATCTCCAATCGCATCACCAACGAGGTGGACGGCATCAACCGCGTGGTCCTGGACGTCACGTCCAAGCCCCCGGGCACCATCGAGTGGGAGTGAGCGGCGCCCCGCGCGCCGCGTGAGGGCCGCCCCGATCCGGGGCGGCATCAGGCTCGAATCCCGCCCGCCCGGGGCGGGCAGAGGAAGGACCGCACCGAAGTGACCGAGCAGGAGTTCCCCCGCCTGGCCCGCGCCCGCGCGGCCGCCCGCCCCGACGAGGGCGCCGCCCGTCCCGACCCGGCCACGTGGGTGGCCTCGCTCGGCTCGGGGGCGGAGAACGACACGATGCTGCGCTTCGCGCCCTCGGCGGCCAACAGCATCGACGTGACGGACGCCAACTCCTCCGGCGTCTCGCAGCTGCTGCTGGGGCGCCGCACGCGCCTGTCCACGCTGCTGCCGGCCGGCCCCGTGCTCGAGTCCGCCCACCAGGTCTCCCTCGGCCTGCGCGCCAAGGTGCGCGAGCTCTCGGAGGAGCGCGGCATCGACGTCGCGGCCCTCGCCGTGGGCGTGGCCACGTGGACAGCGCAGGAGGACGGCCGCCGGGAGCGCCGCTCCGCCCCCGTCCTGCTGGCCCGCGTGGCGCTCACCGTGCGCCGCGGCGCGCAGGACCGGGACGAGCTCGAGGTGCAGATCACCGAGCCGGCGCGGCTCAACCCCGCCCTGGTCCGCAACCTCCGCCGGCACCACGGGATCCGCCTGGACCCGGAGGCGTACCAGCACGCCGCCTACGCCACCGCGCGCATGGAGCCGGGCCCCGCCCTGGCGCTGCTGCGGGAGCAGGCCGGGTCCCTGGACGGCCTGCAGGTCTCGGAGCGCATGCTGCTCTCCACGTTCGCGGACCTCGGGGAGACGGCGAGCCTGCCGGACTCCCTCGAGCACCTGCCCGTGGTCCAGGTCCTCTACGACGCCGGCACCGGCATGGTGCCCCGTCCCGCCGACCTCGGGCCCGTGGACGGGCCGGACGGGGACGACCGCGCGCCGCAGGACGAGCGGCTCGTGCTCGACCTCGACCCCTCCCAGCAGGCGGTGCTGGACCAAGCCTCCGCGGGCCGCTCGCTCGTGGTGCACGCCGCGCCCGGCACGGGCCAGACGCAGACCGCCGTCGCGCTGGCCGCCCGCCTGGCCTGGGAGGGCCGGCGCGTGCTGGTGGTGGCTGAGCGCTCCGCGGCCCTGGCCGACGTGCACGACCGCCTCGAGGAGGCCGGCCTGCGGGCCGCGGCCCTCGACGTGCCCGCCAACGCGGACCCGGAGTGGCTGCGGCGTCAGCTCGTGGCCGCCGTGCTGCGGACGGAACGCGCCGAGCAGCCGGACCGCCGCCGCGCCGACGCCGAGCTCGTCGAGCGTCGCCGTCGCCTGCGCGAGCACGTGGGCTCGCTGCACCACGTGCGCCCCCGGTGGGGCTGCTCGCCGTTCCAGGCCATGCAGGCGCTCGCGGCCCTGACCGGCCTCGAGACCCCGCCCGCCACCACCGTGCGCCTGAAGCGCTCCGTGCTGGACTCCACCGTGAACCGCCACGCCGTGGCCGAGCAGCTCGAGCGGGCCGGCGAGCTGGGCGCGTTCTCGCCCCAGGCCACGCAGAGCCGCTGGTTCGGTGCGCGCGTGCGCAACGTGCAGGAGACCGAATCCGCCGCCGAGCTCGTGCAGGAGCTCGCGGCCACGCTCCACACCACGCGTCGCGCGGTGGACACCGCCGCGGCGCAGGCCGGGCTGCGCCCCGCGCGCACCGTGGCCGGCTGGCGTGAGCAGGTGGACCTGTACGAGCGGGTCGCCCGCTGCCTCGAGACCTTCACCCCCGAGGTGTTCGCGCAGGACCTCTCTCAGCTCGTGGCGGCCACCGCCTCCAGCGGGTGGCGTCGCCAGAACATGGTGGAGATGTCCTCCGTCGCCCGCTCCCGCGTGCGCCGCCAGGCCAAGGACGTGGTGCGTCCCGGCGTCCAGCCGCACGACCTGCACGCGGCGCTGCTGGAGGCGGAGACCGTCGTCGAGGACTGGCGCCGCCACGCCGCCGAGCCCGGCTCCGTGCCGATGGTCCCGGACCAGGCCGCCCGCGGACTGGGCGCCGTGGCCGGCGTCGAGGACCGCCTCGAGCGGCTCACGGCCGTGCTGGCGCCGGAGGCCACCGCCGAGACCGCGCTCGTGGAGCGGGACGCCGACGACCTCGCCGCCGCGGTGGACGGCCTCGTGGCCGACCGCGAGACCCTCTCCTCCCTGCCCGAGCGCACGCTCGTGCTCGACCAGCTGCGCGACCACGGCCTCACCGAGCTCCTCGCAGACCTCCACGATCGGGAGGTGCCGCCCGAACGGCTCAACGCCGAGCTCGAGCTGGCCTGGTGGCAGTCCGCGCTCGAGGCGATGATCTCCGGCGACGACTTCCTGGCCATGATGAGCGGCACCGACCTGACCGAGGTCGAGCGCGGCTTCCGCGCGGCGGACCGGGACCTGCTGGCCTCCGGCGCCGAGCGGCTCTCCGCCGCGCTGTCCGAGCGCTGGCGCGCCGCGCTGGGCACCTACCGTGCTGACGCCGCCGTGCTGCGGAACCTCCTCAAGCAGGGCCGCCCGAGCGTGGAGTCGCTCGCCACGCTCACACCGGAGGTCCTGCAGCCCCTCGTGCCGATCATGACCACCTCGCCCATGGCGCTCGCGGAGTTCCCCGCGGACTGGTCCGCCGACGTCGTGGTGCTGCTGGACGCGGACGCCACCGCGCTGGCCACCGTGATGGGCGCGCTCGTGCGCGCCCCCCAGGTGGTCTCGTTCGGCGACCCCGTGATCGGCCGGCCGCAGTCCTTCCAGGTGTCCGTGGACCCCACGGCCACCGCCGGCCCGCTGCGTCCGCTGCGCTCCGCGCACGAGGCGCTCGCCGAGGTGCTGCCCGTGCTGCCGCTGCGCACGGTGCACCGCGGGATGGAGCGGCGCCTCGTCCGCCTGATCTCCACGCTGGCCTACGACGGCGAGCTCGAGGCCGTGCCCACGGCCGGCGAGCTGACGGGGCACGGCCGCACCGTGACCGCCGAGTACGTGGCCGAGGGCACCGGCATCCCCATGACGGGCGGAGACGTGGTGGAGTCCACCGACGCCGAGGTGGCCCGCACCGTGCAGCGCGTGTTCGAGCACATCCGGGACCACGCCGACGAGTCGCTCGCCGTGGTCACCGTGTCCGAGCAGCACGCCCGCCGCGTGGCCGCCGCCGTGCAGGCCACCGCCGCGCGCGCGCCGTGGGCGCGGGACTTCCTGGCCCGCGGGCGGGGCGAGGACGAGTCGACCCGCGAGCCCTTCGTGATCGTCCCGGTCACGCGGGCCGCCTCCGTGGTGCGCGACGCCGTGATCCTCACCCCGGGCTACGGCCGCACCCCCCACGGCCGCGTGGTGCACCACTTCGGGGCCGTCTCGGAGCCGGACGGCGAGCGCATGATGGCGATCGCGGTGAGCCGGGCGCGCCGGCGCCTGCACCTGGTCTCCGCGGTGCGCGCCTCGGACCTCGAGGCGGAGCGGCTGGACGGCGGCGCCCGCTGGTTCCTCACGCTGCTGGAGGCCTACCTCGGCTCGGGGGAGGAGCCCACGGGCGGCCAGGTGGACGATCCGCTCATGGCGGACCTGTGCGACCGCCTCGCGGAGCACGGCGCGCAGGTGCGCCCGCGGCTCGGCGGAGTCATGGACCTCGCGGCCGCCGGGCGGGGCGGGGCCGTGCGGCCGCTGGCCCTCGTGAGCGACGGCGGCCTGACGTACCGCTCGATGACCGTGCGCGAGCGCTCGCGGCGCCTGCCGGAGCAGCTCGAGGCGCGCGGCTGGGACACGGACACCCTCTGGGCGATCGACGTGTTCGCCGATCCCGAGTCCCTCGCGGACCGGCTGGCCGAGCGGCTCGGCCTGGACGAGCCGGTGGAGGAGTCGGAGGACGAGACCGACGCCGATGAGCGCTGAGCCGGGGCCCCCAGCCCACGGGCGTGCGGCGCGGGGGAGCGGTCCTCGGCGCGGCCGGTCCCGGCGCGCGGACGCCCCGGGCACGGGGCCGACGGCCGCCGACGGCCCGGAGCCGCGCGTCGCGGGGCTCGACGGGGCCGGTGCCCGCGCGCCCCGCTCCTCGCCCCGCCCCGGTGCCGCCGGTCAGGCGCCCGCGGGGCAGCCCGTGGCGGCGATGGACGAGCACGATCGCTGGCTGCTCGCGCAGCGCCCGCCGCACTGGGGCTGACGACGCCCCCGCCCCCGGGGTCAGGGACCACGGGGGCGGCGGAGGTCAGTCGGCCTTGGACGCCGAGGTCGGGGTGCCGGAGGACGAGCCGCCGTCGCCCGCGCCGGAGCCGGACGTGCCGGAGGAGGCCGTGCCGCCCGTCGACCCCTCGGAGCCGCTCGCCGGGACGCCGGCCGATCCGCCGCGCGAGTCGGTGCGGTAGAAGCCGGACCCCTTGAAGCTCACGCCCACGGAGCCGTACTGCTTGCGCAGGGTGCCGCCGCACTCGGGGCACTCGGTGAGGGCGTCGTCCGTGAAGGACTGGACGGCGTCGAAGGCGTGGCCGCAGTCCTTGCAGCGGTAGGCGTACGTGGGCATGGGTCCCCTCGGGTCGGGCGCGCCGTGGCGCGGGGCGGATGGTCCGGGCCCTGCGATGCTACTCCGCCGCGCCCCGCGGACCCGCCGGTCCGAGCCACCGCAGCCCGGCCGCCGTGACCACCCCGTCCACGGGCCGGTCCGTGGGCTCGGCGGGCACCTCTGTGGCCGGGAGCACCTCGTGGGCGAACAGCAGGGCCACGGTGGGCACGGCGGCAGGCAGATCCGCGAGGAAGCGGTCGTAGTACCCGCCGCCCTGGCCCAGGCGCATGCCGTCCTCGCCCACCGCGAGCCCCGGCAGCACCACCGCCGTGGCGTCGGCGAGGGCGTCCGCGCGGAGTCGCGGCCCGATCGGCTCGTCGATCGGGGCCGCCGTCGCCCGGGCCATGCCCACCCCGGGGTGCCACGCGGCCCAGCTCAGCCGCCGCCCCGGCTCGATCACGGGCACCAGGATGCGCGCCCCGGCGGCGTGGAGGCGCTCGCGCAGCGGGCCGGTGTCCGGCTCCGTGGGCATCGGCAGCACCGTGGCGACGACGGGCGTGGCGCCCCGCCCGCGCGTCGCCGCGACGCGCGGACCGAGCCACTCCCACAGGTGCGCGGCCGCCGCCTCGGCCTCGGCGGCGCGGCGCGCCGGATCCAGGGCCCGGCGTGCGGCGCGCACGCGGGCGCGCAGGGCGGCCTTCGCCAGGGCCGTCGCGCCGGACTCGTCGAGCGTCGACGCGGGGGAGGGCAGGGGTGCGTCGGGGGAGGCCATGGAGCCATTGTGCCCGCGCCCTGGGACTCCGGCCCACGTCCTAGGATCGAGGGCATGTCGAGCTCGTCCTGGCCCGTGGCGCTGCGCCACGACTCCCTCACCCTGCGCCCGCTGCGTCGGCGCGACGAGCGGGCGTGGCGGGAGCAGCGGACCGCCAACGAGCAGTGGCTGACGCCGTGGGACGCCACGAGCCCCGAGCCCGGCGCCGGCCCGGCCACGTTCGGGCAGATGGTCCGCTGGCACGGCCGCCATGCCCGCGCGGGCACCTCCTTCACGTGGGGCGTGGCCCTCGACGACGACGCCCCGGGGCGGGACCGCCTGATCGGGCTGCTGAGCCTCAGCGGGGTGCAGTACGGCTCCGTGCTCTCGGGCGCGATCGGCTACTGGATCGACCAGCGCCACGCGGGCCGGGGGCTCACGCCGACCGCCGTGGCGATGGCCGCGGACTGGGCCTTCTTCACCCTCGGGCTGCACCGCGTGGAGGTCAACATCCGTCCCGAGAACGCGGCGAGCCTGCGCGTGGTGGAGAAGCTCGGACTGCGGGAGGAGGGCCTGCGCCGGAGCTACCTGCACGTGGACGGCGACTGGCGCGACCACCGCAGCTTCGCGGTCACCGTGGACGAGGTGCCGCAGGGCCTCCTCGCGCGCTGGCTCGACGCGCGGCGTGCCCCTGCCGGCCGGTAGGCTGGCCCGCATGGACGAGTGGAACACCCTGGTGGCGGAGCTCGACTCCGCCCTCGGCGTGTTCGCGGGCCTCAAGGTCAGCGCCTCCGTGGTCATGCTGGTCCTCGTGGCGGTCGGGGTGGGGCGGCTCGTGCACCGCCGCCGAGCCCGCGCCGCCGCCGCCCGCCCGAACCGCTGGAGGACCTTCATGACGACCCGTGTGCAGAGCTCTCCGGCGGCCCGTGCCCTGGCCCGGCGTCTCTCCGCCGCCCGCCGCGCGGCCGCGCAGGTCTCCGCCGCCCGCCTCGCCGAGGTCTCGCCCGAGCTCTCGCGCCTCCACGTGCGCCGGGACCGTGCCGCCGTCGCCCTGGTGGGAGCCCTCGCCCTCGTGGTCTTCCTCGTCACCGGCATGGGCGCGCTCTTCGGGGCCTCCAGCGCGGCCGCCGCCGGGTGGTCCCTGCTGATCGCCGCGGCCTCGCTGGGCGGCCTCCGGGCCCTCGCCCTGCGCGATCGCGCCGCGGATCGTCCCGCCGCCCCCGCCGACGACGCCCTCACCGGCGCCGCACCGGCCGAGGACGCGGACGCCACGGCTCCGCACGCCGATCCCGCGCGCGACCGCCGCACGCTCGAGACCGTCCTCGCCTTCGGCGCCCCCGCCGCCGCACCGGCCGCGGAGGAGACCGGGACGGCCGGCGTCGTCGACGGCCGGGAAGCTGAGGCCCGCGCGGTGCCGGAGGCGCCGCGGAGCGCCGCGCCCGCCGTCCCGTCCGGCCACGGCTCCGTGGTCATCCCCGCCGTGCCGCGCCCCACCTACCTGGACGCACCGGAGATGGAGCGCCCCGCGCCGGCGCCGCTCGAGGCCGCGCCGGTGCCCGCGACCTCCGGGCGCATCAAGGACTCCCTGAGCCCCGAGACCGCCCGCGCGGAGGACATCAGCCCCACCGCCGAGCGGGACATCGCCGCACTGGACCTGGACAACGTCCTGGCCCGCCGCCGCGCCTCCTGAGCCCTCTCCGGCCCCACGCATGACGGCGGTCCCTCTCGCAGTCCTGGCCGCCCTCGAGGCGTCGGGGCTGCGCCTGCTGCGCGCCGCTCCGCCCCGCCTGCACCTGAGGCTCGGCCGGCGGGTCGCCCATGAGATCGACCTCGTGGTGGTGGCCGGGGCGGTGGGTGCCGGCGAGGCGATCGCCCGCACCCTCGTGCTCGACGGCCCGCCCGCCGCCGCGGCTGAACACCCCGCCGTCATCTCCGTGGCCGACGACGATCCCGCGAACGACGATCCCGTGGCCGACGATGATCCCGCCGACGGTCCACTCTCCGGGCACCTCCCCGACGGGACGGCGTGGTGCTGGCTGCCCCACGACCCCGCCCTGCCGGGCCTGCCCCTCGCCGTCGACCGCGAGCACGTGGGCGGATGGCTCGGCGGACTGGGCGTGCTGCGCTCCCTCGAGCAGGTGGCCTACCGGCCCGGAGAGCGGGCCGTCCTCGCCACCGCATGGGAGCCCCGGGAGGACGAGGCCCGCCCGGACCGCACCGTGTTCCTCAAGGTGCTCCCACCGGAGGCCGTCCACCCGCTGCACCGCCGCCTGCGCGCGGCCCTGGAGGCCGGCGTCCCGGTCCCACCGCTCGTGGCCCCGCCCCACCTCGGCGTCCTCGCGCTCGGCCGGGTCCCCGGCGTCCCGTGGCGCGGACTCCTCACCGGCCCGCGGGCGGACGCCCTGGATCCCCGGGCGGTCGAGGACGTGCTGGACCGCCTCCCCGCCGCCCTGGCCGCCGAGGACCCCGACGACGTCGGCGCCTCCGGCACGGCCGGCCGGGTCCCCGCGCCCGACGCCGCGGCCGCGGGCACCGGGGCATGGCGCGAGCTGCTCGACCACGCGACGTGGGCCGCCGCCGTGCTGGACCCGGCGACGGGCGCGCAGACGGGGCGCGCCGCGGGCGCCGCCCGGACGCTGCTGGACTCCGCCGATCCGGGGCCCGTGGTCCCCGTGCACGGAGACCTTCACCCCGGCAACCTCCACGTGGGCCCCGCCGGCACGCGCGTGACGGGACTCCTGGACGCCGACACCCTCGGACCCGGCCACCGCGTGGACGACTGGGCCGCCCTGATCGGCCACCTGCGTGCCGCGCGCGCCGACCTCGGCGCGGGCGGGACCGCCCTCGACGGCGTGATCGCACGCTTCACCCGCCGGGCGGGGACGAGCGCGGACCCGGAGGCCCTCGCGGCGCGGACGGCCGCCACCCTGCTCGCGCTCGCGGCCCAGCCCGAGGCACCCCCGGCGGCACGCGAGGCACGGCGGGCGGCGGCGGCGGAGGTGCTGCACGGCCGGTGAGGGCCCTGGTCGGCCCGCGGTGCCCCCGGACAGCCCCCGTTGACCCCGGTCAGTCTCCGCTGACCCCGAGCCGCGCGCGGACGCTCTCGAGGTCGTCGCGCACGCGGGCCGCGCCCGCGTGGTCGCCCAGCGCGTCGAGGCACTGGTGCAGCCCCGTCAGCGCGCCGAGTCGCACGAGGTCCGATCCGGTGGAGTCCCCGACCAGCCGGAACAGGGTGGCGGCCTGCTCGGGGCGCCCGTCCTCGGCCACCACGTACGCGGCGAACAGCTCGGCCTGCGCGGCGCCGTTCGGGTCTCCCGCGGCCGTGAAGCGGTCGGCGGAGGTCAGCGCGGTGGACACGGCCTCCGGCCCGTTCTCCAGGGCCCACAGGGCGCGGGCCCGCGTGTCCAGGAAGTCGGCGGCCTGCCACGGCGCCGGGGCCTGCTCCGCGAGCGAGATCGCCTCGTCCAGCAGGGCCAGCCCCTCCGGGCGGCCGGACTCGCACAGCAGGTACCCCAGCGCGTGGAGCGCAGCGGGCAGCACGTCGCCGTCGTCCTCCTCGCCGGCCTCGTCCGCGGCGCGGCGGGCTGCCGTCGCCGCGCGCTCGAAGAGGTCGAGGGCGAGCGGGCGGGAGGCCGCGTCGCGCTCGCGGTTCACGAGGGCTCCGGCGGCCAGCAGCACGCGCGCGGCGTCCTCGGCCTGCCCGTGGGCCTCGAACAGGTCCGCGGCCTCGCGCCACAGCGGCAGCGCCTCGACGGAGCGGTCCTGGTCGTGGAGGGCGTGGCCGAGGTCCACGAGCGCGCGGGCCTGCTCCACGGCCTGCCCGCCCGCGGCGGCGCGGCGCACGAGCCCCTCGAGCACGGGCTCGGCCTCCTGCGGCCTGCCGGCCAGCACCAGCTGGTGGGCCCACCAGTAGGTCAGGACGGCCGCCTCCGGGGCTTCCGCCTTCTCGGCGTGGACGGCGGCCAGCCGCCACGCGAGGACGGCGGCCTCCTGCCGGTCGCCGTCGTCGGCCGCCCGGGCCACGAGCGCAGCGGCCGAGGCGGCCCCGCGCCGGAGCCCGGCCTCGCCCATGCCCGCGGTCGCGTCGAGCGCGAACCGCAGGGCGTCGTCGGGCCGTCCCTGCTCATGGGCGGCGATGGCGCGCACCAGCAGCGCGGAGGCCCGGACGGCGCGGGCCGCTGGAAGGGAGAGGACGGTCAGGGCCTCCACCTCCGCCTCCGCGTGCTCGCCCCGCCACAGGTGGAGGCGGGCGAGCACGAGGTGGGCGCTGGCCCACGTGCCGGAGGGGAGCACCGCGCCGGCGGCCCGCAGCTCGCGCAGCAGCGCGATCGCCTCGCGCAGGTGCACCAGCGCCCCGTCCAGGTCGGACTCGTGGATGCGCTGGACGGCCAGGCCGAGGAGTGCCTCCGGGAGCACGGTGTCCGCCGGGTCGCCGCCGGATCCCTGCGCGCGGCGCCGCCGCTCGTCCTCCACGACGCCGGCCAGCACCGCGGCCTCGAACCCGTCCGGCTCGCGCACGAGGGCCGCGCCGAGCTGCGTCTCCAGGGCCGCCTGATGTGGCCGCCCGAGGGCCCGCAGCACGTCGGCCCGCTCCTCCACGCGCCGGGCGAGGGCGTCCTCGTCGTCGGCCTGATCGGCGGCGAGCGCGAGCTGGCGCAGCAGGGTCAGGCGCGTGCCGGGCTGATCCCCGCCGGGGGCGAGGAGACCGGACTCCGCGCACCGGACGACGTCGGCCGGCTCCTCCCGGAGGGCGGCCTCGAGGGCGAGGTCGGACCACCCGTGCGCGTCGAGCGCGGCGCCCTGCGGGCCGGTGACGCCGGCCGGGTCGTCGGTGCCGGTCAGGTTGAGGCCGCCGGGTGCGGCCTGGGCCCGGGCGAGCAGCGTGGTGAGGCGGCCGAGGGCGTCGTCGCCGGCGGCGGCCGGGTCCTCGGGGGCGGGAGCCGCGGGGGCCATGGGCGGACTCCTTCCTCGGGCGGCGGGTGGTCCACCCACCCTAGCCAGGGTGAGTGCGGGCCGAGCCCCTGTTCGCGGCGGGCGGTGCTCGTAGACTGGGCCCGCCGGTCCGCCCCACCCCCATCCCCGTCCGGCAGGAGCCCGCCCGTGACCACCCGCCCCGCCGCCCCCGCCGCCGCCGCGCCCGAGCCCGGGCCGTTCCAGACGCGCGCGGGCGCCTACGCCCTGATCGTGTCCGAGGGCCGGATCCTGCTCTCCTCGTGGGAGGGCCCCGGCGAGGTGGTCTGGACGCTGCCCGGCGGCGGGCTGGAGCCGGGGGAGAGCCCCGAGGAGGCCTGCCGCCGCGAGGTGTGGGAGGAGACCGGCCACACGAGCGAGCTCACGGGCCTGCTGGGGGTCACCACGGGCCTCATCCCCGCCGAACGACGCCTGCGGGGCGAGGGCGTCCCTCTCCTCACCGTGCAGATCCTCTACACCGCGCGCCTCACGGGCGGAGTCCTCCGGCCCGAGGTGGGGGGATCCTCCACCGACGCCCGCTGGTTCGACCTGACCGCGCTCGACGAGGTCCGCACCGCCACGTGGGTGGCCCGCGCCCTGGAGCTCGCCGCGCAGCGCTCCGTCGGGGACGCCGCGTGAACGGCCGCCGCGTGAAGGACCGCCGCCCGGCGCGCCGCTCGCTCGTCCCCGCCGTCGCTCTCGGCCTGGCCGTGGCCCTCGGTGCGTGCTCGCCCGCCGGCCCTCCGGAGCCGTCGTCCGGCCCCACGGGGGCGCCCGTCACGGTGACCCACTCGAACGCCCCGCTCCAGGCGGCCGTGGCCGCCGTCGTGGAGCGCAACCTGCGCCGCCGCGGCCACGCCGTCGCCCCCCAGCCCGAGGGTGCGCCCGTCCCGGCCCAGCCCTGGGACGCCGCGGGCGGCCGCACCGTGGCCGTCGTGGACACGCTCACCCTCGTCCTGACGGAGGACCCCGCCTCCCTGCTGCCCTCGGTGCCCGAGCCGAGTCCGCGCCCGACGACGGCCCCCACGGCGGCGGGCGCGGCGTCCACGAGCCTGCCCCCGCTCGACCCGGCGGCCCCGCCCCGCGTGCCCGCCGACCCCGCGGCCGCGGCCTCGCCCACGCCCCTGCCGCGCGGGGAGTCGGCCCCGGACGCGGCCGCGACGCGAGGCATCGTGGAGGAGCTGCTGGCCGCCGGCGGCGCCGTGTCCTCCGGCGTCACGCCGGCCAGCGGCTCCTCCACCGCGGCAGCGGCCTCGGCCTTCCCGGGGGTGGCGAGCCCCCACGTGCTCTCCGCCTCCCGCGAGCCGCTGCGCCTGGCCGCCGTGGTCACGGCCACCACCGCGACGCGGCTCGAGCTCGACTCCCTGGACGACCTCAACGGCCGCTGTGAAGAGCTGCGCGCCGCCGCCCCTGCGGTGCTGGGCGGCGCCGAGCCCGGCGTCGCCGCGGTCCTGCTGCGCGAGCGGCTCGACCGCCTCGCCGGCTGCCGGATCGGGGAGTGGCTGCCGCCCGCGCAGGAGGCGATCCCCGCCGTCGTGCAGGACGAGGCCCAGGTCGGCCTGGCCTACCGCTTCGACCCGGAGATCGAGGCGAGCGCGCTCGTGCCCCTGGGGGACGGGGAACGGGTCCTCCCGGAGGGCAGCATCGCGGTGCTGGGAGATCCGGACGCGCTCGACGACGACGCCGAGGCCGCGATCCGCGAGGTCATGGACGGCCTCGACGAGGAGGGGCTGCGCCAGCTGGCCCGCCTCACCACCGGGGACGACGCGCTGAGCCCGGAGGACGCCGCGCAGTACTGGCTCGTGACACGAGGGCTCGAGGAGGCGCCCGAGGACTGGTTCGTCCCGCGGGGCTCCTGGTTCTGACACGGTGTTCCGGCCTGGTCGGCCGAGTGCCATCATGGAGCGCATGGCTTCCTCCGGCGACCCGCGACAGATCCGTCAGTCCTCCAAGCTGCTCAACGTCCGCTACGACGTGCGCGGCCCCATCCTGGAGGAGGCGCAGCGCATGGAGGCCGCCGGGCACCGGATCATGAAGCTGAACATCGGCAATCCGGCGCCGTTCGGCTTCGAGGCCCCGGACACGATCCTGCAGGGCATGTACCAGCACCTGCCGCACGCGCAGGGCTACTCCGACTCCAAGGGCGTCTACTCGGCGCGCACCGCGGTGTCCCAGTACTACGAGTCCCGCGGCATCCGGGACATCGGCGTCGAGGACGTCTACATCGGCAACGGCGTGTCCGAGATGATCTCCATGGTCCTCCAGGCCCTCGTGGACGACGGCGACGAGATCCTCATCCCCTCGCCCGACTACCCGCTGTGGACGGGGGCGACGACCCTGGCCGGCGGCCGCGCGGTGCACTACCGCTGCATCGAGGAGCAGGGCTGGGAGCCGGACCTGGAGCACATCGAGTCGCTCATCACCGAGCGCACCAAGGGCATCGTGGTCATCAACCCCAACAACCCGACGGGCGCGGTCTACTCCCGCGCTGTACTGAACGGGCTGATCGACGTGGCCCGCCGCCACCACCTCGTGCTCATGGCGGACGAGATCTACGAGAAGATCACCTATGACGGCGCCCGCCACATCAACGCGGCCGGCCTCTCCGACGACGTCCTCACCCTCACCTTCTCCGGCCTGTCCAAGGCGTACCGCGTGGCCGGGTTCCGCTCCGGCTGGGTGGCCGTCTCCGGGCCCAAGCACCGAGCCCGCGACTTCCTCGAGGGCCTGACGCTCCTGGCGAACATGCGCATGTGCGCCAACGTGCCGGCGCAGCACGCCATCCAGGTGGCGCTCGGCGGCTACCAGTCCATCAACGACCTCGTGCTGCCCGGCGGCCGCCTGCTGGAGCAGCGCAACCTCGCGCAGAAGCGGCTCAACGAGATCCCCGGCGTCTCGGTGCAGCCCGCACACGGCGCGCTCTACCTGTTCCCGCGCCTGGACCCGGAGGTCTACCGGATCGACGACGACGAGAGGTTCGTCATCGAGCTGCTGCGGGCGAAGAAGATCCTCGTCTCCCACGGCGGCGCCTTCAACTACCCGCACACCGACCACTTCCGGCTCGTCACGCTCCCGAGCGTGGAGGACCTGGAGGTGGCCCTGGACCGCCTGGAGGACTTCCTCGAGGAGTGGAGGGAGAGCCATGCCTGATCACACCATCCTGAGCCCCTTCGCCGAGCCGCTGCGGCGTGCCCTGCGCGCCCGCGCCGCGGACGGGGCGGTGCCGCCCCTGGCCGACGTCGACCCCCACGCCACGCCCGGATTCGACGGGGACAAGGCGGACGGCAAGGCGGCGCTGGCCACCCGCTCCGAGGAGCTGACCCGGCTCCAGGAGCTCCTCTTCGCGCAGTCCACGCGCGCGGACGCGGCGGGGCCGGCGCCGTCCGTGCTGCTCGTGGTGCAGGCCATGGACACCGCGGGCAAGGGCGGCATCATGCGGCACGTCGTGGGCGCGATGGACCCGCAGGGCGTGGACGTCGCGGCCTTCAAGGCGCCCACGCAGGAGGAGCGCGCGCACGACTTCCTGTGGCGCATCCGCCCGCACCTGCCCGAGCCGGGCTTCCTCGCGGTCTTCGACCGCTCCCACTACGAGGACGTGCTGGTCCACCGCGTCCGCGGACTCTCACCCCTGGCCACGGTGGAGGAGCGCTACGGGCTCATCCGCGCGTTCGAGGAGGAGATCACGGCCGGCGGCACGCGGATCGTCAAGGTGATGCTGCACATCTCGAAGGAGGAGCAGCGCGAGCGGCTCGAGGCGCGCCTGGACGAGCCCGAGAAGCACTGGAAGTTCAACCCCGGGGACGTCGACGAGCGCGCGCACTGGGACGCCTACATGGACGCCTACCGCATCGCGATGGAGCGGACGGACACCGAGACGGCCCCGTGGTTCGTGGTGCCGGCGGACCGCAAGTGGTACGCCCGCCTCGCGGTGCAGGAGCTGCTCATCGAGACGCTCCAGGGCCTCGAGCTGACCTGGCCCGAGGCTGACTTCGACGTCGAGGAGCAGCGCCGCCGCCTCGCCGCAGGCTGACACCGCCCGCGGTCGGCTGATCCCCGCCCGCGGGGCGGCGCCCCTTGCCACCACCCCCGGGGAGCGTGCCTATGGTAGACCAGGCGCCATTCCGACGGCGCGCCACCGCAGAACGAAGGGATGCAGACCATGACGGACACCACCCAGCAGACCGAGACCACGGCGCCGCTCACCGGCAAGAAGGTCGCCTTCCTCGCCACCAAGGGCGTCGAGCAGGTCGAGCTCACCTCCCCGTGGGAGGCAGTGCTGGCCGCCGGCGGCACCCCCAGCCTCGTCTCGCTCGAGAAGGAGACGGTCACCGCGATGAAGCAGGACTGGGAGCACGGCGAGTCCTTCCCCGTGGACCTCCACGTCTCCGAGGCCAAGGCCGAGGACTTCGCCGGCCTCGTCATGCCCGGCGGCACCCTGAACGCCGACGCCCTGCGCGGCGACGAGGACGTGCTGGCGTTCGTGCGCGACTTCTTCGCCCAGCACAAGCCCGTGGCCGCCATCTGCCACGCGCCCTGGACGCTGATCGACGCCGGCGTCGTCGAGGGCCGCGAGCTGACCAGCTACGCCTCCCTCAAGACGGACCTGAAGAACGCCGGCGCCACGTGGGTGGACAAGGAGGTCGTGGTCGACTCCGGCCTGACCACCTCCCGCAACCCGGGCGACCTGGACGCCTTCAACGCCAAGCTCGTCGAGGAGCTCGCCGAGGGCAGGCACGAGGGCCAGTCCGTCTGAGCCCGCCCCGCTGAGCACACCGACGGCGCCCCGCACCCTCCCGGTGCGGGGCGCCGTCGTCCGTGGCCGGCTCAGTCCTGGGCGGCGTCCGCGGTGCCGCGCACCTGGTCGAGCCGCGCGCGGGCGCCGTCGAGCCAGGCCTGGCAGCGCGCGGCCAGGGCCTCGCCGCGCTCCCAGAGGGCGAGGGACTCCTCGAGCCCGGCGCCGCCGGCCTCGAGCCGGGACACGGTCTCCACGAGCTCGGCGCGGGCGCGCTCGTAGCTCATGGCGGCCACGTCCGAGGTGTCCGCTCCGGCGAAGCCCTCCACCGGGGCGGCGTGGGGGGTGCTGCTCTGCTCCGTCATGACTGCTCCTGGGGGGTGGGGGCGGGGCCTGCGGCAGGCGCCGCCGGTGTGGTGTGCGTGACCTCGGCGGCCATGCGGCCGGCGGCCACGAGGACGTCGAGGGTGTCTCCGGGGGCCACCTGTGCGGCGTCGCGCACCAGGTGGCCGGCGTGCTGGACCACGGCGTACCCGCGGTCCAGGGTCTGCTGCGGGGAGAGGGAGCGCACTCGGGCCACCAGGTGCGCCACGGCGTCCCGCTCCAGCGTGAGGCGGTGCCCGGTGGAGCGCCGGGCGCGCTCCCGCCACGTGTGCAGGTCCTCCTCGCGCCGGTCCACCATCACCGTGGGATCGGCGAGGACGGGACGGGAGCGCAGCTGCGCCAGGCCCTCGCCCTCCCGCATCACGCGGCGCTCGACGGCGGCGGCCAGCCGGTGCCGTGCGTCCGCCACGCCGGCCGACTCCACGGCCGCGTCCGGCACGATCCGCTTCGCGGCGTCCGTGGGCGTGGAGGCGCGCAGGTCTGCGACGTCGTCCAGCACCGGGCGGTCCGCCTCATGGCCGATCGCGGAGACCACCGGGGTGCGGGCCGCCGCGACGGCGCGCACGAGGGCCTCGTCCGAGAACGGCAGGATGACCTCCTCGAGGGCGCCGCCGCCGCGGGCGATCACGATGACGTCCACGTCCGGACGGGCGTCCAGCTCCGCCAGGGCCGCCGCCACCTGGCGGGGCGCCTCCGGGCCCTGGACCGCCACCTCGCGGACCTCGAACCGCGCGGCGGGCCAGCGCAGCTGGGTGTTGCGCAGCACGTCCTTCTTCGCGTCCGAGTCCCGGCCGGTGATGAGCCCGATGACGCCGGGCAGCAGGGGGAGGGCCCGCTTGCGGGAGGCGTCCAGCAGGCCCTCCTCGCCCAGGCGTCGGCGCAGCAGCTCCACGCGGGCCAGCAGGTCTCCCAGGCCGACCGGGCGCATCTCCTGCACCACCATGGAGAGCCGGCCGCCCTTCGTCCAGAAGCTCGGCTTCACCCGGGCGACGACGCGCGAGCCCTGCTGCACCGTGCCCTCGAACCCCATGGCCACCGTGCGCCACGCGGTGACCGGCAGGGAGTACTCCTCCTCGAGGTCCCGCATGGTCATGTACACGTTGCCGCGGTTGTTCTTGTACTCGATCAGCTGGCCCTCGATCCACGTGGCCGGGGCCCGCTCGATGTGGATCTTCAGGTTCTCCGAGAGACGGCGCAGCGGCCAGGGCCGCTCGGCGGAGGTCTCCGAGGCGAGCGCGGGCACGTCCACCGGGCCGGGCGCGCCGGACGCTGCGGTCGGGGCGGGGTCGGTCTCGGTGCGCTGGGGTTCCACGGGATCTCCTGTCTCGGGCCGCTGGGGTGCCGGCGCGGCGGGACGACGGCGGCGGACGCCTCGGGCGGGCGGGCCCGCCGGGGACACGTCCCGAGTGTGTCAGTACCCTCGGACACAGTAATGCCCGGCCCGTCCGTGCCGCCGCACGCCGCCGTCGGTCGTCCTCGCCCGCACCGGAAGGTCCCGCCCATGCGCTCGCTCCTCGCCCTCCTCCTGGCCCTCCTCGCCGGACTGTCCGCCGTGCTCGCCACCGCCGGTGCGCTCGTGGACGAGGCCGCCCACCGGCCCGAGCTGGTCCGGGGCGTCGCCGAGCAGGTGGCCTCGGACGAGCAGGTGCGCGCCGCGATCCCCGGCGCCGTCACCGGGGCGGTGGAGGACTTGGTGCCGGAGGAGGTCCCGGACCCGCTCACGCAGGCCGTGGAGGACCTGATCCGGCCCGTGGCGCAGAACGTGGCGCAGGATCCCAGCGTGGTGCAGGGCTGGTCCGACACCGCGGACGAGGCGCGGCGCGCATGGCTGCTGGACCTCAAGGACGCCCGGGGGACCGAGGGCTTCGTGCCCGGAGGGGACTTCATCGTCCCCTTCGGCCCGGTGGCGCAGTCCGGCGTCGCGGCGGCGCTCGGCGACATCGAGACGCGCCTGCGCCGCAACGAGCTCGACGTGCCCGGCCAGGGGATCCTCGAGGCCGTGACGGGCACGGACTTCGGGGACTGGGCCGCGGACACCGTGATCGCCCCCATGTACGACCGCGCCGCCGAGCTGAGGGACAGCACGGACCTCACCATGACCGTCACGGTCGACTCCCTGAAGGACGTGGACCGCTCCACCGTCGCGTGGTGGGCCGCCGCCTCCGCGCACTGGAGGTGGGCCGCGGTGGCGGCGGGGCTGCTGCTCCTCGCGGCCCTCGTGCTGGCCCGGCCGCGGTGGCGGGGCCCCTCGATCGCGCTCGCGGGCGCCGTGATGCTCGTCGGCGGGATGCTGCTGGGCAACGCGACCCGCTCCGACGCCTTCTCCGTGGTGGCGCCCGACGGCGTCGCCGACGGCGTCGCCCACCTCGCGGTGGAGGCCCAGCGTGCCCTGCGCCCGGCGATCGACACGGCCCTGACCCCCTACGCGGCGACCCTCACGACGGCGGCCTCGATCACGCTCGGGGTCGGCGTGGTGGTGTTCCTCCTCGAGCTGGCCCTCACGCGAGGTCGCCCCCGCCGGTGAGTCAGGACGGCCCTGAGCGGCCGCGGGGCGCGGTCCGGACGGCGTCGCCGCCTTCGCGCTGAGCGGACGCCCCGCCCACCCGGAGGGGCCGGGCCACGGGCCGATACCATGGGGGGCATGTCCGTCACCGCTGCCGCCACCCGCCCGTCCGCCGTCGGCCTCGGCATGCCTCAGGTGCCGCGCACGCGCCGCTCCCGCGCCGAGGTGGAGGCCGCCGCGCCCGTCACCGGCCCGAAGCGCGTGATGCTCGCCGCCCCGCGCGGCTACTGCGCCGGCGTGGACCGCGCCGTCGTCGCCGTGGAGAAGGCCCTGGAGCACCACGGCGCCCCCGTGTACGTGCGCAAGGAGATCGTGCACAACCGCCACGTGGTGGACACCCTGACCGAGCGCGGCGTGGTGTTCGTGGACGAGCTGGACCAGGTGCCGGACGGCGCCCTCACCGTGTTCTCCGCGCACGGCGTCTCCCCGGCCGTGGTGGCCGAGGCCGCCGAGCGGAACCTGGAGACCATCGACGCCACGTGCCCGCTGGTCACGAAGGTGCACCGCGAGGCGGTGCGCTTCGCCCGTCAGGACAAGCACATCCTGCTGATCGGCCACGAGGGCCACGAAGAGGTCGAGGGCACGTACGGCGAGGCACCCGAGCACACCACGGTGATCAACGACGTCGCGGAGGCCCGCACCGTCCAGGTGGACGACCCGGACAACCTCATCTGGCTCTCGCAGACCACGCTCTCCGTGGACGAGGCCCTCGAGATCGTCGCGGTGCTGCGCGAGCGCTTCCCGAACCTGCAGGACCCGCCCTCGGACGACATCTGCTACGCCACGTCCAACCGGCAGGCGGCGATCAAGCTGATCTCCCCGGAGTGCGACCTGGTGATCATCGTGGGATCGGCCAACTCCTCGAATTCGGTGCGCCTGAAGGAGGTCGCCTTCGAGTACGGGGCCACCCGCGCCGAGCGCGTGGACTTCGCCAGCCAGATCGACGAGGCGTGGTTCGAGGGAGTGGCGACGGTGGGGCTGTCCTCCGGCGCGTCCGTGCCCGAGGTGCTCGTGCAGGACGTGCTCGCGCTCCTCGCGGACTACGGCTACGCGCAGGTGGACGAGGTGGTCACGGCCGAGGAGGACATCATCTTCTCCCTGCCCAAGGAGCTGCGCGCGGAGCTGAAGAAGGCCGGGGACGAGTCCCGCTCCCTCGGTGGACGCCGCCGCGACGCCGAGGCCTGACCGCGCCCCTCGTCTCCTCGCTGAGGCCCGCAGACTCGCCGTCACGACGCCGGCGTAGCGGCGAGTCTGCGGGCCTCGGCGTTCCTGGCCGGGGCGGATGATGACGGCCACGCGCCCCGGGGCGCACCGATGCACGAGGGCCCCGCACCGGACGGTGCGGGGCCCTCGTGTGCGCCGGGGTCTGCGGGTGGTCAGGGACTCAGAGTCCGAAGACCCAGACGAGCAGGGTCATCGACGCGAGGGAGATGAGCACAGCGGCGATGATGTTCAGCAACACGCCGCCCTTCACCATCTGGCCGATGGTCACGTAGCCGGAGCCGTACGCGATGGCGTTCGGCGGGGTGGCCACGGGCAGCATGAACGCGCAGGTCGCGGCGAGGGCGACGGGCGCGGCCAGCATGAGCGGGGCGACGCCGGTGCCCAGGGCCACGCCGGAGGCGACCGGCAGGAACGTGGCCGCGGTGGCCGTGTTCGAGGTCATCTCGGTCAGCAGCAGGATGCCGACGGCGGCGATCACCACGAGCACCCACACGGGGATGTCACCGAAGCCCTTGACCTGCTCGCCGAGCCACGTGGACAGGCCCGACTTGGAGAACTGGCCGGACAGGGCCAGGCCGCCGCCGAACAGCAGGAGCACGCCCCACGGCAGCTCCTTCGCGGCCTCCCAGTCGAGCAGGCGCACGCCGCGCCCGGCCCCGCCACCGGCCGGCAGGAGGAACAGGATGAGCCCGACGACCATGGCGATGGCCGCGTCCGAGAGCAGCGGGGACGTCAGGTCCAGGACGTACTCGGAGATCAGCGGCACGGTGATCCAGGCCAGCGCGGCGAGGACGAAGACGGCGAGGACCTTGGCCTCGGGGGCGCTCATGCGGCCAAGGCGGGCCAGCTCGGCGGCGATCAGGTCGCGGCCGCCGGGGACCTCGTCGATCTCCGGGCGGAACAGCACCCGGGTGAGCAGGAACCAGCACGCGAAGAGCAGCACGACGGCGATGGGCACGCCGACCAGCATCCACTGGCCGAAGCCGATCTCCACGCCGTGCTCGGCGGCCATGTGGCCCGCGAGCAGGGTGTTGGGCGGGGTGCCGATGATGGTGCCGAGCGAGCCGATGGACGCGGCGTAGGCGATGCCGAGCATGAGCGCGGTGCCGAAGTTCGTCTTCGTGAGGGAGCGGATCTCGGCCTGCGTGGGGGCCTCGCCGGGCGCGGGCGCGGCGGGGCGGTCGGCCTGGCCCGCTGCCTCGTCCCCGGTCAGGGCGTCGTCCGTGCCGTAGCGCTGGACGAGCACGAGGATGGACACGCCGATGGGGAGCATCATCACGGCGGTGGCGGTGTTGGACACCCACATGGAGATGAACCCGGTGGCGATCATGAAGCCGAGGACGAGGTTCACGGTCCTGGCGCCCATGAACTTGAGGACGCCGAGCGCGATGCGCCGGTGCAGGTTCCAGCGCTGCATCGCCAGGGCGAGCATGAAGCCGCCCATGAACAGGAAGATGATGTTGTTGCCGTAGCTCGCGCCGACGGCGTCGAAGGTGATGCCGCCGTCGGACTCCTCGGCGGGCACGCCGAGCGGGAAGACGACCAGCGGCAGCAGGGCGGTGGCGGGGATGGGCAGGGCCTCGGTCATCCACCACACGGCCATGAGCACGGCGGTGGCGGCGACGAGGCGGGGCCAGACGCCGAGGTCGCCCGGCATCAGCAGGAACAGGGCGACGGCGAGCAGGGGGCCGGCCACGAGGCCGATGACGCGCTTGACGTTCTCGCCGCCGGGCAGCGGCTCGTCACGCATGCCCGGGGAGAGCTCGTGTTCGAACTCCTGGGCGGCCGCCCGGGGGTCGAAGCGCGAGACGTGCTCGTTGACATTGCGCGGCGGGGGGAGTGGACGGGACGCCATGGGCGCCTCCTCATCAGGTCAGGGCCCACGTGCGGGCTGGCAATTCTCTGTGAGTTTCACCGTATCAAGTGATCTGGGTCACGAGGGGTCATCCTCGCGTGTGCGACGGCCCGCCCACCCCGGCGCCCGGGGCGGACCCGTTCACGCCTCCCGCGCCGACTCCGCCCGACGACGGCGCAGCTCATCCTCCTCCACACCCGCGACCAGTTCCGGAGCGGCCAGTGGCCGGGGCGCGGACTCGAGCGTGCGGATGTCCGGCGTGGGGGCCAGGCCCGGGTCGGCGTCGCGGAGGCGCCGGGCCGCGGGGAGCACGCGCGACTCGACGTTGCCGACGAGCTGGTTGTAGCGGTCCACGGCGGTCTTGAGGGAGCCGCCCATGCGGTCCAGGTGGGTGCCGAGCGTGCCGAGGCGCTCGTAGAGGTCCTTCGCGCTGGCCACCACGGTGTGGGCGTTCTCGGCCAGGGTGTCCTGCCGCCACGCGTAGGCCACGGACTTCAGGGCGGTCAGGAGGGAGACGGGGGCGACGAGCGCCACGTTCCGGGAGAACGCGTGGTCCAGCAGCCCGGGGTCTGCGTCCAGGGCCGCGGCCAGGAGCGACTCGGCGGGCAGGAAGCACAGGACCAGCTCGGGGGAGTGCTCGAGGCCGGCCCAGTAGGACTTCGCGGAGAGCTGGTCCACGTGGCGGCGCACGGCCGCGGCGTGCTGGGCGGCCAGCGCCTGACGCCGCTCGTACGCCTCCTCGCCGGGCTCGTCCGCGAGGGCCTCGGCCGCCAGCGCGTCCCCGATGGGGGCCTTGGCGTCCACAGCCATGGCCTTGCCGCCGGGCAGGGACACCACGAGGTCCGGGCGGAGGCGCTCGCCGTCCCTGCCGGACAGCGTGGCCTGCTCCGTGAAGTCCACGTGGTGGAGCATGCCCGCCGCCTCGACGACCCGCCGCAGCTGCGCCTCGCCCCAGTGGCCCCGCGCGGAGGTGGACTTGAGCGTGGCCATGAGCGACGTGGTCTGGTTCAGCAGGTCCCGGTCCGTGGCCGCGGCGGCGCGGAGCTGCTCCCCGAGCCGGCCGAACTGGGACGCCCGATCCCGTTCCAGCACGCTCACCTGCTCCTGGAGCGCCGCCAGCCGCTGGCCCAGCGGCGCGAGCGTGGACATCACCTTGGACTCCGCGCGTTGGCGCTCGGCGTCCTCGGCGCGCGCGGCCGTGAGCGCGCGCTGCTCCGCCCGGGCGGCCGCGAGCTCCTCTCGTGCCCCCTGGTGCTCGGTGCGCAGCGCGGCCAGCTCGGCCTGAGCCCGGCGGGCCTCCTCACCGCCACCGGCCGCCCGGCGCCACATGAGCCACGCGCCCACCAGGGCGCCCAGGACGAGTCCGAGGATGAGGGCGAGCAGCAGGCTGAGGATCTCCATGACCCCACCCTGGCAGGCCGCACGGACACGGTAGGCAGCGGCGCGCCGTCGTCGTGGCGGGCGGCTCAGCCGAAGAGCGGGTTGGGGCCGTTGGCCACGACCTGCGGGTCGCCGTCGACGCGGGCGGCGAGGCCCGCCGCGGCCACGCCGGGCAGATACGGGAAGACCATGCGGGTCGAGGCCAGGGCGGCGGCGTCGAAGGCCTCCACCGCGACGGCCGGGCGGGGTCCGTCCGCCGTCTCGATCTCGCCGTCGAACACGGCCACCGCCCGCGTGGGGCGCGGGCTGATCTTCGCGACCGTGGCGGCCGCCTGCTCGGGCTCGAGGTCCGGGTGCTCCCACATGCCGCGCTGGCCGTCGGCGGTGACGGCGAGGATCGTGGGGGCGAACACGGACTGCCGGCCGAGCGTGTCGAACACGTGCTCCACCGCGAGGCTGATCAGCGGCAGCAGCTCGTCGCCGGGAGGCGTGGGGGTCGGTCCGGTGGGCGTCGGGGTGCTCATGGGCCCGAGGCTACCGGCCCTGTCCGACGGCGCCCACCCGCGCCTAGCGTGAACCCATGCAGCTCACCATCGCCCCCGGGGACATCACGGCCACGCACGCGGACGCCGTCGTCAACGCCGCCAACTCCACACTGCTCGGCGGCGGAGGCGTGGACGGCGCCATCCACCGGCGCGGCGGCCCCGAGATCCTGGCCGAGTGCCGCCGCCTGCGCGAGACCGACCTGCCGGAGGGGCTGCCCGCCGGCCAGGCCGTGGCGACGACGGCGGGGCGCCTGCCCGCGCGCTGGGTCATCCACACGGTGGGCCCGGTGTGGGCCAAGACGATCGACAAGTCCGACACCCTCGCCTCGTGCTACCGCGAGTCCCTGAAGGTGGCGGCCGGGCTCGGCGCCCGGACGGTCGCGTTCCCGGCGATCTCCGCGGGGATCTACGGCTGGCCCATGGAAGACGCGGCGCGGATCGCCGTCGAGACCTGCCACGCGATGGCGGACGAGGTGGGCGGCACCGTGGACGAGGTGCTGTTCGTGCCCTACGGCGACACGGCGGAGGCCGCGTTCCGTGCGGCGCTCGCGCATCTCACCTGAGCGCCTCCGCTGAGCCTCCCCTACAGCCACCCGCGGTCGCGGGCGACCGCCGCGGCCTCGCCGCGCGTGCTGGTGGCCGTCTTGCCGATCGCCGCGCTCAGATGGTTGCGCACCGTGCCCGCGGACAGGTGCAGGCGCCCGGCGATCGCCCGGACGGAGGCCCCCGTGAGCGCTTCGCGCAGCACGTCGACCTCCCGCGGGGTCAGCGGGCTCGGCCCCGCCGCGAGGGTGTCCACCGCGAGCGAGGGATCCACCACGCGCTCACCGCGGGCCACCGCGCGCACGGCGTCGGCGAGCTGCTCGGCCGGGGTGTCCTTGACCACGAATCCCCGGGCCCCGGCGGCCAGGGCCCGCTCCAGGTAGCCGGGGCGGCCGAAGGTCGTCACCATCAGCACGGCGCAGTCCAGGCCGCGGTCCCGGATCCGGCGCAGGGCCTCGAACCCGTCCACTCCGGGCATCTCGATGTCCAGCAGGGCGACATCCACGTCATGGGCCTCGACCGCGTCCGCCACCTCGTCCCCGGAGGCCGCCTGGGCGACGACGGTCAGGTCCGGCTCGGTGTCCAGGAGGGCGGCCAGGGCGCCGCGCACGAGCGCCTGGTCGTCGGCCAGCAGCAGGCGCAGCGGAGCCCCGGGCCCGTGACCGGCTGAGGGCGGCGACGCCGGGGACGGGGCCGGGTCGGCTGACTCTCTCATGCGTCCATCCTGCCCTCGGCGGCGGGCAGCACCCCGCGCGCGGCCTCCAACGTGCTCCCGCCCCAGTGCACGGCCACGCCGGTGCCGGCCCCGCCCAGCCCCGGCCCCACCTCGAGGCGTGCGCCCTCCGCCGCCGCCCGCTCGGCGAGGGTGCCGGGGCCCACACCCGCGGCGACGGAGGCCGGCAGTCCGGCGCCGTCGTCGAGCACCGCCACGTGGTGGGCGTCCAGGCTGATGCGCACCCGGCGGGCCCCGGCGTGGCGGAGCACATTGGTCACGGCCTCGCGCACGATCCAGGCGGCCAGGGCGCGGCGACGCTCGGGCACCTCGGTGACCGCGCCGGGCGGCGGGGCCTCGACGGCCATCCCGGCGTCCCGCAGCGCCCCCGTGGAGAGGGAGAGCTGCCCGCCCAGCTCCGGGGCGGCGAGCTCGGCGACGGCGGCCCGCGCCTCGGCGAGGGCCGTGCGGGACAGGGCGATCACCTCGGCGGCCTCCTCCTTGGCCCGGGCGGGGTCCGTGTCGATCAGCCGGTGCACGAGCTGGGTCTTGACGTTGATGGTGGTCAGGGAGTGGCCCAGGATGTCGTGCAGATCCCGGCCGAGCCGTTCCCGCTGGCCGGCGAGGTCGAGTTCATGCGTCATCTCCACGACCCGGTCGTCCCGGGCGATCGCCAAGCGCATGCCCACCAGCACCACCAGGAGGACGGCGAGGTTGCCCAGCACGACGGGCAGGGCCGGATCGCCGGGGAAGGACAGCAGCCCGGTCGCCAGCGCCGCGGCCACCGTGGCCCCGGCGCCGATCAGGCCCACGCGGAGCCGGTGGGGGAAGAGCCATGTGGCCACGAGGAAGGGGGAGTAGAGCAGAGCCTGGACACCCAGGATCCGGGTCAGCACGGCCACGCACCCGGCGAGCACGAGCCAGGTGAGGACCGCGTTGGCCCAGGCCGGCCACGCGCGTACCGGGCGCGGCACCACGAACGCGGCCAGGTAGACGAGGATGAAGACCGCGATGGCCGCCACCCCCAGGATCGCCTCGCCCCGCCCGTCCCCGGGCGTGAACGCCCGGCGGAGGAGCTCGACGAGGACGAAGCCGAAGCTGATGAGCCACACCCCGGCGAACCCCAGCGTGGACGGCCACAGGTGCAGCGGCAGGACGGCGGGGTCGTGCTCCGCCGTGCCGACCGCCGGGCGGGCCGGCGCCGGGGATCCGCCGGAGGGGGTCACGCGCGGGCCGTCCGGGAGCGGGAGGCGAGCAGGCAGACCACCGCGAACACGGCCGTCCAGGCCAGCAGGTTCACGAGCGGCAGCCACAGCGGGTCCGCAGCGGCGGCGGGTTCCGTTCCCATCTGTGCCCTCTCTCCCTCCATCTGCGGCCATCGGGCGAGGGCGCCGGCCCCGTACACCGGAGTGAAGCGCCCGATGTCCAGCATGATCCCCGAGAGCGGGACGAAGAGGTTCCCGAGGAAGCCGAACACCACCAGGATGCCCGACGCCGCGGACACGGCGGCCTCCGAACGGAAGAGCAGGGCGGCCGCCAGGCCGAACAGCGCGAACGGCAGCGAGGACACCAGGGCGAGGGCGCCCGTCGTGAGCCAGCGCAGCGGGCCGTCGAGCTCGGCGCCCGTGAGCGCGCCCGCGGTGAGCACGGCGAGCACGGGCAGGGCGGCGATGGCCAAGGCCACGAGGCACTTGCCGGCGAGGTAGGCGCCCGGGGTGAGCGCGGTCAGGGAGAGCTGGCGGCCCCAGCCGGACTGGCGCTCGACGGCGGCCGAGCCGGCGATCGATGTGGTGGCCATGACCGCCCCGTACACGGTCATGCCGGTCATGGTGTACGCGGACACGTTCCCGTGGCCGACGGGGCGGTCTCCCCAGTCGGAGAGCGCGCCGAACATGAGGTAGAGCGCCACGGGGAGGACGACGATGAAGAACGAGCCCTCGATCATCCGCACGTTGCGGACGAACTCGCGGCGTGCGTAGCCGAACAGTCGGCCGGGGGCGGTGGTGGTCGTGCTCATGCGAGGGACTCCTGCGGCTCGGAGGGTGTCGGCTGGCCGGCGTCGGTCAGGGAGAGGAACACGTCGTCGAGGGAGGCGTGGGTGATCGCCAGGTCCTCGACGAGGCGCTTGTTCAGCAGGTGGCGGGCGACGTCGTCGCCGGTGACCGAGCCCCCGGCGGGGACGCGCACGCGCAGGCGGCCGGGGGAGAGGTGCTGTGGTTCGAGCTGGACGGCGTCCTGCGGCAGGCTCAGGGCGGTGGCGAGGCGGGCGGGCGCGTCCGGATCGTCTCCGCCGCCGGCCCAGCGGCCCGTGAGGGTGACGGACCCGCCGGTGGCGAGCTCGGCGGGCGTGCCGTCCGCGTGGATCCGGCCCTCGCGCATCAGGACGATCCGGTCCGCGAAGTCCTCGGCCTCGGGGAGGAAGTGGGTGGCGAACACGATGGTGCGGCCCCGGTCCGCCTCGGCGTGCATGGTGTCCCAGAAGTCGTGGCGGGCGCGGACGTCCATGCCCGCGGTGGGCTCGTCCAGGATCAGCAGCTCGGGGTCGGTGAGCAGGGCCAGGGCGAAGCGCAGCCGCTGGCGCTCGCCTCCGGAGCACTTCTTCACCCGGCGGCCGGCCAGCCCGGTGAGGCCGGCGCGCTCCAGGGCGGCGGGCACGCCGATGTGGCGGCGGTGGCAGCCGGCCACCATGGCCACGGTCTCGCGGACGCTCAGGTCCTCCAGCAGGCCGCCCGTCTGCAGCACCGCGCCCACCCGGCCCTGGCGGACGGCGGCGACGGGGTCGGAGCCGAGGACGCGGACCGTGCCGTCCGAGGGCGGGCTGAAGCCCAGGGCCATGTCCAGCAGCGTGGTCTTGCCGGCGCCGTTGGGCCCGAGGAGGGCGAGGACTTCGCCGGCGGGGACGGTGAGGTCCACGCCGTCCACGGCCCGGACCGGTCCGAAGCGGCGGGTGAGTCCCCGGGTTGCGAGTGCGGGTGCGTTGCTCATGGCTCCAGCCTTGCCGAGGGACGCGCCCCGCGGGAGCGGCAGACGTCAGGAATGCGCCATGACGGATGTCATGGGTGGGCCGTGACGAGGCGTGAGGGCCGTCCCTCAGGAAGTTGAGCGGAGTTCACGCAGATTTCTGGAATGGGTTCGCCGGGCGTGCTGTTGTGGTGGTCAGACGCCGCGGTGTCAGCGGCGCCCACCCGACTCCCGAGGAGAGTGAACCGACATGGCCCGTCCCATCGATCCATTCCGTGAGATGGAGCGTCCCTTCCGTGAGATGGAGCGCCTGGTGAACGGTCTGACGACCCGCGCGACCGGCACCGCGTCCATGCCCATGAACCTGTACCGCGAGGGCGACGCCTTCGGCGCCGAGGTCGAGCTGCCCGGCGTCGACCCGGCCTCCATCGACGTGGACGTGGAGGAGCGCACGCTCACCGTCCGCGCCGAGCGCAAGGAGGACCCGGCCCGCGAGGACCGCCGCTGGCTCACCCGTGAGCGTTCCGCCGGCACCTTCGCCCGCCAGCTCACCCTGGGCGAGGGCCTGGCCCTCGACCGCATCCAGGCCGACTACAGCGACGGCGTCCTGACCCTCACCATCCCGGTGGCGGAGCAGGCCAAGCCCCGCAAGATCTCCGTCACCCACGGCGGCACCGCCCCCGTGGCCGGGCAGACCGTGGAGGGCGAGACCGCCGAGACCACCGGCGAGTGACCGGCCTCTGACGGAGCCGCGCGCGGCCGGCGTGACCGGCGCGCGGTCCGTCCCCCGAACGCAGATGCGGCGGGCCCCCACCGGGGGCCCGCCGCATCTGCGTGGCGGTCAGGCGCGATCGGCCAGGATCAGCTGCGCTGCCTTCTCACCGATCATGAAGCACGTGATGTTGGGGTTCACGGTCACGTGCTCGGGCGTCACGGAGGCGTCGGCCACGCGCAGGCCTGTCACGCCCTTGACGCGCAGGCGGGCGTCCAGGGGGCTCATGGCGTCGTCGTCGGCGCCCCTGCGCACCGAGCCCACCGGGTGGTACACGGTGTTGTGGGTGCGGCGCACGTAGTCGGCGATCTCCTCGTCCGTCTGCGCCTCCACGCCCGAGGCGAGCTCCCGGCCGGCCCACTCCGCCATCGCCGGCTGGGAGACGATCTCCCGGGCCAGCCGGGTGCCGGCCACCGCGACGGCCATGTCATGGCCCTCCGGGTCGGTGAAGTAGCGCGGGTCCACGGCCGGCTTGTCCCGGTAGTCGTTGGAGCGCAGGCGCACGGTGCCGCGGGACTTGGCGTGGGGTGGACCCGGTGGCCCCGCGGTCTCGGCTGTCGCCCTCTGGTCGGCAGACGCAGGTGTGCTTACTCTCGACGGGGTCTGGGCGGCCCGTCGACCCTACGGATCGGTCATCTGGGCGGGGATGCGTGCTGGGCGGTGCGGGTCTCTGGGTTCCGTGGGCACGCGGGGGCTGGGGCTGCCGGACCCCGTGGCCGCCGGGCCTCTGGGTTCCGTGGGCAGGAGAGCGAAGGTTTCTGCCCCCGGAAGCGAAAACCCTGCCGGTTCTGCCCCCGGAACAGGGGAGAGCGCGCTCTCTGCCCGCGGAGCGGGCGGGGCTGCCGGTTCTGCCCACGGAACGGGGCCGGTGCGGGACGCCTCCGCTGCGGTGAGCCCGCCGGTAGACTGCCGGACTGTGGCTTTGACTATCGGATTCGTGGGACTGCCCAACGTGGGCAAGTCGACCCTGTTCAACGCGCTGACGCGCCAGACCGTGCTCGCGGCGAACTATCCGTTCGCGACGATCGAGCCGAACGTGGGCGTGGTGAACCTGCCGGACGAGCGGCTGCCCCAGCTGGCCGAGATCTTCGGCTCCGAGCGCATCCTGCCGGCCACGGTGTCCTTCGTGGACATCGCCGGCATCGTGAAGGGCGCCTCCGAGGGGGAGGGCCTAGGCAATCAGTTCCTGGCGAACATCCGTGAGGCCCACGCGATCGCGCAGGTGGTGCGCGCGTTCGACGACGGCGACGTCATCCACGTGGACGGCAAGGTGGACCCGGCCTCGGACATGGAGACCATCAACACCGAGCTGATCATCGCGGACATGCAGACCGTGGAGAAGGCGATCCCGCGCGTCGAGAAGGAGGTCAAGGGCAAGAAGAAGGAGCCCGCCGACCTCGAGGCGCTCCAGGCCGCGCTCGCGGTGCTGGAGCGGGGCGAGACGATCTTCGCGGCGAAGGACAAGGACAAGCTGGACATGGACCGGCTGCGCGAGCTGAGCCTGCTCACCGCCAAGCCGTTCATCTACGTGTTCAACTCCGACGAGGGTGTGCTGGGGGACGAGGCCAAGCAGCAGGACCTGCGCGATCTGGTGGCCCCCGCCGACGCCGTGTTCCTGGACGCCAAGCTCGAGTCCGACCTCGTGGAGCTCTCCGAGGAGGAGGCCGCCGAGATGCTGGAGATGGCCGGGCAGGACGAGTCCGGGCTGGACCAGCTGGCCCGCGTGGGCTTCTCCACCCTCGGCCTGCAGACGTACCTGACGGCGGGGCCCAAGGAGACGCGCGCGTGGACCATCCCGGTCGGCGCGACGGCGCCCGAGGCCGCTGGCGTGATCCACACCGACTTCCAGCGCGGTTTCATCAAGGCGGAGATCGTCAGCTTCGACGACCTAATCGCCGCCGGGTCCATGGCCGATGCCAAGGCTGCCGGCAAGGTGCGCATGGAGGGCAAGGACTACGTGATGCGGGACGGGGACGTGGTTGAATTCAGGTTCAATGTCTAAAAAGGCCGTCTGACCAGGGGGGTTTACCTTCGCGGCTGGCGATCAGGCTCGGCGGACGAGTTCCGATCTACCATCAGTTGCTACGCGTTTGTGCCGCTGACCTGGGGCTTTGATCGGCCTCTGTGGAATTTCCGCAGGGGCCGATCCTGCTTTCTGCGGTGCGGGAGCGTCTCTGGGACGCCGCCTCGGGTGGTATGTTGGAGGGTGGTCAAAGTCGTTCAGCGGGGGATTTGTCGGTGAGAGGGCTGACTCGGAGCTCGCGTTGACTCAAAACTCGGAACTCGACTGGGATCGATCGTTGCAGGTCCTAGCTTAAACATTACGGTCGCCCAACTACCGGCATCTCGCCGCTCGAACACGATCAATGCGCTCACCGAGGCAGCCCCTGGCCACGTTGCCATCACAACTAGGTCTCCTTGTATCGGGTCGAGGATAGCTGTGCTTGGATAGCCGGTGAGGAGCCGGACGCCGGTGAGAGCGGGAAGGTACTTCAGAAAGGGGAAGATCTCCAGCATTGAGATGGTGAGTCCGAGTTCGAGCGGGACGAGTATCACCAGAGTCACGATGAAGCTGCGGACCAAGACGGTGAATAGGTCCCGCTCGACCGGACGCGGTTCTGGGCTAGCCGTCGTGGCGACTCTGCTGTGCTTATAGGTCGCCCTCCGGCGCGGTCGCCGGGTGGGAGAGTGCGGACCGAACTTGTGCTCGATGGGACAAACAAGGCAAAGGAGATTCGTGGTTACTGAAGAGAAATTGGCTGGGTGGACGGGACCCTCGAGCCCGACCGAGAAAGACAAACAGGAGCGCACCGAGCGAATGATTCGAGAGGCGATCGACGCTCACGAGGGGTTCGATGGCTACCGCAATGACTTCTCCGTCTACGCGAAGGGCTCCTACGCCAACAACACGAACGTGAAGTCAGACAGCGACGTCGACATCGTCATCGAGTGCACAGATGTCTGCTACTGGCAGGAGTACGATCCTGCCAAGGGTGGACACCCTGCAGGGAGTCCTTACACGGGTCCATGGACCCCGGAGAAACTGAGGGCGGAGATCGCCGCAGCGCTTGAGAAGAAGTTCCCCGGGGCTGTCACGGCGGGGTCGACGGCGTTCGAGGTTGAAGCCAGTTCGGCACGCGTCAACGCCGACGTGGTGCCCTCGTTCCAGTACAAGCTCTACTTCTCAGACGGTACCTATCGCCAAGGTACGAAGGTCTTCAAAAAAGACGGCACGTCCATCGTTAACTATCCGAAGCTCCAGCTTGAGCGCGGCAAGGAAAAGAACGTGCGCACGAATGGTTTCTACAAGAAGACTGTGCGCATCCTCAAGCGGCTGGAGAACGAGCTCGTCGCGAAGGGCCTGACCGAGGAAGTTCCGTCATACCTTCTCGAGTGCCTTATCTACAACTGCCCCGAAGAGTACTTCTCGCGAGACACTTGGCGCGGAACGATGCGCGGATGCCTGGCGAAGATCTTCAACTCCACCATGGGACGTGAGCCTGATAATGATCGATGGGTGGAAGCGAATGGTGCGAAGTTCCTGTTTCACCCTGCTCAGAAGTGGACTAGAGCGCAGGTTCATAAGTTCGCGAGCGACGCCTGGGATTATATGGAGTTCGAATGATCAACGGGACCCTTATTCGAGTGCTCGTGGCAATCGTCTCCTTGGTTTTCGTCGTCGGATCGTGGATTACCACTGGTGCGCCGAATATTAGCCTGTTCAGCTTCTTCTCGATCGCTGTTTTCGTGTGCACGGTCTTGGTCATGATGTGGGACCAATGGATCTGGAAGTCGAAGCTCGCCCAAATGTTCCCGGGAGTGAGTCGCAACTTGAGCGGCACCTGGGAAGCGACCCTCGAGTCGTTCTGGATCAATCCCGCGACAAGCTCGTCGCCGCCTGCGAAGACCGTCTACATGGTTATTCGGCAGACAAGCTCCGCCGCGTCTGTCACGCTCATCTCGGATGAATCCAAGTCGAAGTCGTCGCTTGCCCGCGTGGTCAAGGAGGACGGGTCTTGGCTACTCCACTACGTCTATACAAATGAACCGCGCCTCGAAATCCGTGGGCGAAGCCCAATCCACCACGGGTCAGCGGTGCTTGCTGTGACAGGCTCGCCGGCGAAGCGCCTGGAGGGTGGTTACTGGACAGACCGTGATTCGAAGGGGCAGCTCAAGCTGATGAAGCGATCGAAGACGCTCGCTGAGGACTTCGAGGAAGCACGTGATGCTTTGAAGGATAGGGGCTAGCTACGCGCTCCACGTAGCTGTCCGGTTCTCCTTCGTGGTGGTTTCGGTGCTCCAGCCGCGCGGGTTCGAAGCGATTCTGCGTGGGGTGGCCTGACGGACTATCGCGTAGAAGCGCCCGCCGCGCAGAACACGATGAGCGTCCTCTGGCCTTTCGTGACGCCCCTCTGCATCGTCTGCCCGAGCTTTAGGCTGGCAGCTCTTCCCCGGCCAGGCTCTTGACCCTGATTCCCGCGCCCTTTCACCGTCGTTCGCAACGAACTGTCTTCATGGTTTCTTCGATGCGTTCGTCGTGCTATGGCGGACTGGAAATTCGGAATGGGCTACTTCTACAGCATCCCGGTCAGCGGCCTCGACTCGCACGACCAGCGTTCCTCGGAACTGCTCCCCGAAGGCGATTTAGGCACGGGCGCGGCCCTGACCATGCTCGTTGCCGCTTGGCGTCGCCTTCGTCGCCCGCCGGCGCAATAGTTGAGAGTGCGTCGCAGGCCGATTCCGCGCCGGAGCCGAGTGCGGCCGCGCAACTACTCTACGTAAGCCGGCTCCATCGGGTTGTATGCCCCTGTCGCGACCGCGGCGACGTGGTTGAACTCCGCTTCAATGTCTAAGAGGGGCGTCTGACCAGGGTTTTTACTCTCGCAGATTCCGATCTAGTTCGGCGGACCAGTTCCGATCTACCATCAGTTGCTAAGCGTTTTCTTCGCTCACCTGGGGCTTTGATCGACCTCTGTGGAGCTTCTGCAGGGGTCGAGTCTTCCTTTCGCGGCGCGTAGGCGGAGCGTGCAAGCCGCGTCGGCCGGCCAGTTCCGGGGTGGGTTCGAGTAGTGCGACACGCGATCTCTCGGCAGGTGCGCTGACTCAATAAGCAGCCTGACTTAAAAGTCGGTCGTCTCAACGACGGCGCGGTTCACTGGGGCAGGTCTCGTTCCGCCAGTGTGCGAGTGATCTCGTCCCATTGGGAGCTCGCGATCAATTGGTGGTGCCGGCGCAAGGCGGTCTGTCATGACCCGAACTCTGCCGGGAGCTTGCGTCAAGTGATGCCAGTGCGGGTGTTGTAGAAAGCCGCGTCGACGATCGTGCGACGTCAGCGCGTGGCCGCCCGCGGCGAGGGCCATCTTCTGTGTGAACGATGTGCTCGATCCAGCTCCATTGCTCATCTGTGAGTCGTTGATAGCCGGGCTGGAGGCTCTCGATGTCTCTGCCGTCGTCACTATCCTTTGCCTGGTCATCGATCGGCACGGCTTTGACCACGCCGCGGATGACGGCGCATTCGGTGCATTGAACGGTTGGTTCAACGTAGCGAGGGGAATGCCCGGCCAGGGTCTCGACATGCTGGCAGGTCAGTTCCACTCGCCAGGTGGCGCTGCGGTCAATGTGCAATGAGGGTGGGTATAGGAGCTGTTGGAGCTCATCGAGTTGAGCCGGCGAAAGTAGCGGGAATGGGCAGCACAGGTGGCAGTGCTCCACCCTGCTGTTCTTGAGACGCCAGACGCCCATGCTGCATCCCGCGTGCTCGGCGCGGAACTGGGCATTGTCGGCGTCGATCAGTGCAAGGCCTCTTCATCAGTACCCAGGGCTGGCTCACCGAGAAGGGCGCGCCCACATGCGCGACAGGGTTCGCCGGCTGCATAGGCGTCATACGGAAGCTGGAGGTCGTCGCCTGCCCGCTCCCTCCGCTTCGCCTCGTCTGCTTGGGCCCACGATTCTGAGAGCAGCGCCCTGCTCCGTGGTGTGTGCAGGACGCGGGGGAGAGCTGTCGAGCTCCCGTCGGGGATCTGCTGCGATTCGAACATCGACACGCTCTCCTTCGAGGCCGGATGCGGCTCAGCGCGAGTCGCGCGACCCTGTCTCGGCCGCTACCGGAAGCGATAACTTCCTGGAAGTCATGACTACCAGATCTGAGGCTGGTTGTGTGACAGAACCGCTGAAGAAGGTGCTCGGAGCGCAGGTGCGCGATCTGCGCCTTGCGCGCCATCTGTCGCAGGAGGGCCTCGCTGAGGAGCTCGGTGTCTCGACTCGGTACCTCGCTGGCATCGAGCGTGGAGAACGCAACCTCACCCTGGATTCCGTCGACGCCTTGGCCGAGCAACTGGGCGTCGAGGCGCACGCTCTAATCGTTCGCCGGTGATGTCCGCTGCGTGAGTTGGTCTTGGCTGGCGGACGGGATGAGCATCGTGGAAGCCTGACCCGGGCGGGCAAGACTTCGTTCGAGCTGAGATAGTGACAGTGGTGCCGTCTACCTTCAGCATTGGTTGGGCGGCATCACGAGTGCCAGTCTCGTCGCACTGCCGCTCGGCAGGTTGTCTAGTCACAAGTGAAGGATCCCCGTGCCACACAGCTCCATCAACCACTCTCGAATTGTGGCGCTCATCTGGAACATCGCTGACGATGTCCTCCGCGACCTCTATGTCCGGGGCAAGTACCGCGACGTGATCCTTCCCTTCACGGTTCTGCGTCGCCTGGACAGCGTCCTCGGCCCGACGCGCGATGCAGTGGTGGCGATGAAGAAGATGCTGGATGAGGCTGGGGTTGCCGACCAGGACGCACCGCTGCGTGATGCGGCCAAGCAGGACTTCTACAACACGTCTGGTTTCTCGCTGCAGGATTTGCGGCACATCTCGAACTCCACACGGCTGCGGCAGAACTTCGAGGCGTACCTTGATGGCTTCTCGCCCAACGTGCAGGAGATCATCGACAACTTCGAGTTCCGTAACCAGCTACCTCGGCTCACGAAGGCTGACGCGCTCGGTGCGTTGATCGAGAAGTTCCTCGCGCCGGATCTGGATCTCTCCCCGGCAGGGATGGACAACCATGGGATGGGTACGGTCTTCGAAGAGCTGGTGCGCCGCTTCAACGAGGAGAACAACGAAGAGGCCGGCGAGCACTGGACACCGCGCGACGCTGTCCGACTCATGACCCGGCTGATGTTTGAACCGATTGCTGACGCGATCCCGTCGGGTACCTATCGGCTCTACGACGGTGCGATGGGCACCGGTGGCATGCTCACCGTCGCCGAGGAGACCCTGAAGCACCTCACGGAGTCGTCTGGCAAGAAGGTCTCCACGCATCTGTATGGGCAGGAGATCAACGCCGAGACGTATGCGATCGCGAAGGCCGACCTGATCCTCAAGGGCGACGGCAAGGCGGCCGACAACATCGTCGGTGGTCCCGAGTACTCCACACTATCGAATGACGCCTTCGCAGGGCAGGAGTTCGACTTCATGCTCTCCAACCCGCCGTATGGCAAGAGTTGGAAGACTGACCAGGACCGCCTCGGTGGCGCGAAGAAGATCATCGACCCGCGATTCATCGTCAATCACGACAATGACCGCGAGTACTCGCTCGTGACGCGCAGCAGCGACGGACAACTGATGTTCCTCGCGAATCTGATCTCGAAGATGAAGCAGGGCACCAAGCTCGGCTCTCGGATCGCATCGGTGCACAACGGCTCCTCGCTGTTCACCGGTGACGCTGGCCAGGGCGAGAGCAACATTCGTCGATGGATCATCGAGAACGACTGGCTCGAAGCGATCGTCGCGCTGCCGCTGAAGATGTTCTACAACACCGGCATCGCCACGTACGTGTGGGTGCTCTCCAACCGCAAGGAAGATCGCCGCAAGGGCAAGGTCCAGCTCATCGACGCCACCGACTGGTTCACGCCATTGCGCAAAAACCTGGGCGAGAAGGGCGTCGAGGTCAGCTCGACTGACGCCGACAAGGTCCTCGAGGCGTTCAAGGCGTTCGACGAGTACGAAGACACCGACCACTCGAAGGTATTCGACGGTGTGGACTTCGGATACCACAAGATCACCGTCGAACGGCCCTTGCGCATCGCCGGTGTCGACCCACACCGTGTCTACACCGCGAAGGAGATCAAGCAGCTGAAAAAGGACGGCGTGCGCGACGAAAGTGCACCGTCTCTCATCCGCAAGGCACTGCCGTACGCCGCGACACCCGATCCGCTGCACGGGAGGTACGAAGCCGTCATCGACGGCCGCGCCCGCGTCGTCGAGTACGAGCCTGACACCGAGTTGCGCGACACCGAGCAAGTACCGCTCACCGAGCCCGCGGGTGACTATGCCGACGGCATCGAAGCGTTTTTTCATCGCGAAGTCGAGCCATACGCCCCTGACGCCTGGATCGACGACTCGAAGACGAAGATCGGCTACGAGATCTCGTTCACTCGTCATTTCTACAAGCCCGTGCCAATGCGCACACTTGCCGAGATCCAGGCAGACATCCGTGCTCTCGAGGCGGAGACTGAGGACCTGATCGCTGAGATCGCAGGTGAGGACTGATGGCAGTGTCATTGTTTTCTCCTCCGCGGGTGGATAGATCGGCGGATGCATGGGAAACCCGATCTCTTCGGTCGCTCCTGACTCCCCGCAGCGAAAGGGACAGGCCTGATCTTCCACTCCTGACCGTCGCTCGTGAACGCGGCGTATTCGTCCGAGCGGATGAAGATGCAAATCACAATGCGATCCCTGACGATCTTAGTAACTACAAAGTTGCACGGTCGGGAGACTTAGTCATAAACAAGATGAAGGCCTGGCAGGGCTCATTGGGGCTCGCCCCGGTCGACGGCATAGTTAGTCCTGCTTACTTCGTGTTTGAAGCCGACTTCGAAGTACCGCGTTTCGGTGAGTATCTTTTGCGAAGCAAGCCCTATGTGGCAAAATTCGGTGCAGCGTCGGACGGCGTGCGGATCGGCCAGTGGGATCTCGACATTTCTCGCATGCGAAACATCGAAGTGTCGCTACCGCAGGCGGATGAGCAGGCGGCGATTGTGAAGTACCTCGCCCACGCGAACGCCCGCATCGACAAGGCCATCTCCGCCAAGCGGGCTCTTCGACTTTGAGCGTGGTGCTGGGTGTTCACGCCGCGATCGGTCGGGGCGCATAGCCAATGATGCGGCATCTGTAGTTTCGGTGGTTGCGGTACCCGCGCCCGACCCTCTTGATCGTCTTGGCGGTCAGGTTCGCCGCCTCGGTGCGAGCGTTCGTGACCCTGGTTCGGCAGAAGGTGAGCAGCTCACGACGCCAGGCGCGCAGCGTGCGGAACAGCGCGGCCGGCTCGGGCAGGCGGGTGGCTCGCACGGCACGCTCGAGGCCGGCCCAGTGCCGCTGGAACGAAGACGTGTCGGTGGCGGTGAGGACCTGGCGGACGTGTTCCTTGATGCCCCACGCCACAGCCAGCTCGACGTCCTCGGCCAGGATCTCCTGCAGCTTGGTGCGCTGGCGGACGGTGAGCCGGTCGCCGGCGCAGGTGAGCAGCTTGCGGTACTTCCACGGGGTGTCGGTAGCGCGGCCGCGGCGCTCGTGCAGCTCCCACACCCGGCGCCTCCTCACCTTGGTGATCATCTCGTTGGCCAGGCGCACGACGTGCCAGTGGTCCACGCTGACCTTCGCCCGCGGTAGTGCCTTGCGGATCGCGGCGCGGAACTCACTGGACATGTCCAGGGCGACGACCTGCACGCGTCGGCGCCACCACCGCGGCCGCGCTGCGAGCCAGGAGGTGACGACCTTGCCGCGGCGCCCGTCGACGACGTCCAGGATCGCGCCGTCGTCGAGGTCGGTGAACACGATGGACCACGGCTCGACCCGCTTCACCGCGTGGGTGTCCGGGTCGCGCAGGTAGCGCACGGTGCGGAACCGGTGCTCATCGATCCCCAGGTGCCGCACGTGCCGGCGGTCCACGCCGGTGTCCAGGTCCAGGGTGGTGGTGAGCATCCGCATCACCGTGGGCCAGGACAGGTGCGCCTCGTGCGCGACCCGGGACACCGCCCGCGGCTCGGCCCGGCAGGCGGATATCACCTGCTCGGTCAGCCGGGTCGTGACCCTCGCCCGCGCGGGCAGCTGCTCGGTCTCCTCGGTGAACGACCGCCGCGGGCACAACGACTCACGGCAGGCGTAGCGGCGCTTGCGCACGAGCACGTCGAGCCGCTCACCCCCGCACGGCACGTCCTTCACGCGCTGGGTAGGTCTTGCCTGGATCCGCGAGGACAGCACCCCGCAGGAGGGGCAGGCGCCCTCGCTCGTGGTCGTCTCGATCAGCACCTGCCGCGGTTGCTCAACGTCGACGCCAGGGGTGGCCGAGACGACTCGGTAACCGGACAGGTTGAACAGGATCGACGCCGCATCGACGTCGAACGTAGGCTTGTGCACGCTCGCGGTCCTCGCTCATGAGATGTCTAGACAACACCCATGCTGGCGTAGGGCCGCGAGCCCTACGTCAGGGCCCCACCACGCTCAAAGTCGAAGAGCCGCCAAGCGTGGGCTAATTGCTCTTCTCGAGGAGAGGAAGCAAGCAGTAACCGCCGAAACTTTCAGGAATCTCGATGCCCCCAGTCGTGAATTGCGACACGTGTTGCATAGGATCGTGGATTGCGAGCATAAGACCGCCCCGTACGTCGAAGGCGGCGAGTTCTGGATTCTTCGCACTTCCTCGGTGAAGCGCGGAGAAATTGATTGGTCTGGGGCGTACACGACGGGTGCAAGTTCATATAAGGCCTGGACCCAGCGAGCGGTGCCCGACCCCGGTGACGTAATCTTTACACGAGAGGCACCGGTTGGTGAGGCGGCCGTGATTCCTCCCGGCCGTAAGGTTGCACTTGGGCAGCGAACTGTCCTAATGAAGCTCCGCAACGAAATTATGTGCCCGCAGTTCCTTGTTCATCAGATCTAAGGCGGGTTGCCTCGGGAGCGAATTGCACTCGCGACCCAGGGGTCCACTGTCGGGCATTTCAACATGGACGACATCGGCTGGATGCGAGTGGCAGTCCCTGAACTCGACGTCCAGAGGCGAGTTGTTGCCCAGATTGAAGAAGTCCGCCGCAATTCTGACGAAGCCGCCAGAAAAGCTCGAAATGAGATGATTCTGCTACAAGAGTTTCGAGCCCGCCTGGTCGCTGATGTCGTGACGGGCCAGGTTGACGTCCGTGCGATCGCCGCGTCGTTGCCTGACGGCTTGGACCAGTACGTCGATCTGGACTTCATGTTGGATGATGACGTTGCGGACGTACTGGGCGAAGGCGAGGAGTGAGCATGCGACGTCTCAATGAAGAGAGCCTGGAGGCGCTCATCGTCGACCAGATGGTCGACGGCGGATGGGCCGAGGGCGCGCCTGCCGACTATGTCGCGTCCTACGGGCTCGATCTCGGCCAGTTCAGCGAGTTCATCGATGCGACCCAGCCCGGCCTCGTTGAGCCACTTGGACTGACGTCGGACACGCCCACAGCTCATAAGTTCCTTGCGCGGCTCCAGGGGGAGATCACGCGCCGTGGCGTCGTGCACATGTTGCGCAACGGCATCGACCACCTCGGTCTGCATGTAGATCTCTACTATCCGGCGCCCGATGCGGCGAACCCGAAGGCTGCCGCTCTCTTCGAGGCGAACCGATTTGTGGTCACACGACAGGTGCATTACAGCGTGAGCAACACTGGCGACGCTGTCGACCTGGTCGTGTTCGTCAACGGGCTGCCGGTGTTCACGTTTGAGCTGAAGAACAACTTCACGAACCAGACGGTCGAGGACGCGGTTCAGCAGTATCAGCGCGACCGGGACCCCCGTGAGCCGCTGTTCGCGTTCGGCCGGACCATCGCTCACTTCGCCCTCGACGACCAGCGAGCCCGATTCTGCACCCAGCTCAAAGGCGCTTCCTCCTGGTTTCTGCCCTTCGACCAGGGCTTCAAGGACGGGGCCGGCAACCCGCCGAACCCCGACGGCGTGATGACCGATTACCTCTGGCGGCAGGTGCTCGCTCCGCTCAGCCTCGCGGGGATCATCGAGAACTACGCACAGATCGTCGTTGAGAAGAACCAGAAGACCGGCAAGAAGGTCTCGAAGGCGATCTTCCCGCGCTACCACCAGCTCGACGTTGTCCGAAAGTTGCTCGCCGATGTCGAAGCGAACGGAGCCGGTCGCCGGTACCTGATCCAGCACTCCGCAGGCAGCGGCAAGTCGAACTCAATCGCCTGGCTGACCCACCAGCTGACCGAGACGGCCCATGAAAGTCGCATCGCTTTTGACTCGATCATCGTCGTCACGGACCGCATCATCCTCGACAACCAGCTCACACAGACCATCAAGTCATTCCTGCAGGTGGGCTCAACGGTTGTCCATGCGGATCGGTCGGGGGACCTGCGCCGCGCGATCTCGGCCGGCAAGAAGATCATCGTGACGACGGTGCAGAAGTTCCCATACATCCTGGATGACATCGGAGCGGACCATCGGGACCGCACGTTCGCCATCGTGATCGATGAGGCACACTCGTCGCAGGGGTCGAAGACATCGGCGGCAGTCTCCCGAGCTCTCGCCGGCGTCGACGACATCGAAGACGACACCGTCGAAGACCAGATCAACCGGATCATCGAGGGGAAGAAGCTGCTGCCGAACGCGAGCTACTTCGCGTTCACCGCGACGCCGAAGAACAAGACGCTCGAGATGTTCGGCGAGCCAGTACCGAACGCAGTGGGTGGCACGGGATTCCGCCCCTTCCACTCGTACACGATGAAGCAGGCGATCCAGGAGGGCTTCATCGTCGATGTCCTCGCGAACTACACCCCCGTCGGCAGCTACTACAAGCTGATGAAGACCGTCGAGGACGACCCCGAGTTCGACGCGAAGCGTGCATCGAAGAAGCTCCGCGCGTACGTCGAGGGCAACGCACACGCCATTGCGCAGAAGTCCGACATCATGGTCGAGCACTTCCTCGGCCAGGTAGTGGCGAAGCGCAAGATCGATGGGCAGGCCCGGGCCATGGTGGTGACTTCGTCGATTGCGCGATGCATCGAGTACTTCCACGCGATCCGTGATGCACTCGCTGCGCGCAAGAGTCCGTATCGAGCAGTCGTCGCCTTCTCCGGGGAGCACGAGTACAAGGGAATGAAGGTGACCGAGGCCAGCCTGAACGGCTTCCCGTCCAACGCGATCGCCGCGCAGGTGAAGTCCGATCCATACCGGATCTTGGTGGTCGCCAACAAGTTCCAGACGGGATACGACGAACCGCTGCTGCACACGATGTACGTCGACAAGGCCCTTTCCGGAGTGCTGGCAGTGCAGACACTGTCGCGCCTCAACCGTGCCCATCCCGCGAAGCACGACACGTTCGTGCTCGACTTCGCCAACGACGCCGACGAGATCCAGCGTGCGTTCGAGCCGTACTACCGTACGACCGTGCTGGCCGAGGAGACCGACGCCAACAAGCTTCATGACCTGGTCAACGATCTCGACACCTTCGCCGTCTACACGACCGAGCAGATCGACGAGTTCGTGAGTCGCTACCTGGCTGGCGAGAGCCGTGACCAGCTCGACCCGCTGCTCGATGGGAGTGTCGCGGAGTACATCGAGATGCCCGACGAGGACGAGCAGGTGGCGTTCAAGGGCGGCGCAAAGGCGTTCCTGCGCACCTACAACTTCCTCTCGACTGTGCTGCCGTACGGGAGCAGCGAGTGGGAGAAGCGCTCGATCTTCCTCGACCACCTGGTGCCAAAGCTGCCCGCGCCGAAGGAGGAGGACCTCTCGGCCGGCATCCTGGAGAATATCGATCTGGAGTCGTACCGGGCCGAGAAGCTCAGCGCCATGAAGATCGTCCTTGACGATGAGGATGGCACTCTCGATCCGGTGCCAGCCGCCGGCGGTGGGCACCGCTCAGACCCAGAGCTCGAGAGGCTCTCCGCGATTGTGCGCAGCTTCAACGATCACTTCGGCAACATCGAGTGGAACGATGCGGATCGTGTGCAGCGGTTCATCACCGAAGAGATCCCGCGGCTGGTGTCCGAGGACGAGGCCTACAAGAACGCGCAGGCCAACGACGATCCAGTGAACGCCCGCGTCGAGAGCGACCGCGCACTCAGCCAGGCAATGCTGCGCCTCATCTCCGACGACACTCAGCTCTTCAAGGAGTTCCAGGACAACAGCAGCTTCAAGCAGTGGCTTGCGAACGCGGTATTCGACGCGACCTACCGTAAGAGTGCTTGAAAAGGCACACCCTCAGAGTTTCATGGCCACAGCTGCCGTGAGAATGAGAGTGGCACAGGAAGTTAGTAACGGACGCACGCGTTGCGACGGCTGCGCCATCCCGCCCGGTCGGCTTTTATGCCACGGGCGTAGCTTCCATCCAACTAAGTCCGAGGTGCTCTGTCCCTCCTGGCTCACAACTATGGAACGCCGCAGGGGAGTCGGCTCGCCTTGAGTCACGTGATGGGCGACGGACGCGGTGACTCTCGGCCTTCCTGGCCCGCCGTACTCAGGGCCCCTTCAGCTCAGAAGAGCGGCCAAGGCACGGCCGGCGTCAGCCCGCTCGGGGCAGGGAAGATCCCGTCGTCGAGCGACTGGGTACAGCGTTCGGCCAAGGCGTCGACTTCCTCGGCACCCAGCTGCTTCGCCAGCCCCCGCCCCAGCTCACCGTCGAGCCCGGCGAGAACCCGGGCGACGCCGTCGCGCTTCTTCTCGGTCGGCCCCTCGCCCAGCCATCCCCACAGGACCGTGCGCAGCTTGTCCTCCACATGGAACGTGAGCCTGTGGTCCACGCCGTGGCGGTGCCCGCCGGGCATGGCGAGGATGTGGGCGCCCTTGCGGCCGGCATTGTTGAGGATCACGTCGAACACGGCCATGCGGCGCAGCACAGGCGCGTCCTCATGGGTCAAGACCAGCTTGCACCCGTCCCCACCCTCCTCAACGTGTGAGCCCGGCGGGGGAGCAGGCCATCACCAGCCGCCCGACGTTGCGGGCGGTCGCGGTCAGGTCCTCTGCCGTGCGGCGAATCGCTGTCGCCAGGTCCTGGGGCCCGCGGCCAATGGGCATGATCGCGGTGATGCCCTCGTCGTAGAGGGTGTCCGCGTCCTGGCTCACGGAGCCGGCGAGGACGATCACCGGGATCACGCAGCCGGCTGCGCGCACGGCCTGGGCCACGCCGATCGGCACTTTCCCGGCCAAGGACTGGCCGTCGATGCGCCCCTCCCCGGTGATGACGAGGTCAGCGGTCTTCACGAGGTCGTGGAAACCCGCCGTCTCGAGGACGACGTCGATACCCGACTTCAAGGTGGCCCCGATGAAGGCGTGCAGGCCACCGGCGAGACCCCCCGCCGCTCCCGAACCGGGGAGCGCATCGATCGCGACCCCGAGGTCTCGCTCGACGATGCCCGCGAGATGGACCAGTCCGGTGTCCAGGCTCGCCACTGATGCAGGGTCCGCCCCCTTCTGGGGGCCGAACACGTGGGCTGCACCCTGCGATCCCGTGAGGGGGTTGCTGATGTCACACATCACCTCCACGTCGACGTCGCGGAGCCGGTCGCGTGCGGGGGTGGAGTCGATCCGCGCAATCCGGGTGAGGGTGTCGCCGGTCGGAACGAACTCCTCACCCGCGGCGTCGAGGAACCGGACACCGAGGGCTGCGGCAGCGCCCGTGCCGCCGTCCGTCGTGGCGCTCCCGCCAGCCCCGACGATGACTTTGCGCGCGCCAGCGGACACCGCGTCGAGGATCTGCTCGCCGACCCCGAACGTCGTCGCCCGTCCCGTGTCCTCGCGTCCGGAGGCGAGCGGGAGCCCGGCACATGAGGCTGTCTCCACCACCGCCACGTCCGGCTCGACCAGTCCGTAGTGGACGGGCACACGCTCGCCGTAGAACACCCCGCAGACGGTCGCGGATCGCAAGGCGCCCCCTGCGGCAGCCACGAAGGCCTCGACGGTGCCCTCCCCGCCGTCGGCGATGGGCACCACGAGAACCTCGGCGTCGGTGACCGACGCGAGACCCGCCGCGATCGCGGAGCCCGCCTCCCGCGACGACAGGGCCCCCTTGAACGAGTCGGGGATGACGATGATGCGCTGCACGCGTGGATCTCCTAGGTCAGGGGACGGGGTCAGATGAGGACGAGGCCGAGGACCCAGATGAACACGATGGAGGTGAGTCCCATCAGAAGCGTGACCATCGTCTGGGTGCGGTAACCCTGCGAGGGCGTCATGCCGCTGAAGTTGGTGACCACCCAGAAGTACGAGTCGTTGGCGTGGGAGACGGTCATGGCGCCGGCCGCAATGGCCATGACCACGAGCGCGCTGGCCACCGGGGTCTCGAAGCCCAATGCAGGCATCATCGGGAAGACCATGGCCGACGTAGTCGTGAGTGCGACTGTGGAGGAGCCCTGCGCGGTCTTCAGGGCGGCGGAGACGAGGAAGGGGAAGAACAGTCCGATGACCGACAACTGCGCAGCGTTGCTCTCGATGAAGGTGACGAGGTCGGTGGCGGCGATGACGCGCCCCAGCACACCGCCGGCCGCCGTGATGAACAGAATGGGGCCGACGACCCGGAGGGTCTCCTCTGTCAGGTTGTAGAACGTCTCGCCACGGCGCACGCTGAACAGCACGCCGACTGCACAGAGGGTGCCGACGGCGAGCGCGATCATCGGCGTGCCGAGGAATCGGGCGAAGTCGCCCGCGGGGCCGGTCCACTTCAGGACGGATGCGAGCGAGCCGAGAGCCATGAGCAGGATGGGGACGATGATGGGCGCGAAGGACGCAGCGGTCCCAGGCATCCGCCCGTAGGACCGGCGAAGCGCGTCGTAGGCCGCCTCGAGCTCATCCGCGTCCTCCGTGCCGGTCTCCTCGGGGGAGGTCACCCTCTTGCCGATGTAGAGGGCGTACAGGTACGCGACGAGGAGTGCGGGGATCGAGACGAGGACGCCGAGGCCGATCACCAACAGAAGGTGGTCACCGATGCCGAGGTTCTGGGCGGCTGCGATGGGCCCCGGGGTCGGCGGGATGAAGACGTGCGAGGTGTACAGGCCTGCCGCCAGGGCCACGGTCATGGCCACGGGCGACGCCCCGGTGCGACGGGCCAGGGCCTTGCGGATGGGGTTGAGAATGACGAATCCGGAGTCGCAGAACACGGGGATGGAGACCACCCAACCCATGAGCTGCATAGCCAGGACGGGGTAGCGCCTGCCGACGACCCGCACGAGCGCATCGGCGATCCTGAAGGCACCGCCGGTGCGCTCCAAGATGAGGCCGATGAGCGTGCCCAGGATGATGACGATGCCGATCGAGGTGAAGATCCCAGAGAATCCCTCCCCGATCACGTCGGCGATGCCCTTGACGGGCGCTTCCCCCTCGGCGCCGGTCGACTTCACCAGCGGGATCCCACCGATGATCCCCAAGGCGAAGGCGACGACCATGATCGAGAGGAAGGGGTGGATCTTCCATCTGGAGATCATGACGATCATCAGGGCGACGGCGAGGATGAAGACGAGCAAAAACGGTATTCCAGTCATCGGGAGTCCTTTGGGCGGCAGGGGATTCCAGCCAGACTAGGACCGATGGGACTTCAGCGGCGATGTTCTGGCGAACAGGGTTCGGCCGTCTCGATGGTCCTCAGGACAACAGACCGGCCCCGCGGGGACCTGCGTCAGGAGCGTGGATGTGGACATCTCTATCGAGAGTGCGGAGCGGATCGTCTCGGAGATCCTGCCGGAGCTGCACCATGCCCTCGCCGAACGGGCCGTCTCGCAGCCACGTGCGCGGCACGATGTCCCACCCCAGCGCCTCGACCTTCCGGCGATCACAGCACGGTTCGACCAGCTCGCATACAGCTGTGTCGTCGCGTTGCGCGATGTGTACGTAACCTCGGCCCCCGAGCAACTCAGCTACGCCGCATGGCGTGAGCCGGAAGTCATGCACGCAGGCCGCACCTACACCGACGAGGAGATCTCTTCCCTCGATGCGGGGCAGAACCCCCTGCCGGTCGAGAGCCTCACCGTCCCGATGACGCGTAGGTGACGAAGTCGTCCCGACGTCGCTGTCGTTCAACACTGGAGGTATGAGCAGATGAACACGACCACCACCGCGCCGGTCGGAGAGGTCAGCGTCCGCGTCGTCTGGGCGCGGCCGCAGGAAACCCCCGAGGAGATCGCCCGCCAGGTCGATCTGTTCATGCACGGAATGCGAGAACGTACCGGTATCTCGGTGTGGACCCTGGGGACCGAACGCACGCCGTGGCCCAAGGACCAGGCAGAACAAGCGGAACTGGTCTCGCAGATGAAGTCGACCGAAGGGCTGGCGCGGCAGGGCGATGGGGACGGTTACGCGTTCTGGGTGCGAGGCTTCACCAGTGAGGCGATGGCAGTCGCGCATGTCAGCGCGGGTCAGGATCACACGGGGGGACGCATCCCGGCCCAACGCGCTGACATCGAGGTCACCGCGGTCGACGGTGAACATATCCCGCGGGCCTTCACCGATGCTGTCGTCAGTTCAGCGGTCGAGGGGTGGGATCCCCTGATGGTTCGGCTCGGAACGATCGAAATGCAGCGTCTGGCGCGCCGCGGAAACTGGAAGATCACTCCCGGGTATCGGCTCTGGCTCGCTGACGCCGTCGGCAGAATCGATCACATCGCCGACGGGGTTCAGGCAGAGCGAGTAGAGACCGGCACCCTGCTGACCCTGCCCGACGACTGGTCCGCCCAACAGGTTGTCGATGCCACTCAGAAAACGCTCGAGCTGAACGGGCTCGACGAGCTTCCGTCATTGACGGTGCGGTCCATCTGGAAGTCGATTCCGGTCGATGAAGCGCTCGACATGCTGCAGTTCTGGGTGGACGCGAACTGGCCGATGACCGAGCGGGAAGCCGCGGAGTCGTCCAGCGAGATCGGCTGGACCCAGGACCAGGACGGCTGGGTGTCCAACGACCTCTTTGGACTGAGCTTTCCCGACATCGAGGGCATCGGACCGGCAGATGACCCCGTGAAGAGGATCCTGCTGACTCTCACCGATCACGAGAAGCACATCACCGACGACTTTGCTCGATTCATCGCCGGCCGCTTCCCCGAGTATGTCGACGGGGCCGAAAAGCTCTGGGGTAAAGGCGCATTATGTCGCGGCGAGGTTGATCGCGCCTACTTCGATCTGGAGTCACGGGGCGGTGTCATGATCGTCCGCTCGAAAGTTGTGGAGGCGCTGTACCTCACTCAACCCGAGGTCGACCTGCGGAAGGCGAACAAGGAGTGGGCCACGTGAGCCTGCAGCGGGCGGGACTGGGCTGGGAGGAGTTCACGACACAACTGGCGCGTGCCATTCGTGAACTTCCGGATCGAGGATTCCTCGCCCTCCAGGATCGTGAGCCACCCCGAGGCCGGCACCTCGTCTACCGGGAACAGGTCCACGGCGTCCTGCTCAGGATCCTGCTCCTGCCAGAGCTGCACCATGCCCTCGCCGAAGGGGCCGTCGCGCAGCCACGTGCGCGGCACGATGTCCGACCCCAGTGCCTCGGACACCAGGTGCGCGGCCGGTGAGCGTCACCAGCCTGTGCCACGAGCACCGCGAGGCAGCCGGTTCCGATCGCGAACTACAGGATGTCGGTCACAGGGATGCGCTGTGTCGGTCGGTGGCCGCCTGCAACCGTGGATCGCCCAGCAGCGCAGGGACTGGTGCAGGTACAGGTGACATACGATCTGTGGTGCTCCCACACCGCAGGGATGGATGTGCACCATGCCCGCCCCATACCCCAAAGAGTTCCGTGATGACGTCGTCCGCGTCACACTGAACCGCGAACCTGGCGCCCGGTTGAACCAGATCGCGAAGGACTTCGGCGCCAGCGAGTCCTGCCTGACGCCTCAGGCCCGTCAGAAGAGCGGCCAGGGCACGGCCGGCGTCAGCCCGCTCGGGGCAGGGAAGATCCCGTCGTCGACCAACTGGGCACAGCGTTCGGCAAGGGCTTCGCGTTCCTCGGCACTCAGCAGCTCCGCCAGCCGCTCACCCGGCTCCCCGTCAATTGCCTCCAGAACGCGCCCCACGCCGGCGCGCTCCTCCGCGCTCAGGGCGTCCCCGACCCATCCCCACAGCACCGTGCGCAGCTTGTCCGCCACATGGAACGTGAGCCCATGGTCCACCCCGTAACGGTGCCCGCCGGGCATGGCGAGGATGTGGGCGCCCTTGCGGTCGGCGTTGTTGACCACCACGTCGAACACCACCATCCGGCGCAGGGCCGCTGAGTCCTCGTGGGCCAGGACCAGCCGATCCCCGTCCTCGTCCTCGCCCTCCAGGATCGTGAGCCATCCCGCGGCCGGCACCTCGTCCGCCGGGAACAGGTCCACGGCGTCCTGCTCAGGATCCTCCTCCTGCCAGAGCTGCACCATGCCCTCCCCGAACGGCCCGTCCCGCAGCCACGTGCGCGGCACGATGTCCCACCCCAGCGCCTCGGACACCAGGTACGCCGTCACCTCCCGGCGGGCCAGGGTCCCGGCGGGGAAGTCCCAGAGCGGCGCTTCGCCCGCCACAGGCTTGTAGACCACCACCGTGTCACCGATGGCGCCCAGAAACGTGGCATTGGACGCCGTCGTGATGCGGCCGGTGAGCGTCAGCTCGCCGGTCATCAGCTCTTCGCCCACCCCATCCTCGGCGCTCATCAGGCCTCGGGGCCGCCGCAGACGTGACCGTCCGGGTCCATGGGGTGGCCGCAGTCCGAGCACATCGGGCGTCCGGCGTCCACGGCCTCCCGGGTGCGCCGCGTGAACGCGCGGGCGGCGCCGACCGGCATCCGAACCAACACCGCCTCGGACTCCGCCCCGAGGAGCTGGTCGGACTCGTCCTCGACGAGCGGGTGCACCTCTACGACAACCTGTGCCGTCGAGGGATCCCAGCCGAGGCCGATGGCGCCGACGCGGAACCGCTCCTGCACCGGCTCCAGCGGATCGTTGTCCACGAGCTCTGCGGGCGTGCCCGCCGGGACGCTGTGCGGGTTGCCCTCCAGGGCCATGAGCTCGTCGAGGATCTCGTCGATCTTCTCCGCCATGATGGCGGACTGCTGCTTCTCCAGCGCGACGCTCATCAGCCGCGCCCCGGCGCGCACCTGCAGGTAGAACGTCCGGGCACCGGGACGCCCGACGGTCCCGATCACCACCCGATCCGGCCAGTCGAACTCATGGACATGGGCAGGCGTCTCGGTCATGCGCCGATCCTAGGCGTCGGCTGCTCGCCCGCCGCGCCGGTGCCCGCGCCAGCGGACGTGTCCGCCGCCGTCGTCGGTGCGCCCGCGCCGCCGCCCACCGGGGCCTCGTCGGACGGGCCGAGCTTCGCAAGCCAGGAGAGGTCCCCGGCGTCGGTGTTCATCGCCCAGACCCGCGGGCGGCTCGGGCCGTAGCTCACGACGGACACGGATGCGGGGCCCACCTCGATCCGCTGGAACAGGTCCAGGTGCGTGCCGAGCGCATCGGCCAGGATCGACTTGATGACGTCCCCGTGGCTCACCGCCACCCACACCGCCCCCGGCCCGTGCACGGCCTCGACGGCGGCGTCGTGCCGGCGGATCGCCGCCACCGCCCGGGCCTGCATCCCCGCCATGGACTCGCCGCCCGGGAAGACGACGGCGGACGGCTGGGTCTGCACGCTCGCCCACAGGGGCTCGGTGGCCAGGTCGCTGAGCGTCCGTCCCTGCCACTGGCCGTAGTCGCATTCGGTGAGGCCATCGTCGACCAGCGAGGGCATCGCGTCCGGCTGCCGTTCGAGGATGGCGTGCGCGGTCTGCGCGCACCGCTGCAGGGGGCTGGCCACCACCGCGGCCACGGGCACGGCCGCGATCCGCTCCCCGGTGCGTGCCGCCTGCTCCCGCCCGTGCTCGTCCAGGCTGACCCCGGGGGTCCGGCCTGCCAGCAGTCCCGTCGCATTGGCCGTGGTGCGGCCGTGCCGCACGAGGAGAACCGTCGCCATGGCCTCAGCGTAGCGAGGGGATGCCCGCCTCTCGCGGACAAAGCCTCGCGGCCATGACGCAAAGGGTCAGTGACGCAACGCGAGCGCGCCTATGCCCGGCAAGGCTGACGCCCGTCTGCGGGCCTCGAACGCCCGGAGCAGGCCCTCGAGGCCTAGGACGGCGCCCTGCTGCTGGTCACCCACGACCGCCGCATGCTCGAGGCCGTCCGCCTCGACCGCCGCTGATACCCTCCCCCGGTGGTCGACCTCCTGCTCTCGGTGACGTTCGCGTGCGGCGTGGCGATCGCCGGGCTCCACGTGGTGAATCGGCGGTTCATTGCGCCGGTGTACGACGTCGTCCTCAACCTGGCCGCGTTCCTCGCCTCCGTCGCCTCCTCCGTGCTCCTGGGGCACGTGCTGCCCGCGGTGTTCGCCGCGCTGGCCGTGCTCGCCTGGCTGATCCTGGCCGTGCTCGCCTGGCTGATCCTGGCTGTCTGCACGGTGCGTGCCCGCCGCGCGGGGCACGAGCCCGCCGGCCAGCGCCCCGCCGGCGCCCGCCTCTAGGCTGGCGCCATGTCCTTCCTCCTGCCCTCCGTTCCCGTCTCCTGCGGCTGCCTCCTCCTCGACGAGGCCGGCCGCCTGCTCGTGCTCAAGCCCACCTACAAGAAGGGGTGGACCATCCCCGGCGGGATCATGGAGGACGACGGCGAGACCCCCTGGGGCGGCTGCCGCCGCGAGGTCTGGGAGGAGACGGGGCTGGAGGTGCGCGCGGGGCGGCTCGTCGCCGTCGACACGCGGCCCAGCAAGGCCGACGGTCGGATCGGCCTGCGCTTCCTCTTCCGCGCCGTCCACCCGCTCACTGCCGCCGACGTCGCCGCCATCGGCCTGCAGGAGGACGAGGCCTCCGAGCATCGCCTCGTGACGCGCCAGGAGGCCCGGAAGCTCCTGCGCCCGGCGATCGCCCGCCGCGTCGACGCCGCCTGGGACGCCGCGCACTGCGTCTACCTGGAGGACGGGCGTCCCGCCGCGGGGGTGGATCAGCCGGCGGGCTGAGGCCCGGCCCCCGGCCGGACGAGCGGTGCCCGGCGGCGTCCCCGTCCCGGATGAGGGCCGCCGCCTGATCTGCGGAGGTGATCGTGGCGGCCCGGCCAGGAGGGTGGCCGCGGGACGAGACGGTGCGCCCAGGCAACGGCGGGACGGTCCCGCGGACGGCGCTGCCGTGGCAGCGGAAGAGGTCGAGGACCCTCCGGGGAGGATGCCCCGGCTCGGGTACCGTACCGAAAGGATCCCACCCCCAGACCTTCTGACAGGACCACCATGAACGACTCCCCGCTCGTCTCCAAGCTCTCCGCCGAGGTCCTCGGCACCTTCGTGCTCGTCTTCGGCGGCGCCGGTGCGGCCGTGTTCTCCGCATCCGTGATCGACGACGCCACAGGCGTCAACATGGGCATCGGATTCCTCGGCGTCGCCCTCGCCTTCGGCCTGACCGTGGTGGCCATGGCCTACGCCGTGGGCCACGTCTCCGGCGGTCACTTCAACCCGGCAGTCACCCTGGGTGCGGCGCTCGCGGGTCGCCTGCCGTGGAAGCTCACTGTGCCGTACTGGATCGCCCAGCTCGTGGGCGGCGTGGCGGCCGGCGGCGTGCTGCTGGCGATCGTCTCCGGTCGTCCGGGCTACTCGCTTGCGGAGAACGGCCTGGCCACCAACGGCTACGGCGAACTCTCGCCCGCCGGCTACTCGATGGGCGCGGTGTTCCTGACCGAGGTGCTGCTGACCGCCGTGTTCCTCTACGTCATCCTCGGCGCCACGGACCGCCGTGCACCGTCCGGCTTCGCGCCGCTGGCCATCGGCCTGACCCTCACGCTGATCCACCTGATCTCCATCCCCGTGTCGAACACCTCCGTGAACCCCGCTCGCTCCTTCGGCGTGGCCCTGTTCGCAGGCGGGGACGCCCTCGGCCAGGTCTGGCTGTTCTTCGTGGCCCCGTTGTTGGGCGCCGCGGTCGCCGGTCTCAGCTACCGCTTCGTCTTCCCCAACACCTCCCGGGTGACCGAGGAGCTGCCCGAGCCCGCCGCCGACGGGACGCGTGACGCCGTCTGACCCCTGCCATTCGGACCCTGCCCTCACCGCCCCTTCTCTTCCCGCACCTCCTTGGAACGCAGCAGGCGCGGCGCCGTCGTCAGCGCCAACCCGCCGAGGATGTTCAGGGGGATCACCCACCACACCCAGCTGAGCCACTCGAGCCAGCCCACGCCGTGCGCTCCGGACAGGATGGCTCCGATGATGAGGATTGAGTCCATCACCGAATGGAAGAGTGAACCGCCCGCGAGGACGATGGCTCCGGCGACGGACGCGACGATCATCGCCGTCGGGCTGTCCGTCCCGGCCTGCATCCGCGTCACGAGGGTGATCGCCACCCCGGCCAGGACCGCCAGGGCGGCGCCCTGCCAGCTGAAGCCGATGTCCAGGAAGTGGTGGGCGCTCTCGGCCAGGGTGCCGCGCAGGTCGGGGAACCCCGCCACCACGAGGGCGATCATCACGGTGCCGCCGAGGAGGTTCATCACGAGGGTCACCGCCCACAGACGCAGCAGCTCCACCCACGTGCCCCGGCCGGCGGCGATCGCGGTGATCGGGTAGTAGAACCCCTCCGTGAAGAGCTCGGAGTGGGCGAGGAACAGGCTGACCAGGCCGATGGAGAACGCGAGTCCGGCCAGCAGGTGGCTGCCCGTCTCGTGGAGCGTGAGCAGGTACGCGAGCAGGCCGATCGTGATCTCGACGCCGCCCAGGAACCCGGTGGTCGTCAGGACGGTGAGGGACCGATGCAGGCGTTCCGCGCCCTCGTCTGCCGCCTCCTCGTGGGTCCGCCTCACCGGATCCTCGGTGCCGTCCTCGTCGCTCTGGTGCTGGTGATCCACGCCTGTCATGCCGGAGATCCTGCCACGGCACCGCGGACGTCCCGTGCGGCGCGCCCCACCCCCCGCTCACAGGCGCCGTCCTGGCTCCCGATCGACGAGGACCTCGTGGTGCTCGCCGCCCTGTGGGCCGCCGGCCTGCCGGAGACGGACTGACCGGCATCGCTCCCTTCACGGTCACGTCCGTGGCACGCTGGGCCCATGATGCGTGACGAACGGCCCACGGGTCGGCTGGGCCTCGCCCTGGGCGGCGGAGGAGCGCGCGGGCTGTGCCACATTGGGGTCTGGCGGGTGCTCGAGGAGCTCGACATCCGCCCGGACGTGCTCGCGGGAACGAGCATGGGCGGCCTCCTCGGCGCGCTCATGGCCGCCGGTCATGACGCCGCCTCGCTCGAGAAGATCGCGCGGAGCGTGGACTGGCCGCGGCTCATCAACTGGGGCCTGACCGGCGGCATCCTCTCTGGCCAGCGGCTGCGGGCCTGGCTCCGCGAGCTGCTCCCGGACACCTTCGAGGAGCTGCAGATCCCCCTGGTGCTGACCGCGGCCGACGTCGTCGAGGGCCAGACCCGCTACCTGCACACCGGGGACCTCATCACCGCGATTCAGGCGACCACCGCCTACCCCGGCGCGCTGGAGCCCGTGACCGTGGGGGACTCCGTGCTGGTGGACGGCGGCATCCTCAACCAGATCCCGGTGGACGGGGCGCGCTTCCTGGGCGCGCAGCGGGTGATCGCCGTCGATGCCACCACGCTCGAGCCCCTGGAGCGGCCGGAGGCCGGGGCGCGCACCCGCACCCGCCGTTCGCCCGCCACGTCGCTGCGCCAGGCCATGCGGGCGATCGACGTCATGCAGGCCCAGCTCACCACCGTCCGTCTCTCGCTCTACCGGCCGGACGTGCTCATCAGCCCGCCGATCGAGGGGATGACGGTCGCGGACTTCCGCAGCTCCGGCGTCGCCATCGCGGCGGGAGAGGAGGCGACGCGCGCCCGGGCCGAGAAGCTCGTGGAGCTCAGTCGCGGCAGAATGGCCTGACGCCCGCCGCACTTCCGTCAGGAGCACCATGACCGCCACCCTTGTCGCCTCCGGCCTCGCCGGCGGCCACGGCCACCGCACGCTCTTCGAGGATCTGGACCTCACGGTCGCGCCCGGGGACGTCGTCGGCGTCGTGGGGGCCAACGGCGCGGGCAAGTCCACCCTGCTGTGCATCCTCGGCGGGGACCTCGCGCCGCAGGCCGGCACGGTCAGCCTGGCCCCGGCCGACGCGTTCGTGGGCTGGCTGCCGCAGGAGCACGAGCGGGTGCCGGGGGAGACGGTCGCCGGGTACATCGCCCGCCGTACCGGCTGCGCCGAGGCTGCTGGCAAGGTGCACACAGCGTGAGTCATGAAGGTCGGCGACGTGGTGGAGTTTAGGTTTACTACGTGGGCCGGTCGTTTTCATTTGCCCGGCTCGTGTGACTGGTGGGGTTCCCTCGCTATTAAGTTCGTCCTCGGTGGACTCGAGACGGCATCGGCTTCCCCGCCTCATTTAGTTCTATTTGACTTCCGATTCATATTTTTCCAAGCCCTCCCATCTGTGTGAACCGGCGTCTATTTCTTCCGGCAGGCGACTGAAGTGTCAGTCACCGTTCATCCCTCTACTGTCTCCTAATGGTGCAAGCTGTCGGCAAATACGTCCAGAACCTCGGCGATGCTGGCGAAGTAGCCGTCAATGTCCGCGAGGGTGAGGTGCTCGACAGATCCGCTATTCTCGTGCGCGGTGTCATGTCTGTAGCCCATTAAAGAGTCCCAATCGGTTTTTTGTTTGCTAGTCAGCGACTGAGAGAAATGGTTCTTGCAATCCGAGCTGAAGTGACCAAGGATACCCGACAGTTCGCTGATCTTAATTGACCGGATTAATCTTTGGGACGCAACCTTCGAGAAAGAGTTCACTCGAGGATCCTCAGTACCATGCGCGGCGCGCTGTGCTACTAAGACGCGGATAATTGCCTCCGCTTCCGCATATATAACAGATGCCGTGTGTCTAGCCAGTACTGATTCAATGGCAGCATGAGCCGACATGCTTGCGTATCCGCGGGAGTCGTGAATGTGGGATTCACAAGTTTTCTTTATCTCGCTTGATCGCGGCAGGTCAATCATGAAAAAGGGCATCTTCCGCGAGGCGTATACGAGACCTGACCTGGTCTACGTCTGTTGTCCCCCCCATCACGTTCTCCCGGAGATCCTCGGATTTAGCGAGTTCGTCCCATCGATTCTTAAGGTCGCGGGGGATCTCGTCGATGTGCTTCGACACCGCGACGGCCACCGAGTCAAAGACACTTGAGTTGAATCCCGCGTACAGATGAAATGGGCGCTCCCCCAATTCGGAATCAATGACGTCGATCATTTCGTGAAACTCTTTGCGAAATTGCTCGATAGTTGACGAATCGTCATTCTTGTGGGTGCTCATATATTTTGACATGAAATCCTTCATGGGCTTCTCGTAACGGTCGCTCGCGTGTCGAAGCGCGAAGAAGCGCAGGATCAGCTCGATGTCGCGCATTCGACTGTCAGGGCGGGGCTTTCCCAGCAGTCTTCGCCAGGGTCCATAGCTGTTGCACTCATGGAGCATCTCGTTAAATGAGCCGGCGCAGATGGCATTCCTCACCTCCTGATTATGAAGGAGTGTGCCACCGGTATTGAGCCTCTCAAAAACATGAAAAACGGAGGTGTCATCATTTGGGTTTAGTTGGCGAAGCATAAAGGCGCGTAGGACGCTGTTCTTAAGTCTTCTGGCTGCAGTTTCATTTTCACTTTCAAGGTCAGCAAAGGTTTTGTTAGCGAATGGGGAGTCCTCATTGAGGCCCTTGAGAGAAAATACGGGACGCATACCGCGTGCATTGGGTTCACCAAAGAATCCTTCAAAGAAGTAAAACACAGACCTTAGGCGCTGTTGTCCGTCGACCACCATGGAACGCTCGGTGTCGCTCTCTGTATAGAGGAATATTGAGGGCACAGGCAAACCTACCAAAAATGACTCGATGAGTTTACTTGCCTGCACCTGATTCCAAACATATCCTCGTTGGAATGGCGGGATGAATATTTCTTTAGACTTCCACTTGCCGACCAGGACCTCCAGTGTGAAGTCGGCGGGATATGTCGCGATCTCATATGTAGGGGGAGAACTTTGACGATCCTCAAGCTCGGAGGCGACATCGTCGAAGTCAATGTCCTCTTCGGTGGGCGTGGTGTTCATAGGGGTGCTCATGGAGTCTCACTATAGTGATGTAGGGCACCTCGGGGGTCGTGCAGGGGCCTTGGAGGTATTCCAGATGGGTGCAGTCTGGCCGCGTGGGCGAGTCGTCGTGCGCGTGTGCGGCGCCACGGGCCGGGGTGCCGCTCGTGTCGCCCGCGTCTGGCTTTCGCGGGAGCACCCGATCGTCGTCCGATACCGGCCGGCGGCTAGCAGCGAGAGCTTGTCGCCCTTGATCTCGGCGCGCAACACACGTCACCGTCGGATGGCTCCGGGTGTCTCATCCCTGCACGGTCCGCAATAGGGGATGCGAAACGGTTTCGTTAGGCGCTCGGATTGAGGCCCAATGTGTAGTTCCGCTCCTGTACCGGCCTGGGTTGCGCGGGCTCGTTTTTTGAGGACTGCCGGTCCGCGGAGCCCTCGAACTCGAACCCCTCGGCGTTCTCGATATGCAGCGCAGTGCACTAAGGCCGTCCTGTACTGGATGCGGGCGGCGGCCCGCAAATAGCTTTTCCCGTCAGTGTGTGGTCCACCCGCGCCGTAGCCGGATGAGCAGCGAGCAGCTGTGGGCCTGCCACGCGAAGTAGCCAGGGCCTGCACGGATGCGGTCGTGCTTGGCCGCGACAGCGGGCGACTGCTTTAACATCTTGTAGGCGCGGTGGGGCTGTCCCTAAATCGATGTAATGCACTAGGTTCGACGCGCACGGTACAGCACCCCTGCGGTTCGCGGTCGACGGATTGACTGATCGAGTCCCCTCCGTGCTTGTCACAAGCGCGGCTATCGGGGATGGCGTGGCCGTCACGACAGGTTCGACGGCTTGCCCTAACCGGCCGGGCTCACGGTGCTCCTGCTGACCGCCCCCGCTGATGCGAATCGACTGCGGATCGTGGCGGGGCTCCGCTTCAATGAGTAGCCCCTCTACTACGGGTCATCCGCATGGGGCCCACCAACGCATCCTGCACGTTGGTGGGGTTCTCGCGCGAAAGTCACGCGGCGGAGCGCCTCAGAGGGACGGGTCACGGCGCAGGGGAGTCCACCGCAGGGTGAGGCCCCCGACGGCGGCCAGCGCCGCGTGGGCGTCGTCGGCGGCCTCCTCCAGCCCGTCCGCCACGTCTTCACCGGCAGAGGTGAGCAGCAGGACCGCGTGGTCGTCCGCGTCGGGCTGCTCGCCCGGGTCGGCGCGCCAGCCGCCCCTGCCCCGCACGTCGTCCTCGTCCCCGGGCAGGGAGCCCAGCCACGCGGCGGCCGCCCGGGCCGCCCCGGGGCCGACGACGTCCAGCCGCAGAGTCGCGGGGGAGCCGTCATTGCCCGGCGGGGTGCCCCACAGCCAGTCCAGGTCCACCTGCCACGGCTGGGCGCCCGCGGGGCCGCCCGGGGGCGGAAGCTGCATCACGCCTCGGCGCCCGACTGGTCCGAGGTCCAGCCCCCCTCACCGATCCACCGCAGGGCGCTGAGCGAGGGCATGAAGAGGTACTCGCCCCCGGCCATCCGGTTGAATGTGGTGATGCCGTCGATGCGCTTGCGGGCCGGCTCGGCGGGGATGGTGAACCGTCCCTGCGTCGGGTCGTCCTCGTGCAGACCGACGATCGGGTCCCGCTCGGAGCCGAGGTCGACGAAGTTGCCTCCGTTGATCCACTCCTGCTGCATGAACTCGATCGTGTCGAAGGCCCGGGCGCTGATGAAGATGAAGTAGATCCCGCGGTCCTCCTTCGCGTCGTCGGACGAGGTCACCTCCGGCGACCACCCGGGACCGTAGGTCGAGGAGCGCCGGATGATCCGCTTGATGTTCACGTCCGTCATGATCGACAGATCGCTGTCCCGCGGGTTGAGGCGACGCATGTGGCTGGAGTGCGGGCACATCAGGCCCTTCGGGTCGTCCGCGAAGGTGAAGTCGTTGCGCCGCTCCGGGTCGTTGCCCAGCGCCTCGTCGTCGTGGTCCGGGGAGAGCACCAGCGGGGCGCCGCTGCGCCACCGGCCGAACATCTTCGCGGCGATCCGGTGCTGCTCCTCCGGGTCCGGGCTCTGCGAGGCCAGGTACTCGTTGAAGGCGCCCACCCGACTGGCGAACTTGCGCAGCACCACGTAGGTCCCGTTGCGGCCCAGCACATCCGGCTGCGGCACGGCCAGCGGGGAGCCGGTCTCGCTGTTCTCGCCGAGGATGAACTCGCCGGCGGAGATGGAGCGCTCCTGGCCCGGCTGTGGCCGCACCCCGCTGCCGGCCACCGTCGGCTGCGAGATGGAGTCCCGGAAGCCGAAGGGGTTCTTGTTCAGCTCGTCGACCCCGAACCGGTGGGTGGCCGCCAGGGTCACTCCGGTGGAGTGATCCAGCACCTGCCGCGCCTGGTCCAGGGCGGCGTCCAGGGCATCGGCGTCGGCCGCGTAGATCGTCAGCGCGATGTGGCAGGCGTCCTGGGTGAACGCCTCGTCCCAGTGCTCCGGGGCGTTCGGCCCGGTGTCCATGAGCTGCTGAGCGCGGGCAGCCATCCCCTGCTGGTAGGGCAAAGGGAAGCTGGACAGGGAGTCCTCAGGCAGCCCCAGGGCGCACAGGCCGGCGAAGCTGATCGCCACGCCGGTCCAGGACTGCAGGTCGTCGGCCCAGTCCTGCGCGGAGGTGACGTGCTCGGCCAGGCGGCGGACGAAGTCCCGGCCGCCTTCGGCCTCCTCCACGGTCAGCATGGCGTGGGCGCCCACGTAGGGCTCGGGCCGCTCCCGCAACACCAGGCCCTGGATGTCGTCCAGGTCCAGCTCGACCCGCTCCCGATCGAAACGTTCCTTCAGGTCCTTGAGCACGCCCATCTCAGTAGTCCACCGCCTCGGGGGTGGAGATCGTGTCGGTGAGCTGCTTCAGGGCGGCCGCGGTGTCCTTGTCCAGGTCGGTGCGCCCGGCCATCTGGTCCAGGAAGGTGTTCACCGCGTGTTCAGTGCGCTGCAGCCGACGCGTGTCCACCACGGTGACCTGCGGGTTCGCCACGAACCACCCGGAGGCGGTGATCTGGTGCTCGGCGATGAAGTCCTTCACGGCCGGGCTGTCGATGCCGGGCCACCCCTCCACGTTCTGGAAGAGGAGGTCCATCAGCTCGGGGATCTTGGTGGCGAAGTCGTTGATGTACGCATCCCAGTCGCCGTCGTAGGCCGTGGCGAAGAGGATCCGGGTGTTGTCGTCGAAGAAGACGAAGCGCATGTCGTGGAGCGTGGACACGCGCTGGGCGCCGTCCATGTTGCCGCGGGTCAGGTCGAAGATGCGCTGCAGCCGTTCGGCGCCGCCTGGCTTGAGGCGGGCGATCGCGGTCAGCTCCGAGACCTTGCCCGAGCGCATCCCCACGCGGCCGGCGGAGTCGGCCGTGCCGGACAGGTCCGGGTTGTGGTCGCGGACCATCGCCTCGAGGGCGATCTTGGCCAGCGTGGGGGCGTCCTGGGCGGCGTCCTCGACGGCGCGCTTGATGTCGTCGAGACGGCTCTCGTCCTGGAGCCGGGGGTCTGAGCGGTCAGTCATGAGGTCCTCCTTCGAGAATCCTTTGGGGTGAGTGGTGAGTGGTGAGGGGCGAGGCCGGGATCAGTCCGGGATCTCGTCGAGCGACGTCGGCTCGGGGGCCGGGCGGTCGTTGAACTCGTGGCGGAAGCGGGTGGACTGCTCATAGGCGCGCTTGCGGACGCGCATGATGGAGCCCAACGGCTGGTGCTCGACCACGCCGTTCCAGGGGTTGAAGGTGAGCGCATCGTCGCCGTAGACGCGGCGGGGATGGCTGTAGCTCTCCTGCGCCTCGATGCGCAGGGTGGCGACGGGCTGGTGCGGGGCCTCCTCCTCGTCCCACAGGACGGAGGCGTCCTCCACCGGCATGCGCTCCGCGTCGGTCGCCAGCTGCGCCCGCAGGACGTACTCTGCGCTCTCATGGGAGAAGAAGTCGGCGACGATGTCGCTGATCGAGGAGAAGTCCTCCACCTTCATGTCCTGGCCGGTCAGGGCGCGCACGTTCTCGGACGCCGGGGCCAGCGAGATCTTCGCGACGTGGTCCCCGTAGCGCAGGGCACCCTGGGTGAAGTACGTCTCGCCGAGGACGTGGGCGTTGTCCCGCCCCAGGCCCTCCAAGGTGGCGCTGGGGGTCCCCCCGACGGTCTCCACCGCACCCCGGACCACGCGCGCAGCGCCCGTCGTCAGGCGCTGCAGCAGCTCGGGGGACTGGGAGTTCTTCTCCAGCAGGCTCAGCATCTCCTTGTAGCGGGCCACGGTGCCGAAGGCGAGCGTCGGGAAGTTCACCATGAGGAAGTCCTGATTGTGGCTGTCCAGATCCGGCAGCAACCTCCTGCCCTCCACCCCCAGCACCTTCAAGGCCCAGCCCCGCGGGGCGGGAGTGCGGTCGGTGTGGATGTCCCCGGGTGCGGAGGAGAGCCGCGCCACCGCCTCGTAGGTGCCCGGACGGGCGAAGATGCCCTGCGCCAGCTCGGGAGCCAGGCCCTCATGCACCTCCAGCGTGGCCTTGAGGACGGCGTGGCTCTTGGCGTGGGCGTCGCGGTGGGCGTGCTTGTGCTCTCCCGCCGCGCGGCGCTGTGCCGCGCCCATCTGGGCCAGGATCTCGCGGGTCAGGTCTTCCTCGCGGTCGACCGAGTGCTCGATGTCGGGCGTGTACGTCACCGGTTCAGTCATCAGTGCTCTGCCTTCCCTCTCTGGAGCGCCGTGTGCGCCGCGCGGAGCCGCGCACCTGACCCTTGCGACGCTATGACTCTCCCCGTGTCAGGGCAAGGAAGGAAGCGCGCTGCAGGTCTGGGAGCCCGGGCCCGGGGCCGGTGCCCCGGGGGATCTGTAGCAGTATGGCGGTGACCCGCCCCAGGGAAGCCCACCCGAGCCAGGAGAAGCATGACTGCCACCCTCGTCGCCTCCGGCCTCGCCGGCGGCCACGGCCACCGCACGCTCTTCGAGGATCTGGACCTCACGGTCGCGCCCGGGGACGTCGTCGGCGTCGTGGGGGCCAACGGCGCGGGCAAGTCCACCCTGCTGTGCATCCTCGGCGGGGACCTCGCGCCGCAGGCCGGCACGGTCAGCCTGGCCCCGGCCGACGCGTTCGTGGGCTGGCTGCCGCAGGAGCACGAGCGGGTGCCGGGGGAGACGGTCGCCGGGTACATCGCCCGCCGCACCGGGTGCGCCGCCGCGCAGACCGAGATGGACGAGGCCGCCGAGGCCCTGGCGGACCCGGACGTCACCGACGCCGCCGCGGACCGCTACAACTCGGCCCTCTCCCGCTGGCTCGCCTCCGGGGCCGCGGACCTGGAGGAGCGCCTCCCCGCCGTCCTGGCCGACCTCGGCCTGGACCTCTCCGCCTCCCCGGAACAGGTCCTCATGACCTCCCTCTCCGGTGGGCAGGCCGCCCGCGTCGGCCTCGCCGCGCTGCTGCTCTCCCGCTTCGACGTCGTGCTCCTGGACGAGCCCACCAACGACCTGGACCTGGACGGTCTGACCCGCCTGGAGGCCTTCGTGCAGGAGCTGCGCGGCGGCGTCGTGCTGGTGAGCCACGACCGCGAGTTCCTGGCCCGCTGCGTCACCCGCGTCCTGGAGCTCGACCTCGCCCAGCGCACCAACCGCGTCTACGGCGGCGGCTACGAGGCCTACCTCGAGGAGCGGGCCACCCTGCGCCGCCAGGCCCGGGAGAAGTACGAGGAGTTCGCCGAGCAGAAGCAGGACCTCGTCTCCCGCGCCCGCATCCAGCGGGAGTGGTCCAGCCAGGGCGTGCGCAACGCGATGAAGAAGTCCCCGGACAACGACAAGCTGCGCCGCAAGGCCAACAGTGAGTCGAGCGAGAAGCAGGCCCAGAAGGTCCGGCAGATGGAGAGCCGCATCGCGCGCCTGGAGGAGGTGGAGGAGCCGCGCAAGGAGTGGAGGCTCGAGTTCACCATCGGTGCGGCGCCGCGCTCCAGCTCGGTGGTCGCCACCCTCAACGACGCCGTCTTCCGGCAGGGCGGCTTCACGCTCGGCCCGGTGTCCCTCCAGGTGAACGCGGGGGAGCGGATCGGCATCACCGGGCCCAACGGGGCCGGCAAGTCCACCCTGCTGCGCGGGCTGCTGGGCCGCCAGGCCCCGGACGAGGGCACGGCCGCCCTGGGGTCCAGCGTGCAGATCGGGGAGATCGACCAGGCGCGCTCGCTGCTGGCCGGAACCGTCCCGCTCGCCGCGGCCGTCGAGGCGCTCGTGCCCGAGATGGCCTCCGGGGAGGTGCGCACCCTGCTGGCCAAGTTCGGCCTCAGGGCCGACCACGTGAACCGCCCCGTGGACGAGCTCTCTCCCGGCGAGCGCACCCGGGCATCCCTGGCCCTGCTCCAGGCCCGCGGGGTGAACGTCCTGGTGCTCGACGAGCCCACCAACCACCTGGACCTGGAGGCCATCGAACAGCTCGAACAGGCCCTGGAGACCTATGAGGGCGCCCTGCTGCTCGTCACCCACGACCGCCGCATGCTGGACACCGTCCGCCTGGACCGCCGCTGGCAGGTCCAGGACGGGCGGGTGACGGAGCGCTGACGACCCGGGCACCGTCACCCTTGCCCGAGATTCGGTTGTGTACGACCATGAGAGTTCAGTCCCCACCAACGAAAGGGCTCCCGACATGTCCCGCATCCTGATGATCCTCACCTCGCACGACCAGCTGGGCGACACCGGCCGCAAGACCGGGTTCTGGCTCGAGGAGTTCGCCTCGCCCTACTACGTCTTCACGGACGCCGGCCACGAGGTCACCCTCGCCTCGCCCCGCGGCGGCCAGCCGCCCATCGACCCGACGAGCTCGAAGCCGGAGATGCAGACCGAGGCCACCCGCCGGTTCGACCAGGACGAGGAGGCCAAGGCCGCCCTGGCCCACACCACGCCTCTGGCCCAGGTGGACGTGGACGGGTTCGACGCCGTCTTCTACCCGGGCGGTCACGGCCCGCTGTGGGACCTGGTGTCCGACGCCGACTCCACGCGGATCATCCTCGACAGCGACGCGGCCGGACGCCCGCTCGGCCTCGTCTGCCACGCGCCCGGGATCCTGCACCCGATCACCGCCGCCGACGGCACCCCGTTCGTGCGCGGCCGTCAGGTCGCCGGGTTCACCAACGGCGAGGAGGAGGCCGCCCAGCTGACGGACGTGGTCCCGTTCCTCGTCGAGGACTCCCTGATCGCCGCCGGCGCGGACTACCGCAAGGGCCCGGATCAGGAGAGCTTCGTGGTCACGGACGGCACCCTGGTGACCGGCCAGAACCCGGCCTCCTCCGCCGACGCCGCCCGCCGCCTCCTGGACCTGCTCGCGCGCTGACCCCCCGCCGAGCCCGCCGCCCCGACCCCGAGGAGACCACCATGAGCACCCCCACCCACACGCGCGAGATCCACCTCGCCTCCCGCCCCCACGGCGCCCCGACGCCGGAGAACTTCCGCCTCACCGAGGTCGAGCTCCCCGAACTCGCCGAGGGCCAGGTCCTCGTGCGCAACACCGTGATGTCCGTGGACCCGTACATGCGCGGCCGCATGAACGACGTCGAGTCCTACGTGCCCCCGTTCCAGCTCGACGCCCCGCTCGACGGCGGCGCGGTGGGCACCGTGATCGCCTCGCGCCACGCCGACGTGCCGGAGGGCACGTCCGTGCTCCACGGCCTCGGCTGGCGCGAGCACGCCGTCCTCGACGGCGACACCGTCCAGGCCGTGGACACCTCCCAGCTCTCGGACAGCGCCTACCTGGGCGTGCTGGGCATGACGGGTCTGACCGCCTACACCGGCCTCGTGCACGTGGCCGAGATGCAGGAGGGCGACGCCGTGTTCATCTCGGGCGCCGCGGGGGCCGTCGGCTCGGTCGCCGGCCAGATCGCCCGCCTCCTGGGCGCCTCGCGCGTCGTCGGCTCGGCCGGCACGGCCGAGAAGGTGGCGTGGGTGAAGGAGCTGGGCTTCGACGCCGCGTTCAACTACCACGACGGCTCGCCCACGGACCTGCTGGCCGAGGCCGCGCCGGAGGGCATCGACGTCTACTTCGACAACGTGGGCGGCGACCACCTCGAGGCCGCCATCGCCGCGATGCGGGTCGACGGCCGCGTGGCGATGTGCGGTGCGATCGCCCAGTACAACTCGACGGAGCCGCCGGCCGCCCCGCGCAACCTCGCGCTGGCAATCGGCAAGCGGCTGACCCTGCGCGGCTTCGTCCTGCAGAAGTACGCGGCGCAGGTCCGCCCCGAGTTCCTCGAGCGCGTGGGCCCGTGGGTCGCCGACGGGAAGATCCAGTGGGACGAGACCGTCCGGGAGGGTCTGGAGAACGCGCCCCAGGCGTTCATCGACCTGCTCGAGGGCGCGAACACGGGGAAGATGGTCGTGCGGCTGTGACGAGCGACGGCGCACTCGGGGGCGGCATGGCGACCTTCCGGCATCAGGGCCTGACCTTCGACGTCCGGGACGGCGGGCCGGCCGAGGGGGAGGTGGTGCTGCTGCTGCACGGCTTCCCCCAGGACGCCACGTCCTGGAGGCACGTCGAGCCGCTGCTGCACGCCGCGGGGCTGCGCACCCTCGCCCCGGACCAGCGCGGCTACTCCCCGGGGGCCGCTCCGCGGGCGACGGCGGCCTACCGCCTCCCGGCGCTCGTGGGGGACGCCGTCGCGCTGGCGGACGCGGCGGGGGCGCGGCGCGTCCACGTCGTCGGCCATGACTGGGGCGGCGCCGTCGCCTGGGCGCTGGCCACCGCCCACCCCGAGCGCGTCGCGTCCCTGACGGTCCTGTCCACGCCGCATCCGGCCGCCCTGGCCCGCGCCCTGCGTGGCCCGGACCAGCTGCGCCGCAGCTGGTACATCGCCGCCTTCCAGGCACCGGCCCTCCCCGAACGGATCCTCGCGCGACGGCTGGGTTCCCTGCTGCAGCGGGGGCAGGTCCCCGGGGCGGAGCACTACGCCCGCCGGTTCTCCACCCCGCAGAGCCTGCGCGGCCCGGTGAACTGGTATCGGGCGAACCCGGATCTGGTGACCACCACGCGCAACGCGCCCGTGTCGGTCCCCACCACGTATGTGTGGGGCACTCGGGATGCGGCCTTGGGCCCGCGGGCCGCCGAGCTCACGGCGGGGCAGGTGGCGGGGGAGTACCGGTTCGTGGCGCTCGACGCGGACCACTGGCTGCCTGAGCGCGAGGCGGACGCCGTCGCCCGGGCGATCCTGGACCGGGTGCGCTGACCCGCGCTCGGCGCGCGGGCCGCTCCCGCCGGCTCAGCGCGGCCCGACGGCCTCGGTGATCCGGTTCAGCAGGTCCATGAGGACCTGGCGCTCGGTGGCGTCGAGGGGGATCCGGGTGAGTGCGTCCACCGGGACCGTCCGGGCGGACTCCCGCAGCGCTCGTCCCTCGTCCGTCAGCCGGACCAGCACGCGTCGCTCGTCGTGGACGTCGCGCTCCCGCGTGACGAGCCCCATGCCGGCGAGGCGCCGCACCAGGGGTGTGATCGTCCCGTTGTCCATGCCGAGCCGGTCCCGCAGCGCGCCGACCCCCAGTGCGCCGGCGGCGTCCGACGTCGACGCCTCCGTCTCAGCCGAGGCGTCACTCCCCACCTGCCACAGGGTGAGCATCACGAGGTACTGCGGGTAGGTGAGGCCGAGGCGGGAGAGCAGGGGGCCGTAGCCGCGCGTGACGGCGCGCGTCGCCCGGTGCAGGGCGAAGCAGAGCTGGTCCTCGAGGGCGAGGCTGGGGGTCGGCGCGGCATCCATGGGAGCATTCTAGTGGTCGCTGGGGAACAACTTGGTTGCGCGCGACCTAACGGGGTGGCAGGCTGGAGCCGACTCGTCCCGCACGGGGCGGGCGGATGAAAGGACCTCTCATGGAGACCATCTACACCGCCGAGGCGCTCAGCACCGGCGCCGGCCGCGACGGCCATGTCCGCACCACCGACGGGCGGGTCGACCTCGACCTCGCCGTGCCCACCGAGATGGGCGGCTCCGGCCAGGGCACCAACCCCGAGCAGCTCTTCGCCGCCGGCTACGCCGCGTGCTTCCACTCGGCCCTGCAGATGGTCGCCCGCGCCTCCCGTGCCGACATCACCGACTCCTCCGTCGGCGCGCGCGTGGGCATCGGCCGCCAGGGTGAGGGCTTCGGCCTGGAGGTCACCCTCGAGGTTGTGCTGCCCCATGTCCCCGCGGACCAGGCCCGCGCCCTCGTGGAGCAGGCGCATCAGGTGTGCCCCTATTCGAACGCCACCCGGGGCAACATCGACGTCGTCCTCGAGCTCGGGGAGGCGTGATGACGAAGCGCCGGCAGTCCGTCCCCCTCTCGCAGACCGCCGCCCGCCTCGGCCTCGGCGGGTTCATGACCGCTGCGGGGCTGTCCCACCTCACCGTGGCGCGCCGTGAGTTCCGTGCGCAGGTGCCCTCGTGGGTCCCGCTCCCGGCGGACCTCGTGGTGCTCGGATCCGGCGTGGCCGAGATCGGCCTCGGGGCCGCTCTGCTGGCGCTCCCCGGGCAGCGCCGCCTGACCGGCACCGCCCTGGCGGCCTTCTACACGGCGATCTACCCCGGGAACATCGGGCAGTACGCCGAGCGCAAGGACGGCTTCGGGCTGGACACCGATGGCCGCCGCCTGGCGCGGCTGTTCGGCCAGCCCGCCCTCATCGCGGCCGCCCTGTGGGCCGCGGGAATCCCCGAACGGGAGCAGGGCGGGCGCCGCTGACGCCGGTCCTGCGGCCCTGGGCCGGCTCCGGGCACGTGCCCGGAGCCGGCGTGATCTCACCCCGCCGCGAGGCGCGGCCCCCTGTAGGGCGCCCCGTCGCAGGTGTCCCCCAGGTGTCCCGCACGTGTCCGGTCTTGCGGGCCGTCAGCCTTGACGCATCGTCCCGGTCTCGAGGAAGCGCTGGTGCCAGGACAGGGACTCTCCCAACAGGTGCGGTGTGTGCAGGCCGTCCGACCCGCGCATCGCGCGGTCGAAGTAGTCCCGCAGCTGCTCCCTGTAGTCCGGGTGGGCGCACTTGTCGATGACCACCCGGGCGCGCTGCTTGGGGGAGAGGCCGCGCAGGTCGGCCAGGCCCTGCTCGGTGACGAGCACGTGCACGTCGTGCTCGGTGTGGTCCACGTGGGAGACCATCGGCACGATGCAGGAGATCGCCCCGTTCTTCGCGACGGACGGCGTGAGGAAGAACGAGGTGAACGCGTTGCGGGCGAAGTCGCCGGAGCCGCCGAGGCCGTTCATCATCTTCGTGCCCATGAGGTGCGTGGAGTTCACGTTGCCGTAGAGGTCGGCCTCGAGCATGCCGTTCATCGCCAGGATGCCGAGGCGGCGCACGAGCTCCGGGTGGTTGGAGATCTCCTGGGTGCGGATGATGAGCTTGTCCCGGTACTGGTTCACGTGGGAGTTGAAGCGCTCGGCGGCCTCCGTGGAGAGCGAGAACGCCGTGCACGAGGCCATGGAGAGGGTTCCCGAGTCCAGCGCGTCGAGCATGCCGTCCTGCACCACCTCGGTGAAGGCGGTCAGCCCGTGGAAGCGGGACTTCACGAGTTCGGCCATCACGGCGTTCGCCACGTTGCCCACGCCCGACTGCAACGGCAGCAGGCGCTCGTCGTACCGGCCCTGGGCCACCTCGTGCTCGAAGAACTCCACGAGGTGCTGGGCGATGGCCACCGAGTCGGCGTCGGCGGGCTTGAACGCCGAGTTGCGGTCCGGCGCATGGGTCTCGACGACGGCCACCACCTTGGCCGGATCCACGCCGAAGTCCGTGACGCCGATGCGATCCGCCGGGTGGGTGACCCCGACCGGCTTGCGGTGCGGCGGCAGGGCGGTCTCGTAGTAGACGTCGTGCAGGCCGTCCAGGTCCTCGCTCTGCCACGAGTTCACCTCGAGGATCACCTGGTCTGCGAGGTCCAGCCAGGACTTGTTGTTGCCCACGGACGAGCTCGGCACGAGCCGGCCGTTCTCCCGGATCGCGGACACCTCGACCACGGCGGTGTGCATCGGGCCGTAGAAGCCCTCCCACACGGTCTGGGCCAGGTGGGAGAGGTGCGTGTCGACGTACTCGGTCTCGCCCGCGTTGATCCTCGCGCGCATCGTGGGGTCCGTGTTGAACGGGGTGCGCAGCGCGACGCCGTCGGCCTCGGCGAGCGCGCCGTCCATCTCCGTGGACGTGGAGGCGCCGGTGTGGAGGTTGATGCGGAAGTCCTCGCCGCGGGCGTGCGCGGCCTTGATGCGCTCGGCGAGAGCCATGGGCACGGCCTTCGGGTAGCCCGATCCGGTGAAGCCGCTCATGCCCACCGTGGTCCCCGGCTGGATGAACGCCGCCGCCTCCGCCGCGGACATCACCTTGGCCTTCAGTCCGGGATGATGGATGCGAGACGACATGGAGCCTCCAGGGGCGTGATGCGGACGAGGACGGGCAAGGGCCAGGGTACCTGTGCCAGGGTGTCGGCATGCGCTTCACCCAGGCCGAGCTCCAGGAGTTCCGCGACCGCACCGTGCCGGACCTGCTCCCGGACCCGCTGCGCCTGCTGTTCGTGGGCATCAACCCGAGCCTGTGGAGCGCCGCCACGGGCGCGCACTTCGGCCGACCCGGCAACCGCTTCTACCCGGCCCTGCACCGGGCCGGCATCACCTCGCACCTCATCGACGCCTCCGGCGGCTATCCCGACGTCGGCCTGGCCGAGCTCCGGGCGAAGGGCATCGGCATCTCCAACCTGGTCCCGCGGGCCACGGCCCGCGCCGACGAGCTCGCGCGGGCCGAGCTCGAGGCCGCCCCCGCCCGGCTGGACGCCCTCGTCACCGCGCACGCGCCCGCCGCCGTCGCGGTGCTGGGGGTGACCTCCTACCGGACGGCGTTCGGCGTGCCGAAGGCGCGCCTGGGGGAGCAGGACTCGCCGTGGCCGAGCATCCGCCTGTTCGTGGCGCCGAATCCGAGCGGGCTCAATGCCCACGCGACGCTGGACTCGCTCGCCGCGGACTACCGGGCGATCGCGAGCGCGGCGGGGACCCTGTAGACGAGGTCAGCTGCGCGCCCGAGTCTGGGCGAAGGACGCAGACCACCGCCATCCGTGGCAGCAGGCAGACGCATCGGCGCCCCACCGCTCCGGCGTCGGAACGTCGGTCCCGTCGTGGTCAGCGAGATCCGGCAGACGCTCGCGCCGCGGATGGCCCGGTGAGCCGAGACGGCACGGGAGGGGCCGCTAGCCTGGTCCCGACGCCGCCGCCCCGCGAGGAGAGCCATGCTCCAGCCCCACCAGCACGCGCCGCAGTTCCTCCGCACCATGGCGGACGGCACGATCAAGCAGGTCAACCCGTTCAGCGGCACCGAGGTGTGGACCGTCCCGGGGCGGGCCAACCGCCCGCTGGGGCTCGCGCGGCCGGAGCCGCGCCCCCTCGATCCGGCTGAGCACGACCGTCACTGCGCGTTCTGCGCGGGGCGATACCTGGAGACCCCGCCGGAGAAGGCCCGCGTCGTCCGCGGCGCGGGGGGGTCCTTCGAGACCCTCGCCGGCCTCGGTGCTGAGCACCTCTTCGACACCGTCGCCGCGTTCCGCCGGGTCCCCAACCTCTTCGAGATCCTCAGCTACGACTACTGGCGCGCCAACTACGGCTACGAGCTCACGACGGCGGCGCGGCGCCACCGCGATGACTACCTCGCCTCGGAGGCCGGCCGGGCCCACGTGCGCGCCGTCGTCGAGACGAAGCTGCGGGCCGCGGGGAGGAGCCCCGACGAGATCGACGCGATGTCCGAGGACGAGACGATCGATGCGGCCTCGGGGTTCTTCGGCGGCGGGCACGACGTGATCATCGCCCGGCGCCACTACGTGGACGGCGCCGCGGACGACCACCGGCTGGCCAGCGCCGGCACGCTGACCCTGGACGAGCACCACGCGTTCATCGCCTTCACCGCGGAGGCCGCCCGCGCGCTGTACGAGGCCAACCGCGACGTTCGCTACGTCTCGGTGTTCCAGAACTGGCTCAAGCCCGCCGGCGCCTCCTTCGACCACCTGCACAAGCAGCTGGTGGCCATCGACGAGCGTGGAGCGCAGAACGAGGCGGTGCTCGCGCGGCTGCGCGCCGACCCGAACGTCTTCAACGAGGACGCCGTCAACTACGCGGCCCGCCACAGCCTGGTGATCGCGGAGAACGAGCACGCCGTCATGTTCGCCGGCTTCGGGCACCGCTACCCGACCCTCGAGGTGTACTCCAAGAGCGCGGAGTCGGATCCGTGGGCCCAGGCGCCCGAGGAGCTGCGCGGCATGTCCGACCTGCTCCACGCCGCCCACGCCGCGACCGGCGCGGACGTGCCCTGCAACGAGGAGTGGCACACCCGCCCGGCCGACGTCGAGGCCGGCATGCCGTGGCGGGTGTGCCTCAAGTGGCGTGTCTCCACGCTGGCCGGCTTCGAGGGCGCGACGAAGATCAACGTCAACGCGATCAGCCCGTACGGCGTGCGAGACCGGGTGGTGGACCGGCTCTTCTCCCTCCGGGCCGAGGGGACGGTGGCGCCGGACATGCTGATCGCCGCCGAGGCGCCGTGCCGGCCGAACATGCTGCGCTACGCCAGGCGGTAGGGGCGGGCCGTCCCCTCGCGTAGCGTGGACCCCATGGCCCGCCAGCTCCAGCGCTACCGTGAGATCGCCCACGTCATGTCCCGGAACGGCCTCTACGCGACGGCCGTGCAGGCCGGGCTCGGCCGCTGGCTGCCGGCCACGGACCGGCAGGCTCACCTGGGAGGCGTCGACGCCGCCGCCCGCCCCGAGCTCGTGGTGCGCACCTTCGAGGAGCTCGGGACCACGTTCGTGAAGCTGGGCCAGCTGATCTCGACCCGGCCCGACCTCTTCCCGGAGAGCTACTGCCGTGCGTTCGCCCGGTTGACGGACAGCACCACCCCGATCCCGTTCGAGGCGCTCGCCGAGACCGTGCGCGAGGACTTCGGGGCCTCCGTGGACGAGATCTTCGCGTGGTTCGACACGACGCCGCTGGCGACCGCCTCGATCGGCCAGGCGCACCTGGCGCGGCTGCGGGACGGGCGCGACGTCGTCGTGAAGATCCGCAAGCCCGGCGTGGTGGAGGAGGTCCAGACCGACCTGGAGATCCTGCGGACGCTGGCCGGGCGCCTCTCCCGCGCCTTCCAGACGCTGCAGGACATGGACATCGTGGGGATGGTGGAGCAGTTCGACCGCTCCCTGCGGGCCGAGCTGGACTACCTGGTGGAGGCGCGGGCGTGCGAGGAGATCGCGGCCAACTTCGCGGGCACTCCGGGCGTGCGCTTCCCGTGGATCGACTGGGAGACCACGTCCTCGCGCGTGCTGACCATGCAGCGCCTCTCCGGCCTGCGGGTGGACGACGTCGACGCCCTGGACGCCGCCGGCGTGGACCGCGAGGACCTCGCCTACCGCGCCGCCGACGTCCTGCTGCGCATGGTGTTCGAGCACGGGGTGTTCCACGCGGACCCTCACGCGGGCAACCTGTTCATCGAGTCCGACGGCACGATCGGGTTCATCGACTTCGGCTCCGTCGGCCGGATCAGCCCCGCTGTCCGACGCCAGTTCGCCCGCATGGCGATGGCGTTCGCGAGCCAGGACACCGACGGGCTCGTGCGGGGGCTCCTGGAGATCGCGCCTCCGCGCGGCACCGTGGACCGGCGCCGCCTGCGCTGGGAGGTCTTCCGCATCACCTCCCGCCTCGACGGCGCCGAGCTCGCGGAGATCCGCGTGGACCAGATCGTCTCCCAGGTCTTCGCGATCGTGCGGCACCACCGGCTGGCGCTGCCGCCGGAGCTCGTGCAGCTGTGCCGGATGCTGATCATCGTGGACGGCGTCGGCGTGCGGCTCCACCCGGGCTTCGACTACTCCTTCGTCCTCACCCCGTTCGCCGCGCGCATGGCCGGGGAGCATCTGAACCCCCGGCGCCTCGCCGCACGCGTGGCCGGCGCAGCCGCGGCCGCGGCCGAGCTCGGCTTCGACCTGCCCGGGTACGCGCGCAAGTTCCTCGAGCGCCTCGACGACGGCGGCGTGGACGTGAACCTCAAGACCGGCGAGCTCGAGCCCCTCGTCGCCCGCGTCGAGCGCACGGGGGACCGGATCGTGGCCGCGATGGTGGTGGCCGCGATGATCTCCGGCGGCACCAACGTGCTCGTGGCCTACAAGGACCAGCTCGGCCGGTACGCGGCGCCCGTGGTCGCCGCCGGAGGAGCCGCGCTCACCGGCGGCAGCGTCTACCTGGCGTGGACCGGGCGTCCGCGGCGCAAGCCCCGACGCTGAGGGCGGTGTCGCGCCGAGCGGAGGAGGCGGACGCCCCGCCGATCCCTCGCTCGCCGAAGTCGAATGGATGCGGCAGGGGCGCAGCGCCCCCGAGCACCCCTCGAGCGAGCGTCCCACCGCGAGCCGGCAGGACGCGGCCGCCACGTCGAACTCGCTGTGCAGGCGTGTGCGTCCCTCCGCAAGGGAATACAGGCGTCGCGTGCGGCTGACGTGCTGGGCCGTCGTCGTGTAGCCCACCGAGGTGCTCTCGAAGGCGAGGGTGCGCCGGTCGACACCGGCGGTGCCCTCCAGCGCCTCGGCCCGGTCGTAGGCTGGGTGACCATGGTCACCCGCACGCTGCCGCAGCTCACCCCCGCCCGCCTCCGCGAGATCGCCCCCTACCTCTCCCGATGGATCGCCACGCAGGTGGAGACCCGCCAGGTCCCGGGCGCTCAGGTCGCCGTCCGCATCGGGGACGAGCTGGTCCTCTCCGAGGCGTTCGGCGTCGCGGACGAGTCCTCGGGCGATCCCCTCACCACGGACCACCTCTTCCGGGTGGCCAGCCACTCCAAGACGTTCACCGCCGTCGCCGTGCTGCGCCTCGTCGAGGCCGGCCGCCTGCGGCTGGACGACACCGTGGCCGACCTCCTCCCGCGCTGCGCGGACACCCCCCTCGCAGGCGCCACCGTCCGCGAGCTGCTCAGCCATACCTCCGGCGCGATCCGCGACGGCGTGGACGCCGACTTCTGGGTGCTCGACAAGGACTTCCTCGACCCGGAGGCCCTCCTCGCGGTCGTCCGGGAGCACGGCGCCGCCTATGCCCCGCAGGAGCACTTCAAGTACTCGAACATCGGCTACGGGGTCCTCGGCGCGATCATCGAGCAGGTCACGGGCCGGGACTACGCCGAGCACGTGGCGGACGACGTCGTCGCGCGCCTGGGCCTGACGGACACCCACCCCGAGCTCACGGACGAGCTCGACCGCCGTGCCGCCGTCGGCCACACCCGCGCGCACGGCACGGGCCGCGACCGCCGGCGCGTGACCATCGACCAGGCCACCACCGGCGCGCTCGCGGCCGCCACCGGCTTCGTCTCCCGCGCCGAGGAGCTCAGCAGGTTCTTCGGCACCCTCGCGCTGGGGCGCAGGGAGCTCCTCACCGACCGCACCCTGCGCCTCATGCACCGCGCCGAGGCCACGTTCGAGCGCGGCACCGGCACGGGCACCTACGGACTCGGCCTCATCGGAACGACGGTGGGGGAGCGGCGGATGGTCGGCCACTCGGGCGGGTTCCCCGGGCAGATCACCCGCACGCTCGTGGACCCGACGGACGGGCTCGCGGTCTGCGTCCTCACCAACGCGGTGGACGGGCCGGCCGAGTCGCTCGCCGTCGGGCTCGTCCAGCTCGTGGACCTGCTCACGGCGCCCGCCGCGGACTGGCAGGCCCTGCCCGACGGCGTCGCACCCGCCGATCTGGACCGCCTCACCGGCCGCTACGTCTCGCTGTGGGGGGAGATGGACATCGTGCGCGGCGGTGACCGGCTCGTCCGTCTCGACCCCATCACCCCCGGCCCCCTCGACGCGAAGGAGGAGCTGCGCGCCCTGGACGCCACCACGCTGCGCGTGGAGGACACGGACGGCTTCGGCGCCGCGGGGGAGCGCATCCCCTTCGAGCTCGACGACGACGGGCGTGTCACCCGGGTGCGCGTCACCGGCGTCAGCAGCTGGCCCGAGGAGGTGTTCCTGGCCCGGCGCGGCGAGCACTGGGCGCGGGGGGACGCCGGGTCCGCCCAGGAGTGAGGCGCGCCGACCGACCGCGAGCTCCATGAGTGACGGATCTCGCGCGGCCGGCACGGCCCTCCGCGCGGGGAATTCGGGCCGGAAGGGAGCAGACTTCTGCCCATGAGTCACACCGGCCTCGAGGAAGCACCCAGGACGACGTCGCAGGACGGAGGCGGCGAGGGCCTGCTGACCGTCCTCATCGCCCTCGGCGTGAACGCGGCGATCGCGATCGTGAAGTCGGTGGTCGGCGCGATCACCGGATCGGCGGCCATGGTCGCGGAGGCCGCGCACTCGTGGGCGGACGCCGGCAACGAGGTCTTCCTGCTCCTCGCGGAGAAGCGGGCGGTCAAGGCCGCGGACGAGCGGCACCCCCTCGGCTACGGCCGCGCCGCCTACGTGTGGTCCATGGTCGCGGCGTTCGGCCTGTTCGCCGTCGGCGCCGCCGTCTCCGTGTGGCACGGCATCTCGGTGTGGGGCGTGGACGAGGGGGAGTCGGACTACACGCTCGCGTACATCGTGCTCGCCGTCGCCTTCGTGCTCGAGGGCTACTCCTTCCTCAACGCGCATCGCCGCGTGAACCGGGACGCCGAGGAACGGCGCATCAGCCGCTTCCAGTTCCTCCAGCGCACCTCCGACCCCACGCTCCGTGCGGTGTGGGTGGAGGACGCCTCGGCCCTCACGGGCCTCGTGATCGCCGCGGCGGCCATGTTCCTGCACCAGGTCACGGGCGACGCCCGTTGGGACGCCGTCGGCTCCATCCTCGTGGGCGTCCTGCTCGGCGTCGTGGCGGTCTTCCTGCTCGCCCGCAACATGGCGTTCCTCGTCGGCGAGGTGGGTGACCCGGCCGTGCGCGCCCGCGCGCTGCGCTGGCTCCAGGAGCGGCCCGAGGTCGTCTCGGTCAGCTACCTGCACCTCGAGTACGTCGGGCCGGAGCGCATGCTCCTCGTGGGGGCGGTGGACCTGGCCGGGGACGAGCGTGAGAGCGAGGCCGCGGTGATGCTGCAGCGCGTCGAGGACACCCTGCTCGAGCACCCGAACGTCGCCGCGGTCGTGCTCTCGCTCTCCAACCCGGGCCACGCCCCGCTGGCCCTGGACGAGGGCTGAGGGTCTCCGCGCGTCAGCGCTCAGTGCGCCTCAGGACGTCGGCGCGCCTGCTTGACCTCGCCGCGCTGCCGCTTCGCCTCGAGGCGGCGGCGCTGGGACCCGCGCGTGGGCTTCGTGGGCCGGCGGGGCACCGGCGGAGCGATCGCGTCCCGGACCAGACCGGCGAGGCGCTCGCGGGCGGCCGCGCGGTTGCGCCGCTGGGAGCGGTGCTCGTGAGCCTCGACGGTCAGGACCGTTCCGTGCAGCCTCGTGGCCAGGCGGTCCAGTACCCGCGCGCGCTGGGCCTCGTCGAGCGCTGTGGTCGTGGCGAGGTCGAGGCTGAGCTGGACGCGGGAGTCCGCGGTGTTCACGCCCTGCCCGCCCGGCCCCGACGCGTGGGAGAACCGCTCCGTCAGCTCGTCGGCGGGCACCCGGAGCCCGTGCGGTGCGCCGGGGCCGGGGCGGACGCGCAGCTCATCCACGGAGCCGCCCGGAGTCGGCTCGCCGGGCCCAGGCGGGGGCGGGGCGCCGTCGGCGCGGGGTCAGGGGGTGCATCCACCCAGGATCCCACCGGCCCTCTCCGGGCGCCACGACGGCGCGGGCTCTCTGGTCCGCGAACCTGCCGACGGGGGCCGTGCGGCGCACCGGGGAGGCGGCCTCGCCTGTTAATGTTCGTGCTGGGCGGGCCGTGAGCGGACGGCCCGCCGTCGGCCACGCACGAGGGGACAGGACCGTCATGAGGAAGACCACCACGATCGCCGCACTGGGACTGGCGGGGGCGCTCACGCTCTCCGGCTGCGGGATGTTCGAGCCGAAGCCGGACGAGGTCCTGCGCTCCGCCTTCGAGGACGTCGACGCACAGAAGCAGCGCCGCACCGAGATCCGCACCACGGCGAGCGAAGAGCAGCTGCGCTCCGCGATGGAGTCCGCCGACGGAGCGATGTCCCCCGAGGACCGCGAGTCGCTCGACCGTGTGATCGCCACGCTCCGGGACACCACGGTCGTGATGGACGTGCGCAGCACCACGGACCAGACGCTCGGCACCCTCGCCCGGCCGGAGGACATGGACTGGGGCATGGACGTGAAGGTGAAGGACTCCATGGTCCTCCAGGCGCTCGAGACCGGGGACATGGACCTGTTCGTCCGGGCGGACCTGCCGGCGCTCATGCGGCTGAGCGGCAGCGCAGAGGCCCCGACGCTCGCGGAGATGCAGAGCCAGCTCGGCTCGATCCCCTCCGGCATGGAGTGGATGCGCACCCTGGTCACCGGCGGGTGGCTCGGTCTCGAAAGCACCCTGGCCGAGCAGGTCACCCAGGGCCTCGAGGAGCAGGCCGGCGTGGACACGGAGGGCCTCACGGGGGAGGAGCGACAGCAGCTGCAGGACGCCCTCCTGGACCACAGCGACACGGAGAAGGTGGAGGACGGCCGCTACCGCATGCGCCTGCGCGTGAAGGAGTACGTCGAGGCGAACAAGGACCTCGTGGGCAAGCACCTCGCCGCGCAGAGCGGCGAGGAGACCCCGGACGTGGACGAGCTGCTCGCCCGGCTCAACGACGGCACCCTGGACATGGTCTACACCGTGGAGGACACCGTGATGCGTCGGGTCGAGACGGACCCGATGCAGTTCGCCGACCTGATGGAGCCGGCGGCGGACGCCACGGAGGAGGAGCGGCAGCAGCTCCAGCGCATGCGCGAATCCGAGATGCCCATCGCCCTGGACCTCTCCGAGGACGTGCGGGACTTCGCGGTGCCGGACGGCGCCGTGCGCCTCACGCAGCAGGACCTCATGATGCTCTCGCTCATGACGAGCGGCGCCCTGCCGTCCTGACGGCCCTCGCACCGGCGCCCTCCTGACGTGCCCCATGTGCGGCCACGAATGGTCCGCCGAGGAGGGCGACGCACCCGCGGAGGCCGAGGCCGCCGTCGTGACCCGGGACGCGGTGGGCAATCCGCTGGCCGACGGGGACGACGTGACGATCGCGAAGGACCTCAAGGTCAAGGGCGGCGCCGGGATCAAGGCGGGCACGAAGGTGCGCGGCATCCGCCTGCTGGAGTCGCCTGTGGACGGCCACGACATCGCGGCGAAGGTGCCGGGCGCGGGCCAGATGTACCTGAAGTCCTCGGTGGTGAAGAAGGCGTGAGCGGCCCCGCCGGCGCCGCGCGCGTCGTGGGTAGGTCCCGTCACTTCGCCTCGGCGTAGGACCCCATGCTCGCCACGGTGAGCGGGAAGTCCACGGGTGCCTGCCCGAACAGCAGGCGCCCCGCCGCCGTCGCCGCGTCCGCCACGAGGGCGCGCACCGCCTCGGCCTCCTCCGCGGGTCCGTGGAGGACCACCTCGTCGTGCACGAAGAACACCAGCTGCGTGGCCATCCCCGCGGCCCGCAGCCGCCGGCGGATCTCGCCCATCCAGCACAGCGCCCACTCGGCCGCGGTGCCCTGCACCACGAAGTTGCGCGTGAAGCGCCCGGCCGAGCGCCGCCGACGTCGGGCCGAGGACTCGGCCGCCTGCGTGGACACGTCCGCCACCGACGCGAGCCATTCCTCATCCGGTGCCGGCGACCAGCGGCCCAGCCACGTGGAGACCTGACCCCCGGCCTCGCCCACCGCGGCCGCGCGCTCGAGCAGGCCGATCGCGGCCGGGTAGAGGCGGCGCAGGTGCGGCATGAGCGCGGCGGAGTCGCCCGTCGTCGCCCCGTACATCGCCCCGAGCAGCGCCACCTTGGCGCGGGCGCGGTCGGCCAGCGCGGTGCCCGCGGCGCGTCCCTGCTCGGCGACCTCGCGGTACAGGTCCGGGGTGGTGCCGGCCCGGGCAAGCGCTTCGTCGCGGGCCATCGCCGCGAGGATCCGCGGCTCCACCTGGGAGGCGTCGGCCACCGTGAGGGTCCAGCCGGGATCCGCGCGCACGGCGTCGCGCACTCCGGAGGGCACCTGCATGGCGCCGCCCCCGTGGGCCGCCCAGCGGCCGGTGACGACGCCGCCCACCAGGTAGGTGGCGTGGAAGCGGCCGTCCTGGCCCACCCACTGGTCCAGCCAGTGCCAGCCGTTGGCGGTCCAGAGGCGGGCGAGCGCCTTGTACTCCATCACGGGCGCCAGGAGCGCGGCCCGCTCCTGGCGCGCCGCCCCGCCCTGCTCGATCCACCGGTTCAGCTCCCACTGCCGCGTGGACTCCACGGTGACTCCGGCCGTCTGCAGGGCCCGCAGGAGCGTGGGCTGCGAGTCCGGATTCATGCCGGGGGCCCCGAGGGCCGCGCCGATCCGCTCGGCGAGCGCCTGCAGCCGCGCAGGGCGCTCCCCCTCGGGCGGGCGGGGCCCCAGCTGCTCCGCCAGCAGGGCTTCGTGCACGGGCCGGCTCCACGGCAGGCCGGCGGCGCGGATCTCCGCGGCCACGAGGGCCCCCTGGGACTCGGCGGCCACGAGCAGGCGCAGCCGGTGGGGGTGCGCCGAGTGCTCGACCGCCGCGCGCTGGGCTCTCAGCTCCGCGGCAAGCATGAGCGCGTCCGGCCCGGTCTGCGCCGCGCCGGGCAGGTCGAAGAACGCGTCCTGGGCGGGATCGTGGCGGGGGTGGGCGGCGGGGTCCTCGGGCTCGAGGACGGGGATCTCGCACACGGGCCGGTAGCCCGCGCCGCCCGAGCCGCCGGTCGGCCCCACCCCGCTGCCGGGGGCGGACGCGGCACGCGTCAGGATCCGCTGCACGAGCCCGAGGTCCCAGCAGCGGTCCACGTGCACGCCCGCGGCGATCCACGGCGCGTACGCCTCGGCCACTGAGGCCAGCACCCAGCGCACCTGCGCCGCCTCCGCGCCGAGGCGGGCCGGCAGGCCCCGGACGACGTCGGGCGCCTGGGCGCGGCGGAAGCGCACCGCGGGCTCGGGGGCGCCCTCGCCGTCCGGGACGACGACGGCGGACCACTCGTCCGGCGGCGCGGCCGCGCCGCCGGAGGCGGGGGAGGGGCCGAGGACGATGAGCATGCGCCCCATTGTCCTCGGCCACGACGCGCAGGGGCGTCAGCCGCGCGGACTCAGTCGGCGGGCGTGAGGCCGGTGGGCTCCGTGGGGCCTGCGCCGCCCGTCGCCGCCGTGATGCGGTCGCCGGCGACACGGTCGACGATGAGCGCGATCGCGCCGTCGCCCGTCACGTTCGTGGCCGTGCCGAACGAGTCGATGGCGAGGTAGGTCGCCACCATGAGCGCGACCTGCGGCTCCGTGAAGCCGAGCATCGAGGCCAGCAGCCCCGACGCCGCCACGATCGCCCCGCCCGGCACGCCCGGCGCGGCCACCATCGTGATGCCCAGCATGAAGATGAAGCCGATCATCACGGGGACGTCCACGGCCTGGCCCGAGAGGACGAGCACGGCCAGGGAGAAGGAGACGATCTTGACCGTGGACCCGGCCAGGTGGATGGTCGCGGCGAGGGGCACCACGAAGGAGGCCACCGGACGGCGGACGCCGAGCGTGCCCACCTGGCGCAGGGTCACGGGGATGGTCGCGGCCGAGGACGAGGTGCCCAGCGCGGTGGCGTAGGCCGGGAGCATGGCCCGCAGAGCCGTGAACGGGTTCCGGCGCGCGACCGCGCCGGCCACGGCGAACTGCACGAGCAGCAGGACGAGCGTGAGGACGAAGACGAGGGCGATGACGCCCAGGAACGTGAGGACGACCTCGGCGACGCCTCCGGCGGCGGCCATCGTCAGGAACGTCGCGAAGACGTAGAACGGCAGCAGGGGCACGATCACGCCGCTGATCACCTTCTCGACGATGCTCCGCAGCTCCTCGAAGCCGTGCTGCAGGGTGCCCCGCGGGATCAGCGTCATGCCGATGCCCATCACGAACGCGAGCACGAGCGCGGTCATGACGCCGAACGGCGGCGCCATCTCCACCGTGAAGAAGGCCTCGGCCTGCCCCGCGGTGGGGTCGGTCACCGAGGAGATGGAGCCGGGCGTGAGGAGGTGCGGGAACACCGCGAGCCCGGCCGCCAGCCCGAGGAATCCGCCGAACACGGTGGAGGCGTAGGCGATCGCCGCGGTGAGCCCGAGCCACCGCCCGGCGCCGCGGCCCAGCTCGGCGATCGCCGGCGCCACGAGCGCGAGGATCAGGACCGGGACGATGAAGCCCAGGAACCCGCTGAAGAGCCCGGCGAAGGTGGCCGCGGTGCGGGCGAGCCAGTCGGGGGCGGTCAGGCCGAGGACGATGCCCAGGACGATGCCGGTCAGGACGCGCGCGAGCAGGCCGAAGCGGGGGCGCCGAGCGGGGGCGGCGTCGGCCGTGGCGGGGGTGTCGAGGCGCGCGGCGTCCTCGGAGGGCGAGGGGGACATGGGCGAGACGCTAGCGCGAGCCATGCCGGGCGATGGGCGAACTCTCGTTCATTGCGGCCGGCGGCCACGCCCGTCACGACGGGCGGCCGCGGCTCCCGGTCCTGCGTCCCCGCCGCCTCCTCCCGGCACGCGCCGACGGCGACGCCTCCCCGCCCGGGGCGCGTCGCCGTCGTCGTGGGGGAACCGGGCCGGAGCCCGGCACCCGGGTCAGCGCGCGGTGAGCGTGCGCGAGTAGACCGTGGTGCCCTGCGCGTTGATCAGGCGGACGCGGAACGCGCGGCCGTCCTCGGGGATCTCCACGTGCCCGAAGTACTGGTGCTCGCCCGTGCGCGGGGAGCCCATGACGGGTCCGTGCGCCTCGAAGTCCAGGCGCGGGCCGAACGTGCCGTCCAGGGCGTTGGGCCCGAAGGAGCCGGCGTTGATGGGCCCGGCCACGAACTCCCAGAAGGGCTCGAAGTCGGTGAACGCCGCGCGCTCGGGGGAGTAGTGATGGGCCGCGCAGTAGTGCACGTCTCCGGTCAGGAACACGACGTTCTTCACGCCGTGGTCCTTGATCGCCTTGAGGAGGCGGGCCAGCTCGAGCTCGCGGCCCAGCGGGGCGCCGTGCTCCGCGTTGGAGATCGACTCTTGGCCCTTGCCGTCCGGGACGACGAGGCCCAGCGGGAGGTCGTTGGCGATCACCTTCCACGTGGCGGTGGAGGCGCGCAGCTCGCGGATGAGCCACTGCAGCTGCTCCTCGCCGAGGATCGGCGTCTCGGTCTGCTCGAGACCGGGGGTGTTCTCGCCCTTGAACGTGCGCATGTCGAGGGCGAAGACGTCGAGTGAGGGGCCGCGGGAGATCTTGCGGTGGATGCGGGCCGGCTCGAAGCCGTCACCGCCGCGCAGGGCGCGCCCGTCGGCGATCGGCATGTACTCCTGCCACGCGCGGCGGGCGCGGGCGGCGAGCGTGTCCACGTCCCGCACCTGCGTGTAGCGGGGGTCCTCGAGGACCTCGCCGGGCCACCAGTTGTTGGTGGTCTCGTGGTCGTCCCACTGGGCGATCACGGGGACGTCCGCGTACATCTCGCGGAGGTTGACGTCCATCATGTTGTAGCGGTGACGGCCGCGGAACTCGTTCAGCGTCTCGGCCACCTTGGACGTCTCCTCGGTGGTGATGTTGCGCCACGTGGGCTCGCCCTTGACCTCCACGGTCTCGGGGATCGGGTTGTCGGCGTAGATCGTGTCCCCCGAATGGAGGAAGAAGTCCGGCTTGGTGGCGTGCATGGCCGCGTAGCCGCGCATGCCTCCGATCTCGGGGTTGATGCCGTACCCCTGGCCCGCGGTGTCCGCGGTCCACACGAAGGACTGCGCGGCGGTGGTCTTCTTCCCGAAGCGCGTGCCGGGGGCCGTGGTGAAGTGGGCGACGGCGGACTCGCCGAGGCGGCCCAGCTCGTCCTCGAACGCGTAGGTGACCTCGAAGCGGGTGCCGGAGGGCAGCCTGCCCGCGACGATCTTGGCGGTGTGGTCGGTCTGACCGGAGACCCAGCCCGAGCGCAAGGTCACGCCGTGCTCGAAGCGCCCGCGCAGCACCTGCCCGGACTCGTCCACGGCGCGGAGCACGGCGCGCAGGCGGGAGGTGCCCGAGCTGCGGGCCCACAGGACGGCGGAGTTCGAGGACACGTCGCCCGTGGCCACGCCGGAGGGCAGCGTGAGGCGGGAGGAGACGAGCCCGGAGTGCCGCGAGGCGGCCCTGCCGGAGCGGCCGGGGGCGGCCTCGGCGGATGCGGGGAGCAGGAGGACGGCCGAGGCGGCGGCGCCGGTGGCCAGGACGGTGCGGCGGGCGGTGGACTGGGGACGCGGTGTCTCGCTCATGGATCCCATGGTCCGCCCCGCAGATGCGGGGACGGTGACCTGCTGGTGAACGGCCGGCGACGGGCCGCCGTCGGGAACTCGGCAGGATGCGGTTGCGCGGGGGCGCATCCGGACGGGACACTGTGCGTCTCCGGGGGCGGCGTCCGGCTCCACCGAAGACAGGAAGCGGCCCACCATGGCAGAGCAGCACGCCCCCGCGGGGCAGGTCACCTCGCGACTCAACGCCAGCGTGGTGGGCATCAGCCTCGCCGCCGCCCTCGGCGGGTTCATGTTCGGATTCGACACGTCGGTGATCAACGGTGCGGTGGACGCCCTCGCGGCGGACTTCGCGCTCGGCCCCGCCCTCACCGGCTTCGCGGTCTCCTCCGCGCTGATCGGCTGCGCGGTGGGCGCCTGGTTCGCCGGACCGCTGGCCAACCGCCGCGGCCGCATCCCCGTCATGGTGATCGCGGCCGTGCTCTTCCTCGTCTCGGCGATCGGCTCAGGCTTCGCCTTCGGGGTCGTGGACCTGATCCTGTGGCGTCTGGTCGGCGGACTCGGCGTCGGCGCCGCCTCGGTGATCGCACCGGCGTACATCGCGGAGGTCAGCCCGGCCCGGGTCCGCGGCCGGCTGGGATCGCTGCAGCAGCTGGCGATCGTTCTCGGCATCTTCGTGGCGCTCCTCTCGGACGCGCTGTTCGCCAACGTCGCCGGCGGCGCCGCCGAGACGCTGTGGTTCGGCATGCCGGCGTGGCGCTGGATGTTCCTCGCGGCGGCCGTGCCCGCGGTTCTCTACGGCGTCTGCTCCCTGCGCCTGCCCGAGTCACCGCGCTACCTCGTGGCCCGGGGCCGGCTCGACGACGCCGCCCACGTGCTGCGCGACTTCACCGGCGTCGCCGACCCGGCCCCCATGATCGAGGACATCCGCCGCTCGCTGAACTCCGAGCAGCGGGAGAGCCTGCGCGACCTGCGCGGGGACGCCCTTGGCCTCAAGCCCATCGTGTGGGTCGGCATCCTGCTCTCCGTGTTCCAGCAGGCCGTGGGGATCAACGTGATCTTCTACTACTCCACCACGCTGTGGCGCTCGGTCGGCTTCGGCGAGTCCGACGCCCTGACGATCACGGTGATCACCTCCGTCACGAACATCGTGGTGACGCTGGTGGCCCTCGCCCTCGTGGACCGGGTGGGGCGCCGTCCGATGCTGCTGGTCGGCTCCGCGGGCATGGCCGTGAGCCTCGGCGCGATGGCCTACGCCTTCTCCACGGCCACGGCCGTCACCGCGGCCGACGGCTCCTCCTCGGTGGTGCTCGCCGCTCCCATGTCCACCGTCGCGCTGATCGCCGCGAACGCGTTCGTGGTGTTCTTCGGCGTCTCGTGGGGCCCCATCACGTGGGTCCTGCTCGGCGAGATGTTCCCCAACCGCATCCGCGCCGGGGCGCTCGCGGTGGCCGCGTCCGCCCAGTGGGTGGCCAACTTCGCGATCTCCACGACGTTCCCGGCGCTGGCGGACCTCGGCCTGATGTTCGCCTACGGCCTGTACGCGGTGATGGCAGCCCTCTCGTTCCTCTTCGTCGCCACGATGATCCCGGAGACCAAGGGGCGCGAGCTCGAGGACATGTCCGACGCGGCGCACACCCGGGCGCCCCGCGTGACCGGCTGAGGCCGGCGGGGGCCGGTGCCGGGTGCCCTCGCGGACGCGCCCCGTGTCCTCGAGGGCGCCGGAGGCGAGGACGCCGCGCCCCTCGGCCCGCGCGGCACTACCCTGGAGCCCGTGCCGACCACCGACTCCTCTTCCTCCTCCCCGTCCACCGACGCCGAGCCCCTCGCCTCCACGACGGTGGGATCGGGCCCGCACCGCGTCGCGTTCCTCCACGGCCTCATGGGCCGCGGCCGCAACTTCACGGGCGTGGCGAACGCGCTCGCCGACGACTTCACGCTCGAGCTCGTGGACCTCCCGGACCACGGCCAGTCGCCGTGGACCGACGCGGTGGACTACCCCGGGATGGCCGACCGCGTGGCCGAGCACCTGCGCGCCGGGCTCGCCGCGGACGGGCCCGTGCACCTGCTCGGCCACTCGATGGGCGGCAAGGTGGCCATGGTCCTCGCGCTGCGCCACCCTGATCTCGTGGAGCGGCTCGTGGTGGTGGACATCTCCCCGCGCATGTCCCCCTCGGCCACGGACGAGTTCGTGCACCTGCTCGGCACCATGCTGGAGATGGACCTCGGTGCCTACTCCACGCGCGCCGAGGCGGACGCGGCGATGGCCGAGCACGTCCACGACGAACGTGTGCGCGGCTTCCTCCTCCAGAACCTGCGCCGCGAGGGCGGGCACTTCTCATGGCAGCCCAACGTGCGGATGCTCTTCGAGCACCTCGAGGAGGTCGGGCGGTTCCCGGACCCGGTCGTCCCCGAGGACCCGGACCGCGTGTTCGACCACCCCGTGCTGTGGCTCGGCGGCGAGAAGTCGGACTACATCCTCGACGAGGACGTCCCGGAGATGAAGGCGCTCTTCCCGCGCGTCGTGCGCGTCATGGTCCGCGACGCCTCGCACTGGGTGCACGCCGACCAGCCGGAGGCGTTCGTCTCCGCCGTGCGCACCTTCCTCACGGCGGACTGACCCGCCCCCCCAGACGCCGAGGGCGCCGTCGGAGAGGATCCGACGGCGCCCTTCCTGCGTCCGACGCGAGGTCAGTGCTGCAGGGTCTCCTTCTTGCCCCGCAGGCGGCCGACCACGGCCATGACGGCCACGGCGACCGAGCCCCAGATCAGGCCCCACAGGGCGGAGCTCAGGGTCTCCACGAGCCAGCCGAGCACGGAGCCGGCGGCCTGGGTGACGGGCTCCACGAGGTGGTGCTGGGCGTCGTACAGCCACGGCAGGCCGAGCGCCGAGAGCTCCATCAGCACGATGTGGCCGCCCACCCACAGCATCGCGACGGTGCCGATCACGGTGATCACGGTCATCACGATGGGCATGGCCTTCACCAGGCCGTGGCCGAACGAGCGGGCACCGGAGGTGCGGGCGTTCTGGTTCATGTGCAGGCCGACGTCGTCCATCTTCACGATGGCCGCCACCGCACCGTAGACGGCGAGCGTGATGAAGACCGCCACCACGGCGAGGATCCCGGCCTTGAGCCAGAAGCCCTGGTCCGCCACCTCGTTCATGGAGATCACCATGATCTCGAGGGAGAGGATGAAGTCGGTGGTCACTGCGCCGCGCACCACCTTGTCCTCGGCCTCCGGGCCCTGCTCGACGGCGGGGGCGTCCGTCTCCTCATGGTGGCCGGTCAGCTTGCCCCAGACCTTGTGGGCGCCCTCGTAGGAGAGGTAGGTGCCGCCGGCGAGGAGCAGCCAGGGCAGGGCCCACGGGGCGATCCAGTCCAAGATCAGCAGGCCGGGGAGGATGAAGACCAGCTTGTTGCGCAGCGAGCCCTTCACGATCCTCCAGATCATGGGCAGCTCGCGGTTCGCCGCCGCACCGGCCATGTACTGCGGCGTCACGGCCGCGTCGTCGATGACCACGCCGGCGGCCTTGACCGAGGCGCGTCCGGCGCCGGCGGCGACGTCGTCCACGCTGGCGGCGGCGAGGCGTGCCAGGGCTGCGACGTCATCGAGCAGAGCGACGAGACCGCTCATAGTTCCTCCTGGGGTGCGGGGGGACGCACGGGGCGCCGACGCGCGGAAGCGCGCGAGTCGAGCATAACGACCCGCGCGCCTCCGGTCGGCGCCGGTCCGTTCGGACCGGGGGAGGGGTCAGGCGCTCTCGGTGGTCTCCACCGGGCGCTGGCCGAGGCGGGCGTCGATGCGCAGCAGGCCCGAGCCGTCGTCGCCCACGAGCCTCAACTGGCCCACGATCTCGGAGACGGTGGACTCCTCCTCGACCTGCTCGTCCAGGAACCAGTTGAGCAGCGGGCGGGAGTTGAGGTCACCGGCGGCCTCGGTGGCGCGGTAGAGGTCGCGGATGGACTCGGACACCTTCTGCTCGTGGGCGAGGGCCGCCTCGTAGATCTGCAGGGCGGTCATGCCCTTCGCCTCGGGCGGGGCGGCGATCGCGCCGATGCGGGCGAAGCCGTCGCGGTCCGTGACGTGGTCGATGAACGTGTTGGCGTGGACGATCTCCTCGTCCGCCTGATGGCGCAGCCACGCGGCCATGCCGGAGAGCTCGAGGTCGTCGGCGGCGGAAGTCGCTAGGGTGAGCCGCGATGCCCACCGATCCCGTCCTCTCCCCGTCCGCTCCCCGCGGCCCCGGCGGCCGCCGCGCCCTCGTGGCCCGCCGGGTCTTCCGCACGCCGCTGCAGCGCCGCGTCGTGTACGCCGTGGTCTTCGAGGCGCTGGCCATCCTCTTCACCACGGGGATCCTGGCGGCGCTGGGCAAGCCCGGAGGGTCCTCGCTCGCGGTCGCCGTGGTGTCCTCGACCGTGGCGCTGATCTGGAACGTGGTCTACAACTCCCTCTTCGAGCGGTGGGAGCGCACCGCGGGCATCGCCGGCCGCCCCTGGTGGGTGCGCGCCCTGCACGCGGTGGGGTTCGAGGGGGGTCTCATCCTCTTCCTCGTCCCCGCTGTGGCGCTCATCCTCGGTGTGAGCCTGTGGGAGGCGTTCCTCATCGAGGCGGGCCTGCTGGTGTTCTTCCTCGTCTATGCGGCCGTGTACGCGTTCGTGTTCGACTCGGTGTTCGGGCTGCCCGACTCGGCCGGCGGCGCCGGGTGAGCCCTCAGAGCCCCAGGAACTCCCGGATCGCGGGCATCTCGCGGCGCGCCTGCTCCAGCCCGAGCGCGTGGGCCGCCGCCAGCTTCGCCACGGAGCGCTCGCCGTTGGAGACCGGCATGGTCTCCGGGACGAACAGGTAGGCGTCGCCGGAGCGCTCCATCTCGAAGAGGCGCTCGCGCGTGGCGTTGTAGCGCCGCCACCGCGTGAGGAGGGCCTCGGCCACGGCCGGGTAGCGGCGGAAGGTCCGCTGGTAGAAGGCGGGGAAGCGCTCGGGTCGCTTCACGTACCCGCGCTCGCGGGTCATCACGACGAGCAGCTTCGTGAACCCCGCCCGATCCGCGGCCGTGACGGGCACGCCGCCGTCCACGCCGAGGGCGCCGTCCACGAAGACCGTGCCCTCCGCGTGCACGGGGGGCATGAGCACCGGCATCGTGGAGGAGGCGCGCACGCGCACCATCAGGTCGCCGAGCGAGGTCATGTCGGAGCGGTCCCACCAGCGGGTCTCGCCGGTGCGGGCGTCGAAGCCGGCCAGCACGAGGCGGGCCGGGTTGGCCTCGAACGTGGCGAAGTCGAAGGGCAGGTCCGCCTCCGGCAGCCCGGCGTGCTCATAGATGTACTCGGCGTTGAACAGGCCCTTGCCGCGCACCCACGTGCGCCAGTTCCCGAACCTCGGGTCGTCCGCGAAGTCCACGAACGCGGCGCGGGCCCGCTCGGCGTCCCGCGCCAGGTAGTTCACCGAGTTGGAGGAGCCGGCCGAGATCCCGGCCACGAAGTCCACGTGGATCCGCTCGCGCAGCAGCTCGGCCACCACGGCGGAGGTGTAGGAGGCGCGCATGCCGCCCCCCTCGAACAGCAGCGCGACGTCGGTGACGTTCGAGGTCAGGGGTTCATGCACGGCGGCTCTCTCCTGTTCGCCCACCGCCGACTCCGGGCGCGGACGCGCCGCGGCGGCTCGCGCTCATCCTAGGCTGTCCACCATGGCGACCACCCACTTCCGCGGCACCCCCGTCCACACCGTCGGCGAGCTCCCCTCGCCCGGTGAGCAGGCTCCGGCGTTCACGCTCGTCGGCCAGGACCTCGCTCCCGTGTCCCTCGCGGACCTGACGGGACGCACGGTGGTGCTCAACGTCTTCCCCTCTCTGGACACGGGGGTGTGCGCCGCCTCGGTGCGGACCTTCAACGAGCGCGCGGCGGACCTGGAGGACACCACGGTCCTCGCCGTCTCCGCCGACCTGCCGTTCGCCGCCGCTCGCTTCTGCTCCGCCGAGGGCATCGAGAACGTGCGCCCGGCCTCCGTGTTCCGCTCCGACTTCGGGGCCGTCTACGGCGTCGAGCTGGCGGACGGCCCCATGGCCGGGCTGCTGGCGCGCGCCGTCGTCGTGGTGGACCCGGAGGGCCGCGTGGTGCACACCGAGCTGGTCCCCGAGATCACCGCGGAGCCGGACTACGAGGCGGCGCTGGCCGCCGTGCGCGCCTGAGCACGGCCATGCCTCCATCGGGCGGGCCGCCCGCCGGATGGCCTCCCCGCGGCGCCCGACGACGCCGCTCCCCGCTGGCGACGCTCGTCTCCGTCCTGGGCGTGCTCGGCGCGATCGTCCTCGCGGTGGGCGTCACCCTCCTCGTGACCGGTGAGATCCGGGACCTGGCCGCGGCCGACCGCCCGTCCGCGTCCTCCGCGGGGCGGTCCGACGCCGGCGCGGGCGGCGCCGCCCCGCCCACCGCGGACGCGAGCGAGCTGACCGCAGCGCTCGAGGGCGTCCACGACGGGATCGCCGTCGACTGGTCCGCCCCCGGGGGGAGCGGCGAGGGCCTCGACGCGGGCGTGGAGGTCACCGACGCGCCCGGGGTGCTGCTGGTGGACACGGTGCTGGGCTCGATGATGGGCACGGGCACCGGGATCGTGCTCTCCGCGGACGGGCTCGCGGTGACCAACTACCACGTGGTGGAGGACTCCTCCCGTGTCTTCGTGACCGTGGCGGACACCGGGGAGCGCCACGCAGCCACCGTGCTCGGCAGGGACGCCCAGCACGACATCGCGGTGCTGGACGTCGACGGCGTGGACGACCTGGAGGTCGCGAGCGTGTCCACGGGCCCGCTCCGCCGCGGCGCCGAGGTGGCGGCCGTGGGCAACGGCAGCGGGCAGGGGTTCCTCACCGCGGTGCGGGGCGAGGTGCTCGGCACCGGCCGCTCGATCATGGCCGCCACCGAGGGCACGGACGACTACGCGCGCCTCACCGGTCTGGTGCAGACGGACGCGGACGTGGTGCCGGGCTACTCCGGCGGCCCCCTCGTGGACGCGGACGGCCAGGTGGTGGCCGTGACCGTGGCTGCGAGCGACGGCACCACCGCGCAGGACGTGGACGGGTACGCGATCCCGTTGCCCGTGGCGCTCTCCGTCGTGGAGCAGGTGCTCTCCGGCGAGGAGACGGACACGGTGAGCATCGGCGCGGACGGCGCGCTGGGCATCGTCGTCGCCTCGGCGCCCGAGGGCGTCAGCGTCCTGGAGGTCGCCCCGGACTCCGCGGGGGACGGGATCGGCCTGGTGCCGGGCGACCTCATCCTGGCGATCGACGGCCAGGACGTGGGCGGGGACGCCAGCGCGATGTCCCGCCTGGTGAACGACCACAACGTGGGGGCCCGCATCACCGTGACGTGGCAGACCGCGGGCGGCGAGGAACGCGAGGCCGAGGCCGTGCTGCAGGAGGCGCTCGTCCACTGAGCCGTGCGACGCAGGGTCGGGTCAGCCGAGCAGTGCGAGGGACAGGGCCATCACCGCGGCGCCGCTCAGCGCGCCTGCCCCGGCGGTGGGAAGGCCTCCGGCCGCGCGCGCCGCGGGCAGCAGGGCGGCCAGGCTGAGGGCCGTCATCACCCCGGCGACGGCGGCGAACACCACCGCCAGCAGGGCCGGGGTGATGAACGGGGAGAGCAGCAGGTAGAGCACCACGGCGCCGACGGGCTCCGCGAGCCCGGTGAGGGCCGCCCATCCGAATGCGCGCGCCCGCGATCCGGTGGCCTCGCGCACCGGGACGGCCACGGCCACGCCCTCCGGCACGTTGTGCACGGCCATCGCGACGGCGAGCGCCACGCCCACGGCCGGGTCCTGCAGCGTGCCGGCGAACGTGACGAACCCCTCGGGGGCGTTGTGCAGGCCGATCGCCCCGGCTGTCATCAGGCCCAGACGGTGCAGCCGCCGGGCGTCGAGGGCCGGGGAGGACGCGTCCGCCCGCGGGGACGCCGCCGGGAGGTCGGCGGGGCAGGGGAGGAGGCGGCTGAGGAGAAGGACCACGCCGGCGCCGGCAAGGACCGCGGCGGCGGCCGCGGGGAAGGCCAGCGGGCCGAGGCTCGGGGCCAGGTCCGCGACGGACACGGGCACCATCTCGAGGGCGGACACGCCGACCATGACGCCCGCGGCCAGCCCCAGCGCGAAGCCGAGCCCACGCCCCGTGGGCGGGCGCCCGACGACGGCGAGCAGGCCTCCCAGCACCGTCGCGGCGCCGGCGAAGCACGTCAGGGCCACAGCGGTCCAGAAGGGATCCACCCGACGATCACCTCCTGCGGACGGGGCCAGCGGCGTGCGACCATCCTACGGAGACCGGGACCGGCGGCCCCGCCGGGAGCCCGGCGCCGCAGTCCGACGACCCGCACCGGAGGTCCCCGTGTCCCACATCGCCCCCACCCTCGGCACCGGCTTCGACCTGCCGGACGTCGACCCCGGCCGCGCGGTGGTGGTCGGCTCCGGCCCCAACGGCCTCACCGCGGCGGCCCTGCTGGCCCGCGCCGGCTGGGAGGTGGACGTCTACGAGCGCAATGCGGCGCCCGGCGGCGCCTCGGCCTCCGCGCCCGTGCTGGGGGAGGGGACCGTGGTGGACCTCGGCGCCGCCGGACATCCGTTCGGCGTGGTGAGCCCGGCCTTCCACGAGCTCGACCTCACGGCGCACGGGCTGCGGTGGGTGCACCCCGCGGTGCCCATGGGCCACCCGCTGCAGGACGGGCCGGCAGCCATCCTCCACCGCGACCTCGACGCCACCGCCGACGGGCTGGGCGAGGACGCGCGGGCCTGGCGGCTCCTCCACCGCGCGGTGGTGGGGCACCCCGCTGAGATCGTGGAGAACGTGCTGGGCCCCATGGTGCGCCCCTGGCCGCACCCCGTGACGATGGCCCGGTTCGGGGTGCGCGCCCCATGGCCCGCGGCCCTGCTGGCCCGGACGGTGTTCCGCACGGAGCAGGCCCGCGCGCTCTACACCGGCTCCTCCGTCCACGCCATGATGCCGCCCGGACGGCCGCTCACGAGCGCGTTCGGTGCCCTGTTCGGGGCCCTCGGCATGAGCACCGGATGGCCGGTGGCGGAGGGGGGCTCCGGCTCCATCGTGGCGGCGCTCGTGAAGGTGCTCGAGGCGCACGGCGGCCGCCTGCACCTGGGCCACGAGGTGACGGACCTGCGCTCCCTGCCCGAGGCCGACGCCGTCCTGCTCGACCTGACGCCCCGTCAGGTGCTGGGAATGCGGGGCGCGGACCTCCCTGCCTCCTACGCGCGCCGCCTTCGCCGGTGGCGCTACGGCGCCGCCGTGTCCAAGGTGGACTTCCTCCTCGACGGGCCCATCCCCTGGCGCGACGCGCGGCTCGGCGGCGCGGGCACCGTCCACCTCGGGGGGACGGCGGAGCAGATCCAGCACGCCGAGGCCGAGGCGGCGGCCGGCCGCATGCCCGAGCGGCCGTTCGTGATGCTGTGCCAGCAGCAGTCCGCCGATCCCTCCCGCGCCACGGGGGCCGCCGAGGGGCGCACGGTGGTGTGGTCCTACGCCCACGTGCCGCACGGCCATCCGGGCGACGTGCGCCCCGTGATCGAGGCGCAGATCGAGCGCCATGCTCCCGGCTTCCGGGACCGGATCGTCCGGGCGCACGCCACGCGTCCGGCGGACCTGGAGGCGTGGAATCCCAACCTCGTGGGCGGGGACATCGCGGGCGGATCCATGGGCGGGGCCCAGTTCCTCGCCCGCCCCACCGCGAGCCTGCGTCCGCACCGCGCGGGACGCCCGGGGCTCTACCTGGCCTCCTCCTCGACCCCGCCCGGGGCCGGCGTGCACGGCATGTCCGGCGCGTGGGCGGTGCGGACGCTCCTCAAAGAGCGTGGGGGTGCGGCGGCGTGAGCAGAGGCATTCCGGCGGGTGCCGAATGACACCCGTGTGACGGTGCTTTCGCATTCCGGCCCGATCCAGCTACAGTGTGGTGCATCTCACGGAGAGGCCCTGACTAGGGCCGGTCCGGAGGCCGTCTCGAACCCTGGAAGCCCCTTGCGGCGCACGAAGGGGGAGGCGCCCATTGCACCTTCTGATGATTGGAAGCCCCTTCCATGAAGTACACCAAGCTCTCCGCCGCCGCGGCCCTCGCCGCCGGCTCCGCCCTGATGCTCTCCGCGTGCGCCCCGGCCGGGCCGGCCGCCTCGGGCGACGGCTCCGAGGCCGCCGGCTCCGGCGACGCCTCCGCGTCCGGCTCCGGCGAGGTCCTGACGGGCGACAAGGGTCAGAAGCTCACCGCCAAGGCCGACGGCCCCTCCATGGCCGACCTCGGCGACGTCAAGACCGAGGACGGCTCGATCGCCTACTCCGTGGGCGCGGACGACTTCCTCTCCTACAACGGCGTGCAGTCCAACACGTACACCACGTACAACTCCGCCGTGGTCGACCGCATGTTCTCCAGCTTCTACTACTTCGGCACGGACGGCTCCATCATCCGCAACGAGGACTTCGGCAAGTACGAGAAGGTCTCGGACGACCCGCTCAAGGTCAAGTACACGATCAACGAGGACGCGAAGTGGTCCGACGGCACTCCTGTCACCGCCGCCGACTTCATCGTGCAGTGGGCCGCGGACAATCCCACCATCACCGATCCGAACGGCGAGAAGGACGAGGAGGGCAACCTGCCCCCGCTGTTCGACTCCATCACGGGTGACCCCGGCACCTACATCCCGGAGGCCCCGGAGGGCGAGGCGGACAGCAAGGAGTTCACTGTCACCTACGCCGAGCCCTACGCGGACTGGGAGATCCTCATCGGCTCCGCCCTGCCGGCCCACGTGATCGCCGAGCAGTCGGGCATGGAGCTCACCGAGCTCGTCGACGCCGCCAAGGCCAAGGACGCCGAGGCCCTCGCGCCGGCCGCCAAGTTCTGGAACGAGAAGTGGGACTTCAACCCCGGCGAGCTCCCGGACCCGGCGCTGACCCCCTCCATGGGCCCCTACAAGTTCAAGGAGAACGGCTGGCAGGCCGGCCAGAGCATCACGCTCGAGGCCAACCCGGAGTACTGGGGCACCCCCGCCGCCACGAAGGAGCTCGTGCTCCGCTTCGCCGACCCGAAGACCCACGTGCAGTCTCTGCAGAACGGCGACCTCGACGTCATCGAGCCGCAGGCCACCGTGGACACCCTGGAACAGCTCAAGGGCCTCGGCGACCAGGTCAACATCCAGACCGGCGACCAGCTGACCTGGGAGCACATCGACTACAACCGCGGCAAGGGCTCCGTGTTCGCGGACAGCCCGGAGCTGCGCGAGGCGTTCGCCCTCTGCGTGCCGCGCCAGGACATCGTGGACAAGCTGATCAAGCCCATCTACCCCGAGGCCAAGGTCATGAACGCCCGCGAGGTGTTCCCCTTCCAGGACACGTACGACGAGGTCATCGCCGAGTCCTACAACACCGAGCTGGACCAGCCGAACATCGAGAAGGCGAAGGAGCTCGTCGAGAAGTCGGGCGTGGACAAGCCGACCGTCCGCCTCGGATACCAGGCCGGCAACCCGCGCCGCACCGAGACCGTCGCGCTCATCAAGTCCTCGTGCGACCAGGCCGGCTTCGACATCCAGGACACGAACAGCACCGTGTTCTTCAAGGAGGTCCTCCCCGCGGGCGACTTCGACGCCGCGCTCTTCGCGTGGTCCGGCTCCGGCCAGAAGGCCTCCGGTGCCAACATCTACAAGACCACCGGCGCCCAGAACCAGATGAACTACTCGAACCCCGAGGTCGACGCCGCGTGGGACAAGCTCGCCTCCTCCCTGGACGAGGCCGAGCAGTTCGAGCAGGTCAAGAAGATCGAGAAGCTGCTGTGGGAGGACTTCCAGGCCATCCCGCTGTACGCGCACCCCGGTATCGTGGGCCACAACGCGAACGTCGCCAACGTCCGCGACACCGCCGCCCAGTCGGGCGCGCTGTGGAACGTGGAGCAGTGGAAGCGCGTCCAGTGACGCGTGGCTGACGCCCTGCACGCGTGATGCCCTCCAGTGATGGGCACGCGCCGCAGACCCCGGTGAGAGCCCGGCCGTGACCCGGCCGGGCTCTCTCCGTGAACCGCGGCTCCGCCGCACCTCCTCTATCCTCCGCACGCGCACGGAAGGCCACCCCCTGTTGTGCTGAAATTCATCCTCAAGCGCCTCGGCAGCTCGATCCTCGTGCTGTTCGGCGCCTCGATCCTCCTCTTCTTCCTCACGGTCCACTCCGGTGACCCCCTCGAGGACCTGCGGGAGTCGCAGAGCAACAACCGCGAGAACCTGATCGCCACCCGCACCGCCTTCATGAACCTCGACCAGCCGTGGTACGTCCGCTACTGGGACTGGCTGAAGGGCGTGGGCGGCTGCGTCACGGGCAGCTGCGACCTCGGCACGAACCGCTCCGGCCAGCCGGTCGGCGAGCTGCTCAGCCTGGCCGCCGCCTCCACCCTGCGACTCGTCGTGCTGGCCACCGTGCTCGCCATCATCATCGGCGTCGCGGTGGGCATCATCACCGCCATCCGCCAGTACTCGGGCCTCGACTACGCGGTGACGTTCCTGATCTTCCTCTTCTTCTCCCTGCCCGTCTTCTGGGCCGCGGTGATCCTGAAGGAGTACCTGGGCATCCGGTTCAACGACTGGATCGCGGACCCGACGCTCAGCTGGCCGGCCCTGCTCCTGGCCGCGCTGATCGCCGGCCTGATGCTGCAGGCGGTCATGGCCGGCGACGCCAAGCGCCGGCTCTTCACCTTCGCCACCACCGCGGCCTTCGTGGTCCTGGTCGGCTGGCTGCTGTTCGCGATGGACTTCTGGCGCAACCCGCGGATGGGCCCGATCGTCCAGCTGCTCATCGGCCTGGCCGTCGCCGTCGGGGCCACCATCGTGGTCGCCGGCCTGCGCAACCGCTCGGTGCTCAAGGCGGCGCTCGTCACCGTGGCCCTGGGCATGGTCGGCTACTACGCCACCTACGGCCTGCTGATGACCAACCCCTCCGGGCTGCTGCTCGCGGGCCTCGGGGTGCTCACGATCCTGGTGGCCATCGTCGTGGGACGCCTCCTCGGCGGCTTCTCCAAGGGCTCCGCCGTCGCCGTCTCCATCGTGACGGCGCTCCTGATGGGCGTGGCCATCGTGGCCGAGCACCTGATGAACTACTGGCCGACGCTCCTGCGCATGAAGCCCCGCCCGATCTCCGTGATCGGCTCGGGCACCCCCAACATGGAGGGCCACTTCTGGGTGCTCTTCCTGGACCGCGGCGCGCAGCTCGTCCTGCCGACCATCCTGCTGACCATCATCTCGGTGGCCACGTACTCGCGGTACACGCGCTCCTCCATGCTCGAGGTCTCGCGCCAGGACTACATCCGCACGGCCCGGGCCAAGGGCCTGGGCGAGCGCCAGGTGATCCTGAAGCACGCGTTCCGCAACTCCCTCATCCCCATCACCACCATCATGGCCTTCGACTTCGCGGGCCTGATCGGCGGCGCGGTGATCACGGAGCAGGTGTTCGGCTGGAAGGGCATGGGTGAGCTCTTCGCCACCGGCCTGCGCGAGGTGGACCCCATGCCCGTCATGGCCTTCTTCCTCGTCACCGGCACCGCCGCCGTGCTGATGAACCTCGTGGCGGACGTGCTCTACGCCGTCCTCGACCCCCGAATCCGAGTGTGAGAGCCCCATGACGACTGACAACACCTCCACGCCGGTCTCGAAGACCGAGGCGCAGCAGATCTTCGACCTGGCCGAGGCCGAGGACGCCAAGCTGCGGCAGACCTCCGGCAAGTCCTTCTCGCAGGGCGCGCTGGTCCGGAAGCGCTTCTTCCGTCACAAGGCCGCGATGATCTCCCTCGTGGTGCTCGCGTTCGTGGCGATCATGGCCTTCACCTCCATCGGCTACGGCGGCCTGCCCGGCTGGTGGGACAAGACCTACACCGACGCCGCCCCGATCGTGAACGAGGGGCGCCCCACCATGTCGCTCGTCCCTCAGTTCCTGGGCGGCGAGGGCATCCGATGGGGCGAACACCCCTTCGGTCAGGAGTCGACGGGCAAGGACTACTTCGCCCTCGTGATGCGCGGCACCCAGCAGTCGATGATCATCGCGATCATCGTGGGCCTGCTGTCCACGGTGATCGGCGCGCTCATCGGCGCCGTCTCCGCCTACTTCGGCGGCTGGGTCGACTCGGTGCTGATGCGCCTGACCGACCTGATCATCGTCATCCCGCTGCTCGTCCTCGCGGCCGTGCTCGGCCAGATGGCGGCCGGGCTGAAGATGGGCATCTTCCCCCTCGCGGTGGTGCTCGGGCTCGTGTCCTGGACATCGCTGGCCCGCCTCGTGCGCGGTGAGGTGCTCTCCCTCCGGGAGAAGGAGTACGTGGCCGCGGCCACCGCGATGGGCGCCTCCTCGGGCCGCATCATCCTCAAGCACCTGCTTCCCAACACGATCGGCGTGATCGTGGTGAACGCCACCTTCGCGATCGCCGGCGCTGTGCTGCTGGAGACCTCGCTGTCCTTCCTCGGCTTCGGCGTGCAGCCCCCCGACACCTCCCTGGGCGTGCTCATCAGCCAGTACCAGAACTCCTTCACCACGCGTCCGTGGCTGTTCTGGTGGCCGGGCATGATCATCCTCGCCGTCGCCCTCTCCGTGAACTTCCTCGGCGACGGCCTCCGCGACGCCTTCGACCCGCGCCAGGCCGGCGCCGGGCGCCCCAAGCGCGGCCTCTTCGGCCGACGCGCCGCCGTGACCGAGGCCGGCGCCGTCACCGCCGGCGGCCTGCAGACCGCCCCGACGGCCCGCGCCGCCGAGGACGTCGATGCCGCCGAGGACGTCGCGCCGACCGAGGCCGACGCCCGTCGCGGCCGTGACGGAGGCGGCGCACTGTGAGCTCGAGCGCGAACGACAAGAAAGGCCGTTTCATGTTCGGAAAGAAGAAGAAGGACGTGGCCCCGGCCACCGAGACCGCGCTGACGCAGCCGGCCCCGACCGACGGCCCCGTCACCGCGGCGGACTTCCCCGAGGTGGGACCGCACGGCGTCGACGCCGCCGGGACGCACGGCTCCTCCGCCGTCGACCTCGACGCCGTGGGTGCCGCGGTGCCCGGCTCCTCGGGCACCGCGTCCGCGGATGCGGCAGACGTCCGCCCGGCCGCCCCCGTGGTCGGCGAGCGCACCGTCGTCGAGCCCGCGAGCGAGGGCGTCGTCGCGGGGCCGACCACGAGCGCGATCGGTGTGGTCACCCGCCACGACGACCGCGCCGGCGAGCCCGTGCTCGCGTTCAAGGACGTGGACGTGCAGTTCAGCACCGAGTTCGGCCCGGTCCACGCCGTGAAGGGCGTGACGTTCGACGTCAAGCCCGGCGAGGTCGTGGCGCTCGTGGGCGAGTCCGGCTCGGGCAAGTCCGTGACCAGCTCCACCGCGATGGGCCTGCTGCCCTCGAACGCGGACATCACCGGCTCGGTGCGCCTGGCCGGCCAGGAGATCCTCACGATGTCCCCGGGACGGCTGCGCTCGGTGCGCGGCAAGGACGTGGCCATGGTCTTCCAGGAGCCCATGACCGCCCTGAACCCCGTGCTCACGGTGGGCGACCAGCTCACGGAGGCCCTCGAGCTGCACGGGCTCGCCTTCGGCACGGAGGCGGACAAGCGCGCGATCGAGCTGCTCACCATGGTGGGCATCCCGGACCCGGAGAACCGTCTCAAGCAGTACCCGCATCAGTTCTCCGGCGGCCAGCGCCAGCGCATCGTGATCGCGATGGCCATCAGCTGCTCGCCGAAGATGATCATCGCCGACGAGCCCACCACGGCCCTCGACGTGACCGTCCAGGCGGAGATCCTGGAGCTGCTGCGCTCGCTGAAGAGCAAGATGAACACCGGCATCCTGCTGATCACGCACAACATGGGCGTGGTCGCGGACATGGCGGACCGCGTGTGTGTGATGCTCCACGGCGAGCTCGTGGAGCAGGGCTCCGTGCACCAGGTGCTCCAGCACCCGCAGCACCCCTACACGCAGAAGCTGCTCTCGGCCGTGCCCCGGCTGGGCGCCGCCTACCAGGTGGCCGAGCCGGAGCCCGTCACCTCCACGCAGACGCGGGCCCGGTACGCGATCGAGGCGGAGAACCTCAACCTCGAGTACGACCACCGGGGCAAGAGGAACCGCGTGGTGCACGACGTCAGCTTCACGGTGGCGCCCGGGGAGATCCTGGGCCTCGTGGGCGAGTCCGGCTCGGGCAAGTCCACGATCGCGAAGTCCGTGCTCGGGCTCCTCCCGATCGCCTCGGGTGCCCTGCGCATCCAGGGCGAGGACCTCGCGACGATCCCGAAGGCGCAGCAGAAGGCCCTGCGTCGCCGGATCGGCGTCGTGTTCCAGGACCCGGCGGCCTCGCTGGACCCGCGCTTCCCGATCGGCGACATCATCACCGAGCCCATGGTGGTCCACGGCGTGGGGGACCGGCGCTCGCGCCTGGCCCGCGCCGAGGAGCTCCTGGACGCGGTGAAGCTGCCGCGCAGCGTGGTGAACCGCTTCCCGCACGAGCTCTCCGGCGGCCAGCGCCAGCGCATCTCCATCGCGCGTGCGCTGACCCTGGATCCCGAGGTGCTGATCGCGGACGAGCCCACGTCGGCGCTGGACGTCTCCGTCCAGGCCGCCGTGCTCGACATGTTCGCCGAGCTGCAGCACCGCTACGAGTTCGCGTGCCTCTTCGTGTCCCACGACCTGGCGGTGGTGGACATGCTGGCGCACAAGGTGCTCGTGCTCAAGGACGGCAAGCAGGTGGAGCAGGGTCCCGTGGAGGAGGTGCTGCACCACCCGCGCGAGGAGTACACCCGCCGGCTCCTGGCCGCGGCCCCCGTGCCGGACCCGGACCAGCAGGCCGAGCGGCGTCAGCAGCGCCGCGAGTTCCTCGCCTCCCTCGGCGAGGGCGTGTACTGACGGACCGGACGGTCGCCCCGTCCGTCCCCCGGCCCGACGGCGGCGGCCCCGGCGCGTATGATCGCACCGGGGCCGCCGTCGTCGTGCGCCCCGCCTCTTTGACTGCCGAACCGGACAGGACCCCCATGACCTCGACCGAAACCCGCCGCTCCGATCTGCGCAACGTGGCCATCGTGGCCCACGTGGACCACGGCAAGACCACCCTCGTGGACGCCATGCTCCGCCAGACCGGATCCTTCGCCGCGCACGGCGACGTGGCCGAGCGCGTCATGGACTCCGGCGACCTCGAGCGTGAGAAGGGCATCACCATCCTCGCCAAGAACACCACGGTGTTCTACTCCGGCCCGTCGGCCCCCGAGGGCGAGACCGTCACCATCAACGTGATCGACACCCCCGGCCACGCCGACTTCGGCGGCGAGGTGGAGCGCGGCCTGTCCATGGTGGACGGCGTCGTCCTGCTCGTGGACGCGTCCGAGGGCCCGCTGCCCCAGACCCGCTTCGTGCTGCGCAAGGCCCTCGCGGCCAAGCTGCCCGTGGTGCTCGTGGTCAACAAGACCGACCGCCCGGACGCCCGCATCGACGGCGTCGTCTCCGACTCCATGGACCTGCTGCTCGGCCTGGCCTCGGACCTCGCCGAGGAGGACCCGGACCTGGACCTGGACGCCGTGCTGGACGTGCCCGTCGTGTTCGCCTCCGGCAAGGCCGGCCGCGCCTCCGTGAACCAGCCCGAGGACGGCGCCCTGCCGGACGCCGAGGACCTCGAGCCGCTGTTCAAGGTGATCATGTCCAACATCCCCGCCCCCACCTTCACGGAGGGCGAGGTCCTGCAGGCCCACGTGACCAACCTGGACGCCTCCCCGTTCCTGGGCCGCCTCGCGCTGCTGCGCATCTTCAACGGCACCCTCAAGAAGGGGCAGACCGTGGCCTGGGCCCGCCAGGACGGCCAGCTGAAGAACGTCAAGATCACCGAGCTCCTCGCCACCCGCGGCCTCGAGCGGGTCCCCGCGGAGTCCGCCGGCCCGGGCGAGATCGTCGCCGTGGCCGGCATCGAGGACATCATGATCGGCGAGACGCTCACCGACGCCGAGAACCCCAAGCCCCTGCCGCTCATCACGGTGGACGATCCGGCCATCTCCATGACCGTGGGCATCAACACGTCCCCGTTGGCCGGCCGCGTCAAGGGCGCCAAGGTCACCGCGCGCCAGGTGAAGGACCGCCTGGACAAGGAGCTCATCGGCAACGTGTCCCTCAAGGTGCTCCCCACCGAGCGCCCCGACGCGTGGGAGGTCCAGGGCCGCGGCGAGCTCGCCCTGGCCATCCTCGTGGAGCAGATGCGCCGCGAGGGCTTCGAGCTCACCGTCGGCAAGCCCCAGGTGGTCACCAAGACCGTGGACGGCAAGGTCCACGAGCCCATGGAGCGCATGACCATCGACATCCCGGACGAGTTCATGGGCGGCGTCACACAGCTCATGGCCGCCCGCAAGGGCCGCATGCAGGAGATGTCCAACCACGGCACCGGCTGGATCCGCATGGAGTTCCTCGTGCCCGCCCGCGGCCTGATCGGCTTCCGCACGCGCTTCCTCACGGAGACCCGCGGCGCCGGCATCGCCTCCTCCGAGGCCGCCGGCTACGAGCCGTGGGCCGGGGAGATCGAGTACCGCACCAACGGCTCGCTCATGGCCGACCGCGCGGGCACCGCCACGCCGTTCGCCATGATCAACCTGCAGGAGCGCGGCACGTTCTTCATCAATCCGGGCTCTGAGGTGTACGAGGGCATGATCGTCGGCGAGAACTCGCGCGCGGACGACATGGACGTCAACATCACCAAGGAGAAGAAGCTCACGAACATGCGATCGGCCTCGGCCGACAACTTCGAGGGCCTCACCCCGCCGCACATCCTCACCCTCGAGGAGTCCCTCGAGTTCGCCCGCGAGGACGAGTGCGTGGAGATCACCCCGGAGTCGATCCGCATCCGCAAGGTGATCCTGGACGCCAACGAGCGCAACAAGGCCGCCCGCCAGCGCGCCCGTGCCTGACACGTCCGCCGAGCGGCCCACCCCGCCGGCGGCGTCCGCCGTCGGCGGGGTGCTGCTCGGCCTGGGAGTCGGCGCCCTCGGCACCGCCACCCACCTGAACGCGGCCCCGCTCGCGGGCGCCTGGACCCTGCCGTGGGGCGCCGCCCTGGCGCTGCTGCTGGCGGGGTCCGCCCAGTGGTGGTGGATGCGCCGCACCGCCGACGCCGGCGGGCGGGCCCTCCCGGCCGGCGCCGCCGTCGCGGTGGGCGCGTTCACCGCCGCGCTCGCGCTCTGCCGCCTGCCGGCGACGGACCGCCTGGGCCTGCCGTGGACGCCGGACGTGTTCGCGGCGATGCCGGGCGCCGCACTGGCCTCGGTGGCCTGGATCGCGGGCCTGCCCGTGCTCGGCGTGGTGCTGCCGGCCCTCGCCGCCCGGGGCGGGCGCAGGGGCCCGCGTCGGACCGAGAGAGTACCCTGGGCGGAAGCCCCGAACCCCCATCACCGACGAGAGGTGGACGGTCAGTCATGACCTATGTGATCGCGTTGCCATGCGTGGACGTCAAGGACAAGGCGTGCATCGACGAATGCCCCGTGGACTGCATCTACGAGGGCGAGCGCTCCCTCTACATCCACCCGGACGAGTGCGTCGACTGCGGCGCGTGCGAGCCGGTGTGCCCCGTGGAGGCCATCTACTACGAGGACGACACCCCCGAGGAGTGGGCCGAGTACTACAAGGCCAACGTCGAGTTCTTCGATGACCTCGGCTCCCCGGGCGGCGCGGCCAAGCTGGGCAAGATCGCCAAGGACCACCCGATCATCGCCGCCCTGCCGCCGCAGAACGCGGACGCCTGAGCGCCCATGCTCACCCTCCCGGACTACCCGTGGGACACGCTCGCCCCCTACCGTGAGCGCGCGGCCGCGCATCCTGACGGCACGGTGGACCTGTCCATCGGCACGCCCGTGGACCCCACGCCGGAGCTGATCCGGCGCGCCCTCACCGAGGCCGCCGACGCCCACGGGTACCCCACCACGCACGGGACCGCCGCGCTGCGCGGGGCCGTGGTGGACTGGTTCGCCCGCCGCCGCGGCGTCCCCGGGCTGGACCCGGACGCCGTCATCCCCTCCGTGGGCTCCAAGGAGTTCATCGCGTGGCTGCCGACGCTGCTGGGCCTCGGTGCGGACGACGTCGTGGTGCACCCGCGCACCGCCTACCCCACGTACGCGATCGGTGCGCAGATCGCCGGAGCGCAGGCCGTGGCGGCGGACGACCTGGAGGAGCTGGACCCGGACGTGCGCGCCCGCGTGCGCCTCGTGTGGACCAACTCGCCGGCCAACCCGACGGGCGCCGTCCTCGCCGCGGACGCGCTGAAGCGGATCGTGGACCAGGGCCGCGCCCTCGGCGCCGTGGTGTGCGGCGACGAGTGCTACGCCGAGCTCGGGTGGGATGCATGGGAGGACACGCAGGTGCCGTGCATCCTGGCCCCCGAGGTCTCCGGCGGGGACCTCACGGGCCTGCTCAGCGTGTACTCGCTCTCCAAGCAGTCCAACCTGGCCGGGTACCGCGCGGCGTTCGCCGCGGGCGATCCCGCGCTCGTGGCCGCCCTGGTGAACACGCGCAAGCACGCGGGCATGATCGTGCCCGCGCCCGTGCAGCACGCGATGGCCGCGGCCCTGGCCGACGACGCGCACGTGGCCGAGCAGAAGGACCGCTACCGGCGCCGCCGCGCGCTCCTCAAGCCCGCGCTGGAGGCGGCCGGCTGCGCCGTGGACCACTCCGAGGCGGGCCTCTACCTGTGGACGCGCCGCGCAGACACCGACCCGTCCGCCGCCACGGAACAGGACTCGTGGGACCTGCTGGGGGCGCTGGCCGACCTCGGCATCGTCGCCGGGCCCGGCGTCTTCTACGGCCCGGCCGGCCAGGGCTACGTGCGCGTCGCGCTCACGGCCTCGGACGACGCCGTCGCCCGCGCCGCCCGCCGGCTCACCGAGCGCGCAGCCGCGCGGGACTGACACCGTCGCCGCCGCGCCGCCCCCGTGCCCCGCCGGGCACGGGAGTTGGTAGCGTGGGCCGCAGACGTCCCCACGTGCGGTGTGCCCCATCCTCGCGTGCTGCGCGGGGCCATCCATGAACCACGACGAGGGAGTTTCCCGTGACTGAGAACGAGTCCGTCCGGCTGAATGTCGGCGAGAAGAGCCTGGAGCTCGGCATCGAGCGCGCCACGGCCGGCAACGACGGCATCAAGATCGCCCCGCTCCTCAAGGAGACCGGCGACGTGACCTACGACCCCGGCTTCATGAACACCGCGAACGCCAAGTCCGCCGTGACCTACATCGACGGCGACCAGGGCATCCTGCGCTACCGCGGCTACGCGATCGAGGACCTCGCGGCGAACTCCTCCTTCATGGAGGTCGCCTACCTCCTGATCTACGGCGAGCTGCCGGAGACCAAGGAGGCGCTCGCCGACTGGGAGACCAACATCCTCCGCCACAACATGGTGCACGAGGACCTGAAGATGTTCTTCAACGGCTTCCCGCGCGACGCGCACCCGATGCCGGTGCTGTCCTCCTCCGTGTCCGCCCTCTCCACGTTCTACGGCGACTCCCTGGACCCGCACGACCCGGACCAGGTGCACATCTCCACCATCCGCCTGCTGGGCAAGCTGCCGGTGCTGGCCTCCTACGCGTTCAAGAAGTCGCTCGGCCAGCCCTTCATGTACCCGCACAACAACCTGAACTACGTGGAGAACTTCCTCCGCCTGTGCTTCGGCGTGCCCGCCGAGGAGTACGAGATCGACCCGGACATGGTCAAGGCGCTCGATCTGCTCCTCATGCTGCACGCGGACCACGAGCAGAACGCCTCCACCTCCACGGTGCGCCTCGTCGGCTCCACCGAGGCGAACCTCTTCGCCTCCGTCTCGGCGGGCGTCAACGCGCTTTACGGCCCGCTGCACGGCGGCGCCAACGAGGCCGTGCTGAACATGCTCCGCAAGATCCAGGCCGAGGGCACGAAGCCCGAGGACTTCATGGAGAAGGTGAAGAACAAGGAGGACGGCGTCCGCCTGATGGGCTTCGGCCACCGCGTGTACAAGAACTACGACCCGCGCGCGAGGATCATCAAGACGACCGCCGAGGACATCCTCGCCAAGCTCGGCGGCAACGACGAGCTCCTCGAGATCGCGCAGCGCCTCGAGGAGAAGGCCCTGGCCGACGACTACTTCGTGGAGCGCAAGCTCTACCCGAACGTCGACTTCTACACCGGCGTGATCTACAAGGCCATGGGCTTCCCGGAGAAGATGTTCACCGTCCTCTTCGCCCTGGGCCGCCTGCCCGGGTGGATCGCCCAGTGGCGCGAGCTCATGGAGGATCCGGCCACCAAGATCGGCCGTCCCCGCCAGATCTACGTGGGCGAGCCGCTGCGCCAGTACCCGCAGCGCTGAACCGCACGCCCCGCTCGGGGGTCCGCCGGCCCGTCGTCCTCCTCGCGGAGGCGGCGGGCCGGCGTCGTCGTCGGCGCGAACCCGCGCCGCTCAGAAGGTGACGCGCACGCCCTCCACCGGAGTCTGATCGATCCCGGCCTCGGCGCGGCTGACGAACCCGCCGCCGCCCGACCGCTCCCACACGAGGTCCCCGGTCTCCACGGTGCGCACCCCGTGGGCGTCCGCGTTGACCACGGACCAGGCGGCGAGGGAGCGGGCCTCGGCATCGTCCAGGCCGCCCGTGCCGCCCGCGACCGCCACGGTCCTGCCGCTCGGCGAGTCCTCGGGCGGGCGGCTCCATGCGACGGAGGGGTGCTGGCGCGCCGCGGTGGCGAGGAAGCCCTCCGGGTCCGCCTCGCCCGGCGTGTCGAGGCGGCAGCGCAGCTTCTCGGTCCACTCGCCCGTGAGCGCGGCGGCCCAGGCGCGGGCCTCGACCTCGTGGTCCGCGTAGGCGTCCGGGTAGGCCGAGCGCTGCACCGCCTGGGCGGCCTCGGTGACGGCCATGTCCTGATAGTCCGGGGCGATGTCCTCCAGCGCGGCGAAGAACGCGTTCGCCGCGTACACCGGGTCCATGACCTCCTCCTGCGTGCCCCAGCCCTGCGAGGGGCGCTGCTGGAACACGCCGCGCGAGTCGGGGCCGGCCTGGTCCCCGTGGTCGAGGGCCCGCAGGCCCGACTCCTGGATGCCGGTGGCGATCCCGATCGTGGCCGCGCGCGGCGGCAGCCCGCGCTCCTGCGCGGTCGCTGCGATCACGCCCGCGACGGCGGCGCGGTCCGGGGAGAGGCGGTGGTGCGCGCCGTCGTCGGTGATCACGAGGCACACCTCCGGGCCGAGCAGCGGGCCGTGGCCGGCCTCCGAGGCCCACCACGCGCCCGCCCCGAGGCCGCCGAGCACGAGCACGCCCGTGGCCGTGACGAGGGCGCGCCGCGCCAGGGACGGCCGGCGGCGCGGAGCGGCAGGGGCGCTCATGGTCAGCCGTTCGCGTGCAGCGCGGCGTTCAGCTCCACCGTGCGCCCGGCGCGCGGCAGGGCCTCGACGGCGCCCGTGCCCGAGTGGCGGCGGAAGAGCAGGTTCGGGACCCCGGAGAGGTCCACGGCCTTCACGACGGCGGGATCCTCGCCCTCGCGGAGCACCGTGACGCGCGTGCCGGCCGTGACGTAGAGACCGGCCTCCACCACGCAGTCGTCGCCGATCGAGATGCCGACGCCCGAGTTCGCGCCGAGCAGCACGTGCTCGCCGATCACGATCCTCTGGGTGCCGCCGCCGGAGAGGGTGCCCATGATGGAGACGCCGCCGCCGAGGTCGGAGCCGTCGCCGACCACGACGCCGGCCGAGATGCGGCCCTCGACCATGGAATGGCCCAGCGTGCCGGCGTTGAAGTTCACGAAGCCCTCGTGCATGACGGTGGTGCCCTCGGCGAGGTGCGCGCCGAGGCGGACGCGGTCGGCGTCGCCGATGCGCACGCCGCTGGGCACGACGTAGTCCGTCATGCGGGGGAACTTGTCCACGCCGTGCACGGTGACGGAGCCGCGGGCGCGCAGCTTCGCGCGGGTCAGCTCGAAGCCGTCCACGGCGCACGGGCCGTGGTTGGTCCACACGACGTTGGCCAGCAGGCCGAACACGCCGTCGAGGTTGAGCTCGTTCGGGCGGACGAGGCGGTGGGAGAGCGCATGCAGGCGCAGCCACGCGTCCTCGGGGGAGGCGGGGGCGGCGTCCAGGTCGACCTCGAGGGCGACGACGGACTGCGTGGTGCCGCGGTCGGCGTCGTCCGTGGCGAGGCCGTCCAGCATGCCGCCGACGGAGGCGTCCGCCGACGCGAGCGGCCCGGCGACGGGCGCGGGGAACCACACGTCCAGCACCGTGCCGTCAGCGGCACGGGTGGCCAGGCCATGGCCGGCCACGAGGCGGGCGGAGCCGGAGGGGGCGGTCGAGGCGGTCGAGGCGGGGGACGGGTGTGCGGCGGTCTCGGTCATGGGCCCAGCCTACCGATCGGGCCCCGCCGGACCCGGGGCGGGGGCCGACCGCGTCCGTAGACTGGACGCCATGACAGCCCTCGACGCCGCCCCCGCACTCCCGGACCTCACCGCCGCCGACCTGGACGTCGCGGAGCTGACCGCCACCCTGCTGGACATCCGCTCGGTCTCGGGGGAGGAGCGGCCGCTCGCCGACGCGGTGGAGACCGCCCTGCGCGGGCTCGGAGGCCTCGCCGTGCGCCGCCTCGGCGACACCGTCGTCGCCCGCACCGAGCTGGGCCGGGACACCCGCGTGATCCTCGCCGGACACCTGGACACGGTGCCGTTGCCGACCGTCCCGGGTTCGCGCGGCACCGTGCCGAGCGCGTGGGTCGGGGACACGCTCTACGGCCGCGGTGCGGTGGACATGAAGTCCGGGGTGGCGGTGCAGCTCGCCCTCGCCGGCCGCTTCGGCGGCGCCACGGACGCGCCGGGCGCACAGGCCCCCGTGCACGACGTGACCTGGGTGTTCTACGACAACGAGGAGGTCGCCTCGCATCTCTCCGGCCTCGGCCGCGTGGTCCGCGAGGCCCCCGAGCTGCTCGAGGGCGACTTCGCGGTCCTCCTGGAGCCCACCGACGGCGTCGTGGAGGGAGGCTGCAACGGCACGTGCCGCTACCGCGTCTCCTACGCCGGGGTGGCCGCCCACTCCGGCCGAGCCTGGCGCGGGGAGAACGCGATCCACAAGGCCGGCCCCCTGCTGGGCGCCCTCGCCGCGTACGACCCCGCCACGGTGACCGTGGAGGGCCTGGACTACCGGGAGGGCCTCAACGCCATCCGGATCGCCGGCGGCGTGGCCGGCAACGTCATCCCGGACGCGGCGCACGTGGACGTCAACTACCGCTTCGCCCCGGACAAGACCCTCGAGGAGGCGCACGCCCACGTGCGTCAGGTGTTCGAGCGTGCCGGGGTGGACTGGACGGCGCAGGTGGAGGTCATGGACGCCTCCGCCGCCGCCCGGCCCGGCCTGGACCGGCCCGCGGCGGCCGCGTTCGTGACCGCCGTGGGCGGGGAGCCCAAGCCCAAGTACGGCTGGACCGATGTGGCCCGCTTCTCCGCCCTCGGCGTGCCCGCCGTGAACTTCGGCCCCGGCGACGCCCTGCTGGCCCACACCGACGACGAGCACGTGGACCGCGCCGCCGTGCACGCCTGCCTGGACGCGCTCTCGGGGTGGCTGGCGGGCTGACCGCGGCGGCCCCCTCCCCGACGACGACGGCCGGCCTCCCTGCCCGCGCGGGGCGGAGATGAGGCCGGCCGTCGCAGGTCGGATCAGTGCTTCGCGTGCACCGGGATGGCGACGGCCGAGGACCCCGCGGCGGGGTTGGTCCGGCCCGCGGTGCGCGAGGACAGCAGGCCGGAGAGACGGGACGCCACCCAGGTGAGCAGGACGTTGATCGCGATGAAGATGAGCGCGGCCACCACCAGTGACTGCAGGATGTTCCCCTGGCCCGAGCCGAGCTGCCGGGCGTACTGGAGCAGCTCGAAGAAGCCGATCAGGTAGCCGAGCGCGGAGTCCTTGAGGATCACCACGAACTGGCTGAGGAGCGAGGGCAGCATGGCGACGAGGGCCTGGGGGACCTCCACGAGGCGCAGGGACTGGTTGGACGTCATGCCGATCGCCGCCGCCGCCTCGCGCTGGCCCTTGGGCAGGGACTTGACGCCGGAGCGCACCAGCTCGGCGATCACGGAGCCGTTGTACAGGGTGAGCCCGAGGATGACGGCGTAGTAGGGGCCGTCCTGGGCGGAGAGCACGCCGCTGCGCGCTGCGAGGGCGAAGGCCTGGTAGAAGAACACCATCATCAGGAGCACCGGCACGGCGCGGAAGAACTCGACCACCACGGCGGCCGCCGCCCGGACCGGCGCGAAGGGCGCCAGTCGGAGGAAGCCGAACACGAGGCCGAAGGCCACCGAGGTGACCACCGCGATCGCGGCCACCTGCAGGGTGAACTGCAGTCCGGGCACGTAGTAGTTGGACCACGCGTTCGCGTCGAGTGCCGCGCTCCAGCGGCGGGGTTCCAGCTGCCCGCGCTCGGCCATGCGGACGAGGACCAGCGCGGCCACCGCCACCACGGCCGCCAGCGCCACGAGGTTGAGGACCAGGACGCGCCGCCGGGCCACGGGGCCCGGGGCGTCGAAGAGGATGGAGGCCTGGGCGCTCATCGGCTCACCGCCCACTTGTCAGAGGCCCACGTGGTGAGCAGGCCGATCGGGATGACGATCAGGCAGAAGCCGATCGCGAAGGTCAGGAAGATGGCCACCATCATGTCCGGGCGGAACTCGATCATCGTCTTCATGAGCCCGGAGGCCTCGGCGACCGAGGCGGCCGCGGCGACGGTGGTGTTCTTCGTCAGGGCGATCACGGTGTTGCCGATCGGGGTGATGGCCCCGCGCAGGGCCTGGGGGAGGATGACGTGGCGCGCCGCTGGAAGGAAGCCCAGGCCGATCGCCCGGGCCGCCTCCGCCTGCCCGAGTGGGACCGTGTTCACGCCGGAGCGGATGGCCTCGCACATGAAGGCCGCGTGGTACAGGGAGAGCGCGATCACCGCATAGATGAAGAAGTTCAGGGTGAAGTCGCTCGCGAAGGTGACCTTCAGCTGGCCCCACACCGCCAGGACTCCCAGCAGCATGATGATGGTCAACGGGGTGTTGCGCACGATGTGGACATAGCCGGCGCCGAGCGCTCGCAGGGAGGGGACGGGGGAGATGCGGCACAGGGCGAGGACGACGCCCAAGACGAACGAGGCCAGCGTGGCCAGGACGGCCAGCCGGATGTTCATCCAGAACGCGAGCGGCACGGCCGAGCCGTACTGCTCCATGAGAGTGGACAGTGGTTCCATGGGTCTTCCGATGCCGTCTCTTCCGGGGGTGGAGGGGGCCGTGGCCTGACCGCCCCGGCCGCACACGCCCGGGTGGGCGGTGCCGCCGAGGCGGTCGGGTCAGGGGGTGATCAGGCGCAGGGCTCGAGCTCGGCGTCCTTGCCCGAGTTCAGCTCCTTGTCGTACTCGTAGCCGGTGCCCTCGGTGTTCTTCGTGAGCGACTTCTCCCACTCGCCGGAGTCCTTCATCTCCTTGACGGCGGTGTTGATCTCCTCGCAGCGGTCGGAGTCCTTCGCGATGCCGACGCCGTAGCGCTCGGTGGTGAACGGATTGCCCACCACCTTGAACTTGCCCTTGTTCGCGTCCGTGGCGGCGAGGCCGGCGAGGATGATGTCGTCCGTCGTGACGGCGTCCACCTGGCCGGACTCGAGGTAGGTCACGCACTCGGCGTAGCCGCCCTGTTCCACGAGGTTCACCCCGGAGGCGAACTTGTCCTTGATCTTCTGGGCGGAGGTGGAGCCGGTGACGGAGCAGAGGTTCTTGCCGTCGAGGTCGTCCGGGCCGGTGATGCCGGTCTCGTCGGTGCGGACCAGCAGGTCCTGGCCGGCCACGAAGTACGGCCCCGCGAAGTCGACGCGCTCCTTGCGGGCGTCGGTGATCGAGTAGGTGGCGAAGATCATGTCCACCTCGCCGTTCTCCAGAGCGTTCTCGCGGTTGGCGGAGGGGGTCTGCACCCACTCGATCTTGTCCTCGTCCACGCCCAGCTTCTGGGCCACGTAGCGGGCCACATCCGTGTCGAAGCCGGTGGGGGCGTTCGAACCCTCACGGAAGCCGAGGCCCGGCTGGTCGAACTTGATGCCGATGCGCAGCGAGTCGGAGGACCCCGCGGAGGCGCTGCCCGAGGCGGAGCCGGACGCGGAGGCGCCGGAGTCGCTCGACACAGACGGGGAGCAGGCGGTCAGGGAGAGGGCGGCGGCCGCGGCGACGGCGGTGATGGAGGCGAGCTTCTTGGTGATCATGGTGTCTCCTGGGATCAGGTGCGGGTGGGAGAGGACAGGGAGGGCCAGGCGGCGTGCCGGGACCGCGGGGCGTCAGTGGGTGAGGATCTTGCCGAGGAAGTCCTTCGCCCGCTCGTGCTGCGGAGCCGTGAAGAAGGACTCGGGGTCGGTGTCCTCGAGGACGGCGCCGTCGGCCATGAAGATGACGCGGTCGCCGGCCTTTCGGGCGAAGCCCATCTCATGGGTCACGACCACCATGGTCATGCCCTCCTGGGCGAGCTGGACCATGACGTCCAGGACCTCCTGCACCATCTCCGGGTCCAGGGCCGAGGTGGGCTCGTCGAACAGCAGGGCCTGCGGCTCCATCGCCAGGGCGCGGGCGATGGCCACGCGCTGCTGCTGGCCGCCGGAGAGCTGGGCGGGCATCTTCTTGGCCTGGGGGGCCACGCCCACGCGCTCCAGGAGCTCCATCGCATGCCGTTCCGCCTCGGCCTTCTTCTTGCCCTTGACCCGGATCGGCCCGAGGGTCACGTTCTCGAGGATCGACTTGTGGGCGAAGAGGTTGAAGGACTGGAACACCATGCCGACCTCGGCCCGCAGACGGGCCAGCCCCTTGCCCTCGGTGGGCAGCGGCTGGCCGCCGATGAGGATGCGGCCGCCGTCGTCGTCGATGGTCTCGAGGCGGTTGATGGTGCGGCAGAGGGTGGACTTTCCGGAGCCCGAGGGGCCCAGGACGATCGCCACCTGACCGCGCGGAATGGCGAGGTCGATGTCCTTGAGCGCCTGGAACTCGCCGAAGTGCTTGTTGACGTGTTCGAGGCGGATGAGCGCCTCGGACGGTGCGCCGAAGGCCACCGTGCCGACGGCATGGGCGCCGTGGGCGGTGTCCGGGGTGTGGTGGGTCATGCAGAGAATATAGTCCATGTCACAGGACGCCGTGCGGCGCATCACGCTCCTGGCGGGCTGACGGCCTCGATCCCCGCCCGTCAGCTCACTGGGCGCCCTGCGCGGGGGAGCGGTCGCAGCGGTCGGGATCCGGGAGGGCGGCGAGCCGCAGCTGTGGAGACAGCGGCACCCCGCTGGCGCGCTCGAGAGCCTCGGCGGACCGGGCCCAGCCGCCGTCGGCGCGGTGCGAGGCGAGGGCCGCTGTGACGTCGTCGCACAGCGTGGAGTCCTCCGGCAGGCCGACGCCGTACTGGGCGGCCCCGAGGTCGGCGTCGAGCAGGCGCGCCTCCGGCGCCTCGTCCGCCCGGCTCAGCGCGCCCAGCAGAGGCTCGTCGCCCGCGATCGCATCCACCCGCCCCGTGCGCAGCGCCGGGAGGCACTCGGCGGCGCCGCCCTGCACGAGCAGCTCCACCTCACCGGGGACCTCGGCGCGGAGGGCGGCCGCGGCGGGGGAGCCGGACTCCACACAGACCGTGCCGCCCTCCAGGTCTGCCGGCTCCGCGACGGACGAGTCCGCCGGCACGAGCACGCCCAGGCGGGCGGACAGGTACGGGCCGGCCACGTCCATGGGCTCGTCCGGTGCCGGCGTCAGGGGCACCCCGCCGACCGCCAGGTCGACGATCCCGGCGGAGAGGGCGTCGGCGGGGGAGCGCGTGCCGAGCCAGACCCACTGGACCTGACGCTCCTCGTAGCCGAGGAACATGGCCGTGGCGCGGGCGGCGTCGGCGTCGAACCCGTCCGGGGTGTCGTCCCTCTCGCCCGTGCTCAGGCCGGGCCGGTCGCCGGGCAGGGCGATCCGCAGCACGCCGTCCGCGCGCGGCCGGGGCGTGGGCGCGGCGGAGGCGCCGTCGGTGGCGTCCGTGGTGCTCGTCGTCCGGGCCGGCGTGGCGGAGCGCGGTGAGGAGGAGGTCTCGACGGGCGTCCCCGGCCCGGCAGGAGGCGTGGGGGCCACCGGCGCGGTGGTCTCGGGCCCCGCCGCCTCGGGCGGCTGCGGGGCCTCGGGCGCGGCCGGTGCGGAGCATCCGGACACCAGCGCCACCGTGGCGGCCAGGGCGGCCGTCGCCGCTGCCCGCCGGGCACGGGCGAGGCGGTGGCGGTCGGGGGACGCAGCGGACGGCACGGGGTCTCCTGGGGGTCGACGGCGCGCCGCGCTGGGCGGCGGATGTCACCGCAGGATATCTCCCGGGTGCGCGGGGAGCGCGGGCCTGCGCCACGGGGGCGACCAGAGGGCCCGACTGGCTAGGGTGGGGGCCATGGCCGACCAGACACACCCGTCCCAGCCCGCGGACCCCGATCGAGGGCCCGTGCGCCGCGGCGGGCAGATCCTGAGCGGCGCCGCGGCTGCCGCCCCCACCTTCGACCAGCTCCTGCTGGACACCCGCCAGTCGGGCATGACGGCGCCGCCGGTCTCGGACGTGGCCTCCACGACGTCGGACGCGTGGCGCGTGCTGCGCATCCAGGCGGAGTTCGTGGAGGGCTTCGGGACGCTGGCGCAGCTCGGCCCCGCCGTCTCCGTGTTCGGCTCCGCCCGCACGGGGGAGGGCACCGACGAGTACGCGCTCGCCCGCGAGGTGGGGCGTCGCCTCGCCGAGGCCGGCTTCGCCGTCATCACGGGCGGCGGTCCGGGGGCCATGGAGGCCGCCAACCGCGGCGCGCACGACGTGGGCGGCGTGTCCGTGGGCCTCGGCATCGAGCTCCCCTTCGAGACCGGGCTGAACCCCTACGTGGGGATCGGCGTGGACTTCCGGTACTTCTTCGCCCGGAAGGTCATGTTCCTGAAGTACGCGCAGGGCTTCATCGTGCTGCCCGGCGGCTTCGGTACCCTGGACGAGCTGTTCGAGGCGCTCACCCTCGTGCAGACCGGCACCGTGAGCCGCTTCCCCGTGGTGCTGGTGGACCGTGCGTTCTGGGGTCCCCTGGTGGACTGGATCCGCGGGGCCCTCGAGGCGCGCGGGATGATCTCGCCCGGCGACGTCGACCTGCTCTCCGTGGTGGACACCGCGGAGGAGGCCGTGGCGCTCATGGCCGCGGTCCAGCAGGGGGGCCGGGCATGAGCCAGCCGATCTGGATCGCCCTCGTCCTCGCCCTCGTGGTGGCCGTGGCCGCCCTCGTGGCGGCGGCGACGGGCCGCGCGACCCTGCGCGCGGACGCGCCCGCCGGCGTCGAGCACCGCCACCCCGTGCTCCTGCCCGCGGACCCCCGGGCCCAGGACGTGGACCACGTGCGCCTCGCCGTGGCAGTGCCGGGCTACCAGCGGGACCAAGTGGACGCGGTGGTGGCCGCACTGCAGGAGAGCCTCGCCCGGCGCGAGCGCCGGATCGCCGAGCTCGAGGAGGAGCGTGCCGCCGCCGCTCCTGCCGGCTCGTGTGGCGACAGCCAGCGCGATCCGCGATAATGGGCGTGTGACCGGTCACGCCACGCCTCGCGTGCGGGGGCCGAAGGCACCGGGCCCGTCTGCGACATCCGCCGGCGGCGCCGACACGGGAACACCATCAGAAGGGAAGTCGCAATGGCCGCCATGAAGCCTCGCACCGGGGACGGTCCCATGGAAGTGACCAAGGAGGGACGCAGCCTGATCATGCGCGTGCCGATCGACGGCGGCGGGCGCCTCGTCCTGGAGATCAACGCCGAGGAGGCGCAGGAGCTCAAGGAGTGCCTGCAGGGCGTCACCCAGGGCTGACCGCCCCGAACGCCGCACGCCCCGCGCACCGCTGACCGGTGCGCGGGGCGTCGTGCTTCTCCGGGCTCCTCGGCAGGCGTCAGCGGCGCACGGCCAGCAGCATGCCCGTGCCCGTGGGGACCACGGCGGAGATCCACCGCTCGTCCTCGGCGATGCCGCGGTCCACGGCGCGGGCGGACACCGTGGAGGGCTCGCGCACCGCCGGACGCGGCACGCGGTCGTGGTCCAGGGCGTCGAGGACCACCAGCAGCCCGCCGGGGGCCAGCATGCGGGCGGCCTGGTCCACGTCGAACGCGCGGGAGGCCGGATCGCCGTCCACCACGACCATCTCGTAGGCGCCCGTGGTCAGGCGCGGCAGCACGAGGCGGGAGCGTCCCGTGATCATGCGGGTGCGGCCGTTCGGCAGGTGCGCCTCGGAGAAGGCCTCCCGCGCCGCATGCTGCACGTCCGCCTCCGGGTCCACGGTGGTCAGGACGGTGCGCTCGGGCAGCCCGCGCATCAGAGCGAGGCCCGAGACCCCCGCGCCGGTGCCGATCTCCACGACGGCGCCCGGCGCGCGCGTGGCCGCCAGCACGGTGAGCAGCGCCGCCGCGCCCTCGCTGACCGGCGCCACCCCGAGCTCGGCCGAGCGCTCCCGTGCCCGCAGCAGCACCGCGTCCTCCTCCAGCCGGGTCTCCGCGTACGTCCACGAGGCGTGCTTGGCGGTCGGCTGGGGGTGCAGGGCGGTCATGGGCGCTCTCTCCGGGGGTGGGCGGGGTGGTCCGGCGACGGCGGCGCCGCGGGCTTCCGCGGACGGCCGGCACCGGGCCGGATGCCGCCCCAGTGTACGGAAGAACCGGGGGGGACGATTCAGACTTCTCTCAGACGTGCCGTCCATGATGGGCGGACTGGACCGGCGTCGGCGTGGTCCCCGGCCCTCCGGTCCGGGAGTCGGCGCACCAGGAGGAGGTGGGGCGGGATGAGCCCTCATCACTCGCTGCGCCACCTGGACGCCTACCTCGAGGGCGTGCTCTCGCGCCCGGCGGGCCGCCGGCTGGCGGCCCATCTCTCCCGCTGCCCGGACTGCGCCCGGACCGCCCGTGAGCGGGCCCGCGTCCTGGACGCCGCGCGCTCCGTGGACGCCCGCCCCGCGGCCGTGACTCATCCCGTGCTCCCCGTGCGCGGCGTGTCCGGCCGCCTCGTCGTGCTGGCGCTGGCCATGGTCGTCCTGCTGGGCGGGCTCCTCGCGGCCGTGTGGGTGGCCGGCGCGCCGCGTGGCGTGGCCCGGGCGCAGGCCGGTCCGACGGACGCGCTGGGGGTCGTCCAGCGCCAGTCCGCCGCCGCGTCCTCCCCGGGGGCCACCGTGGAGGAGCTCCGCGGCCTCGGCTGGACCGTGCCGTCCCTGACCGGCGCAGGCCTGCAGCCCCTCGAGGTGCGCGGCGAGCAGGCGGCGGACCTGCTGGAGGTCGCGGTGGTCTGGGGGCGCGCCGAGCCGGCGGTCACGGTGCACGAGTGCCGCTCGCGCTCCGCGACCGCTGTGCCCCGCGGCTGTGCGTCGGGGCGCGAGGACGCCGCAATGCCGGGGAGGCGGCTCCCCGGCGGTGTCGCCTACCGATTGACGGACGACCCGTCCGGAGAGGGGTGGATCGCGGACCTCGCGACGGCGCAGGCGGCCTACCGCGTGGAGTCCACGCTGCCACGCGAGCAGGCGGAGCCCCTCCTCACCCTCCTCGTGGTCTCGGACCGGTCCGGCCTCACCGAGCTGCGGCGCGACGACGCCGTGACGGACCGCCTCGAGCGCGGCCTCGAGCGGATCGTCGAGGCCGTTCCGAGCATGGGCCGGGTGGCCGGCATCCTCGCGGTGGGGCGTCGGTGAGCCTCTAGTAGAGTCTCCACCGTGGCAGGAATCAACGGATCTGAGTTCATCGTCCTCCTGGTGCTCGCCGTGATCATCCTCGGTCCGGAGAAGCTCCCGGAGTACACCCGCGCCTTCACCCAGTGGCTCCGCCGGATGCGGGACATGGCCGAGGGCGCCAAGACGCAGTTCAAGGAGGAGACGGGGACGGACTTCGACGAGGTCAACTGGCGCAAGTACGACCCCCGTCAGTACGATCCCCGCCGCATCATCCGCGAGGCCCTCACCGAGCCGGTGGGCGGCAGCGGCTCCTCCACCGCCGCGCACCGGGCCCAGGCGCTCACGGGCGTGGCCCCCGAGGACCTCCACGGCGGGCTGACCCGCCAGGACATCGCGGACATGGACCCCCGCTCCCTCTTCCGCCGCCCGGGCGGCACGGGCAGCAGCGCCGCCGAGGCCACCGACGTCGAGTCCACCGCCGTCGCGTCCGCCACGGGCACCGCCGCCCCCGACGCCGAGCTCGCCACCGTGGCCGCCGCCGTCGTCCCGGGTGCCGGGACCGCCGTCGTGGGAGGCGCGGCCGTCGCCCTCATGGCCTCCGGCCGCGCCGAGGCCATGGTGGCCGAGGGGCGCCCGGCTCCGGTCCCGGCAGCCGCGGGCCCGGATCCGCTCGAGCTGCTCGGCCTGGCGCCCGCACCCTTCGACGTCGACGCCACCTGATCGCCGCGCTGATCCCGGCGCTCAGCGCGGGCTGAACGGCAGCCGGCGCCCGGCCAGGCTGCGGGGGCGCACCGCGAGCCGCTCGGCGATCGCCAGCAGGGCGCGCGCCGCTGGGCTCTGCGGTGCCGAGGCCACCACGGGGGCGCCGGTGTCCCCGCCCACGCGCAGGGCCGGATCCAGCGGCACCGAGCCCAGCAGGGGGACGTCCGCACCGAGCGCGCCGGTGAGCCGCTCCGCCACCTCGGCGCCGCCGCCCGTGCCGAACACGTCCAGCACCGTGCCGTCCGGCAGGGCCATGGGGCCCATGTTCTCCACCACGCCTGCCACGCGCTGGCCGGTCTGCTGCGCGAGCTGACCCGCGCGCGCGGCCACCTGGGCGGCGGCGTGCTGGGGGGTCGTCACCACCACGAGCTCGGAGTCCGGCAGCAGCTGGGCCGCGGAGATCGCGATGTCGCCCGTGCCCGGCGGCAGGTCCACGAGCAGCACGTCGAGGTCGCCCCAGTGCACGTCCGTCACGAACTGCTCCAGCGCCCGGTGCAGCATGGGGCCGCGCCACGCGACCGGTCGGTCGGCGTCCAGGAACATCCCGATCGAGATGACCTTCACACCGCGGGCCACGGGCGGCAGGATCAGCTGCTCGAGACGGGTCGGGGAGGCGTTCACGCCCAGGAGCCCGGGGATGGAGAAGCCGTGCACGTCGGCGTCGATCAGCCCGACCGCCAGGCCCCGCTCGGCGAGGGCGACGGCGAGGTTGGCGGTGACCGTGGACTTGCCCACGCCGCCCTTGCCCGAGGCGACGGCCAGGACGCGGGTGAGCGAGCCCGCGGCGAACGGGTTGGCGGGGCGCGCGCCGCGCAGCGAGTCCTGCAGGGCGCGGCGCTGCTCGGGGGTCATGACGCCCACGCGCACCGCCACGGACCGGCAGCCGGGCACCGCGGCGGCGGCCGCCGTGACGTCGGCCTCGATGGTCCCGCGCAGGGGGCAGCCCGTGATGGTCAGCAGCACCGCCACCTCGACCTCGCCCGGGGCGGTCTCGCGGACGGACTCCACCATGCCGAGCTCCGTGACGGGGCGGCGGATCTCCGGGTCGACGACGTCGGCCAGGGCCGCGAGCACGGCCCGCTCGAGCTCGGTGCGGACGGCGGGCAGCGGGAGGCCGGCGTCGGCCTGCGGGGACTCGGTCATCGCCGTCCGTCCGCCGCGGTCGATCCGGTGGCGCTCGGGCCGGTCGCGTCCGGGCCGGGGGCGGCGTCGCCCTCCCGGACGCGAGCGGCGGCCTCCTCGGCGGCCTCCTGGGCCGCGATGATCGCGAGCGTGGTGGTCTGGGCGTCGTCGGCGTCCCCGCCGGGCCGCGCGCCGCCGTCGCGGTCCCGGGACTTCTTCTTCTTCGCCTTCTTCACGGAGCCGGCGGCGTCCCCGCCGTCCGAGGCGGGGGAGAGCAGGTCCGCGCGCATCTCGGCGCGGAGCTCTTCGCGGAGGGACTCGCGCAGCTCGCCGATCAGGTCCTCGTGCACGCCGCGCAGCTCGCCCCGGACGAAGTCGCGGGTGGCCACGTCCTGCAGCGCGATGCGCAGGCCCGAGATCTCCCGCGTGAGGTACTCCGTGTCCGCGAGGTTCCGCTCGGCCCGGTCGCGGTCCTCGCGCATGGACACCTTGTCCCGGTCGTCCTGGCGGTTCTGGGCGAGGAGGAGGAGAGGGGCCGCGTACGAGGCCTGGAGCGAGAGCATGAGGGTCAGCGCGGTGAAGCCCAGGGCCGCGGAGTCGAAGCGCAGGCCCTCGGGCCCGTAGCTGTTCCAGCCGACCCACAGGAGGCAGAACAGGGTCATCCACACGAGGAACTGCGGCGTGCCCATGAACCGGGCGATGCCCTCGGTGGCCTCCCCGAAGGCGTCCGGGTTGGGGCTGAAGCGGGGCACTCGGCGTCGGCGCGCGCTCAGCGGCGTGTCCAGGCCCGTGCCCCGGGTCTCGCGAGGCTCCCTCGTGGTCTGCGACATGCTCACTCCTTCGGTGCGGTCCGTGCGGTCGATGCGGTTCGGGGGGTGGTGCGGGAGGGGTCAGCCGGCGGCGGCCGGATGGTCGTCCGGGTCCATCGCGCGCCAGTCGTCCGGGAGGATGTGGTCGAGGACGTCGTCCACGCTCACGGCGCCCACCACGCGGTGCTGGGCGTTGACCACGGGGATGGACGTCAGGTTGTACGTGGCCAGCTCGCGGGTGACGTGGGCCAGCGGGGCCAGGTCGGAGACCGGCTCGAGGTCCTTGTCCATGATGTTGCCGATCGCCTCGGGCGGCGGGTACCGCAGGAGGCGCTGGAAGTGCACGACGCCCAGGAACCGTCCCGTGGGCGTCTCCAGCGGCGGGCGGGCCACGATCACGAGGGAGGCGAGCGCGGGGGAGATCTCGTGCTGCCGGATGGTGGCCATGGCCTCGGCCACGGTCGCCTCGGGCGGGAGGATCACGGGCACGGGCGTCATGACGGAGCCGGCCGTGTCCTCCTCGTACTCGAGCAGGCGGCGCACGTCCTCGGCGTCCTCGGGCTCCATGAGCTCCAGGAGCAGCTCCTGCTGGGAGTCGGGCAGCTCGTGGAGGAGGTCCGCGGCGTCGTCGGGGTCCATCTCCTCGAGGACGTCCGCGGCGCGCTCGATGTCCAGGTGGGAGAGGATCTGGACCTGGTCGTCGTCGGGCAGCTCCTGGAGGACGTCCGCGAGGCGCTCGTCCTGGAGCTCGTTGGCGACCTCCACGCGGCGCTTCTCCGGCATCTCGTGCATCATGTCCGCGAGGTCGGCGGCCTTGAGGTCCTCGTGGGCGGCCACGAAGCTCGTGGCCCCCTGCGGCTCGGCCTGCCCGGCCCAGCGGGCCTCGTCCCACGTGAGGAGCAGGTGCTCTCCCCGCGGGCGGCCGAAGGCGCCGCGGCCCGTGGGGCGCAGGACGTACATGTCCGAGACGAGCCAGTCGCCGTTGCGCTGCTGCTCCAGCCCGATGTCCTCGAGGACGGCCTCGCCCGAGCCGTCCGTGAGGCGCACGCGCCGGTCGAAGAGGTCGCCCGCGACGGTCTGCTCCCCGCCGCGGCGGGAGAAGCGGCGCAGGTTGATGAGGCCCGTGGTGATGATCTGGCCCGAGTCCATGGAGGTCACACGGGTCATGGGCACGAAGACGCGCTTCTTGCCGGGGACCTCGATCACCAGGCCGGTGGCCACGGGGGTGGCGACCCCGCCCCGGTCCAGGACCACGACGTCGCGCAGCCGGCCCAGACGGTCGCCCAGCGGGTCGAACACGTCCAGGCCCAGCAGGCGGGCCACGAAGATCTTGGGGGAGTTCACCGGGCCAGCCTAGTGGGTCCTCTCCGCGCCCGCCCGGTGGGGCGGGTGTCCGCAATGGGCGGACTCCCGGGCCTCCGCGCCCGCGGCCAGGCACAATGGGGACATGTCCTTCATGATGTCCAGCCCCGCCCCCGGATCCGGCGACACGGGCCTGCCCCGCGGAGAGCTCGTGGCCACCTACTCCACGTACACCGAGGCGCGCGAGCAGGTGGACCGGCTGGCCGCCACGGACTTCCCGGTCAGCGCCGTCTCCATCGTCGGCAAGGACCTGCGCGTGGTGGAGCGGGTGCGCGGCCGCCTCAACTACGCGCAGGTGGCGCTCGGGGCGGGCGTGCGGGGCCTGATGTTCGGCGCCCTGATCGGCGCGTTCCTCCTCCTGCTGGACCCGTCGGGAGGGCCGCTCCAGATCCTCACCTCGGCGCTGCTGGGCCTGGCCGTGTGGCTGCTGTTCGGGGTGATCGGGTTCGCGCTGCGCAAGGGCCGGCACGGCTTCGCCTCCTCGCAGGCCGTGGTGCCCGCCGGCTACGACCTCGTGATCGCCTTCGAGCACGCCGCGCGCGCCCGCCAGGAGCTCGGCCTCACCGCCCGCCCGGCCCCGGCGGCCCCCGCGCCGGCGGCTCCGGCCCCCATCACGGCGGCCCCGGACCAGGCCGCTCCCGCGGACCACGACGCCGGCACGCCCGCTCCGTCGGCCCCGGCCGGCACGCCCGCGGCCCCGGCCGGCCTCGACCGCTCCTACGGCGTGAGCCTGCCCCCCGAGGAGGTCGCGCGCCTCATCGAGGCACGCGGCGGCCGCCCCGGGCCGCAGCCTCCGGCCGAGGGCGGCTCCCACCGCGCCTGACGCGCCGCCCCGCACACCGCGGCCCGGTCCCCCGAGGGGCCGGGCCGTCGTCGTCGGGGGACCGCCGTCCCGTTCAGAGGCTCCAGGACTCCAGCCGCCGCAGCATGTCCCCCTTCTTGCGGGTGTGACCGCCCATGCGGGCGAGGATGTCGCCCAGCGAGGTGATCGCGTCCTCGATGTAGGGGCCCTTGTTCAGCATCGCGGCCTCCGCGCGCTGGGCCATCGCGGCGTCGGTGATCTCGGCGCGCGAGGGCAGGCCCTTCTTGGCCAGCGACTCGAGGATCTGCGTGGCCCAGATCGCGGGCACGTGGGCGGCCTCGCAGAGCCACAGGATCTCCTCCTGGAGCTCGGCCATGCGCTCGAATCCGGCCTCCACCGCGAGGTCGCCGCGGGCGATCATCACGCCCACGTCGTTCCACCGCATGGCCTCCAGGAGCATGAGCGGCAGCTGCTCGAACGCGGCCACCGTCTCGATCTTGAGGGTGACGTCCACGTCCTTCGCGTCCTGCTCCTCGAGCGCCTCGATGAGGCGGGCGACGTCGGCGGCCGAGCGCACGAACGACATGTTGACCATGTCCGCGTGGGAGGCCACGAACGGGATGTGGGAGAGGTCCTCCGCCGTGAGCGCGGGGATCTCGAGGGCGGTGTCGGGGAAGTTGATCCCCTTCTCGGCCTTCAGCTTGGCGCCCGCCGGCCCGGCGTTCGTGACCGTCAGGGTGATCTCCTCGCCGTCGTTGGCGGTCACCTCGCCGCCGATCCGGCCGTCGTCGATCCACACCCGCTCGCCCACGGAGACGTCCCGGAAGGCCTGCTCGAGGGAGCAGCCGATGCGGTAGGGCGGGGCGGCGACGGCGGGGCGCGCCTGCATCGAGCGGGTGAGCACCACGTCCTCGCCCACCTGCACCCGCATGCTCTGCTCGAGCGGGGGCAGTTCGCCGACCGTGAGGGGCCCGTGCGGGGTGTCCACCCGCATGCCGGTCTCCCAGTACACGGTGCGGACCGTGCTCACGAGCAGTCCGGCGCCGCTCACGCGCTCCACCATCAGCGTGCGGCGGGATCCGCGCGCGTCCTTCAGGTCCACCTCGTCGCCCGGCTCGAGGGCGGCCAGCACCTGCACGTCCGGGTCCTGCAGGGGCACGACGACGCCGTCCCCCGCCGGGTGCTCCCCGGCCCCGTCCGAAGCGGCGCCGAGCCACACCCGGGACGGCTCCAGGACCTGGCCGCCGTCGTCGCGCGAGGGCTTCACCTTGAGCACCCGCGGCCCCGGCTCGAGCGGGCCCGTGCGCAGCTTGGGCCCGGCCAGGTCCATCGCGACGCGCGGTGCGGGGCGCTCCTCCGAGCCGAGGCCGCGCAGCGTGTCGATCATGGCGGCCCACGCGTCCTCCCCGTCGTGGGCGCAGTTCACGCGGGCCAGGTCCATGCCCGCCGCCGCCATGCCGCGCACCAGCTCCGGGTCCGTGGCGGCCTCGCTCGGCATGGTGACCATCACGCGGGTCTGCCGGTCCTGGCGCATCGGGCCCAGCAGGGCGTTCGCGTTGCGCTCGAGGATCTCCCGCCCCACGGCGGGGGTGAGCGCGGACGGCGCGCCGTCGTCGGGCTCGGCCGCAGGCGCGCCGTCCAGCGCGCGGACCGCGCGGACCGCGCGGAGCACCGCGTCCAGGTGGCCGAGCACCCCCGCCTCCATGCGCCCGAGGGAGGAGAGCCCCACCTCGCTGAGCGCGTCCTGGAGGGGGCGCAGGTCCGTGCCGCGCAGGGCCACGTAGTGCACGAGGTTGCGGGCGGAGGGCCGGTGGCGCTCGCGCACGCGCTCGATGAGGGCGGCGTGCTCGGCCTCGGCGTCGAGGAGGCGTTCCCGCAGGTCGGTGAGCTCGGAGACGAGGTGGGCGGTCATGCCCGCGAGCCTAGCCAGAGCCCCCCGCGCCGATCACCCCTGGAGGCGCGCCATCCAGGCCTCCACGTCCTCGGGGGCGCGGGGCAGGGCGGCGGAGAGGTTCTCCGCGCCGTCCTGCGTGACGAGGACGTCGTCCTCGATCCGCACGCCGATCCCGCGGTACTCCTCCGGGATCGCGAGGTCCTCGGCCTTGAAGTACAGCCCCGGCTCGATCGTGAACACCATGCCCGGCTCGAGCACGCCGTCGAGGTAGAGCTCCCGCTTGGCCTGCGCGCAGTCGTGCACGTCCAGGCCGAGGTGGTGGGAGGTGCCGTGCGGCATCCAGCGGCGGTGGTGCTGGCCCTCCTCGGACAGCGCCTCCTCGGCGGAGACCGGCAGCAGGCCCCACGCGGAGAGGCGATCCACGAGGACGCGCATGGCCTCCGCGTGGATCTCGCGGAAGCGGATGCCCGGCTTCACGATGGCGAACGCGGCGTCGGCGGCGTCCAGCACGGCCTGGTACACGCGGCGCTGCACCTCCGTGTAGGCCCCGTTCACCGGGAGGGTGCGGGTGATGTCCGCGGTGTAGAGGGAGTCGTCCTCCACGCCCGCGTCCAGGAGCAGGAGGTCGCCGTCGCGGACCTCCCCGGTGTTGCGGATCCAGTGGAGCACGGTGGCGTTGTTCCCGGCGGCGGCGATCGTGTCGTAGCCGAGGTCGTTGCCCTCCTCGCGGGCGCGGGCGAAGAAGGCGCCCTCCACGACGCGCTCTCCGCGGCGGTGGCCCACCGCGCGCGGCAGGGCGCGGACGACGTCCTCGAAGCCGGCGATCGTGGCGGCCACCGAGGCGCGCATGCGGTCGACCTCCCACTCGTCCTTCACGAGGCGCAGCTCGGAGCAGAACTCGACGAGCTCGACGTCGGCGGCCTGGGCGGCCGCGGGGTCCTGGCCGGCCGCGGTGCGGGCGGCGGCCACCTGGGCGTCCACGTCGAGGTCGGACTCGGCCAGCAGGCGGACCTGCCCCTGCCCGGCGTCCTTGGTCAGGGCCGACTCGAGCTCCTCGAGGCCGGCGGTGCGCAGCCCGGTGCGGGCGGCCATCTCCGCCAGGGTGGGCCGGGGTCCGATCCAGAACTCGCCCGCGCGGGGGTCGGCGTAGAACTGCTCCGAGTCGCGCCCCGCGAGGGGGCGGAAGTACAGGGTGGCCTCGTGGTCGGCCCCGTCGTCGCCCACCCCGGGGTCCGTGGGCTCGAGGATGAGCACGGCATCCGGCTCGTGGTCCACGCCCAGGCCCGTGAGGTGCGCGAACGCGGAGTGTGCCCGGAAGCGGTAGTCGGTGTCGTTGGAGCGGACCTTGAGCCGGCCCGCGGGCACCACGAGGCGCTCGCCGGGGAAGCGGGCGGAGAGTGCGGCGCGGCGGCGCGCGGCGTGGGGGGCCACGGCGTCGGCGGCGGGCAGGTCCTGTGAGGCGGGCGCCCAGCCCGAGGCCATGAAGGCGCGGAAGGCGTCCGAGCTGGGGCGCTGGGAGCGGTTCTCCACTCGCTCGGCCAGGGGCTGGGGGGCCGGGCTGGTCTCGGCGGCGGGACCGCCCTCGGGAGCAGGGTCGGCGGGGTGCTGTGCGGAGTCGGTCATGCCCACCATCATGGCACCGCCTACGCTGGGGACTCATGGCGCGCTATGACCTGCACACCCACTCCACGGAGTCCGACGGCACCCAGCCGCCCGCCGACGTGGTGCGGGCCGCGGCCCGCGCAGGCCTGGACGGACTGGCCCTCACCGATCATGACACGGCCTCCGGCTGGGCCGAGGCCGCGCAGGCGGCGCTCGAGGAGGGACTCACGTTCGTCCCCGGCATGGAGATGTCCTGCATGGCCGCCGACGGCACGAGCGTGCACCTGCTCGCCTACCTCCACGACCCCGAGGACCCGACCCTGCTGCGCGAGCTCACGGCCGCGCGCTCGGCGCGCCTCACGCGGGCGCAGGAGATGGCTGCACGGCTGGGGGAGGACTACCCCCTCACGTGGGAGCTCGTGCAGGAGCACGCGGCGGAGGGCGCCACGATCGGCCGCCCCCACCTGGCCGACGCGCTCGTCACCCTCGGCGTGGTTCCGGACCGCTCCGCGGCGTTCGCCACGATCCTGACCGGCCGCTCCAAGTACTACGTGCCGCACCACGCCCCGGACCCGGCGGTCGCCGTCGAGCTCATCCGAGGTGCGGGCGGCGTGCCCGTGTTCGCCCACCCGCGGGCGACGATGCGCGGCCGGGTGGTGGGCGTGGAGGTCATCGAGTCCATGATCGAGGCGGGCCTGGCCGGCCTCGAGGCCGACCACCGGGACAACCCCGAGCCGGAGCGCGCGTGGCTGCGGGAGCTCGCGGACCGCCACGGCCTCATCGTCACGGGCTCCTCGGACTACCACGGGGCCGGCAAGCCCAACCTGATCGGCGAGTTCACGACCGGCGAGGACGTCCTCGCCGAGATCGAGCGGCAGGGGACCGGCGCCGCCGTCGTGCGGGGGTGAGCCCGACCGTCCCTTCTCACTCCCGGGGCCCCGGCCGCACCCGTGATCGACCCTGGAGCCGCAGCGACCCCTCCGCGCGCCGGATCGGCCGTCGGAGGGGTCGCGGGGGCGCCACGAGCGCTGCGGAGCCGGGCGGGGAGGCTCAGCGCGTGGTGCCGCGCTTGCGGGCCTCCATGCGGGCGCGGCTGCGCTCGCGGCGGCGGGCGTGACGGTCGCTCGTGCCCTCCGCGCGCCGCTCGGCGCGCTCCGTGCGCGGGGCACGCTCGGTGCCCGCGGAACGGGGAGCCGCGGCCTCCGCCGCGGGGCGCTCCGCACGGCCCTCGGACCGCGACTCGGCCCGGCGGCCGGTGCCCTCCGTGCGCGGGGCGCGCTCGGACCGCTCAGCACGAGCGGGGCTCTCGACGCGCTCGGCGCGGGGCGCGCGATCCGCGGAGCGCGAGGCCTTCTGCTCCGCCTGCTCGGGGCGGGGGCGCTCGTCCGCGCGGCCCTCGGCGGGGCGCCCGTTCACCGCGGCGCCCGCGGAGGGACGCCCGCCCCGACCGCGTCCTCGACCACGGCCGCCGTCGCGGGAGCCCTCCCGCTCGGCGTCACGGCCACCACGCTCGCCGTCCCGGCCGCCGCGGTTGCGGTCCTCGTCCCGGGCGCCACGGCCTCGACCGCCCTCGCGGGCGCCGTCGCGTCCGCCGCGCTCGCGGTCCCCGCCGCGGCCCGCGCGGGGCGTGGACTCAGGACCGCCGAGGTCCTCGAGGCGCTCGCCGCTCAGGCCCTCGAGGGTGCGCTTGTCCTTGGGCAGGCGGCCCTTGGTGCCCTTGGGGATGTCGAGGTCCTCGAACAGCCACGGGGAGGAGGAGTAGGTCTCCGGCGGCTCGGGCTGGCCCAGGCCCAGGGCCTTGTCGATCAGCTTCCAGCGCGGCAGGTCGTCCCAGTCCACGAGGGTCACGGCGATGCCCTTGTGCCCTGCACGGCCGGTGCGGCCCACGCGGTGCACGTAGGTCTTCTCGTCCTCGGGGGCCTGGAAGTTGAACACGTGGGTCACGTCGTCCACGTCGATGCCGCGCGCGGCGACGTCGGTGGCCACGAGGATGTCCACCTTGCCGTTGCGGAATGCGCGCAGCGCCTGCTCGCGGGCGCCCTGGCCCAGGTCGCCGTGCAGCGGACCGGCGGCGAAGCCGCGGGAGACCAGCTCGTCCGCCACGCGGGCGGCGGTGCGCTTGGTGCGCGTGAAGATGATGGTGCGGCCGCGGCCGTTCGCCTGCAGCGCGCGGGCCACGAGCTCGTCCTTGTCCATGTGGTGCGCGCGGTAGACGAGCTGGCGGATGTCCTTCTTCGTCAGGCCCTCGTCCTCGCCGTCGGAGGCGCGGATGTGGGTCGGCTGCGTCATGTAGCGGCGCGCCATGGCGACGACGGGGCCGGGCATGGTGGCCGAGAACAGCATGGTCTGGCGCTTGCCCGGGACCGCGGAGAGCAGGGTCTCGACGTCCGGGAGGAAGCCGAGGTCCAGCATCTCGTCCGCCTCGTCCAGCACCACCGTGTTCACGTGGTCCAGGCGCAGGTGCTTCTGGCGCAGCAGGTCGATCAGGCGGCCGGGGGTGCCGACGACGACCTCGACGCCGCGCTGCAGCTCCTCGATCTGCGGCTCGTAGGCGCGGCCGCCGTAGATGGTGGCGATGCGCACGGGCCGCTTCGACGCGGCGAACACGAGGTCTCCGGCCACCTGGACGGCGAGCTCGCGGGTGGGGGCCACGATCAGAGCCTGCGGGGCGCCGGCGGTGCCCGCGGCCTCCAGCCTGTCCCAACCGGGCTCGCCCGGGCCGATGGCGCGCTGCAGCGCCGGCAGGCCGAAGCCCAGGGTCTTGCCCGTGCCGGTCTTGGCCTGGCCGATGATGTCGTGGCCGCCGAGGGCCACGGGCAGGGTCATCGACTGGATGGGGAAGGGGTGCACGATCCCCTTGCCCTCGAGGGCCTCCACCATGGCGGGGTGCACGCCGAAGTCGGCGAAGGTCTGCTCGGGGGCCGCCGGGACGGTGTCCTCGGTGAGCGTCTCGCGGGCGATCTCGGCGACCGCGGGGTCGACGTCGTCCGCGGCGGTCTGGGCGGTGTCAGGGGTGGTGTTCTCGGTCATGGTGACTCGCGATCGTCTCGTGCGTCGCAGCGACGGGCGGGTGGGCCCGGCCACGCCGTGCGCGCGGTGGTGGAGCCGATCGCGGAAGGGCGGGGGCGATGCCCCCTGGACTCGGTCTCGACCGCGCCGTGCGAAGGCGGGCCATGCCGGATCCGGCAGGTCGGTCACCCGCCGAGGAGCCTCGGACACGAGGGACCGTGGAGCGCTGCGGCGAGTGGGGTTCGTGGGTGATCAGATGCGACCGGTCATCCCAGGGGTCAGCGTGAGCTGTGGGGCCAGTCTACCCCGGTGGCCGTGACCTTCCCGGAGGCCACGTCCACCGCGTCGATCCGGATCCGCACGCGGGTGCCGGGCTCCGCCGCGGCCGGCACGCGCACGGCCACGGGGGGCTGGGCGAGCTGCACGTCCGCGGACTCCCCGCCGGAGCGCACGACGACGCCCTCCAGCTCGGCGCCGACGTGCTCCGAGAGCTCGGCCGCCTCCACGAGGTCGCCGGCCGCGCGGTCCGCGGCCGAGGCGCGCCGGCCGGCGTCCTGCATCAGGGCGGGGAGCTCGGGCAGCGCCCGGCGGGCCCACGCAGGCACCGGCGCGCCGCTCACGAGGGCGTGGCACACGGCCAGCACGAAGCGGTCCACGAGGCGCCGCAGGGGTGCGGTGGCGTGCGCGTAGGGCGCGGCCAGGGCGGCCTGCTCGGGATCCGCGGGGAGGGCGCGCAGGGCGGGATCCTCGGCCTCGGCGTCGAAGGCGGTGTACCCGGCTCCGCGGAACAGGGACGTGGCGGCGTGGAGGACGGCGAGGTGGCGCGGCTCGCGGGGGTCGACGGTGCGCAGGTAGGCCCCGTAGTCGGCGCCCTCCTCCCACGGATGCCCCAGCGCGCGGGTGCGGGCGCGGAACGCGGCGACCGCCTCGGTGTCCGGGGCGGGCATGGTGCGCAGGACGCCGACGCCGCCGTCGAGCATGATGCGTGCCGCCTCCATGCCCGTCATCAGGGAGAGCTGGGCATTGTGGTCCTCGGCCGGCAGCGGGATGCGCTGGCTGATCTCGTACCGGCCGTCCACCACGTGGATCTCCTGGTCCGGCATGTTCAGGGACGCGCCGCCGCGGGCGACCTCCTGCGCGGTGCGCCGTCGTCCGACCTCCGGCAGCAGGGCGATCGAGGCGCGGAGCTCCTCCGGCCAGGCCGCCGCCTCGGGCGCGTCCGCGGAGTCCAGGAAGGCCTGCACCTGCTCGTACGTGAGCTGGGCCCGCGATCGCACGCGGGAGCGCACCAGCGCGGTGCGCTCCACGGCCCCGTCCACGGCGAGCGTGAACGTCCACACGAACGCGGGACGGTCGACGTCGGGCAGCAGCGACGCGGCGCCCTCGCTCAGCACCTCTGGGTGCAGGGGGACGCGGCCGTCCGGCAGGTACACGGTCTGGCCGCGACGCCGGGCCTCGCGGTCCACCTCGCCCTCGGGCGCGACGAAGGCGGGCACGTCGGCGATCGCGTAGCGCACCGTGAGCCGACCGTCCTCGGCGGCCGCGATGTGCAGCGCCTGGTCGAGGTCCGTGGACCCGGATGGGTCCACGGTGACGAAGGGGACGGCCGTGAGGTCGACCCGCTCCGCGTCCGAGCCGAGGGAGGCGAGCACCGCGGCGGCGGACTCCTCGGCCTCGGCGAGCACGGGCGCGGCGAAGCCGCCCGGCAGGTCGAGCTCGACCCGGAGGGCGGCCAGACGCTCGGTCAGCGCGGCGTCCTCAGACCCGCGCACCTCGACGGCGTGGTGGGGCATGGCGGCGCGGCCCGCAGATCAGGAGGCCGCGAAGCCCAGGGGGCCGGACTTCTTGGCGCCGATCTCGACGAACCCGATGTTCGAGCCCGGGACCACGACCTGGCGGCCCTTGACGTCCGTCAGGCTCAGGAGGGAGCCGGCGGCGAGGGCGGCGTCCACGAGGGCGCGCACCTCCTCGGCGGTCTGCTCGCTCTCCAGGACGACCTCACGGCCGACGTGCTGCACTCCGATGCGGATCTCCATGGGTGGACCTCACTCTTCCCTCGTGCGTGGACTCCTCGCTGCGCGGACACGCGTCCGCGCGGCGGATGTGCGGTCAGCCTACGGGACGGCCCTGTCGCCTCATGCGGCGGGGGCGGGGTTCACGCGCGTGGCGTAACCGGGCGGCATCCGCGGAGGCGGCGGCGCCCTCCCCGTCAGGCGGCGCGTCCGGTGGGCAGGTGGGAGAGCCCGGTCCACAGCAGGGCGTCCACGATCGCGGCCGTCCGCGCGGCGTCCGGGCGGCGACCCGCCTCGAGCCGGTCCGCCCAGTGGCGAGCGGCGCCGAGCACGTACGCCACGAGGCCGCGGGAGAGGATCTCGGCCTCGGCGTCGCCCACGCGCGTGTCCTCGGCGAGGATGCGGCTCACCTGGGAGGCCACGGCGCGCTCGACCGCCTCGACGCGTGCGCGCACCTCGGGGTCGTGCTCGGCGCCGGAGTCGAAGAGCAGCCGGTGGGAGCGCCCGGGGGATCCCATGTAGGCGAAGACCGCCTCCACCGTGGCGTGCACGCGGTGACGGTTGTCGCCGGGGGAGGACATGGCCGCCGTGAGGCGGCCCGTGAGGTCGGCCACCTCGGTGTCCAGCAGCTCGAGGAAGAGCTCGTGCTTGCCGAGGAAGTGCTGGTAGAGCACGGGCTTGGAGACGGCGGCCGCCTCCGCGATCTGGTCCATGGCCGTGCCGGCGTAGCCGTGCTCCACGAACACGCCGCGTGCGCACCCGAGGAGCTGGCGGCGCCGCTGGGCGCGCGGCATCCGCACGGTCCGCTCGCGCGGGCCCGCCCCCTCACCGGGGTGCACGCTCATGCGGTGCGGGCCGCGCCCGGCCCGCCCTCCGCGGCGCGGTGGGCCGGGCAGGCCTCCTCGGCGGGGGCCGGGGCGGGCGCGGCCGAGGGCGGGGCGATGTCGAACAGCACCTCGAGGGCGCGCTCGTACTCCTCGAGCCTGCCCTGGGCGGCGAGCTCCTTGGCCCGCACGCTCGGGCCGTGGAGGAACTGGTTCACCATGCGGCGCAGGGCGAACTCCACCTCCTCGGACGCGGCGGTGCACCCGTGGCGCGCCCGGACCCGCTCCATCTCGTGGTCGAGGGCCGTGAGGGTGTGGCGCCGCAGGGCCTTGATCGCGGCGTCCGCGCTGCGGCTGCGCTGGGCGGCCGAGTACTCGGCGACGGCGCCGTCCACGAGGCAGCGCGCCTCGTCCACGGCGGCGCGCGCCTGCTCGGGCGCGGCCAGGCGGACGGACTCGAGGGTGATCAGGTCCACGCCCTCCACCTCGGCGACCGCGGGGTCGAAGTCTCGGGACAGGGCCAGGTCCACCACCGTGAGGGGGTGCGCGGAGCCCTCGCGCAGCTGGGCGAGGCGCTCGGGGCTGATCTGCCGGTCCCCGCCGGAGGAGCCGATGATCACGTCGGCCTCGGCGACGGCCCCGGCCACGTTCTCCCCGCCGAGCGGGAGCGCCCAGCCGCCGCGGTCCGCCACGAACTGCTCGGCGCGCCCGGACGCGGAGTGCACGCCCACGGCGACGGCGCCGCGGTCGGCCAGCTGGGCCAGGGTCGTCCCGGCGTAGGCGCCGGTGCCGATCAGCAGGACGGAGGCATCGGCCCAGAAGGCGTCGCGCGCGTCGGCGTCGTGCAGGCCGCGCAGCTCCTCGGTGAGGTCCAGGGCCACGGAGACCACGGAGCGGCCGGTGGCGCCGAGCGCCGTCTGGGAGCCCACGTCCTTGGCGGTGCGCGTGGCGGCCTCGAAGAGGCGGACGAGCGAGCCGGAGGCCGTGCCCTTCTCTCGGGCGTCCAGGAGCGCGCGGCGCACCTGGCCGGCGATCTCCCGCTCGCCCACCACGGCGGAGTCCAGTCCCGCGCCGACCTCGAAGAGGTGGCGGGCCGTGGCATCGGCGCCGAGCACGCGGAACGCGCCGCGCACGGAGTCGTCCGGCAGGCTGCTGCTCTCGGCGATGGCGGCCACGAGGTGCTCCCGCGCCTCCTCCACCCGCCCCTCGGCGGCCTCCGCATAGACCTCCACGCGGTTGCAGGTGGCCAGCACCACCGCCCCCGCCGTGGCGGGGGAGGGCAGGGCGGAGCAGACGCCGGTGGTCCCCGCGCTCAAGCGGGCCACCGTGTCCAGGTCGAGGTCGTGGTGCGAGGCCACCAGGGAGAAGACAGTCACAGCGCCAGCCATCCTACGCGCCGGCGGCCGGATCGGCAGGGAACGCGGCCCGCGTCACAGCCGTCGCGATATGCCTGCGGGCGGAGCCGGTGCGAGGATGGGGTCATGTCCACTGATCCTCTGACTCCCGAGGGCGGCACGCCGGACGCCGGCGTCCCCGCCCCCGCGCTCCCCGCCGGGCACCCGCTCCGCACGGGCGACACCGCTCGCTCCACCGCGGCCAGCCCGCTCATCCGGGCGCTGCGCGGCCAGCAGCCCTCCCGCCGCCCCGTGTGGTTCATGCGCCAGGCCGGCCGCTCGCTGCCGGAGTACAAGAAGGTCCGTGAGGGCGTCGGCATGCTCGAGTCCTGCCTCATGCCCGAGCTCGTCCGGGAGATCACCCTCCAGCCCGTGCGGCGCCACGACGTGGACGCGGCCATCTTCTTCTCCGACATCGTGGTGCCGCTGAAGCTCGCCGGCGTGGACGTCGAGATCCAGCCCGGTGTGGGCCCCGTGCTGGGCGCCCCCGTGCGCACCGCCCGGGACGCCGCGGCGCTGCCGGACCTCGAGGACTCCGCCCTGGACGTGATCCGCGAGGCCGTCGCCGCCACCGTCGCCGAGCTCGGGGACCGGCCGCTCATCGGCTTCGCGGGCGCCCCCTTCACGCTGGCCGCCTACATGGTGGAGGGCCGTCCCTCCCGAGACCACTTCGGGCCGCGCCGCATGATGCACGGCGATCCGCAGGCGTGGGCGGCGCTGGCCGGCTGGGCCGCGCGGGTCTCCGGCCAGTTCCTCCGCGCGCAGCTCGAGGCCGGCGCCTCGGCGGCCCAGCTGTTCGACTCGTGGGCCGGCTCGCTCTCCGCGGACGACTACCTCGAGCACGTCCAGGCGCACTCGGCCGCGGCCCTCGCCCACGTGGGCGACATGGCCGGCCCGGGCGTGCCCGGGGGCGCGCCGCTGCTGCACTTCGGCACCGGCACGGGCGACTTCCTCCACCACATGCGCGACGCCGGCGCCTCCGCCGTCGGCGTCGACCACCGCCTCACGCTCGCCGAGGCCGATCGCCGCCTCCGCGCGAATCCGGGCGCCGACGGTCGCGGTGCGGTCCCGTTGCAGGGCAACGTCGACCCGGCCCTCCTCGCCGCCCCGTGGCCCGTGCTCGAGGCGCACGTGCGCGGCGTCGTCGCCTCCGGCGCGGCGGCCCCCGGACACGTGGTGAACCTGGCCCACGGGGTGCCGCCCGAGACCGATCCGGACGTGCTCACCCGCGTGGTCGAGCTCGTGCACTCGATCCCCGCGACCCCGGGGGGGCGCGCGTGAGCGGGACGGCCCTCGTGGTGGGCGGCGGCATCGCCGGCCTGCTCTCCGCCCGCCGGCTGCGCCAAGCGGGCTGGGACGTCACCCTCGCCGAGGCCACCTCGGTGCTCGGCGGCGCGCTGTCCTCCCGCTTCCTCGACGTCCCCTCGATCTCGCAGTCCGGGACGGGGTGCACCCAGGCCCTGGAGCTCGACGGCGGCGCGGAGTCGTTCGCGGTGCGCGGAACCGCCGTGCGGGACCTCCTGGAGGAGCTCGGGCTCGGCGGCCGCATCGTCGCGCCCGCCCCGCTGGGCTCGTGGCTCCACGGCCCGGAGGCCACGGTGCCGGCCCCCCGCCTGGGTCTCCTGGGCATCCCCGGCGACCTCGACGCCGACGACCTCGCCCGGGCCCTGAGCTCCGCGGGGCTCGAGCGCGCCCGGGCCGACGCGCACGCGCCGATGGACCGGTGGACCGAGGCCCTCGCCGCGGGCCGCCCCGTCACCGTCGCCGAACTGGTCGCCGACCGGATGGGGGAGGAGGTGCTCACGCGCCTCGTGGGCCCCGTGGTCGGCGGCGTGCACTCCGCCGACCCCGCCGTGGTGGACGTGGAGCGCGTGGCGCCAGGCCTGCTCGCGGCCGCGGTCGCCCAGGGCGGCCTCGCCGCCGGCGTCGCGGCCCTGCGCGGGGGCGCCACGCCCGGCGCCGCCGTCGCCGGCCTCGAGGGCGGCATGAACCGCCTGACGACACGCCTCGTGGAGTCCCTCCGCGAGGACGGGGTCACCGTGCTCCGCGGCGTGCGCGTGGCCGCCCTCTCCCGCGTGGGTGAGGGGTGGTGGGCCCAGATCTCCGACCGCGACGACGAGGTGGTGCGCGGGCTCGACGTGGACCGCGTGGTCCTCGCCGTGGACGGGTCCACCGCATGGGACCTGCTCTCCCCGCTCTCCCACGGCGTGCTCGGCGAGGCTGACGGGCCGGCACTGTCCGACGGCGTCGCGCTCGCCACCTTCGTGGTCGACGCCCCCGGGCTCGACGCCGCCCCGCGCGGCACGGGCGTGCTCGTGGCCGAGGGCACCGATGTGGCGGCGAAGGCCCTCACCCACGCGACCGTCAAGTGGGACTGGCTGCGCGACGTCGTGGCCCGTCCCGGCGCCGACGGCGAGCCGCGCCACCCGCACCGGCACGTGCTGCGTCTCTCCTACGGGCGCCACGGCGGCGGGGACGAGCAGCTCGGCCCCCGCTCCGGGGATGAGGAGCTCCTCACCCAGGGCCTCGCCGACGCCGCCGCCCTCACCGGGGTGCCGCTGGCCGAGCAGGACGTGGTGGCCCGCGCCGTCACGCGCTGGCGCCACTCCATCCCGCCCCAGGCCGGGCCCGATCGGGAGGCCACCGACGCGCTGCTCGCGTGGGCCGCGCCCGTGCCGGGCCTGGACGCGGTGGGAAGCTGGGTGCACGGGACCGGCCTGGCCGCCATCGTGGCCGGGGTGGAGGCCGTGTTCGCGGCCGACGGTGCCCGAGCCGATCTGGACACACCGACGAAGAACGACGAGACGAACGAGGACGGAGCACCATGACCCAGGACGCGACCACCACTCCTGCCGCCGCCGGCAAGGACTGGTTCACCACCTATACGATGTTCGCCCGCCCGCAGGGTGAGCCGGGCTGGCTGGACCTGTCCGGCAAGGAGGCGCGCAAGGCGGTCAAGGAGTTCGACGCCGTCGTCGAGGGCCTCGCCGGCCGCGGCGTGACCGTGCGCGGCACCTACGACATCTCCGGCATGCGCGAGGCCGGCGACGTCATGGTGTGGATGTACTCGCAGACCCCCGAGGACCTGCAGTCCGGCATCCGCGCCCTGCGCCGCACCCGCCTCCTGGAGCGCACCACCACGGTGATGTCCGCGATGGGTGCGGACCGGATGGCGGAGTTCAACAAGGAGCACGTGCCGGCCTTCGCGATGGGCCGCAAGCCGCTGGACTGGCTGTGCTTCTACCCGTTCGTCCGCTCGTACGACTGGTATCTGCTCGACCCCAAGGAGCGCGCCCGCATGCTGCGCGAGCACGGCAAGCTGGGCCAGGACTTCCCGCAGGTGTGGGCGAACACCACGAGCGCGTTCGGCCTCAACGACTGGGAGTGGCTGCTGGGCCTGGAGGCTCCGGAGCTGAAGGACCTCGTGGACATGATGCGCCACCTGCGCAACAACGAGACGCGCATGCACGTGCGCGAGGAGGTCCCGTTCTACACGGGCCGCCTTGTGGAGACCGCCGAGCTGCTGGAGGTGCTGGCCTGATGAGCGGACAGAACGCCGCGGGGGGCGCCCCCGCCGAGACGATCCCGTCCGGACCGATCGAGGTCGAGCGGGCCGAGCCCGGCCTCGACTACGACGCCGCGGGCGCCATGGCGCCCAAGGAGTACGACGCGCTGCTGCTCGCCTCCTTCGGCGGGCCCGAGGGCCAGGAGGACGTGATCCCGTTCCTGCGCAACGTCACGCGCGGCCGCGGGATCCCTGACGAGCGCCTCGAGGAGGTGGCCACCCACTACCGCGCCAACGGCGGGGTCAGCCCCATCAACGGGCAGAACCGGGCGCTGAAGGCCGCGATCGAGGCCGAGCTGGCCTCCCGTGGCATGGACCTGCCCGTCTACTGGGGCAACCGCAACTGGGAGCCGTACGTCCCGGACGCGCTGCGGCAGATGCACGAGGACGGCCATCGCCGGATCCTCACCGTCACCACCTCGGCCTACTCCTGCTACTCCTCGTGCCGCCAGTACCGCGAGGACATGGGCATGGCGATGGAGAAGACCGGCCTGGAGGGGAAGGTGGACCTGGACAAGACGCGCCAGTACTTCAACCACCCCGGTTTCATCGCCCCCTTCCGCGAGGGTCTCGCCGCCGACCTGGCGTCCCTGCGCGCGGAGCTCGGCGAGGACGCCCGGATCCACGTGCTGTTCGCCACCCACTCGATCCCCGTCTCCGACGCCGCCGCGGCCGGGCCGCGCGGCACCGCCGCCGCGCTCCGCGAGGCCGCCGGCGGCGAGCCGGGCGAGGTCGAGGGCGCGGACGTCTACTCCGCGCAGCACCTGGACGTGGCCCGCGAGATCCTCGCGGGCGTGCCCGGTGGCGAGGACGTCGACTGGTCCCTGGTGTACCAGTCCCGCTCCGGCCCGCCGTCGGTGCCGTGGCTCGAGCCGGACATCAACGACGCCATGGAGAACCTGGCCGGCCCCGAGGCGCCCGTGGACGAGACGGGCCGCGCGGTGGCGGGCTTCGTGGTCGTGCCGCTGGGCTTCGTGTCGGACCACATGGAGGTCGTGTGGGACCTCGACACCGAGGCGAAGGACACCGCGGCCGAGCTGGGCGTCGGCTTCCGCCGCACCCCGACCCCGGGGACGGACCCGCGCTTCGTGGCCGGGCTCGTGGACATCGTGGAGGAGCGCCTGGGCCGCCGCGAGGGCCGCGCCGCCCAGGGCTGCTTCCCGGCCTGGTACGACGTGTGCCGTCCGGACTGCTGCTCCAAGGTGATGCGGGACGGATCGGTGCGCCCCACGACGTCGGCCGTGGACGCGCCGGTGCGAGGGCTCGCCGAGCACCAGGCGGGGTCCGACGGCACCGCCGCTGACGCCGCCGTCGAGCCCCCGCAGGCCTGAGCCGTCATGGAGGCACTGCGCATCGGCACGCGTGGCTCGGCCCTGGCCACCACGCAGACCCGGCAGACGGCGGAGGCCGTGTCGGAGCGCGCCGGGCTGTCCCATGAGCTCGTGGTGATCCGCACGGAGGGCGACGTGACCACCGGATCGCTCGCCTCGCTGGGGGGCACCGGGGTGTTCGCGTCGGCCCTGCGCGCGGCGATCCTCGACGGCGCGGTGGACGCCGCCGTCCACTCCCTCAAGGACCTGCCGGCCGCCCAGCCGGCGGGCCTGGAGATCGCGGCGGTGCCCGCGCGCGCGGACGTGCGCGACGCCCTGTGCGCGCGCGACGGCCTGACCCTGGAGACCCTGCCCGAGGGTGCGCGGGTGGGCACGGGCTCGCCCCGCCGGGTGGCCCAGCTCAAGGCGCTGCGGCCCGACCTCGAGCTCGTGGACATCCGCGGCAACGTGCAGACGCGCCTGGCGCGCGTGCCGGGGCTCGAGCAGCACGACGACGGCGCCCCCGCCGCGGCCGGAGCCCCCCGCGGCGACCTCGACGCCGTGATCCTCGCGTGCGCCGGGCTGGACCGGCTCGGCATGGGCGAGGTCATCACGGAGCGCATCGACCCGGACGTCCTCGTCCCGGCGCCGGGCCAGGGGGCCCTGGCCGTGGAGATCCGCGCCGACGAGCGGCCCCTGCTCGACGAGTCCCTGATGGACGGCCCGGCCGGGGGGCTCGCGGGCCTCGATCCGGACTCGGACGAGGCCGTCCTGCGGAGCGCCCTCGAGCTGGTGGACGACCTGCCCACGCATGTGGCCGTGACCGCCGAGCGGGCGCTGCTGCGCCGCCTCGAGGCCGGCTGCGCCGCGCCGATCGGGGCGCTCGCCACCGTGGAGGACCTCGACTCCGGGGCGCCGCGCATCGAGATGCGGGCGATGGTGGCCGCCGTCGACGGCTCCCAGGTGCTGCGCCGCACCTCCTCCGTGCAGCTGGACCCCGTGCCGGACGACGTCGCCGCCGACCCGGCCGAGGCCGCCGAGTGGATCGAGGACACCCTGTTCCTCGCCGCCGAGGCCCTCGGGGTGCACCTGGCGGAGCTGTTCATCGCGGAGGGCGCGGACCTGCTGCCCGGCACCGTGCGCGGCGTGAAGGAGTCCGCCGAGGACGTCTACGAGGGCGGCACCCCCGCCGACGTCGACGCCACCGGCACCGACACCGAGGCCTGACGTGCGCGTCCTGCTCACCCGGCAGCCCGCTCAGGCCGGAGCCCTGGAGGCCCGGCTGTCGGGCGCCGTCGTGGGCGGGGAGGCCGTGGAGGTCGCGTTCCTGCCGCTCGTGGACTTCGTGCTGACCGGCGGCGCGGAGGCGGACGCCCTCGGCAGGATGTCCATGCAGCTCATCGCCCCGGGTGCGCGCGGCGTGCTCGTGGTGACGAGCCCCAACGCCGTGCGGGCGCTGCGAGGACACGACTTCGGAGGCGTCGACGAGGGCGTGCGGGCGGTCGCCACCGGCCCCGGGACGGCGCACGTGCTGGTCGCCGCCTCGCCCGGCATCCGCGTCTGGACGCCCCCCGAGGACCGGTCGGCCCGGGGCATCCTGGCCGGGATGACCGGACCGACGGCGGCCCCGGAGGTCGTCGAGGGCCTCTGGCCCCCCGCGGAGGGGCATGCCGTGCCGATCGCGTGGCTGCCCCAGTCCGACCTCGCCCGGCCCGCGCTGGCCGACGGGCTCCGCGCGGCGGGCTGGGACGTGCGCACCGCCGTCGCCTACCGCACCGTGCCGTATCCCGGGACGCCGCCGTGGCGACGGCTGCTCGCCGAGGGAGAGGGATCCGTGGCCGCCTCGGACCCGGTCGTCGCGGAGGCGTGCACGGCAGCTCCCGACGCGCCCGTCGTGACGCCTGCCCAGCTGTCCGAGGCCGAGCCGGGCACGGTGGTGCTCCTCACGAGCTCCTCGTCCGCCGAGCAGTTCGCCGAACGGGGCCTGGGGCCGGCGGCGCGGGAGCGGGTGCGCCTGCTGGCCATCGGCGAGCCGACGCGCGCCACGTGCGTGCGCCTCGGCCTGCCGCTCGCGGGGACGTGCGCCACGCCCGACGCCGCGGGCGTGCTGGCCGCTCTCGCCGGGCTGGGCTGACGGAGCGCCGAGGCGTCAGAGGGTGCCGTCGCCGTTCTCGTCCTCCGGGCGCTCGCCCAGAGAGCCCAGGATGTCCACGCGGGGCTCGCGCAGGATGGCCACGGCGACGTTGGCGAAGCCCGTGTTGGACAGCAGCGTCGAGGCCTCCTCATCCGAGAGGTCATAGGCGTGTGCCAGCATGCGGACGTTCTCGGTGTAGAAGGCGTGCAGGCGGTCGACGCCGCGCAGGAACTCCAGGGTGTTGGCCATTCGACCATCGTAGAGGCGTTCGGGGACCATCCGGTGGATCTGGGGTGAACACAGGGCGACGGCGGGCGGGCGGCGAGCCTGCCCACCGCTCGCCCGCCGTCCCCTGTCCGCGTCGCGGGGTGAGGGCGCTCAGCCCTCCGCGCGGCGGCTGCGGCGCTTGAGGCTGACCTCGATCGAGCGGCCCTCCGTGCGGGTCTGCAGGTAGGGCTGGTCCGCCACGAGCGTGGAGAGCTTCTGGTGCCCGAAGTCGCGGGGGTCGAAGTCCACGTGGGTGCGGCTCAGGTGCTGGCCGATCAGGCCCATCGAGGCCCAGCCGTCGTCGGAGCTCGTGGCGGTCACGGCCTTGACGAGCGCGGACTGCAGGTTGATGCGCGGTGCGACGTCGTGGTCGGCGTCCGGCTCCGCGTCCACCGGCACCTCCGGCGGCGTGGGATCCTCGGCGATGGCCGCCTCCGATCCCGACGACGACGCACGGCGGCTGCGGCGACCGCGCGCGGCGGCCTTCGGCTCTGCGAGTGTGTCGGCCTGCTCGGCGGCGGACTCGTCGGTCCCGCCCGCGGCGGCCGCGGTGTCGGAGTTCTGGTCGCCCGAGGCGGCGTCGTCGTCCTTCGCGTCCTTGTCTTCGGCGGAGCGGCCCCGACCCCGGCCGCGTCCGCGGCCTCGGCCTGAGCGCGAGGGCTTCTCGGCGGCCGACTCGTCGGACGCCTCGGAGGCGTCGTCGTCGGTCTCGACGTCGACGTCGTGGTCGTCCTCGGCGCCGAGCAGCTCGAGGTAGATGAACTGGTCCACGGCGTTGCGCAGCGAGGCCGGCGTCTTGCGGGCGCCGAGGCCGATCACGCGCTTGCCCGACTCGCGCAGACGGGTGGCGAGGCGGGTGAAGTCGGAGTCGGAGGAGACGAGCGCGAACGCGTCCACGTTGCCCATCCAGAGCAGGTCCATCGCGTCGATGATGAGCGCGGAGTCCGAGGAGTTCTTGCCCACGGTGTAGGCGAACTGCTGCACGGGCTGGATGGCGTGGTGGTTCAGCGCCTTCTTCCATCCGTTGAGGTTGGTGGTGGTCCAGTCCCCGTAGGCGCGCTTGATCGTGGGCGTGCCGTAGGTGGCGAGCTCCTCGAGGATCAGCGGGGCGTACTTGGGGGAGACGTTGTCACTGTCCATGAGGACGGCGATGCGCAGGGAGGCTGCGGTGGGTTCAGACATGCCTCCCAGGGTAGCCGGGGGATCGTGGTGGAGAGGGGCGACTGCGGCGGCCCCGGGTGTGGGTGGTCAGCACGCGCCATGAACGGTGAGGCGGCGGAGGTTGTGGCGAGGTGGTTGTGGCGACGGTTGTGGCGTGCCCAGAGAGCAATGAGAACGCTATTCGGTGTGGCTTCGTTCGCTTGGTGGCGGGGTTTTTGCAGCGCTCCGTGGCGGTCTTGTTGCCGCGATCACGCAGGACTGGCTGCAGGTAGGTGTCGCGGTCTGAACCGAGAGGGGTGCGCCCGGTCGGGGCCGTTTGGATCGCTGCCGCTACGTCAGAGTCCGAAGGCTCCGCCGCTGACGAGGATCACGATGCCGAGGCCGATGAGAACGATGGGGAAGAGGACGTGCTCCCAGCGTTCGAGCACTTCGGCGATCGGGGGGCGGGTGGCGACGAACTTTGCCAGGGCCACCAGGACCGCGACGAGCGCGAGGAAGACGATGCAGTAGGCGACTACTGCGAGAGGTTCCACGCTGAGGAAGACAGGGGTGTAGACGCCGATGTTGTCGCCGCCGTTGGCAAGGGTGACGCCTGCGACTGTCCACACACCGACCTTCTTGCCGGCAACCTTGGCCTCGTCGTCATCGTCGTCATCGTCTCCGCGCCAGGCCTGCCATGCGGCCCAGAGGCCGAGGCCCAGAGGGATGAGACCGAAGTACGGGATGGCTGCCGAGGGCAGGAATGCTCCGGCACCGATGGTCACCAGGACCGCGGCACCGAGGATGCCGGCGAATCCGAGGTACTGGCCGGCCAGAATGCGGGCGGTAGTGCCGCGCTGGCCTGCCCCTCGCGCGAAGAAGAGGGAGAGCACGATGATGTCGTCGATGTTGGTCGCTGCGAACAGGCCCATCGCCTGCAAGACCGAGGTGAGGATCATGCGCCCTCCCCAGCTGCGTCGCATCCGGGAAGCGAGCAGGCGGGATCGATGCACGGGGCGTCTTCGTCCACTGCCAGGGTGGCATCGACCAGTGCCGTCAGCGCCTGCGCCAGGTGCGAATCGGCGATCTCATATCGTGTCCGACGACCCTCGGGCTCGGAGACGACGATCCCGCAATCGCGCAGGCATGCCAGGTGGTTGGACACGTTCGGGCGTGTCAGGTCCAGATCTCGGGCCAGTTCCGCCGGGTAAGCGGGATGGTCGAGCAGGGTCAAGATGATCCGGGATCGAGTGGGGTCGGCCAGTGCACGACCCAGGCGGTTCATCACGTCGAGACGCGAAGCAATAGTCAGCATGGACTGAACTATACAGCGCGCACTGAACACTCGGTCACAGGCGTCAGCCCAGATCGCATGCCCGTAAGGGGAACCCTCACCGGACACCACCGCTACTTATCGAGAGGAACGACGGCACGCCTGGCGGGCTGTCCCGTAAGACCCGTCCGGTGAACTGTCCGGTGAAGGGAGGGTATATGACACACTGGGGAGCATGTCCCCCTTGAAGGTCGGCTATGCCCGAGTCTCCACCGACGAGCAGGACCTAACCGCGCAGCGTGACGGACTCGCGGCGTTCGGCGTCGATCCCAAGCGCATCTACGTCGATCACGGGCTCACGGGCCGCAACGCCGACCGTGAGGGCCTGCGGCAGGCGCTGGCTGCCTGTCGGGACGGCGATACGTTCGTGGTCACCAAGCTCGATCGGCTGGCGCGTTCAGTCCGTGATGCCCACCAGATCGCCGACGACCTCGCGGCGCGGGAAGTGAAGCTGAGCATCGCCGGATCGGTGTACGACCCGACCGACCCGATGGGGAAACTGTTGTTCAACGTGCTGGCGATGGTCGCCGAGTTCGAAGCCGACCTCATCCGTGCCCGCACCCGCGAGGGGATGAAGGTCGCCAAGGCCAAGGGCCGGCTGCGCGGGAAGTCACCGAAACTCACCCCCCGGCAAGAAGCTCACCTCGTCCAGCTACATGCTGCCGACGAGCACACCGTGGGCGAGCTGGCCGAGCTGTTCAGCGTGGGCCGCTCCACGGTCTACCGCGCCCTTCAGCGCGCCGAGCGCGGGCGCGAGAACGCCTTGCAGTAGGTGCGTCGTGGACGCTCGAGCGCGGTGGCGAATCCTCAGGCTCCACGTCGAGGACCAGGTGCCCCTCGCGCGCTTAGCTCGCGAGACCGATGTAGGGCTGCGGACCCTGGAGCGCTGGCACGCCCGCTACCGCGCCGACGGCTACGCCGGACTGGAGACAGCCTCACGGGCGGACGCCGGCTCCCGCCGCCTTCCGCCCGACCTCGTCGACCTGATCGAGGGCCTGGCACTGAGCAAGCCGCGGCCGGCCATCGCCACGATCCATCGCAAAGTCACGGGCATCTGCGCCGCCCGGAGGTGGCCGGTCCCCTCCTACTCGGTGGTGTGGGACATCGTGCGGACCCTGGATCCCGGCATGGTCACCCTCGCCCTGGAGGGCGCAGCGTCCTACCGCGACAAGCACGAGCTGGTGCTACGCCGGCAAGCAGAGCTGCCCAACGCGATGTGGCAATCCGATCACACCATGCTCGACATCCTGGTGGTGGGCACCGACGGCAAGCCCGCACGGCCATGGCTGACAACGATCCTCGACGACTGCTCCCGGGCGGTCTGCGGCTACACAGTCTTCCTGGGCGCACCGTCGGCGATGAACACCGCCCTGGCGCTGCGCCAAGCGATCTGGCACAAGACCGACCCGGCCTGGCCGATGTGCGGCCTGCCCGACGTGCTCTACGTCGACCACGGCAGCGACTTCACCAGTGACCAGCTCGCCCACACCGCCGTCGACCTCCACATCCGACTGATCCACTCCACCGTCGCCCGACCCCAGGGACGGGGCAAGATCGAGCGGTTCTTCGGCACCATCAACACCGAGCTACTCGCCACCCTGCCCGGACACATCACCGAAGGGCACCCCTGGCCGACACCGAAACTGTCCCTGGCCGCCCTCGATAGCGCCCTGGAGGCGTTCGTGGCCACCTACAACGACCGCACGCACAGCGAGCTCGGAACCTCCCCGCGCAGCGCGTGGATCGCCGATGGCTGGCTGCCCCGAATGCCCGAGAGCCTGGAAGACCTCGACAGGCTGCTGTTGACCGTCGCCAAGACCCGCGTCGTGCGCCGCGATGGCATCCGCTTCCAGGGCCTGCGCTACGTCTCGCCAACTCTGGCCGGCTACGTCGGACGCTCGGTCGTGATCCGCTACGACCCCCGCGACATCACCGAGATCCGCGTCTTGGATCACGACGAATTCGTCTGCAAGGCCGTCAACCAAGAGCACCACGACCAGAAGGTCAGCCTCAAGGAGATCCAGGCCGCGCGCAACGCCCGCCGCCGGGCGCTGCGAGCCGGCATCAACGAACGCATCGCCCTCGTGGCCGCACCTACCGAGACGCCACGGATCACCGAAGCACCGGCTCCGGCGCCGAGGTCGGCGTTGAAGATCTACAAGGAGGACCTCAGGTGAGCCAGCGCTTCATCGTCACCAAGGAGCACCGCCGCTTCACCGAGTTCGCCGACGCCGTGCGCCGCGGGCACACCATCGGTTTGTGCTTCGGATCAGCCGGCGTAGGAAAGACACTCTCCGCGCGCCGCTACGCACACTACGAGAAGGCTCATGACCTGCTGACCTACTGGGGGCCGCGCTCCGACAACGACGCCAAGATCTACGCCGCCTTGAACCGGAGCCGCACCGTGCTCTACACCCCCAGCGTGCTGACCACCCCGCGGACCCTGAAGGACGAGCTGACCCAAGCCATCACCCGCACCAACATGTGCATCGAGCAGCACCTCGTACCTCCCGGCACGGCCACTCCCGAGGCCTGGGGATGGCGACACGGCAGGAACTACGTGGAGCTGATCATCGTCGACGAGGCCGAACGACTGCGTCCCGCCGCTCTGGAACTGCTGCGCGATCGCTACGACCGCGACGACATCGCCCTGATCCTGATCGGCATGCCCGGCCTGGAGAAGCAGTTCAGCCACTACCCCCAGTTCTACAGCCGAGTCGGCTTCGCCCACCAGTACCGGCCCCTGGGACAAGACGAACTGCTGTTCGTCCTCGAGCGACACTGGCGATCCCTCGGCAAGACCCTCGACCCCGACGACTTCACCGACGCCCAAGCCATCGCAGCCATCGCACGGATCACCCGCGGCAACTTCCGGCTCCTCGAACGCCTCTTCCCCCAGATCCAGCGGGTCCTGAAGATCAACGAACTCGACACCATCACCAACGACGTCATCGAAGCCGCACAGAGCACCCTGGTCATCGGTGTCACCTGACCCCGCCACGAAGCGACCGAAGAACCCCGCCATTCAGCAGACGAAGTCACACCCAGAGAGCTACGAGCACGCTATTCGGAGTCTCATGGTGAGGACGCCACAAACGACCGGTTGTGCCGCATCTGCCTAGCTGCTCTGTATGTGCATCCCAATCCGTAGCGCCGTTACGGTTGCTTCCGGGCTTGTCGGGGTCGAGGACGGGGGCAGGTGGATCGACACCTGATCGTCGCGGTGGCGAGGGATCACGTGCAGGTGAACATGGGGCACGTCCTGTTCGGCTTCAACGCCGTCTGATAGGTGCAGGTTCACCGCGGGAGCCAGGGTCCTACGGATGACGCCGGCCACTCGCGTGGCGAGGGTGAACATCTCGGCGCCTTCCTCGGGTCGGAGGTCGGAGAGTGTGGGGACATGGCGCCGAGGGGTGATGAGGCAGTGACCGTCTGCGACCGGATAGAGGTCAAGGAAGACGAGCGAAAGCGCACCTTCGGTGACCACATGGGCGGGGGTGCGCCGCTCGGCGACTTCGCAGAAGGGGCAGGAGATTCCCATCGTCCGACTATAGGAGGGCCTGCACCGCCGGGAGGAGAGATGCGTGAGCTGGCGAGCCAACTGGCATGGATCTCGCCCGCAGCAAACGACCGTTCGCGGCTGCGCTTCCACGAGCGCGAGACCAGCCCCTCACACTCCGAGCGTCTCGCCCTATCTCCACTGCGCCTCTGCACTGCTATCTTCCTAGCCATGTTCACTCTCTGACGGCATCGCGCTGAACACCCCACCATCACGAGAGGAACAACTGTGCCCACTGACCTTCTGACTCTTCACTTGCCGCAGCTCTACCCTGCTGGCCAGCTCCCTGGAGGACTCGACTTTCGAGGATTGGACGCTGGGATGGCCGACGATCTGGCCCAGTGCTATCTCATGAGCTACCCACCCGACGTCGCCGCCTCCGATCTAGACGAGGCGTGCGAGGAGATGAACGCGACCTTCCGCGGTGACTACGGTGGATACGGAAGTCTCGTCCGACACCGCTTGTAGGCGAGTTCGAGCACCGATGTGGATCCATCGAGTCAGCATGTTGGCGAGAGTCGACACCACCGGACGCCAGCCCAGATGCCTGGCCGTGCACGCCGCGACCTAGCCAGGGTGCCGCGCATGTTTCCCAACGGCTCGCGTGATCCGGTCCAGGTCACCGCTGAGGCGTTCCCAGTCGAGCTCGCCGACCGTGGCGACCACTTCCGCGACCCACGCACGGTGAGCGCTCTGGATCGCCGCGAGTGCGCTTTTTCCGGCTGCCGTCGTGACGAGGAGTCGGGACCGCTGGTGGCGTGGGTTGTCCTCGTAGCGCGCAAGACCGTCTGCTACGAGCTCGTCGGCGACGCGCTGGACGCTCTGCCGCTGGAGCCCGAGCCGGCGGGCGATGTCCGGAACGGTCGCGCGGTCGCCGGCGGCCTGGAGGACCATGCGCCGGGAATGCGTTTGACTTGCCGCCGCGGACACTTGCTCCCCGGCGTCGCGCAGGAGCCGGTTCACCTCGAAGATGGCATGCAGTGCCGAGTCGGCGTCGGCGTTCACACTTCTATGCTTTGACAGCACGCTGTCATACTCCTAGGGTGGCGATGTGACAGCATGCTACCAACTTCTCGTGGGTTGCACTCGGGGCTCCCGAAGCGGGCTTCGAGTCGCTCCGAAGCCGCTTGAGTCAGACGCGGTGGCCGGTGCTGCCCTCGTCGGAGGCGGGGGTGCGCGGTCTCGCGCCGTCGATCGTGGAGCAGTATGCGGCTGAGTGGGACCAGTGGCTTCAGCAGGAGAGCCGCGATGGATTGGGTGAGCACGTCGACCTCAGGATCGGGGGTGCCCGCGTCCATGCCGTCAGGTTTCGCGGATCAGGGCGCGTGCCGATGCTGCTCCTGCACGGCTGGCCCACCTCGTTCCTGGCCTTCCATCGCGTGATCGAGCCCCTCCAGGCCTTGGCCTCCGAGATCGTGCTGGCGTCCCTTCCCGGATTCGGCACCTCGACGCTGCCACCAGGTTCATGGTCGATCACCGACTCAGCGCGCCTACTGGCTGAGGCCATGTGGGCGATGGGCCACGACCGGTTCCTCGTCCATGGACAGGACTGGGGTTCCGTCGTCGCTCGAGCCATCGCCGCAGTCGAACCCGGGCGCGTCATCGGTGTCCACGTGAGCGCAGGGCTACGAGGCTTCATGGCCGAGAGCGCGGACGACCAGCCTGCTTGGAGCAGGCTGAGGGGGTTCGCCGTCGACGGCGGCGGATACCTTCAGCTGCAGAGTCGTCGGCCAGACTCGCTGGCGTTCGCGTTGTCGGACTCGCCGGTGGGACTGCTCGCCTGGCAGCTCGACAAGTACCAGCTGTGGCAGGCCGCACTCGGGACTGACTTCGGCCTGGGAACCGACTTCATCGTGGCCAACGCGACCCTCTACTGGCTGACAGCGAGTGCAGGCACCAGCGTGCGGATCTACTCGATGGACGCTCCCGACCTGGATGCCGCTGCTGGCGGCGTGCCGACCGCAGTGAGCGCCTTCGGCCACGGGGACTACGCCGCCCGCTCGGTGTCGTCCCGCGAGAACAACCTCGTTGCCTGGTGCCCGCATGACAGCGGCGGCCATGTCGCCTCACTTGATTCGCCCGCCGAGCTTGTCGACGACCTGACCGACTTTATCGACCGCATAGGAGCAGACACATGACCGCGAGCAGCCCCATCGTCCTTATCGGAGGTAGCGGACTTGGCCCTTGGGCCTGGGAACGCGTCACACCGATCCTGCACGACCACGGATTCCACACCATGACCCCGCAGCTGCGCACGACGGGTGACGACGCGACGCCCGCGGCCGCCGTCGGGCTGGATGACTGGGTCGAGGACGTCCACGAATCCCTCACGGACCAGGCGGATGCCACTCTCGTCGCTCACTCATTCGCTGGCTACGTCGCCGCGGCCGTACTCGAAAGACGATCGCACAGCATTCGCCGACTCATCCTCATCGACGCCGCTCTACCGCAGCCGGGCAGGTCGTGGTTCGACGTGATGGGGGCCGACGTCGCCGCGTTCATGACGAGCCTCGCCAACGACGGGGCGATCCCGTGGTTCTCCCGAGAGCAGCTCGACCAGCTCTACCCGGGCAACGGCATCGGCGACGCCGACTTCGCGTGGATGCAGCAGCACCTGACCGCGCAACCGATCGGCACCTACATGCAACCTGCGATCAACGAGCCGCTGAGCGCAGCGGGCGTGCCCGTAGCCTACGTCCGCTGCCTCCGGACCAGCCCTCCAGCCGTCGAGGTGTCGGCGGAGCACCTCGGATGGAGCTACCGCACGCTCGATGCCGGCCACTGGCCGATGATCACCCGGCCGGCGGAGACGGCGCGCGTCATCGTGGAGCTGGCCACTTCATGATCACCGTCGCCTTGTTCCGCAACCTCAACCTCGGCCACCCAGGCAGTCCCACTGGTGACGAGCTCGTCGACGCGTTCGGCGGTCCGGCGGCCGCCCGCAGCTTCCAAAGCAACGGAACGGTCGCTTTCGAGTCTATCGATCCGGAGAAGACATCGGCCGAGGCGATCCTCAAACTGCGGGCCACGGGATATCAGCAACCTGTCGTCATCCGGGCGCTGGAGCAGATTCGAAGTGCGGTCGAGGATGTGCCTCCGGTAGATCCCGGCGAAGGCGTCTACCGCTCGATGATTTCGTTCTATGACGTGCGCCAGCTCCCGGCTGTCCGCTTGCCGTTCCGCAGCCCAGATGGTCTCGTAGAGATCCGCGCCCTGGAGCCCGACTACGCCCACAGCGTCTGCTGGAAGCCGCGCCAGACCGCAGGCAACGTCACCGGGGGCCTCGAGCAACTGCTGTCCGTGCCGGTCACGACGCGGACCTTGGCGACGATTCAGCGACTTCTCGGGACAATTTCGGCCGGCATCCACTGAAGCCGCCATAGCGGATGCCGGGCAGTGAATCGAATCGAGCTGTACGCGGCGATTCGGCGCGACGCCTGCGCGGGGATTTCGAATCGTGCGCTGCAACGCAAGCACGGCGTCGGCTACCGGACCGTGGTCGCCGCTCTGGAGTCGGCCTGGCCGAAGGAGCGGAAGCCTCCCCCGAAGCGCGGGTCACGGCTGGACCGATACCGAGGAGTCATCGACGACTGGCTGCGTGCCGACCTAGACGCACCCCGCAAGCAGCGGCACACCGCGAAGCGGATCTTCGACCGGCTCCTGGATGAGCACCACGCCACCGATGTGTCGTACTGGATGGTGCGCGAGTGAAGCGCCCTGGGTTTTGTTCCGAGATCAGGACGCAACGGGCGCTGAATCCTGATCGTGAGTGTAAGCCTCCTCGACCTCGGCCGGGGTGGTGTAGCCGAGGGCCTCGTGGAGGCGGGTGGTGTTCCACCAGTGCACCCACCCCATGGTGGCCAGCTCGACCGCCTGCACGGACTCCCAGAGCCGCTTGGCATGGATGAGCTCGGCCTTGTAGAGCCCGTTCACCGTCTCGGCCAGGGCGTTGTCGTAGGAGTCGCCCACGGTGCCCACCGAGGCGCTCACCCCGGCGGTGATGAGCGCGTCGGAGTAGGCCAAGCTGACGTACTGGGCGCCTCGGTCCGAGTGGTGGATCAGGCCCTGCCGCCCGCGGGTAGCGCCGGTGGAGACCAGTGCGTGCTCCAGGGCCAGCAACGGCAGCCCCGCGGTGTGCAGGCTGCCCGAGACCGCCCATCCCACGATGCGCCGGGAGTACACGTCGGTGATGAAAGCGACTCAAGCAGAACCCCGAGATCGTGCGCACGTAGGTGATGTCAGCGACCCACAGCTGGTTCGGCCGCTGGGCGGTGAAGCAGCGCACGACGAGGTCAGGACGAGCATCCGGCTCGCCTGCCGGCCTCGTGGTGATCGGCTTACGTCCGCGCCGCACCCCTTCCACGCCGGCGAGCTTCATCAGTCGGGCGACCTGGTCCCGGCCGATCTCCCACCCGGCCCGGGCCATCGCGTGGTGCATCTTCCGGACCCCGTAGACGCTGTAGTTCTCGGCATGGATCCGCTCGAGCTCCTCGATGAGGAGCTCGTCTCGTAGAGCCCGAGCGGAGGCAGGCCGACTCTTCGCGGCACGATAGCCGCGGGAGGTGATGAACCCACATTCCGTCGCACGCAGGGTGCGACAGATGGCCTCGAACCCGAACTGATCGCGGTGTTCGTCGATGAACGCGATCATCTCGTCGTGGGGCGGTCGAGTTCCCTGGCGAAAAAAGCCGAGGCGGATTTGAGGATCTCGTTCGCGCGCCTGGCTTCAGCGAGCTCACGTTTGAGGCGCTTGTTTTCCTCCTGCATGCTCTCGCCGGCAGGCGCTGGTGCTATCTGGTGGCCGTGGCGGTTGCACCACATGCGCAGAGTCTCCTCGCCGACGCCGAGCTGCGGGGCCACAGCCCGGATCGAGTGTGAGCGAGGGCCTCCCTCGGCCACTTGGCGCTCGAGGACCATCCGCACAGCGCGCTCACGCAGCTCGGGGGTGTACTTCTTGGGCATGTTCCGATTCTCCTTCAGTTGGATCGGAACGAAACCCAGGGCGCTTCAATGGGCAACCCAGGGCAGGGGTGGTGCGGTCAGTCCCCCACCGGGGCTAGGCAGGAGGGCCCGGGAGGCCAAGTGGGACACGACAGGTGCCTTGGTCAGGGCCGAGGCGCAGGTATCGTCCACGGCCTCCAGGGCACAGACCGGCAGCCCGGGGTCGGCTGCCTCATCCCCGGCAGGCTCGGCCGGGAGCACGACCTCGGGCACCATGCCGGCCGGACCGATGGCCCCCGGCCCGAGGTGATGAACAGTTGTGGCGGCGGCCGTACCGGTGGCGGCCCAAGCCGCGCTGGTGCCCGTACCAGCGTGCATCCCGAGCAGGCCCAGGATCAACACGAGGGTGCCCAGAACGGTTCGAAGGGCGGGCCAGCCGGACAGGGGGCGGCGGGAGGAGGTCACAGCAGCGATTCGGTGGTGTTCCCGCCGTCCGTGGTGGACAGCACGGTCGAGCCGACGACCAGCAGTGCTTCGGTCTGCCCGTCGTCGGTGATGCCCGTTCCCAGGGCGGTGGCCGTGCCGACCGGGCGGTCGCTGGCGGTCCAGGTGTCGCCGGCGTCGGTGCTGGTCAGCAGGTGTCCCTCGGTGCCGGCGCCCACGGCGGTGGTGTCATCGGCCCAGGCGACCAGGTGCATCAGCTGGGGGGTGTCCAGGGTGGTCCAGGTCGCGCCGTGGTCGGTCGAGCGCAACATGCCGGTTTCGGTGGTGGCCAGCACGGTCCCGGTTTGGGGGGAGATCGCCAGCGATGCCGGGGCGACGGGGATCTCAAGGCTCTGCCAGGTGAGGCCGTCGGTGCTGGCGCGCAGTTGCCCATCGAAGCCGAGGACCCCGTTCGGGCCGGCGGCCAGGGCGTGGAAATCGGATGCGCCGCCGCGGGAGAGCACCGTCCAGCTCTGGCCCCGGTCGGTGGACTCGGCCAGGCCCAGCGGCTCGGGCAGGCCGGTGCGCGGCGCGGGGTGACCCGAGGCCAGGTAGCGGCCCTCGGGAGTCAGGGTGAAACCCATGAAGTCCACGACCGGACCGACCTGGGTCAGCTCCCCGTCCTGGAGCCGGAACAGGCCCTGGTGGGTGGCCAGCAGCACCTCACCGGACTCGGGGTCCCGGGTGAGGGCATGGACGTGGGTGATGGCCGTGCCGGTGCCCTGCGTGCCGGTGCCGGCCGCCGGGGATGTCGCGGGGTTCGGCGCGGCGCAGGCGGTGAGGGTGCCAGCGCCGAGCAGGGTCAGCCCGCCGGCGATCAGGGTTCTGCGGGTCAGGGGGGTCATGGAGCCTTTCCGCCCCGGGCCAAAAGGCGGGGCTTCTACCATTGTCGGCCGGTGACGCGCCGGGATGGGGCGGTTTGCCTTGAAGATTCGATGAAGATTCCCCGCCCCGGCACCGTTCTGAGCCGCCGGGGCGCGAGACAGAGCGAGACTGGACCCATGAACTCTGGCACTGGCACTGGGACTGACACTGGGACTGGTCCGGCGGCCGGCCGGGTGTTGGTGGTCGATGACGAGAAGCCGCTGGCGCGCATGGTGGCCACCTACCTGGAGCGGGCCGGCTACGAGGTGGCCCTCACCCACACCGGCCCGGCCGCAGTGCAGGCCGCCCGGGTTCACGAGCCCGACGTGATGGTCCTGGACCTGGGCCTGCCCGGGCTGGACGGGATCGAGGTGTGCCGGCGGGTGCGGGCCTTCTCCGAGTGCTATGTGCTGATGCTCACCGCCCGCGGCGATGAGCACCACCGGTTGGAGGGATTGGCGGTGGGGGCCGATGACTACATCACCAAACCCTTCAGCGTCCGGGAGCTGGTCGCCCGGGTGGGGGCGGTCATGCGCCGGCCGCGCACAACGGTGTCAGCCCCCGAACCGGAACGGGTCTGCGGTGACCTGGTCATCGACCTGGCCGCCCACGAGGCCCGCGTGTCGGGCCAGGTGGTGCAACTAACGCGCACGGAGTTCGACCTGCTGGCCGCCTTGTCGGGGCGCCCGCACCAGGCCGTCTCCCGGCGCCAGATGATCGATATCGTCTGGGACCCGGCCTGGGTGGGCGATGAACGGCTCGTGGACGTGCACATCAAGAACCTGCGCCGCAAGCTCGACGCGGACCCGGCCCGCTATATCGACACCGTCCGCGGGGTCGGCTACCGGATGGCGGAGCAATGACCGGCCGGCGGCGCTACCAAGGATTAGCGGCCCGGTTCTTTTTCGCCCAGCTGCTGGTGGTGGGGGCCAGCGTGCTGGCCGCGGTGGTGGTGGCCTCCCTGGCCGGCCCACCACTGTTCCACGAGCACCTGGAACAGGCCGGGGCCGGACACGATGCAGCCCAGGTGCTGCACGTGGAGCAGGCCTACCGGGACGCCAACTTCTGGACCCTGGGCGTGGCCCTGGCCACGGCCTTGATCTGTTGTCTGGCATTGACCTGGCATGTCGCCCGCCGGATCCAGAGTCCGATCAACGCCCTGACCCAGGCGGCCAAGGCCATGGCCGGTGGACGGTACGACACCCGCGTGCCGGCCATGGGCGCCGGCACCGAGGTGGAGGAGCTGGCAGGGTCTTTCAACACCATGGCCGCACGGCTTCAGCGCACCGAGGACACCCGTCGACGGATGCTCTCGGACCTGGCCCACGAGCTGCGCACCCCCGTCTCCGTGCTGACCGTCTACCACGAGGCCCTGCAAGACGGGGTGTCCCACTGGGACGAGCCCACCGGTGAGCTGATGGGCGAGCAGCTGGCCCGGTTGACCCGGCTGGTGGAGGACATCAACGACGTCTCCCGCGCCGAGGAGGGCCGGATCGAACTGGACCGCAGCCCCCAAGGGGTCAGCGGGCTGCTGCATGCCGCGACCGAGGCCCACAAGGAGGCCTACGCCACCAAGGGCGTGGCCCTGACCATGGACGCCGATCCGGGCCTGGCCGTGGACGTGGACCGCCAGCGCATGGGCCAGGTCCTGGGCAACCTGCTCACCAACGCCCTGCGCCACACCCCGGCCGGGGGCCGGGTCACCCTCGAGGCCCGACAAAGCCCGTCCGGGGTCACGCTCAGCGTCACCGACACCGGGGAGGGGATCTCTCCCGAGCACCTGCCGCACGTCTTCGAACGCTTCTACCGCGGGGACACCGCCCGCGACCGTGACCACGGCGGCTCCGGGGTCGGCCTGGCCATCTCCCGAGCTCTCATCCAGGCCCACGGCGGCACCCTGAGCGCCACCTCCACCACGGACGGGGCGACGTTCACCATCGACCTGCCCACCAAGCAGCCCCCCGACCAGCCCACCTACCGGCGCACCCGTTTATCCACCGTGAACACCGGCGCTCCACCCCTTGAATAATACCCCCGGGGGGTATATACCAAGAGGAGAGGCGCCGTCCGGCGCCGCCCTCAGACCTGAAGGAGACCGTCATGACCGAATCCGCCCGCACCCCGCTGCCGGGGGCCACCAACGGCTGCTCGTGCTGCGCCCCAGCCGCCGACGCCACCGCCCCCGCCGGGCGCCAGAGTGCCGACTCAACCGGGACGAGCGCCGGCGACGCGACCTACCAGGTGGAGGGCATGACCTGCGGACACTGCGTGGGCTCCGTCACCGAGGCCGTGAGCGCCCTGGACGGGGTGGACGATGTCCGGGTCGAACTGGTCGCCGGCGGGGCCTCCCCCGTCACCGTGACCGGGCCCGCCTCCGCGGACTCCGTGCGGACGGCCATCGAAGCGGCCGGCTACCGCGTCCGGATCTAACCGACACATCCCCTCGAGGTCGGCGCCCCACCGCCGAGCCGGTCGCCGAACAGACCGCCGAGCAGAAGGAACACCATGAGCACCCCGCACCACCACGATCACCCCACCGACCAGACCGCCGAACACCCAGACCCGAACCCCCACGCCGGCCACGCCAACCACACCGACCATGCCGCCCACCACCCCGCGGACGCGGCCACCCACGGGCAGGCCATGCCCCAGGGCCACGCCCACTCGGCCCTGGACGAGGAGCACCAGGTCCATGACCACGGCAAGCACGCCGGGCATTCCACCGCGATGTTCAAGAACCGGTTCTGGGTCTCGCTGGTGCTGTCACTCCCGGTGGTGTTCTTCAGCCACATGGTCGGACAACTGCTGGGCTACCACGTCCCTGAGTTCCCCGGTTCGGCGTGGATCGCCCCGGTGCTGGGCACCGTGATCTACCTCTACGGCGGCGCCCCCTTCCTCAAGGGCGGACTCACCGAGGTGCGCTCCCGCCAGCCGGGGATGATGCTGCTGATCGCGATGGCCATCACCGTGGCCTTCGTCGCCTCCTGGATCACCTCCCTGGGCATCGGGGACCTGATGCTGGACTTCTGGTGGGAACTGGCCCTGCTGGTGACCATCATGCTGCTCGGGCACTGGATGGAGATGCGCGCCCTCGGCGCGGCATCCTCCGCCCTGGACGCCCTGGCCGCGCTGCTGCCGGAGAAGGCCGAGAAGATCGTGGACGGAGACACCGTGACCGTGCCCGTCGGCGAGCTGGCGGTCGGGGACACCGTGTTGGTGCGCTCCGGGGCCCGCGTGCCGGCCGACGGGACCATCCTGGAAGGCGCCGCGGAGTTCGACGAGTCGATGATCACCGGCGAATCCCGGGCCGTGGCCCGCACCGTCGGGGAGCGGGTGGTGGCCGGGACCGTGGCCACCGACAACACCGTGCGGGTGCGCATCGAGGCCGTCGGTGCCGACACCGCTCTGGCCGGGATCCAGCGGATGGTCGCCGACGCCCAGGAGTCCTCCTCCCGGGCCCAGGCGTTGGCGGACCGGGCCGCCGCGTTGCTGTTCTGGTTCGCCCTGGGGGCGGCGATCATCACCGCGATCGTGTGGACCGTGATCGGTCAGCCCACCGATGCGGTCACCCGCACCGTGACCGTGCTGGTGATCGCCTGCCCGCACGCCCTGGGCCTGGCCATCCCGCTGGTGATCGCGATCTCCACCGAACGCGCCGCCAAGGCCGGGCTGCTGATCAAGGACCGGATGGCCCTGGAGAAGATGCGGACCATCGACGTGGTGCTCTTTGACAAGACCGGCACCCTGACCGAGGGCGCCCACGCCGTCACCGGTGTCGCCGCGGCGCCCGGCATTTCCGAGGCCGAGCTGTTGGCCTACGCCGCCGCGGCCGAGGCCGACAGCGAGCACCCGGTGGCCCGGGCCATCGTCACCGCCGCCACCAGTCATGCCGAGGCCGCCCGGTTGGGCCTGCGCGGCACCGGATTCCAGGCCGCCACCGGCCGCGGGGTCACGGCCACCGTGGCCGGGGCCGAGGTCCTCGTCGGCGGGCCGAACATGCTGCGCGAGCTCACCCTGGACACCCCCGAGGCACTGGCCGCCGATGTCCGGGCCTGGACGGATCGGGGGGCCGGGGTGCTGCATGTGGTCCGCGACGGGTCCGTTATCGGCGCGGTCGCCGTGGAGGACAAGATCCGCCCCGAGTCCCGGGCCGCCGTGGCCGCCCTGCACGCCCGGGGGGTCAAGGTCGCGATGATCACCGGCGACGCCCGCCAGGTCGCCGAGGCCGTGGCGCGGGATCTGGGCATCGACGAGGTCTTCGCCGAGGTCCTTCCCCAGGACAAGGACACCAAGGTCACCGAACTGCAGGCCCGGGGCCTGTCCGTGGCCATGGTCGGGGACGGCGTGAACGACGCCCCGGCCCTGGCCCGGGCCGAGGTCGGCATCGCCATCGGCGCCGGCACCGACGTGGCCATGGAATCGGCCGGCGTGGTGCTGGCCGGCAATGACCCCCGTGCCGTGCTATCCATGATCCACCTGTCCAAGGCCAGTTACACCAAGATGATCCAGAACCTGGTCTGGGCCACCGGATACAACGTGCTCGCCGTCCCGCTGGCCGCCGGCGTGCTGGCCCCGATCGGCTTCGTGCTCTCCCCCGCGGTGGGCGCGATCCTGATGTCCGTCTCCACCATCGTGGTGGCCCTCAACGCCCAGCTGCTGCGCCGCACCGACCTGGACCCGGAGCACCTGGCTCCTCTCGAGCACCCCCGGTCGCAGGCTGCCCTTCAGCCGGCTGCGGTTTCCTGATCTCGCCCCTTGGCGTGAACCCTGATGTGAACCCTCAACCCACCATGAAAGGACCCACCATGAAACGCACCATGACGCTGACCGCCCTGACCCTGGCCTCCGCCCTGACCTTGACCGCCTGCGGCACCGGGGCCCAGGACGAGAACGCCGGCGCTGAGGCCTCGGCCACCGCGACCGGCTCCGCCCCCGCCGCCACCCCTGCGGCCACGGACACCGCGACACCGTCCGCCACGGAATCGGCTACTAGCTCGGCCACCGGTTCGGCCGAGGAGGTCTCCGCCGAGCACAATGACGCGGACGTGATGTTCGCTCAGATGATGATCCCGCATCACCAGCAGGCGGTGGAGATGAGCGAGATGCTGCTGGCCAAGGATGAGATCCCGGCCGAGGTGGCCGAGTTCGCCCAGAAGGTCATCGACGCCCAGGGCCCGGAGATCGAGCGCATGAACGCCATGCTCACCGCCTGGGGTGAAGACCCCGTGGACATGGGAGACATGGGCGGTATGGAGGGCATGGACCACGGCGGGATGTCCGGGATGATGTCCGAGGAGGACATGGCCGCCCTGGAGCAGGCCCAGGGCACCGAGGCCGCCCGGTTGTACCTGGAGCAGATGACCGCCCACCACCAGGGCGCCATCGAGATGGCCCAGGACGAGGTCGAGGGCGGGCAGACCCCGCAGGCCGTGGCCCTGGCCGAAAAGGTCGTCGCGGACCAGCAGGCCGAGATCACCGAGATGGAACAGATGCTTCAGGAGCTGCCCGCGACCTGACCGGCATCGCCGCACCACAATCCCAAGGAGGGCCCGTTCGGTGGACGGGCCGTCCTTGGAGGTGTGGTGCCGTCAGCGGATGATGGGCCGCCCTGGGTGAGGCCGGCCCCTGCTTCGACGACAGGAGGGCCATCCCTTAGGGCGGGTCTGCCGTGAGTTTGGTTGACACGAGTTATCAGGCGGCGGCAGCCGCCTGGACTGATTGAACCATCTCGAACTCGACGGGGGTGAAGCGCCCTGGGTTTCGTTCCGAGGTCAGGACGCAACGGGCGCTGAATCCTGGTCGTGAGTGTAGGCCGCCTCGACCTCCACTGGAGTGCGGTAGCCGAGCGCTTCGTGGAGACGCTGCGTGTTCCACCAGTGCACCCACCCCATGGTGGCCAGCTCGACCGCCTCGACGGACTCCCAGATCCGCTTGGAGTGGATGAGCTCGGCCTTGTAGAGCCCGTTCACGGTCTCGGCCAGGGCGTTGTCGTAAGAGTCGCCCACGGTGCCTACCGAAGCCGTCACCCCGGCGGTGATGAGCGCGTCCGAGTACGCCAAGCTGACGTACTGGCTTCCCCGATCCGAGTGGTGGATCAGGCCCTGCCGCCCGCGGGTAGCGCCGGTGGAGACCAGTGCGTGCTCGAGGGCGAGCAACGGCAGCCCCGCGGTGTGCAGGCTGCCCGAGACCGCCCATCCCACGACGCGCCGGGAGTAGACGTCGGTGATGAAAGCGACATAGCAGAACCCGCCCAGGATCCTGACGTAGGTGATGTCAGCGACCCACAGCTGGTTCGGCCGCTCGGCGGTGAAGCAGCGCTCCACGAGGTCAGGACGAGCATCCGGCTCGCCTGCCGGCCTCGTGGTGATCGGCTTGCGGCCGCGCCGAACCCCTTCCACGCTGGCGAGCTTCATCAGGCGGGCGACCTGGTCCCGGCCGATCTCCCACCCGGCGCGGCGCATCGCATGGTGCATCTTGCGCACCCCGTAGACGCCGTAGTTCTCCGCATGGATCCGCTTGAGCTCCTCGATGAGGATCGTATCGCGCAGGGCCCGAGCGGAAGCCGGTCGACTCTTCACGGCCCGGTAGCCGCGGGAGGTGATGAACCCACATTCCGTCGCACGCAGGGTGCGACAGATGGCCTCGACCCCGAATTGATCGCGGTGTTCGTCGATGAACGCGATCATCTCGTCGTGGGGCGGTCGAGCTCCCTGGCGAAAAAAGCCGAGGCGGCTTTGAGGATCTCGTTCGCACGCCTGGCTTCAGCGAGCTCACGTTTGAGGCGCTTGTTCTCCTGCTGCAGATCTTCTCCCGCCGGCGCCTGGGTGATCTCGTGGCCGTGGCGGTTGCACCACATGCGCAGCGTCTCTTCACCGACTCCGACCTGCGGGGCGATGGCTCGGATGGAGTGCGAGCGAGGCCCTCCTTGAGCGGCTTGGCGTTCCAGGACCATCCGCACAGCGCGCTCACGCAGCTCGGGGGTGTACTTCTTGGGCATGTTCCGATTCTCCTTCAGTTGGATCGGAACGAAACCCAGAGCGCTTCAGGGGTGAGTCTCCCGAGACGGGCCTGCCTACGACGGCGGTGATAGGTCCGCTCGATCCAGCTCACGATCGCGAGCCGGAGCTGGTCGAAGGACTGCCAGCGACGCCGGTTCAGCACGTTCTTCTGCAACAGCGCGAAGAAGGATTCCATCGCCGCGTTGTCCCCAGCAGCACCGACCCTGCCCATCGACCCGACCAGGCCGTTGACCCGCAGCGTCTCCACGAATCGCCTGGATCGAAATTGCGACCCACGATCCGAATGCACACGGCAGCCCTGGACGCCGGCTTTTCCTCCGCGCCGGGCCAGAGCCATCTGCAGGGCCTCCACGGCCAGCTGCGAGCTCATCCGCCGGTCGATCGAGTAGCCCACGATCCGGTTCGAGAACACGTCCTTGACCGCGCAGAGGTAGAGCTTGCAAGTCCCCGGCCCAATGCTCTGAGATGTCCGTGAGCCACAACTGGTTCGGCTTCTCAGCGCGGAACTGACGACGAACCAGATCATCATGAACGGCAGGGCCAGGACGCTTGCCCGAGCCGCGGCGGATCCAGTGGCAGCAGCGGACACGCACGAGCCGGCAGGCCTTCAACGTCTGGTGGTCCGATACGGCCAGGCCACGGTCGCGGAGCTTCTCAGCCAGGAACCGGTATCCGAACTCCGGGTCATCAGCATGGGCATCGAGGTCGGCGTTGGCGGCATGCGCGTCGGACCATTCCCGCGCGCTGACAGGTTCGGCCGGCCACTGGTAGTAGGCCTGACGGGTGAACCCGAGGACCTGGCAGGAGAGTTTCACGGGGATCCCGTCGCGGGCCAGGTCCTTCACGACGGGATAGGTCATTGTGGGGACTGACCCAATTTCAGGTTCGCCTGCGACAGATACGCGGCGGCGCGGCGTGGGACCTCGTTCTCCATCTCCAATTCACGGTTGCGGCGCTTGAGCGCCTTCAGCTCCTCGTTCTCAGCTTTGGTGATGGCCGGCCGGATCCCGGCCTCGACATCGTCTTGGGCCAGCCAGCGACGCAGGCAGGAGGCGGTGATGCCGAAGTCCTTCGCGACCTGCGCGATCGGCATCTGGCCCTTGCGGGCGATCGCGACCACGTCTTGGCGGAACTCTCGGGGGTATGCAGCGGGCATGAGGCCATCCTTCCAGCAGTCCATCCCGGGACCACAGATCAGATGACCTGACCTATGGCCTGGTTTCCACTCTCGATCACTAGCTTCCGGTGGTTGCGAGTGCCTGCGGGGTGCGGGCGAGGTCGTAGTCGTTCGGTGTCGCGTACTCGAGTGAGGAGTGTCGGCGGTGGCGGTTGTAGAACACCTCGATGTACTCGAAGATCGCGTTCGCGAGTTCGATCCGGGTCTTCCACTTCTTCCGGTTCAGCAGCTCGATCTGCATGCTCGACCAGAACGATTCCATCATCGCATTGTCCAGGCCGTCTCCCACGGTCCCGAACGAGGGCAGCAGGCCCGCGGAGCGGATCTTCTGCGTGAAGACCCAGGAGGTGAACTGGACTCCGTGGTCTGCGTGCACGATCCCTCCAGGATCTGGCTGGCGTGCTCGAATGGCCATGTCCAGGGCGTTGACGACCAGGGTGGAGTCCTGCTTGGAGTCGATGGCCCAGCCAATGATTTTGCGGCTGCAAGCGTCCAGGACCGCGGCGCAGTAGACCTTGCCTTCGCGGGTGGGATGCTCGGTGATGTCGGTGACCCACAGTTCGTTGAGTTCGAGGCGATGGAATTTCCGGTTCACCAGGTCGTCTGCGGTGGCGACTCCCTTGAGGCGCTTGATGCGGGCCGGCCCAGGGAGTCCTCCGATCCCCGCGCGGGTCATGAGGACCCAGACGAGTCGGCTCGAGCAGGGAATTTTCATGCCCATGGTGAGCTCTGCGTGGATCCGGCGGTAGCCGTAGGTGCCACGAGAGGCGATGTGGATCTCGCGGATCAGTCCAGTCAGCCAGCGTCGGCGGAGCTCGGTGGCGCTGGTGGGACGCTTCCGGTAGCGGTAGTAGCCCTGGCGAGAGACGCCCAGAAGGCGGCAGCAGGTGTGCACTGGAGCTCCGGCGTCGACGAGTCTGTCGATCACCGGGTGCGCCCTTTTGGGTCCACTCCTCCCTCCTCGTCGAGCCATGTCGCAGCGCGGCGGAGGATCGCGATCTCCTGCTCGAGCTGCCGGACGCGACCGCGAGCCGCGCGGAGTTCGGCAGACTCGCGACTGCTGAGTCCAGACCGGCGGCCGTGGTCGATGTCGTCCTGTCGGAGCCAGGTGTGGAGGGTGACCTCGTGGATACCGAGGGCCTGCGCGGTCTGCTTGACCTGTCGGCCTTCGCGGACCAGAGCGATGGCCCGGGCACGGAACTCTGGAGGGTACGGGCGGGGCATGCGATGAGCCTTCCATGAAGACCATCGGCTAGCGACGTCAACTGGAAACCGACCCATAGGTCAGGTCAAGATGTCAACCAAACTCACGGCAGACCCTCGCCGCGAGTCAAAGGTGAGCACATCCAGCGCGAGCCGAGCGCGACAGGCAAGACCGTTTCGGGCCGAGGCGACGCTGTGGTTCCAGCACGACGGGGCCACGGGGGCGGAGGTGGCCCTCGACGAGTCGTGGGGGTCGGGGGAGGATGGTCCGATGGAAGCGAGCACACAGGCACTGCTGGCCGGTCCGCGGGGGCGGCGTCTCTGCCTCGAAGCGGCGAGGGCGCTCAGCCCGCGGGTCGCGGACCTGGTGTGTGGAGTTGATAGCTCGGTGGCGGCGTTGTGTGGCCGCTATGTGACGGTGATCCACGACGACCGCTGCGGCTTCAACGACGTCGTCAGCGAGGCGCTGTCGCTGGTCCGGTCATGGCCAGGTTCTCACGCAGTTGGGCGAGCTGTGCGGCAAGAGAGCTCGCTGCATCCTCTGTGAGCTGCAGGTTAGCGGGCTCATTGAGGGCGACGATCGATGGCCATGCGGCGTCGAGGGCAGTTCGTCCCTGATCGGTGATTGTGAGGTGAGATGGTCGCCCACGGCCCTCGGTACTGCCGCGGATGAGGCCGCGGCGCTGGAGCTTGTTGACGGTAGCGGTAAGCGCTTGAGGGCGAATATGGAGTTGGCGCGCGATCTGCGCCTGCGTGATCCCAGGGTCATCGGTTGTGCACGCCAGCACGCCGAACTCGGCCGTGCTGATCCCCGCGGCTCTGGTTGTCCGCTCGAGATGACGTGCGGCTTCACGCGCAGTTTGCTGCAATTCCCACAGCACCAAGACAAGGTTGGGGTCACCTCCTGATCGGAGCGCCGCCTTCATGGCGTGCCGCGATAGCGACGCTGTCCCCACGCACCCGCGACGCTCAGCAGAGGTCGGGCCAGGGCTTGCGCTGGTCGATGACGCAGAACGTTGATTACTCGCACGGGACCAAGGGACTCACGGATCGCTGCGCGGGCCCGGGGTGATATAGAACGCTGGTAGCGGGCGAGTGCGGAGTGTAACGGGGCGCCATCCAGATGCTCGGTGATGGCATCAACGAGGTCGGCGGCATCACAGATGGCCGTCGACGCACCCCGACCGCCGGTCGGTGGCATCGCGTGGATCGCATCTCCGAGCCCCGTGACACTGCGAGGCGTCCAATCTGCGATCGGTCCGGATGGGTTTGCCGCCCGGAACCTGAACGCTGCAACACGTTCGAGGTCCGAGGCCGACACGTGCTCGGTTAGCCAGGGCGACCATCGCGTGAGCAACGCGCCCGCCTGCTGGACCAGGTCACCTGCCGATGTGTGTCGGGTGCCTCTGAGGCTCTCGCTGCGGTTAATCGTGCCCCAGATAAGAGCTGGCCCGCCGGTCAAAGCCGCAACTGTCGGGTCGGTCGCAGGTCGCGAGGGGGGGGTTGTAGATCGAGAGGAAGACGCCGGTGCCGTCGGCCCCGAACGCCAAGGCCGGACCCCGGCGCAGGTAGGTCGGCGGGTCGTCTGTTCCGAGCGGTGCCCATCCCGCAATACCGGTGAGACCAAGATCGCGGGTGGGCGACGTGCCGAGGAACGAAGAGATGACCGTCGAATTTGCGCCGTCGGCGGCCACCACAAGGTCACCATCAACAACGGAGCCATCTGAAAGCGTGACCGCTGCACCCGTGTCATCCTGTGCTACATCGCGCACTGTCGATCCAAATCGGATCGAGGCGCTGATGTCCCTCGCAAGCAGGACTCTCAGCACTTGGCGTTGCGCCAAGATGCGGTCCTGTCCGGTGGGTTCAGCCGCGACCACGATCGGACGCAATTGGGAGTCCGCGATGGTGAACTGCTCGAACGCGCTCCCGGTGTCTGATACCAGCCGGATTTCTTCCATCAGCGCCCCTGGGATCAAATCTGCGAGTGCGCCGCAGGCTTCATCGTTGAGGCTAATGCGATACCCGCCCGTCTCCGCGGCAGCGACATCCTGCTCTACAACTACGACCTCAGCCTTCCCCGAGAGTCCGTGTGCCAGCGCGAGACCACCCATACCTGCCCCACACACGATGATCCTCATGCCGCAATAGTATCAAGAGGTTGATTCTCCGCTCGATGGTTCTTGCATATCCGGCCGGATGACCAAGCATCTCGTGAAGGTACAGTTTTGTGAGACATCCGCTCGGGTGGCGGGCGGATCGTCTCGAGCTGGGCACAGTTGGCCGGAGTGTCTCGAGAAGTCGTCGCACCGTTTTTGTCTCAGATCTTCCGACGGACCGATTTTATGGGGCATCATGTGGTAATGAGGCTTCTGGGGTACACGCGAGTGTCGACGGCGGGGCAGGACCCGGCACTGCAGCTCGACGCTCTCCTTGCCGCCGGCGTGCAAAAGCGGGACGTGTTCTCGGACGTGACATCCGGGGCGAAAAGCGCAGCGGAGCGTCCGGGCATGAAGAAGCTCTTGGCCTACGCGGAGCCTGAGGACACGGTGGTGGTCTGGCGGATCGACCGACTGGGCCGGTCGCTGATCGACGTGCTCAACACCGTGAACCTGCTGAGGGACAGCGGCGTGAAGATCCAGTCGGTCTCCGACGGGATCGATCCCGAGACGTCGTCGGGCCGGCTCATGCTCGGGATGCTGGCAACACTGGCGGAGTACGAACGCGAGCTGATCACCGAGCGCGTCAACGCGGGAATCGCAGCAGCCCGGGCCCAGGGCACGAGATTCGGCCGGCCGCCCGTGAACCCGGAGGTCGTGGATCGCAAGCTCGCGATCGCTGCCGAAGAGAGAGCGAAGGGGCGCACCGCTGAGGAGGCGGCGCGCCTGGTGGGATGGTCACGGGCGACGCTCTACCGCCACCAGCGGGACGCCGCCGCTCGCGAGAGCATCGCGCAGGCGTGACATGGACGGGCCGCAGAAGTGGAAGATCCTGCGGCTCCACGTCGAAGACGGCATCCCACTGGCGAGCCTCGCTCGGGAGACCGGAGTGGGAGAGCGAACGCTCTCGCGTTGACACAGCCTCTACCGGACAGGTGGCATCTCGGCTCTTGAGCGGGCGCAGCGCGCCGATGCCGGCGTGCGTCGGACCGCGCCTGAGCTGCTGGCGTTCGTGGAGCACCTGGCTCTGACCACGCCTCGCCCGACCATCGCGACGCTGCACCGCCTGGCCGTAGCCGAGGCTGCACAACGAGGCGTGAGCACGCCGAGCTACGCGACGGTGCGGTCGGTCGTGCAGGCATTGGATCCAGCGATGGTGACGCTCGCGCTTGAGGGGCCAGCGTCCTACCGGGATCGCCACGAGCTCGTCTTCCGCCATCGCGCAGAGCACCCCAATGCCCTGTGGCAGGTCGACCACACCGAGCTCGACATCCTCATCTAGGACCCCAGCGGGAGACCATCCAGGCCCTGGTTGACCACGGTCATGGACGACTTCTCGCGGGCGATCTGCGGGTACATGGTCTTCGAGGGCGCGCCCTCGGCGATGAACACCGCGTTGGCGCTGCGCCAAGCGATCTGGCCCAAGAGCGACCCCGCCTGGCCGATGTGCGGCATCCCGGACGTGCTCTACGTCGACCATGGCCGCGACTTCACCAGCCATCATCTCGAGTACACCGCGATCACGTTGAAGATCCGCATCATCCACTCCGCCGTCGCCCGCCCCCAGGGCAGAGGAAAGATCGAGCGGTTCTTCCACACCGTCAACACCGAACTGCTCGCGACCCTGCCCGGGCGCCTCACCCCTGGACACCCACACCCCGTGCCGGTGCTGGACCTTCCTGGTCTCGACCGAGCCGTCGGGGAGTTCGTCGGCCAGTACAACCAGCGCACGCACACCGCGATCCGCACGAGCCCGGAGGTGGCCTGGATCCCTGAGGGATGGCTGCCGCGACTCCCCGAGAGTCTCGAAGAGCTCGACGGGCTACTTCTGCGGGTCTCCAAGCATCGCACCGTCCAGCGCGACGGGATCCACTTCCAAGGCCAGCGCTACCTCTCGCCCACGCTCGCCTCGTTCGTCGGGCGCACGGTCACCATCCGCTACGACCCCCGGGACCTGTCCGAGATCCGGGTATACGACCACGACTCCTTCGTATGCACAGCGATTGACGAAGCCCACCCCAACCAGCGCTACAGCCTCCATGACATCGAAACCGCCCGACGAGCCCGCCGCCGGCAACTGCGCAAAGACATCAACGACCGCATCCCCACGACTCCACGACCCCCTGACGACCCGCCCGCTCCCGCGCGACGGCCCAGGAAGCGCCTGAAGACCTACGAAGAGGACGAGTAGATGAACCGCGACTTCATCGTCACCAAGGAACACCGCCGCTTCACCGAGTTCGCCGGCGCCATCCGCAAGGACGTCACCATGGGCATCTGCCACGGCGAGGCCGGGGTCGGCAAGACGGAGTCCGCCCGCCGGTACGCCCACTGGGACACCCTCGAACCCTTCATCCAAGCCTGGGGGCCACGCAGCGAGGCCGACCTGAAACACTACGCCGCCGCCCACCGCTCCCGCACCGTGTTCTACACCCCAGAGGTCCTCGCCAAGCACCGCGATCTCATGCGCGACATCGAGTTCTACCGCGGCAAGGTCGGAGTGCTGATCTACGAGCATCTCTGCGCGATCGGGAAGATCACGACCACCGAAGTTCCCCGCACCATCGACTTCACCGAGCTGATCATCATCGACGAGGCCGAACGTCTCACGCCGACCTCACTCGAGCTACTCCGAGACCTCCACGACCGCCACCACGTCGCCCTCATGTTCATCGGGATGCCCGGCATCGACCAGCGGTTCCGCCACTACCCCCAGCTCTACAGCCGCCTCGGGTTCTCCCACCGCTACCGCGCCCTCGCGCGCGAGGAACTGCTGTTCGTCCTGACCCGCCACTGGAAGCGCCTCGGCCGCACCCTCGACCCCGAAGACTTCACCGACGCCCAGGCCATCGCCGCGATCGAACGCATCACCCGAGGCAACTTCCGCCTCCTCGAGCGCCTCTTCCCCCAAATCGGACGCGTCCTGAAGATCAACCAACTCGACACCATCACCGACGACGTCATCGAAGCAGCCGTCAGCACCCTCATCACCAGCTAACGCCACTCACCCCCACCAGAAGCACGCCATCCACCGATCAACTCCACAGACCTGGTGTTCTGGCTCGGGCAAGAGCTGGACCCGGATCGGGGCGGCGCCCGTCTCGTGTGGGCTGTCCACGAGGGCCGCCGCGTCCCGGTCTCGCCTCCGACGGTATCCCCGGACGAGGTGGCAGGGGCCCTGACCGGTCTCGACCTCTCGGGCCTCTCGGACGACGTGGTCCAGTCGGCTCTGGTCAGCGCCGTGGAATCGGCCAGGTACTGGCAGGAGCCCGACGGGGAGGACGTGCTGGCTGGGCAGTCGGTCATCCGCGCCGCCCTGGCACCCGTGGCCGCCGCCGTCGTGGCCTCACCCGCGTCCCGGCCCTGGGGACGTCCACGCCAGCCGGTGCAGTGGGTCGCCGACTGGCGGGATTTCGAGGATCCGACCCGGCTGACCCGTCACCCGGGTCGCGTCCTGTCGGAATGGGCCCAGGAGGAGCGGTTGCAGGAGGCTCGCGCCACCGTCGAACGCCCGGCCGACCCCACGGCGAACTGGTCCGGGAGCTGGTGGTCGATCCCTCAGGGAGTCACTGCTGGCTTCGGGCAGATCCCCACCGGGTTGGACCTCGTCGAGGACGCTCTCGGCGCGGAGGCGGCCACGGTGATCCCGGTGCAGGGGGCGGGGAGGACGTATGAGATCCACGCCCCCGGTGACTGGGTGCGGCTGTGCCGGGAGTTCCCTCTGGAGGTGAGTGCCTCACGCCGGCACGACTGGTACCGGGTGACGGGCCGGTCCGGCCGTTGGGTCATACCGGACTGGGAGCAGGTCGCCTCGGAGTGGGACGCGGTGCATCTGACCACCATGGGCTATCTCAGCTCAGCCACCCGGGCGCTGTCCGTAGACGCTGATGCGGCCACGGTCCTCGCCGGGTGGGGCCCGGACACCACCGTATGGCTCACCGACACGGTGCGCGAGTCGGACGAGCCCAGGCAAAGCTGGCACCGTGGGCCCGGCGGCGGATGGATCCGCCGCGCGACTGCCGCTGATATCGGCTCCGCGGGGCCGGCACGGGCGGGTGACCGTACTCAGAAGGGGGAGAGGTGAGCACCCGCAGGCCGTCCTCTTCCGGATCGATGCCCTCTATGGAGGCGGTGTGCAGGCTTGTCGTCGAGCTGGAGCGGCGGCACTTCAGCCGAAACCGCTGTGCGTGGCTCCTGGATGCTGACGTGATCGCGGGGGTCCTCACGGTGGTGCCCTGGCAGGGGCGGCCGCCACCGGCGGACCCGGGACGGGTGACCGGGCAGCGGACGGACCTGAGCCGACTGCTTACGAGATGCCCGGGCGATCTTGAGGCGGTGCTCATGGACGTGTTGCGAGGCCAGGTCCATGAGTCGAGCGCGCCGGGCAGGACGGCGTCCGGCGCAGAGCCGGCGTGGCTGCTGGAGCGATAACCGGGAGCCACCTGGTACGGGTGAACGCTCGGCGCCGCACGCAGGGCGCCAGGGGTCGGCGGCGAGGGCGCTCGGGATGCCCACGCGCTCCGTCTCGATGCCCAGCGTCATGGCGCGAAGCGGCTCGGCCAGGAATGACCGGCTTCCCCCTGCCGAACGGGTCGGAATCCGAGCCGCCGATAGATCCCCATGGCCGCTTTGGAGGTGCCTTCGCCGAAGCGCAGGCTGAGGGCGGGGTCGCCGGCGGCGGAGCAGGCGTCGACGGCGTGCTGTACCAGGGCGCGCCCGACCCCCTTCCCGCGCGCGGCGGGATCGGTGAAGAGGTCGATGATGAACGGCCCCGCGAGGTCCGCGTCCCAGATCGAGTGCGTGACGACCATGACCGCCCCGGCCCGGCGGCCCTCCACCCACGCTGAGGCGCTCGCCTCGGCGCGCAGCTCCCCGTAGTCGCCGCGTAAGGTCGCGTCCATCTCCTCGCGCGCCTCGGCCAGGTCGGAGGCGGCGACGCCCGGTGGGTAGCTGGCGAAGTAGCACCGGGCCAGCTCGTCAGCCGTTTCGACCTCCAGGCCTCGCAGCTCGAGGCCGCCGGGCACGTGCTCGCCAGGCCGCGCCGGCGACAGGTGGAGGGTTAGCAGGTCGGTGGGCACGGGGTTCCTCTCCTCATGGCCGGGACGGCCCCGTCCGCGACGGCGACGGGTCCCTCCCAGCGCTGCTCGCCGTCGACGAGGTGTCCGGTGGGGCGCAGGCCGAGCCGCCGTGCCACGGCGGCCGAGGCAGCGTGGTCGGGGTGGATGTCGGCCACGACCTCGGGGACCCCGCGCCGGGCGAGCTCGTCGAGCAGCAGGCGCGCCGCGGCGGTCGCATGGCCCCGGCCCTGCCAGGGGACGCCGATCACCCACGCGATCTCGGCGGGCCCGCCCGAGACGGGCACGGTGGCCTGCACGTAGCCGACGGCTTCCCCGGTGTCGTCGAGTACCACCAGGTGGTTGAGCCACGTCTCGCTGCGGTCGTCGGAGTGGCCGCGGGCTTGGACGGCGTACTGGCGGGAGAGGCCCTCCCGGGCGGGAGGCTCGCCGCCCGTGAACGTGTACAGGGCCGGATCCGAGAGGACGACGACCATCTCGTCGGCGTCGTCCGGGCGGAGGGGGCGCAGGTGGATCGGGGGAGTCATGGGCCCCACGGGATCGGGTCGGCGTGCGGATGTCAACACCGCCCCGGCGGGTCGGCGGGCGCGCCGGCGTCGTCACCGGCACCATGGGCCCCATGGCAACGGTGATCGAGGGAGGCGACCGGCCCTGGCTGTGCGTGCTCGCCGGACGCGCCGGGACGGGCAAGACCACGCTGGCCCAGGCGCTCGCGCGGGCGACAGGCGCCTGCTGTCTGCGGGTGGACGCCGTCGAGACCGCACTGGGACGGGTCCAGGACCACGTGGGCGCTGCGGGCTACGCCGTCGTGCACGAGCTCGCGGTCTCCAACCTGCTGCTGGGCCACGACGTCGTCGTCGACGCCGTCCATCCCGTCCCCGCCTCCCGGGCCGGCTGGGCGGGGACCGCGTCGCGGGCGGGCGCGCGGCTGGTGGTCCTGGAGACGGTCCTGCCTGACGAACGGGAGCATCGCCGCCGGGTCGAGACGCGCGCGGCCGACATCCCCGGACACCGGGTCCCGACCTGGGATGACGTCCAGGCGGACGGCTGGGTGGCGTGGGACGTCGACCGCGACGGTCCCCGGACCGTGATCGACACGACCACCCGCGCGGCCGCGCTGCGCGACGCGCTGGCGGCCCTGCCCCGCCGGTGACGCGCGCCCTCGCCGTCGGCGGCCCGGGCGGCGTCCTGAGGGGGACCGCGCACCCGTGCCGCGTCCGGCCCACGGCCTAGACTCGAGGCCATGTCGTTCCCCCACCAGCGCCCCCGCCGTCTGCGCCAGTCCGCCACCATGCGCCGCCTGGTCGCCGAAACCCGCCTCCACCCGGCCGAGCTGATCCTGCCGGCCTTCATCAAGGAGGGCGTGGCCGAGCCGCAGCCCATCGCGTCCATGCCGGGCGTGGTGCAGCACACCACCGACTCGCTCAAGGCGGCCGCGGCCGAGGCCGCCGAGCTGGGCCTGGGCGGCATCATGCTGTTCGGCGTCCCGGCCACGCGCGACGCGACCGGCTCCGCCTCCCTGCACCCTGAGGGCGTGCTCAACGCCGCCATCCGCGACGTGAAGGCCGAGGTGGGGGACGCGCTCGTCGTCATGTCCGACCTCTGCCTGGACGAGTTCACCGACCACGGCCACTGCGGCGTGCTCCGCGAGGACGGCGCCGTGGACAACGACGCCACCCTGGAGATCTACGGGCGTATGGGCGTCGCGCAGGCCGAGGCGGGCGCCGACGTCGTGGGCCCCTCCGGCATGATGGACGGCCAGGTGCGCGTCATCCGCGAGGCCCTGGACGACGCCGGCCACGAGGACACCGCGATCCTCGCGTACGCCGCGAAGTACTCCTCCGCGTTCTACGGCCCCTTCCGCGACGCCGTCGACTCCGCCCTGCAGGGCGACCGCAAGACCTACCAGATGGACGCGGCGAACCGCACCGAGGCCATGCTGGAGGTGGCGCTCGACCTCGAGGAGGGCGCGGACATGGTCATGGTGAAGCCCGCCATGAGCTACCTGGACATCGTGCGCGATGTCGCCGAGATGGCCGACGTGCCGGTCTCCGCGTACCAGATCTCCGGCGAGTACGCGATGATCGAGGCCGCCGCCGCGAACGGCTGGATCGACCGCCGCGCCGCGATCACCGAGTCCGTGCTCTCCATCCGGCGCGCCGGCGCCGACACCGTGCTGACCTACTGGGCGGCCGAGCTCGGCCGCTGGATGAAGGAGGGCTCCCTGTGAGCACCCGCACCCCCCGCACCACCAACGCCGCCGCGTTCGCCGCGGCCCAGACCGTCATCCCCGGCGGCGTCGACTCGCCGGTGCGCGCGTTCGGCTCCGTCGGCGGCACGCCCCGCTTCATGGAGCGCGCGCAGGGGCCGTACCTCTACGACGTCGAGGGCCGCGAGTACGTGGACCTCGTCTGCTCGTGGGGTCCCATGCTGCTCGGCCACGGCCACCCGGCCGTGGTGGAGGCCGTGCACGCCGCCGTGGACCGCGGCCTCAGCTTCGGCACCTCCACCGAGTCGGAGACCGCGCTCGCCGAGCTGATCGCCTCGAAGGTCCCCGTGGAGCGCGTGCGCTTCGTGTCCACCGGCACGGAGGCCACCATGACCGCCCTGCGCCTCGCGCGCGGGGTGACCGGCCGCAACCTCATCGTGAAGTTCGCCGGCTGCTACCACGGCCACTCCGACGGCCTGCTGGCCGCCGCCGGCTCCGGCGTCGCGACGGCGGCACTGCCCGGCTCGGCCGGCGTCACCGAGGCCGCCGCCTCCGAGACCCTCGTGGTCACGTACAACTCCCGCGAGGAGCTGGAGAAGGCGTTCGCCGAGCGCGGGTCCGAGATCGCCGCCGTGATCACCGAGGCCGTGCCGTGCAACATGGGCGTGGTGGAGCCGCAGGACGGCTTCAACGCGTTCCTGCGCGAGATCACGCAGCGTCACGGTGCGCTGCTGATCTGGGACGAGGTCCTCACCGGCTTCCGCGCCACGAGCCGCGGCGCGTGGGGCCTCAGCGGGGAGCCCGAGGGCTGGACCCCGGACATCTGGTGCTTCGGCAAGGTGATCGGCGGCGGCATGCCCGTCGCCGCGCTCGCCGGCTCGGCCGCGATCATGGACCACCTGGCCCCGCTCGGCCCGGTGTACCAGGCGGGCACGCTCTCCGGGAACCCGGTGGCGATGGCCGCCGGGTACGCGACGCTGAGCAGCGCCGACGACGCCGTGTACGCCGCCGTGCAGCGCGCCTCCGACGCGGTCCGCGAGGGCCTCGTGGCGGCGCTCGACGCGGAGGGCGTGGACCACTCGATCCAGCGCGCCGGGACGCTCTTCTCCGTGGCGTTCGGGACGTCGAAGGGCGGCGTGAAGGACTACGCCGACGCGCAGGGCCAGGAGGTGTTCCGCTACGCCCCGTTCTTCCAGTCGATGCTGGAGTCGGGCGTGTACCTGCCGCCGTCGGTCTTCGAGGCCTGGTTCGTCTCGGCGGCGCACGACGACGCCGCGATCGGCACGGTCCTCGAGGCCCTTCCCGGCGCGGTGAGGGCGGCCGCGGCCGCGACGCCGCAGGGCTGAAAGCGGTCCGAGCTCCGAGGGTCAGGTGCCGGGCTCGACCGGCCACTCCCGCGAGACCGTGGCCGCCGGATCCTTCCGGCGCAGGTACTCCTCGAAGCTGGCGGCCTGCTCGGCCTTCCACTGGGCCTGCCTCGCGTGCAGCTCCGACAGCTCGATCTGGACTGCGGGGTACTTGCGGGCCAGGTGGTCCGCGACCTGGACGGCGGCGAGCGCGTCCGCGGCCGAGGTGTGCGCGTCCTCCAGCTGCACGCCGTAGTGCTCCGAGACGGCGGTGAGAGTGCGCTTGCCCTTGCGGTAGCGGTCCAGCTGCTTGTCCAGCACGTAGGGGTCGATCACGGGCGCGGCGTCGAGCGGGGTCAGGCCGTGCCGCCGCGCCTCACGGTCCATGACCGTGAAGTCGTACACCCCGTTGAACGCGATCACCGGGATGCCGGCCGCGAAGAGGTCCCGCAGCGTCTCCGTGATCTCGATGACCCCCTGCGCCGCGGGCATGCCCTCGGCGCGGGCCCGCTCCGTGGTGACACCGTGCACCTGCGCCGCCTCCTCCGGGATCGGGACGCCCGGGTCCAGGAGCCACTCGGCGGCGGACACGGCCGCGCCCGAGGCGTCCACCATCACGATGGTGGCCGTCACGATCAACGCCTGCTGGGGGTCTCTGCCCGTGGTCTCGAGGTCGAACCCGGCTCGGATCTGCTCATGCCAATTCACGTCCGCCACGCTACCGCCGGAGCCGGACGCGTGAAGCACCCTCCGGCGGGCGGGCAGGATGGGCTCGTGTCCTCCGCCGCCGTCCCGCGCCCCGCTCCGCCGCGCCGCGCTCCTCCCCTCCCCGCCGCGCCACCCGAGGGTCCGCTGACGGTGGCGGAGGCGCTCGCCGCCGTCGCGTGCCTCGTGCCCCCGGGGCGTGCCGTGTCCTATGGGGCGCTCGCGCGGATCCTGGGCCGCGGCGGCGCGCGACAGGCTGGACGCGCGATGGCCGAGGCGGATCCGGGCACCCCGTGGTGGCGCGTCGTGCGGGCCGACGGGTCCCTGCCCGAGGACCTCGCCGCCCGCGCCGCGCCCGCGCGCGATCGCGAGGGCACGCCGCTGCGCCCGGCCGCCGGCGGGCTGCCGCGTGTGGACCTGGCCCGTGCCGCCTGGGATCCCCACGACGACGGCGACGGCCCCGCGCTCGCGGTGATCGCCGACCTCGCGGCGCGCGTGGACCACGGCCGCGGGAGCATCAGCCCGGCAAGCGGGCGCACCCCTTAACCTGTCCCGCGCCGATGGGAGGATGACCCCATGAGCGCACACGAGCACGCCGCAGCCGCCCCGGACGGGGCGCTCGAGGAGGCCGCGATCCTCGCGGCGGACGAGGCCGAGGAGCCCGTTGCGCCGCCCGTGCACGCCCTCCTCGTCCGCGAAGGGCGGCAGCGGGCGGAGACGGTCGAGCTCACCCCCGCGCAGGAGGCCGTGGCGGGCCTCGCCCCCGGGCACGGGGCCGTCCTCGTGCTCGGTGCGCCCGGCACGGGGCGGAGCACCGCGGCCGTGGAGTACGCCGCGCGGCGGCTCGAGGCGGGGACGGATGCCGAGTCCCTCCTGGTCCTCGCGCCGAGCCGGGACGCCGCGGCCCGTCTGCGCGACGCCCTGACCGAGCGCCTCGAGGCCACGGGGCACGGCACGCGCGCCGTCACGCCGGTGCGCACGTGGGCGTCCTACGCGTTCGACCTGCTCCGCCGCGCCCGCGTCACGGGCCCCCTCCGGCACCTGGCGAACGCCCCGCGGCTGCTGTCCGGCGCCGAGCAGGACACGGTGATCGCCGAGCTCCTGGAGGGCTACGCCCAGGGCCACGCGGCCGGTCCGGAGTGGCCGGCCGACGTCGTCCCCGCTGTGGGCACGCGGGGGTTCCGCCGTGAGGTGCGCGAGCTGGTGGACCGTATGAGCGAGTTCGGGGTGGAGCCCGGCCGCCTGCAGGAGCTGGGCGAGGTGCACCGGCGGCCGGCGTGGGAGGCGGCGGCCGTCCTCGTCCAGGACTACCGGGACCGCCTGGACCTGGGCATGGCGGAGGCCTTCGACCCCGCCGGCCTCATCCGCGCCGCCGCGCTCGTCCTGACGGAGCGGTTCCCGGAGGACCCGGAGCGGGACCGTGCCGGCGTCGAGTTCGCCCGGGCGGAACGCGCCCGGCTGAGCGCCCTCGTGGTGGACGACCTCCAGGAGGCCACCCCCGCCGTGCACGATCTCCTCCGCGTCCTCGGCGTCGGCAGGGACGTCCTCCTCACGGCGACCCCCGACACCACGGTCGAGGGATTCCGCGGCGCCCGCCCGGACCTCGTCCGCGAGTACCCCACCGCCCTGGACCCGGCTCCCGTGCCGGGCGCCCCGGCGTCGCCGGCGCCGGGGGAGCGGACCGTCGTCCTGGCCCAGGGGCACCGCATGGCGGCCGGCGTGCTCGAGGGGTACCTGCGGGTGGCCCGGCGGGTCCGGCAGCGGCACGAGCCGGTCGAGCGGGCCCGGCGCACGGCGCTGCCGGCACAGGAGGGCGGCGAGGTGCGCGGCCACGTCGTGCGCTCGCGGGCGGACGAGGACCAGTTCGTCCTCGAGCGGGTCCTGCGGGTGCATCACGAGGAGTCCGTGCCGCTGGACCGGCTCCTCGTGGTGGCCCGCTCCGGCTCCCGCGTCGCGGCGCTCGCCCGGCATCTCGAGGCGGAGGGCGTGCCGGTCACCCGCGACGCGTCGGGCACCGTGCTCAAGGAGGAGCCGGCGGTGGCCCCGCTGCTGACCCTCCTGGGCGCCTGCGCCACCCTGGCGGGGGACCCCCAGACCGACGTCGTCTCCGTGCTGGACCCTGAGGAGCTCGTCGGCCTGCTGACCGGGCGCTACGGAGCGGCCACGGCGCTGCACGTGCGGCGGCTGCGCCAGGACCTGCTGCGGGCTGAGCGGGCGCGCGGAGGGCGGCGCTCGTCGGACGAGCTGCTCGTGGCCGCCCTCGCGGATCCGGCGCTCGCGGGAGAGGAGGCCGGGCGGCATCGTGCCCTGCGGCGCGTGGCGTGGATGTTCCGCGCCGGCCTCGAGGCGGCCGCCGCTCCCGGGGCGACGGCCGAGACCGTGCTCTGGGCCCTGTGGTCGGCCTCCGGCCGGGCCGACCGCTGGCGCTCGATCGCCCTCGGGCGGGTGGACGGGGCGGACACCCGCCGGGACGCGCGGCGGGCGGACGCAGACCTGGACGCCGTCGTGGCGCTGTTCCAGGTGGCGGAGCGCTTCGTGGACCAGTTCCCCGGATCCTCGCCCGAGGACTTCCGCGGGTACATGGAGTCCCAGGACCTGCCGATGGACACCCTCGCGCGCCGCGCGGAGACCGGGGACGCCGTCCACGTGCTGACCCCTGCCTCCGCCGTCGCCGCCGGTCGCGACTGGGACACCGTGATCGTCGTGGGCCTGCAGGACGGCGTCTGGCCCAACACGCGGCTGCGCGGCCAGCTGCTCGGCGCCACGGACCTCGCTGACCTGCTGCTCGCGCCCGACCCCTCCGCGTGGCCGACGGACCACCGCACCCGGTTGCAGGAGACGCGGCAGGACGAGCTGCGCATGCTGGCGGCGGCGGTCTCCCGGGCGCGCCGCCGCGTCCTCGCCACCGCCGTGCGGAACGAGGACGAAATGCCCTCCGACTTCCTCGACCTCCTGGCCCCCGCGGAACCCGGCGACGATGAGAGCGGCGTCCGCCCCCTCACGGAGGTGGCGCCGCCGCTGACGGCCGGCGCGCTCGTCGCGCGGCTCCGCCGCGCCCTCGAGCAGGGGGAGGAAGGCGCCGGGGCCGTGGATCCGGCGGCGGCCGCCGCGGCCCTCGCCCGGCTGGCCGCGGACGGCGTGGAGACCGCAGACCCCGCGCACTGGTGGGGCCTCGCGCCGCTGTCCACAGAGGAGGCCCTCACGGACGTGGCCCACCACCCGGTCCGCCTCTCGCCGTCCCGCGTGGAGACTGCTCTGACCAATCCCCTCAACTGGCTGCTCTACCACGTGGGGTCCCAGGCTGGAGCGACGCTGGCGCAGTCCGTGGGCACCCTCGTCCACTCCGTGGCCGAGCACCACCCGGACGGCCCGCCCGAGGCCGTGCGCGCCGAGCTCGAGCGTCGCCTGCCGGAGCTGGGCCTGCCCGGGGGGTGGGTCAGCGAGCTCGAGCACGCCCGGGCCCGCGAGCTGGCGAAGGCCTACCTCGGCTACCTCTCCGTCGTGCGGGCCGCGGGGCGGCGCGCCCTGGCCCAGGAGGTGCCCATGCGGGCCGAACTCACGTGGGCGGGACTGACGGTGCTGATCAACGGCGTCATCGACCGGCTCGAGGTGGACGCGGCCGGACGCCCGTACATCGTCGACCTCAAGACGGGCCGCCGCGCGCCGTCGGCGGCCGAGCTGCCCCGCCAGCCGCAGCTCGCCGCCTACCAGGTCGCCCTGCGCGCGCACGGGGTGTCGGTGCTGCGGGATGACCCGGAGGCCGACCCGGCGCTGCGGGCCGCCCTCGCGCAGCTGGCGGAGCCGTCCGCCCCGGCCGGGGCCGCGCTCGTCCAGCTCGGCGCGGGCACCCAGAAGACGAAGGTGCAGGAGCAGGCCGCGCTGACCGACGAGGACCGCTGGGCCCTCGACCAGGTCTTCACGGCCGCCCGCCGGACCGTCGGGCCCCGCTTCCTCGCCCTCCACGACGGGTCCGCCGGCTGCGCCCTGCCGTCCGTCTGTCCCCTCTGCGCCGAAGGAAGGCAGGTCACCGAATGGAACCGCTGAACATGGACGTCCCCGCCGCGGTCCACGCGCCGGAGGACATCGCCGCCCGCCTGAAGGTGCATCCGCCCACGGACGAGCAGGCCGAGGTCATCACCGCTCCGCTCACGCCCCGGCTCGTCATGGCCGGCGCCGGCTCCGGCAAGACCGCCACGATGTCCGACCGCGTGGTCTGGCTCGTGGCCAACGGCCACGCGCGGCCCGACCAGATCCTCGGCGTCACGTTCACGCGCAAGGCCGCCGGCGAGCTGGCCCACCGCATCAACGACAAGGTGGACGCCCTGCTGCGCTCCGGGCTCGTGATCCCCGGGTTCGACGGCGAGCCGGAGGACCTCGGCCGCGCCGCCGTGTCCACGTACCACTCCTACGCGGGCGCGCTCGTGCGCGACCACGGGCTGCGCATCGGCGTGGAGCCCGAGGCCGTGCTGCTCGGCGACGCCGACGCGCACCGGATCATGGCCGGCGTCGTGGAGTCCCATCCGATCGTGGCGGACCGCCTCGGCGTCCGGCCCTCCACGCTGATCTCCCAGGCGCTGCGCCTCGCGGGGGACATGGCGGAGCACCTCGTGGCCCCCGAGGACGTCCGTGCGCACCTGGAGGCGCTCGTCGCCCAGGGCCGGGGGCTCCCGCTCCCGGCCCGCATGAAGGAGCCCTCCCGCGTGATCCTCGAGCTGATCGAGGCGTTCGAGGACCGGGCCCTCATGGCCGACCTCGTGGCCCGCTACGACGAGGCCAAGCAGGAGCGCGACGCGATGGACTTCGGCGACCTGCTACGCCACGCCGCGCGGATCGCCCGGGAGGTGCCCTGTGCGGGGGAGCAGGAGCGCGGTCGCTTCCCCGTCGTCCTGCTGGACGAGTTCCAGGACACCTCACACGCCCAGATGCAGATCTTCGCCGGGCTCTTCGGCCCCACCGGCCCCGAGGCGGACGCGCCCGGGCTCGGGCACTGCGTCACGGCCGTCGGCGACCCCCACCAGTCCATCTACGGCTTCCGCGGCGCCTCCGCCGGCCAGCTCTTCGCCTTCCCGGGCACCTTCCCGCGGGTCCAGGCGCTCCCCGACGGCGGGACTCGGCGCGTCAACGCGGACGTCTCCCACCTGACCGTCGCGTGGCGCAACGACGAGGCGGTGCTGGAGGCGGCCAACACAGTGGCGGCTCCGCTCGTCGTCCACGCGGAGGCGGGGGCAGGCTCGCCCATCGAGCTGCGACCCCTCCGCCCCCGCCCCGGAACGGGCGAGGGGGAGGTGCGCATCGACCGGCACGTCACCCAGGACGAGGAGGCGAGGGCGCTCGCGGAGCGGCTGGCGGCGCTGCCGGACGTCGCGGCCGACGGCCGGACCCGCCTCACGCGGGCGGTCCTGTGCCGCACGCGCGCGCAGTTCGTGCCGGTGCTCGCGGCCCTCGACGAGGCAGGCCTGCCCTACGAGGTCCTCGGCCTCTCGGGACTGCTCTCCCTTCCCGAGGTCTCCGAGGTGCTCGCCGTCCTCCACGTCCTCGCCGACCCCTCCCGCAACGACCACGTGGTCCGCATGCTCACCGGCCCCCGGTGGCGCATCGGCCCCGCGGACCTCGAGGTGCTCCACGAACGCGCCCGCTTCGTCTCCCGCCTGCGGGCCGCCGGAGCCGAGGGGGCGGCGGACGTCGAGGCCGCGGACGTGAGCCCCGAGGAGGACACCGACGCCCCCGCCCTGCTGGAGGCCCTCGACTCGCTGCCACGGGAGGGCTTCGACTGGACCGGCTCCCGCGGGCGCGGCTTCTCGGACGAGGGTCTGCGCCGCCTGCGCGAGGCCAACCGCCTCCTGCGGCGCCTCTCCGCTCGTGCGGACGCGGAGCCCGCCGAGCTCATCGCCGAGGTCGAGCGGGAGATCGGCCTGGACGTGGAGGTGGCCCTGCGCCCCGACGCGTCCGGGGCCTCCGCCCGCCGCCACCTCAACGCGTTCCAGGACGCGGCGCGCGGCTTCGCCGCCGGCACGACGGCGGCGGCGGGGCTCTCCGCGTTCCTCGCCTGGACGGCGTCGGTGGAGGAGCACGAGAAGGGCCTCGGCATCGAGGCCGGGGAGCCCGCCCCCGGGGTGGTCCAGGTGCTCACGACCCACGCGTCCAAGGGACTGGAGTGGGACGTCGTCGCGGTGCCGGGGCTCATGGAGGGCTCGTTCCCCTCGGCTCGGTCCGACCGCTGGACCGCGCCCGCGAACGGCGCGCTGCCGTGGGCCCTGCGCGGTGACGCGGCCTCACTGCCGCAGTGGGACGCCGGATGGGCTGAGAACATGCGCGACTGGGCGCAGTCGGCCGGCAGGACCTACACGTCCAAGGATGCCGAGGGGCTGCCCGAGCCCTACCAGATCGCCGTGGACGCCCACGGGAGGCGGGAGGAGCGGCGGCTCGCGTATGTCGCGTTCACCCGCGCGCGGAGCCGGCTGTGGCTGAGCACCACCCGCTGGAAGGGGACGAACAAGAACCCCGCGGCGCCGTCCGAGTTCCTTGAGGAGGTCGCCGCGCTCGCCGGCTCGTTCCCCGGGATCGAGATCGGCCACGAGCCGGACCCCTCCGAGCTGACGGAGGAGAACCCCATGGCCGGCCGCCTGCTCGCCGCCTGGTGGCCGTTCGACCCGCTGACGGGGCCGGAGGTCGCCGTCGCTGACCCGGAGGACCCCGAGGACGAGGACCGCTGGGAGAAGCTCCCGTCCCGCTCCCGGCCGCGGCGTGCCGCGGTCGAGTCCGCGGCCGCGCGCGTCCGAGGCGCGGCCCCCGAGGACCTCGAGGCGGACCCGGAGATCGCCCGGGAGCTCGCCTGGGTGCTGCTGCGGCGCCGGGACATCGCCGGGACCGGGGGCCAGGTGGCGCTGCCGAGCCACGTCTCCGTCTCGCTCTACGGTGAGCTGGCGGCGGACCCGCAGGCGGTGGCCGAGCAGCTGCGCCGGCCCATGCCGCGTCCGCCCGCCCACGCGGCGCGCCGCGGCACGGCGTTCCACGCCTGGCTCGAGGACCGGTTCGGCGCGACGGGCATGCTGGACATCGAGGACCCCTCGGACGCCGCCGACCAGTGGGTGGACGACGCCCTGGACCTCGCCCCGATGCAGGAGTGGTTCCGGTCCTCGCGCTGGGCGGACCGGACCCCCGCGTTCGTGGAGGCGGCGGTGGAGACCACGGTCGCCGGGATCACCCTGCGCGGGCGCGTGGACGCCATCTACTGCTCGGGAGCCCGCGAGGGGATGCCCCTCGATCCCGAGGCCGCGTGGGAGCTGGTGGACTGGAAGACGGGCGCGGTGCCGTCGGACCGCGACCTCGAGGTCAAGGGCCTGCAGCTGGCGGTCTACCGGCTCGCGTGGTCACGCCTGCACGGGATCCCGCTCGAGAACATCGGGGCGAGCTTCGTCTACGTCGCGCACGGCGTCGAGCGCTCGCTCGCCCACCTGCCGGGGGAGGATGAGCTCGAGCGCATCGTCACCGAGGCGCTGAACCGCCCGTGATCCCGTCGCCGGGGCTCTGCGCCCGGCGAGCACCCCGGGCGGCGGCCCGGTCCGCTTCCCGGCCCGGAGCCGGCACCACGGTGAGGGCGGCGGTCTGGTCGTCGGCCTCGTCCGGCTCGCGCTCGCGGCCCGCGTCGTCACCGTCGGCGTCCTCGTCGTCGGCATCCACCGCGTCGCCCGCCGGCTCGCCGTCGGCCGCCTCGCCGTCGGCGTGCTCCGGTGCGCTCCCGTGCGTGCGGCCCCGGACAGCGTCGGCCAGCTCGGCCAGCATGTCCTCCGCCTCGGCGATCATGTCCGCGTCGTGGCGGTCCACGCCACGCACCAGCCACTGGGCCAGCGCGAACTCCGCGAGGAGGGAGGCGCGGCGCATCAGGTGCTCGTCCCCGTCGTCACCGGCTCCGGCGTCGGCGCGCCGCCCGCGGTAGGCGTCCAGCACGCGCTCGGCGAAGTCGGGGTCCTCGGCGGCGGCCAACCACGCGAGGTCCACGGCGGGATCGCCCACGTGCAGGTCGGTCCAGCCGGTCACCCCGACCACCCGGCCGCGCTCCACGAGCAGGTTGTCCTCGTGCAGGTCTCCGTGCACCGGCACCGGGGAGAACGACCACAGGGCCTCCTCCTCCATGGCCTCCTCCCAGCGGCGCAGCAGCACCGGGGGGATGCGACCCGTGGTGGCGGCCTGGTCCAGCTCATGCAGCCGGCGGTTGCGCACCTCCTCCGCCGTGTAGACCGGCAGGTCCGCGAGGTCCACCACGGAGGAGGGCAGGGTGTGCACGGCCGCGATGACGCGGCCGACGTCCTGCACCGCGGGCTCGCCGAGCACGACGAGGTCCTCGAGGGGGAGGGGACGGCCCGGCATGTCCTGGTACACGAAGGTGCGCAGGCCACCCAGGCGCACCGCGCCGGCCACGGAGGGCGTGCGGAAGGGCAGGGCCGCGCGCACGCGCGGGGTGAGCGCGGCGAGCACCTGCAGCTCGGTCTCCAGGCGGATCCCCGCCTCCGGGGTGCGCGGGGAGCGCACGCGCCACCACTGGCGCTGGGCGTCCACGACGACGGCGGCGGAGAAGTCCGCGGGGTCGTCCGGGCTGGCGACCACCGAGACCGGGGTCAGGCCGGGGACGGCCGCGGCGGCCAGGGCTGCGAGGTGGAGGGACTGACGGTGCACGGGGTCCACCCTATGCGCGCCCACGCCCGAGCGCGGTGGGGCGCACCGGCGTCCGCGGGTTGGTACGGTGGGACGTCGCCGGACGCGCAGACCCTGGACACCGAGGAGGACTCGTCCCGCATGAGCACTCCCGATGAGATCCTCCGCGGGCTCGACGCCGAGCAGCGGCAGGCCGCCACCGCCCTCCGGGGCCCCGTGTGCATCCTGGCCGGCGCCGGCACGGGCAAGACCCGCGCCATCACCCACCGCATCGCCTACGGCGTCGCCTCCGGGGTGTTCGACCCCCACCGCACCCTCGCGCTGACGTTCACTGCGCGCGCGGCCGCGGAGATGCGCACGCGCCTGCGCGACCTCGGGGTGGACGGCGTCCAGGCCCGCACGTTCCACTCCGCCGCGCTGCGCCAGCTGCAGTACTTCTGGCCGCAGGCCGTCGGCGGTCCGATGCCCACGCTCGTGGAGAACAAGGTGCGCCTGCTCACCCAGGTGGCCCAGGGCATGCGCATGAGCGTGGACCGCGCCGGGCTGCGCGACCTCGCCGGCGAGATCGAGTGGGCCAAGGTCTCCCTCCACGCTCCCGAGGGATACGCCGAGGCGGCCAAGGGGCGGGAGATGCCCTCGGGCTGGACCGCCACCACCGTGGCACGCCTCTACACGGGGTACGAGGAGGCCAAGACCGCCCGCAACATGATCGACTTCGAGGACGTGCTGCTCATCCTCGTGGGCATCCTCTCCACGGAGCCGCGCATCGCGGCCACGATCCGGGACCAGTACCGCGTCTTCGTGGTGGACGAGTACCAGGACGTCTCCCCGCTGCAGCACCGCCTCCTGGACCTCTGGCTCGGGGACCGCGCGGACCTGTGCGTGGTGGGTGACTCCTCCCAGACGATCTACTCGTTCACGGGCGCGACCTCCCGCTTCCTCACAGGCTTCCGCGAGCGCCACCAGGAGGCCACCGTCGTCAAGCTCGTGCGCGACTACCGCTCGAGCCCCCAGATCGTGGAGGCCGCCAACCGGCTCCTCGCGGCGCGCACGGCGGAGGGGCAGCGCGACCGCCGGCTCCCGCACTGGCCCGAGCCGCTCCAGCTCACCTCGCAGCGCCCCGCGGGGCCCGACGTCGTCTTCGCCGAGTGCACGGACGACGAGGCCGAGGCGGGCTGGGTGGCCCAGCGGATCCGCGAGCTCGTGGACGGGGGCACTCCGCCCGCCGAGATCGCGGTCCTCTTCCGCACGAACGGCCAGTCGGAGGCGTTCGAGACCGCTCTGTCCGCGGCGGGACTGGGCTACCAGCTGCGGGGCGGCGAGCGCTTCTTCTCCCGCCGCGAGGTGCGCGACGGCATCCTGCAGCTGCGCGCCGCGGCACGCGCCGACCCGGGCCTCACAGGGGAGGAGGTGACCGCCCGTGCACGGGACGTCCTGGCCTCCCTCGGGTACTCGGCCGAGCCGCCCGCCGCCACGGGCGCGGCGCGCGAGCGCTGGGAGTCGCTGCACGCGCTCGTGAACCTCGCCGACCAGCTGGCCGCCGCCCGCGGGGCCGAGTTCACGCTCACCGAGCTGGTGGCCGAGCTCGACGAGCGCGCCCAGCACCAGCACGCCCCCACGGTGCAGGGCGTCACGCTCGCCTCCCTGCACTCGGCCAAGGGCCTCGAGTGGGACGCGGTCTTCCTGGTGGGGCTGTCCGAGGGGCTCATGCCCATCTCCTTCGCGGACACGCCCGCCGAGATCGACGAGGAGCGCCGCCTGCTCTACGTGGGCATCACGCGCGCCCGCCAGCATCTGTCGCTGACGTGGACGCTCTCCCGCGGCACCGGCGGGCGCGCCTCGCGGCGGGCCTCCCGCTTCCTGCGGGACATCGACCCGACCCTCGGCGGCACCCGCGAGCACGCCCCCGCCGCCGCGTCCGGGGCAGGCGCACCCCGCGGTCGGCGGCGCGGCGCCACCGTGGCCACGTGCCGCACGTGCGGCAAGGCCCTCGAGACGGGCGCCGAGCGCAAGGTCGGCCGCTGCCTGGACTGCCCGGCCACCTACGACGAGGCCGTTCTCGACACCCTGCGGGACTGGCGCGCCAGCACCGCCCGCGCGGGGAAGGTGCCCGCGTTCGTGGTGTTCACGGACGCGACCCTCGTGGCGATCGCGGAGGCCATGCCGGCCACCCCCCTCGACCTCATCAAGGTCCCGGGCGTGGGCAAGGCCAAGCTGGACCGCTACGGCCCGGACGTGCTCGAGCTGCTCCACGGCACCGCGCCCGCCTGAGTCACCAGGTCCGCCTGAGTCACCACGCCCGCCCGAGATGCCGGGGGGTCGGATCACGCGCCCGGGTCAGGCCCCCGACGAAGGCTCCCCGAGGTCCGGCGGCCCGCCGAAGCCGGGCAGCACCCCGAACTCCTGGTGCAGCTCCCCGCTCAGCTCCCGGGTGAGCGCGGCCAGGTCCGCCGCCATCCCGTCCGGGTCGCACGGGCACCCGTGCCGCGGGCGGACGCCCTCGGTGGTCTCGTCCAGCGCATAGGCCCAGCTGCGCACGACGCCCTGCCATGCGGGGGAGGAGGAGCCCGCGACCAGCAGGTCGTGGACGAGGACGGCGGTGCGCAGTGCCCCGAGCACACTCTCCGGATCCTCCTCGCCCGGCCCGTCCTCCCACGCCGCGTCGCGGCTGCGGCCGGTGGCGGCCTCCTCCGCCGGGCGGCGGACGTGCTCGCACAGGGCGCACCCGGGGGATCCGGCGATCGTCCAGGGCCCGACGGCCGACTCCTCGTCCACGACCACCGGCAGGAGCGGGTGCTCGGCGGCCAGCGCCCGCGCCACGAGCGATTCGTCGATCCGTCCGCGCGTCACCGAGACGGTGGCCGTCCCCATGAGCACGGCCTCCGGCCCATGGTGGGCGAACACCTGCTCGCGCGGGTGGAGTTCGCGGATCCGCCGCTCGGCCGCGACGGCACGGGGCCGGCCGAGGTCCGCCGGCCGGTAGCCCGTGCCGAGGTCCGACGCCCCCACGGGCGTGGGATCCCACAGGGCGAGCGGGCCCATGCCCCGGCTGGCCAGGAGCAGGGCGATCGCCAGCCCGGTGCGGCCGAGCCCCGTGACGTGGACGCCGTCGGGGAAGTCCACGGGCGGGCCGTGGGGAGGAGCGGAGGAGGTGGGACGGCCTTCGCCGTCGGGAAGCGGGAGGGGGCGGGGCATGGAGGTCTCCGATCGCTCGACGTGGCCCCACGGTGTCACGAGGGAGGCGCCGCGGGGGCCTCATCCACAGGGATCCGCGGAGCCGTCGCGCACAATGGTGTGATGCCGCCGCGTCGCCCCGCCTCCCGCCCGGTCCGCGAGACCGTCGACCTGGACTGGGAGGGCACGCCGGTGCGGCTCGTGCGCTCCACCGCGCGCACGCGCACCGTGTCCGCCGTGTGGCGCGAGGGCCGCCTGCAGGTCTCCGTCCCCGCCCGGCTCTCCCGCGCCGAGGAGCGGGAATGGATCTCCCGCATGGTCGAGCGCGCGGGCGCGGCCCCGGCGCCCGCGGGTCCCACGCCGCCGACCGACGGAGGCGCCGGGCCTGATCCGAGCCGTCCCCGCACGTCCACGCCCGGGGCGTCCTCGCCCGCCACGCCCGACCCCGGGGCCTCCGCCCCGGGCGACGCCGCCCTGCTGGCCTGGGCGCGCCGCGTCTCGGCCGAGCACTACGGGGGCGAGGCGGATCCGGTGAGCGTCACGTGGTCCACGCGGCAGCGGCACCGCTGGGGATCGTGCACCCCGGCTCGGCGCACCATCCGGCTCTCGGCGCAGCTGCGCGGCATGCCCGACTGGGTGGTGGAGGCCGTCCTGGTGCACGAGGTGGCCCACCTGCTCGAGTCCGGCCACGGGCCCCGCTTCCAGAGGCTCGTCGCCCGCCACCCCCGCTACGCCGAGGCCATGGCGTTCCTCGCCGGCGTCACCTACGCGCAGGGCCGCGGCCTCGCCGCCGGGCCCGCTTCCGCAGACGACGACGTCGCCGCCCCGGGCTGGAGCGACGACGTCGAGGGGGGCTGAGGCAGGCGCGGGGCTCAGCCCTCCTTGGGGGCCTCGCCGAAGCCGCCGTCGAGTAGCCGCTGCAGCTCGTCGTCGAGGGCGTCCGTGGAGGCGTCCGCGGCCGTGCGGCGCTCCGCGTAGCCCGTGGGGTCGTCGAGGTCCTCGCCCGTGGGCTGGCGCTCGGGATGGCGCCAGATCGCCTCGCGGTACTCCTTGCCCTGCTCGGCCGTGACGTGCTCCCAGAACGCGGCCGCCTCGCGCAGGCGGCGCGGGCGCAGCTCGAGGCCCACGAGGGCGGCGAACGCCTGCTCGGCGGGTCCCCCGGAGGCGCGCCGACGGTTCATGGTCTCGCGCAGCGCGCTCGCGGACTCCAGCGGCGTGGCCGCCTCGGCGACGACGACGTCGACCCAGCCCTCCACGAGGGCGATGAGCAGCTCGAGCTGCTCGAGGGCGGCGCGCTGGGTGGCATCCGGCTCTGCGATGAACGAGGCGCCGTCGAACACGGCCTGCATGGACTCCGGGTCCATGGGGTCGACGGACTCCGCGGCCCGCTCGATCCCGCTCACGTCCAGACGGATGCCGGCCGCGTACTGCTCGATCGCGGCGAACAGGTCCCGCTCGAGCCACGGGGAGTGCAGGAAGAGGCGCATGCGGGCCACCTCGCGCAGCGCGAGGTACAGGCGCACCTGGTCGTCCGGGACGCTGAGCCCGTCGCCGAACTCCTCGATGTTCACGGGGATCAGGGCCAGGCGGTGGCCGGCGATCGGCAGGCCGATGTCCGTTCCCGAGAGCACGTCCTTGCCGAGCGCGCCCACGGCGCCGCCGAGCTGGAGGCCGAACATGGTGCCGCCCATGTTCTTGAGCATGGGCTGCAGGCCGCCCAGCATCGAGGGGTCCATGCCCTCGGGCAGCTGGCCGGGCAGCTGCTGCTCGATGGCGGCGGACATCGCGTTCGCGAGCGAGACGGCCACGGGGCCGGTCATCCGCTGCCAGTTCTCCATGGTGGCCTCGACCCACTCGGCGCGGGACCACGCGGCCCCCATCTGCCCCGTGGACTCCGTGTCCGTCACGCCGTCCAGCCAGAGCTCGGCCAGGCGCAGGGCCTCGTCCACCTCGCGGCGAGCGAAGGAGCCCACGGCGGGGTCCTCGCCCGCGACCGCCTGGCGCGCGGCCTGCTTGGCCAGGGTCCAGTTGACCGGGCCCTCGGAGCCCGCGCCCGGGTTCATCATGGCCTGGAACTGCGCCATGGCCTGCTGCATCATGGCGGGGTCCAGCCGGGAGGGGTCGAAGGGCATGCCGCCGGTCCCGCCCATGCCCTGCATGGCGCGGCGGATCTCCTCGACGTCCGGGGCCTGCCCGCCGAACATCTGCCGGAGCATGTCCTCCAGGGGGTCGCGGCCGTCGTCGGATCCGGGGGTCTGCGGGTGGTCAGTCATGCCGAACAGCGTATCCGCGGGCCTCGCGCCAGGCCCACGGATGGACGGCGCGGCGCCGCGGTTCGCGCAGGGCGCACGACGGCGCTCCGGCCCGGCCCCGGCCGCGGCGGCCCCGTAGACTGGTGCGACCGTCCCCCCGCCAGCGCGTCCGCGCCTGCGGCGACGGCCCCTGATCCAGGACCACGGCAGGAAAGTCGGTGTCGCGTGCCCGCAGTGCCCCGCGCAAGGAGCCGCCGCGGCGCCGCGCGCCCGTCGGTCTCCGCATGGATCGCCGCCGCCTCGGCGGCCACCGCCCTCGCGCTGCCCGCGCCGTACCTGCTGGAGGGGCCCGGCCCGGCCATCGACGTGCTGGGGGAGGCCGACGGCCACCCCGTCCTCACCGTCGACGGCGCCTCCCGGGCAGACCCGGGGGAGGGCGCCCTGGACATGACCACCGTGATGGTCTCCGGCCCGCCGACGGGCTCCACCTCCGTCCTCGAGCTTGCGAGCGCGCTCGTGGACCCGAGACGCGACACCACGCCGCGCGAGCTGGTCTACCCCACGGGCGTGTCCGCGGACCAGGTGAGCGAGTCCAACGCGGGGGCCATGACCGCCTCCCAGGACCTGGCGACGGCGGCCGCCCTGCACGAGCTCGGCCGCGACTACGGCCGCGGGCTCGCCGTGCGGGAGTTCGCCCCGGACAGCCCGGCCCGCGACGTGCTGCGTGCCGGCGACGAGGTGCTCGCGGCGGGCGGGACGCCCGTGGACGACGTCGCCGCCCTGCGCTCGGCGGTCGACGCCGCCGGCCCCGGGCCGGTCGCCCTGCGTGTGCTCCGGGACGGCGTCGAGACGGACGTGGAGGTCCCCGTGCGCGCCGCGCCGGAGGGCGCGGGCCAGGCGTGGCAGATCGGCGTGTTCCTCGAGACCGTGTACGACTTCCCGGTGGACGTGGAGATCAGCCTCGAGGACATCGGCGGTCCCTCCGCGGGCACCATGTTCGCCCTCGCCGTCCTGGAGCGCCTCACGCCCGGCGCGATGACGGGCGGCGCGCACATCGCGGGCACCGGCACCATCACCGAGGAAGGCCAGGTCGGTCCCATCGGCGGCATCGCCCAGAAGGTGCGCGGCGCCGCCGACGCCGGAGCGGCCGTGTTCCTGGCCCCGGCCGCCAACTGCGCGGACCTCGACGGCCGAGTGCCCGAGGGCATCGCCGTCTACGCCGTGGACACCCTCACGACCGCACGTGGCGTGGTCGAGGCCGTGGGCCGCGGCGAGACCCCCGACGGGGTGCCCACCTGTGGGTGATCCCCCCGCCCTTCGACATCCCGCGCGTCCCCTCCGTGGCCGCGGCGGACGACCCCGGACCCCAGACGCCCGTGCCGCCCGGCACGGCGCCGACCGCAGACCCCGCCCCCGGCGGGGAGAGGAGAGACAGTGAGCTTCGGACAGGGAAGCGGCGGGCCCTTCGGCGGCCCGCCCCGTGACGGCGGCGGATCCGCCGGCGCGGGGGGCTCCGGCCCCTTCGGCGGCTTCGGCCCCTTCGGCGGCGCCCCCATGGGCCCGGGCGACGGCGGGCCCGCGAGCCCCGGCAGCGGCGGTCCCAGCGGGCCCGGCGACGGCAACGGCAGCTCGGCGGCCGGCCGGCCCCGGCCGGCGACCCCCGGCCGCCCCAGTGCGCTCGTGCTCACGATCGTCTCCGTGGCGATCCTGGTGGGCCTGTTCGTGCTGTTCACCAACGTGTACACGGACGTGCTCTGGTTCTCCCAGGTGGGCTACGAGGACGTCTTCTGGACCGAGGTCCTCACCAAGGCGGCCCTGTTCCTGATCGGCGCGCTCCTGATGGGCTCCGCCGTGTGGCTGGCGATGCGGCTCGCGTGGCGCCACCGCCGGCAGGACGCCCCCGCCGACGCGCGTGACTCGCTCAGCCAGGCCCAGCGCCAGCTCGAGCCCATGCGCCGCCTCGTGTTCCTCGCGGTGCCGGTCATCCTGGGCCTCTTCGCGGGCTCGGCGGCCATGAACGGCTGGACGACCGTCCAGCTGTTCCTCCACCAGGTGCCCTACGGCCAGACGGACCCCGAGTTCGGCCTGGACCTCATGTTCTTCCTGGCCACGCTCCCGTTCCTCACCCTCGTGGTCGGGTACCTCGTCTCCGTGGTGCTCGTGGCGGGGATCGCCGGCCTGATCATCCACTACCTGTACGGCTCCGTGCGGGTGGAGGACTCCGGGGGACTGTCCGTCACGCCCTCCGCGCGGGTCCACATCGCCGTGACGCTGGCGCTGTTCCTGCTCCTCCAGGCCGTCACGTTCTGGCTCAACCGGTACCGCACCACGCAGTCGCAGACCGGCTCGTGGGCGGGCGCCATGTACACGGACGTCAACGCCGTGATCCCCACCTCCGCGATCCTCGCGGTCACCGCCCTGATCGTGGCCGCGCTGTTCGTGTGGACCGTGTTCTCCGGACAGTGGCGCCTGCCGCTGGTGGGCACCGCCGTGCTGGTCATCACCGCCCTCGTGGTGGGCACGGCCTACCCGTACCTGGTGCAGCAGTATCAGGTGCAGCCCTCCGAGCGCACGCTCGAGGCCGAGTACATCGATCGCAACATCCGGATGACCCGTGAGGCCTACGGCCTCGACGACGTGCAGGTGACCACCTACGAGGGCAGCGTCGAGGCGCAGGAGGGAGCCCTCGCCGGCGAGGAGGCCAACACGGCCAACGTGCGCCTCATGGACCCGAACCTCATCTCGCAGACCTTCGGGCAGCTCCAGCAGTTCCGCCCCTACTACTCGTTCCCCGGCACGCTGCACGTGGACCGCTACGAGGTGGACGGCGAGTCCCGGGACACCATCCTCGCCGCGCGCGACGTGAACGTGGAGGACTCCCAGTCCTGGGTGAACCGCCATGCCATCTACACGCACGGCTACGGCATGGTCATGGCTGACGCCTCCGAGGTGGCGGCCGGCGGCCGTCCCTCGTTCCTGCTCTCCGAGATCCCCTCGCGGGGCCCGCTCACCGACGACTCCCAGTACGAGCCGCGCATCTACTTCGGGCTCAACTCGCCCGAGTACTCCGTGGTGGGCGCGCCGGAGGGTGCCCCCGCCGTCGAGCGCGACCGCCCCCAGACGGCGGACTCCGGGGAGGACACGGCCTACACCTTCGCCGGCGACGGCGGCCCGGCCGTGGGCGGGCTCTTCAACAAGCTCGCCTACGCCGTGAAGTTCGGCTCGCCCGAGCTCCTGCTCTCCTCGGATGTGAACAGCGCCTCGCAGATCCTCTACGACCGCCATCCGGAGGAGCGGGTCCGCAAGGTGGCCCCGTACCTGACGGTGGACACCAACGCCTACCCGGCGATCGTGAACGGGCGCGTGAAGTGGATCGTGGACGCCTACACGACGTCCGACCAGTTCCCCTACTCCACGTCGCAGCGCCTCGGCGACGCCACACAGGACGCGCTGAACCGCGACCAGCGGGCGCTGCTGACCGGCCAGGTGAACTACATCCGCAACTCCGTGAAGGCCACCGTGGACGCCTACGACGGCTCCGTGGAGCTCTACGCCTGGGACGAGGAGGACCCGCTGCTGAAGGCGTGGCAGGGCGTGTACCCGTCCTCGCTCAAGCCCTACTCGGAGATGAGCGCCGCCCTCCTGGACCACGTGCGCTACCCGGAGGACATGTTCAAGGTGCAGCGCGAGCTGCTGGGCCGCTACCACGTGACCGACGCGGACGACTTCTACGAGAACAACGACGCCTGGTCCGTGCCCGCCGACCCCACGCAGGACGACCCGAACGTCAAGCAGCCCCCGTACTACATGACCCTGCAGGTGCCCGGCCAGGACGAGCCCGCGTACTCGCTGACCACCACCTACATCCCGCAGATCACCGAGGGCTCGCAGCAGCGCAACGTCCTCTACGGGTTCCTCTCGGCCAGCGGCGACGCCGGCACGGGCAGGGACGGTGAGCGGGCCGAGGGCTACGGCACGCTCCGTCTGCTGGAGCTGCCGCGCCAGACCACGGTCCCCGGGCCGGGCCAGGCGCAGGCCAACTTCGACTCCAACGCCGGTGTCTCCCAGGAGCTGAACCTGCTGCGCCAGGGCGCCTCCGAGGTGCTCAACGGCAACATGATCACGCTCCCGGTGGCGGGCGGCATCCTCTACGTGCAGCCCGTGTATGTGCGCTCCTCGGGCGCCACGTCCTACCCCACCCTGCGCAAGGTGCTGGTCTCCTTCGGGGACAGGGTGGGCTTCGCCGACACCCTCCAGGAGGCCCTGGACCAGGTCTTCGGCGGCGACTCCGGGGCCGTGACCCCGGAGGAGAATCAGGGCGACGGCGAGGGTGAGCCCGGTCAGGGTGAGCCCGGGGAGCCGAAGCCCGCGGACCAGGAGCTGAGCGCCGCGCTCGCGGAGGCGCAGGACGCCATCGCGCGCGGCCAGGAGGCCATGGCGGCGGGCGACTGGGCCGCCTACGGCGAGCAGCAGAAGCGCCTCGACGAGGCGTTGAAGCGGGCGACGGCCGCCGACGACGCCCTGCGCGGGACCCCGCCCGCGGACGGGGCGGAGGAGGCCCCCGAGCCCCAGCCCGCGGGCTGATCCGACCACGCCCCCGCCGTCTCGGATGGCGGGGGCGTGGCCGTCAGGTGACGGGCGGCTGTCCTCGATTTGAACGCACTGCTCCGGGTGTGTATAGTCATACGAGTCGCCGCGGGGTGGAGCAGTTCGGTAGCTCGCCGGGCTCATAACCCGGAGGTCGCAGGTTCAAATCCTGCCCCCGCAACGAGAGAAGGCCCCCAGCATCTGCTGGGGGCCTTCGTGCGTGTCCGGGAGGACCCCGGCTGAGACGACGGCGGCGTCCGGCGGACCTCCACCGCTCGTGGTGGGGGACCGCCCGACGCCGCCGTCGGAGTGCGGGACGCTCAGGCCTTCACGGCCGTCCGGCGCGCCGGATCCGTGCGCCGCAGCCAGATGGAGACGAGGATCGCGGCGACGGCGATCGCGCCCCAGATGCCCACCACCGACCAGGCCAGGCCCGCGATCAGCAGCAGCGGCACGAAGGAGACGGCGGCGATCTCGACGGGCACCACGGGAATGTAGGCCACGCCGAACTGCTCCATGGTCCCGGACTTCAGCTTGGGGTCCACGATGCGCAGCATGGCCACGCCGGTGGCGACCGCGCCGGTGGCCCAGCCCCACGTGAACAGCTGCTTCTCGAACCACGAGTCGGTCATGACGCGCGGGGCCACGAAGGTGCCGAGCGCCAGCGCGAGGGCCAGGCCCACGACGAAGAGCACGAGCAGGGGCTGCCAGTACTCGACCACCACGGTGGGGGCGATCGAGGCGATGCCGCACACGATGAGGATGTCCGTGGCGGTGCCCGAGACCGAGTTGAGCGAGGCGGAGTCCAGGAACTGCGCGGTCCGCGTGGCCTGGAACAGCACGCGCGCGACCAGGCCCATGATGAACGCGATCGCGAACGCCGGGATGATCAGCTGGGGCCCGCCCTCGCCCACGACCTGCGGCCACACGGCGGTGATCCACGTGACGACGCCGTGGGCGGCGGCGGCGATCATGGCGACGATGCCGACCTGGAATGCGAGGGACTCCACGGAGGCGGCGGAGAAGGTGTGGCGGCCGATCACGGGGCGCTCCTCCACCTGGCTGAGCACGCCGGTGCGCAGCTCGTCCGGGATGGACGTCAGGCCGGCGAACTCCTGGGCGTGCCCGCGCTTGGCGCCGATCTTGGCCTGGATGATGCCGCCCACCACGCCCACGATCATGCCGACGGTGGCGGAGGTGTACGCCAGGGACGTCACGGTCGCGTCCCCGTTCGCGGCGTATGCCTGGCCCACGGCCGCGGCTGAGCCGAAGCCGCCGGCCCAGCCGGCGAACAGCAGGGCGGCGAAGGAGTCCGGGGTGCCGAACAGCGGCTTGAGCACCACGAGCGCCACGAGCGCGCCGAGGGCCACCTGGGACGCGTAGATCAGCACGCCGTAGGCCGCGAACGAACCCACGGGACGGCCGATCTTGCGCACGTCGAAGTCGTCCGTCAGCGCGATGCAGACGAAGACGATGACGATGAGGATCGACCCGTAGGTGCCCAGCTGCGAGCTGAAGGGCAGCCATCCGGCGCCGTTCGGGCCCAAGGCCAGCCCCAGGATGCCGGCGATCACCGAGGCGGGGATCATCAGGGTCTGGAGGGGCTTGATGAGGGCGCGGCCGAGCGTGCCGACGGCGAGCAGCGCGCCGATCAGCCCCCCGTCCACCAGGACGGACCACGCCGTGAACTGGTCTTGCATGTGGAGGTACCCCTGTCGGGTGCGAGGGAGGAACGAGGATCCCCCGAGGGATGCGGGGGACTGGGGGACCCTAGCAATCCGCCCCCGCAGACGCGAAAACGGCGACGCCGGGCACCCGGGAGGGGTGCTCGACGTCGCCGTCGTCGAGGGGCGGACGCGGCCGCGGCGCGGCCGGCGTCGTCCCGCAGGCGATCAGGCCTGGGCCCGGGTGGCCGTCTCGTCCTCGGCGTAGTCCAGCTGGAGGTTCTGGCCCTCGGCGGCGGAGGACTCGATCTGGGCGGGCGACTGGCCGGCCTTGAGGGCAGCGAGGCGCGCCTCGACCTCGGTCTGCTCGCCGAGGTCCTCGAGGGACTCGAACTGGGCGTCCAGGGAGGAGGAGGCGAGCTCCTGCTGGCCGCGCACGCGGGCCTCCTCACGGCGGACCTTCTCCTCGAAGCGGTTGACCTCGGAGGTGGGGTCCAGCAGGTCGATGGACTTCACGGCGTCGGCCACGGCGGACTGGGCGTGGGCGGACTTCGCGCGGGCCGTGAGCTCGTCCCGCTTGGAGACCAGCTGCTGGCGCTTGACCTTCATCTGGTCGAGGCCGGTCTTGAGCCGCTCCACGATGTCGCGCTGGGAGGTGATGGTCGGCTCGGCCGACTTCATCTGGCGCTCGGCGTCCATCTGACGCTCGATGGCGACCTTGGCGAGGTTGTCGAACTTGTCCGCGGAGGCGGTGTCGCCGCTGCTGCGGAAGTCGTCGGCCTTCTGCGAGGCGGCGAGGGCCTTCTGGCCCCAGCTGCGGGACGCGTCCTGGTCCTCGCGGTAGTCGTCCTCGATCATGCGCAGGTTGCCGATGGTCTGGGCGACGGCGGCCTCGGCCTCCGCGATGTTGTTCGTGTAGTCCCGGACCATCTGGTCCAGCATCTTCTGGGGATCCTCCGCCTTGTCGAGCATGGCGTTGATGTTGGCCTTGGCCAGGGTGCTGATGCGACCGAGGATGGACTGCTTGACCATGATGTCTGCCTTTCGTCGGTGTTCCACTTCCCGCGGGCCGGCGGCCCGCGGTGGTTCGTGCGTCCCGGCCGGCCCGAGGGCGGACGGGTCCCGTGCCGGTCAGGACCGGGCCGGGGCCGGCGCGTCGACGCCGGAGTCGTGGGCGATCAGAAGCCTCCGCCGCTGATGTCGCCGAAGCCGCCGAAGTCGCCGCCGCCGAGCCCGCCGCCGTCGAATCCGCCGAAGCCGCCGCCGCCCCACGAGTCGTGGTGGCCGCCGCCGAGCATCGAGTTCATGAGGATGCCGCCGAGCAGCGCGCCGCCGAGTCCGCCCGCGAAGCCGCCGCCGACGCCGCTGCGCTGGTAGCCCATGCCGGGGCCGTAGCCCATGGTGCCCATGCCGCCGCCGTAGCCGAAGCCGCTCACGTCCTCCTGCGCGAGCTCGCTCGCGCGGTCGGCCAGCTGGGAGGCGCGCTGCGCGTGCTGCAGGGCCGTCACGGGGTCGGAGCCGCCCAGCTGCATGGCGGTCTGGAGGGCGCGGTCCGCCTCCGCGAGCCGGGTGCGCGCCTCGGATCCCACGGCGCCGCGGCGAGCGCCGATGAAGGAGGCCGTCCCGTCGATCTGCGCCTGGGCCTGGGCGATCGCCGCCTGGAGCATCTGCGCGGCCTGGCGGGCCTGCTCGCGGCCGTCGCGCACGCTGGAGAGCGGCACGTCGAGCTGTCGGTGCGCGGCCTCGAGACGGCGCAGGAGGTCCAGCGGGTCAGGTCGTCCGGAGGCGAGGGAGGAGCGGACCGTGGTGAGGGTCTGCTTCATGCCGGCCACGGGGCCGGCGAGGTCGGCGTGGGCGCCGGAGCGGACCACGGCCTCGGCCTCGGCCACGTCCTGTTCGGACTGGGCGATGCCGGTGTGCACGTTCTGCAGCATCGTCCGCAGGGACTGGTCCGCACCGTCGACGGCCGCGGTGAGCGTGTCCACCTGGGCGAGGGACTCCTCTGCGGCGCGCACGGCCAGGGCGGCGGTGGAGCGATCCCCGGAGTTCCAGGCCTCCTTCGCCTTCGCCTCCGCGGTGCGGACGAACTCGATGCGCTGGCGTGCCTGGGCGGCGTTGTCCTTGACCTCGGCGAGGGCGGACTCGGCGTATGAGCCGTGCAGGGCGACGAGCGCGGACTCCGCCCGCCGGACGCGCTCCTCGGCCGCCGGGACCTTGGCGGCGATGCCCGCGAGCGCCTCGGGCACGCGGTTCTCGAGGTCCCGCAGGGAGTTGAACTCCTTCTCGTGGGCGGCCAGCGCCGCGCCGACCTCGTCGCAGCGCGCGATGATCTCCTTGAGCCACGAGCGCTGGTCGGCCTCGGTGTCCGGGATCTCGTCGTCGAGCTGGTGCTGGAGCTGGAAGGAGGCGCGCATGTGCTCCTTCGCCTTGTCCAGGTCCTCGCGGAACGTCCCCACGGACTTCTCCCCGTAGGAGGCCATCGCGAACCCGAGCTCCTGCTCGGAGGAGCGGATCGCGTCGTCCGCGGCCACCAGCTTGGAGCCGGCCTTCGTGCGCAGCTCCTCCACCGGGAGCGCGTCCAGGGGGTCGCGCGGGGCAGCGGGACCGGCCGCGACCTCGCGGCCGCGGGCCTCGCCCCCGCCCTTGCGCTTGCGGCCCCGGGCCACCGCGACGCCGCCGGCCACCGCGGCGGCCACCGCGCCGGCGCCGAGCAGGCCGGTCAGCGGGCCGCCCGCGCCGTCGGAGGGGGCGGCGTCCTGCTGCCCGGAGTCCTGCCGGGCGGCGCCGCCGGCCCCGGCGCCCGCGGGGAGCGGGCCGCCCGGATCGAGCTGCGCGCCGCTGGCCCCCCGGCCGTCGAGCGCGCCGTCGGCGGCGTCGTCCACGCCCGCGATCGCGGCCTCGGCCGGGGCGAGCCAGTCGGCCGGGTCCGACGTCGGCAGGGCGGGACCGATGTACGCCGAGGTGATGTCCCCCTGCATCCGGTTGAGGGCGCTGCCGGCGTCGAAGCCGTAGAGGCCCTCCTCCACCGCGATCGCCAGCACCTGGTCATTCGAGCCCAGGGGGCGGGACGCATTGACGTCCTCCACCACTCCCTGGGAGCCCCCGACGCCGAACTGGTCCACGTACACCACGTAGAGGTTCTGACCGGTCTCGCGGCGCATCTGCTGGATGTCCTGCGTGAGGCGCTGCTCCTCGGAGGAGGAGAGGACGCCCGCCTCGTCCACCACCTGCACGCCCGGCGGCACGGCCACCACGGCGTGGGCGGCGGGCGCCGCCAGCGCGGCGAGGCCGAGGCCCACGCCTCCCGCGGTCACGGCGCGGCTGAGCCGGCCGACGTGCGTGGTGGGGGCGGGGATGGCCATGCAGGCGCTCCTTCGGTGGGCGTGCGGAGCGGACGCCGCCAGGAGGGCGGCGCCCGGGGGAACCTGCGCTCGAGTGTAGGGGCCGCCCGGCGGGGGAACCAGGGGTCCCGTCCGCCCCGCCCTGCTTCGTCCCGCATGTGGATGAGACGTTCAGGACACGTCCAGGCGGAGGGGGAACGATGGGGGCGCCGCCGGGGCAGGACCGACGCGCGGAGGGCCCGGGTCCGCTCGCAGAGCGTGGCCCGCACCGGGCCTCCAGGCAACGAGCAGCAGAGGCAGGACGCCGTGGACGAGACCACGCGGGGGCCGCAGACCGCCCCCCTCCAGGACGCGACCCTCCACCAGGGTGCCACCCCCCATCATGAGCCTGAAGCCGGCACGCGCTCCGGCGCGGCGGCCGTGCGTCCGGCGCGCCGCGTGGGCGTGGGCGCGCTCGCCGCGGCCGTGCTGGCCGCCGGGCTCGTGGGCGGCGGCGTGGGCGCCGGCGTGAGCCGCCTCGCGGACGACGCCCCGGCCGCCGTCGCCGGCACCGCCCAGGAGGGCCAGGGCGGTGCGGGGCAGGGAGAGCAGGCCCAGGCCGGCGCGACGCCCGGCGGCTCCGTCCCGCCCACGGGGGCCACCGCGGTGGGGCAGGCCGCCGGGAAGGCGCTGCCCTCCGTCGTGACGATCTCCGCGACCTCGCCCCAGGGCTCTGGGTCCGGCTCCGGCTCGATCCTCGACGCCGAGGGCCACATCCTGACCAACACCCACGTGGTGACCCTGGGCGGGCAGGCGGCCGACCCGTCCCTCACGGTCCGCACCTCGGACGGCACGGTGTACGCCGCCACGGTGGTGGGGACGGACCCGCTCTCCGACCTCGCGGTGCTGAAGATCGACGCCGAGGGGCTCACCCCCATCGAGCTCGGCTCCTCGAAGGACCTGAAGGTGGGCGACGACGCGATCGCGATCGGCGCGCCCCTGGGCCTGCCGAACACGGTGACGGACGGCATCATCTCCACGCTGGACCGCACGATCGCGGTCGCCTCCTCGGAGGCCCCGAAGCAGGACGCCGCCGCCGGCGCACCCGGCTCGGAGCGCTTCCGGTTCGAGCTGCCGAACTCCGCGCAGCAGGCCCAGCACGGCGAGGTGTACATCAACGTGGTGCAGACCGACGCGGCCATCAACCCGGGCAACTCCGGTGGCGCCCTCGTGGACGCCCAGGGCCGCCTCGTGGGGGTGAACGTGGCGATCGCCTCCGCGGGCGGCGCCGGTGGCTCCGGGGAGGCCGGCAACATCGGCGTGGGCTTCGCCATCCCGGTGGACTACGCGCACCGGATCGCGCAGGACCTGATCGAGGACGGCGAGGCCACCCACGGCATGCTCGGCGTGAGCGTCACCCCCGAGCCTGCGCAGGCCAAGGGCGGATCGGAGGACTCGGCGGCCGTGTTCAGCGCCGGCGCGCGGGTGCGCGACGTCGTCGCCGACTCCGCGGCCGCGACGGCGGGGCTGGAGTCCGGCGACGTCATCACCGCCGTGGGGGAGCGCGCCGTCTCCGACGCGCAGTCCCTCACCGCCGTCGTCCGTGAGCAGCGCGTGGGCGACACCGCCACCGTGCACTACCGCCGTGGCGGCGAGGAGAGGACCGCGGACGTCACCTTCGCGGACGGGGGCGCCGCGTGACGCCCGCGACGAACGCGGCCGCGACCGCCCTGGTCACCCCCGCGGCGCTCGCCCGGCAGCACGGCTGGCGCACCGTCCTCGCCGTGGGCGCCCACCCGGACGACCTCGACTTCGGCGCCGCGGCGACCCTGGCGGGCTTCTGCGCGGCCGGGCTGCGCGTCGTCCTGTGCGTGGTGACCGACGGCGACGCCGGCGGCTTCGACTCCGCGGGGCCCGAGGCCATGACGGCCCGCCGGCATGCCGAGCAGCGCGCGGCCGCCGCCGCGATCGGCGTGGAGGACGTGCGGTTCCTGGGGGAGCGGGACGGCCACCTCGAGCCGGACCACCGGGTCCGCAGGGCGCTCGTGCGCCTCATGCGCGAGGTGCGCCCCGACGTCGTCCTCTCCCCGCACCCCGAGCGGGACTGGGAGCGCATGCAGGCCGCCCATCCCGACCATCTCGCGTGCGGGGAGGCGGTGGTCCGCGCGGCGTACCCCGCCGTGGAGAATCCGTACGGCTACCCGGAGCTGGCCGAGGCCGGCCTCGAGGCGTTCCGCATCCGCCACCTGATGCTCTACACGGCGCCCGCCGAGCGGAGGAACCTCGCCGTGGACGTCACGGGGCTGGAGGACGTGAAGCTGCGCGCCCTCGACGCGCACCTCTCCCAGCACCCGGACCTGGAGGGGATGCGCCGGCACGTGCGGGGGATGCTGGCGGAGAACCACCGTGCCGCCGCGGGCCCGGCCGGCCCCGCGGGCTCGGCCGAGGCCTTCCACCTCGTCACCGTCAACGGCCCCGGCACGATCGCCGGCTTCTGACGGCCGCGGCCCCCGCCCGAGAGGAGCGGGGGCCGCGATCGATGCGGGTCGGTGCGTCTCAGCCGTGGCCGGAGGGGCGTCCGCCGTACTGGGGCCCGGTGTGCGAGCCGGGGTCCAGGCTGATGCTGACGAGGGGCTTCGAGGTGGGGACGGCGGGAGAGTCGTCCGCCTCCTCGGTGAGGGAGAGCGCGGCGAACCGGTCCAGACCGCGGAACGCCAGCGGGTCCCCGAAGTCGCCGGAGCCGTACTGCCCGAGCGAGGAGGGGGCCGAGCCGTCCTTCGGGTAGAGCCACACCTGGTAGGCCCTGCCCTCGGGAAGCCGGGGCATGCCGTTGACGGTGACGAACCCGCTGTTCTGATCCGGGGAGAGGAACGCCTGGAGCGTCCCGCCCTGGCGCCCCGGATACGTGGACGTGGTGTAGAGGTCCTGGGCCGACTCCACACGGTGCACGATCCCGGGACGGGAGAACTGGTCCCAGGCCACCCACGCGCCCGCGGCCACCACGAGCAGCGTCAGGAGGGCCAGCAGCGCGATCTTCAGCGGTCGCCGCCGGTCCCGGGGCGGACGGACGGGCCTGCCGGCCGCGTCCTCCGCGGCCGGAGCGGGCAGGCGGTGGAGCAGGTCGTCCAGCAGGGCCGAGGGCGGCTCCGCCACGACGCCGCGGAAGGCCCATGTCACGGCGCGGCGGGCGCCGTCCACGCGCGATCGCCACACCGCCAGGTCACCGCCGCCGCGGCGGCGCACGGCGTCGACGGCCGCGGCGTGGTCCTCGGGGCTCAGGGCATGGAGGGCGGCCAGGTCCGCCAGCTGGGCGCCGCGGCCGGCCTCGAGGTCCTCGGCGGTGGTGGCGCCGAGGGGGACGTCGGTCGTCCGGGCCGCGTCCGCGTCGGCGGGCTGGTCGAGTCCGCGGGCCAGCGTGCGGTGCGCGGCTGTGAGCTGGCGGACGCCGTTGCGCACCAGGGTGCGGGCCGTGTCGCGCGGAAGGCCCAGTCGCTCGGCGAGCTGGGCGTCGGTCAGGCCGCCGAGCCACGCACCGCGGACGGCCTCGAAGGCGGCGGGATCGACCCGCCCGCTGAGGTCCTCCGGAGGTGCGTGACGGTCGGAGGCGGCCGGCCCGGCGCCGTCGGGGAGGCGGCCCCGACCGGGCTCCGCCTCCTCTCGCAGCAGTCCGGTCATCACACGGTGGGCCAGCACCTCCAGCCACGCGAACACGAGGCGCTCGCGGTGGGCGGCGTCGTCCTTCTCGCTCAGGTCCAGCTCGGCCTCGGGGGCCGCCTCCCACGCGGCGAGGTAGGTCTGCAGCGTCGCCTCGGCCGCGTCCCGCGGGGAGCGGAACATGGCCGCCGCCATCCCGTGCACCCACGGCACGGTCGCGTCGTAGAACGCGGAGAAGGACGCGCGGTCCCCCCGGGCGCTCTGACGCAGCAGGGCGTCCACCGTGAGCGGGTCGGAGGGCGAGCGCCCGCCCTGCTCCTCGAGCGCGGGGGCGGGGGTCTCGTGCGCGTCAGTCGTGTCCATGGTGACCTCAGTGTAGGGAATCGCCGTCCGGGGCCGCGGAGCCCGCGAAGCCGTGCTGCCGCCACGCCTCGAACACGGCGACCGAGACGGCGTTGGCCAGGTTCAGGGAGCGCCGGGACGGCTGCATCGGCAGGCGGACCGCGGCGGTGACCCGCGGGTGGGCCAGCACCTCCGCGTCGAGTCCGGTGGACTCGCGCCCGAACATCAGCACGTCCCCCGCCTCGTAGGCCACCTCGTCGTGGCGCACGCCGCCCCGGGCCGTGAACGCGAAGACCCGCGCGGGGCCCAGCGCGGCGAACGCCGCCTCGAGGTCCGGGTGCACGGTCACGACGGCGAGGTCGTGGTAGTCCAGGCCCGCCCTGCGCAGGTGGGCGTCCTCGAAGCCGAAGCCGAGCGGCTCCACGAGGTGGAGCTCCGCACCCGTGATGGCGGCGAGCCGGATCGCGTTGCCCGTGTTGCCGGGGATCTCCGGGGAGTGCAGGAGGATCCGGAACCCGGGCGTGCCGGGAGCGGGGCCCCGCTCCGCTGCGGCATGGGGGTTGAGGGGCGCGGACGCGGGGAGATCGGGCACCCGCCCATGGTAGTGCCGGGCCCGGTCAGTGCAGCCGGGCGACGAGCGCGCCGAGGACCCGGCGGTCCACGAGGTCGCGGTGCTCGCCCGAGCCGAGGAAGAGCAGCAGGTCCCGCAGGAACGTCTTGCCCGCGGCCGGCGGCTCGGTGAGGAGGTCCTCCTGCGCGGCGGGGTCGTCCGCGCCGCGGGCGTGCCGGATCACGGGCGTGTGCATGGCGTCCCGGTCCGTCATGACGAGCACGAAGCCGCCCACGGTGACGTGCGGCAGGGCGTGCTGCCACGCCATCATGGCCGGCCTCAGCAGCGGCGGCGCGACGGGGCGGGTCCCGGCCCGCAGGTCCGTGCCGTCCCACGTGTAGACGCCGTCCGGCACCTGGACCGATCCGATCAGCGCCAGGCGGTGCCCGCAGAGCACCGCGTGGTCCACGTCCAGGGGCCGGCCCCAGCGGCCGGCCAGGCGCAGGCCCGTCAGGATGCGCGCGGCCGGCAGCGCGTCGAGGACGTGGCGCATCAGCAGGTCCAGGGTCCGGGCCTGACGCAGCACGCGGTGCTCGTCCGGCAGGAGGCCCCGGGGCCGGGGCGCGCCGTGCACGCGCTGGCTCGATCGGGCCAGGTCCAGCACGGCCAGGTCCGCGGACGCCTCGCCCGGCGGCGGGTCGTAGCGGACGGGCGTCGCGCCGGGCCGTTCGGCCGCGCGCGCGGACGGTGCTCCCGCCCCCGGCCCGGCGGCGCCCCGCGCGGGGTCCGTCGGGAGGGACAGGTCATACCGCCGGCGGGCCTCGGGGTCCCCCAGGGTCTCCCATGCCCTCGTGAGCGCGCGGAAGGCCGCGGGGTCCCCGCCGACGTCGGGATGGGTCTGCCGGGCCGCGCGGCGGTAGGCGCGGCGGACCGCCTCCTCCGTGGCGGCCCGGGGCACGCCCAGGACCTCATACGCGGTGCGGTGGTCCCCGTCGTCGTGCGCCATCGCACCATTGTGTCGCACGCCTCGCGCCGGGAATCGCGGGAGTGCTCCGCGTGGCGCCCCACGCGGGTGTAGATTCCCGGCTCGTGCCCATGCCCTCAGCGCCACGCATGCCCGGCCGTCCGCGGCTGCGTCCCGTGCAGGCGGTCGTCCTGTCCTTCCTCGTCGTGATCGCGCTCGGCACCGCCGCCCTGCGGCTGCCCGCGTCCTATGCCGGCCGCGCGCCCACGCTCCTCGAGGCGGCCTTCACCGCCACGAGCGCCACCACGGTGACGGGCCTCGGCGTGGTGGACACCGAGACGTTCTGGACGGGGTTCGGCCAGGTCGTCATCCTCTGCCTGATCAAGCTCGGAGGCCTCGGCGTGATGACGTTCGCCTCCCTGATGGGCCTGCTGGTGATGCGTCGCCTCGGGCTGACCCAGCGGCTGGACGCGGCCGCCTCCTCGCGCACCTCCGGGATCGGGGACCTGCCCGGCGTGCTGCGCCTTCTCGTGACGGTCTCCGCGGCGGTGGAGCTGAGCGTGGCGGCGTGCCTGACCCTGCGGTTCTGGCTCGGCCACGGCCTGCCGCTGCCCACCGCGGCGTGGCACGGGCTCTTCCACGCCGTCTCCGCGTTCAACAACGCCGGCTTCGCCCTGCACTCGGCGAACCTCATGGACTTCGTGGCCGATCCGTTCGTGTGCCTGCCGATCGCCGCCGCGATCATCGCCGGCGGCCTGGGCCTGCCCGTGTACGTCACGTTCGTCCGGCACTTCCGCAGGCCAAGCCGCTGGCCGCTCACGGCGCGCATCGTGGTGGTCGGCACCGTGGCGCTGCTGGCCGCGGGCACCGCGATGTACCTCGTGATGGAGTGGAACAACCCGCGCACGCTGGGTGCCCTGGACCCGGCCTCCCGCGTCCTCGCCGCGTTCTTCCAGTCGGTCACCACCCGCACCGCCGGCTTCAACTCCCTCGACTACGGGCAGATGCACCCCGTCACCCTCATGGCCACGGACCTGCTGATGTTCATCGGCGCCGGCCCGGCCGGCACGGCGAGCGGCGTGAAGATCACGACGGCCGTGGTGCTGGGCGCCGTCGTCGTCACCGAGCTGCGCGGCGACGCGGCCGTGAACGTGATGGGCCGCCGCCTGTCCCGCTCGACGCATCGCGAGGCGATCACGGTCATCATGCTCTCGGCCGCCGCGGTGATCACGGGGACGGTGCTGCTCATGGGCATGACGTCCTTCACCACCGACCAAGTGCTCTTCGAATGCGTCTCCGCGTTCGCCACCGTGGGGCTGTCCACCGGCATCACCGCCCAGCTTCCGCCGCTGGCGCAGCTGGTGCTCATGGTGCTCATGTTCGTGGGGCGCATCGGCCCGGCCACCGTGGCCGGCGCCCTGGCCCTCAAGACCCGCACGCGCCACTACGAACTCCCGAAAGAGAGGCCCCTGATTGGCTGATCCGCTCCGCTCCCTGTTCTCGGCCAAGCCGTCCACCGGCGCCCTGGGCTCCACCGTGGTGGTGCTCGGCCTCGGCCGCTTCGGTGCCTCCGTCGCCCTCGAGCTCATGGCCTCCGGCCGTGACGTGCTGGGCGTCGACCACGACCCGGCCGTCGTCCAGTCCCTCCATGGCCGGCTCACCTACGTGGTGCGCGCCGACACCGCAGACGAGGAGGCCATGCGCGAGCTGTCCGTGCACGAGGCCGACCACGTGGTGGTGGCGATCGGCGGAGACCTCGCGGGGTCCGTGCTGACGACCTCGCTGATGCTGCGCTTCGGCGTCACGCATCTGTGGGCCAAGGCCAACGACCCCCGGCACGGCGCGATCCTCCAGCAGCTGGGCGTGGCCCACGTGGTCCACCCCGAGCGGGACATGGGCCGCCGCGTGGCCCACCTCGTGCTCAACGCCCTCGACGACTTCGTGGAGGTCGAGCCCGGCTTCGCGATCGTGCGCACGTCCGCGCCTCAGCGCCACCTCGGGCAGGACCTGCGCTCGGCCGGGTTGGCGGGGGAGACCGGGGTGCGCGTCGTCGCCCTGCGCAGCGGCGACGGATGGGCGTACCCGCCCGGCCATCACGTGCTCGTGCCCGAGGACACGCTGCTCGTGGCCGGCCCCACGCGCGCCGTGGAGGCCTTCGCGGCGCTGCGCTGAGGGGCGGCGGCGTCCGTGCCCGCGCTCCGTAGACTCGCCCCGTGCCCGAGACCCGCCCCGTGACCCCGTCCGCCCCGTGACCACGCCCCGACGCGTCTACCTGGACCACGCCGCGACGACCCCGGCGCGGCCCGCGGCGCTCGCGGCGTTCGCCAGCGCGGCCGGGGAGGTGGGCAACCCCGCCTCGCTGCACGCCACGGGCCGCCGCGCCAAGCTGGGGCTCGAGGAGTCCCGCGAGCGCATCGCGGCCGCCGTCGGGGCGCACCCGTCCGAGGTGGTGCTGACCTCCGGGGGCACGGAGGCGGACAACCTCGCCGTCCAGGGGCTCTTCCGCGCGCGCCGCGCGGCGGACCGGGGCCGCACGCGGATCGTGCACACCGGGATCGAGCACCACGCCGTCCTGGACACGGTCGACTGGCTCGTGGCCCATGAGGGCGCCGAGTCGGTGCTCGTCCCGGTGGACGACGACGGCGCCGTCGACCTCGGCGCGTGGGCGGCGGCCCTCGCGGAGGCGCCGCACCGCACGGCACTGGCGACGCTGATGTGGGCGAACAACGAGATCGGCACGGTGCAGCCCGTGGCGGAGGCGGCACGGATCGCGGCGCAGCACGGGGTGCCTATGCACACCGACGCGGTGCAGGCCGTGGGCGCGGTGCCCGTGGACTTCGCAGGGTCCGGGCCGGCGACGCTCGCCCTGTCGGGGCACAAGCTCGGCGCGCCCGTCGGCGTGGGGGCGCTGATCGTGCGGCGGGACGTGTCGCTCGAGCCGGTGGCGCACGGCGGAGGGCAGGAACGGCGCCTGCGCTCCGGGACGGTGTCGGCGGCGCTGGCGGCGGCGCTGGCGGCCGCCGTCGAGGAGGCGGTGGCCGAGCAGTCGGGCGAGGCCGAGCGCCTCGGTGCGCTGCGGGACGAGGTGATCGCCGCCGTCGACGCGGTGGGGGGCGTGACGCTCACCGGGCCGCGCGATGTGGACCCGGCCACGGGGGAGCGGCTGCCCGCCGGGACACGGCGGCTGCCGGGGAACGTGCATGTCACCGTGCCGGGGAAGAGCGCGGATGCGCTGCTGTTCGGCTTCGACATGGCCGGGCTGGACACGTCCTCCGGCTCGGCGTGCACGGCCGGCGTCGCCGAGCCGTCCCACGTGGTGCTCGCGCTGCCGGGGCGGACCGAGGCGGATGCGCGGGCGACGCAGCGGTTCACGCTGGGGCACACGAGCACGGCGGAGGACGTGGCGGCGCTCGTGGGGGCGCTGGGGCGGCTGCGTCCTTCCGGACGGTGAGCAGTCGATGAAGCCCCTCGTCCTGGGGGCGCTGAGGTGATCGTCTGCCCTGGGGTCGCGTGAGCGCGCGGCAGATGGAGGGGACATGCCGACGGGGACGGCGTCGAGTGCAGAGGCGTGCCTGTCGTCACCGAGCGGCCGGGACGCTCTTCTGGTGGGGGTTGGGCCTCTCTGCGGTGCTGGCGGCTGCGCTCCTGATCCCCCCCCCGCGCCTTCGCGGCAGGAGGACCCATCGGGCGGCGGCGACCATGCACGGTCTTGGGGCCGGCTCGGTAGACTGTCCAGCCCTGCTCCCCGTCGAAAGGCATCCCCATGAAGGTCCTCGCCGCCATGTCCGGGGGAGTGGACTCGGCCGTGGCCGCCGCGCGGGCGGTGGACGCCGGTCACGACGTCGTCGGGGTGCACCTGGCGCTGTCTCGCATGCCGGGCCTGCTGCGGACCGGCTCGCGGGGCTGCTGCACCATCGAGGACGCGCAGGACGCGTGGCGTGCGTGCGAGCGGCTCGGCATCCCCTTCTACACGTGGGACTTCTCCGAGCGGTTCCAGGAGGACGTGGTGGACGACTTCGTGGCCGAGTACGCCGCGGGCCGCACGCCCAACCCGTGCCTGCGCTGCAACGAGAAGATCAAGTTCGCGGCCCTGCTCGAGCGTGCCCTCGAGCTCGGCTTCGACGCCGTCTGCACGGGCCACTACGCCGCCGTGCGCCCCGGCGCGGACGGGGCGCTCGAGCTCCACCGCGCCGCCGACGACGCGAAGGACCAGTCGTATGTCCTCGGCGTGCTGACCGCGGACCAGGTGGCCCACTGCCTCTTCCCGCTGGCGGACACCCCGTCCAAGGCGCTCGTGCGCGCCGAGGCGGCCGAGCGCGGCCTCACGGTCGCCCAGAAGCCGGACTCCCACGACATCTGCTTCATCCCTGACGGGGACACGCGCGGCTGGCTCGCCGAGCGCATCGAGCTCGAGCCCGGCCCCATCGTCGGCCCCGACGGCGAGCGCCTCGGCACCCACGCCGGCGCCCAGGCCTACACCGTGGGCCAGCGCAAGGGGCTGGCCATCGGCCGCCCGGCCGCCGACGGCCGGCCCCGCTTCGTCCTGGAGGTGCGCCCGAAGGACAACACGGTGGTGGTCGGCGGCCGCGACCTGCTGGACGTGGACCGCATCACCGGCATCCGCCCGACGTGGGCGGGGTCGCCGCTGCCGGAGGCCGCCGCCGGGCACTGGTTCGACTGCGAGCTGCAGTTCCGCGCCCACGGCGAGATCGTCCCGGCCCGCGCCCGCCAGGCCGCCGGCGACGACGGCGCCCCCCGTTGGGAGATCGAGCCCGCCGCGGCACTGCGCGGGGTCGCCCCCGGACAGTCCGCCGTGCTCTACCGGGGCACGCGCGTGCTCGGCCAGGCCACCATCGACGCCGCGCGCAACGCCCGCCTCGCCGCTCCCGCGGGTGCGTAGTCTTCCCGTCATGAGCGCCGACTACGACCCGCATGCCAGCTCCCTCGACGCGTCCACCGACCCGGCCGTCCTCGACGAGCTCTTCGCGATCCGCGGAAGCATCGACAACATCGACGCCTCGCTCGTCTACCTCCTCGCCGAGCGCTTCAAGTTCACGCAGCGCGTCGGCCGGCTGAAGGCCGAGCATGACCTCCCTCCCTCGGATCCGGGACGAGAGGCCGCGCAGATCGAGCGCCTCCAGCGACTCGCCCACGACGCCGAGCTCGAGCCCGCGTTCGCCCAGAAGTTCCTGAACTTCGTCATCGCCGAGGTCATCCGCCACCACCGCGCCATCGCGGCGGGCGAGGACGTCGGCCCCCGCACCGGAACGGTCCCCGTGGTCCGGCAGGACGCCGCCCGTGATGCTGACGGAGGGGCCCGTGCCTGAGCCGGTCGCCACTGAGCCACCGTCGGCGACGTCGGTGCGCGCCCTCGGCGGGTCCCCGTGGTCCGGGACCGATGCCGCGGAGGCCCACCGCGCGACCCACGGGGAGCTCGAGGGCCAGCACTGGCCCGTGCTCCCCGAGCTGCCGGACCGCGGCCCCGGCGCGGACGACGTCGGACGCTCGGCCGCCCTCCTGCACGAGCTCCCCGTGGACCTGCAGCCCCACGGCTGGCGGGTGAGCCCGCCCGGTGTCGTCGGCTCCGGCATGGACCGGCGGCGGGCGGCGTCCTTCTGGCGCGAGGACGCCCACCGCTGGGCAGACACGGCCGGCGCCGAGGGGGTCTCCACCGAGCGCCTCGCGGTGCGCGTGCGCGGGCCGCTGAGTCTGCTCGGGGCGCTGTGGCTGCCCGGCGGTGAACGCGTGCTCATCGACGCCGGTGCACGCCGCGACGTCGCCGAGTCCTACCGGGAAGGGCTCATCGAGGCGCTCGGGCGCCTGCGGGAGACCACCGGGGCGCGCCGTCTCGGCGTCGTGCTGGACGAGCCGTGGGCCGCCGCGGTGCTCGCCGGAGCCCTGCCCACCGCGAGCGGATACCGCACCGTGCGCTCGATGCCCCGAGACGAGGCGCGGCACGTGTGGCGCGAGCTGTTCACCGGGCTCAGGGCGCGCGGGGGGATCGAGGATGCGTGGCTCGCTCCGGGCCGGGCGGGCGTGGGGTCCGAGGACGGCGCGCCGGACCATGCCGCGCTGGCTGCGCTCGCGGCCGAGGCGCTCCCGGACGCGCCGCCCCCGTCGGAGACGGGGACGACGCGGCAGCCGGTGTCCCTCATGCTCCCCGTGGGCGCGCTCGAGGGGCCGGGCTCCACGCCTGAGGAGTGGGGCGTCGTCGCGGGCTGGGCCGACGCCGGCCGCCGCGTCACCCTGCGCACCGCCGAGCGGCCCGCGACGATCGTCCGGACGTGGGACCGGATGGGCATGGACCCCGCCCTGCTGCGCCGCGTGACGCTGACGGTCGGCGGGCGGCACGACGCAGCCGTGCTGCGCCGGCTGCGCACCGACGCCGAGGAGCTCAACGCGCGGGTCGGCGAGCTCCTCGGCTGAGACGTCGGGTGTCCCGGGGTTCAGGGGAGGTGGGTGATGTCCTCCCCGTTCGGCCCCATGTGGTCGTCGATGTGCACCTGGGCCCTCGGGGCCTCGTCGACGATCGAGAGCCGGGTGGTCGACTCCGAGACGACCTCCGTCGTCCCGAACTCCCCGACGCCGAATCCGACGAGATCGCGCTCGCCGATCACCTGCCCCGTGGTCGGGTCCAGCACCATCTGCTCGATGGCCCCCATCCGCAGGACTTCGGCGCGGCTCACGCCGACGCCCGTGCGCCCATCGGACAGCGTGACCGCCTCCTCCACCCGGACCCCGGGTGCCTGGGCCAGGGCCGCGACGAGGCCTCGACGCAGGTCGGCGGGGAGGCCGGGCTCGCGCAGCGTGTCGGTCAGCTGCACGAACAGGTTCGCGTCCCTCGAGGCGGAGCCGCCGTGATACCGGTCCCGGAAGAACCGGATCAGCTGGTCGGGATCCCGGGGCACCTCCTCGAGGCTGTCGACCTCGAGCCTCTGCGGCAGGCTGCCCGGCCCCATCGCGTCCGCCCGGTAGGAGGTCGAGGGCTCCTGGGAGAGCACGCTGCCGTCCGCCGCGAGCGTCGGATCGGGCACGTCGACGGCGTCGCGGCCCGGGTCGGCCGGGAGGTAGCGGGCCCGGCCGTAAGAGAGCGCATCCTGCACTCCGCCCGGCCCCGACATCGCCTTCTGGGTGTGGCGGTAGTCCACTCGGATGTACTGGCCCGGCCCGGGGACCAGGTCGTCGGTGAACCGGATCCCCGCGGCCGTGTCGGTGAGGACCTGGCTCGCCTCCGCCTCCGCGACGGCACCCGGCACCACGCCGAGGCCCGTGACGACGACGGCGCCGACGGCGGCCGCGGCGAGCCACCGCTGAGCGCGGGGACGGCGCGAGGAGTCGGTCTCCGAGGCCGGGAGGACCGCCTCGGACGAGGCGTCCTCCAGGATGCGCTCCCGCAGCGCCGCGACCCGATCGGGGGAGGGGGAGCGGTCTGCGCGGCCGAGCAGTGCGGAGTCGAGGGCGGGGCCGAGCGCGTCGGCAGGGGGCTGGTGACGGGTGCTCACGGACATGAGGCGGTCCTCTCGGTGAGGGTGGGCGACGCGGGGCGGGTGACGATGCGAGGCGTGTCGGAACGGCGGGGAGGGACGGGGCCGGCGGCCGGCACCGAGGGGAGGGCGGTGACGGGGGCGTCCGGTGCGGTGTCCTCGAGGGCCCGGCGCAGGCTGCGCCGGGCCCGGTTCAGCCGTGACTTCACGGTGCCGACGGGACAGCCGAGCACCTCGGCCGCAGCGGCCATCGGGTGGTCCTCCAGCACGCAGAGGGTCAGGACGTCCTGGGCGATCGGGTCGAGCCGCGCGAACGCCCGCCGGACGGTGTCGGCGCGCCGCTCGGCGTCGACGAGCTCGGCGACGTCGTCCGCGTGGTCGGGGGCCGACGTCGCGCTGCGGCGGCGAAGGCGCTCCATGGCACGGCTGCTGCGCACGGCGGAGCGGGCACGATTGCGCTGGACGTTGTTGGCGGCGGCGAGGAGCCAGGGGAGGACGGATCCGTCCACGACGCTCACGTCCTCCCGGCGGCGCCATGCCTCCAGGAATACGGCGGCCACGAGGTCGTCGGCGTCGTGCGGCGTGACCGTCCAGCGCCGGGCGTGACGGTGCACTCGCGCCTGATGGCGATCGAAGGCGGCGGCGAAGGCGTCGGCGTCGTCGCCCCGCACGAGGGCCCAGAGGGCGACGTCGCCGAGGTCCGTCAGCGGCGGAGTCGAGGAGGTGTCCATGCCCCATCATGTCCGCGGGCGGCGCAGGGTTCCCACCGGGGTCGGCCGTCGTCACGAATCGGTGACGTTCCGGGCGGCGGTGACGGCCGAGGGCGCCCGGCGTCCGCCCGGGGCGCTACGATCCGAAGTGTCGGGGACGCCCGGACGTGAAGCGGACGAGGAGGAACGATGAGCAGGGCCAAGATCCTGGTGGTGGACGACGACGAGGCGCTCGCGGAGATGATCGGCATCGTCCTGACCAACGACGGCTTCGAGCCCGCGTTCGCCGCCGACGGCACGTCCGCTCTGCCGACGTTCCGCGCCGAGCGCCCGGACCTCGTGCTGCTGGACCTCATGCTGCCCGGCATCGACGGGATCGAGGTCTGCAAGCTGATCCGCGCCGAGTCGGACGTGCCGATCGTGATGCTCACGGCCAAGTCCGACACCGCGGACGTGGTCCGCGGGCTGGAGTCCGGCGCGGACGACTACGTGCCCAAGCCCTTCAAGCCGGCCGAGCTCGTGGCCCGGGTGCGCGCGCGCCTGCGCGAGGGCGAGACCCGCCCCGCGGAGCTGCTGCGCATCGGGGACGTGGAGATCGACGTGGCCGGCCACCAGGTCACCCGCGGCGGCACCGCCCTCTCGCTCACGCCCCTTGAGTTCGACCTCCTCGTGGCGCTGGCCCGCAAGCCGCGTCAGGCCTTCACGCGCGAGATGCTGCTCGAGGAGGTCTGGGGCTACCGTCATCAGGCGGACACCCGCCTCGTCAACGTCCACGTCCAGCGCCTGCGCTCGAAGGTGGAGCGTGACCCCGAGAACCCGTCCGTGGTGCTGACCGTCCGCGGCGTGGGGTACAAGGCGGGCCAGTCCTGACGCGCGCGTGGACGGCACTGCGCCACCGCTGGGCCCAGTCCCTCCGGCTGCGCAGCGCTGTGCTCGCCGCCCTGCTGACACTCGTGGCCGGCCTGGCCCTCTCCGGGTTCCTCACGCAGCAGATCACCCAGGCCCTCTTCCAGTCCCGGTACCAGCAGGTGGAGGCCGAGGCCCGGCGCGGTCTGAGCCGGGTGCACGAGACCTTCGCGGGCTCCACCGCCTCGGACGACCAGAGCACGGACGCGCTCGTGAGCCAGACGCTGCGTGCGCTCGAGGGGGACACGGGCACCACGATCCGTCGTCGCTTCCACCTGACGCCGCTGCCCGAGTCCGAGTCCGCCTATGTCGGCACCATCTCCTCCGCGCAGTTCGATCCGTCCGTGATCCCGGAGGACCTGCAACGGGCCGTGGCCCAGGGCCCCGGGGTGTACGACGCGAGCATCTCCCTGCCCGACGCCGCCGGCGTCCCGCGGCCCGCGCTCGCCTTCGGCACCCAGGTGGTGCTGCCCCCGGGGGCCGGCTACGCGCTGTACCTCGTCTACGACCTCTCCGACGTCCAGGAGTCCCTCGACTCCGTGCTGCGGGTCCTGCTCGTGTTCGGCGCGGGCTTCATCGTCCTCAACGTGGTGCTGTCCACGTGGGCGGCGGGCCGTCTCGTCCGCCCGGTCCAGGAGGCCGCCAGCGCCGCCGAGGCGATCTCCGGCGGGAACCTGGCCGTGCGGATGCCCGTGCGCGGCGAGGACGAGCTGGCGCGTCTGGGGACCTCGTTCAACCGGATGGCGGACAGCATCCAGGATCAGATCACCCAGCTGGCCCAGCTCTCCCAGATGCAGCAGCGGTTCGTCTCCGACGTCTCTCACGAGCTGCGCACCCCGCTCACCACGGTGCGGATGGCCGCCGACGTGCTCTACGGCTCCCGCGAGGACTTCGACCCCGTGAACCGACGCTCCACCGAGCTGCTGCACCACCAGGTGGACCGCTTCCAGGCCATGCTCGCGGACCTGCTGGAGATCACCCGCTTCGACGCCGGCGCGGCCTCGCTCGCGCTCGAGCGCACCGATCTGCTGGAGCTGGCGCGTGACGTGGTGCTCACCGCCCAGCCCCTCGCCGAGCAGGCGGAGGTGCCCGTCTACCTCGTGCCGCTCGGCCGGGCGGAGGGGCAGACCTTCGAGGCCCAGGTGGACCCTCGACGCATCGAGCGGATCCTGCGCAACCTCGTCAACAACGCGATCGAGCACGCGGACGGCGCGCCCGTCGACGTCGTGGTGGGCGCCGACGTCAAGGTGGTCACGGTGGCGGTCGTGGACCACGGCGTCGGGATGAGCCCCGAGCAGGTCCAGCGCGTGTTCGACCGCTTCTGGCGGGCCGACCCGTCGCGCAAGCGCACGACGGGCGGCTCCGGTCTGGGCCTCTCCATCGCGACGGAGGACACCCGGCTGCACGGCGGCCGCCTCGAGGCGTGGGGCGAGCTGGGCGTGGGATCATGCTTCATGCTCTCCCTGCCCCGCCGGCGGTCCGCCACCCCGGCCGGGATGGAGGCGCCCGAGCCGCTCGTGCGCGCCGCGATGAGCACCCCGCCCCAGTACTCCGAGTCCGGCCGGCGGCGCGCCGACGACCTGGACCGCCCGCTGCCCGAGACGCGCTGGAACGCCGTGATCGCCGCGGCGGCCGCGGACGGCCGGAGTCCGGGGGGCGACCCCTCAGGGGCCGGATCCCACCCGATCCCCGCCCCGCCCCTGTCCGAGGAGGAATCGTGAGCGATCCACATCGAGCCGAGCCGCGCCGCCGAGCCCCGCTCCGCCCGCCCACCTCCCGCGGGCGGCGCACGGCCGCCCTGTCCGCGACCCTCGCGGCCTGCCTGGTGCTGGCGGGCTGCACGCAGATCCCCCAGTCCTCCCCGGTGCGCACCGGAGAGCCCCTCGCGGACAACCGTGCCTCCGCCGACACCCCGCAGTTCCGTCCGCCCGGCCCCGCCGACGGGGCGGACGCCGAGGAGGTGATCCGCGGGTTCATCCTGGCGGGCACGAGCCCGCAGGACGACTACGAGATCGCCCGCGAGTACCTCACCGGTCCCGCCACGCAGCAGTGGAACCCGGCCCAGCGCACGGTCGTCTACTCGGCGCAGCCCACCATCACGCGGGTGGCCGAGGACTCCTACCAGATCCAGGTGGAGGTGGACTCCGAGGTGGACGAGTACGGGCTGCGCACCATGGCCCCGCCCGGCAGCACTCGCGCCTGGGAGATCACCCTCGACGAGACCGAGCAGGGCCCGCGGATCTCGGCGGTCGACGACGGCACACTGCTCTCCCTCTCCCAGTTCACCCAGGTCTACGCTCCGCACGACCTGGTGTTCTTCGACCAGACCATGACCTACGCCGTCGCGGACGTGCGGTGGTTCGTCAATCGCGGGACCACGGTGACGGCCGCGACGCGCGCGCTGCTCCACGGCCCCGCGCCCTACCTCACGGGGGCCACGGTGTCCGCGTTCCCCGTGCGCTCCGGGACCGACCTGACCCACCCCGCGGTCCCCGTGGACGAAGCCGGCGTGGCCCGCGTGGACCTCGTGGACGCCGCCGTCGAGGGCGCCGACGCGGAGGCGCGCTACCGCATGGAGGAGCAGCTGCGGCTCACGCTCACGGGCCTGGCCTCCGTGAACCGGGTGGAGGTCTCGGTGGAGGGCGCCCCCCTGGCCTCGAGCGGCGGCGACGCCACCCCCGTCCCGGTCCAGGTCGACCCGCCCGCCGAGTCGGTGCAGGTGGGCGTCGCCCCCTCCACCGGCGGACTCGCGTTCTTCCAGGGTCTGAGCGTGACGCCCGTGGGCGGGGTCCCGAACGTCGCCGACCTGCACCCCGCGGTCCCCGCGATGAGCCGTGACCGCACCCGGTTCGCGTTCCTCACTCAGGACCGGACCTCCCTCTACCTCGCCACCGCGGAGGGCAGGCTGGAGCAGGCCGTGAGGGGCACCGGCCTGACCCCGCCGAGCATCGACGCGCTCGGCTGGGCCTGGACGGTCGACGCCGGCGGGTCCGCGCGGATCCAGGCGAGCCCCCTCGAGCCCGGAGGAGACGGCTCCGGGCGCGTGGTCACCGCCCCGTGGCTGGAGGACGGCGAGCGCATCGTCGCCCTGCGGATCTCCCGCGGCGGCGCCCGGGCCGCGCTCGTGGTGGACGACGGCGAGCGGCGCACCGTGCGGGTGGCCGGCGTCGTGCGAGGCTCCGACGGCGTGCCCGCCTCCCTGACCGAGCCGCTGCTGCTGCCGAGCCAGGAGGATCCGGACCTGGTGGAGTGGGTGGGGGACACCAGCCTGATCGCCAGCGCGACAGCCAGGGACGAGGACGACCGGGTGACCCCGGAGATCATCGACCTCGCCGGCACGACGCGTCAGCTCAACCCGCTCTCCGGGCTCACCGGCGTCTCGGCCGGGGACCGCGGCACACTGTACGCCGAGACGCAGGACACCGTGTTCATGCTGGTCGGGTCCTCGTGGCGGGCACAGGAGCTCAGCCGGCCCGTGCGCGATCTGGCCTTCCCCGGCTGAGCCGCGAGGCCCCTGCACAGGAGTCACCGGGGGCGCCCTCGTCCCCAGCGGGGGCACGCGCGGGGGCGGGCCGTCCACGGCGGTGCTTGCCTGGTCCCATGCGGGGGAGTGAGAGCCGGCACGGGGGCGGTGCCGGAGGAGTCGGCGCGATCGTCGAGGGGCTGGTGGACCTGGTCCTGCCCGCGGAGTGCGTCGTGTGCGGGGAGCCGGCCACCCGGCTGTGCCCGGTGTGCCGCCGTGACCTGGAGGCGGCGCTCGCACGGCCGCGGCGCGTGGAGGAGGGGGCGCTGGCGCTCCCGCTCGGCCCCGGCGGCGCACCCCTGCCCGTGATGGCCGCCGGGGTGTACGAGCCGCCGTTGTCCACCGCGCTCCTGGCCTTCAAGGACCACCACGCCCTGCACCTGCGTGCGCCGCTGGGGGAGGCCCTCGCCCTGGCCGCGGCGGCCCTGCGGTGCGACCCCGGCGTGCCGGACGCCGCTGCCGCCCTCCTCCTCCCCGTGCCGGGCAGCGCGGCCGGATTCCGCCGGCGCGGCTACGACCCGGTGGCGGAGCTCGCCCGTGGTCTCCCGCCGGAGTGGGTGCGCTCCGACCTCGTCATGGCGCCCCGGGGCGCGGTCGCGGCCATGCCGAGCTGGGCGGGCGGTGCGCCGCAGCATGCGGGATCCGGCGCCACGCAGCGCCGCCGCCGTTCCCGCCGCTGGCGGCCGATGCCCGGTCGCGTGCCCGCGGGGACGCCGGTGCTCCTGGTGGACGACGTGGTCACCACCGGAGCCACCCTCAGGGCGCTCGCCGCGGCCGCGTGGGAGGCCGGCGCCCGGCCCGTGGGGGCGGTGGTGGTGGCCGGGGTGGAGCCGGGGCGGCGGGGGACCACGACGAGACCTGGACCGTGAGGCGCGTCACGAAACCACTGGAATGCGGGAGCCCCGCGGCGTAGGGTGGCGGGCACGGAACCGGTTCCCCGGTTCCCGTCCCGCCGGCGGCTGGAAGGAGGTCTCCCCTCTGACCGGTCGCCGACCTGCAGGGTCGGGAGGCGGTCCGAGAGGTCGTCCACCCCTTCTGCGCGGCGGGGCGTCTGTGACCGTCGGACCAGGAGGACGCCATGACCATGGATGTCAGCTACATCGCCCACGACCTCAAGCTCACGGACGGGTTCCGCGAGCATGTGGCGGAGCGAGCGGCACGGCTGGAGCCGCTGGCCGGCGACGCCACCCAGCTCGAGGTGAAGGTCACCAAATGCTCGCACCACCGACACTCCGAGGAGTCCGTGACCGTGGAGCTCACCGTGCGCGGGCCGCGGGACGTGATCCGGGCCGAGTCCTCGGCGGACGACAAGCTGGCCGCCTTTGACCTGGCCTGCGGGCGACTCGCCGAGCGCCTGCGCCGCCTGCGTGACCGTCGCAAGGACCGCCGGACGGGCCGCGGCGCGGCGTCCTCCCGCGGTGCCGGGGAGGTGGCCTTCGTCCCGCCGCTGCCCGCGACCGGAGCGGACCTTCCGACCGCCGGCGAGGACGCCGCCGACGACGGCGAGCCCCAGCCCGGCACGCCCGTGCGGATCCGCGAGAAGGCGTTCCCCGCCACCCCGATGGGCGTGGACGAGGCGGTGGACGCCATGGAGCTGGTGGGCCACGACTTCTACCTCTTCCAGAACGCGGAGACCGGCGTCCCCTCCGTGGTCTACCGCCGCCGCGGGTGGAGCTACGGCGTCATCCGCCTCGACGAGTCCCTGCCGGCCGACCACGTGGCCGGCCAGAGGGTCCAGGAGCGGGAGTACCAGGCCTCCGCCGACTGAGCACGGGCACCCCGGCGGCAGGCACGTCGTCGCCGGGGTGCTCCGCGGACTGCCCCGTGCGCCGCGGCACCCGCGCCACCGAGCGGGCGCCGCGGCGCGTCCGGGCTCGGACCGTAGACTGTCGCAGAAGACCGCGCATCGGCCGGCCGAGGGTGCGCTCCCCGCGTGCTCGGCCACACCGCTAGGGAGCAGAGGAACCAGTGCCTTCGATCATCGACCGCGTCCTGAAGATCTCCGACAACCGTGTGCTCTCGCGCATGAGGGGGACGGTGGACGCCGTGAACCTGCTCGAGGAGGACTTCCGAGCGCTCAGCGATGCCGAGCTCCGCGCCGAGACGGACGCGCTCAAGGCGCGGCACGCGGACGGCGAGTCCCTGGACCTGCTGCTGCCGGAGGCGTTCGCCGCCGTCCGGGAGGCCTCGGGACGCACCCTCGGCCAGCGGCACTACGACGTGCAGCTCCTCGGCGGCGTCGCCCTGCACCGCGGCAACATCGCGGAGATGAAGACCGGCGAGGGCAAGACCCTCGTGGCCACCGCGCCGGCCTTCCTGAACGCCCTGACCGGCAAGGGCGTCCACGTCATCACCGTGAACGACTTCCTGGCGTCCTACCAGGCGGACCTCATGGGCCGCGTGTTCCGCTTCCTCGGCATGGAGACCGGCGTGATCCTCTCCGGCCAGGACCCGGCCACGCGCCGCGCGCAGTACAACGCGGACATCACGTACGGCACGAACAACGAGTTCGGGTTCGACTACCTGCGGGACAACATGGCCTGGTCCCTCGACGAGCTGGTCCAGCGCGGCCACCACTACGCGATCGTGGACGAGGTGGACTCGATCCTCATCGACGAGGCCCGCACGCCGCTGATCATCTCCGGGCCCGCCCAGGGCGAGGCCAACCGGTGGTACGCGGAGTTCGCCCGCGTGGTGCGGCGCCTCGAGGAGGGCACCCACTACGAGGTGGACCACAAGAAGAAGACGGTGGGCATCCTCGAGCCGGGCATCGAGGCCGTGGAAGACCACCTCGGCATCGTGAACCTCTACGAGTCCCAGAACACCACCCTCATCCAGTTCCTGAACAACGCCGTGAAGGCCAAGGAGCTGTTCAAGCGGGACAAGGACTATGTGGTGCTGGACGGCGAGGTCCAGATCGTGGACGAGCACACCGGCCGCGTGCTCGCGGGCCGGCGCTACAACGAGGGCGTCCACCAGGCGATCGAGGCCAAGGAGGGCGTGGAGGTCAAGCCAGAGAACCAGACGCTGGCCACCGTGACGCTGCAGAACTACTTCCGCGGCTACGACAAGCTCTCCGGCATGACCGGCACCGCGGAGACCGAGGCCGCCGAGTTCACGTCCACCTACGGCCTGGGCGTCGTGGTGATCCCCCCGAACAGGCCGAAGCAGCGCGTTGACCGCAACGATCTCGTGTACAAGAACGAGAAGGTCAAGTTCGACGCCGTCGTCAAGGACATCGTCGACCGCCACGCCGCCCGGCAGCCCGTGCTCGTGGGCACCACGTCCGTGGAGAAGTCCGAGTACCTCTCCACGCTCCTGGCCAAGGAGGGCATCCGCCATGAGGTGCTCAACGCGAAGAACCACGCGCGCGAGGCCGCGATCGTCGCGCAGGCCGGCCGCCCGGGCGCGGTCACCGTGGCCACCAACATGGCCGGCCGCGGCACCGACATCATGCTCGGCGGCAACGCCGAGTTCGCGGCCGTGGCCCGCATGCAGGAGCTCGGCCTCGACGCCACTGAGCATCCGGAGGAGTACGAGGCCCGCTGGCCCGCCGTGCTCGAGGAGGCGACGGCGGCCGTCCGGGAGGACCACGACGCCGTGATCGAGGCCGGGGGCCTCTACGTGCTCGGGACCGAGCGCCACGACTCCCGCCGCATCGACAACCAGCTGCGCGGGCGCTCCGGCCGCCAGGGCGACCCGGGCGAGTCCCGCTTCTACCTGTCCCTGACGGACGAGCTGATGCGCAACTTCAACCCGGGCGCGGCGCAGCGGATCATGAACAGCTCCTCCATCCCGGACGACATGGCCCTCGAGTTCAAGATGGTCTCCGCGGCCATCCAGAACGCGCAGACCCAGGTGGAGGGCCGCAACGCGGAGCAGCGCAAGAACGTCCTCAAGTACGACGACGTGATGAACCGCCAGCGCGAGGCCATCTACGCGGACCGCCGCTCCATCCTCGAGGGTGAGGACCTCGCGGCGCGGGTGCGCCAGTTCGTGGAGGACGCCGTCGGCGGCATCGTGGACGCCGCCACCCAGCACGGCCACCCCACGGAGTGGGACCTGGACGCCCTGTGGGCGGACCTCGCCCAGCTCTACCCGGTGGGCATCAGTCCGGAGGACGTGCTCACCGAGACCGGCGGACGGGGCCGCCTCAAGGCCACGACCCTGCGCCGCGAGCTGGTCTCCGACGCCCTGCTGGCCTACGAGGATCGCGAGGCGCAGGTGGGCTCCGAGGCGCTGCGCGAGGCCGAGCGGCGCGTCGTGCTCTCCGTGATCGGGCGCAAGTGGCAGGAGCACCTCTACGAGATGGACTACCTCAAGGAGGGCATCGGCCTGCGCGCGATGGCCCAGCGAGAGCCGCTGGTGGAGTACCAGCGCGAGGGCTACACCCTGTTCCAGGCGATGCTCGCCGCGATCCGCGAGGAGTCCGTCCGCACCCTCTTCCAGGCGCAGATCTCCGCCGCCCCGGCCCCGACGAGCCTGCCGGGGATCAAGGACGCCCGCGCGGCCACCATGACGCCGCAGATCAGCGTGGAGGGCGTGGACGCCCCGCGGCAGCCCGCGCAGCTGCGCCTGAGTGGCCCCTCGGAGGACGGCACGGCCACGGCCACCCAGGTGACCACGGAGTCCGGGGCCACTGTGGAGGCCGGCACGAACCGCCGGTCCCGCCGCGCCGCCCAGCGACGCGAACGCCGCGACTGACGAGGCGGGCCGGCGTCAGCCCATCTCGACCGTGGTCACCTTCCACCGGCTGAGACGGCGCTCGAGACGAAGGGCGAAGGCCCGGGCGCGCCCGTCGGTGAACACCGTGGCGCTGGCCTCGATCCGGCCGGGGGCGACCTCGCACACCCGTGCGCCCACCGGTCGGGGCGGCGGCGTGCCGGTGCCGCGCGTCGCCGGTGACGAGGCGAGCAGCTCCAGCCGCCGTGCGACCTTGTCGTAGACCTCCGGGGAGAGCCAGCCGGCGAGGTCGCGCAGCGGACGCCGACCCGCCTCCACCTCGACGCACGCGACGGCGACGACTGCGACGAGCGACCTGGCGCGACGCAGCTCCTCGCGTCCCTGCTCCGCGGCGGCCCGCCGCACCAGCTCCTCCGTGCCAGGCAGTGCGGAGGGCCGGCGGGCAGGGCCGTGCAGCAGGCTCTCCTGGCCAGGGCGGCCCTGCCCTCGGACGGGTGGTGCGGACGACGGGCGGGACATGGCGACGGGCGGGTGGGCGGCGGCGAGAGCGGTCATGGGATCCTCCGGGAGGCTGAGGGCAGGGGGACGGCGGGCGGAATGGTCGAGGCGGGTGCCGGGGTCGGAGTGGACCGCGCGTGTCATCTGCGGGCTCCGCCGGCCTCGGGGACATGGGGGGAGAAGACCGGGGCCACCAGCACGGTGCCCGGCAGGATCAGGTGGGGGTCCTCGCCGATGACCGCCCGATTGGCCCGGTACCACTCGCGCCAGCGCAGGTCGACCTCGCGCAGCGTCGCGTCCGGGCCGAGCTCCTCCTCGGCGATGTCCCACAGGCAGTCCCCGGACCGCACGGTCACCGTGGGCCGATCCTGCGTCGGCCGGTCCGCGGAGCCGGGCGGGGCAGGGGTGGGGGAGCGCGGCATCCAGCCAGCGTCGGGCAGCGGTCCGGGGACCGTGCCGATTCGAGGTGTGGGGCTCGGAGCGGCTGTCCACGACGCATCGGCGAGCGCCGCCGCCGTGGCGGGGGCCGGCGCGGGTGCGGCCCAGGCGGCGGGGGCACCGATGAGGTGGAGCCCCAGGACGGCGCAGGCCGCCCGCCGCATCACGGCGGGGGCCATGCGGGAGCCGATCCGGGTGAGCCCGCGGTGGCCCGCGTGCTCACCGAACGCCATGAGGGCGATGCCGAGCGCGCCGAGACACCACCACAGGAGGAGGAAGGCACCGGCGCCCCCGGCCGCGAGGCCGAGGGCGTGCGTCAGCTGAGGGCCGGGGCCGCGCGGAGCGGCCGCCGTCAACGTGGCGGCCGAGAGGAGCAGGACGGGCCCCGAGAGGGTCAGCAGGACGGTCCCCGCCACGTCGGTGCGCGTCGCGGACCCCGCTGTGTGGGCGGCGTGATGGTCAAGGATGTGCGGCATGGTCCCCTCCAGGCCTGGTGCGGTGCCGGCCCCGTGGCCGGTGTCGCTTGACGATCCACAGTCAAACCTGGTCCCGTTCGATTGTCAATGGTGTCCTTTGATGTCGTTTGCTGTCATTCGGTGACGCGGCGACGTCGGACGGACGGCGCACCTCATCCCGCCGCTGCCGCACCCCTAGGCTGGCGGCATGCGGTGGGACGGACTGTTCGAGGACATCGAGGCGCGCTGGGCAGACCTCGGGTGGCAGGGCACGGTGGCCGAGGCCGCCGAGCTCACGCGCGCGGAGTGGGCCGGGATCACGCTGGCGGACCGGCTCCGCGGCGCCCGCGGCGCGGAGCTCCGCGTGCACCTCGTGGGGGGACAGGCCCTCCACGTCCGGGTGCGGACCGTGGGGCGGACGTGGTTCGGCGTCGACCTGACCGGAGGCGGCTCCGCCGTCGTGCGGACGGCCGCGGTGGCGGCCGTCGAGGGGTCGCTGGGCGCCGCGGTCCCCGAGCCTGCCGGCGTGGCCGGTGAGATCGGGCTGGCGGCGGTGCTGCGCGGCGTGGCGCGTTCGCGTGCCGCCGTCACGGTGGTCGGCCTGCGGGGCGATGTGATCGTGGAGGGGACGGTGGACCGGGTCGGCGCGGACCACCTGGACATCGCCCGCCACGCCCGCGACGAGGCGCGCCGCCGCGGAGCGGTGCGGGGCGTGCTCGTGGTGCCGTTCTCCGCGGTCGGGCTCGTGCGGGGCGCGGAGGGGCTGGAGTGAGGACGGGACCGACGGGCCGGCTCAGCGCACGTCCGCGTCCATGTCCGTCCCGGACTCCGCCCACTCCCGCACGCGGGCCTGCGTGCGCTCCATCTGGCGCTGGATGAACTCGTCCAGCCAGGACTGCTCGATCCGCCACTGGCCGCGGCCTCCGACCTGGATGGCCTGGAGCTCTCCGCTGCGCACGAGCGCGCGAGCCTGCCCGGCCGAGACGTTGAGGACCTCGGCCACGTCCGTCAGGGTCAGAAAGCGCTGCACGATGCTCCTCCACGGGTCGTCGCCCCGGAGCTCCGAGGCGGGCGGACGCGGTCGGGGTCGCGACCGCGTCGTCGTCCCCCATTGAATCGTGACCGGGACGGCTCCGGACACTTTTCCACACCCAGGCGCCAGGCATGGGATCCCGCGCCGTCGGTGGATACCCTGGTGCCAGCGCGGAGCGGGGGAGGCACCGACGGGGTGCTCAGGCCCGCGCGGCCCCTCGCCGGGCCCGTCCTGAAGGGGGACCCACCGTGTCCATGCACGTCAACGCGCCGGCCGAGGGCACGCGGCTGCGTCGTCCGCGGTGGCGGGATCCGCGTCTGATCGTCGGGCTCGTGCTGGTGCTCGCCTCGGTCGCGGGGGTCGTCGCCCTGGTCTCCGCATCCCAGCGCACCCAGTCGTACTGGGCGGCCACGCGGGACATCGTCCCCGGAGCCCCCGTCGAGGCGGAGCAGTTCGCGCCCGCGGAGGCCAACCTCGGCGACGCCGGGCACCTCTACCTGCGCGCGGACGGGCCGCCGCCCGCGGGCCGCGTGGCGTCGGGGACCGTGCGGGCGGGCGAGCTGGTGCCGCTGCGCCTGCTCGGAGAGGTCGACCCCCAGCGTCGCCGGCCCGTCGGGGTGGAGCTCGACGAGCCGCTGCCGGACGGCGTCGGGGTCGGTGACCGGGTGGACGTGTGGGTCGCCGCGCCGGTGGAGGGCGGCCGCGGTCACGCGGACCCGCAGCGGCTCGCGGAGGGGATCGAGATCATCGAGCTCGCCGAGGACCAGGGCGCCCTGGGGGGAGGACCCGCCGCACGCGTGCAGCTCATGGTGGACGAGGACGTGCTGCCTCGCCTGCTCGACGCGAAGGTCACGGACGCCCGCATCACGGTGGTCCCCGCCCTCGGGGCGGCCTGACCGTGCGGATCTCCCTGGCCGTCACCGTGGCGCCCGGCACGGACCTCATCGGGGTCCTCGAACGCAGTCAGAGGGAGGTCACGGTCCTGCGTCGCGCCGCCGACCTCGCCGAGCTGATCGCGGCCGCACGCTCCGGCATGGTGGACGCCGTGCTGGTGGCCGGTGGATCGGACGAGCTGACCCGCGCGTTCCTGGACGAGCTCGAGGCGGCCCCGCGGCCCGTGGGCATCGTGGCCCTGAGCGACATCCGCTCCGAGCGGGTCCGCCTCCGCGAGCTCGGCGTGCCGTGCCTGCGCGCCGACGCCGCGCCCCTCGAGCTGGCCCGCGCGATCCAGGACGCGGCGCGCGCCGCCGCACTGGGGGTGCAGCCCACGGCCGGCCTGGCCGAGGAGGAGCCGGATGGAGTGGAGGCCCTCGTGGACTCCGTGGACGCCGTCCCCGGCACCGTGGAGGTCGACACCGGATCCCTCCCGGTGGGCGTCGATCCCACGGCGCGCTGGGATCTCGCAGGGCAGCCCGTGCCGGACTCCGCGTTCTCCGAGGTGTGGGGCGGCCCCGCGCCGGACACCGGCGAGGGTGCCGCCACGACGGACGGCGGTGCGGCCCCCACGGTGCTGACCGAGGACGTGGGGGACGATGCGCCGAAGGCGGCGACGGACGACGGCGGCCCGGGCGACGGTGCCTCGGGACGGGGGCCGAGTCGGGTCGTCGTGGTCTGGGGACCCACGGGCGCCCCGGGCCGCACCACCGTCGCGGTGAACGTGGCGGCCGAGCTGGCGCTCACGGGGCTGGCCACCCTCCTGGTGGACCTGGACACCTACGGACCGGCCGTCGGCGCACATCTGGGCCTGGCCGACGAGACGGCGGGCGTGTCCCGGGCAGCACGACGGGCGGACCGTGAGCGCATCACGGCCGCCGATCTCGTGGAGGCCGCCGTGCGCGTCCGTGTGGCCGGGGCGGAGATGGACGTGCTCACGGGCCTGTCCCGGCCGGACCGCTGGCCGGAGGTGCGAGGCTCGGCCGTCGAGCGCATCCTGGGCGCGGCACGCGAGCACTGGGACCGCGTGGTCGTGGACGTGGGCTTCAGCCTCGAGGAGGACGAGGAGCTCTCCTTCGACGTCCCCGCCCCACAGCGCAACGCCGCCACGCTCGCCGCGCTCGGCGCCGCGGACCGGGTGCTGGCGGTGGGGACGGCGGACGCCGTGGGCCTCCCGCGCCTCATCCGAGGGGTCGAGGCCCTCGGCCGCACGGTGACCGCCGAGGGCGTCGGCGTGGTGGTGAACCGCACGCGGGCCGGGGCGTCCGGGGTGTCGCCGCGGGCCCAGGTGAGCTCGGTCTGGGCGCGCTACGGACCTCCCGTGCCCGTGGCCGCGTTCCTTCCGTGGGACCCGGGCGCCGCGGACCGTGCACTGCTGGGCGGGCAGGTGCTCGCTGAGGCGGCCCCGTCCAGCCCCCTGCGCCGGTCCGTCGCGTCCCTCGCGCGCAGGGAGGGGGCCGTGCCGCCGGGGGACGGGCGCCGTCGGCGGCGGGCGACGCGGTCGGGCACGGAGGAGGAGGCTGCCGCAGGGCGGCGGGGGAGCGGCCGTAGGCTGGTCCCATGGTCAGCACTCTCGCGTCGGACCCCCTGAACTCGCACCCCGACCTGGGGGAGCAGGAGCGCTCCTGGCTGCAGATGCTCGTGGGGGACTGGCAGCTCGTGGCCGACCTCGGCCTCGCCGACCTCGTCCTCTGGTACCCCGTGCCGCACACCGAGCCGGCCGGCGGCTACGTGGCCGTGGCCCAGGTGCGTCCCTTCACGGCCCCCACGCTGTTCCAGCGCGACATCGTCGGCTCTCGGGTCCGCGCCGACCTGCGTGCCCTCGTGGACCGGGTGTGGCGGGCCGACGCCCCGGGCGAGGGCGTGGAGCCCGTGGTCGCCCCTGGCGGCACCCTCCAGGTGCGGCTGTGGCCCGTGGTCCGCGAGGGACGGGTGATCGGCGTGGTGAGCGCCCACGCGGACCCGAACAGCCGGCCCGCCCGCTCGGCGATCGAGGAGAACTACGGCGCAGCCGCGGACCAGCTGCTCGACATGATGCAGCATGGCCGCTGGCCCGACCCGGAGGATCCGCCGGCCTTCTGGATCGGGGGAACCCCGCGCGTCGGCGACGGGCTCGTGGTGCTGGGCGCGGACTCGCGGGCGCGCTTCACGAGCCCGAACGCGGTCTCGGCCCTGCGACGCCTCGGCGTGACCGCACCGCTGCTCGGGCGTGCGCTCACGGACATCCTGCTGAGCACCGCCGCGGCACGGCGTCCCGTGGAGGAGGGCGCGTGGTCCATCCTCGGCGGCCGGCGGGCCGGGCGCACCGAGGTGCAGGCCGGCGGCGCCACCCTGACGGTGCGCAGTGTCCCCCTGCGTGGCGGTGACGGCTGGACGGGCGCGCTCCTCATGCTCCGCGACGTCACTGAGCTCCGCCGTCAGGAGCAGCGTCTCGTGAGCAAGGACGCCACGATCCGCGAGATCCACCACCGCGTGAAGAACAACCTGCAGACCGTGGGCTCGCTGCTGCGGATCCAGGCCAGGCGGATGGACTCCACTGAGGCCGGGCGTGCACTGCGTCAGGCGATGCAACGCGTGGACACCATCGCGCTCGTGCATCAGACGCTCAGCGAGGAGATCGACGGCCACATCCCCGTGGACGGCCTCCTGCAGCGGCAGTTCCGGCTCGCGGTGGAGGTGGCGGGCGACGGCCGGCCGCTCGCCACGGAGGTGACGGGGGAGTTCGGCGAGCTCCCGACGCACGTGGCCACGCCGCTGGCCCTGGTGCTCAACGAGCTGGCCACGAACGCGGTGGAGCATGGGACCGGGCCGGGCGGGGGGCACGTCGCGCTGCGCGCGCGTCAGGAGGACACGCCCTCGGGCCGTGTCCTGGTGGTCACGGTGGAGGACGGCGGAACAGGCGCTCCCCTCGAGGGGGAGGCGGGCGACTTCCAGCCGGCGCCGACGTCGTCGGGGCTCGGGCTGCGGATCGTGCAGACGCTGGTGGAGGGGGACCTGCGGGGCGCCATCCGCTGGGAGCGGCTCCCCGACGGCGGCACGCGCGTCAGCGTGCGGGTGCCAGCGTCCTGACGCCGCGTCGGCGGGTCAGGACGCGCGGCGCGCGCGGGCGGCCCGGCGCTTCATGGCCCGGCGCTCGTCCTCGCTCATGCCGCCCCAGACGCCGGAGTCCTGGCCGGACTCCATGGCCCACTTGAGGCACGTGTCGATCACGTCGCACGTGCGGCACACGGCCTTGGCCTCCTCGATCTGGAGGAGGGCCGGGCCGGTGTTGCCCACCGGGAAGAAGAGCTCCGGGTCCTTGTCGAGACACGCGGCCTTGCTGCGCCAATCCATGGGGATGCTCGCTTTCTGTCTAGTGTCCCGGGTCCGTCGTGGGTCCCCGGGGAGTCGTGGCCGCGGCCTGGAGTGGGCGCTCGGGGCTCCACGGGCTCTGGGCCGGGCCCCGGGGCGTGCACGACCCGGTCATCAGAACGGGGACCGAGTCTTGGCGATTCGGCCCCCGTCGATTGCATTGGGAACAATCCTCGCACGGGGCCCCAGTGTGAACAAGAGGTGAATGACAACGATCACAGGCCGCGCGGGTGAGTCGTTCGTCACCTCGGCGAGCGGCATCCGCGGCCGGGAGCGCGTAGCGTGGAGCCGGCCGCGCGCCCCGCTGCCGACCGCCCATCGTCGTCTCGACCACCCGAAGGGGAGTCCCCCATGGCCCCGTCCCGTCGCCGCCCGCCCGCGGCCGTCCTGCTGGTGGCGGGCGTGCTCGCCGCCCAGTCGATCGCCCTGCTGTGGCTCGCCGTGGACGCCCTGGCCCACGTGGGCGGCGGCGTCCTGCCGTCCGGAGCCCAGGTGTTCCTCGCGGTGCTCTACCTGCTGCTCGGGGTGTGGGTCGGCGCCGCCGCCGTGGCCATGGTGCGCGGGCGTGCCTGGAGTCGGGGCGCCACCACCGCGGTGCAGCTGTTCGCCGTGCTGCTCTCGTGGTGGCTCATCAGCATGGGCGCCGCACCGCTGGGGGCGGGGCTGCTGGTGCTCTCCGGCGCCGCCCTCATCGCGCTGTTCACGGGTCCGGTCACCCGGCACCTCTCACCCGCCTCCGATGGGACGCCCGCCGGCGCGGACCGCCGCTGAGGCGTCAGCCGGCACGGACCCGGGCTCCGGGACGACGACGGGCCGCCGCCTCCGAGGGAGGCGGCGGCCCGTCTGTGGTGGGCGCGGTCAGTTGACCGGGCCGGTGAGCTTCTCGCCCGGGCCCTTGCCCGGCGCGTCCGGGAAGGGGGAGGCCTCGCGGAAGGCGAGCTGCAGGGAGCGCAGGCCGTCGCGGAGCGGGCCGGCGTGCTGGCTGCCGATCTCGGGGGCGGCGGACACCACGAGGCCGGCGAGGGCCGTGATGAGCTTGCGGGCCTCGTCGAGGTCGATGAGCTCTCGCGCGTCCGGGCTGTCGGCGAGTCCCACCTTCACGGCGGCGGCGGTCATGAGGTGCACGGCCGTGGTGGTGATGACCTCCACGGCGGGGACCTCGTGGATGTCGCGGATCTCGGCCGGCGCGCCGGCGTCCTGCGGGGCCTGGGGGTGACGTTCATCGGTCATGGTGGTAAGCTTCCCACAGACCACTCCCGGTCTGTGCACGCAGCAGTCTGGCCCACGGGCCCGGTGCCGCGGCGCCAGCCCCGGGAGGACAAGTGGAGGCCTCCTCCCACCCGCGTCAGCAGCATGTCCGGCACCGCCGGGCCGAGTTGCCGGGTCACCGATCGGTCCGCCGGGCGCGTCTCGCCCGTCGCGTCCCGTTGTCGAGGGTCCCGTCCGTCGGGATCGCGTCGAGGCCTCCGTCTGCGTCACCGCAGGGGAGGCCTTCTCTGGTTTCAGAGGCCCGTCCTGTCGCGCCGCGCGGAGTCCACCCCGTCGTCTCAACACAGGAGTAGCGCCATCAGCGATCCCCGCATCAACGAGCGTATTCGCGTTCCGGAAGTCCGCCTCGTCGGCCCGAACGGCGAGCAGGCCGGCATCGTCCGCATCGAGGACGCACTGCGGCTCGCGGCCGAGGCCGACCTCGACCTCGTGGAGGTGGCCCCCACGGCCAAGCCTCCGGTGTGCAAGCTGATGGACTTCGGCAAGTACAAGTACGAGGCCGCCGTGAAGGCCCGTGAATCGCGCAAGAACCAGGTGAACACGGTCCTCAAGGAGGTCCGCTTCCGCCTGAAGATCGACACGCACGACTACGAGACGAAGACCGGCCACGCCAAGAAGTTCCTGGGCCAGGGTGACAAGGTGAAGGCCATCATCCAGTTCCGCGGCCGCGAGCAGCAGCGCCCGGAGCTCGGCATCAAGCTCCTGCACAAGTTCGCGGAGGACGTTGCGGACCTGGGCAGCGTCGAGTCGCAGCCGCGCCAGGACGGTCGCAACATGGTCATGGTCATCGGCCCGCACAAGACCAAGGCGGAGGCCCGCGCCGAGCAGCGCAAGGACTCCGGCGAGGGTCATCGCGAGCGTGCCGACGGCGGCTCGCGCCGTGACCAGGCCGCCCGTGAGGCGCGTGCCGCCGCGGAGAAGAAGGCCAAGGAGAACGCCGCGCCCGTCTCGAACTCGGTGGGCGACGCGTTCCCGGAGGAGCTGCGCCGTCTCGCGGCCGAGCCGCGCACCACCCCGTCGGCTCCTGCGGTGGAGGCCCCCGAGGCCCCGGCGTCGCAGGCGCCCTCCGAGTCCGTGAAGGCCCCCGCGCCGCAGGCGCGCCCGGCGGCCCAGGAGCGGCCCGCCCGCCCGCAGGCGGCTCCGCGTCCGCAGTCCGCGCCCCGCTCGGCCGAGCCGCGCCGCGGCGCCGCGCCGACGTCGGAGTCCGCTCCGCGCCCCGCGGCCCAGCCGAGCGCCCCGGCACCGGTCACCCAGCCGGCGTCGGCGCCGAAGCCCGCCGCCGCCCCCAAGCCCGTCGCGACCCCGAAGCCCGGTGCCCCCAAGCCGGGCGCCGTTCGGCCGATGCCCACCCCGCCCAAGCCCGGCGTCCCGCGTGGCGGTGCGCCGAAGCCGGGCGCCAAGGGGGCCTGAGCGTCGACGTCGGCCCTCGGGCCGTCCCAGTCCAGCCCATCCCGCACGGGATGGGTGAGCACAGCACTGCCGCACCACCCGTGTCCGGCAGCTGAAGAACGAAGGAGAACGGCAGCCATGCCGAAGATGAAGACCCACAGCGGTGCCAAGAAGCGCTTCCGCGTGACCGGCTCCGGCAAGATCATGCGCCAGCAGGCCAACCGCCGCCACTACCTGGAGCACAAGTCCTCGCGCCTGACCCGCCGCCTCGCCGGCGACAAGGTCGTCTCCAAGGGCAGCATCAAGACCATCAAGCGGATGCTCGGCATCTGATCACCCCCGTCCGGCCCTGTGCCGGGCACCCTCCCGCCGACGTGCTCTCGGACGCACCGGCGGGGCATCACAGATAGGAGTCGCACGTGGCACGTGTGAAGCGGGCAGTGAACGCCCACAAGAAGCGTCGGACCATGCTGGACCGCGCGTCCGGCTACCGCGGTCAGCGGTCTCGCCTGTACCGCAAGGCGAAGGAGCAGCTGCTCCACTCGTTCACCTACAACTACCAGCACCGTCACAAGCGCAAGGGCGACTTCCGCCGCCTGTGGATCACCCGCATCAACGCGGCCGCCCGCGCCAACGGCATGACCTACAACCGCTTCATGCAGGGCCTGAAGCTGGCCGGCGTCGAGGTCGACCGCCGCATGCTGGCCGAGATCGCCGTCTCGGACGCCGCCACCTTCACCGCCCTGGTGAAGACCGCGCGCGCCGCGCTGCCCGAGGACGTGAACGCCCCGGCCGCCGGCCGCTGAGCCGACACGGAGCGCGCGTCGCGCGGTTCGCGCGCGAACGTGAGCACCACGCCGATGGGGGCGGGCCGATTCCGGCCCGCCCCCATCGGCGTCCCCGCCCCTGCCCCACCCCGAAGGAGCCCCCGCATGACCCCGGACGCCGCCCTGCTCGCCAATCCTCGGGCGGACCGCGTCCGTGCCGTCGCCGCACTGGCCACCCGTTCCGCCCGACGCCGCACGGGCACGTTCCTCGTGGAGGGCCCCCAGGGGTGCCGCGAAGCCCTGCGCGCCCACCTGGGCGAGGGGCCGGCGCCCGTCGAGCAATGGCCCGCCGGCCACGTCCTGGTGCAGGTGTTCGTGGGGGAGGGGCTCGCCGAGCGCGACCCGGACCTTGCCGCACTGGTGGGGCGCCTGACCGACGTGCCCGTGCGCACGGCCACGGCCGAGGTGCTCGGCGCGATGTCGGATGCGGTGACGGCACAGGGGATCGTGGCGGTGGCCCGGATCCCCGAGGAGCGCTCGGCGTCGGCCGTGCTGGAGGGCGCCCGCCTGGCCGCGGTGCTCTGCCGGGTGCAGGACCCCGGCAACGCGGGGACCGTCCTGCGGGCCGCGGACGCCGCGGGCGCGGACGCCGTGGTCCTCACCCCGGGCTCCGTGGACCCCTTCAACCCGAAGGTGGTGCGGTCCACCGCGGGATCGCTCTTCCACGTGCCGTTGGCGGTCGGCGTGCCGGTGGGAGAGGCGGCGGAGCGGGCGCGGGCCGCGGGCCTGCAGGTGTGGGCGGCCGACGGCTATGCGCCGGACCGCCTGGACACGCTGCCCCGTGACATCACGGGCGGGCCCACGGCGTGGCTGTTCGGCAACGAGGCCCAGGGCCTGGACGACGAGGAGATGTCCCGGGCCGACCGTCGCGTGGCGGTGCCGCTGTACGGGGCGGCCGAGTCCCTGAACGTGGGCACGGCCGCCACGGTGTGCCTCTACGCCTCCGCGATGGCGGCTCCGCGCGACGGAGACGCCCGGGCCGACGGGGCCTGACCCCGGGGCCCGCCGGACGCGGGAGGCCCGCGATGCGGGCATGCGAAAGGGGCGGGAGACCGGGTGTCCGGTCCCCCGCCCCTTTCAGGCGGTGCGTGTCAGATCGCGAGGATCAGACGCGGGTGCCGCGGCCCATGCGGCCGGCGACGGCCTGCCAGATGGCTGCAACGATGACGCCGCCAAGGATCGCGAAGATCCAGGTGGTCAGGGAGAAGAACTCCTGGTTGGGGTTGAAGCCCAGGAGCTGGCCGATCCAGCCGCCGAGGAGAGCGCCGAGGACGCCGGTGATGAGCGCGCCGATCCAGCCCGAGCCCTGCGAGCCGGGGAGGATCATGCGGGCGATGGCGCCGGCGATGAGGCCGAGGATGATCCAAGCAATGAAGCCCATGATGAAGACCTTTCGATGGTGGGACGTGCACTTGTGTGACGCCGTTACGCCTGCGACTGTATCAACCCCTATGGGGGTATGTCACCCGCTGACAACCGATCAATGCGGTGACCCGACTCTCATTTTCCCGACGCGGAAATCCGTCTGCGGCTCACCAGGATCAGGGAAAGTGCCAGTCCGAGCGCCGCGATCCCCGCGCCGATCGTGGGCGGGACCTGCAGGGATGCCCCCGCGCCGATCGCCGTCGCCCCCACCCAGGCGCCCATCGCGTTGGCCATGTTCAGCGCGGAGTGATTGAGGGACCCGGCCAGCTGCGGGGCGGACGGCGCGGAGTCCACCAGCAGCACCTGGAGGGCCGGGGCGATGCCGGAGCCGGTCACCGCCACCAGGAAGAGGAACACGATCATGACGGGCAGCCACGAGGCGGTGAGGCCGACACCGAGCAGCGCCACCGCGCTCGCCGCGAAGCTCACGCGCAGGGTCAGCACGGGGTCGCGGTCGGTGAGGGCGCCGCCCACGAGCGTCCCGACCACCATGCCCACGCCGTAGAGCGCCAGGACGGCGGGGACCCACCGCGGATCCAGCCCCGCAACCCGGGTCAGGAGCGGCGTGATGTAGGTGTAGAGGGCGAACATCCCCGCGAACCCGATCACCCCGACGGCGACGGTCGCCCACAGCCGCGGGGAGGCGAGGCCACGGACCTCGTTCGCCACGGACGAGCCCGGCGGGGCGGGCACCGGAGGTACGAGGAATGCGGTCGCCGCGATGCAGCCGACGGCGCAGATCGCCACGATCACGAACATCCAGCGCCAGCCGGACGCCTGGCCCACGGCCGTGGCCAGGGGCACCCCGATCACGTTGGCCACCGAGAGCCCCGCCATGACCCACGCGATCGCCTGGCCGCGCCGGGCGGGGCCGGCGAGGTCCGCGGCCGCGAGGGCGGCGGCGGAGAAGAACGCACCGTGGGGCAGGCCCGAGACGAAGCGCGCGAGCATCATGGTGGTGACGTCCGGGGCCAGCAGGGAGGCCGCGTGGCCGATCGCGAAGAGGGCCATGAGCAGCATGCTCGTGAGCCGGCGGTCCATGCGCGCGCACGCGGCGGCGAGGACGGGGGCGCCCACGACCACACCGAGGGCGTACATGGAGATGAGCACGCCGCCGGTCTCCAATCCCACGCCGAGGTCGTCGACCGCCTGCGGCAGGAGCCCCATCATCGCGAACTCGGTGGTGCCGATCGCGAAGCTGCCGAGGGCGAGCGCCAGGATCGCGGGGAGCAGGCGGGCGGGGCGGCGCCGCACGAGGGCGTCAGGCCCGGAGGGGGTGGGAGAGTCGGGAGAGGGGGTCAGCACCGCTCAAGCCTACGGAGTGCACCGGGCGGGTCGCCGCCGCTGGCTAGGGTGGCCACATGACCTCCGACACATCGCACGCCACGCCCACCGTGCCGCCCCCGCCGGCGAGGCGGACGGTGGTGGGTGTCGCCCTCCTCGACGACGCCGCGGCCCCGCGTGTCCTCCTGGCGGCCCGCCGCAGCGCCCCCGCGTCCCTGGCCGGGCTGTGGGAGTTCCCGGGCGGCAAGGTCGAGCCGGGGGAGTCGGACCGCGAGGCGCTGCTGCGCGAGATCCGGGAGGAGCTCGGCGCGCGCGTGCGGCTGGGCGCGGAGGTGGCGGCTCCGGAGACGATCGGATGGAAGCTGGCCGACGGCGCCCGGATGCGCGTGTTCTACGGCGTCCTCGAGCAGGGATCGGCCGAACCGGCGGCCCTGCAGGACCATGACCGGCTCGCGTGGACGCCCCTGACCGCCGAGGACCTCCACGCCCACCCGTGGATCCCCGCCGACCGGCCGATCGTGGACGCCGTGCTGGCGCAGCTGGAGGACGCCTTCGCCTGAGCGCGGCGGCCGCCGCGCTCAGAAGAGCGCGGGCTGCGCCTCCGCGAGGTCCGAGCGACCCGCCGTCGGCCCGGGACGCCCCGTCCGCCGCGGCGCGGGAGCGGGGGAGCCGTCCGTGCGCGGGCCGTCGTCGCGCCGCACGCCGTGCGCGCCGTGGCGGCCGAGCCCGTGCCGCCGGGCGGCCTCGGCCGCGGACCGCGCGAGCGTGCGGCGGTAGGCGGCCGGGGCATACGAGGACCGGGCGTACATCTGGCGGTACCCCTCCAGCAGATGGGGATGGTCCCGCTCGATCCACGCGAGGTACCACTCCCGGGCGCCGGGACGCAGGTGGAGGGCGCCGGCCAGCGCGTGGGCGGCGCCCGCTCCGGCGACCGCCCGCATGAGCGCGTCGATCTGCCCCTCCGAGTCCGTCAGCCACGGCAGCAGGGGCATGGCCATGACGGTGACCTCGGCCCCGGCGGAGGCGAGCTGCTCGATGAGGCGCAGCCGCGCGGCCGGGGACGGCGTCCCCGGCTCCACCGCTGCCGCCACGGCCGGGTCCAGGACCGCCAGGGAGAGGGAGACCTGCACGGGCACGGACCGGGAGGCGGCACGCAGCAGCGGGACGTCCCGAGCGAGCAGGGTGCCCTTGGTGAGCACGGAGAACGGGGTGCCCGAGTCCGCGAGGGCGGCGATGATCCCGGGCATGAGCCGGTACCGGCCCTCGGCGCGCTGGTAGGGGTCCGTGTTGGTGCCCAGCGCCACGCTCTGGCGGCCCCACGTGGGCCGCGCGAGCTCCCGGCGCAGCACCTCGGGGGCGTTCACCTTCACGACGATCTGCCGGTCGAAGTCCGCCCCGGCGTCCAGGTTCAGGAACGAGTGCGTGCTGCGGGCGTAGCAGTACCGGCACGCGTGGGTGCAGCCGCGGTACGGGTTCACGGTCCAGCGGAACGGCATCGCCGAGGACTCCGGGACGGAGTTCAGCACGCTCTTGGCCAGGACCTCGTGGAACGTGATGCCTGCGAACTCGGGCGTGGTGATGCTCCGCTGCAGGTCCGAGAGCGGGAGCAGAGCGGGGGCTCCGGCCGGTGTGCCGTCCTCCGCCTGCTCGGATCCGCCCTCGGACCGCAGGGTCTGCGCTTCCCATCGCATGACCTCAGTAGAACACATGTTCGAATGACATCGCAAGCATGTTCGATTCCTCTTCGCGCCTACCCTGGGCGCATGACCGTCCACGCCACCCCCGTCCGCGTCCTCCTCACGGGCTTCGAGCCCTTCGGCGGGGACGCCCACAACCCCTCGATCGCCGCCGCGCGCGCCGCCGTCGGCCTCCTTTCGACGCAGGGGGTGAGCGCGCACGCCGTCGAGCTGCCGTGCGTGTTCGCCGCGGCCGGGCCCGCGCTGGCCGCCGCACTGGGGGAGATGCACCCGGAGGCCGTGGTCGCCGTCGGGCTGGCGGGCGGCACCGGGTCCGTGCGCGTGGAGCGCGTGGCCGTGAACCTGCAGGACGCCCGCATTCCGGACAACGCGGGGGACCAGCCGGTGGACCGGCCCGTGCGGCTCGGCGGCCCGGCCGCGCACTTCGCCACGCTGCCCGTCAAGCGCGCCGTCGCCCGCATCCGCGCGGCCGGCGTGCCCGCAGAGCCCTCGCTCTCGGCGGGCGCCTTCGTGTGCAACCACGTCATGTACGCGCTGCTCGACGCTCCGGGGACGGCGCGCGCCGCCGGGTTCGTGCACGTGCCGTGGGACATCGAGCACCGGCCGACGGCGGACGCGCCCGGGCTGCCGGCCGCCGACCTCGCACGCGCCGTGGCGGAGACCGCGTTGGCCGCGCTCGACGGCGGCGCGGACCTGACCGTCCCCGGCGGCACCCTGCACTGAGGGACGCTCCGCCCGCGCCCGAGCCCCGTTCCGCCCGACCCGGCCGCCGCTCAGCCGCGTCGCCGGAGCGGCCGAAGCGAGAGCGTGCGGATCACGGGCCGCTCCACGTAGCCGCCGCGCACCAGCCCGGCGCCACGCTCGAACGCGTTGCGGGAGGCCGGGTCGCCCGTGCGCCAGGAGGACCACGCCGCCGCGAGCGCGTAGGCCGGCAGGAACGGCAGCCCGAGGCACGCCGCGTACTGCGCCGCGTGGGCGCCCTCGTGCCGCCACAGTTCCGGCGTCATCCGCAGCCCGGGCCGGGTGAACACCACGTCGCCCACCGTGAACGCGGCCCCACCCGGGAAGGGGGCCGTCCACCCGCGCGCCTCGATGAGGCCCAGGGGACCCGGCCGCAGCTCGCAGCGCGCGACGACGGCGCCCACGAGTCCCAGGGGCGTGGACAGGTTCACGAGGTTCCACAGGCCGCGGGTCCGGGCGGCCCTCATCGGTCGGACCCCTCGGCCGCGGCCCGGCCGGGCTCCGGCACCGCGAAGTACAGGTGCGCGTGGGCCGAGCAGCCGGGGTTGAAGCCCGCCCCGCACGAGGGGCACGCCGGCGAGGCGGGCGAGGCGCCGCCGTCGCCGTCCGGGGAGGCGGCCATGGCCGCGCGATACGCGTGGACACTCAGCTCGGCGCGGCACACTCCGCACAGGACATGCGGCCGGGCGAAGTCCGTGGCCGGCACGGGGACGGCCGGGTGGCCGGCGAGCTCGGCGTGGCACCGGTGGCAGGGCCAGTAGGCGTCGCAGCACGCGAAGCGCATCGCGACGACGTCGCGGGGGCTCGCGTAGTGGGCGCACCGGGTCTGCCCGTCCACGGCGACCCCGCGGACGGGCACGGACGGCGGGACGGGGGCGTCGGTCATGCCGCTCAGCGTAGAGGTGTCCGTCCCCACCCGGACACTAGACTGGGCCCGCCCCCATCAGCCAGCACGCGAAGGTCGTTGCCCCCATGACACCCAGCACCGAGCCCGGCGCGGAGTCCGCCGCGCCCGCTCCGGAGATCTCCCCCGTGGACGCCGAGGCGGTGGACGCGGCCGTGCAGGCCGCCCTCGCCGCCTTCGAGTCCGCGGACGACCTGGACGAGCTCAAGGCCGCCCGCCTGGCACACACCGGCGACCGCGCCCCGCTCACCCTGGCCAACAAGGGGATCGGTGCCCTGCCCAAGGAGCGCAAGGCCGAGGCCGGCAAGGTCATGGGCGCCGCGCGCGGCCGCATGAACAAGGCACTCGCGGCCCGCACCGCGGTGCTGGAGGCCGAGCACGCCGAGCGGATCCTGCGCGAGGAGACCGTGGACGTGACGGCCGCCGTCCGGCGCCGCCGCCCGGGCGCCCGCCATCCGCTGTCCCTGACCATGGACCGGGTCTCCGAGATCTTCGTCGGCATGGGCTGGGAGATCGCGGAGGGCCCCGAGCTGGAGTCCGAGTGGTTCAACTTCGACGCGCTCAACTTCGCCCCGGACCACCCGGCGCGCGAGATGCAGGACACCTTCTTCGTGGAGCCCGCCGAGGCCCATCTGCTCCTGCGCACCCACACCTCCCCCGTGCAGATGCGCTCCCTCCTGGAGCGCGGCGCGCCCACCTACGTGCTCTGCCCGGGCCGCACGTTCCGCACGGATGAGCTGGACGCCACCCACACCCCGGTGTTCCACCAGTTCGAGGGCCTGGCCGTGGACCGCGGCCTCACCATGGCCCACCTGCGCGGCACGCTCGAGTACTTCGCGCGGCAGATGTTCGGCGCGGAGGCGGCCATCCGCCTGCGTCCCAACTTCTTCCCCTTCACCGAGCCCTCCGCCGAGCTGGACATCTGGCATCCCGGCGCCAAGGGCGGCCCCCGCTGGATCGAGTGGGGCGGCTGCGGCATGGTCCACCCGAACGTGCTGCGCGCCGCCGGCCTGGACCCGGACGAGTTCTCCGGCTTCGCGTTCGGCATGGGCGTGGAGCGCACGCTCATGTTCCGCAACGAGGTCCCGGACATGCGGGACATGATCGAGGGCGACGTCCGCTTCTCCCAGCACTTCGGCATGGAGGTCTGATCCAATGCGCATCCCCCTGAACTGGCTCCGGGAGTTCGTCCCCGTCCCCGCCGACCACCGCGCGGAGGACGTCATGGCGGACCTCGTCCGCGTCGGCCTCGAGGAGGAGGACGTCCACCGTCCCGCCGCCGAGCTCGAGGGCCCCATCGTGGTGGGCCAGGTGCTCACCAAGGAGCCCGAGCCCCAGAAGAACGGCAAGACCATCAACTGGTGCTCCGTCCGCGTGGTGCCCGACGGCGCCGAGCAGACCCTCACGGGCGAGGGCGTCGACCCCTCCGGCGTGCAGGGCATCGTGTGCGGCGCGCAGAACTTCGAGGTCGGGGACAAGGTGGCCGTGTGCCTGCCCGGCGCCGTCCTGCCCGGCGACTTCCGCATCAGCCCCCGCCAGACCTACGGCCACGTCTCGGCCGGCATGATGGCCTCCGTCCGCGAGCTCGGCCTGGGCGAGGACCACGAGGGCATCCTGGTGCTCTCCACCCTCGGTCTGGATCCGGAGCTCGGCGCCGACGTGCGCGACGTCCTGGACCTGCGGGACGAGGCCGCCGAGATCAATGTGACGCCGGACCGTGGCTACGTGTTCTCGATGCGCGGTGTGGCCCGCGAGTACGCGCACGCCACGGGCAGGCCGTTCACGGACCCGGCGGAGGCCGTCGCCCCGCCCGCGGCCGACGACGCCGGCGTGCCCGTCACGCTCGACGACGACGCGCCCATCTACGGGAACCCGGGCTGCACGCGCTTCGTGGCCCGCACCGTGACCGGCGTGGACGCCTCCCGTCCGACGCCGCCGTGGCTGGCCTCACGGCTGCGCCTTGCCGGGATCCGCTCCATCTCCCTGCCGGTGGACGTCTCCAACTACGTCATGTGGGAGCTGGGCCAGCCGCTGCACTTCTACGACGCGGACAAGCTCCAGGGCGGCATCACCGTGCGCCGGGCCGCCCCGGGGGAGACCCTCACCACGCTCGACGGCAAGGAGCGCACCCTCGACGCCGAGGACCTGGTCATCGCGGACGAGGTCGGCGCCGTGGGCCTGGCGGGCGTCATGGGCGGGGAGCGCACCGAGGTCTCGGACGCCACCACGGCCGTCGTGATCGAGTCGGCCAACTTCGATCCGGTCTCCATCGCCCGCACCCGCCGCCGCCACCGCCTGCCCTCCGAGGCCTCGAAGCGCAACGAGCGCGGCGTGGACTGGGAGGTCGCGGACGAGGCCGCCGAGCGCGCCGTGCAGCTACTCGTCGAGCTGGCCGGCGGCGTGGCCGCCGAGGGCGTCACGGACGTCGGCGAGCGCCCGGCCCCCGCCGTCGTCGAGATGGCGGCGGACTACCCGACCGCCCGCGTGGGCGTGGAGTACACCCCGGACGAGGTCGTGGAGACCCTGCGCTCCCTCGGCGCCGAGGTGGAGGTCGGCGAGACCGGCGACGGCGGTGCGCCGCTGCTGCGCGTCACCGCTCCGTCCTGGCGCACGGACCTGCAGATCCCCGAGGACCTGGTCGAGGAGGTCGCGCGCCTGCGCGGCTACGACCAGATCCCCTCCGTGGTCCCGGTCGCGCCCCCGGGCCGCGGCTTCACGCGCGCCCAGGCCCAGCGCCGCCGCGTCGCCGCCGCGCTCGCGGCCGGCGGGCACACCGAGGTCCTGACGTACCCGTTCGTCTCCGAGGAGCAGAACCGCCGGTTCGGCGCCGCGACGGATGCGGCCGCCGACGCGCTCGCGACGGTCTCGCTCGCCAACCCGATCTCCTCCCAGTTCCGGTTCCTGCGCACCTCGCTGCTGCCGGGCCTCGTGGAGACCGCGCGCCGCAACCTGGGCCGCGGCTTCCGTGACCTCGCGCTGGCCGAGGTGGGCCGCGTGTTCCTGCCCTCGGGCGCGCTCGGCTCGCCCGAGGTGCCGCCGCGCGGCGTGCACCCCTCCGCCGAGGTGCTCGAGGGACTGTCCTCCGGCGTGCCCGCGCAGCCGTGGCACGTGGGCGGTGTCCTCGTCGGGCACGAGGCCCCCGTGGGCCCCGGCGCCGCCGGGCGCGCCGTGGACTGGCAGGACGCCGTGTCCGCCGCGCTGGACGTCGCGGACCTGCTCGGGGTCGAGCTCACGGTCCGGCAGGGCGCGCACCACGCGTTCCACCCCGGGCGCGCCGCCGAGCTCGTCGTGGCCGTCGCGGACGGCGAGGCCGTCGTCGGCGTGGCCGGCGAGCTCCACCCCCAGTGGCTCGAGGCGGAGGACCTGCCCGCGCGCCTGAGCGCGTGGGAGCTGGACCTGGACGCGCTGTCCGCGGCGGCGCCCGAGGCCGTCGTCGCCGAGGCCATCTCCACGTACCCGCCCAGCACGCAGGACGTCGCCCTCGTCGTCGACGCCGCCGTGGTGGCCGGGGACGTGCGCGCGACCCTCGCCGAGGGGGCGGGCGAGCTGCTCGAGGACGTCGCGCTGTTCGACGTGTACGAGGGGCCGGGGGTGCCCGAGGGCACGAAGTCGCTGGCGTTCTCCCTGCGCTTCCGGGCCCCGGACCGCACGCTCACCGCGGACGAGGCCTCCGAGGCCCGCGCCGCGGCCACCGAGCTCGCGGCCCGGCGCCACGGCGCGGTGCAGCGCTGAACGGTCCTCCCGTGGGCGCGCGCCACGCTCCCGCCCCGGGTGGCCTTCCGGGCCGCTGGGGTCTGACGACGGCCGTCTCCGCACCCGCGGGGGCGGCCGTCGCCGCCACCGCCGCCCTCCTGGAGGAGATCGCGTCGGCGCTCGCCGATGTGTGGGGGGAGCCGGTGGGCCCGCTGGGGCTGGGGCACGCGTGCCCGGCCTGCGGGGGGACGGACCACGGGGCGCCCTCCCTCACGGGGCTGCCGACCGGCCGCTGCGCGCTCGTCTCGTTCACGCACGTGGCGGTGCCCGGGGCGCCGGGCATGCGCGTCCGGCTCGGCGCGTGGTGGGCCGGAGCGGGGCGGGGGGCCGGCCTCGGGCTGGACCTGGAGCGGGAGGACGCGCCGGCCTTCGCGACGGACGCCGCGCTCGGGGACGTCGCCTTCTCGCCTCGGGAGCGCGGCTGGCTCGCAGATCACGACGAGGCCGCCCGCCCGGCCGCCCGCGCGGTGCTGTGGACCCGCAAGGAGGCTGTCGTGAAGGCCGCCGGGACGGGCTTCACCGGTGATCCGACCGACGTCCCCGCCCTGCGGCCTCCCGCGGGCATGCGCGTGGTCGACCTCGACGACACGGTCGTCCCCGGCGCCGTCGGGGCGCTGGCCTTCCGGGTGCGACGCGGACGATGACCGCGCGCGGGCGCAACCGCCGCCGGCGTCAGCCCGGGAACGCCGGCAGCGGCGCCCTCGCGGTCCACGCCTCGAACAGCGCGTCGACGTCCGATCCCTCAACGCCCTCCGCCTCGGCCCACGCGTGGACGTGGGCGCGCAGCGCGGCGGTGTCCACCGTGCCGAAGCGGTGCTGCGCCACCCAGGCCCGGACCATGTCGCGGAAGGCGCGCGGGCCGAGGAGCTCGCGCAGCGCGAACACGGTGAGGGCGCCGCGCTTGTACACGCGGTCGTCGAACATGTCCCGCGGCCCGGGGTCCACGAGCACGAGGTCCTCCGGCTCCTCGCGCAGCCGGTGCCACGCGCGGCGGGCCATCGAGGCGATGCTGGAACGGCCCGACGCCTCGGCCCACAGCCACTCCGAGTAGCACGCGAAGCCCTCGTGCAGCCACAGGTCCGACCAGCGGCCCAGCGTCACGGCATTGCCGAACCACTGGTGGGACATCTCGTGGGCGATCAGCCGCTCCGACTCCCACGAGCCGTCCAGGTGGTTGGTGCCGAACAGGGACATGCCGGCCGCCTCGAGCGGGATCTCGAGGACCTCGTCCGCCACGACGGCGGTGTACTCCTCGAACGGGTAGGCGCCATAGGCGTCCACGAACGCGGACATCATCCGCGCCTGGGGCGCCAGCGCGGCGCGGGCGCGCTGCTCCTGGCGGGGCGAGACCACGAGCCTCAGCGGCGGCAGGCCCGCGTCGGCGTCGGCGGCCACACGGGAGGCGGCCGCGTGCGCCCCGCGGCCGGCCGGGACGGGCACGGCCGTCGGTGCGTCCACGCGGCGGTACCGCCCGATCTGCACGGTGAGCAGGTACGCGGGAACGGGCCGGTCCATGCGCCACTGCCACGTCACGCGGGAGCCGCGGGTGCGCACGGGCCGGCCGATCCCGTTGGCCACGGGGAGGTAGCCGGCGTCGCAGGTCAGGGTGATCTGTGCCGTCGAGCGGACCGCGGGGGAGTCGATGCACGGCAGCCACGTGGACGCGCCGTGCGGCTGCCCGGCCACGAGGACGCCGTCGGTGAGCTCCTCCCAGCCGATGGTGCCCCACGGGCTGCGGCGCGGCGCGGGGGTGCCCGCGTACGTCACCGTCAGCTCCACGAGGGCGCCCTCGGGGAGGCTCTCGCCCAGCTGCACCACGAGGCGGTGCGGCGTGCGGCGCGGCTGGGAGTGCCGGACCTTCAGCGTGCGCCCGTCCACCGTTCCGGTCACGGACTGCGCCGCGAGGCGGTGCAGGTCCAGCTCGACGCTCGAGGTCTGGCGCCGCAGCCGCACGCGCAGCACGGCCACGCCGGCCACGCGGTTGGCGGCCAGCCGGACGTCGAGCGTCAGGTCGATGTGCTCGATGGTCGCCACGTCCGTGCCGACTCCGAGGATGTAGGGGTCCGTGCTCATGATTCCTCTGCGGTGGTGGCGGGGGCGGCGGTGCTTCCGTGCTCGACGACGGCGACCGGTCCGTCCGGCATGCGCCACGGCGCGACGGGGTTGCCGAGCCACCAGGTGCCGGCGGGCAGGTCCTCGCCGCGCATGACGAGCGAGCCGGCGCCGACGGTGGTGCCCGCGCCCAGGCGCGCCGCGGGCAGGACCACGGAGTTGGGGCCCAGCGTGGCGCCGTCGCCCAGGGTGACCTCGTCGAGGGCCATGACGCGGTCGTGGAAGAGGTGCGTCTGCACCACGCATCCGCGGTTCACGGTGGCGCCGTCGCCGAGGGTGACGAGGTCGGCCTCGGGCAGCCAGTAGGACTCGACCCACGCGCCGTGCCCGATCCGCGCGCCCATCGCCCGCAGGAACCACACGAGTGCGGGCGTGCCGGCGGCGGCACGGGCGAACCACGGGGCGGCGAGGAACTCGGTGAACGTGTCGGCCACTTCGTTGCGCCAGATGAACGAGGACCACAGCGGGTGCTCCGAGGTGCGGATGCGCCCCACGAACAGCTTCTTCGCCAGCACGGTGATGCCGGCCGCCACCGCGCCCGCGGCCAGCAGCACGACCCCGCCCAGCACGGCGGCCAGGAGCCAGCCCCCGACGGCGGCCAGCGCGGCGAGTGCCGCACCGACGGCGATGGTGAGGGCGACGTGGAGCCACACGGGGATGGCGCGCAGCAGCTCCCACGCGGTGCGCGCGGCCTTGAGCCGGGCCGGCGGGTCGTAGGTCAGGGCCGCGTCCGCGGCGACCTCGGTGCGGCGCAGGCGCACGGGCGGGGAGCCCATCCAGGAGGAGCCGGCCTTCGTCTTGGCCGGCGTCGTGGAGAGCACGGCCACGAGCGAGTCTCGGCGCAGGGTGCGCCCGCCCGGGACCATGCCCGAGTTGCCCACGAAGGAGCGCTTGCCCACCTTCGCCGGGCCCACGTGCATCCAGCCGCCCTGCAGGGTGTAGGAGGAGACCATGGTGTCGTCGGCGAGGAACGCGCCGTCGCCCACGCGGGTGAACTTCGGCAGCAGGACCACGGTGGAGGCCTCCACGTCGCGGCCGATCTCCGCGCCGAGCCAGCGCAGCCACACGGGCGTGAAGCGCGAGGCGTAGAGGGGGAAGAGCTGGTCTCGCGCGGCGTCGAGGACACGCTCGGTGGCCCAGATCTGCCAGCCCACCCGAGAGCGGACGGGGTGGTGGCCCTCCGTGATGCCCACGGAGAGCACGCGCACGGTCAGCAGGACCAGCAGCATCTGCGTGCCGAACCACACCGCCGCCATGAGCGGCGAGGCGGCCAGCAGGCGCAGGGCGGTCTGCCCGACGGCGGCCAGCGGGGTGGCCGCGGCGCCCGCCTCCGGCCACCACGCCAGGGACCACGCGCCCACGGCGAGCGCGGCGGCGGCCGCCACGAGCGGCAGCAGGGCCAGCACGGTGGAGCCCACGGTGGAGGCGATGCGCCAGCCCGTGGCCCGGGGTGGCGCCACGTTGGGCCCGTCCGCCTTGACCTTGCCCACCTTGGCGGCGGGAGATCCGGCGTGGCGCTGGCCGCCGCGCAGGCGGCCGGCCACGGTCGAGCCGGCCTCCACGTGCGCGCCGGCGCCCACGCGGGCCCCCGGCATCAGCGTCGAGCGGGCGCCGACCACGGCGCCGGCGCCCACGTGCATCCGGCCGATCCGGACGACGTCGCCGTCCACCCAGTAGCCCGAGAGGTCGACCTCCGGCTCGATGGACGCGCCCTCGCCGATCTCGAGCAGGCCGGTCACGGGGGGCACCGAGTGCAGGTCCACGTCCGGGCCGATCTTCGCGCCGAGCAGGCGGGCGTAGGCCGGGACCCACGCGGCGCCGGCGAGCGAGTACGGGTCCACGAGGTCCGTGACGTGCTGGGCCAGCCACAGGCGCAGGTGGACGCGGCCGCCGCGCGGATAGGAGCCGGGCTCCACGCCGCGCAGCAGCAGCCGCGCCGCGAGGCCGGCGATGAGCATGCGACCCGGCGCGGTGACGACGAGCAGGGCCGCCACGCCGAGCACCCACCACGACACGGTCGGCAGCCCGGGGGCCAGGCCGGTCAGGGCGAGGACGTTGAGCACGAGGCCCGTCCACACGCCCAGGCGGAGCGCGGGCAGCACGAACACGGGCAGGCCCACGAGGGTCTGCGCCCACTGCGTGCGGTGCCGGGTGCGGGCCACGTGGCGGTCGTGCACCTCGATGCCCGGGGCGTCGCCCTCCTCACCCACGACGGCGGCGACGAGCGCGCCGGCCTTGGAGTGGCGGTACACGTCCTGCACCGTGACCGCGGGGTGGCGCTGGCGCAGGCGTGCCACGAGCTGCGCCGCGGCGAGGGAGCCGCCGCCGGCGGCGAAGAAGTCGGTCTTCGGCCCGGCGGGGGCCTGGCCGAGGATGTCCGCCCACTGCCGCAGGACCCAGCCCGCGGGGGTGGACTCGTCGATCTCGGGGGCGCCCTCGTCCGCGGCCTCGGCGCCCGGCAGGGGCCAGGGCAGGGCGTGGCGGTCCACCTTGCCGGAGGTCTTGGTGGGCAGGGACTCCACGAGGGCGAGGCGCGGGACGAGGGCGGCCGGCAGCTCCTCGGTGAGGCGCTCGCGGGCGTCCGCGAGGTCGAAGTCCTCGAGCGGACCGCCGGGCTTGAGGTAGCCCACCAGGATCTGGTGCCCGGCGGGGGTGGAGCGCACCGCGGCCGCGCCGCCGTGCACCCCGGGCAGTGCCTGGAGGGCGGCGTCGACCTCGCCGAGCTCGATGCGACGGCCGCCGAGCTTCACCTGGTCGTCGGCGCGGCCCACGAACAGCAGGCCCGCGGGGTCGAAGACCACGAGGTCGCCCGAGCGGTAGGCGCGCTCCCAGCCCAGCGAGGGCAGGGGGGCGTACTTCTCGGCGTCCTTCGCGGGATCCAGGTAGCGGGCCAGCCCCACGCCGCCGATGATCAGCTCGCCCGTCTCGCCCGCGGCCACGGGGACCCCCGTGGCGGGATCGACGACGGCGAGGTCCCAGCCGTCCAGCGGCAGCCCGATGCGCACGGGCCCCTCGCCCGTGAGAGGGGCAGCGCTGGCCACCACGGTCGCCTCGGTGGGGCCGTAGGTGTTCCACACCTCGCGGCCCTCCACCGCCAGGCGCGCGGCGAGCTCCGGCGGGCAGGCCTCGCCGCCGAAGATGAGCAGACGCACGTTGTCCATGGCCTCGGTCGGCCACATCGCGGCGAGGGTGGGCACCGTGGAGACGGCGGTGATCCGGCGCTCGGCCAGCCACGGGCCGAGGTCCATGCCCGAGCGCACGAGGGCGCGGGGGGCCGGCACGAGGCATGCGCCGTGGCGCCAGGCCAGCCACATCTCCTCGCAGGAGGCGTCGAAGGCCACGGAGAGGCCCGCCAGCACGCGGTCGCCGGGGCCGAGCGGGTCCTGCTGGAGGAAGATCCGCGCCTCAGCGTCCACGAACGCGGCGGCGGAGCGGTGCGAGACGGCCACGCCCTTCGGGGTGCCCGTGGAGCCGGAGGTGAAGATGATCCACGCGTCGTCGCCCAGGCCCGGGCGCACGGGCTCGCCCGTCCCGACGTCGGCGGCGGGCTCGCGGGAGGCGCTCAGCACGCGCTCGTCCGTGAGGATCCCGGCCACGCGGGCCTCGCCGAACACGAGGCGGGCGCGCTCCTCCGGGTCGTCCGCGTCCACGGGGACATAGGCGGCGGCGGCGGCCAGCACGGCGAGGATGGAGACGTAGAGGCCGACGGTGCCGGACGCGATCCGCACGCCGATCCGGTCCCCGGGTCGCACGCCGCGCTCCGCGAGGAAGCGGGCGGACTCCAGCACGCGCTCGTGCAGCTCCGCGTAGGTCAGCTGCTCGCGGCCGTCGTCGAGGGCGGGGGAGTCGGGATGCTCACGCACCGTGGCCTCGAAGAGGTCGAGGAGGGTCCGTGGGGGCGGGGTGCGGTCGGATCCGGGGAGCTGCGGCGGGTGGACGCGGGCGGTCGGCTCGGTCATGGGACCTCCGATGAAGGGTCAGTCGATGGGTGGGCGGCGCGGCGTCGGGAGATTCACGACGGGCCGCCGAACCAGCCCAGTGTAGTTCACCTGTTGTTAACCTGACGACTCGTGCGCGGTGTCCTCCCTCCCCGGGCGGCGGCGTAGGCTCTTCCGCGCCGCCCCGCGAGGACGTCGTGACACCGTCACGGCGGGGTCACGGAAGCGTCAGGAGCACCTTGCCGGTCGTCGCGCGGGACTCGAGCAGCTGGTGCGCGCGTCCGGCGTCGGAGAGCGGGATGCGGGCGCCGATCCGCACGTCGAGGGAGCCCTGAGTCCACGCGGAGAAGAGCTCTGCGCCGCGCTGCCGGGTCTCCTCGGCGGTGCGTGTGTAGGCCGCCAGGGACGGCCGGGTCACGTAGAGCGAGCCGCCGGAGTTCAGGCGCTGCAGGTCGAACGGGGGGACCTGGCCGGAGGCGCCCCCGAAGAGCACCAGCAGGCCGCGCACGCGCAGCATCGTCAGCGAGGCCTCGAAGGTGTCTCGGCCGACGCCGTCGTAGACGACGTGCGCCCCCTCTCCGCCGGTGGCCTCGAGGACCGCGTCCCTCAGCTCCGCATAGCCGACGGCGGCGTGTGCCCCGGCGGCCCGCGAGAGCTCGCGCTTCTCCTCGGTGGAGGCGGCGGCGATCACGCGCGCCCCGCGGGCCGACGCCAGCTGGGTCAGGAGCAGGCCCACGCCGCCCGCGCCGGCGGTGAGCGCCACCGTCTGCCCCTCGGACACCTCGAAGGTCGAGCGGCACAGGTAGTGCGCCGTCATGCCCTGCAGGGGCAGGGCCGCCGCGTCGGCCAGGTCCATGGCGTCCGGCACGTCGAGGAGCTGGTCGGCGGGGGCTGTGAAGTGCTCGGCGTACGTGGCGTGCCCGGCGGCCGTCGCCACGCGGCGCCCCACGAGGGAGCCGTCGACGCCGTCGCCCACGGCCACGACCTCGCCCGCACCCTCGGTGCCGGGGGTGAAGGGGACGTCCACGGCGTACACGCCGGAGCGCTGGTACGTCTCGATGAAGTTCAGGCCCGCCGCCGCCGTGCGCACGAGGACCTGCCCGGCGGCCGGCGTCGGCACGGGGACCTCGGTCCACGCCAGTGCCTCGGGTCCGCCCGCGGAGGCGACGACGACGGCGTGGTGGGTGGAGGGGTGGGCGGGGGAGGCGTGTTCGAGGCTCATGCCGTCCACTGTACGATCGCATACATATTCCGAATCTCGCATACACCAGGTAGGGTGGGCCCATGACTCACACCGTCGCCGTCTCCGGCGCCAGCGGCTATGCCGGGGGAGAGGCCCTGCGCCTGCTCGCGGACCACCCCGAGGTCAGCATCGGCGCCATCACGGCGCACTCGAACGCGGGGGAGCGCCTCGGCGCCCTCCAGCCGCATCTGCACACCCTCGCGGACCGCGTGCTGCAGGAGACCACCGCGGACGTGCTCGCCGGGCACGACGTCGTCCTCCTCGCCCTGCCCCACGGCGCCTCGGGCGCGCTCGCCGCGCAGATCGCGGAGCGCTCCCCGGACACGCTCGTCATCGACGCCGGCGCGGACCACCGCCTCGAGTCCGCCGAGGACTGGGAGGCCTTCTACGGATCTGAGCACGCGGGCACGTGGCCCTACGGCCTGCCCGAGCTGCCGGGCCAGCGCGCGAGGCTGGCCGGCGCCCGCCGCATCGCCGTCCCCGGGTGCTATCCCACGACGTCGATCCTGGCCCTGGCCCCCGGGTTCGCGGCGGGCCTGCTCGAGACCTCCGACGTCGTGATCGTGGCCGCGTCCGGCACCTCGGGCGCGGGCAAGGCCGCCAAGCCGCACCTGCTCGGCTCCGAGGTCATGGGAGGCATGAGCCCCTACGGCGTGGGCGGCGGGCACCGGCACACCCCCGAGATCGAGCAGGGCCTGTCCCAGGCGGCCGGGGAGCGCGTGCAGATCAGCTTCACGCCGACCCTCGCCCCCATGCCCCGCGGCATCCTCGCGACGGCGACCGCGCGCCTGCGCCCCGGGGTCGCGCCGGACGCGGTGCGCGCGGCGTGGGAGGCCGCCTACGCGGGCGAGCGCTTCGTCCACGTGCTTCCCCAGGGGCAGTGGCCGGCCACCAAGGCCGTGCTGGGCTCCAACCACGTGCAGCTGCAGCTGGCCGTGGACGGGCGCGCCGGGCGCGTGATCGTCACCGCCGCCCTCGACAACCTCACCAAGGGCACGGCCGGCGGCGCCGTGCAGTCCATGAACATCGCCCTGGGACTGCCGGAGCAGACCGGGCTCGAGCACCAGGGGGTCGCGCCGTGAGCGTCACCGCAGCACAGGGGTTCCGCGCGTCCGGCGTCACGGCCGGGCTCAAGCCGTCGGGGAGGCCGGACGTCGCCGTCGTCGTGAACGACGGGCCGCAGCACGCCGCCGCCGGCGTGTTCACGACGAACCGCGTGGCGGCCGCCCCCGTGCGCCTCTCCCGCGCGGCGCTCGCGGACGGGCGCGCCGCCGCCGTCGTGCTCAACTCGGGCGGGGCCAACGCGGCCACGGGCGCGGCCGGCCTCGAGGACGCCCGGCGCACGGTGGAGCACACGGCAGCGGCCCTGTCCGTGGACCCCGCCGACGTCGTGGTCTGCTCCACGGGTCTGATCGGCGAGCGCCTCGCGATGCCGCTCCTGCTCGAGGGCGTCTCTGCGGCGGCGGGCTCGCTCTCCGCCGACGGCGGCGGGGACGCCGCCGTCGCGATCATGACGACGGACACCGTGCCCAAGCAGGCGCTGGCGACGGGCGAGGGCCACGTCATCGGCGGCATGGCCAAGGGCGCCGGCATGCTCGCGCCCGGACTGGCGACCATGCTGTGCGTCCTCACCACGGATGCGCTGCTGCCCTCCGCCGTGCTCGACGCCGCGCTGCGGGAGGCCGTGCGCACCACGTTCGACCGCGCCGACTCCGACGGCTGCATGTCCACGAACGACACCGTGGTGCTGCTGTCCTCCGGCGCCTCGGGCGCCACGCCGGATCCGGGCGAGTTCACCGAGCTGCTGCGCGGGGTGTGCGCGGACCTCGCCCGCCAGCTCATCGGCGACGCCGAGGGCGCGTCGCACGAGATCGCGATCCGCGTGGTGGGAGCGAGCACCGAAGCGGCCGCCGAGGCGGTGGCCCGCGCGGTCTCCCGGTCCAACCTCTTCAAGGCCGCCGTGTTCGGCCAGGACCCGAACTGGGGACGCGTCATCTCGGCCGTCGGCACCGTGCCGGAGGCCCTCGCGCCCTTCGACGCGGACGCCCTGGACGTCTCCTTCAACGGCGTGCAGGTGTGCCGCGCCTCCGGCGTGGGGGAGGACCGTTCCCTCGTGGACCTGGGCGCCCGGGAGGTGCGCGTGGAGATCGACCTGCACGCCGGCTCCGCGGAGGCCATCGTGTGGACCAATGACCTCACCCACGACTACGTGCACGAGAACTCCGCCTACTCCACGTGAGGAGACCCGACATGAGCGAGAACCCCACCGCCGCCCCGCCCGTGCTCTCCACGGCGGACCGCCTCGAGCGGGCCGCCTCGAAGGCCGAGGTCCTCGTGGAGGCGCTCCCGTGGATCCGCCGCTTCGCCGGCACCACCATGGTCATCAAGTACGGCGGCAACGCCATGGTCTCGGAGGAGCTGCGGGCGGCGTTCGCCGAGGACGTGGTGTTCCTGCACCACGTGGGCGTGCACCCCGTGGTGGTGCACGGAGGCGGTCCGCAGATCAACGCGATGCTCGACCGCCTCGGGATCTCCTCCGAGTTCCGGGGCGGACTGCGCGTCACCACGCCGGAGGCCATGGAGGTGGTGCGCATGGTCCTCACCGGCCAGGTCGGCCGCGAGCTCGTGGGACTGATCAACTCGCACGGGCCGTACGCGGTGGGGTCCTCGGGGGAGGACGCCGGCCTGTTCCGCGCCCGCCGGACCGGGGCCGTCGTGGACGGCGTCGAGGTGGACCTCGGGCTGGTGGGCGAGGTGACGGGGGTGAACCCCGCCGCCATCCGGGACGTGATCGACGCCGGGCGCATCCCCGTCGTCTCCTCCGTCGCCCCCGAGATCGGGCCGGACGGCGACCCCACCGGCCACGTGCTCAACGTCAACGCCGACACGGCCGCCGCCGCGCTCGCGGCCGCCCTGGGGGCCACGAAGCTCGTCCTCCTCACGGACGTCGAGGGACTCTATGCGGACTGGCCCGACCGCGGATCCCTCATCAGCTCCCTCACCGCCGGCCAGCTGCGCGCACTGCTGCCCTCCCTGGCCTCGGGCATGATCCCGAAGATGGCCGCGTGCCTGGACGCCGTGGAGGCCGGCGTGCAGCGCGCCCACGTGGTGGACGGCCGCCGGCCCCACTCCATGCTGCTGGAGGTGTTCACGTCGGCGGGCGTGGGCACCCAGGTGGTCCCCGACGACGACGCACCGGCCCCGGGCCAGGAGGACGCATGAGCACCACCCAGTCCCAGCTGCTCCAGCGCTACGGCGCCTCCCTGACCGGCGTGTTCGGGCCCCCCTCGCGCGTCCTGGTGCGCGGGGAGGGCAGCCGCGTGTGGGACGCGGACGGGAAGGAGTACACGGACCTGCTGGCCGGGATCGCCGTGAACTCGCTCGGCCATGCCCACCCGGCGATCGTGCGCGCGGTGACCGAGCAGGTCGGCACGCTCGGGCACGTCTCCAACCTCTTCACCTCGGAGCCGCAGGTCCGGCTCGCGGAGGAGCTGCTCGCGGCGGCCGGCGCACCCGAGGGCTCCACTGTCTTCTTCGCCAACTCCGGCACCGAGGCCAACGAGGCCGCCTTCAAGCTGGCCCGCCGCCACGGCGGCGAGGACCCCTCGGGGCGGCGCACCCGGGTGATCGCCCTCGAGCGGGCCTTCCACGGCCGCACCATGGGCGCCCTCGCCCTCACCCACAAGCAGGCCTACCGCGCCCCCTTCGAGCCGCTGCCCGGCGGCGTCGAGCACGTCCCGGGCGGGGATCTTCCCGCGCTGCGCGCCGCGCTCGCCCCGGACGCGGACGGGGCCACCGTGGCGGCCGTGCTGCTGGAGCCCGTGCAGGGCGAGGCAGGCGTGCACGGCTGGCCCGCCGGCTACCTGTCCGGGGTGCGCGAGGCCACCCGTGAGGCCGGCGCCCTCATGATCCTCGACGAGGTGCAGTCCGGCATGGGCCGCACCGGGGCGTGGTTCGGCTTCCAGAGCCCGGAGGTCACCGGCTCGGACGTGCCCGTCCTCCCGGACGCGTTCACCCTTGCGAAGGGCCTGGGCGGCGGCGTGCCGATCGGCGCGCTCGTGTGCGTGGGCGAGCGCGCCTCCGGCCTGCTCACCGCGGGCCAGCACGGCACCACATTCGGCGGCAATCCACTCGCAACGGCGGCCGGCCTGGCCGTCGTCGAGACGATCCGCGCCGAGGGGCTGCTGGAGCGTGTCCGCGCGGAGGGCGTGCGCCTGGCCGCCCGCCTGTCGGCGCTGCCGGAGGTGAGCGCCGTGCGCGCCTACGGCCTGTGGATCGGCGTGGACCTCGCCGAGAGGGCGGGCGCGGACCCGGAGGGCGGGCTCGCCCCCGGCGTCGTGCGGGCCGGCCTCGACGCCGGATGGATCCTCAACGCCACCGGTCCCGCCACCCTGCGCCTGGCCCCGCCCCTGACCATCGGGCGGGCCGACCTCGACCGCTTCACGGACTCGCTGCCGGCCCTCGTGGCCGCCGCCTGAGCGACCTCGCGCCACCGACCTGGCGGGCCCGCCCGCCCCACCCGTCCGCCCCACCTCTCCGGGAGGAGACCCCATGAGCACCGCCCCCCACCCCCCGACCCGCCACTTCCTGGTGGACACGGACCTGAGCCCCGCGGAGCAGGCCGAGGTCCTCGACCTGGCCCTGGAGATGAAGGGGGACCGCTTCCTGCACCGCCCGCTGGCGGGTCCCCGCACCGGCGTGGTCTTCTTCGACAAGACCTCCACGCGCACCCGCGTGTCCTTCTCCGCCGGGATCGCGGAGCTCGGCGGCAGCCCGCTGATCGTCAACCCGGGGGAGTCGCAGCTGGGCCACAAGGAGTCCGTCGCGGACACGGCCCAGGTCCTGGAGCGCATGGTCGGGATCATCGTGTGGCGCACGTTCGCGCAGGCCGGTCTCGAGGAGATGGCCGCCCACTCCCGGGTCCCCGTGGTCAACGCGCTCTCCGACGACTACCACCCGTGCCAGCTGCTCGCCGACCTCCTCACGGTGCGGGAGCACAAGGGCCGCACCGCGGGCCTGACCCTGGCGTACGTGGGGGACGCGGCCAACAACATGGCCAACTCCTACCTCCTGGCCGGCGTCACGGCGGGCATGCACGTGCGGATCGCCGGCCCCGCCGGCTTCCTCCCCGCCGACGACGTCGTGGCGGCCGCTCGGGAGCGTGCCCTCGAGACCGGCGGCTCGGTGCTCATCACCTCGGATCCGGGCGAGGCCCTGGACGGCGCCGACGTGGTCGTGACGGACACCTGGATCTCCATGGGCCAGGAGGACGAGAAGGAGGATCGGCACACCCTCTTCCGCGCCTACCAGGTGGACGGGGCCGCGATGGCCCGGGCCGCCGAGGACGCGATCTTCCTGCACTGCCTGCCGGCCTACCGCGGCTACGAGGTGAGCGCCGACGTCATTGACGGCCCGGCCTCGGTGGTCTTCGACGAGGCGGAGAACCGCCTGCACGCGCAGAAGGCCCTCATGGCCTGGCTCCTGTACCGCTCCGGGCTGGCGGAGGATCCGCGCGCGACGGCGGAGGGGGCGCGCTGATGGCCGTGCCGACCACCAAGACCGCCCGGCAGGCCGCGATCCGCGAGCTGCTGGCCACGCGCGAGGTCCGTTCGCAGGCCGAGCTCTCCGCCGCCCTGGGGGATCGCGGCCTCTCCGTCACCCAGGGCACCCTCTCCCGCGACCTCGTGGACCTGGGCGCCGTCCGGGTGCGCGGCGCCGCGGGGATGGTCTACGCGGTGCCGGCCGAGGGCGAGGAGTCCGCGGTCCCGCCGCGCAGCTCGGAGTCCCAGCAGGGCCGCCTGGCGAGCATGGCCCGCGAGCTGCTGATCTCCGCCGAGCCGAGCGAGAACCTGGTCGTGCTGCGCACCCCGCCGGGGGCCGCCCAGTTCCTGGCCAGCGTGATCGACCACGCCCGGGTGGAGCACGTGCTCGGCACGATCGCCGGCGACGACACCATCCTGCTGATCACGGCCTGCTCGGAGAACGCACCCGTCGTGGCCTCCCGGCTGCTGGGCCTCGCCGGCTGACCGGGACCGGCGTCCCGGGGCGTCCACCTGCCGGCCGCCGGCGTGGGCGCCACCGCTCCGGACACGCAAGAAGGCCCCCACCGGACGGCGGGGGCCTTCTTGTGGTGCGTGACGCTGATGGTCACGCGAGGCTCATCAGGCCTGGGGGAGGACGAACTCCTGGCCGATGAAGATGAGGTTCGGATCCTCGATGAGGTCCTTGTTGGCCTCGTAGATGGCCTTCCAGCCACCGTCGACACCGTGCTCGGCGGCCAGCTTGTTCAGGGTGTCGCCCTTGGCGACCACGACGGTCTGCTCGGCCTTGACGGCGGGAGCGGCCTTCGCAGCCTTGGCGGCGGGGGCGGCCTTGGCTGCGGGAGCCGCAGCCTTCACCGGAGCGGACTTCGCGGCAGCGGCCTTCTTGGCCTCGGCGCGCTCAGCAGTGGCCTGCTTGGCCTCGGCGCGCTCAGCAGTGGCCTGCTTGGCCTCGGCGCGCTCGGCGGCTGCCGCACGCTGGGCCTCGGCACGCTCGGCGGCGGCACGCTGGGCCTCGGCACGCTCGGCGGCTGCGGCACGCTTGGCCTCGGCACGCTGGGCCTCGGCGCGCTCGGCGGCTGCGGCACGCTGGGCCTCGGCGCGCTCGGCGCGCTCGGCGGCTGCGGCACGCTGGGCCTCGGCGCGCTCGGCGGCGGCGCGCTCAGCAGCGGCACGCTCGGCGGCAGCGGCATCCTGACGCTGCACGGTGGCGGTGCGCTCGACGGCAACGGACGGGGTGCCCGCGGCATCGGAGGCGGTCAGGCCCAGCTTCTTGGAGCAGGCGGGCCAGGCGCGCCAGCCCTGCATGTCGAGGAGCATCTCGCCGCGCTTGATCTGCTCGGCCTTCGAGGCCTGGTGCGGGTAGCCCGAGCCACCGACCATGCGCCAGGAGGAGTAGGTGAACTGGATGCCACCGTAGAAGCCGTTGCCGGTGTTGATGGACCAGTCGCCGCCGGACTCGCACTGGGCCAGGCGGTCCCAGGTGGCCACCGAGGCGGCCTGGGCGGGAACGGCGCCGCCGACAGCGGCAGCACCGGCCAGGGTCATGCCGGCGACGACGGTCGCGGTCGCACGGCGGGAGCGGGTGGCGGAAGAAGCGAAGAGAGTCATGATGTCCATGTGTCGAGTCCTCGCTGTTCGGCGGGCCGGGGCGCACCGGGGTCGTCTACTCCTTGGTCGGGTCAAAGACTCCGTCGGCTCGGGACGACCCCACAGCGGGCGACCGACGAAGCATTTCGATCACGAGATCATCGCGTCATCCGCTCAGGCAGATAACGGTGAGATCACGAATCGGCTACGAACGAGTCAACGCCCTTCGGGGGCGGCCCGTCAAATCGGGCACCCGTGGCGGCGGCCGGGAGGGACCGAGGGGCTGTATGCGAGGACGATCCGCTCCGTATCGCCCATCCCGGTCGGACGATCCGGCATGAAGCGGCTCGTTGCCGCGCGATCCGTCCACCCAGGGGTGTGGACAACGGTGGAGGGGGCGTGCCCCCGGGGGATGTCCCCCCGTGCATCGAGGGGGTCCGAACGCGCTCGATGTGTGGCAGACGTCATCCCTGCGCCGCGGGGGTTCCATATGCGACGCATTGAATAGTTATGCAAATACTGGGTACGATCGGTCAGCAGTGCGGGGCCGACCGGGCCCGCGCGCCCGCCCCGGACGCAGCACACAGGAGACAGAGGAGTTCATCGTGAAGGAACGCATCATCCTTGCCTACTCAGGAGGCCTGGACACCTCCGTGGCCATCGGCTGGATCGCGGAGGCCACGGGTGCCGAGGTCGTCGCCGTCGCCGTGGACGTGGGCCAGGGCGGCGAGTCCCTCGAGACCATCCGCCAGCGCGCCCTCGACTGCGGCGCGGTGGAGGCCTACGTCGCGGACGCGCGCGACGAGTTCGCGGAGCAGTACTGCATGCCCACCTTGAAGGCGAACGCCCTGTACATGGACGCGTACCCGCTGGTGTCCGCGATCTCGCGCCCCGTGATCTCCCGCCACCTCGTGGCGGCTGCCCGCCAGTTCGGCGCCTCGACCGTGGCCCACGGCTGCACGGGCAAGGGCAACGACCAGGTGCGCTTCGAGGTGTCCATCCAGACCCTCGGCCCGGACCTGAAGTGCATCGCCCCCGTGCGCGACCTCGCGCTCACCCGCGACAAGGCGATCGACTACGCGGAGCGCAACGGGCTGCCGATCGCCACCACGAAGAAGAACCCCTTCTCGATCGACCAGAACGTCTGGGGCCGCGCGGTCGAGACCGGCTTCCTCGAGGACATCTGGAACGGGCCCACGAAGGACGTCTACGACTACACCGACGACCCCGCCTTCCCGCCGGCGCCGGACGTGGTCACGATCGCGTTCGAGAAGGGCGTCCCCACCGCCCTCGACGGCCGCGCGCTCTCGCCGCTGCAGATCGTCGAGGAGCTCAACCGCCGCGCCGGCGCCCAGGGCGTGGGCCGGATCGACATCGTGGAGGACCGCCTCGTGGGCATCAAGTCCCGCGAGATCTACGAGGCCCCGGGCGCGATGGCGCTGATCGCCGCCCACCGCGAGCTCGAACACGTCACCCTCGAGCGCGAGCAGGCCCGCTTCAAGCGCCAGGCGGAGCAGCGCTGGACCGAGCTGGTCTACGACGGCCAGTGGTTCTCCCCCCTGAAGCGCAACCTCGATACCTTCATCGACGCGACTCAGGAGCACGTGACCGGCGAGATCCGCCTCGAGCTCCACGGCGGCCGCGCCACGGTGCAGGGCCGCCGCTCCGAGACGGGCCTCTACGACTTCAACCTCGCCACCTACGACGAGGGCGACGCGTTCGACCAGTCCTCGGCCCGCGGCTTCATCGACATCTTCGGGCTCTCGGCCAAGACCGCGTCCGAGCGCGAGCAGCGCCTGGCCGGCACCGCCGACCTCGCCGACGTCGCCCGCCTGAGCAACGATTGATCGCGAGGGGAGACACGTGACGGAGCAGTCCACGCCGCGGCACGGCACGAATGAGGGCGCCCTGTGGGGCGGCCGCTTCGCCGGGGGACCCTCGGAGGCCCTCGCCGCGCTCAGCAAGTCCACGCACTTCGACTGGCGGCTCGCGCCCTACGACATCGCGGGCTCGCGGGCCCACGCCCGCGTCCTCCACGCGGCCGGCCTGCTCACGGCGGATCAGCTGGGGGACATGCTCGCGGCACTGGACCGCCTGGAGGAGGACGTGCGCTCGGGCGCGTACGCGCCCTCGGCCTCGGACGAGGACGTGCACGGCTCCCTCGAACGCGGTCTCATCGAGCGCGCCGGGCCGGAGCTGGGCGGGCGCCTGCGCGCGGGCCGCTCGCGCAACGACCAGGTGGCCACGCTCGGGCGCATGTTCCTCCGGGACCACGCCCGGATCGTGGCGCGGGGGGTCCTCGACACGATCGACGCCCTCCTGGCCCAGGCCGAGGCCCACCCCTACGCGCCCATGCCGGGGCGCACCCACCTCCAGCACGCCCAGCCGGTGCTGCTGTCCCACCACCTGCTGGCCCACGCGTGGGCCTTCGCCCGGGACCTGCAGCGCCTCGCGGACTGGGACGCCCGCGCCGCGGTCTCTCCGTACGGCTCGGGGGCCCTGGCCGGATCCTCCCTCGGCCTGGACCCGAACGCGGTGGCCGCGGAGCTCGGCTTCGACTCGGCCGTGTGGAACTCCATCGACGGCACGGCCTCCCGCGACGTCTACGCCGAGTTCGCCTGGGTGGCGGCCATGATCGGCGTGGACCTCTCGCGCATCTCCGAGGAGGTCATCTTCTGGGCCACGAAGGAGGCCGGGTTCGTGGCCCTGCACGACTCCTTCTCCACGGGGTCCTCGATCATGCCGCAGAAGAAGAATCCGGACGTGGCGGAGCTGGCGCGCGGCAAGTCCGGACGTCTGATCGGCGACCTCACAGGCCTGCTGGCCACGCTCAAGGCGATGCCCCTGGCCTACAACCGGGACCTCCAGGAGGACAAGGAGCCCGTGTTCGACGCCGCGGACACCCTCGAGCTGCTGCTCCCCGCGGTCTCCGGGATGATCGCGACGCTGACCTTCCGCACCGAGCGGATGGCGGAGCTGGCCCCCCAGGGCTTCGCGCTCGCCACGGACGTCGCCGAGTGGCTCGTCCGTCAGGGCGTGCCCTTCCGCGAGGCGCACGAGCTCTCGGGGGAGGCCGTCCAGGCGGCCGAGGCCCGCGGCGTCGAGCTGTGGGACCTCTCCGACGAGGAGTACGCGCGGATCTCCCCGCACCTGACGCCGGCGGTGCGCGAGGTGCTCAGCACCGAGGGCTCCCTGGCCTCGCGCAGCGGGCAGGGCGGCACGGCCCCCTCGGCCGTCGCCGCGCAGATCGAGGCGTTGGCCGCAGCCCTGGAGCCCCTCCGGGCGTTCGCGGCCAGCCGGGGCTCGGTGGTCGACGCGCGGTGAGGCGCGCCGGTGCCCTCGCGGGGGCGCCGAGGCCCGGATGGGACGGGGATGGCCGTGCGGGGAGGTCCACCGCGCGGCCATCTGTCGTTCATCTGTGTCGCTGTAGCATGGGTGGTCACTTTTCCACCGGGTGCGCGGCGCGCCGAGCCCGCCCACCCCCGACCGCCCCTGTGAAGGACCACCGCGATGACCGACGTCGTGTCCGCCCGCCAGACGGAGCTCGAACTCGAACAGGGGCGGGTGTCCGAGCGCTACGCCCGGCTGGACGCCCTGCGCGTCGAGAAGGAGGAGCAGCTCGCCCGCGTGCGCCGCACCGGGCTCGAGGGATCGCTCCAGAACCACTCCGAGCGGGACGCCTTCGCCACGCTCTACGAGGACCGCCTCGCCCAGCTCTACGCCGTCGATGAGCGGCTCGTGTTCGGCCGCCTCGACCTGGACCCGGACGAGGACGGGGTGTCGGAGCAGCGCTACATCGGGCGCATCGGCCTCACCGACCCCCAGCAGGAGCGGCTCCTCGTGGACTGGCGCGCCGCCGAGGCCGGTGCCTTCTACCAGGCGACGGCGGCCCGTCGCCAGCACGTGCGCCGCCGGCGTCACCTCATGCTGCGCGGCCGCGAGGTGCGGGACCTGGACGACGAGATCCTGGACCCGGGCCTGCTCGCGGACGACGACCACATCAGCCCGGACTCCCAGGGCGCCCTGCTGGCCGCCGTCACGGCGCGCCGCACGGGTCGCATGGGGGACATCGTCGCCACGATCCAGGCGGAGCAGGACGAGATCATCCGCGCCGGTGTCTCGGGCGCGCTGGTCGTCCAGGGCGGGCCGGGCACGGGCAAGACCGCCGTCGCCCTCCACCGCGCCGCGTACCTGCTGTACACGCACCGCGACCGGCTGGCCCGCTCCGGCGTGCTCGTGGTGGGCCCCTCGACCGCCTTCATGCGGTACATCGAGCGGGTGCTGCCCTCGCTCGGCGAGACGGGCGTCGTGATGGCCTCGCTCGGCACGCTCATGCCGGGGTTCCAGGCCGGACCGGAGCCGCGGGCGGCCGCCGCGGCGGTGAAGGGCCGCCTCGAGATGGCAGAGGTGGTGGTGAACGCCGTCGCGCAGCGCCAGCGCCTCCTCGTGGAGCCCCGCCGGCTGAACATCGACGGCACGGTGGTCAAGCTCAAGCCGGCCATGGTGCGGCGCGCTCGCGAACGCGCCCGTGCCACGGGCAAGCCGCACAACGAGGCGCGCGCGACCTTCGTGAAGATCCTCGTGAAGGACCTCGCGGAGAAGCTGCGCAAGAAGCTGGAGAAATCCTCCGGCGCCCCCGTGCAGCGGGACCTCCTCCTGGAGGACGTGCGCACCGCCCGCGACGTGCGGGTGGCGCTCAACCTGTGCTGGATGCCGATGACGCCGGAGTGGCTCATCGGGGACCTCCTCTCCCGCGAGCCCCTGCTGCGCGCGGCTGCCCCGTGGCTCTCCGACGAGGACATCGCCGCGCTGCTGCGGCCCGCCGGCTCCCCGTGGACCGAGGCGGACGTGCCGCTCCTGGACGAGGCCGCGGAGCTGCTCGGCGCCGTGGAGGCCCCGCCGACCGGCCGGGAGTCCGAGGCGCAGCACCGCCGCAACGTGGACAACGCGCGCGCCTCGCTGGAGAACATGCACCAGAGCCTCGAGGACATGGGGATCGACGGCGTGGTGGACGCCGAGCAGCTCGCCGCGGCCAACGAGCCCGGCGGCGTCCGCAGGACGACGGCCGACCAGGCCGCCCACGACCGCTCGTGGACGTACGGCCACGTGGTGGTGGACGAGGCACAGGAGCTCTCCCCGATGCAGTGGCGGCTGCTCGCGCGCCGCTGCCCCATGAAGTCCTTCACGGTGGTGGGGGACATCGCGCAGTCCTCGCGGCTCGACGCGGCCGGCTCGTGGGACGCGGCGCTCACGCCGTTCTTCGGGGACCGCTGGCGGCTGGAGGAGCTGACGGTGAACTACCGCTCGCCGGCCCGGGTGATGCGCTGGGCGGCGCAGGTGGCACAGGCGGCCGGTCTCGCCGTCTCGCAGCCCGAGGCGGTGCGCGAGGGCGACCACGCCCCCGAGCTCGTCGCGGAGCCGGGCGGCACGCTCACCGGGCTGGTCGGCGACGCCGTCGCCCGCCAGCGCGACCTGGTCCCGGATGCACTCACCGCGGTGATCGTGCCCGAGGCCGAGGTGCCCGCCCAGGTGGCCGCCCTGCGGGAGCGCTGGGGAACGGCGCGCGTGGACCGGGCGCCGCTGCCCGGGGTGGAGGTCGTCGTGGTGAGCCCCCGCGAGACCAAGGGACTGGAGTTCGACACCGTGGTCCTCGCGGCCCCCGAGCGGATCGTGGAGGACGCGCACGGCGTCGTCGGCGACCTCTACGTGGCCATGACGCGGTGCACGCAGGCCCTGACGATCGTCTCCACGGCGGAGGAGGCGCGGCTGCCCGCCGGCCTCAGCGCCGTGCCCCGCTGAGGCCGGCGTCGGCGTGGTCCCCCACGACGGCGGCGCGTCGCCGTCGCGGGGGAGCGGGACGTCGGTAGGGTGGCGGCGTGGCTGAATCGACCGTGAACCGTGCCCAGCGCCTGCGGGAGCAGGCCAACGATCCCTCCTTCGAGAACGTGTGGCAGGAGCTGCGCTGGCGCGGGCTCGTCCACGTCTCCACAGACGAGGCCGCCCTCCAGGAGGCGCTGGCCGGGGAGCCGATCTCGTACTACTGCGGGTTCGACCCCACGGCGGCGTCCCTGCACCTGGGCCACCTGGTCCAGCTGCTGCTCATGCGCCGCCTGCAGCTGGCCGGCCACCGCCCCGTCGCCCTGGTCGGCGGTGCCACCGGCCTCATCGGCGATCCCCGGCAGACCTCCGAGCGCGTGCTGAACACGCGCGAGACAGTGGCCGCGTGGGTGGACTCGCTGCGGGCGCAGATCGAGCCCTACCTGTCCTTCGAGGAGGACAACGCCGCCACGATGGTCAACAACCTCGAGTGGACCTCCCAGCTGAGCGCGCTCGACTTCCTGCGCGAGGTGGGCAAGAACTTCCGCGTGGGCACCATGGTCAAGAAGGAGATCGTGGCCAAGCGCCTCCACTCGGAGGAGGGGATCTCCTACACCGAGTTCTCCTACCAGGTGCTCCAGGGCAACGACTTCCTCGAGCTGTACCGCCGCCACGGGGTGCGCCTGCAGTCGGGAGGCTCGGACCAGTGGGGCAACCTCACCTCGGGCACGGAGCTGATCCGCAAGGTGGAGGGTGCACACGTGCACGCCCTTGGCACCCCGCTGATCACGAACGCGGACGGCACGAAGTTTGGCAAGTCCGAGGGGAACGCCGTGTGGCTGAACCCGGAGATGTGCTCGCCCTACGCGTTCTACCAGTTCTGGCTCAACACCGCAGACGCCGACGTGGTCTCCCGGCTGAAGGTGTTCACCTTCCTCACCCGTGCCGAGATCGAGGAGTACGAGCGGAAGGTGTCCGAGGAGCCGTTCCGCCGGGAGGCGCAGAAGCGGCTCGCGTGGGAGGTCACCGCCCTGGCCCACGGGGAGGACGCGACCCAGAAGGTCATCGACGCGTCCGCGGCCGTGTTCGGGGGAGGGGACCTCTCCACCGTGGACGGGGAGACGCTGGCCGCGGTCCTCTCCGAGCTGCCCCAGGCGGATCCCGCGCAGTGGCAGGGAGAGGCCGGCACGGCGACGGCGGTCGAGCTGCTCGTCTCCACCGGCCTCGCCTCCTCGACGTCCGAGGCACGGCGCACCATCAAGGAGGGCGGCGCGTCCGTGAACAACGTGCGGATGACGGACGCGGAGCAGAGGTTCGGCGCGGCCGACGCCCTCGCGGGTCGCTACCTCCTGGTGCGACGGGGCAAGAAGAACATGGCCGGCGCGGATCTGACCGCGCGGTGAGTGAGGGCGGCGTCACAGCCGCTGCCTCTGCCGCCAGCGTCCTGCCGGCAGAGACCCGAGGCCCCGTCCTCCGCAGGATCCTGCGGAAGACGGGGCCTCTCGCATGCCGATGACCACCCGATTTTGCGTGGGGGTCGTGGTGTGTGTAGAGTTCCATCTCGTGCTGAGGCGCGGTTCGAGGAATCGGACGGCCGGGTGAAGAACATGGAATCCGCGGATTCTTGCCGAGAATGGCAGGTCCAGGGCGGATGTGCTCACACAGTGTGCAGTGTTCCTGTGAGGGGATGCTGGTATTCCTGAAGAGATGATCTGGTTTGACTGCTGGTGATCGTGTGGTAGGCTTTTGTAGCCTTCTTCATGAATTTTCACTGGGTGACGACGTCGGATGACGGAGTTGACAGGAACTGATCGTGTGGTAAGGTTGCGAAACCGGATAACGTGAACAGCTGCTGAAGACTTCGGAAACGGGGTTGACAGGGTCTGATCGGATGGTCTAGGATGGAGAAGTTGCTCCAGAGCGAAACGTTCCGCGAGGCGGGATGGTGAGTCTGGAAGCGCCTGTTGTTTGAGAACTCAATAGTGTGCCAAGTTTGTTGATGCCAATTGTTTTAACACATTGGTTGACCATACACCCCGCACCCCCGTGTGAGTGGTGGTGGTCTGCCAGCGATTGAATTGATGTCATGACACTTATTTCCGGGTGTTGTGAGGTCGTTCTGTATTTTTTTTACGGAGAGTTTGATCCTGGCTCAGGATGAACGCTGGCGGCGTGCTTAACACATGCAAGTCGAACGATGAAGCCCAGCTTGCTGGGTGGATTAGTGGCGAACGGGTGAGTAACACGTGAGTAACCTGCCCTTGACTCTAGGATAAGCCCGGGAAACTGGGTCTAATACTGGATAGGAACGTCTACCGCATGGTGGGTGTTGGAAAGAATTTCGGTCATGGATGGACTCGCGGCCTATCAGCTTGTTGGTGAGGTAATGGCTCACCAAGGCGACGACGGGTAGCCGGCCTGAGAGGGTGACCGGCCACACTGGGACTGAGACACGGCCCAGACTCCTACGGGAGGCAGCAGTGGGGAATATTGCACAATGGGCGAAAGCCTGATGCAGCGACGCCGCGTGAGGGATGACGGCCTTCGGGTTGTAAACCTCTTTCAGTAGGGAAGAAGCGAAAGTGACGGTACCTGCAGAAGAAGCACCGGCTAACTACGTGCCAGCAGCCGCGGTAATACGTAGGGTGCGAGCGTTATCCGGAATTATTGGGCGTAAAGAGCTCGTAGGCGGTTTGTCGCGTCTGTCGTGAAAGTCCGGGGCTTAACCCCGGATCTGCGGTGGGTACGGGCAGACTAGAGTGCAGTAGGGGAGACTGGAATTCCTGGTGTAGCGGTGGAATGCGCAGATATCAGGAGGAACACCGATGGCGAAGGCAGGTCTCTGGGCTGTAACTGACGCTGAGGAGCGAAAGCATGGGGAGCGAACAGGATTAGATACCCTGGTAGTCCATGCCGTAAACGTTGGGCACTAGGTGTGGGGAACATTCCACGTTTTCCGCGCCGCAGCTAACGCATTAAGTGCCCCGCCTGGGGAGTACGGCCGCAAGGCTAAAACTCAAAGGAATTGACGGGGGCCCGCACAAGCGGCGGAGCATGCGGATTAATTCGATGCAACGCGAAGAACCTTACCAAGGCTTGACATGTTCTCGATCGCCGTAGAGATACGGTTTCCCCTTTGGGGCGGGTTCACAGGTGGTGCATGGTTGTCGTCAGCTCGTGTCGTGAGATGTTGGGTTAAGTCCCGCAACGAGCGCAACCCTCGTTCCATGTTGCCAGCACTTCGGGTGGGGACTCATGGGAGACTGCCGGGGTCAACTCGGAGGAAGGTGGGGACGACGTCAAATCATCATGCCCCTTATGTCTTGGGCTTCACGCATGCTACAATGGCCGGTACAATGGGTTGCGATACTGTGAGGTGGAGCTAATCCCAAAAAGCCGGTCTCAGTTCGGATTGGGGTCTGCAACTCGACCCCATGAAGTCGGAGTCGCTAGTAATCGCAGATCAGCAACGCTGCGGTGAATACGTTCCCGGGCCTTGTACACACCGCCCGTCAAGTCACGAAAGTCGGTAACACCCGAAGCCGGTGGCCTAACCCTTGTGGAGGGAGCCGTCGAAGGTGGGACCAGCGATTGGGACTAAGTCGTAACAAGGTAGCCGTACCGGAAGGTGCGGCTGGATCACCTCCTTTCTAAGGAGCATTAGTGCCCGTTGCATCACCGCGTGTGTGATGGCGGGTTGCTCATGGGTGGAACATCAACGAATGGTGCTGGGGAGTGTCCTGGTTCTGGCTGAGTACGCCGGCTGTTTGCAGCTGGTTGGAATGGTTGGGGCTGGTGATGGTTTCTGGTGTTGGCACACTGTTGGGTCCTGGGACAGCAGGCGCCTGGCAGCCTTTTGGGGTTGTTGGGTGGTGTTGTTTCTGTTTCCCTTGCTTGGTGAGTCGCATCGTTGTGGTGTGGTGAGCGGGTGTGGGGGTTGTTGTTTGAGAACTGCATAGTGGACGCGAGCATCTTATTTTTGTTGCTGCACTGTTGATCGCCGTGTTTCCCCCTGGGGACGTGGTGTGAGGTGTGGTGACGCCGAAAATGACATCTTAGTTATATTTGCTCATTTTAGGGCTTTCATGTGTGTGAAAGTTTCTAAGGGCGCATGGTGGATGCCTTGGCAACAGGAGCCGAAGAAGGACGTGGGAATCTGCGATAAGCCTGGTGGAGTCGATAACCGGACGTTGAGACCAGGATTTCCGAATGGGGAAACCCCGCACGACGTGTCGTGTGACCGCCCGTTGAACACATAGACGGGTTGGAGGGAACGTGGGGAAGTGAAACATCTCAGTACCCACAGGAAGAGAAAACAAAAGTGATTCCGTTAGTAGTGGCGAGCGAACGCGGATGGGGCTAAACCGTATGTGTGTGATACCCGGCAGGGGTTGCATGTGCGGTGTTGTGGGCCCCTCCTTGTCATGTCTGCCGGCATGGCGCGGTGAGGTGCGGGTGTATAGACGAACCGCTTTGGATGGCGGACCGTAGAGGGTGAGAGTCCCGTAGTCGAAATGCATTCCGCCGCCGTTGGAGGGTTGCCCGAGTAGCACGGGGCCCGAGAAATCCCGTGTGAATCTGCCAGGACCACCTGGTAAGCCTGAATACTACCTGTTGACCGATAGCGGATAAGTACCGTGAGGGAATGGTGAAAAGTACCCCGGGAGGGGAGTGAAATAGTACCTGAAACCATGTGCCTACAAACCGTCGGAGCCTCCTTGTAGGGGTGACGGCGTGCCTTTTGAAGAATGAGCCTGCGAGTTAGTGATACGTGGCGAGGTTAACCCGTGTGGGGAAGCCGTAGCGAAAGCGAGTCTGAATAGGGCGATTGAGTCGCGTGTCCTAGACCCGAAGCGGAGTGATCTACCCATGGCCAGGTTGAAGCGCGTGTAAGAGCGCGTGGAGGACCGAACCCACTTCAGTTGAAAATGGAGGGGATGAGCTGTGGGTAGGGGTGAAAGGCCAATCAAACTCCGTGATAGCTGGTTCTCCCCGAAATGCATTTAGGTGCAGCGTCACGTGTTTCTTCCCGGAGGTAGAGCTACTGGATGGACGATGGGCCCTACAAGGTTACTGACTTCAGCCAAACTCCGAATGCCGGGAAGTGAGAGCGTGGCAGTGAGACTGTGGGGGATAAGCTTCATAGTCGAGAGGGAAACAGCCCAGACCACCGGTTAAGGCCCCTAAGCGTGTGCTAAGTGGGAAAGGATGTGGAGTTGCTGAGACAACCAGGAGGTTGGCTTAGAAGCAGCCATCCTTGAAAGAGTGCGTAATAGCTCACTGGTCAAGTGATTCCGCGCCGACAATGTAGCGGGGCTCAAGTACACCGCCGAAACCGTGGCATTCAGCTTTTGTTGGATGGGTAGGGGAGCGTCGTTCACGAGGTGAAGCCAGCGAGTGATTTCTGGTGGATTGTGGACGAGTGAGAATGCAGGCATGAGTAGCGAAAGACGGGTGAGAAACCCGTCCGCCGGATGACTAAGGGTTCCAGGGTCAAGCTAATCTGCCCTGGGTAAGTCGGGACCTAAGGCGAGGCCGACAGGCGTAGTCGATGGACAACGGGTTGATATTCCCGTACCAGTGAAGAACCGTCCCTGCTGAGCCGGTGATACTAACCGCCCGAACCATCCCAAACCTGGTCTTTGATCAGGATGGTGGTGGGGAGCGCGGGACCTGAACCGGGGAGGCAAGCGTATTAACAGGTGTGACGCAGGAAGGTAGCCGGGCCAGGCAATGGAATCGACCTGGTCTAAGGGTGTAGGGCTGCTGGTAGGTAAATCCGCCAGCTTTGTGCTTGAGACCTGATGGGCGCCCACTTGGTGGGTGATCCGGTGATCCTATGCTGCCTAGAAAAGCATCGGCGCGAGGTTCAAACTGCCCGTACCCTAAACCGACACAGGTAGTCAGGTAGAGAATACTAAGGCGATCGAGAGAATCATGGTTAAGGAACTCGGCAAAATGCCCCCGTAACTTCGGGAGAAGGGGGGCCCCAACCTTGAGCATCACTTGCTGGTGTGAGGGGATCGGGGCCGCAGAGACCAGGGGGAAGCGACTGTTTATCAAAAACACAGGTCCGTGCGAAGTCGTAAGACGATGTATACGGACTGACTCCTGCCCGGTGCTGGAAGGTTAAGAGGACCCGTTAGCTTCGGCGAAGCGGAGAATTTAAGCCCCAGTAAACGGCGGTGGTAACTATAACCATCCTAAGGTAGCGAAATTCCTTGTCGGGTAAGTTCCGACCTGCACGAATGGAGTAACGACTTCCCCGCTGTCTCAACCGTGAACTCGGCGAAATTGCATTACGAGTAAAGATGCTCGTTACGCGCAGAAGGACGGAAAGACCCCGTGACCTTTACTATAGTTTGGTATTGGTGTTCGGTGTGGCTTGTGTAGGATAGGTGGGAGACTTTGAAGCGGGCACGCCAGTGTTCGTGGAGTCATCGTTGAAATACCACTCTGGTCACTCTGGATATCTAACTTCGGCCCGTGATCCGGGTCAGGGACAGTGCCTGATGGGTAGTTTAACTGGGGCGGTTGCCTCCCAAAATGTAACGGAGGCGCCCAAAGGTTCCCTCAGCCTGGTTGGCAATCAGGTGTCGAGTGCAAGTGCACAAGGGAGCTTGACTGTGAGAGTGGCAGCTCGAGCAGGGACGAAAGTCGGGACTAGTGATCCGGCGGCTCGTTGTGGAACGGCCGTCGCTCAACGGATAAAAGGTACCTCGGGGATAACAGGCTGATCTTGCCCAAGAGTCCATATCGACGGCATGGTTTGGCACCTCGATGTCGGCTCGTCGCATCCTGGGGCTGGAGTAGGTCCCAAGGGTTGGGCTGTTCGCCCATTAAAGCGGTACGCGAGCTGGGTTCAGAACGTCGTGAGACAGTTCGGTCCCTATCCTCTGCGCGCGTTGGAAATTTGAGAAGGTCTGTCCTTAGTACGAGAGGACCGGGACGGACGAACCTCTGGTATGTCAGTTGTACCGCCAGGTGCATGGCTGATTAGCTACGTTCGGGATGGATAACCGCTGAAAGCATCTAAGCGGGAAGCCGGCTTCGAGATGAGATTTCCTTGCCCCTTGAGGGTGTGAGGCCCCCAGCGAGAACACTGGGTTGATAGGCTGGATGTGGAAGCGAGGACTGAAGACTCGTGGAGCTGACCAGTACTAATAGGCCGATGATTTTTACACACATGTTCCTTCTGCTGCTTCAAGCGGGAGGGGTGATGGTGCTTGCGTCCACTGTGCGGTTGTCTGATTGCAACCGGTCCTGTTCCTTGTGGGGGGTGGGGTTGAGAATTGAAGAGTGTGTCACTGTTGTGTGACCCGATGGTTTCCCGCTGCGCCTGTTTGGGTGTGTAGGTGGGGTTAGGGTTACGGCGGTCATAGCGTGGGGGAAACGCCCGGTTCCATTCCGAACCCGGAAGCTAAGGCCCACAGCGCCGATGGTACTGCAACCGGGAGGTTGTGGGAGAGTAGGTCGCCGCCGGACATCTTTTGACGAGGGAAAAGGCCCTGCACCGAGTGTGCAGGGCCTTTTTCTGTTTCTGCACCACTACGCTGGACGACAGACCTCGCGTTGCCTCGGACCTCGAGGACGAGCGCGGATTGAGCACCGCCCGATGCGTCCCTTTCCACGGGGCGGCGGGGAGAGAGGACACCACATGGCAGACGGCACCCCCCGCGGGGAGACCCCCCGAGACGATCGCCGCGATCGACCCTCCGGAGGCCGTGGGCATCTGGAGCGCTCCTCCGACGGCGGTCAGCGTTCTCGCTCTCCCCAGGCAGGGGCGGGACGCGGGGACCGCCGCCGGGATGACGCCGGGGGTGGTCAGCGTCGCGCCTTCTCCGGGGACCGTCGTCGCGACGACGCCGGCGGCGGAGAGCGGCGCGCGTGGGGTGGCGACCGTCGCCGCGACGAGGCAGCGGGCGATCGGCGGTCCTCCTTCGATGATCGCCGGCGCGACGGTGCGGGCAGTGGCGAGCGGCGCGCCTCCTTCGGTGATCGCCGCGGCGGCGCGGGGGAGCGGCGCCGGGACGGTGCCCCTCAGGGAGCCCGGCGGCAGGGCGACCGTGACGCCCGCGGCGGACGTCCGTTCGAGGACCGGCGCCGCCCGGACGCCGAACGTCAGCGCCCTGCCCACAACCCCCGGGATCTGCGCGCCGCGAACCGGGTGGACCAGGAGCGCTCCCCGGACATCGACCACGATGTGACCGGCAAGGAGCTGGACCGCGGCACTCTCAAGGAGATCGGCGGCCTCGACGAGCGCCCCGCGGAGTGGGTGGCCAAGCACCTGGTGATGGCCGGCCGTTACCTCGAGGACGATCCGGCCCTGGCGTTCCAGCACGCCCTCGCCGCGTCCCGCAAGGGCGGCCGCCTCTCCCGCGTCCGTGAGGCCGTCGCGCTCACCGCCTACGCGGCGGGGGAGTACGGCGACGCCCTGCGCGAGTTCCGCACCTACCGTCGCATGACCGGCGACGACACCCACATCGCGGCGCAGGTGGACAGCGAGCGGGCCCTCGGCCGTCTCGACAAGGCGCTGCAGCTGGCCGCTGAGGTCGACCCCGCGGAGCTCAGCCGTGAGGCCCGGGTCGAGCTGGTGATGGTCGTCTCCGGCGTGCACGAGGACCTGGGTGACCTGCAGGGCGCCCACGACGCGCTCCAGATCCCCGAGCTGGACCGCCGACGCGGATACCCCTTCTCTCCGCGCCTCTTCCAGCGGCAGGCCGACGTCCTGGCAGCCCTCGGCCGACGCGAGGAGGCCCGCCTGTGGGCGCGCTCCGTCCGTGTGGCGGAGAAGGCGCTCGGCATCGGCGGGTTCGCCGAGCCCGAGATCATGGACATCGAGGTGGAGCCGGCGGAGGAGCCCGACCGGGGTGCTCGGGCCGGCGACCGGGGCGGTGCCCGCCACGGACGCGCCGATGACCGCCGCGAGGACCGTCCTCCTCGCCCCGCGAGCCCCCACGAGGAGGCGTCGGTGCCCGATGCCGCGGACACCGGCGAGGCCGCTCCCTCGGTCGTCGTCGACCACGACCCGGAACAGATGGCCCTCTTCGACGCTCCGGCGGACGCCTCGGCCGAGGTCCCCGCGGCAGATCGGGCCTCGGAGGACGGTGCGGCGGCGGAGGGCGACGCCCGATGACGGCCCACGGTGTGCTCCACGGACACGACGGCCTGCTCTGCGACCTCGACGGGGTCGTCTACGCCGGCGGCGCCGCGATCCCGGGTGCGGTCGAGACCCTGACCACCCTGCAGGACCGGGGTGTCCCGGTCGCGTTCGTCACCAACAACGCCTCGCGCGCCCCCGAGGCGGTCGCCGAGCACCTCACCGCGCTGGGCATCCCCGCCGAGCCGTCCCAGGTCTTCGGCTCCGCCGTTGCGGGGGCCGACCTGCTCGGGGAGACGCTCGGGTCGCAGGCCGGCCGTGTGCTCGTCGTCGGGTCGCCATACCTGCGGGAGGTCGTGGCCGAGCGCGGCCACACCCTCGTGGAGTCCGCGGCCGAGCACCCGGATGCCGTCATCCAGGGCTTCGACCCGTCCCTCGCGTGGTCCGACCTCGCGGAGGCGGCCTACGCCGTCAACGCCGGCGCCGCGTGGGTGGCGACCAACCTCGACCGGTCCATCCCCCGGGGCGAGGGCGTCGCCCCCGGCAACGGCGCCCTCGTGGCGGCGGTCGGCCACGCGACGGGCACGTCCCCTGTGGCCGCCGGAAAGCCCGAGCCGCACCTGTTCCGCAGCGCTGCCCGCGCGCTCGGCCTCTCCCGTCCCCTCGTGGTGGGAGACCGCTTGGACACGGACATCCGCGGGGGCAACGCCGCCGGCTTCGACACCGTCCTCGTCCTCACGGGCATCGACACGCGTGCGACAGCCGAGGCGGCGCCCGCGGGGGACCGCCCCGCGTGGATCGTCGCGGACCTCTCCGCCCTCCTCGAGGCGCTCGGGGCCGATGCCTGAGGTCGGACGCGCCGACGTCGTCCTGGCCGCCCGGGGCCTCGCCCGTTCCCGCACGGACGCCGCCGCCCTGATCCGCGCCGGCCAGGTCCTGGCGGACGGGACGCCGGTGCGCCGTCCCGCCCAGCCCGTGGGGCCCGGCGTCGAGCTCGCCCTCGTGGACGACGGCCCGCGGTACGTGTCCCGTGCCGCCCACAAGCTCGTGAGCGCCCTCGCGGCCTTCCCGGACGTGGCGGTCGCCGGGCGCCGCGCCCTGGACGCCGGGGCCTCCACGGGCGGCTTCACCCAGGTGCTCCTCGAACGCGGGGCCGCCCCCGTGGTGGCCGTCGACGTCGGCCACGACCAGCTGGCGGCCGAGATCCGGGCGGACGAGCGGGTGACCGTGCATGAGGGGCTGAACGTCCGCGATCTCACGGCCGCGCACACGGGAGGGCCGGTCGAGCTCGTCGTCTCCGACCTCTCCTTCATCTCCCTGCGCCTCGTGGTGGGAGCCATCGCGGGCGTGTGCGCGCCCGACGCCGACCTGCTGCTCATGGTGAAGCCCCAGTTCGAGGTGGGCCGGACCGCGCTGCCGCGCACCGGCGTCGTGACGGACCCCTCGGCGCGCCGGCGCGCGGTGACCGACGTGGTGGCCGCGGCGCATCGCGCAGGGCTCGAGGCCACCGGCGTGGCCCGCTCGGGCCTGCCCGGCCAGGACGGCAACGTGGAGTTCTTCCTCCGCCTGCGCGCCGCCGCCTCGCCCTCCACCGACGACGCGGCCGGGCACGCGGAGCGGCTGTGCACCGCCCAGGCCGTCGACTGGGGCTGAGGCCGCCCCGCCTGGTTATCCTGGTCGGACGCGTCTCGCCCCACCCCGCCGTCCGCCCGCGGAAGGAACCATGCCCCAGAACCCCGCACGCCGCGTCCTCGTGCTCGCCCACACCGGGCGGCAGGACGCCATCAGTGCGGCGCTCCAGGCCACCGCGGCCCTCGCGGACGAGGGCCTGAGCACCGTGATGCTCGAGCAGGACATCCGGGCCATCCGTGAGGCGGCCGACGAGCCGGACGGCTTCGCGCCCCTCACCCTCGGCGTGGACTGCGCGCTGACCGACGTCGCCCTCGGACTCGTGCTCGGCGGCGACGGCTCGGTGTTGCGCGCCGCCGACTTCGTGCGCGGGCACGGGGTCCCGCTCCTCGCCGTCAACCTCGGCCACGTCGGCTTCCTCGCCGAGTCGGAGCGCACCGACCTGCACCGCACGGTCCAGGCGATCGCGGACGAGGCGTACGTGGTCATCGAGCGGATGGCGCTCGACGTCGTGGTCCGGGTGGACGGGCATGAGGTGGCCCGCACGTGGGCGCTGAACGAGGCCTCCGTCGAGAAGTCGAACCGGGAGCGCATGCTGGAGGTCGTCGTCTCGGTGGACGACTCGCCGCTGACGGCCTTCGGCTGCGACGGTGTCGTCCTGGCCACCCCGACCGGCTCCACCGCCTACGCGTTCTCCGCGGGCGGTCCCGTGGTGTGGCCCGGGGTGGAGGCCCTGCTGTTCGTGCCCATTAGCGCTCACGCCCTCTTCGCCAAGCCGTGCGTGGTCGGCCCGCGCAGCACGATCGCCGTGGACGTCATGACCCGCACGCGGGAGACCGGCGTGCTGTGGTGCGACGGCCGCCGCACCGTCGAGCTGCCGCCCCAGGCGCGGGTCGAGGTGTCCCGCTCGGCGGAGCCGGTGCGGCTGGCCCGGCTGAACCCCACCCCCTTCGCGGAGCGCCTCGTGCGCAAGTTCCGCCTGCCCACCGAGGGGTGGCGTGGCCCCGTGACGGCCGAGGAGAGGGACGCGGCCGCGGGCTACGCCGTGGAGACGGTCGAGCCGCGGCACGCGGGTCCGCGTCCTGAGGTCGTCGCCCCGGCCACCGCCAGCCTGCCCGTGCTCTCCCCGGAGGAGCTGCGGCGGCACCGGGAAGAGGGCCGCCCGTGGCGCCGCTCGGAGGAGGGCTCGTGATCGACGTCCTGCGCATCTCCGGTCTCGGGGTGATCGGGGAGGCCAGCGTGGAGCTGGACCCCGGCTTCACCGTCGTCACCGGTGAGACCGGCGCCGGCAAGACCATGGTGGTCACCGCGCTCGGCCTGCTGCTGGGCGCGCGGGCCGACGCCGGCGTGGTCCGGCGCGGCGCCAGGTGCGCCGCGGTGGACGCCGAGGTCCGCGTCCCCGAGGGGCACGCGGCGCTGGCGCTCGCGGAGGGGGCCGGCGCCGTCGTCGACGAGGGGGACGAGGCCGGGGTGCGCGACCTGGTGCTCAGCCGTTCCGTGACCGCCTCCGGGGACGGCACCCGGTCCCGCGCGAGCGCGGGAGGACGCACGGTCCCGGTGGGGCTGCTCTCCGAGATCGGTGCCACGCTCGTCGCCGTGCACGGCCAGAACGACCAGGTGCGCCTGCAGAGCGCGCAGGCCCAGCGGCGCGCCCTCGACGCGTTCGGCGGGACGCCGCTGCAGGCCGTGCTCGCCGCTTACCGCGGCGACCACGCGGCGTGGAGCGCCGCCCGCCGTGAACGCGACGAGCTCAGCACCCACCAGCAGGAGCGCGCCCGCGAGGCCGAGGCCCTGCAGCGCTCCCTCGAGGAGATCGACCTCGCCCAGCCGGCCGCGGGGGAGGACGAGGAGCTGCGGACGCGGATCCGCCGCCTCGAGGACGTCGAGGAGCTGCGCGCCGCCTCCGGCACCGCGTACGCCCACCTGACGGGCGGCGACGTGGACGCCGCCGAGGAGATCCCCGGGGCCGTGGCTCTCGTGGAGGCGGCCCGGCAGGCCCTGGCGGCCGCCCCCGGGAAGGACGCGGACCTCGAGGCCGCGGCGGCGCGCCTGGCCGAGGCCTCCCTCGTGCTCACGGACATCGCCGGGGACCTCGCGGGCTACGGCGCCGACCTCGACGCCGACGCCGCCGGAGACCTCGACGCCGCCCAGTCCCGGCTGGCCGAGCTCACCCGTCTCCAGCGCCTCTACGGGCCCGAGCTCACGGACGTCGTGGCGTGGTCCGAGACGCAACGCCCGCGCCTCGACGAGCTGCAGGGAGACACCGGCCGCCTCGAGGAGCTCGACGCGGAGCTCGCCCGCCTGGACGCCGTCCTGCGCGAGCGCGCCGCGGAGCTCAGCGCCCTGCGCGCCGCCGCCGCCGAGCAGCTGGAGGCGGCCGTCACCGAGGAGCTGCACGCCCTGTTCATGCCGGACGCGTCCTTCCACGTGGGCCTCACCCCCCTGCCCGGGGAGGAGCTCGGACCGCACGGCGCGGAGGAGGTGGCCCTCGCGCTGCGCCCGCACGCCGGCTCCGAGCCGCGTCCACTGGGCCGCGGCGCCTCGGGCGGCGAACTGAGCCGCGTGATGCTCGCGCTCGAGGTCGTCCTGGCCGCCACGGACCCGGTGCCCACCTTCGTCTTCGACGAGGTCGACGCCGGCGTGGGCGGCGAGGCCGCCGTGCGCATCGGCGCCCGCCTGGCCCGCCTGGCCCGCCACGTGCAGGTGATCGCCGTGACCCACCTGCCCCAGGTGGCCGCCTACGCGGACCGCCACGTGCGCGTGGAGAAGAACTCGGATCCCGGAGCGGGCGTGACCGTCTCCGACGTCGTGACCCTCAGCGAGGAGGAACGCGTCGAGGAGCTGGCCCGCATGCTGGCCGGCCACGGGGACTCCGCGGCCGCCCGGGCCCACGCCCGAGAGCTGCTCGAATCCCGCACCCACGAGGAGGACGACGATGCCTGAGATCCCCGCCGCCGCGGGCCGCGCCCCGCTGCGCGACCTGCACGTCCCGCGCAAGGTGAAGAAGGCCAAGACCGTGTTCGAGGGGCGCGTGTGGGACATCGCCCGCGAGACCTTCCGGCTGGACCCGGACGAGAAGGAGGTCGAGCCGATCACGCGCGAGCTCATGGTGCACCCCGGCGCCGTCGCCGTGCTGGCCCTGCGCACCGCCATGACCGGGGCCGGACCGCAGGAGCAGGTCGCCCTCGTGCGGCAGTACCGGCACCCCGTGGGCATGGAGCTGTGGGAGATCCCGGCCGGGCTGCGGGACGTGGACGGCGAGGCGCTCCACGAGGTCGCCGTGCGCGAGCTGCACGAGGAGGCGGACCTGCGCGCCGACGAGTGGCACACCCTCGTGGACTACTTCACCACCCCGGGCGGCTCCACCGAGGCCATCCGCGTGTTCCTCGCCCGGAAGGTGCGCGAGGTGGGGGAGGAGGAGCGCTTCGCCCGCACCGACGAGGAGGCCGCCATGCCGCTGGCCTGGGTGGGCGTGGACGAGGTCGTCGACGCCGTCCTCGACGGACGGGTGCACAACCCCTCCACCGTGGTGGCCGTGCTCGCCCTCCAGGCGCACCGCGCGCGCGGCTGGCGGCGGCTGCGCCCCGTGGACGCCCCGTTCGTGCCGGACCGGCAGGGCCCGGGGGCGGACTGGCCCGCGTGAACGCGGCGAGGACGACGACGGCCGGCGGCCCGGGGGGACAGGGCGGGCCCGGCGAGACCGGGCGCGAACCCGACGCACCCTCGCCGCTCGCGGCCCCGATCCGGCGACATCTGGACCACCTCGCCGTCGAGCGGGGACTGGCCGCGAACACGCTGGCCGCGTACCGGCGCGACCTCGAGCGCTACCGGGCCTGGCTGGACGCACACGGCATCAGCGAGCCGCGCGCCGTGGAGCCGGGGCACGTCTCCGGCTTCCTCCAGGCGCTCGGCTCCGGAGCCGACGGCGGCCGTCCCCTCGCGGTGCGCTCGGCCGCGCGGGTGCTCGCCGCGGTGCGCGGCCTGCATCGGTTCTGGGCGCTCGAGGGGATCACCGAGTCCGACCCCGCGCGGGACGTCCACCCCCCGCGGCCCGGTGCCCGCCTCCCGAAGGCGCTGCCCGTGGAGCAGGTGACCGCGCTGCTCGAGTCCGTCTCCGTGGACACCCCGGCGGGGCTGCGCGACCGCGCCCTGCTGGAGTTCCTGTACGGCACCGGAGCGCGCATCTCCGAGGTCGTCGGCCTGGACGTGGACGACGTCGTGGGGCTCAGGGGCGTCGAGGACGGCGAGGACGGCGACGGCGGCCAGCCCGTGGTGCGCCTGTTCGGCAAGGGCTCGAAGGAGCGCGTGGTGCCCGTCGGCTCGTACGCGTCCGAGGCCCTCGAGGCGTGGCTCGTGCGGGGCCGGCCCGCGATGGTGGGCGGGGCGACGGCCTCCTCGCCCGCGCTGTTCGTGAACCGGCGCGGCGGGCGGCTCTCCCGGCAGTCCGCATGGGCCGTGCTGAAGCGAGCGGCGGAGCGCGCCGGGATCGACGCCGAGGTCTCCCCGCACACGCTGCGCCACTGCTTCGCCACACACCTGCTGGCCGGCGGCGCGGACGTGCGCGTCGTGCAGGAGCTGCTCGGCCACGCCTCCGTCACCACCACGCAGGTGTACACGCTCGTCACCGTCGAGTCGCTGCGCGAGGTCTACGCCACGGCGCACCCGCGGGCACGCTGATCCGCGCACGCTGACCCGGGCCGGCACGACGACGGCGGGCCGCCTCCCGTGTGGGGGGCGACCCGCCGTCGTCGTGGGTCAGGTCGTGACGGCCGGTCCGGCCGCGGCCCTGGATCTGACCCCGCAGGCTGGTCACGACACGCCGTGTGCCGTTTCCGCAGACGGCGTGTCGTGACCACTCTGCGGCGAGGGGGTGCTCACTGCTGGGGCAGCTCGCGCTGCTCGGGGCCGTCGTAGGCCGAGAGGGGGCGGATCAGCGCGTTGGCGGCGCGCTGCTCCATGATGTGGGCGGTCCAGCCCGTGATGCGCGCGGCGATGAAGATCGGCGTGAACATCTCCGTGTCGAAGCCCATGAGGTGGTAGGTCGGGCCCGCCGGGTAGTCGAGGTTCGGCTTGATCTGCTTGGCCTCGTCCATGGCCTGCTGCAGACCGTCGTACAGGCCGAGCAACTCCTCGCGGCCGTAGTGCTCGATCATCCGGTCGAGCGCGGCCTTCATGGTCGGCACCCGGGAGTCGCCGTTCTTGTAGACGCGGTGGCCGAAGCCCATGACCTTCTTCTTCTGGGCCAGGGCGTCCTCCATCCACGCCTTCGCTCGGGCGGCGGCGTCCTCACGGGACTCCTCCTTCCGGATGCCGATCTCGTCGAAGGTGTGCATCACGGCCTCGTTGGCGCCGCCGTGCAGCGGGCCCTTGAGCGCGCCGATCGCACCGGTCACGGCCGAGTGCAGGTCGGAGAGCGTCGAGGTGATCACGCGCGCGGTGAAGGTCGAGGCGTTGAACGAGTGCTCGGCGTACAGCACCATCGAGACGCGGAACGCGTCCACGACCTCCGGGGCGGCCTCCTCGCCGAACGTCATCCACAGGAAGTTCTGCGAGTAGTCCAGGTCCTCGCGCGACTCCACGACGTCCTGGCCGCGGCGGCGGCGCTGGTCGTAGGCGACGGCGGCCGGGAACGCCGCGAAGAGGGCCTTGGCCTTCTCCAGCTCGGCCTCGGGGGAGGAGTCCTCCGCCTTCGGGTGGTTGGCGCCCAGCACGGACACGGCGGTGCGGCCGACGTCCATCGGGTGGCAGTCGGTGGGCAGCAGGTCGATGGCCTGCTTCACCTTCGGGTCGAGGGCGCGGTGGGCGCGCTCGAAGCGCTGGAACTCGGCCAGCTCCTCGTCGGTGGGCAGCTCGCCGTTCCACAGCAGCAGCGCGACGGACTCGAACGGCAGCTTCGCCGCGAGGTCCTGCACGGGGTAGCCCCGGTAGAGCAGGGAGTTGGTGTCCGGGTTGACCTTGGAGATCGCCGTGGTGTCCACGACGACGCCGGCCAGGCCCTTCTTGATCTCGGTCTCGGTCATGATGTGCCTCCTAGAGGAGAGGCGGCCCGCCCGGGTGGGCGGGCCGCGGTGACGGGTGTCAGAGGTTGGCGTTGTTCTCGTCGATGTCCAGCGTGGGGACGTCGAAGTTGAAGATGCCGGTGTCGAACGCGTTGTAACCCTCATAGTCCACGAGTTCGTACAGGCGCGCACGGGTGAGCATCTGGTCCACCTGCGAGGCCTGGGTGCCCTCCTCCTTGATGGCGTCAAGCACGCGCTCGGCGGCGCCCATCGCGGAGCGCAGCAGGGTGACCGGGTAGATCACCATCGCGACGCCGGCGTCGGCCAGCTGCCGGCGGGTGAACAGCTCGGACTTGCCGAACTCGGTCATGTTCGCCAGGACCGGGACCCCGAGGGGCTCCAGCTCGCGACACACGGTCTCGAACTCGCCGATGTCCTTCAGTGCCTCCGGGAAGATCGCGTCCGCACCGGCCTCCACGAGCGCCTTCATGCGGGCGATCGCGGCGTCCAGGCCCTCCACGGCACGCAGGTCGGTGCGCGCCATGACGAGGAAGTTCGGGTCCCGGCGGGCGTCCACCGCGGCGGCGATGCGCTTGACGGCGGTGTCCAGGTCCACCATGTTCTTGCCGTCGAGGTGGCCGCACCGCTTCGGGTTGAACTGGTCCTCGATGTGACATCCGGCGAGTCCGGCGTTCTCGAGCTCCTGCACGGTGCGGGCCACGTTCATCGGCTCGCCGAAGCCCGTGTCCGCGTCGATCAGGCAGGGCAGGTCCGTGAGGCGGGCGATCTGCCCGCCGCGCTGGGCCACCTCGGTCAGCGTGGTCAGCCCGACGTCGGGCAGGCCGAGCTCATTGGCGAGCACGGCTCCGGAGATGTAGACGCCCGGGAACCCCTTCTCCTCGATGAGCTTCGCGGTGAGCGGGGTGAACGCGCCGGGGAACTGCTGCGCGCCGCCCTTCGCGAGGGTCTCGCGGAGATCCCTGCGCTTCTGCTCGGCGGTCTTCGTGGAGTACAGCATCAGAAGAGGCCCTTCGGAGCGGCGGCCAGGTCGGCCTCGGACAGGTAGGCCGGGTCGGCCTTGACGTTGAGCTGGTCCAGCTCGCCGGCCTCCAGCTCGGACACGCGCTGGGCGGCCGCGAGGAAGCGGTCCTGCTCCTCGGGCGTGACGATGCCCTCGGCGAGGGTGCGGAACTTCTGGATGTACTGCTCGCGGGAGAACGGGCGCGCGCCGAGCGGGTGCGCGTCGGCCACCGCGATCTCGTCCGTGATGACGGTGCCGTCGGTCAGCGTGATCTCCACGGCGCCGCCGAACGCCTTCTCGGACAGGTCGAGGGAGTGGTAGCGGCGGGTCCACTCGGGATCCTCCACCGTGGTGACCTTGTGCCACAGCTCCACGGTGTCCGGGCGCGCGGCGCGCTCCGGGGCGTAGGAGTCCACGTGGTGCCACGCGCCGTCCTGGAGGGCCACCGTGAAGATGTAGGGGATCGAGTGGTCGAGGGTCTCGCGGGACGCCGTCGGGTCGTACTTCTGGGGGTCGTTCGCGCCGGAGCCGATGACGTTGTGGGTGTGGTGCGAGGTCTTGATCAGCACGGACGCCACGTTCTTCGGGTCCGTGGCCTCGGGGTGCTCGCCGTGCAGCTTGCGGGCGAGGTCGATCCAGGCCTGCGCCTGGTACTCCGCGGAGTGCTCCTTGGTGTAGGTGTCCAGGATGCCGCGCTTGGGTTCGCCCTTCTCGGGCAGCGGGACCTCGTAGGAGGCGTCCGGACCGTCGAGCATCCACGCGATGACACCGTCCTCGCCCTCGTAGATCGGCACGGGGGAGGTCTGGCCGCGCATCGCGCGGTCCGCGGCCTCGACGGCCATCTTGCCGGCGAAGGCCGGGGCGTGGGCCTTCCACGTGGAGATCTCCCCCTTGCGGGACTGGCGGGTGGCCGTCGTCGTGTGCAGGCCCTGGCCGATGGCCTGGAAGATCGTCTCGGCGTCGAGGCCGAGGAGCGTGCCGATGCCGGCGGAGGCCGAGGGGCCGATGTGCGCGACGTGGTCGATCTTGTGGCCGTACAGGTTGATGGACTTCACGAGGTCCACCTGCACCTCGTAGCCGGTCGCGATGCCGCGCACGAGGTCCCTGCCGGAACGGCCCGTGTGCTGGGCGACCGCGAGGATCGGCGGGATGTTGTCGCCGGGGTGGGAGTACTCGGCGGCCAGGAACGTGTCGTGGTAGTCGAGCTCGCGCACGGCCACGCCGTTGGCCCAGGCCGCCCACTCGGGGGAGACCTTCTGGTCGATGCCGAACACGGTGGCGCCCTCGCCGCCGGTGGAGGCGGGGTGGGCGAGCGCCTGGGCGCGGGCGGCGACGATCGGGCCGCGCTTGAGCGAGGCGACGGCGACGGAGGCGTTGTCGATGATGCGGTTGACGATCATCTCCTCCACCTCCGGGAGGATCTCCACCGGGTCCACGGCGACCTCGGCGAGCTTCATGGCGAGCTGGTCCTTGCGCTCGAGGTCCTCCTCGGAGCGGTGGACGCGGACGTGGTGGTTCTTCATGGTCGGTCTCCTTCGGTGGGGGTCAGCAGGGCCCCGGCGTCGTCGCGACGGCTCCGGGTGAGATGGTGGAAGGCGTGGTGCAGGTGGACGCGGGTGGTGGCCTCGGCCAGGTCGGCGGCGCCGGAGGCGACGGCGGACGCGATGTCCGCGTGCTCCTCGGCGGAGGTGGCCAGGCGCGCCGGGTCGTTCGCCGCGAGCCGGCGCAGGCGCGCGAGGTGCAGGCGCAGCGTCCGCAGGGTCGAGACGAGGTACGGGTTGTCCGCCGCGGCGTCGAGCGAGGCGTCCAGCTCGGACGTCATCGCGTAGTACGCGGTCGGGTCGGACCCCGTGCGCAGGGACGGCGCGGCGGCCGCGAACCGCTCGGCCAGATCGGCCAGCGACTCGGCCGCCTCGTCCGTCGCCCGCTGGGCGGCGCGCCGGGCGAGGAGGGACTCGAGCGCGATCCGCAGCTCGAACAGCTGGTCCGCCTGCTCGAGGGAGATGTCGGCCACGACGGCGCCGCGCCCCGTGGCCTGTTCGGCCAGGCCGTCCGCGACGAGCCGGGAGATGGCCTCCCGCACCGGGGTGCGGGAGATCCCCAGCCGCTCGGCCAGCTCGACCTCGGCGAGCCCGGCGCCGGGCGGCAGGGACCAGTCGAGGATCTCCGTCCTCAGCGTCTGGTAGGCCCGCTCACTCGCTCGCATGCCAGAAGTGTATACACGGGCACCCTCCACCGCCAAGGCCCCTTCAGGGTGAATGCGCCTGAGAATCGCCTCGGTGGCCTCATGCAGGCCTGTAGTTGCGAGAACATGTATACAGAAACCCTTGATCTCTGTGATGCGGCGCACTACGATCGCGGCATGGCGACTCCCGACGCATCCCCGGCCCCCGGCACCCGCAGCTCCTACGCAGACGTCCACGCCCGCTCCCTCGCCGACCCGGAGGGGTTCTGGCTCGAGGCCGCCCAGGCGATCGACTGGACCACCCCGCCCACGCGCGCGGTCGACTCCTCGAACGCGCCCCTGCACCGCTGGTTCCCGGACGGCGTCCTGAACACCGCCCACAACTGCCTGGACCGCCACGTGGACGCTGGCCGCGGCGACGCGCTCGCGCTGGTCCACGACTCGGCGATGACCGGCACGGTCACCCGCTACACCTACGCGCAGCTGCGGGACGAGGTGGCCGCGCTCGCGGGCGCCCTCGCGGCCCAGGGGGTGGGCAAGGGGGACCGCGTGCTCGTCTACCTGCCGATGATCCCGCGGGCGCCCGTCGCGATGCTCGCGTGCGCCCGCCTCGGCGCCGTCCACTCGGTGGTCTTCGGCGGCTTCGCCCCGCGCGAGCTCGCCGCCCGCATCGACGACGCCGCGCCCGACGTCGTGCTGACGTGCTCGGGCGGCATCGAGCCGAAGCGCCGCGTGGAGTACCTGCCCGCCGTCGCCGAGGCGCTCGAGACGGCTTCGCACCCGGTGCGGACGGTCCTCGTCCACCACCGCGACGGCTTCGAGACCGCGCTGGCCGACGTCGCCGAGCGCGGGGGAGCGGCGTGGAAGGACTGGGACGAGGCCGTGGCCGCCGCTGAGCCGGCCGCCTGCGTGGACGTCGCCGCCACCGATCCGCTCTACGTGCTCTACACCTCCGGGACCACGGGCAGGCCCAAGGGTGTGGTCCGGGACAACGGCGGACACGCCGTGGCCCTGCGGTGGACCATGGAGAACATCTACGACGTCGGCCCGGGCCAGGCCATGTGCACCGCCTCGGACGTGGGCTGGGTGGTGGGTCACTCCTACATCGTCTACGGTCCGCTGCTGGCCGGGGCGACCACCGTCATGTACGAGGGCAAGCCCGTGGGCACGCCCGATGCGGGGGCGTTCTGGCGCCTGATCGAGGACCACGGCGTCCGCTCCTTCTTCACGGCCCCCACCGCGCTGCGCGCCATCCGCCGTCAGGACCCCGAGGGCGCGCTCATGAAGGAGCACGATCTCAGCACGCTCGCGCACTTCTACGCCGCCGGCGAGCGCCTGGACCCGGAGACCCAGCGCTGGATCGAGGGCCTGCTGGGCATGCCGGTCATCGACCACTGGTGGCAGACGGAGACGGGCTGGGCGATCGCCGCGAACCCGGTGGGGCTGGAGGAGCTGCCCGTGAAGATCGGCTCCTCGTCTGTGCCCTCGCCCGGCTTCGACCTCGTGGTGCTGGACGGCCTGGGCGAGCCGGTGGGCCCCGGAGAGGAGGGGAACATCGCGGTGCGCCTGCCCCTGCCCCCGGGCACCCTGCCCACCCTGTGGGGCGACGACCAGCGGTACATCGACTCCTACCTCTCCGCCTTCGAGGGCCACTACGCGACGGGCGACTCGGGCCTCGTGGACGAGGACGGCTACGTGTTCGTCCTGGGCCGCACCGATGACGTCATCAACGTGTCCGGGCACCGCCTCTCCACGGGCGTCCTCGAGGCGGCGCTCGCCGCGCACCCGGCCGTGGCGGAGTGCGCCGTCGTCGGGCTCGCGGATCCGCTCAAGGGCCAGCGCCCCTCCGGCTACGTGGTGCTCAAGTCCGGGGTGGAGACGCCGGAGCCGGGCTCCCCGGCAGAGGCCGCGCTCCTCGAGGAGCTGCGCCAGGCGGTGCGGCGGGGCGTGGGCCCCGTGGCCGACTTCCGCGACGTCGCGATCGTGGACGCCCTGCCCAAGACCCGCTCCGGCAAGATCCTGCGCAAGACCATGCGCCAGATGGCGGACGGCGAGGAGTACACGGTGCCCTCCACGATCGAGGACGCCTCCGTCCTGGACGATCTGCGCCGGCTCCTGCACCCGCAGCGCTGAGGCCGCGTCGAGGGCACGCGCCGTGACGGGGGTGGGAAGGCCGGCCGGCCTCTCCCGCCCCCGTTGCAATGCCGTGCGTGGCCGAAGTGGCGCTCATCTCATCGAGGGTGATCCTTGACATCTCTCGCACCCTCTGAAACGACCGTGCCCATGGCGCACACGACCGCCGCCGCGCCGCCCACGGCGAAGAAGCCGAAGGACCGCACCCACTGGCTCTACATCTCCGTGATCGCCTCGGTGGTCCTCGGCGCCCTCGTGGGCCTGCTGTTCCCGGAGTTCGGCACGTCCCTCAAGCCCCTGGGTGACGGCTTCGTCTCCCTCATCAAGATGATGATCGGCCCGGTCATCTCCTGAACGATCGTGCTCGGCATCGGCTCGATCGCCAAGGCCGCCACCGTCGGCAAGGTCGGCGGCATCGCGCTGCTCTACTTCATCACGATGTCCACCTTCGCCCTGGCCATCGGCCTCGTGGTCGGCAACTTCGTGCACCCGGGCGAGGGCCTGGCCCTGAAGCCCTATGACCCGAGCGCCCCCAAGCCGGAGATGGCCTCCACGGTCAAGTTCCTGCTGGACATCATCCCGGGCTCCGTGCCCGTGCTCCCCGTGCTGTTCGTGGCGCTGCTCGTGGGCTTCGCGCTGCAGCAGACGGGCCCGGCCGGCGCGCCGCTGCTGCGCGGCCTCACGCTCATCCAGGGCGTCGTGTTCCGCATCCTCATGATGATCATGTGGATCGCTCCCATCGGCGCCTTCGGGGCGATCGCGGCCGTCGTCGGGTCCACGGGCTGGTCCGCGATCGGCGCCATGCTCCTGCTGATGGGCTCGTTCAACCTGACCTGCATCCTGTTCATCACCCTGATCCTGGGCACCCTCCTGAAGGTGGTCACGGGCCTGAGCATCTTCTCGCTCATGAAGTACCTGGGCCGCGAGTACCTGCTCATCTTCGCCACGAGCTCCTCCGAGTCCGCCCTGCCGCGCCTGATCGCCAAGATGGAGCACGCCGGCGTGCACAAGTCCGTGGTCGGCGTGACCGTGCCCACCGGCTACTCCTTCAACCTGGACGGCACCGCCATCTACCTGACGATGGCCGCCCTCTTCGTCTCCAACGCGATGGGGATGGAGATGAACCTCGGCGAGCAGGTCGGCCTGCTGCTCTTCATGATCATCGCCTCCAAGGGCGCCGCCGGCGTGACGGGCGCCGGCCTGGCCACCCTGGCCGCCGGCCTGCAGGCGCACCGCCCCGAGCTGCTCGGCGGCATGGGCGTGATCGTGGGCATCGACAAGTTCATGTCCGAGGCCCGCGCGCTCACCAACTTCACCGGCAACGCCGTGGCCACCCTCCTCATCGGCCGCTGGGTCGGGGAGCTCGACGGGGAGCGCGCGCGCGCCGTCCTCGCCGGCGAGGTGAAGTTCGACGAGGCCTCCGTGGTCGGTCACGACGTCGTCGAGTCGCCCACGGCCGCCGAGCAGGCGTTCGAGGGCCACCCCGGGTCGAGCCTGCACACCGCGATCCCGGACGAGGCGACGCGCCGCTGACCGGACGGCGCACGCGCCGCCGTCGCGGAGGGGCCGGGGGCTGCTGCCCTCGGCCCCTCGGCGTCTCCGCCCAGGCACTAGGGTGGAGGGCGAGCATCGCGCCGACGGCAGCCGCGCGCCCGTGACCGGGCGAGGCGCCGGCAGGGCGCCACACCCCCCGTGGAAGGAGCCGGCACCGCCGTGACCTCGAAGGAACCCACCCCCGTCATGACCATCCACGGGGAGCCCGTGATCGGCCCCACCGGCCGCCCCAAGCACGAGTTCCCCGAGCCTGCGCCCCTGGAGGGCCACGGCCCGGCCCGCATCATCTCGATGGTGAACCAGAAGGGCGGCGTCGGGAAGACGACGTCGACCATCAACCTGGGCGCCGCCCTCGCCGGGTACGGGCGCCGAGTGCTCATGGTGGACTTCGATCCCCAGGGCGCGCTCTCCGCGGGCCTCGGCGCGAGCCCCCACGAGCTCGACACCACCGTGTACAACGTGCTCATGGAGCGCTCCGTGACGGCGCGGGACGCGATCCTGCGGACCCCCTTCGAGAACATGGACCTGCTGCCGGCCAACATCGACCTCTCGGCCGCGGAGGTGCAGCTCGTGAACGAGGTGGCCCGGGAGCAGGTGCTCGACCGGGCCCTGCGCCAGGTGCGCGACGACTACGACGTGGTCCTCATCGACTGCCAGCCCTCCCTCGGCCTGCTCACCGTGAACGCGCTGACGGCCTCCCACGGCGTGATCATCCCGCTCACCGCGGAGTTCTTCGCGCTGCGCGCCGTCGCGCTGCTCGTGGAGACCATCGAGAAGGTCCAGGATCGGCTCAACCCTGACCTGGAGATCGACGGCGTGCTGGCCACGATGTTCGACCAGCGCACCCTCCACTCGAAGGAGGTCGTGGGCTCGCTCGTGGCCGGCTTCGGGGACAAGGTGTTCGAGACCGTGATCAAGCGCTCCATCAAGTTCGCCGACGCGACCGTGGCCGCCACGCCGATCACCAGCTACGCCGAGAACCACGACGGCGCCCGGGCCTACCGCCAGCTCGCCCGCGAGCTCATCAGCCGCGGCGGCGCCCCGTGATCCGCTGAGCGTCCGGGATCTGCGACAATGGAGGGTGCACGCGTGCGAACCGCCGCGTGAACCCCTCCGCATTCCGGCCCCTGGCGGACGGTCTGCGGTCGAACGCCTCCCGGAAGGAAGCACCCTCCCATGAACTCCCGCAAGCCGCGAGGCTCCGGACGAACCCCCGCCGTCGGACGACGAGGCGGCCCGTTCCAGGAGCGCGACTTCCAGCGTCAGATCGGCCCCCGCCGCGGGGCCGCCGCCCGTCCGCAGGGCGAGGCCCCCTTCGACGAGAACGCCGTCGAGCGCCCCCGCGGGCGTCGCGGCCGCGGCGCCGGCGCCGCCCGCGCGAAGGCCGCGGACCTCACGGGCGTCCACACCGAGGACGGCGAGCGCCTCCAGAAGGTGCTGGCCTCGGCCGGCGTCGCGTCCCGTCGCGTGTGCGAGGACCTGATCGCCGAGGGCCGCGTGGAGGTCAACGGCAAGATCGTCACCGAGCCCGGCGTCCGCGTGGAGCCCCGCTCCGCCGTGATCCGCGTGGACGGCATCACGGTGCAGACGGACACCTCCCGTCAGTACCTCGTCTTCAACAAGCCCCGCGGCGTCATCTCCACGATGATCGACCCCGAGGCCCGTCCCTCGATCGCCACGTACCTCAAGCCGGGCCAGGAGCACCTCTTCCACGTGGGCCGCCTGGACAACGAGACCGAGGGGCTGCTGCTCCTCACCAACGACGGCGAGCTGGCCAACCGCCTCACCCACCCCAGCTACGAGGTCCCCAAGACCTACGTGGTGCAGACGCGCGGCCCGCTCGCGAAGGGCGTGTCCAACCGCCTGCGCGAGGGCATCGAGCTCGAGGACGGCATCGCCAAGGTGGACTCCTTCAAGCTCGTGGACTCCACGCCGGGCCACGTGCTCGTCGAGGTCGTCCTGCACTCGGGCAAGAACCGGATCGTGCGCCGCCTCTTCCAGGAGATCGGCCACCCCGTGGAGCGTCTCGTCCGCGTGAAGGTGGGCCCGATCCTCCTGGGCGACCAGAAGCAGGGCAGCGTCCGTCCGCTCTCGCAGCAGGAGCTGGGCCACCTCAAGGCCCTGGTCGGGCTGTGAGCACCGCCGAGGCGCCCGCCGCCGCGGTCGGCGTCCCGGATCCCGTGCTCATCCGCGGCACGGGCCTGCTCGGCACCTCGATCGGCATCGGCCTCAGCGCGGCCGGGTCCACCGTGCTCCTCCACGACCCCTCGCCCTCGGCGAGCGGCGTGGCCCAGGACATCGGGGCCGGCGTCGCGGTGGACCTCGACGGCGACGCTCTCCGGGACACCCCGCCCGTCCTCGTGGTGGTGGCGGCGCCGCCGGACGTGACGGCCGCCGTCGTGGTGGACTCGCTGCGGCGCTGGCCGGGCGCCGTCGTGGTGGACATCGCCTCCGTCAAGGAGGGCGTGGCCCGCGCGGTGCGGGAGGCCGTGGAGCGCGGGGAGATCTCCGCCGCCGACGCCGATCGCCACCTGGGCACTCACCCCATGGCCGGCTCCGAGCGCTCGGGCCCCGTGGCCGCCCGCGGGACGCTGTTCACGGCAAGCCCGTGGGTGCTGTGCCCCGAGCCCACGACCGCGCCGGCGGCCCTGGCGGCGGGGGAGGCCCTCGCCCGCGTCCTGAAGGCGACCCCGACCCGCATGGACGCGCAGGCGCACGACGAGGCGGTGGCCCTGATCTCGCACCTCCCCCAGATCGCGGCCTCCCTCGTGGCGGCGCGACTGCAGGACACCGCGGACGCGTCGCTCGCCCTCGCGGGCAACGGGCTGCGGGACACCACCCGGATCGCCGCGTCGGACCCGCAGCTGTGGGTGCAGATCCTGGCGGGCAACGCCGAGCGGATCGTGCCTGCCCTGCGCAGCCTCCGGGACGACCTGGACGGCCTGCTCGACGTGCTCGAGGAGCCAGCGGCGCCGGGCGCGCGCCTGGGGATCGCCCGGCTCATCGCCGAGGGGAACGCGGGCCGGGCCCGCATCCCCGGCAAGCACGGGACGCCGCCTCAGGCGTTCGCCGTGGTGACCGTGGTCGTCGACGACGCCCCGGGCCAGATCGCAGCGCTCCTGGAGGCCGTCGGCCGCACGGGCGTCAACGTGGAGGACCTGCGCCTCGAGCACGCCTCCGGGCATCGGGCGGGCATGGTGGACGTGTCCGTGCTGCCCGGATGCAAGGACGAACTCGTGTCGGCACTGGCCGACGCCGGATGGAAGGTGGTCTGAGGATGACCGAGAACACCGCTGAGCACGCCCGCGCGGCCGAGGCCGCGCGCACGGACGCCGCGCCCCTCGTGGTGGCCGTCGACGGCCCCTCCGGGTCCGGCAAGTCCTCCGTGTCCCGCGAGGTGGCCCGGCGCCTGGGCGCCGCCTACCTGGACACGGGGGCGATGTACCGCGCCGTGGCGTGGCACTGCCTGGACTCCGGGGTGGACCTCGCCGACCCCGAGGCCATCCTCGAGGCGGCGCGCACCATGCCGCTGACCCAGTCGACCCACCCGGACGAGGACGTCGTGCTCGTGGGCGAGGCGGACGTCACCGAGGCCATCCGCGGTGCCGAGGTGACCGACGTCGTCTCCACCGTGGCCGTCGTCATCCCCGTGCGTGAGGAGCTGCGCCGCCGCCAGCGCGCGGCCATCGCGGACGCCGGGCGCATGGTGGCCGAGGGTCGGGACATCACCACCGTGGTGGCCCCCGATGCCCACGCCCGCGTCCTGCTGACGGCCTCCGAGGCCGTGCGCACGGCCCGCCGCTCAGGCCAGCTGGCCGCCGCCGGCGAGCCCGGCGTCGACGCCGGCACGCTGAATCGCCAGGTGGTCGGGCGCGACGCGCGCGACGCCGCCGTCTCCACGTTCGACCGCCCCGCCGAGGGCGTGGTGCTCGTGGACTCCACCGAGCTCGACTTCGAGCAGACCGTGGCGGCCGTGATGGCCGCCGTCGAGGAACAGGCCGGGGAGGCAGCCCGTGGGGCGCGCCCGGCCGAGAAGGGACAGGGACGATGAGCGAGAACCCGCAGAACCGCCCCGAGGACGACGAGTACACGCCCGCGGGCGACGACAAGGTGGCCGAGCGCCTCGCCGCGATGAGCGACGAGGATGCCGCCGCGCGGGCCGCCTCGCTGCGCGCCGGCCTGGCCGACTACGAGCTGGACGACGAGGACGCCGCGCTCCTGGGCGACTGGGACGTGGACGACGACCTCGAGCCCGACGTGCCCGTGCCCCCGGTGCTCGCGATCGTGGGCCGCCCCAACGTGGGCAAGTCCACCCTCGTGAACCGCATCATCGGCCGCCGCGAGGCCGTGGTGGAGGACGTGCCGGGAGTGACCCGTGACCGCGTCTCCTACGAGGCGGAGTGGAACGGCCGCACCTTCACCGTGGTGGACACCGGCGGCTGGGAGCACGACGCGAAGGGCATCCACCGCCGCGTGGCCGAGCAGGCCGAGCTGGCGGTGGACGTGGCCGACGCCGTGGTGTTCGTGGTGGACTCCACCGTGGGCATGACCTCCACCGACGAGGCCGTGGTGACCATGCTGCGTCGCAAGGACCGCCCCGTGATCGTGGCCGCCAACAAGGTGGACGACATGGTGCAGGAGGCCGAGGCGGCCTCGCTGTGGTCCCTCGGCTTCGGCTACCCCCACCCCGTCTCGGCCGTGCACGGCCGCGGCGTGGCCGACCTGCTGGACGCCGCCCTCGAGGCGCTCCCCGAGGAGTCGGCGCACGGGGGCCTGGTGCCGCGTGGCGGCCCCCGCCGCATCGCTCTCGTGGGCCGCCCGAACGTGGGCAAGTCCTCCCTGCTGAACAAGCTCGCGGGCTCCGACCGCGTGGTGGTGGACGACCTCGCGGGCACGACCCGTGACCCGGTGGACGAGCTGATCGAGCTCGGCGGGCGCCTGTGGCGCTTCGTGGACACGGCGGGCATCCGCCGCCGCCAGCACATGGCGCACGGGGCGGACTACTACGCCTCCCTGCGCACCGCGTCCGCCCTGGACCGGGCCGAGGTGGCCGTGGTCCTCCTGGAGGCCCCCTCGGTCATCTCGGAGCAGGACGTGCGCATCCTGCAGATGGCGCTCGAGTCCGGCCGCGCCCTCGTGGTGGCGTTCAACAAGTGGGACAAGGTGGACGAGGACCGCCGTGAGCAGCTCGAGAAGGAGATCGACCGGGACCTCGCGCACGTGGCGTGGGCTCCGCGCGTGAACATCTCGGCGCTCACCGGCTGGCACAAGGACCGCCTCGTGCCCGCGCTGGACACGGCGCTCGACTCGTGGGAGACCCGCATCCCCACGGGCAAGCTCAACGCGTTCCTCGGCGAGCTCGTGGCCGCGCACCCGCACCCGCTGCGCGGCGGCAAGCAGCCCCGCATCCTCTTCGCGACGCAGGCCTCGGTCCGTCCCCCGAAGTTCGTGCTGTTCACGACGGGCTTCCTGGATCCGGGCTACCGCCGCTTCATCACGCGCCGCCTCCGCGAGACCTTCGGGTTCGAGGGCACGCCGATCGAGATCGGCATGCGCGTGCGCGAGAAGCGCGGCCGCCGCCGCTGACGCCGGCACCCCCTCCGCCGGAAGAGTCCGCCGCTCGTGAACTCCCAGGCGGCGGAGGCGGTGCTCCCATGCGACGTCCATGCCGCCCGGCTAGCCTGGATCCATGAGAACCCGCCGACGCCCCCGCCCCGCGGCCTCGATGGCCGCCGTCGCCGCCCTGGCGCTGACCCTCAGCGGCTGTGCCGCGGACGACTCCGAGACCCAGGCCGCCCTGGAGAGCGCGAACGAGCGGATCTCCCGGGCCGAGCAGCGCATCCAGGAGCTCGAGGACGAGGCCGACCGCCGGGTCGACCTCCCGGACCTGCGGCAGCGGGCCGAGGACGCCCTCTCCGGGCTCGGCGACGCCTCCGAGGACGCGCAGGCCACGGCCGACGAGCTCGTGTCCTCCCTGCCCTCCGTGGACGACGTCGTGGACGTGGAGGCCATGAAGGAGGAGGGCAGGGTGATCGTGGACTACGCCGACGACGTCCTCTCCGCGGACCCCGCCGAGCTCGAGGGTCAGCTGCGGGACGCCGCCGAGAGGGCCAAGGAGTCCATGCCAGACCTGAAGGACGTGGAGTTCCGCGTGGGGGACCGCGCGTTCACGTTCTGACCTGCGGCGCCGTGGCACGGCGGGAGGCGGCTCCCGTGCTATCCTCACCCGCGTACGCATGATCATCGATGGTTCGTGCCGTCCCCCGGGACGGCCCTGCCACAGATGCGTGTAGACCACCGCGGGACGCCTCGGCGAAGGCCGCGGACACTGGGGGACTCTCGGTCGGGTCACCCTTGGTACAGGGGCAAGGGGTGCATGGTCGCGGAAGCGGACGTGGGCCCCTTGTTCGTCTCCGAGCGGTGGGTCCCCGCCGCGTCGTCCTCGCCGATTCGCCTCCCGGCCGGGGGCGGTGTAGGATCATCGGGTGCCGAACCGCGCAGGACGCGGAGTCGCCACGGGCTGTAGCGCAGCTTGGTAGCGCACTTGACTGGGGGTCAAGGGGTCGCAGGTTCAAATCCTGTCAGCCCGACCGATCGAAGGACCCGGTTCCGCCGCAGGCGGGGCCGGGTCCTTCTGCGTCCGGGCCCCTCGGTGTGACGGGCCGTCCATGTGACCGCCTGTCCGGGTCAGACGCGGATGAGTGCGTGGGCATCGGGCACGGCCGCCCGTCCGCCGAGGCTCTCGAGCTCGAGCAGGCACGCCGCGCCGGCCACGTGTGCCCCCCGCTCCCTCACTAGCCGCGCCGCCGCGGCGAGCGTGCCGCCCGTGGCCAGGACGTCGTCGAGGACGAGGACGCGGTCTCCCGTGTGCAGGTCGACGGAGACCTCGATGGCGGCCTCCCCGTACTCCAGCGCATAGCTCGCGGAGGCCACCGGGGCGGGGAGCCTGCCCGCCTTGCGCAGCGGCACGAGTCCCGTGCCCGTGAGCATCGCGGCGGCGCCTGCCAGCAGGAAGCCGCGGGCCTCCACCCCGGCCACCACGTCGAACGACCCCGCGAAAGGCTCCACCAGCGCCTCCACGCACGCCCGGAACGCCCGGGCGTCGGCCAGGAGCGGGGTGATGTCCTGGAAGGCCACGCCCGGGACGGGGTGGTCCTGGACGACGCGGATCAGGGAGCGGGCGCGGTCGATCTCGGGGGAGTGAGGCATGGGGCCAGCGTAGACGGGCGCCCGCGGGTGGCCCTCCGGGCGCGGGATGAGAGAGCCCGCCGCCCCCGCAACGTCCGTCGAGTGTCGAGCATCACCCCTTGTCAGTTTGATAACGAGGGCGTCCGGGAGGACAGTGGATCGGTGATCCATCGCACAGACACCGCCCCCGGCTCCGCGCCCGACGTCGAGCCCTCCGCCCGCGTGAACCCCGCCACGGCGCCGTCGCCCGGCGCGCCGGACGCGCACAACCCCTCGGGCCGGCGGTTCTTCGGCCAGCCCGGACCCCTCGCCAACATCTTCTCCGTGGAGATGTGGGAGCGGTTCTCCTTCTACGGCATGCAGGCCATGCTCGTGTACTACATGTACTGGTCCGTCGCGGACGGCGGCCTGGGGATCGACCGCGCGGTCGCCACGGGCATCGTGGGCGCGTACGGCGGCATGGTCTACGTCTTCTGCATCCTCGGCGGCTGGGTCGCCGACCGCCTGATCGGCTCCGAGAAGACCCTGTTCTTCTCCGCCATCGGGATCATGCTCGGCCACATCGCCCTCGCCCTCGTCCCGGGCGTGCCGGGCCTCATCCTCGGCCTCTTCCTCGTGGCCATCGGCTCCGGCGGCCTCAAGGCGAACGCGGCCAACATCGTGGGCTCGCTCTACGCCAAGGGCGACCGGGCCCGTGACGCCGGCTTCTCCATCTTCTACATGGGCGTGAACATCGGCGCCCTCATCGGCCCGCTCCTCACGGGCTGGGCCCGCGACATGTGGGGCTTCCATGTGGGCTTCGGCCTTGCCGCGGCGGGCATGGCCATCGGCCTGACGCAGTACGCCCTGACGCGCAAGGACCTCCCGGACAGCGTGCACGGCGTCCCGGACCCGCTGCCGCGCTCCCAGTACGGCCGCTGGGCGCTCATCGCGCTCGCCGCCGTGGCCGTCGTCGCGGCGCTGTTCCTCACCGGACTGGTGACGGTGGACAACCTCGCCGACGCCGTCGTCGTGCTCTCCGCCCTCGCGGCGGTCGGGATCTTCGTGGTGCTCCTGACCTCGTCCAAGGTGGACGCGGACGAGCGGTCGCGCGTGAAGGCCTTCATCCCGCTCTTCGTCGGCACCGCGGTGTTCTTCGCGCTGTTCCAGCAGCAGTTCACCGTGGTGGCCCTGTACTCGGAGAACCGCCTCGATCGCGTCGTCGCCGGCTGGGAGGCCCCGATGGAGTGGGTCAACTCGATCAATCCGGTGTTCATCATCGCCTTCGCGCCGATCTACGCGGCCCTGTGGACCCGCCTCGGGAACCGCCAGCCCTCCACCCCGGTGAAGTTCGGCATCGGCATCCTCCTGATCGGCCTCGCGTTCCTGCTCTTCATCCCCATGGCGGGCGTGGCCTCCGTGCCGCTGCTGTGGCTCACGCTGATCCTCTTCGTCATGACGCTGGGCGAACTGATGGTGTCGCCCGTCGGCCTCTCCCTGTCCACGAAGCTGGCGCCCGCGGCCTTCCCCGTGATGACGGTGGCACTGTTCAACCTCGCCGTCGCGCTGGGCTCGGCCCTCGCCGGGTCCCTCGCCGGGTCCTACTCCGAGCAGAACGAGGCCGGCTACTTCGGCGTCATCGGCGCCGTGACCGTGGGCGTGGGCCTGCTCATGCTCCTGTTGGCCCCGGCCATCCGCCGCGGCATGCGCGGCGTGCGCTGACGCACGCCGTTCCCCTCCCGGCCCGCGCGCCGTCGCAGGCCCGCTCCGCGCCCCGCACCCCTCCCGGTGCGGGGCGCCGAGCGTTCCGAGTGCCGTGCGGTGGCGCGAGTCACCCGCGGATTCGGTAAGGTGCTGGAGAGCACCCACCGTCGTCTCCACCAGTGAAGGGGCCCTCCCGATGAGCACCATCCCCGCAGGACTGAAGTACTCCGCCGAGCACGAGTGGATCGCCGAGGCCGACGCCGCGGGCACCGTGCGCGTCGGCATCACCGACTTCGCCCAGGACGCCCTCGGCGACGTGGTCTACGTCGACCTCCCCGAGGTCGGCACCGAGGTCACCGCGGGCACCGCTGTCGGTGAGGTCGAGTCCACCAAGTCGGTCTCCGACATCTACGCCCCGGTGTCCGGCACGGTCTCGGCCGTCAACGAGGAGCTCGACGGCGAGCCCGGCCTCGTCAACAGCGCCTCGTACGAGGGCGGCTGGCTGCTGGAGATCACCCTCTCCGACGCCGCCGAGCTCGACGGCCTCATGGACGCCGAGGGCTACGCCTCGCACGTCAGCTGATCCCCTCCCTCCGACGCCGCCCCGCCCCCTTCGCGCGGGGGCGGCGTCGGCGGCACCCACACCACCCCCGCGCGTCGGGGGCCCGCGCACAGGAGCACCCCATGCAGCAGCCCGGACACGAACCGGACCTCCACACCTCCTCCATCAGCCTGACGGAGCTCGCCCCCCTCGTGGCGGCCGACCTCACCCCGGAGGAGTCCGATGCGGTGCGCGCGCTGCCCGTCGGCTCCGCGCTGCTGCTGGCCCACGGCGGCCCCGACCACGGGGCGCGCTTCCTCCTGGACCAGCCCGTGGTGACCGTGGGCCGCCATCCGGACGCGGACATCTTCCTCGACGACGTGACCGTCTCCCGCCGCCACGCCGAGCTGCGCGCGGAGGGCGGCGGGCACCGGATCGTGGACATGAACTCCCTCAACGGCACCTACGTGAACAACGACCGGGTGGACGAGGTGCGCCTGCGCTCCGGCATGCAGGTGCAGATCGGCAAGTACCGCCTCGCCTACTACGCCGGCGTCGCCGGCGCCTGAGCGCAGCCTCCGCTCCGTGAGCGCCCCCTCCGACGAGCCGACGCCGCCGTCCCGCACCGATGCGGGGACGCGGCCGCTCGGCGCGCTCGGCATCGGGGACGTGGTGGCCGAGCTCAAGCCGCACTTCCCCGCCGTGAGCGCCTCCAAGGTCCGATTCCTCCAGGAGCGCGGCCTGGTCCATCCGGAGCGCACCCCGGCCGGATACCGCCGCTACACCCCGGCCGACGTCGACCGGCTGCGGTTCGTGCTCACCCTCCAGCGCGACCAGTTCCTCCCGTTGAAGGTGATCCGGGAGCACCTCGACGCCGTCGACCGCGGCGAGCGCCCCCAGGACCTGCCGGGCGGGGTCACGCTGGCCCCCCAGTCCGAGGCCGAGCGCCTCGGCCACGAGGTGGCCGGAGGCGAGCGGCGGCGGTCCCGCGCCGAGCTCGCGCGGGACTCCGGGGCGGCGGAGGAGCTGCTGGAGGAGCTCGAGAAGTACTCCCTGCTCCCCGTGGACGACGACGGCGGGTACAGCGTGCACGCCGTGAGCGTGGCGAGGGCCGCCGTCGCCCTGGCCGCCCACGGGCTCGAGCCGCGCCACCTGCGCCCCTTCCGTGCGGCGGCGGACCGGGAGCTCGGCCTCGTGGAGCGGGCCGTCGTGCCCCTGACGTCGCGCCGCGACGCCGCGACCCGCACCCGCGTGGCCCGCCGGGCCCACGAGATCGCCGAGGCGTGCCTCCAGCTGCACTCCGCGCTGGTGAGCACCGGCCTGGAGCAGTGGGATGACTGAGGGCGGGGACGGCAAGGCCCGCGGACCGCACAGGCGCGGTCCGGACGTGCCGCTCACGGTGCTCGGCGTGCGCGTCGAGCTGCCGGAGCAGCACCACGTCGTCCTGCTGCTGAACCCGGAGGGGGACACGATGCTGCCCCTCTGGGTCGGGGCGCCGGAGGCCGCGGCCGCCGCGCTCGCCCTGGACGCCGCACCCACCCCGCGGCCGCTCACCCACGAGCTGCTGGTCTCCGTCCTGGCGGCCCTGGGCCAGACGCTCGAGCGCGTCCGCCTCACGGAGGTGCGAGACGACGTCGTGCACGCCGAGCTCCACCTCAGCGGCGGCGCGACCGTGGACGCCCGGGCCTCCGACGCCGTGGTGCTGGCCCTGCGGGCCGAGGCCCCCGTGCTGTGCGACCCCGCGGTGCTGGCCGAGGCCGGGATGGACGCGCGCGGGCAGGAGGCCGGAGACGAGGGCGAGCTGGACGACTTCCGTCACTTCCTGGACTCGGTGCGCCCCGAGGACTTCGGCTGAGCGGTGCGCCCGGGCCCGCGCGGTGACGCCGGGCGAGTCCCCGCGGGCGCGAGCCGGGAGGGTCCGGGGGCGCGACACGACCGCCGTTCACGGCCGGGTTCGTTGACCGGCCCGGGGCTCGGACGTACCGTCGAGCAGAAGGGTCCCGCGCCGTGGACCGCCAGGACGCGTCCCCGCCTCGCCGGCCGGGCCGTCCGGGCGTCCTCGGCATCTCGCACGGGGGCCCATGATCAGAAGGGTCCACCCATGACGCCGAGGACAGGTGCCGGCCATCCGCCCGTGATCGACGGCCGGCAGGACAGCCTCTTCGAGGCCGCCTCACCCGACGGCGACGTCGGCTACCGCGGCCCGACCGCGTGCAAGGCCGCGGGCATCACGTACCGGCAGCTCGACTACTGGGCGCGCACCGACCTCGTGGTGCCCACCGTGCGCGGAGCGGCCGGCAGCGGATCTCAGCGCCTCTACTCGTTCCGCGACATCCTCGTGCTCAAGGTCGTCAAGCGGCTCCTGGACACGGGCGTGTCCCTCCAGCAGATCCGCACCGCCGTCGCGCACCTGCGCGAGCGCGGCGTCGCGGACCTGGCCCAGATCACCCTGATGAGCGACGGCGCCTCCGTGTACGAGTGCACCTCCGCGGACGAGGTCGTGGACCTCGTGCAGGGCGGGCAGGGCGTCTTCGGGATCGCCGTGGGCCGCGTGTGGCGTGAGGTCGAGGGGAGCCTGGCCGACCTCCCCAGCGAGCTGCTCGGCGCCGCGACGGACGAGCCCGCGGACGAGCTCGCCCGGCGTCGGCACGCCCGCCGGCCCGCCCGCAGCGCCTCCTGAGACCCGCCTGGCGGCGGCCCCGCGCGTCATGTGTGGGTCAGGTCAAGGGAAATCAGGGTGCGCTGTGACACACTCGGGGTATGAATGCACCTGAGGAATCCGTCACCACCCGCAGCGCCGCGGGTCGGCAGGCCGAGGCCGGTTCGACCCCCGTCTTCTCCAAGGTCCTCGTGGCGAACCGCGGCGAGATCGCGGTGCGCGCCTTCCGTGCCTGCTACGAGCTGGGAGCCCGCACCGTCGCGGTCTTCCCCGTCGAGGACCGCAACTCCATCCACCGCCAGAAGGCGGACGAGGCCTACCGCATCGGCGAGGAGGGCCACCCGGTCCGCGCCTACCTCGACGTGGACGAGATCATCCGCGTCGCCAAGGACGCCGGCGCGGAAGCGATCTACCCCGGCTACGGCTTCCTCTCCGAGAACGCGGGCCTGGCCCGCGCGGCGGCCGAGAACGGCATCACCTTCGTGGGCCCGCCCGCGGACGTGCTGGAGCTGACCGGCAACAAGGTGGAGGCCCTGCGCGCCGCGAAGAAGGCGGGCATCCCCACGCTCGCCTCCTCCGAGCCGAGCGCGGACGTCGAGTGGCTCCTGGAACAGGCGGAGGGCATCGGCTTCCCCATCTTCGTCAAGGCCGTCGCCGGCGGCGGCGGTCGCGGCATGCGCCGTGTCGAGCGACGCGAGGACCTGCGGGACTCCCTCCAGGCCGCGATGCGCGAGGCGGAGACCGCGTTCGGCGACCCCACGGTCTTCCTCGAGCAGGCCGTCCTGCGCCCCCGGCACATCGAGGTCCAGATCCTTGCGGACTCCGAGGGCAACGTGGTGCACCTCTTCGAGCGCGACTGCTCGCTGCAGCGGCGCCACCAGAAGGTCATCGAGATGGCGCCGGCACCGAACCTGGACGAGGACATCCGCCAGGCCCTGCACCGGGACGCCGTCGCCTTCGCCAAGGAGATGGGGTACGTCAACGCCGGCACCGTCGAGTTCCTGGTGGACACCGCAGGCGAGCGCGCCGGCCAGCACGTGTTCATCGAGATGAACCCCCGCATCCAGGTGGAGCACACGGTCACCGAGGAGGTCACGGACGTCGACCTCGTGGCGGCCCAGCTGCGCATCGCCGGCGGCGCCACCCTGCCGGAGCTCGGCATCACGCAGGACTCCCTGCACGTGCGCGGCTTCGCCATGCAGTGCCGCATCACCACCGAGGACCCGGCAAACGGGTTCCGCCCGGACACCGGCACCATCACGGCGTACAGGTCCGCCGGCGGCTCGGGCGTGCGGCTCGACGGCGGCACCATCTACGCCGGTGCCGAGGTCAGCCCCCACTTCGACTCGATGCTCGTGAAGCTCACGTGCCGCGGGCGGGACTACGCCACCGCCGTGCGCCGCGTCCGCCGCGCGCTGGCCGAGTTCCGCGTGCGCGGCGTGGCGACGAACATCCCCTTCCTCATGAACGTCATGGACGACCCGCAGTTCCTCAGCGGGGACGTGGCCACCGACTTCATCGACAAGCACCCCGAGCTGGCCTCCGTGAACCGCTCGCAGGACCGCGGCTCCAAGGCGCTGCAGTTCCTCGCAGACGTCACGGTCAACCAGCCGCACGGCCCCCGCGTCGAGGGCATCGACCCGCGCGACCGGCTGCCCGAGCACCCCGGGGACAAGCGCCAGGAGCCCGACCGCTCGCCGTTCGACGGGCCGAGCCGTGACCCCGCGGCCGTGCCGCCGCCCGGCTGGCGCCAAGTGCTGCTCGAGCGGGGCCCGGAGGGCTTCGCCGCCGCGCTGCGCGAGCAGACCGCGCTGGCCGTCACGGACACCACGTTCCGCGACGCCCACCAGTCCCTCCTCGCCACCCGCGTGCGCACGCGCGACCTCCTGGCCGCCGCGCCCGCCGTCGCCCACACCCTCCCCGGGCTGCTGTCCGTGGAGGCCTGGGGCGGGGCCACGTACGACGTCGCCCTGCGCTTCCTGCACGAGGACCCGTGGAAGCGGCTGGCGCTGCTCCGCGCGGAGCTGCCCAACATCCCGATCCAGATGCTGCTGCGCGGGCGGAACACCGTGGGCTACACGCCGTACCCCACCGAGGTGACGGACGCGTTCGTGGCCGAGGCCGCCGCCACCGGCGTGGACGTCTTCCGCATCTTCGACGCCCTCAACGACGTCTCCCAGATCACCCCGGCGATCGAGGCCGTGCGGGCCACGGGCACCGCCGTCGCGGAGGCGGCGCTGTGCTACACGGGCAACATGACCGACCCGGCTGAGACCCTCTACACCCTCGACTACTACCTGGGGCTCGCCCGCCGGATGGTCGACGCCGGCGCGCACGTGCTGGCCATCAAGGACATGGCCGGGCTCCTGCGCCCCGCCGCCGCGCGGGAGCTCGTGGGCGCCCTGCGCGCCGAGTTCGACCTGCCCGTCCACCTGCACACGCACGACACGGCCGGCGGCCAGCTGGCCACCCTGCTCGCGGCCTCCGAGGCGGGCGTCGACGCCGTGGACACGGCCACCGCGTCCATGGCGGGCACCACGAGCCAGGTGCCGCTGTCCGCTCTGGTGGCCGCGCTCGAGCACACCGAGCGGGACACCGGCCTCGGCCTCGACGCGGCCACGGCCATGGAGCCCTACTGGGAGTCCGTGCGCACCGTGTACGCGCCGTTCGAGGCCGGCCTGCCGGCACCGACCGGCCGCGTGTACCGCCACGAGATCCCGGGCGGCCAGCTCTCCAACCTCCGCACCCAGGCGATCGCCCTGGGGCTGGGGGAGCGGTTCGAGCAGATCGAGTCGATGTACGCGGCGGCCAACGGCCTGCTGGGCAACATCGTGAAGGTGACCCCGTCCTCCAAGGTGGTGGGCGACCTCGCACTCCAGCTCGTGGGCCAGGGCGTGGACCCGGCGGAGTTCGGGGAGCGGCCGCAGGACTTCGACATCCCCGACTCCGTGGTCGGCTTCCTGCGCGGCGAGCTCGGCGACCCGCCCGGGGGCTGGCCGGAGCCCTTCCGCACGAAGGCCCTGCAGGGCCGCCGCGAGGGCGCCGGCACGGCCGAGGTGAGCTCCGAGGACGCGGCCGCCCTGGCCGCCGGCGGCCAGGCGCGCCGCGACACCCTGAACCGCCTCCTCTTCCCCGCCCCCACGCGGGAGTACGAGGCGCACCGCGACGAGTTCGGCGACACCGGGACGCTGCACACGCGCGACTTCCTCTACGGGCTCGTCCCGGGGCGGGAGCACGTCATCTCGCTCGGCCGCGGCGTCCGCCTGCTGGCCGTCCTGCAGTCCGTCTCCGAGCCCGACGAGAAGGGCATGCGCACCGTCATGCTCACCCTCAACGGGCAGCTGCGCCAGGTGATGGTGCGGGACCGCTCGGTGGAGTCCACGGTCCGCACCGCCGAGAAGGCCGACCCCGCGGCGGCCGGCCACGTGGCGGCGCCCTTCGCGGGCTCGGTGACGGTGCAGGTCGCCGTGGGCGACGCCGTGGAGGCCGGCCGGCCCGTGGCCACGATCGAGGCCATGAAGATGGAGGCGGCCATCACCGCCCCCGTCTCCGGCACGGTCTCGCGAGTGGTGACGGAGGGCGTGACGCCCGTCAACGGTGGCGACCTGATCCTGGTGATCGACGGTCAGTGAGCCAGCGACGACATGCCCCCAGCCCCTAGGCTGGGGGCATGTCCACGTCTGAGGAACACTTCGACCTGATCGTCATCGGCTCCGGATCGGGCAACACGCTCATCACGGAGCACTGGGAGGGCCGCCGCGTCGCCCTCGTGGACTCCGGCACCTTCGGAGGCACGTGCCTGAACGTGGGCTGCATCCCCACGAAGATGTACGCCTACCCCGCCCAGCTCGCGGCGACCCCCGCCGAGGCCGCGCGCCTCGGGGTGGGGCTCGATTTCACGGGGGCGGACTTCCCGGCCATCCGCGATCGGATCTTCACGCGCATCGACGGCATCAGCGCCGACGGGCTGCGCTTCCGCAGCGAGGACCAGCCGCACGTCACCGTGGTGCGCGAGGAGGTCAGGTTCACGGGGGAGCGGCGCCTGGAGACGGCGACCGGGCGCGTGCTCACCGCTGACCGTGTGGTCGTGGCGGTCGGCTCCCGCCCGGCCGTGCCGGACGTCCCGGGCATGGACCTGCCCTCGGTCCACACCTCGGACACGGTGATGCGCCTGGACCGTCTCCCGCGCCGACTGGTGGTGGTCGGTGGCGGCTACATCGGCGTGGAGTTCGCCGCGATCTTCTCCGCCCTCGGCTCCGAGGTGATCGTGCTGAACCGCGGACACCGGCTGCTGAAGGAGCACGACCTCACGGTGTCCACGCGCTTCACCGAGATCGCCCGCGAGCAGTGGGACGTGCGCACCGGATGGACGCTGGCCGGCGTCGAGCCCGCCGAGGACGAGGCGCGCGCCGCCGACGGCTGGGTGCGGGTCCGCCTGGACCCCGCCGAGGGCCAGGAGCAGAGCGGGACGGTGGAGGAGGAGATCGAGGCCGACGCGGTGCTCATGGCCGTCGGCCGCATCCCCAACACGGACCGGCTGCACGTGGACGCCGCCGGCCTGGACCTCACCGAGGGCGGCGTGCTCGCGGTGGACGAGCACCAGCGCGTGCTGCGCGGCGGCGAGCCGGCCGAGGGGGTCTTCGCCCTGGGCGACGCCGCCAACGACTGGCAGCTCAAGCACGTCGCCAACCGCGAGGCCCGCGTGGTGGCGCACAACCTCGAGCACCCCGACGACCTCCGCGCCATCGGCGACGTCCCGGTCCCCGCCGCGGTGTTCACGCGGCCCCAGGTCGCCTCGGTCGGGCAGACCGAGGCCCAGGCCCTCCTCGAGCACGGCGCGGAGGCCGTCACCGTGAAGGTCCAGCGGTTCGGCGACGTGGCGTACGGCTGGGCCATGGAGGACCGTGAGGGGCTGTGCACGGTGGTGGCCGAGCGGGCGACGGGACGCATCCTGGGCGCCCACATCCTCGGGCACGAGGCCGCCAACCTCATCCAGCCCTTCGTGCAGGCCATGACGTTCGGGCTCGACGCCCACACGATGGCGCGGGGGCAGTACTGGCCGCACCCCGCCCTCACGGAGGTCATCGAGAACGCCCTGCTGGGGCTCGACGTTCCGGACTGCGGGCTCCTCTGACGCCGCCCCCGCCACGCCGCCCCGGTCAGGGGCGGGGGGCGGCGCCCGCGTAGATGTCCTCGATCTCCTTCTGGAAGTCGCGGAGGATGGCCGCGCGCTTCATCTTCAGCGAGGGCGTCATGTGGCCCTCGTCCTGGGAGAAGTCCCGGTCCAGGATCCGGAACTCGCGGATTCCCTCCGCGCGGGACACGGTGGCGTTGGCGCGGTCCACGGCGGCCTGGATGTGGGCGCGCACCTTCTCCTCCCGGGCGGCGGCGGCAACATCCAGGGTCCGGGGCAGGCCGTGGGCGGCGAGCCAGGCGGGCAGGGTCTCGGCGTCGAGGGTCACGATCGCCGCGACGAAGGGCTTCGCATCGCCCACGACCATCACCTGGGAGATGAGCGCGTCGGAGCGGATGGCGTCCTCCAGCTGGGCCGGCGCCACGTTCTTGCCGCCGGCCGTCACGAGGATCTCCTTCTTGCGGCCCGTGATGCGCAGGTAGCCGTCGTCGTCGAGGCTGCCGAAGTCGCCGGTGCGGAACCAGCCGTCCTCGAAGGCCTCGGCGTCCGCCTCGGGACGGTTGTGGTAGCCGCGCATGAGCGAGGTGCCGCGGGTGAGGATCTCCCCGTCCTCGGCGATCCGGACCTCGTTGCCGCCCAGCGGAAGACCCACCGTGCCGATGCGCAGGCCGCCCGGACGGCCGACCGTCACGGGCGCCGTCGTCTCGGTCAGGCCGTAGCCCTCGAGGATGGTGACGCCCAGGCCGCGGAAGAAGTGCGCGAGGTCGGGGGAGAGGGGGCCGCCGCCGGAGACCGCGTACCGCAGGCGTCCGCCCATGGCGGTGCGGATGCGACGGTAGATGAGCGCCGAGTAGAAGGCGCGGCTGACGCGCAGCGGCACGGGCACCTTCCCGGAGTCCAGGGCCTTGGAGTAGCGGACCGCGATGTCCGCGCCGCGCTCGAAGATCCGCCCCTTGCCCCCGGACTGCGCGGAGAGCAGTGCGGCGTTGTAGATCTTCTCGAACACGCGGGGCACGGCCAGGAGGAACGTGGGCTGGAAGGACTGCAGCGAGCCCGAGAGCTGCGCGAGGTCCGCGACGTGCCCGCAGCGCGCGCCGGCCCCCACGGTGAGCACCGAGACGAAGCGTGCGAACACATGCGCGAGCGGGATGAACAGCACGGTGCTGGCGTCCTCGGTGACGACCTCGCCCAGCGAGGAGGAGAGGGTCTGGTTCACCAGCTCCGCGAAGTTCCCGTGGGTGAGCTCGCACCCCTTGGGGCGGCCGGTCGTGCCCGAGGTGTAGATGATCGTGGCGAGGTCGGCCAGGTGCGTGGCGGAGCGCCGCGCCTCGAGGTCGGCCTCCGTGACGTCCGCCCCGAGGCGGGTCAGCTCGTCCAGTCCGGCGCCCGGCTCGGCGTCGGGGGCGTCCATGGTCCAGAGGCCCACCAGGGCGTCGAGCCCCTCACGGTGCACGGCGTCCCGCACGGTCTTGGCGCGCTCGGCGGTGTCGGCGACCACGGCGCGAACACCGGAGTCCTCGAGGATCCAGGCCACCTGGGAGGCGGACGAGGTCTCGTAGATCGGCACGGTGACGGCGCCGGCGTACCAGATGGCGAAGTCCACCAGCGTCCACTCCAGGCGCGTGGCGGCCATGAGGCCCACGCGGTCCCCGGGACCGATGCCGGCGGCCATGAGCCCGCGGGCGAGCTCGGCGACGCGGTCGCGGGCCTGCGCCGCGGTGACGTCCCGCCAGCCGCCCTCGCCCTCGGGCACGGCGAAGAGCGCGGCGTCCGGGCGTTCGCGGGCCTGGCGCTCCAGGACGTCGGTGATGTTGGACTCCGGCGCCAGCCGGGGGTGGTAGGGCTCGCTGACCTCGCGCATGGTCCTCCTTGGGTCGGGTGCCTCCTCTGCGCCGCTGCGGGGACCCGGGCGGGTCGCGGCGTCGACGCACGGGGCTGTCAGGTGAGGCGGATCACAGGCCAGCCTACCGCAGGAGCCCCTGCACGGCGCCGGCGACGGCGGTCCGGCTGCGCTCGACCAGCAGCTCCCTGTCGAGGTCCATCGTGGCCACGTGCCGACTGCGCGGCAGGGGCACCACCTGGACGGGCGCGCGGCGCAGTCCGCGCAGGAGGGTGCGGTGGCTCGCGGCGGGGACGACGGCGTCGCGCGCCGAGCGGAAGACCGTCACGGGAGCCGTGACCCGGCCGAGCCCGCGGCGCGCCGCCCGCTGGATCGCGCCCACGGCCGCGACGCCGGCCACCGGCGTGCGCTCGTACGCGAGCTCGTCCGCCTCGGGGTCGGCCACGTCGTTGGCGATCGAGGCCACGGTGGGCACCACGTGCCGCAGCAGCGGTGCGGCCGGGGCGAGCGGGCTCGCGAAGCGCAGGGCGGGGTTCACGAGCAGTACGCCCGCCACCGGCCGGTGCGCGGCGGCGTCGAGGGCCAGGGCGCCGCCCAGGGACAGGCCTGCGACGACGACCGGCAGCCCGCGGGCGAGCTCGGCGTCGACGGTCCGTCGCACGGCCGCCCGGATCTCAGGGGCGGGGGTGTCCGCGAGGTCGCGCCAGTGGGTGCCGTGGCCGGGGAGCAGCGGGACGGCGACCTCGGAGCCCGCCGCCGCGAGGCCCTCGGCCCACGCCCGCACGGAGTGGGGACCGGAGGTGAAGCCGTGCAGCATCACCACGGTGTGCGGCACGCGGGCGGGCGCGGCGGGGGGCAGGCGGAACGGGCGGTGCTCGGCGCGGACTTCGGAGTGCTGGACCATGGCGTCAGACTACGACGGACCCCTGCGTAGGATGGTCTCCGCACCCGCCCCGTCTCCGGAAGGCCCCGCCGTGTCCACGTTCTACTGGTCCGCCAAGACCTTCGTCGTGGCCCCCGCCACCCGCGTGCTGTTCCGCCCCTGGGTCAAGGGGCTGGGCAACGTCCCGGCGTCCGGCCCGGCGATCCTCGCGTGCAACCACCTCTCCGTCTCGGACTCCGTGTTCATGCCGGCGATGCTCGACCGCCAGGTGCACTTCCTGGCGAAGAAGGAGTACTTCACCGGACCCGGCGTCAAGGGCTGGGTCACCCGGAAGTTCTTCGAGGCCGCCAACCAGCTGCCCATGGACCGCTCGGGCGGGGCCGCCTCCCTGCGCTCGCTCGAGGCAGGCGTGGACTGCCTGCGCCGGGGGGACCTGTTGGGCATCTACCCCGAGGGGACCCGCAGCCCGGACGGGCGGCTGCACCGCGGCAAGATCGGCGTGGCGAAGCTCGCCCTGGCCACCGGCGCCCCCGTGGTGCCGATCGCCATGATCGGCACGGACCGCGTGCAGCCGATCGGACGCAGCCTGCCCTCGATCCGCCGCCTCGGGATGATCTTCGGCGAGCCCCTGGACTTCTCCGACCGCGTCGCGGACGCGGACGACCCGCGCGTCCTGCGCGAGGTCACTGACGAGGTCATGGAGGCGATCCGCCGGCTCTCCGGCCAGGAGTACGTGGATGCGTACGCCGGGGACGTGAAGGCGGGCCGCGCCGTGGCCCCGCCCCGGAGACGCCCGGGCGCGTGAGGCGCGGGCCGCCGCGCCGCGTCATGCGCGCGCCCCGGCCCCGGTGCGCCCCTAGCCTGGAGGCATGAGTTCGGACCCCCGCGATCAGATCCTGGCCTTCGGCACCGCCATCACGGAGGGCGCCGCGGACACCCCGGGCCTCGACGACTGGCGCTCGCTGCCCATCACGCAGGCCCCCTCCTGGGCGGACCGGGAGGACTACGAGGCGGCCGTCGCCGAGCTGAGCACCGTGCCCCCGCTCGTCTTCGCCGGCGAGGTGGACGTGCTGCGCACCCGCCTGGCCGCCGTGGCCCGCGGTGAGGCGTTCCTCCTTCAGGGCGGCGACTGCGCCGAGACCTTCGCCGGCTCCACCGCCAACCGCATCAGCGCCCGCGTGAAGACCATCCTCCAGATGTCCGCCGTGCTCACCTACGGGGCGTCGATGCCCGTGGTGAAGATGGGGCGGATCGCCGGGCAGTTCGCCAAGCCGCGCTCCTCGGACACCGAGACCCGCGACGGGGTCACCCTGCCGAGCTTCCGCGGGGAGATCGTGAACGGCTACGAGTTCACGGAGGAGGCGCGCCGCCACGACGCGCGGCGCATGGTGCGGGCCTACCACACGGCCGCCTCCACCCTGAACCTGGTGCGAGCGTTCACGCAGGGCGGCTTCGCGGACCTGCGCAGCGTCCACCAGTGGAACCAGGGGTTCATGGCCAACCCCGCGTACGCGCAGTACGAGGAGCTCGCGGCGGAGATCGACCGCGCCGTCCGGTTCATGGACGCCGCCGGCGTGGACTTCGAGGCGATGCGCCGCACCGAGTTCTACTCCGCGCACGAGGCGCTGCTCCTCGACTACGAGCGTGCGCTGACGCGCGTGGACTCCCGCAGCGGCGACCCCTACGCCACGAGCGCGCACTTCCTGTGGATCGGGGAGCGCACGCGCGACGTGGCCGGCGCCCACGTGGACTACCTCTCCCGCGTCCGCAACCCGATCGGCGTGAAGCTCGGCCCCACCACGACGGCGGCGGACGCGCTCGAGCTCGCGGAGAAGCTGGACCCGGAGCGCGAGCCCGGCCGCCTCACCTTCATCACGCGCATGGGGGCGGGCGTCATCCGCGACGTCCTCCCCGGGATCGTGGAGGGCGTGCGCGATGCGGGCGTGCAGCCGGTGTGGGTCACCGATCCCATGCACGGCAACACGGTCACCGCCGCGAACGGCTACAAGACGCGCCGCTTCGAGGACGTCATGGACGAGGTCAGCGGATTCTTCGAGGTGCACCGCGCCCTCGGCACCCACCCGGGCGGCATGCACGTGGAGCTCACGGGCGACGACGTGGCCGAGTGCCTCGGCGGCTCGGAGCCGGTGAACGAGGCCGACTTCGACGCGCGCTACGAGACCCTGTGCGACCCGCGGCTGAACCATCAGCAGTCGCTCGAGATGGCGTTCGCCGTCACCGACGCGCTCTCCCACCCCGAGCGCGGCTGACCTTCGGCGGGGAGGGCGCCGTCAGAGGCCCCAGACCTCGACGGCGGTGCCCTCGTCCAGCTCCGTCCCGGCGGCAGGGCTCTGGCGCGCCACGACGGGGGAGCGCTCCCGCAGCGGCGTGAGCGGGGCCTCGTGGACGCGCACCGTGAAGCCCAGCTCCTCGAGGGCGGCCCGGGCCCGGGCCACGTCCTGCCCGCCGAGCTCGGGCACGACGCGGCGCGCCGGACCCGCGGACACCACCACGCGGACCGCGGAGTCCGGCGCGGCCTGCGCTCCGGCGGCCGGGGTCTGGAGGAGCACGGTGCCGGCCGGGACCTCGCGGTCGGTCCGCCGCTCCGCCACGCTCACCCGCAGGTGCCCTTCGGCGGCGCGCGCGTGGGCCCGCCTGATGGTGGAGCCCGTCAGGTCCGGGACGGACACGGGGGCCGGGCCGGTGGAGACGGTCAGCTCCACGCGCGTGCCCGGGGCCAGCGGGGCTCCCGCGGCCGGAGCGGCGGCCGCGACCGTGCCGTCCGAGTAGCGCTCGTCGGCCCGGGCCGAGACCTCGACCGCCACACGGGCATGGGCGAGCCGCTCCTCCGCCGTGGCGCGGTCCAGCCCCTCGAGCGCCGGCATGACGGCGACGCCGGCCGCGCCGAGCGGGGCACCGCCCGAGCCGAGCGTCCATCCCAGGAGCAGCGCGGCACCGGTGAGCAGGAGGGTGACCGCCGTGCCGATCGCCACCGTCCTGCCGGCCCCCTCGCCGAGCGGCACCTCGGCCCGGCGCGCGGCGCGACGGCCCTCACGGGCCGGACGGGGGGGACGGGGGGTGGCCGCGGGGCGCGCGCGGGACGCGGCGGGCTCCCGCATGTCAGGACGGTCTCGCGACGCGGGCGGGTCCGTGCGCGGGAGCGGCGCCGGGTCCGCCGCCGGTGCCGGGGATGCCGACGGTGCGGGCGCCGGGGAGGAGCGGGGCGTGGAGGCGCCGTGGACGGCGTCGAGCACGGCGGTCTCGGGGTCGCCGGAGTGCCGCGGCGCAGAGGCCAGCACCCGCGTCTCGTCGTCCACCGGGACAGGATGGCCGTGGGGACGGTGGTCCAACTCCTCGGGCGTGAGCCGCACGGCCAGGGAGCGCAGCTCGGTGAGGAGCGCCCCGGCGTCGGCGGGACGATCCGCGGGGTCCGGCTCCGTGCACCACAGGACGAGGTCGTCGAGGGGCTCGGGCAGCCCGGGGACCACCGAGGACGGCACGGGCACGCGCTCGTGCACGTGCCGGTAGGCCACGCGGATGGGGGTCGCCGCCGGATAGGGCTGCCGGCCCGTGAGCAGCTCGAAGAGCACGATGCCCGCCGCGTACACGTCGGCGCGGGCGTCCGCGGTCCCGCCCGTGATGAGCTCCGGGGCGAGGTAGGCCGGCGTGCCCACGAGCGCCTGGCCCGTGGCGGTGTGGGTGGTGGCCGCGCGGGAGAGGCCGAAGTCGGCCACGGTGATCCGCCCGTCCGTGGAGACCAGGACGTTCTCCGGCTTCACATCCCGGTGCACGAGCCCCGCATGGTGGGCCGCCGCCAGGCCGTCCACCGCCGGGGCGAGGACGTCGAGGGCCTCGCGCGGGGTCAGCGGCGCGTCCTCACGGATCACCGTGCGCAGCGTGTGGCCCGGCACGAGCTCCATGACGAGGTAGGCCAGCACCCCGCCGTCGCCGTCGTCGGTGTGCCCCTGGTCCAGCACCGCGACGACGTGCGGGTGCGAGAGCCGGGCGGCGGTCTTCGCCTCGCGTTCGAAGCGGCCCACGAGGGCCGGGTCCTCCGCGAGGTGCGGGTGCATGACCTTGAGCGCGACCTCGCGGTCGAGGCGCAGGTCCACGGCCCGGTAGACCGTGGACATGCCGCCGCGGGCGAGGCGGTCCCGGACCTCGTAGCGGCCGTCGACGATGCCCCCGACGAGGGGGTCGCGGCGTGTGCTGCTCATCGCTCCAGCCTAGAGGACCGGATCCCGCCCGCGGCGGGCGCCGCTCAGAACATGGCCATCGCGGCCTTCACCTTGGCGATGTAGTCCACGGTGTCCGGGCGGGGGCCGTCGCGCAGCACGCCGCCGAGGCCCTGGTAGTAGGCGCCGATCCCCAGCTCGAGGGTGGGCGTGCGGGCCTGGATGTACTTGATGTACGCGATGCCTGCCGTCACGTTGTCGTACGGGTCCAGCAGGTTCAGCTTCCGGCCCACCAGCTGGGACGCGAACTCGCCCGTCACGGGGATGACCTGCATCGTGCCGATCGCGTTGGCGGGGGAGACCGCCCGCTGGTTGAAGCGCGACTCGGTGTACGCGTGGGCCAGGGCCAGGCGCGGGTCGACGCCCATCTTGGCGGCCGTCTCGCGGACGATCTGCTGCATCTGCTCGCGGGAGGGCACCGGCACGGACTGGAGCAGGCGGTAGTTCTCGTTGGCCGCGGCGGTCACGTGCGGCGGGTACGTGTAGTGCAGGAAGGTGTTGCCGATCGGCTGGACGTCCGAGACGGGCTGCGGGGCCACGGCGCCGTTGGAGATCACGAGCACCTGGCCGGGCCGCAGGATGGACTCCGCGGTGATCCTGTTCAGGCTGAGCAGCTGGGAGATGGAGACCTCGAAGCGCTGGGAGATGCCCCACAGGGTGTCGCCGGTGACCACGGTGTAGCGCACGGTGGACCCGGTGGTCGGCGCGGGGGCGGGCGTCGGGGTCGGCGCGGGGGCCGGGGCGGAGGCGGCCGCGCCGGTCTTCAGGACCATGCCGGGGTGGAGCATCGTGGAGGCGCTCATCCCGTTGAGGGACCACAGGGTGGACATGGAGACGCCGGTGCGCTCCGAGATGACCCACCAGCCGTCGCCGGGGCGCACGGTGTAGGTGCCGGACCCGGTGGTCGGCGCGGGGGCCGGGGTGGAGGCGGCCGCGCCGGTCTTCAGGACCATGCCGGGGTGGAGCATCGTGGAGGCGCTCATCCCGTTGAGGGACCACAGGGTGGACATGGAGACGCCGGTGCGCTCCGAGATGACCCACCAGCCGTCGCCGGGGCGCACGGTGTAGGTGCCGGACCCGGTGGTCGGCGCGGGGGCCGGGGTGGAGGCGGCCGCGCCGGTCTTCAGGACCATGCCGGGGTGGAGCATCGTGGAGGCGCTCATCCCGTTGAGGGACCACAGGGTGGACATGGAGACGCCGGTGCGCTCCGAGATGACCCACCAGCCGTCGCCGGGGCGCACGGTGTAGGTGGTCTCAGCGGCCTGGGACTGCGCCGGGACGGCGGCCAGGAGCATCAGGGGGACGGCTCCGCCGGCGAGTGCGGAGCGCAGGCGGCGGCGGGCGGGGGTGCGAGCGGAGAGGGGCACGGTGAGGACCTCGGATCCAGGGTCATGCGGGACATGGCGGTGGGGAAGCGCCGGGGGTTCCCCAGCAGTCGGGCGGAGTGGGGGAGCGTGAGCCCTCCCCGTCGTGCCGTGCGACCTCGTCGATGTTATCGGAACGTGATCTGATCTCCTATTCCCCATTGCTGAGGAATTTCTGTGCAGCTCGGACGTCAATTGTCACTCGCAGTTCACCCTGTATTCACCGTCACGGGGGCCCGGAGGCGTCCCGCGGCCGCGCGTACCCTTGACGCGTGACCATTCCTTCCTCAGACTCCCGCGTCCCCGCCGACGCCATCCCCGCCGAGCTCGATGCCCTCGTGGGCGAGTGGCTCGCGCTGCCCGACGTCGCCGAGCGGCTCGACGTCGTGGTGACGCGCGTGCACTCCCTCGTGAAGGACCGCCGCCTCATCGCCGTCCGTCGTCCCGATCCCGCGGTGCGCGCCGTCCCGGCGCTCTTCCTCGACGAGGAGGGGATCCTCGACTCCCTGCGCGGCACGCTCGTGCTCCTGCAGGACGCCGGGTACAGCGACGCCGAGGCCCTGCGCTGGCTCTTCACACCGGACGAGTCCCTCCCTGGCCGCCCGATCGACGCGCTGCGCGGCGGACACAAGACCGAGGTGCGGCGGCGCGCGCAGGCACTCGCCTGGTGACGTCGGCCGGGTGAGCCCTCCCGTGGTGCCGCGCGCGCCCCACCTCAGGCGGAGCGGCGGGTGAACGCGTCGATCAGCCCGCTCACCGCAGAGCAGACCGCGTCCTCCACGCCCAGCCCCTCCCAGGCGGCGACCCCCGCGGTCGCCTCGGCGGAGAGCCGGTCGACGTCGGCCGCCACCGCGGCGCGCGCGCCGCACTCCTCCAGGCGGCGCTGCCAGTGGGCCACCCGGTCGTCCGCGAGGTCGGCGTCGCCCAGGTCGGCGTCCAGGGCCTCCGCCTCGGCGGGGTCGAGGAGCGCCGCGGCCCGCGCGATCAGGACCGTCCGCTTGCCCTCCCGCAGGTCGTCTCCACTCGGCTTGCCCGTGAGGGCAGGGTCGCCGAAGACGCCCAGCAGGTCGTCGTGATACTGGAAGGCCAGGCCGAACGGCAGCGAGACCGCCGCGAACGCCTCCAGGAGGGCGTCCTCGGCCCCGGCGAGCAGTGCGCCCAGGGCGAGGGGGTGCACGGCCGAGTAGCGGGCCGACTTGAACTCCACGACGGTGGCCGCGGAACGCACGGCCTCGGCGGGATCCGGGTCCGGGGGCGTCATCTCCGCGAGGACGTCCAGGTACTGGCCGGCCATCACCTCGAAGCGCATCCGCTCCATCTCCGCACGAGCCCGGCCCGCCCGCGGCGAGCCGGCGATCGCCTCGGCGAACGCCTCGTCGCTCAGGGCCAGGCACACGTCGCCGGCCAGGATGGCCGCGGAGACGCCGAAGTGCTCCGCCTCGTGACGCCATCCCGCCGCGCGGTGCGTCGCCTCGAAGTGCCGGTGCACGCTGGGCATGCCGCGGCGCGTGTCCGAGCGGTCCAGGATGTCGTCGTGGATGAGCGCCGCCGCCTGGAAGAGCTCGAAGGCGGCCCCTGCCGTCACGATGCGCGGGTCAGCCGGGTCCGCGCCGGCGGCGCGCCAGCCCAGCCAGCACAGCACGGCGCGCAGGCGCTTGCCGCCCGAGGTGAGCCGGGCGATGGCGTCCACCACCGGCACGGCCCCGGGGTGGATCGCCCGCGCGTCGTCCCGCCGTCGGTCCAGGATCTCCTCGAGCCGGGCCGCGACGGCGGCGCGGTGGGTGTCCGGCGAGGGCGCGTCGGCGGGGGAGGGGCTCAGGGTCGCGGCGTCGGGCATGCCCACACCCTAGCCGCCGGTCACTAGGCTCGACCCATGCCCGCACGCCCGTCCGATGCCGCCGCCGCACCCGTGCGGGAGGCCTCGATCCTGCACGTGGACATGGACGCCTTCTTCCTGTCCGTGGAGGTGCGGGAGCGGCCCGGGCTCCGGGGCCTGCCCGCGGCCGTCGCGTCCCCGATCGGGCGCTCCGTCGTCCTCTCCGCCTCGTACGAGGCGCGCGCGTACGGCGTCCGCTCCGCCATGCCGCTCGCCCACGCCAAGGCGCTGTGCCCCCCGCTCGCGGTGGTGGCCCCGCGGCAGGACGTCTACCGTGCGGTCTCGGCGGAGGTCATGGCGCTGCTGGGGAGCGTCACCCCGGTGATGGAGCAGCTCAGCGTGGACGAGGCGTTCCTGGACGTGGCCGGCGCCCGACGGCGGCTGGGACCGCCCGAGCGCATCGCCCGGCTCATCCGCCGTCGGGTCGCGGACGAGCTGGGCCTGCCCTGCACGGTGGGCGGGGCCGCCGTGAAGTTCGTGGCGAAGATGGCCTCCACCGCCGCGAAGCCGGACGGGCTGCTGATCGTCCCGCCCGAGCGCACCCTCGCCTTCCTCCACCCCCGGCCCGTGGGGCACCTGTGGGGCGTGGGCCCGGTGATGGCGGGACGGCTCGAGACCCGGGGGATCGCCACGATCGGCGACCTCGCGCGGACCGACCCCGAGCGGCTGCGCGGGTGGTTCGGCGCCGCCGGCGCGGCCTGGTCCGAGCTCGCCCGCGGCCGTGATCCCCGCCCGGTGGCCCCGCGCGCGGCGGCGCGCACGGTGGGCGCCGACCACACCTTCGACGTCGACCCCACCGACGGGGAGGCGGTGGCCCTCGAGCTGCTGCGTCTCGGCCACCGGGTCGCGGCGCGGCTGCGCGCCGACGGCGTGGAGGCCGCGGGGGTGACGGTGCGCCTGAAGGACCCTCGCGGCCTGGTGCGCGCCCGCACCGCACGGCTGCCGAGGCCGAGCGCGGCCGCCCACGACCTCGTGGCCGCGGGCCGGCGGCTGGCCGACGAGCTGCTGGCAGAACGCCGTCACCCCGTCCGTCTCGTGGGACTGCGGGCCGAGCGCCTGACGGCAGCGGGGGAGCCCGTCCTCGAGCAGGACGCGCTCTTCCCCGCCGAGGGTGAGGAGCCGGCGGCCTCGTCGTCGGCCTGGACGGAGGCCGAGACCGCCGCCGACGCCGTCGCCCGGCGCTTCCCGGGGGCGGCCGTCCGTCCGGCGTCGCTGCTGCCGGCCCCGCGGCCGGACTCGCGCGGGGCTCCTGGCACGCCCGTCCGGTGAGCACTATCCTGGTCTGACCCGGCGCCCCCGTGCGCCCGCGTCCGCGGCCTCACGGACGACGCCTGTGATCGAAGGAGCGGGAGTGCCTCTCTCGGAGCACGAACAGCGCATGCTGGACCAGCTGGAGCGCCAGCTCAACGACGAGGACCCACGCCTCGCCACCCAGCTCGCGGAGACGTCGCGACCCGCCCTCCCGGTGCGTCGCATCGTGCTGGGGGCGGTGCTCGGCGTCGTCGGCCTGCTCGTCATCCTGGCGGGCGTGTCCACCCACCTCCTCCTCGTCGGCGTGCTGGGAACGCTCCTGCTGGGCGCCGGGATCCTGGTGCTCACGGCACGGAGGCCGGCCCAGGCCGCCCGCCCCGGGCGCTCCGGGCGTCCGACCCCGGACGCCGGGCGGGGCGAGTTCATGTCCCGCCTCGAGCAGCGCTGGGACGAGCGCCGGCGCCGCGAGCCGTGACCGCACCGGCGCGCTGAGCCCGCCGGTGCGGGAGATCCGGTCCGTCCTCGCGCCGCCCCGTCCCCACTCTCCTCCACCAGACCCCTCCACTTTCCTCCTCCACCGCCTCCTCGGCCCTCCATCGGCCCCGATCCCGCCCCGGGATCGGGGCCGGCGGCGTCCTGGGGCTCATCGGCGTGTCCCGGAGTGGGCGGCTCTCCACCGCCCCCCACCCGCCGACGACCGCGGGATTCCGCGGAGGTGAGCGGCGTCATCGGGCCGACGGGAAACGCCGCGCCGACGCGGTGGGAGGAGGGGGTTGTCGGTGGGGGAAAGTGGGGTAAAGTGGAGCACAGGAGAGAGCAGTGGTCCCGACTCTGGTCGGGAGGGACCACTCGGCGAGTCAGGGGGGTGCCATGTTCCTCGGGACCTACACCCCCCGGCTCGACGAGAAGTTCCGGCTGATCCTCCCCGCGAAGTTCCGTGAGGAGCTGTCCGAGGGACTCGTCCTGACGCGCGGGCAGGAGCGGTGCCTCTACGTCTTCAGCGCCCGTGAGTTCGAGAGGGTCCACGAGCAGATGAGGGCGGCTCCGCTGTCCTCCCGCCAAGCCCGTGACTACATCCGCGTCTTCCTCTCGGGAGCGTCGGACGAGGTCCCGGACAAGCAGGGCCGCGTGACCGTGCCCGCTCCGCTGCGCCAGTACGCGGGGCTGGACCGGGACGTGACCGTGATCGGCGCGGGGACCCGGGTCGAGATCTGGGACACCGCGTCCTGGAACGAGTACCTGGCGGAGCAGGAGGCCGCGTTCTCCGAGACCGACGAGGACGTCCTCCCCGGCGTGTTCTGACCACCGACTCACCGACTTCCCCCGCGTGAGACCTCCACCCGACGTCGCCGCACCTGACCCGCCTTCCCCTGGGCCAGGCACGGCGACGGACGGATGGGGATCCCGCCCGAGGGACCATGTCCCACCCGATGGATGAGAGCAGGAGCAGGAGGTCGCCCATGGACGCCGACGCCCCCCTCTCGGACCGCTCCGCGGATTCCGCCCCCCGCCCCGAGGACCGCCACGTCCCCGTCATGCGCGACCGTGTGGTCGACCTGCTCGCCCCCGCCGTCCAGGCCGCCGTCGGCGCCGGGCGCGTCCCCGTCGCGATCGACGGCACGCTGGGCATGGGCGGGCACACGCAGGCCCTGCTCCGCCGTTTTCCCACGCTGCGCGTGATCGGGATCGACCGCGACCCCCACGCCCTGCGCATGGCGCAGGAGCGCCTCGGGGAGCTCGCAGAGCGCCTCGTCCCCCACCACGGCACCTACGACGAGGTGCCCGAGGCCATGGATGCCGCCGGCGTGAGGCGCGTGGACGCGGCCCTCTACGACCTCGGCGTCTCCTCCTACCAGCTGGACGACCGGGAGCGGGGCTTCGCGTACTCCTACGACGCGCCGCTCGACATGCGCATGGACACCACCGCAGAGCGCTCGGCCGCGACGCTGGTGGCGGACCTGGACGAGGACGAGCTGCGTCGCATCATCCGACGCGACGGCGAGGAGCGGTTCGCCGGGCCGATCGCCGCGGCGATCGTGCGCGCCCGTGACGAGGCCCCCATCGAGACCACGGGCCGCCTCGTGGACGTCATCCGGGATGTCGTGCCCGTCTCCGCCGGCGCCAAGGGCGGCCACCCGGCCAAGCGCACCTTCCAGGCCCTGCGGATCGCGGTGAACGAGGAGCTCGACATCCTCGACGCCGCCGTGCCGGCCGTCCTGGACGCCCTCGCCGTGGGAGGCCGCCTCGTCGTGATGAGCTACCACTCGCTCGAGGACCGGATCGCCAAGCGGCACCTGAGCGCCTGGGCCACCTCGACCGCGCCGCCCGGGTTCCCCGTGGTCCTGGAGGAGCACGAGCCCGTGGTGCGCATGCTGACCCGCGGCACCGAGAAGCCCACTTCCAGGGAAATCGCTGAGAACCGCCGCGCCTCCTCCGCGAAAGTGCGTGCGGTTGAGAAGATCAGGGCGACGAGGACACCGCAATGACGGCGTATGAGGAGTTGGGCATGAGCGCACAGGCGCGGATCGAGACCACGCTGCACCCGGTCTCGCCCTACGAGGCGGTCCCGCCGCGGGCCCCCGAGCCGCGCACCCCCCTCTCCGTCGTCCCCGCCCCGCTGCCGCGCTCCGGACCGGGGCTCGTCGTGTTCTGCGTGAGCCTGCTGGTCGCGGCCCTCGCGGCCGTCCTCGTGCTCAACATCACGCTCTCCAACCGTCAGTACGCCCTGCTCGAGCTGCGCGCAGAGCAGCAGACCCTGATGCAGACCAACGAGCGCCTGGCCGAGCAGGTGGGCTACCTCGAAGCACCCCAGAACCTCGCCGCGCGCGCCGACGCCCTCGGCATGGTGCCCCCCGCCGGCACCGCGGCCCTGGACGCCTCCACCGGGGAGTTCTCCGGCGAGGCCGTCGGGGCGGGCACCGGCAGCGTCTCGGCCGCCTTCGTCGCCCCGCCCGCCGGCGCTGACGCGGCGGGCCCCGCGGACGCCGAGGGCCGCATCCCCGCGCCGCGCACGGGGGCCGGCGCGGCCGACCCGGCAGCGGCCGCCCCTGCCTCCGGCGAGCCGTCTGCGCCCGCCGCAGGCCAGCCGGGGCCCTCCGTCGACTGATGACGCGTTCCGCCCCCCACCCCGCCCACGGCGGGTCTCGGGTCCTCTCCGCGCCCGGACTGCCCACCGTCCGCACCCGAGCCGCCCTGCTGGTGGTGTTGGGACTCCTCGCCGCCCTCGCGCTTCGCCTCCTCTTCGTGCAGGGCGTGGACCCCACGGGCCAGGCCGCCAGGGCCATGGACGAGAGGCTGCGCACCCAGACGCTCGAGCCCGAGCGCGGGTCCATCCTCGACCGCGACGGCGACGTCCTCGCCGCCAGCGTCCGCCGCTACGACATCGTGGTGGACCAGCGCCTCGTCAAGGACTTCGACGAGTGGGACCGGGAGAGTGGCGGGGAGAAGCGGGTGAGCGTGGACGAGCGGCTCCGGGAGCTCGCCGGGGTGCTGGAGCTCTCCGAGGAGGAGGTGCGCCGCTCCACCCTCGGCGACCGTCCCTACGCGGTGGTCAAGCGCTCCGTCACCCCCGAGGTCCGTGAGCGGGCGCTCGCCGTCCGCGTGCCCGGCGTCCTGGCCGATCCGGTGGACCGTCGGACCTATCCGAACGGGGCGGTGGCCGGCAGCGTCGTGGGCTTCATGGGCGGCGACGGCGAACCCCTCGAGGGCCTCGAGCTCAGCCAGGACGCCGTCATGTCCGGCACGGAGGGCACGCGCACCTTCGAAGTGGGCGCGGACGGCATCCGCATCCCCAACGCGGAGTACGAGGAGACACCCGCGGTGGACGGTGCGGACCTGCGCCTCACGCTGGACAAGGACGCCCAGTGGTTTGCGCAGGAGCAGATGGGCGCCCTCGCGGCCCAGCACCAGGCGGAGTGGGCGAACGCCGTCGTGATGGACGCCCGCACCGGCGACGTGCTGGCCATGGCCGACTCCACCACGGTCGACCCGGCGGAGCCGGACGCCACCGACGCCCGCTTCCGCACGCCCACCACGCTCACCACGCCGTACGAGCCGGGGTCCACGGGCAAGGCCCTCACGCTGGCTGCGGCCCTCGACGCCGGCGTGGTCGAGCCGGAGGACGCCTTCACCGTCCCCAACCGGATGGACTTCCACGGCCAGACGATCAGCGACGCCGGGCGGCACCCGACCTTCGACATGACGGCGGCGGGCATCTTCGCGCGCTCGTACAACACGGGCACGGTCCAGATTGCGGAGCGGCTCACGGACCAGCAGCGGTACGACGCGATGCGCGCCTTCGGGATCGGCCAGCCGATCCCGCTCGGCCTTCCCGCGCCCGCGACGTCCGTGCTCGTCCCGCCCTCCGCGTGGGACGGCCGCCAGCGCCTCGTCACGGCCTTCGGGCAGGGCTACACGCAGACCACCCTGCACACCGCCCAGATGTACCAGGCCCTCGCCAACGGCGGCATGCTCATGCCCGCGCGGCTGATCGACGCGGCCGTCGACGCGGACGGGGCGGAGCGGCGCTGGGAGGACGGGCGCACGCCGCGCCGCGTGGTCTCCGAGGACACCGCGGCAGAGATGCTGCGCATGATGGAGACGGTGATCACCCAGGGGACGAGCAAGGCCGCCGCGATCCCCGGGTACCGCGTGGGCGGCAAGTCCTCCACCGCCGAGGCCGCCGGACAGACCGGGCGCTACGACGGGTACAACTACGGCTTCACGGCGGTGGCGCCGCTGGACGACCCGCGCTTCGTGGTCTCGGTGTCCCTGCACCGCCCCACGGCAGGCGGCAGCTCGAAGGTGGCCGCGGAGGCCGCCGCGCGGATCATGGAGCACATGCTGCGCCAGGCCAACGTCCCCGCCACCGGGGCGGACCCCCACGACTACCGTGTGTTCGTGGACGACCCGCAGGAGCGCCCGTGGTGACGCGCGGACAGACAGTGACGAGCACGGAGGAGCACCCCATGACGCAGACGCCCGGACCCGAGGCGCCGCTGAGCCCGGCGGAGCAGGACGGGGCGTTCCGACCCGCGCACGTGGACCCGCTGCCGTGGGACGCCCTCCTGAGCGCTCTCGAGACCGCCGGGCAGCCTGCCCGCGTGCACGGCGAGGCGCCCGCCGCGGGCCTCACGGGGGCGGCCCTCGACTCACGGGTCGTCCGCCCCGGCGACCTCTACATCGCCCTGCCCGGTGCGCGTGCCCACGGTGCCGCGTTCGCGGGGGCCGCCCTCGACGCGGGCGCCCGCGCCGTTCTCACCGACGCCGCCGGCGTGCGGCTGCTGGCCGAGGCCGGTCGCGACGCCGTGCCCGTCCTGGACGTGGAGTCAGTGCGCACCGCCGCCGGCGTGGCGGCGGCGGCGGTCTACGGCCGGGGCCTGGATGCGGGGCCCCGACTGGTGGGCGTGACGGGTACGAACGGCAAGACCACCACGAGCTTCCTCGCCGCCGCGCTGCTCGAGGCGCTCGGGCACCGCAGCGGGATCATCGGCACCATCCTCACCCGCGCGGGGGAGCGCACGGTGCCCTCCACCCTCACCACCCCGGAGTCCACCCAGCTGCACGCCCTCATGGCGCTCATGCGTGAGGAGGGCGTGGACACCACGGTCATGGAGGTCTCCTCGCACGCCGTCTCCTACCGGCGCATCGCGGGGCTGCGGTACGCCGTGGCCGGCTTCACGAACCTCACGCAGGACCACCTGGACCTGCACGGCTCCATGGACGAGTACTTCGCGGCCAAGGCCGGGCTCTTCGACGCCGACCGCACGGACCGCGCCGTCATCACCGTCGACGGCGGCGAGGGCCCCCGCTGGGGCCTGGCCATGGCACGGGCCGCGCAGGCGCCTGTGACCACGCTCGCGCTCGGCCCCGCGGCCCCCGTGCCCGGCGCGCTCGCCGAGGAGGACCCGGACTTCCGCGCGGACTGGGCGATCACGGAGCTGACGCCGGACGGCCTCGGCCACCGGTTCACCCTGCACCACGCCGCGTCGGGGCGGGTCCTGCGGGCCTCCGTGGGCCTGCCCGGGCGCTTCAACGCGGCCAACGCCGCGCTCGCGGCCCTCCTGGTGCTGCACGCCGTCGGGGAGGACCAGCTGGACGCGCTCGAGGCCGTGCTGGACGTCCCGGCGGGGGAGGGCCCGTTCGCCGCGGCCGTCCCCGGCCGCATGGAGGTCGTGGGGCGCGAGCCGGACGCCGTGGTGGACTTCGCCCACAACCCCGACGGCATGGTCCAGGCGCTCACCTCCCTCTCGGACGCCCGCGCGGCCGGCGGCCGGACGGGGCGCACGCTCATCGTCTTCGGCGCCACGGGCGACCGCGACGTCACGAAGCGTCCGCTCATGGGGCGGATCGCCGTCGACCACGCCGACGTCGTGATCGTCACGGACGACACGCCCCACTCGGAGGACCCCGCGCCCATCCGCGGCGACGTGCTCGCGGGTGCCCGCGAGCAGGCCTCCCGTGCGGCGGCCGAGGGCCGCACGGTGCTCGTGGAGGAGGTCGTCCCGCGCGCCGCGGCGATTCGGCGGGCCGTGGAGCTCGCGGGGGACGCGGACGGCATCCTCGTGGCCGGCCGCGGCCACGAGACGGAGCAGGACTTCGACGGCGTGGCCGTGCCGCTGGACGACCGCGTCGAGCTGCGCTCCGCGCTGGCCAAGCGCGCGACCGGCCGGTCGCAGGCGTCCTCCGGGGGTAAGGTCGACCCGTCATGATCGCTCTCACCGCCGCCCAGATCGCCGACGCCGTCTCCGGCGCGCTCACCGCCGCCCTCGACCCCGAGACCGTGCTCGTGCACGCCACCCCGGACTCCCGGCAGGTGGAGGGGGCCGGCACGCTCTACGTCGCGAAGCCGGGGGGGAGCGCCGACGGCCACGACTTCATCGACGCGGCCCTCGCCGCCGGCGCCTCCGCGGTGCTGGCCGAGCGCGTCACCCACGCCCCCGACGGCGTGGAGCATCCCGCGATCGTCGTGCCGGATGCGGTGCTCGCGATGGGCGCCCTCGCCCGCGAGGTGATCCGCCGCATCCGCGCGCACTCCGAGACCACCGTCGTCGGGATCACCGGCTCGGCCGGCAAGACCACGACGAAGGACCTGCTGGCGGCCCTGCTGTCCACGCAGGGCCCCACCGTCGCCCCCGTCGGATCCTTCAACGGCGAGGTCGGCGTGCCGCTGACGGCCTTCCGCGCCGAGCTGGACACGCGCTTCCTGATCGTGGAGATGGGGGCCGACCACGTCGGCAACATCGCCTACCTGTGCGACATCGTGCAGCCGGACGTCGGCGTGGTGCTCATGGTGGGCACCGCCCACGCGGGCAGCTTCGGCGGGGTGGAGAACATCGCCACGACGAAGGGCGAGCTCGTCGAGGCGCTGGCCGCCGACGGCGTCGCGATCCTCAACCGGGACGACCCGAAGGTCGCCGCGATGGCCTCCCGCACCCAGGCCCCCGTCACCTGGTTCTCCGCCGACGAGGACGCCCTCGCCTCCGTGGCCGAGGACGTCGCCGCGGGCCGCGCCGCCGCCCTCGTGGCCGCCCGCGACCTGCGCATGGACGCGGAGGAGCGTCCCGAGTTCGACCTCCAGGTCGGCGCCGACCTCGACGCGCCCCGCCACCCGGTCCGCTCGGGCCTGACGGGCGCCCACCACGCCTCCAACGCGCTCGCGGCGGCCGCGGCCGCCCACGCCGCGGGCATGGAGCCCGCCGAGATCGCCCGCGTCCTCGACGGGCTCGGCCCCACGAGCCGCTTCCGCATGGAGCGCACGGACCGCGCGGACGGCGTCACGGTCATCAACGACGCGTACAACGCCAACCCCGAGTCCATGCGCGCGGCCCTGCGGACCCTGGCCACGCTCGGCCGCTCCACGGGGCGCCGCACGTGGGCCGTCCTCGGCGAGATGCTCGAGCTGGGCGACGCCCGCGTGCGCGAGCACACCCTCGTGGGCGAGTCCGTCGTGCGCCTGAACATCGCCCAGCTGCTCGTGGTCGGCGCCGGCGCGCGCCCCCTCTACCTCGCCGCCCTCAACGAGGGCAGCTGGGGCGAGGAGGCCCACTTCGTGGACGACGCCGCGCAGGCCGAGGCGTTCCTCGCCGCGCGCCTCGAGCCCGGCGACATCGTGCTCGTGAAGTCCTCGAACGGGGTCGGTCTAGCCGCCCTCGGCGAGCGGCTCGCGACCGCGGACGTCGACCCCTCCGCCTCCCCCTCCGTCCCGTCTCTCAAGGAGCCCCGCCCGTGATCGGCCTTCTCGTCGGTGGCCTCCTCGGCCTGATCCTCTCGATCGTCGGCACCCCCCTGTTCATCCGGTTCCTCGTGCGGAAGGGGTACGGCCAGTTCATCCGTGACGACGGTCCCACCACGCACAAGACCAAGCGCGGCACGCCCACCATGGGCGGCGCCGTGATCATCGGGGCTCTCGTGCTCGGCTACCTCCTCGCGCACGCGGTGCTCGCCCTGATCGGCAGCCCCATGGCCGGCCCCACGGCGTCGGGCCTGATCCTGCTGTTCCTGACCGTCGGCATGGCGTTCGTGGGCTTCGTGGACGACTTCACGAAGATCACGAAGCAGCAGTCCCTCGGCCTCACGGCGCGCGGCAAGATCATCCTGCAGGCGCTGATCGGCACCGCGTTCGCGCTGCTGGCCCTGAACTTCCGCGACGAGCGGGGCCTCACCCCCGCCTCCACCGCGGTCTCCTTCGTGCGCGACGTGCCGTGGCTCGACCTCGCCTTCGCCGGCCCCGTGCTGGCCGTGGTGCTGTTCGTGATCTGGTCCAACCTCATCACCACCGCCACCACGAACGCGGTGAACCTCACGGACGGCCTGGACGGCCTGGCCACGGGCGCGACCGCCATGGCGACCGGCGCGTACGTGCTCATGTCCCTGTTCCAGGCGAGCCAGCACTGCGGGCTCGGCGGAGCGCCCGGGTGCTACGAGGTCCGCGACCCCATGGACCTCGCCCTGCTGGCCGCCGTGCTCACCGGCGCGCTGCTCGGCTTCCTGTGGTGGAACACCTCGCCGGCCAAGATCTTCATGGGCGACACCGGCTCCCTCGGCCTCGGCGGCGCCCTCGCCGGCTTCGCGATCTTCACGCGCACCGAGATCCTCGTGGTGCTGCTCGCCGGCCTCATGGTGGCCATCACCCTCTCCGTGATCATCCAGGTGGGCTGGTTCAAGATCTCCGGCGGCAAGCGCGTGTTCCTCATGGCGCCGCTGCAGCACCACTTCGAGCTGAAGGGCTGGGCCGAGGTCACCGTGGTGGTCCGGTTCTGGCTCGTGGCGCTGATGTGCGTCATCGCCGCCCTCGCCGTCTTCTACGGCGAGTGGCTGCTCGCCCAGGGCGGCCTCGCCGGGGTGACCCCGTGAGCGTCGTCGAGGGGATGGGCCTCGTGCTGAGCCCCCGTGCGGACACCCCCCGCACGGAGTCCCTGCACGGGTGGGACGCGCCGGGCTGGCGCGGCCTGCGCGTCGTGGTCACCGGGCTGGGCGTCAGCGGATTCTCCGTGGCGGACACGCTGGCCGAGCTCGGCGCCGTCGTGACGGTGGTGGACGGCAACGACGGCCCGGAGAACCAGGCCCGCGCGGAGACCCTGCGCATCGTCGGCGTCTCCGAGGTGCTCCTCGACGCCGAGGCGACCCGCTCCCTGCCCGCCGTGGCCGGGGAGCCGGCGGACCTCGTCGTGACCTCCCCGGGCTGGCGCCCGGACCAGCCGCTGCTCATGGAGGCGCACGCCGCCGGCCTGCCGATCTGGTCGGACATCGAGCTGGCGTGGCGCGTGCGGGAGCGGCCCGGCCGCCCGACCGCCGAGTGGGTCTGCCTCACGGGCACCAACGGCAAGACGACCACCGTGACGATGGTCGAGGCCATCCTGCGCGCCGACGGGCGCCGCGCGATCGCGTGCGGCAACGTGGGCACGCCCGTGCTCGACGCCGTCCGCGACCCCGAGGGCTTCGACGTCCTCGCCCTCGAGCTCTCGAGCTTCCAGCTGCACTGGACGCACAGCCTCGCCCCGGCCGCCGCCGCCGTGCTCAACCTCGCCGAGGACCACGTCGACTGGCACGGCTCCCTGGAGGCCTACGCCGCGGACAAGGGGAAGGTCTATCAGAACGCGCGCGTGGCCTGTGTCTACAACGAGGCCGACGCCCTGACGCGCACCCTCGTGGAGCGCGCGGACGTGCAGGAGGGCTGCCGCGCGATCGCCTTCACCACGGGCACCCCCGGGCTGTCCACGGTGGGCATGGTGGACGGCATCCTCGTGGACCGCGCCTTCACCGAGAACCGCCGGCACGAGGCCGTCGCCCTCGCCGCGCGCTCCGACCTGGGCACCGTCGCCCCGAAGCACACGGTGGCGAACGCCGCGGCCGCCGCCGCGCTCACCCGTGCCGTGGGCGTGAGCCCCGAGGCCGTCGCGGAGGGCCTGCGCGGCTACGACCGCGGCGAGCACCGCATCCAGCTCGTGGCCACCTCCCGCGACGTGATGTGGGTGAACGACTCCAAGGCCACGAACCCCCACGCCGCCGACGCCTCCCTGGCTGCGTTCACCTCGATCGTCTGGCTCGCGGGCGGACTGCCCAAGGGCGTGACCTTCGACGAGCTCGTGAGCACGCACGCGAGGCGGCTGCGCGCCGTGGTCCTGCTCGGCACGGACACCTCCGTGCTGCGCGCGGCCCTCGCGGCCCACGCCCCGGACGTGCCCGTCCACGCGCCGCTGGCGGCCGCCGACGGCGCCGGATCGCCGGACGGCCCGGCCGTCATGGCCGAGGCCGTGCGGCTCGCGGACAGGCTCGCCCGGCCGGGGGACACCGTCCTCATGGCGCCGGCCGCGGCGTCCATGGACCAGTTCCGCTCGTACGCCGAGCGCGGAGACAGCTTCATCGCCTCCGTCGCGGCCCTGATGCAGGAGCACGGCTGGGACGTGAACGGCGAGGGCCCCGGCCCCGACGCCCCGGACCCGTCCTGACCACCCGACCGACCGCCACCCCGAGGAGCACCATGCCGCACAGCGCACCGAGCCGCCCGGCGGCGACGCGCGGAGCGCACGGCGCCCCGGGCCGTCCTGCCCGCTCCGGCAGCCCGATGACCCGGGTCTGGGCGGGCCTGGAGGGCGCCCGCGCCCTGGACCTCTCCGCGTTCCTGATCGGGACCAGCGCGGCCCTCCTGACCGTGCTGGGCCTCGTGATGGTCCTCTCCTCGTCCTCGGTCGAGGCCATCGGCACCGGCGGAGGCTCCTACGACCTGTTCCTGCGCCAGCTCATGTGGGCCGGCGTGGGCGTGGCCGTGCTCATCGGGTTCTCCCTCACGCCCCTGCGGGTGCTGAAGGCGCTGGCGTGGCCGGCGATCGGCATGGCGATCCTGCTCCTGGTGCTCGTGGCCTTCACCCCGCTGGGCGTGGAGGTCGGCGGCAACCGCAACTGGCTCGGCATCGGCGGCTTCCGGATGCAGCCCTCGGAGGCGGCCAAGCTCGCCCTCGCGCTGTGGAGCGGGGCCGTGCTGGAACGCAAGGCCCGCCTCATCTCCCACGTCAAGCACGCGCTGCTGCCCGTGCTCCCCATGGCCGCGCTCCTGATCGGCCTCGTGCTCGCCGGCCGGGACCTCGGCACCGCCCTCATCCTCGCCCTCGTCCTCATGACCGTCCTCTTCGTGGCCGGCACCCACCGGGGGGTGTTCCTCGTCTCCGGAGCCGTGGTGACGGTGGGGGCGATCCTGATGACCGTGTTCGCCCAGCACCGCATGGTGCGCGTGCAGGCGTGGCGCGGGATCTGCGACTTCCCCACGGACCCGTGCTTCCAGCCGGACCACGGCATGTTCGCGCTCGCCTCGGGCGGCTGGTGGGGGGTGGGCCTCGGCCAGTCCCGCCAGAAGTGGAGCTACATCCCGGAGGCGGAGAACGACTTCATCTTCACCATCCTGGGCGAGGAGCTCGGCCTCGTCGGCACCCTCGCCGTGATCCTGGCGTTCGCCGCCCTGGCCGTCGGCATGTACCGCGTGGCCGCCCGCACCACGTCCACGTTCATCCGCCTGACCACGTGGGGGATCCTCGCGTGGCTCGTGGGACAGGCCTTCGTGAACATCGCCATGGTCTCCGGGATGATCCCCGTGGTGGGCGTGCCCCTGCCGTTCATCTCCTACGGCGGCTCGGCGCTCACGCTGTCCCTGGCCGCGGTGGGCGTGGTCCTCTCCTTCGCCCGCCACGAGCGCCAGCGCGCCGCAGAGCTGCGGGCACTGGCCCACGACGACGACGGCGCCGCCGGCCTCGACGACGGGCCGGCGGCCGACGCCGTGCCGGACGCCCGGCCCGCCTCCCGGGCGCACACCGACTCGGCGGAGCCGGAGACCGATCCCATCCCGCTCGTCCCTTCCCCCACCCGTGCACCGCAGGAGTCCTGATGCCGCAGATCCCCGAGACCGACCGTCCGCTCCGCGTCGTCCTGGCCGGCGGCGGCACCGCCGGCCACATCTCGCCCATGCTCGCCATCGCCCGTGCCCTGGGGGCGGACCAGGGGCAGGCCCCCGCCGTGTGCACCATGGTGGGCACCGCCTCCGGCATGGAGACCCGCCTGGTTCCCGAGGCCGGCTTCGAGCTGGACCTCATCGACCGCGTCCCCATGCCCCGACGCCCCTCGATGGACGTCGTCCGCTTTCCGGGGCGCTTCCGCGCGGCCATCGGCGCGGCGAGCCGCATCCTCGCCGAGCGGGAGGCGGACGTGCTCGTGGGCGTGGGCGGCTACGTCGCCACGCCGATGTACCTCGCCGCCCAGCGGGCCGGCATCCCGTACGTGGTCCACGAGGCCAACGCGAAGCCGGGGCTGGCCAACCGCCTCGGCGCCCGCCGGGCCTCGCGCGTCGGCACCGCCCTGCCCCAGACCCGCCTGCCGCGCGCGGAGTGGGTCGGGATGCCCATGCGCCCGGAGATCTCGGGCCTCGACCGCAGCGCCGCACGGGCCGCCGCCCGCGCCGAGCTCGACCTGGACCCGGAGCGCACCACCGTGGTGGTGACCGGAGGCAGCTCCGGTGCGCTGGCCGTGAACCGCACCGTGCGCGAGTCGCTGGACGACCTCCTCGGAGCGGGCCTGCAGGTCTTCCACCTCACGGGCCGCGGCAAGGAGCTCACCGACGACGCCGGCCACCGGGTCCAGCGCGACGGCTACGTCCAGCGCGAGTTCCTGAGCGGCATGGAGCAGGCCTACGCCGCCGCCGACCTCATGGTCGCCCGCTCCGGCGCCGGCACGGTGTGCGAGGTCTCGGCGGTGGGGCTGCCCGCCGTGTTCGTCCCGCTGCCCGTGGGCAACGGCGAGCAGGCGCTCAACGCCGGGCCCGTGGTGGAGGCCGGCGGCGCCCTCCTCGTGCGCGACGACATGTTCCGCGCGGACTGGGTCCGACGCGAGCTGATCCCCCTGGCCACCGACCCCGCGCGCCTGTCCGCGATGGCGGAGGCCTCCGCGCGCCTGGGCGTGCGGGACGCGGACGTGACGATGGCCGGCCTCGTGCGCGCGGCGGCCCAGGAAGGAGCACGGCGATGAGCCACCAGACCACCCCCGCATCCGAGGGGCGCTTCGCCGACCTCGGCCGCGTCCACCTGCTCGGGATCGGCGGCGTCGGCGTCTCCGGCGTCGCGCGCATCCTCCAGGACCAGGGCGTCGCGATCTCCGGGTCGGACGCCAAGGACCTGCCCGTCATGCGCGAGCTCGCCGCGGGCGGGGCCCGCATCACGGTGGGCTACGCGGCCGAGCACGTGGGGGAGGACGTCACCACCGTGATCGCCTCCTCGATCGCCGGCCCAGGCAACCCGGAGCACGACGCCGCCGTGGAGCGCGGCCTGCGCGTGCTGCACCGCTCGGAGGGCCTCGCCCTCGCCATGGCGGGGCACCGGGTGCTCGCCGTCGCCGGCACCCACGGCAAGACCACGACCTCGTCCATGGCGGCGATGGCCTTCTCCTCCGCGGGCTGGGACCCGACGTTCGCCGTCGGCGCCGCCGTCGCCGGGCTCGGCACGAACGCCCAGGCCGGCCGGGGCGAGTGGTTCATCGCGGAGGCCGACGAGTCCGACGGCACGCTCGTGAACTACCCCAGCACGATCGCCGTGGTCACCACCGTGGAGGCCGACCACCTGGACCACTACGGCACGGAGGAGGCTGTGCACCAGGTGTTCCGCGACTTCGCGGCCGGGCTGCCGGCCGCCGCGGACGGCGGAGCACTCGTGGCGTGCCTGGACGACGACGGCGCGGCCGCCCTGGCCGCGTGGGTGCGGGTCCACACCGCGGCGCGGGTCCTCACCTACGGCTCCGCCGAGCGCGACGGAGTGCGTCCGGACCTGCTGGTCTCGGACCTCACGGTGGAGCCGGGGGAGTCGGGGGTGGGCCAGCGCGCCCGCTTCACGCTCGCCGACGGGACCTCCGCGGAGGTCCGGCTGCTGGTGCCGGGACGCCACAACGCCCTGAACGCGGCGGCCGTGGCGCTCGCCGCCGTCGAGGCCGGCATGGCGTTCGAGGACGCCGTGCGCGGCCTCGAGGCCTTCCGAGGCACCGCCCGGCGCTTCGAGTTCCGCGGCGCCGGCCGTGGCGTGCGCGTCTTCGACGACTATGCGCACCACCCCACCGAGGTGGCGGCCGCCGTCTCGGCGGCCCGTGCGGTGGCGGACGGGCACCGCGTGCACGTGCTCTTCCAGCCGCACCTGTTCTCCCGGACGCGCGAGTTCGCCGCCGAGTTCGCCTCGGCGCTCTCCGAAGCGGACGTCGTGCGCGTGCTGCCCGTGTACGCGGCCCGCGAGCAGCCGATGGAGGGGGTGGACTCCTCGCTCATCGCGTCCGGCCTGACCACCGCCGACCCGGCAGACCGGGCCGTGGCGGAGGACCGCGCCGCCGCCGTGGCCCAGCTGGCCCGCGGTGCGGCGGACGGCGACGTGATCCTCACGATGGGCGCGGGCGACGTCACCGCCCATGGCGCCGACCTCGTGGCGGCCCTGGCCGACGACGCGGGCACGGCGTCCTCCCCCGCCTCGTGAGCGAGCGGCCGGGCCGTCCGCTGCCTCCCGTGGGGGACGCCGGGTCCACGGTGGTCCGCTTCCCCGGGCGCAGCGCCCGCCAGCGCCGGGCCGCCCGCTGGGCGATCGGCGCCGGCGTCGCCGCGCTCCTGGCCCTCGTCGCCTGGATCCTGTTCTTCTCTCCCGTCCTCGCGGTCGACCGCGTGTCGGTGACCGGCACGCGGCTGGTAGACCGGGCCGACGTCGAGCGCCGTCTCGAGCCGCTGCGGGGCGAGCCGCTGCCGCGCATCGGGACGGGCCGGGTGGAGGGCCTGCTCGCGGACGTCCCGGGCATCGCCGAGGTGCGCTCCGTGGCCCAGCCGCCCACCGGTGTGGAGGTGGTCGTGCGCGAGGAGACCCCCGTGGCGCGGAAGGAGGCGGGGGACGGGGTCGACGTGCTGCTCGCGGACGGCTCCGTCCTGTCCGGCATCGCGGACGAGGCGCCCGGGGTCGGCGCGCTGCCCTCCATGGCGGATCCCCTGCCCGGCGGGGACGAGGCGGTGCGCGCCGAGGCGGCCCGCGTCCTCACCACGCTGCCGGACGCGGTCCGCTCCCGCGTGGAGACGGTGGGCGCGGGCGCGCCCGGTCAGGTGAGGCTCGGGCTCGACGGCGGCACGGTCCTCGTGTGGGGAGACGACTCGCACGCCGACCTCAAGGGGGACGTCGTCGAGGCCTTCCTGGACGAGGACGGCGGCGGCCCGGACCTGAGCCGTGTGAAGGAGCTGGACGTCTCGGTCCCGGAGCGGCCGATCACCCGCTGACGCGGCTTCCCGAGGGCGACGGGGTCTCAAGGTGAAAGTGAAGCTGAAGGTTGTGCGCGGCGGGCCGGCGCCCCCGGTCGACCTGCTCCGACGAAGGCCTGAAGTTCAACTCTCATGTGAAGGTTGAAAAACGACACGCGCGAGCCCCGCCGTGATGCGGATTTCTTTGCGCTGGCCGCGCCCGTGCCAGTACGGTGGTCCTGAACGCGCGTGAGCGGCATCATTCAAGCTGAGCTTGAAGGCGGCTCGTCAAGGGGTCCGTACCCCGTCGGGCGTGGACATCGCGATTCCGAGCAAAGGGACTGAACACCGTGGCTGCACCCCAGAACTACCTGGCCGTCATCAAGGTCGTCGGCATCGGCGGCGGCGGCGTCAACGCCGTGAACCGCATGATCGAGGTGGGGCTCCGCGGCGTGGAGTTCATCGCGATCAACACGGACGCACAGGCGCTCCTGATGTCCGACGCGGACGTGAAGCTGGACGTGGGCCGCGAGCTCACCCGCGGCCTCGGTGCCGGCGCGAACCCCGAGGTGGGCCGCCAGGCCGCCGAGGACCACGCCGATGAGATCGAGGAGGTCCTGCGCGGGGCGGACATGGTCTTCGTGACCGCCGGAGAGGGCGGCGGCACCGGCACCGGCGGCGCCCCCGTGGTGGCCCGCATCGCCCGCTCGCTCGGGGCGCTGACCATCGGCGTCGTGACCCGCCCGTTCACCTTCGAGGGCCGCCGCCGCGCGGGCTCCGCGGAGAACGGCATCGACGCGCTGCGGGACGAGGTCGACACCCTGATCGTCATCCCGAACGACCGCCTGCTCTCCATCTCGGACCGCAACGTCTCCGTCATGGACGCGTTCCGTCAGGCGGACCAGGTCCTGCTCTCCGGCGTGCAGGGCATCACCGACCTCATCACCACCCCCGGCCTGATCAACCTCGACTTCGCGGACGTGAAGTCCGTGATGCAGGGCGCGGGCTCGGCGCTCATGGGCATCGGCCACGCGCAGGGCGAGGACCGTGCCGTCAAGGCCGCCGAGCTCGCCATCGCCTCCCCGCTGCTCGAGGCCTCGATCGACGGCGCCTACGGCGTGCTGCTCTCCATCCAGGGCGGCTCCGATCTCGGCCTGTTCGAGATCAACGAGGCCGCGCGCCTCGTCCAGGAGGTCGCGCACCCCGAGGCCAACATCATCTTCGGCGCCGTGATCGACGACGCCCTGGGCGACGAGGTCCGCGTCACCGTGATCGCCGCCGGGTTCGACCAGGTGGACGCCACCTCCGCCCCGCAGGCCTACCAGCAGCCCGCCCCGCAGGCGCAGTCCTCCTCCTACCAGCAGGCGCAGCAGCTGCCGCAGCAGCGCGAGGCCCCGTCCACGCAGCAGCAGCAGGCCCCGCAGCAGTCGGCTCCGCAGGGATACACCCAGCAGCAGCCGCAGCGTGCCGCGGTGCCGGGCACGGTCCCGACGCAGTCCGGCCAGCAGGGCCAGCAGCAGTCCCGCCCGCGTCCCGAGCTGCCCACCGTCGTCGAGCCCGACCTGGGCGCCGGCTCGTCCGACCTGGACGTGCCGGACTTCCTGAAGTGACCGCCTCGAAGGGGCCGGAGGGGACCGTCGTGGGCCGCTCCGGCCCCTTCGTGCACCGTGTGGACCTCCCGGCAGACGGCCGGGGGAGCGCGGTGCACGTGGCGTGGACGTCCGTGGACGCGGGCAGCCTCGCCTTCCACGTCCTGGACTCGGACGCCCCCGCCGCACGCGCGGACGTCGCGGCGGCGCGCCGCGGCCTCGAGGCGGAGATGGGCGTGACGCCCGGGTCCACCGTCTACCTCGACCAGGTCCACTCGGCGGACGTGGTGTGGGCCGAGGGCCGCGGCTGGGAGCACGACGCCCCCGTGACCGCCGACGCCGCGGTGAGCCGCGACGGGACCCGTCCCCTCGCCGTCATGGTGGCCGACTGCCTCCCGGTGGTCCTCATGGACGAGCGCACGGGCGCCACCGCGGTCGCGCACGCGGGCCGGCGCGGCCTGCTGGGCGGCGTCCTGGAGAACACGCATGCGCGCCTCCTCTCCCTCCGCCCGGCCGAGGACCGGGAGGCCCCGGGGATCCGCGCGTGGATCGGTCCCGGCGTGTGCGGGAACTGCTACGAGGTCCCCCCGCAGATGTGCGCCGACGCGGCCGAGCGGATCCCCGCCGTCGCCTCGCGCACCTCGTGGGGCACCCCCGCGCTCGACCTGCCGGCCGGCGCCGAGGCCGTCCTCGCGTCCCTGGGTGCCGCCGTGGAGCGCGTCCGGGCGTGCACCCTCGAGGACGATCGGCTCTTCTCCCACCGGCGGGCGCCGGGCCGAGGCCGGTTCGCCGGGCTCGTGTGGCGCACCCCCGCGGACGCGTCCACCGGGGAGGCGCAGCGTGGCTGAGCGCCCCGCCGGCACCTGCACCCCCGATGCCGGCACCGGGGACGTCCCCATCGACGGCGACGGTGCCGCCGATGCCCGCGCCGCTGAGCTGGCCGCCGCGCTGGACGCCGTCCGTGCGCGCATCGCGCGGGCCGCGGCCGAGGCCGGACGCGCCGACGTGCCCGAGCTGATCGTGGTGACCAAGACCCACCCGGCCGCCGACGTCGCCCGGCTGGCGCGCCTCGGCGTGCGTGACGTGGGGGAGAACCGCGACCAGGAGGCCCGGCCCAAGGCGGCCGAGGTCGCCGAGGCGCTCGGCGCCGACGCCCCGCGGTGGCACTTCATCGGCCAGCTGCAGACCAACAAGGCCAAGCTCGTCGTGCGGTACGCGAGCGCCGTGCACTCCGTGGACCGCGTCGAGCTCGCGGACGCGCTCTCCCGCGCCGTGGTGCTGCGGCGCGAGCGGGAGGACGGGGGAGCGGACGGAGTGCCCAACCTCGAGTGCCTCGTCCAGGTGGACGTGGACCCGCGGTCCGACGACGAGCGCCCGGAGGGCATCGGACCGCGCGGGGGGGCGTCCCCCGAGGACGCCTCCGCGATCGCCGAGCGGATCGCCGCCGTCGAGGGGCTCGCCCTGCGCGGGCTCATGTGCGTGGCCCCGCGCGGACTCGACGCGGAGGAGTCCTTCCGCCGCCTGGCCCGTCTCGGCCGCGACCTGCGGGCGGCCCACCCCGAGGCCGACCGGCTCTCGATGGGCATGAGCGGGGACCTCGAGGCCGCCGTGCGTGCGGGGGCGACACACGTCCGGATCGGCTCGGACGTCCTCGGCGCGCGCGGCGCCGTGGGATAACGTGGGGAGGGCATGCCCGCGAGGCGGGCGACACCCCGCGCCCCGTGCGCGGGCGACGAACGACGGCGATCCGCGCCCCGGCGGATCGCAGGACGTGGTGAAGGAAGAGTCATGGCTGGCGCACTGAAGAAGACGATGATCTACCTCGGTCTCGCCGACGGCGAGGAGTACGAGGAGCACGAGCGCACCGCCGCTCCGCGCGAGGAGGCCTCCCGCCGCGACGTGGTGGAGGCTCGCCGTGCCCCGGTGTCGGACGAGGCTCCCGCAGTTGAGGAGGCTCCCGCGCGTGTGGAGCAGCCCGCCCACGCCGCCGGCTCCACCGCCGCCCCCGTGGTGTCCGAGCCCACCGAGGTCCGGCGGGCCGCGCGGCCCGAGCCGGCGGACCAGGGCTACCGGGCTCCCGTCACCCCCATCAAGCGAGCCGCCGCCTCGTCGGCCGAAGGAGCCCCCGTGCGCACCCTCTCCACCGTCCACCCCCGCTCCTACGACGACGCCAAGGCGATCGGCGAGGCGTTCCGCACCGGCATGCCGGTGATCATGAACGTCACGGAGCTCGGGGAGAACGAGGCCAAGCGCCTCGTGGACTTCGCCGCGGGCCTCGTGTTCGGCCTGCACGGCTCGATCGCGCGCATCACGAACAAGGTCTTCCTCCTGACCCCCGCCACGGTCGAGGTCGTGGGCGCGGACACCGCAGAGTCGGCCGAGGCCGACGCGCCGTATGACGCCGACTGAGGCTGCCGTGGACCTGCTGCTCGCCCTCGTCTACCTCGCGCTCACGCTCGTGATCGCGGCCCTCACGGTCCGCATCGTGTTCGACGTGACCGAGTCCTTCGCCCGCTCGTGGCGGCCCTCGGGTGCCGTCCTCGTCGTGGCGAGCGGCATCTACGCGGTCACGGATCCCCTCCTGGACACCGCGCGGCGGCGCATTCCGCCGGTGCGGCTCGGCGGCGTCAGCCTCGACGTGGCCTTCCTGGTGGTCTTCATGGCCGTGGTGCTGCTGCGCGTCCTGGTGCTCGCCCTCGCCCGCTGACCCCCGGAGTCGCCGCTGCACCCGGTGGTATCGTGCGGTGACGACCTGAGGCGCGCGCAGTCGGCCGCGCCCACCACCGCGGGCCGTGCTGGTGCTCGGCGCGCGCGAGAGAAGGGTGCCCCTCCGTGGCTCTGACCTGGGAAGACGTGCTCAACAAGCAGTTCCAGCACACCAAGTTCCGGGAGGGGTACGACCAGGACGAGGTCGACGACTTCCTCGACGCGGTCGCGGAGGAGCTCAAGCTCCTGCACGCCGAGATCGAGCGGCTGCGCGCGGGCGGGGCCGTCAAGGCCCCCGAGGCGGGCGTCTCGTTCGCGCCCGGCGACGCCCCCGCGCAGGAGCGCCCGGAGCTCGTGCTGGCCGCCGGCGAGGCGGAGGCCGCGGCTCTCGAGGCCGAGGAGACGGCCGCACCCGCCGCGTCCGACGGGCCTGCTCAGGCCGGCTCCTCGGCGGCCGCCGTGCTCGCCATGGCCCAGCGGCTGCACGACGAGCACGTGGCCGACGGCGAGCAGCGCCGCGCCGCGCTCATCGCCGAGGCCGAGGCCACGGCCGCCGAGGTGCTCGGCCAGGCCGAGGAGACCAAGGCAGCGACCCTCGCGGAGCTGGCCTCCCAGCGCTCCGAGCTGGAGTCCGAGGTCGAGCGGCTGCGCGGCTTCGAGACCGACTACCGCCTCCGCCTGACCGCCTACATCGAGGGGCAGCTGCGCGAGATCCGATCCCAGGAGCGGGTGGAGCCCCGCGGGGAGACCGCGTGAGCACAGCGCTCGACGGGGCCGGGGACGGCACCCCCCGCGCGGCGGTCTCCGGCCGCCGCGCCGTCGGCGTCGCCCTGACCCTCGCCGTGCTCGCCTACGCGCTCGACCAGCTGAGCAAGCTGTGGGTCGAGCGCACCATGGAGCTCGGCGAGTCGATCGTCGTGATCCCGGGTCTGCTGCGGTGGCACTACATCCTGAACCCGGGCGCGGCCTTCTCGATCGGGGAGGGGCACACCTGGGTCTTCACCCTCATCCAGGCCGTGGTCGCCGTGGTCGCGCTCGTGCAGATCGCCCGCGTGCGCTCGCTGCCGTGGGCTCTCGCCCTGGGCGGCCTGGCCGGCGGCGTGCTCGGCAACCTCACGGACCGGCTGTTCCGGCCGCCGTCGTTCGGCCAGGGCCACGTGGTGGACATGATCTCCGTGCCCCGCTTCGCGGTCTTCAACGTGGCCGACTCCTTCATCGTGTGCTCCATGATCCTCGTGTGCCTGCTGCTGGTGACCGGCCGCCGGCTCGACGGCACCCGCGAGGCGTGAGCGGCATGGGCGCAGGCGTGCGGCGCGTGGAGGTCACGGCCGAGCAGGCGGGCAGGCGCGCCGACGCCGTCCTCACGGAGGCCCTCGGCGTGTCCCGCGCACGGCTGGCGGACTGGTTCGCGCGCGGGCTCGTCCGCGCCGAGACGCGCGGCGGGCGTCGGGACCGGGTGCTCGCCAAGTCGGCCAGGGCGGTGCCGGGGGAGACCCTGGCCGTGGACCTGCCGAACGATCCCGATCCGCTGGAAGTGAGGGCAGAGGCCGTGGACGAGATGACCGTGCTGCACGAGGACGAGCACCTGCTCGCCGTGGACAAGCCGACCGGCGTGGCGGCCCATCCCTCGCCGGGCTGGAACGGGCCCACCGTGGTCGGCGGCCTCGCGGGCCTGGGCTACGACATCACCACCTCGGGGGCGCCGGAGCGCCAGGGGATCGTGCACCGGCTCGACGTCGGCACCACCGGTGTGATGGTGGTGGCCAAGACGGAGCGCGCGTACGCCGCCCTGAAGGACCAGTTCCGCGAGCGCGTGCCGCACAAGGTCTACCACGCGGTGGTGCAGGGGATCCCGGACCCGCTTGCGGGCACGATCGACGCCCCGATCGGCCGCCACCCGGGGCACCAGTGGAAGTTCGCCGTGCTCGAGGGCGGACGGCCCTCCGTGACGCACTACGAGACCCTCGAGGTCTTCGGCCGCGCCACGCTGCTACAGGTGCACCTCGAGACCGGGCGCACGCACCAGATCCGCGTCCACACCTCCGCGCTGCGGCACCCGTGCGTGGGCGACCTCACCTACGGCGCCGACCCGCGCCTGGCCGCCGAGCTGGGGCTCACGCGGCAGTGGCTCCACGCCCACCACCTCTCCTTCCCGCACCCCGTCACGGGGGAGCCCGTGAGCATCACCTCGCCCTACCCGGACGACCTCGCCCACGCGCTGGCGGCGCTGCGCGGCAACGACGCCGCCGACGCCGCGGGCGAACGAGACTGACCGCCGGGGACCGGAGACCGCAGGCCCGACGCCCGCCGGGCCCGTCCCGCCCGCCCCCCGTGACGCGCAGTAGGCTGGGGCGGGCCCGCCGTCGTCCTCTCCGAAGGAGCTCCACCCCGCATGACCGCGACCTCCGAGACCCGCGCCGAGGCCCTCAAGGACGGCGGCTTCGTCCACCTCCACACGCACACCGAGTACTCGATGCTCGACGGCGCGGCGAAGCTGGACGAGCTGTTCGCCGAGGCCGACCGCCTCGGCATGCAGTCCCTGGCCATCACGGACCACGGCTACCTGTTCGGCGCGTTCGACTTCTGGCGTCAGGCCACCGCGGCGGGCATCAAGCCGATCATCGGCCTCGAGGCCTACCTGACCCCGGGCACGCAGCACCGCACGGACAAGGAGAAGATCCGCTGGGGGGAGCCGCACCAGCGCGGCGACGACGTCTCCGGCGGCGGCGCCTACACGCACATGACCATGCTGGCGCAGTCCACCACGGGCATGCACAACCTCTTCCGCATGGGCTCCATCGCCTCGCTGGACTCGGTGTACGCCAAGTGGCCGCGCATCGACCGGGAGCTGCTGAGCCAGTACTCCTCGGGGCTCATCGCCACCACGGGCTGCCCCTCGGGCGAGGTGCAGACGCGCCTGCGCCTGGGCCAGTACAAGGAGGCCGTGGCGGCGGCGGCCGAGTTCCGGGACATCTTCGGGGCCGAGAACTTCTACTGCGAGATCATGCAGCACGGCCTGGACATCGAGAAGCGCGTCATCACGGACCTGCGCCGCCTGGCCAAGGACCTGAACCTGCCGCTCGTGGCCACGAACGACCTGCACTACACGCACGAGCACGACGCCAAGGCCCACGAGGCGCTGCTGGCCCTGCAGTCCGGCTCCAAGCTCAACGAGCCCAGCTACGACCAGGGCGGCTCGCGCTTCGCGTTCTCCGGCACGGAGTACTACCTGAAGTCGCCGCGGCAGATGCGCGAGCTCTTCCGGGAGATCCCGGAGGCGTGCGACAACACCCTCGTGATCGCCGAGCGCTGCGAGTCCACGTTCGACACGGACGCCAACTACATGCCGGTGTTCCCCACGCCGGAGGGCGAGGACGAGACCAGCTGGCTCATCAAGGAGGTCACGAAGGGCCTCGACTACCGTTATCCGGACGGCGTCCCGGACCACGTGCGCAAGCAGGCGGACTACGAGCTGGACGTCATCATCTCGATGGGGTTCCCGGGGTACTTCCTCGTCGTCGCCGACTTCATCAACTGGGCCAAGGAGAACGGGATCCGCGTGGGCCCGGGCCGCGGCTCGGGTGCCGGCTCCATGGTGGCGTACGCGCTGCGCATCACCGACCTGGACCCGCTGAAGCACGGGCTGATCTTCGAGCGATTCCTCAACCCGGACCGCGTGTCCATGCCCGACTTCGACGTGGACTTCGACGACCGGCGCCGCTCCGAGGTGATCGACTACGTCACCCGCACGTACGGCGACGAGCGCGTCACCATGATCGTCACGTACGGCACGATCAAGACGAAGCAGGCCCTGAAGGACTCGGCCCGTGTGATGGACCAGCCCTTCTCCATGGGCGAGGCGCTCACCAAGGCCCTGCCGCCGGCCGTGATGGCCAAGGACATCCCGCTCAAGGACATCGAGAACCCGGACGCCCCGCGCTACGGGGAGGCGGCGCCGTTCCGCGAGCTGATCGCGACGGACCCGGTGGCGGCGCAGGTGTTCGAGACCGCGAAGGGCATCGAGGGCCTGAAGCGGCAGTGGGGCGTGCACGCGGCCGGCGTCATCATGTCCTCCGTGCCCGTGGTGGACGTCGTGCCGATCATGCGCCGCCTCCAGGACGGCCAGGTCATCACCCAGTTCGACTACCCCATGGCGGAGTCGCTGGGCCTGATCAAGATGGACTTCCTGGGTCTGCGCAACCTCACGATCATCTCGGACGCGATCGAGAACGTGAAGGCGAACCAGGGCGTGGACCTGGACCTCGAGACCCTCGACGTCGACGACCAGGCCTCCTACGACCTGCTGGCCCGCGGCGACACCCTGGGCGTGTTCCAGCTCGACGGCGGTCCCATGCGCTCCCTGCTGAAGATGATGCGCCCGGACAACTTCGAGGACATCTCGGCGACCATCGCGCTCTACCGTCCGGGCCCCATGGGTGCGAACTCCCACACGAACTACGCGCTGCGCAAGAACGGGCAGCAGGAGATCACGCCGATCCACCCGGAGCTCGAGGAGCCGCTGCGGGAGATCCTGGACACGACGTACGGCCTGATCGTGTACCAGGAGCAGGTCATGGCGATCGCCCAGAAGGTGGCCGGGTACTCGCTCGGCCAGGCGGACATCCTGCGCCGCGCGATGGGCAAGAAGAAGAAGTCCGAGCTGGACAAGCAGTACGCCGCCTTCCACCAGGGCATGCTGGACCGCGGCTTCTCCGAGGCCGCCGTGAAGGCGCTGTGGGACATCCTCCTGCCGTTCTCGGACTACGCGTTCAACAAGGCCCACTCCGCGGCGTACGGACTGGTCTCCTACTGGACGGCGTACCTGAAGGCGCACTACCCGGCCGAGTACATGGCGGCGCTGCTCACGTCGGTGGGCGACGACAAGGACAAGCTCGCGATGTACCTGAACGAGTGCCGCCACATGAGCATCACGGTGCTCCCGCCCGACGTCAACGAGTCCCACCTGACGTTCACCCCGGTGGGCCGGGACATCCGCTTCGGCATGGGGGCGGTGCGCAACGTGGGCGCCAACGTGGTGAAGGGCATGGTGCAGGGCCGCGAGGAGAAGGGCCTCTACACCGGCTTCGGCGACTTCCTGGCCAAGGTGCCGCTCGTGGTCTGCAACAAGCGGACGATCGAGTCCATGATCAAGGCCGGCGCCTTCGACTCCCTCGGCTACGCCCGGCGTGCCCTGCTCGCGGTGCACGAGGAGGCGGTGGACGCCACGGTGGCGCAGAAGCGCAAGGAGGACCACGGCGAGTTCACGTTCGACCTCTTCGCCCTCGGCGGCGCGGCGGAGGCCGAGGACGCCTCCGACGCCTCGGACGGCGTCGCCGTGCCCGAGCTGCCCGAGTGGTCCAAGAAGGACAAGCTCGCCTACGAGCGGGAGATGCTGGGCCTCTACGTGTCCGACCACCCGCTGCAGGGCCTGGACGCCGTGCTCTCCCAGCACGCGGACACGCAGATCACCCGCGTGCTCGACGACGACGGGCCCGCCGACGGCTCCCAGGTCACCATCGCGGGGCTCATCACCACGCTCGAGCGGCGCATCGCCAAGTCCTCCGGCAACGCGTACGCGCGGTGCGAGATCGAGGACCTCGGCGGATCCATGGACGTGATGTTCTTCGGCCAGGTGTACGCCCCGATCGCCATGATGCTCGCGGAGGACCTCGTCGTCGCCGTGAAGGGGCGCGTGCAGCGCCGCGACGACGGCTCCGTGTCCCTCTCCGCGATGGAGCTGACCATCCCCGAGCTCACGGACGGCACGTCCGGGCCCGTGCGCATCCAGATGCCCTCCTTCAAGGCCACGGAGCAGGTGATCGGCCAGCTCGCAGACGTGCTGCGCACCCACGAGGGCTCCTCCGAGGTGCGGCTAACGCTGATGGGCCAGCGCGGAGCGCAGGAGTTCGTGCTCGGCCCGCAGTTCCGCGTGAGCCCGAACCCGGCGCTCTTCGGCGATCTGAAGATCCTGCTCGGTCCGGCCTGCCTGGGCTGATCGCCGGCCGCCGCCGTAGAGTGGGCGCAGGTCAGGCCGAGGTCGTCCACGAGGAGGGAGCGAGAGAGTGCACTGCCCGTACTGCCGTCACGAGGACTCCCGCGTGGTGGACTCCCGTTCCCTCGACGACGGCTCGGCGATCCGCCGCCGCCGCCAGTGCCAGGCGTGCGGCAAGCGCTTCACCACCATGGAGACCACCGCGCTCACCGTGGTCAAGCGCTCGGGCGTGGCCGAGCCCTTCGACCGCTCCAAGGTGATCAACGGGGTCCGCAAGGCCTGCCAGGGCCGGCCGGTCACGAGCGACGACCTGGCCATGCTCGCCCAGGAGGTCGAGGAGACCGTCCGCGCCTCGGGCAACGCCGAGGTGGACGCCCACGACGTGGGCCTGGCGATCCTGGACCCCCTGCGCCGCCTCGACCAGGTCGCCTTCCTGCGCTTCGCCTCCGTCTACCGGGACTTCGAGTCGCTGAGCGACTTCGAGGACGCGATCGCGGACCTGCGCGACGCCGAGGGCGAGGCCCCCGGACGGCCCGCGGTGCAGCCCCGGCTGTTCACGCGCTAGGGGCTGGACAGGGGAGCCCGCCGAGGGGCTACAGTGGGGGTGGCGAGGCCCCCAGCGGGCGACGCACAGACTGCCGAGGGCGGTTCCGGAGGGGAAGCCGGAACCGCCCTCGGTGTCTCCACCGGCCGGGGCTCAGGTGTGGTCGGCCGCCGAGCCGTGGGCCGCGAGCGCGGCGCCCACGATGCCCGCGTTGTTCTGCAGCTGCGCCGGGATGATCGGGGTGTCCAGCCGCAGCAGGGGCAGGTAGTCGTCGGGGCGCTTGGAGATGCCGCCGCCCACGATGAACAGGTCGGGGGAGAAGATCCGCTCCAGGTGGGAGAAGAAGCGCTGCAGGCGCACCGCGTACTCGGCCCAGCTCAAGCCGTCGCGCTCGCGGGCCTTCGCGGACGCCCGGGTCTCGGCCATGACGCCGTCGAGCTCCATGGAGCCGACCTCGAAGTTGGGCACGAGCACCCCGTCGTTGATCATCGCCCCGCCGATGCCGGTGCCGAGGGTGATGACCAGGACGAGCCCCTCGTGGCCGCGTCCCGCGCCGTAGCGGGCCTCGGCCAGGCCCGCGGCGTCGGCGTCGTTGACCACGGTGACGGGGCGGCCCAGCCGCTCCTCGAACATCGACCGCAGGTCCGTGCCGATCCACGAGGGGTCGATGTTGTTGGCCGAGCGGCACACGCCGGCGCGCACGATCGAGGGGAAGCACACGCCGATCGGGGAGTCCGGCGCGGGGGCCTTCTCCCGCCGGTCCAGCTCGGCCGTGATGGCTGCGAGGGTCTCCGCCACGGGCAGCGGCATGGCCGGCTGCGGCGTGGCGACGCGGAAGCGGTCCCCGCGCAGCGTCCCGGCTTTGGGGCCCGTGCCGAGGCGCACGAGGCCGCCCTTCATGCCGGTGCCGCCGATGTCGACGCCGAGCACGGTCGGGTACTTCGACGCCCCGGGGTCCTTCACGGACTGCTCGGTGCCGGGCTGGTCAGGGGGGGAGGCTTCGAGGTTGCTCACGTGCGCCAGTGTACGGACACCCCTCACGGGAGGGTGAGGATCTCCGCGCCGTCGTCGGTGACCACGAGCGTGTGCTCGAACTGCGCGGTGCGCCGGCGGTCCCGCGTGACCACGGTCCAGCCGTCGTCCCACTGGTCCCACTCGATGGTGCCGAGGGTGATCATCGGCTCGATCGTGAACACCATGCCCGGGACCATGACGGTGTCGTGCAGGGGCGCGGCGTCGTAGTGCGGGATGACCAGGCCGGAGTGGAAGTCCGTGCCCACGCCGTGACCGATGAAGTCGCGCACCACGCCGTAGCCGAAGCGCTTGGCGTAGGACTCGATGGCCCGGCCGATCACGTTGACCTGCCGGCCCGGCTTCACGGCCTTGATGCCGCGCCGCAGGGCCTCCTCGGTGCGCTCCACGAGCAGGCGGGACTCCTCGTCCACCTCGCCCACGAGGTAGGTGCGGTTGTGGTCGCCGTGCACGCCGTCCACGTAGGCGGTGATGTCCAGGTTGACGATGTCCCCGTCCTCCAGGACGGTGCCGTCCGGGATGCCGTGGCAGATGACCTCGTTCAGCGAGGTGCAGATGGAGCGGGGGAAGCCGCGGTAGCCCAGGCACGAGGGGTAGGCGCCGTGGGAGACGAGGAACTGGTGGGCCACGCGGTCGAGCTCGTCGGTGGTGACGCCCGGGGCGATGTGCGCGGCCGCGGCCTCCATGGCCTGCGCGGCGAGCCGGCCGGCCGTGCGGATGCGCTCGATCCCGGCGGCGTCGTACACGTCCGAGGCGTGGCCCTCGTCCGGCGTGGCCTTCCCCACGTACTCGGGGCGCGGGATCGCGGCGGGCACGGGAGGGGCGGGGGAGAGGACGCCCGGCGCGAGCGTGCCCACCGGGGCCCTCGAGCCCGGCTCCGGCGCCGGGGGCCCCGCGGGGCGGGGGCCGTTGTGGCTGGACGGGGCGGCGGGGCTCTGGCGATCGGACATGTCCTCCAGCGTATCGGCCCCGTTAGGGTGGCCCGCATGAACGACGACGTGAGCACCGCTCGGGAGTACTACTTCAACGTCCGCACCCACGAGGTGGAGGAAGGGGCCCAGTCCAACTGGAAGGAGCTCCTCGGCCCGTACGCCTCGCGTGCCGAGGCGGAGTCCGCGCTGGCCCGCGTCCAGGCCCGCAACGAGGCCTTCGACGAGGCCGAGGACCACGACGAGAAATGGAATGCCAACCCGCTCGACGACGCGAGCTGAGCCGTCCCGGCACCCGGCCCGTCGCGGCCCACCCGGCCAGGGTGGTCCGCGAGGGGCGTCTCAGCCCTCGAACCCGTGCTCCGGCGCCGGGAACGAGCCCTCGAGCACGTCCGCGCGGAAGGCGCGCACCGCGTCGCCCATGACCGCGTGCAGCTGCGCGTACTGCTTCACGAACCGGGGCATGCGCCCCTCACGCAGGCCGAGCATGTCCTGCCACACGAGCACCTGGCCCGTGGTCCCCGGCCCTGCACCGATGCCCACGGTGGGCACGCGCACCGAGGCGTCGACGGCGGCGGCCACGTCCGAGGGCACCATCTCCATGAGCACGGCGAAGGCGCCCGCCTCCTCGAGTGCCCGTGCTGAGGCGGTCATGCGCTCGACGGCCCCCTCGCCGCGGCCCTGCACGCGGTAGCCCCCGAGGACGTGCTCGGACTGCGGGGTGAAGCCGATGTGCGCCATCACGGGGACGCCGGCCGCGGTCAGCGCCGCGACGTGCTCGGCGAAGCGTTCGTCGCCCTCCATCTTGACGGCCGCCACACCCGCCTCCTTCATGAGGCGCACGCCCGCGGCCACCGCCTGCTGCGGGGAGGCCTCGTAGGAGCCGAACGGCAGGTCGGCGACCACGAGCGCGCGCGTCGCTCCGCGCACCACGGCCGTGGAGAAGAGCACCATCTCGTCGAGGGTCACGGGCAGGGTGGAGGGATGGCCGAGGACCGTGTTGCCCACCGAGTCGCCCACCAGGAGCACCTCGACGCCGGCCTCGTCGAAGAGCGCGGCCGTCATCGCATCGTAGGCCGTGAGCATCGCGAAGCGCCGGCCCTCGTCCTTCGCGCGCTGCAGGTGCACCGTGCGCCAGCGCGCGGGCGGGCCGGCTGACGCGGGCGCGGCGCCGCCGTAGGGGGCCGGGGACTCGGGGGCGGGCGTGGCGGAGGGGGTGGCGGACATGCCCCGGAGTCTACGGCGGGCGTGGATAGAGTGGGCGGCATGGATCGTCAGCAGGATGCCGTGCTCCGCACCATCGAGGACCGGGACGTGCGCTTCGTGCGCCTCTGGTTCACCGACGTGGTGGGCACCCTCAAGTCCGTCGCCCTCGCCCCCGCCGAGGTGGAGTCCGCGTTCACGGAGGGCCTCGGCTTCGACGGCTCCTCGATCGACGGCTACACCCGCATCTCCGAGTCGGACATGCTCCTGCAGCCGGACCCGGCCACCTTCACCATCCTCCCGTGGCGGGGGGAGCAGGGGCAGACCTCCCGCATGTTCTGCGACCTCCTCACCCCGGACGGCGCCCCCGCCCCGGCCGACCCCCGCCACGCCCTGCGGCGCGTGCTGGAGAAGGCCTCGGACATGGGCTTCAGCTGCTACACGCACCCGGAGATCGAGTTCTACCTGCTCAAGAGCTCGGAGCTCGGCCCGGACGGCCAGCCCCAGCCGGTGGACACCGCCGGGTACTTCGACCACGTGCCCGGGGGAGAGGCGCAGGACTTCCGGCGCGACGCCGTCACCATGCTCGAGGAGATGGGCATCTCGGTGGAGTTCAGCCACCACGAGAACGGGCCGGGCCAGAACGAGATCGACCTGCGCGCCGCGGACGCCCTGACCACCGCGGACAACATCATGACCTTCCGCACCGTGGTCAAGGAGGTGGCCGCGCAGCAGGGCAGCTACGCCACGTTCATGCCGAAGCCGTTCGCGCTGCACCCGGGCTCGGGCATGCACACCCACTTCTCCCTGTTCGAGGGGGACGCCAACGCGTTCTACGACCCGGCGGACGAGTTCCGGCTCTCCAAGACGGGCCGCAGCTTCATCGCGGGCCTGCTGCGGCACTCCGAGGAGATCAGCGCCGTCACCCACCAGTTCGTGAACTCGTACAAGCGCCTGTGGGGCGGGGGCGAGGCCCCCTCGTACGTGTCCTGGGGCCACAACAACCGCTCGGCGCTCGTCCGCGTGCCCCTCTACAAGCCGGACAAGGCCGGTTCGGCCCGCATCGAGTACCGCGGGATCGACGCCTCCGCCAACCCCTACCTCACCTACGCGCTGCTGCTCGCGGCCGGGCTGAAGGGCATCGAGGAGGGCTACGAGCTGCCGGAGCCGGCCTCGGACGACGTGAGCGCCCTGAGCCCCCACGAGCGCCGCGTGCTGGGCCACACCCCGCTGCCCGGCACGCTCCACGACGCCCTGCGGCTGGCCGAGGACTCCGAGTTCGTGGCCTCCGTGCTCGGCGAGCACGTGTTCGACGCGTTCCTGCGCCACAAGCGCCAGGAGTGGGACGACTACCGCGTCGAGGTCACCCCCTACGAGCTGCGCCGCTACCTCAGCGCCCTCTGAGGCCGACGATGCCGACCCTGCCCCCGTCCGGCAGCCCCCACCGCCGCGCCCTGACGCGCGCGGGTGTGCAGGCCGTGCCCCGCGCCGTCGGCCTCCTCGAGTCCCCCGAGCTCCAGGGGGTCGACGTGGGACCGCTCGTGGACGTGCTCCGCCACGCCGCGGACCCGGACCGGGCCCTGCTGCTCTGGGTGCGCCTGGCCGATCGCGAGCCCCGCGTCCACACCGCGCTGGCCGACCCGGACCACGCGACGCGCCTCGTCCGCCTGCTCGGCGCCTCCGACGCCCTGGGCGAGTTCCTCATCCGGTGCCCCGAGCACCTCGACCTCGTGCTGGACCCGGAGGCCGCGGCCGCCACGGCCCCCGCCCTCACCGGCCTCGAGCACGGGGACGGGCCGGACGCCGCCCCGGGCGAGGACCTGCGCCGCCTGCTGCTCGCGGCCGTCGAGGCGGACCCGGAGGCCGAGCGGCCCTGTGCCGGGCTCACGGGGGCGGACGCCGCCGTCGCGCTGCGCCGGGCGTACCGCCGCCAGCTCACCGCGATCGCGCTCGCGGACCTCGCCGCGCCCGACCCGTCCGCCGTGATGCCGGCCGTCGGCGCGTGGCTGGCCGACCTGGCCGGTGCGGCGATCGACGCCGCCCTCGCCGTCTCCCGCGCCGAGCTGGTCGCTCGCGACGGGGATGCCGCCCGCGGGGTCGAGCTCGCCGTCATCGGGATGGGCAAGTGCGGGGCGCGCGAGCTGAACTACGCGTCCGACGTCGACGTGGTGTTCGTGCACGACGTGGCCGAGGACGCCGCGCCCGTCGGCGCCGCCGCCTCCGTGGCGGCCGAGCTGGCCGCAGGGATCTCGCGCGTCATCACCGGCGCCGCCCCCGAGCCGGGCCTGTGGGAGGTGGACGCGAACCTCCGCCCCGAGGGCAAGGACGGCGCGCTCAGCCGCACCGTGGACTCCCACGTGGAGTACTACCGCCGCTGGGCGCACGGCTGGGAGTTCCAGGCCCTGCTCAAGGCCCGCCCGATCGCCGGCTCCCGCGCCCTCGGCGAGCGCTACGTGGAGGCCGTGTGGCCGCGCGTGTGGGAGTCCTCCGCGCGGGAGGGGTTCGTGGACGCCGTCCGCGCGATGCGCCGGCGCGTGCTGGACACGATCGCGCCCGCCGAGCGGGACCGGGAGATCAAGCTCGGCGCCGGCGGGCTGCGCGACGTCGAGTTCACCGCCCAGCTGCTGCAGCTGGTGCACGGCCGCGCGGACGAGTCCGTGCGCGTGCGGGGCACCCTCGACGCCGTGGCGGCCCTCCACGCCGCCTCCTACGTGAGCACCGCGGACGCCGCCGCGTTCGAGGAGCACTACCGCTGGCTGCGTGCCCTCGAGCACCGCATCCAGCTCGTGCACCTGCGCCGCACCCACCTCCTGCCGGCCAAGGACGACGCCCTGCGCGTGATCGCCCGCTCGCTGCGCGGCGCGGGGCGCACGGAGCCCGCCGCGGCCGAGGGCCTGAGGGAGCGCTTCGGAGCCGTCCGCCGCCACGTGCGCTCGCTCCACGAGACGGTGTTCTACCGTCCCCTGCTCTCCACCACGGCGGCGCTCTCCGACGACGAGGTGCGCCTCTCCGCGGACGCGGTGCGCGAACGTCTCGCCGCCCTCGGCTACCGCGACCCGAAGGGCGCCCTGCGCCACATCGAGGCGCTCACGCAGGGCGTCTCCCGACGCGCGGCCATCCAGCGCCAGCTGCTGCCGGCCATGCTGGGCTGGTTCCCCGACGGGCCCGACCCCGACGCGGGGCTGCTCGCCTTCCGGCGCCTCTCCGAGGCCCTCGGCACCTCGCCGTGGTTCCTGCGCATGCTGCGGGACTCGGGGGAGGCTGCCCGGCGCGTGTGCCTCGTGCTGGCCGGCTCGCGGTTCGTCGGCGACCTCCTCGAGCACGCCCCCGAGTCGGTGGCGTGGGTCGGGGAGGACCGTGAGCTGGAGCCCCGCGGCTCCGCGACGCTGTGGCGTCAGGTCGCCGCCCGCCTGGACCGGCACGGCGACGACGGGTCCCCCGCCCAGTCGATCCGCCACGTCCGGCAGATCCGCCAGCGCGAGATCCTGCGGGTGGCGCTCGCGGACATGTCCGGGCAGCTCGGCCTCGAGACGATTGGGGCGGCACTCGCCGACATCGACCAGGTGGCCGTCGCCGGGGCGCTGCGCGTGGCCGTGCACGCCGCCACGCAGAGGCAGGAGCCCCTCACCGACGTCGTGGTGGTGGCCATGGGCCGCCAGGGCGGACGCGAGATCATGTACGGCTCCGACCTCGACGCGATGTTCGTGCACCGCCCGCGGCCGGGAGCCGACGACGAGGCCGCCGGCGCCCAGGCGGAGGCGGTGGCCCGCCACGTGGTCTCCCTGCTGAAGCAGCCGGCGGCGCCGCCCCTGCCGGGGGAGAGGCCGCTCGAGGTGGACGCGGACCTGCGTCCCGAGGGGCGGCAGGGCCCGCTCGTGCGCACCCTGGACTCGTACCGGGAGTACTACCGGCGCTGGGCGGAGGTGTGGGAGCGGCAGGCGCTGCTGCGCGCCCGGCCCGTGGCAGGGGACGACGGGCTGGCCGACGAGTTCCGCCGCTGGGCGGACTCCGTGCGCCACGCCCAGGGTCTCACCGACGCCGACGCCCGCGAGATCCGCCGCATCAAGGCGCGCGTGGAGGCCGAGCGCCTGCCCCGCGGCGCCGACCCGGCCCGGCACGTCAAGCTCGGCCGCGGAGGGCTCTCCGACGTGGAGTGGCTCGTGCAGTCCCTGCAGCTGCGCCACGCTCCCGAGGTTGAGGACCTGCGTGTGACCTCGACCCTGCCCGCCCTGCGGGCCCTCGCCCGGCACGGCCTGCTCCCCGACGCCGAGGCCGGCGTGCTCGAGGAGGCCTGGCTCCTGGCCAGCCGCATCCGCGCCGCCACGGTGCTGTGGAGCGGCAAGCCCGGGGACGTGCTGCCCACGAACGCGCGCGACCTGGCCGCGATCGCGCGCCTCAGTGGGGCGGACGGCAACGTGGGCCCCGCGGCGTTCGAGGAGCGCTACCTGCGGGTCACCCGGCAGGCCCGCTCCGTGTTCGAGACGCGGTTCTACGGGCTCTGACCGGAGCGCCCGGGCTCAGCCGCGGACCACGTGCTCGCCCAGGATCCGCAGCGTGCGCTCGCGCACGGCTGGGTCCGGGGCCGCCGTCGTGACGATCACCTCGTCGGCCTGCACACCGGCGGCGAAGTCCCGCAGCCAGGCGGCCACGGTCTCGCCCGTGCCCACGGCGGTGCGCGCGAGCATGCCGAGCACCTGCTCGCCGGCGGGGGAGTCGAGCAGCATCTCGACCTCGTCGTCGCCGAGGGTGCGGCCGCGGCCGAGCATCATGCGGATGCGGTCGCGCTTGGCCCGCTCCCACTGCGCCTGCGCCTCCTCCTCGGTGTCTGCCGCGATCACGTTCGCGGCGGCGATGAAGTGGGGCTCGGCCTGGTCGGCCGAGGGTTGGAAGTGCTCGCGGTAGACCCGGGCGGCGTGCTCGAGCATCTGCGGGGCGAAGTGGCTCGCGAACGCGTACCCCAGGCCGAGGCGGGCGGCCAGCTGGGCGCCGAACGCAGAGGAGCCCAGGATGTACAGCGGCACGTCGGTGCCCTTGCCCGGGTACGCGTCGATCCCGGGGATCCGGCTCTCGCCCTTCAGGTAGCCCTGCAGCTCCAGGACGTCCTGCGGGAAGTGCTCGGCGGCATCGGGCGAGCGCCGCAGGGCCTGGAGCGTGCGCTGGTCGGTGCCGGGGGCGCGGCCGAGGCCGAGGTCGATGCGACCCGGGTGGAGCTCGGCCAGCGTGCCGAACTGCTCCGCGATCACCAGCGGGGAGTGGTTGGGCAGCATGACGCCGCCGCTGCCCAGGCGGATGGTGCTCGTCCGGGCGGCCACGTGGGCGATCAGCACGGACGTCGCCGACGAGGCGATCGCGGGCATGTTGTGGTGCTCTGCGTACCAGACACGGCGGAAGCCCTCCTCCTCGGCCACGCTCGCCAGGCGCACCGACTGCGCGATGGCCTCGCCGGCCCCCTCGCCGGGGCGGGCCACGGCGAGGTCCAGGAGGGACAGCGGGAGGGGTGTGGGGTCAGGCGTCTCGGTCATGGTGCTCCTCGGGCGGCAGGCGGGCAGTGCTCTCCCCCAGTGGAGCGTCCGCGGGGGCTTGGCTATTCCAGCGCTGCCCCGCCCCGTGCTCCACGTCTCAGGCCACGTGCTGCACGCCCGGTGCCGCCCTCCCCGGGCACGACGCCGGCCGGCCGCCTCCCCGGGGGAGACGACCGGCCGGCGTCGTGGACCGCGCGGAGGCGCGGGTCAGCAGGAGTAGTACAGCTCGAACTCGTAGGGGTTCGGCCGCAGCGAGAGCGGGGTGAGCTCCTTCTCCCGCTTGTAGTCGATCCAGGTGCGGATGATCTCCTCGGTGAACACGTCACCGGCGAGGAGGAACTCGTGGTCCTCCTCGAGCGCGCCGAGCGCCTCCTCGAGGCTCGTGGGCGCCTTCTGGATGTCCGCGGCCTCCTCCGGGGGCAGCTCGTAGAGGTCCTTGTCGATCGGCTCGGCCGGCTCGATGCGGTTGCGGACGCCGTCCAGGCCGGCCATCAGCTGCGCGGCGAACGCGAGGTAGGGGTTGCCCGAGGAGTCCGGGGCGCGGAACTCGAGGCGCTTGGCCTTCGGGTTGGAGCCGGTGATCGGGATGCGGATGCCCGCGGAGCGGTTGCCCTGCGAGTAGACCATCGAGACCGGGGCCTCGTAGCCGGGCACGAGGCGGCGGTAGGAGTTCACCGTCGGGTTGGTGAACGCCAGCACGGCGGAGGCGTGGTGCAGCAGGCCGCCGATGTACCAGCGCGCGGTGTCCGAGAGGTTGGCGTAGCCCTTCTCGTCGTAGAACAGCGGCTCGCCGCCCATCCACAGCGACTGGTGGCAGTGCATGCCCGAGCCGGCCTCGCCGAAGACCGGCTTCGGCATGAAGGTGGCGGACTTGCCGAACATGTCGGCGACGTTCTTCACGACGTACTTGAACTTCAGCAGGTCGTCCGCGGAGTGGGTGAGGGTGTTGAACCGGTAGTTGATCTCCGCCTGGCCGGCCGAGCCCACCTCGTGGTGGGAGCGCTCCACCGTCAGGCCCACCTCGGCGAGCATCGTGCAGATCTCGTCCCGCAGGTCGGCCTGCTTGTCCGTGGGGGAGACGGGGAAGTAGCCGCCCTGCTTGGGCGTCTTGTAGCCGAGGTTGCCGCCCTCCTCCACGCGGTTGGTGTTCCAGTAGGCCTCCTCGGAGTCCACGGCGTAGGAGGCGCCGCGCGCGGAGGACTCCCAGCGCACGTCGTCGAACACGTGGAACTCGGCCTCGGGGGCGAAGAACGCGGTGTCCGCGATGCCCGTGGAGGTGAGGTAGGCCTCGGCGCGCTGGGCCACGCCGCGGGGGTCGCGGCGGTAGGGCTCGCCGGTGCGGGGGTTCACGATGGAGAAGTTCATGGCGAGCGTCTTGCGCACGCGGAACGGGTCCAGGTAGGCGGTCTCCACATCCGGGATGAGCTGCATGTCGGACTCGGCCAGGCCGGCGAAGCCGCGGATGGAGGAGCCGTCGAACAGCTGGCCCGTGACGAAGAAGTCCTCGTCCACGGAGGAGGCGGGGACGTTGAAGTGGTGCTGCATGCCCGGCAGATCGGTGAAGCGGATGTCGACGAACTCGACACCCTCCTGCTCGATGTACGCGAGGACTTCTGCGGGGGAGGTGAACACGGTTCTCTCCTGGCCTTCCTGGGACGGAACGGGGGCGCCGGCAGACACCCGGGCCCGCCGGCCGACGCCCTCCATACTACTCAGGGGGCGACGTTCCAGCGTAGCCAGAGACTCTTCGTGACTGCTGTGGCGCGCCGGGCGACGACTACGCTGGAGGGGTGGCACACCGAGCGACCGACCCCCCTGACCGGCCCGACGAGTCCCGGCGCGGCGCCGGAGACCGCGCCGAGCCGCTCATCACGCGCTCGGACCTCGCGGGGTGGGTGGACGGTCCGGGCGGCGGCCGCGCGGCGGGGCGGTGGCCCGGCGACCTCCTCGGCCTCCCCCAGCGCGGCCCGGCCTCCATGGCGACGGCCGCCCGCCGATTCGGGGCGCTGTGCATCGACTGGGCGCTCGCCCTCGTCGTCTCGAACCTCGTGTTCGGCGGTGAGGCGATCGCCACGCTGCTCGTCTTCGCGGTGGTGCACGTCGTCGGGATCTCCCTGCTGGCCACCACCGTGGGCAAGGCCCTGCTGCGCACCCAGGTGGTGCGCGTGGGCGGCCGCACCGCGCCCGTCCACCGCGTCCTCGTCCGGACGGTCCTGCTGTGCCTCGTGCTGCCCGCCGTCGTGGTGGACCCCGATGGGCGCGGCATGCATGACCGCGTGGCGGGCACCGTCGAGATCCGCATGTGAGCGCGCCGAGACGCGACAGGGGCGGCCCACCGTGCTGGTGGGCCGCCCCTGTCGCGTCCGGTCCGGACGTGGCACCGAGCGGGCCTCAGCGGCCGCGCATGCCTCGGCGGTCGGCGCGGGCGCGCATCGGGTCGATCCCCTTGGGGATCGGAGGGCGGGAGGTGTTCAGGGCGGACAGGCGCTTGTCGATCGCGCTGACCTCCTGGTCGGTGAGCGTCTTCTTCATGGACTTCAGCGTCTTGGGCACGAGGTGCAGGGGCGTCTGGCCCTCCCCGTTGCCGGCCTGCACCACGTGCACGGGCACGTTGGGCAGGAAGCGCTCGAGGCTGCGCTCCTCCTTGGACAGCAGCTTCGCCAGGCGCGGGGCGGGGCCCTCGGTGACGAGCACGACGCCGGGGCGGCCGATCGCGCGGTACACGACGTCCTGGGTCTTCGGGTTCACGGCCACGGGCTGCTCGGGCACGATCCAGCCGCGGCGCAGCGTGGACAGGGCGGCGCCGACGGATCCGGGACGCCCCTCGAGCTGGGCGAACATGGCCCGCTCCGCGAGGCGGTTCATCACGATCACCGCGGCGAGCACGCCGAAGGGGATGGCGATCAGCAGCCACGTGATCCAGTTGTGCAGCAGCAGGCCGATGACCAGGCCCACCACCAGCGCAGCCGAGAAGGCCAGCGCCATCCACAGCACGACCTTCGGGTTGTGCTGGCGGGTCATGGCGAAGACCTGCTTGAGCTGCGTGAGGATGCCGGGGCCGCCGGAGGAGCGCTTGCGCCGGCGGTCCGCCTTCGCGTCCACCTTCATCTGGCGGCGCCGCTCGCGCTGCATGGCCTTGACCTCCTTGAGGGAGGTGGATCCGGCGGAGGGCGAGGGGGTCTGCGTGTTCTTGGCCATAGCGGGGTCCAGTCTACCGGGGCCGGATCAGGACATCCGCGCGACGACGGCCGAGGCCTCCTGGCGCGCGGTCCGCTCGCCGGCGAGGTGGGTGAGGTTCGCGGGCAGCGTGCGGCCGAGGCGCTCCATGGCCTGCGCGTAGAGCTTCCCGGCGCGGTAGGAGGAGCGCACGAGGGGGCCGGCCATGACGCCCGTGAAGCCGATCTGCTCGGCGCGCTCCGACCACTGCACGAACTCGGTGGGCTTCACCCAGCGGTCGATCGGGTGGTGGAGCTTGGACGGGCGCACGTACTGCGTGATCGTGATGATGTCGCAGCCGGCCTCGTGGAGGTCCACGAGCGCCTGGTCGATCTCCTCGTCCGTCTCGCCCATGCCCAGGATGAGGTTGGACTTGGTCACCAGCTCGTCCGCCTTGGCCATCGTCAGGACGCGGAGGGACTTCTCGTACGTGAAGGCGGGACGGATGCGCTTGAAGATGCGCGGCACGGTCTCCAGGTTGTGGGCGAAGACCTCCGGGCGGGCGTCGAAGACCTGCTGCACGAGCTCGGGGACCGCCCCGAAGTCCGGGGGCAGGATCTCGACGCCGGTCCCGGGGTTCAGCTCGTGGATGCGCCGGATGGTGTCCGCGTAGAGCCACGCGGCGCCGTCCTTCTGGTCGTCGCGGGCCACGCCCGTGACGGTGGCATAGCGCAGGTCCATCTCCCGGATGTTCTCGGCGACCTTGAGCGGCTCGTCCATGTCCAGGGGGAGAGGACGGCCCGAGGCGATGTCGCAGAAGTCGCAGCGCCGGGTGCAGATGTCGCCGCCGATGAGGAACGTGGCCTCGCGGTCCTCCCAGCACTCGAAGATGTTGGGGCAGCCGGCCTCCTCGCACACGGTGTGCAGGCCGGAGCCCTTCACCTTGTTCTTCAGGGAGATGTACTCCGGGCCCATGTGCACCTTGGCCTTGGTCCACTCGGGCTTGCGCTCCACGGGGACCTCGGCGTTGCGGGCCTCGACGCGCAGCAGGCGGCGTCCTTCGGGTGCGGTGCTCATGCGGTGGGTCCTTCCGTGGGGGTGACGGCGATGTACCGGGGACCGAGCTCCTCCAGGTGGCGGGTGAGCACGGGGACGACGTCGGCCGGCGTGATGGTCCGGCCCGTCTCCTCGGTGAGCGTGGTGGTGGCGGCGTCGGCGATGCCGCACGCGATGATGCCCGCGTAGGGGGCGAGGGAGTTGGAGCAGTTCAGGGCGAAGCCGTGGGTGGACACGCCGTCGTGGATGGCCAGGCCGATGGCGCCGAGCTTGCGGTCCGGGCGCGCCGCGCCGTCGGCGTCCGTGTCGCTGAGGACCCAGATGCCGGCCCGGCCGTCCACGCGGACGGCGGTGACGCCGTACTCGGCGGCCGTGCGGATCAGCAGCTCCTCCAGGAACCACACGTAGTCCTTCACGTGCGCGCTGTCCTTCAGGCGCACCACGGGGTAGCCGACCAGCTGGCCGGGGCCGTGCCACGTGATCTTCCCGCCGCGGTCCACGTCCACCACGGGGGCGCCGTCGGCGGGACGCTCGTGGTCCTCGGTGCGGCGGCCCGCGGTGTACACCGGGGCGTGCTCGAGGAGCAGGAACTCGCCGTCCGAGCGGCCGGCGACGACGTCGTCGTGGAGCGACTTCTGGCGGTCCCATGCCGCGTGGTAGTCGACGAGGCCAGGGGCCAGGCCGAGCACGCGCAGGGGAGGGAGGAGGGGGTCGGACATGCCGTCCACTGTATCCCTCGGGCCCCGGGAGCCGGACGCGGAGGAACGGGTCCGCCTCGGCCTGTGGACAACCCGGATCGCGGGTCCTGGAGGAGGCACGATGGTGGCGGGGGCCGGAGGAGGCCCTCCCGGGCGCCTGTCGGAGGCGGTCGGAGGGATCGGGAGGGGAGCGCGCGATGGGGGCGCACGGAGGGGGCGAGGGGCCCGAGGCTCGGCACGGGCGCCTGGATCCCGCGGGAGCGGAGCCGGGGACGGCGCCGGAGGACGCGGCCGAGGGCGGCGCTCCCCGGGTCCCCGGCTGGGAGGCCGTGCGGCTGCTGGGCGAGGGGTCCCAGGCTCGCGTGTGGCTGGTCCGGGACGCCGCCGGGGGCGAGGCCGCCCTCAAGGTGCCCCGCTCCCCGGCCGCGGGGGATTCGCTCTCGGCGGAGGCGGCTGCCCTCGCGCACGTGCGGCATCCGCACCTCGTCGCCGTGCTGGGAACCGTGCCGACGGACCAGGGCACGGGCATGCTGAGCGAGCATCGGCCTGCGGGCTCGCTCGCGGACCTCGTGCGCGAGGCCGGGCCGCTCACCCCGGGCCAGGCGGTGACCGTCCTCGTGCCCATGGCCCAGGCCCTGGCCCGGCTGCACGAGCACGGGATCGTCCACGGGGACGTCTCCCCGGGCAACGTGCTCTTCGGCGTGGACGGCAGCCCGGCCCTCGCGGACCTCGGGGTGGCGCGCGTCGTCGGGGGAGCCCAGGGTGTCGGCGGCACGCCCGGGTTCGCGGCGCCCGAGGTGCTGCGGGCGCTGCAGGAGGCGGAGGCGCCGGCGGACGGGGAGCGGGCCGCTGCGCCGGACCCGCTCACCGCCGCGTCGGACGTGTTCTCGTGGGCGGCCCTCGGGTGGTTCGCGCTGACCGGCCGGGCGCCCGGGCCCCACGGCAGCCGGGCGCCGCTGCCCGTGCTCGTGCCGGAGGTCCCCCCGGAGCTCGCGATCCTGCTGGACGCGGCGCTCGACCCCGACCCCGCGGGCAGGCCGAGCGCCCTGGAGGGCGCCTCCGCCGCCTACGCGGCCGCCGCTCCGGAGGCCGTTCCCCTCCACGAGGCGGCTCCGATCGAGGTGGCCCACCTGCTGCCCACGCTCTTGCCCGGCGGCGGCGGAGGGCCGGGCACGAGGCACGGACGGCGGAGGCGGACCGGGGGCCGAGGTGCGGTGGGCCGGCGAGGCCGACGGGCGCCTGGACCGGCCGTGGGACTCGCGGCGGGGGCCGTCGCGCTCCTGGCGGGGCTGGCCGTGGCGGGCGCCGTGCTGCACCGGACCGCGGACGGCCCCGCAGCCGGGGAGGGACAGGGACCGGCGGCGCCGACGGCGCCGTCGGGTGCCGCCCCCGCGTCGGGCACCCCGCCCTCGTCGAGTGCGCCCGGCCGGCCGCCGGACGCTGCGGCGTCGTCCACCCGGCACGGGGTGTCGGGGGAGGCCTCCGGGGAGGCGCCCGGGGACCCGTCCACCGGCACCGAGGCCTCGGCCCGCCCGGAGGAGCTGTCGGAGGACGCCGTCGCGCTCGAGGAGGTCCTGGCGGGGGTGGGCCGCGCGCGGACGGCCGCGCTCGAGGACCCGCGGGCGGAGCGGCTGGAGGCCTACGCCGTGCCGGGCAGTCCCGCGTGGCGCAGGGACGCCGCAGTGCAGCGGGACCTGGCCGGCGGCGGCTACGCGTTCGCCGGGCTCACGGTGTCCGTGGAGCCGGACGGGGCCGCCGAGGTCGAGGGGGATGCGCTGCGGGTGCCGGCCCGGATCGTCACGAGTGCGCACGCGGTGCAGGACGGCGCCGGCGCCGTCGTCGGGGACGTGGAGGAGCGAGACGAGGCCGTGGAGCTGACCCTGCGCGCGGACGGGACGCGGTGGCGCGTGGAACGGGTGGACCCTCGCTGAGCCGTCCGGGGACGGGGAACGCCGTGTGCCCCGAGGATCTCTCCTCGGGGCACACGGCGTGAACGCGGCTCAGCCGCAGAGGCGGATCAGTGCCAGAGCAGCGCGATCAGCATGTTGACCAGGCCCAGGCCGCCCACGGCGTGGGCCAGGCCGGTGGGCACGGCCTCGCCGCGGTTGAGGCGGCGCCGACCCAGCAGGGCGGCCACGAACACGATGACGCCGATCAGGAACTTGATCCCCAGCTTCATGTGGTTCGGGTCCTCCCACGTGGCCATGGCCACGCCGAAGAGCGCGATGCCCGTGAGGATCATGCCGATCGAGCCGATCCACTGCGAGGCGGTCACGGTGGGGTTGCGGAAGTGGGCGAACCAGCCGCCCACGATCGCCGCGGCCGAGACCACGTGGATCGTCACCAGGATGGTGGTCAGGACGTCCATGACGGTCCCCTCAGAGGCCGAGCTCGGGAGCGAACTCGCCGGCCTCGAGGCGCTGCTTGAGCGTCTGGAGGAAGCGTCCGGCGTCCGCGCCGTCCACGAGGCGGTGATCGTAGGTCAGGGACAGGTACATCATGTGGCGGATGGCGATGGTGTCGTTGCCGTCGGCGTCGGCCACCACCATCGGGCGCTTCACGATCGCACCCGTGCCCAGGATGCCCACCTGCGGCTGGTTGATGATCGGCGTGTCGAACAGGGCGCCCACGGAGCCGATGTTGGTGATGGAGAAGGTGCCGCCCGAGAGCTCGTCCGCGGAGATCTTGTTGGTCCGGGTGCGCTCGGCCACGTCCGCGATCTTCTGCGCGATGCCCGTCAGGTTCAGCGAGCCGGTGTCCTTGATGACGGGCACCAGGAGGCCCTTCTCGGTGTCCACCGCGATCGCGATGTCCTCCGAGGAGTGGTAGGTGATCTCCTTGTTGTCCTCGGAGAAGGACGCGTTCAGCTTGGGGTGCTGCTTGAGCGCCTCGGCCACGGCCTTCGTGATGAACGGCAGGTAGGTGAGCTTGACGCCCGACTGCTGCTGGAAGGAGGACTTCGCCTTGGCGCGCAGCTGCACGATGCGGGTCATGTCCACCTCGTGCACCTGGGTCAGCTGCGTCGAGAGGTCCAGGGACTCGCGCATGCGCTGGGCGATAACCTGGCGGATGCGCGGGGCCTTCTCGGTCTCGCCGCGGACCGAGGGGTCCACGGAGGACGCGGCGGCCTGCGGGGCCGAAGAGGCGGCCGGGGTGGCGGACTCGGCGGGGGCAGTGGCCTCGTCACCGGAGGACTTCTTGGCGAGCGAGGCCGCCAGGACGTCCTGCTTGCGGATGCGGCCGCCCACGCCGGTGCCGCGCACCGTGGAGAGGTCGACGTCGTTCTGGTGCGCCAGGCGGCGGACCAGCGGGGTGACGTAGCCCTGGCCGGGCTCGGTCGCGGAGGGCTCGGCCTTCGCCTCGCCGGACTCCTTCGCCGAGGACTCCTGCTCGATCGCCTTCTCGGAGGCGGACTCCTCGGGGGCCTCGGCGGCGGGCTCGGTGCCGGCGTCCTCGGCGGCCTCCTCGGTCTCGGTCGGGACCGCGGCCTCGGTGGCGGCGTCCTCGATCTCCTCCGGGGTGGCCTCGTCCCCGGCGGGGGAGGCGTCCGACGAGGGCTGCGAGCCGCCGGCGGAGCCGGAGCCCACGAGCGCCAGCACGGCGCCGACCTCGACGGTCTCGTCCTCCTGGGCCTTGATCTCCACCAGGGTGCCGGCCACGGGGGATGGGATCTCGGTGTCGACCTTGTCCGTGGAGACCTCGAGCAGCGGCTCGTCGACCTCCACGTCGTCGCCGACCTCCTTGAGCCAGCGGGTGACGGTGCCCTCGGTGACGGACTCGCCCAGGGCGGGGAGGGTCACCTCGGTGGCCTCGCCGGCCTGGTCGCCGGAGGACTGCTGGTCCGCCTCGGTGCTGGCGCGCTCCTCGGGAGCGGGCTCACCGGCGGGCTCCTGCTGCTGCTCGTCCTCCTGGGCCTCCTCGGTGGCCGGCTCCTCGGCCTCGGCGGGCTCCTCGGACGGGGCGTCGTCGGACTGCGCGGAGCCGGAGCCGTCGCCGATGGTCGCCAGCGGGGCGCCGACCTCGACGGTCTCGTCCTCGTCGGCCAGAATCTCCTCGAGCACGCCGGCCACGGGGGACGGGATCTCGGTGTCGACCTTGTCGGTGGAGACCTCCACCAGGGGCTCGTCGACGGCGACCTCGTCGCCGACGGCCTTCAGCCAGCGGGTCACGGTTCCTTCGGTGACGGACTCACCGAGGGCGGGCAGGTTCACGGTTTCGGACATGGGACCGTCTCTCCTCACGGGGGTGGCGCGGCGGCTGCGGATCGCCGCCGCGCCGGGGTGGGTGGGTGGGACCGTCGGACGGCCCCGTCAAGGGTCTGGCTCGGTCGGTCAGCCGTGCAGCGGGTGGCCGAACAGGGCCATCGCGGCCTCGCCGAGCGACTCGTTCTGCGTCGGGTGGGCGTGCACGAACTGGGCGACGTCCTCCGGGTAGGCCTCCCAGTTCACGATGAGCTGCGCCTCGCCGATCTGCTCGCTGATGCGCTTGCCCACGCCGTGGACGCCGACGATGGGGCCGTTCTTCTGGCGCACCAGCTTGATGATGCCGCCGGTGCCGAGGATGGAGGACTTGCCGTTGCCGGCCAGGTTGTACTCCGCGACCTCGACGTTGTCCTTGCCGAACTTCTCCTCGGCCTTGGGCTGGGAGTAGCCCACGGACATGATCTCGGGATCGGTGAAGGTGACCTTCGGGATGTTGATGTCCTCGACGACCATCGGGGTGTTGCCCGCGATCTCCTCGGCGACGAAGATGCCCTGCTGGTAGCCGCGATGCGCGAGCTGCAGGCCGGGCACGATGTCGCCGACGGCGTAGATGTTGCCCACGCCGGTGTGGAGGCGCTCGTTCGTGATGACGAAGCCGCGGTCCAGGGTGATGCCCTGCTCCTCGAAGCCGAGGCCTTCGGTGTTCGGGCCGCGGCCCACGGCGACGAGGCACACCTCGGCCTCGAACTCCTTGCCGTCGGCCAGGGTCACCTTGACGCCGGACTCGGTCTCCTCGACCTTGTCGAAGAAGGTGCCGAGGCTGCTCTTGATGCCGCGCTTCTTGAACTCGCGCTCCACGATCTTGATGATCGCGGGGTCCTCGTTGGCCACGAGGTTCTTCAGACCCTCGATGATGGTGACCTCCACGCCGAACGAGTTCCACAGGGAGGCGAACTCGGACCCGATGACGCCGCCGCCGAGCACGATGGCGGACTTGGGGGTGTAGTCCAGCTCCAGGGCCTCGGTGGAGGTCATGATCTTCTTGGAGATCGGCAGGCCCATCGTCTTCGAGACGGACCCGGAGGCCAGCACGATGTTCTTGGCCTTGTAGCGGGTGCCGTCGACCTCGATCTCGTCCTGGGAGACGAGCTTGCCCTCACCCTCGATGACCTGGACCTTGCGCATCTTCATGAGGCCGGTGAGGCCCTTGTGCTTGCCGGCGACGATGCCGTCCTTGTAGTCGCGCACCTTCGCCATGTCCACGGACTCGAGCGTGGCGTTGACGCCGAACTTCTCGGCGTGGCGGGTCTCGTCGGCCACCTCGGCGGCGTGGAGGTAGGCCTTCGTGGGGATGCAGCCCCAGTGGAGGCAGGTGCCGCCGAGCTTGGCCTTCTCGACCAGGCCGACGGTCATGCCGTACTGGACGGCCCGGAGGGCTGCCGCGTACCCGGCGGAGCCACCGCCGAGGACGAGGACGTCGAATTCCTGAGCGGTTGCCGAATCGGCCACTTGTCATGCTCCTTGTGCTGGGAGTGGGTGGAGCAGGGGATCCCTGCTGGTCACCGCCTCCCCGCCGGCCCGGCACAGAGCCGGGACCGGGACGGGGGACGGACGTCGGAGCCCACCTTACCCGGCGCGTCCTGCGATGAGACCAACCAGGGTGCGCACCATCACGCCGGTCGCGTCGCGGGGGGTGTAGCCGTGGGCAGCGGCGTCGTTGAAGGAGGGTCCGGCGATGTCGAGGTGGGCCCACGGGGTCGGGCTCTCGGCGCGCTCGGCGGCGTCGCGGCCGGCGTCGACGAACTCGCGCAGGAAGGCGGCGGCGGTCATCATCCCGCCGAACTTGTCGCCCATGTTCGAGAGGTCCGCCACGCGCGAGTCCAGCGAGGCGCGCTGGTTCTCCGGGATGGGCATGGCCCACGCCAGCTCGCCCACGCGGTCGGCCGCCGCCACGACCTCCGCGCGCAGGGCCTCGTCCCCCATCACGCCGGTGTAGCGCGTGCCGAGGGCGACGAGCTGGGCGCCGGTCAGGGTGGCGATGTCCAGCACGGCGTCGGGGCGCTCGTCCGTGGCGGCGACGAGCGCGTCGGCCATCACGACGCGTCCCTCGGCGTCCGTGTTCATGATCTCCACGGTCTTGCCGCCGTACATGGTCACGACGTCGGAGGGGCGGATGGCGGTGTCCGAGGGCATGTTCTCCGCGAGGGCCAGCCAGCCCGTGACCTTCACGGGCAGCTGGAGGGCGGCCGCGGCGCGGACGACGGCGAACACGGTGGCGGCGCCGGCCATGTCCGACTTCATGGTCATCATGGAGGCGGCCGGCTTGAGGGAGATGCCGCCGGTGTCGAAGGTGATGCCCTTGCCCACGAGGGCGATGTGGGCGGCGACGCCCTCCGGGGCGTGCTCGAGGCGCACGAGGCGTGGCGGACGGGAGGAGCCCTGGCCGATCGCCAGGATGCCGCCGAAGCCCTCGGCGGCCAGCCGCCCCTCGTCCCACACGGTGACGTCCACGGACGTCCCGGCCAGGTCCTGCTCCACCGCGTCCGCGAAGGTGGAGGGGTAGAGGTGTGAGGGGGCCGTGTTCACGAGGTCGCGCACGGCGCACACGGCGTCGCCCACGACGGCGGCGCGGCGCAGGGCGGGGCCGGCGACGTCCTCGCCCAGGTCGGTGACGACCTCGAGGGACCGCACCGGGCGGGAGCGGCGGGACTCCTCGCGGACGGTCTCGGACTTCAGGGCCGTGAACGCGTAGGCGCCCATGGCGGCGCCCTCCGCGACGGCGGCGAGGCGCTCCGCGGAGTCGGAGGGCAGGGCGAGGGCCACGGCGTCGGTGCCGGCCAGGGAGCGCACGGCGGCGCCGGCCGCGCGGCGCAGCGCCTCGGAGCTCACGCCGCCCTCCTCGTCCAGCGGGCCCACGCCCACGAGCACGAGCAGGGGCACGGGGGAGCCGCCGACGCCGGGGAGGCGGTGGACCTCGTCCGCGCCGCCGCGCACGCCCAACAGCTCGAGCGAGGCCTCGAGCGCGGTGGCCGCCTCGGCCGGCAGGGCATCCGTGAGCAGCAGCGGCCCGTCCGGTCCGGAACCCACCCCCACCACCAGGGCGGACGCGGTCACGTCCTCGAGGGTGCGGGCGGTCAGGGACGGGCGGTCCTGTGTGATCACGGTGGTGCCTCTTTCTCTTCTCGGCGGGGACTGCGGGACGGGTGGGCCGGCGACACCCGTGTGACGCGGCCCTCATCGGCCATCCTAGTCACGGCCCCGGCGGCCCCCTGGCCCCGCCGCGGTGGAATAGGGGAGGCCGTCGGGGAGGTTGACCCTGGCGGAGGCGGGGCCCGGGACCACGGGCGTCCGCCGCAGACCATCAGCAGGACGAGATCGAGCAGGACGAACCGGGAGGGCGCGCGGTGCAGGATCCCACGCAGCTGTACACACGTCACGACGGCGGGCCTGAGGGCGCCGCAGACCTGGCCGTCCCCCCGGGGCTGGGCATGCTGGTCGTGCTCACGGGCCACATGGACGCGGGTCGGGTTGCCCTCCAGGTGCGCTCGGCGCTGCGCGAGCACCTCACGCACCGGCTCGTCGCCGACTTCGACCTGGACCAGATGTTCGACTACCGGGCCCGCCGCCCGCGGCTGCGGTTCGAGCGGGACCGATACAGAGACCTGCGCATGCCCTCGCTGCGGGTCGAGGTGGTGGAGGACCTGATCGGCCACCCGTTCCTGCTGGTGGCCGGCCCCGAGCCGGACTTCCAGTGGGAGCGCTTCACCGCTGCGCTGCTCGGGCTCGCCGAGGAGTGGCAGGTGGACTCCCTCACCTTCCTCGACGCCGCCCCCATGCCGGTCCCGCACACCCGCCGTCTCGGGGTGACCACCCACGGCTCCCGCCAGGACGCCGTCGGCGGGCTCTCCACGTGGAGCCCTGAGGCGGACATCGTCTCCGGGGCGCTGCAGATGCTGGAGGTCCGCGCGCAGGAGGCCGGCATCCCCACGGCCGGGTACACCCTGCACGTGCCGCACTACCTCGGCGAGGCGGCCTTCCCCCAGGCGGCGGTGGCCGCACTCGAGTACGCGGGCGCCGCGCTGGGCCTCATGCTCCCCACGGACGAGCTGCGGGACGCCTCCCGGGAGATCGAGGCGGAGATCGAGCGGCAGGTGGCGGGCTCGGAGGAGGTCCGGTCCATGATCACGGGGCTCGAGAAGAACTTCGACCAGAACGCCGAGGACCAGGAGCGCTCCCTCCTGGAGACCGACGGGGGACTGCCCGACGGCGACGCGCTCGCCTCCGCCGTCGAGGCCTACCTCGCGGAGCGGGACGGGGCGGTGCACCCCTGGACGCGGACGGATCCTGCACAGGAGGACCGGCCCGGTCCGCCCTCCACCGATCCGACCGACTGACCCCCGGCGGCGGGGGCGCCCGACCCAGGATCGGGCCATGGACCCTTGCACCCCCACCCCCACCCCCACCCTCGCCCCCGGCACCCTCTCCGCCCGCGGGGTGGACGACCTCCTCGGCTACGTCGGTCACGCCCTCGGCACCCTTCCCCGGCAGAGCCTCGTCCTCGTGACCCTCGAGCACCGCCTCCTGCGCGCCGTCGTGCGGGTGGACCTGCCGGGGCATGCCGACGCGCAGGGGCGCTGGGCGCGCACGGTGGCCGGCGTCTGCCGGCGGGACGCCCGGGCGACCGCCGTCCTGGCCCTGGTGCTCGACGCCTCGGCCGAGCCCGGCGCGGCCGCCGCGCCTCCATGGTGGCCGGCCCTCGAGGACGCCCTGTGCCGTGCGGACATCCCGGTGGCCGAGGCGTGGTGCAGCGCGGGTGAGCGGGCCTGGCCGTGGCCTCCCGGGCGGGGCACGGCGTCGCAGGCGCGCGCGGTCAGCCCTGAGTCCAGCGTCCTCTCCCTTCACCTGCTCGCCCAGGGTTCCGTGTGGGGCCTGCGGGACCGCGACGTCCTCGTGCCGCCGCCGCGACGGGCGGCGCCCGCCGACGCTCGGCGGTGGCCGGCGCCGGACCCACAGGACGCCGCCGGCCGGGCCGCCTGGCAGGACGCGTGGCGCACCGTGCTGCGCGGCGGGTGCGCGCAGGACCACGAGCTCCTCGCCGGGCCGCTCGTCCTCCCTGCCTGGCGCGACGCCCTCGTGGTCCTGGCGGCGTGCGGCCCGGACGCCGCCGCGGCCGACGGCGCCGCGCGGGAGCCGATCCTCACGGCCTCGACGCCGGAGCCGCCGGACTGGCGCTCCCTCGACCGCCTGTGGGAGGCGTGCCGGGGCATCGCGAGCACCGCCCCGGCACGCCACGCGGCCCAGGCGCTCGCGGTGGCGGCATGGGTCTCCTGGGCACGGGGCCACGGCTCCGCGGCGAGCGCGCACCTGGAGGCCGCCGAGGCGCTGGACCCGAGGGACCGCTTCGGCTCGGTGCTGCGGGCCGTCACGGGAGCGGGCCTGGTCGCGGGGTGGGCGACGTCCCCGGAGACCGCATGGCGGGCCGGTCCGCGGCGGTGACGCCCCGCGGGGCGTGGCCGGGGTGGGGGCCTGCCGCACCGTGCGACAATGGATCGGTTCAGCGCCGGTCGAGCCGCGCGGTCCGCCTCGGTGCGATCCGCGTGGAATAGACCCGGCCGCCTCGGTGTTGAGCACTCCAGGACCCTGCAGTCTGCGGGCCCGGGCGACGTCGTCGCCCGCGGCCGGGACTTGACAGGGTCACGCGTATATGGACTGCAGGGGATCCGCGCGCAGGCGCGGACCGACGGAAAGGCCACGAGTGACCACTTCGACGACCAGCGGAGCGCAGGACGGCCCGGAGACGACCGGCACCGGTGCGGCCAAGAAGGCCGCCACCCGCACCCGGGCGAGCGGGACCGCCGCGAAGAAGACCACCGCCACGGCGAAGAAGACGGCCACGGCCCGAACGAGCACGGCAGCCACGAAGGCCGCCGCGACGAAGACGACCGCGGCCAAGACGACCGCGGCGAAGTCCGCTGCCGGCACGAAGTCGGCGGCAGGCGCGAAGTCCGCGACCGGCACCGCCAAGAGCACCGCCGCCAAGAAGTCGACGACCCGGTCCACCGCGGCGAAGACCGCCGGTGCGTCCAAGGCCACGGCCCCCACGGCGGCTGCGAAGGCCGCCTCCACGAAGGCGACGGCCGCCAAGGCCGCCGCCGCGAAGGCCGCCGACGCGGACGCCGAGGCGGAGACGGACGAGGCGGCCGTCGACGCCCGCGAGGAGACCGCCAAGGCCGACGCGGTGGGCCCGGAGGACGAGGCGCTGGCCGCCAAGGGCGACACCACCGCCGACGAGGACTCGGACGATGAGGACGCCGACGGCTCGGACGCGAACCAGGCGCCGGCCATGGCCCCCGAGTCCGTCACCGGCACCAAGGCGAGCGGCCCCGCCGTCGTCCGGGGCGCCTTCGTGGTGGACAACTCCGAGGACGACGCCCCGGTGCAGCAGGTCGTCGTGGCCGGCGCCACCGCCGACCCGGTGAAGGACTACCTGAAGCAGATCGGCAAGGTGGCCCTGCTGAACGCCGAGCAGGAGGTGGACCTCGCCATGCGCATCGAGGCCGGCCTGTACGCCGAGCACTGGCTCAAGGAGAACCCGGTGGACGACTACCGGGTGCGCCGCGACTACGAGCTGATCATCGCCGACGGCCGCCGCGCCAAGAACCACCTGCTCGAGGCGAACCTGCGCCTCGTCGTCTCGCTGGCCAAGCGCTACACCGGGCGCGGCATGCTCTTCCTGGACCTGATCCAGGAGGGCAACCTCGGCCTCATCCGCGCCGTGGAGAAGTTCGACTACACCAAGGGCTTCAAGTTCTCCACGTACGCCACGTGGTGGATCCGCCAGGCCATCACCCGCGCCATGGCAGACCAGGCCCGCACCATCCGCATCCCCGTGCACATGGTGGAGGTCATCAACAAGCTGGCCCGCGTGCAGCGCCAGATGCTCCAGGACCTGGGCCGCGAGCCCACCCCGGAGGAGCTCGCCAAGGAGCTGGACATGACCCCGGAGAAGGTCGTGGAGGTCCAGAAGTACGGCCGCGAGCCCATCTCCCTGCACACCCCCCTCGGCGAGGACGGCGACTCCGAGTTCGGCGACCTCATCGAGGACTCCGAGGCCGTCGTGCCCGCGGACGCCGTCTCCTTCACCCTGCTCCAGGAACAGCTGCACTCCGTGCTGGACACGCTCTCCGAGCGTGAGGCCGGCGTGGTCGCCATGCGCTTCGGCCTCACCGACGGCCAGCCCAAGACCCTGGACGAGATCGGCAAGGTCTACGGCGTGACGCGCGAGCGCATCCGCCAGATCGAGTCCAAGACCATGTCGAAGCTGCGCCACCCGTCCCGCTCGCAGGTGCTGCGGGACTACCTGGACTGATCGCGGGGAGGGCGGGTCCGACGCGGCCCGTCCCCCTACGCGGCGGAGGGCCGGGACACCGTCATGGTGCCCCGGCCCTCTGCCGTTCGGTTCGGCTGCAGCGCAGCCGGGGGTCGGCTCAGCTCAGGCTGGACGTCTCGTCCTGCCACACGGCGGTCTTCGGGCGCAGGGCGGCCTCCACGTCACGTGCGTGGTGAGCGCAGAAGAGCAGCTCGCCGCCGGCCTCGAGCACAGCGCGGACGTAGGCCTGGGCGCCGCAGCGGTCGCAGCGGTCGGCACGGGTGAGGGCGGCCGGCTCGGCCAGGGCGGTGATGGACACGGTGTCCTCCTCGAGTTCGGGTCTGGGGGCTGACAGCCGGCGGATGCGCCGGCTGCCCCACTCGTCCGATGGAACAGCCAGGATGGCAGGGTTATTCGCGGCGCGGGGCGCGGACCCGCCCCGTTTCGCTGGGCGCGTATCGGCGACGTCGACGTCGGTCTCCGGACGCTGCGGGCCTCCCGTAGGGCGCCCTGCCGTGTCCGGCCCCCCGAGTAGGCTGGACGGGCCGTCGCCGCGCCGCCTCGGCCCCCGCGTCATCCCCGTCGAAAGGCCCGCCTCCCGTGCCAGCGTCCTCCGAGTACACCGCGCGCCACCTCTCCGTGCTGGAGGGGCTTGAGGCCGTGCGCAAGCGGCCAGGCATGTACATCGGCTCCACGGACTCCCGCGGCCTCATGCACTGCCTGTGGGAGATCATCGACAACTCGGTGGACGAGGCCCTCGGCGGCTTCGGCCAGTCGATCGACGTCACGCTGCATCCGGACGGCTCCGTGGAGGTGGAGGACTCAGGCCGCGGCATCCCCGTGGACGTCGAGCCCAGGACGGGCCTGACCGGCGTCGAGGTGGTGTTCACCAAGCTCCACGCGGGAGGCAAGTTCGGCGGCGGCTCCTACGCCGCCTCGGGCGGCCTGCACGGGGTGGGCGCCTCCGTGGTGAACGCCCTGTCCTCCCGTCTGGACGTGCAGGTGTTCCGCGGCGGGAAGGTCCACCAGATGTCCTTCCGCCGGGGCGAGCCCGGCCGGTTCGCGGACGCTTCGAGGCCCTCCCCGGAGGCCCCGTTCGAGCCGGCGAAGGACGCCTCGCCGCTGGACGTCGTCGGCAAGGCCAAGCGCGGCCGCACCGGCACGCGGGTCCGCTACTGGGCGGACGACCAGATCTTCATCAAGGACGCGAAGTTCTCGGCGGAGGACCTGCGCGCTCGGGCCCGGCAGACCGCCTACCTGATCCCCGGGCTCCGGATCACGGTGCGGGACCTGCGCCGCGCCGCGGGGGAGGAGGCCCCCGCGGAGGAGGTCTTCCAGTACGACGGCGGCATCTCGGAGTTCGTCGAGCACCTGACCCCCGCGTCCCCCGTCACCGACGTGTGGCGCATCCAGGGCTCGGGCACGTTCAAGGAGCGCGTGCCGGTGCTCGGCGAGGACGGCCGGACGGCGATGCAGGACGTCCAGCGCACGTGCGAGGTGGACCTCGCCCTGCGGTGGGACGTCGGCTACGAGACCGTGTTCCGCTCCTTCGTGAACATCATCGCCACGCCCAAGGGCGGCACCCACCAGTCCGGCTTCGAGGCCTCGCTGCTCAAGGTGCTCCGCGCCCAGGTGGAGGCCAACGCGCGCCGCCTGAAGGCCGGCACGGACAAGGTGGAGAAGGACGACGTGCTGGCGGGCATGACCGCCGTGCTCACCGTGCGCCTCGCCGAGCCGCAGTTCGAGGGGCAGACCAAGGAGATCCTCGGCACCTCGGCCGTGCGGCGCATCGTCGCACAGGTGGTGGAGAAGGAGCTCACCGCGCGCCTGGCGTCGTCGGCCCGGGCGCAGAAGCAGCAGACGGCGGTGCTGCTGGAGAAGGTCGTGGCGGAGATGAAGTCCCGCATCTCGGCGCGCACCCACAAGGAGAACCAACGGCGGAAGAACGCGCTGGAGACCTCCACCATGCCGGCCAAGCTCGCGGACTGCCGCAGCTCGGACGTCGCCTCCTCGGAGCTGTTCATCGTGGAGGGCGACTCCGCCCTCGGCACCGCCAAGCTCGCCCGGTCCTCCGACTTCCAGGCGCTGCTGCCCATCCGCGGCAAGATCCTCAACGTGCAGAAGGCCTCGGTCTCGGACATCCTCTCCAACGCCGAGTGCGCAGCCCTGATCCAGGTGGTGGGCGGCGGCGCCGGGCGCAGCTTCGACATCGACGCGGCGCGCTACGGCAAGGTCATCCTCATGACGGACGCGGACGTGGACGGTGCCCACATCCGCACCCTCCTGCTCACCCTCTTCTTCCGGTACATGCGTCCCATGGTGGAGGCGGGCCGCGTGTTCGCCGCCGTCCCGCCCCTGCACCGGATCGAGGCGGTCACCCGCGGGCAGAAGGAGCGCGAGGTCATCTACACCTACTCCGAGCAGGAGCTCCGCGAGGTCCTCGCCCGCCTGGAGAAGGAGGGGCGCTCCTACCGCGAGCCCATCCAGCGCTACAAGGGCCTCGGCGAGATGGACGCGGACCAGTTGGCGGAGACCACCATGGACCCCCGCCACCGCATGCTGCGCCGCGTGAACATCTCCGAGCTGGAGGCCGCCGAGCGCGTGTTCGACCTGCTCATGGGCTCCTCCGTCGCCCCTCGCAAGGAGTTCATCGTCTCCGGCGCGGACGACCTGGACCGCGCCCGCATCGACGCCTGAGCCCGGCACCTCCGGGGAGGAGTCGGGTTCCCCTCGATCGCCGCACAGGCCTGTGAGGGCCTGGACACATGAACGCGACGATGAGCGAGCGGTCCTGGCGGTGGCGCATCGGGGTGGCCTCGGCCACCACCACGCCCGAGCCGCAGCCGGTGCCCGACCCCGTCCCCCGGGGGAGTCCGGCCAGGTGAGCCGCCACGCCGGGGCGGGGTCAGTGCTCCCGGTAGTACTGCGCGAGCCGGTGGAGCCCCTCGTCGATGCTGACGGACGGCGTCCATTCGAGCACCTCGCGCGTGCGGCGCTGGTCGAACCAGTGGGCCGTGGAGAGCTGCTCGGCGAGGAACTCGGTGAGCGGCGGCTCGCCGTCGTCGGAGCCGAGGCCCGCCGAGCGCACGCCGAACAGGTTCCGCTCCCAGGCCTTCTCGATGAGCGCCCCCGCGCGGCGCGCGAGCCCCGCGGGCACCGTGCGCGCCGGCTCCGCCGCGCCACCGGCCAGGGCGATCCCGCGCACGAGCTCGCCCACGGGGCGCGGCTCCCCGTTGGTGACCACGAGCGCCTCGCCGTGGGTGTGGTCCGCGGCGCTCACGGCGGCCACCGTGGCCTCCACGGCGTTGCCGGTGTAGAGCGTGTCGATCAGCGGTGCCCCGGTGCCCAGCACCGGCATGCGGCCGGCGCGGGAGCGCTGGACGATCCGGTCCGTGAGCTGCCGGTCCCCGGGTCCCCACATGAGGTGCGGGCGCAGCACGAGGACGCGGAAGTCGTCACGGTCCGCGGCCAGGGCCAGCAGCTCGCCCTTGGCCTTGGTGCGCGCGTACGGGCCGCGAGCGTGCTCGGGGCTGGCGGGCCCGGCGCCCTCGCCCACGATGGAGGAGCCGGCGTGGGCCACGGACGGGGAGGAGACGTGGATGAACCGCCGCACGCCGTGCCGCCGGGCGGCCTCCAGCGTGATCCGCGTGCCCTCCACGTTCACGGCCTCGAACTCGCGCTCGGGGCCGGAGACGGACACCTTGGCGGCCACGTGGACCACGGTGTCCGCACCGGTCACGGCCTCCTCGACGGCGGCGGGATCGGTCACCGAGCCGCACACGTCCACGGCCCCCGGCACGCCCGAGGGGCGGCGCTGCAGGGTGGTCACCGCGTTGCCGGCCTCGGACAGCACGCGGGCCACCCCGGAGCCGAGCAGGCCGGACGCCCCGGTCACGAGCACGCGGCGCGACTCGAGACGCTCCATGAGCACGGGCATGCCCTGCGGGTCGATCTCGACGTCGTAGCCGAACCGGTTCACAGCGACCCCACCTTGCCGCCCGCCAGCACCCGCTCGGCCCAGCGCGCCACCCGGGGCCGGTCGATCTTGGAGTTGTGCCGGATGTCCGTGGGGATCTGATCCGCGACGAGGACCGCCGCCACGGGGAGCGGCTCGAGCGCGGAGCGCACGGCCGAGGCCACGGACGTGGGGGCGAGGCCCTGGTGGGGGCGGCCGTCCCGGTGGTGGCCGGCGCGGCGGGCGGGGCGCGTGGCGGGCACGGCGGCCTCCACCACCACGACGACGGCCTGCGTGCCCCGCGGGCCGACGCCCACCACGGCGGAGCGCTTCACGGGGCCGAGCGCGTCGACGACCTTCTCGGGGCCGCCCGGACCGATCGGCCCCTCGGGGAGCGTCAGCACGTGCTGCAGGCGCCCCTCGATCCACAGGCGGCCCTCGGCGTCGAAGTGCCCGATGTCCGCGGTGCGGTGCCACACGCGGCCGTCCTGGAACCAGAGCCCGTCCCGCTTGGACTGGTGGTCGGTGTACCAGAGCGCGTCATAGCGCTCCTTCAGGTGCGGCGCGGTGACCACGATCTCGCCGAGCACCCCGTGCCCGGTCTGCGCGTCGAGCACGACGTCGTCCGCGGTCCCGTCCTCGAGCAGGGGCGCGATGCCCAGCGTCACGGTGGGGACGGCGGTGCCCACGCACACGCCCTCGTCCGCAGCGCGGCGCAGGTCCTGCACGGTCTCCCCGTCCACGTCGGTGAGCAGCAGCCCCTCGGTCATGCCGTAGGGCGTGTGCACGCGGGCGTTGGGCAGAAGGGCGCCCACCTGGCGCAGGAGGTTCGGGTGCACGGGCGCGCCCGCGGAGAGCGCGAGCCGCACCTGCCCGAGCGCCCGCCGCTGCTCCCGGTTCAGCTTCCCCGCGGTCGCCACGATGTTCTCCAGCGCCGCGGGGGAGGCGAAGAGCACGGTGGACTGGCCGGCGATCGCCGCGTCCGCCAGCGCCGTCGCGGTCAGGGTGGCCGGCTTGGTGACGTCCATCTCCGGGGAGACGGAGGCGGCCCCGAGGGCGGGGCCCAGGAGGGCGAAGGGGGCGAAGGCCGCCAGCAGCGAGGATCCCGGGCGCACCTCCAGGGTGTCCCGGACCAGGGCGACCAGGCGGCCGAGCCGCTCGTGGGTGTAGACCACGCCCTTGGCTGGACCGGTGGAGCCGGAGGTGAAGAGGATGGCGGCGTCGGCGGACGTCTCCGGCTCCGGGAGCACGGCGCCGGCGGCGTCCCGGGCGTCCCCGGCCTCGGCGTCCCGATGGCGGTCGACCATCTCGTAGAGCGAGCCCTCCACTCCCAGCAGCGCCCGCTGGCCCGCGCCGAGCGGCGCGACGGAGAGGCGGGTGCCCGGCCAGGACTGTGCACGGGCGAGCGTGAGGCCCGGGGTCTTCCCGATCACCCAGCGCGGCCGCGCGGACTTCATGGCGCGGGTCATGCCGGAGATCCCCAGGCCCTGGTCCGCCACCACGGCGACCCCGCCGACGCGCAGCACGGCGTAGAGCGCGGCGGAGAGGTCGCGGCCGGGCGGGACGAGCATGGCCACGCGGTCGCCCGGCCGCATGCCCGCGGCCCACAGGCCGGAGGCGATCGCGGACACCATCTCCTGCAGCTCGCCCCAGCTCACGGCCACGGGGCGGCGCGAGCCGCCGAGGATCGAACGGCCGGTGTCGGCGCCGGCCATGTCCACGAGCGCGGTGTAGTCGCGGTACGCGGAGTCCGGAGCGCCCCAGTCGCGCAGGTGGTCCCACAGCAGGGCGACCCCCGGCTCGGGTCCGGCGAGGGCGGCGCGCGGGTCCGGTCCCGGCAGGCCGGAGGCCGGATCCTCCAGGAGCCCGGTGTGCAGCAGCTGCGCCCACGCGAGGATCGGGAGGGTGAGGTCCCGGTCGTCGACGAGCAGGTGGCCGGCCTCCTCGTAGCGGTGGACGCGGGCCTGCGGGAGGCGCTCGCGCAGGTCGTCGAGGTAGCGGTCCAGGAACACCGGGTCCTCGGCGCCCCACAGGATGAGGGCGGGCGTGCCCGCCGCGCCCAGGGCGCTGACGCCGTCGGACACCGCGGCCAGGGCGGCGTGGCTGGCGTGCTCCTCGTCCACGGGGATGTCGGCGACGAAGCCGCCGATGCCGCCGCGGCGGTTCGCGCCCTCGTAGGGCAGGTGGTACGCGGCGCGGACGTCGTCCGGCAGGGACGGGTTCGCGAGCGAGGTGGTGACGGCCAGGAAGGCGTCGGTGGTCACCGTGGAGCCGGGGAGCAGCGGGCCGGCCAGCGCGGCCTGCAGCGGGGCGGGGATCGCCGCCTCCGGCGGCTGGTGCACGGCGGTGTTCAGCGTGGCCACGCCCGAGACCACGTCCCGGTGGCGGCCCGCCCAGCCCAGCGAGACGACGCCGCCCCAGTCGTGGCCGAGCGTGATCAGCGGGTGGCCGGTGCGGGCCAGGTCCGTCAGGCCGAGGGCCTGCACGAGGGCGTCGAGGTCGTCGATCCGCGCGCCGAGCGTGCGGTACGTGCCGCCCGGGGCCCCGAGATCGTCGGGCCTGGGCAGCCGGGGATGGGCGAGGCGCTCGGAGAAGCCCATGTCCAGCTGGTCCGGGGCGACCACCCTCCAGGCCGGCTGGCCCTGACGTGCGCGGCGCACCGTGGCCTCCATCAGCGAGCGCCACAGGTAGGACCACGTGGGGTTGCCGTGCACGGCCACGACGGTGCCGGCGATCTCCACGCCGAGCGAGGCCAGGACGGGCCCGGTGTCCGCCACGTGCAGGGTGCGGACGGTGCCCTCGGGGTCGGCGGCGGAGCGGATCTCCACCAGGCGGGACCATGCGGCGTCCCATCCGGGGAGCCGGTCGGCGGGGGGCAGGACGGCGGGGGCGGAGGGGATCTGCGGCATGGGGGCTCCTTCAGCTCACCACTGGATCTCGAGCATGGCGGTGTTCAGGCCCGAGCCGACGCCCAGGCACAGGACATGGTCCCCGGCGGAGAGTCGCTCCTGCTCGCGCACCAGCGTGATGGGCAGCGAGGCCGGCCCCACGTTGCCCAGGGTGGGGAACGTGCGGGGGATGCGCTCGGGGTCGAGGCCGGCGGCCTCGGAGATGGCGTTCGTGTGCAGCTGGGAGACCTGGTGGGTGATGTAGCGGTCCATGTCCCGCCAGCCCCACTCCTGCGGCGTGTCGTTCCACGCGTCCATGACGAGCTCGAGGCCGTCGGTCAGCAGCGCCGTGGAGTCCGTGAACATGCCGTTGTGGTCGCCCACGCACAGGCCGTGGTGGTCCGTGCCGGCGCGGGTGACCCCGCGCAGGATGCGGTGCGCGTCCGGGTGGTCCTCGATGCTCCCCACGACGGCGGCGGCTGCTCCGCAGCCCAGGGTGAGGGAGGCGAACTGCTCCATGAAGTTGCCGCGATTGGTGGTCTGCGCGTGCAGGTTCCGCACGGTGGCCTCCTGCACCCTGCCGGAGTCCTCGCCGGCCACCACCACGGCGTAGTCGATCTGTCCGGCGTCCACGAGGGTGGAGGCGATCATCAGGCCGTTGACGAACCCGAGGCACGCGTTCGTGATGTCGAAGTTCGTGGCGGAGGTCGGCAGGCCCATGAGGTCGTGGATGCGCACGGCCACGGAGGGCTCGAGGGTGGCGCGCGTGACGGAGGTGTTGATCAGCAGGCCCACGCGCGAGGCGTCGACGCCCGCGGCCGAGAGCGCGGCGGTGCCGGCGTCCGCGGCGGCCTCCTGGAAGTCGCGCGTCTCGTCCCAGAAGCGGCGGGCCCGCACCCCGGCGACGCGCTGCAGCAGGGAGGCGGGCAGCTTCAGCCGGGCGAGCACGTCCTTCAGCTTCTCGTCGAGGTCATCCGAGGTCACCTCGAGGGGTGCCTCCACCTCGGTCACCGCCAGGAGGGCGGCGCGGGAGTATTCGAAGCTGGCGTTGCCGGACACGTGGGGCACCTGGACCGTTCTTGTTGGCGGTGGGGATCCGGCCCGTGGCTGGCACGGGCCGGGCTGTCACTCTAGCCGAGCCCCCCGGAGGCCCTGACGGGATCACGGCGTCCGGGGGGAGGGGTTCTCACTCAGCGGACACCGTCACGGCGTCGTCCTCGGGCGGCGCCGCGGCGACGAGCGTGGGGGAGGCCCCGGCGCCGAGCGCCTCGATCCGCTGGTCCACCGGCACGCCCGAGCCGTCCCGGCGCCCGAACTCCACGGGCAGCGAGCGGGCCACGCCGGCCCGGGAGGCCGCCAGGGCGGGGGCGGGGCCGACCCAGGCGAGCGCGAGCCCGGACTCCCCGCGCAGCAGGCGATGGGCCCGCACGCCCGCGGTGCCGCGGCCCTTGGCCGGGTACTCGGCCAGCGGCGTGACCTTCACGGAGCCCGGGGCCGAGCCCAGCAGGTCGCCCTCGCCGTCGGCCACGGTCACCACGACGGCGGCCCGCGCCGCGGCGGCGTCGCCCTCGCCCGCACCCTCGGCCACGGACGAGGCGGGGGCGACGCCGAAGCCGATCACCGCGTCCTCGTCGGCCACGCGCATGCCGGCCACGCCGCCCCCCGCCGGCCCCTGGGGCCGCACGGCCGAGGCCGGGTAGCGCAGCAGCTGCCCGGAGCGCGTGAGGAACACGAGGTGGTCCTCGTCGTCGGCGGCCGGCGCCGCGCCCACCACGGCGTCGGCGTCCTTGAGGGCGATCGCCTCCATCGCGTCCCGGTTCAGGGGCCACTCAGGGCGCACCCGCTTCACCACGCCGCGGGCGGTGCCGAGCGCGAGGACGGCGTCGAGCGGGACGAGGGCGACGAGGGACTCTCCACGCTCGAGGGGGATGAGCGTCTTCGCGTCCGCCGCGGCGGCCATGGCCGGCGCCTCCGAGGACTCGGGCGCGGCCGGGAGGTCCACCACCTGCAGCCGGTGCACGCGCCCCGCGGAGGTCAGCGCGCCCACCTCGCCGCGGGCCGTGGCCGGGACCACGGAGACGAAGGCGTCGTGCTTGCGGCGGCGGCCCTGCGCCGTGATCGGGGTGCGGTCCGCGGTGCGCAGCACCTTGCCCGCCGTGCTCAGGAGCACCCAGCAGGCGGTGTCCGGGACCATGAGGTCTGCTCCGGCCTGCGCGGCGCCGGCCGCCGAAGGCTCCCGGCGGGAGCCGGCCGGGGCGGCGAGCGTCTCGGCCGCCAGGAGCTGGGTGCGCCGCTCGTCCCCGAACTCGTCGGCGACGGCCTGCAGCTCGGAGGAGACCGCGTCCCGCAGCCGGGCCTCGGAGCCCAGGATGGCCTCGAGCTCGGCGATCGCGTCGGCCAGCTCGTCCCGCTCGGCCTCCAGCTCGATGCGGGAGAATCGGGTCAGCTGGCGCAGCCGCAGCTCGAGGATGTGCGTGGCCTGCGCCTCCGAGAGGTCGAAGACCTGCTCGAGGCGGGCGCGGGCCGAGGCCGTGTCGTCCGAGGTGCGGATGATCTGGATGACCTCGTCGATGTCCACCAGGGCCAGCAGCAGGCCCTCCACGAGGTGGAGGCGGTCCCGCCGTCGCCCCAGGCGGTGCGCCGTGCGCCGACGCACCACGTCCAGGCGGTGGTCCACATACACCTGCAGCAGCGGCTTGAGCCCCAGGGTCTGCGGCTGCCCCTCCACGAGGGCCACGTTGTTGATGCCGAAGGACTCCTCCAGCGGCGTGTGCCTGTAGAGGGCGGCGAGCACGGCCTGGGGGTTGAAGCCGGACTTCAGCTCGATCACCAGCTTCAGCCCGTTCTTGCGGTCGGTGAGGTCCACGACGTCGGCGATGCCCGCGAGCTTCTTGGCGTTGACGCCGTCCTTGATGCGCTCGATGACCTTCTCCGGGCCCACCCCGTACGGCAGCTCCGTGACCACGAGGCCCGTGCGGCGCGGGGAGACCTGCTCCACGGCGACGGCGGCCCGTATGCGGAACGAGCCGCGGCCCGTGGCGTAGGCGTCCCGCACGCCCTCGAGCCCCACGATCCGTCCGCCCGAGGGCAGGTCCGGGCCGGGGATGTGCGCCATGAGCGCGTCGAGGTCCGCGTCCGGGTGGGCCAGCAGGTGCCGGGCTCCGGCCACCACCTCGCGCAGGTTGTGCGGGGCCATGTTGGTGGCCATGCCCACGGCGATGCCGGCCGCGCCGTTGACCAGCAGGTTCGGGTAGGCCGCGGGCAGCACCGCGGGCTGCTGGAACTGGTTGTCGTAGTTGGGGACGAAGTCCACGGTGTCCTCGTCGAGGTCCGCGGTGAGCGCGAGCGCCGCCGGGGCCATGCGGGCCTCCGTGTAGCGCGGCGCCGCGGGGCCGTCGTCGAGGGAGCCGAAGTTGCCGTGCCCGTCCACCACGGGCAGGCGCAGGGAGAACGGCTGCGCCAGGCGAACCATCGCGTCGTAGATGGCGGTGTCGCCGTGGGGGTGGAGCTTGCCCATCACCTCGCCCACCACGCGCGCGGACTTCACGTGCCCCTTCTCCGGGCGCAGGCCCATCTGGGACATCATGAAGAGGATGCGCCGCTGCACCGGCTTGAGGCCGTCGCGGGCGTCGGGGAGCGCGCGCGAGTAGATCACGGAGTACGCGTACTCGAGGAACGAGCTCTCCATCTCCTGCGCCACGTCGACGTCGACGATGTTCTCCTGCTCCAGCGGGAGGGGACGCGCGGCGTCCGGGTCGGCGGGACGGGAGCGGGACGAACGGGCCATGGCGGTGGGGGGATCCTCACGGGGTCGGTGATTGTCTACCCTGATCCTATGGGTGACACCGAGTCCGTCCGCGGATACCCGAGCCACTGGGAGGCCGACGTCGTGCTGCGCGACGGCGCCACGGCGCGACTGCGCCCCATCACGCCCGACGACGCCGCCGGGCTGCAGGACATGCACGCCCACCAGTCCGAGGCCTCGATCTACCTGCGGTACTTCACGTACAAGTCCGAGCTGTCCCGCAAGGACCTCGAGCGCTTCACGACGGTGGACCACCGAGACCGCGTGGCCTTCGTGATCACGCGCGGAGGGCAGATCCTGGGCATCGGCCGCTACGACCGCTTCCCGGGCACGGACGCCGCCGAGGTGGCGTTCAACATCTCCGACGCCGCCCAGGGCCGCGGCCTCGGCTCCATCCTCATGGAGCACCTGGCCGTCGCGGCCCGCGAGTTCGGCATCCGCCGCTTCACGGCGGAGGTCCTGCCGGAGAACCGCAAGATGCTCTCCGTCTTCCAGGAGTCCGGCTTCGAGGTGGCCCGCCACTTCGAGGACGGCGTGGTGGCCGTCGAGTTCCCCATCAACCCGACCGCCCGGTGGCGCGCCGTGGTGGAGTCCCGGGAGCACCGTGCCGAGGCCCGCAGCCTCGCCGAGCTCGTCGCGCCCGAGTCCGTGGCCGTCGTCGGGGCCTCCCGCGACCCGCAGTCCGTGGGCTCGATCGTGCTGCGCCACATCCTCGAGGCCGGCTACACGGGCACGGTGCACGCGGTGAACCACGCGGCGGAGCAGGTGCAGGGCATCGAGGCGCACGCCGCGCTCGCGGACGTCGGCGAGCCCGTCGAGCTCGTGGTCGTGGCCGTGCCCGCGGACGCGGTGGACGACGTCGTCGCCGACGCCGCCGCGATCGGCGCGAAGGGCCTGCTCGTGCTCACCTCCGGGTACGCCGACGCCGGCGCGGCCGGCCTGGAGGCGCAGCGCCGCCTCGTCTCCCGCGCTCGCGCCGAGGGCATGCGCGTGATCGGCCCCGCCTCCGCCGGGCTCGTCTGCACCGATCCGGCCGTGCGCCTCAACGCCTCGCCGTCGCCGGGGCTGGCGAGCCGTGGCCCGGTGGGCCTGTTCAGCCAGTCCGGCGCCGTGGGGGCCATGGTCTCGGCGGGCGTCAAGCGGCGCGGGATCGGCGTGTCCACCTCCCTGAGCGCGGGCAATCGGGCGGACGTCTCCGGCAATGACGCCATGCAGTTCTTCGAGGACGACCCGCACACCGCCGCCGTGGGCGTCTACCTGGAGTCCTTCGGCAACCCGCGCAAGTTCTCGCGGATCGCGCGGCGGCTCTCACGCACCAAGCCCGTGGTGGTGGTCCGCTCGGACGTGACCGGCCGATTCCTGCCCCCGGGCCACGAGACGCGCACCACGCAGGCGCCCGCGGGCGCCGTGGACTCGATGCTGGACCAGACCGGCGTCCTCGAGGCCTCCACACACGACGACATGCTGGACGTGCTCATGGCCGTGGCCTCGCAGCCGCTGCCGACGGGCCGCAGGGTGGTGCTCGTGGCCGACTCCCTGGCCCTGGACCGCCTCACCCGCGACGCGGCCGCCGAGGCCGGGCTCGACGTGATCGAGACCCTGGGCCTGGGCGACCGCGAGAACGGCATCGCCCCGCTCGAGGAGCAGCTCGTCGCCTCGGTGCGCGCGGCCGTCGCCCACCCGGAGGCGGACGCCGTCGTGGTCGTCGGCCGCCTCGGGCTGCACCAGGGTGAGGACGAGCCCGAGGAGCTGGCCCGCGCCCTCGCGGAGATGACCGCGGGCGCGGCCGTGCCGGTGGCGGTGTGCCTCACGGACGTGGTCTCCCCGCGCTACTCCGCCGCCACCCTCGGTGCGTCCGGGCCGCTGCCCGACGACGCCGAGCCGGGCTCCCTCCAGGCCGGCGTGCCGTTCTACCCCTCGCCGCAGAAGGCCATGGCCGTGCTCGGCCGGCTGGCCGACTACGTGGACTGGCGGCGTGAGGAGGCGGGGGAGCCCCTCGAGCCCGCCGGCACGGACCTGCACGCGGCCGAGTCGCTCGTGGAGGCCGCGGCGGCCCGCGCGGCGGGCACGGAGCTCGTGCGCCTCACCCCGGAGGAGACGCAGGAGCTGCTGGGCCACTACGGGATCGACGTCCTGCCCTCCGTGCGCTTCTCCACTGCGGAGGAGGCCGTGGCCGCGGCCGAGGAGCTGGGCTTCCCCGTGGCGGTGAAGGCCGTGGACCCGCACCTGCGCCACCGCCTGGACCTCGGCGGCGTGCGCCTGAACGTGGTGGACGCGGACTCCCTGCGCCGCAACGTCCAGCAGATGCGCCGCGTCCTCGAGCCCTTCGGCGTCACCGAGCTGGAGGTGCAGTCCATGGCCCCGGCCGGGCAGGCGTGCATGGTCACGGCGCTTGAGGACCCGCTCCTGGGCCCGGTCGTCTCGTTCGGGATCGCCGGAGACGCCACGGACCTGCTGGGGGACTGGGTGCACCGCGTGCCGCCCCTGACGGACCGGGACGTGGCCCGCATGGTGCGCGCTCCCCGCGCGGCCGCCAAGCTGGAGGCCACGGGCGGGGTGCCCGCCGTGGACCTGGCCGCCCTCGAGGACCTCGTGGGGCGAGTCAGCGTGCTCAAGGACGACCTCCCGCAGGTCGCTCGCCTGCGCTTCGCTCCCGTGCTGGCCTCGCCCGAGGGCGTCACCGTGCTCCAGGCGGAGGTGGACGTGGCCAACGCCACACGGCGCACGGACTCCGCGCGCCGCGCGCTGCGGGGTGACTGAGCGCGGCCCTGCGGACGGCGGCTCCCGCGGGCCTCGCCGTAGCATGGACCCCATGACCCCGCTGCGCAGGAATCACGACTCCGGCCACCAGGACCCCCGCCACGGGGGCCGTCCCGAGGGACCTGACGCCCGCACCGGGCACCGCACCGTGGACGCGGCCGCCACCCTGGGCGGCTCCCTCGTGCGCGCCGGCTTCTACCCGGAGCTCGTGGCCCACGCGATCGCCCAGGAGCTCGAGGGGCGCGCCGTGCTGGCGCACCTGGTGCACGTGGACACGCACTTCGACTACGACGAGATCCACCGGCACATCACCGTGCTGGTCCTCGCCGCGGACGTGCTGCTCGCCGTCCACCTCGACGACCATGCCGCCGACCCGGAGGGCCAGGCCGTGCTGGCCCAGGTGTCCACCGAGCTGGTCCCGCTGACGGCGATCGCCTCCGTCCTGCTCACCACGGGCCACGCCGATCCGGCCCGCTTCCACCCTTCGGACCCGGTGGCCGAGGTGACGCTGGGCGTGCAGTGGGCCGGAGGCCAGCGCCTGGACCTGCAGCCGGCCGGCTGCGCCGATCCGCAGTGCGAGGAGGACCACGGCTACACCGGGACCGCCGCACGGGAGGACCTCGTGATCCGCGTGGCGGCCGACGCCGAGGGCCAGGCCGCTGTGGACGGCGCCGTCGTCTTCGCCCGCGCCCTGCGCCGCGCCCACCTCCGGGCGGCCGCGTGACGGGGGAGTCGGCCCCCACCTCCCCGCAGGCGCCGGGCGGCCCGGCCGTCCCCGCCGGCGTCGTCCCGCCCGAGCGTGCCCTGCGCTCCGTGCTGGTCTCCGCGGCGGCCGCCCTCGGGGTGGAGGGGATGACCAACGCGCTCGGCCTGCCGTCCACGCGGCGCGTCGTCGTGGCCCTCGTGGACGGGCTGGGACGTGCCCATCTCCGGCGCTTCGGCGGACACGCGCCCACGCTCCGCGCGGCGATGGCGGACGGCGGCCGCGTGCTCCAGGCGGCCGTGCCCACCACCACCGCCGCCTCGCTCACGAGCCTCGGCACGGGCCTGGAGGTCGGTGAGCACGGGATCGCCGGCTACGACGTCCTGGACCCGGAGCGCGGCGTGGTGGTCAACCAGCTCGGCGGCTGGGACGAGGCCACGGACCCGCTGGCCTGGCAGCCGCACGCCACCGTTCTCGAGCGCGCGGCCGCGGCCGGCGTGGACACGGTCACGGTCTCCCTGCCGGCCTTCGAGCACTCGGCACTGACCCGCGCGGGCCTGCGCGGCGGCCGCTTCGTGGCGGGGAGGGGACTGCTCGCGCGTGCCCAGCACGCCGAGCGCGTCCTGAAGGACGCCCGCGAGCCCACCCTCGTGTACGTCTACGCGAACGAGCTGGACAAGGCCGGCCACCGCCACGGCGTGGGATCGCCGCAGTGGCTGCACGCCCTCGAGGAGGTCGACTCCGCCCTGCGCCGCCTCCTCGCGCGCGTCCCCGCGGGCACCGTGGTCCTCGCCACGGGCGACCACGGCATGGTGGACGTGCCCGCCTCCCGGCGCGTGGACTACGCCGCGCTCGACGACGGGGGCGCGCTGCTCGATCCCGCGCTGCTGGCCGGGGTGGCGCACACCGCGGGGGAGCCGCGTCTCGTGCAGCTGCACTTCCGCCCCGACGCGGACGAAGCGGTGCGCGAAAGCACCCGTGCCGCCTGGCTCGAGCGGTACGGGGCGCACGCCTGGGTGCTCACCCGGGAGGAGGCGGTGGCGGCCGGATGGTTCGGGGAGCGCGTGGAGGAGCGCGTCCGCGGCCGCATCGGGGACCTGCTGATCGCCGTCCACGGGGACCTCGCGCTCTACGACGGTCGCCGCGTGGAGCCGACCGCCTTCGCGATGGTCGGGCAGCACGGGGCGCCCACACGCGCCGAGCGCGAGGTCCCGCTGCTCACCTGGGTGCGCTGAGCGGACCCGCCTCGGCGAGGCGCGGCTCAGTCGCCCTTGCGGCCGAAGACGATGTCGTCCCAGCTGGGCACCGACGCGCGGCGCGAGGCCGAGCGGGAGCGGGGCCGCGGCGTGGGGGTGGGCATCGCGGGGCGGCCCGGGGCAGGGGTCGACTCCGGCGTTCCGGCGCTCGCCTCGGCCTCGATCTCGGCGGTCTCAGGCTCGGCGACCTCCGCGTCATCCCGGTCGTCGGCGACGTCGGCCGTGGCGGCGCGGACCTGGGCGACCTCGTCCTGGGCGCGGCTGACTTCGCGGTCCACCTCGGCCGAGGTCACCTCGGACGACGCGGCGTCGTGTGCCCCCGGTGCGCGGCGGGCGTCCGCCGCCTCCGCCGCCGGATCCGGGAGGGACGGGCGCAGGGGCGTCGGGGCCGGGGTCCGGCGCTGGGCCGCGTCGCGGGCGATCAGGTGGGCCAGGGCGTCGTCCGAGGCGGAGTCCGCACCCACGCGCTGTCCGCGGCGGGCCCGGAGGATCTCCAGGAGGTCGGCGTCGGGGTCGGCCGCGGGGGTGTGGGCGCCCAGCGGGGTCACCGCCGCCTCCGCGTCGTCCACCGCAGCGTCAGGACGGCGGCCCGCCGCCGCGGGGGCGCCCGCATCGGCGGCCTCGGCGTCGGTCTCGGAGGACGGGGTCCGCGGAGCCGGCGGCTCGGGGAACACGTCCCACGCCTCAGCATCGGAGAGCATCCGGGCCCACGCGTTCTGCGGGTCCAGGTGCCGCCCCACCGGGCGGAACGTCCACCGCGCGGGCGGCTCCTCCGTGGTGGGCCGGTTGCGCAGGCCGGTCGCCGCGAACTGCGCGGTCACGGTCCACTCGCCGGAGGGCTCGCGCCATGCGTCCCACTCGAGTCCGCCCGCGGGGGCACCCAGCTCGCGCAGCCGATGCTCGGCGAGCTCGCCCAGGGTGCTGGGCCCGCCGTCCTCGATCGCATCGGTGTACAGATCGGGGCCGCCGACCCAGATCTCCGTGCCGCGCGCCTGCTGCGCCACGTAGCCGCGCTCCGCGAGGACGGGGAAGCCGTAGCTGCGGATGCGGGCGAAGGGGTTGCCGCTCTCGCGGGCCACCTGCTCCACCGAGGCGCCCGCACGGATGCGCTGCTGGATCTCCCGCGGCGAGAGCGGCGGGGCCTCCTGGGTGGCCGCGGCGCGCACGTCCTCCTGGTCGGCCAGGGGAGCGGTGGGCGTGCCGGACGCGGTGCGGCGCTCGCCCTGCGCGGCGGGGCGGTACGCGGAAGAGCGGGTCATGGAGGGGCGCGGCGCGGCGGGCTCGCCCGGCGTCAGACGCGCTTCCACGGGGGACGCGGCGGGCTCAGGGGAGCCCGTGAGGGCGGACGTGGCGGTGAGAGGGGCCGCAGACGGGGCGCCGGCGGCCGGCGGCAGGGGCGCGTGGGAGGCCGCCTCCGGCTGGAGGGGAGGCGTGATGCGCGGCGCCAGGGGGCTGGGGCCGGTGCGGCGGGGCAGCTGCTCCTCCTCGGGATCGACGCCGCCGGTGACCTCATCGCCGGACGCGTCGTCGGGGCTCTGCTCGTCGGTGTCCTGCTCGTCCCCCCGCGGGGCGTCCTGCGCGGGCTGCTCCTGAGGCTCGGCGTCCTCCTGCTCCGTGCCCTCGAGCACGAGGCGGCGCAGGTAGACGGAGAGGGGCAGGGAGTGCTCCTGCCCGTCCGCGTCGGCCAGGCGCAGTGCCCGGCCGTCCTCGGTGGGTCCGGTCAGTCGCAGCTCTGCCATGGCGGTGGTCCCTCCCACATCGTTCTCGACCGGTCCGCGGCGTATCCGCGGGCGCGGACGAGGACGGCGCGGCCGGCGTCGGGCCTCTGCTGATCCTAGCGGTCCGGCCGCGGGGAGCCGCGGTGCGAGCGCGGCTCCCCGCGGCCATTTGGTTCCCGGCGGCCCGTGGTGCACAATCTACGCGCAACGGCGCAGGATGACGGCGGGTGCTCCCCTCGGGGGTCCCGATCCGCTGCCCGCACCGGCATCGGTCCCGATGCCGTACCACCACCAGCGGAGCGTGAGAACCACACCATGGCCACGGACTACGATGCCCCTCGCAAGAACGAGGAAGAGCTCGGCCAGAATTCCATCGAGGAGCTGAAGGCGCGTCGCACCGACACGCAGTCGGCCGTCGTGGACGAGGACGAGACCGAGGCGGCGGAGGGATTCGAGCTGCCGGGGGCGGACCTCTCCGGCGAGGAGCTCATGGTGCGGGTCCTGCCCGCGCAGTCCGACGAGTTCACGTGCGCCTCGTGCTTCCTGGTGCGCCACCGCTCGCAGGCCGCGCGCGAGAAGAACGGCGAGCTCTACTGCACCGACTGCGAGGGCTGAGCCCTCACCCGTCCTCGGCGGCCATGTGGCCGCCGAGGACCGCCACGAGCTCCTCCGGCCGGCGGGTGCTCATGAGCCAGTACGGCGTCCGGTCCCGCTCGTCCGTGATCTGGACGCGCACGACGGGGGAGATCCACCCGCGCACCGTCACGTAGGCCAGTCCGTGCAGGTGCGGCCCGCGCTGCTGCCGCGCCGACTCGCCGCGATGTCCCGTCACCGCGCCGATGTGACGCCGCTCGATGCTCGCGCGGCCCACCTGCAGCGTCCGCTCGCGCACCGTGATCCGGGGGGTTCCGGTGATCAGCAGGAGTGCCTCGATCCCGAAGAAGACGGCCGCGGCGATCAGCCCCACGACGATGTCGATCGGCGCGAACACCAGGATGGCCAGACCCGCGAGCATGAGGGCCACGATCCACACACCCGGTGACGGGGAGAGCCGCTCCTCGTAGACCACCGGGTCCGGGTCGCCGGCGACCGCGGGGGCGGGCTCGGCGGAGAGGGGGCGGGCGTCGTCGTCGTGGGGCTCCTGCATGTCCTCCAGCTTCCCACATCCGGCCGCCCGGGGGCCCCGACGCGGCTCGGGTAGAGTCCTGCCACGTGAGTGACCCCGCCGAGCTTCCCGTGCCCCTGCGCGTCCTCGATCCTGACCTCCCGCCCCCCGCGTACGCCCAGGACGGCGACGCGGGCGCGGACCTGCGCACCACGGTGGACGTGACGCTCGCCCCGGGGGAGCGGGTCCTCGTCCCCACCGGCGTGGCGATCGCGCTGCCCCAGGGGTACGCCGGCTTCGTGCACCCCCGCTCCGGCCTGGCGGTCCGCCACGGCCTGGGCGTCGTGAACGCCCCCGGCACCATCGACGCCGGGTACCGCGGCGAGATCATGGTGCCGCTCATCAACCACGATCCGGCGGAGCCCCTCACCCTGCACCGCGGGGACCGGGTGGCCCAGCTCGTGGTCCAGGCGGTGGTCCAGGCACGCTTCGAGCCGGTGGACGCCCTGCCGGACTCCGTGCGCGGCACGGCCGGCTTCGGATCCACGGGCGGATTCGGCGCGGGCACCACCGCGCCGGCCGTCGACGTCGACACTCCCGGGAGGACCTCGTGATCTTCGGACGCAACCGCACCGCGCGCCACGAGCAGGTGACCCTGCCCGAGCATCTGCTCGAGGAGCGCGACCTCGCCGTGGCCGCGGCCGCCGGCGACGCCGCCCGGGAGGCCGAGCGCGGCCCCCACGACGTGACGGCCCGCCCGTCCGCCACCGGGTACATCGACCTGGGCGCGCTGCGCGTGCGCGCCGTCCAGGGCATGAAGCTGCGGCTCGACCTCGAGGACGCCACCCGGCGCATCGTGGCCGTCACCGTGACCGTGGGCGGCTCCGCGCTGCAGATCCAGGCCTTCTCCGCGCCGCGCGCCGCCGGACTGTGGGACGACCTGCGCGCGGAGCTCATGGACGCCCTGGGCTCCTCCCCGGGCGCCCACGTGCAGGAGCAGGCCGGCGCCTTCGGCCCCGAGCTGCTCACCCGCATCCCCGCCGAGATGCCGGACGGCTCGCCGGGCTGGAACGTGGCCCGCTTCGTGGGCGTGGACGGCCCCCGCTGGTTCGTGCGCGGCGTGTTCCACGGCGAGGCCGCCTTCCGGCCCGACGCCGCCGGACCGCTCGAGCAGGTCTTCTCCGACCTCGTCGTGGTCCGCGGCGAGGGGCCCCTGCCTCCCCGGGAGCTGCTGCCCCTGCACGCCCCGGCCAACGCCCAGCCCGTGCAGCGCCGCCACCGTCCAGCCGAGGGCGCCGAGACCACACCGACGGCGTCGTCCGGCGAGCAGCCGGCCGGGGACGCGCCCCTGCCGGAGCGCGGCCCGGAGATCACGGAGACCCGGTGAGCCCCGCGACCGCGCCGGTGGCGGTCCTGCCGCCTCCCGCCGGGATGGTGGACCGCCTCGGCGTGGTGGTCGCCGTGACCATTCCGGGCGCCGACGACGCCACCGTGTTCCGCGCGGAGCTCGCCACGCGGCTCCCGGAGCCCGGACGGGCCGAGCCGCTCGCCGTCATCCGGCTGGTGTGGCACGGGCGGCGTCGCGTGCCCGGCGTGATGCCGGGGGAGTGGCTGCGCATCCGCGGCCGCGTCGTGGAGATCGACGGCGTCCCCACGCTGCACAATCCCGAGTTCGACCTCGTGGACGGCCCGACGGCCGTCCGATGACGCAGGAGGCACCCATGAACCGGCCCGCGACCCGCCGCGACCCCGGCGCGCCGGACCCCGCCGCCGCCCTCGGCCGCGGCGCGAGGCTCGACGAGCACGGCCGCCTGGACCCCCTGGCCAGCGTCGGCGGCTGGCGGGGGATCGTGGAGGCGTCTCTGCCCACGGTCGTCTTCATGGTCGGGTACGTGCTCACCCAGCAGGTGTGGCCCTCGGGCGTGGCCGCCGCGGGCGTGGCCGTCCTCATGGGCGTGGTCCGGCTCGCGCAGCGCCAGTCGCCCGCGCAGGTCCTGGCCGGGCTTGTCGTCGTCGTGCTCTCGGTGGCGGTGGCCCTGACCACGGGGCAGGCCCGGGACTACTACCTCTGGGGCTTCATCACGAACGCCGGCTACGGCCTCGCGTTCCTCGTCTCGATCCTCGCGGGCTGGCCCGTGGTGGGCCTGATCCTCGGCCTCGTGCGCGGGGAGGGGACCGCATGGCGTGCGGACCCCCGCCGCCGGCGCGCCTACGCGGCGGCCACGTGGGTGATGGTGGCCGTCTTCGCGCTGCGGCTGGGCGTGCAGGTGCCGCTCTACCTCGCGGACGCGGCGACGGCCCTGGGCGTGGCCCGTCTCGTGATGGGTCTGCCGCTCTACGCGCTGGGACTCTGGCTGGCCTGGTCCGTGAGCGCGCCCTCGCCGGGCTCGCCCGAGGAGGAGCCCGGTCCGGCCGGCGCCGCCGCCGTCGACCCGGCATCCTCACGCTGAGGCGCCGCGGCCTCCCCGACCAGGAGACGCCGCAGGGCCGTCTCGGCCGCGGCGGAGACGAGCAGGAACAGCTCGTCTCCGGCCTCGAGGACCTCATCCGGGGTGGCGGCGCGCGGCGTCCCGTCCCGCACGACGGCCACGAGCGGGGCCTCCGCCGGCCAGGACACCGTCCCGACGCGACGGCCGACGAGCCAGTGCGCCGCCGGGACGCGGAACTCGGTGAGCGCCGTGCCGCCCGCCTCGAGGCGCAGCAGGCGCACGAGGTCGCCGGTCTCCACGGCCTCCTCCACGAGCGCCGTCATGATGGACGGGGTGGACACGGCCACGTCCACGCCCCAGGACTCGTCGAAGAGCCAGTCGTTGCGGGGGTTGTTCACGCGGGCGACGGTGCGCTGCACCCCGAACTCGCTGCGGCCGAGCAGGGAGACCACGAGGTTGGCGCGGTCGTCGCCCGTGGCGGCCACGAGGACGTCCGCCTCGAGCGCCCCGGCCTCGCCGAGCATGACGAGGTCGGTCGCGTCCCCCACGAGGGAGCGGGCACGGCCGACGTCGGCGCGCCGGACGACCTCCGGGCGCAGGTCCACCACGGTCACGGCGTGCCCGTGGGCGCACAGCTCCCGTGCGACCGAGGCGCCCACGGCGCCGGCCCCTGCGATGACGACCCTCATGACCGCTCCTCCTCGTCCTCGTCCGGCTCACGGGCCTCGCCCTGCAGCGCGGCCTCGACCGCGTCCCGCCGGTCCACGGGGTACACGCCGTGCACGACGTCGCCCTCCTGCAGGCGCTCGACGCCCGCCGGGAGCATCCCCTCGCCGAAGCGGGTCAGGTAGGCCACGCGGATCCCGGTCATCGACTCGACCTCGGCCAGGCGCCGCCCCCACCACGAGGGGTGGGGGACGAGCTCCGTGATGATCAGGCGGCCGGAGGGGTCGCGCTGCTCCGCGTCCGCGGCGCCGGCGGGCAGGAGGCGGTGCAGCACCTGCTCCGCGGTCCACTGGATGGAGGCCACCGTGGGCACGCCGAGGCGCTGGTACACCCGCGCGCGCTCGGCATCGTAGATGCGCGCCACCACGTGGTCCACGTGGAAGGTCTCGCGGGCCACGCGCGCGGCGATGATGTTGGTGCCGTCGTCCGCCGTCACGGCCGCCAGGCCCTGGGCCTTCTCGGTCCCGGCGCGGCGCAGCACGTCGCGGTCGAAGCCGATGCCCGCCACGAACTCGCCCGAGAAGTCCGCGGGGAGGCCGTCCTCCGCGCGGGCGTCCCGGTCTACCACGGCCACGGAGTGGCCCGCGGCGTCCAGGGTGGCCGCGAGGCGTGAACCCACGCGGCCGCCGCCGACGATGACGTAGTGAGCCATGGCCTGTTCGTCCCCTTCCGGATCGGTGCGGGCGGCGCCCGCCCGGGGACCATCCTCGCACCGCCCCGGGCGCCCGCGGGAACGGGCGGGGCATGGCGGTGCGGGGCGGGGGTACCGTGGTGCGGTGACGACGCTGTCAGCGACCCTCCGCCGGGCACTGCTGGGACGACCCGTGGCCTCCACGGACGCCGCCGCCCCGCGCATGCCCCGGTGGCGCGCCCTCCCCGTGACCTCCGCCAACGCGCTCTCCTCCCTGGCCTACGCCCCGGACGAGATCATCCTGACCCTCGTGGCCTCGGGCACCGCCGCCCTCGCGCTCGGGCCCCTCGTGGGCTGGGCCGTCGTCGCGGTCATGGTGCTCATCGTCGCCTCGTTCCGGGCTGCCGTGGTGGCCGTGCCGCACGGGGGCATCTACCGCATGGCGCGCACCAAGCTGGGACCGCGCGCCGGGGTGCTCGCCTCGGCCGCCCTCCTGCTGGACTTCGTCTTCACCGCCGCCGTGTCCCTCGCGGCCTTCGCCCACTACGCCGCCGCCCTCGTGCCCTCGCTCGCGGAGCACCGCATGGCGGTGGCGTGCACGGCCCTGGGCCTCGTGCTGCTCCTGGCCCTGCGCGGATCAAACCGTGGCCGGGGCCGGCGCATCCTGCCGCTCGTGGTGGCCGCCTTCGTGCTCCTGCTGGCGGGCATGGTGGGGGCGGGCCTGTGGCAGGACGCGGGGGGCACCCTGGGCCAGGCCGTGACCGCGGGACACACGGTGGACGGGTCCGGCGCCGGGCCCGTCGGCGCGGTGGCCACGGCCCTGCTGGCCCTGCGCGCCTTCAGCGCGGGCTCGGTCCTGCTCACGGGCGTGGAGGTCCCCGTCTCGGCCGCCCGCACGGTGGCGCATCCGGCCGTGCCCACCGTCCGCTGGCTCCTCACGATGATGGCCGCCGCCGTGGCGGCACTCACGGTCGGCGTCATGCACCTGGCCCACCGCACGGGCACCGTGGTGGCCCTGGACCCGGCCTCCCTGCGCGGCCCGGACGGCGCGCCGCTGCCCGAGGGCGCCGAGGCCCCGCCCGTGATCGCCCAGCTCGCGGCCGCCGTCTTCGGACCCGGGAGCCCGCTGGCCGTGCTCACCATCGCGGCCACCGCGCTCCTGCTGCTCTTCGCCGCGAAGTCCGCGTTCCGCTCCTTCCCGGCCCTGACCTCCCGGCTCGCCGACGACGGCTACCTCCCGCGGCAGATGCGCGTGCGCGGCGACCGCCTGGTCCACACGTGGGGCGTCGTGGCCCTCGGCGCCGCCGCGGCGATCCTGCTGCTCGTCTTCCGCGCCCAGACCGCCCTGCTCGTCCAGCTGTACGTGATCGGCGTCCTGCTGGCTTTCACCCTCGCCCAGACGGGGATGCTGCGGCTGTGGCGCCGCCGGCTCGCGCACACCCCGGGCACGCGCGCCCGCGCCGCGGTGCGCCTGCGCCTCGGCATCACCGCCGTCGCGCTGGGCGTCACCGCGCTCGCCGGCGTCGTCGTGCTCGTGACGCGCTTCACGCAGGGGGCGTGGGTGGCGCTGCTCACGATCGTCGTGGGTGCGCTGGTCATGGGCCGGATTCACCGGCACTACGCCGCGGTGGGCCGCGAGCTCACGCCGGACGCCCACGACGACGCCCGTGCCCTGCCCTCGAGGGTGCACGTCGTCGTCGTGGTCTCCACCCTGAACAGGCCGGCGCTGCGGGCCATCGCGTACGCCCGCGCGACCCGCCCCTCGTCCCTGGAGGCCGTGGTGGTGGACGCGGACCGCGCGGTGACGGAGCGGGTGATCGACGACTGGGACCGCGCCCGCATGCCGCTGCCGCTCACCGTGGTGGCCTCTCCCTACCGCGACACGGTGGTGCCGCTCGTGCGGCACCTGCGCGAGCGCCGGCGCCTCTCCCCGCGGGACCTGACCATGGTGTTCATCCCCGAGTACGTGGTGCGGCCGGGATGGCGGACGCTGCTGCACAACCGCACGGCCACGCGGCAGAAGAACCGCCTGCAGCGGGAGGCGGGAGTGATGGTGGGCTCGGTGCCGTGGCAGATCCGCGAGGGCGAAGAGCCGAGACCGCGTTCCGCGGCGAATCTGCGAGAATGATGGGACCAGTCGACGCCCGGTGCAAGGTCTGCGGCGCGCTGCTTCGCGAGAGGAGTCATCATGGCCGTCACTGACGCCACCCCGGACATCACCGAGGTCGGGAGGATCATCGAGGTCGAGGCCGGGCAGATGGCGCACGGCGGCCACTGCGTCGCGCGCCACGAGGGACGTGTCGTGTTCGTCCGGCACGCGATGCCGGGGGAGAAGGTCAGGGTCGCCCTGACCGAGTGCGACCCGGGAGCGCGGTTCTGGCGCGGGGACGCCGTCGAGGTCCTTCGGCCCTCCGAGTTCCGCCGCATCCACCAGTGGAAGCTCGCGGACGTCATGCGCGCCCACGCCTCGGGCCGGCCCCCCGTGGGCGGCGCCGAGTTCGGCCACATCGTGGTGCCGCACCAGCGCCGCCTCAAGGCCCAGGTCTTCCGCGACACGGTCGCCCGGATCGCCGGCGTGACCCTCGACCCCGAGGTCTGCTTCGCGGGCGAGGAGGACGAGCCCACGGGCCAGCACTGGCGCACGCGCACCGCGTTCGCGGTGACCCCGCAGGGCCACATCGCGATGCATGCGCACCGCTCCACCACCCTCCTTCCCGTGCGCAACATGCCGCTGGGCGTGCCGGCCCTGGACGCCCTGGCCCTGTGGGACTGGGACTTCACGGGGGCGGCCCGCGTGGACGTGGCCACCCCGGCCAACGGCTCGCAGCCGCTGGTGCTCGTGACGCCCACCCCGCAGACCGCGGCGGACGAGGCCAAGCTCGGCCGACTGCGCACCCGCATCCGGCAGACCGCGAACGCCTCCGCCGTCGAGGTGTCCACCGGCCTCGCCATGCCCGGTCCCAAGCGTCACTCGCCCGTCACCGTGGAGCGCATCACGGGCCGCACGTGGGTCTCGGAGACCGTGAGGACGGAGCGCGGCGGCGAGCGCCGCTTCCGCGTCACGGGCGACGGCTTCTGGCAGGTCCACCAGCACGCCCCGGCCACCCTCGTGGACGCCGTGCTCGAGGACGCGCAGGCGCAGCCCGGCCAGATCGTGGCCGACCTCTACGCCGGGGCCGGGCTGTTCAGCGCCTTCCTCGCCGACGCGGTGGGCCCCGAGGGCCGCGTCTACTCCGTCGAGGCCTCGCGCGGCGCGTCGAAGGACGCCCGCCGGAACCTGCTCGGCGCCGAGCAGGCGATCGTGCTCAACGGCCCCACGGACAAGGTCCTGGGCAGCTGGCTCAAGCACCCGGAGCGCGCGGTGGCCGACGGCGGCCTGGCCGACACGGCCGTGGACACCGTGGTGCTCGACCCGCCGCGCTCCGGCGCGGGGCGCAGGGCCGTGGAGCGGATCCTCGCCCTCCGCCCGGGCCGCATCGTGTACGTCTCGTGCGACCCGGCCTCCTTCGCGCGCGACCTCGCGTGGCTGCGCGAGGGCGGCTACGAGGTGGAGCGCGCCCGCGTGTTCGACCTCTACCCGGACACCCACCACCTGGAGTCCGTGACCGTGCTGCGCCCGGCCGCGGACCTCGTGGCCGCGCCGGGCGTCGTGGAGACCCCCGCCGCCGAGTGACCCGCCGGACCCCACGGGGGCGTGCGTCGACGGACGCCGTCGTCGCACGCCCCCGTCACGTCCGCGGCCGCAGTGCGTCGCCACACAGGGGAAGAGAGCCCCGGGGCGGGGTGGGCACGCGGTAGGCTGGGCGGCAGTGCGGCGCCTGCGACTCAGGTGACGGCCCTGTGAGGACCGTCACGGACGAGGACCCGGCGCCGACCCCCACTGGACGAGTGCCCGGGACGAACCCGGGCGGGAATAGGAGTCCTCCCGTGACCACTGTTGACAGCTTCGGGTCGAAGGGCGTCCTCGACGTCGCCGGCGCCGAGTACGAGATCTTCCGCCTCAACGCGGTGGAGGGCGCTGAGAAGCTGCCCTACTCCCTCAAGGTGCTGCTGGAGAACCTGCTGCGCACCGAGGACGGTGCCAACGTCACCGCCGAACAGATCAGGGCCCTGGCCTCGTGGGACCCCTCCGCGCAGCCGGACACCGAGATCCAGTTCACCCCCGCCCGCGTCATCATGCAGGACTTCACCGGCGTGCCCTGCGTCGTGGACCTGGCCACCATGCGCGAGGCCATCAAGGACCTCGGCGGCGACCCCGCCCGCGTGAACCCGCTCTCCCCGGCCGAGCTGGTCATCGACCACTCGGTGCAGATCGACGTGTTCGGCAACGACCAGGCGGTCGAGCGCAACATGGAGATCGAGTACGAGCGCAACGGCGAGCGCTACAAGTTCCTGCGCTGGGGCCAGACCGCGTTCGACGACTTCAAGGTCGTCCCCCCGGGCATGGGCATCGTCCACCAGGTCAACATCGAGCACCTGGCCCGCACCGTCATGACCCGCGAAGTCGACGGCGTGCTGCGCGCCTACCCCGACTCCTGCGTCGGCACCGACTCGCACACCACCATGGTCAACGGCCTGGGCGTGCTGGGCTGGGGCGTGGGCGGCATCGAGGCCGAGGCCGCGATGCTCGGCCAGCCGGTCTCCATGCTCATCCCGCGCGTCGTGGGCTTCAAGCTGACAGGCTCCATCCCGGCCGGCGCCACCGCCACCGACGTGGTGCTGACGATCACCGAGATGCTGCGGCAGCACGGCGTGGTGGGCAAGTTCGTGGAGTTCTACGGCGAGGGCGTCGGCTCCGTGCCGCTGGCCAACCGCGCCACCATCGGCAACATGTCCCCGGAGTTCGGCTCCACGGCCGCGATCTTCCCGATCGACGACGTGACGCTCGAGTACCTGCGCCTCACCGGCCGCTCGGAGGAGCAGGTCGCCCTCGTGGGGGCCTACACCAAGGAGCAGGGGATGTGGCACGACCCCTCCACCGAGGTCGCCTACTCGGAGTACCTCGAGCTGGACCTCTCCACGGTGGTCCCCTCGATCTCCGGCCCCAAGCGCCCGCAGGACCGCATCGTCCTCTCCGACTCCAAGGAGACGTTCCGCAAGGACCTGCACAACTACGCCACGGACGACGAGGCCGGCGAGGGCCGTCCCTCCAAGCTCGTGGACGTGTCCATGGAGGACGGCCGCCGGTTCCAGCTGGACCACGGCGCCGTGTCGATCGCCTCGATCACCTCGTGCACCAACACCTCGAACCCCTCCGTGATGATGGCCGCGGGCGTGCTGGCCCGCAACGCGCTGGCCAAGGGCCTGACCTCCAAGCCGTGGGTGAAGACCTCCGTGGCCCCGGGCTCCCGCGTCGTGACCGACTACTACGAGAAGTCGGGCCTGCGCGAGTCCCTCAACGGCCTCGGCTTCAACGTGGTCGGCTACGGCTGCACCACCTGCATCGGCAACTCGGGCCCGCTCGAGCAGGAGATCTCCGAGGCGATCCAGGAGAACGACCTCTCCGTGACCGCGGTGCTCTCCGGCAACCGCAACTTCGAGGGCCGCATCAACCCGGACGTGAAGATGAACTACCTCGCGTCCCCGCCGCTCGTGGTGGCCTACGCGCTGGCCGGCACCATGGACTTCGACTTCGAGAACGAGGCCCTGGGCCAGGACGCGGACGGCAACGACGTGTTCCTGAAGGACATCTGGCCGGACCCCACCGAGGTCCAGAAGATCATCGACGAGTCGATCGACACCGAGATGTTCACGAACCAGTACGGCACCATCTTCGACGGCGACGAGCGCTGGCAGTCCCTCGAGACCCCCACCGGCGACACGTTCGCCTGGGACGCGGACTCCACCTACGTCCGCAAGCCCCCGTACTTCGAGGGCATGCAGGCGCAGCCGGAGCCGGTGGCGGACATCGCCGGTGCCCGCGTGCTGCTGAAGCTGGGCGACTCGGTCACCACCGACCACATCTCCCCGGCGGGCTCGTTCAAGTCGGACACCCCGGCGGGCCGCTACCTGCTGGAGAACGGCGTGGAGCGCAAGGACTTCAACTCGTACGGCTCGCGCCGCGGCAACCACGAGGTGATGATCCGCGGCACCTTCGCGAACATCCGCATCAAGAACCAGCTCTTGGACGGCATCGAGGGCGGCTTCACCCGCGACTTCTCCCAGGACGGCGCCCCGCAGGCCTACGTGTACGACGCGGCGCAGAACTACGCCGCCGCGGGCACCCCGCTGGTGGTGCTGGGCGGCAAGGAGTACGGCTCCGGCTCGTCCCGTGACTGGGCCGCGAAGGGCACCGCGCTCCTGGGCGTGAAGGCCGTCATCGCGGAGTCCTTCGAGCGCATCCACCGCTCGAACCTCATCGGCATGGGCGTGCTCCCGCTGCAGTTCCCGTCCGGCGAGTCCGCGGACTCCCTGGGCCTCTCCGGCACCGAGACCTTCGACATCGCCGGGGTGACGGAGCTCAACGAGGGCCGCACGCCGAAGACCCTGAAGGTCACCGCCACCGGCGAGGACGGCAAGGTCACCGAGTTCGACGCGGTCCTGCGCATCGACACCCCCGGTGAGGCCGACTACTACCGCAACGGCGGCATCCTGCAGTACGTGCTGCGCCAGATGGTCGCCAAGGCCTGATCCGCGCACGGGCCCCGTTCGCGGGGCCGCCCGACGCCGGCCCGTCGCCTCCCACGCGGAGGCGGCGGGCCGGCGTCGTCCTCGGCCTCCGCGCCCGCGCGCGGGGAGCGGAGTACCCTGGACGGACTATGAACGAACCGTCCCGCGCCAGCCGCCCCCAGGACACCGGTGCACCCCTGCTGCCCCAGATCACGTCTCCGGAGGCCCTCGAGGGCCTCTCCAAGGAGGAGCTGACGCGGCTGGCGGCGGAGATCCGCGCGTTCCTCATCGCCCACGTCTCCCAGACGGGCGGCCACCTCGGCCCCAACCTCGGCGTGGTGGAGCTGACGCTCGCCGTGCACCGCGTGTTCTCCTCCCCGCGGGACGCGGTCATCTTCGACACGGGCCACCAGTCCTACGTGCACAAGCTGCTCACGGGGCGCCAGGACTTCACCACGCTGCGGCAGCAGGGCGGCCTGTCCGGCTACGGCGACCGCGCCGAGTCTGAGCACGACGTCGTCGAGTCCTCGCACGCCTCCTCCTCCCTCTCCTGGGCGGACGGGATCGCCCGTGCGTGGTGGCAGACGGTCCAGCGGGACCGCACCGTGGTCGCGGTGATCGGGGACGGCGCCCTCACCGGCGGCATGGCCTGGGAGGCGATCAACAACATCGCCGGCGATCGCAACCGGCGCGTGGTGATCGTGGTGAACGACAACGGCCGCTCGTACGCCCCCACCGTGGGCGGCCTGGCCGACCACCTCGGCGGGCTGCGCCGCGGAGTGCTGGACAAGGTCCGCACGCACCGGCGCTACGAGCAGACCCTGGACTACATGAAGCGCCGCCTGCAGGAGGGCGGCACGGCGGGCCACCTCCTCTACCGCCCGCTGCACGCGGCGAAGAAGGGCCTCAAGGACCTCTGGGCGCCGCAGGGCCTGTTCGAGGACCTGGGCATGAAGTACATCGGCCCCGTCGACGGGCACGACGTGGAGGCCATGGAGGAGGCCCTCGAGGACGCCCGCGCCTACGGCGGACCCGTGATCGTGCACGCCATGACCGAGAAGGGCCACGGCTATGCACCGGCCGTGGCGAACGAGGCGGACCAGTTCCACGCGATCGGCCGGATCGACCCGTCCACGGGCGAGCCCGTCACCTCCGACACGGCGCAGTCCTGGACCAACGTGTTCGGCGAGGAGATGGTGGACATCGCCCGCGAGCGCCCGGACGTGGTGGCCATCACGGCCGCCATGATGAACCCGGTGGGCCTGGCGCCCATGGCCCTGGAGTTCCCGGACCGCGTGTTCGACGTCGGCATCGCGGAGCAGCACGCCGTCACCTCCGCGGCGGGCATGGCCTTCGGCGGCCTGCACCCCGTGGTGGCCGTGTACGCCACGTTCCTCAACCGCGCGTTCGACCAGGTGCTCATGGACGTGGGCCTGCACCGCGCCGGGGTGACGTTCGTGCTGGACCGCGCCGGCGTGACCGGCCCGGACGGCCCGAGCCACCACGGCATGTGGGACCTCGCCCTGCTCCAGACCGTGCCGGGGCTGCGGATCGCGGCCCCGCGCGACGCCGAGACCCTGCGCGAGGAGCTGCGCGAGGCCGTGGCGGTGAGCGACGCGCCCACCGTGGTGCGCTTCGCGAAGGGCTCGGTGGGCGAGCCCGTGCGCGCCCTCGAGCGCCTCGAGGACGGCACGGACGTGCTCTCCCGGATCGGCCCGGCCGCCCACGAGGACGACGCCGACCGCGACGTGCTGATCGTGGCCGTCGGCGCGATGGCCGAGCTCGGGCTCGACGTCGCGCAGCGCCTGAGCCGCCAGGGCATCACCGCCACCGTCGTGGATCCCCGGTGGGTCCTGCCGGTGGCCGGGTCCGTGATCCGCCTGGCCGCGCGCCACCGGATCGTGGTGTGCCTCGAGGACGGCGTCCGCGCCGGCGGCGTGGGCTCCCGCATCCGCCAGGAGATGCGTGCCGCGGGCGTGGACACCGCCCTGAACGAGGTCGGCCTGCCCGTCGAGTTCCTCGCCCACGGCACGCGCGCCGAGGTGCTGGACCGCGTCGGCCTGACCGCCCAGCGCATCGCGCAGGACACCGTGGCCCAGGTGCTGGGCGCCAAGGTGCCGTACGCGCGGCCCGTGTCCGGCGCCGTGCCGGAGTCCGGCATGCCCGGCGTGGCCCCGTCCAGCCCCGAGGACGCGCGGCGCACGTCCGATCGCTGAGCGCCGGCCGCCGTCGTCGCCCTCCCCACCCACTGACCCCCGACGCCAGGAGCACCCCATGAGCATCGTCCGCCTGTACCGCGACGTCACCGCCGAGGACGGCACGCGCCGCTTCGAGTACCGCGAGGCGTGGTGCGAGCCCGGCTCCGGGCAGTTCACCGTGCACCACGGCCGCGTCGGCGCGGTCGGCACGGTGGGGGACCAGCCCGTGGCCGACGACGCCGAGGGCGAGGAGCTGCTGGCCGCCTTCGTGGCGCAGGGCCGCGAGGAGGGCTTCGCCGAGCTCGACGACGACGCCCTGACCACGCTGTCCGTGACCTACCGCCTGCGGGGGCGGGCGAGCACGCCGATCGAGGCTCAGCACGCGGACGCCCTGCGCTCGGAGATCACCCACCAGCTCGCGTGGCGCGGTCTCGGCGACGTCGAGGACGTCGCGGAGGAGGAGGGCCGGCTCGTGCTCATCGTCCGCACGCCCCACGCTGCCAAGGCCGAGGCGGAGATCCCGGCCGCCGCCAAGCGCGCGCACGGCGTCCAGCCGAACAAGGTGGAGGTGCACCGCGGGGACCTGCGCCCGGCGGACGCCTCGGCCCATGGTGCGGCGGACGCGGAGGCGGACGCCGACGTCGTGGACGCTGCGGCCGAGACCCGGGAGGCCTGAGCGATGCGCACCGTGCGACTGGGCCGCTCCGGCCTCACCGTCTCCGTGGTCGGGCTGGGCTGCAACAACCTGGGCCGTCCCGGCACCGCCACGATGGAGCAGGCGGGCACCGACGCCGTCGTCGGCGCCGCGCTGGATGCGGGCATCACCTTCTTCGACGTCGCGGACATCTACGGCGCCGAGCCCGGCCTCTCCGAGGAGCGCCTCGGCACCGCCCTGGGCTCCCGCCGCGACGAGGTGGTGCTGGGCACCAAGTTCGGCATGGAGATGGGCGGGGCGAACGGGCCCGACGGCGGCGCCCGCGGTTCGCGCGCGTACATCGTCAGGGCGGTAGAGGCGTCGCTGCGCCGGCTCGGCACCGAGTGGATCGACCTGTACCAGTTCCACACGCCCGATCCCGGCACGCCGATCGACGAGACGCTGCGGGCGCTCGACGACCTCGTGCGGGCGGGCAAGGTCCGCTACGTCGGGCACTCGAACCGCACCGGCTGGCAGATCGCGCAGGCCGAGTACGTGGCGCGCGAGCTCGGCACCGAGCGGTTCGTCTCGGCGCAGAACCACTACAACCTCCTGGACCGCCGCGCCGAGCTGGAGGTCGTCCCCGCGGCCGCGGAGTTCGGCCTGGGCGTGCTGCCCTACTTCCCGCTGGCCAACGGCCTGCTGACGGGGAAGTACTCGCAGGGTGCGGCGCCCGAGGGCTCACGGCTCTCCCACGTGCGGCAGCACATGGTGGACGAGGCGGACCTGGAGCAGCTGGCCGCGTTCGGGGCGTTCGCGCGCGAGCGCGGCATCACCGAGGTGCAGGCGGCCGTCGGCTGGCTCGCAGCGCAGGGGCCGGTGGCGTCCGTGATCGCGGGGGCCACGCGTCCCGAGCAGGTCGCCGAGAACGCGAAGGCCTCCGACTGGGAGCCCACGGCCGAGGACCTCGCGGAGCTCGACGCGCTCTTCCCGGGCCCGGAGAAGGTGGCGCTGTTCTGATGCCCCTCGTGCCCTCGCCGGCCGAGATGGCCCTGGGGTGGAGCGTGTCCCTGACCGCGGGGGCGATCTGGGTGGGCGGGCTCGTCTCGCTCGCGCGCGGCCCCCTCGACCACCGGGCCCGCCTGCCGTGGGTCGTGTCCATGCTGATCCTGCCGGTGCTCGGGGCGCTCATCTGGTTCTGGTGGCGGCACCGCTACTACCCGGCGCGGCGGCGTGAGCAGCCCGGCTGGGACCCCAACCGGCGCGAGGTCGCGGCGCTGCCGCCGTCGCGGGGCAGCCGCACGCCCGCGCCCAGCCGGCGGGGCCGGCCCGATCCGTACGCCGGTCACGCCGCCCCGGAGGGACTGCTGCCGCGCCGACGCTTCGGCATGGAGGAGTTCGCCGCGCCGGCAGGCCCCGGGCGGGAGCGCGGCGACGACGTCTGATCTCCCAGGACTCGCCGCGCCGCTCGGTTCCGGGCGTGCGCGTGCTCAGAGCTTGACGACCACCTGGTCGCCGTCGATGGCGGCCTCGTAGTCCATGAGGGGCTGGCGCGCGGGGCCGCCGAAGGGCTTGCCGGTCTCCACGTCGAAGTGGGAGCCGTGGCACGGGCACGCGTAGGCCGTCCCCTCGGGGCGGTCCACCACCTGGAGCAGGCAGCCCTGGTGCGTGCACACGTTCGAGTACGCGGTCACCGTGGACTCGTCCACGCGGTGCATCAGCAGCGTGCGGCCCTCCACCTCCACGGACGTCGTGGCGCCCACGGGCAGCTCCGAGACGGCGAGGGCGGGCGTCCTGGCGGCGCCGACGTAGTGGTCCTGCGCCGTGTCCTCCGCGCGGATCTCATCCGTGCAGCCGGAGAGGACGAGGGAGCCGGCACCCACGGCGGCGACGGCGGCGCCGCGGCCGAGCACGGTGCGGCGGGTGGTGCCTGGCTGGGCGTCCTGGGGGGCGCAGTGGCCGCAGCAGCCGGTCTCGGCGGCGGGGGCGGGCTGGGAAGAGCGGGTGTCCTGCGTGGTCATACCCCCATTGTTCCACTCGGCGGACCGGGCGCCTCCCCGCGTGCGGTGCGCGGGGGAGGGTGAGAGGATCGTGAGCCGACCCGCCGTCGTCGTGCGTGAGAGCGCGGCGAGACCGACCGAGACCAGGAGACCCGCCGTGGCCGAGACCGCCCGCCCCGCCTTCGACCTGACCCCGTTCGAGCGCTGGGAGGCCGTGACCCTGCGCGGGGAGCACGTGGGCTTCCTGTTCCGGCGGCTCGCCGAGGGCGTGCTCACCTCCCGCATGGGCTTCGCCCCCACCGCGGTGCAGCGCGCGGCGACCCCGGACCTGCCGGAGCGGTTCTTCGCGCAGAGCCAGGTGGCCTTCACCGACGACGGGGCGACGTGGGTTTGGACGTCCTATGAGGACTCGGCCACGGAGCAGCGCGTGCGGATCGAGCGCGAGCGCGCGGGGCTGGGGGAGGACGTCGTGCCCTCCTACGCGGAGCACCTGCTGATGGGACCCGCGGCCGAGGCGGCGCTCACGTTCGTGCGGCTCGAGGAGGCATCCCCGCTGCAGGGGCCGGTGCGCATGCCGGAGGCGACGCTGCGGCCGGCCGGCGGCGATGCCGGTGCGGGGGCCGAGGGCGGCGTGCGGGTGGACGTGGTGAGCGAGGGCGTGGTGATCGGCTCGCATCACGTGCGCGAGGGCGCCGTGACGGCCTCGGACTGGGGTGGCGGGACGGCGTCCGCGCCGGTGGCCGGCAGGGACGAGGCGCTCGCCGGGCTGGGCGCGGAGCTGGTGACGTTCGCCGGACTGCCGGTGGAGTGAGGCGGGGCGGGCACCAGCTCCGCCAGGGACATGACCTGCCACCCGGCCAGCGCCCATCCGACGCCGAACGTGCTCGCCCTCGTGCCGCCGCTGCCGCGGGAGCGGTACGCCGGCGGCCCCGCCACCCTTCCGCGGTGACGGGGCCGCCGGTGCCGGGATGCCGGCCTCAGCCGTGGAAGCGCGTCCCGTTGACCCGCTCGGACGCGCCCGAGTCGTCGAGGTACCGCGTGATGCCGCCCAGGTGCAGCGGCCAGCCGGCGCCCAGGATCATGCACAGGTCCACGTCCTCGGGGGCGGCCACCACCTTCTCCTCCAGCAGCAGGCCGATCTCCTCGGCCAGGGCGTCCTCCACGCGGTGCAGCAGCTCCTCGGCCGTCTGCGGGGCGTCGCCCTGCTCGAGGAGCGCGGCGGTCGCGGCCGGGATCTCCTCGCCCGTCGCGCCGGCGGCCTCCTCGCTCTCGGCGCCGCCGCGCACGTCCTTGGCCCAGATCGCGGTCTTGCCGGCGTCGATGAGGCGCTGGAGGTTCGCGGACACCGGGAAGCGCTCGGCCCCGAAGGCGGCCTGCAGCGATTCGGAGACGTGCTGCGCCACGGGGATGCCCACCATCGCCAGGAGCGTGAACGGGGTCATCGGCAGGGCCAGCTCGTCCAGGGCGTGGTCGGCGGTGTGCGCGTCGGTGCCCTCGTCGAAGGAGTTCTGCACCTCGCCCATCATGCGCAGCAGCACGCGGTTGACCACGAAGGCCGCCGCGTCGTTGACGAGCACGCCGGTCTTGCGGAGGCGGCGGGCCAGCTCGAACGCGGTGGCCACGGCCTCGTCCGAGGTCTCGGCCACGCGGACGATCTCGATGAGCGGCATCTGGGCCACCGGGTTGAAGAAGTGGAAGCCCACGAGGCGCTCCGGGTTCTGGAGCACCTCGGCCATCGCGGCCACGGACAGGCTGGAGGTGTTGGTCGCCAGGATCGCGTCCGGGCGCACGATGCCCTCCAGCTCGCGGAACACCGCGCGCTTGACCTCGAGCTCTTCGAACACGGCCTCGATGACGACGTCGGCGTCCGCGTAGACGGACTTGTCCGTGTCCGCGGTGATGAGCCCGGCGAGCGCCTCGCCCTGCTCCGCGCTCATCCGGCCCTTGGCCACCTGCTTCTCGATCTGCCCCTGCACGCCGGCGATGCCGCGCTCGACACGCTCGGCGTCCATGTCCGTCATCACGACGGGCACCCCGAGCTGCTGCGCGAACACCAGGGCCAGCTGACCGGCCATCAGGCCCGCACCGACCACGCCGACCTTGCGGACCTCGCGGGCCTGGTCCGCCCCGGGATCGCCCGCCGGCCTCTTCGCACGGCGCTGGACGACGTCCAGGAACGCGTACACGGTGCGGCGGAACTCGGGGGAGCCGATGAGCTCCTGGAGCGCCTCGGCCTCGTGCTCGGCCGACTCCTCGCGCGTGCGCGTGCGGGCACCGACGAACAGCTCCTCGACGTGGCGGCGCGCCGGGAGGTGGCGCCCCGGGCGCGCGGCCTGGAGCTGCTCGAGCGCCGCGAGCGCGCGCTCCCACGCTGCGTCGGAGACGTCGCGGCCGTGGTGCTCGGACTGCGCCTCCTCGGTCTGGCCCTCGCCCGTGAGGATGCGCGCGGCGAACGCCAGACCGGCCTCCAGCAGGTCGCCCTCGGCCACCGCGTCCATGAGCCCCAGCTCGTACGCGGCCTTCGCGTCCAGGGTCCGGTTGTTGTCCAGCGGGTTCTTCACCAGGACGCCGACGGCGGCCTCGGGGCCGATCAGGTGCGGCATGCGCCACACGCCGGACCAGCCGGGCACGAGGCCCAGCCGGACCTCGGGCAGTCCGAAGCCCTTGGCGCCCGCGGCCACCACGCGGTGCTCGGCCGCGAGGGCGAGCTCGAGCCCGCCGCCGAGCGCCGTCCCGTTGACGAAGGCGAAGGTCCGGGCGGGGAACGCGTCGAGCCGGTCGTAGGCGGCGTGGCCGAGCCGGGCCAGGTCGCGGCCGATGCCCGCCTGCGGGTCCCCGGAGTCCTCGATGCCCGCGATCAGCGAGAGGTCGGCGCCGGCGGCGAAGGTGCCCCCCGTGCCGGTGACCGCCAGGGCCTGGATCTCGCCGGCCACGGCCCGCGCAGCCTGGGCGTCCAGGGCGCGGGCGAGCCCCAGCAGCGAGGCCGGGCCCAGCGTCGCCGGCCGCTTCGGGCCCTGGCCGTTGTCCAGGGTGAGGAGGGCGAGGGTGCCCACGCCGCCGGGCAGCGCGTGGTCGGTGACCTCGATGTGGGTGACGACCTCGTCCGGGGTGATTCCGGGCAGGTGGCCGAAGGCGTCCAGGGGAGCGGGGCGTTGTGTCATGGCTCTCACTCTAACCGTGACGCGCCGTCCCAGGAACGCCGCTCAGTCCTCCACGGGGTCCGGATCCAGCAGGGCCACGGTCAGGACCGCGGCCACGTTCTCCACCTGCCACGGCCGCGCCCCGCGCTCGCGGAGGGCGTCCTCCACGGACTCGGGGGTGAGCGGCGTGGGCGGCTCCCAGCAGATCCGGCGCAGCGTGTCCGGGGTGAGCAGGTTCTCGGTGGGCATGTCGAGCTGCTCCGCGCGGCGGGCCACGCGCGCCTTCGCGGTCTTGAGCCTCCGGTCGGCGAGCGGGTCGCGATCGCGCCACGCCCGCGGCGGCGGCGGGGCGTCCCCGCCGCGCACGTGCAGGGGCGGGGCTGCGCCGTCGGCGGCGTCCTCGAGCCCGGCGCGGATCGCGGCGATCCAGCGGGGCGCCTCCCGGGACGCGGAGCGGCCATGGAAGCCGGAGGTGTCCCGCAGCGCGGGGACCGTGCGGGGCTGCGCGGTGGCGGCGGCCACGAGCGAGCGGTCGGGGATGAGCCGGCCGGGGGCGACGTCCCGGTGTCGGGCCAGCTCCTCGCGGGCCTCCCACAGGCGGCGCAGCACGGCCAGCTGTGCGGGTCGGCGCAGGCTGTGCGAGCCGGAAGTGCGGCGCCACGGGTCCGTGCGCGGGGCGGGCGGGGGCGCCAGCCGGGCGGCCTCGAACTCCTGGCGCGCCCACTCCGTCTTGCCCTGCTCCTCCAGCAGCGCGGCGAGCGCGTCCCTCAGCGGCACGAGCAGCTCGACGTCGAGGGCCGCGTAGGCCAGCCAGCCCTCGGGCAGCGGCCGGGTGGACCAGTCCGCCGCCGAGTGCTCCTTGGCCAGGGTGACCCCGAGCATCGCCTCCAGGACGGCGGCCAGGCCCACGCGGGGCAGCCCGGCCAGGCGGGCGGCCAGCTCCGTGTCGAACAGGGCGTCCGGGCGCAGCCCCTGCTCGGCCAGGCAGGGCAGGTCCTGGCTGGCCGCGTGGAGGACCCACTCGACCCCGCTCAGGGCCTCGGCCAGCGCCCCCAGGCCGTCGAAGGCCTCCGGGTCCACGAGCCAGATGCCCGCGCCCGCGCGCTTGAGCTGCACGAGCATCGCGCGCTGGCCGTAGCGGATGCCGGAGGCGCGCTCGGCGTCCACGGCCACCGGCCCGGTGCCCGCCGCGATGGCGCGGGCGCAGGCCTCGAGCCCGGCGGGGGTGTCGGTCACATGCGGGGTCCCGCCCTCGGGCTCGGTGATGAGCCGGGGCGCGGGGGCCTCCCCGGCGGCCTCGTCGGGGGACGGCTGTCCCGGTGCGGACGCGGCCTGGGTCATGGAGTGCTCCTGCTGGTGGGTCGTCAGTGGGTGGGGTGGGGGAGAGCGGCGGACTCGGGCGGCAGGCCGGCGAAGGCGCAGATCATGTCCGACCACGCCTCCAGGTGCGCCCCGAGGTCTCGCCCGCTCGGGGTCCAGGAGGCACGCAGCTCGATGTCCGTCACGTCCGGCTCGCCGGCCAGGGTGCCGAAGCTCTCCGCGAGCTGGCGCGTGGCCACGCCTCCGGCCTCGGTGTGCTCGGCGTGCCGGGTCTCCAGGGCCTCCACGAGCCAGGTCCAGGCGACGGCGCCGGCGAGGTGGTCCGTGGCGACGTCGGGCTCCAGGCTCGCCCGGATGTACGTGACCGCGCGGAACCGGCCCCGCCACTGCGGCGAGCCGGCCGGATCGTGCAGGAGCACGAAGCGGCCCGTGGCCAGCACGGGGCCGGCCGGGTCCTCCGCGGTGACGTCCTCGCACACGTCCGCGGCCAGGGCCACGGCGTGCGGGGCGAGACCGGGCGGGGCCGGGATCTCGCGCAGGCGCACGGGGGGGCGGGGCCGGGCGTCGCGCAGTTCGGCGAGCGCCCGGCGGAACTCCGCGGGCACCTCGGCGCGCGCGGCGTGGGGCGCCCTGGTGACGGTCATGCCCGACAGCGTAGGCGGGCCGGTGCGCGTCGCGGCGCAGGGCGCGCCGTCGGCGGCCCTCAGCGCCGGGCCGCCAGGGCCTGGCCGAGCGCGTCCGTGAACCCGGCGACGTCCTCCCGGGAGGTGTCCCACGAGGTCATCCAGCGCACCTCGCCGGTGGCGGGGTTCCAGTCGTAGAACGGGTAGCGGGCGCGCACCGCGTCGGCGGCGGCCGGGTCCAGGACGGCGAACACCGCGTTGGCCTCGGGCTGACGGGAGAGCTCCACCCCCTCGAGCGCGGACACGCGCTCGGCCAGCAGGCGGGCCATGGCGTTGGCGTGGTCCGCCAGGCGCACGCCGAGGTCGTCGGTGAGCAGGGCCAGCAGCTGCGCGGAGAGGTAGCGCTGCTTCGAGGCCAGCTGCATCGAGGACTTGCGCAGGTACCCCAGGGACATCTGCGCCGCGGAGTCCGCGTCGCGCTCGCGGCCCGGCACGTCGCGGTCGGTGACCATGGCCGCGGTGGACACGGCCTCCGGGTTCAGCACGACCACGGCCTCCGCGCCCAGCGCACCGTTCTTCGTGCCGCCGAAGGAGACCGCGTCCACGCCGGCGTCGGTGGTGAACTCCCGCAGGGGCACGCCCAGGGCGGCGGCCGCGTTGCACAGGCGGGCGCCGTCCATGTAGACGCTCAGCCCGGCGGCGTGGGCGGCGTCGGCGAGCGCCCGCACCTCCTGCGCCGTGTACACGGTGCCGACCTCGGTGGCCTGGGCGATCTCCACCACGGCCGGCTGCACCGCGTGGACGAATCCGAAGGAGCCCAGCACGGGCGTGAGGAGCGCGGGAGTGAGCTTGCCGTCGTCGCCCGTGGGGACCGGGAGCAGGGAGAGCCCGCCGACCTGCACGGGGGCGCCGCCCTCGTCCGTGGCGATGTGCGCGTGGCCGGCGCACACCACCGCTCCCCACGGGGGCGTCAGGGCCCGCAGTGCGACGACGTTCGCGCCCGTGCCGTTGAACACCGGCAGGGCGAAGGCCCGCTCGCCGAAGGTCGCGCGGACGCGCTCCTGCAGCGCCGCCGTCACGGGGTCCTCGCCGTAGGCCCGCGCGTGGCCCGCGTCCGCGTCCAGCATGGCGGCCCACACGTCCGGATGGACGCCCGCGTAGTTGTCGGAGGCGAAGGCGCGCAGGTCGGCGGGCGACGTCGGCGCCCCCGGGGCACTCACGCCGCGCCGCCCGGCGTGTCGGACGCGTCGGCGGAGGGCACGTCGGACGGGCTGAGGCGCAGCGAGATCGAGTTGATGCAGTAGCGCAGGTCCGTGGGCGTGCCGTAGCCCTCGCCCTGGAACACGTGGCCCATGTGGGAGCCGCACCCGGCGCAGCGCACCTCGATCCGCTGCATGCCGAGGGTCTCGTCCTTGATGTACTCCACGCGGTCCTCGGCCAGGGGTGCGAAGAAGGAGGGCCAGCCGCAGTGGGAGTCGAACTTCTCGTCCGAGCGGAACAGCTCCGCCCCGCACGCGCGGCACGCGTACACGCCCTGCACGTGGGAGTCCCAGTACTCGCCCGTGTAGGGGCGCTCCGTGCCGGCGCGGCGCAGGACCTGGAACTCCTCCGGGGTGAGGCGGCGCGCCCACTCCTCCTCGGTGAGGGCCGCGGTGTGCGGCGTCGCGGGCGGGGCGGCGTGGGGGGCGGCGTGCGGAGGGGTGTCCGGGGATGCGGTCTCGTGGGTGCTCATGGTCCGCACAACGCCCGCGCCGCTCGCCCTGTTCCCCGCCGGGCCGGCCGGATCGGCGCGGTCGGTGCGGATTGGCCCGCCCGCGCGTGCGTGGTCGAGAATGCACTCATGGCCTCCTCCTGCCGCCGTCGCCCCCGCCGCCACCGGTCCCGCGCTCGCGGAGCCGTGCCCCTCGCGCAGCGCCTGGTGCGCCGAGGGGTGAAGGGCACCGTGCGCGGCTCCGTGGCGATCGCCGCGCCCATGGCGCGCTGGTCCCCGGTGGTGGGCAGCGTGGCCCTCTCCGGGGCGTTCGTCGTGGCCGGGGCCAGCTCCGCGCTCGCGGGCGTCTTCGCCCGCACGGTGGTGACGCCCGTCCGCCAGCACGCGGAGTCGACGGCGATCCTGGCCGTCGTGGACGGGGAGGACGGGCCCGAGGTCATCCTGCCGGCCGACGAGTACACCACCGTCCCCGGCACCTACTCGCTGACCTTCGACGGCGGCGCCGGCTGCGCGCGGATCGGTGCCATCACCTCGTTCGACCCGCGCGACGGCACGGTACAGCGCGTCGTGGAGGAGGTCTACGCCGGCGAGCTGCCGGCCGCCGTGAAGGGGCGCTTCACCGCGTTCGTGTACCCCACCCCGGCCGACGCCGGACTCGAGGCCGCAGAGGTGCTCGTCCCCGTGCCGAACGGCTGCGCCCCGGCCTGGCGCGTGGACCCGGAGGCGGATCAGGACGCCCGGTCCGGCGAGGGGCTGTGGGCCGTGATGGTGCACGGCCGGGGCGCCCGCCGCAACGAGGGCATCCGCGCGGTGCCCACGGCGCAGCGACTCGGCATGACATCCCTGCTGATCTCCTACCGCAACGACGGCGACGCCCCCGACGCCCCGGACGCGCGCTACGGGCTCGGCACCACGGAGTGGGAGGACGTGGAGGCCGCCATCCGGTACGCGATGGAGCAGGGGGCCGAGGACGTCGTGCTGTTCGGCTGGTCGATGGGCGGGGCGGTGGCGCTGCAGTGTGTGGACCGCTCCGCGCTGGCCCCTCATGTGCGGGCCGTGGTGCTCACCGGCCCGGTGGTCGACTGGATGGACGTGCTCGAGCACCAGGCCAAGCTCAACCGCATCCCGGAGGCGATCGGCCTGCTGGGCCAGTGGCTGCTCTCCAATCGGGCCGGCCGGTTCGTCACCGGCCTCGCGGCCCCCGTGGACCTGAAGGCGATGGACTGGGTGACCCGCGCCGAGCAGGTGCGGGTGCCCACCTTGATCCTGCACTCCGAGGACGACGAGTACGTGCCCGTGGGCCCGTCCATGGACCTGGCCGAGCGCAACCCCGAGCTCGTGCGGTTCGTGCGGTTCCAGCGCGCCCGCCACACGCGCGAGCAGAACGTGGACCCCAAGAAGTGGGACACCACCGTGCGCGGCTGGCTGCGCGCGGTGCTCGGCGCGAGCCGGCCCGGCACCCGCCGCGTATGACGTCGTGGTGGAGGCGCCGGGAGCGAGTCGAGGTCCCGCTCGAGGTGTCACGAGGGGGGACGGAGGAGCTGTACGGCCACGCTCGGGAGGTGTGTCGTGGGTCGGCGCGGATCTCACTCGCTGAACTCGCCGGCGCGGACATGATCGTGCTGGACCTTGTGCCCCACCGGAGGGACGCGGCGGAGATGCAGGTCTGCGGTGACCTCGCCGAGCCGGGGGGCCGCTGTGATGGGACTGACGATCTCCGTGGACGGGTGTGCACGCTTCGAGATCGGCGTGGACGACGACGACCTGGACTTCGCACGGCAGGTGATCGACGCCGTCGTCGACGGCCGGGTGCGGATCAGGGAGGCGCCCGGGCGGTCGGAGACCACGCTGACACTGCGTGACGGATCGACTGTCATGTCCCGCGGGTGGTCGCTGCCCGACGGCGGGCTGGTTCCGCGTCCAGGATGGAGGAGCCGTGCCGATGTCCGGGAGTGTGCGCCCTACCGGTGAGACCGGCCCGCCAGGCGACACCCTCCACCTGCGTTCGTGTCACGGCGGAGGTGTCCTGCAGATGGCCGGAGACCGGGCCGGAACCGGGCCGGTTCCGGCCATCCTCATGACTGCTCGTCCCCGGTCACGGAGTCGCGCTCAGCCCTCGGTGAGCCCCCGGCGCCGCAGCAGCGGTTCCAGCTCCGCGTCCCGCCCGCGGAAGGCGCGGTAGGACTCGAGCAGGTCCCGCGTGTTGCCGCGCGCGAGCAGCTCCGCTGCGAAGCGCTCGCCGTTCTCCCGCGTGAGGCCGCCGTTCTCCCGGAACCACTCCACGGCGTCCGCGTCCAGCACCTCGGCCCACACGTACGAGTAGTACCCCGCCGCGTAGCCCGAGCCGAAGATGTGCTTGAAGTAGCCGGTGCCGTAGCGCGGGGGCACGAGGTCCGGGTCGATGCCCGCCTCCGTGAGGACCCTGCGCTCGAACGCCGCCGGATCCGCGGTGGCCGCGTCCACGGTCTCCTCCGTGAGGGTGTGCCACGCCCAGTCGATCAGCGTGGCGCCCAGGTACTCCACCGTGCGGTAGCCCTCGCCCCACAGGTCCGCGGCCTCGAGCTTCTCCAGGGTGCCGGCGGGCAGCTCCTCGCCGGTCTCCACGTGGCGCGCGTACGCGGCCAGGATCTGCGGCTCGCGGATCCACATCTCGTTCACCTGGCTCGGGAACTCCACGACGTCCCGCGGCACGGCCGTGCCGGTCAGCGAGGGGTACTCGCCCTCAGCCAGCAGGCCGTGCAGGGCGTGGCCGAACTCGTGGAACAGGGTGGTGGTCTCGTCCAGGGTCAGCAGCGCCGGGCGGCCCTCCGCCGGGGCGGGCACATTCATGGTGGTGAACACCACCGGCTTCTCGCCGAGGGCCTCGGACTTGTCCCGCACCGTGTGCATCCACGCGCCGCCCGACTTCGTGGCCCGGGCGAAGAAGTCGCCCACGAACAGGCCGACGGACTCGCCGCCCTCGCGGGCGACCTCCCAGACCCGCATGCCGGGGCGGTACAGGTGCCGCGCCAGCTCCGGGCGCTCGGTGAACGTGAGCCCGTACAGCGCCCCCGCCGCGGCGAACACGCCCTGCGTGAGCACGCGGTCCAGCTCGAAGTACGGGCGCAGGGCCGCGGTGTCCACCGCGAACGCCTCCCGCGCGTGCCGCGCGGACAGGTGCGGCCAGTTCCACGGGGCCACCTCGGCCGCGCCGTCACCCGTGCCCGCGACGACGGCGGCGTCCCGGCGGGCGTTGGCCATGGCCCGCGGAGCCATGGCGGAGAGCAGCTCCTCCACCGCAGCCACGGACGGCGCCGAGCGGTCCTTGAGGGCCTGCTCCGCCCAGCACGAGGCGCCCAGCAGGCGGGCCTTGCGCAGCCGCAGCCGCACGATCTCCATCGCCAGCGTCAGGGTCTCGTTCTCCCCCGACGCGCCGCGGCCCACAGAGGCCTCGAACACCTCCCGGCGCAGCGCCTCGTCCTCGAGGTCCGCCAGCCAGGGCTGGGAGGTGAACAGGGAGAGGGTCAGCAGCCACGGGCCCTCGCCCGCGGGGGCGTCCGCCGCGCGGTGCCCGGCCTCCACCGCGGCGGCCGCGGCGGCGTCGACGTCGTCCTGGCCGAGGCCCGCGAGGCGCTCGCGGTCCGTGACGAGCACGGCACGGGCGGCGGTGTCCGCGACGAGGCGGCGCGTGAAGGCGGAGGACGTGGAGGCGAGCTCGCCGTTGATGCGCTGCAGCTCCTCCCGCTCCGCGCCGCCCAGGTGGGCGCCGGCGACGTCGAGCCGCTGGCGGAGCACCTCGAGCAGGCGGGCGTCCTCGCCCGAGAGGGAGCCGGCGTCGATCGCGGCGACCCGCTCGGCCAGCCGCGGATCCAGCAGCAGGGCGTCCTCGTGCGCGGCGAGCTCGGGGGAGAGCTCCTGGGCCAGGGCCTGGCGGGCCTCTGTGCCGTCCGCGCTGACGAGCGTGAAGAACACGGCGGCGACGCGGCGCAGCAGGGCCCCGGAGAGCTCGAGCGCCCGCACGGTGTTCTCGAAGGTCGGGGCATCGGGGGAGGAGAGGATCGCCTCCACCTCGGCGCGCTGCTCCGCCATGCCCTGGCGGATGCCGGCGGCGAGATCGGCGTCGGAGCACGCGGCGAAGTCGGGCAGCTCGTGGGGGAGGGCCGAGGGGCTCAGCAGGGGGTGGCCCTCGGGGAGGGCGTCGGTGGGGGAGGTCATACGGGCACCCTACGACGGCGGCCGACGTCGGCGGGTGCGGGCCCGCTGGCTAGACTGGGCCGTCGAGCCAGCAGTCGAAGCCAGGAGGCGTGCATGTCCGGACATTCCAAGTGGGCCACCACCAAGCACAAGAAGGCCGTGATCGACCAGCGTCGCGCCAAGGCCTTCGCCAAGTACATCAAGGGCATCGAGGTCGCCGCCCGCGCCGGCGGCGCGGACATGTCCGGCAACCCGGCCCTGGACCTGGCCGTCAGCAAGGCCAAGAAGAACTCGGTCCCCAACGACAACATCGACCGCGCCATCAAGCGCGGCGCGGGCCTGACCGGCGAGGTCATCGACTACGTCGAGATCATGTACGAGGTGCGCGGCCCCCAGGGCTCCGCCCTGCTCGTGGAGTGCCTCACGGACAACAAGAACCGCGCCGCCTCCGAGGTGCGCGTGGCCGTGACCCGCAATGGCGGCACGATGGCCGACTCCGGCTCCGTCTCGTTCCTCTTCACGCGCAAGGGCGTCGTGCGCCTGCCGGCCGAGGGCAACACCGAGGACTCGCTCCTCGAGGCCATCCTCGAGGGCGGCGCGGACGCCGAGGAGGTCGTGGAGGCCGGGGAGGACTTCGAGATCGTCTCCGAGCCCTCTGACCTGCGCGCGGTGGCCGAGGCGCTCGACGCCGCCTCGGTCGAGTACGAGACCGACGAGGTCGAGTTCATCCCCACCATGAAGGTGCAGCTGGAGGACGCCAAGGGCGCCGGCACCTTCCTGCGGCTCGTGGACGCGCTCGAGGAGCTCGACGACGTGCAGAACGTCTACTCGAACGTGGACATCGCCCCCGAGATCCTCGCCCAGCTGGACGAGGACTGAGCAGCACCGCCGTGACGCGGCCCGCCGACGTCGTCCGGATCCTGGGGGTGGACCCCGGGCTCACCCGCTGCGGGATCGCCGTCGTGGACGTGGACGCCCGTCGTCGGGCCGCGCTCGTGCACGTGGAGGTCGTGGGCACCCCGCCCGGGACCTCCCTCGACCAGCGGCTGCTGCGGATCGACGAGGCCGTGACCCGCATCCTGGCGTGCCACCGGCCCGACCGCGCCGCCGTGGAGCGCATGTTCGCCAACAACAACACGCCCACCGTGCTCGGCACGGCCCAGGCGGCCGGCGTGGCGATCGCGGCGGCGGCGCGCGCCGGGATCCCGGTGGGGCTGCACACCCCCTCGGAGGTGAAGGCGGCGGTGACCGGCCACGGCGACGCGGGCAAGGAGCAGGTCACCACGATGGTCACCCGCATCCTCCGGCTCGACGCCCCGCCGCGGCCGGCCGACGCCGCCGACGCCCTCGCGCTGGCCATCGCCCACGGCTGGCGCGGCACCGCCCTCGGCCACGCGGCCGGGCAGACCGGCATGGACACGGCCGACATGGCCTCGCGGGCGGGACGATCGCACTCCGCGGCCCGGGTCCCCCTGCCGACGCGGGCCGGGGAGATGACGGCGGCGCAGCGGGCGTGGCTCGCCGCGGAGCGCTCGACGGGCGGCAGGCGCCGCTGACCCCGCGCCCTCGCCGGGGGCCGGGCGGATGCCGGGATCGCGGGACGTTCGATGATATGTTCGAATGCGTCCCCCTCGACGTCGGAAGGCCCAGCATGATCGCGTCCCTGAGCGGCACCGTGGAGCACGTGGCGCTGGATCGCGCCGTCATCGCGACCGGCGGCGTGGGCGTGCTCTTCCACTCCACCCCGCAGACCCTCGCCACCCTGCACGAGGGCCGCCCCGGCCACGTCCAGACGCACCTCGTGGTCAAGGAGGACGCGCTGACCCTCTACGGCTTCGCCGACCGCCACGAGCGCGAGGTGTTCGAGGTGCTGATCGGCGCCAACGGGGTGGGCCCGCGCCTGGCCCTGGCCATCCTCGCGGTGCACCACCCGGAGGCCGTGCGTCGCGCCGTCACAGAGGAGGACGAGAAGGCCCTCACGCGCGTGCCGGGCATCGGCCCGAAGATGGCGCGCAAGATCATCGTGGAGCTCTCCGGTCGGCTGGCCCCCACGGGGGAGCAGGTCCCGGAGGAGGACGCCCCCGTCGCCGAGGAGGCCGCCGCGACCGCGTGGCACGCCGACGTCGTCGCGGCCATGGCGGGCCTGGGCTGGTCCGAGAAGGAGGCCGAGAAGGCCGTGGCCGCCACCGTCGCCGCCCGGCCGGAGCTCGAGGACTCCCGCGACGTCGCCGCGCTGCTGCGCGCCACCCTGCGCGACGTCGGCACCGCCGGCGCCGCACGCGGGGGCCGGTGAGCATGGCCGAGCGGCCCATGACCGCCCCCGAGGCGGACGCGGAGGAGCGCCGGCTCGAGGCGGCGCTGCGGCCGAAGCACCTCGACGAGTTCGTGGGGCAGATGCGCGTGCGCGAGCAGCTGGACCTCATGCTGGCCTCGGCCCGGCTGCGGGACCGCGCGGCGGACCACGTGCTCCTCTCCGGCCCGCCCGGCCTCGGCAAGACCACGCTGGCCATGATCGTGGCGGCGGAGATGAACGCCCCGCTGCGCCTGTCCTCCGGCCCGGCCATCCAGCACGCCGGCGACCTCGCGGCCATCCTCTCCTCGCTCACCGAGGGGGAGGTGCTCTTTCTCGATGAGATCCATCGGATGTCCCGGCCGGCCGAGGAGATGCTCTACATGGCCATGGAGGACTTCCGCGTGGACATCGTGGTGGGCAAGGGCGCCGGCGCCACCTCGATCCCGCTCGAGCTGCCGCCCTTCACGCTCGTGGGCGCCACCACCCGCGCGGGCCTGCTGCCCAGCCCCCTGCGGGACCGGTTCGGCTTCACCGGCCACCTCGAGTTCTACGCGGAGGAGGAGCTGGAGCGCGTGCTGCGCCGCTCCGCCCTGCTGCTGGACATGCGCGTGGACACGGACGGCTACCGGCAGATCGCCTCCCGCTCGCGCGGCACCCCGCGCATCGCCAACCGGCTGCTGCGCCGCGTGCGGGACTGGGCGCTCGTGAAGGGCCTGGAGTCCGTGGACGCCGAGGCCGCCTCGGCCGCCCTCACCATGTACGAGGTGGACGCCCGCGGGCTGGACCGCCTCGACCGCGCGGTGCTCACCGCGCTGTGCACCACGTTCGGCGGGGGGCCGGTGGGCCTGTCCACCCTGGCCACCGCGGTGGGCGAGGAGATGGAGACCGTGGAGACGGTGGCCGAGCCCTTCCTCATCCGCGAGGGGATGGTGGCCCGCACGCCGCGTGGCCGCGTCGCGCTGGCTGGAGCGTGGGAGCACCTGGGGCTGACGGCGCCGGCAGCCCCCGGCTCCGCCTGAGCGGCCCGGGCGGGGACGGCCCCTAGACTGGCCCGGACCCCGACCTCGACTGACGGAGCCCGACGCATGTCCTCGCTCGACCACGCCCTCCCCGCCCTGGCCCCCGCGGCGGCCGCACAGCCCGCCGGCGGCGGCTCCAGCATGTTCATTCTGCTCATGTTCGCGGCCCTGGCCGTGCTCATGTTCATCTCCATGCGCCGCGCGAAGAAGGTGCAGACGCAGCAGGCGGAGATGCGCCGCGGCCTCACCCCGGGCCAGGAGGTCATGACCACCTCCGGCATCTTCGGCCGCGTGGTGCGCCTCGACGAGTCCGAGCAGCGCGCGACCCTCGAGGTCGCTCCCGGGATCCGCATGGACTTCCACCTCCAGGGCATCGCCAGCGTCGTGGAGCCCACCGGCGTCGATGCCGCGGCCGACGGTCCCGTCCTCGCCGAGCCGACCGCCGCGCCGACCACCGACCCGCGCGTCGCTCCGGAGAGTGCCGCGTCCGGCTCCACGGCGGCCGACGTCGTGGACCCCGGCCACGAGGGCACCGCCCCGCGGACCGACCGCCCCTGAGACCCACCCGGCGGCCCGGTCACGGGCCGCCCCCGACGCGGACGGAGGCACCTGAAGCATGGCGAAGACATCCCCCACCGGCTCAGCCGCGCGCACCCTGGCCTGGCTGGCCGCCCTGGTCGTGGCGCTCACGGCGATCCTCGGCTTCGGCGTGGCCTCCGGCCAGGCGAGCTGGGCCCCGAAGCTGGCCCTGGACCTCGAGGGCGGCACGCAGATGGTGCTGGCCCCGCAGACCGCCTCCGGTGAGGAGGCCACCCCCGAGCAGCTCCAGCAGGCAGTGGAGATCATCCGCCAGCGCGTGGACGGCTCCGGCGTGGCCGAGGCCGAGGTGGCCACCCAGGGCGCCGAGAACGTCGTGGTCTCCCTCCCCGGCGTGCCCGACGACGAGACGCGCCGCCTCATCCAGGCCTCTGCGGACATGGTGTTCCGCCCCGTGCTGCAGGCCGCCCCCGGCGAGGCCACCCCCGAGGACCAGCTCATTCCTGCCGACCAGTTCCCGAAGCCCACCGCGGAGCCGACGGACGCCTACGACCCGAACCGGCTGACGCCCGAGCTCGCCGACGAGTTCCAGCGCGCGGACTGCACCGTGCCCCGCGATCCCTCCGCCCCGGCCCAGCCCGCGGACCAGGCGATCGTGGCGTGCCAGCCGGCGGAGGAGACGGACGGCGGCATCGTCTCCCCGTCCGTGAAGTACCTCCTGGGCCCCGTGGTCATCCCCGGAACCCAGATCGACGGCGCCACCAACGGCATGGCCCAGGCGACGGGCGGCGTGTCCACGAACCAGTGGGTCGTGAACATCGACTTCGACGCCGAGGGCGCCAAGACCTTCGCCGAGGTCACGCAACGCCTGACCCCGTACCCGGAGGGCGACCCGCGCAAGCAGTTCGCCATGGTCCTGGACGGCGAGGTCATCTCCGCGCCGCAGTCCAACGGCGTCATCACCAACGGCAGCGCGCAGATCAGCGGCGGCAGCATGACGGAGGAGTCCACCGCTCAGCTCGCCGAGCAGCTCAGCTACGGCTCGCTGCCCATCTCCTTCTCCATCGAGTCCGAACAGCAGATCTCTGCCACCCTCGGCCAGGACCAGCTGTTCTGGGGCCTGATCGCGGGCCTCATCGGCCTCGCCCTGGTGGCCGTCTACCAGCTCTTCCAGTACCGCGCCCTCGGCCTGCTGACGTTCGCCTCGATCGTGGTGGCCGGACTCCTGACCTACCTCGCCATCGCCATCCTCGGCTGGACGGACAACTACCGCCTCTCCCTGGCCGGCATCGCGGGCCTGATCGTGGCGATCGGCCTCACGGCCGACTCGTTCATCGTCTACTTCGAGCGCATCAAGGACGAGCTGCGCGCGGGCCGCACCGTGGACGTCGCCGTCCACGAGGGCTGGAAGCGCGCGAAGCGCACCATCGCCGCGTCGAAGGCCGTGAACCTGCTCGCCGCCGTCGTGCTCTACTTCGTGGCCGTGGGCAACGTCCGCGGCTTCGCCTTCACCCTGGGCCTCACCGCGATCGCCGACCTCATCGTGGTCTTCTGGTTCACCCACCCGATCATGCAGCTGCTCGCGCAGACCCGCTTCGTCGGCGGCGGGCACCGCATGTCCGGGCTGGACCCCTCGCTGCTGGGGGAGGAGCCGGCGCTGTACCAGGGCGCGGGCCGCCTCCGGGAGCCCCGGGTCGCCGCGCCGGGAACCTCCGCCGAGGAGGACGGCGCCCCCGCCTCGGGCGCGCACGCCGCCGCGTCCGTCCTCGCCGGCCCGTCCCGCGGGCGCCGCGGGGCGGCCCCCATGACCATCGCCGAACGCCGGCGCGCCGAGCGCGCCGCCGCACAGGAGGACACGCCGTGAACCGCTTCGCAGCCTGGGGCAACGACCTCTACTCGGGGCGGACCTCCTACCCCTTCGTCCAGCGCTGGGTACGCTGGTTCGCCCTCGCCGGGATCCTCCTGGCCCTCGCCGCGGGCCTGACCGCGCTGCGCGGCGGGTACAACCTCGGCATCGAGTTCAAGGGCGGCTCGGAGTTCACCGTCTCCTCCGCCCAGTCCACGGACGTGGAGCCGGGACGGCAGGCCGTCGCCGACGTGGTGCCGGACTCGGACCCCACGGTCACCGACATCGCGCCCGGCACCGTGCGCGTGCAGACCGAACAGCTCGACGACGCGCAGACCCGCCAGGTGGCCGAGAACCTCCAGGGCGCCTACGGGGTGGGACAGGACCAGGTCACCTCCACGTTCGTCGGCCCGACTTGGGGCCAGGCGGTCTCCCAGCAGGCGCTCATCGGCCTGATCGTGTTCGTGGTGCTGGTGACCCTGTTCATGGCCCTGTACTTCCGCACGTGGAAGATGTCGCTCGCCGCCGTGCTGGGCATGCTGTACGTGGTGGCCCTGACCGCCGGGATCTACGGGGCGACGGGGTTCGAGGTGACGCCCTCGGCGATCATCGGCTTCCTCACGATCCTCTCCTACGCGCTCTACGACACCGTGGTGGTCTTCGACAAGATCCGCGAGAACACGGCCACGGACCACGAGGACCCCCGCCGCACGTTCGCGCAGAACGTGAACCTGGCCGTGAACCAGACGCTCGTCCGCTCGATCACCACCTCGATCGTCGGCATCCTGCCCGTGGGCTCCATCCTGTTCATCGGCGCCGGACTGCTCGGGGCCGGCACGTTGCGGGACATCGCCCTGGCCCTGTTCGTGGGCATCATCGTGGGCACGCTCTCCACGCTCTTCATCCAGGCCCCGCTGTACGCGCTCCTGCGCCGCGGCGACGCGGACGTGCGGGCGCACGACGCGCGGGTGGGCGAGCTCTCCGCCGCCCGCGGCGCGGACGGCGAGGACGGCGAGGGGCGCGTCCCGGCGGTCTGATCCGCTGACGACGACCCGGGCGGGGGCGGGCGGGCACGGCGACGTGCCCGCCCGCCCCCGTCCCTCTGCCCGGGGTAGACTCGCCCATCATCCGCGGGCCGGGCCCGGTATCCGAAGGAGTCGCCGCCATGAGCGAGCAGCACCAGCACCCCGCCCCGGCCGGCCCGCCCCCGGCGCCGCAGACACCGCCCGCCGCGGCGCGGCCCCGCGGCCGCATGGCCCGCCTCACCGGCCGCCACGCCACCGAGTACTCGCCGCTGCTCGAGCCGCTCATGCGCACCGTGCGCCAGCGTGCCACCCGCGCCGAGCTCATGGAGATCGTGCGCGCCTTCGAGGTCGCGCAGCGCTGCCATGCGGGGCAGATGCGCCGTTCGGGGGACCCCTACATCACGCACCCCGTGGCCGTGGCCACCATCCTCGCCGAGATCGGCGTCACCGGCCCCACGCTCCTGGCGGCCCTGCTGCACGACACCGTGGAGGACACCGACTACTCGCTCGAGCAGCTGCGCCGAGACTTCGGCCCCGAGGTCGCGCTGCTCGTGGACGGCGTCACGAAGCTGGACAAGGTGACCTACGGGGCCGCCGCACAGGCCGAGACCGTCCGCAAGATGGTCATCGCCATGGCGCAGGACGTGAACGTGCTGCTCATCAAGCTCGCGGACCGCCTGCACAACGCCCGCACGTGGCGCTACGTCTCACCCGCCTCGAGTGCCAAGAAGGCGCGGGAGACCCTGGACATCTACGCCCCGCTCGCGCACCGGCTCGGCATGAACACGGTGAAGTGGGAGCTCGAGGACCTCGCGTTCGCGGCTCTGAAGCCCAAGGTCTACGCGGAGCTCGTGCGCCTCGTGGGCGACCGCAATCCGGAGCGGGAGAAGCATCTCCAGTCCCTGCGCGGCGTGATCGAGGAGCAGCTGCGCGAGCAGCGCATCCGGGCCACCGTCACCGGGCGCCCCAAGCACTACTACTCGATCTACCAGAAGATGATCACGCGCGGGAAGGACTTCGACCAGATCCACGACCTCACGGGCATCCGCATCATCGTGGACACCGTGCGGGACTGCTACGCGGTGCTGGGCGTGATCCATGCGCGGTGGAACCCGATCCCGGGTCGGTTCAAGGACTACATCGCCGTCCCGAAGCTCAACATGTACCGCTCCCTCCACACCACCGTCATCGGTCCCGACGGCAAGCCCGTGGAGATCCAGATCCGCACGCTGGAGATGCATCGCCAGGCCGAGTACGGCGTGGCCGCGCACTGGCGGTACAAGGCCGGGGCGGCTGCGGCTGCCCAGGCCCCCGCGCAGGCCACGCCCGCGTGGCTGCGCTCCGTCATGGACTGGCAGAAGGACACGCGGGACCCGGACGAGTTCCTCTCCGCGCTGCGCACCCAGATCGGCGCCGACGAGGTCTACGTGTTCACGCCCAAGGGCGAGATCCGCTCCCTCCCGGCCGGGTCCACGCCGGTGGACTTCGCGTACGCCATCCACACCGACGTCGGCCACCGCACCATCGGCGCGCGCGTGAACGGCAAGCTCGTGCCGCTCTCCACCCCGCTCAGCCACGGGGACACCGTGGAGGTGTTCACCTCCAAGGCCGAGGACGCCGGCCCGAGCCGGGATTGGATGGGGTTCGTGGTCTCGCCGCGGGCCAGGTCCAAGATCCGCCACCACTTCGCCACCCAGCGCCGCGACGAGCAGGCCGAGCGCGGCCGCGAGGCCCTCACCCGACGCATGCGCCGGGCCGGCCTTGCCGTGCAGAAGGTGCTCGGCGGCGAGGAGATCGTCGGGGTCGCGGAGGAGATGGGCTACGCCGACCTGGACGGCCTCTTCGCCGCGGTGGGCGACGGGCATGTCTCCGCACAGGCCGTGTGCGAGCGGCTCGAGGAGCGCCTGGCCCCGCCCGCGCCCCCCGCCGCGGAGCCGACCGCGGAGCTCCCCGTGGGCGAGGTCGACCTCGCAGCGCTCGTCCCCGCGCAGACGCGCCGCACCCCGCAGCGTGCCACCAACGACGCCGGCGTGCTCGTGGCCGGCGACGGCGGGGTGCTGGCGAAGCTGGCGCGGTGCTGCAACCCCGTTCCCCCGGACGAGGTGGACGGATTCGTCACGCGCGGCTCTGGTGTCTCCGTGCACCGGGCCGACTGCCGCAACCTGGCGACCATGCTGGGGCAGGAGCCCGAGCGCCGCGTGCCCGTGGAGTGGGCGCCTTCGCGGGACACCGTCTACCTCGTGGAGATCCAGGTGGAGGCGCTCGACCGCACGTCCCTGCTCTCGGACGTCACGCGCGTGCTCGCGGAGAACCACGTGAACATCCTCTCGGCGTCCGTGAACACCACGCGCGACCGCGTGGCCATGAGCCGGTTCGTCTTCGAGATGGGCGATCCCATGTACCTGAGCCACGTGGTCAACGCGGTGCGCCGGATCGACGGCGTGTTCGACGTCCACCGCACCTGAGCGCCCCTCACCCGGGCGCCTCCAGCGCAGTGAGCAGCGCCGCGAGGCGGGCCCGGGCGGCGACGACGCCCGCCCGCCGCTTGGGCCGAGCCAGTCGCTCGGTCAGCCCCGCCGTCCCGTGGCGGGCCATCACGTGCGCGGCGCGCCGCGCGTGGTCCGGGTCCCCGGTGAGCAGGAGGTCCTCCACGGTGCGGGCCGGCGTCGTCACGCGCGCCGGCCCAACCCGCATCACGTCCGCCTCGGCCTCGGCGTGCCCCTGCGGCCCCGCGGCCACGTCCGACTGCACGAGCGCCCACGGCAGGACCGTGCCGCCGGCGGGCAGGCGGTGGTAGTGCGCCACGGCCGCGTGGATCCGCGGGGGCGCCGGCCCGCCCGCGAGCACCCACGCCGCTGACGGGCCCACCGCCGTCCAGCCGGCCGCCAGGACGGGGCCGGCCAGGAGCCAGAGGGCGGCGGCCCGTGTCTCCGCGTCGCGGGCCGCGCGGGACCGGCAGTAGACGCCCGGGAGGACCCGATCGATGGCGCCGCGGTGCACGAGCGCCTGCAGCTCCGCGTCGGTGAAGTGCTCCCCGGCCACAACGAGGTCCGTCGCGAGCCCGCGGCGGGCCGACGTCGGGAGGGCAGTGGCCGGCGGTGTGGCCGTCGGCGGCGCGGCGGACGCAGGGGCGGGGGAGGTGCTCATGGCACCGAAGCGTGCCAGAGACGCCGCGCCCCCGTTCGGCACCTGTGGACAGGTGCCGAACGGGGGTGCGGGAGCCGGCGTTCGGGGGACGCCGCGGAGGGGTCAGCGCAGCTCGGAGGCCGCGGCCTCGAGGGCCTGCTTCCACTGCAGGCGGGCGTCAAGGGCCTCCTGGGCCTTCGCGATGCCGCGCTGGTCGCCCTTGGCCTTGGCCCTCTCCAGGTCCGCCTCGAGGCCGGCGATGGTCTCCTCGAGCTGGGTCAGGGCCGAGCTGGTGCGGGCCTTGGTCTCCGGATCGGTGCGGCGCCAGTGCTCGGACTCGGCCTCCTTGACGGCGTCCTCGAGCTTGCGGAAGCCCTCCTCCATGCGGCGCATGTCGCCCCGCGGCACCTTGCCGGCCTCCTCCCAGCGGCCCCGCAGCGCATTGAGCGCGGTGCGGCCCGCCTTGAGGTCGGTGACGGGGAGCATCTTCTGGCCGTCGGCCAGGATCTGCTCCTTGACCTTGAGGTTGGCGGCGTATTCACGGTCGACCTCGGCGTCCACGGCCTTGCGGGCCGCGAAGAACACGTCCTGTGCGGCGCGGAAGCGGGCCCACAGGGCGTCGTCCTCCTTGCGGGAGGCGCGGGGGGCCTTCTTCCACTCGTCCATGAGGTCGCGGTACTTGCCGGCCGTCACGCCCCAGTCCGTGGAGGAGGAGAGCTCCTCCGCGCGGGCGATCAGCTTCTCCTTGACCTGCTTGGCCTCGGAGCTCGCCGCGTCGAGGCGCGAGAAGTGGGCGCGGCGGGTCTTGTCGAACGTGGTGCGGGCGGCACGGAAGCGCTTCCACAGGCCGTCCTCCACCGACTTGGACAGGCGCGGGCCGGCCTTCTGCGCGGCCTTCCACTCGTCGAACAGCTCGGCCATGCGCGCGGAGGCCTGCTTCCACGGCATCCGCTCCGCGGCGGTGCCGGCGTAGCCCTCGGCCTCGGCCACGATCGCCTCACGGGCGGCCAGCTGCTCCGCCTGGGCGGCCTGGCGGGCCTCCTGCTCCGCGGCGCGGTAGTCGCCCAGGAGGGTGTCGAGGGCGGCGAGGCGGGTGCGCAGCGCGGCCATGTCGCCCACCATGTGGCGTTCGTCCACGGCGGAGGTCATCTGGCCCAGGGCCTTGCCCAGCTCGCTCGAGGGGGCCCCGGCAGCGATGCGCTGCTGGAACAGGGCCATCTGCGCGCGCACGTCGTCGTACTTGCGCACGAAGTAGCTGAGCGCGTCCTCGGTGGAGGCCTCCGGCACCTGGCCGACCGCGACCTCGTCCTCGCCGTCCAGCAGCGTGACGTGGCCGTCCTCGCTCACGCGGGCGAAGCGGGCGGCCTCGGCGATCGGCGTGGGGGGCACGGCGGGCGCGACGACGGCCGGGGCCTTGGCGGCGCGCGCCGGCTTCACGGCGGCGGGAGTGGCGGGGGCCTTGGGCGCCGCGGGGCGCATCGCGGCGGGGGAGGCCGGACCGGGGCGGGCGGCGGGCGCGGCCTGCTCGGCGGACGACTCCGCCGGGGCCTCCGCGGTGTCCTCGGCCGGCGCGGTGCCGTGCTCGGAGGCGTCGGGCACCACCACGGCCAGCGGCTGGGCCTCCGCGGGCACGGGGGGCTCCTCGGCGCCGGCTTCCTCGGCAGGAACGGCGTCCTGGTTCGGGGCGTCCTGCTCGGGGGTCTGGGGGGCGTCCTGCTCGGGCAGGGCGGCGGTCGCCTCGGCCTCGTCCTCGAGGGCGGGGGACTGCTGGTCGTCGGGCTGCTGCTGGTGGGTCACCGCTGGAACTCTCCCTGGATGCGCCGACGCGCACGCGGGGCGCGGGCCGGTCGGGATGGACACGAACGTCCCCAGCGTACCGGCCGCGTCGGCGGCCCCGACTAGAATGGGCCGGTGCTCGGGCTCGGTGCTCCGTTCCCGCCACCGCCCCTCACCGTCGTCGCGAAGGATTCCCATGTCCCGCAAGGCCTCCCTCTCCGGTTTCCACGAGTGGCTCCCTGCCGAGCGCCTCGTGGAGCAGCACGTGCTGGACACCCTGCGCCGGACCTTCGAGCTCCACGGGTTCGCCGGCATCGAGACCCGCGCCGTCGAGACCCTGGGCCAGCTGCTGCGCAAGGGCGAGATCGACAAGGAGGTCTACGCCGTCTCCCGCCTCGCCGAGGACGCCGAGGGCACCTCGGCCAAGGATCCGAACGACCCGAAGCGCCTGGCGCTGCACTTCGACCTCACCGTTCCGTTCGCGCGCTACGTGGTGGAGAACGCCGGCCACCTGGCCTTCCCGTTCCGCCGCTTCCAGATGCAGAAGGTCTGGCGCGGCGAGCGCCCCCAGGAGGGTCGCGCCCGCGAGTTCACGCAGGCGGACATCGACGTCGTAGGCGACGGCGAGCTCTCCCCGCGCTACGACGCCGACGTCGCGCTCGTGATGGCCGAGGCGCTCGGGGCCCTGCCGATCGGCGACTTCCTGATCCGCGTGAACAACCGCAAGCTCGCCGAGGGCTTCTACCGCGGCATCGGGCTCACCGACGCCGCGGGCGTGCTCCGCTCCATCGACAAGCTGGAGAAGATCGGCCCCGACGAGGTCGCCCGTCTGCTGCAGGAGGAGCTCGGCGCCACCGAGGAGCAGGCGCGCCAGGCCCTCGAGCTGGCCGCGATCCGCACCGAGGACACCTCCTTCGTCGAGCAGGTCCGCGCCCTCGGCGTGGAGGACGAGCTGCTCGAGGAGGGCCTGGCCGAGCTGGCCGACGTCGTGGGCACGCTGCACCGCCGCGCCCCCGGGCGCGCCGTCGCGGACCTCTCGATCGCGCGCGGCCTCGACTACTACACCGGCACCGTCTACGAGACCGTGCTCGTGGGCCACGAGCAGCTCGGCTCGATCTGCTCGGGCGGCCGCTACGACGCGCTGGCGTCGAAGGGGAACCGCGTCTTCCCGGGCGTGGGCCTCTCCATCGGCGTGACGCGCCTCGTGATGCGCATGCTCTCGCAGGAGATGGCCGTGGCCTCACGCTCCGTGCCGACCGCCGTGTACGTCGCGCTCACCCAGGACGCGGACTGGTCGGAGGCGCAGGACGTGGCCGCGCTGCTGCGCGAGCGGGGCATCCCGGCCGAGGTTGCCGTGAGCGCGGAGAAGTTCGGCAAGCAGATCAAGTACGCCGACCGCCGCGGCATCCCCTATGTGTGGTTCATGGGTCGCGACGACGCCGGCACCCGCACCCACGAGGTCAAGGACATCCGCTCCGGCGAGCAGACCGCGGCCGACCCGGCCGACTGGACCCCGTCCGCCGAGGACCTGCTGCCGCAGATCACGCGCGCGGAGGACGTCGACCCCGCCTGACCGATGCCCGTCCGACCCGCCTGTCCGTGAGGCGGGTCATGGCCGACGCCGAGGATGCCACCATGGAGCTGCCCACCGCCGTCCTGACCCTCCTCACCGCCGGGGAGCCGAACCCGCTGGTCCCGCAGCCGTACGAGATCACCGTGCTGGTGCTCGGCGGGCTGCTGGTGGGCCCGGTGGACGGCATCGCCGCGGCTCGCCAGGAGCGTCGTCGCCGACGGCCCGCATCGGCCTGACGGCCTCCGGCCTCAGCGCGGGGGCCGGTCCCGCCCGGCCAGCACGAAGGCGCGCCCGCCCACGCCGATGAGGAAGACCGCGAGCATCGCCACCACGGACAGGGGCGGCAGGGTGAACGCCAGGACCAGGCACAGCACGAGGCCCAGCACGTTCACTGCCCGCGGGACCCGCAGCGGGCGGGGGAGCGCGGCGTCCCTGCCGTCCTCGCCGCCGCGCAGGGTGAGCGCCGCGAGGTTGGCCACGGCGTAGTAGGCCAGCACGCCGAAGGAGCTGAAGCCCACCACGGTGAGGATGTCGGTGGTGAGCACCAGCAGGATCACGGCCACCGCGACGGCCAGCTGGCCGACCCACGGCGTGCCGGTGCGCTCGTGCACGCGGGCCAGGGGCCGCGGCAGGTCGGACTCCCGGGCCATCGCCAGGGCCGTGCGGGAGATGCCGGTGAGCAGGTTGAGCATCGCGCCCGCGCTGGCCAGGCCGGCGGCGACCAGGGCGAGCCAGCCCCATCCGGAGCCCAGGGTGACCTCGAGTGCCTCGCGCACGGGCGCCGGGGAGAGCGCCAGGCCCCTCGGGCCGAGCGCGGCGAGGAGCCCGAGCGTCACGAGCGTGTAGAGGCCGACGGTCAGGCCCAGGGCGATCAGGATGGCCCGCGGGATGGTCCGCCGCGGGTCGATGACCTCCTCTCCCATCGTCGCCACGCGGGCGTAGCCGGCGAACGCGAAGAACAGCACGCCCGCGCCCATGAGCACGCCCGCCATGGGGGCGTCCCCGAGGCCGCCCGCCACGTCGCCCGCGCCGCGATCGCCGAGGGCCAGCCCGGCCGCCGTCGTGAGGGCGAGCACCGCCACCACGGGCACGAGGATGGCCATGGTGGCCTGCGCGGTGCGGGTCACGCCCGCCATGGCCACGCCCGTGAGGACGACGACGGCGGCCACGCCCGCCAGGCGCGCGGCCAGGGGCTGGTCCGGGAAGAGGTAGAGGCCGACCGTCGTCGCCATGGCGGCCACCGAGGCCGTCTTGCCCGTGACGAAGCCCCAGCCGGCGAGGAAGCCGGCGAGGGGGTGCAGCTGCCGGCGGCCGTACACGTAGGTGCCGCCGGACTCGGGGTGCACCGTGGCCAGCTGGGCGGTGGAGAGCGCGTTGCACAGCGCGGTGAGCACGGCCAGGCCGAGTGCCGCGAAGAGCAGCCCCGGATGCCCGCCCGTGAGGGCGGCCGCGAGGCCGATGGCGGTGAAGACGCCCGCACCGATCATGGAGCCGAGGCCGATGGCGATGGCATGGGGCAGGGTCAGGCGGCGCTGCAGCACGGGGCCTCCTGGTCAGAGGGGACGGTGGTGGCCTGGCGCCGTCGGGCGGCCAGTAGACTCGCGTGCGACGGTCCGCGCGCGTGTCCCCCAGGGATACCACGGCGGACCGACCATCACATGAACCCCGCACCTCGTCCGGCGGACACCGGACGGAGAGGACACCCCGTGCTGCGCACCCACCACCTCGGCGAGCTCAACGCCTCGCTCATCGGCCAGACCGTCACCGTCACCGGCTGGGTGGCGAAGCGGCGTGACCACGGCGGCGTGGCCTTCGTGGACCTGCGTGACGCGTCCGGCCGCGCCCAGGTCGTGGTGCGGGACGAGGCCGACTTCGACCCGCTGCGCAACGAGTGGGTCCTGCAGGTCACCGGCACCGTGGAGCGCCGCCCCGAGGGCAACGAGAACGCGAACCTCGCCTCGGGCGAGGTCGAGCTGATCGCCGAGGACGTCACCGTGCTCAACACCGCGGCCGCCCTGCCGTTCCAGGTGGACGAGCACGTGGAGGTCGGCGAGGAGGCGCGCCTGCGCCACCGCTACCTCGACCTGCGCCGCCCGCAGCCGAGCCGCATCATGCGCCTGCGCTCCGAGGCCAACCGCACGGCCCGCGAGCTGCTGCACGGCGAGGGCTTCACCGAGGTCGAGACCCCCACGCTGACCCGCTCGACGCCGGAGGGCGCCCGCGACTTCCTCGTCCCCGCCCGCCTCGCGCCCGGCTCCTGGTACGCGCTGCCCCAGTCCCCGCAGCTGTTCAAGCAGCTGCTGCAGGTCGGCGGGATCGAGAAGTACTACCAGATCGCCCGCTGCTACCGCGACGAGGACTTCCGCGCCGACCGCCAGCCCGAGTTCACCCAGCTGGACATCGAGGCCTCGTTCGTGGAGCAGGACGACGTCATCGCCCTCGGCGAGAAGATCGTGCAGGCCCTGTGGGGCCTCGTGGGCGTCGAGGTCCAGACCCCGATCCGCCGCATGACGTACGCCGAGGCCATGGAGAAGTACGGCTCGGACAAGCCGGACCTGCGCTTCGGCCTCGAGCTGACCGACCTCACCGCGTACTTCAAGGACACGCCCTTCCGCGTGTTCCAGAACGAGTACGTGGGCGCCGTCGTGATGCCCGGCGGCGCCTCTCAGGCCCGCCGCACGCTCGACGCCTGGCAGGAGTGGGCCAAGCAGCGCGGTGCCAAGGGCCTGGCCTACGTGCTCGTCCAGGAGGACGGCTCGCTGACCGGCCCGGTCTCCAAGAACATCACCGACGAGGAGAAGGCCGGCCTTGCCGCCGCCGTCGGGGCCGAGCCCGGCGACTGCGTGTTCTTCGCCGCCGGCTCCGCCAAGGAGGCCCGCGCGCTGCTCGGCGCGGCCCGCGTGGAGATCGGCCGCCGCTGCGAGCTCTTCACGGACGCCGGCAACGGCGTCGAGGCCGAGGACGCCGACTGGGCGTTCGTGTGGGTCGTCGACGCCCCCATGTTCGAGCCCGCCGCCGACGCGGTCGCCTCGGGCGACGTGGCCGTGGGCTCCGGCACGTGGACCGCCGTGCACCACGCGTTCACCTCGCCCAAGCCCGAGTTCGCCGACACCTTCGACACCGATCCGGGCTCGGCCCTGGCCTACGCGTACGACATCGTGTGCAACGGCAACGAGATCGGCGGCGGCTCCATCCGCATCCACCGCCAGGAGATGCAGGAGCGCGTCTTCGAGGTCATGGGCCTGTCCCAGGAGGAGGCGAACGAGAAGTTCGGCTTCCTGCTCGAGGGCTTCAAGTACGGAGCCCCGCCGCACGGCGGCATCGCCTTCGGCTGGGACCGCGTGGTGGCGCTGCTGGCCGGCACCGAGTCGATCCGCGAGGTCATCGCCTTCCCGAAGACCGGTGGCGGCTTCGACCCGCTGACCGCCGCCCCGGCGCCGATCACGCCGCAGCAGCGCAAGGAGGCCGGTGTGGACGCGAAGCCGGAGCCGAAGAAGGCCGAGGGCGAGAGGGCCGAGGCGCCCCAGGCCTGACTCTCGGGCCGCGGCGGGGGCGTCGTCAGCCTCGCCGCGGCCCCGCCAGGTCGTCGGTGTCCACGATCAGCGTGAAGGGCCCGTCGTTCACGAGGGCCACGTCCATCTGCGCGCCGAACACGCCGCGCTCCACGTGCACGCCCTCCGCCTCCAGCCCGGCCAGGAAGCGCTCGTACAGCGACTCCGCCTGATCGCCGCGCGCCGCCCTCGTCCAGGACGGGCGGCGGCCCTTGCGGACGTCCCCGTGGAGGGTGAACTGGCTGACCACGAGGGCCGGCGCGGCGGCGGACACCAGGGACTCCTCGCCGTCGAGCATGCGCAGGTGCGCCACCTTCGCGGCGAGGGCGTCCGCCTCGGCGGGTCCGTCCTCGGTGCTCACTCCCAGCAGGACCATGAGCCCGGGCGCCGCGAGCTCGCCGACCACCTCGCGGGTGCCGGCCTCGGCGTCGACCACGGTCACGGACGCGGAACGGGCGCGCTGCAGGACGGCTCTCATGGGGCCATTGTGCCCCGTGCCGTTCCGCGGCGCGCCCGTCCGGGTCGCGTCGGGGCCATGCCCCGTCAGCGCATCACTTCACGGGGGTGGGGTTCACCTCGTACACGGTGGTGGAGCCGGAGACCTCGTTGGCCACGATCAGCAGCGCCACGCCCGAGGGGGACTCGTGCGCGGGCACGAAGGTCAGGCCCTCGGCACCCATGTCGCCCAGGCCGGCCTCGGCGTCGTCGCCCTCGGCGTCCCAGTTGCGCTCGTTGACGTAGTCCACGTAGGTGGCCTGCGTCGGGTTCGTGATGTCGAAGACCATCACGCCGCCGATGCGCTCCAGGCCCACGAACGCGTAGGTGCGGCCCTGGATCCGGCCCACGACGACGGACTCGGGCTCGACGCCCTTGTCGTCGGAGCGGGAGTCGAACGAGGGGGTCTCGTCGTTGTTCGCGTTGAACGCCCACTCGGGCAGCTCGCCGGCCTCGATGAGCGCGGCGATCTGCTCCTCGATCATGCCGGCGGAGTCGAAGAGCCGCTCGCCGTCCGCGGTGTAGATGGAGAAGGAGCGGCCGCCGAAGGCGTGCAGCTGGGAGTAGCACTCGCGCTCGGCGTCGTAGCCGAGGTCCGTGATGACGTTGAGGCGGCCCAGGGCGCCCTTCTTCTGCAGGGCCTTCGCGTCCGGGTACTCGGCCTTGCACAGCTCGAGGTCCTTCACCCGCTCGGCGTCCACGAAGTCGCCCCACTCGCGGGAGTCGCCCTCGTTGGCGGAGACCACGAGGTCCTGGCCGCGCCAGCGGTAGGAGTCGATGCCGTCGGGCATCGGCACGCCCATCACGGGCCAGTTCTGCAGGGTGATCGCGTCGTCCTCGTTGGAGACGTCGAGGACGCCGTCCTGGGACCAGTCGGTGAGCTGGAGGGCCCAGAAGTCCTCGATGGACGCGGACTTCAGGTCGATCGCGACGATCGCATTGGCCTCCTGGATCGAGACGTAGGCGGTGCGGCCGGTGTCGCCGATGGTGACGTACTCGGGCTCGAGGTTGCGGGCCACGTAGCCGGCCTCCTCCTGGCCCTCCGGAACCTGCACGTCCGGGCCGAACACGCGGACGCCCTCGGGCAGCGCGGTGCCCTCGTCGTAGGCGCGGAAGTCCACGGTGCGCACGTCGTCCTGGGACAGGCGGGAGAACTGCTGGACGTTCTTCGGCACGGAGATCACGGAGATCGTGCCCTCCGGGTCCACGGAGAAGTCGTCGGCGGGCTCGCCCTCGTTGGCGACCACGGCGTACTCGCCGTTCGGGGAGAAGGCGATGGAGTCCGGCAGGGCGCCCGCGCGGACGCCGCCGAGGTACTCCAGGGTCTCGGTGTCGAAGAACACGACCCAGCCGAGGCCGGTCTTGTCCGCGGCCTCCACGGCCATGGCCATCACGCCGCCGGACACGGCCACGGAGTTCACCGTGGCACCCTCGTCCGTGATGGAGCCGTCGGCGGTGGCCAGGCCCTCGGCGGAGAGGACGGTCTCCGCGGTCGGGGCGCCGTCGGCGCCGACGCGCAGCACGTCGATCGCGCCCTTCTCCGCGTTGACCACGAACAGGCGGCCGGTGGTGGGGTCGAAGGCCGGGATCTCGGCGGCGGACTCGCCGAACACACCGGTCTCGTGCGTGCCGGCGGGGGTCAGCTCGACGGATCTGCCGGCCGCGTCGCCGGACGCGACGGCCGCGGAGCGCCCGTGGGCCTTCGCGTGGGCGGGCGGGGCGGCGGCGGTCATCGGGGCGACGACGGCGGCGGACAGGGCGACGGCGGAGGTCGCCGCGGCGAGGCGGTGCAGGGTGCGCATGGGGCTCCTGTGCTGGGGTGCGGGGGTACCCCTGAGATCTATGCCATGCGGGTGAACCGCGGGTGACCCCGCGCTGACGCCCACCTCTCCACGGGGTGACCGGCACGGGGGAGGCCTACGCTGGAGGGGATGGACGACCTCTTCTCCGCCGCGCTCACCCCCGACGACGACCCCGGCCCCGCCGGGACGGTCGCCGGGACGCACCCGTCCGCGCCGCTGGCGGTGCGCATGCGGCCGCGCTCCCTCGACGAGGTCCTGGGCCAGCGTCACCTGCTCCACGCCGGCTCGCCGCTGCGCAAGCTCGCCCAGCCGGACCCCGCCTCGCAGGCCGCGGGCCCGAGCTCGGTGATCCTGTACGGGCCGCCCGGGATCGGGAAGACGACGCTCGCGCACGTGATCGCGCGCGGCGAGGGGCGCACCTTCACGGAGCTCTCCGCCATCACCGCGGGCGTGAAGGACGTGCGCCAGGTGATGGAGCAGGCCCTGCGCGAGCGCGACCTCTACGGCCGCACCACCGTCCTGTTCCTGGACGAGATCCACCGGTTCACGAAGGCGCAGCAGGACGCGCTGCTGCCCGGTGTGGAGAACCGCTGGGTCGTGCTCGTGGCCGCCACCACGGAGAACCCGAGCTTCTCGGTGATCGCGCCGCTGCTCTCGCGGTCGCTCCTGCTGACGCTGCGGCCGCTCACCGCGGAGGACATCGTGGGGCTCGTGGACCGGGCGGTGGCGGACGAGCGCGGGCTCAACGGCGCGGTCGCCCTCACGGACGAGGCCCGGGAGTACATCGTGCGCATGGCCGCCGGCGACGCCCGACGGGCCCTCACGGTGCTGGAGGCGGCCGCCGGCGTCGGACTGGACCGGGCGCGCGACGACCGCCCCGCGGCCGAGGGGGCGGATCCCGCGGAGGCGGACGGCGACCCGTCCACCGGGGGAGAGGGCGCCGAGGCCGGGACGCCCGTGACCGTGACCGCGGAGGACGCCGCGCAGGCGATGGACCACGCGGTCCAGCGCTATGACAAGGACGGCGACCAGCACTACGACGTGATCTCCGCGTTCATCAAGTCGATCCGCGGCTCGGACGTGGACGCGGCGCTGCACTACCTCGCGCGGATGCTCGAGGCGGGGGAGGACCCGCGGTTCATCGCCCGGCGGGTCGTGATCTCTGCCTCCGAGGACGTCGGGATGGCCGACCCCACCGCGCTGCAGACCGCCGTGGCCGCCGCCCAGGCGGTGCAGCTGATCGGCATGCCGGAGGGGCGGATCATCCTCGCGCAGGCCGTGACGCACCTGGCCACGGCGCCGAAGTCGAACGCCTCCTACACGGCGATCAACGAGGCGATCGCGGACGTGCGCGCGGGCCACGGCGGGCTCGTTCCGCCGCCGCTGCGGGACGCCCACTACGCCGGCGCGGCGGACCTCGGCCACGGGAAGGGGTACGTGTACAGCCACGATGAGCCGCACGCCGTCGCCCGCCAGCAGTACCCGCCGGACCCGCTCGTGGGCAAGGACTACTACCGGCCCAAGCCCATCGGCCATGAGAAGCGGCTCGTGGACCAGGTGGCGGCCCTGCGGCGCATCGTCCGCGGGCAGGACTGAGCCCGCGGCTCTGGTAGGGTTGACCGGTCTGGCAGGCGCTGCGCCGCAGACTGATCCCCCCGCGCCGATCGGCGGGCACCCCGTGTGCCTGCGCTCCGGCGCGGACCGCGCAGCGCATCAGTGGATGACGGGCGGCGGCACGCCCCTCAGCTCTCCGGAGGATCACGCGGAGGCCAGGTTCCACGCCCTCACCGTCGCCCGCGCCCGCGCGGGTGCTTGACGGGGCGCGGAGACAAACCCGAACCGTGTCGCATGTCAAGGAAAGAAGGAACCACCATGAGTGGCAACCTGCGCACCCGCCGCACCGTGCGGCACTCCCGCGCTCTGGGCATCGCCCTGACCCCCAAGGCCGAGAAGTACATGGAGCGCCGTCCGTACGGCCCCGGTCAGCACGGCCGCGCCCGCAAGAAGCAGGACTCGGACTACGCGGTGCGCCTGAAGGAGAAGCAGCGTCTGCGCGCGCAGTACAACATCCGCGAGGCCCAGATGCGCCGCTACTTCGAGGAGGCCAAGCGCACCGCCGGCCTGACCGGTGAGAACCTGGTCGAGCTCCTCGAGATGCGCCTCGACGCCCTCGTGCTGCGCTCCGGCTTCGCCCGCACCATCCAGGCCGCCCGCCAGCTCGTCGTGCACCGCCACATCATGGTGGACGGCAAGCGCGTCGACATCCCCTCCTTCCGCGTGAAGCCGGGCCAGATGATCCACGTGCACGAGCGCTCCGAGAAGATGGTCCCCTTCCAGCTGGCCGCCGCCGGCGCCCACCAGCAGGTCCTGCCCACCACCCCGGGCTACCTGACCGTGGAGATCGAGAGGCTCCAGGCCACCCTCTCCCGTCGCCCCAAGCGCTCCGAGGTCCCCGTGACCTGCGAGGAGCAGCTCGTGGTCGAGTACTACGCGCGCTGATCCCTCTCCTCCGGGACCCGTCCCGGACGACGACGCCGCGCGCGTCCCGCAGGCCCGGTCACCTCGTCGAGGTGCCGGGCCTGCGGCGTCCCCGGCTCCGTCCGCGCGTCCCGGTAAGGTGAACCCGGTATCCGCACGCTCCCGAAGGAGGGCCAGCCATGCTCCGCTCACTGCTGCTGTTGACCGCCGGCTCCGCCGCGGGGTGGTACGCCCACCGCGCGTTCGGCCCGCTCGTCGAGCCCGACGCCGCCCGCCCCTCCGCCGCGCACGGCGCCCCCGACCTGGGGCGCCGCTTCGCCCAGCGCGCCGGGATCGACCCGGACACGATCGCCCAGGACCTCGGCCAGGCGGCCGGCGACGCCGCGGCCACGGCCCTCGCCGAGGGCATGAACCGCTTCACCGAGCGCCTCAAGACGGACGCCCCGCCGTGGGTCTCCGCCCTCGCCACGCGCGCCACCGTCATCGCGGGGGAGACGCTGGACACGCCGTCGTCGTCCGCGCCGCCCGCACGTGCGCCCCGCACCACCGCCTCCCCGTCCACCACCACCATCTCGAAGGACCCCACCGCATGAAGTCGCAGGAGATCGCACGCCGCTGGACGGCCTACTTCGAGCAGCAGGGCCACCGCCCGGTGCCCTCGGCCTCGCTGGTGTCCCCGGACCCGTCGCTGCTCTTCACCGTGGCCGGCATGGTGCCCTTCATCCCCTACTTCCTGGGCGAGCAGACTCCGCCGGCGCCGCGCGCCGTGTCCGTGCAGAAGTGCATCCGCACCGCGGACATCGAGGAGGTCGGCAAGACCGTCCGCCACGGCACGTTCTTCCAGATGTGCGGCAACTTCTCCTTCGGCGACTACTTCAAGGAGAAGGCCATCCCCCTGGCCTGGGAGCTCCTGACCTCCTCCGTCGACGACGGCGGCTTCGGCCTGGACCCGGACCGGCTGTGGGTCACGGTGTACGAGGAGGACGACGAGGCCGCCCGCATCTGGCGCGAGGAGGTCGGTGTCCCCGTCGAGCGCATCCAGCGCATGGGCAAGGACGACAACTACTGGAACACGGGCCAGCCCGGCCCCGGCGGCCCGTGCTCCGAGATCTTCTACGACCGCGGCCCCGCGTACGGCGCCGAGGGCGGCCCGGAGGCGGACGACACCCGCTACATCGAGATCTGGAACCTCGTGTTCATGCAGTACCGGCTCTCCGCGGTGCGCTCGAAGGACGACTTCGACGTGGCCGGCGAGCTGCAGAACAAGAACATCGACACCGGCCTCGGCCTCGAGCGCCTCGCGATGATCCTCCAGGGCGTGGAGAACATGTACGAGACGGACCAGGTCCGCCCCGTGCTGGACCGCGCCGCGCAGCTGGCCGGCCGGGACTACACCTCCACCGAGGATCCCGCGGACCCGCACTACGAGGACGACGTGCGCCTGCGCATGGTGGCCGACCACGTGCGCTCCTCCCTCATGCTGATCGGCGACGGCGTTGGCCCGGGCAATGAGGGCCGCGGCTACGTGCTGCGCCGCCTCATCCGCCGCGTGGTCCGCGCCCTGCGCCTGATGGGCGTCACCGAGCCCGTGCTCCCCGAGCTGCTGCCCGTCTCCCGCGATGCCATGAAGGGCGTCTACCCGGTGGTGGCGGACGAGTTCGACCGCATCTCCCGCATCGCCTACGCCGAGGAGAAGGCGTTCCTGCGCACCATCGCCGCGGGCACCGCGCGCCTGGACGCCGCCGTCGGCGCCGCGAAGACGGGCGGGACGGGCATCGGGGGCGCGGACGCCTTCGAGCTGCACGACACCTACGGCTTCCCGATCGAGCTGACCCTCGAGATCGCCGAGGAGGCCGGCGTCGCCGTCGACGAGGCGGGCTTCCGCACCCTGATGACCGAGCAGCGCGACCGCGCCCGCGCGGACGCCAAGGCCAAGAAGTCCGGCCACACGGACACCGCCGTGTACCAGCGCCTGCGCTCCGAGGGCCAGACCCACTTCACCGGCTACACCGAGCACACCACCGAGTCCGTGATCCGCGGGCTGCTCTCCGACGGGGCCGAGGTCCCCTCGGCGGCAGCGGGCACCGAGCTCGAGCTGGTCCTGGACGCCACCCCGTTCTACGCCGAGTCCGGCGGCCAGGCGGCCGACACCGGCCTCATCACCGGCGACGGCTTCCGCCTCGAGGTCCTCGACGTCCAGGCGCCCGTCAACGGCCTCTCGGTGCACAGGGTCAGGGTGCTCGAGGGCGAGGTGCCCGTGGGCGCCGAGGCGCTCGGCCAGATCGACCTGCAGCGCCGCCTCGACGGCGAGAAGGCGCACTCGGGCACGCACCTCGTGCACGCCGCCCTGCACCAGGTCCTGGGCCCCGACGCCACGCAGTCCGGCTCCTTCAACAAGGAGGGCTACCTGCGCTTCGACTTCCGCTGGGGGGAGTCCGTCTCGGCGGGCGCACGCTCGGAGATCGAGGACGTCGTCAACATCGCCATCCGGGACGACCACCAGGTCCTCACCCAGGAGATGGGCATCGAGGAGGCCCGCGCGCTCGGCGCCATGAGCCTCTTCGGCGAGAAGTACGGGGACCGCGTGCGCGTCGTCGAGATCGACGGCGCCTGGTCCCGCGAGCTGTGCGGCGGCACCCACGTGGGCCGCACCGCGCAGATCGGCTCCCTGACCCTGCTCGGCGAGCAGTCGGTCGGCTCGGGCAACCGCCGCGTCGAGGCGCTCGTGGGCCTGGACTCCTTCCGCCACCTGGCCACCGAGCGCACCCTCGTCTCGGACCTCTCGGAGATGTTCAAGGCCCCGGCCGACCAGCTCAAGGACCGCATCTCCGCCACGATGGACCGCCTCAAGGCGGCCGAGAAGCAGATCGCCGACCTCCAGGCGAAGCAGCTGCAGGCGCAGGCGGGCCAGCTCGCCGCGGGCGCGCAGGACGTCACGACGACGGCCGGCACGGCGGTGCGGGTCCTCACCCACCACGCCGGCGAGGTGGCGGGCGACCAGCTGCGCACCCTCGTGCTCGACCTGCGCTCGCGCATCGAGTCCGCCGGCGGCAACGCGGCCGGCACCCCCGTGCTCGTGGCGCTCACCGGTGAGGCGAAGGGACGCCCGCTCGTCGTCGTCGCCACCAACGAGGCCGCCCGCGCGGCGGGCCTCAAGGCCGGCGCCATGGTCAAGACCGCCACGCGCGTGCTCGGCGGCGGGGGCGGCGGCAAGGACGACGTGGCCCAGGGCGGCGGTCAGGACGCCTCCGCCGTGGCCGCGGCCCTCGACGCCGTGCGGGCGGCGGTGGCCGCGGCGTGAGCTCGTGGGAGGTGCGCCGCGGGCGCGCGATCGGGGTGGACGTCGGCCGCGCGCGCGTCGGCGTCGCCTCGTCCGACCCGGACGGCCTCCTCGCCACCCCCGTGGCCACGCTGCGGCGGGACGCGAGGCACGGCCGTGACCTCGGCGAGCTCGTGCGCCACGTGGACGAGCACGAGGCCGTGGTGGTGTATGTGGGGCTGCCGGTCAACCTGCGCGGGGAGCACACGCCGTCCACGCAGGACGCCCTCGACTACGCGGCGCGCCTCGAGCGCGCCCTCGGCGCCGCGGGCCGTCCGGTCCCCGTCCACCTCGTGGACGAGCGCCTCTCCACGGTCACAGCCCAGGCGGGCCTGCGCAGCGCCGGCCGCACCGTGAAGGACAGCCGGTCGGTGATCGACCAGGCGGCGGCCGTCGCCATCCTGCAGGCGGCCATCGACGAGCAGCGCCGCACGGGCGCCTGGGCCGGGCAGCCGGCCACGACGGAGGAGACGCCGTGAACGAGACACGCCGGGGCTACGACCACGACCCGGAGGACGACGACCTCGACGTGTTCGGCTTCGTGGAGCACGAGGACCTCACCGCGGACCTCTCGGACGCCGAGGAGCCCGGCGAGCCGGAGCCCGCGCCCGCCCCGCCGCCGGTCCGCGGGGGCGCCCTCGCGGGCACGCTGGGACGGCTGCGCGCCGGACGCTCCCCGCGCCGGGCTGGAGCCGTGGATCGCGGGCGGGGGTCGCGCGCCGCGGGCCCCTCCGTCGTCGGCGGCACCGCACGGCGCCCCGTCATGACCGGCTCGGCCCGCGCGGCCGGCACGGGACGGGGGGACCGGCGGCGCCGCGGCCGGGTGGTCCTGCTCGCCGTGGCGGCGGCCCTCGTGGTCGTGGCCGCACTGGCGCTGCGCTCCATGCTCGCCGGGGCGGACCACGCCGAGGCCTCGGGCGAGGAGGTCACGTTCACCGTCCGCCCGGGGGAGTCCCTGCAGTCCGTGGCGGAGCGCCTGGACGAGAAGGGCATCGTCGGCTCGGCCTCGGCGCTGCGGCGCGAGGCCGAGGAGTCGGGCGAACGGCCCATCGGTGCCGGCGACTTCGTGCTGCGCGAGCGCATGCCCGCCGCCGACGCCCTCGCCGTGCTGCAGGGCCGGGACCAGGGCGCCGTGCACTACGTGCTCGTCAACCGCGGCCAGTGGCTCACAGAGACGCTGGACGCCCTCGTGGAGTCCACGGGCCACTCCCGCGAGGAGTTCGACGCCGCGGCCAGCGATCCGCAGCGGTACGGCGTCCCCGAGGGGGCCGACTCGCTCGAGGGGTGGCTCGACCCGGGGGAGTACCGGATCTCCGTGGACTCGACGCCGGAGCAGATCCTGGACAGGCTCGTGCGCCCGCGCCTCGAGTTCCTCGACGAGCAGGGGGTGAGCGACGCCGACGAGCGGATGCGCGTGGTCACCCTGGCCTCCCTCCTCGAGGCCGAGGCCCTGCCACGGGACTACGCGCGGGTCGCGGGCATCATCGAGAACCGGCTCGCGCCGGACAACACGGAGACCCACGGCCTGCTGCAGATCGACTCGGCCGTCAACTACGGGCTTGGGGCGCGCAGCCTCCAGTTCACCAAGGCCCAGCGCGCCGACGAGTCCAACCCCTACAACACCTACCAGCACCGGGGCCTGCCGCCGGGGCCGATCGGCATGCCCTCCGACGCCGCGGTGGAGGCCGCCGTGCACCCCGAGCCGTCCGAGGACTACTACTGGGTGACCACCGACATCGCCACGGGGCACACCGAGTTCTCGAAGACGTACGAGGAGCACCGCGCCCACCAGCGCGAGTTCCAGAAGTACTGCGCCTCCAACCCGGACGTGTGCGGGTGAGCGCCGCCCCGGCGCCCCCGGGGGTCCGCCTGCGCGCCGGCGTGTTGGGCCGCCCGATCGCGCACTCGCTCTCCCCGACGCTGCACGGGGCCGCCTACGCGGCCCTCGGCCTGCCCGTGGTCTACGACCGCCACGACCTCGGCCCGGACGGGCTGCCCGCCTTCGTGCGGGACCGCCTCGGGAGGGCCTCCGGGGCGACGGGATCCGGCGTCGCCGACCCCGGGGAGGACTGGCTGGGCGTCTCCGTCACCATGCCGCTCAAGACGGCGGTGGTCTCCGAGGCCGACGTCCTGACGGACCGGGTGCGCCTGCTGGGCGTGGCGAACACGCTCGTGCGCGACCACCCGGACCATCCGGGCGCCCTGCTGGCCCACAACACGGACGTCGACGGCGTGGTCGGTGCCCTGCGCACCGCTGGGCTGGACCCCGCCGCCCGCGGCGGTGCCATGGGTGTGCTCGGCAACGGCGGCACCGCGGCCGCCGCCGTGCTGGCCGCGTGGCAGCTCGGCGCCGACGCCGTCGCGTTCGGCGTGCGGGAGCCGTCCCGCGCCGCGGACGTCGCAGACCTCGCGGCCGGGCTCGGACTCAGGGTGGAGGTCATGGCACAGGCCGAGCTCCTGGCCCTGGCCCCGGACCTGCGCGCGCTCGTCGCCACCCTGCCGCCCCGCGCCGCCGACCCCCTCGCCCCGTGCCTCCCCGAGGGCGGGGCGCTGCCGCCCCTGCTGGACGCCGCGTACGACCCGTGGCCCTCCGCCCTCGCCCACGCGTGGTCCGGCCACGGAGGGGCGGTCGTGTCCGGCGTCGCGATGCTGCTGCACCAGGGCGTGGAGCAGGTGCGCCTCTTCACCGGTCGGCCCCGCCGGGAGGCCGGTGCGCCGGAGCCGGACTGGGCCGCGGTGACGGCCGCGGCCGCCCGGGCACTCGGCGTGGCCGGGGCCTGACCCGCCGCCGGCACGGCCCGCGGGCGACGCCGCCGGTCACATCCGGCGGCGGCGCCCCGCCTGCGTGAGAGGATCGTCGGCATGGTGCGCTGGTTGACAGCGGGAGAGTCTCACGGCCCCGCCCTGACAGGAATCCTCGAAGGTCTCCCCGCCGGGATCCCGGTGACGACGGAGGCGATCGCGGACGCGCTCGCGCGCCGTCGCCTCGGCTACGGCCGCGGCGCGCGGATGTCGTTCGAGCAGGACGCCGTCACCGTGCTCGGCGGCGTGCGGCACGGCCTGACGCTGGGCTCGCCCGTGGCGATCCAGGTGGCCAACACCGAGTGGCCCAAGTGGGAGAAGGTGATGGCGGCCGATCCCGTGCCGGCCGAGGAGCTCGCGGGGCTCGCGCGCAACGCGAAGCTGACCCGCCCGCGTCCCGGCCACGCCGACCTCACCGGTATGCAGAAGTACGGCTTCGACGACGCCCGCCCCCTGCTGGAGCGCGCCTCGGCCCGCGAGACCGCCGCGCGCGTGGCCCTCGGCACCGTGGCCCGCTCGTTCCTCGCCGAGCTCGGCGTGCGGATCGTCTCGCACACCGTCGCGTTCGGAGCGGCCACCCTGCCCGCGGACCACGCCTTCCCCGTGCCCGAGGACGAGGCCCGGCTCGACGCCGACCCCGTCCGCTGCCTCGACCCGGAGACCTCGGCCGCGATGGTGGCCGAGGTGGACGCGGCGCACAAGGAGGGGGAGACCCTCGGCGGCGTCGTGGAGGTCCTGGCCTATGGCGTGCCGATCGGCCTCGGCTCGCACGTGCACGGGGACCGCCGGCTCGACGCGCGTCTGGCCGGCGCCCTCATGGGCATCCAGGCCATCAAGGGCGTCCAGGTGGGCGACGGCTTCGCCACCGCCTCCCGCCGCGGCTCGGCGGCCCATGACGGGATCGCCCGCGGCGACGGCGGCCGACCGCGTCGCACGAGCGACCGCGCCGGCGGCATCGAGGCCGGCATGTCCACGGGCGAGGTGCTGCGCGTGAGCGCGGCGATGAAGCCCATCGCCACCGTCCCGCGCGCGCTGCCGACCGTGGACGTGGCCACCGGCGACGCGACCACGGCGCATCACCAGCGCTCGGACGTCGCGGCGGTGCCCGCCGCGGGCATCGTCGCCGAGGCCATGGTCGCGCTCGTGCTGGCCGATGCCGTGATGGAGAAGTTCGGCGGCGACTCGCTCGGGGAGACCCGGCGCAACCTGGAGGCCTTCACGGCCGCGATCCCCGCGCTGCCCGAGCCTGCGGGGGACGCCCCCGCCGACGGCCCCATGGGCGACCCCCTGCCGTGAGGCCCGCGCCGTGACGGCCGCCTGCCCGGCGACCCACCCCGTCCCGGGGCCCTGCACGGCTCGGCCGTGGGACGCGATGGCCGGCGCCCTCGAGGCGCGGCTTGCCGCGTCGGCCAGGGCGGGGGAGGACGCCGGCACGCGGCGCGGCCTCGTGCTCGTGGGGCCCATGGGCGCGGGGAAGACCACCGTCGGGCGCGCCCTGGCCGAGGCCACGGGGCTGGCGTTCGTGGACTCCGACGACCTCCTCGTGCAGGTCCACGGACCCATCCCCGCCTTCTTCGCCGAGCACGGCGAGCGGGCGTTCCGGGCCGAGGAGGCACGGGTGATCGAGCACGTCCTGAGCCGCGCCGTGCCGTGCGTCCTGGCCAGCGGCGGCGGCGCCGTGCTCTCGCCCGGGACGCGGTCGCTGCTCTCCCGCCCCGAGGTCGCGGTCGTGTACCTGCGCGTGACGGAGGCCGAGGCGCTGCGCCGGCTCGACAGCGGTGCCGGGCGCCCCGTGCTCGCGGGGGACCCGGCCGGCACGTGGAGCCGGATCCTCGCGGAGCGCGATCCCCTCTACCACGAGGTCGCCGACCTCGTGGTGGACACCACGTCAGATCCGGCCCGCGAGCTCGCCTGGCGTATCGTGGAGGGGATCTGCCCCCGCTGAAGGAATGAGACCCACCCATGACCGAGCGACATCCGGACCCGTCCGAGCTCGATCCCGCCGGTGAGCCGGGGGCCGACGCCCCCGGCGCCGACCGCCCCGAGGACGCCACCGTCATCCCGGTGGGCGGCGGCCACGAGAACGCCGCCCAGGGCGGCTACGACGTCGTCGTGGGCCGTGGCCTGCTCGCTCGCCTGCCCGACATCCTGGGCCCCGGCGTGCAGCGGGTGCTGGTGGTCCACCCCCGCGCCCTGCGGGCGACGGGCGACGTCGTGAAGACGGACCTCGAGGCCAGCGGCCTCACGGCCCTGACCGCGGAGATCCCGGATGCCGAGGAGGGCAAGCACCTCCAGGTGGCGGGCTTCTGCTGGCAGGTCCTGGGCCAGAACGACTTCACCCGCTCGGACGCGATCGTCTCCGTGGGCGGCGGCGCCGTCTCCGACCTGGCGGGCTTCGTGGCCGCGACGTGGCTGCGCGGCGTGCGCGTGGTGCACATGCCCACCACCCTGCTGGGCATGGTGGACGCCGCCGTGGGCGGCAAGACCGGCATCAACACCGCCGAGGGCAAGAACCTCGTGGGCGCGTTCCACTCGCCCGCCGGCGTGCTGGCGGACCTCGACACCCTCCTGACGCTGCCGGCCAACGAGCTCATCTCGGGCCTGGCCGAGGTGGTCAAGTGCGGGTTCATCGCGGACCCGGCGATCCTCGAGCTGATCGAGGAGGACCCGGCCCAGGCGCAGAACCCCCACTCGCCGCGCCTGCGGGAGCTGATCGAGCGCGCCATCCGGGTCAAGGCCGAGGTGGTCTCCCGGGACCTGCGCGAGTCCGGTCCGCGGGAGGCCCTCAACTACGGGCACACCATGGGCCACGCGATCGAGCACGCCGAGCGCTACCAGTGGCGCCACGGCGCAGCCGTGTCCGTCGGCCTCGTGTTCGCGGCCGAGCTGGCCCGCTCCCTGGGCCGGCTGGACGACGCCACCGCGGACCGCCACTGGGCCGTGCTGCAGTCCCTGGGCCTGCCGGTGTCCTACCGCGGCGACCGCTGGCAGACCCTCCTCGAGGGCATCCGCCGGGACAAGAAGAACCGCGGGGACCAGCTGCGCTTCGTTCTGCTCGACGGGCTGGCCAGCCCCGTGACGGTGGACGTCCCGGACGCCTCGCTGCTCTTCGCGGCGTACCAGGAGATCGCGGAGTGAGGCGGCCCGGTCCCTCCTGCAGGACGGGCCGGGGGCGTGCACTGCGTAGACTGGCACGCGCAATCAACGACTGAGAAGACCGGCGGGCCGCTGCGCGCCCGCCCCAGGCACCGGGAGACCTTCGTGGCAACGACCAATGACATCAAGAACGGCTCCGTCCTGAAGCTGGAGGGCCAGCTCTGGAACGTCATCGAGTTCCAGCACGTGAAGCCCGGCAAGGGCGGGGCGTTCGTGCGCACCAAGATGCGCAACATCACCAGCGGCAAGGTCGTGGACAAGACCTTCAACGCGGGCACCAAGGTGGAGTTCGCCATCGTGGACCGCTCGGACTACCAGTACCTGTACCAGGACGGCGCGGACTACGTGTTCATGGACACGAAGACCTACGACCAGATCACCGTCCCGGCCGCCGTGGTGGGCGACGCCGCGAAGTACATGCTCGAGAACACCCAGGTGGTCATCGCCCTCAACGAGGGCACCCCGCTGTACCTCGAGATGCCGGCGTCCGTGGTCCTGGAGATCACCTACACCGAGCCGGGCCTGCAGGGCGACCGCTCCTCCGCGGGCACCAAGCCCGCCACCGTGGAGACCGGTGCCGAGATCCAGGTCCCGCTGTTCGTGGAGCAGGGCACCCGCGTCAAGGTGGACACCCGCAACGGCGACTACCTGGGCCGCGTCAATGACTGATGCCGCCTCCGCCCCCGGCGCCAAGCGGGGGACCACGGCGCGCAGCCGCTCCCGGCAGCGGGCGGTGGAGATCCTCTTCGAGGCCGAGCAGCGCGGGACCACCGTGCTCCAGGGCATCGAGACCCGGCGCTCCCAGACCGACCTGCAGGTGAACGCCTACACGCAGCTGCTCGTCGAGGGCGTCATCGCCGACCAGGAGCGCCTGGACGAGGCCCTGACCTCGTACTCCCGCGGCTGGAGCCTGGACCGCATGCCCGCCGTGGACCGCGCGATCCTGCGCGTGGGCGCGTGGGAGCTGCTGTTCCAGGACGACGTGCCGGACGCCGTCGCCGTGTCCGAGGCGGTGGCCCTGGCCGCGCAGCTCTCCACGGACGACTCCCCGGAGTTCGTCAACGGCCTCCTCGGCCGTCTCCAGCAGGTGAAGCCGACGCTGCTCGCCTGAGCGGGACGCGGATCACACCCGACGCGAGGCCCGCGCGGGCCGTCATCCGGCGTCCCGCGCGGGCCCCACTGGTAGAGTCGGACTCGCCCGCGGACGGTGCCCCCGACCGTCGGACACACCCCTTTCGCATCCTTTAACGACCGTCCTGTGAGGCGGGGAAGGAGGCGCCGGATGGGACGAGCTCCCACCGCACCTCGTGCTGCCCGGACCGTGCTGACCGCGGCCGAGATCGACCGGGCCCTGACCCGGATCGCCCATGAGATCCTCGAGTCCAACAAGGGCGCGGACTCCCTCGTGCTGATGGGGATCCCGCGCCGCGGCGTCCCGCTGGCGCACCGCCTGGGCGCGGTGCTGCACCGCATCGACCCGGGCTTCGACCCCGAGGCCTGCGTCGGCGATGTGGACGTCACCCTGTACCGGGACGACCTGCGCCGCAGCGCCGCCCGCACCCCGGCCCCCACGCGCCTGCCCGCCCACCCCCTCGACGACGCCGTCGTCGTGCTCGTGGACGACGTCCTCTTCTCCGGGCGCACCGTCCGCGCCGCGCTCGACGCGATCGCCGACCTGGGCCGCCCCGCCGCCGTCCGGCTCGCCGTCCTCGTGGACCGCGGGCACCGCGAGCTGCCGATCCGGGCGGACTTCGTGGGAAAGAACCTTCCGACCTCCACCGCCGAGCGCGTGCAGGTCCGCCTCACGGAGGTGGACGGCCCCGCGGGCACCGGGGAGGTCGTCGAAGACACCGTGAGCATCGCCGACGCCCCGTCCGCGCCCGCCGGCACGGAGGCCTGAGCCGTGCGCCACCTGCTCTCCACCGCCGACCTCAGCCGCGCAGACGCCCTCGCCGTGCTGGACACCGCCGAGGAGATGGCGGCCGTCAACGAGCGCGAGGTCAAGAAGCTGCCCGCCCTGCGCGGCCGCACCGTGGTGAACCTCTTCTTCGAGGACTCCACCCGGACGCGCATCTCCTTCGAGGCGGCCGCCAAGCGCCTCTCGGCGGACGTGATCAACTTCTCCGCGAAGGGCTCCTCCGTCTCCAAGGGCGAGTCCCTCAAGGACACCGTCCAGACGCTCGAGGCGATCGGCGCGGACGCGATCGTCATGCGCCACTGGTCCTCCGGCGCGGCCCGTCAGCTGGCCGACTCCGGCTGGGTCGGCTCGGCCGTGGTGAACGCCGGCGACGGCACCCACGAGCACCCCACGCAGGCGCTGCTGGACGCCTTCACGCTGCGCCGCCACCTGGCCGCCGAGACCGGCGCGTCGCCCACGGGCACCGACCTGGCCGGCATGCACGTGGTGATCGTGGGGGACATCCTGCACTCCCGCGTGGCCCGCTCCAACGTCTGGCTCCTGACCACGCTGGGGGCGGAGGTCACCCTCGCCGCGCCGCCCACCCTCCTGCCCGTCGGCGTGGACGCGTGGCCGTGCCGCGTCACCTACTCGCTGGACGAGGCCCTCGCCGCCGCCCCCGACGCCGTCATGATGCTGCGCGTGCAGGCCGAGCGCATGGGCGGCGCGTTCTTCCCGTCCGCGGGGGAGTACACCCGTTCGTGGGGCCTGACCGCGGACCGGTTCGCGCGGCTCTCCGCCCAGCGCGGCGGCCGCCTCGCGCAGCCGCTCGTGATGCACCCGGGGCCGATGAACCGGGGCCTCGAGATCTGCCCCGCGGCGGCCGACTCGCCCCGCAACACGGCCCTCGAGCAGGTGGCCAACGGCGTGTCCGTGCGCATGGCCGTCCTGCACCTGGTCCTCAACCACGACGATCCCGGCCGGCCCTCCGCCGCGCCCGCCCAGCCCCTCCAGGAGGTCCGCCCGTGAGCGCTCCCGTCACCCGCCCCGCCCCCGTGCTGCTGCGCGGCGCCGCCCTCGCCTCCGGGGAGAGCGCCGACGTCCTCGTGGCGGACGGCCTGGTCGCCGCCGTCGGCCCGGACGCGTCCGCCCACCCGGCCGCCGGCGCCGCCGAGGTGCTCGACTGCACCGGCCTGATCGTCCTGCCCGGGCTCGTGGACCTCCACACCCACCTGCGTCAGCCCGGCAAGGAGGACGCGGAGACCGTGGAGACCGGCACCCGCGCCGCCGCGATGGGCGGCTTCACCTCCGTGCACGCCATGGCCAACTCGACCCCCACCGCGGACACCGCGGGCGTCGTCGAGCAGGTCTGGCGCCTGGGCCGCGACGCCGGCTGGTGCGACGTGCACCCCGTGGGCGCCGTGACCGTGGGCCTGGCCGGCGAGGCCCTCGCCGACCTCGGCGCGATGGCCGACTCCCAGGCCCGCGTGCGGATGTTCTCCGACGACGGCATGTGCGTGCACGACGCCGTGCTCATGCGCCGCGCGCTCGAGTACGTGAAGTCCTTCGGCGGGTTCGTGGCCCAGCACGCCCAGGAGCCCAAGCTCACCGCCGGCGCCCAGATGAACGAGTCCGAGCTCTCCGGGATCCTCGGCCTGCCCGGCTGGCCCGCCGTGGCCGAGGAGGCGATCATCGCCCGCGACGTGCTGCTCGCCCAGCACGTGGACTCCCGCCTGCACGTCTGCCACGTCTCCACCGAGGGCTCCGTGCGCCTCATCCGCTGGGCCAAGGAGCAGGGCGTGCGTGTCACCGCGGAGGTCACCCCGCACCACCTCCTCCTCACCGAGGAGCTCGTGCGCTCGTACGACCCGGTGTACAAGGTGAACCCGCCGCTGCGCCGCGAGGCCGATGTCATGGCGCTGCGCGAGGCCCTGGCCGACGGCACGATCGACACCGTCGGCACCGACCACGCCCCGCACACGCCCGAGACGAAGCAGTGCGAGTGGACGGTCGCCGCGATGGGCATGACGGGCCTGGAGACCGCCCTGCCCGTGGTGCAGCAGGCCATGGTGGAGACGGGGCTGCTCGACTGGGCCGGCGTGGCCCGCGTGCTCTCCGTGAACCCGGCCCGCATCGCGGGCCTCACCGACCAGGGCCAGGCGGGGGACGACGGCGCCCCGCGCGTCGGCGCGGTCGCGAACCTGGTGGTGTGGGACCCCTCGGTGCGCCGCACCGTGGACCCCGAGGCCCACCTGACGCGCTCGCGCAACAGCCCGTACCGCGGCATGGAGCTGCCGGGCGCCACCGTGCACACCCTCTACCGCGGGCACCGCGTGGTCGCCGACGGCGCCCCCGCCACGCCCTACCGCCATCCCGCGGCCGCCGAGACCGGCGAGGCGAGCCGGTGACCGGGCCGCGCTTCGACGCCCTCGCGCGCCTGGAGGGTGTGCTCGCCGCGCGTCCCGTGCCCCCGGCGGCCCCGGGGAAGGACTACAGCGGCGTGTGGCTGCCCATCGTCGTGGCGACGCTCCTGACGATCGCCGTGATCCTCGCGCTGCTGGCATGGGGGTGGCGCTCCCGGCGCCGCGCCCAGTCCGGCATCCCCGCTCCGGCCGCCGCCCCCGCCGCGCTGTACGAGCAGGAGCCGGCCCTCGCCGTCGAGGGGATGTACGTGGGCACGGTGCGGGAGGAGAGCCGCCTGGACCGCGTGGCCGTGCACGGCCTCGGCCTGCGCTCGAGGGCCCGCCTCGAGGTGCACGCCGCCGGCGCCCACCCCGGCCTGCTGGTCCTGCGCCCCGGGATGGACGCCCTGTTCGTGCCGGCCTCCGATCTCACCTCCGTCGGGCACTCCGCCGGGATCGCCGGCAAGTTCACCGAGCCGGGCGGGCTCGCCGCGTGGGGCTGGCGCCTCGGCGACGCCGCCCTCACCTCGGCCTTCCGCCCGCAGCGCCCCGAGGACCGCCACCGCGTCGTCGACGCGCTCCAGACCATCATCGACCGCGCCCGGACCGCCACCGCGGACCCCGCAGGACAGGAGAACCCCCGATGAGCACCCCGACCCCCGGCACCGCCGCCGGCACCGACGACCGCGCCCTCCTCGTCCTCGAGGACGGCTCCGTGCACCGGGGCCGGGCCTACGGCGCGCGCGGCACCACCCTCGGCGAGGCCGTCTTCACCACCGGCATGACCGGCTACCAGGAGACCCTGACCGACCCCTCCTACGCCCGCCAGATCGTGGTCCAGACCGCTCCGCACATCGGCAACACCGGCGTCAACGACGAGGACCGCGAGTCCCGCGCCATGTGGGTGGCCGGCTACGTGGTGCGCGACGCCGCCCGCCGCCCCTCCAACTGGCGTGCCGAGCGCTCCCTCGACGAGGAGCTCACGGCGCAGGGGATCGTCGGCATCCAGGGCGTGGACACCCGGGCGATCACGCGCCTGCTGCGCAGTTCGGGCGCCATGCGCGCCGGCATCTTCTCCGGTGCGGACGCGCAGCGCCCCGAGGCGGAGCTGCTCGCCGAGGTCCGCGCTGCCCCGGCCATGGAGGGCGCGTGCCTCGCCGAGACGGTCACGGCGGAGTCCGGCTACGTCGTCGAGCCCGCCGACCACGGCTGGGAGGGGGAGCCGATCGCCACGGTCGCCGCCCTCGACCTCGGCATCAAGGCCGCCACCCCTCGCCACCTGGCCGCTCGCGGCATCCGCGTGCACGTGCTGCCCGCCACCGCCGGCTTCGCCGAGATCCAGGCGGTCGAGCCGGACGGCGTGTTCCTCTCCAACGGTCCCGGCGACCCCGCCACCGCCGACGCGCAGGTGGAGACCCTGCGCCGGGTGCTGGACGCGGAGCTGCCCTACTTCGGCATCTGCTTCGGCAACCAGATCTTCGGCCGCGCCCTGGGCTTCGGCACCTACAAGCTGCCGTTCGGCCACCGCGGCCCCAACCAGCCCGTCATGGACAAGGCCACCGGCCGCGTGGAGATCACCTCGCAGAACCACGGCTTCGCCGTCGACGCGCCCATCGGCGAGGTCGTTCAGGCCCCCGAGGCCCGCTACGGCCGCGTCGAGGTCTCCCACTGGTCCCTCAACGACGACGTCGTGGAGGGGCTGCGCCTGGTCGACCGGCCCGCGTTCTCCGTGCAGTTCCACCCCGAGGCCGCCGCGGGTCCGCACGACTCGCTGGGCCTGTTCGACCGCTTCGCCGCCATGCTCGCCGAGCGCCGCTCCGCCGGCGCGCCGGCCGCGGCCACCCCGTCCGCCACCCCCGAAGGAGCCTGATCCATGCCCAAGCGCACCGACCTGAAGTCCGTCCTGGTCATCGGCTCCGGTCCCATCGTGATCGGCCAGGCAGCGGAGTTCGACTACTCCGGCACGCAGGCCATCCGCGTGCTCAAGGAGGAGGGGATCCGCGTGGTCCTCGTCAACTCCAACCCGGCCACGATCATGACCGACCCCGAGCTGGCCGACGCCACCTACGTCGAGCCCATCACGCCCGAGGTGGTCGCCAAGATCATCGAGAAGGAGCGTCCGGACGCCGTCCTGCCCACCCTGGGCGGGCAGACCGCGCTGAACACCGCGATCGCCCTCGACAGGGACGGCGTGCTGGAGCGGTACGGCGTGGAGCTCATCGGCGCCAACATCGCCGCGATCGAGCTCGGCGAGAACCGCGAGAAGTTCAAGGGCGTCGTGGAGCGCTCCGGCGGCGAGTCCGCGCGCTCGCACATCGTGCACACGATGGAGGAGGCCCTCGCCGCCGTCGAGGACCTGAAGTACCCCGTGGTGGTGCGCCCGTCCTTCACGATGGGCGGGCTCGGCTCCGGCATGGCCTACGACGAGGCCGACCTGCACCGCATCTGCGGGCAGGGCCTGCAGTACAGCCCGACCTCCGAGGTGCTCCTCGAGGAGTCGATCCTCGGCTGGAAGGAGTACGAGCTCGAGATGATGCGCGACCGCAACGACAACGTCGTGGTGGTCTGCTCGATCGAGAACGTCGACCCCGTGGGCGTGCACACCGGCGACTCGATCACCGTGGCCCCGGCCATGACGCTCACGGACCGCGAGTACCAGAAGCTGCGCGACATCTCCATCAACGTCATCCGCGAGGTCGGCGTGGACACGGGCGGCTGCAACATCCAGTTCGCCGTGAACCCGGAGGACGGCCGCGTCGTCGTCATCGAGATGAACCCCCGCGTGTCCCGCTCCTCGGCGCTGGCCTCGAAGGCCACCGGCTTCGCGATCGCCAAGATCGCCACGAAGCTGGCCCTGGGCTACACGATGGACGAGATCCCCAACGACATCACCCGCAAGACGCCCGCCTCCTTCGAGCCGGTGCTCGACTACGTGGTGGTGAAGGTCCCGCGCTTCGCGTTCGAGAAGTTCCCCGCCGCGGACCCCACGCTCACCACCACCATGAAGTCCGTGGGCGAGGCCATGGCCATCGGCCGCAACTTCACGGAGGCGCTCCAGAAGGCGCTGCGCTCCCTCGAGCAGAAGGGCTCCGAGCTCGCCTTCGACCGGGACGCGGATCCGAAGGCCCTCCTCGAGCGGGCCCGCACCGCCACCACGCAGCGCCTCGCCCAGACCCAGCAGGCCCTGTACGCCGGCGCCACGCTCGAGGAGGCCTTCGAGGCCACCGCGATCGACCCGTGGTTCCTGGACCAGTTCATGCTGGTCAACGAGGTCGCCGACGAGGTCCGCACCGCGGAGCAGCTCACGGAGGACCTGCTGCGCCGCGCGAAGCGGCACGGCTTCTCGGACGAGCAGATCGGCCGCCTGCGCCACATGGACCCCGACGTGGTCCGCGGCGTCCGCCACGCCCTCGGCGTCCGGCCCGTGTTCAAGACCGTGGACACGTGCGCCGCCGAGTTCGAGGCGTTCACGCCCTACCGCTACTCGTCCTACGACCTCGAGACCGAGGTGACCCCGCACGAGGGGAAGTCCGTGGTCATCCTCGGCTCGGGCCCCAACCGCATCGGCCAGGGCATCGAGTTCGACTACTCGTGCGTGCACGCCACCATGGCGCTGCGTGAGGCCGGGTACGAGACCGTCATGGTCAACTGCAACCCCGAGACCGTCTCCACGGACTACGACATCTCGGACCGCCTGTACTTCGAGCCGCTCACCCTCGAGGACGTCCTCGAGGTCATCGCGGCGGAGGAGGCCTCCGGCGGCGTGCTGGGCGTCTTCGTCCAGCTCGGCGGCCAGACCCCGCTCAAGCTCGCCCAGCAGCTCGCCGACGCCGGCGTGCCGGTCCTCGGCACCTCCCCGGCGGCGATCGACCTCGCCGAGCACCGCGGGGAGTTCGCCCGCGTGCTCGACGCGGCCGGGCTGATCTCCCCGAAGAACGGCACCGCGGTGTCCTTCGAGGACGCCAAGCGCGTGGCGGACGAGATCGGCTACCCCGTGCTGGTCCGCCCGTCCTACGTGCTCGGCGGCCGCGGCATGGAGATCGTCTACACGGAGGAGGCGCTGGCGCACTACGTGACGCACGCGACCGAGATCACCCCGGACAAGCCGATGCTCGTGGACCGCTTCCTCGAGGACGCGATCGAGATCGACGTCGACGCGCTGTTCGACGGCACGGAGCTCTACCTCGGCGGCGTCATGGAGCACATCGAGGAGGCCGGCATCCACTCCGGCGACTCGGCGTGCGTGCTCCCGCCCGTGACCCTCGGCCCGGACGTGGTGGAGCGCGTGCACCGCGCCACCCGGCTGATCGCCGAGGGCGTGGGCGTGCGCGGCCTCATCAACATCCAGTTCGCGCTGGCCTCGGACGTCCTCTACGTCATCGAGGCGAACCCCCGCGCGTCCCGCACGGTGCCGTTCGTGTCCAAGGCCACGGGCGTGCAGCTGGCCAAGGCCGCCGCGCTCATCGGCGTGGGCCGCTCGATCGCGGACCTCCAGGACGCGGGCGTCCTGCCCACGGCCTACGACGGCGGCTCGCTCCCCCTGGGCGCGTCCGTCGCGGTCAAGGAGGCCGTCCTTCCCTTCACCCGCTTCCGGACCAGGGAGGGGCGCGTCGTCGACTCGCTGCTCGGCCCGGAGATGCGCTCGACCGGCGAGGTCATGGGCATCGACAAGTACTTCGACACGGCCTTCGCCAAGTCCCAGGCCGCCGCGGGCGGCCCGCTGCCCACCCAGGGCCGCGTGTTCGTCTCGGTGGCCAACCGGGACAAGCGGGCCGTCGTCGGGCAGGCCAAGCGCCTCGTGGACCTGGGCTTCCAGGTCGTGTCCACGGGCGGCACCGCCGAGGTGCTGCGCCGCAACGGGATCCCCGCGGAGACCGTGGCGAAGATCGCGGAGGCCGGACGCGAGGACGGCGTGGGCACGGTGCTCGAGCAGCTGCACGCCGGCACCGTGGACCTGGTGCTCAACACGCCCTCGGGCGGCGACGCCCGCACGGACGGCTACGAGATCCGCGCGGCCGCGACCTCGCTGGGCGTGCCGGTGATCACGACCGTCGCCGAGTTCGCGGCGTGCCTGCAGGCCATCGAGGCGATGCGCACCTACGAGTGGAGCGTGACCTCCCTCCAGGAGCACGACGAGCGCCTCCAGCAGGCCGTGCGCGCCGGGGCGTCCGCGTGAGCGAGGAGTGCGCCGCACGGGCCTCGCGCACGCCGTTCGGGCGGCGCCTCGCCGACGCCATGGCGGCGGCCGGGCCGCTGTGCCTGGGCGTGGACCCGCATCCCGTCCTGCTGCGTGCGTGGGGGCTGCCGGACACGGCCGCGGGCCTGGAGTCCTTCTCCCTCACCGCCCTCGAGGCCGCCGCGGGCGGCGAGTGCCCGCGCGTCGCGGCCCTGAAGCCCCAGGTGGCCCTGTACGAGCGCCACGGATCGGCCGGCTTCGCGGCCCTCGAGCGGCTCCTCTCCGAGGCCCGGGCCGCGGGCGTGCTCACCATCGCGGACGCCAAGCGGGGGGACATCGGCTCCACGATGGCGGGCTACGCCGCCGCGTGGCTCGAGGACGCCTCCCCGCTGGCCGCCGACGCGGTGACCCTGAGCCCGTATCTGGGCTTCGGGACGCTGACCGCCGCCGCGGAGACCGCGCACGCCGCCGGACGCGGCGTGTTCGTGCTCGCGCTCACCTCGAACCCCGAGGGTCGCGACGTGCAGCATGTGGGCGCGGGGGAGGAGGGCGGCGCCGTCGCGCGACGGATCACGGAGGCCGCCGCCGAGCTCAACGCCCGGCTGGCCGCACCCGGCGAGTGGGGGCCCGTGGGGCTCGTCGTCGGGGCGACCGTCGCCGAGGAGGCCGCGCGACTGGGCATGCGGCTCGAGGACGTGGGCGGCCCGTTGCTGGCGCCCGGCTTCGGCGCCCAGGGCGCCACGGCCGCGGGCATGCGCGCGGGCTTCGGCCCGGCGTGGCCGCAGGTGCTGGCGACGTCCTCCCGCGGCATCCTCGCGGCGGGGCCGACCCTGGCGGGCCTGATCGCCTCCCTCGAGCAGAGTCGCGCTGACCTGGGTGGATGAGATGACCCCTGCACGCCAAGTGACCGACGCCACACGAAGTGGTATCTTCCCCTCTCAGATCGGTGATTCTCCGATCCGTTGAACCTCGAACGGTTCGGTGACGCCGCGCATCGCGCGACAGAGAAGGGGGCGGCCCATGGCACTGCGGGAACTCAGCACGGCCGAGCGGGCCGAGGCGCGCTCGAAGGCACTCGAGGCGCGGCAGGCGCGTGCCGCGCTGAAGGCCTCGTTCGCGGAGGGCGAGGTCACCCTCCATGATGTCTTCAAGCGCGCGGACGCCGATCCGGCGATCGCCCGGCTGCGCACCGTGGACCTGCTCCAGGCGCTCCCCGGCGTGGGGGAGGTCCGCGCCCAGACCGTCATGGAGGCGTGCGAGATCTCCGCGCCGCGGCGCCTCAGGGGACTGGGCCGGCGCCAGCGCGAGGCGCTGATCGCCTATATTGGCCGGTGACCCCCACCCCCGTCGCGGACCGGTGAGCGCCGTATCGCGGTGAGCCCGGCCGCCGTCCCAGGAGCGCGAGTGACCGAGCTGAACGACCAGGGCCCGGTGCCCGCCATCCCCGCCGCGCGGACCGCCGTCGTCGCCCCCGGCCCCGGCGTGACCGTGCTGGCCGGGCCCACCGCCGTGGGCAAGGGCACCGTCTCCGCCTACGTCCGGGACCACTTCCCGCAGGCCTGGCTCTCGGTCTCCGCCACCACCCGCCCGGCCCGGCCGGGCGAGCAGGAGGGGGTGCACTACTTCTTCACCTCGCCCGAGGAGTTCGACGAGCTGGTGGAGCGGGACCAGATGCTCGAGTGGGCCGTGGTGCACGGGCTCAACCGCTACGGCACGCGGCGGGACCGCGTCGAGGAGGCCGTGGCGGCCGGACGCCACGTGCTCCTCGAGATCGACCTCCAAGGTGCCCGCCAGGTGCGGCGGTCGATGCCGGACGCCACCTTCGTGTTCCTCGCCCCGCCGAGCTGGGACGAGCTGGTGTCCCGGCTCGTCGGGCGCGGCACCGAGGGGCCCGAGGAACAGCGGCGCCGTCTGGATACGGCTAGACTGGAGCTCGCCGCGGAACCCGAGTTCGACGCCGTCGTCGTGAACGACACCGTCGAGCGGGCCGCCGATGAACTGGTGAGACTCATGGGGCTGGACCCCGAGCGCCGTTCGCCCCAGGCCTAGAACCTGGCCGCCGCCCGGCGGGAACCGGGCCAGTCAAGACAGCGACAGACTCTGGAGAACTCGTGACCGAACAGTACGACGGCATCGTCAACCCGCCCATCGACTCCCTCCTGGAGCGGGTGGACTCGAAGTACGCCCTGGTGCTCTTCGCCGCCAAGCGCGCTCGCCAGATCAACGCCTACTACTCGCAGCTCCACGAGGGCCTCTTCGAGTACGTGGGCCCCCTTGTGGACACCTCCCTGAACGAGAAGTCCCTCTCCATCTCGCTGCGCGAGATCGAGTCGGACCTGCTGGTCTCCCGCGAGGAGCAGGAGCCCACCCCCGCGGCCGACCTCGCCGCCGAGGACTTCGGAGACTTCTCCCTCCCGGGCGACGACGACCCCTTCTCGCTCCTCGAGCACTCGGACGCCGGCCAGCCCGTGGGCGACCCCGCCGAGATCGCCGAGGCGGGCGAGGCCGTGCGCGCCGAGGAGGGCGAGCAGGCGGAGCCCGAGGCCGGCGCGCCGGCCGACGAGGACGCGCAGGAGTCCTGATCCCGCCATGGAGATCGTGCTGGGGGTCGGCGGCGGCATCGCCGCGTACAAGTCCGCCCTCCTGCTGCGTCTCATGACGGAGGCGGGCCACGGCGTCACCGTGGTCCCCACGCCGAGCGCACTGAAGTTCGTGGGCGCCCCCACGTGGGAGGCCCTCTCGGGGCGACCCGTGCGGACAGACACGTTCGAGGCCGTGGACGTGGTCAACCACGTCCGGGTGGGCCGTTCGGCCGACCTGGTGGTGGTGGCCCCGGCCACGGCCGACCTGCTCGCGCGCACCGCGGCCGGGCTCGCGCCGGACCTGCTGGGGAATGTGCTGCTCACGGCCACCTGCCCTGTGGTGCTGGCCCCGGCCATGCACACGGAGATGTGGCACCACCCCGCCACGCGGGCCAACACGGCCCTGCTGCGCGAGCGCGGCGTGACCGTGGTGGAGCCGGCGTCCGGCCGGCTCACCGGCCGGGACTCCGGCCCCGGCCGCCTGCCCGAGCCCGAGGACATCTGGGCCGCCGCCCAGGCCGCGGCCATCGCCGCGCCCGCCAGGGACCGTGAGGCGGCCGTGACCGCCCCGTCGGCGTCCGCCGCGTCGGGCGAGTCAGTCCCGCACGGCCCCCTGGCCGGGCGCACCGTCGTGATCACGGCCGGCGGCACCCGCGAGCCGCTCGATCCCGTGCGCTATCTCGGGAACCGCTCCTCCGGCAAGCAGGGCGTGGCCCTCGCCGAGGCCGCCCTGGCCGCAGGGGCGTGCGTGCGCTTCATCGGCGCCGCCATGTCCGTCGCGCCGCCTGCGGGCGCCGACGTCACCCGGGTCGAGTCCACGCAGGAGCTGCTCGACGCCGTCCTGTCCCAGGCCGCGGACACCGACGTGCTCATCATGGCCGCCGCCGTCGCGGACTTCCGGCCGGCGCAGGTGGCCGAGGCCAAGATCAAGAAGACGGACGACGGCGGCGCTCCGACCATCGTCCTGGAGCGCACCCCGGACGTGCTCGCCACGGCCGTCCGCACGCGCGCCGCAGGGGAGTCCATGGCCCCCGTGATCGTGGGCTTCGCCGCGGAGACCGGGGACGCCACGTCGTCCGTGCTCGACTACGGCCGCGCGAAGCTGGCCCGCAAGGGCTGCGAGATGCTCGTGGTCAACGAGGTCGGGACGGACAAGGTGTTCGGCCAGGACCTCACGGAGGTCACGGTGCTCTTCGCGGACGGGCGCGCGCCGCTGCACCGCGCGGGGACCAAGGCGGAGGCGGCCGGAGTCGTCATCGAGGCCGTGGCAGCCGAGGTGGCCGCGGGCCCCTGACCCGCTCCCTCGACGTCGGCCGTGACGCGGCGACGGCCGCGGCCCGCGCGCCGCGCGGCGGTGGACGACGCCGTGCCCCGCCCGCCCGCTGTTCTAGAGTGGGACGCATGACCGACGCCGCCCAGAAGAGCCCCTCCCGACCCACCGAGCCGTACCGCGGGGTGAGCGGCGGTGAGCTCCGCCTCTTCACCTCCGAGTCCGTCACGGCCGGGCACCCGGACAAGATCTGCGACCAGATCTCGGACGCCATCCTGGACGCCATCCTCGCCGCGGACCCGTCCGCGAAGGTGGCCGTCGAGACGCTCACCACCACGGGGCTCGTCCAGGTGGCCGGCGAGGTCAACACGTCCGCGTACGTGGAGATCCCGAAGCTCGTGCGCGAGACCATCCTGGACATCGGCTACGACTCCTCGGCCAACGGCTTCGACGGCGCCCAGTGCGGCGTCAGCATCTCCATCGGCCAGCAGTCCTCGGACATCTTCGCCGGGGTCTCCCGCTCGCTCGAGGCGCGCGAGTACGGCTCCGCGGACGTCGACGACGAGCAGGGCGCGGGAGACCAGGGCATCATGTTCGGCTACGCCACGGACGAGACCCCCACGCTCATGCCGATGCCCATCCACCTCGCGCACCGCCTCTCCGAGCGGCTGACGAAGGTGCGCCAGCAGGAGCATTCGCCCATGCCGTACCTGCTGCCCGACGGGAAGACGCAGGTCACCGTGGGGTACGACGCGCAGCACGTGCCCCGCACGGTCGAGACCGTGGTGGTCTCCACCCAGCACCACGACGTCGTCTCCCAGGAGCAGCTGCGCCGCGACGTCGAGGAGCACGTGATCCGTCCGATCATCGACCTCTCCGGCCTCGACGCCTCGGACACGCGCGTCATCGTGAACCCCGGCGGCAAGTTCGTCATCGGCGGGCCCGTGGGCGACGCCGGCCTGACCGGCCGCAAGATCATCGTCGACACCTACGGCGGCATGGCCCGCCACGGCGGCGGGGCCTTCTCGGGCAAGGACCCGTCGAAGGTGGACCGCTCCGCGGCCTACGCGCTGCGCTGGGTGGCCAAGAACGTGGTGGCCGCAGGGCTCGCGAAGCGCGCCGAGTTCCAGGTGGCCTATGCCATCGGCTCCGCCCGTCCCGTGGGGCTCTACGTGGAGACCTTCGGCACGGGCGCCGTCTCCCAGGAGACGATCATCGACGCCGTGAACGCGGTCTTCGACCTGCGACCCTCGGCCATCGTGAAGCAGCTCAACCTGCTGCGCCCCATCTACCGTCGCACGGCGGCGCACGGCCACTTCGGCCGCGAAGAGGCGGACTTCACGTGGGAGCGCACGGACCGGGTGGAAGAGCTGCGCCGCGCCGCCGGCGTCTGAGCGGGGTGTGAGCCATCACGGACGCGCTGTTCGCCCTTCCCGCCTCTGAGGCGCGGCCCCGCCTGCCCGAGAGCGCGGAGGGCTGGCCGGAGGACCCGGTGGCCCGCGTCCTGCTGGACACGCCCGTCCCGCACCTGGACCGAGAGTTCGACTACCTCGTCCCGGCCGAGCTCGACGCGCGGGCCGTGCCCGGCTCCCGGGTCGGCGTGCGCTTCGGCGGCCGGGAGATGACCGGCTGGCTCGTCTCCCGGGAGGCCGAGCCGGTCACGGGGGCCCAACTGACGGCGCTCACCTCCGTGCTCACGGCGGTCCCGCCGTTGACAGAGGAGGTCCTCGCGGTGGCGCGGGCCGTGGCCGCCCGGCAGGCGGGCATCGTCACGGACGTGCTGCGCGCGGCGGTGCCCCCGCGGGTCGTGCAGGTCGAGAAGGAGATCCTCGCGGGACGCACGGCGGAGCCGACGGCGGACCACCCGGTCGCCCGGGTCGAGACCCCTGACGACGACGCCCCGGGCGGTGACGGCGCCCCGGCGGCGGCCGAGCCCACCGTCTGGGAGTCGCTCCAGGGCGGCGCCGCCTTCGTCGCCGCCGCGTGCGCGGGGGACGGGGTCCGGGCCGCCGCCGCCGTCCCGAGCCGCGTGGGGGAGTGGGACGAGGCCGAGGCCCTCGCCGCGCTGGCCCGCACCGTGGCGGCCTCCGGCGGGAGCGTCCTGCTGCTGGTGCCCGACCACCGCGACCTCGACCGGCTGTGTGCCGCCCTCGACCGCGCCGTGGGCGGGGAGGCCTACGCCCGCATCGGCTCCGAGGACGGGAACACCCCGCGGTACCGTGCGCACCTGCACTCCCTCGAGGGCACCGTGCGGATCGTCGCGGGCACACGCGCCGCCGCCTGGGCGCCGCTGAAGGATCTCCGACTGGTGGTGATGTGGGACGACGGCGACGACGCCTACGCCGAGCCGCGCAGCCCCTACTTCCACGTGCGTGAGGTCGTGCTCGAGCGCGCCCGGGCCTCAGGCTGCGCGCTCCTCTTCGCCGGCCCCTCCCGCTCTGTGCCGGTCCAGCGCCTCGTGGAGGCCGGCTGGCTGCTGCACCTCGGCCCCGGCCGCGAGCTCCAGCGGGCGATCGGCCCGCGCGTGGTCGCCACCGCGGACGCGTGGGAGAGGGCGCGCGACCCGTTCGCCCGGCGCGCCCGCCTTCCGCACGCCGCGTGGGCCGCCGCGCGCGAGGCCCTGACCGGTGCCCGTCCCGGGCCGGTGCTCGTCCAGGTGGCCCGCGCCGGGTTCATCCCCGCGCTCGTCTGCGAGCGGTGCCGCACCCCCGCCCGGTGCCGGGAGTGCTCCGGCCCGCTCGCGTTCCGCGACCGGCACGCCGCCGAACGCGGTGAGCTCGCGTGCCGCTGGTGCGGCACCCGCGAGCGGGCGTTCCGCTGCACCGAGTGCGGGGGCACGCACGTCCGCGCCGGCGCGCGCGGTGTGGACCGGACCGCCGACGAGCTCGGCCGCTCCTTCCCCGGAGTCCCCGTCCACGCCTCCTCCGGCCAGCACCGCCTCGGCTCCGTGGCGGACGCGCCGGCCGTCGTCGTGGCCACCGTGGGTGCCGAGCCCACCGCTCCCGGCGGCTACGCGGCGGCGCTGCTCCTCGACGGCGACGCCCAGCTCCAGCGCGAGGGGCTCGACGTGCCCTCTCGGGTGCTCGCCCGCTGGCTGGCAGCGGCGTGCCTGGTCCGCCCGGCGTCCGAAGGGGGCACCGTGGTGGTGACCGCCGAGCACGACGGGGTCGTCGGCGCCCTCGTGCGGCGCGATCCCGCGGGCTTCGCGAGCCACCAGGTCGCGGAGCGTCGGGAGCTGCGCCTGCCGCCCGCCGGGCGGCTCGCCGAGGTGACGGGGGACGCCGCCGCCGTGAAGGAGTACCTGGGCCTGGTCGAGGCCGCGCGACGCGAGAGGCGGCGGGTGGGGCCCGACGCCGAGCCCTCCCTCGACCTCGAGCCGGGCGCCCGTCCCGGCGACGCGGCCCCGCTGCCGTGGATCGGCCCTGTGCCGGACCCTGTGGACGAGACCCAGCACCGCGCGCTGCTCCTCTTCCCCTACGCCGCCGCGGACGAGACGGTCGCGGTGCTGCGCACGGCCCGCTCCGCGGCGAGCGCGCGCCGCGAGCAGAAGGCCGTGCGCGTGCGGCTGGACCCGCCGGGGGTGCTCTAGCCGGGCGGCCCCGCACGGCCTCCGTCCAGGACCCGCCACGGCCGGTCACCTCGGGTGCGCGGCCTCCCGGATGAGCCTCGCGCACGCGAGCGGCCGCTCGTAGTGCAGCAGGTGGCCCACGCCGGGCAGCACCTGCAGGTCGGCCGTCCCTCCCGCCGCGGCGATCGCGGCGGCGAGGCGCTCCTGTGCGGCCACGGATCCCAGCGGATCCTCGGCACCCGCCACGAGGACCACGGGCAGCGCGAGCCCCGCGGCGGCGTCGAGGGCCGTGGATGTCGTGGAGGCCCGGTAGGACTCGGCGAGCATGCGCCGCGAGGCGAAGAGGGAGAAGTACCGGCGGTGCTGATCATGGGTGTAGGCCAGGACGCGCCTGTCCGTGGTTCGACTCATGACGACGGTGGTGGCCCACACCACGGGCGCCGCGCCCAGCAGGGCGCGCCCGGCGCGCTCGGGCAGACGCGCCGCGACCTCGTAGTACCCCTGCGCGACGGTGGCCGCCGCCGCCGCCGTCCACGACCCCGACGCGTCCAGGGCGGGCTCGGCGATCGGGTTGAGCAGCACGAGCCGGTGCCACGCAGAGGGGTCCCGGGCCACGAGGTGGGACGCGACGATCGACCCGTACGAGTGGGCGACGAGCAGGGGAGGCTCCGCGAGCGCCAGCGCGTGGACGACGGCGGCCACCGCATCCGCGTGGTGCGCCACCGAGTGCTCGGCCGCGGGGAAGGCCTCGGACGCGCCGAAGCCGGGCAGATCGATCGAGGAGATCGCGAACTCGGGCAGCGCGTCGGCGATGAGCGCGAGCCCGTGGTGGTCACCGCGGAATCCGTGCACGAAGACCAGGCGGGGGGCGGCATCGGGATCGACGCCCCTGGACCCGTCCGCCGGGCCCACCGGTGCGTACTCCCACACCGCCACGTCGACGCCGGACCCGGCCACGGGGTCGGGGACGGTCACCTCGCGCCGTCGGGGGATCCGCGCGGGGCATCCGGTCAGCGAGCCAGGCCCGTCGTCCGGGCGCGGGATCCGGACCCGGTCCCAGAGTCTCACCCGGTGCCCGGGCGGCACGGGGGCGCCGCTGCCGGCGTCGTCGTTCGGCTTCACGCCCCCAGCCTAGTGAGCACGCTCCGCAGGGGGGCGCCCGCACGTCTTCACCGGTGCGTGTGGCGGGGTTCGGCACGTGGACGCGGGATCGCCACCTCGCTGACCTGCACTGATCCCGTCGCCGCCGGCGCCCAGCTGTCCGCCCTCTCCGAGGACGGCATGGTCGCGATGCCCCGCGGCTTCAAGGCCCACCGCATCGGCACCATCGGCGTCGAGCCCCTGCTGTCCGACCGCGGCGGCCGCGTCGTCGGGGTCACTCCCTCCAACCTGGACGGCATGGGCGCCTTCGACCGCGCCGGCGTGACCCGCCTCGTGCGCAACCACGAGTGCCGCGCGAACGCCAAGGTCCCGGTGCCACTGGTCCCCGGCACCGTCTACGACGCGGGCTGCCCCACCGGCATGGGCGGCAACACCGTCGTCGAGGTCTCCCGCTCGGGCGAGCTCGCCCAGCAGCGGGTCGGCCTCTCCGGCACCATCCGCAACTGCGCCGGCGGCACCACCCCGTGGGGCTCCTGGCTGGCCTGTGAGGAGACCACCGAGCGCGCCGGGCAGACCGTCACCAGCTCCGTGGACGGCCAGGCCCACACCCTGCAGAAGGACCACGGCTACGTCTTCGAGGTGTTCCCCCGAGCCGGTGGCCCAGCGGATCCCGCTGCCCATCAAAGCCTGGGGCCGCGCCGTGTGGGAGGGCGCCGAGATCGGCGCCGACCTCTCGAGCGCCTACCTCACCGAGGACACCAAGGGCGGCCTGTTCTACCGCTGGACCGCACCGCAGGGCGTCACCCTGCGTCCGGGCATCGCCACCCAGCTGGGCGAGGGCGGCGCCGACCGCCAGGCGCAGACCACCGACCTGCGCCAGCAGTTCCCGGGCGCGACCACCCACCGCAAGATCGAGGGCGTCTGGAGCGACGACGCCGGCGAGGGCCTGTGGTTCACCCACTCCACCGTCAAGGACAGCGAGCACCCCGAGGCCGTCGCCAACCAGGGCATGATCATGGACTACTCCTTCGCGGAGCAGACCATGACCCTCAAGGAGTCCTGGGCCGTGGGCAGTGACTTCGACGCCCCGGACAACATCACCGTCTCCCCGTGGGGCGGCGTCGTGATCGCCGAGGACGGCTCGGACCCGAACCACCTCGCCGCGTTCACCGAGCGTGCCGGCTCCTCGGCCCTGGCCAAGGACATCGCCGAGCGCGGCGAGTGGGCCGGTCCCTGCTTCGGCGGCGGTCGCGCCCTGTTCGCGAACATCCAGAGCGACTGCACCCACATGATCACCGGCCCGATGGCCAAGCAGCTCCACCGCTGACCGGCCCGCGCGACGGCGCCCCCCGCCTCGATGAGGCGGGGGCGCCGCCCGTTAGGGGCACTCCCATGAGCCGCACCGCCGTCGTCGCGATCGACCAGGGGACCACCTCGACCCGGGTGGCGGTGGTGGGCGCCGACGGGCACGTGGTGGCGAGTGCGCAGCGCGAGCACGTCCAGCACTTCCCGCACGCGGGGTGGGTCGAGCACGATCCGACGGAGCTGTGGGAGGCCGTCCGGGAGCTCACCGCGCTCGCCCTGGCGCGCGCGCACCGGGGCCCGCGTGACATCGCCGCAGTGGGGATCACGAATCAGCGCGAGACCACCGTGGCGTGGGACGCGGCCACCGGCCGGCCCGTGCACCGGGCCATCGTGTGGCAGGACACGCGCACCGCCGACGCCGTCGCCCGCCTGCGCGCCGACGGCCACGAGGACGCGGCCCGCGCCCGCACCGGCCGCGGGGCGGCTGCGGGTCGGAACCGTGGACTCGTGGCTCGTGTGGAACCTCACGGGCGGCGTCCACGGCGGGGTCCACGTCACCGACGTGACGAACGCCTCGCGCACCCTGCTGATGGACCTCGAGACGGGGCGATGGAGCGCCCCCATGCTCGAGCTCTTCGGGCTCGACCCCGAGGAGTGGGAGGCGATGGCGCCGCGCATCGTGCCCTCGGTGGGCGTGCTCGGCGAGGTCACCGGCCACGAGACGCTGGCGGGCGTCCCCGTGGCGGGGGTGCTGGGGGACCAGCAGGCCGCGTGCTTCGGCCAGGCGCTCTTCCGCCCCGGGGACACGAAGAACACCTACGGGACCGGCTGCTTCCTGCTCCAGCACACGGGGACGCAGCGGCCGACGTCGGCGCACGGCCTCGTCTCCACGGTCGCCTACCAGCGGGCGGGGGAGCCGATGCGCTACGTCCTCGAGGGGTCCGTGGCCGTGGCCGGGGCGCTCGTGCAGTGGCTTCGCGACGGCCTCGGGATCATCTCCACGTCCGAGGAGGTCGAGGCGGCCGCGGCCACGGTGCCGGACAACGGCGGCGTGGTGATCGTCCCCGCCTTCGCGGGCCTCTTCGCGCCGCACTGGCGGGCCGACGCCCGCGGGCTCATCGCCGGCCTGACCGGATTCGCCCATCGCGGCCACCTCGCCCGGGCCGCGGTGGAGGCGACGGCCTACCAGAGCCGGGACCTGCTCGAGGCCCTGACGGCGGACACGGGGACGCGCATCCGGGAGCTGCGCGTGGACGGCGGGATGACCGCCGACGCGGGCCTCCTCCAGTTCCAGGCGGACATCCTGGACCTGCCGGTCGTGCGCCCCGCGGTGGCCGAGACCACCGTCATGGGGGCGGCGTGGGCGGCCGGACTCGCCGTCGGCGTCTGGCCGGACGAGGCCGCCCTGTGCTCCCTGTGGCGCGAAGACCGCCGGTGGGAGCCGGCCATGGCGGCGAGCGTGCGCGAGCGCCTGCTGGATCGGTGGCGCCGGGCGGTGGAGGCCTCCTCGGCTGGGCGTGAGACCGTGCACAGGGCGGCGCCCAGCGCCCGTGCTTCCTGGGCGGACCCCCGGGCCCGCCACTACCCTTGCGGAGGCCGCACCGGGGAATCGACCTCGGTGTGCCGCGCCCTGCCCCCGAGGATAAGGAACCCCATGCAGAACTCCGCCGTGTTCAGATCGGCCAAGATCGCACTCGCCTTCGTCGGCCTCGTCGTCGGGGCGGGCTTCGCCACCGGCGCCGAGGTGATCCAGTACTTCGTCGGGTTCGGCGAGATCGGCATCTGGGGGGCAATCCTCGCCGGCGTCCTCGTGGCCGTGGGCGGCGCGGTGATCCTTCAGCTCGGCAGCGCCTTCCTGGCCAACGAGCACAAGGCCGTGTTCCGCAGCGTGACCCACCCGGTGATCGCCCGCATCCTGGACGTCAGCGTCTCCATCACGCTCTTCGCGATCGGCTTCGTGATGCTGGCCGGTGCCGGCGCGACCATGCACCAGCAGCTCGGGTGGCCGACCTGGGCGGGTGCCGCCATCATGACGGCGCTCGTGATCGTCACCGGCCTGCTGGACGTGGAGAAGGTCTCCTCCATCATCTCCGGGCTCACGCCGTTCGTCGTGGTCGCCGTCGTGGGGGCGTTCCTCGCCACGGTGCTCACCCTGGACGGCTCCTTCACCGCCAACGAGGCGATGGCGGCCCAGACCGCCACCCCCATCAACCCGTGGTGGCTCTCGGCCCTGAACTACACCGGACTCGTCCTCGTGATGGCCGTGTCCATGTGCCTCGTCATCGGCGGCTCCATCACCAATCCGCGCGAGGCGTTCTTGGGCGGGCTCGCCGGCGGACTGCTCTACACGGTCCTCATGGTCATGGCGGGCGTGCTGCTCTACCTGAACTTCGACCGGATCGGGCACGCCTCCGTGCCCATGCTCGAGCTCTTCGGCGCGTTCCACCCCGTGCTGGGGTGGGCCATGCTGGCGGTCATCTACGCCATGATCTACAACTCGGCCATCGGCATGTTCTACGCCCTGGGCCGGCGCATCTCGGCGGACCGCCCCGACCGCTACCGCCCCGCGTTCATCGCCGTCACCCTGGTGGGCTTCGCGGTGAGCTTCCTCGGCTTCGGCACCCTGATGAACGTGGTCTACCCGTTCCTGGGCTACCTCGGTCTGCTCCTGGCCGTGGTCCTGGTGGCCTGGTGGCTGACCCACCGCGGGGAGCTCTCCGCCGAGCGGACCCTGCGCATGCGCCTGTCCTCCCTCATCCGCCTGCAGCGGCACCCGGAGAAGCGCTTCACGACCGCGCACGCGGACGCCCTCGAGGAGGCGGCCGCCCACTCCGTCGCCGAGCCCGCGGCGGTGACGGGCGCGATCGAGCGCCAGGTCGCCCGGGACCTGGACGCGGAGCTCGAGGACGACCCGGGCCGGGCCGAGGGATCCCACCGCGCCTGAGCCGACGCCGTAGGATGGACCCGCCCCGCACACGCGCGGGCGGGTCCGCCGTCATGCCGTCGCGCGAACGTCCCGCCCCCGCCGCCACCGCTCCTCCACCCCGACCGCGTTAGGACACGAACCGCCGTGAGCCAGACCTCCGAGACCCCCGCCCCCGCCACTCCCGAGGTCCCCGCGGACGCGGAGTACTCGTTCCGAGAGGTGGAGGCGCGCTGGGCCGGGTACTGGGAGCAGGCGGGCACGTTCACCCCGCGGGAGGACGGCGCCGAGCGGCGCACCGTGGTGGACATGTTCCCCTACCCCTCGGGCGATCTGCACATGGGCCACGCGGAGGCGTTCGCGATGGGCGACGTCGTGGCCCGCTACTGGCTGCAGCGCGGCTACGACGTGCTGCACCCCATCGGCTGGGACTCGTTCGGTCTCCCGGCCGAGAACGCGGCCATCAAGCGCGACGCGCACCCGGCCGCGTGGACCTATGCCAACATCGAGACCCAGAAGCGTTCGTTCCAGCGCTATGGGATCGCCGTGGACTGGACCCGCGAGCTGCACACCTCCGACCCCCAGTACTACCGCTGGACGCAGTGGCTCTTCCAGCAGCTCCACAAGGAGGGCCTCGCCTATCGCAAGGACTCGCCCGTCAACTGGTGCCCGAAGGACCAGACCGTGCTCGCCAACGAGCAGGTCGTGGACGGCACGTGCGAGCGCTGCGGCACCGAGGTCACCAAGCGCACGCTGAACCAGTGGTACTTCCGCATCACGCGGTTCGCGGACGCGCTCCTGGACGACATGGACCAGCTCACCGGTCACTGGCCCGAGCGGGTCCTCGCGATGCAGCGCAACTGGATCGGCCGCTCCGAGGGCGCGCACGTGGACTTCCAGGTGGAGGACGGCCCCTCCGTCACCGTGTTCACCACCCGCCCGGACACCCTGTTCGGGGCCACCTTCATGGTGGTGGCCGCAGACGCCCCGCTGGCCCTCGAGCTCGTCTCCGACGACGCCCGGGCCGACCTCGAGGCCTACCGCGAGGACCTCAAGAAGGTCTCCGACATCGATCGCCAGGCGACGGACCGCCCCAAGACCGGCGTGTTCCTCGGCCGCCACGCGGTCAACCCGCTGACGGGGGAGCGCCTGCCCGTGTGGGCCTCGGACTACGTGCTCGCCGACTACGGCACCGGAGCGATCATGGCCGTGCCCGCCCACGACCAGCGCGACCTCGACTTCGCCCGCGCCATGGGCCTGCCGGTGCGCGCCGTCGTGGACACGGGCGAGGAGGACCCGGCCGTGTCCGGGGTGGCCACCACCGGTGAGGGCGTCCTGGTCAACTCCGGCGAGCTCGACGGCCTGGACAAGACGGCGGCCATCGCCCGCGCGATCGAGGTCGTCGAGGCCAAGGGCACCGGGCGCGGCACCACCACCTACCGCCTGCGCGACTGGCTGCTCTCCCGCCAGCGCTTCTGGGGCACCCCGATCCCCGTGATCCACTGCGCCGACTGCGGCGAGGTCCTCGTCCCCGAGGACCAGCTGCCCGTCACCCTGCCGACCGACCTCAAGGGCGAGCAGCTCGCGCCCAAGGGCCAGTCCCCGCTCGCCTCCGCCGAAGACTGGGTCAACGTGCACTGCCCGCGATGCGGCGGCCCGGCGAAGCGCGACACGGACACCATGGACACCTTCGTGGACTCGTCCTGGTACTTCCTGCGCTACGCCTCCCCGTGGGACGAGACGCAGGTGTTCGACCCCCAGGCGGTGCGCGACTGGCTGCCCGTGGACCAGTACGTGGGCGGCGTCGAGCACGCGATCCTGCACCTGCTCTACGCGCGCTTCTTCACGAAGGCGCTGCACGGCATGGGCCTCGTGCCGTTCACGGAGCCCTTCCGCGCCCTGCTCAACCAGGGCCAGGTGCTCAACGGCGGCAAGGCGATGTCCAAGTCCCTCGGCAACGGCGTGGACCTGGGACAGCAGCTCGACGAGTTCGGCGTGGACGCCGTCCGCCTCACCATGGTCTTCGCGTCTCCGCCGGAGGACGACGTGGACTGGGCCGACGTCGCCCCCGGCGCCGCGGGCAAGTTCCTCGCCCGTGCCTGGCGCCTGGCCCGGGACGTCCGCGAGGCGGGCCCGGCGACGGGCGCCGCCGAGGGCGGCTCCGCGGCCCTGCGCCGCGTGACCCACCGGACGGTGCACGAGGCCGCCCAGCTGCTGGACGACGGCAAGTTCAACGTGGTGATCGCCAGGACCATGGAGCTCGTGAACGCCACCCGCAAGGTGATCGACAACGGGGCCGGCGCCGCGGATCCCGCGGTGCGCGAGGCCGCCGAGGTCGTCGCCAAGCTGCTCTCGCTCGTCGCGCCCTACGCGGCCGAGGACATGTGGGTGCTGCTGGGCCACGAGCCCTCGGTGGTGCGCTCCGGCTGGCCCGAGGTCGACGAGTCCCTCCTCGTGGAGGACGCGGTCACCGCCGTCGTGCAGGTCAAGGGCAAGGTGCGCGACAGCTTCGAGGTGCCCGCGGACATCACCGCCGAGGAGCTCGAGGCGCGCGCCCGGACGTCCGAGAAGGTCATGGCGTTCATCGGGGACGCCCAGATCGTCAAGGCGATCGTCCGCGAGCCCAAGCTCGTGAACCTCGTCATCCGCTGATCGGCGAGCCGGACTGAGCCGGGCCGCCCCGTCGGCCCGGAGGAGGAGGGGAGCATGGCGACGCTGGACCAGTGGCGCGACGACGTCCTGGAGCGCCTGCGCGCCCGCCGACCCCACCTGGTGGGCCGGGCCCGCTACGGGCTGAAGCCGCCCCGGCGGGACCGGACCGCGATCGTGACCGACTCCGCCGCGGCCCTGCCGCCGGCCCTGCTCGCCCACCCCCTGGCGGCGGGCATCCGCCAGGTCACCCTCCCCGTGATGGTGGGGGAGCAGATCCACACGGAGGGGACGGAGGACCTGCGGTTCGAGCTGCCCGTCGCCCTCGCCTCCGGCACCCCTGTGAAGACCTCCCGGCCGTCTCCGGGGGCGTTCCGGGCCGTCTACGCCGACCTCGCGCAGGCCGGGTACGCGCGGGTGCTCTCCCTGCACCTCTCGAGCCGGCTCTCCGGCACCGTGGAGGCGGCGCGGCTCGCCGCGGCGGACGCCCCGCGCCCCGTCACGGTCCTCGACTCGGGCACGGCCGGCTTCGCGCTCGGCCTCACGGTGCTGGACGCGGCGATCGACGCCGGCGTGGGGCTGCCGGTGGAGCAGATCACCGCGCGGGCGGAGGCCACCGCACAGGCGGGCGCCGTGCTGTTCTCCGTGCCGAGCCTCGAACAGCTGCGCCGCGGCGGCCGGATCGGCGCCGTGGCCTCCCTGCTGGGCACCCTGCTCCACGTGCGCCCCGTGCTGGCCCTCGACGACGGCGCGGTCACCCTGGTGGACCGCCCGCGCTCGGCGGCCCGCGCGATGGACCGGATCGTCGAGCTCGCCCTGGAGCGTGCCGCCGGGACGCCGAGCCGGATCGTGGTGCACGGCTTCGGCGACCCGGCGGGGAGCGAGGAGCTGGTGGCGCGCCTGCAGCCGCACTCGGCCACGCCCGTTCCCGTCGTCGAGCTGCCGGCGGTCCTCGCCGCGCACCTGGGACTCGGCGCGCTGGGCGTGGTGGTGACCCCGCTCGAGGTGGAGGTCGACTGAGGCCGAGTCGAGCCGGGGCGGACCGGGCGTGTGTGGACCGGGCAGTCCGCTCCTGCACAGGCGTCGGGTCGCTCCTCGCCATCCCCGAGGCCGCGGCGGGCGCCTCTCCTGACCCGCCGGCCCGGCCACAGTGGCTCCATGCACACGCGAGCCCCGGACGTCCCCTCCGAGCAGCCCGGCCCCGTCCACGGTCAGGACCCCCGCGGTTGCGGCCCCGGTGAGGACTGGGAGGCCGTCCCGCCGCGCCCCCCGATCGTCCGGTGGCGCGCCGCCGGCACGGCCGCGCTCGTGCTGCTGGTGGCGGCCATCGCGTGGTGGGCCGTGACCTGGCTGACCGCCCCGACTCCGCCCGCCCCGGCCGCATCGGTCGGGTCCGTGTCGGGTGTCCCGGCGCCGCCCTCGGGCGATGCCGCCGGCGCGGCCCCGGGCGCGAGCGTCCCGGATCCTGGCCCCGGGGCGACCGTGAGGCCTGCCGGAGAGGCCCCCGGCGCGTCCTCGGGGACACCGTCCGGCGGTTCTTCCGGGGACTCCGGGGGCGCGGGCGAAGGCTCCGCACCGGCGGAGGTGCGCGTGCACGTGGTGGGCGAGGTCCGTCGGCCCGGCGTCGTGACCCTGGCGGCCGGGTCCCGGGTCACGGACGCGATCCGGGCCGCCGGCGGGGCCGCGTCCCAGGCGCGCACCGAGCGGATCAACCTCGCTGCGACGCTCTCGGACGGCCAGCAGGTCCTGGTCCCGTCCGCTCGCACGCCGGACGCAGAGCTGGCCGCGGCGGCCGGGGGTGGGGCGCCGCCAGCGGGGTCGGCGGCTCCCAGCGGGCGAGCGGGGGCCGCGGTGGCGGGGCCCGGCAGCTCGGGGGCGCAGTCTCCCGACGGTGCGGGCGCGGTGCCGGTGGACCTGAACACGGCCGACGTGGCCGCCCTCGAGACGCTCCCGGGCGTGGGTCCGGCGACGGCGGAGAAGATCATCGCGCACCGGGACACGGTGGGCCCGTTCGGCGGGCTGCAGGACCTGGACGCGGTGCCCGGGATCGGCCCGGCCGCCCTCGCGCGGCTGCGTGACCACGTGAGCTGGTGACCCCGTGAGCGCCGGCGCCGTCCCCGGACCGCTGGACGTCCGATGGGTTCCGGCGCTGCTGCTGTGCCTGGCCCTCGGGAACGTGCTCCCGAGCCGGCCCGCGCACGAGTCCGTCCTCGCGTCCGGGGCGTGTGGGCTCCTCGCCCTGTGCGGGGCCGCCGCGCTGATCGTGGGCGGCCGATCCGCCGGAGCACGACGCACCGACCGCCCTCGGCGAGGCGTGGCCACCGCCGTCGTGCTGGCCGGCGTGGCGGGAGCGCTGATGGCCCAGCACGTGGCCCTCCACCAGTCCGCGCGGGAGCGCGTCGGCTGGGATGACGCCGTGACCGCGGAAGAGGCCGTGCGGGTCGAGGTGGTGCTGGACGCCCCACCCCAGGCCACCGGGTCGCCCTTCGGACCGCGGTGGGGCGCCCCGGCCACGGCCACGCGATTCGGCCACCCCTCTCGAGCGTTCGAGCGGCCCGAGGCGGTCCGCCTCACGGGGGAGGGGGAGCCGCCCCTCGGGCTCGGCACGGCGGACGGCGGTGTCGCGGCGGGCGGGAAGGCCTGTGTCGTGGCCGCTCCCCGGCGCGAGGGGGACACGGTGTTCCTCACCGCACGCGCGGCACCGATCCCGGGGCCCTGTCCGGCACAGGAAGGAGCAGCACTCCCGCCGGACGTGGCGGGACCCTCCGGGCGTGAGGTGCTGCGCTCGGCGTTCCGGGCCGCGGCCTCTCCCCTGATCGGCACGGCGCCCCAGCTGATCCCCGGGCTCGTGCTGGGGGACCGCACGGCCCAGAGCCCGGAGCTCGGGGACGCCATGAAGGATGCCGGGCTGAGCCACCTCAGCGCCGTCTCCGGGGAGAAGGGTCTCAAGAGGTGTGCGACATATTCGCCTGGTGAACGTGCAGAATCCACACAGGTACCCTGTACCCATGACGACGGAGAAGAATCGGCTGTACTTCGGAGACAACCTCGAGGTCCTGCGAGAGTATGTCCCAAGTGAGTCCGTGGACCTCGTGTACCTGGACCCGCCGTTCAACTCCAACCGGAACTACTCCGTCATCTTCTCCAAGAACGACGCGGTGGATGATGCGGCCGCCGCCCAGATCGAGGCCTTCGAGGACACGTGGCGCTGGACCCACGTCACCGAACAGCAGTACATGGACTTCGTGACGACGGCCAGCTCGAATGCGGCCCAGGCTCTCACTTCGTTCCACACGCTCTTGGGCAAGAACGACGCCATGGCCTACCTCGTGAACATGGCGCCCCGCCTCGTCGAGCTCCACCGCGTGCTGAAGTCGACCGGCTCGTTGTTCCTCCACTGCGACCCCACGATGAGCCACTACCTGAAGATCCTGCTGGACGCGATCTTCGGGCCCAAGAACTTTCGCAACGAGATCGTCTGGAAGCGCTCGGCCACCAAGGGTGACGCCCGCCGCAAGCTCGGGCGCAACCACGACATCGTGCTGTACTACACCAAGTCGCCGTCTGCGCATTTCGCCATGCAGTTCACGGAGCACTCCGACTCGTACAAGACCACGTTCAAGTACGACGACGGTGACGGCCGAGGCCCCTATGCCTCAGCCCCGCTGGACTCGCCGAGCCCCCGCCCGAACCTCACCTTTGAGTACAAGGGGTACCAGCCGCCTTCCAACGGCTGGCGGGTGGACCCAGATGAGATGGCGCGCCTGGACGCGGATGGGCGACTGATCTTCCCCAAGAGCCAGGCGGGCCGCATCCGACGCAAGCTCTTCCAGAACGAGCAGCCGGGTGTGCCGATCGACGACGTGTGGACGGACCTCCCGCCGATCTCGTCCCAGGACGCGGAGCGCCTGGGCTACCCCACGCAGAAGCCCCTGCGCCTGCTCGAGCGCATCATCACCATGGCGTCCAAGCCTGGTGACGTGGTTCTCGACCCGTTCTGCGGCTGTGGCACGACCGTGGACGCGGCGCAGAAGCTGGGGCGGCGCTGGGTCGGCATCGACATCACGTACATCGCCATCGACCTGATCGTGAAGCGCCTCCAGCACACCTACGGCGACGACATCCGGGACACGTTCTCCGTCTCGGGCATCCCGTATGACCTGGCCGCGGCCCAGGCCATGTTCGACAAGAACGCCTTTGAGTTCGAGCGCTGGGCCGTCTCGCTGATCGGTGCGCAGCCGAACGAGAAGCAGGTCGGGGACAAGGGCATCGACGGTGTCGGAAGGTTCGCGCTGGATGGCAAGGGCGGGATCGGCCGCATCCTCGTCAGCGTGAAGGGCGGGAAGACGATCAACCCGGCCATGGCGCGCGACCTGGACGGCACGGTGACCCAGCACGGAGCCGAGATGGGCATCCTGATCACGCTGGTGCCGGCCACCCGCGGGGTGCAGGAGGTCATCGACCACGGGGGCACGTGGACCCTACCGGCCAACGGTCAGGTGTTCCCGCGCCTGCAGCACATCACGGTGCGCGAGCTGCTCCAGGGCAAGGAGCCGTTGCGCCCGCCTATGCACCGCCCGTACATCGAGGCCAAGCGCCAGCGGAAGAAGTCGGGCCAGATGGACCTGTTCTGACCTGGGCGCCGGCAGCAGCCGTCGCCGGGATGCGGGGTGTCCACGGAAGGAGACCCCCCCATGCCCACCCCCACCCTCACGGCGCGTAGCGTCGCCCTGCACCTGCCGGGCGTCACACTCACCGGCACCGTCCACTACGACCGCCGCCGCTCGGCCCTCTGGCTCGAGGACGAGCACGGCGAGCGCGAACGCCTCTCCGTCGACCTCGGGGAGTACGGCCTCGTGGCCGTACTCCCCGGTGAGGTCTGGATCAAGGACTGGGCGGAGCACGCCGGTCTGGCGGGCGCCCTCGTGGACGCCGGACTGGTGATGACCATCGACCGCGCCTATGTCGGACCGTTCGCCAGCCGGGCGTACCTTTGCCTGGTGCTCGACCCGGAGCTGGCCCGATGACGGCGCCGCGGGTGTGGATCGGCTGCCTGGCCTGCTACAACGCTGGGCGGCTCGTGGGGCACTGGTGCGACGCTGCCGGCGCCGACGCGGTCACCCTGGCCGACGTGCACCGCAGCGCCGGCGGTGCCCGCCGGGACTGCGAAGAGCTCTGGGTCATGGACCACGAGCGCCTCCCCGTGCGCGAGGAGATGGACCCGACCACGGCGGCGCGCTGGGGCGCGCTCCACGAGGAGGTCGGAGAGGACCGCTGGGACGGGTTCTGCGCCTGGGTGCGCTCTGGTGCCTACGAGGAGGACGGGGACGGGCTGCCGGCGGCGGGCGCGTTCGAGGACGCCTACGAGGGCTGCTGGCCGTCCTTCGAGGACTACGCCTACCGGCTCGCGGACGACGTCGGGCTTCAGCACGGCTGGTCGGAAGAGGCACGCACCTACTTCAGCTGGGAGCGCTGGGTGCGCGACCTGGCCTTCGACTACGTCGTCGAGGACGCCGCTGGAGGCGACGTGCACGTGTTCCGCAACGGCTGAACCGTAGTCAGACATCGGTCAGACACGCCGGTTCGGCTGGCCTACGTGTGGAAAGGGTGCCGAAGGCTGGTTGTCTGTCTTGTCTGCTCGATTCGGAGCAAAGTATCTAGAGAGACCTCTACTCATGTGTGTAGAACTTTCCCCTAAAAAGGTAGACAAGACAGACATCGAGTGAGTAATGCCGCCCCGATCAGGGGTTCTTCGTGTCTGATTTCGTGTCTGACCCGTGTCTGACTGAGCGAATCAGCAGACATCCGCCCTGCGCCGCCCTGCACCACGTGGCCCGCCGCCCGCTACGCTGTGCGTGGCCCACTACTGCTCGAAGGAGACCCATTGCTCACCCGCAGATCTACCCTCGCCGCCGGTGCGGCCGTCCTTGCCCTCGGGCTCACCGCGTGTGGGACGTCGGAGTCCGACTACGTCGGGCGCTACAAGTCCACCATGCAGGGCGTCGACGCCTACATCCGCCTGGACAAGGACGGCAAGGCGCACTACTCGCAGTCGAACGCCGCCGGCCCCACGTCCGAGGCTGACACGACCTGGACGCTGGAGGACGACGTCATCACGGTGAAGGCCAACCCGGCCATCCCGTACGACATCCGCGCCAAGGCCGAGGACCCGAAGTCTCTGTTCTTCGAGGCCGACCCGGGCCACGGCTGGCGCGCCAACACGTGGACGAAGCAGTGACCACGGCGCGCAGCTTCACGTGCACCGGCGGCGCCGTCGAGGGCCGCGCCCGCCTGGACGCCGACGGCACCGGCGCGCTCGCGCTCGGCCTGGGTGGGCGGCAGGTCGTGGGCCTCTCCTGGACGCAGGACGGCCGCTTCGTTGTGGTGGACGCGAACCACCCCGATATCGCCCCACTGACGCTACGTGCCGTGGACGACGGCACCGGGCGGTTCGAGTTCCGCGCCAGCCGCGAGACCGGCTGGCCCCTCACCTGGACCGAGGTCTGAGGACGCAGAAAAGGCCCCCCACCTGGGATTTCCCAGGCGGGGGGCCTTCTGCTTCGTGGTCAGGCGGTCTTCGTCCAGCCGTAGACGCGGTCGCCCTTCTTGAGGCGTCCACGGCACCGACGGGCTGCGCCCAGGGGGCAGCCGTTCTTCGGCACCGGGAGGCCGAACGTGAGGTCCAGCACGTCGGCCACGACGGCCGGGTCCAGCCCGGCCTGCTCGATCCGTGTCCGCTGCAGGCCGGCGGTGGCCGCGGCCTCGGGCCCGGCGAGGAACGCCGCGTGGGAGTCGTACCACTTCCAGCCGCCGACCGCGCGGGTGCGCGACGCGCCGCCGCCAGCGGTCAGCCGGCAACGGCGCGTCGTGCGGGAGTGCTGCACCGTGAGGTCAGGAAACGACCGACGTGTCGACGGCCGGCTCAGGCTCAAACACCGGGCCGAGCACGTGAGCCACGGCGTGGTGCAGGTGCTCATCGGTGACCGCCGTGGGGTCCTCGCCCGGGCGCGGCACCGGGGTGTACTTGCCCACGGCGTACTCGTAGACGGACCCGATGGTGTCCCCGGCATCGGTGGCCGGGGCTGCAGCGAGCTGATCCATGCGACCCTCGACCCACTGCTGCGGGGACGGGATCCCCTCAGCGGCCGCGATGGCACGCAGCCGGCGGAGCAGGTCGTGGTCGCCGGCGGCAGCGATGATCTGAGTGGAGGTGGCGTTGGCCATGGGGGTTGCCTTTCGTTGGCGGGGTGGGTCTCAGACGCCGCTGACTGCGGTGCCCGGGAACACGGTCGGGAAGGGGGTGTGGCGGGTGTGCTCCCCCTCGGTGGTGCGGGTTAGGCGGGGCTGTGCTCAGTTGGCAGCTGTACCGGGCCACGTGGCCGGCATGACGTCCGGCGGCGGGAAGGTCCCGCGCAGAACCCAGGTGCCGGCAACCATCTTGTTCATGGGCATGTGCGTGACCTTGCGGGGTGCGACCTCCTCCGGGCGGATGCTCCAGGTGGTCGCGTCCGTGGCGAAGGAGTCCTTCCTCGAGCTCGTGCCGGACACGCCGGGGGTGAGGACGTTGTTCTGCACCCACTGGTCGTCGCAGGCCCACAGCTGCCAACCGACGGCGGCGGTGGCGGTCACGGTCATCTCGAGGAAGATCGCCGACGACGTGATGCGGATCCGGCCGGTCATGGCTGAGACGTTCACGTCAGAGTCACTCTTCTTCGTGAAGGTCAGGTTCCGCCAGCCGGAGTCCTGCTGACCACCGGCTGCGGCCCAGTCGGCCTGGGTGAGCCACACCACCTGCACGTTGTGGTTGAAGCACAGCACCTGAGCCCACCCGGGTCCGGCGGCGGGCACGCCGGTCACGCTGACCGGCTGGTTGGGCGTGGTGGTGCCGTCCTTGGCGACGTGGAGCGCCTTCCAGGTGATGAGGTCACACCGGCCAGACACGTACACGAAGATACTGTAGTTGCGCTGGTCAGCGACGGCCACGATGTGCCGCGTCGCCGCCTTGCTGCCGGGGGTGTTGGTGTATCCGACCTGTTCGCGTCGAGGGTCGATCGCGGAGCCCGCGGACAGGTTGTTGAACGGGTTGGACACAGTGAGTCGGCCACTGAGGCCAAATGTGGGGAAGGTGGTCCCGCCGCTGGCGCGCTTAGCCCCCGTGGAGGCGTCATATGCCTGGTACGTGGCCATCTGACTACCGAGACGGTGCACCCCGCCCAGGTGCAGCATGGCACCATCGACGCGGGTCGCCCCGAATTCACCGACCACCGCGGAGGTGTTCCGTTCGCCCTGCAGGCTGTTGTGGTCGTACGCAGCGATGAACGACCCCGGTCGGATGCGGCTGTTCCAGTCGGTGGCCGCATCGGAGAAGGTCACGGTGCGGGAGGTCACGGTCATGCTGTAGACAACGGACCCGACGGGATTCGCCACCGGGTTCGCGGCCTCAGCAGCAATCGCAGCCGCCTTGTCGAAGAGCACACGGCGCACGGTGGACCCGTCACGCAGCTCGGCGATCTGCTCGATGGAACCAGTGGTCGGGACGTCGATGGTGGCGGTCCACGTGGACGTGCCCCCTGCGGAGTCCGTGAGAACGTAGCTCAGCGTGGCCGGCGCGGTGGCCGGGCCGGTCAGCGTAGTCACCGTGGCGGCCTTGTTGCCGGTCTTCGAGGCACCAGACATGCTCCCGATGTCCAGCATGTAGGCCAGCGGGGCGTTCGCCTCCGACTCATACACGCGGGTCTCACCGGGGGTCAGGGTGTCCAGGTCGTCCACCGGGTCGCCGGCGCGGACGCGCACGGTGGGCCAGTCGGTGTCGCTCGGGACGTAGTCCAGCCCGTCGCGTCCGTCCTTGCCGTCGACGCCGTCCTTGCCGGGCGCACCGTCCAGACCATCACGGCCGTCCTTGCCGTCGATGCCGTCACGCCCGTCCTCGCCCGCAGGTCCACGCTCGCCGCGCGGGCCGGCCACGTAGGAGGCCAGCACCTGCGTGGCACCCGAGCCGGCCCAGCCCGAGCCGCGCACCACGGGCCCGGCGTAGACGATCCGGCCGTCGGCGTCGCGCACGCGCACCGACTCCGCCTCCGCGTCCAGCAGAGCGTCCACGGCGGCGGCGTCGAGCACCCAGGTGCTCACGCCCCCGCTCACGGCCGGGGTGGGCAGGGCCACGGTGCGGTCCGCGGCGCGGACCTCCAGCTGCGCCCCGGTCACGCCCTCCACGACGAGGACGGCGGCGGAGCCGGCCGTCAGCGTCGCCGTGGCGTAGGACGGCCCGTCGGCCAGGCTCACGCCCACGGTGGCCGTGTGGGGCACAGAGCCCTCGCCCGCCCACCCGGAGCCGCGCACGATGGGTCCGGCGTAGACGATGTGGCCGCCACCGTCCAGCACGTGCAGGGCGTCGGCGTCGGCGTCCAGGAGCATGGCCACGGTGGCCGCGTCCAGGGTCCAGCGCGCAGTGCCCTGCACGGTCTCGGCAGCCACGGCGAGGACGACTGCGCCGCCCTCGCCGCGGACCCGCAGGAGCACGGGGCCCTCGGGGGCGTCGCGCAGCTCGAGCGTCGCCGCCGAGCCCGCCGACAGCGTCGCGGCCACCAGGCGCGGCGCCGAGTTCAGCGCCACTCCGGCACCGTCGGTGCAGCTCATGCGTCCTCCTCGGCGTACGGCAGGCCCGTCGGGCCCATGGGTCCTACGGGCCCGGGAGGCCCGGGAGGACCTTCCACGACCTCAGCCGGCGCACGCCCGGCCACGGCCAGGTCGTACGCGCCGGCCGCGGCCATTCCCACGCCCGCGCCCGTGACGCCGGCAGTCCACAGTGCAGCCGTGGTGGCGGCACCGCCGGTGGCGAGGTGGTCAGCGATCTGGACGAGCACGCCCAGCACCACGGCGAGCAGCGGCAGCCACGCGCCGGGCATCCAGCGCTTCGCCTGCTGCACGAGGAAAACGACGATCGCGCCGCTGGTGATCAGCGAGGTTGCGTCCATGATCAGGCTCCCTTCGAGACGGTCAGCCTCGCGCCGACCTTGAGGTTGTGCGGGTCCTTGGCGGCCGCGGGGTTCAGCGACTGGATCACGGCCACGGAGACGCCGTAGCGGCGGGCGATGCCCCAGAGGGTGTCGCCGGCGACCACGGTGTGCACCGTGCCCTGCGTGGCGCCCACGGTGGCCGGGCGCGGCGGGCGGGCGTAGCCGCGCAGGCCCCGCTTGTCGAGGGTGGCCACGTGCGCGGGACCGGCGGAGAAGCCGTTCTGCTGGAGGACCTTGAGCTTGCTGCCCAGGTCCTCGATCAGCAGCGCCGTGTGGCCGTACTCGACCTGGACCTTCTTGCCGCCGCGGGTCTCGGTCGCCACGCCGTAGGGCGCGCCCCAGGAGACGACGTCGCCGGGCTGGCCCTTCTCGGTCGGGGCCACCCAGGTCCAGCCCTGGCCGGAGTCCACGAGCCCGCGGGCGACGTCCTTGCCGTTGCCGTAGGCCTGCGCCCGTGCGCCGAAGCGCGAGATCGCCCAGTCCTTGGAGATGTCCACGCACTGGTACGGCTGGCGGGCGGGGAACCCGTCGACGTCGACGCGCTTGCCCACGGTCGAGGCCACGTACGCGTCGAGGATGCCGGCGATGCCCGCGCGCACCTTGGCGAGCGGGCGCACGTACCGGGCGGCGAACCAGAGGCCCGCGCCACCGCGGCCGGTGCTCACCTGCCACGGGGTGCGCGCCTGGATCCAGGTGGCGCCCTTGGAGTCCTTGTACGTCCGACCCGTCGCGGCGAGCTGCAGTCCCACGGCGAACGACTCGCGCTGCCCGGTGAAGACGGGCTTCGTGGTGTCGCTGGAGACGTGACCAATCAGCGGGCCGTCGACGATCACGTGCGTGAACGCAGCCGCCTTCGCCGGAGCAGCAGCGGGCTTCGCCGGCGCAGCCGCGGGCTTGGCCGGCGCGGCGGTGCCGCGCGCGAGACGGTCCAGGCGGGCCAGATCCCAGCGGCCGGGGCAGGTGGTGGCCTTCCACGCCTTGTGCGGGATCAGGGGCAGGTCGCCGTAGGTCGCACGCAGGGTGCGCACGAGCTCGGCCACGGTCTCGTAGTCGCCGTCGCGCGCCTCGGGCCGGCACTCGATGCCGATCGAGGTGGCGTTGCCCTTGGCCGAGCCGGCGTGCCAGGCGGCGTCGTCGGGGTCGACGATGCACGCCACCTTGCCGGCCTCGACGATGTAGTGGGCGCTGGTGTTCGCGTCCTTGCGGGTCAGCCACGAGATCGGGCCGTCGAAGCTCTGCCCGTCCTTCCCCCAGTGGTGGATCGTGATGGACGTGATCTTGCGGTCGTGCCCGAACACCTTGCGGCACTCGGCGGCGGGGGTGAAGGCCGGGCTGTCGTGCTTGGTGATGTACTCGTAGGCCATGATGTCTCCTCAGGTGTGACGAAGCCCCCGCACCGGGCGGCGCGGGGGCTGTGGGGTCGGGTCGGGTCAGTTGTTCTCGGGCGGCGTCCAGACCGGGCGCGGTCCGACGTCCTCGGGGCTCATTCCGGCGGCGAGGCAGCGCTCGCGCAGGGTCGCCAGCTGCTCGGCGTAGAACGCGGCCTCGGCACGGGCGTCCGGGGTCTCGCCCCGGGCGCGCGCGGCATCGGCACGGGCCTTCACCCACGCGTCGACGATCTTGGACAGCAGGCCGCCGACGCCGAGGGCGGAGATGATGGCGACGATTGCTTCAGGAGTCCACACCGGCTCAGGCCCCCTTCGTGGTTGCGGCGGCAGCCGCGCGAGCCTCCACCTCCCGGTCCTGGCTCTCCATGACCATCTGTGCGGCGACGATGCGGTGCTCCGCGGTCTGTGGCCCCTTGCCGGGCGCGTACGGCCCGGCGTGCCGCAGATACATGTAACGGCTGGCGCCCAGGCAGGCCACGGCGACGCCGCCGTACGCGGCGAGCAAGACCACACGCACGCGCAGGGGGTCGGGGTCGGTGAGCAACATTGCGGCGTCGGTCATCACCAGCGCGCCCATCAGCGGCAGCAGGAGCGCGGCCAGCACCTCGCGGTGGTGGTACCCGCGCCAGGCCGCCGGCACGCCGACCAGGCCGGCGAGGACGCCGACGACACCGAGGGCGACGAGGGTGATGTCGCGGGCCTGGTCGCCCGGGATGTGGAAGGTCACGGCGATCACGGCAGCGCCGGTCACCGCCGCGAACAGGTACGAGAGCACGGCCACGACGGTCAGCGCCCGGGGCTCGTGCAGGGACGCCCAGATGCGGTCCCGGTGTTCGTGGGTGAGCATGGTGTCTCCTCAGAGAATCACGTTGGAGCGGTACGGCTTGGCATAGGTCAGCGCCTCGCCGCCCTCGTTGAAGGTGTCGTCCTGTGCGCCGGGCTTGGGCACGTAGCGCGTGTCCGCGCCGTAGCCCACGAGTCCGCCGCGCAGGTCGTCCGGGCTGGTCAGCACGCCGTTTCCGTAGGCGAAGCCGGTCAGCTCGATGGTGCCGGTCACGCCGGCGAAGGCGTCCACGGCCGCCTGCGGCCAGCGGTACTCCAGGCGGTAGGTGCCTGACACGAAGAACAGGCCGGTGCCGCCGGTCAGCGCGCGGCGGTCCATCTTGAACAGGGTGCCGTTCGGCGCCCAGAAGTAGTGGTCGTTCGTGTTGTTCAGCGGCGAGCGCAGCTGGGTCGACGACACGGTGGTGCGGTCCGCCGCGGTCAGGGCCGCCGGGTCCTTGGTGAACGCGCCGTCGGTGAACATCACCGACTTGTACGTCTGCCCGCCGGTGGGGATGCTGTTGGCGTCGGACGCGGCGCTGTCGTCGTAGAGGTACCCGGACGGGTCCGAGTGCGAGACGCCGCGTGCGTCGTACCCGCCGACGGCGTAGGCCACGCCGCCACGCACCACAGCCTCCTGGCTCAGCTGCCGGAACCGCAGCCCCCAGGTCGGCACGTCGCCGACGGCGGTGTACTGGTCGAGCCACATGTCCAGCTCTGCGTGCCCGGTGGCGCGCGTCACGAACGGCTGGTGCAGCATGCCGATGCGCTTGCGGCGCGCGACGCTGAGCGGGTCCCAGCCGTAGCTGCGGTAGAGGTGGCAGGGCACCACGCGCCCGTCAGGGTGGCGGTGCCACTGCACGTCGGGGTCAGGCAGGTTCACGGGCACGCGGTGCCTCCTCTCACTGCGGCCACGGGCCGCGGGCCAGGGCCACGGGGTAGTTCGGGGTGTGGAAGTCCCGGTCGCGCACACCGATCTTGGGCTCGTACGACGTCGAGACGTTGGAGCCGAACTGGCCGAGCAGCCCCTCGGGCCCGGGCAGCGTGTAGCCGCCCAGCGCCGCGTAGCCGTAGAGCCTGAACTGCGTGGTGCTGTTCAGCGTCGGGTAGGCCTGGATCCACGCGGGGTCGAAGCTGTACTTGATCAGCCGGTGGCGGTTGTCTCCGCCCAGGTGCGCGGCCGGCGGCTCCATGATCGCGGGCGTGGTCGTCCCCACGGTGCCGTTGCCCAGCCAGAACCGGTGCGTCCACTGCGGGCCGATCGGCGCGTCGAGCGAGCGCTGTGTCATCGCCCACTCGCCGGCGTCGTCCAGGTAGCGGATGTACGGCGGCCGGCCGGCGCCCTGCGGCACGAGCTCGTGGCTGGGCATGACCGTGGACGCCTCGCCCAGGATGTACGCCTCGCGCCCGGGGTTGGGCAGGTACGAGGAGGTCTGCGTGAAGCGCAGCCCCCACACCGGGTTGCCGGCCGGGTCGTAGTGGTCCAGCCAGGCCATCATCTTCGCGCCGTACGAGCTCGAGCGCATGACCGGGATCTCGTGCACGAAGCCGATGTCCTTGCGCCGGCCCACAGGCTCCGGGTCCCAGCCGAACGGGTGGAACCCGTGGCACGGCACCACGCCCAGCTCGGGCCGGTCCGGCAGCGGCGGGTACGGGATCAGGAACTCGGCCACCCGGTCGAGCTCCTCCTGCCACCACGGCGTCGGGATGTCCACCAAGTGCCAGGTGGACTCGCTGTCACGCGAAGCTACCATTCTGGGGCCTCCAGGAGTCGCCGGGTTCCATGTTGTTCGGGAGTACGGAGCCGTACCAGTAGACGGCCACCGCACCCACCGGCCGCGGCATGTTCGCGTTGGCGTTGTGCCTCACGGCCGCGTAGGTCTCCGGCGTGCTCGTGCCGGTGCCGGTGCCCGGGTCGGTGCCAGGGTCGGTGCTCGTGCCGCCGCCGGTCGTGGGCGTCTTCGCGCCCAGGCCGCGGGCCCCGCGGGCACGCACGCCCTCCTGCATCGAGCGCAGCCGGCGCATCGCCTCGACGCGCGGGTCGGGCATCCGGTCGCCGACGACGACCGCCGCGCGACAGCCCTTGTCGTCCTGGTCCACGGTGATCTGACGCACACGGTGCGTCTCGACCGCCCCGTTGCCATAGGCGACGGTGATCAGGTCGTCGACGTCGAAATCACGCCACGGCAGCCAGCGCGCGGCCCAACAGTCCAGGCCGAGCGTGAGTTCGGCCTTCCTCGTGCCCTTCGTCGTCAGGTGCAGCGCGCCGATCGCGCGCAGCGTCGACACGTCCTTCACGCCTGACGCGTCGAGCGCCACCGCTCGAACGCGGCTCGGGTCGATGTCCGGTGCCTCGACGATAGCGGCTGCGCCGTCGTCGCCCTTGACGTAGGCGCGGTTCGCGGTGGACTCCACCTCGGCCTTGCCGGGTGCCTCGGTGATGTCGCGGGTGGGCATGATCTCGACGGTGGCCGACAGGTCGCGCCCCACAGAGGACGGGTCGAGGACCGTGATCCGGTTCTCGTAGAACTGCACCGAGCACAAGCCGCGCTCGGACAGCGAGCGCGCCAGGTCGACGAGCGGCGAGAACGTTGCGTGTTCCTCGACGGCCAGCGTCTTGGTCCACGGGTTGCCCAGCGAGTCGGCGTCCTCGCTGATCGCGGAGACGTCCACGTCGGGCAGCTCGCCGCGCGCCTGGGACTCCCTGATCGCCCGGCACAGCACCTGGCCGACGGTGGACCCGGCGGGCCAGGAGCGGGGGTAGTGCTGCTCCGTCTCGCCCAGCTCGCGGACCGGCGCGACGAAGTCCGGCGCCTGCAGCAGCACAGCACGATCGAGGTCACCGTAGAGGCTGCGCGCCGTCCACGTCACGGTGCGCCGGTTCAGCCGGTCCCAGCCGACGTGCGTCAGGCGGAACCGGCCGCCGCGCGGCTCCTCCCAGAAGCCGTCTGCGTCGCGGTAGTGCACGGCGACGACGGCGTCCTCGACCAGCAGCTCGGAGCCCCTGCCGTCCACCGGGTACTCGAACACCAGGGAGGAGACCTCGTCGGGCGTCGTGTCAGGGCTGATCTTCGACGCGTCGGGGAGCAGCCGCCATTCGCCGGACGGCTCCTGTGCCCAGACGCTGACCATGAACAGGCTCATGCGAAGCGCGCCTTCCTTGCGACGATGCTGATGACGTTGTCCGTCGTGACCTTGTACTGGTGACCGCCGTCAGGGTCGATGGAGGGGATCAGTGGCAGCATCGCTGACCCGCTCCAGCCCATGTCCTTCATCACGGACGCGCCGGTGACGGTGTTGACGGCGGTCATGTTGCCGCAGTCCACCTGCGCCGCGCCCGCCCCGCGGTACACGATCCACTGGCCGCCGGACTCGACGCGCACACCCGACGGCAAGGTCAGCAGCGCGTCGTAGATCGGTGCGGTGCCGCCGCCCAGCCCGAAGATGGACTGGGACGCGCCTGGCTGGACTGTCGCGGCGTTGATCTCCTCGCTCCGCAGGTAGACGCCCGGGAGCTCGACGGTGACGGTGATCTCGGCCGTCAGGTTCGAGTCGCGCACCTTGACCTTGGCCGGCGTGACCACGACCGCCTGAGCCGTCCAGCGCTCGCCGTCGGCGTCGACGTACACGTACGACGTGGCCCGCCCGGGACTGCCGACCAGGCCCAGGAGGGTCTGGAGGTTGTCCTCGAGCTGAGCACGCGCCGCCCCCCAGGTGCCCGGCTTCGCGCCGGTGATCGGGTTGCGGGGCTGCACGTGGAGCTGGAGCACGACCTCGGCGGGGTCGTGGACGTCGGTGCCGGCGACGTACACACGCCCCGGGCGGCCCGGCATGGAGACCGCTGCCGAGCGGACGGCGGGGGCCGAAGCCCCCACCGCCTTGTCATAGTTCCAGCCGTAGCCGTCGAGCCGGACGCCGCCGAGCTCGATGTAGTCGGCGGCCCCGTTCGTGGTGCGCATGGGCAGACTCCTCTCAGAACGACCCGCCATAGACGGCGGCCTCACGGGCGCCGCGAGCCATGTCCTGGCTCGCGGACTGCACCTGCGGGTTGTGGATGGTGATGTTCTGGTTGACGGTGCCCCCGCCGCCCCAGGCTCCGCCGGGGGCGCCGCCGAAGCCGTCGCCGAAGCCGCCGCCGCCGCCGGAGAACCCTCCGCCGGAGTCGTCGCCGTCGACCAGGTCGATGAGCTTGCCCAGCAGCGGGACGTTCTTGACCAGGTCGCCCAGGCCCTGCTGGATCGAGCCCCACAGGTTCGCGAGCCATTCACCGACGGAGCTGAAGGCGGTCTTGATGCCCTCGGTGATGCCGGCCCAGAGCCCGCCGAACCAGTCGCCGAGCGCCGAGAACACGTCCCGGAACCAGTCGAGCACCGCCGAAACGGTGGCCTTGACCTCGTCCCAGTGCGTGCCGATGCCGACGATTGCCGCCACGAGGAGACCGATCGCGCCGATCGCCCAGCCGACCGGGCCGGACAAGGCCAGGCCCAGCCCGGCGGCCACGCCAGCCAGCTCGAACGCGGTGCCGATGCCCGCGATGAGCGGCAGGATGATCTCGATGTTGTCCATGAGGAAACCCAGCGCGGGCACGATCACGTCGAGGGCGAACCGCCCAAACTCGACCGCCGCCGGCAGCAGCTCGATGAAGGCCGAGACCAGCCCCGGCAGGTGCGGGGCGAGTTCGATGACGGCCTGGCCGAGCGCCGCCACGGCGTCGGACAGGGCCTGGGCCACGGCCGGGTCGGCGAACACCTCGCCGAGCGCGCCGGCGATCAGGGTGAGGCCGTCCACCAGCACGGGTGCCAGCTGAAGCGCCAGCCCGGCGAACTGTTCGAGCACCGGCAGCAGGAGTGGCAGGATGTCGGCGAAGCCTTGCGCCAGCACCGGGAGCACGCCCGTGGCCAGCCCGCCCATGAGGGTGAGGATGTCGCCGAGCGAGGGCGCCATCTGGGCGAGCACCGGACCCACCTGCGTGGCCACGTCGGCCACGGAGCCGAGCAGGGACTGCAGGCCGGCCTGGACGTCGCCGGAGCCGAGCATCGAGCCCAGGGCACCGACCACGGTCCCCAGGCCCTCGCCCAGCAGCGGGCCGACCTCGCGGAACGTGTCGAGCAGACCCAGGACCAGGTCCTGGAGGCCCGGGCCGGCCTCTGCAATGAACGCCCCCCAGGTCTCGCGGGCGGCGACGAACGCGCCGCTCAGTCCCTCCTGGAAGGCGGGGGAGTTGATCGTCGCGTCGAGCTGCTGCAGCCCGTCGGCGAGCACGGAGAGCGTGGAGCTGCCGGCATCGGCGGCTGCCTTGGCGATGCCGCCGATGGCGCCGAACAGGCCGTCAGCGGCGCGCCACAGGTCCTGCAGCGCGACGAGCCCGGTGTCGAGCATCCGCTGCAGGGTGCCGTCGTCGACGGCGCCGGAGAGCGCCCCGCTGGCCCGAGAGGCCACGTCCGCGGCCCAGCCGGCCAGCTTCGGCAGCTGCGACGCGCCGAAGTCCACGAGGTCGGCGAGCGCCTGCGTGACCGGCTCGAAAGCCGGGCGCAGGGCACGCGCCCCGTCGGTGATGTAGCCGAAGAAGCGCTCGATCCAGTCACCGGAGAGCGCCCCGCGCAGTGCGTCGGCCAGGTGCCCGGCCTCGGTGCCCATCGCACCGGCGGTGTCCGACCACGCCCGGGTCAGGCGCGGCATGAGCTCGTCGGCCATCTCCAGGATCGGCCCGCGCGCCGTGGACCAGAAGCCGTCGGAGACGGCGACCTTCAGGCCCTTCCACGCCTCCACCAGCTCGGGGGCCTGGACGGCCACGTCCTGGAAGGCCCACGCCAGGGTCTGCGCGCCCACCTTGACAGCGGCGAGAAGACCCGGTACGGGACCGGCGAGCCCGCCCAGCTGGCCGAGCGACGCGGCCACGGTCAGCACGTTGCCAGCGAGCACGGCACCACCGGAGCCGGTCACGGAGAGCGCGGCGGAGAGGAGGCCGATGCGGGCGATCTTGCCCGGCTCGAGGGTGCTGAACAGCCCGTCCAGCTGCTTCCGGAGCCCGTCGATGCCCGTTGCACGGCGCACCGGGCGGGAGAGCCCGTCGAGTGCGCCGCGTGCTGCGCGCAGGCCGGCGCCGTCGACGTCGACCTTGATCCGCGCACGGCGCACTCGGGCGACGCGGTCCAGCTCGCGCCGTGCGGCTGAGGCGTCTGTCGACGCGTGCACCACGGCCCGCGGCGCGTCGATCTCGATCCGCACGCGCGCGGTGTCGCGGGCAAGCCCGGCCATCTGGGCACGAATCCGCGCCACGGACGCCTTGGACAGCTCAGCCTCCAGCTTCAGCGCCGGGACCTGTCGGGCCGCCGAGCGGGAGGCCTTGGTCAGGTCGTGAACCAGCGAGCGACCGTCGATGCCGGCCTTGAGCTGGGTCAGCGACTTGCGCACGGAGCCGACCGCGGCCTTGAGCCGGGCGTTGAAGTCGCGGTCCTTGACGGGGACGATCTCGACGCCGGCTTCGGCGACGACGGTGAAGGCCATGTGCGCTCCTCGGGTGTCAGCCGAGGAGGGCCAGGACCGCCTCGGGGGTGGAGAGTTCGTCGATGCGCTCTTCGCGCTGGCGGGCCTCGTGGGCCAGGGCCAGCGGGGACTTGAACGCCTCGCCCTTCTCGCCGCGCAGCCCGTTCAAGAGGGCGACCATCAGCTCGCGGTCCACGCCCCAGCCGAAGGCGGAGACGTCGCCGGCGAGCGCTGCGGCGGTACGGGTGGTGTCAGGCAGGGCCTCCGCCACGGCCAGCGCCTCGGCGGCGCTGTGGGGACCCTCGCCGTCGAGCACGGACCAGAGGTCGATGCCCGCGGCGTGCAGGTCAGCCCACAGCGCCATGCCGGCGCGCCGGAGCATCAGGCAGAGGCCGACGCTTCCCCCTGCTGGTCAGCCCCCAGGTGGAGGGCGATCAGCTCGGCGCGGTCGATCGCGTCGAGCTGGGTGAGGGCGCGCTTGGCGACCTTCTCATCGAGGATGGCGGCGGTGATCACGTCGCCGGCGGTCTCGCCGACGCGCTCGGCGTCCAGGAGGCCCTGACGCATTGCGGCGATGGTGTCCGCCACGTCCTCGGAGGTGAACTCCGGGGCGTCCTCGGCGGCCTCGGCCGCCTTGGTGGTGCCGACCTTGCGGCCGGCGGCCTTGTCGGCGGCGCGGCGCTCGGCGCGGGAGGCGGTGCCGTCCACGGTGGCGACCTTCATGAACTTCTCCAGCGCGTCGAGGTACTGGTCCTTGCGCTCGGTGGGCAGGAGGAGGAGGTGAGTCAGGGTGACGCGGGTGCCGTCTTCGACGGTGACGACCAGCGACTCCGGGCGGCCCTTGGACCGGGCGCGCAGTTCAGCGATGGTGAGCTCGGGCATGGTGCGGACTCCTATGCGTAGGGAGGGGCGCGGACGGGGGTGAGCCCTGGCGGCGAGCGTCCGCTTCTCGCCGCCAGGGGGTCTAGGGAAGGCCGGGGATCAGGCGCCGGTGGCCTTGTCCAGCGGCAGCGTGAAGGTCTTAGCCGACTGGCCAGCCATGAGCTTCGGGGTGATGCGCAGCGGCAGCTCACCGAAGGAGCCGCGTCCGCCGAGCGAGCCCAGATCTTTGGTCGCGCGGACCTCGGCCAGGGGCGCGTGCAGGTACACGGGCGCCGAGGGGGTCACGACGACCATGAGGAACGCACCGGTCACCGCCGTCGGGAAGATGTTCTGGCCGATGGAGCCGTCCGCACGGGTCACGGCGTTCGCGCCATAGGCCAGCTTGAGGTTGGCCGTGTCCCACTGGACGACCTTCACGATGTAGTGCTTCGTGGTCGGGGTCTGGTCCGAGAACATGTCGGGCACCTGGAGGGTGCCCGAGGTCTCGATCTCGCCGCCTTCGGTCTCCACCTCGACAGCCTGCTCGATGGAGGTGTGGCCGATGTGACGGTAGTCCAGCGCCTCGATCGCGGCGATGTCGCCGAGCTTGGCAACGGGGGGAGCGGCGGCGTCGCCGGCACCCTCCTTGAAGAAAAAGTACGCGGTCGAGACCTTCATCACGTCGTGCTTGACGTATGCCATGATATGTGCTTCCTATCTGCTGTGCGGGCTCAGGCCACGCGCTGGGTGAGGGTGAGAGTGGCGGCGAGGTACCGCCGGGGGTGGCCGCTGTTGTCGACCAGCTCGATGGGCAGCGAGCAGGAGGCCTCGACGCACTCCACGCACTGTGTGGCGTGCTCGATCCAGGAGCGGACCTCGAGGGCGAGCGCCTGGGCCTCGCGGTCGGTCGCGGCCCAGACGTTCACGCCCAGCTGGGCTGACCCGGTCCAGATGCGGCGCTCAGCGCCGCCGTCAGCGCGCACCACCACGGAGGGCAGCTGGTCCGCGCGGTCGTCGCCGACGTGCACGCCGGCGGGCAGGGACTGGTCGAGCCAGTCGATCAGGAAGCCGAGGGGGTCGGTGTCGAGGAGACGGTCCACGGCTCACCCCTTCGTGGTCAGGCCCAGCGCTCGAGCCAGGGTGCCGTGGTCGGCCTCGACGTAGACGGCGTGGTCGGTGCCGGCCACGACGGCAGAGCCGCGGTCGGTGGTCTCGACGCGGAGACTGTCGCGGTAGGCCCCGGTGTCCACCGGAGCGATGGACTGGGCCGCGGCGAGCACGCGCTCGGCGACGGGCCGGGTGGCGGCCTCGCGCACGTCGGCGCGGGCCAGCAGCGCGGCGATGCCCGCGTTGTCGACGCGGACCTTCACCCGGTGCCCTCGGTCACGCGCTTGGCGTTGATCACGATGCCGCCGGGCCAGCCGGGCTCGCGGGGCCAGGTCTCCGGGTGGCCGGCGACCTCGTAGACGGTGGCGTCGGGGCGGACCAGGCGGTCGCCGGGGCGCACGTCGAGCGAGGGGTCGGAGCCGTAGAACGCGACCTCGTCGGAGGTGGCCGAGCGGTCCGGGTCGTTGACGTTGCGCGAGGTCACCGGGGCGAAGGACAGGCAGCCGAGCGGGGTGTCCTGGGGCTTCGACCAGTCGGGCGAGCCGGGGCGGCGGGGCTGGTACGGATCCGGGACGATCGTCGGCCGGCGGCGCACGATGCGCTCGGTGGGGAAGGTCAGCACGTCACCACCTCAGCCGCGGGGTTGAGTACTCGTCGGCGGCGTCGTAGGCCCGCACCGGCGGCACGTGGGGGACGTAGTCCAGGTCGAGCATGACCAGGCGCGAGCCGGCGGCCGGGTCGACGAGCTGGCGCAGCTGGCCGAGCAGGTCGGCCCCGAACAGGTCGCCGCCGCCGTCGCCGAAGTCCAGGGTGTAGCTGAACGGGCCACGGGTGCGGGACACGCGGCGCGCGCCCTCGCTCGCGGCCAGGGCGCGCAGCCGCTGGCGCACCAGGGCACGGGCCGCGGCGCGCACGTCGGGGGAGGCGTCCGCGAGCCCGGGCACCTGGACGGTGAGGAGGGCGTTGACGTCCTGGACCACGGTCGGGTCCAGGCCCTGCGGCATGGCCGCGGCCAGGTCGTCGAAGGACAGGATGTCGGCCATGCGCGCTCCTCTCAGCGCTTGCGGGTGGTGCGGGCCGGCTTGGCCGCCGCGGCGGCCTGCTCCGGGGTCAGGATGTCGTCGGCGGCCTCGTCGTCGGCGGCCTCGTCGATGACGGCGTCCAGCTCGGCGGCGGAGGCAGCCGCGGCGGCCTCGCGCTCGGCGGCGCTGAGGGCGTCGACCTCGGGGTCGGGCTTGCGCTCGCCGCGGGCGGTCTTCCAGCCGAGGGCGCGCATCAGGTCGACGTTCTCGGCGACGACCTCCAGGGTCTCGTTGCCGAGGTGCATCTTCACGTGCTTGGACATGGGGTCTCCTTGCAGGTCAGGGAGAGGGCGCAGCGAGGGCGCAGCCAGTGCGGCTGCGCCCTCGCGCTCACTCAGGGGTGGATCAGGCCGCGGCCGGGGTCAGCACGCCCGCCGGGAAGCGGGTGGCCGCGTCGCCGGAGGTGCGGGAGACCGGGTTCGCCACGGCGTAGCCGACGCGGAACACGACGCGCAGCACCTTGGAGTCCTGCTGCGGGGCGTTGAAGATGACCTTGCCGGTGTCGTCGCTGATCACCATCTGGTCGAACAGGTCGAACGTGATGTCCTGGCGGACGCCCACGACGAACTTGTCGGACTCGTAGGCCAGCAGCTCGGCGGCGGTGGCGTTGAAGGTGCCGTTGCGCACCTCGCGCAGCGGGCGACCGTAGATGGTGCCCGGCAGGTTCGGGTCGGTCGGGCCGATGAACAGCGGGTTGCCGGAGGTGGTCCGCAGACCGGCCAGCTTCCAGTCGTAGCCCGCGCCACCGGCGAAGGTGTCCACGGCGTAGCCGTCGGCGGCGACCTTGCCGGCCAGGGCGGCGATGTCCGCGCCGAGGTCCTTGCCGGAGCCGGCGGCCACGGTGTTGCCCGCGGCGATCGCGCCGGGCACCAGGGCCGGGGAGGTCCAGGAGGCGGGCTTGTTGACGCCCCAGACGGCGGCGTCGTCGACGGTGCGGCCCACGGCCTCCACCAGGTACGGCTTGATGGAGTCCCAGAGCGGGATGTCGGTGTCGTCCACGAGCGCGTCGGGGATCGGCACGAGGGCGGCGACCTCCTCGGCGGTCATGATGACGTTGGACCACGCGGCCTCGGTGGTCTGCTTCAGACCGGTGTCGCCGTTGACCCAGAACGCCGACGGCAGCGCGGAGAGCACCGGCTGCTTCGACGTCTTGGTGGACATCGGCACGTGGCGGAAGGTGGACAGGGCGAGCGAGGAGGCCGGGGCCGCGGCGATGATGTCGCGGGAGACGTCCTCGGGGACGGGGACGTTGGCGCGGGTGACCTGGGCGTTGTACGTGGGCATGGTGCTCCTTGAGGGTCAGAGGATCAGGCGCGACCGCGGATGAGGTCGTCCATGGAGGGGGCCGAGCGCTGGGTGGTGCGGGCGCCGGCGTCGCGCACGGTGCCGCGCCGCGGGGCGCTCGCGGTGGTGCGCTGCTCGGTCGAGAAGCGCGGGTGGTCGGACAGGAAGGACTTGACCGCGGACCGGACGGCCTTGGCGTCGTCGGGGTCGACGTCGGCCATGTGGCGGGTGAAGCTCGAGGAGTCGAGCAGCGCGGCCACGTCGGCGTCCTCGGGCGCGTTGCGCACCACGGCGACCTGCGTCCGGGCATCGCGGGCCGACGCCTCGGCGGCGTCGATGCGGGCCTGGGTGGCGGGGTCCACGGTGGCGTCCGGGGTGGTGAGGCCGAGCTTCTGGCCCAGAAGGGTCTTCAGCTCGTCGAGCTCGGCGGAGAGGGCCTGGCGAGCGTCGCGCTCCTTGGCCAGGTCGGCGAGGACAGCGGCCTTGCCGCCCTTGCCCTCGTCCTCGGTCTCTTCGACCTCGGGGGTCTCGTCGGTGTCCGGCTCCTTGACGGCCGCGGTGTCTGCGGCGCGCGCCTGGAAGGCCTGAAGCAGGCCAGCCAGAGAGTCGGAGCTGGTGGTGTTCTCGGTCTCGGCCATCTCGGCGTCGATCCTTCCTGTGTGGGCCGGCGTCACGCCGGCGGGAGCTGACCCTCACGGTCAGCGGTGGTGGGTGCCGCGGGTGCGGCGGGGGTGACCGCGGCGTTGACGTCGCGGAAGACGGGGGTGGCGTCGAAGCCGAGCAGCTGCATGAGGCCGCGCCACACGGGCACGGACGGCAGGGTCGCTCGGCGGACTACCGCGGCCTGGCGGCGGCTGATGACCTTCAGGGACTCGCCCGAGGGGACGTCGCCGCCGGTGGGGATGAAGTGGAAGCTGGGAAGGCCGGTCACGTTGCTGACGGACTGGCGCACGTCGGCGCGCATCTCGACCAGCTTGGAGAGGTCGGACGGCTCGAACTTCCCGACCGGACCCTCGCCGTCGACGGCCAGAATCTGCTGGCGCGTGGCGTCGAACGGGGGCCGGCGGCTGACCGGCAGGTCCGGGCCGTTGGTCACGGCCCCGGCGAGCGGGTTCGTCTGGCCGGGCAGGGTCGGCACCGCGGCCTGAGCCGCCATCTTGAGGATGTAGTACAGCGGGCGGCTGTACGCCTCGGCGAGGATCGCGGCGTCGGCCAGGGACTTGTTGAGCAGGTCCTGCAGCGGCAGCACATCGGACAGGATCGAGTGGCCGGCGCCCCACATGTCGTCCGGGTCGCGCTTGAACCACACGACCGGCACAGCGCCGAAGTCGTGCGCCTCAACGTGCGGGTCGGCCTCGTCGCCGTCGGCGAACCAGCCGGACTCGTCGGTCGGCATCCGCACCACGGAGCCGCGGGCGGCCACAACCTCGGAGGAGGTCACGTAGCGCTCGACGCGGTCGGTGTAGAGCACGAGCGCACGGCCGAAGCGCCGGGCGTCGACCCAGACTTTGACGGCGTGCGCCAGGACCGTCGGGTCCTCGGCGTCGACCACGGGGACGACGGAGTCGCTGGGCTGGTACACCGCCAGCCGCGAGCCGTCCGCCCGCTCGGAGACGATGACGTACGCGTTGCCCGTGCGGAACAGCTCGGTGAAGACGAGGTCCGACAGGCGGTCCATCTCGTCGGCCAGGCTCCGGTCGACGGCGCCGCCGGACCAGGACTCGATCTGGATCTCGTCGACGAAGCCGGTGACGGCCGGCACGCAGATGTTCTCGCGGAGGTCGGCGACCATCGAGCCGTACTTGCGGCGGAAGTCGTCGGTGGCGAAGCGCAGTCGCTGCTTGCCGCGGTAGTAGTCATAGAGCGGGGCGCACCGCTTGCGCTCTGCGTCCCAGGCGGGGACGGCAGCCGTCACGTCAGAGACAGGCACGGCGCTCCTTTCGGGGCGATCAGCCCATGTCGACGAAGCCGGAGGACCAGCCCTTGTTGCTCTGTGGCAGGGCGGCGTGGGAGAGGTACTGGGTCAGCGCGTCGACCTGGTCGTCGTGCTTGGCGTTGGGGAAGGCCGCGGCCTCCTCGATCAGCTCGCCGACCCACGGTGCGTAGGACGGCAGCGGCAGGATCACGTGGTGGGACTCGAGCACCGGGGCGACCACCTCGGCGCGGAAGACCTTGCCCTCGCGCGGGACCACCGGCACGATGCCGACGATGCCGCGCTGAGTGAGGGTGTCGATCGCCGCGGCACCGTTGGCCTTGGACTCGACGAGCTTGGTCAGCGCCGCCGGCCACGTGTAGGTGAGGCGGAGCATCTGCTCGATGGTCTCGGTGAAGGACCAGCGCCCGCGGACCTGGTCCAGCAGGTAGTGCCGACCCGTTGCAGGCTCGTGCGCCCAGACCTGGCCGACGACGTAGTCGGAAGAGGCAGAGCCGGTGAAGGCCAGGTCCCAGGACTGGTACAGCTTGCAGCGGTCGAGGTCGGGCAGCCGCGCCCAGTGCCGCCAGTGCTCGCGCTGGAATACGTCGCCGTCGGCGGGGGAGGGGCGCCCCTGGTACAGGGCGGCCCAGGTGCGCGCGCCGGCGGTGGCCTTGCGCGCCTCCCACTGCTCGCTGGTGCGGCCACGGGCGGAGAGCATGAACTCGCCGTGCTCGCGCTGCAGGGGATCCTCGGTCGGGTCCTCGCATTGGGCGGGGATGTTCAGGAACTTCCACCCGGCGTCGGCGTTGCGCTCGAGCAGGCGGCCGGCGAGGTCGTCCTCGTGCCACCGCGTCATGATCACGACGACCGTCGCACCAGGCGCCAGACGGGCGGAGGCCTCGTCGGTCCACCAGTCCCAGACGCGCTCGCGGTAGGCGGTCGACTCGGCGTCGGCGCGGGACTTGATCGGGTCGTCGATGATGAGCAGGTCCGCGGGACGACCGGTGACGCCGCCGCCGATGCCGACGGAGAAGACGCCGCCGGTGTGCCCGGCGATTGCCCAGTCGGCCACGGAGCCGTTGTCCGCGGCAACCTCCAGCCCCAGCTCGGGGTTCGACGTGATGCGGCGGCGGATGGCCCGCCCGTTGCGCACCGCGAGGTCGGCGCCGTAGGAGGCGCAGACGATGCGGGTGTCCGGGTCGTGCAGCAGGGCGAAGACGGGGAAGTCGCCGGCGGCCCGGACGCTCTTGCCCTCCTGAGGCGGCATGCTGATGATCAGCCGGCCGTCGGGGGTGTTCAGCGCTTCGACCAGCGCCTCGTCGATCAGGTCGAGCGCCGGGGTCTGCCGCGTCTTCGGGTTCAGGTAGCGGGCCAGCTCGCCGGGGGTGGCGAGCTGGACGCGGCGGGCGGGGTCGAGCTGGTCGAGCACCGCCTGCCACACGTCGATCACCCGGAGGACACCACCTTCACAGCATCGAGGATCACGGCGCGCGCCACGTCGGGCGCGGCAGCGATGCGCGGGTCGGACAGGGCGGACTGGAGGACGGCGACGATCTGGGTGGCCTGGGCCTTGGCGAGCTCGACCATGGCCGCGTCGACGCCGGCGCGGAGGGACGCGGCGGCATAGCGGGCCAGGGCGTCCTGGGCGTCGTGCAGCAGCTGCAGCTCGACGGCGGCACCGGCGCGTTCGATGGTGCGGGTTACCGAGCCGAACTGGGTCGACTCGGTGCGCTCGGCCTCTGCTTCGTCCCAGACCAGGGCGTCGTGGTCGTCGATCTCGGCGACCCGGCCCTCCCAGTACGCGACCTCGGCGGCCTTGGACTGCACGAGCTCGAGCAGCGCCTGCGCCGGATGCAGTTCGCGCCGGCCACCAAAGAGAGCCACGTCCTTGGCGGCGGATGCTTCCAGCACCCGGCGGCGGGCGGCCTTCTGGACAGCGGGCGCGTTGCCTCCGTGGAACTTGCAGACGCTCGCGCCCGGCACCACCGGGCGCATGCAGCGCTGGCCGGAGCGCTTGGCCGTGGCCGAGCACTGGGGGACGCGCTTCGGCGTCACGTCGTGCTTGGGGACGTCCTCGGGCTCGAAGCCCTCGACCGGTTCGATCTCGACACCGAAGGGGGAGACGTCAGTCGTCACGGTGCCCCCTCAGAATCGGTGATATTCGGCGGATATAAGCGGTTGGAGAGACACCACGGCCCCCGGCTCGACCTTCCGCGTGGAAGGAGGGACACGCGGAGGGAGCCTGGGGGCCGTGGTGTTCAAGCGGCCATTGCCCGCCGAAGTGGGAGGTGCGGGGGCCGCGACCGCCACCAGTGGCGATCATAGTTACAGACTACGTGACAGACGGGGCGGGCGTCAAGGGTTCGTAGCTGTGGGTTCCCTGGGAAACATGGAGGGGGTCACGCCGCTGTACGAGCGTGACCCCCAACACATCCACAAGCGCAAGGAAGGCTCCAACCACCTTGCACTCACCAGCATAGACTACAATGTCCCGCCGCTCCAGCCCTCAGGCTGTGAGTTCCCTGACAAGGGCGCGGCACCCGTCGCGGGAGTCGATCACACGGACGTCCATGCCGACGGCGCGCAGCTGCCGGTGCTTGACCAGCTGGAGGGGCCGGGGGCGCTCGCCCGCGGCCTTCAGCTCGACGAAGACCACGCGGCCGGCGAGCATGACGATCCGGTCGGGAACCCCGGCGTTGGCCGGGGACACCCACTTCCAGCACAGGCCCCCGGCCGCCTCCACCTCCTTCCGGAGGTAGGCCTCGATGCGTGCCTCAGGCCCGGCCACCGCGCGGCCCCTCGACCTCGAGCACGTCGCCGAGCCGGTAGACCGGGCGGCCGGCGGTGCCGGGGTGGCTCTCCAGCTTCCCCCGGCGCTTCCACTGGCGGATCCGCTCGGCGCGGACCCGGCCACCGGTCAGCGCCTCGATCGCCGCGGGCGACAGGAGCTGGTCGGCGTAGTCGGCCTCGGCCACGGCGCGGGCGCGGGCGGTGCGCTCGGCCAGCAGCGCCTGCACGTCGTGCACGGTGCCGCAGCTCGAGCAGCGCTCGCGGTGAGCGTCCAACGGTGCCAGCAGGTCGGCACCGCACGTGCACCGGCCCAGCCCGACGCGCTCGGCGGGCGGCTCAGCCAGCCGGCGGGTGCGTTCGTAGAGCCACCAGAGCTCGCCGGCCACGTCGCCGACCAGCGGCAGGAGGACCAGGGTCGGGACCACGCCGGCCAGGGTCACGCCCGGGCGGCGTGCGCCGGCGGGCAGCAGCGACCATGCGCGGCGCTGCCAGGCGGCCAGGTCGGCGAGCAGGTCGGACGCGTTCAGGTTGATCGGCAGCGGCGCGGCGATGGCGGAGCCGCCCCCGCCGGAGGGGCGGCCCCCGCTCTTCACGAGGGCCGCCTCCAGCTCGTCGCGCAGACGCGGCAGGCGCTGGACCTGGGACTCGAAGTCCCCGCGGCAGCCGACGCACAGCCAGGACAGGTGGGCCGGGTGCGTCTTGCACGCGGCGCAGGTGCGCTCCTCGCGGCTCACGGGGTCACCTCCAGCCGCGCCCACGGGTAGGCGGAGCACCAGAGGGCGACGGTGTCGTACTCGGCACAGTCCGGCACGTCGACCCAGCAGCGCTCGTCCTCGTCCCAGGAGAGCACCAGCGCACCCTCGGGCGTGCGCCACTCGCCGTGACCGTCGCCGGTCTCGTGCCACACGAGGGCGGCGACGCCCTCGTGCATCTGGTTCTCGGTCAGCTCGGCGTCCGGGTGCAGCTCCATCTGGCCGGTCTCGGCGTTCTCGATCATCAGCATCAGAGCCAGCCCCCTTCGCGGAGCACACGGGTGTCGACCACGCCGACGCCCTCGGTGACGGTCAGCGTCAACAGACCGGTGTCGGAGTCCGCGCCGCCGCCGGCGTTGCGGAACCAGCTCGAGCCGTTGTCCAGCGTCGGGGCGACATGGAAGCGCTTCTCGCGCCCGGTGTGGATGCTCCTGCCGGACGGGGCGGTCGCCCAGTGGTGGTAATGCCCGACGAGCAGCAGGTCAGCGTCGCCGAGGGTCGATCCGCCGTGGGACTGCTTGGCCCACCAGTCGCCGATCTTCTGCACAGACCGGGCCTGGTGTCCGTGGACGATGCCGATCCGGGTCCCGAGGACGTCGAGAAGGACGTGCTCCTCGTACTCGGCCGGCAGGACGAAGCGCACGTGCTCGAACGCCGGGTGATTACGGTACTGCTGGCGCAGGATCCGCATCAGCATGAGGCCGAAGTCGTCCGCGGGCGTGCCGATGTCGACCTTGCCGCGGCGCAGGCGGCAGTGGTTCGAGCCGACGCCGGCGACGGTGACCTCGTCGGCGTAGCGCGCGCACAGCTCGACGAAGCAGTGCACGATCTGGGCCGCGACCTCGATCTGCGACGGCAGGCTCAGGTCGTTGCTGGACAGCGCCGACTCCAGGCCGCCGCCGGACTCCATGCCCTCGACGATGTCGCCCAGGTCGGCCAGCACCACGTGCGCCGGGTTGGTGCGGCGCAGGTGCGCCTCCAGCTCGTCCATGGTCGTGGCGATGCGCTCGATCAGCTCGGGCGTCCCGCCGCGCCAGTCCTGCTTGCCGATCTGCAGGTCGGCCAGGCACACGACGACGGCGGTGGAGCCGTCACGGGGCACCAGCGAACGACGGGCACGGCTGGCGGCCAGCAGACCGTCGAGGACCGGCGTGGCGACGATGGTACTGCGGTGGCGGAGCTTGGCCCAGTACTGGACCTGGCGCTCGCCGTCCTTGGCGGCCATCGTCCAGGCCTTGGGCGTGCCCTCGACCTGCACGTCCTCGGGGTCGAAGCCCAGGGCCTCGACGATCGAGTCGTACGCGGCGGGCTGCGGCGCGGTGGTCAGGACGGCCGTGCCGGTGACTCCGTCCCAGTCCACGAGTGCGGGGGCGTCAGGGCGGGGGCGCGGGGCCGGGGCGGTGGACGCCGGGGCGCGCAGGGCGTCGGCCAGGGCGCTCATTCGCCGGCCTCCTCACGGGCGGCGGCGATGGCCGCGTCCAGCTTCTCGCGGGAGCAGCTGCAGCCGAAGCCGCGGTGCTTCCCGATCGTCTGAGACGGCACGTCGACGCCGAGGGTGTCGATCAGCGCCTGACGCACGCGCGGCGGGGTGAGCTGGTCGCCGACCCGGCCGACGCGGGCGGGGGCGGCGTAGAAGGCCTCCAGGGCCTCGTAGGCCTCGGGGTCCTCGACCGCCAGGCGAATCTGGACCAGCCCGGCCGGGCAGGTCACGCGCGCGGGCCGCGGGGCCGGCGCACGGAGGGCGTTGGAGAGGGCAGACATGGGGAGCGCTCCTTCGGGGCGTGGTGTCGGCGACTCCACGCGCCGGGCGGCCGTCAGGCTTCCCGATCTTCGGCGTGCTCCCGGCCTCCCGCCGGGGCGGCCCTTCGTCCTTCCGGGCCGCTGCTATAAGCATACCAAGGGCGAGGACCTAAAGCAAGTCCAGAGGCGAAGAAATCCCCGATGCCGTTTCCCCTGGTCAGGGGGCAGAAAGGCCCGGCGGCGGCCCACGCGGAGCGAGCGGGGAGCCCACGTGGCGCAGGAGCGGCGGAGGCCCGATGTCTGCTGATTCGCGCAGTCAGACACGGGTCAGACAAGGATCTAGACACCGTTTCTGCTGGTACTTCAGCCGAAACTGCATGATGTCTGACTTGTCTTACTCTCTAGAGGAAAGTTCTATAGAGAGTAGAGATACGACCCTCTCTAGGAGGTTTGCCGTCTAAAAGTAAGACAAGACAGACATCGGCCCTTCGCCGCCATTTCCACACGTAGGCCAGCCGAACCGGCGTGTCTGACGCGTGTCTGACTTCTGCCGCCGCCCTCCGGCGCTCTGCCGCGGCGTAGCCGCCGCCGGGAGCCAGGGCGCCCCTCGCTGGTGTGTCGGTGTGGTCGCGCTGCGGCTGCAGATGTCGATGCGGAGGGTTAAAGCTTGAACCAACGAAGGAGACCCCATGCTCACCGATCCCGCTGGCCTCATCTGCGCCGTCCCCTCGATCCTCGGCTACGCCCCGTCGCCCGGGGACGCCGTCGCCTGCTACCTCAGCGACCGTGGCCGCGTACTGCTCGCCGCCCGCGTGGCCCTCGCCGATCTCGCCGACCCCCGGGCGCTGGAGACCATGACCGCCGCCGCCGAGCCCGAGGAGGTGACCGGAGTCGCGGTGGTCGGCTACGGCATGCACCCGTACCGCGCGCTCATGCTCGCCCGCGCGATCGCCGGCCCGGAGGACGAGCGCTGCTCCGTGGCCGACGTGCTGCTGGTGCTCGAGGACGCCTGGCGCGCCGCGGACGAGCCGAGCCGCGGCGGCCCGATCGACGAGGTCCGCGACCACCCCGAGGCCGTGCGCCTGGCCCTGGCCGGCTGCGCCCCGTCCCGGTCCCGCGCCGAGCACGCCGCGCACCTGGAGCCCGGTGCCGAGCTCGACCCGGACGCCGCCGGGGACGCCACGGACGCGCTGCTGTCCCTCACGGACGGGCACGCACCCGTGGACGCCCTGGCGCACACCACGAGCCCAGGGGCCCGTGCTGCGCTGGTCGCCCTGCCCACCGTCCTGGAGCACGTGCTCGGCACGATCGAGCGCACGAACGCCGGCCAGGTGCTCGCCGACTGGGCCGCCGTGGTGCGCGCGGTGCCGGCCTCGATCGCCGCCGGACCGCTCACCGTGGCCGCCGCCGCCGCGTTCGCCTCGGGGGACTGGACCTCCTGCCGGGTCGCGCTCGGGCACCTGCTCGGGTCTCCGTACGTCCACCCCGTGGTCCGCTGGATGGCCAGCACCACGGACGCACCAGGACACCCCGACGACTGGACCGTCTGGAAGGCCCAGCACCTGTCCAATGACCACCTGACCACCGCCGATCACTGACTGAACAGAGGGTCGCAACGAGGAACCAGCGAGAGCTGGCGCTCGTTGCGACCCTCTTTGTTTCTGATCAGGGATTTCTACGGGGGGTCCCAATGGGCCGGACGGGTCTCAACGCCCTCTTCGAGGGTCGCAACGCCCGGCCCATCGAGACCCTTTCCCCCTGATCAGAAACCAGATCGGCCCGGCCCCCGGTCTCCGCTAACGCTCCGACGCGGGGTCCGAACAAGGGCATAAGGGGCACTGGCACCACGACGAGGGTCCGAGTAGTGGTGGTCGGCATAGCCGACGGTGCCCGATGATGGTCCCTCGCTGCGCTCGGGCGATGCCCAATGGGCCAATGCCGGTCCCTAGCCGGGACCAATGAGGCCACACACGAAGGAGCCCCGCGAACACCGTCGCGGAGCTCCTCGGGGGCTGGATCAGGCCTTCAGCTCCGCCGGCGCGGGCCTACGTCAGGGCGCGGTCTCGTTCAGCAGCCAGGCGCTCTCCCTGAACTCGTGGCCGCCCCACCGGAAGCGCTCGAGCGCCGAGATCACGGCCGAGACCTGCGAGCGGGACATGCGGGCCAGCACCTGGCCCGGCGTGATCGCGGCCTCGCCGGTCTCCGGGTCTGCATCGGTCTCCCCGATGCTGAAACGCAGCCCCGCGCACCAGTGCGCGGGCGAGAGCACGTCGACCGACCAGCCGCCCCCCTCCAGGAGGTCTCGGGCGTACTCGACCTGACGGGCAGTGGCGCGCTCCTCGGGGGCCACGGGCGTGGCTGCCCGGCCCCGGCGCAGCTGCGCGATGAAGGCCTTGACGCTCACGCCACCACCCCCGCCAGGATCAGGACCGCGAGCATGAGCAGGACGAGCGTGCCGAGGTGGATCGTCTCCGCCTCCGGCTCCTCCGGTGCCTCGTCCCAGGTGAGGACCACGGCCACGTGCTCGGGCCCCGCGGGGCCGCCGGTCACGCCGGCGGCCTCCGCGACGTCCAGGAGGTCGTCCCTCACGCGGCCACCGCCTCGAGGGCGAGGTCGTCGAGGTAGGTCTCCTCGAGGCGCCAGAAGGCGCTGTCGTACTTGGCGTCCTCCCGGAGGCGGCGCTCCGCCTCGTCGGCGATCAGCTCGTCGAACTCGGGGTCATCGAACTCGATGTCGCCGTCGCGGCGGACGGTGATCGGGCCGGTGGGGACGTAGTAGAGGGGGCCGTAGTGGGTCTCGACGGCCGGGGCGTCGAAGTCGATGTCGTTGGTGCCGGGGATCGTGAACATGGGCGTTCTCCTTCGTTCGTTCGTTCGGTGGCCGGGGCCTCCCTGCCCCTGCCGATGGTCCCAGTCTAGGGGATAGGCCTATCAGATGCAAGCCGCAGACGAAGAAATCTGAGGGCGACTTCAGGCGGCTCTATCTGGTATGCTGATCGTATGGAGAACCAGGAGAATCGACACGCCCTTGACCGACTCGCGCGCAGCCGCGACGCCCTCGCCGCCGCCACGGAGGAGCGGGTCGCCGCGATCCGCGCCGCCCGCGACCTCGGGGTGCCCTGGCGCGAGATCGCCGGCGCGCTGGCGATCGGCGAGCGCTCGGCCTGGGCGCTGCTGCGGACCCGGGACCGCCGCGAGGACTGACCGCCGACGCGAAGAGGCCCCCTCCTCGGAGGGGGCCTCTCGTCGTGCCCGGGCTCAGACGGCCGGCTCGGCCCAGTAGGCCTCGGCCTCGGGGTCGACGCCGTGCATGTCCTCGATCTCCCACTCGGTGAACTCGGCAGCGTAGGCGTCCGCCGCGGTGGTCATCGGGCCGCCGAGCTGGTGCCGCCAGACGGGCTCGGCGTCGGCCTCCAGGAGCTCGCCGCCCGCCGTGGACCACGACCGCAGGTAGCGCATGACCCCCACGCGCGTCCAGGTCGTCCAGACGATCCAGTCCATGTCGCCCAGGAAGTTGCCGAGCTTGATGTTCTCGCGGGTCATCACCAGGGCCGCGTCCCACACACTCTCGTCGACGCCCGACACCCTCGCACCGAGCCACTGGGCGAACACCCGGAGCAGCGCCAGCCGGGACGCGGCGACGTTCTCCTGGTCGATGTCCACCCCGTAGATCGACGCCAGGGCGTCGAGCGCGTAGGCCTCGAGATGCCACGGGTTCTGGACGGCCCCGTCCAGGTGCTGCAGCTTCCGCGCCAGGATCTCGACAAGGAACGCGCCGCGGCCGCAGGCCGGCTCGAGGAAGGTCCGGCGGACGTCCAGCGGGCGGTCGGCGGCCGGGAACATCTCCGGAACCAGGTCGAGCATGGCGCGCACCTCGCGCTCGGCGGTGAAGACCTCGCCGAGCTCGCGGACGCGCTGGCGGTTGATGATCTGGTCGTTCGTGGCCACGGCGGGCCTCCTTCTCTCGGGTGCGGACCGACCCTCCCTGGTCGGTCCGTCGTGCCCCGGCTCGGTCGTGAGCCGTCGCCGCCTACGCGGTGCCGGGGCTGTGGTGGATCAGGCCTGGCCGGCCTCGAACTCCTCGATCGTGCGGACTGCGGCGCGGGGTGCGCCCGGGCACCAGTCGACGTGGACCTGGGTGAGGTCCGGGGCCTCGAACTCGTCGGCGGCCAGCGCCTCCTTCCAGCGGTCGAACAGCTCCTCGGCGAAGTCGCGGTCGAGTTCCGCCAGGGCCTCGCGCACCTCCGCGGTCAGGGGGCGGCCGTCGGCCTCGACCGTCCAGGCCTCGAACTCCGCGACCTCGGCGCCCAGCTCGGCGAGTGCCGCCTCGACCTCCTCGACCTGCTCGGCGTCGGCGGCCTCCCGGTACTCGGCGAGGGCGGAGGAGAGGCGCACGCGATCGGCGACGTCGGCGGTGCGCTGCGAGCGGTCGTGCGCGGCCAGCACCTCGTCGATCGGGGCGGTCAGGTGGAAGCGCTCGCGCCGGGGGCGCTCGCCCTCCAGGTAGACGGACTCGACGCCCTGCGTGCGCAGCGCGCCCCAGTCGTAGTCCTCCTCGTAGCCGGAGGCGTAATCGCGCAGGGCGGCGACCAGGTCGTCGATGTCGTCCCAGGCGTGCTCGTGGAGCTCGTGGTTGGCGGCGTAGACGGACTCGGCGCGGACCAGGTTGAGGGTGGTGGTCTCGGTCATTTCGGTTCCCCTTCGGTGGCGGCTCGGGCCTCCCTGCCCTCGCCTTGTGATGACTACTCTATCTGATAGCTGTATCAGAATGCAAGCCCCGGGGTGGGGCGGCGTTTCTGCTCGTGGTCGAGGAGAAACGCCGCCCGGCGGCACTCAGGCCAAGGTCACGACTGGGTAACGACCTTGCGCAGAGTCTCGACCTCGGCCTCGGCGGCCGTCAGGGCCAGCTGCAGCGGTTCACGCGCCCGCTGCAGCTGACCCTCGGCCGCGCGGTACGCCTCGATCTCGGCGCAGAGCTCGCAGTCGAGCGAGCACCCGTCTGCGCCGACCCGGCGCTGGTGCCCTGCGGCCTCCGGGTGCGCGGCGCGCCAGGCGTCGGCCTCGGCGCGCAGGTGCGCGCCCACACCACCCAGGGCCGCGCGCGTCACGGCCACGCGTGCCTCGGCGACGGCCAGGGCCGCGGCGGCCTCCTCCGGATCCAGCTCCGGCGCGCCGACCCGCTCCAGGACACCCTGCACGCGGCCGCCACAGGCCCGGCCCTCGCGCGGGGCGGAGTCCCAGATCGGCAGCCCCTGGCGGTCGTGGCGGACCCAGTCCTCCAGGCCGTACTCCCGGATCAGCGGCTCGGGCTCCACGAGCCAGTCGCCCTTCACGCGCATCTGCGTCCCGGTACGGACCTGCCACTCGCCGGTCTCGCTCACGATGCGGTCGATCGCGGCGATCAGCTTCGCAGCGTTCATGCCCTCGGAGCGCGCCGCGCGCTTGCGCGCCCAGGCGGTCCAGAGGTCGTGCAGCAGCGGCTGCGTCCATACGTCGCCGACGATCGACCCGGAGATGGTCTCCCAGAAATCCCTGACCGGATCGGTCGTGATCTTGTAGGTCTCCAGCACCTCGCGGCACACCGCCGGCTCGGAGAACGTGTAGTAGTCCATGTGCAGCACGCGGTGGGCCACGTACTCCAGGACGTCCTGGCGGTGGACGTAGTCGGTCTTGATGTAGGTCCGCTCCAGCGCCTGACCGTCCGGCCCGACGTCGCCGAACCACTTCTTGAACGGGATGAACAGCTGCCTGCGGTAGAAGCTGTCCGACTTGTCCTTGAACGTCGGCAGCTCATTGAGGCACTGGATCAGGAACGCGTGTGCCCTGTAGTCGTACGGCGGCCGGTGCTTCGGGTTGATCTCGACGGGGTCGTGGGTCACGAGCAGCTTGAACGTCGTCGCGTCGTCGACGAGGTCGCCAACGTTGTTCTCGTCGCCCATCACGGCGGCGGCACCGATCAGCTTCTCCAGCTTGTGCCCGTCGGACATCGCCTTGAGGGACAGCTCGGCCACGCGGTGTTCGCCGACCAGTGCGCGCTGAAGCTCCATCAGCGTGCCCTTGCCGTTGTTGCCGCGCTTGGAGTAGTACCAGGCCGACTTCTTCCAGCGCACGTGCGGGCGGAGCACCGCGCCGGTGCACTGCCACAGCAGCTCGGCCACGCCCTCGTCGTCGGAGAGGGCGGTCATCCAGGTCTCCACGTCCCACTGGTCACCGTCGGGGGTGTCGATCACCGGGTTCGGCGCGTTCTCGACGTAGCGCACCGGGCTCTTGGACAGGAACACCAGCTCGGGGGAGAACTCGCCAAGGGCCTTGGTGCGGTAGTCGAACACGCCGTTGTGCATCGGCACCAGGTCCCGGTCGTCGGTCAGCGTGACCACAGGGGCCATGTCGACGAGCGCGGTGCGCACCTCGCGCCAGAGGTTGACCGTCATGTGCCGGTTGTAACGGCGCGCCCGAGCGCGCAGCAGCTCCTCGTCCGCCTGGTACGTGCCGTGGGTCGGCGACGCCGGGTCCGAGTCGTACATGGCGGGCATCATCCGGCCACGGCGGGACTCGGCCTCGGTGGCGGCCACCAGCACCGCGTGGTCCAGTGCGACCATCATCTCGGCCACGGCGACCGCCGACAGCGCGCTGAGCTTCGGGAGCTTGTCGGTCTTGTCCTTGGCGGTCAGGTTGGCCTGGGCCACACCCATGTTGATTGCGTGGAGGAGGGCGGCGGCCGTGTCCTCCGGCTCCAGGGACCGGTCGGCCCGCTCCAGGTAGAGGCGCACGACCTCGCGCTCAAGGTCGCCGATCGTCGCGGCCGCCATGGCCACCTCGGCAGTCATCACGGCGAGCTCGGCGGTGCGCGCGGCGGTGTGGGCCTTGGCGGGGGCCTCGGCCGGAACGTCGGGGACGACGGAGAGGTTCGCGCTCACAGGGCACCACCCTTCAGGGCGGCGGCGAACGCGGCGGCGGCCTCGGTCGCGGCGGCCTCGGAGAGGGCCGGGGCGGCGGCGGCGGCGCGGCGGCCGAAGCCACGGGCGACCTCGCGGTCGGCCTCGCTCAGGTCGGCCAGGTGGCGCGGGACGGCGGTCTCGCCGCGGCGCAGGGCCACGTAGGCCTCGACCTCGGCGCGGGAGAAGTGGAGGCTCGGGCGCTGGCGCCCCTCGCGGCACCGGTCGTAGGCGGCCAGGGTGCCGTCGGCCACGTACTGGTAGACGGTCGAGGGGGCCTTGTTCAGCAGCTGGGCGGCCTCGCGGTAGTCGATCAGGTCCGCCGGCTCGGCGGCGGGGGCATGCAGGGTGACAGCAGTCACGGGGTTCTCCTCCTTGACAGGAGGCGAAGCGCGAGTCTCTGGTTCGGGGTGCTTCGAGGGCTGCTGCGAGTGTGGCTTCGAGTGAGGTTGCGTCGACGGGGTCGGGCTGCGCCGGGGTGGTCCGGGCCTCCCTGACCCGGTGCGTCTACTCTACCTGCCCGGGGAGCCACTGAACAAGCCCAAATGGCTCTGACTAGGCAGTATGCGGCAGAAATGCCTGATCAGCGGGCAGAAAAAAGATCAGCGCCACACCAGTTCCAGGCGGTCACGAGCCGCCGCCAGGCCCCGCCGGCCCGGCACGGCGGGCAGGACCACGGGCCGCACGACGGCCCGGAGCACCCGGCGCTGGGCGGCGACGTCCATCGACTCCCAGACGTCGTCCAGGTCCTCGCGCCCGGCCAGGGCGGCGACCTCGGGGGAGACGCCGGCCAGCAGCTCGAGCTCGCGGCGCGCGGCCTCCAGCCGCGGCGCCACGGCGTCGCGGGCCTCGAGGAGGATCGAGAGGTCGAGGGCGGCGGCGCTGGCCGCCTTCGCCTCGGCGAGGTAGGTCTCGGCGGCGGCGATCTCGGAGCGCAGCTCTTCGCGGCGGGTGTCGGTCTCGCCCTGCTCGCTGCCGACCCGGGCGAGGAAAGCGGGGTCGGCCAGTGTGTTCAGCACGGCCTCGACCACGAGGGCGTCGGCGTGGACCTCGCGCATCGACGTGTGCGGCCCGGGCTGGCCGCCGGGCGTCGCCGGGCAGGCGTAGGTCACGTAGCGCGCGCCGCCGCCGGAGTTCTGCCGTCCGGTGCGCATCGGCGCGCCGCACACGCACCGCAGGATCCCCGTGAGGAGATGCGTCGCCGCCCAGTCGGCGTCCCGGCGTCCAGCGGCACCACGCGCGGCCAGCACATCCTGCGCACGGTCCCAGGTGGCACGGTCCACCAGGGCCGGCCAGACGGCAGGCGTCCGCCGCACCTCACCGGTCTCCGGGTCGCGGTGTACGCGAACCCCGGCGTAGGCCTCGGTCCGCACGAGCTGGACCACCATGCGCTGAGTCCAGCCGATCTGGGCTCGGCCCGCGGTGCGCGCCGGGCGGCGGGTCGGCACACCGGCGTGGTTCAGGTCGCGGGCGACGGCCCAGGATGCGTCGCCGGCGGCCACGCGCTCGAAGACGTCGCGCACGATCGGCGCGGTCGCCGGGTCGGGCTCGACGGCCTCGAGCACCGGATGCCCGGAGGAGCTGCGGCCGTACCTGCGCACGTAACCCCACAGGTTCTTGCCGTGCACGCCGCCGGCCTCGGCCCGGGCGCGCACGGTGCGCCGGATGCGCACGCTCGTCTTCCCCGACTCGTGCTCCGAGTCCACGGCGGCGGACAGCAGCGCCCGGCGGCCGCCGGGCTTGGCGGGGTCGTGCGCGGCGTCCTCGCTCGTCACGTAGACGAGCACGCGCGCGGCCTCCAGGGCGTCGACCAGGTCGGCCCACTCTCCGACGCGGCGGCCGCCGCGGGACGCCTCCCAGAGCACGAGCACATCGGCGTCGAACGTGCCGGCGGCCAGATCGGCGCGCAGCTGCTCGAAGGCGGGGCGGGCCTTCCCGCGGGCGTAGCGGCTCGCGCTCACGGCCCGGTCCTCGCGGTACGGCTCCGGGTGCAGGTCCCAGCCCTGGTCGGCCACGGCGGCGGCGTTCTCGGCGTGCTGCTCGGACGGCGACCGGCCCTCGCCGCTCGCGTCCCGGCTCACCCTCAGGTACTCACGTGCTCGCATGCCCCCAGCGTACATTGTCAGGGGCGAACTGCGCGCTGCTCCTGGGCACGGTCGCCGTGGTCCTGCGCTCGCTGCGCGTGCACCGGCACGCGGTGGTGGCCTCGGCGCTGGCCACGCTCGGGGTGTTCGTGGTCGTCGTCGGACCGGAGCCCTCCGTGCTCCGGGCGGCCGTGATGGGCGCGCTGGGGGCGCTGGCCCTCTTCCTCGGCCGCGGCCGGCAGGCGTTCTCCCTGCTCGCGGTGGGCGGCACCGGGCTGCTCGTGGTCGCGCCGACTCTCGCGACGGAGGTCGCGTTCCACCTCTCCCTGGCCGCGACGGCGGGGATCGTGCTCGTCGCCGCCCCCGCGGACCGGTGGCTGCATCCGCGGATGGCGCGCGTGCTGCCCGACTCCGCCGCGCGCTGGCTCTCCGCGTCCCTGTCCGTCACCGTGGCTGCGCACCTCGCGTGTCAGCCGATCCTCCTGGCCATGACCGGCACGGTGAGTGCCTACGCCGTGCTCGCCAACATCGCGGCCGCCCCCGCGGTCGCACCGGTGACCGTCCTCGGCACGCTCGCCGCCGCGCTGGTCCTGCCCGCCCCGCCGATCGCGGCCGCCCTCGTCTGGATCGCGCAGTGGCCGGCCGCGGCCATCGGCTGGACCGCGACCACGGCCGCCACGCTGCCGGGCGCCCTGCGGCCATGGCCGGGCGGCGGCCTCGGGCTCGCCCTCGGCGCCCTCCTCACGGTCGCCACGCTCGCGGGCTTCCGTGCGGTCCTGGTGCTGGAACGGGAGTCGCCTCCCCGCGTGCGGCGCGTGGGTCGCTCGGCGCCGGACCGCGTCCGGCGGGTGTCCGCCGCCGCGGTCCTGACGGCCGCGCTGATCGCCGCGGCCACGGGCGGCGTGGGCGCGGTGCTGACCCCCCGACCGGCCGGCGACGTCCCCGCGGGCTGGGTCGCGGCGTTCTGCGACGTGGGGCAGGGGGACATGACGGTCCTCCGCACGGGCGTGGACTCTGCCCTCGCCGTCGACGTCGGACCGGATCCCGACGCCGCCCGACGATGCCTCGCGGACCTGCGCGTGGAGAGGGTGGACGCGGTGCTGCTCACCCACCTCCACGCGGATCATGCCGGAGGGCTGGCCGGGCTCACGGGGCAGCTCGCCCCTGGCGCGGTCCACTACGCCACCCGCTCGGCCGGCAGCTCGCCGCTCGGCGACCCCGCCGCGGGCACACCCCTCGAACGAGGGAGGAGCCGCGCCAGCACGGGGGAGGACCCCGCGATGCCGCCGCCCTCCGGAGCGACGCCGCTCCACACGGGCCAGGAGGGGGAGAACGGATCGGTGCGGTGGAGCGTCCTCCTCGCCGATCGCGCCGCGCCCGAGGAGAACGACGCCTCCGCACAGCTCCTGCTCACTGTGCGCGGCGCCGTGGGCCCGCTGACCGTGCTCGTCACGGGGGACATGGAGCAGGCGGCGAGCGCCGCCTGGGCGGCCGGACTGCGCTCGGACGCACCCCCGCCGCCCTCCGCGGACGTGCTGAAGGTGGCCCACCACGGTGCGCGCAACGGCGGCACGGACGTCCCCGCGGCGGTCCGCGCCCGGCTCCAGGTCGTCTCGGTGGGCGCAGAGAACACGTACGGACACCCCCACCCCGCCACCGTGGCCGCCCTCGAGCGGCTCGGCCCGGTGGCCCGCACTGACCGGCACGGCACCCTCGCGCTCACCCTGGAGTCGGGCTCGGACGGGGATCCCGGGATCGCCGTGCACACCGTCCGCCCTCCCGCCGTCCCCGTCTCCACACCCTAGGATGGTGCCCATGTCCGCCGCCCGCAGCCCCCGCTCCGGCCGCGCCCCGCGCACGGATCCGCTGGCCTGGCGCCGCACGGAGCCCGGCCCGCTCATGCTGCTCAAGGGCCCCGAGGACTACGTGGCCCGCTGGGTCAGGGACCGGGTGACGGCCGCGCTGCGTGCCCGGCACGAGAGCCTCGAGGTGCACGACCTGCGCGCCGGGGAGTACCAGGCGGGGCAGCTGGCCATGGCCGCCAGCCCCTCGCTCTTCGCCGAGCCCACCCTCATCCGCGTGGACGGGCTCGAGTCCATGAACGACGCCTTCCTCGCCGACGCCCTGCGCCTCGTCGAGCAGGGCCCCGGCGCGGACGAGGTCACCCTCGTGCTGCGCCACACGGGCGGCAGCCGGGGCAAGCGGCTGCTCGACGCCGTCGCGAAGGCCGGCACCGTGGTGGACTGCGCGCCCCTCAAGCGGGACGAGGACCGCCTGGTGCTCGTCCAGGCGGAGTTCCGCGACGCACGCCGCCGCGTGGACGAGGACGCCGCCCGCGCCCTCGTGCGCGCCACCGGCGCCTCACTCACGGAGCTCGCCGCCGCGTGCCGTCAGCTGATCGACGACACCACCGGCACGGTCACCGCCGAGATGGTGGACACCTACCACGGCGGCCGCGTCGAGGCCACGAGCTTCGCCGTCGCGGACGCCGCCCTCGAGGGCCAGGCCGCCCGCGCCGTGTCCCTCGTCCGCCACGCGCTGGCCACCGGCGTGCACCCCGTGATGATCACCTCGGCGCTCACGCTGAAGGCCCGCCAGGTCGCGCGCATCATCGACGCCGGCCGGGAGCAGGGCGAGCTCGCCTCCCTCCTGGGGGTGGCCCCGTTCCAGGTGCGCTACGTGCAGCAGGCCGCCCGCCACTGGACGCCCGCCGGGATCGCGCAGGCCGTCGAGTGGATCGCCCAGGCCGACGCCGAGGTCAAGGGCGCCTCCCGCAACCCCGACTTCGCGGTCGAGCGAGCGGTCATCCGGATCGCCACGGCCGTGCGTCGCTGACCACGCCGCGGACCCTTCCCGGACGCACCACGGCCCCCGTCCGAGGGTCTCGGAGCGGGGGCCGTGGCGGTGTGGCGCTGCGGATCAGGCGAAGAGGGCCTTCACGCGGTTCGCGATGCCCGACTTGCGGTTCGCGGCCTGGTTCTTGTGGATGACGCCCTTGGAGGCTGCCTTGTCCAGCTTGCGGTTCGCGGTGCGCAGCGCGGCGGCGGCGGCCTCGGCCTCGCCGGCGGCCACGGCCTTGTCCACGGCGCGGATGGCGGTGCGCAGCTCGGACTTCACGGCGATGTTGCGCTGGCGCGCCTTCTCGTTGGTGAGGATGCGCTTCTTCTGAGACTTGATGTTGGCCAACTCTGGTCCTTACGTCGTCGGCGCGGGACGGGTGGTCCGCACGCCGCGTGAACAGGGGGGTCGTGGAGGGTTCCCGGATCCGTGGACTTCAGTGGCGTGGGGACACCGTGGCGATCCCGGTCCGGGGGTGCCCGTCGACCGGCGGACACAATGCCCACAATCCTATCATCTGCGTGTCCCGGACATGGCCGGGGGGTGCCTCGGCGTGGCGCGTCAGCGCTCCCAGCCCTGGTGGCGGCGCAGCGCGTCGCCCACGGCCTCGAACCGCGCGGGGTCCAGGACCCCGCCCTCCCGGCGCACGGCGTCCGGGTCCACGCGCAGCACGCGGTCCACCTTCGCCTCGGAGGCCCGGCCGCGCCGGTCCCACGGCCCGGCGCCGACGTCCACGTAGTCCTCGTCGCGCAGGTCCGCGTTGTTGCGGTCCCGGCTCGTGAGCATGAGGCCGAGCAGGCACGCGCCGTCGCGGCCGACGAGGAGGACGGGGCGGTCCTTGCCCCGGCCGTCCATCTCCTCGAACGGGACCCAGGTCCACACCACCTCGCCCGGGCCCGCCGCGGGGCCGGGCACGGGGTCGTACTCCACGCGCGCGCGGCCGGTGAAGTCGGGGAGCAGCTCGGCGGGGGACCGCCGGTCCGGCCGGCCCGCCGCGCGCCCCGACGCCGCCGGTCCCTCGGCACGGTCCGCGTCCCGGGCGCGGCGCAGCACCTCGTCCACACGGCGCCGGTCCGGCCGGCGCGCACCGCCGGCCGGGGGAGTGGGCCAGTCGTCGGTGCGCCGGGTCGGGTCGAAGGCCGGGGCCCCCGGATCCCGGGGCGGGACGCCCAGGTCGAAGACGGGCCCGGCGCCGCCGCCCGTCCCCGAGCCGGAGGCGCGGCGGGACGAGCCGCGGCGTGGGCCGGCGTCGGAGGAGGAGCTGAGCGTCTCCAGGAGGCGGGCGGCCTGCCGGCCGAGGGAGAGGGCGCGCTGGAAGTCGAAGGCCATGGGCCCGAATCTATCCGGCCGGGCGGGCATGGAAGAATGGGCGGTCAGTGTTCCACCCCACCCGTCCCCGAGACTTCCAAGGATGTGCCCGTGTCGCCCCAGGCGTCCCACCCCCCGGCGCCCGCCGCCACCGACCCCTCGGTGATCCGCAACTTCTGCATCATCGCCCACATCGACCACGGGAAGTCGACGCTGGCGGACCGCATGCTGCAGTCCACGGGCGTGGTGCAGCCGCGTGACATGAAGGCCCAGTACCTGGACCGCATGGACATCGAGCGCGAGCGAGGCATCACCATCAAGTCCCAGGCGGTGCGCATGCCGTGGGCGCTGGACGGGACCGACTACGCCCTGAACATGATCGACACGCCCGGGCACGTGGACTTCACGTACGAGGTCTCCCGCTCGCTCGCCGCGTGCGAGGGCGCGATCCTGCTGGTGGACGCCGCGCAGGGCATCGAGGCACAGACCCTGGCCAACCTGTACCTGGCCATGGAGAACGAGCTCGAGATCATCCCCGTGCTCAACAAGATCGACCTGCCCGCCGCGGATCCGGACCGCTACGCCGCCGAGATCGCCACCCTGATCGGGTGCGAGCCGGAGGACGTGCTGCGGGTGTCCGGCAAGACGGGCATGGGCGTCGAGGCGCTGCTGGACCGCGTCGTCGAGCGGATCCCCGCCCCCACGGGCGACGCCGACGCCCCGGCCCGCGCCATGATCTTCGACTCCGTGTACGACACCTACCGCGGCGTCGTGACCTACGTGCGCGTCATGGACGGCCGGCTCTCCCCGCGGGAGAAGATCCGGATGATGTCCACGGGCGCGGCCCACGAGCTTCTGGAGATCGGCGTGTCCTCGCCGGAGCCCCACCCCTCCCAGGGCCTGTCCGTGGGCGAGGTGGGCTACCTCATCACGGGCGTGAAGGACGTGCGCCAGTCGAAGGTGGGCGACACGGTGACGAATCACGCCAAGCCCGCCGCCGCGGAGATCGGCGGCTACGAGGACCCCAAGCCCATGGTGTTCTCCGGCCTCTACCCGATCGACGGCTCCGACTACCCGGTGCTGCGCGACGCCCTCGACAAGCTCAAGCTCAACGACGCCGCGCTCGTCTACGAGCCGGAGACGTCCGTGGCGCTGGGCTTCGGCTTCCGCGTGGGCTTCCTGGGCCTGCTGCACCTGGAGATCATCCGGGAGCGCCTCGAGCGCGAGTTCAACCTGGACCTGATCTCCACCGCGCCCAACGTGGTCTACGAGGTCACGAAGGAGGACAAGGAGGTCATCACCGTGACCAACCCCTCCGAGTACCCCGAGGGCAAGGTCCTGGCGGTGCGGGAGCCGATGGCCTCGGCGACGGTCATCGTGCCGAGCGAGTTCATCGGCGCCGTCATGGAGCTGTGCCAGGCCAAGCGCGGCAATCTCAAGGGCATGGACTACCTCTCCGAGGAGCGCGTGGAGATCCGCTACTGGATCCCGCTCGCGGAGATCGTGTTCGACTTCTTCGACCAGCTCAAGTCCCGCACCAAGGGCTACGCCTCCCTGGACTGGAAGGCCGACGGCGACCAGGTCGCCGACCTCGTCAAGGTGGACATCCTCCTGCAGGGCGAGCAGGTGGACGCGTTCTCCTCGATCACCCACCGGGACAACGCCTACGCGTACGGCGTGATGATGACGGGCAAGCTCAAGGAGCTCATCCCGCGTCAGCAGTTCGAGGTGCCGATCCAGGCGGCGATCGGCGCGCGCATCATCGCGCGCGAGAACATCCGGGCCATCCGCAAGGACGTGCTCTCCAAGTGCTACGGCGGCGACATCTCCCGCAAGCGCAAGCTGCTGGAGAAGCAGAAGGAGGGCAAGAAGCGCATGAAGATGGTGGGCCGAGTCGAGGTCCCGCAGGAGGCCTTCATCGCCGCACTGTCCTCGGACGGTGCCGAGCAGGCCAAGAAGTAAGTGCCCGCCCTTCCCCTGGGCATGCCGGTGCCCGACGACGGCGCCCTGCCCGCCGACGTCGGCGCGCGGGTCCGCGCGGCCGCGGCCGCCGGCGCGCCGCGGACGTTCAGCCTGTACGTGCACGTGCCGTTCTGCACCGTTCGTTGCGGCTACTGCGACTTCAACACGTACACGGCCGTGGACCTCGGCCCGGGCGCGGCCCGCGGCGACTACGCCGAGACGGCCATCGCGGAGCTCGCCTTCGCCGAGCGCGCCCTCGAGGCCTCCGGCGTGCCCGCCCGCCCGCTGCACACCGTGTTCTTCGGCGGCGGCACGCCCACGCTGCTGCCGGCCTCCCACCTCGTGCGGATCCTCGCCGCGGCGCGGGAGCGGTTCGGGATCGTGCCTGGCGCGGAGGTCACCACCGAGGCGAATCCGGACACGATCACCCCGGAGTACGCCGCCACGCTCGCCGCGGGCGGATTCACCCGGCTCTCGGTCGGCATGCAGTCGGCCGTGCCACACGTGCTGGCCACACTGGACCGCACGCACCGTCCCGCGTCGGTGCCCGCCGCCGTCGCCGCGGCCCGCGCGGCCGGCCTCGAGGTCTCCCTGGACCTCATCTACGGCACGCCGGGGGAGTCGCTCGAGGACTGGCGCGCCACGCTCGAGACGGCCGTCGCCCTCGCGCCGGACCATGTGAGCGCGTACTCCCTGATCGTGGAGGAGGGCACGAAGTTCGGGGCCCGGGTGGCCCGCGGCGAGGTGGACGACGTCGACCCGGACGACCAGGCCGACAAGTACGTCCTGGCCGACCGGATGCTCGCCACGGCCGGCTACCGCTGGTACGAGGTCTCCAACTGGGCGCGGGACCCGGAGGGGACGGGCGTCCACCGGGCGCGGCACAACGTGGCCTACTGGGAGGACCAGGACTGGTGGGGCGTGGGGCCCGGCGCGCACTCGCACCTGGCGGGCGTGCGCTTCTGGAACGCGAAGCACCCCGCCGCGTACGCGCAGCGCCTGGCCACGGGCGTGACCCCGGCTGTGGGCCGGGAGATCCCCGATGCGCCGGCGCGCCGGCTCGAGCGGGTGATGCTCGCCGCCCGCACGTCCACGGGACTGGGCCTCGCCGAGGTGGAGGAGGGGTTCGCCGCGGCCGGCGACGACGGCGCCCGGCTGCGGGACCTCGTGGCCGCCCTCATCGCGGACGGGCTCGTGGACGGCCGTGCCGCCCTGTCCGGGCGGATCGTGCCGACCCTCGAGGGGCGGCTGCGCAACGACCGGATCGTCCGGGACCTGGCCGGCTTCTGACGCCGAGCGCGGTGCGGCTCAGCGCAGGACGCGCAGGTTGAACGGGTAGCGGAAGGGGCGGCCCTTCGACACGTTCGCGGCCCCCATGACGCCGTAGCAGGACATGGCCACCCAGGTGAGGGCGCCGAGGATCGCGAGAATCGGCCCGATGACCGGGAGGGCGCCCAGGAGCAGGAAGAGCACCACCAGCAGCGTGGGCGGCACGGAGAAGTTCAGCGCCTCCTTGGCCTCCTGCGCGGTGAACGGTCCGCGGTCACGGTAGCGCAGCCACACGAGCAGCGGTCCGAGACATCCCAGCGCCACGCTCAGGTGCCCGAAGGCGGCGCGGTCTCGGTCCTGCTTCGCGCTGAGGGGTCCGCCCTCGGTGCCGGCGGAGGCCACCCAGGCCGCGGCACGGGGCTGGCCGGTCTGCGGCGGGGTGGTGTTCACGGCGGATCCTCCTGAGGGGCGGCAAGGTCCCGGCCGCACGGGGCGGGCGCGGGGCCCGATCAGTGTAGCGCGGCGACGGGAGGCGGAGCCGGCGCCCCGGCGTGCTCAGCCACGGTCCTCCGCGGTGAGGAAGTCGATGAGCTCCTCGACCCGGCCCAGCAGGGACGGCTCGAGGTCCGCGTACGTGGTGACGTGGGAGAGCAGCCGCTTCCAGCCCAGTCCGGTGGCCTCCTTCGTGCCGTGGGGCCAGCCCAGGCCCTTCAGCACGCCGGTCTTCCAGTCCTGGCCGCGCGGGACCACGGGCCAGGCCTCGATGCCGAGCACGGCGGGCTTGACGACCTGCCAGACGTCCACGTAGGGGTGGCCCAGGATGAGCACGTTGCCGGCCGCCCCGGGCACTCGCATCGCCTCCGCGGCGATCCGCTCCTCCTTCGAGCCCGTCACGAGGTGGTCCACGAGGATGCCCAGGCGGCGCCGGGGGCCGGGGGAGAACTCACGGATCGCCCCGGCCAGGTCGTCCACGCCGTGCAGCGGCTCCACGACGATCCCCTCGAGGCGCAGGTCCTCGCCCCAGACCTTCTCGACGAGCTCGGCGTCGTGCACGCCCTCCACCCAGATCCGCGACGCGCGGGCGGTGCGCGCCCGGACCCCCTCCACGCGGCGGGATCCCGACGCCGTCCGGGCGGGCGCGCGCGACGCCGTCGTCGTCGCGGGGGTGAGGGTGACGGGCTCGCCGTCGATCCAGAATCCGCCGCCCAGGGGGAAGGAGCGGCGGACGCCGCGGCGGTCCTCCAGGACCACCACGTGCACGCCGCCGGAGCGCTCCGTGCGCACGACGGCGCCGGTGAACCCCGAGCCGACGTCCTCCACCACGACGCCGGGGGAGGCCGGCACCTCGGGGGTGCGCCGCGCCGGCGGTCGGGTCAGGGAATCGTGGCCCGCGGGGCCCCACGTGCTCCAGTCCATGTCGGGCACGGTACCAAGGGCGGTAGGATTGGCACTTGGATGTGGCGAGTGCCAGACATCGGAGGGAAGGAGACCGTCATGACGGAGCAGCCGCGCCGACTGCAGGTGCTCCAGGCCATCGTGGAGGACTACGTGGCCCTCAGCGAGCCCGTGGGCTCCAAGGCCATCGTCGAGCGTCACGCGCTGGGCGTCTCCTCGGCCACGGTGCGCAACGACATGGCCGCCCTCGAGGAGGAGGGTCTGATCGTGGCCCCCCACACCTCCGCGGGGCGGGTGCCCACGGACAAGGGCTACCGCGTGTTCGTGGACCGCATCTCCGAGGTCAAGCCCCTCTCTCCGGCCGAGCGCCGAGCCGTGCAGGCACTGCTGGACTCGGAGCAGGACACGGAGCACATGATGGAGGCCACCGTGCGCCTCCTCGCCCAGCTGACCCACCAGGTGGCCGTCGCCCAGTTCCCGCACGAGGACGGCTCGACCGTGCGCCACCTCGAGCTCGTCTCCCTGACGCCCACGCGCGTGCTCGCCGTGCTCATCCTCTCCACCGGCCGGGTGGACCAGCGGGTGGTCCCACTCGAGCGTCTCGTGGCGGAGGATGACCTCGCCGCGCTGCGCCTGCTCCTGCTCCAGGCGATGATCGGCCGAGGGGCCGGGCAGGCCGCCGCCCTGCTGGACGCGGCCGTCACGGGTGTGCGGCCGGAGCAGCGTCCCACGGCGGACGCGCTCGTCGGCGCGGTCCGCAGCCTCCTGGAGGCGGGCCGACAGGACCGGATCGTCATGGCGGGCACCGCCAACCTGGCCCGCTCCACGGGGGACTTCGGCGCCTCGATCGGACCGATCCTGGAGGCCCTCGAGGAGCAGGTGGTGCTGCTGCGCCTGCTCACGGAGATGGAGCAGGACGCGCACGGGGTGTCCGTGCGGATCGGCTCCGAGAACGCCGGCTCGCTCGCGGACACCTCCGTGGTGGCCGCCGCCTATGGGCCGGGCGCCGTCGCCAAGGTGGGCGTGGTGGGCCCCACGCGCATGGACTACCCCGGCACCATGGCCTCCGTCCGCGCGATCGCCCGCTACCTCTCCCGCATCCTCACCCCCTGACCTCGACCCCCGCGAAGGAAGTGCCCCCACCGTGTCCGACCACTACGAGACCCTCGGCGTCAGCCGCGACGCCAGCACCGAGGAGATCCGCCGCGCGTACCGCAAGCTGGCGCGCACCCACCACCCGGACGTGAACCCCAGCCCGGAGGCCGCGGAGCAGTTCAAGCGCATCTCCCACGCCTACGAGGTCCTCTCGGACGAGGACAAGCGCCGCAGCTACGACACCACCGGCAACGAGAACGGCTCCGCCGGGTTCGGCGGCGGCTTCGGCGGCTTCGGCGGTGGCGGCTTCGCCGACATCTTCGAGACCTTCATGTCCGCGGCGGGCGGCGCCGGCCGGGGCCCCGCGAGCCGGACGCGCCGGGGACAGGACGCGCTCGTCACCGCGCAGATCGACCTCAAGGACGCCGTGTTCGGCAGCGAGCAGACCCTCCACCTGGACACGGCCGTGCGCTGCGAGCGATGCGAGGGCTCGTGCTGCGAGCCCGGCACCGACCCCGAGACCTGCGAGACCTGCCACGGCCGCGGCATGGTGCAGCGGCCGATGCGCTCGATGCTCGGCACCGTGATGGCCACCGAGGCGTGCCCGGCGTGCCGCGGCTTCGGCACCGTGATCCCCACCCCCTGCACCGAGTGCTCGGGCCAGGGACGAGTGCGCACGGAGCGCCCCCTCACCCTGCGCATCCCCGCCGGCGTGGACGACGGCACCCGCATCCACCTCGCCGGCCGCGGAGAGGCCGGCCCCGCCGGCGGCCCGAACGGCGACCTCTTCGTGGAGATCGCCGTGCGCCCGGACCCCGTCTTCCGCCGCGAGGGCGACCACCTGGCCACCACCGTGACGGTCCCGATGGCCGCCGCCGCCCTCGGGACGAGCATCACCCTCGACACCCTGGACGGCAAGCAGAGCGTGACCCTGGAGCCGGGCACCCAGTCCGGGCACGTGGAGACGCTGCACGGCCTCGGCGTGGGCCGGCTGCGCGGCTCCGGTCGCGGCGACCTCAAGGTGGACGTGGTCGTCACCACCCCCACGGACATCACCGGCGAGGAGCGCGAGCTCCTCACGCGCCTGGCCGAGATCCGCGGCGAGGACGTGGTCCACGGCGCCCCGCAGCAGCGGGGCGTGTTCGCCCGCCTGCGGGAGAACCTGAAGAACCTGTGACCGCGCCGCTGTTCCACCTGGCGGCGGGGGCGCTCGAGGGAGCGGCCGCCGGGGCCACCGTGACCCTCACGGGCTCCGAGGCCCGGCACGCCGCCGCCGCGATGCGCCTTGCCCCGGGGGAGTCCGTGCTCGTGGCGGACGGCTCCGGCCGCCGCGGCCACGGGACGGTGCTGGCCGCCTCCCCCGACGCCGTCGACGTGCGGCTCGACGAGGTGGACGAGGAGCCCGATCCCGCGCCTCGCCTCGTGCTCGTCCAGGCCCTGGCCAAGGGTGACCGCGACCTCATGGCGGTCCAGGCGGCCGTGGAGCTCGGGGTCCACGCCGTGGTCCCGTGGGAGGCGGAGCGCTCGATCGTGCGGTGGAAGGGTCCCAAGGCCGCCAAGGCCCGGCAGAAGTGGGCCGACACCGCCCACGCCGCGGCCAAGCAGGCCCGCCGGGCGCGGGTGCCCGAGGTGCGCGAGCCCGTCTCCGGCACGGGCGCGGCGTCCCTGGCGCGGGAGGGACGCGTGCTCCTCGTGCTCCACGAGGACGCCGCGGACGGGCTGGGTGCCCTTCCGGAGGCCGCGTGGGCCGGGGCCGAGGAGATCGCCGTGCTGGTCGGTCCGGAGGGCGGGATCTCACCCGCCGAGCTGGACGCGTGCCGGGACGCCGGGGCGCACCCGGTGCGGCTCGGACCCCACGTGCTGCGCGCCTCGACGGCCGGCCCCGCCGCACTGGCCGTGCTCGAGCACCGGCTCGGCCGCTGGTGAGGGGCCCGTCCCGCGCCCGGCCGTCCGCCTAGACTGGACCCGAGCATCCCGCCCCCGACCGAACAGGTGATCCGCCCCTCGTGACCGTTCCCGCCGTCCTCCCCCCGGACTCCGCAGAGGAGTCCGTCCAGTTCGAGACCGCCGACCTCATGGTCCGCGCCTTCGGTCCCCAGGACGCTCTGCTGCGCATCCTCGGCGGCGTGTTCCCGGCGGTGGGCCTGTCCGTGCGGGACCAGCGGCTCGACCTCTCCGGTCCCGCGCCGGACGTCGCCGCGGTGCGCCGCGTCGTGGAGGACCTGCGCTCCATCGCACGCCGTGACGCCGCCGTCACCCCCGAGGTGATGGAGCAGGTGGTGAACCTCGTCCGCGGAGGCCGCGTGGGCGCCGGCGCCCTGCACCTGGACTCGATCCTCTCCGGCCGCGGCCGCACGATCCGCGCCAAGACGCTCCACCAGCAGGACTACGTCGAGGCGATCGACCGCTCCACCGTGGTGTTCGGGCTCGGCCCGGCCGGCACCGGCAAGACCTACCTGGCCATGGCCAAGGCCGTGCAGGCCCTCCAGGCCAAGGAGGTCACGCGGATCATCCTGACCCGCCCGGCCGTCGAGGCCGGGGAGCGGCTCGGCTTCCTGCCGGGCGGACTCAACGAGAAGATCGACCCCTACCTGCGCCCGCTCTACGACGCGCTGCACGACATGATCGAGCCGGAGTCGATTCCGCGGCTCATGGAGTCCGGCGTGATCGAGGTGGCCCCGCTGGCGTACATGCGCGGCCGCACCCTGAACGACGCGTTCGTGATCCTCGACGAGGCGCAGAACACCACGGGCGAGCAGATGAAGATGTTCCTCACCCGCCTGGGCTTCGGCGCCCGGATGGTGATCACGGGGGACACCTCCCAGGTGGACCTGCCCCGGGGTGTCACCTCCGGCCTGGCCGAGGCCGTGGACGTGCTCGAGGGGGTGGACGGGATCGAGATGGTCCGGTTCGACTCCTCCGACGTCGTGCGCCACGCCCTCGTCAGCGCGATCGTGGACGCCTACGACCACCAGGCAGCCGCCGACGCGCGGACCACGACGAAGGGACGCCGCGGCCGTGGCCATTGAGATCGTCAACGAGTCCGGGATCGACGTCCCGGAGCGGGACCTGCTGGGCATGGCCCGCCACGTCTACGCCCGGCTGCACGTCCACGAGCTGGCCGAGACCGCCGTGACCGTGGTGGACGCGGACCGGATGGCCCAGCTCCACGAGGAGTGGATGGACCTGCCCGGGCCCACGGACGTCATGAGCCTGCCGATGGACGAGATCACCCCCGGCGCCCCCGAGGCGCCGAGCGAGGGCGTGCTCGGCGACGTCGTGCTGTGCCCCGAGGTGGCAGCCGAGCAGGCCGCGCGCGGCGGGCACACCCGCGACGACGAGCTGATGCTGCTGCTGACGCACGGCATGCTCCACCTGCTGGGCTACGACCACATGGACGAGGAGGACCGCGTCGAGATGTTCGAGCTCCAGGACCGGCTCGTGAGCGAGTTCCTCGGCCGCCCCGCCCCGGCCCCCACCATCGAGGACTGATCCCGCCCGCCATGTTCACCCCCGTCGCACTCGCCGCGCTCTTCGTCGTCTTCATCGCCTTCACGTGGGTGCTCGCCCTCGCCGACTCCGCCCTCACGTACATCTCGCGCCGCGAGGCCGAGGAGGTCCTCCGCGAGCATCCCGGGTCCCGCATCCTCGAGGTGACGGCGGAACGGGACGCGCACCTCGGCGCCCTGCGCGTGTGGCGGTTCATCACCGAGGCGCTCGGCGCCGTGTGCCTGACGGCCGCTGCCGTGTGGGTGCTGGAGGGCGTGTGGGCCGCCGTCGGGGTGGCCGCCCTCGTGCTCGTGGCGACGGCCGCCCTGCTGGGCGTGTGGAGCCCGCGGCCGATCGGCTCCCGCAACGAGACCGCCGTCGCCCGCCGTACCGCAGGCCTCGTGTGGGGTCTGCGGCGCGCCCTCGGTCCGATCGGCACGCGGCTCGGCCAGGACCGCCGCCGGGGGGACGACGAGGTGAACGAGGAGGACGACTTCGAGGAGCGTCACCTCCGGGAAGTCGTGGCGCGCGCTCACGACGCGGACGTGCTGGCCGACTCCGAGGCCGAGCTCATCCAGTCCGTGTTCTCCATGAACGACACCATCGTCCGCTCCGTCATGGTGCCGCGCACCGACGTCGTCACGATCGACGACGACCACACCCTCGCCCAGTCCATGGACCTCTTCCTGCGCTCGGGCTGCTCCCGCGTGCCGGTGATCGGCGAGGACGCCGACGACGTGCGGGGCATGCTCTACCTCAAGGACGTCACCCGGGCCCTCCACCACGAGGGCGCGGCCTCGGGCGATCCCGTGACCAGATGGATGCGGGACGTGCGCTTCGTCCCGGACTCCAAGTCGGTGGCCGGCCTGCTGCAAGAGCTGCAGCGCGAGTCGACACATGTGGCCATCGTGGTGGACGAGTACGGCGGCACCGCCGGGCTCGTGACCCTGGAGGACCTCATCGAGGAGATCGTCGGCGAGATCTACGACGAGGACGACCTCCCGGACCGCCCCGAGGTCGAGGTGATCGAGCCCGGCGTGTACTCGGTGGACGCCCGCATGGGCATCGGGGACTTCCGCGAGGAGTTCGACCTCCCCGAGCCGGAGGATCACGAGGACGACGACGTCGACACCGTGGGCGGCCTCCTGGCCAAGGAGCTCGGCCGCGTGCCGATCCGCGGCTCCCAGGTCACCGTCCAGGGTCTCGTCATCGTCGCCGCCGCGCTCGAGCCGCGCCGCAACCGCGTGGACCGGCTGCGCGTGATCGAGACCGAGGACCGCCCCCCGCGTGTACGTCGCCGTGACGAGGAGCCGCACGGCTCCACCGCGGTGGACCCTACCGCCCACTGAACCCCTCGGCCTCGCGTGACGGGGCCGAGCGCCATGGCCGGGCGACCGCGCGGCCCGACCCGAAGGATCCCCATGACCTCCCTGCTGCCCCCGCTCGTCCCGGAGGGCCACCGCTCCGGCTTCGCCTGCCTCGTGGGGCGGCCGAACGCCGGCAAGTCCACGCTCACCAACGCGCTCGTGGGGGAGAAGGTGGCCATCACCTCCTCCAAGCCGCAGACGACGCGGCACACCATCCGCGGGATCGTGCACCGGCCGGACTTCCAGCTCGTGTTGGTGGACACCCCCGGCCTGCACCGCCCTCGGACCCTGCTGGGCGAGCGGCTCAACGCCCTGGTGCAGGAGACGCTCTCCGAGGTGGACGTGGTGGGCTTCTGCCTGCCCGCCGACGAGAAGATCGGCCCGGGGGACCGCTTCATCGCCCAGCAGCTGGCCGCCCTGCGCCGCACCCCCGTCGTGGCGATCGTGACGAAGACGGACAAGGCCGACCCGGCGCAGGTGGCCGAGCAGCTGCTGGCCGTCACCGCGCTGGGCGACGAGGTGCTCGGCCCGGAGAACGGCGGGAAGGGCTTCGCCGCGGTGGTGCCGGTCTCCGCGGTGGCGGGCCGCCAGGTGGAGGACGTGGAGACCGTCCTGGCGGAGCTGCTGCCCGAGGGGCCGCCGCTGTACCCCGACGGCGAGCTGACGGACGAGCCCGAGGTGATCATGGTGGCCGAGCTGATCCGCGAGGCGGCCCTGGAGGACGTCCGGGACGAACTGCCGCACTCGGTGGCCGTGGTGGTGGAGGAGATGAACCCCCGCGAGGGGCGGCCGGCGGACCGGCCACTGTTGGACGTCTACGCGAACGTGTACGTGGAGCGCGACTCGCAGAAGGGGATCATCATCGGCAAGGGCGGCTCCCGGCTGCGGCAGATCGGCTCCGACGCCCGCAAGGGGATCGAGAAGATGCTGGGCACGCCGGTGCATCTGGACCTGAGGGTGAAGGTCGCGAAGGACTGGCAGAGGGATCCCAAGCATCTTCATCGTCTGGGCATGTGACAGTCACAGACTGCCGTTGGGGGTGGGTTACCCGCTGGCAGTACCGTGGTTGTTCAACAATCCACCGAGGCGTCCCGCCTTCTCATCGTCGTGCTCCTGTGCGTGGCGTGGGTCCGTGGGGCATCGAGCTCTCAGCCCAGTCCCGATGGCGTCGTCGACCAGAGGACCCCATGGCTTCTGCTGAGAGCACCCACACCCTGTCCGCAGCCCCCGTCTCCCGTCGCAACGTGACCAAGGGACTGGCCTGGTCCTCGCCAGCGGTGGGCATGGTTGCCGCGGCGCCTTCGTACGCGATCTCCGGCACCGCGTGCACGAACGCGGTGCCCACCCAGACGAGCCTGATCTCCACCGCCGGCACAAAGGCCACGTTCCGCGCCACCTCGTCAACCGGGCAGACCTATACCGTCACGGTGACCACCCAGGGCGTCGTGAATGGGCAGACCTACGGGAACCCCTCGGCCCCGAGCGATGTCGCGCGGTCCTACAACATGACCGTGGGAAGCATCGCCATCAATGGCGGGAGGTCTGCAACCGGTGTCGTATCCTCCGCGCCCACCAGGTGAGACGCATCGGGTCACCTGACCGCCCCGCGCGTCGGGAGGGTATGGAATAGGAGAGAAGCCCGGTCCATCCTGGACACCCCGGCCCGGACAGTCGACGCGTCGGCGGCTCCATCCCCGCCGTCGCACAGGAAGAGGTGACGCGCCCATGCGCAATCTGCAGCAGCCCTCGGGCATGAAGCACGGCAAGTACGTGCCGTACCACGAGCAGATCCAGGTGCACCTGCCGGACCGCACGTGGCCGGACAAGGTCATCACCGAGGCGCCCCGCTGGTGCGCCGTGGACCTGCGTGACGGCAACCAGGCGCTCATCGACCCCATGGGCCCGGACCGCAAGCTGCGGATGTTCCAGCTTCTCGTGCAGATGGGCTACAAGGAGATCGAGGTCGGCTTCCCCTCCGCGTCCCAGACCGACTACGACTTCGTGCGCCGCCTGATCGAGGGCGACCACATCCCGGATGACGTCACCATCCAGGTCCTCACGCAGGCCCGCGAGCACCTGATCGAGCGCACCTTCGAGTCGCTCGAAGGTGCCGACCGGGCCATCGTGCACCTCTACAACTCCACCTCCGTGCTGCAGCGGCGCGTCGTCTTCCGCCAGGACGAGGACGGCATCGTGGACATCGCCACCTCCGGCGCCCGCCTGGTGAAGAAGTTCGAGGAGCAGCTCTCCGGCACCGAGATCACCTACGAGTACTCGCCGGAGTCGTACACGGGCACCGAGCTGGAGTTCGCCCGGCGCATCTCGGACGAGGTCGCCACCGTCCTCGAGGTGTCCACGGATCGCAAGATGATCCTCAACCTGCCCGCCACCGTGGAGATGGCCACCCCCAACGTGTACGCGGACTCCATCGAGTGGATGCACCGGAATCTCGAGCACCGGGACGCCGTCATCCTCTCCCTGCACCCCCACAACGACCGCGGAACCGGCGTCGCCGCCGCCGAGCTGGGCTACCTGGCCGGCGCGGACCGGATCGAGGGCTGCCTCTTCGGCAACGGCGAGCGCACGGGCAACGTGGACCTCGTGACCCTGGGCATGAACCTCTTCTCCCAGGGGATCGACCCGATGATCGACTTCTCGGACATGGACCACGTCCGCCGCACCGTGGAGTACTGCAACCAGCTCCCCGTCCCCGAGCGTGCCCCCTGGGGCGGCGACCTCGTGTTCACCGCCTTCTCCGGCTCCCACCAGGACGCCATCAAGAAGGGCTTCGAGGACATGGAGCGCCGCGCCGCCGAGGCCGGGACCCACGTGGACGAGCTCGAGTGGGGCGTCCCGTACCTGCCGATCGACCCGCGGGACATCGGCCGCTCCTACGAGGCCGTGATCCGCGTGAACTCGCAGTCCGGCAAGGGCGGCGTGGCCTACCTGCTCAAGTCCGAGCACAAGCTGGACCTGCCGCGCCGGGCGCAGATCGAGTTCTCCCACGTCATCCAGGAGCTCGCCGACGCCCAGGGCGGCGAGGTCTCGGGCGCCGACCTCTGGAAGGTCTTCCAGGACGAGTACCTGCCCGCCGAGGACGCCGCGGACCGCTGGGGCCGCTACCGGATCGGCTCCGTGGAGTCCGCCTCGGACGAGGACGGCGGCTTCCGCATGACCGTCGAGCTCGCCGTCGACGGCCGGGTGGAGACCCGCACTGCCACGGGCAACGGCCCGATCGACGCCTTCCTCGCCATCCTCGCCCAGGACGGCACGGACGTCCGGGTGCTCGACTACACCGAGCACGCCCTCTCCGAAGGCGGTTCCGCCATGGCCGCCGCGTACGTCGAGGCGGCGGTCGGCGACCGCGTCCTGTGGGGCGTCGGCCTGGACCACAACACGACGACGGCCTCCCTCAAGGCCCTCGTCTCGGCGGTCAACCGCGCCATGCGGGCATGATGGTCGGGTGACCGGCTCCACCCGGCGCTCCTCGGGGGCGCGGCACGGCGGCTTCGCGGCGAACTCGTATCGCACCGAGGCCATCGTGCTGCGCACCCGGGACCTGGGGGAGGCCGACCGGATCGTCGAGGCCCTCACCCCCGAGCACGGGATCGTGCGCGCCGTCGCCAAGGGCGTGCGGAAGGCGTCGTCGCGCTTCGGCTCCGTGGTGGAGCCCTTCATGCACTCCACCCTCCAGGTGGCGCGCGGCCGGGGCGAGCTGCAGACGATCACACAGGCGCAGCTGCTCCACCCCTACGGCAGCGCGCTCGCCGCGGACTACGACGCCTTCACCGCCGCCGCCGCGCTCGCTGAGACGGTCCAGCGGGTCGCCGCGGTCGACGACGTCGGGCGGGCGGCCCAGTACCGCCTCTTCCACGGGGCCGTGGCGGCGCTGGCACGCCGGGCCCACGCCCCGCGGATGATCCTCCACTCGTTCGTGCTGCGGTCCCTCGCCCAAGCCGGCTGGGCGCCGTCGTTCTCGGCGTGCGCGCGCTGCGGCCGGCCCGGCCCCCACGCCGCGGTGAACGTCGGCCTCGGCGGGGCGGTGTGCCTGCACTGCCGGCCTCCCGGCTCCTCCCACCCGGCTCCGGAGACGCTGGCCCTGCTCGGCGCGCTCGCGCAGGGGGACTGGGACGTCGTGGACGCCGCGAGGGAGGCCGCGCAGCGGGAGGCGGCCGGTATCGTGTCCGCTTACCTGCAGTACCACGCCGAGCGGCGGCTCGTCTCCCTGTCCGTCCTGGACCAGGGCATCACGGGCCCGACGCCGCCCCGTCCCGCCCGGCCTCCCGCCGAGAGGAGCGCATGACCGTCCCGCCCAGCCCCTGCCTCACGCCCCCGCCGCATCCGTCGGGCGCCACGGCCCCGCGGATCGACCCGCGCTTCATCCCGCGCCACGTGGCGATCGTGATGGACGGCAACGGTCGCTGGGCCAATCAGCGCGGCCTGCCGCGCACCGATGGCCACCGCGCCGGCGAGGCGGCGTTGCTCGACGTCGTCGCCGGGGCTGTGAACCTCGGGATCGGCCACGTCTCCGCCTATGCGTTCTCCACCGAGAACTGGAAGCGCTCCCCGGACGAGGTGCGCTTCCTCATGGGGTTCTCGCGGGACGTGCTGCGTCGGCAGCGGGACACGCTGCACTCATGGAACGTGCGGATCCGGTGGAACGGACGTGCGCCACGGCTGTGGACCTCCGTGATCAAGGAGCTGCGCGAGGCCGAGGAGCTCACGCGGCACAACACGGGCACCACGCTGCACATGTGCGTCAACTACGGCTCACGCGCGGAGATCACCGACGCCGTCCAGGCCCTGGCCGAGGAGGTCGCCGCTGGCCGGATGCGCCCCGGCGACATCCGCGAGGACACCATCACGCGCTGGCTCGACCGGGCCTACCGCGCGGGGGAGCGGGGGATCGACGTCACCCCGGACGTGGACCTCTTCCTGCGCACCTCCGGGGAGCAGCGGCTCTCCAACTACCTCCTGTGGCAGTCGGCCTACGCCGAGCTGCTCTTCCTGGACGTGCTCTGGCCCGACGTCGACCGGCGCACCCTGTGGGACGCCGTCGAGGCCTACGCCCGACGCGACCGGCGGTACGGCGGCGCGGTGGACGCGCCCGGCGCGGGCTGAGCCCGGGGCCTCACGCGCGCGGCGGCGCGTAGGCCGACAGCCAGCGCAGGGTCTCCGCCGCGGCGGCCCGCCGGACGGGAGCGGGGGAGGCGAAGACGTCGTGCAGCGCGTCCGGGTGGCGCTGCACCATGACCCGGTCGCCCAGCCGCAGGGCCCGGCGCGCCATGCTCACCGGATTGAGCACGATGTCCGCCGAGCGCATGGCCTCCCCGTAGCGCGTGCCGCGATGTCCCCGCCCGGCCACGTGCACGAGGACCGGCTCCCGGACGTCGAGCCCTGCGGCCACCGTCCGGTGGCCGGCGAGGACGGCGCCCAGCCAGGCGGCCGGCACGTCGAAGGCCCACCGGGGCCGCCAGAGCGGATGCAGGTCCCACTCGCCGTCCGCCGCGTCCGAGAGAGTGCGCCAGTAGTGGTCTATTCGGGGGAGCTTGAGCATGGCGTACGGCTGCAGGGCCGAGACGGGGTCCACCACCGCCCTGGCCATGAGGCGCACGCCCGTGCTGCCCTGCATCTCGAGCCACGGGCTGTTGAGCACGAGGGCGGCGGCCCGGCCGGGGTGCCGGTCCGCCCAGAGCGCGGCGATCAGCCCGCCCGTGGAGTGGGCCAGGAGCACGGGCGGCAGCGGGTGGTCCTCGGCGAGCACCGCGAGAGCGGCGTCGAGGTCGGCGTCATAGCGGGCGAGGTCGTCCGTCCAGCCGGGGGTCTGCCCCGGTCGCAGGGATCGGCCGTAGTGGCGCAGGTCCACCGCGTGGAAGGCGTACCCGGCCTCCTCGAACGCGTGGGCCAGCGGGGCGTTGTAGAAGTAGTCGCTCCAGCCGTGCACGGCGAGGACGGCGCGGCGCCCGTCCCCCCGAGAGCCCCCCGGGCGGACCACTGTGACAAGGTTCTGGCCTTGTTCGTCCACCTCCAGCCCCAGGGTCCGGCGTTCGAAGCCCTCCATCAGGTCCGGCACCCATCCGCCGCCCGGGGCATCCTCGAGCAGGGCCGCGTCCGGGCGGGTCGCGTCCGGGCCGGCGGCGGGGAGGGCGACGTCGTCCGACGTGGGAGGGGCGGAGTCGGGGTCGCCGGAGGACATGGCTCCACTCTAGGCAGGGGGGGCCGGCGGGGATGTCGGTGCCGCTCCGGGGGGAGCCGCCCGTGCGATCATGGGCGGCATGCAGCTGCCCGACCCGAAGACCGGAATCGACGCCCTCCTGACCTCCCGCGCGCCGCGCCTCTACCCGCCGTTCTTCCGCGCCGTGTTCGCCGGCATGGACGCGGAGGACGCCCACCACCGCGGCTTCCAAGCGATCCGCGCCGCCGAGCGGACCGGTGCTTCGGCCGCCCTCCGCTCCGCGTTCCGGCCGGATCCGCTGCTCGCCCGCACCGTCATGGGGCTGCGGTTCCCCACGCCCTTCGGCCTCGCCGCCGGGTTCGACAAGGAGGGGCGGGGCACGGCGGCCCTCGCGGACCTCGGCTTCGGCCACGTCGAGGTCGGCACCATCACGGCGCAGCCGCAGCCGGGCAATCCCCGTCCCCGCCTCTTCCGCCTGCCCGAGGACCGGGCGCTCGTGAACCGCATGGGGTTCAACAACGACGGCGCGGCCGCCGTCGCGCCCCGCCTCGCGCGCACGCGGGCCACGCTGGAGCGCCGCTTCGGCCAGGCGCGCCCCGTCCTGGGCGTGAACATCGGCAAGTCCAAGGTGGTGCCGCTCGAGGACGCCGCTGAGGACTACCGTGCCTCCACGCGGCTGCTCGCCCCCCATGCGGACTACCTCGCGGTGAACGTCTCCTCGCCCAACACACCCGGCCTGCGGCAGCTCCAGGAGATCTCGGCGCTCGAGCCGCTGCTGGCCGCCGTGCGGGACGAGGCGGACCGCGCCGTCGCCGGGCGCCGCGTGCCGCTCGCCGTGAAGATCGCCCCGGACCTCGCCGACGAGGACGTGCGCGAGGTGGCCGCCATGGCCGCCCGGCTGGGCCTCGACGGCGTGATCGCCACCAACACCACGATCACGCGCGAGGGACTCACCGCGGACGCGGCGCACGTGGAGTCGCTCGGGGCGGGCGGACTCTCCGGGGCCCCGCTCACGGCGCGCTCCCTCGAGGTGTTGCGGGTCCTGCGCGCAGCCCTGCCCGCGGAGACGGCGGTCATCAGCGTGGGCGGCGTGACCGACGCCGACGACGTCCTCGAACGCCTGGACGCCGGGGCGCAGCTCGTGCAGGGCTACACCGCGTTCCTCTACGAGGGGCCGTTCTGGGCCGGTCGGATCACCGCCGGTCTCGGCCGGTCGCTGCGCGCCTGATCCCTCCGGCTCGAGGCCGGCACCGCTGCAGCCCGGGGGTGCCCCGGCCTGTGCGAGACCCGGACGACGACGGCGCCGCGCCCCTCGCGGGGCGCGGCGCCGTCGTCGTGGCTGACGGAGTGGCTCAGGCGGGGTGCTGACCGCGCTTGACCTGTGGCTTGGGCAGGCGCAGGCGGCGGAACTGCAGCCCCCGCATGACGCCGTACATGCGGGTGCCGGGCTCGGGCGTGCCGAAGCGTGCCGTGAGGCCCCGCTTCACCTGTCGGGAGAGGATCACGCTGTCCACGATCACGAGGGCCACCACCGCGTAGAGGCTCAGCATGAGGATGATCTGGAACTGCTGCCCCGGCACGAGCATGAGCAGCAGGTAGAGGAAGACGATGGGCATGAGCCACTCGCCCACCCCGGTGCGGGCGTCCACGAGGTCGCGGACCCAGCGCTTCTGAGGGCCCCGGTCCCGTGCCGGAAGTCCGCGCTCATCCCCGGTCTCGAGGGCGACGCGCTGGCGCATGCGCTCCTGGCGGGTCGCGTCGCGCTGCGCCTTCTTCGCGGCCTGTCGGTCCGCTGGGACGAGGGGGCGGCGGCGAGCGGCCTCCTGGTCGCGGCGCCGCGGCGTGGGCGTGGACTTGCCCTGCGCGCGGTCGGCGCCGGTGTGGGCGGTCGAGCCGTGGGTGGCCGGGGCGGCCGGGGGCTCGGCGGACGGGGAGGACTTCCTGCGAGTGAACACCGAGCCAGTCTAGGGCGTGTCTGAGAATGGATCCAGGGGGCCAGCTGACACCCTGGAAGGCATGTCCCGCTTCCAGATGCTCTCCGATGCCCAAGGGAGTTGATCGCCCCGATGCTCCCGACCCGGACCGGCAGGGCCGGCAGGCCGTTCTCGGACGCCCGCACGATGGTGGAGGCGATCATCTACCGATATCGGTGCGGGATTGCATGGAGGGATCTGCCCGAGGTCTACGGGCCTTGGCAGACCGTGTGGACCTGGCACCGGCGCTTAGCTGAAGAGGGCACCTGGGATGCGGTGCTGGCGAGGCTGACCGCCGCCGCGGACGCCGAAGGCCTGATCGATTGGTCGGTCTCGGTGGACTCCACGATCGCCCGCGCGCATCAGCACGCGACGAACATCACCCGCCTCACAGGGGGATGGGTCGAACTACAGGAATCTGCATGAGGAGCCGGCCGATCACGGCATCGGGCGCTCCCGGGGAGGGCTGAGCACGAAGATCCATCAGCTCGTCGATGGGACCGGGCTGCCGCTGGTCAGCCTGATCACCCCCGGCCAAGCCGGGGACTCCCCGATGCTGCTGCCGCTGCTGGGGCGGCTGCGCGTGGCACGGCCGGTAGGGCGGCCCCGGACCCGCCCCGAGGCGGTGCTGGGCGACAAGGCGTACTCCTCCCGGGCGATCCGCACCCACCTGCGTGCCCGCCGGATCAAAGCCGTGATCCCCGAGCCGGCGGATCAGCAGGGCCACCGCAGGCGCCGCGGCTCGGCCGGTGGCCGTCCCGTGGGCCTGGACTCGCAGGCTTACAAGGGCCGGAACGTGATCGAGCGCCAGTACGCGCACCTGAAGCAATGGCGGGGCCTGGCGACCCGGTACGACAAGTACGCGATCGTCTACCGGGCCGCCGTGGTGTTGAACGCTGTGCTCGCGTGGTCCAAACGATTGTCAGACATGCCCTAGCTCTCGTTCCGTCTTCGGGAGAGGCTGGCGAGGTACTCGTTGTAAGAGTCGAGTTCGGCGTCCTCGGCTTTCTGTCGCTGTCTCGAGGTGCGCACGTCGCGGGCTCGCCAGCGGGACAGGCAGACGATGAGCACTACGAACATCGGCAGCTCCGCGTAGGTCCATACCAGCGTGCCGGCGATCGCCTGGTCGATGACGGGGTCATGGCTGCCTGTGGGGGTGGCGTATGCGCTGAACAGCGGTGTGGCGGTACGGAGCAGGATCAGGCCGAAAATGGCGTGGATCTGGATCTCGACGGCGATATCGACGAATCGTGCGGCGAAGGAGGGTTGGCGCGGTAGCGGATCGGAGGACCATAGCGGTGTTGCCGAGACGATGCCGAGGACGAGGATGACGAAGAGCAAGGCGTCCTGGCCGAAGGGGATGCGCATGATGACGCTGATCGCGTCGGTCAGGTAGAGGACCGGGTACAGCAGTATCGCAATGACGATGGCGACCACAGGGTGCAGTGCGGCGCTCCAGAATCGTGAGCGCAGTCCCCCGTGCGCGGCACGGAGCACGAGACGCCCGAGGCCGGTGTGCGGTGTGCTGCGCAGGAGCAGCAGCCCGGGTGACCCTGCGATGAGGAGCGGCGGAACGACGGTCAGCAGGGTGATCTGCTGGAACACCAGCGCTGTGATGGATTCCGTCGCGAGACGGTTCACACCGAACATCGTGATAGCGAAGATCAGGGCGCACCCGATCAGGAACGATGCTGTGCGGGCGATCGCCCAACGGCGCCTGTTTCGCCACATCCAGATCGCTCCTCGCAGATACAGTGCCGCGAACAGCAGAGCGGCGATGCCGACGGGTGAGCCGGTGAGGGGTTCGAACGTGACCCACTGGTCGATCGGCGGCATAGCGAATTTCCCTTCATCGAGGCGATCAAACGTCGGCGACTTCGGCCGCGGTGGTGGTGCCGGAGCGGGGTCAGGTGAGGCCGGAGTAGGAGTGGGGCCTTGGCCCTTGATCGTGGACACGGTGTCGGTTCGGTTATGCCGCTTCCGCAAGCGGCACCGGCTCCCAGGGCAACCAGGTACAAGGGAATCTGCCACCGCTCCAGCCAGCCGATCATGTACTTCCTTTCCGGGCGAGGACCTTGCCTCCATCCTCACGGAGCTGCCCGGTTGTCGCGACGTGGCGGTAGAGGGCCTGTTGGACAAGGAACCTACTGCCTGCCCTTCTCGGTTTCCCAACCTGTGTCCGGCTTTGCCGACAGCTCGGCTCCTCACGCCTCAGGTAGTGCCCGAGCGCCAGCCCTGCTTGGCGGGCGCCGATCACTAGCACGTCGGTCTCGGCCATGGTGTGGTTTCTCCTCGTTGCGGGCGCGTGGGCGGGCCGTAGTGCGGCTGGTGTGTCAGTAACCGGTGAGGGCCGGGAAGAAGGTCCAGAACACCGAGGCGGCCACGGCCACATAGGCGATGGCCACCAGGGTTCCGGCCCAGCCGGCGGAAAACCGCACCACCGCGGCGTGCGCGGGGATCACGCCGTGGGCGAGGTTGCGCACGGTGAGCAGGATGAACAGCGGGATCATCGCCGCCCACACGATCATGCAGTACAGGCACAGGATGTGGATCTCGAACAACGCCTGGGACCACAGCCAGATGGTGAACACCGTGCCGGCGGTGACCCCGGCCTGCAGGCCGGCCCAGTACCAGCGCCCGGGGCTCGCCCCGGAGAGGGTCACCATGGCGGTGGTGATGACCACGGCGAACGCCACGATGCCGATCAACGGGTTGGGGAAGCCGAACAGCTCGGACTGCCAGGTCCCCATCACCTTCCCGCAAGACACCCAGGGGTTGATGTCACAGCTGGTGATGTACCCGGCATCCTCGTACAGCTCCAGGCGTTCGAGCACCAGGATCGCCGAGGCCACCCAGCCGACCACCCCGGTGATCAACAGCACCAGGCCGAACGGACGGTGCCGGGCGACAGTCGGTATCCCCGCTACGTCGGAGGCCTGCCCGGTACCGGCAGGGCGGTCGGTGGTGGTCGTGGGGATCGTCACGGGTGAATTGGTGTCGGTGTCGGGGACACTCATGGGCCCGGTCAGTCCGTCGTGGCGGCGGCGTCGACCTCGGCGCGGAACTGCTCGAGGGTGTTCAGAGTGAGCATCTGTCCGTCCAGGAAGAAGGTCGGGGTGCCCTGCACGCCCAGCGCGGTCCCGTCGGCCACGTCGGCCTCGATGCGGTCGCGGGTGGCCGGGTCAGCCACCGCGGCATCGTAGGCGGCCATGTCCAGGCCGAGATCCTCGGCGTAACCGCGGAACACCGGGCTCCGGTCCTCAGTGGTATGGCTCCACTGCTCCTGGGTGTCGAACATCTGCTGATACATCGCCTCGTACTGTCCCTGCTGGCCGGCGGCTTCCACGGCTACGGCGGCGGTCATCGAGTTGGGATGTCCGGGCAGCGGGAAGTAGCGGTGCACAAAGGTCACCGTGTCGGCGTACTCGGCGCGCAGTTCTTCCACGACCGGGTAGGCGGCCTTGCAGCCCTCGCACTCGAAGTCCAGGAACTCCACCAGCACGGCCTGCTCGTTCGGGGCCTTGGACAGTACCCGGCTGTCTGGGCGCATCACCGGCGTGGCCTCCGAGGGGGCGCTCTGCCCGGTCCCGGAGGAGGCAGTTTGCCCGGAGCCCTGGGGGGCGGCGTCGCGGGGGCCGCTGGCGGCCACCACTCCGACGATCAGCCCGGCCAGCACCACAGCGGCCAGTACGACCCAGACGATGGTCTTGGCCTTGCGGGATGTGGTGCCCGGTGTTGACGGATCAGAGGGGGTCGGATTGCGGGTCGGTGTGCTCACGAAGGGATCCGTTTCGGTCGGTGGCGACGGCACCGTGCCGTCGGGGTGGGAATGAGCTGGGGCTGGGATGCAGGGGTGGGTCAGGGGTGGAGGGTCTCAGTGTGGGGGTGGGTGGCCGGTTCGATTTGGAAGGTGGAGTGTTCGATGGGTACTTGGAAATCCTGGGCCACGCACCGTTGCAGGTCGGTCAGCACAGTGCCCAGGTGCGCGGCGGTCAGGCAGCCGTTGTGCACGGTGACGTGCGCGGAGAGCACGGGGGTGTCGGAGTCGATGCGTGAAGCGTGCAGGTCATGGACCTCCAGCACGTGCGGCAGCTCCGATAGCCGGATGCGGACCGCCTCCAGGTCCAAGCCCTTGGGGGTGGTCTCCATGAGTACGTCGATGGTGTCGCGAAGCAGGATCAGGGCTCTGGGCACGATCAGTGCGGCGATCAACAGGGACACCACCGCATCGGCGCGATTCCAGCCGGTGGTGGCGATCACGATCGCCGAAACGATCACTGCGACCGATCCCAGAGCGTCGTTGAGTACCTCCAGGAACGCGGCCTTCATGTTCAGGTTCTCACCTCGGGAAGAGGCCAGGATCGCCAGACCGATGAGGTTGCCAGCCAAACCGATCACCCCGAACCAGAGCATCGCGGTGGATTCGACCTCGGGGGGTTCGATGAGCCGGCGTACGCCCTCCACGGCTACGAAGCCGCCCACGGCCAGCAGCACCGCGGCCTGCGCGGCCGCGGCGATGATCTCGGCGCGCTTGTACCCCCAGGTGCGCTTGTCCGTGGCCGGGCGCAGCGCCAGGGTCGTGGCGGTCAGGGCGATCAGCAACCCGGCTGAGTCAGTAAACATGTGCCCGGCGTCGGCCAGCAGGGCCAGACTGCCCGAAGCCAGCGCGCCGATGACCTCGGCGACCATGATCGTCGCGGTGATGGAGAAGACCACGGCCAGCCGGCCCCGCCGGCCCGCCGCCGGAAGAGCATGGGAATGATCGTGTCCGCTCATACCAGGGTCTCTTCCACTCGATGAATCATCAGCTGAACGTCACCATCCTGTCCGGCGATACTGAAGGCATGCTCAATGCGCACAGCAGGCGCAATCCGCCCCGCAGCCATCGCCGTCCTTCCGTTCTGGTCCCCGGCGATCAGCGCGGAGGCGGGGGTGCAGCAGGCATCCCCGCGCCAGGCCTCCACCCCTTCCTTGAGGGCGACGGCGGCGATCACCAGGGCCGCGACTGGGTCGGCCCAGGTCCAGCCCAGGGTGCTGTTGAGGACCAGGCCCACCAGCAGGACCGCCGAGAGGTAGGTGCAGATCAGGGTCTGTTTGGAGTCGGCCACCGCGGAGGCGGACCCGAGTTCGCGGCCAGTGCGCCGCTCGAACCAGGACAGGAACGGCATGATGGCCAAGCTCACGGCGGCCAGCACGATCCCCACCGTGGAATGCTCCGGTTGCCCGGCCCCGAACAGGGTGCGCACGGCGTCGACGGTGATGAAGGCGGCCAAGCCGAAGAAGGAGAAGGCGATCAGGCGCAGCGCCACCTTCTCCCGGCGGTGCGGGTCCGGGGTGGCGAACTGCCAGGCCACCGCGGCGGCGGAGAGGACCTCCACGATGGAGTCCAAGCCGAAGCCGATCAACGCGGAGGACGAGGCCACGGTGCCGGCGGCCAGGGCGATGGCCGCCTCGATCACGTTGTAGGTGATGGTTCCGGCCACGATCCAGCGGATCCGGCGGTGCAGGACCGCACGGCGGTCGTCCGTGAGGGGCTTGGAGCTCAGCGTGAGGGTGCTCATGCGCAGGTGCATCCCGCAGCGGAGCAGCAATCCGGGTCGATGGTCAGCGTCAACTCCAGCAGCTCCCCAAGGGTCTGGCCCAGCCGGGGGTCGGCCAGGGCGTACCAGACGTTGCGGCCCTCGGCGGTAGTGGTCACCAGCCCGCAGCCGCGCAGGCAGGCCAACTGGTTGGACATCACCTGCTTGGACACCCCCAGCTCCCCGGCCAGCGCCGACGGGCGGGCCGGCCCATCACGCAGGGCCAGCAGGATCCGGGTCCGGGTGTCATCAGAGAGGGCATGGCCCAGTCGGGACAACGTCGAGACATGAGTGAGGGTCGTGGTGCTCATGCCTAGAACGGTACAGCATAACGTGTACCCTTGTCGGGGTGCCGCCCGGCAAGCGGCCGGCACCATGGCCCGATCCCAGGAGGTCCGCGCAACCGTGCCCCACTCTGATGTCCCGCTGACCGAACCATCCCGGCTCCTGCCCGTCCCATTGTCGGACGGCAGGAGAAGGGGCTCGGTGTGAGCATCGGGAACTACTTCGCCGAGACCGTCAACTCCGGGGCTCTGCTCATTGCCGCACCGCTGGCGATGATCGCAGGGATCGTCTCGTTTCTGTCCCCGTGCATCCTGCCGCTGGTGCCCGGCTACCTCGGTTACGTCTCCGGGCTGGCCAACCCCACACATCCGGACAACCGCCGCCGGGTGCTGACCGGGGTCGGGCTGTTCATCCTGGGCTTCGCCGCGGTCTTCACCCTCTACGGGGCCGCCTTCGGCACGATCGGTCACTGGCTGGTGCGCTGGCAGGACCCGATGATCCGCGTCCTGGGCGTCCTGGTGATCGTTATGGGCCTGGCCATGGTTGGCAAGTTGCCCTTTTTCCAGCGCACGATCAAACCCACCCTGGCCCCCCGGACGGGCCTGGCCGGGGCCCCGGTGCTCGGGGTCGTCTTTGGGCTGGGCTGGACTCCCTGCATCGGCCCGACACTCGGCGCCGTGCTGGCATTGAGCACCACCACCGGCGATCCCTGGCGCGGGGCCCTGCTGGGCTTCCTCTACTGCCTGGGACTGGGCATCCCATTCCTGCTGGCCGCGGCGGGGATCAGCTGGGTCACCAACGCCCTGTCCTACGTCCGCCGCAACATCCGGGTATTCAACATCATCGGCGGATCCCTGCTGGTGGGGGTCGGGATTCTGATGGTCTCCGGGCTCTGGATGCTGTGGATGTACCAGCTGCAGAGCCTCGCCGGCACCTTCACCACCCCCGTCTAAAACCAGAAACCCCGCCCCACCGGACCGGTTACTGAGGAGTGACCGGGCCGATGGGACGGGGACGAGGGCCCTGAGTGGTCGGTGACGGGTGTGCTCAGAGGCCGAAGGCTCCGCCGCTGATCAGGATGAAGACGCCTAGGGCGTGTCTGAGAATGGATCCAGGGGGCCAGCTGACACCCTGGAAGGCATGTCCCGCTTCCAGATGCTCTCCGATGCCCAATGGGAGTTGATCGCCCCGATGCTCCCGACCCGGACCGGCAGGGCCGGCAGGCCGTTCTCGGACGCCCGCACGATGGTGGAGGCGATCATCTACCGATATCGGTGCGGGATTGCATGGAGGGATCTGCCCGAGGTCTACGGGCCTTGGCAGACCGTGTGGACCTGGCACCGGCGCTTAGCTGAAGAGGGCACCTGGGATGCGGTGCTGGCGAGGCTGACCGCCGCCGCGGACGCCGAAGGCCTGATCGATTGGTCGGTCTCGGTGGACTCCACGATCGCCCGCGCGCATCAGCACGCGACGAACATCACCCGCCTCACAGGGGGATGGGTCGAACTACAGGAATCTGCATGAGGAGCCGGCCGATCACGGCATCGGGCGCTCCCGGGGAGGGCTGAGCACGAAGATCCATCAGCTCGTCGATGGGACCGGGCTGCCGCTGGTCAGCCTGATCACCCCCGGCCAAGCCGGGGACTCCCCGATGCTGCTGCCGCTGCTGGGGCGGCTGCGCGTGGCACGGCCGGTAGGGCGGCCCCGGACCCGCCCCGAGGCGGTGCTGGGCGACAAGGCGTACTCCTCCCGGGCGATCCGCACCCACCTGCGTGCCCGCCGGATCAAAGCCGTGATCCCCGAGCCGGCGGATCAGCAGGGCCACCGCAGGCGCCGCGGCTCGGCCGGTGGCCGTCCCGTGGGCCTGGACTCGCAGGCTTACAAGGGCCGGAACGTGATCGAGCGCCAGTACGCGCACCTGAAGCAATGGCGGGGCCTGGCGACCCGGTACGACAAGTACGCGATCGTCTACCGGGCCGCCGTGGTGTTGAACGCTGTGCTCGCGTGGTCCAAACGATTGTCAGACATGCCCTAGTGCGGCGGGGCCGTCGCTAGGCTGGGTGCATGACCGAACAGATCCCCGCCGCCTCCGCCGGCTCCGTGCCGCAGTCCCTCGACGCCGAGCTCGTGACCGCCGTCCGCGCCGCCGTGGACCGCCGCTTCCCGCAGACCCTCCAGACGCTGAAGGACCTCGTGGCCGTCCCGGGCATCGCCTGGGACTCCGCTCCCCGCGAGAACCTCGAACGCTCCGCCCAGGAGGTCGCCGACCTCCTCCGCGGGGCCGGGCTGCAGGGCGTCGAGGTCGTGACCGAGACGCGCGAGGACGGCCGGCCCGGCGGCCCCGCAGTGCTGGGCGAGCGCCCCGCCGCCGCTGACAAGCCCACCGTGTTGTTGTACGCCCACCACGACGTCCAGCCCCTCGGTGACGAGTCGCTCTGGGACACCCCGCCGCTCACGGCGACGGAGAAGGACGGGCGCCTCTACGGCCGCGGCGCGGCCGACGACAAGGCGGGGATCATGGTCCACATGGCCGCCCTCGCCGCGCTGGACGAGGCCCTTCCCGACGCCGGCGTCGGCGTGCGCGTGTTCATCGAGGGGGAGGAGGAGGCCGGCTCTCCCACCTTCCGCCCCTTCCTGGAGAAGCACCGCGACCGCCTCGCCGCCGACGCGATCGTGGTGGCGGACTCCTCCAACTGGGCCGTGGGGGAGCCGGCGGTGACCACCTCGCTGCGGGGGCTCGTCGACGGAACCGTGACCGTGCGCGTGCTCGACCACGCCGTGCACTCCGGCATGTTCGGCGGCCCGGTCCTGGACGCCGTCGTCCTGCTCTCCCGCCTCGTCGCCACCCTGCACGACGAGCACGGCGCTGTGGCGGTGCCCGGCCTCGAGCCGCGCCACACGGCCTCCCTCGAGTACCCGGAGGACGTGTTCCGCGCCGACTCCGGGCTCCTGGACTCCGTGACCCTCGCCGGGACGGGCGCCCTCGCCGACCGACTGTGGAACGCCCCGGCCCTGAGCGTCATCGGGATCGACGTCCCGAGTGTGGCCCAGTCCTCGAACACGATGCAGCCGCAGGCGCGCGCCAAGTTCTCCCTGCGCCTCGGCCCCGGGATGGACCCTGCGGCGTCCTTCGCGGCGCTCAAGGAGCACCTCGAGGCGCAGTCCGCCGCGGTGCTCGGCGCGGAGATCACCGTGGAGGCGGGCGAGTTCGGCCAGCCCTTCTCCACCGACACCTCCGCGCCCCACGCGGCCGCCATGCTGGAGGCGCTCGGCGCGGCGTGGGGCGTGGAGCCCAAGGAGACCGGCCTCGGCGGGTCCATCCCGTTCACCGCCGACCTCAAGGAGGTCTTCCCGGAGGCGACGATCCTCATCACCGGCGTGGAGGACCCGGACTCCCGTGCACACTCCGCCAACGAGTCCCTGCACCTCGGGGACTTCCGCAACGCGATCGTGGCCGAGGCCCTCTGGCTCGCCGGCCTCTCCCGCTGAGAACCCGCAGCGGGAATGCCCCGCCGTCCGGCGTTGTTGAGCCGGACGACCCCACCGGCGTCGGCATCTCCGACGCCCCCACCCCCAACCAGGAGGTCAGGATGGCACTGTCCGCAGAGGAGACCGGCGTCGAGATCGGCGCCACCGAGGACGCCGCGGGCCTTCCCCCGCACGAGGTCGAGCTCACCGAGGTCGCCGCGAACAAGGTCCGCGCGCTGCTCGAGCAGGAGGGGCGCACCGACCTGCGCCTGCGCGTGGCCGTCCAGCCCGGCGGCTGCTCCGGCCTCATCTACCAGCTCTACTTCGACGAGCGCGTGCTCGAGGGCGACACCGTCCGCGACTACGACGGCGTCGAGGTCATCGTGGACAAGATGAGCGTGCCCTACCTCATGGGCGCCTCGATCGACTTCGAGGACACCATCTCGAAGCAGGGCTTCACCATCGACAACCCCAACGCCGGCGGCTCCTGCGCCTGCGGAGACTCCTTCCACTGATCCGAGGGCGACTCCAGGGACGCGCACGCGGCCCCCGCTGACCCGTGGACGACGTCGGGCCGGCTCCCCACCCGGGGAGCTGGCCCGACGTCGTCGTGATGAGGCGGCCAAGGGGCGATGCGCGGGGGAGACCGGCGGAATCCGCCCGTGTCACGGTGCGGCGATTGGGGCCCGGTCGGCTTAGACTGGCTCCTGAATCATCAGGGCATACCCGGCCCACCTGAAGGGAACCTGCGAAATCTCGCGGGAGTCCGTGGGACGGGGCGCTCATCGCACACGAGATGAAGAGGAAGGCCGTCTGTGAGAGCACACAATGACGCCGGACGTCGGACTCGCCGCCGCCTGAAGAGCGGGGCCGTCGGTGCCGCCGCACTGGTGGTGCTGACCGGCTGCTCCGCCGAGGTCCAGCAGGGCTGGATGCCCGGCACCCGGGAGACCACCAACCACAACGCCGAGCTGATCGATCTCTGGGTGAACTCCTGGATCGCCGCCCTGGTCATCGGCCTGCTCGCGTGGGGCGCGATGATCTGGTGCATGATCGCCTACCGGCGGCGCAAGAACGATCAGGGGTTCCCGAAGCAGACGGCCTACAACGTGCCGATCGAGACCATGTTCACCCTGATCCCGGTCCTGCTGGTCTTCACGCTGTGGGGCTTCAGCGACCGCGTCCAGGCCTCCGTGGACGAGCCCATCGACGACTCGCCGCTGACCGTCACCGTGTACGGCAAGCAGTGGTCTTGGGACTTCAACTACGAGTACGAGGGCCAGCAGGCCCACTACTCCGGCGTGCAGGCCCAGCTCAACGGCGAGGAGGGCGTCCGGGACACGCTGCCGACCCTCTACCTGCCCAAGGACGTGCCGGTGCACTTCGAGCTGAAGTCCCGCGACGTGGCGCACTCCTTCTGGATCCCGCAGTTCCTCCAGAAGCGCGACATGATCCCCGGCAAGACCAACCACCTGTACCTCACCCCGCAGGAGCTGGGCCGCTTCGACGGCAAGTGTGCCGAGCTCTGTGGCGAGTTCCACTCCGAGATGATGTTCAACGTGGAGGTCGTCGACGAGGCGGAGTTCACGCAGAAGCTCGACGAGATGGAGCCGGGCCTGGTGGGCGACGAGTACAACCGCAACCCGAACAACAACCCTGACGGCGCCCGGGAGATGGAGGTCGACCTCCAGACCCCCCGCGGTGGAGGTAACCACTGATGACCACTTACGAGTACGCAACGGATGAGGTGCGCACGCAGGCGCAGCCTCGTGTGGTGCCCCGTTCCCTGGGCAAGATCATCGTCAGCTGGCTGACGACCACGGACCACAAGACGCTCGGGTACATGTACCTGATCACGTCCTTCGTCTTCTTCTGCGTGGGCGGCGTCATGGCTCTCATGATCCGCGCCGAGCTCTTCGAGCCGGGCATGCAGATCCTGCAGACGAAGGAGCAGTACAACCAGCTGTTCACGATGCACGGCACCCTGATGCTGCTCATGTTCGCCACGCCGCTCTTCGTGGGCTTCGCGAACGTGCTGGTGCCGCTGCAGATCGGCGCCCCTGACGTCGCCTTCCCGCGACTGAACGCGCTGGCCTTCTGGTTCTTCCTGTTCGGCTCGCTCATCGCCACCGCCGGCTTCCTCACCCCCCAGGGCGCGGCCTCGTTCGGCTGGTTCGCGTACGCCCCGCTCTCGGACACCACGTTCTCGCCCGGCGTGGGCGGCGACCTCTGGGTCTTCGGCCTGGCGCTCCAGGGCTTCGGCACGATCATGGGCGGCGTCAACTTCATCACCACGATCCTGACGATGCGTGCCCCGGGCATGACGATGTGGCGCATGCCGATCTTCACCTGGAACACCCTCATCACGGGCATCCTGATCCTGATGGCGTTCCCGCCGCTGGCCTCGGCGCTCTTCGCGCTGGGCATGGACCGCCGCTTCGGCGGCCACATCTTCAACCCGGAGAACGGCGGTGCCATCCTGTGGCAGCACCTGTTCTGGTTCTTCGGCCACCCCGAGGTGTACATCATCGCGCTGCCGTTCTTCGGCATCGTCTCCGAGATCGTCCCGGTGTTCTCCCGCAAGCCGATCTTCGGCTACAAGTCGCTCGTCTTCGCGACGACGGCCATCGCGGCGCTCTCCGTGACCGTGTGGGCCCACCACATGTACGTGACCGGCTCCGTGCTGCTCCCGTTCTTCTCGGTGATGACCATGCTCATCGCGGTCCCCACCGGCGTGAAGTTCGTGAACTGGATCGGCACCATGTGGCGCGGTTCCATCACCTTCGAGAACCCCATGCTGTGGACCCTCGGCTTCATGGTGACCTTCCTCTTCGGCGGTCTGACGGGCGTCATCCTGGCGTCCCCGCCGATGGACTTCCACGTCTCCGACACCTACTTCGTGGTGGCGCACTTCCACTACGTGATCTTCGGAACCGTGGTCTTCGCGATGTTCGCCGGCTTCTTCTTCTGGTGGCCCAAGTTCACCGGCAAGATGCTGAACGAGCGACTCGGCAAGATCCAGTTCTGGATGCTGTTCGTGGGCTTCCACGGCACCTTCCTCATCCAGCACTGGCTGGGCGTCACCGGCATGCCCCGCCGCTACGCGGACTACATGGTGGAGGACGGCTTCCAGGCGATGAACGCCTTCTCGACCGTCTTCTCCTTCGTCCTCGGCGCGTCGCTGATCCCGTTCTTCTGGAACGTGTACATCACCTCGCGCTTCGGCAAGAAGATCACCGTGGACGATCCGTGGGGCTTCGGCGCCTCGCTCGAGTGGGCGACCTCGTGCCCCCCGCCGCGCCACAACTTCCACTCGCTGCCGCGCATCCGCTCGGAGCGTCCGGCGCTGGACCTGCACCACCCGGAGCTGTCGGCGCACTCGCCGCAGCACGACACGGACACGGCATTCGGAGAGAGGGCACACCAGTGAAGGTCAGCGCGAACATCTTCTGGATCATCGGCGCATTCCTGATCGCCGTCGCCACCCTCTACGCCTTCTGGACCGAGTGGACCGAGTGGGCAGGCATCCCCGCCTTCTACGCCCTCGGCGCGATGAGCTGGATGATCGCCTGGTACCTCCGGTCCACCGACCGGAAGTACGGCCTGGGTCCCGCGGATGACGAGGACGGCGAGATCGCCGACTTCGCCGGCACCTACGGCACCTTCGCCCCCTGGAGCTGGTGGCCGCTGGGCCTCGGCATCGCCTGCGCGATCGTCGTGACCGGCCTCGCGGTCGGCTGGTGGGTGTTCTTCATCGGCGCCGGCCTGTCGATCTTCTTCCTCTACGGCTGGGTCTACGAGTTCTCCAAGGGCAAGTACGCCCACTGAGCTCGCCGACGCCGGCACTGGCCGCGGGCCGGATCTCCTCAGGGAGGTCCGGCCCGCGGCTTTTTCGCGTCCTGGTCGCACCAGGGAGCATTCCCCTGCAGTTCGTCCTCCTGATGCACTCCCACCCCCAGCCGTGAGGCCACGCGGCCAGCTGTCCTGACCGGACAGGTTGTTCGAGGACTCAGGCGCAGCGTCGGCGCGAAGCGCGGCGGGCGAGGTCGTCAGGTCCGCACACTAACCCGACGCGCCTCTGCCGCGGCGAACAGCGATGCTGGGCGTCTTCATCGCGGCGGCGCTCCTCGTGGCTCTGGCTCCAAGACACGGGGTCAGCACGACAATGCCGCATTGACGTCTCGGCATGACCGGTCGTCGCGGCCGAGGACATCGCCGTCCAACGCGTCCTGTCGTACTACGGCGGCGCTTACCGCTCGCACCTGTGGCGTGGCACCTGCGGGGCCCTGTCGATCACCCCGGAGCGGACCCGCCCGTACCGTCCGCAGACCAACGGGACGGCAGTGCGCTTCCACCGCACCATGCCCGACGGATGGGCCTACGCCCGCTGCTGCACCAGCGTGCAAGAACGACGCGACGCACTTCCCGAACGGCTGCGCCAGTACGACCACCGCCGCCCTCACATCGCCTGCGGCAGCCATCCGCCCTTCTCAGAATTGATCAACGGCCCCGGTCAGGACAACGAGCGACCACGTCGCCGCCTCTCAGGCCCGTCCGCAGCGCACGAGGGTCGACGTCGGCGCGGTCGCCCATCCATGCGCCCTCGGTGATCCGTCCTGCGCCCGCGTCGTCCGTCACGACGGGCGCCCCTCGTCGAGCCGGGCAGACGCGGCGGCAGGCCGCCTGACGTCGTCCGCCAGGCGCCAGCGAGCAGTGCAAGGCATGACGAAGGGCCCCGCACACCGATCGGTGCGCGGGGCCCCTCCTGAGGGGGTCAGCTCAGACTGCTCAGCGGCTGATCTCCGGGTTGGCGCCGCCGTCGTGCCCGGCGCCCTCGATCTGGTCCGCATCGCCGTGGCCGCCGTGCAGGCGGGCCTCGACAAGCTCCGCGCGGGAGACGGGAGCGACGCGGTCCTGGTAGAACGCGCGGTTCAGGCCGGAGCGCATCTTCTCCATGCCGGAGACCTTGCCGTTGCGGCCCGGGGTGGCCGGGACCGGGCGGTGCTCGTCGAACGCGACCATGCGGTACATCTCGTAGTCCGTCAGCTGGCGGTGACGCTCGTGGAAGCCGCCGTCGGGGGACATCTCGATGACGCCGGCCTCGTGGCCGTGCAGGACGGTCTCCCGGTCCTTGCGCTGCAGGGACAGGCAGACGCGGCGCGTGATGAGGTAGGCGACCACCGGGCCGAGGAAGAACAGCGCGCGCAGGAAGTACGCGACGTCGTTCAGCGACAGGTGGAAGTGCGTCGCGATGAGGTCCGAGGAGGCCGCGGCCCACATCGTGCACCACATGGTCATGACGGCGACGCCGAACGCGGTGCGCGCCGGGGCGTTGCGCGGGCGGTCCAGGATGTGGTGCTCGCGGTCGTCACGGGTGATCCAGCGCTCGATCCAGGGCCACAGAATGAGGCCCACGAGGATCACGCCGACCGGGATCAGCGGCGCCAGGACGCCCATCGGGAGGGACACGGAGGAGCCCCACGGCATCGGGACGTTCCAGAGGAACGAGTAGTCGCCGAGCATGCCGGGCATCAGGCGCAGGGCACCGTCGAACGGGCCGATGTACCAGTCCGGCTGGGTGCCCGCGGACACGGGGGAGGGATCGTACGGACCGTAGGTCCAGATGGCGTTGATCGTCACGGTGCCGGCGATGAGGGCCAGCACGCCGAACACGATGAAGAAGAAGCCGCCGGCCTTGGCCGCGTACACGGGGCCGACGGGGTAGCCGACGACGTTGTTCTCGGTGCGGCCGGGGCCGGGGTACTGCGTGTGCTTGTGCACGACCACCATGAACAGGTGGACGGCGATCAGCAGCAGGATGACGGCCGGCACGATCATGATGTGCAGCGCGTACAGGCGGCCGATGACCGAGTAGCCCGGGAACTCTCCGCCGAAGAGGAAGGCGGAGAGGTACGAGCCGACCAGGGGGAGGGCCTTGAGGATGCCGTCGATGATGCGCAGGCCGTTGCCGGAGAGCACGTCGTCGGGGAGGGAGTAGCCGGTGAAGCCGGCGGCCCAGCCGGCCATCAGCAGGAAGCAGCCGACGACCCAGTTCAGCTCACGCGGGCGACGGAACGCGCCGGTGAAGAAGATGCGGAGCATGTGCACGGACATGGAGGCCACGAACAGCAGGGCCGCCCAGTGGTGCAGCTGGCGCATGAAGAGGCCGCCGCGGATGTCGAAGGAGATGTCGAGGGCCGAGGCGTAGGCCGCGGACATCTCGATGCCGCGCATCGGGGCGTAGGCGCCGTCGTACGTGACATGCGACATCGACGGATCGAAGAAGAACGTCAGGAACGCGCCGGACAGCAGCAGGATGACGAAGCTGTACAGCGCCACTTCGCCGAACATGAACGTCCAGTGGTCGGGGAAGATCTTGCGGCCGAAGAACTTGACGATGGGGGACATGCCCATGCGGGTGTCCACGAAGTTCGCCACTCGGCCGGTCGAGGTGGCCGGCTGGAACTCTTTCACTGCGGTGCTCATAGGTGTCAGCCACGCTCCCAGTAGACAGGCCCGACGGGCTCATGGAAATCACTCTGAGCGACGAGGAAGCCCTCGTCGTCCACGGAGATCGGCAGCTGCGGCAGCGCGTGGCTGGCAGGGCCGAAGATCGGCTTGCACTCCTGGGCCAGGTCGAAGGTCGACTGGTGGCAGGGGCAGAGCAGGTGGTGGGTGTGCTGCTCGTAGAGGGCGATCGGGCAGCCCACGTGCGTGCAGACCTTGGAGTAGGCGAAGATGCCGTCCACGTTCCAGTCCTCACGACCGGGGGAGATCTGCACCTTCGAGGGGTCGAGGCGCATGACGAGCACCACGGCCTTGGCCTTCTCGTTCAGCTTCCCGTGCTCGACCTCGTTGAGGCCCTCGGGGATCACGTGCATGGCGGAGCCCAGGGTGACGTCGGACGCCTTGATCGGCGAGCCGGTGGGGTCACGCACGAGGCGGACGCCCTCGGCCCACATGGTGTGGCGCAGGCGCTCGGGGCCGAAGTTCTCCGCCGCGTTGTCTGCGAAGTTGTCCGTGTTGTCCAGGTCGCGGAACACGGCGATGAAGGGCAGCGGGGCCAGGAGGATCGCACCGATCAGCGTGTTGCGCAGCAACGGACGACGCTTGATCTGGGACTCGTCGATGATGTCCGTGATCATGCCGGTGGCGGCGACGCGGTCGGCCTCCGTGCGGATCTCGTGACGCTCCTCGACGGTCTCGTGGTCGGGCATGAGCGTCTTCGCCCAGTGCACGATGCCGATGCCGATGCCGAGCATCGCCAGTGCGGTGCCGAGGCCCAGCAGGAGGTTCTGCAGGAAGATCGTGGAGAACGCCTCGTTGTTGCCGATCTGACCGACGCCGAAGTAGCCGATGAAGAACAGCACCGTGCCGACGATGGAGATGAGGAACATGATCGAGACCTGGCGCTCAGCGCGCTTGGCGGCCTTCGGATCCTCATCGGCCAGACGCGGACGGTGCGGGGGAAGGCCCGGGTTCTCGATGGCGTACCGGGACGCGTCCGCCCCGGCGTGCTCGAGGGAGTTCGAGTGTCGCTCGGTCCCTTCGTAGCCTTTCTCGCCCATATGCCTGTTTCCTTTACTCGAGTGATGAATGACGATGACGGAGGACCGGTGCGCAGGGCGCCGGCGGGATCAGGAGGACCGGCTGGTCAGCCAGACCATGAAGCCGATGATGAGGGCCAGGCCAGCGGTCCAGATGAACAGGCCCTCGGCGACCGGGCCGAGCGAGCCGAGCTGCAGGCCGCCGGGGGAGCCGTTGTTCTCGATGGTCTTGAGGTAGGCGATGATGTCGCGCTTGTCCTCGGGCTTCAGGTTCGAGTCGGAGAACACGGGCATGTTCTGCGGGCCGGTCTCCATGGCCTCGTAGATGTGCTTCTCGGAGACGCCCTCGAGGGACGGGGCGTACTTGCCGCGGGTCAGGGCACCGCCGGCGGCTGCCGCGTTGTGGCACATGGCGCAGTTGATGCGGAACAGGTCGCCGCCCTTGGCGATGTTCACGTCCTCGTGGTCCTTGTCGAGGTACTGCTCCTCGGGCAGGGCCGGGCCGGTGCCGAGGGAGGCGACGTACGCGGCGAGCTGCGCGGTCTGCTCCTCGTTGAACTGGTTCGGCTTCACCATGGCCTGGGGGCCGTTCATCTGCATCGGCATGCGGCCGGTGCCCACCTGGAAGTCGACGGAGGCGGCGCCGACGCCGACGAGCGACGGGCCGGAGGGGCCGCCCGCGGCGCCGGTGCCGTGGCAGGAGGCACAGTTCGCGTTGAAGAGCTTCTCGCCCTCGGACAGATCGTCAGCCGAGGCGGCCGCGGTGACCTGCGTGGCCGCCTGCGCCTGATTCACGGTGCTGGCGACGGAGTACAGTCCGCCGGTCACCAGGAGTCCCAGCAGGAGGAGCGCCAGCCCCATCAGGGGGTGGCGTCGATTCTGCGAAAGTGCCTTCACGGGGTTTCCTATCGTGTGTCTTCCGGACCGGGTCTCATGCCCCCCGGCCCGTACCTCTTGTCAGGTGCTTGAGAACGGGGGCGTCTTACTTGAGGAAGTAGACGATGAAGAACAGGGCGATCCAGACGACGTCCACGAAGTGCCAGTAGTAGGACACCACGATCGCGGAGGTGGCCTCGTGATGGCCGAAGCGGCGGGCCAGGTAGGCGCGGCCGATGATGAGGAGGAATGCGACGAGGCCACCGGTCACGTGGAGGGCGTGGAAGCCCGTGGTGATGTAGAAGGCCGAGCCGTAGGCGCTCGAGGCGATGGAGATCCCGTGGGACACCAGGGTGGCGTACTCGTACGCCTGCACCGAGACGAAGACGGCGCCCATGATGAACGTCAGGATGAACCACTCCACCATGCCCCACTTCGCGAAAGCGAAGGGGCCGCCCGTGCGGCGGGGCTGCAGGCGCTCGGCGGCGAGGACGCCGAACTGCGCGGTGACGGAGGAGAGCACCAGGATCACCGTGTTCACCGCGGCGAGCGGGACGTTCAGGAGCTGGGTGTTCTCCGCCCACAGCGCCGGGGAGGTGGAGCGCAGGGTGAAGTACATGGCGAAGAGCCCACCGAAGAACATGAGCTCGCTGGCGAGCCACACCATGGTCCCGACCTGGACCATGTTCGGCCGGCTCGGGAGGCCCGTGGTGGGCTGATGGAGAGTGGGGGTAGCAGTGGTCACCCAGTCATTATGGCCCCAAAGGCGGTGAAGGGGGTAAACCGAACCTATCGTGTCGCCCTCGCCGCCGGACGGGGTGCGGGCCGGTTCGGGGCCAGTCAGCGGGTGGCGGCCAGGAAACGTTCAGGTTCGGAGCCCCCTGCGGAGGGCCAGGTCGGCGCGTCTCCGGGTGTCGCGTGCGGCATCGGCTCCGCCGGGCCGGCGTTAGAGTCGTCCGCGTGATGACTGGGACGACTTCTCCGGAGACCGGAACGACCACGTGGCCCGAGGTGTTCCGCGCGCTCATGCTCGGCCAGGACCTGGAGGACCACGCGGCCGGCTGGGCGATGGGCGAGATGATGTCCGGCGACGCCAGCGAGGGGCAGGTGGGTGCCTTCCTGCTCGCGCTGGCCGCCAAGGGCGTCACCGTGCCTGAGCTCCGCGGGCTCACCGATGTGATGGTCCGCCATGCCCGCCCCGTCCATGTGGAGGGGGAGACCCTGGACATCGTGGGCACGGGCGGTGACCGCCTCGGCACGGTGAACCTCTCCACGATGTCCTCGCTCGTCGCCGCCGGCTGCGGCGTGCGGATCGTCAAGCACGGGAATCGCGGCGCGTCCTCCACGGCGGGTGCCGCGGACGTGATCGAGGCCCTCGGCGTGGACCTGTCGATGCCGCGCGCCAAGGCGGAGGAGTGCGCGGAGGCCGTGGGCATCACGTTCCTCTTCGCCCAGCACTACCACCCCTCCATGAAGCACGTGGCGCCGGTCCGCAAGCAGCTGGGCGTCCCGACCGTCTTCAACTTCCTGGGCCCCCTCAGCAATCCGGCCCAGGTCACGGCGCAGGCGCTCGGCTGCTCGAGCGAGGTCATGGTCCCCCTGCTGGCGCAGGTGCTCGCGGACCGCGGCGTGCGGGGCTTCGTCTTCCGGGGCTCGGACGGCAGGGACAAGATCACCACCTCCGGGCCCTCCACCGTGATGGAGGTGCGCGGGGAGGTCACCGCTCATGAGCTGGATCCGCGCGAGCTCGGCATCGAGCTGACGTCCGTCGAGGCTCTGGCGGGCAAGGACGGGGCCCACAACGCCACGCTCGTCCGCGCGCTCCTCGCTGGGGAGAAGGGGCCGATCCGCGACGCCGTGCTCCTCAATGCCGCCGCCGGTCTCACCGCGGCCGACCCCGAGGCCGATGCTCCCCTGATGGACCGCCTCGCGGCCAACATGCGGCGCGCCGCTGAGTCCCTCGACTCCGGCGCCGCGGCCGACGTACTGGATCGCTGGATCGAGTTCTCGCGGTCCTGAACGGCCTCAGTCGCCCTGGGCCAGGGTGGCGCCGGGCGCCTGGGAGCACATCCCGACGTCGGCGCCCTCCTCCGTGATGAACAGGACCATGCCGGCGATCGCCGCGCGGGCGGCCACCCTGCGGGCAGCGGACGCGGCGTCGACCGGCGCCGGGAGGAAGATGGGCGTGACGCTCAGGCGTCGAACCCCAGCGCCCACCCTTCCTCGAGATCCTCAGAGGAGTACGCCCGGAACGCGAGCATGGTCTCGGTGTCCGTGATCCCCTCGACCTTGGAGAGCTGATCGGCGATGACGTCCGCGAGGTCCTCGTAGCGTTTCAGCTTGACCATGGCGACGAGGTCCCACGCGCCGGTCACGGAGTAGACGGAGCTCACGCCGTCCAGGGCGGCGATCGCCTGGGCGGTCTCGGGGATGCGGGACTTGTCGGTGGTGATCATGACGATGGCGGTGACCATGGGGGCGTCCTTCCTTGGGGCGGCCCGACGGGGCCGAGAGCGCGGGGTCGTGCCCCGATCCTACGGCTGAGCTGTGCCTGGGGGCCGGTTGGGCGCCCGGCTGCAGTTCAGGGGCGGCGGCGGGTGAGGACCCGCGCGAGCGCGCGGCGGCCGAGCAGGAACACCCCGAGGACGAGCAGGGTGACAATCACGAAGGACAGCGGGGCGCCACCGAGGCCCCACAGCACCCGCAGCGCCATGCCGATGCCGACCGTTCCCAGCCACACCAGCACGCCGTGCGGCCAGGTGCGGGCCCACGTGCGGTGGCCGCCGGTGAGGATCGTCATCACGATCAGGCCGACCAGGAACGGGCCGGCTGTCTGCAGGAGGCGGGGGAGTCCAGCCGCCGTGTCGTGCTGACCCTGACCCAGCGCGGCGAACACGCTCACCAGCAGGACATCCGCGGCCAGGGCGAGCACGGCGGGAAGCGGTCGGGCGGGGGCGGGGGCATGCCGGTCGGATCTCATGGACCCATTCTCGCGCGCGACGCTCGGCTCGGATGCCGTGCAACAAGGAGTCAGGATTGTCATAGGGATACTGTGGGGTCGTGATCCACGTTCTGCTCCGCACCGCAGACCCCGCGCGCGACCGCGGAGACGTGTCGCGCCTGTGTGCCGTCCTGGCCGCTGCCGACAATCTCGACCACGCGGGGGAGCGCGGCCCGGCGCGGTTCACCGTCCGGGACGACGTGCTGCCCTGCGTCGTCGAGGGCCTCCTCGAGGATCCCGTGGAGGCCGTCGGGCTCGTTCTCGCCGTGATCCGGACGGGCGCGTGGGTCGCCGGGCTCGTCGCCTCCACGGGAGCTCCCGACCCGGATCGCGGCGTGGGCGCCGGGGAGGTGGAGGCGGCTGTCCTCGAGCGGGTCCTGCACCGCGCGGCGGCCTCGACGGGCCGGTGCGCGCTGGAGCTGGACGGGGCTGCCGGCGACGCCTCGGCGCGGCGCCGGCAGGACGCCGCCGAGGCCGCGCTCCAGCTGCTCGGCGTCCTGGAGCAGCGGCGATCCGAGCCCCAACAGGAGGCCGGGCGTCTGGTCGAGTCCGGCGCGAGCCAGCGGGAGGCGGCCGCCGCACTGGAGGTCACCCAGCAGGCGGTGCACGCCCGGCTCAGGAACGGGCTCTGGCACGAGACGCGGTCGCTGGCCGCCGCCGTCGCCGCTCTCGTGGCCCCCTCCTCGAGGACCACCGACCCGTGATCCGGGGCGGACAACTCACACCGCGTCGGGACCCTGCCGGCGAGACGCCACAGGATCAGGGGCGGCGCCGAGCGGTGTCAGGAGGATGTCCGCCCTGCGTTCACTGGCTGACCGTGTCGTCCTCGTCCGTGACGGGCAGGGGTGCGTGCTGCACCACGTCGTCGGGGGAGAGGAGGCCCGGGTGGGGGACGCCGGCGGCCTCGGAGGCCTTGAGCAGGTTGCGGCGCAGGGTCTGCACGGAGCGAGCCGGGCGCTCGGACTTCTCCTCGGGCACCACGCCGCGGGCGAGCCACGGGTTCTGCGTCGCGACGCCGGTGGGGCACGTGTCCGTGTGGCACTTCTGCGCCTGGATGCAGCCGACGGCGAGCATCGCCTCGCGGGCGACGTGCACCATGTCCGCGCCGAGGGCGAACGCCACGATCGCGTTGTCGGGGAGGCCGACCTTGCCCGAGGCGATCCACGTCACGCGGTCGGTCAGGCCGCGCTCGGCGAAGATGCGGTAGACCTCCGTGAACCCGACAGCGGCGATGGACGCCGGGGACCCCGCCAGGAGCGTTACATGACATAATGTCCATTATCGGCTCTTCGGGGGCTCCGCCCGCGTATGCCATTCGTGGCATCCGCCCGGCGTCGCCGCTCGCCAGGACGCGGAGCGTCCGTAGACTGCCCGCATGACTCTCGTGACCGATCAGCGTGACCGCCCGTTCGTCGCCACCGTGGCCATCGTGCTGGCCATCCTCACCGCCGGCTACCTGGCCCCGTGGGCCGTGGCCGCTGCTCGCGGACGTGCCAACCACTGGCTCGTGTTCTGGGTGAACCTGCTGCTGGGCTGGACCGTCATCGGCTGGGCCTGGGCCCTCTACCTCTCGCTCACGAGCCACCGGGTGAGCGTGTACCCAGGCATGCGCTGACGCCTGGGCTCACCTCGCCTCGGCCCTGCGTCGGACTCCCGACCCGTGTGGTTGACATAACGCGCACGCCCATCATGCGGAGTCCGCCACGTATGCGGCCAAGTGCTCGCCCGTCGTCGTGCCCTCGCCGCTGTGCGCGGCCGCCACGAGGTCGTGCGGGCGCCCCTCGAACACCACCGTGCCGCCCTCGGCGCCGGCGCCCGGGCCGACGTCCAGGATCCAGTCTGCGTGTGCCATGACGGCCTGATGATGCTCGACGGCGATCACCGAGACCCCGGCGTCCACCAGCCCGTCCAGCATGGCCAGCATCCGCCCGACGTCCTGCAGGTGCAGGCCCGTGGTCGGCTCGTCCAGGACGACGACGGTCCGCGCGCCGTCCTTGGCCTTCGCCCGCTCCCCCAGGTGGGTGGCCAGCTTGAGACGCTGACGCTCGCCCCCGGACAGGGTGGTCAGCGGCTGACCGAGCCGGACGTAGCCCAGGCCGACGTCCACGAGCCGCTCGAGGGCGGCGGCCGCCGCCGGCACGCGCGACTCGCCCGCGGAGAAGAACTCCCGCGCCTCCTCCACCGGCATCTGCAGCACCTCGGCGATGTCCCTGCCGCCGAGCATGTACTCCAGCACCTCGTCCATGAATCGCCGCCCCTCGCACACGTCGCAGGGGGCCGCCGTGTCCGTCGCCGCCGCGGCGTCCGCGTAGATCACCCCGGCGCCCTTGCACTCGGGGCACGCGCCCGCGGAGTTCGGGCTGAACAGGGCCGGCTTGACGCCGTTGGCCTTGGCGAACGCCTTGCGCACCGGCTCGAGCAGGCCCGTGTAGGTCGCGGGATTGGAGCGCCGCGAGCCCTTGATCGGCGCCTGGTCGACGACCACAAGGTGGACATCCTCGGCGGCGCTCCCCCGGCGCGTCTGGAGCATCGCCTCGCGCATCAGCGAGGACTTGCCGGAGCCGGCCACGCCGGTGACGGCCACGAGCATGCCCAGGGGCACGTCGACGTCGACGTCCCTCAGGTTGTTCTCCGCGGCCCCGCGCACCCGCAGCGCGCCGTTGCCCGCGCGCAGCTCGGCCTCCTCCTTGAGGCGGGCGCGGTCGTGGAGGTGGCGGCCCGTCGGGGTGTCGGACGCGGTCAGCTCGGCCACGGTCCCGGTGAACGTGACCTCGCCCCCGGCGGTGCCCGGGCCGGGTCCGAGGTCGACGACGTGGTCCGCGATCGCGATGGTCTCCGGCTTGTGCTCCACCACGAGCACTGTGTTGCCCTTGTCGCGCAGCCGCAGCAGCAGGGTGTTCATGTTGGCGATGTCGTGCGGGTGCAGGCCCGTGGTGGGCTCGTCGAACACGTAGGTGACGTCCGTGAGCGAGGACCCCAGATGGCGGATCATCTTGGTCCGCTGCGCCTCTCCCCCGGACAGCGAGCCGGCGGCGCGGTCGAGGGAGAGGTAGCCGAGCCCGATCATCACGAAGCCGTCCAGCAGCTGGCGGATCGACCCGACCAGGCCGCCCACCCGCGCGTCGTCGAGCTCGGCACACCACGCGGCGAGGTCGGTGATCTGCATCGCGCAGAGGTCGGCGATGGACGTGCCGCGGATCCGGGACGAGCGCGCCTGCTCGTTCAGGCGCGTGCCCGCACAGGCCGGGCAGGGAATGGTGGTCACCGCGCGGTCCACGAACGCGCGGACGTGCGGCTGCATGGCCTCGCGGTCCTTCTGCAGGAACGCGCTCTCGATGCTCGCGTAGAGGCCCGTGTAGGTCATGGAGATGCCGGACATGTCGATCTTCACCGGCTCCTTGTGCAAGAGGTCGTGCATCTCCCGCTCGGAGTAGTCCCTGATCGGCTTGTCCGGGTCGAAGAAGCCGGACTCGAGGAACTTCCTCACGGCCCAGCCGTCCGCCGTGTAGCCCGGGATGGTGAAGGGCCCCTCGTTCAGGGACTTGGCCTCGTCGAACAGCTCGGCCGGGTCCAGGTCCTGCTTCGCCCCGGTGCCCTCGCACTCGGGACACATGCCGCCCTGGACGTGGAACGAGCGCCGCTCCTTCTTTCCCTTGTCCTTGCCCGTGGTGAGGGTGACGGCGCCGGAGCCGCTGATCGAGGCCACGTTGAAGGAGTAGGCCTTGGGCGAGTCGAGCGCGGGCTCGGCGATCCTGGAGAACAGGATGCGCAGCAGGGCGTTCGCGTCCGTCACGGTGCCGACGGTCGAGCGCACGTTCCCGCCCAGGCGCTCCTGGTCCACGATGATCGCCGGGGTGAGGCCCTCCATGTGGTCCACGTCCGGGCGCGGCAGTGCGGGCATGAAGCCCTGCACGAACGCCGGGTAGGTCTCGTTGATCATGCGCTGGGACTCGGCCGCGATGGTCGCGAACACCAGGGAGGACTTCCCCGAGCCCGAGACGCCCGTGAACACGGTCAGGCGCCGCTTCGGGATCTCCACGTCGACGTCCTTCAGGTTGTTCTGCCGCGCGCCGACCACGCGGATCGTGCTGTGGACGTCGGCGGGATGGGTCTCGGCGGCGGGTGCGGGCGCGGTGGTCACAGGGGCATCGTAGGCGAGAGCCCCCGCCGCGGGCCCGTCACCTCAGAGCCGCGCGGCAGGCCAGGCCGGAGGGTCGAGGCGCGGGAGGCGCCGGCATCAGCCCTGCACGGCGCGCGTGGCGTGGTCCATCGCGCGGTAGGCGTCGATCTCCCGCGCGTCGTGGGCGCCGCCCACCACGCGCACCGCGGCCTCCGGGTAGCCGGCGGCGACGAGCTCGGCGGCCAGCTCGGCCACGGGCTCCTGCCCCGCGCACACCACGACGTCGGTCACGTCCAGGACGCGGGCCACGCGTCCCCCGACGCCCTCGGCCCCCGGGCCCGGCTCGGACGCCGGCAGCGTGACGTGCAGCCCCTCCGCGTCGACACGCTCGTAGGTCGCCCCGCTGACCGCCTCGACGCCGAGGCGGCGCAGCTCCGCGCGATGCACCCAGCCGGTGGTCGGCCGCAGCCGTGCACCCACGGGACCGGGGCTGCGCTGGAGCAGCACGACCTCCCGGGCGGGCGCCTCCGGCCGCGGGCGCACCAGCCCTCCGCGGACTCCCGGCGCGTCGGCCACGCCCCAGCGCGCGCGCCAGTGGTCCACGGACTCGGGCTCGCCGTCGGCCCGTTCTCCCCCGGCGGCGAGGAACTCGGCCACGTCCACGCCGACACCTCCCGCGCCGATCACCGCGACCCGCGGCCCGCAGACCACGCGCCCCGCGATGACCTCCTCGTAGCGGTGGACGAACGGGGTACCGGGCTGCCCCGCTCCCGGGAGAGCGATCTCCCGGGGCCGCACGCCGGTGGTCACCAGGACCTCGTCGAAGGCCGGCGCCCCCTCCGGTGTCAGGAGCGTTGTACCACTCACCCGTGTGCCGAGACGCATCTCGACTCCCGCCTGCTGCGCCCGTGCCGCGAGGTGCTCGAGCGCCGGGGCGAACTCCTCCTTGCCGGGGATCCGCCGCGCCAGGCGGAACTGGCCGCCCACGCCGTCATGGGCGTCGTAAAGGACGACCTCATGGCCGAACTGCGCCGCGCGGTGCGCGGCCGTCAGCCCCGCCGGCCCCGCGCCGACCACGGCGACGCGGCGGCGCCGCCCGATCTCCACCGGCACCGGCACGGCGTAGCGCGGGTCGGTCTCCCTGCCGGCCCGGGGGTTCATGAGGCAGCTGACGGGCTCCCCCGTGAACACGTGGTCCAGGCACGCCTGGTTGCACGCGATGCAGGGGGTGAGGTCGGCGGGGTCGTCCGAGCCGATGCTCCTCACCCATGCCGGGTCGGCCAGCAGCGGGCGGGCGAGGGCGACGAGGTCTGCGGCGCCGGAGGCGAGGATCTGCTCGGCATCGGCCGGCGTCGTGATCCGGTTCGCCGCGATCACCGGGATGGAGACGGCGTCCCTGACGGCCGCCGTCGTCGGGACGAACGCGGCGCGCGGCACGGAGGTGACGATCGTGGGCACGCGCGACTCGTGCCAGCCGATGCCCGTCATGAGCAGGTCCGCCCCGGCCGCCTCGAATGCGCGAGCGGTGTCCCGGACCTCCTCGAGGTCCTGGCCCTGTGCCACGAGGTCGATGAGCGAAGTCCGCACGGACAGCAGCCCGCGCTCCCCCAGACCGGCCCGCACCGCGGCGACGACCGCGGCCGGGAAGCGGCGCCGGTTGAGGGCGGATCCCCCGTACTCGTCCTCGCGCCGGTTCGTGGCGGGGGCGAGGAACTGGTTGAGGAGGTAGCCCTCGGAGGCCATGACCTCCACGCCGTCGTAGCCGGCCTCCAGCGCCAGGCGGGCGGAGCGCTCGAACGCGGCGACCGTCTCCGCGATGTCCTCCGCGGTCATCTCCCGCGCGGTCAGCCGGGAGATCGGGGCGCGCGTGGCGGAGGCCGAGACGAGCTCCGAGGTCGGGGCGTAGCGGCCCGCGTGCAGGAGCTGGACGAGGATCCGCCCGCCCGCGGCGTGCACGGCGTCCGTGACGACGCGGTGGGCGGCCGCGTCCGCGTCGGAGGCGAGGGCCCCGCCTCCGGACGTGACGGCGCCCTCCGGCACCGGCGCCACTCCTCCGGTGACGATGAGCCCGACGCCGCCGCGTGCCCGCTCCGCGTAGAACGCCGCGAGCCGCGGCAGGTCCTCGTGGCGGTCCTCCAGGCCCAGGTGCATCGAGCCCATCACCACGCGGTTCGGCAGCGCCGTTCCGCGGACCGTGAGCGGCTCGAGCAGGAGGGAGGGAGGGGGCGCGGGGGCGGCGACTGTCATGCGGGTCACAGTACCGGACGGTCGACCCGGGCTCCTCTCCCGCGCCCGGCCGTGCGACTCTCCCCCGGTCTCCGGCGGCGTCGGTGGGAATTCGGACCTCCATCGGGCAGGATGGAGCGCAGGGGACGCTGTGGCGCAGGCCACGCGCGACGGAGAGCGTCGGGCCGGCACGGCCCGATCACCCCCCGAGCACGGAGGTGTCGGATGGAGTGGATCGAGGCCAACGCCGGATGGCTGTGGCTCGTGCTCGCCCTCGTCCTGGCGGGCGTCGAGGTGCTCACCCTGGACCTGCTGTTCCTCATGCTGGCCGCCGGCGCCGCCGCGGGGGGCGTGGCCGCCCTCGCCGGCGCCGATCTCTGGGTCCAGATCGTGCTGTTCGCCGTCGTCTCCCTCCTGATGCTGACCGCCGTCCGCCCCGCGGCGCTGCGCCGCCTGCACAGCGACGACGCCGCCTCCGCCTCCTACCTCGACACGCTCCCCGGCCGGCGCCTCACCGCCGACGCCGCCATCACGCGCGAGTCCGGGCTGATCGGCGTGGACGGCGACACCTGGTCCGCGCGCGTGGACGCCGGCGCCCCGGACGCCGAGCCCGGCACGGACGTGCGGATCCTCCGCGTGGACGGAGCGACGCTCATCGTCGCCCCCGTCCCGCGCATCGACTGGGACGCCGCCCGAGACTGACCGCCACGGCTCCGCCCGGCCGGCCCTCCCGAACCACCCCCGACCATCCACCGCAGAGGAAGACCCCATGGAAATCCTGATCGTCCTGGTCGTGCTTGCGGCCGTCGTGGTGGTGATCCTGGCCAGCTCGGTCAAGATCATCCCCCAGGCCCGCACGGCCAACATCGAGCGGCTCGGCAAGTACCAGCGCACCGCAGGCGCCGGGCTGACGCTCATCATCCCGTTCATCGACCGCATGCTCCCCCAGGTGGACATGCGCGAGCAGGTGGTCTCCTTCCCGCCGCAGCCCGTGATCACCGAGGACAACCTCGTGGTCTCGATCGACACGGTGGTCTACTTCCAGGTCACCGACGCGAAGGCCGCCACCTACGAGATCGCCAACTACATCCAGGCCGTCGAGCAGCTGACCACCACGACGCTGCGCAACGTGGTGGGCGGCATGAACCTCGAGGAGGCGCTCACCTCGCGCGACTCGATCAACTCGCAGCTGCGCCTCGTCCTCGACGACGCCACGACCCGCTGGGGTCTGCGTGTCTCCCGCGTGGAGCTCAAGGCGATCGATCCGCCCCTGTCCATCCAGGACTCCATGGAGAAGCAGATGCGCGCCGAACGGGATCGCCGCGCGGCCATCCTCACGGCCGAGGGCACCAAGCAGGCCCAGATCCTCACGGCCGAGGGCGAGCGCCAGGCGCAGATCCTCGCCGCCGAGGGCGACGCCCAGGCCCGCGTGCTCGGGGCCAACGCGGAGGCCGAGGCCATCGAGGTGGTCTTCGACGCCATCCACGGCGGTCAGGCGGACTCGGAGGTGCTCGCCTACCAGTACCTCCAGCAGCTGCCGAAGATCGCCGAGGGCCAGGCGAACACCATGTTCGTCGTCCCCGCCGAGCTGACCCGCGCCCTCGAGGGCCTCGGGGAGGCGTTCGGCCCCGGCGCGCGGCGCTCCGGCGGGCAGGACGGGGCCGGTGCAGACGAGGGCGGCTCTCCCGCGTCGGACTCCGCGGCGGGGCGCGAGGACGCGGCGCTCGGCACCCGCCGCGCCCTGCGCGGCTCCCGCCCCACCACGGTGGAGGCACTGCGCTCGAGCGGCGTGCTCGAGGCCATGACCGGCGGCGCGGTCACGGCCGACGACATGCCCCAGACCTCCCTCGACGAGGCGCTGGCGACGCCGCAGGGACTCGACGAGCCGACCGAGCCCGGCCCCGTGCCCGGCACCGCCCCCGCCGGGACGACCCAGCCGCCGCGCTGAGCACCCACCGCCTCCCGGGCGGGCGGACCCCGCCCGCCCGCCCGGGAATGCCGTGGGAGACTGGGTGGTTGCACCATCGGAGAGACGACCGCCGCGCGCAGCCGCCTCCGCCCGCGAGACGGGCGGAGTCCGCGCGGCCTGACGAGGAGGAAACGTGAGCGATCGCAGCCTGCGCGGCATGCGCCTGGGGGCCCAGTCCCTGGAGTCGGAGGCCGGCGTCGAGCCCGCCGCCCGCCAGCGTGTGGAGTACCGCACCGAGGACGGCGAGCAGGTGTTCGTCACCTTCGCGGTGGAGGCCGACGTGCCTGCCACCTGGACGTCCAAGACGGGCAAGGAGGCCGTTCTGGTCAGCGGCGAGAAGCCGACGGAGCCCGAGGGCAAGCCGGTCCGCAGCCACTGGGACATGCTGCTCGAGCGCCGCTCCATCCCTGAGCTCGAGGAGACCCTCGAGATCCAGCTGAAGAAGCTGCGCGCCAGCCGCGGCGAGGCCGTCGACGCCTGATCCGCTCCCCCGCACGCCATGAGGGCCCGACCACGTGGTCGGGCCCTCGTCGTCTGCGGACGGTGCGCCGGTCAGCGGCCGAACAGCTTGCCCAGCTGCTCGGCGCGGGCGGCCAGGCCCCAGCGGGTCACGTTGACCACGGCCTCGCCGATGATGCCGCCGCTCATCTTGGACTCGCCGAGCTCGCGCTCGACGAAGGTGATGGGGACCTCCACGATCCGCTTGCCCAGGCGGGCGGTGCGGAACGTCATGTCCACCTGGAAGCCGTAGCCCTTGGACTGCACGTCGTCGAGGTCGATCTCGCGCAGCACGTCCGCGCGGTAGGCGCGGTAGCCCGCGGTGATGTCCGTGAGGTTGAGGCCGAGCATGATGCGGGGGTAGAGCGAGCCGCCGAAGGAGATGAGCTTGCGGGACATCGGCCAGTTGACCATCTTGCCGCCGGGCACGCGGCGGGAGCCGATCACGAGGTCCGCGGTGCGGACGGCCTCCAGGAGTCGGGGCAGCTGCTCGGGCTGGTGCGAGCCGTCGGCGTCCATCTCCACGAGCACGTCGTAGCCGCGCTCGAGCCCCCAGCGGAAGCCCGCGATGTACGCCCCGCCCAGGCCGTTCTTCTCGGCGCGGTGCAGCACGTGGACCCCCGCGTCCTCGGCGGCGCGGCGGTCGGCCCACTCGCCGGTGCCGTCCGGGGAGGAGTCGTCCACCACGAGCACGTCCACCTCGGGGACGGCCTCGCGGAGTCGACCGAGGGTCAGCGGCAGCGACTCGATCTCGTTGTAGGTGGGGATGATGGTCAGCACGCGCATGCGTCTCTCACGCCTTCCTCGGGCCGTTCGGTTCGGCCGTGCGCCGGTCGGCGGGCCGTGGTCATCCGTTCGAGTATAGGAACCGCTCGGGCGCGCGCCGTCCAGCGGCGCGCGCGGCGGGTCTCACGCCTGGGCGGCCACCGCGCCGCCCAGCCACGTGGCGCGCCAGCGCGGCAGCGCGGTCTCGGCGTCCAGGGCGGGCAGCAGGGGCGTGCCGGCGCGGGTGTCGGTGCTCCACGCGGCCACGCGGCCGTCCGGGGACTGCACCGTCACGGCGTCGGCGTCCCACACGGCGAAGGTGGCCGCGGCGGAGACCACGAGGCGCGGGGTGGCCTCCACGCGGGCGGCCGGCACGTCCGGCAGGACGCGCAGGCCGGTGCGGGTGGCGGCGGTGAACGCGGAGCGTGCGGAGATCCGCTCGTCCTCGTCCGGGTGCGTCAGCGCGGCGCGGACGGCCGCCCACGGGTCGCCGTCGGGGCCCGCCGCGAGGGCGAGCGGCACGGCGTCCGCCAGGAGGGAGGCCACGGGGGCGCGCAGGACGCCCTCGGCGTCCGGGGCGACCGTCACGGACACGCCGATCCCGGCCAGGAAACCGCGGTCCGCGGCGTCCAGGGGCCCGGTCACCGCCAGCCGGTGGCGGACGCGCCCCAGCGCCGGGGCGCCGAGCTCCCCCGCGACGGAGCGCAGGGCGGCGACGGCGGCGGACTGGGCGCGGGCGCCGGCGTCGGGATCCCCGGTGTGGTCCCGGTGGGCCGGCACGAGGTAGGCCTGCTCCCCCGCCTGCGTCGACGCGGCCACCAGCCCCGCGAGGGAGGACGCGTCGAGCCCGTCGTCCGTGGGCAGCCACACGCCCGCGGCCGCGGCGTCCACGGTCTCGGGGGCCCGGTAGACCACGGTCCGGGCGGCCGGTCGGGAGGACGGCGCGGGCGGAGCGGCGTCGGCCTGGCCCCGCGACCGCGCGTCCCAGCCCTCGAGCACGGTGACCACGGCGGTGCCGCGGCGCAGGGCGTCCCGCGCGTCGGCGGCCGTGCCCCACGGGGCCACGAAGGCGGGGGCCACGACCGCCCCGTCCAGGTCCTGGCGCGGCACCTCCGGGCCGGCCACGAGCGCGGCGGAGTCGTCGGACCCCAGCCACGCCACCACGCCGTCGGCCACGAGGGCCGCGGTGGCGTAGGGATCCGAGGCGGAGTGGATGATGCCGTTCGTCAACAGATGCGCGCTCACGCGGCTCACCCTAGCGCCCCGGGCTGGGCGGCGCCGGGAAGGGAGGTGGCCACCACTCCGCGGGCCACCAGGCCCGCCGCGCGTCGGCACGCCCGGGAGCGGTGCGCGTCGCCGGGCACCTGGGCCAGCTGGTCGAGCACGTCGATCACCTGGCGGGCCCAGCGCACGAAGTCGCCCGCCGCGAGGTCCGCGCCCTGCAGGGTGTCCCGCAGGGACTTGCCGCGCACCCAGCGGTGCACCGGCCCCACGAGCCCGGGATCGGTGGGCGGGGTCGGGTCCAGGCGGGCGGCCTGCTCGGCGGCGGCGAGGTCCGCCTCGATCGCCTCCGCGGCCTCCGCCACGCGGGCCAGCCGCGCCGTGGGCATCGGCACCACGCCGCGGGTCTCGCCCTTGCCCTGGTACACGAGCAGCGCCGCCACGCACGCCCACTCCTCGGGCGTCAGCGAGGCCGTGGCCGGGTCGTGCAGCACGAGCGAGGCGAAGAGGTCGCGCTCGCCGTAGATGCGCCGCAGGGTCTGGCCCTTGTCGGTGAGGGCGTCGGCCGGGTCGGCGACGTTGTCGCGGACGTAGCCGTAGGAGTTCAGCAGGCCCACCACGCGATCGAACGTGCGGGCGATCGTGTTGGTGCGACCCGCGATCCGCTCGCGCAGCACCGAGAGCTCACGCTTCATCCCCCACCAGCGCTCGCCCCAGCGCAGGTGCTCCTCCCGGTCCTGGCACCCGTGGCACGGGTGGCGCTCGAGGGCGCGGCGCAGCTCCTCGGCGCGGGGGGACACGGTGTCCTCCTGCAGGCGGAAGCCCGTGGAGCGGCGTCGTCCCCCCGTGGGCGGGCGGTGGATCCGCACGGCCTCCCGCATCGCGGCGGCGATGTCCTTGCGCTGCGCGGGGGTCTTCACCTGCAGCAGCTGCGGCAGGACGGCTCCCGCGATCGGGTCCACGGGGCCCGTGACGTCGTCGACCGTGATGCGGCGCAGCTGCGCCTTGTCCGTCACGACGCCCACGCGCGGGTTCTGCGGGTTGCCCGCGGGGAGGACCACGACGGCGCGGCCGAGCTGGCGCCCGTCGTCGAGCTGGATGACGTCGCCCGGCGCGAGGTCCGACAGCGACTCCTTCACCGCCGCGATCTGGGCGCGCCGGCGCCCCTGCGAGCCGGACTTCTGCACGGAGGCGAGCTCCTTGCGCAGCCCGAGGTACTCGCCGACGTCGCCCAGGTGGCACTCCATGGCCGCGGCGTACTTCTCGAGGCTGCTCTCCTTGGACCGGACCTCGCGCGCGAGGCCCACCACGGAGCGGTCCGCCTGGAACTGTGCGAACGAGGACTCGAGGATGCCGCGGGCACGGTCCGCGCCCACCTGGGACAGCAGGTTCACCGACATGTTGTAGGTGGGGCGGAACGAGGAGCGCAGCGGATAGGTGCGGCGCGAGGCCAGGCCGGCGACGGCGGCCGGGTCCAGGCCGGGACGCCACATCACCACGGCGTGGCCCTCCACGTCGATCCCGCGGCGGCCGGCGCGGCCCGTGAGCTGGGTGTACTCCCCCGCCGTGATGTCCACGTGGGACTCGCCGTTGAACTTCACGAGCTTCTCGATCACCACGGAGCGGGCGGGCATGTTGATGCCGAGCGCCAGGGTCTCCGTGGCGAAGACGGCCTTCAGGGCGCCGCCGGCGAACAGGTCCTCCACGGCCTCCTTGAACGGGGGCAGCATGCCGGCGTGGTGGGCGGCGAAGCCCCGGGAGAGGCTGTCGCGCCACGCCCAGAAGCCGAGCACCTCGAGGTCCTCGGGCGGCAGAAGGCGCGCGACCTCCTCGACGCGCTCGGCGACGAGGGCCTTCTCGCGCGGCGTGGTGAGGTCCAGCCCTGCGCGCAGGCACTGCTCCACGGCGCCGTCGCACCCGGCTCGCGAGAAGATGAAGGTGATGCAGGGCAGCAGGCCCTCGCGGTCCAGCACGCGGATCATCTCCGGGCGGGAGGTGGTCATGCTGCGGCGGCGCGGGGCGTCCTCGCCGTGGCCGGTGCGCGCGGCGGCGCCCCGGTCCCGGTCCCAGCCCGACGCCGCCGGACGGCCGGAACGGTCAGGACGATCGTCCCGACCGCCGCGGCCGCCCCTGGTGCGGCCCTTGGGCCCGCCGCCGCGGCCGCCCTTGTCCTGGCGGCGGCCGGGCCGGCCCCAGTCGGGGCGCTGCGCCCCGCGCTCGGCCTCGACGGCCAGGCGCTTGAGCTCGGGGTTGAGCAGGGCGGCGCCGTCCCGGTCCGCGGTGTCCTCGAACGCGACGTCCTCCGCGAAGAGGTCGTAGAGGTGGCTGCCCGCCATGACGTGCTGCCACAGGGGCACGGGGCGGTGCTCGGAGACGACGACGGTGGTGGCGCCGCGCACGGTGTCCAGCCACGCGCCGAACTCCTCCGCGTTGGACACGGTGGCGGAGAGGGAGATCAGCTGCACGTGCTCGGGCAGGTGGATGATCACCTCCTCCCACACGGGGCCGCGGAAGCGGTCCGCGAGGTAGTGCACCTCGTCCATCACCACGAACCCGAGGTCGGTGAGGGCGTCGGAGTCCGCGTAGAGCATGTTGCGCAGCACCTCCGTGGTCATCACCACGACCTGCGCGTCCGGGTTGATGGAGGTGTCACCGGTGAGCAGGCCCACTCGCTCGGCGCCGTGGGCGCGCACCAGGTCCGTGTACTTCTGGTTGCTCAGCGCCTTGATGGGCGTGGTGTAGAACGCCTTGGTCCCCCGGGCCAGGGCGAGGTGGACGGCGAACTCCCCGACCACCGTCTTGCCCGCTCCGGTGGGCGCCGCCACGAGCACGCCGTGGCCGTCCTCCACCTCGCCGCACGCACGCACCTGGAAGTCGTCCAGGGGGAAGCCCAGGCCCGCGGCGAACAGGCCGAGCTGGGATCCGGCGTGGGTGCGGGACGCCCGGGCGCGGGCGTAGCGCTCGGCCGGGCTGAGCTGCGGCTCGTCGTGGGGCAGGGCGTCATCGCCCCTCGGCTCGTTCGGGATGACGGGGACCATGACCGCCACCCTAGCGGCCGGTTCTGGCGGCAGAGGAAGCGCGGCGCCCGTCTCCGCCGTGGGCGGAGACGGGCGCCGGTCGACCCTGCGGGGCCGGGGTCAGATCTCGTCGAGCGAGCGGGGGCCGGCGGCGATCTCCGCCTCGACGTCCTGCTCGCGGTGGACGGCGCGACGCGCGCGACGCCGGTCGTTCAGAAGGCAGAGCACGATGGAGGCGCCGAAGAGCAGCACCAGCGGGACCGCGAGGTAGAACATCGAGACGGCGTCGCTGCCGGGGGCGGCCAGCGCGGCGACCAGGGCCACGCCGAACACGGTGATGCGCCAGTGCTGGACGATGGTGCGCCCGGGGAGCACGCCGATCATGTTCAGCCCGACCAGGAACACCGGCAGCACCAGGGAGGCCCCGAAGGCCAGGAACAGGCGCAGGACGAACGGGATGTACGACTGGGCGGGGATCAGGTTGGGCATGTTGGCCGGCGAGAACTGGATGAAGAACTGCACGGCCTGGGGCATCACGAGCCAGCCCAGGCCGACGCCGGCGAGGAACAGCGGGATGGCGGCGCCGAGGAACCCGAGTGCGTAGCGCTTCTCGTTCTTCTTCAGGCCCGGCATCACGAACGCCCAGATCTGGTAGAGCCACACCGGGCTCGAGACGAGCAGCCCGATGAACATCGACACCTGGAGCATGATGTCGAACGGCGCACCCACGGAGTCGAAGGTCACGGCGGAGAGCCGGCCCTTGCCGGCCTCGACCACGGGGGCCACCAGCGCGGTGAAGATCGGCTCGTAGAGGAGGAATCCCACGATGGAGCCGAGCGCGATGGCCACGGCCGAGATCAGGATGCGGTTGCGCAGCTCCGTGAGGTGCTCGCGCAGGGGCATCTCCCCGTGGGGGTTCTTCTGCTTCCGGGCCTTCGTGCGGCGCCGCCCGGCGGCGCGTTCCTCACCCTCGACGGAGGTCATGGATGCGGTGCCTCTCGCGGATCAGCGGTCGTCGCGCGGGCGGGGGTCCGGGTCCACGACGCGGCCCTCGACCGGCTCCGTGGCGTCCGCGGCGGTGGAGCCGTTGCTCGGCTCCTCCTCCTTGCCCTCGGTGCGCATCTGCTTCACCTCGGAGGAGAAGATGCGCATGGACTGGCCCAGGTTGCGGGCCATCGTGGGGAGCTTGGGCGCAGCGAACAGCAGCAGCGCGATCAGGATGATGATGACGAGCTGCCATCCCTGGAGTCCGGCCATGGTGGAGGGTCCTTTCGATCGGTTCCTGCGCCTAGGCTACCCCGGTGCGGGCCCGTCGAGCGGCCCTCCCGGCCCGCTCCGCGACCTCCGCGCGCAGCGCCGCCGGGGCGAGCACCTCGACGTCGCCGCCGTGCCGGGCCACGAGCGCCGCGGCGACGTCCGCGCCGGTCAGCGCGAGCCGGGTGACACGGTCCCCGCCGGGCAGGTGGGCCTGCGCGAGGGGGTGGTAGCCGTCCGCGGCGTCGCGCACGCGGTGGGACCACCGCACCACCGCGACGAGCCCCTCGTCGCCGGCGTCGGAGGGAGCGTGGGAGGCAGCGGGGCGCGGGCGGGGCCGGAACCTCTCGCCGGTCTCCCGGATCTCGCTCACGCGGTCCACGCGGAAGACCCGGTGGTCGCCGGCCTCGCGGCACCACGCGTGCAGGTAGAGCCGGGTGCGGTCCTGGACCACGGCGAGCGGCTCCACGTCCCGCTCGGACTGGGTGTCCGAGCGCACCGCGTGGTAGCGCAGCCGCAGCACGCGGTGCTCCGCGATCGCGTCCAGGAGCGTGCGCACCGTCTCCGGGTCCACCGCCACGTCCCAGTGCGCGACGACGGCGGCCGGGCCCGCCGCGCCCGGTATGGGGGCGTCGAGGAGGGCGGCGCTCTCCGGGTCCTCGGCCAGGGGCTCCCCCGCGGCGATCAGCCGTTCGCGGATCCGGCGCTGCGCCGAGCGGGCGGCCTCCCGGTCCGCGGCGGGCAGCACGGTCATGTCCGCCACGGTCTGGAGGGTGGCCACGAGGGTGTGCGCCTCCGGCAGGGTGAGCCGCACCGGGGCGGCGAGCTCGGCCGCCTGGTGGACGCGGATCCGGCCGCCCTCCTCCTCCACGTCGAACTGGAAGCCGGGGAACTCGCGCTCGGGCATGCCGCAGTACGCGAGGAGCGCGAGGTCGCGGTCCAGCTCCCGGGACGTGACGCCGAGGCGGTCCAGCAGCTCGGCACGCTCCACGCCTCCGGCGCGGTTGGCCAGCCCCACGATGTCCAGGAGCCGGCCCACGAGGTCCTCGCTCGAGTGTCGGGCGCGGCGGCGCACGGGCGGGGCCAGCGACAGGGACTCCCACGCGGGATCCGGCTCTGGGGCGTGCACGGCGGCGGCGGCCTCGAGGTCCTCGGCGAGACGGTGGACGAGGCCCGCATGGGCCGGGGAGAAGAGAGCCTCCCCCAGGAGGGCGGCCACCTCGGCACCGAGCCCGTCCTCACGAGCTCCGCCGGCGGCCTCCCACAGCTCCCACCCCTCCGCCGGCGGGGGGCCGTCGTCCGCCCGCGGGTCCACGGCGCGCCCGGCCGCCCGCACCGCCTGGCCGCGTCCCGGCGCGAGCCACACCCGCACGCGCTCGGCGTCGGCCTGCCCGGCCAGGCGCACGCGCAGGCCGGCGGCGTCATAGCCCTCGGGACGCGCGGGGGCCTCGGGGGCGTGCTCGGCGAGCACCGGATCGGTCTCCATGCGGGTGAGGCGGAAGCTGCGCTCGGCGCCGCGGTCCAGGTCCCATCCCGTGGCGTACCAGCGCCCCCGCACGAGGGTGAGGAACCAGACGCGCACGGTCCGCTCTCGCAGCGCCCCCGCGGCGTCGCGGTACGCGAAGCGCACCGTGCTCTGCTCGGCCGCGGCCTCGGTGAGCACCTCGAGCCGCGGATCCGACCGCGGCATCACGGTGTGGTAGCCGGCGAGGGCGTCGTCGTCGGCCAGGTCGGCCGGATGGAAGAGCAGCCCGACGGCGCGCACCACGTCCGCGCGCAGCGGGGAGTCCGCCCACAGCCGGCGGGCCCGCACGAGCGCCCGGCGCTCGTCCACCGTCAGGTCGAGGTCGCGCAGCAGGAGCGCCTCGCGGTCCACGCGGTACCGCGATCCCTCCTCCGCGTCCTCGCCGCCGTCGTCGGCCCGGGCCGCACGCAGCAGCGGGACCCCCACGGCGCGCAGCACGCGGCGGTCCCGCTGGAACAGCTTGGCGAACGCCCCCTCGCCCAGGTCCTCGTAGCCGACCACGAGGCGACGGATCTGCTCCCGCGTGTAGCCGCGGGGCTCGTGGAGGAGCAGCCACAGCAGGGAGATGATCCGCTCGGCGGGCTCGGCGGTGGAGCGGCGGGCGAGGGAGGCGGCCACGGCGTCAGGGTCGGGTCAGTCGATCGAGACCAGGTCGCACACGAAGATGAGGGTCTCGTCCGGGCCGATGGCGCCCCCGGCCCCCTGGGACCCGTAGGCCAGGTGCGGCGGGATCTCGAGGCGACGGCGACCGCCCACCTGCATGCCCAGCAGGCCCTGGTCCCACCCGGCGATGACCTGGCCGACGCCCACGGTCAGCGGCAGCGGAGTGCCGCGGTTCCACGAGGCGTCGAACTCCTCGCCCGTGGACCACGAGACGCCCACGTAGTGCACCTGGACGCGGGATCCGCGCTCCACCGCGGGGCCGGAGCCGGGGATGAGGTCCTCCACCACGAGCTCGGTGGGCGGGGTGTCGCCCGGGAACTCGATCTCGGGGCGGTCGCGGTCGTAGTCACGCTGGCCGAAGGACACGGCGTTCTCCTTGGGGTCGGGGATGGGGGGTCAGTTCTGCGGGGCGGCCGGAGCCTGGGCGTCGAGGATGTCCACCACGAAGAGCAGCGGCTCGTTCGGGCCGATCTTCGGCGGGCTGCCCTGCTCACCGTAGGCCTTGTCCGCAGGGATGGACAGCAGGACGCGCGAGCCGACCTTCTGCCCGGCCAGGCCCTCCTTCCAACCCGGGATCACGCCGTTGAGGCTGAACGTGGCCGACTCGCCACGCTCCCACGAGGAGTCGAAGGTCTCCCCGTCGGACCACGTCACGCCGCTGTACTGCACGGTGACCGTGTCGTCCTCCCCGACCTCGGCGCCCTCGCCCTGGATGAGGGGCTGGACCACCATCTCCGCCGGAGGGCTGCCCTCGGGCTTGGCGATCGTGGGCGTGCCGTCCTCGCCCACGCTGACCTCCGGCAGGCGATCGTCGCGCTCCGTGACCTCGGCCCCCTGGGCCGTGCGCGGCACGATCGCGTCGATCTTGTAGACGAACAGCTGGGCGGGCACCGTGGTCGTGGAGGGCGAGGCGGACGGGGAGGAAGACGCGGATGAGGACGCGGACGGGGCCGGGCCGGTGGGCTCCTGACGCTCGGGCGAGTAGGCCGCGACGACGCTGCCCACGCCGTTGGTGGCGAACAGCTCGAACATCTCGGGGAACATCTGCTGGACCCGGTCGTCCAGCGGCGCGGTCTGTGGCTCCGAGGAGAAGTTCTCGGCCTCCACCTCGCCCGTGGCCGGGTCCACGATCACCGTGGAGAACTTCACGACGTCGCCCGACCGGGCCAGCTCGCCCTCACCGGCCGTGAGGACCCGCGTGCTCGGCTGGTCGGTCTCGATCGGCGTCTCGATCCTCACCTCGGGCTCGCCGTTCTCCGCCTCGGTGACGTGCACGCCCTCGAGCGCGCCGGGCTCGCCCTGGCCCTCGCCGGCGGCCTTGCGCGGCGCCTCGGACTCGCCTGCCTGCTGCGTGGTGCTCTGCGAGGACTGCGCCGAGGGCTCGGGCTCCTCGCCGGCGTCCTGCCCGCCGGCACACCCTGTGGCGAGCAGGAGGGAGGCGAGGCCGAGGGACAGCAGGGTCAGCGGACGCCGACGACGGGACGCGCCCGGGATGGGGTTCTCGTGGGTGGTCATGCGGGCCACCCTAGCGGCGGTGGCTGGGGAATCCGGTCAGCCCGCCGCCCCCACCCGCTCGAAGAGCCGGTCGACCGCGGCCGAGGAGGTCTCGAACGGGTCCTTCGCCGAGATGGCGTGCAGCGGGTGGTCGGTGAGCTTCAGCGTGGTCCAGTCCACGGCGTAGTCCATGCCGCGCTCGCGGGCACGCGCGATGAAGTCCGCGCGCACGCGGGCACGCGTGGTCGGCGGGGCGGCGCCGACGGCGTCGCGCGCGGCGTCCTCGGGCAGCAGGCGACGCACCGTGCCGCGCTCGCGCAGGATGCGGAACAGGCCGCGGCCCTCCGTGATGTCGTGGAAGGCCAGGTCCAGCTGGGCCACGCGCGGGGAGTCCCACGCGAGGTCGTGCCGGGCGCGGTAGTCCTCGAGCACGCGCCGCTTGATCGCCCAGTCGATGCGGTCCTCGATGGGGGTGAAGTCCTGGCTGCGCACGGCCTCGAGCACCGCGCCCCACAGCTCGAGGATCTCCTCCACCCGCTCGTGGTGGGCGCCCTCGCGGTCCACGAACGCCCGGGCGCGCCCGAGGTAGTGCTCCTGCAGCTCGAGGGCCGAGGCGTCGCCCTCGCGCAGAGCGATGCGCGCGGTGCCCGTGAGGTCGTGTGAGATCTGGCGGACCGCCCTCGTGGGCTGGGCCACCACCCTGTCCCCCAGCGGGAAGCCGGCCTCGATCATCCGCAGCAGGAGGTCCGTGGCGCCGAAGCGCAGCAGGTGGGTGTGCTCGGAGAGGCTGGTGTCCCCCACGATCACGTGGAGGCGGCGGTACTCGGAGGCGTCGGCGTGCGGCTCGTCCCGGGTGTTGATGATGGGACGAGAGCGGGTGGTGGAGGAGGAGACCCCGTCCTGCACGAAGTCGGCGCGCTGGGAGAAGGCGAAGTGCGCCGTGCCCGAGCCCTCCGGCCACGTGCCGGCGGGGACCACACGGCCGGCGCCCACCAGGATCTGGCGGGAGACGAGGAAGGGCACGAGCGCCTCGGTGAGGCGGCGGTACTCGGTGCGCCGGCGGAGCAGGTAGTTCTCGTGGCTGCCGTAGGAGCTGCCTGAGGAGTCGGCGTTGTTGCGGTACAGGTAGATGCGCCCGCCGATGCCGTCCGCGGCCATGTGGTCTTCAGCCTGGGCGATGAGGTCCTGGAGGATCAGGTCACCCGCGGCGTCGGAGGCGATCAGCTCCTCGAGCGTGGAGCACTCCGCGGTGGCGTACTCGGGGTGCGAGCCGACGTCGAGGTAGAGGCGGGAGCCGTTGCGGACGAAGACGTTCGAGGACCGGCCCCACTCCACCACGGGGCGGAAGAGGTAGCGGACCACCTCCTCCGCGCTCAGGGGCCGGGCGCCGGGGTTCCAGTGCTGCACGCCGTACTCGGTCTCGAGGCCGAAGATGCGGCGGGAGCGCTCCGCGTCCGCGGGAGCGACGCCGATCACTGGCCGCCCTTCTGGACGAAGCCCTTGACGAACTCCTCGGCGTTGGACTCGAGGACGGCGTCGATCTCGTCGAGGAGGCTGTCCAGGCCGGCGTCCTGGGACGCGGGGCGGGCCTGCGCCTGGCCGGCCGAGGCGGCCGCGTCGTCGTCGCCGGCGGGGCGGGGGCCGGTCTGGTGCTGGGCCTTGTCCTGGGCCATGGTCGGTGCTCCTTCTGCGGCGGTGCGGGGGCGCCTGCGATCGGGCGTCGCCCTCGACCCTACGCCGCGGGGCGGTGGGGCGCGACGGCGGCCGGTGCCAGGATGTCCCCATGCGACTGTGGACGCCCCACCCGAAATACCTGGACCGCCAGGGCCTCACCGGAGGCTGGCGCGAGGCCCTTCTCGCCCAGGCCGTGCTGGCCGGACGGACGAAGGGCTACCAGCACCATCCCCAGCTCGAGCGGTTCCGCGCGCATCCCGACCCGCACCGCGCCGTCGGGGCGTATCTCACCGGCCTCGCGGACGAGGCCACCGCGCGCGGCTACCGCTTCGACCGCTCCCGGATCGACCATCCGGGGACGGACGCCGTGGAGCCCGTCCCCGTGACCGCCGGCCAGCGGGACTACGAGTGGGAGCACCTGCGGGCCAAGCTCGCCGCCCGCAGCCCCGAGTGGCTCGCCCGCTGGGAGGACGTGGCGGTCCCCGACGTCCACCCGCTCTTCACGGTCCGCCCGGGCCCCCTCGAGGGGTGGGAGCGACCCCTGGGCTGAACGCCCTCGGGCTGGGAGGATGTCCGCATGATCCGCCACGAGAGCATCGAGGACTACCTGACCCGCCTGGCCTCCGGGGAGCCCACCCCCGGCGGCGGCGCCACCGGGGCGCTCGCCGTCGCCGAGGGCGTCGGACTGATCTGCATGGCCGCCCGCTTCTCCGAGCGGGAGGATCTCGCGGCGGAGGGCGAGAAGGTCATCGGCGCCTGCCTGCGCCTCTCGGACGCGGACGAGCGCGGCTTCGCGGCCGTCGCCGACGCCTACGGGCTCCCCCAGGACACGCCCGAGCAGAAGGAGCACCGATCGGCCGCCGTCCAGGACGCGCTCGCCGAGGCCGTCCGTCCCCCGTGGGACATCGTCGACGCCGTCGCGGCCGCGCTCGACCTCGCCGAGCGCGTCCTCGCGGACGCGAACCCCCACGTCCTCTCCGACGTCGGCACCGCGCTGGGGTGCGCCCGCGCCGGGCTCACCGCCGCGGTGGTCACCCTGCTGACGGACCTGTCCCCGTTGAAGGACGAGACGCTCGCGGACGAGCTGCGCGCCGAGATCGACCGGGCGGACCGGCTCACCGAGCGCGCCGACGCGATGCTGGCGCGGGTCCGGGAGTCGATCGCGGGCTGAGCCGGGTGCGGCTCAGTGCTCGCCGACCCGGCGGGCGTGGGCGACGGCCGCCTCCGCCCCGCCCTGCCACGGGCCGCCGTGGCCGGGCAGTACCGTGTGCGCCCCCGTGGAGGCGATCGCGTCGAGGGAGGCCATCGCCTGGGCGGTGTCCTTCGTGGCCGCCGAGGCGACGATCTGCGGTCCGGTGCGCCCGGTGTACGGGTCCAGTGTCACGAGGGCGTCGGCACTGATGACGGCGTCCCGGTCGGGCAGGTGCAGGATCACGTGGCCGTCCGTGTGGCCGGGGGTGTGGATCACGTGCGGCCGCCCGGGCACGGGGGCCGGGGCGCCGGCCGCGAGGGTCCGGGTCGCCTTCACCCCCCGGACCTGGAGGGCCCCGGCCAGCGCCATGCCGCCGATCAGCGGCAGGGACCGGGGATGCAGGAGCGGGTAGAGGACGCGGCTGCTCTGGGGCTTGTAGCGGTACGGGTGGGCGGCCAGGCGCCGGTCCCCCTCGTGCACCAGCACGGGCAGCCCCCAGGCGCGCTGCGCGCGGCGGGCGAAGCCGACGTGGTCGAAGTGCCCGTGGGTGAGCACGAGCGCTCGGACCTCGTCCGGTCGGCGCCCGAGCTGTTCGAGCGCGTCCTGGAGCATGGGCCACATGCTGGGCAGCCCGGCGTCGACCACGGTGACCCCGTCCTCGTCCTCGAGGAGGTAGAGGTTGACGTTCGCGTGGGTGAGCAGGTGCACGCCGTCGGCGACGCGGGGGATGAACATGGGGGCCTCCTGAGGCGCGGGTGGTCTGGGGCGGTGCGGCGGCGGGCGGCGAACCTCCGTCGCCCGTCCGCCCGGGACGGGACGGGACGCACTCCAGCGTGTTCGCGGCGCCCCGTCGGGTCAATCGGTGACGGGCGGCCGCGCGTCCTTCACTCCCCGAAGAGCGGCACCAGCGTCGTGACCAGCTCGTCCGGGGTGGGCAGGCGCGCCGCGCCCGATCCCGCGTCCTCCCACCATCCCGGGAGATCGTCCGCGGCGCCCACGAGCGGCTCCGCGAGGCGCAGGCGGTGGAGCCGGCCCTCCTCCGCGGGCCGCAGCAGCACGGAGTCCCATGCCGCCCCGACCACCTGCGTGGCGTGGTGGCGCACCAGGTTCCCGCGCGTCCACGCCCGGGTGCTCCGCGGCGGGGCGACGACGGCGGCCGCCACCTCGGCCTCGTCGGCCAGCTCCCGCAGTGCGCCGGCGGCGACGAGGCGCCGGTGCAGGGACTTGGCGGGGCGCAGGTCGGCGTACTGCAGGTCCACCATGGCCAGGCGCGGGTCGGTCCAGTCGGCACCGGAGCGGGCGCGCATGCCCTCCAGGAGGCGCAGCTTGGCGGCCCAGTCGGCACGGTCGGCCAGGGAGAGCGGGTCGGCCGCGGCGTCGCTCAGGTCCTCGCCCCACGCGGTGAGCACCGCGGCGGTCTCGGCGTCGTCCACCCCGAAGCGGGCGCAGTGCGCCTCCGCGGCGCGGTGATAGGCCCCGAGGATCTGCAGGCCGGTCCACGCGTGCCGGACCCACGCGCCGCCGTCGACGGCCCCGTCCCCCGCCCACTCCCGCAGCGGCACGGTGGCCGTCAGCGTGGGGTCGTGGCTGATGGTCTGCAGCGCGGCCACGGGGTCGTCGAGGACGAGCCGCGGCGCGGTCCCGGCCTCGGCCGTCGCGAGCACGAGGGCGGTCATGCCCATCCGCAGCCACGTGGCGTGCTGGCTCAGGGTCGCGTCGCCGATGATCACGTGCAGGCGCCGGTACGCGTCTCGGACGGCGTGCGGCTCGTCGCGCGTGTTGACGACGGGCCGGTGGATGGTGGTCTCCAGCCCGACCTGCTCCTCGAAGTAGTCCGCGCGCTGGGAGAGCTGGAACCCGGGCTGCTCCCCCGCCTCCCCCAGGCCCACGCGGCCGGCGCCCACGAGCACCTGGCGCGCGGCGAAGAACGGGAGGAGCACGGCGGCGAGCTCGTCGAAGTCCAGGGCCCGGGCCACGAGGTAGTTCTCGTGGGCGCCGTAGGAGCGGCCCTTGCCGTCCACGTTGTTCTTGTACACGAGCACCTCGGGGTGGCCCTCCCCGGCGCCGATGTGCTCGGCGGCGGCCTGGGCGATCCGGTCGCCCGCGGCGTCCCACACCATGGCGGCGCGCGGCGAGGTGGTCTCGGGCGAGGAGTACTCGGGGTGCGCGTGGTCCACGTACCACCGCGCGCCGTTGGTGAGCACGGTGGAGAGCAGCAGGTGCACGGGCTCGCCGTCCGGGCCCACGAGCGCCTGGTCGGTGAGCTGGGAGGGGTGGGCGGCGGAGCGGGGCATGCGCCAGCCGCGCGCGTCCACCAGGGGCGATTCGCCCGTGTAGTCCCACTCTGTGCCGGCCACGGCCGAGCCCGTCCGCGTCGCCAGGTCCGCGTACGCGTTGACCAGCTCGGTGGAGAGCACGCTGTGGTGCGCACCGGGGTTGGCCGGCGCGTGGATGCCGAACTCGGTCTCCGTGCCCATCACGCGGTGCACGCCCCACCCGGCGGCGTCGCGGCGGTGCGGGGGCGCCGCCAGGTCCGCCGGGAACAGCCGCCGCTGACCCGCGAACGCGGGCGCGGCCGACGTCGAGGGGCCCGCCGGGCCCTGCCGCCCGCTCACGCCCCGGCCTCCCCCGCCGGGCCGGCCCCACGCCCGGGCCCCCGCAGCATCCTCAGGCGGGTCAGCGCCGGGCCCCGCCAGCCAGAGGTGCGCGCCCACTCGGCGGGCGCGGCCGTGGAGAGCAGGTCGGTCTGGTCCTCGAGCACGCCGTCGACGGCCTCGAGCAGGTGTGCGGCGCGCAGGCCGCGCGCGGAGGGGTCCTGGTCCGCGCCCAGCAGGTCCCGCACCGCGTGGCGCTTGGCGCGGTCCACCACGTCCGCGACCACGGCGCCCGAGACCAGGTCCGCCAGATGCAGCACGGTGACCGCGCCAGAGGCGTCCGTGAGCTCGGCCAGCGCGGTGCGGGGGCCGCGCTCGTAGAGGGCCGTGACGGCGGCGGAGATGAGCTCCTCGCGGGCGGACTCCGCGTCCCCGGCGGCGGCCGTCTCCTCCGGGTGCAGCGGCACGTCGTCCGTGAGGTGGCGCGCCATGATGTCGACGGCGCCGCGCGCGTCCGGGCGGTCGACGCGGATCTTCACGTCGAGGCGTCCGGGACGCAGGACGGCGGGGTCGATCATGTCCTCGCGGTTGGACGCGCCGATCACGATCACGTTGTCCAGGGACTCCACGCCGTCGATCTCGGCGAGCAGCTGGGGGACGATCGTGGTCTCCACGTCCGAGGAGACGCCCGCGCCGCGCGTGCGGAACAGGGACTCCATCTCGTCGAAGAACACGACCACGGGGAAGCCCGCCGCCGCCTTCTGGCGGGCGCGGTCGAAGATCACGCGGATCTGCCGCTCGGTCTCGCCCACGTACTTGTTCAGCAGCTCGGGCCCCTTGATGTTGAGGAAGTAGGAGCGCTCCCCGTCCGCCGAGCGTGCCGAGAGGGCGCGCGCGACCGCCTTGGCCAGCATGGTCTTGCCCGTGCCGGGCGGGCCGTAGAGCAGGATGCCCTTGGGCGCGCGCAGGCCGTGCTCGCGGTAGAGGTCGGGGTGCAGGAACGGGATCTCCACGGCCTCGCGGATCCGCTCGATCTGCGGGCCCAGGCCGCCGATGTCCTCGAACGAGGTGTCCGGCACCTCCTCGAGCAGGACCTCGTCCACGTCGGAGAGCGGCACCGCGCGCAGGGCCCACTCGAGGCGGGCGTCCACGGCGACGGCGTCGCCGTGGCGCAGCTCGACGCCCTCGAGCGCGGGGGCGCGCCGGACGACGCGCTCCTCGTCGGCCGCGCCGGCGAGCACGAGCCCGCCGTCCGGCAGCGCCTCCTTCACGCGCAGCAGCTGGCCCGCGTGCGTGGTCGGCCCGATGCCCACCACGGTGCTGGAGTCGTCGAGCAGCACGGTGGAGCCGGGCGCCAGGCTCTCCGGGTCCAGGAGCGGGGAGACGGCGACGCGCAGGCGGCGGCCGTTCTGCACCACGTCGGCGCCGCCGCGCACGATCGCGCCGGTCTCCACGCCGGCGTGGGGCGGGCGCGGGGCGTGCACGGCCTCGAGGGTCGCGAACGTGAAGGGCGCGTGCGTCGTGGCGTCCAGGGTCTCCTTGAGCGTGGTGATCTCCGCACGCGTGGCCTCGAGCAGCTCGACCATGCGGCGGTTGTTGCGCGCCGCGGCGTCGGTCTGCGCCTGGGCGGCGCGGCGGCGCTCGCTCAGCTGCGCGGCGTGGCGCTGCGCCGAGTCCAGCTGGTGCCGCAGGCGCTCCGCCTCGGCCTGGGACTGGCGCAGCAGCTCCTGGGCCTCCGCGAGGCGGCGGCCGTCGTCGGCCGCGGAGAGCGCGCTCACGCCTCCGGCCCTCCCGCGTCCGGCGCCGGCGTGGACGCGGGCGGCGCCACCTGCCCCGTGGACAGGTCCGGGAACGCGTCCGGGTCGCTGCCCGGGGTCTGGGCCTCCTTGGCGCGGCGGGCCATGAGCCGCGCCTCCTTCGCGGCCTTGCGGGCCTTCTTGTCCGTCACGGGCCGCTCGCCGAGGGCCTGCGGGGTCCAGCGCGACTCGTCCGAGGGCTGCCACGCCTCGACGTCCACCGCCTTGAACTCGGACACCTTGGAGCGCTTCTTCAGCAGCAGCGCCTCCTCCCCGGTCGCGAGGCGACGGGCGGTGAGGAGGAAGCCCGTGTGGGCCACCATGCGGTGGTCCGGGCGCACGGCGAGCCCGTCCAGGTGCCAGCCGCGCACGAGGGTCTCGTTGGCCTGCACCTCGGTGAACTTCCCGGAGTCGCGGATGGCCTCGGCCACGCGGGAGAGCTGGGTGGCGGTGGCCACGTAGTTCAGCCACACGCCGCCGGGGGCGAGCACGGTGGCCACGGCGTCGAGGCACTCCCACGGGGCGAGCATGTCCAGGACCACGCGGTCCACCGAGCCGGGCTCGTGGACGTGCAGCATCTCCTCCTGGGCGTCGCCGAGGTGGATCGACCACGCGGGATGCTCGGCGCCGAAGAAGGACTCCACGTTGGCGCGCGCGATGTCCGCGAACTCCTCGCGCCGCTCATAGGAGTGGAGCCGGCCGCCGTCGCCGACGGCGCGCAGCAGCGAGCACGAGAGGGCGCCCGAGCCGACGCCGGCCTCCACCACCACCGCGCCCGGGAAGATGTCCGCCTGCTGCACGATCTGGCCGGCGTCCTTGGGGTAGACCACGGTGGCCCCGCGCGGCATGGAGAGCACGAAGTCGTTGAGGAGGGGGCGCAGCACCTGGTACTCCTGCCCCGCGGAGTTCGGCACCACCACGCCCTCGGAGCCGCCGATCAGCTCGTCGTGCCGCAGCACGCCCTGGTAGCTGTGGAACTCCCCGCCCGGAAGCAGGGTGATGGTGTTCAGGCGGCCCTTGGCGTCCTTGATCTGCACGCGCTCTCCGGCCCGCAGGGGGCCTCGTCGACTGCTCACGCCGGTGGGTTCGGTCATGCTCGGTTCTCCTTCGCAGAGGGGTCGTCCGTGGAGTGCCGCGTCGCGTGGACGGCGGCCAGGAGGGTGTCGCGCGGGAGCACGGAGGCCACGCCGTCGCGGGCGTCCGTGAGCACGCGCACGGGGAGGTCGGGCTCGCCGAGGCGGGCCACGAGGTCGGCGCCGGAGGCGGGGAGATCGGCGCGGCGCACCACGGCGCCGGGTGCGAGCGCGGTGCATGCCGCGCTCACGGGGGTGCGCTCGAGCTCGTCGGCCGGGCGGTGCACCACGGCCGTCAGGTCGAGCACGCCGCGGGGCGTGCCGGTGGCGTCCACGGCGACGGCGGCCCGGCGGCCGCCGTCGGCCAGCCGGAGCGCGTGCGCCACCGAGCCCTCGGCGGGGACGGCCACCGCGGGGATCTCGAGGGAGGCCAGCGTGAGCACGGCGAGGCGGCCGCCCCACCGCCCGCGCTCGACGGACGCGCCGGCCCCCCGCCACAGGATCACGCCCACCCACGCGAGCAGGAGGGACATCAGCAGGTCGGACCGCTGCCCGCGCAGCAGCGGGCCCGCGAGCGCGGCGCCCACCAGCAGGACGGCGATCGCGCGCCCGGACCAGCCCGCCGCCACGAGGCCGCGGTCCCGGGAGCCGGTGGAGGCCCACACGGCGGACTCGACGAGCCGGCCGCCGTCCAGGGGCATGCCCGGCAGCGCGTTGAACGCGGCCAGCAAGAGGTTGGCCCACACGGTGATGTCCAGGAGGAGCCCGGCCACGGAGGCCGTGGGCAGCGTCAGTGCGGCGAGCCACGCAAGGCCGGCCACCGCCAGGTTGGCCAGGGGCCCGGCCATCGCGGTGGCCACCGTCCCCCACGGCCCGGCCTGCGGGCCGCGGAACTGGGTGTGCCCGCCCCACAGCGTGAGCACGATCTCCTCCGCGCGGTCCCCGAAGGCCCGCCCGACGACGGCGTGGGCGATATCGTGCGCCAGCACGGAGAGCGCGAGCAGCACGGCGTAGCCGAGGGCCACCGCGTAGGCGCCCGCCCCGAGGTGGGGCAGGGCGCGCTGGATCTGCGGCCCGAAGGTGAGGACCACGAACGCGGCCACGAGGGCCCACGTCCAGGAGAGGTAGACCGGGGCGCCCGCCGCGCGGCCGATGGGCAGGCCGGGCCGGCGGGTCATCCGGCTCCGCCTGGACGCGCGGATCGGACGGCCGCGAGGTCGGCGAGCGTCCGCCCGGCCAGGGTGTCCCACTGCACGGTCGCGGCGCCGGGGGGCAGCGGGAGCACGCTGGGCACGCCCACCGTGGGCAGGCCGGCGGCCATGGCCGCTCCCACGCCCACGGGCGAGTCCTCCACCGCCACGCAGTCGGCGGCCACGAGGCCGGGCCGCAGCTCCCCGAGGCGGGCGAGGGCCAGGGCGTAGGCCTCGGGATCGGGCTTGCCCCGCGTCACCTGGTCGCCGGCGACCACCACGGCCAGCGCCCCGCCCGGAGCGCGCTCGGCCAGCACGCGGGCCAGCGGCGCGTGGGACATGGTCACGAGCGCCCCGGGCACGCCGGCGGCCGCCTGCTCGCGCAGCAGCTCGAGGGCGCCGGGCCGCCACGGCACCCGCTCGACGACGCCGCGCGCCACCTCCGCCATGGTCCGCTCGATGATCTCGGGGACCCCGAGGCGGATCCCGGCCTCCTGCAGGTGGCGGGCGCCCACGTCCAGGGGCCGGCCCACGAGGGAGGCGGCGAGCTCGTTCGACCACGTGCCGCCGTGCTCCGCCATGAGGCGGCGCTGGGCGGCGTTCCACAGGTGCTCGGTGTCCACGAGGGTGCCGTCCATGTCCCACAGCACGGCGGCGGGCGTCTCGCGGGGAGGCAGGGGGGCGGCGTCGGGCATGCGTCCATCCTATTGGAGGGCGTCGACGGGCCGCGGGCACGGGCCGTGCGCCGCCCCTCGGGCCGCTGCGCGGCGAACCGTGACCCCCCTCGGCTCCCGTGCGTAGGGTGACGGTCATGACCGAATCCCCCGCCGCCCCCGCCGAGGACCAGCCGGACGACGCGCTCGGCGCCCTGCGCACGCACCTGACCGCCACGGTGGAGGAGCTCGAGGCCGGGCGCCGCGCCCCCACCGTCCTGCTCCTGGCGTTCCAGGGGTGGAACGACGCCGGGGAGGCGGCGACGGGCACGCTGGAGGCGCTGCGGCAGCAGTGGGACGCCGCTGAGCTGGGACGCGTGTGCGAGGGCGAGTACTACGACTACCAGGTGGCCCGTCCCCACGTGCGGCGCGACGCCGACGGGCTCGGCACCCTGGAGTGGCCCGCGATCCGGCTGCACGTCGCGGCTCTCGACGCCGCGGGGCGCCCCGTGGCCGAGGAGGAGGCCCCCGCGGACGGGGTGCGCGTCCTGCTGGCCAGCGGCGTCGAGCCGAACGTGGGCTGGCGGGCCTTCACGGCCGAGCTGTTCGCGTGGGCGGCGCGGGAGCGCGTGGACGCCGTGGTGACCCTGGGCGCCCTGCTGGCGGACGTGCCCCACACGCGCCCGCTCCGGGCGCGCCCGACCTCTCCGCTCGTGGACGTGCGCGTGGCCGTCGGCGCGGAGCGGCCCACCTATGAGGGGCCCACGGGGATCGTCGGCGTGATCGGCGACGAGGCGGCCCGCCGCGGGTTGCCGAGCCTCGCGCTGTGGGGCGCCGTGCCGCACTACGTGGCCCAGGCGCCCTCCCCCAAGACGCTGCTGGGCCTCGTGGAGGCCGTCGAGGACCTGCTCCACGTCACCGTGTCCACCCACGAGCTGGAGGACGACGCCCACGCGTGGCAGCGCGGCGTGGACGAGCTCGCCGCCGAGGACCCCGACGTCGCCGCCTACGTGCGCCAGCTCGAGCAGGCGCAGGACGCCCAGGAGCTGCCGGAGGCCTCCGGCGAGGCGATCGCCCGGGAGTTCGAGCGCTACCTGCGCGGCCGGCACGGCCGCTGAGCGCGGCGGCTCAACGCAGGCGCAGGCCCAGGAGCGCGTCGGCCACCGTGGCGACGTCGAGGGGTGCGGGGGCGTCCTCTGCGGCGCCGGCGTCGCGGAGCCCGGGCAGGGAGCCGTCCGCCCACGCGTCGAGCACGCGGAGCGCGGCGGGCGCGTCGAGGTCCTCGGACAGCGCGGCGTGGGCGGCCTGCAGCACCGCCGCCCCGGCCGCGGCGTGGGGGCCGTCGAGGGCGGCGCGCCACGCGGCCACGCGCTCCTGAGCGGCGGAGAGCAGGTCCTCGGACCACTCCCAGTCGCTGCGGTAGTGCTGCGAGAGGATCGCCGCGCGGATCGCGACCGGCTCCACCCCCCTGGCACGCAGTCGAGAGACGAGCTCGAGGTTGCCGAGGGACTTGGACATCTTCTGCCCGTCGAGGGCCACCATGCCCGAGTGCACGTAGGTGTGCGCCAGGGGCTGGCCGTCCGCCGCCGTCGCGTGGGCCGCGGAGAACTCGTGGTGCGGGAAGCACAGGTCGGAGCCGCCGCCCTGGACCGTGAACGGGGCGGGCAGGTGGGCGCGCGCGATGACGGAGCACTCGATGTGCCAGCCGGGCCGGCCGGCCCCGAGCGCGCCGGCCTCCCACGAGGGCTCGCCCGCGCGGTGCACACGCCACAGCAGGGGGTCGAGGGGATGGCGCTTGCCGGGACGGGCCGGGTCCCCGCCGCGCTCGGGGAAGACCTCGTCCATCTGCGCCCGCGTCATCGCGCTCACGGAGCCCAGCGTCCAGCCCCCCGCGGCCTGCGCCGCCTCGACGTCGAAGTACACGTCCCCGTCCGGGCCGCCGTCGACCCCGGGAACGCGGTAGGCGACGCCGGCGTCGAGCAGGGCCGTCACGCCGTCGACCACGAGGTCGATCGCCTCGGTGGCGCCCACGTAGTGGTCCGGCGCGAGGACGTTGAGCGCGGCCATGTCCGCGCGGAACAGGTCCGTCTGCTCACGGGCGAGGTCCCGCCAGTCGACGCCCGTGGCGGCGGCGCGCTCGAGGAGCGGATCGTCCACGTCGGTCACGTTCTGCGTGTAGGCCACCTCGATCCCGCACGCGCGCCAGTACCGCTGCAGCAGGTCGAAGGCGACGTAGGTGGTGGCGTGGCCCAGGTGCGTGGCGTCGTAGGGGGTGATGCCGCACACGTACAGGGAGGCGTGCCCGGCGTCGTTGCCGGGGTGGCGCAGGCCCTGCGTGGCCGTGTCGAGGACCCGCAGTCGGTCCGGCTGGGCGGGCAGGGCGGGCGGCGCGGGGGTGCTCCAGGACTTCACGGTGCTCCTCGGGGACGGCGATGACGGGCGGGTGCGCGGGGCGGGCGCGCGGCTCAGGCGGAGATCAGCCCGGTGCCGAGCATCGCGTAGAGGGCGAGGCCGAGGGCCACGCGGTACCACACGAACGGCATGTACGAGTTGGTGGAGATGAACTTCATGAGCCAGGCGATCACCGAGTAGCCCACCACGAACGCGATCACGGTGGCCACCAGCGTCTCCCCGCCGCCGTAGGGACCGGACTGGCCGGGCTCCGTGAGCGCGGAGAACAGCTTGTAGAGGCCGGAGGCGAACACGGCCGGGACGGCCAGCAGGAACGCGTAGCGGGTGGCGGCCTCGCGGGTGTAGCCCATGGCCAGGCCCGCGGTGATGGTGCCGCCCGAGCGCGAGACGCCGGGGATGAGGGCGAGCGCCTGGGCGAAGCCGAAGAGGATGCCGTCCTTGACGGTGAGCCGCTCGATGGGCGTGGACTGACGGCCGAGGCGGTCGGCCAGCGCCAGCAGCACGCCGAACACGATCAGCATGGTGGCGGTGATCCACAGCGAGCGGAACTCCGTGTCGATCCAGCTCTCCAGGAGCAGCCCGAGGATCGCGATGGGCAGCGAGCCGAGGATGATGAGCCAGCCCATGCGGGCATCCGGGTCGCTGCGGGGCACGCGGCCGGTCAGCGAGCCGGACCATCGTCCGATGATCCGGACGATGTCCTTCCAGAAGTAGATCAGCACGGCCAGCTCGGTGCCCAGCTGGGTGATGGCGGTGAAGGCCGCGCCGGGGTCCGACGCCGAGGGCAGGAACTCCCCCACGATGCGGATGTGCGCCGAGGAGGAGATGGGCAGGAACTCCGTCAGGCCCTGCACCAGGCCCAGAATGATTGCTTCGATCCACGTCACGGTGGGTCACTGTACTGCACCGCCCAGGGAGGTCTCCCGGGGCGGTGCAGGGGTTCGCGGCGGTGAGGGGCCGCCAGGACTCAGTCCTGGTCGTCGTCCTCGTCGTCGTCGAAGAGGTCCAGCGGGGTGACCTCTTCGGTGTCCGCGTAGAGGGCGTCCTCGTAGTTCTCGAAGGCGTCCGCCACGGCGAAGAAGGCCGCCTCCACGGTGGGGTCGTCCTCGCCGCGCTTGTTCTGGGCGGCCACGAGGTGTTCGTTCAGGGCGGTGGTCAGGGCCTCCAGGGCCAGGCGGGCGTCAGAGCTCATGGCTGAACGGTAACCCGAGGACGGGCGGTGCGACCAGAGGTGCGCGCACCCGCGCGGCGGGGCCGCGGCGGTCTGCGAGGATGACCGGGTGCGTGAGCAGCTGATGTCCTCGACCCTGGACTCCGTCGCCCAGGGCCAGAAGTGGGAGTACCTCGTCCTCACCGTGGCCCCCGAGGAGTCCCTCGGCGACGCGCGGCGCCGCCTCGTGGAGCACGCCGAGTACGGCCGCTGGGAGCTGCAGCGAGCGGTGCACTACCGCGGCGGGGCCCGGCGCTACTGGCTGCGCCGGCGCGTCATCCGGGTGGCCTCCACGCTCGACCTCGCCTGAGCGGCCCGGTCCGCGGGGCGGCGCGCCGTCAGGGGCGCGGCTCCAGCATGCGCTCGAGGACGCGGCAGCCGAACTCGAGCGCGTCCACCGGCACGCGCTCGTCGATGCCGTGGAAGAGCGAGGTGAACGCGAGGTCCGGGGGCAGGCGCAGCGGGGAGAACCCGTAGCCGGTGATGCCCAGGCGGGAGAGCGACTTGTTGTCCGTGCCGCCGCCCAGCATGAAGGGCAGCACCTCGGCCTCGGGGTCCTCGTGCCGCAGCGCCTCGACCATGAGCTCCACGAGGTCGCCCGAGAACGGGACCTCGAGGCCGATGTCCCGGTGCTCCGGCTCGAACTCCACGTGGGGTCCGGCGAGCTCGGCGAGGGTCGTGAGCGTCTGCTCCTCCTCCCCCGGCAGGGGGCGCACGTCCACCGTGCCCGTCGCCGTGGACGGGATCACGTTGTGCTTGTACCCGGCGGTCATGCCGGTGGGGTTGGACGAGGTGCGCAGCGTGCCGGTGACCCACGTGCGGGCCTGGCCGAGGGCCTCGAGCTGCGGGGCGGGGTCCGTCTCGTCGAACGGGACGCCCATGATCTCGGCCACCTGCTCCAGCAGCTGACGGGTGGTCTTCGTGTAGGTCAGCGGCCACTCGTGGCGGCCGATCCGATCGAGCGCGCCGGCCAGGTGGGTGACCGCGTTGTCCTCGTGCGGGGCGGAGCCGTGGCCCGGAGCGCCGGCCGACCGCAGGTTGAGCCACATCAGGCCCTTCTCCGCGGTCTGCACGAGGTAGGCGCGGGTGCCGGCCACCTCGGTGGAGAAGCCCCCCACCTCGCTGATCGCGTCCGAGCACCCCGCGAAGACCTCCGGGTGGTGCTCCACCATCCACGTCGCGCCGTACACGCCGCCGGCCTCCTCGTCCGCGAAGAACGCGACGGTGAGCGGGCGGCGCGGGCGGCGGCCGGTGCGGGCGAGGTGCAGGAGGACGGAGAGGATCATCGCGTCCATCCCCTTCATGTCCACCGCGCCTCGGCCCCAGACCATCCCGTCCTTCAGCTCCGCGCCGAAGGGATCCACGCTCCACTCGGCGGCCTCGGCCGGCACCACGTCGGTGTGGCCGTGGAGCACGAGGCCGGGGGCGTCTGCGTCCCAGCCCGGCAGGTGCCCGACGACGGAGACGCGCCCGGGTGCGGACTCGAAGAACCGCGGGGTCATCCCCGCCTGCTCCATGAGCCTCCCGCAGAAGGCGGCGGCCTCCGGCTCGCCCACGGACACGTTGCCGCCGCGGTTGGTGGTGTCGATGCGGATCAGGCCGCGGCAGATCTCGACGACGTCGGCCGCGGGGGACTCGGTGCGGGGGGCGGTGGGCTTCTCGGCGGGGGAATCGATCATGGAGTTGAGCCTACCTCCGGGGGTGTGGTACGCTTCTCGGGTTGCTTCGGCGAGGAACGGTGAAAACCGGGACTGGCCGAACGCGAAGGAAACGGTCCGCTCCGGCGGATCGGGATGAGCGCGAGTGGCGGAATTGGTAGACGCGCAGCGTTGAGGTCGCTGTGTTCGAAAGGACGTGGGGGTTCAAGTCCCCCCTCGCGCACAGCTCATCGGACGAAGGGCCCCGGTCACAGACCGGGGCCCTTCGTGCCATCCCGTCCCTCCTTCCCCCTACAGTGAAGGTGCGCGACGGCCCGCCGCCGTCGTCGCTCACCTGACAGGGACGACACGGAGGTTCCGATGGCCGACGATGCCCGCACGCTGCTGCGCCGACTCGCCCGCGCCCACGGGGTGCAGTGGCGATACACGGGACAGGACGGCTCGGACCAGACCGTGCCGGACGACGCCCTCGTGAAGGTGCTCGCGGCCCTCGGGGTGGCGGTCCGCCCGGACGCCGTCGCCGCCCTCACCGAGGCGCTCGACGACGCCGAGCTCGCACCGTGGCGGGACGTCCTGCCTCCCACCGTGGTCACGCGGGCGGGGCACCGGCTCTCCGTGCCCGCCCACGTCTCGGTGGTCGAGGGGCTGAGCGCCCGAGTCGTCACGGAGGCGGGCGCGCCCGTGCCCGTCGCCGTCACCCGGCCGCTGGGCGAGCCCCGCCGCGTGGACGGCGTGGACCTCGTGCGGTGCCACGTGGAGGTCCCCGCAGACCTGCCCCTCGGCTGGCATCGCCTCGAGCTCGACAGCGCCACCGGCCACCACGCCGAGGCCACCCTCGTCTGCGCGCCGGACCGCCTCACCACGGCCGCACCCTTCCTGGCCCGGCGCGGCTGGGGCGTGGCCGCCCAGGGCTACTCCGTGACCTCGGAGCACTCGTGGGGCATCGGGGACATCGAGGACGTCGCGTCCGTGGCGGAGACGGCCGCCGAGCACGGCGCCGACTTCCTGCTCCTGCATCCGCTGCACGCGGTCGACCCCGGCACCACCCCCGCGGACTCCCCCTACTCCCCCGTCTCCCGCCGCTTCCTCACCGCGCTGCTGATCCGCGTGGTGGACATCCCGGAGTTCGCCGGGCTGCCCGCCGCGGAGCAGGAGGAGCTGCGCGCCGCCGGCCGTCGGGTCCAGGAGCGACTGGAGGAGACGGGGCGCATCGATCGTTCCGCCGTCGCCGAGGTCCTGTGGCCCGCCCTGCGCCGCGTGCACTCCGTGCCCCGCACCGCCGAGCGGGAGGCGGCGTTCGCCGCGTTCCGCGCGCGGATGGGGGCGGGGCTGGACGACTTCGCCCTCTGGTCCGCCCTGCGCCTCTCGGACGTGACCGGCCCGGACCCGCAGGACGCCGACTGGACTCCGGAGGGCGAGCGCGCCGCCGCGTTCCGCAGCACGCACGCGGACGAGCTGGACCTGCACCGCTGGGTCCAGTGGATCGCGGACGAGCAGCTGGCCGCCGTCCAGCGCCGCGCGCTCGGCGCGGGCATGCGCATGGGCGTGATGGTGGACCTGGCCGTGGGCGCCACGCGCGGCTCGGCGGACGCGTGGATGCTCGGGGACGTGCTCGTGCCCGGGATGTCCGTGGGCGCCCCGCCGGAGGTCTTCAACCAGCTGGGCCAGGACTGGTCCCAGCACCCGTGGCACCCCCGGCGGCTCGCCGAGACCGGCTACGCCGCGTTCCGGGACATGCTCCGCACCGTGATGGCCCACGCCGGCGGCGTGCGGATCGACCACGTGCTCGGCCTCTTCCGCCTGTGGTGGGTGCCGGAGGGCGCCGGCCCCACGCAGGGCGCGTACGTGGAGTACGACCACGAGGCCATGCTCGCCGTCCTCACCCTCGAGGCGCAGCGGGCCGGCGCCGTGGTGATCGGCGAGGACCTCGGCACGTTCGAGCCGTGGGTGCAGAAGCGCCTCGCGGAGGCGGGCGTGCTCGGCACGAACATCCTCTGGTTCGAGCAGGAGGACGGCGTGCCGGTCCCCCCGGAGCGCTACCGGCGCCTGTGCCTGGCCGCCGTGAACACCCACGACCTCCCCCCGACCGCCGGCTACCTCGAGGGCGTCCACCTGGACCTGCGCGAGGAGCTCGGCCTGTTCACGGGGGACGTGGCCGCGGAGCGGGAGCGCTCGGCCGCCGAGGTGGAGGCATTCCTCCGGGCCGCACGAGACCGCGGCCTCCTCGAGGAGGTCCCGGGCGTGGGCGAGCGGCAGGCCCAGGTCATCGCCCTGCACCGGCTGCTCGCCCAGGCGCCGTCGGCGCTGCAGAGCGTGGCCCTCGTGGACGCCGTCGGGGAGCGCCGCATCCAGAACCAGCCGGGGACCATGCAGGACCAGTACCCGAACTGGACCGTGCCGCTCGGGGACGCCGAGGGCGCGATGCTCCACGCGGAGGACCTGCCCGGCCTGCCGTCGGTGGCCCGCCTCTTCGACGCGGTGGACCGTGAGCTCACGGCCTCCGTGCCCGTGGGGATCGGCGTGGCCTACCACACCTCGCCGCTGGCCCAGCCGGGCCGCGGGGACGCCGGCGGCATGAACGTGTACGTGCGGCAGGCCGCCCTCGCGCTCGCGCGGCAGGGGATGCGGATGCTCCTGTTCACCCGCGCGGAGGAGCCGGTGGACGGCGGCGCACGGATCACGCGTCTGCCCGCGGGCGGACCGACACCGGACGTCCTCGTGGTCGAGCTGGCCGCCGGCCCCGCCCGACCCCTGGACAAGGCAGAGCTCGCCGCGCACACGGACGCGTTCACCGCGGCCGCGCTGGCCTGGCTGCGGGGAGCACGCGAGGCCGAGGGGCTCGCGGAGGCCGAGCGCGTGCGGTTCGTCCACGGGCACTACTGGCTCTCCGCGCCCACGGCCCACGCCCTGGCGCAGGAGATGGATGCCCCTCACCTGCAGACCATGCACACCACCGCGGCCGTGAAGATGCTGCAGGACGAGGGCCACGAGGAGCCCGCCGAACGGATCGCCGCCGAGGCGCGCGTGGTGGAGGAGGCCGACCTCCTCGTGGTGAACTCCCCCGCCGAGGCCGCCGACCTGCGTGAGGTCCTCGGCGTGGACCGCCGGCGCACGCGCGTCCTCTCCCCCGCCGTGGACACCGCGACGTTCACGCCCGAGGGAGCGTCCTGCTGGCCCGGGTCGTCCGGGGCCACGGCCGGCGCCGACGCGGCCGCTCCCCTGCGCGTGCTCTTCGCGGGGCGCGTGCAGGCGCACAAGGGCCCGCAGATCCTCGTCGAGGCCCTCGCCATCCTGCGGGGCCGGCGCGGCGGCGCCGGTGCGGATCCCGGGATCCGGCTGCACCTCAACGGGGCCGCCTCCGGCGGAGAGGGCCTGGACCTCGCCGCCCTGGCCCGCCGGCACGACGTCGCGGACCTCGTCACCGTGTCCGATCCGGTGCCCGCGCCCGCGCTGGCCGAGCAGCTCCGCGCGGCGGACGTCGTCGCGATGCCGAGCCGTTCGGAGACCTACGGCCTCGTGGCCCTCGAGGCGCAGGCGTGCGGCACCCCGGTGCTGGCCCACCGCGTGGGCGGGCTCGTCCACGCGGTGCAGGACGGGCGGACCGGCCGGCTCGTGGCCCCGAACACCGCGGAGGCGTGGGCGGACGCGCTCGAGGGGATCCTCGGGGACCGCGGCGCGTGGGCCGCGATGTCCACCGCGGCCGTGCGCCACGCGCAGAGCCACTCCTGGGACGCGTACGCGGACGGCCTCCTGGACGCCGCGGCGGCCGCGGAGGGCTGATCCCGCTGCCTTGACGACGACGGCGGCCCGGGAGCATCACGCCCCCGGGCCGCCGTCGTCGGTCCTCCCCTCAGGTGAGGGGCCGGATCCCGCCCCGGAAGTGGCGGCGTCCACGCGTGGCGTCCCAGCCCGTCACCTGCGTGACCGCGGGGTCGCGCTCGTACCGGACGGCCACGCGGGCGGGCAGCACCACGGGCGCCTCGAACTCGATGTCCCAGCCGACGCCGGCCTCGGCGGGCTCCCGGCCGTCCAGCATGCGCGCGGCGAGGAGCATGCCGTGGGCGATCGCACCCTTCATGCCGAACAGCGTCGCGCTCGGCCCGGAGAGGTGGATGGGGTTCCAGTCCCCCGAGACGCCCGCGTAGGCGCGGCCGGCCCCCGCCCCGAACGTCCACTGCGCGGTGGGGGCCGCGGGGACGAACTCCTCGCGCACGGGCCGCTCGGGGCGTTCGCCCGTCAGCCACACGCCCTTGGCCAGGTACCGGGAGGAGCCCTCCCACAGCAGCGCGGCCTCCGCGCCGGCGCCCGCCGCGCGCTCCACGCGCACCGCGACGTCCACGGCGGTGCCCGCGTGGTGGGGCACGAGGCCCAGGGCCTCGGCCGCGACCGTCAGCGGCTCGCCCGCGGGGACGGGCCGGTGGTGCTGGACCGAGTTGGAGAGGTGGACCATGCCCGGCAGGGGCAGCGGGAAGTCAGGGGCGGCCATGAGCGCCATCGCCGTCCCGAACACCTGGGTGTGCACGAGAACGGAGGGCAGGTGCGTCGGGTCCGCGGGGCCCACCACCTCGCGCCAGCGGCCGACGACGGCGGGGTCGATCGTCAGGCCCTCCACCTCGATGCGGCGCTCGGGCAGGGTCGTCGGCCGGCGTCGGCGGGTGAGGGCGTCCTGCGCGGCCTGCGCCGCGGCGCGGGCGTACAGGGAGCCGAGGGCGGGGGCCTGCGTGAGCGTCCGGGTCTCCATGCTCAGGCCCCCATGATCGCCTGGCCGCACACCCGCAGGGTGGCGCCGTTGGTGCCGCCGGCCCCGTCCGAGACGAGGTAGGCGATGGCCTCGGCGACGTCCTGGGGACGGCCGCCCTGCTGCAGCGAGTTGAGGCGGCGGCCCAGCTCGCGGGTCGCGAGCGGGATCTTGGCGGTCATCTCGGTCTCGATGAAGCCCGGGGCGACGGCGTTGATCGTGCCCCCGCGCTCGGCCAGCATCGGCGCGGTGGCCGACGTGAGGCCCATGACGCCCGCCTTGGACGCCGCGTAGTTGGTCTGGCCGCGGTTGCCGGCGATGCCGGAGGTGGAAGCCAGGCCGACGATGCGCAGGCCCTCGCCCACGACGTCGCGGGCGTCCTCGGCGAGGAAGGCCGCGTTCATGGCCAGCTGCGAGGACGTGTTCACGGCGAGGACCGAGTCCCAGCGCGCCGCGTCCATGTTGGCGAGCAGCTTGTCCCGCGTGATGCCCGCGTTGTGCACCACGATGTCCATGCGCCCGTGGCGGGTGCGGCAGTGCTCGAGGATCCGGGCGCCGGCGTCGGGGGCGGTGATGTCCAGCGCGAGGGCGGTGCCCCCGAGCTTGTTGACGACACCGGCCAGGGCGTCCCCGGCGGCGGGCACGTCCACGCCCACCACGCGGGCGCCGTCGCGGGCCAGGGTGGCGATGATCGCCGCGCCGATGCCGCGGGCGGCACCGGTGACGACTGCGACCTTGCCCTCGAGCGGGCGGGCCAGGTCCGCGGGGGTCGAGCCGTCCGCGGTGGTGACGGGCAGGAACTGGCCGGAGACGAACGCGGATCGGCCCGAGAGCAGGAAGCGCAGGGCGCCGGCCGCGCCGGGGGCGGTGAGCGGGACGCCGGAGCCCAGGATGAGGCCGTTGGCGGTGCCGCCGCGGCGCATCTCCTTGCCGAGCGAGCGGGTCAGGCCCACCACGCCCTGGCGGGCGGCGCGCGCCGCGGGGTCGGCGGCCACGGAGGGGTCCTCCGGATCCTCGAACACGGTGACCACGCGGGCGCTGGAGCCGAGCTGGCGCAGGGCGGGGCCGAGCTCGAGGGCCACGGCGGAGAGCTCGGACGGGGCACGCACCCCGTCGAAGCACGCGACGACACCGGCCAGGCGGGCGCCCTCGGCGCGCTCGGAGACGACCTGGACGCCGGCGGCGGTGAGCAGCCCGCGGGCCGCGTCGGCGGCGGGGGTGGCGCCGAGCACCAGGACGGTGCCGGTGATCAGCGGCTGGCCGGGCTCGTACCGGCGCAGCTCGACGGGCTGGGGCAGGCCCAGGGCGCCGGTGACGCGCTTGCCCAGGGCGGAGGAGACGAAGGAGCCGTACGGGTCGTTCACGGGGGGACCTCTCAGGTCAGGGGTGTGCTGGAGTGCGGCGGGGTCGGTGCGGCGGGGACCGGCGCCCCGCCGTCGGACGGGCCGACGGCGGGGCGGGTGCTGCGGGTGGTGCCGGGTGGCTCAGCGGCCGCGCAGGAGGGCGACGATGCCCTGGCCGCCGGCGGCGCACACGGAGATGAGGCCGAGGGAGCCCTCGCCCTTCTGGTGCAGCGCCTTGGCCAGCAGGGCCACGATGCGGCCGCCGGTGGCGGCGAACGGGTGGCCGGCGGCCAGCGAGGAGCCGTGCACGTTGAGCTTGGAGCGGTCCACGGTGCCGAAGGCGCCGTCGAGGCCGAGGCGCTCGCGCCCGAACTCCTCGCTCTCCCAGGCCTTCATCGTGGCGAGCACGGTGCCGGCGAAGGCCTCGTGGATCTCGATGAAGTCCAGGTCGTCCAGGGTCAGGCCGTGGCGGGCCAGGAGGCGGGGCACGGCGTACGCGGGGGCCATGAGCAGGCCCTCCTTGCCGTCCACGAAGTCCACGGCACCGTTCTCGGCGTCCACGAACTCGGCGAGCATGGGCAGGCCGCGCTCGGCGGCCCAGTCCTCGGAGGCGAGCAGCACCGCGGAGGCGCCGTCGGTGAGGGGCGTGGAGTTGGCGGCGGTCATGGTCGCCTCGTCGCCGAGCTGGCGGCCGAAGGCGGGCTTGAGCTTGGCCAGCTTCTCCATGGAGGAGTCCGGGCGGAGGTTGTTGTCGCGGGTCAGGCCGCGGAACGGGGTCACGAGGTCGTCCATGAAGCCGGAGTCGTACGCGGCGGCGAGGTTGCGGTGGCTGGCCACGGCCAGCTCGTCCTGCGCCTCGCGGGTGATGCCCCACTGGTGGGTGGTGAGCGCCTGGTGCTCGCCCATGGACATGCCGGTGCGGGGCTCGCTGGCGCCGGCCGGCTCGGGGACGAGCTGGTTGGGGCGCAGCTGGGAGACGGCCTTGAGGCGGTCCTTCAGGGTCTTCGCGGCGTTGAGCTGCATCAGCACGCGGCGGGCGCCGTCGGAGACGCTCACGGGCGAGTCGGAGATGGAGTCCACGCCGCCGCCGATGGCCGACTCGATCTGACCGAGGCGGATCTTGGAGGCGAGGGTGCCCAGGGCCTCCATGCCGGTGGCGCAGGCGACCTGGATGTCTGCGGCCGGGGTGTCGGACGCCAGAGCGGAGCCGAGAACGGACTCGCGGGTGAGGTTGAAGTTCTTGGGGTGCTTGAGCACGGCGCCAGCGGAGACCTGGCCGATGCGCTCGCCCTGCAGGCCGAAGCGGGCCACGAGGCCGTCGAGCGCGGCGGTGAGCATCTCCTGGTTGGAGGCTGTGGCGTAGGCCGTGTTGGCGCGGGCGAAGGGGATGCGGTTGCCGCCCACGACGACGGCGGGGCGCAGGGTGCCGCCCGCGACGGCGGGGCGGGCGGTGGGGGTGTTCGGGGGGGTGGTCACGTCGGGGTCCTCCTGGACGGTGTGGCCTCACCCGCGGGGTGCGCGGCGAGAGGTCGGGGGGTGATCCGGGCGCTGGTGGTGTCGATGGAACTGGGGTGATGGTGGAGCGGCGCGGCCGGGATCGGGGTGACTGAGACGAACGGTACCTGATACAGTCCGTCCTGTGAAGTCACTCACGCCTCCCCCCGTCCTCCGCGACGGTCGCAGCTCCCGGTGGGACCAGCACCGGCTGGACCGCCGCCGCGAGCTGCTCCGCGCCGCGCGGGCCGCGGTCCACGAGCTGGGGCCCGAGGCCTCCATGGAGGACATCGCCACGCACGCCGGCACCTCCAAGTCGGTCTACTACCGGTACTTCGGCGACCGCGCCGGCCTGCGCGTCGCCGTCGCCGAGCGGGTGACCGCCCACATGGAGCGGCGACTGCTCGAGGCGGCGGTCGACCACTCCGACGCCGCCGCCACCCTGCATCGGATGGTCGAGGTCTACCTCAGTGTGGCCGCCACGTCCCCGAACGTCTACGCCTTCGCCGTGTCCGCCCCGGACTCCTCCGGCGCCGCGGCGGGCGTCCTGGACGCCTTCTTCGACCGCGTCCACGCCCTCCTCGCGGAGGGGCTCGCCCAGCACCTCGGGGCGGACGGCGTCCCGCCCGTCGGCACCCCCCTCGGCCTGTGGCCGCGCGCCGCCGTCGGACTGGTGCGGGCCACGGCCGAGACCTGGCTGCGCTCCCCCGAGGACGCGCGCCCCGACGCCGCCGAGCTGGCGGCCTCCATCACCGGCTGGCTGCTCCACGGCCTGCTCGGCGCCCCGACATCCCCCGTCCCGATCCACGCCCACGAAGGAGCGGTCCGATGACCACCACCCGCGACCACAGCCTCGACGCCGTCACCGACGTCCCCCCGTCCCCCACCGACCTGCCCCACGACGTCGCCGAGATCGCCCCCGAGCACCCGCGCCCGGGGTCCCTCGACTCGGCCGTGATCCAGGAGGCGCTCCTGGGCCGCTGGGCCGCGGAGCGCCGTGAGTCCCGCGAACTCGCCAAGGACCCGGCCCTGCACCGCGACCCGCTGCTGGGCATGGACGAGCACCGCCAGCGCGTGTTCGGCCAGCTCGGCATCCTCGTGGACAGCCGCGCCGTCCACCGCGCCTTCCCGGCCGAGTTCGGCGGCAACGACAACCACGGCGGCAACATCTCCGCGTTCGGCGACCTCGTGGTGGCCGACCCCTCGCTCCAGATCAAGGCCGGCGTGCAGTGGGGCCTCTTCAGCTCCGCGATCCTCCACCTCGGCACCGCCGATCACCACCGCCGGTGGCTGCCGGGCGCGATGGACCTGTCCATCCCCGGCGCCTTCGCCATGACGGAGATCGGCCACGGCTCCGACGTCGCCTCGATCGCCACCACGGCCACCTACGACGAGGCCACCCAGGAGTTCGTCATCCACACGCCGTTCAAGGGCGCGTGGAAGGACTACCTCGGCAACGCCGCCCTGCACGGCAAGGCCGCCACGGTCTTCGCCCAGCTCATCACCCAGGGCATCAACCACGGCGTGCACTGCTTCTACGTGCCGATCCGCGACGAGTCCGGGGCGTTCCTGCCCGGCGTCGGCGGCGAGGACGACGGCCTCAAGGGCGGCCTCAACGGCATCGACAACGGCCGCCTGCACTTCACCCACGTCCGGGTGCCCCGCACGAACCTGCTGAACCGCTACGGCGACGTCGCCGAGGACGGCACCTACACCTCGCCGATCGACTCCCCCGGGCGCCGCTTCTTCACCATGCTCGGCACCCTCGTGCAGGGCCGCGTGTCCCTGTCCATCGCCGCGACGACGGCCTCCTTCCTCGGCCTGCACGGCGCCATCGCCTACGGCGAACAGCGCCGCCAGTTCAACGCCTCCAGCCCGGAGCGCGAGGAGGTGCTGCTGGACTACCAGAACCATCAGCGCCGCCTCATCGACCGCCTGGCCCGCGCCTACGCGGACGCGTTCTCCTCCAACGAGCTCGCCGTCAAGTTCGACGACGTGTTCTCGGGCCGCGCGGACACCGACGTGGACCGCCAGGAGCTGGAGACCCTCGCGGCCGCCGTCAAGCCCCTGACCACCTGGAACGCCCTGGACACCCTCCAGGAGGCCCGCGAGGCCTGCGGCGGCACCGGGTTCATGGCCAAGAACCGCGTCACCCAGCTGCGCGCCGACCTGGACGTCTACGTCACCTTCGAGGGCGACAACACCGTCCTGCTCCAGCTCGTCGGCAAGCGCCTCCTGACCGACTACTCCAAGGAGTTCGGCCGCCTCGAGGTCGGCGCCGTGTCCCGCTACGTGGTCCTCCAGGCCTCCGACGCCCTGCACCGCGCCGGCCTGCCCAAGGTGGTCCAGACCGTGGCGGACGCGGGCTCCGAGCGCCGCTCCGCGAACTGGTTCAAGGATCCCGCGGTCCAGCGGGAGCTGCTCGAGGACCGCGTGCGCGCCAAGACGGCGGACATCGCGGGCACCCTCTCGGGCGCCCGAGGCAAGGGCCAGCAGGCCCAGGCCGAGGCGTTCAACACGCGCCAGCACGAGCTGGTCGAGGCGGCGCGCAACCACGCCGAGCTCCTCCAGTGGGAGGCGTTCACCCGGGCCGTGGACGCGATCGAGGACGAGGCCACCGCCACCGTGCTCACCTGGCTGCGCGACCTCTTCGCGCTGCGCCTCATCGAGGACGACCTGGGCTGGTTCGTGGCCCATGGCCGCGTCTCCAGCCAGCGCGCCCGCGCCCTGCGCGGCTACGTCAACCGCCTGGCCGAGCGCCTGCGCCCCTTCGCGCTGGAGCTCGTGGAGGCCTACGGCCTCGAGCAGAAGCACCTGCGCATGGAGGTCGCCACCGACGTCGAGGCCGAGCGCCAGGAGGAGGCCCACCGCTACTTCGAGCAGCTGCGCGCCTCCGGCACCGCCCCCGAGGACGAGAAGGTCCTCCGGGAGCGCCAGCGCAAGGAGGCCAAGTCCAAGGCCTCCCGGCTGCGCCGGTCCTGACCCGCACCCGTCCGCGCCGGTCGCCCGGCGCGGACGGACCGAGGGCCCGGAGATCCCCCAGGGGGGTCTCCGGGCCCTCGGGCGTTCGGGGACGGCGGCGCGCTCCGCCTCGGCCGGGCGGCACAGCCCTGTCCGCGCCGTCGCGGAGCTGGCCGGCCTCAGTCGAGGACGGAGCGGTAGACCTCCATGGTCCGGTCCGCGATGGTCTCCCACGAGAACTGCCCGATGGCGCGCTCCCGCCCGGCCTCGCCCATCCGGCGGGCCTGCTCGGGATCCTCGAGGACCCGGGTGAGGGCGGCGGCGAAGTCGCGGGCGAAGCCCTCCTCGTCCACGGGGGCGCCGGTGGCATCGTCCGCCTGCTCGAAGGACACGAGCGAGCCGGTGACGCCCTCCTCCACGACCTCCGGGATGCCGCCGACGGCCGAGGCCACCACCGCGGTGCCGCACGCCATGGCCTCCAGGTTGACGATGCCCAGGGGCTCGTAGACGGAGGGGCAGGCGAACACGGTGGCGGAGGTGAGGATCTCCATGACCTCGTGGCGCGGGATCATGCCCTCGATCACGACGACGCCCTCGCGCTGCCCGCGCAGCTGCGCGATGAGGCCGTTGACCTCCGACGCGAGCTCCGGGGTGTCCGGGGCGCCGACGCACAGCACGAGCTGGACCTCCGGGGGCAGCTGCAGAGCCGCGCGCAGCAGGTGCGGGACGCCCTTCTGGCGGGTGATGCGCCCGACGAACGCGACCGAGGGCTTGCGCGGGTCGATCCCGTACTTCTCGAGGGCGCCGGTGCCGGTCTGCGGGGTCCACACCTGGGTGTCGATCCCGTTGTGCACGGTGTGCACCTTGGCGGGGTCGACGTCCGGGTAGCAGGCCAGGATGTCCCGGCGCATGCCGTCCGAGACCGCGATGACGGCGTCGGCGCCGTGGTACGCGGTGGACTCGGCCCAGCTGGAGATCGCGTAGCCGCCGCCGAGCTGCTCGGCCTTCCACGGGCGCAGGGGCTCGAGGGAGTGGGCGGAGAGCACGTGCGGGACGCCGTGCATGAGCTTGCCGAGGTGGCCGGCCATGTTGGCGTACCACGTGTGGGAGTGGATCACGTCCGCGCCCTCGAAGGCGCCGACCATGGTGAGGTCGGTGGCCAGGGTCTGGACGGCGCCGTTCTCCGCCTCGAACCCCTGGGGATTCGGGTAGGAGCGCACGGCGGCGCCGTGGTAGTCCCGCTCGCGGGGCTCCCCGAAGGCGTGGACGACGAGGTCGGCGCGGGACGCGAGCACACGCGTCAGCTCCGCGACGTGGACTCCGGCGCCGCCGTAGATGGACGGGGGGAACTCTTTGCTCACGATGTCGATGCGCACGCCTCCAACCTAGTCGAGCGCCCCTCGGGCCGGATAGCCTGACGGGACCGACAGAGGCCGGGCCCGAGCGGGCTCGGCGACGAGGCGCGTCCCCGGAATGAGGAGTGGTCCCCGATGGTGCAGAAGAAGGTCCTGTCCGTGGTGCTGGCGGGCGGCGAGGGCAAGCGTCTCATGCCCCTCACCGCCGACCGGGCCAAGCCGGCCGTCCCCTTCGGCGGCACGTACCGGCTGATCGACTTCGCGCTCTCCAACCTGGTGAACTCGCGCTACCGCGAGATCGTGGTGCTGACGCAGTACAAGTCGCACTCGCTGGACCGGCACATCTCCGAGACGTGGCGCATGTCCACCATGCTCAACAACTACGTGGCCACCGTCCCGGCGCAGCAGCGCCGCGGCAAGGACTGGTTCACGGGCTCGGCGAACGCCATCTACCAGTCCATGAACCTCATCGCGGACGCGCGCCCGGACATCGTCGTGGTGATCGGCGCGGACCACGTCTACCACATGGACTTCCAGCAGATGGTGGACCAGCACATCGCCTCCGGCGCGAAGGCCACCGTGGCCGCCGTGCGCCAGCCGCTGGACCTCGCGGACCAGTTCGGCGTCATCGAGACCGACCCGTCCTCCCCCGAGCGCATCAAGGCGTTCGTGGAGAAGCCCGCCACCACCCCGGGCCTGCCGGACGACCCGTCCCAGTTCCTGGCCTCCATGGGCAACTACGTGTTCGACACGGACGCCCTCGTGGAGGCGCTCAACGCGGACGACGCCAACCCGCACTCCAACAACGACATGGGCGGGGACATCGTCCCCTACTTCGTGGACCGCGGCGAGGCCGGCGTCTACGACTTCACCGCCAACGAGGTCCCCGGCGGCACCCCCGGCAAGCACTACTGGCGGGACGTGGGCACGCTGGACTCCTACTACGACGCGCACATGGACCTCGTGCAGCCGTGGCCGGAGTTCAACCTCTACAACCGCGAGTGGCCGCTGTACACGCGGCAGTCCGTCTCCCCGCCGGCGAAGCTGGTGCGCTCGGCCTCGCGCCGCCCCGGCAGCGCGAACGACTCGATCCTCTCGCAGGGCGTCGTCGTCTCGGGCGGCACGGTGGCCCAGTCCGTGCTGTCCACGGACGTCCGCGTCGCGAACGAGGCGTGGGTCGAGCAGTCCGTGCTCCTGGACTCCGTCGTCGTCGGGGAGGGCGCCCACGTCCGCAACGCCATCCTCGACAAGAACGTGGTGGTCCCGCCCGGCGCGCGCATCGGCTTCGACCGAGCGGAGGACGAGGCCAACGGCTACACCGTGACGGACTCGGGCCTGACCGTGCTCTCGAAGGGCCAGTCCGTGCCGGCGCCGCGCTGACCCGCACCGGTCCCCCGTCTCGCTCCCCCGCCCGCACCCACCCCACAGACCGGAGAACACCCGTGCCCGACGTCGTGCCCGCGCCCGACCTCGACCAGACCAACGTGACCCGTGCCGAGGCCTTCGAGCGCTCCCGGCTGCTCACCGTGAGCGCGTACGACGTCCACGTGGACCTCTCGGCCGCCCGCGACCTCGAGCAGGACACCTACCCGGTGGAGGCGCGGATCCGCTTCGCGTGCGCGGAGCCCGGCGCGAGCACGCACCTGGACTGGATCCACGCCGGGGTGGATGCGGTGGAGCTCAACGGCGCAGCCCTGGACCTCGCCGAGGTGGTCGGCGAGGCCCGCGTCCTGCTGCCCGGCCTGGCGGCCGAGAACGACGTGGTCCTGAAGGGCGCCTCGCGCTACTCGCGCTCGGGCGAGGGGCTGCACCGCTTCGCGGACCCGGCCGACGGCCAGGTGTACCTCTACACGCAGTACGAGCCCGCGGACGCGCGCCGCGTCTTCCCGGACTTCGAGCAGCCGGACCTCAAGGGCGCCTTCACCTTCGCCCTCACCGGCCCGGCCGACTGGGTGCTGGCCTCCAACCGGCCCGAGGCGTCGCGCACGGAGGCGGGCGACGGCGTCGTGCGCGTGGACTTCGAGCCCACGCTCGCCCAGTCCACCTACATCACGACGCTGCTGGCCGGCCCCTACGCGAGCTGGGAGGACCGCTGGGACGGCGATGCGGCCACCGGTGCCGCGCCCGTGCCGCTGCGCCTGTTCACGCGGCAGACGATGGCCGACGCGTTCGACCCGGAGGCCGTGTTCGCGGTGACGAAGCGCGGGCTGGACTTCTTCCACGGGCTCTTCGGCGTGCCCTACGAGTGGGGCAAGTACGACCAGGCGTTCGTGCCCGAGTACAACCTCGGAGCCATGGAGAACCCGGGGCTGGTGACCTTCACGGAGGACTTCGTGTTCACCTCGCGGGCCACCGCCGTGCAGTACGAGGGCAGGGCCACCGTGATCCTCCACGAGATGGCGCACATGTGGTTCGGCGACCTCGTGACGATGCGCTGGTGGGACGACCTGTGGCTCAAGGAGTCGTTCGCGGACTTCATGGGCTCGCTCGGCGCCGCGGAGGCCACGGAGTTCTCCGACGCGTGGGTCACCTTCGCCTCGCGCCGCAAGGCGTGGGCCTACGTGCAGGACCAGCTGCCGACCACACACCCGATCGTCGCGGACATCGTGGACCTCGAGGCCGCGCGGCAGAACTTCGACGGCATCACGTACGCCAAGGGCGCCTCGGTGCTCAAGCAGCTCGTGGCGTTCGTCGGCCGGGACGCGTTCCTCGACGCCGCACGCCGCTACTTCCGCGCCCACGCGTGGGGCAACGCGGAGCTCGCCGACTTCATGGCGGCCCTCGAGGCCGCCTCGGGGCGGGACATGGGCGCGTGGGCGGACGCGTGGCTGCACACCTCGGGCGTGCCGCGCCTGCGGGTGGAGGCGGGGGACGACGGCGCCGTCCTCCTGCACCAGGAGGGCCGGGATCCCGTCACGGGCCGCCAGGTGCTGCGCCCCCACGTGGTGAAGGTGGGCGTGTTCACGCCCGACGAGGACGGTGTGCTCGTGCGCACCGGCCAGGCCACCGTCGACGTGCCGGGCGGTGCCGAGGGCGCCGCGGTGCCGCTGGCCGGGCTCGAGGTGCCGGAGGGCGTCCGGCTCGTGCTGCCCAACGACGAGGACCTCACGTACGCGGCCGTGGAGGTGGACGACGCCTCGCTCGAGGCGGTGCTCGCTCACCCGATCGCGGATCCGCTGGCCGAGGCCACCGTGTGGGCGGCCCTGTGGTCGATGACGCGCGACGGCGCGCTGCCCGTGGAGCGCTTCGTGACCGCGGTGGGGCAGCTCTCCGCCGGGATCGAGACCGTCGGCGTCCACACCCAGGTGCTCGCCCAGGCCGCCGCCGCGGTGTCCCAGTTCGCCCGGGCCGAGGACCGCGCCGCCCTGCGCTCGCGGCTCGGCACCGAGCTGGCCGAGCAGACCCGCACGCTCGAGGCCGGCTCCGACCGCCAGCGCACGGCGGCCCGCACGTGGGCGCTTGTGGCGCGCGCCGACGCGGCGCTGGCGGGCTCTCTGGCCGAGGCCCTGCTGGTCTCGCCCGGCACGGCGGCCCCCGGGCTCGCCGTGGACGCCGAGGTGCGCTGGCTCGTGCTCCAGGCCCTCGCCGCGACCGGCCAGGCCGATGCGGCCCGCCTGGACGCCGAGCTCGAGGCGAAGCGCACCGCGCAGACGGTCACGTGGCACCGCCTCGCCCTCGCCGCGCGCCCCGAGCCCGGCGTGAAGGCCGCGGCGTGGGAGGCCGTCATGGCCGGGCGCACCGCCGACGGCGTCGAGCTGTCCAACGACCTGCTCTCCGCCACGGCCGCCGGCTTCGCCGCGGGCTCCGTGGAGCTGCTCGCCGCCCACGAGGACGGGTTCTGGCCGCGGCTGGAGCTGGTGTGGGCGAGCCGGTCGAACGGGCTGGCCAGCCGCGCGATCGGCGGGCTGTTCCCGGGGCACCAGCACGCGGTGCCGGGCGGTGCCGAGGACCAGGAGCGCCACCCCACGCTCGCCGCCGCCCAGCGCTGGATCGACGGCCACCCGGACGCCCCGGGCGCCCTGCGCCGCCTCGTCGTGGAGCACACGGACGCGCTGCGCCGGTCCCTGCGGGTGCAGGCGGCCCAGCACGACCTCGAGGGGTAGGCGGGCTGCGCAGGGGTGAGCCGCCCGGTCACGGGACGCGGGCGGTCCACTCCGGCGTGGCGAACTTCGTGCGGGCCAGCTCCTCGGCCTCGGCGCGGGTCTCGGCGTCGAGGTCGACGCGCCGCGCCCCGTACCGCTCCTCGAAGGTGGCCATCATGGTCTCCCAGATCTCAACGCGGGGGACGCCGGTCTGACGGCGCAGCGGGTCCACCCGCTTCTTCGCCGAGGCGACGCCCTTGCCGCGCAGCTTCTCGCGGCCGATCCGCAGGACCTCGAGCATCTTGACCGCGTCGATGTCGTAGCTCATGGTGACGTGGTGCAGGAGGCCGGACTCCCCCACGCGCTTCTGGGCGGCCCCGCCGATCTTTCCCTGGGGCGTGGCGATGTCGTTGAGCGGCTGGTAGAACGCCTCCACGCCGAGGCGGCCGAGCGCGTCCATGGTCCACTCGTCGAGGAACGGGTAGGTCTCAGCGGTCTCGAGGCCGTCCACGAGGGACTGCGGCACGTGCAGCGAGTACGTGACGCAGTTGTCCGCCTCCATGAACATCGCGCCGCCGCCGGAGATCCGCCGCACCACGTTGATCGCGTGCCGCTCCACGCCCTCCGGGTCGACCTCGTTGGCGAGCGACTGGAAGGCCCCGATCACGACGGCGGGCTCATTCCACTGCCACAGCCGCATGGTCGGGTTCCGCCGTCCCTCGGCCACCTGGCGGGTGAGGACCTCGTCGAGGGCGACCGTCAGCGCGATCGGCAGCGGCTCCGGCGGGATGATCTCCCACTGGTGGTCCTCCCACGTGGTCGACTTGCCGAGGGCGCGGCGCACCGCGGAGGCGATCGCGAAGGCGTCGACGCCGAACAGCTCGGCCTCGGGCCGCAGGCCCTGCTCCACCGCCGCCCGGATGGCGCGGTGCTCCACGTCGGCCGAGAGCCCGGCCACGGCCGCGTTGAGGTCCTCGAGCGCCTCGTCGGGCTCGAGGAAGAAGTCGCCGTTGATGCTGGCCGTGGCGATGCGGCCGTCGTGGAGGGTGAGGTCTGCGGCCACCAGCTTGCCGCCGATCACCTTGTACTCCCCGTGGTGGGCGCTGTCCTGGTTCGTGGTCATGCCGCCAGCCTAGGATCTCGCCGGGGCACGGGCCAGGGGCGTTCGCGCCGGGCGGGAGCCGGGGACGCGAGGGGCCCCGCTCCTCCGGCGTGGTGCCGGAGGCGCGGGGCCCGTCGTCGTGGTGCGAGGTGAGAGCGGCTCAGGCCGCTGCGATCACTTCTTGCCGCCGAAGCCCTTGAAGCGGGCGTTGAAGCGCTCCACGCGGCCGGCGGTGTCCATGATGCGCTGCTTGCCCGTGTAGAACGGGTGCGAGGCGGCCGAGATCTCGACGTCGATCACCGGGTAGGTGTTGCCGTCCTCCCACTCCGCGGTCTTCTCGGAGTTCGCGGTGGTGCGGGTGAGGATCTTCTCACCGGAGGCGAGGTCGTTGAAGATGACGTAGCGGTACTCGGGGTGGATCGCGGTCTTCATGGGGATCATCCTTCGTTTCTGCCGCCTGATTGGGACCAGGGGCGCGAGAGGTGTGGTCGGTGGGGTCCGCCGGTCGGCGGGCCAGCGGCCCACTCTACCGCATGCCCCGTCGCGTCTCACCGTGGATCGCGCGGCCCGCGCGTCGCGCCCGGCCCTCACCGCGGGCGCAGCTCCCACAGCGCGACGGCGGCCGCCGCGGCCACGTTCAGCGAGTCCACGCCCGCCGGCATGGGGATCACGACGTCGGCGTCGGTCTGGGCGAGCGTCTCCTCGCGGACGCCGGGGCCCTCCTGGCCCAGCACGAGGGCCAGCCGCTCGGCGCCCCGGGTCCCCTCGAGCTCCGGGCTGTCCAGGCCCACAGCCCGCTCGGTCACCTCGAGCGCGGCGACCGCGAACCCCGCCTCCTTCAGCACGGGCACCGCGGACGCCACGGGGCCGTCCAGCCGCGCCCAGGGCAGCTGGAACACCGTCCCCATGCTCACGCGGATCGCCCGCCGGTAGAGCGGGTCGGCGGCCTGCGGGGTCAGCAGCAGCGCGTCCCACCCCAGGGCCACCGCCGAGCGCACCACCGCGCCCAGGTTCGTGTGGTCCACGAGGTCCTCGGCGATGAGGACGCGCCGCGCGCCCGCGAGCACCTCGCCCACGGAGCGCGGGGCCGGCCGGTCCATCGCCGCCAGCGCGCCGCGGTGCAGGTGGAAGCCGGTGAGCTCCGTGAGGACCTCGTCCGGGCCGGTGAAGACCGGCACGTCCGGGTGGGCGGCGAGGGCGTCCGCGAACGTCTCGCGGTACCGGTCCCCCAGCAGGAACGAGCGCGGCGTGTGCCCGGCGGCCAGCGCCCGCCGCACCACGGAGGAGGACTCCGCCAGGAACACCCCGTGCTCGGCGTCCACGCGGCGGCGCAGGGCGGCGTCGGTCATGGTCGTGTACGCGGCCAGGCGGGGGTCGGCGAGGTCGGCCGGGGTCAGCCGCACCTCCCGGCCGGCCGCGCCCGGAAGCCGGGTGTGCTCAGCCACCGTTCACCAGGCGCAGGATCATGCTCGTCAGTCCGGCCAGGCCCACCACCACGATCACCCCGCGCAGCAGCGTCGGGGAGATGCGCCGCCCGATCCTGGCCCCCACGGACCCGCCCACCAGGGAGGACGCCGCGATGAGCAGCACGGCCGTCCAGTCGATGCGGTCGAAGGCGAACAGCAGGTAGGAGACGGCGGCGATGAGGTTCACGGAGAGGGAGAGCCACGTCTTGATGCCGTTCGCGTGCACGAGCGTGCCGCCGCAGAGGAACACGCCGAGGATGCCCATGAGCAGCACGCCCTGCGCGGCCACGAAGTACCCGCCGTACACACCGGCCAGGAAGACGAGGATCCACAGCGCGGGGCCGACGGGCCGGCTCGGCACGGCGGGGGCCTCGGCGACCTCGCCGCCCGCCCGCGCGGCGGCCCGCCGGCGCACCCACGCCTGCAGGCGGGGCTGGAGGATCACGAAGGCGAGGGCCACCACGATGAGGATCGGCGCCGCGTACCCGAACACCTCGGGCGGCAGGTGGATCAGCAGGGATGCCCCGAGGATGCCGCCCAGCAGGGAGGCCACGGTCAGCACGGGCAGCACGGCCCGCGACTCCGCGAGCTCGCGGCGGTACCCGAACACGCCCGAGAACCCGGCGGCCACGAGGCCCATGGCGTTGGAGATCTGCGCCGTGACGGGCGGGTACCCCACGGCCACGAGCACGGGGAAGGTCACCAGGGTGCCCGAGCCGATCACGGAGTTGATGGTGCCGGCCCAGAACCCGGCCAGCAGCACGAGCAGCACCTGCCACAGGTCCATCCCGAGGACCTGGGCGGCGAGCAGCTCGCTCACGCGCCGACGGCCGAGTAGCGCCCGTCCGTGGAGGTGACGGTGAGCGCGAGGCCGAACGCGGTGGAGAGGTGCTCGTCCGTGAGGACCTCCGCGACGGGGCCGGCGGCCACCACGCCGCCCTCGCGCAGCAGCAGGGCGTGGGTGAAGCCCGGAGGGACCTCCTCCACATGGTGTGTCACGAGAACGGTGGCCGGCGCCGCCTCGTCCTCCGCGAGCTCGGTGAGCTGGCGGACGAGCTCCTCGCGCCCGGCCAGGTCCAGCCCCGCGGCGGGCTCGTCCAGGAGCAGCAGCTCGGGGTCGGTCATGAGCGCGCGGGCGATCAGCACCCGCTTGCGCTCGCCGTCCGAGAGGGAGCCGAAGGGCCGGTGCGCCAGGCGGGAGAGCCCCCACGCGGACACGAGCCCGAGGGCCCGCATGCGGTCCTGCGTCTCGTAGCTCTCGCGCCACGTGCCGGTCACGCCGTACGCGGCGGTCACCACGGCGTCCTGCACGAGCTCCGCGCGCGGCACCTGGGCCGCCAGCTGGGCGGAGGAGAGCCCGATGCGCGGGCGCAGCTCGAACACGTCGACGGCGCCCAGCACCTCGTCGAGGATCGCGACGTCGCCGGCGGTGGGGTGCAGGCGGGCCGCGGCGATCTGCAGCAGGGTCGACTTGCCCGCGCCGTTGGGGCCCATCACGACCCAGCGCTCGCCCGCCCGGACGGTCCAGTCCACGTCGGCGACGATGTCCCGGCCGCCGCGGTGCACGCGCACGCCGCGCAGCTGGAGCACGGCGTCCTCGTCCGGGGTGAAGATGTCCTCGAGGTGCTGGGGCGTGGTCATGGCCTCCACCATAGTGGGGCCGGGCGTTCACACGCGGGGCGCGCTGCGTCCGCGCCCCTAGATTGAGGCCCATGAGCTCCGTGCGCCGCCTCGTCCTGACCGCCTCGCCCGCCGGCGCCCCTGGTCCCGCGGGCACGCCGGAGGGCGTGCCGGAGGGCGCCGAGCGCGTCGCCGCGGACGGCCTCGTGGGCTGGCGGTTCCTGAGCGACGCGTGGGCCGCGGCTCCCGATCCGGGTCCCGGATGGGCCGCGCTGACGCTGCCCGAGGACGCGACGGCGAACCCGCACCCGCTCGTGGTGACCGACGTCGACTCCACGCTGATCCAGCAGGAGGTCATCGAGCTGCTCGCGGCGCACGCCGGGCGCGAGGCGGAGGTCGCCGAGGTCACGGAGCGGGCCATGCGCGGCGAGCTCGACTTCGCCCAGTCCCTCCACGCGCGCGTCGAGGCGCTCGCGGGCCTGCCCGTGGGCGTGGTCGAGGAGGTCGTGGACGCCGTGCGCCCCACGGACGGCGCGCTCGAGCTGATCGCCGCCGTGCACGCGGCCGGGGGTCGGGTCTGCGCCGTCTCGGGCGGGTTCACCTCGGTGCTCGCCCCGCTCGCGGCCGCGTGGGGCCTGCACGCCTACTGCGCGAACGAGCTCGAGGCCGCGGACGGGCGCCTCACGGGGCGCGTCGTCGGGACTGTGGTGGACCGCGCCGCCAAGGCGGCCATGCTGCGCGCGTGGGCGGCCGACGCCGGCGTCGCGGAGACCGCCGTCGTGGCGGTGGGCGACGGCGCCAACGACATCGACCTGCTGACGGCCGCGGGGTGCGGGGTGGCCCTGTGCGCCAAGCCGGCGCTGCGCGAGCACGCCGACGTGGTGCTCGACGTGCCCTCGTTCACCCCGCTGCGCTGGCTGCTCGGGCTCTGAGCCCGAGCAGCCGGCGACTCAGCCCCGGTGGCGGGCCAGGAAGTCGCGGGCGCCGCCCACGAGCTCGGTGTGGCCCACCTCGAGGTCGGTGCGCCCCACCAGGGCGGCCACCTCGGACGCGAACTCCTCCACCGTGTACAGCTTCCCGGCCGCCTCACGGCGCGACTCGATGGCGCCCGGCTCCGCGCGGTTGAGCAGCGTGGCGGTGATGGTGCCCTCGATCATGTCGCCCGAGACCACCGCGAAGCCCACGCCCTTCTCCGCGAACGCGGGGATGCGCTCGCGCAGCGCGAGCTCTCCGGCGCGCTTGGAGCGGGCCACGGCCTCGTAGGACTCCATGGTGTCCACCTCGTCGATGAAGTGCGCCTGGTGCGAGGTGACGAACACGATCTGCCCACCCTCTCCCATCCGCTCGAGGGCGGCGTCCGCGAGGGCGGCCTGCGCGTCCCGGTTGAGCGTCATGGCGTAGTCCTCGCCGAACTGGGACTCCATGCCGCCGGAGGCGTTGAGCACGAGCACGTCCAGCGAGCCGAACGCCTCGACGGCGGCGTCGAGCAGGGCGGCGCGGTCCTCGGCCTTCGTGACGTCGCCGCCCACGGCCACGGCGCGGCCTCCGGCCTCCTCGATGGCGGCGACCACCTTGTTCGCGCGCGGGGCCTTCTGGCGGTAGTTCACCACGACGCCGGCGCCGCGGGCGGCCAGCAGCCGCGCGGTCTCCGCGCCGATGCCGCGGGAGGAGCCGGTGACGACGACGCCGCGTCCGGTGAGGTCTGTCTCAGTCATGCTCGGGGCCTTTCTGCCTGGGGTGGGAAGGGTGAGGGGGCGGGTCAGTGGCCCATGCCGAGGCCGCCGTCCACGGGGATGACGGCGCCGGAGATGTAGGAGGCCTCCTCCGAGGCGAGCCACCGGACGACGCCGGCGACCTCGTCCGGGTCGGCGAAGCGGCCCGCGGGGATGGACTTCTTGTACTGGGCCTTGAGGTCCTCGTCCAGCGAACGCGTCATCTCCGTGTCGATGTAGCCGGGGGCCACCACGTTCGCCGTCACGCCCCGCGCGCCGAGCTCGCGGGTGATGGAGCGCGCCATGCCCACGAGGCCGGACTTGGAGGCGGCGTAGTTGACCTGGCCCGGGGAGCCGAGCAGGCCCACCACGGAGGAGACCAGCACGATCCGGCCGCGCTTGAGGCGCATCATGCCCTTCGTGGCGCGCTGCACCACGCGGAACGAGCCGGTGAGGTTCGTGTCCACCACCGAGGCGAAGTCCTCCTCGGACATGCGCAGCAGCAGCTGGTCGTTCGTGATGCCGGCGTTCGCCACGAGCACCTCGACCGGGCCGTGGGCCTCCTCGACCTGCCGGAACGCCGCGTCCACGGACGAGGCGTCCGTCACGTCGGCCCGCACCGCCAGGACGCCCTCGGGGCCCTCGCCCGAGCGGGACGTGATGGCCACGCGGTCGCCGTTCGCGGCGAACGCCTGCGCGATGGCCAGGCCGATCCCGCGGTTGCCGCCGGTGACGAGGACGCTGCGCCCGCCGGGGGCGGCCGGCTCGGCTGCGGAGGGACGGGACTGCTCGGCCATGGGGACCACCTTCTGTGCGGGGGCGACTAGGATCGTTCACCTAGGACATCGACCGGCGGTCGGCTCTGAGAGCCGTCCGAGGCGGACGCGAAGCGCCCGCCCGCCGCCGTGAACCACCACTCTACGTGTGCCGTCGTGCCGGGACCCGCCCCCGGACGCCGTGCAGGAGGTGACGCCATGACCACCCGCCGGGTCCAGGGGGTCACCACCGCCGCGCCGGCCCGCAGCGAGGACCGCTCGCACCGCATGCGCGTCTACCTCCTCCAGATGGGCGTCCGCACGCTGTGCTTCGTGGCCGCCCTCTTCACGCACGGCTGGCTCCAGCTCGCGCTCATCCTGGGCGCCGTGGCCCTGCCCTACATCGCGGTGGTCTCCGTGAACAACGCCGGCCCCGAGCGCTCCGGCACGCTGCGCCGCGTGGACTCGGGCGCCGCCGCCCTCCCCGTCCCCGAGGAGTCCGGCCCCGCGGCGCCGCAGCCCGTGGTCCTGACGGGCGACGTCGTGGCGGACCCCGTCCTCGACCGGCGCCGGGCCCTGCCCGGGCCGCGGACCGGTGAGGAGGCGGGCGCATGAGCACCGCGGGCCCGCTCGGCGGCATGGACCTCCTCGGAGCCCTCGCCGCGGGGTCCTCCCCCGCGCCGGGCTCCGTTCCGGGCGCCACGCCCGGGCCCGTCGGGGGACCCGCCGGCGTGGCCGCCGGGCCCGGCGATCCGCACCCGTGCTCGCGCCGCGGCTGCCGCGCCGACGCGGTGTGGGCGCTCGAGTGGAACAACCCCCGCGTGCACGCTCCCGAGCGGACCAAGACGTGGCTCGCCTGCCGCGAGCATCGCGCCCACCTCGGGGACTTCCTCGAGGCGCGCGGCTTCCTGCGCCGCGTCCGGCCCCTCGTGGCCCCCGACCACCCCGACCACCCCGACGATGAGGTCCCCGCATGAGCACCGCCACCGGCCCCCGCGTCGGCTCCCGCCGTCCCCCCGGGGACACGGCCACGGAGCGCCTGCCCCGCCTGCGCTTCGGCTTCCTCGCCACGGGGCCCTGGATCCTCGGCCTCCTCGTGTGCGTCCTCTTCGCGTTCGCGTGCCACTACCTCGCGCAGTGGCAGTGGGACCGGCGTGTGCAGAAGATGCACGAGGTCAACCGCGTGCTGGAGAACTACGACGACGACGCCGTGCCGTTCGCCGAGGCCGAGCGGATGTTCACGGACTTCGACGCCCAGGACGAGTGGACGCCCGTGACCCTGAGCGGGGAGTACTTGGTGGAGGAGACGCTGATCGCCCGCAACCGCCCCCGCGCCGGCCGCCCCGGCTACGAGGTGCTGGTGCCGTTCCGCACGGACGAGGGCGTCGTCGTCGTGGTGGACCGCGGCTGGCTGCCCGTGGGCGACACCCCCGGACGGCCCGACGTGGTGCCGGCGCCGCCGGAGGGCGAGGTGTCCGCCGTCGTGCGCGTCAAGCCCGGCGAGCCCACCCTGGACCGCGATGCCCCCGAGGGGCAGGTCGCCTCGATCGACCTGCCGGAGATCGGCCGCGTCGTCGGCGAGCCCGTGGCGGACACCGCGTACGGGATCATGGTGAGCGAGGACCCGGCCGCGGAGACCGCGCCGCAGAGGCTCGTGGAGCCCACGCTCGACGAGGGCCCGCACCTCTCCTACGCCATCCAGTGGTACCTCTTCGCGGCCATGGGCTTCGGCGTGTGGGGCTACTCGGCGTGGATGCGCGCCCGCAACGACCGCGCGGACGCCCTCGAGGACGCCGTCGACGACGGCACGTTCGCCGCCCGCCGCCCGCCGCGCCCCCAGCCCGTGCGGCGCCGCCGGGACGGACGGCTCACGGACGAGCAGGCCGAGGACGCGCTGTTCGACTGAGCGGCCCCGGCCGGCCGCTCAGGCCAGGGTGATGAGGTCCAGGTAGTCGTCGTTCCAGAGGTCCTCGACGCCGTCCGGCAGCAGCACCACGCGCTCCGGGGCGAGCGCCTGGACGGCACCCTCGTCGTGGGTCACGAGCACCACGGCGCCCTCGTACCGGCGCAGCGCGTTGAGGATCTCCTCGCGGCTGGCGGGGTCGAGGTTGTTGGTGGGCTCGTCGAGCAGCAGGACGTTGGCGGAGGACGCCACGAGCGTGGCCAGGGCCAGGCGGGTCTTCTCGCCGCCGGAGAGCACCCGCGCGGGCTTGTCCACGTCGTCGCCCTGGAAGAGGAACGAGCCCAGCAGCGTGCGCGCCTGGGTGTCCCCCAGCTGCGGCGCGGCGTGGCGCATGTTGTCGAGCACCGAGGCGTCCTGGTCGAGGGTGTCGTGCTCCTGGGCGAAGTAGCCGAGCTTGAGGCCGTGCCCGGCCTCCACGCCGCCCGTGTCCGGGGTCTCGGCACCGGCCAGCATGCGCAGCAGCGTGGTCTTGCCCGCGCCGTTGTAGCCCAGGATCACCACGCGGGAGCCGCGGTCGATCGCCAGGTCCACGCCCGTGAAGATCTCGAGCGATCCGTAGGACTTGGAGAGGTTCTCCGCGCGCAGCGGCGTCTTGCCCGAGGGCTGCGGCGAGGGGAAGCGGATGGCGGCCACGCGGTCCTGCGCGCGCTCGCCCTCGACGTCCCGCATGAGGCGCTCGGCGCGCTTGATCATGTTCTGCGCGGCCACGGCCTTCGTGGCCTTGGCCCGCATCTTCTCCGCCTGGGAGATCAGCGCGGAGGCCTTCTTCTCCGCGTTGGCGAACTCCCGGCGGCGGCGGGACTCGTCCTGCTGGCGCTGGGCCAGGTAGTTCTTCCAGGACATGTTGTAGACGTCGATCACCTGGCGGTTGGCGTCGAGGTAGAGGACCTTGTTCACGGTCATCTCCATGAGCTCCACATCATGGCTGATCATCAGCAGGCCGCCGGAGTACGTCTTGAGGTATTCGCGCAGCCACACGATCGAGTCATGGTCCAGGTGGTTGGTGGGCTCGTCGAGGAGCATGATGTCCGCGTCCGAGAAGAGGATGCGGGCGAGCTCCACGCGGCGGCGCTGGCCGCCGGAGAGCGTGTGCAGCGGCTGGTCCAGGACGCGGTCCGGCAGGCCCAGATTCGAGGTGATCCGGGCGGCCTCGGACTCGGCCGCGTACCCGCCGCGGGCGGCGAACTCCGCTTCGAGCCGCGAGTACCGGTTCATGGCCCTCTCGCGCTCGGCGTCGTCGTCCGCCGCCATCCCCTCCTCCGCGGCGCGCATGCGGCGGATGGTCTGGTCCAGGTCCCGGGCGGAGAGGATCCGGTCGCGGCCGGACTGGTCCATGTCCTCCACCTTGGGGTCCTGCGGGAGGTAGCCGATCCGACCCGAGCGGGTGACGGTCCCCCCGGCGGGCTGTCCGCCGCCGGCGAGCACCTTCGTGAGGGTGGTCTTGCCGGCGCCGTTGCGCCCCACCAGGCCCACCTTGTCCCCCTTGTCCACGCGGAAGTTCACCTCGTCCATGAGCAGGCGGGCGCCGACGCGCAGTTCGAGATCCGTGACGGTGAGCATGAGGGGGTGGAGCTCCTGGGGGTGTGGGGGCGGCCGCAGCGGACCGGTCGAGGGCGCGCGAAGGGCCGAGGGGCCCGGGGCCGCGCCGCCCCAGTCTAGTCCGTCTAGACTCAGGCCTCATGACCTTCAACTCCAACGTGCAGCTCGACGCGGGCCGCGCCTCCGGCGGCGGCGGGGGCCTCGGCCGGGGCGCCGCGATCGGCGGCGGCGGCGGCCTGCTGGCGCTGCTCCTGGCCATCTTCGCGCCCGGGCTGGCCGACCAGCTCGGCATCGACACCGGCTCGGCCACCTCCGGCCAGGGCCAGTACCAGCAGCAGACCACGGGGGGCACGGACCAGCCGGTCTCCCCGTCGGAGTGCAGCACCGGCGACGACGCGAACCGCAACGTGGACTGCCGCGTGATCGCCACCACCGAGGCCGCCGACCAGTTCTGGGGCGGGTACCTCGGCCGGTACTCCAACATCGACTGGCGCGAGCCGAAGCTCACCCTGTTCTCCGGCCAGGTGAACACCGGCTGCGGCGCCGCGTCCTCGGACACCGGCCCGTTCTACTGCCCCTCCGACGAGTCCATGTACTTCGACACGTCCTTCTTCGGCACCCTCCAGCGCGACTTCGGCGCCGAGGGCGGCCCCCTGGCCGAGGAGTACATCGTCGCGCACGAGTACGGCCACCACGTGCAGAACGTGGTCGGCTACCTGGCGTACTCGCGGGACGGCACGACGGGCGCCACCTCGGGCTCGGTGAAGGCCGAGCTCCAGGCCGACTGCTTCGCCGGCATGTGGGCCGGCCACGGCACGGTGACCACGGACCCGGAGTCCGGGGAGCCGTTCCTGCAGCCCATCTCGGACGCGCAGCTGCGCCAGGCGATCGACGCCGCGGCCTCCGTGGGCGACGATCACATCCAGGAGCAGGCCCGCGGCCGCGTCGACCCGCACAGCTTCACGCACGGCACCTCGGAGCAGCGCATGGGCTGGTTCATGCGCGGCTACCAGAACGGTCGCCAGGCCGAGCCGGACATCCAGCAGTGCAACACGTTCACCGCGAGCACGCTGGACATCTGAGGGCGCTTCCCGCGGTCTCCCCGGAACGACGTCGGGCCCCCACCTCCGCGCGGAGGTGGGGGCCCGACGTCGTTCCGGGACCGGGGCCGGGTCAGATGTTGAAGCCGAGGGCCCGCATCTGGTCCTTGCCGTCCTCGGTGATCCGCTCGGGACCCCACGGCGGCATCCAGACCCAGTTCAGGCGCCACTCGTCCACCATGGTGCCGATGGCGCGCGAGACCTGGTCCTCGATCTCCTCGGTGAGGGGGCACGCGGCGGTGGTCAGGGTCATGTCCACGAGCAGCGCGCCGTCCTCGGCGTAGTGCAGGCCGTAGAGCAGGCCCAGGTCCACCACGTTCACCCCGAGCTCGGGGTCGATGACGTCCTTGAGGGCCTCACGGACGTCCTCCGTGGGCGTCTGCGCGGCGGCCTCGGTCATGCCGAGACCTCTGCGGCCTGCTCGAAGCGGGCGTAGCCCTCGGCCTCGAGCTGCGCGGCGAGCTCGGGGCCGCCCGACTCGGCGATGCGGCCGGCCACCATCACGTGCACGTGCTGGGGCTTGATGTAGTTCAGGATGCGCGTGTAGTGGGTGATGAGCAGCGTGCCCATCTCGTTCGCCTCGGCGGCGCGGTTCACGCCCTCCGAGACGATGCGCAGGGCGTCCACGTCGAGGCCGGAGTCGGTCTCGTCGAGGATCGCGAACTTCGGCTTGAAGAGCTCGAGCTGCATGATCTCGGCGCGCTTCTTCTCGCCGCCCGAGAAGCCCTCGTTGACGTTGCGGTTCATGAACGCCGGGTCCATCTGGAGGGCCTCGAAGGCGCCCTTGACGTCCTTGGTCCACGTGCGCAGCGAGGGCGCCTCCCCGTCCAGCGCGGTCTTGGCGGTGCGCAGGAAGTTGGTCATGGTCACGCCCGGGATCTCCACGGGGTACTGCATGGCCAGGAAGAGACCCGCCTGCGCGCGCTCGTCCACGCCCATCTCCAGGACGTCCTCGCCGTCCAGGGTGATGGACCCGGAGGTCACCTCGTAGCGGGGGTGGCCGGCGATGGTGGAGGCCAGGGTGGACTTGCCGGAGCCGTTGGGGCCCATGATGGCGTGCGTCTCGCCCGTGTTCAGGGTGAGGTTCAGGCCCTTGAGGATCTCCTTGGGGCCGTTGTCGGTCTCGATCTGCACGTGCAGGTCGGTGATCTGCAGAGTTGCCATGTGCGGTTCTCCTTGGAAGAAAAAGGTGGGGTGAGCGGGAGGTGGGCTCAGAGCGCGGCGATGCGCAGCTCGTCCTCCATGACGGTGGTGAGCTCGTCCTCGACGTCGGCGATGCCGATCTTCTGGATGATCTCGTTGAGGAAGCCGCGCACGATCAGGCGGCGCGCCTCCGACTCCGGGATGCCGCGGGCCATGAGGTAGAACAGCTGGGTCTCGTCGAACCGTCCGGTGGCGGACGCATGGCCCGCCCCCTCGATGACGCCGGTCTCGATCTCGAGGTTCGGCACCGAGTCGGCGCGGGCGCCGTCGGTGAGCAGCAGGTTCTGGTTCTTCTCGTACGTGTCCGTGCCCTCGGCCTCCTTGCGGATCAGCACGTCGCCCACCCACACGGTGCGCGCGTCGGCGCCCTGCAGCGCGCCCTTGTAGAGCACGTCCGAGACACAGTTCGGCTGGTTGTGGTCCACGAACAGGCGGCTCTCGAGGTGCTGGCCGGCGTCGGCGAAGTAGAGGCCGTAGAGGCGGGCCTCGCCGCGCTCGGCGGAGAAGCGCGCGGTCGGGGTGAGGCGCACCAGCGAGCCGCCGTGGGAGACGGTCACGTGCGTGAGGTGCGCGCCCGTGGCCACGGAGGCCTGCTGCGCCGACACGTGCACGGCGCCCTCGTCCCACGCCTGCAGGGAGACTGCGTTGAGGCGGGCGTCCCGGCGGACGTCGAACTCGACGTTCTGGGCCAGCACGGCGGAGCCGCGGTGGCGGATCACGACGTCGGCCTGGGCGTTCTCCTCGACGATGACCGTCAGGTGCGCGGCGGCGGCCTGGGGGCCTGCGCCGGTCACCTCGATCCGGATCGGCTCGGCGACCTCGGCTCCCGCCGCGACCGTCACGACGACGGCCTCGGAGGTCGAGGCCCACGCCGCGGCGGAGACGCGGTCGTCCGGCGTCAGCACGGAGCCGACGCGCGCGTCCTCGCGCGAGACGGTCTCCACGGAGACGCCCTCGTGCTCGGACACGGTCACGGTCGGTGCCGCGCCGGTGAGCCGCGCGTCGTCGCCGCCGGGCAGGTGCAGCCCGCCCAGGCGCTTGAGCGGGGTGAACCGCCAGTCCTCCTCGCGCCCGGTGAGCACCGGGAAGTCGGCGAGCTCGTACGAGCTCACGCGGTCCGCGCGGGAGCCTCCGGTGCGGCGCGGCTGCGCCGCGGCCTTCGGGGCCTCCTGGGTGACGGCGAGCTTCTCGCCCTCCTCCCCCATGCCCGGAATGAGATTGCGCTCGGTCACATCCATGGTCTCGGCCACTCAGCCCACCGACCCTTCCATCTGCAGTTCGATCAGCTTGTTCAGCTCGAGGGCGTACTCCATCGGCAGCTCGCGCGCGATCGGCTCGATGAAGCCGCGCACGATCATCGCCATGGCCTCGCTCTCGGAGAGGCCGCGGCTCTGGAGGTAGAAGAGCTGCTCCTCCGAGACGCGGGACACCGTGGCCTCGTGGCCGAGGGTCACGTCGTCCTCGCGGATGTCGATGTACGGGTAGGTGTCCGAGCGGGAGACCGTGTCCACGAGCAGCGCGTCGCACACCACCGAGTTCGCGGCGCCCTTGGCGCCCTCGTCCACCTGCACGAGCCCGCGGTAGGCGGCCCGGCCGCCGTTGCGGGCGATCGACTTCGAGACGATCGAGCTGGAGGTGTTGGGGGCCATGTGCACCATCTTCGAGCCCGTGTCCTGGTGCTGGTCGGCGCCGGCGAAGGCCACGGAGAGCGTCTCGCCGGTGGCGTGCTCACCCGTGAGGTACACCGCGGGGTACTTCATGGTGACCTTCGAGCCGATGTTGCCGTCGACCCACTCCATCGTTCCGCCGGCCTCGACCACGGCACGCTTGGTCACCAGGTTGTACACGTTGGTGGACCAGTTCTGGATGGTGGTGTAGCGCACGCGGGCGTTCTTCTTCACCACGATCTCCACCACGGCGGAGTGCAGGGAGTCCGACTTGTACATCGGGGCGGTGCAGCCCTCGATGTAGTGCACGTAGGAGTCCTCGTCCGCGATGATCAGCGTGCGCTCGAACTGGCCCATGTTCTCCGTGTTGATGCGGAAGTAGGCCTGCAGCGGGATGTCCACGTGCACGCCCTTGGGCACGTACACGAAGGAGCCGCCGGACCACACGGACGTGTTCAGGGAGGCGAACTTGTTGTCGCCCACCGGGATCACGGTGCCGAAGTACTCCTCGAACACCTCCGGGTGCTCCTTGAGGGCCGTGTCGGTGTCGAGGAACAGCACGCCCTGGGCCTCGAGGTCCTCGCGGATCTGGTGGTAGACGACCTCGGACTCGTACTGGGCGGCGACGCCCGCCACGAGGCGGTCGCGCTCCGCCTCGGGGATGCCGAGGCGCTCGTACGTGTTGCGGATGTCCTCGGGCAGGTCCTCCCAGGACTTCGCCTGGCCCTCGGTGGAGCGCACGAAGTACTTGATGTTGTCGAAGTCGATGCCGGTGAGGTCCGGGCCCCACGCGGGCATCGGCTTGCGCTCGAAGTACTTCAGGCCCTTGAGGCGCAGGTCGAGCATCCACTGCGGCTCGGACTTCTTGGCGGAGATGTCGCGCACGACGTCTTCGTTCAGGCCGCGCACGGCCTTCTCGCCGGCCGCGTCGGAGTCGGCCCAGCCGTACTGGTAGGCGCCGATGGCGTTCAACTCGGGGTTCTTCTCGAGGATCTCGGCGATCACGCCGGGATCGGCGGTCTCCGTGGTCTCCCGCTGGACGATCTGGTCTGTCATCTCAGCCTCTCTCGTTGCGGTGTTCGGGGTGGTCGGACGGTCGGGTGGTCTTCTCGGGGCCGGCGGGCGGCCTCACGTGCGGCCCAGGGGCACGTGCGTGGTGCACACGTGCCCGCCGGTGGCGAGGGTGGAGAGCCGGCGCACGTCGACGCCGAGCAGGCGCGCGAACAGGGCGGCCTCCTCCTCGCAGAACTCCGGGTAGCGGGCCGGCAGGCCCTGCAGGGGGCAGTGGCCCTGGCACACCTGGTCGGCCCGCAGGGTGGGGGCCAGCCCCTCGCCCAGGTGGCGCAGCGTGCCGGCGAATCCGGCGGCGTCGAGCACCCTGGCGAGCACGGCGGTCCGCTCCTCCAGCGGCAGGTCCACGCCGGCGACGGCGGCGTCGAACCTCCGCTCGACGTCGCGGAAGGCCCCGCGCGCGAGGCGGCGGACCTCGCCCTCGCCGCCGAGCTCCGCGAGGCGGTCGATCGCGTCGACGGCGACCGAGAGGTGGTCGTCGCCGAGACGGCGCTGGGCGTGCTGCGTCACCACGTACCGGCGGGAGGGGCGGCCCGCTCCGCGGGCGGCGCTGACGAGCTTCACGGCCACGAGGGACTCCTCCTCGAGGGCGTCGAGGTGGCGGCGCACGGCCGCGGCGGTGAGCTCCAGCTCCCGGCCGATCTCGGCCGCGCTCACCGGCCCGCGCGTGAGGACCAGCTGCAGGACGCGCTCGCGCGTGCCCTCGGCGGGTGCCGGGGCGGGCGCGGCGTCATGCGCGGGGACGGGCCGTTCGGAATACACCAGTCCATGATGACGTAATGATCTGGAACCGTTCAAGTGAGGGGGCCCTTCGTCCGCTCTCGGCACCGGTGTCCCGCGTCACCCGGGACGCCCCGCCCGCGGCACCGGGCACCGCCGGCCCGCCCGACTAGACTGGACCGGTGCCCCCCACCTCCCCCGACAACGCCCACACCGACGCACCCGTGCCGGCGCTGAGCCTGCGGGACGCCCACCGGAGCCTGGGCCGCGGGCGCGCCCGCACGCCCGTGCTGCGCGGGGTAGACCTCACCGCCCGCGCCGGGGCCGTGACCGTCCTGCTCGGCCCCAACGGCGCGGGCAAGTCCACGACGCTGGGCCTGTGCCACGGCACGGACCGTCCGGACGCCGGCACGGTCCGCGTCTTCGGGCGCGACCCCTGGCGCGCATCCGCGGACCTGCGCGCCCGCATCGGCGTCATGTGGCAGGAGGGCGGGCTGCCGCCCTCGGTGACGGCGCGCCGGTTCGTCACGCACGTGGCCTCGCTCTACCGCTGCCCCGAGGACCCGGAGGAGCTGCTCGAGCGCCTGCTGATCGCGAAGGTCGCCGGCCGCTCCCTGCGCCGCCTCTCCGGCGGCCAGCGCCAGCGCGTCGCGCTCGCCGCGGCCCTCGTCGGCCGCCCGGACATGCTCTTCCTGGACGAGCCGACGGCCGGGCTGGACCCGGAGACCCGTCCCGTCGTCCACGAGGTCATCCGCGAGCAGACCGCGCGCGGCGCCGCGGTGCTGCTGACCACCCACCTACTCGACGACGCCGAGCGCCTCGCCGACGACGTGGCGATCCTCCGGGCCGGACGCGTGGTGCGCGCCGGCTCCCTCGCCGAGCTGACCCGCGTGGAGGCCGGCGACGTCGTGGACGTGGAGTTCGCGCAGGCGCGGCCCGCCGACGTGCGCGCGTGGTCCGCGGCCCTGCGCGCCCCCTTCACCGCCCGCCCGCTGCCCGACTCCCCCAGCGTCCGGGTCACGGGCGTGCGCACCCCCGCCGACCTCGAGGCCCTCGCCGGCACGTGGCGGGCCCACGGCCTGCTGCCCACGCGCTGGGACCGGGCGAGCCTGCGCCTCGAGCACATCCTCCAGGAGAGCGCCGCATGAGCACCCCCACCGCCGCCCCCCACGCCGGAGCCGCCCCCCTGGGCTCCCGCGTGGCGCGCCAGGCCGCCTACGAGACCGGCACGGCCCTGCGCAACGGCGAGCAGCTGATGGTCACCCTGATCCTGCCGCTGCTCGCGCTGATCGGCGTGCACGCCACCGGTCTGCTGGACGCGCCCTCCCGCTCCGGCCTGGACGTGGCCGTCCCCGGCGTCCTCGCGCTGGCCGTCATCAGCTCGGCCTTCACGGCGACCGCGATCTCCACGGGCTTCGAGCGCCGCTACGACGTGCTCGCCGCGCTCGCCACGACGCCGCTCGGCACGCTCGGGCTGGTCGCCGGCAAGGCCGCGTCCGTCGCCGTCCTGCTCGTGGTCCAGACCGCGGTGATCGGCGGCGTCGGCCTCGCGCTGGGCTGGCGGCCGGACCCGGCGGGGATCCTGCCCGCCGCCGTCGCCCTCGTGCTGGGCGCGGCGGCGTTCACCGCCCTCGGCCTGCTCCTGGCGGGCACGGCGCGCCCCGAGGCGACCCTCGCCGCCGCCAACCTGCTGTGGGTGCTGTTCGGCGCGGTCGGCGGCACCGTGTTCCCGCCGCGGTGGGGCTGGCTCGAGCTCCTGCCCTCGGGCGCCCTCGGCGCGGCCCTGCGCGGCGCCCTGCTCGACGGCACGTGGGAGCCGCTGCCCCTCGTCGTCCTCGTGGCGTGGACCGCGGCGGCCGTGCTGGCCGCCCTGCGCTGGTTCCGCTGGCGCCCCTGACGGCCCGGCACCGCCCTCCCTGCTCCCCCGACCCACCCTCGACCCCGCAAAGGACCGGTTCTCGTGACCGCTTCATCCTCCTCCCACCGCGCCGCCGGCGCGGCGGACCCCTCCCGCATCACCGCCACCACCGTGGCCCTCGCCCTCGCCTCCCTCATCTCCCAGATGGTCATCGTGGTGACGGGCGGGGCCGTCCGGCTCACCGGCTCCGGACTGGGCTGCCCCACGTGGCCGACGTGCACGCCCGAATCCCTCACCACCACGCCGGAGATGGGCATCCACGGCATCATCGAGTTCGGCAACCGGACCCTCACGGGCGTCCTGGGGGTCATCGCCCTGCTCATGATCGTGCAGCTCTGGCCCCTCCGCCGCACGCACCGCACGTCGTTCCTGCTCGCGTGCCTGCTCCTGGCGGGCATCGCGCTCCAGGCCGTCATCGGGGGCATCACCGTGTGGATGCACCTGGACCCCCGGATCGTGGGCGTCCACTTCGTCATCTCCGGGGTGCTCATCGCCCTCGCGGCCATGCTGTGGCTGCGGGTGCGGGAGGCGCACCGCCACGGCGCGGGCGCACCCCTCGTGGACGGCGTCACCACCCCCGGCACGCGCCTGGCCGCCCGGGTCGCGTACGCCGCCCTCTGGGCCGCCCTCGTCCTGGGCACCCTCGTGACCGGCACCGGTCCGCACTCCGGCGACCCGGCGGCGGCCCGGCACGGCTTCGACGCCGTCATGATCACCCGCCTGCACGTCGTGCCGGTCTACCTCACGGTCATCGCGACGGTGGTGCTGCTGGTGCTCATCCACCGCACGCTCGGCTCCGGCGCGGGCCAGCGGTCCTCGGCCTGGTTCCTGCTGGCGGCCGTCGTCCTCCAGGGGATCCTCGGCTACTGGCAGCACGTCGCGGGGCTGCCCATCGGGGTCGTGGCGGCCCACCTGGCCGGCGCCACGATCGCCGTCGTCGCCGGCACCCTGGCGTGGCAGCGCCAGACCAGCGGACACGTCACGCCGGGGCACTGAAAACCCGCGCCGGAGACGCAGAACGGCCCCGCATCCTCCGGCCGGAGGATGCGGGGCCGTCGTCGTGACGGGGCCGAGGGCCGGTTCAGGCGCCGAAGCGCATGAGCGGCACGCCCACGAACGGGTCGATGGCCAGAGCCACGAACAGCAGCGTCAGGTACGTGATGGAGAGGTGGAAGACCTTCATGGCCTTGCGGTCGTCGAAGTCCTCGCGCTGCGCGCGGCGCTGGAGGACGTGGGCCTCCCACACGAACCAGCCGCCGACGCCGAGCGCCACGGCCGTGTACACGATGCCGGCCCAGCCCATGGGCACCAGCAGCAGCGAGCACACCACGGTGGCCCACGCGTAGAGCACCACCTGGTTGGACACGAGACGCGCGGAGGCGACGGCCCCGAGCATGGGGACGTCCGCCTCCTGGTAGTCCCGCTTGTACTTCATGGACAGGGGCCAGTAGTGCGGCGGGGTCCACAGGAAGATGACGGTGAAGAGCACGAGGGCGGGCCACTCGACCGTGCCGCGGACCGCGGCCCAGCCGATCAGCACGGGGAAGCAGCCGGCGATCCCGCCCCACACGATGTTCTGCTCCGTGCGGCGCTTGAGGATCAGCGTGTAGACCACCACGTAGAAGAAGATGGCGGCCACGCCCAGGCCCGCCGCGAGCCAGTTGGCGCCGAAGCCGAGGACCAGCACGGAGAGGACAGCGAGGGTCCACGAGAACACCAGGGCCTCCCGCGGGGTGAGCTCGCCCGTGACGAGGGGCCGGCGCTCGGTGCGCTTCATGATCCGGTCGATGTCCCGGTCGATGTAGCAGTTGAACGCGCCGGAGGCGCCGGCCGCCATGGCACCGCCCACGAGGGTGGCGATCATGGTGGTGAGGTCCGGGAATCCGCGCTGGGCGAAGATCATGGTGGGGAGCGTGGTCACCAGCAGGAGCTCGATCACCTGGGGCTTGGTGAGCTCCAGGTAGGCGCGCAGCTTCCGGCCCAGGGGGACCGGCGGCCGCTCGGGCGCGGGGGCCGACCGGACGTCGGCGGCGGGTGCTGGGGAGTGCGACTCCACGGAGGATGACATCTGCTTCTCACGGTGAGGGGACGGGGTCAGGCCGGGGGCGGGGCGCGGGGAAACCTCCACGCCCTGCACGGGGCCCTGCTCCATCCTACCCGCGGGCCCCGCGGCGCGCCCGGGGAGGCGGGCGTCACTCCGGGACCGGCCGGGGGTCCGCGGGCTAGGCTGGCGGGGACGCCGCCCTTCGGGAGCGACCCCGACGGCGCGCCCCGATGTCCCCCACATGCCAGGAGCAGTCCCGTGACCGACGCCCCGTCCCCCGCCGCCGGGCCCATCCCCGCCCTGGACCGCGTGCCGCCCGCGCGGGAGTTCGTGTACGACGACGCCGACCGCCGCATGGTGGACACGCTCAAGGTCCTCGCCGTGGACGCGGTGGAGCGTGCGGGCCACGGCCACCCCGGCACTGCGATCTCGCTTGCGCCGGTGGCGTGGCAGCTCTTCCAGAACGTCATGCACCTGGACCCGGCCGACGACCGCTGGGCCGGCCGAGACCGGTTCATCCTCTCGGCGGGCCACGCCTCCCTCGTCCTCTACCTGCAGCTCTTCGCCGCCGGGTACGGCCTCGAGGTCGAGGACCTCGAGGCCCTGCGCACCCGCGGATCCCTGACCCCCGGCCACCCGGAGTACCGCCACACGCCCGGCGTGGAGATGACGACGGGCCCGCTCGGCCAGGGCCTGGCCTCCGCGGTCGGCTTCGCGTACGACCAGCGGCGGGTGCGCGGCCTGCTGGACCCCGACGCCGCCCCCGGGACCTCGCCCTTCGACCACCACGTCTTCGTGATCGCCTCGGACGGCGACGTCCAGGAGGGCGTGACCGCCGAGGCGTGCTCGCTCGCCGGTCATCAGGAGCTCGGGAACCTCGTGGTCGTCTACGACGCGAACCGCATCTCCATCGAGGACGACACCGACATCGCCTTCACTGAGGACGTCGCCGCCCGCTACGAGGCCTACGGCTGGCACGTGCAGGAGGTCGACTGGACCAACGGCGCCCAGGGGCACGACGTCTCCGAGTACACGGAGGACGTCGAGCGGCTCTACGAGGCCCTCGCCGCGGCGAAGGCCGAGACCGGGCGCCCCTCCCTGATCAAGCTGCGCACCGTGATCGGCTGGCCCTCCCCCACGAAGCAGAACACCGGCGGCATCCACGGCGCGAAGCTCGGCGAGGACGAGGTCCGTGAGCTCAAAGCGCACCTCGGCTTCGACGTCGAGGAGCACTTCGCGGTGGAGCCGGGCCTCCTGGAGCACGCCCGCGCCGTGGGCGAGCGCTCGAAGGCCTACCGCGCGCAGTGGGAGGAGGCCCTCGCCGCGTGGCGGGAGGCGAACCCGGAGCGCGCCCGCCTCTTCGCCCGGCTGACCGCCGGCGATCTGCCCGAGGGCTTCGCCGAGGCGTTCCCCACCTGGGACGCCGATGCAAAAGGCATCGCCACGCGCGCCGCCTCCGGCGAGGTCCTGACCGCCCTCGCCCCCGTGATGCCCGAGCTGTGGGGCGGCTCCGCCGACCTCGCCGGCTCGAACAACACCACCATGAAGGGCGAGCCCTCCTTCGTCCCCGCACGCCGCTCCACGAGCACGTGGCAGGGCGACCCGTACGGCCGCACCCTGCACTTCGGCATCCGCGAGTTCGCGGCGGGCGCGATCGTCAACGGCATCACGATCGGCGGGCTGACCCGTGCGTACGCCGGCACGTTCCTCCAGTTCGCCGACTACCAGCGCGCCGCCGTCCGCCTCGCGGCCCTCATGGGCGTGCCGAGCATCTACGTGTGGACGCACGACTCGGTCGGTCTCGGCGAGGACGGGCCGACCCACCAGCCCGTGGAGCACCTCGCCGCGCTGCGCGCGATCCCGGGCCTCGACGTCGTGCGCCCCGCCGACGCGAACGAGACCGCGTGGGCGTGGCGCACCGTGCTCGAGCGCCGCACGCGCCCCACGGGCCTCGTGCTCACCCGGCAGAACGTCCCCGTGCTCGACCGTGGGGAGGGCGCGCTCGCCGCGGCCTCCGGCACCGCCCGCGGGGCCTATGTGCTCGCGGAGGCGGCCGGCCCGGACGGCTCCCCCGCCGCGCCGCGCGTCCTGCTGATCGCCACCGGCTCCGAGGTGTCGGTGGCGCTGGGCGCGCGGGGCCTGCTGCAGGCCGACGGCGTGCCCACCCGCGTGGTGTCCGCCCCGTGCCTCGAGTGGTTCGCAGAGCAGGACGAGAACTACCGGGCCGAGGTCCTCCCCGACGGCCCGGATGCCCCCGTCCGCGTCTCCGTGGAGGCCGGGATCGCCCAGCCGTGGTTCGAGCACACCGTCACCGCCGGATCCCGCGGGGCCCGCGTGAGCCTCGAGCACTACGGCGAGTCGGCCGACGGGCCCCTCCTCCTCGCCGAGTACGGCTTCACCCCCGAGAACGTCGCGGCCACGGCCCGCGGCCTGCTCTGAACCGAACGAAGGGCGCCTCCCATGACCGAGAAGAACCCCCGCACCGCCGCCCTCGCCGAGGCCGGCGTGTCCCTGTGGCTGGACGACCTCTCCCGCACGCGCCTGGACTCGGGCACGCTCGAGGAGCTGATCGCGACCCGCTCCGTGACCGGCGTGACGACGAACCCCTCCATCTTCGCCCTTGCCCTGAAGGACGCGGACGCCTACGAGGCGCAGCTGGCCGAGCTCGCCGCGGCCGGTGCCACCGTCGACGACGCCGTCACGGCGCTGACGACGACGGACGTGCGCCGCGCGGCAGACGTCCTTGCGCCCGTGCACGAGGCGACGGGTGGAGCGGACGGCTTCGTGTCCATCGAGGTGGACCCCCGCCTCGCGCGGGACACCGACGGGACGATCACGCAGGCCCGCGATCTGGCCGCCGTCGTGGACCGCCCGAACCTCATGGTGAAGATCCCCGCCACGGTGGAGGGCCTGCCGGCCATCTCCGCGGTGCTCGCCGAGGGCATCAGCGTGAACGTGACGCTCATCTTCTCCCTGCCCCGCTACCGCGAGGTGCTCAACGCGTGGCAGTCGGGCCTCGAGCAGGCCCGGGAGAACGGCCACGACCTCTCCCGCATCCACTCCGTGGCCTCCTTCTTCGTCTCCCGCGTGGACACCGAGGTGGACGCGCGCCTGCGCGCGGGCGGCCGTGACGACGCCGACGGCCTGACCGGCAAGGCCGGCCTCGCCAACGCGCGCCTCGCGTACCGGGCCTTCACGCAGGCCCTCGACACCGAGCGGTGGCGTCTCCTCGAGGCCGCCGGCGCCCCCGTGCAGCGCCCCCTGTGGGCGTCCACCGGCATGAAGGACCCCGCCCTGCCGGACACCCTGTACGTCGCCGGCCTCGTGGCCCCCCGCACCGTGAACACCATGCCGGAGAAGACCCTCGAGGCCTTCGCGGACCACGGCGAGGTCACGGGTGACACCGTCACCCGCGCCGACGCCCAGGCCGAGGCCGACCTCGACGCGATCGGCGCCGCGGGCGTCTCCTACACCGAGGTCGTCGAGCAGCTGGAGGCCGAGGGCCTGCAGAAGTTCGAGTCCGCGTGGGCCGAGCTGCTCGACTCCGTGCGCGCCGGCCTCGACGCCCACCGCTGAGCACAGCCCGACCGACCTCCACCGCACCCGGAAGGACCACCATGAGCACGCTCGGCCTGACCGCCACCGGATCCGCCCTCGAGGCGATCGACCGCCACCTGCCCGCCCTCCTGGAGGACCGCGTCGCCTCCCGCCTCGGCGCCCAGGACGCCACCCTGTGGGGCGAGCAGGCCCGGGACGAGGCCGCGCGCCGCCTGGGCTGGATCTCGCCGTTCGCCGACGCGCGGGCCGTGGTGGCGGACGTCGAGGCCCTGGCCGCGGAGCTGCGCCGCGCGGGCCTGACCCGCGTGGTCCTCGCCGGCATGGGCGGCTCCTCCCTCGCCCCCGAGGTCATCGCGGCCGCCGCCGGCGTCCCCCTCGAGGTGCTGGACTCCACCGACCCCCTCGAGGTGGCCGACGTGATCGGCCGTGACCTGGACCGGACCGTGCTCGTGGTCTCCTCCAAGTCGGGCTCCACCGTCGAGACCGACTCCCAGCGGCGCATCGTGGAGCGCGCGCTGCGCGAGGCCGGCGTCGACCCCGCCGAGCGGATCGTGGTGGTGACGGATCCGGGCTCGCCCCTGCACGAGGCTGCCGAGGCCGCCCACTACCGCGCCGTCTTCACGGCCGACCCGACCGTGGGCGGGCGCTATTCCGCCCTCACCGCGTTCGGCCTCGTGCCCGCGGGCCTGGCCGGCGCGGACGTCGCCGCCCTCGTCGACGAGGCGGAGTCCGTCGCAGGCCTGCTCACCGCGGACGACGTCGAGAACCCCGGGCTGCGGCTCGGCGCCGCGATCGGCGGCACGAGCCCGCTGCGCGACAAGCTGGTGATCTCCGACCTCGGCTCCGGCCTCCCCGGCTTCGGGGACTGGGCCGAGCAGCTCCTCGCCGAGTCCACGGGCAAGGACGGGACGGGCCTGCTGCCCGTCGTCGTGGCCCCCGGCGACCCGGAGACCGTCTCCGCCGCGGGTGACCTCCTCCAGGTCCAGATCGCCGGCGCCGACGTCCCCGAGGACGACGCCCCGGCCCACGGCCTGCGCGTCTCGGGCTCCCTCGGCGCCCAGATGCTCACCTGGGAGGTGGCCACCGCCGTGGCCGGCCGCCTGCTGGGGATCAACCCGTTCGACCAGCCGGACGTGGAGGCCGCCAAGGCCGCCGCCCGCGCGCTGCTCGACGCACCAACCGGCCCCGCGGAGTCCGGTGCCGTGCTCCAGGGCGTCGAGGTCTCGGGCCCCGCCGCCGTCACGGAGTCCGCGGACCTGCGCTCGGCCCTGGGCGCCGTCGTCGGGCTCATCCCGCCGGGCGGCTACCTGGCCGTGCAGGCCTACCTCTCGCGCCACGCGGACGCCGAGCTCGCCGGGATCCGCTCGGAGCTCGCCGAGCTCGCCGGGCGTCCGGTGACCTTCGGCTGGGGCCCGCGGTTCCTGCACTCCACCGGCCAGTACCACAAGGGCGGCCCCGCCACGGGAGTGTTCCTGCAGGTCACCGGCGCGGCCGGGACGGACGTGGAGGTCCCGGACCGCGCGTTCTCCCTCGGCCGCCTGATCGCCGCGCAGGCCTCCGGCGACGCCGACGTGCTGCGCGCGCTGGGGCGCCCCGTGATCACGGTGCACCTGCCCCGGCGCGCCGCCGGGATCGCCGCCCTGCGGGACGCCGCGCGTGGCCGCTGAGCTCCCCGTGCGCGCCGGCCGCCCGTCCAACCCCCTGCGCGACCCGCGCGACCGCCGCCTGACCCGCATCGCCGGGCCGTCCTCGCTCGTGCTGTTCGGGGTGACGGGTGACCTCGCGCGAAAGAAGCTGCTGCCCGCCATGTACGACCTCGCCCATCGCGGCCTCCTGCCGCCCTCGTTCTCCCTCGTGGGGTTCGGACGCCGTGACTGGTCCGACGACGAGTTCGCGGACTACGTGCGGGCCTCCGTCGAGGCGGCCTCCCGCACCCCGTTCGACGAGACGGTGTGGGACCAGTTCCGCGGGGGGCTGCGGTTCGTCTCGGGCGCGTTCGACGACGCCGAGGCCTACGCACGCCTGCGGGACATCCTCGCGGAGCTCGAGACCACCCGCGGGACCGCCGGCAACGCGGTGTTCTACCTCTCGATCCCGCCGGACTGGTTCGAGGCCGTCTCCCGCCACCTCGCGGACCAGGGCCTCGCGGACCGCTCTCAGCCGGCCGACGGCCCGTGGCGGCGTGTGGTGATCGAGAAGCCGTTCGGTCATGACCTGGCCAGCGCGCAGGAGCTCAACGCCGTGATCGAGCGCGTCTTCCCCTCCGACGCCGTGTTCCGGATCGACCACTACCTCGGCAAGGAGACGGTCCAGAACATCCTGGCCTTCCGGTTCGCCAACCGGATCTTCGAGCCGCTGTGGAACGCAGACCACGTGGACCACGTGCAGATCACCATGGCCGAGGACATCGGCATCGGAGGCCGCGCGGGCTATTACGACGGCGTGGGCGCGGCCCGCGACGTCATCCAGAACCACCTGCTCCAGCTGCTCGCCTTCACCGCGATGGAGGAGCCCATCTCCTTCGTCGCCGACCACCTGCGCGCGGAGAAGGAGAAGGTCCTCGCCGCCGTGCAGGTGCCGGACACGCCCACCGGGCTCGAGGCGGCCTCCGCCCGCGGCCAGTACACGAGCGGCTGGCAGGGCGGGGAGAAGGTCACGGGCTTCCTCGACGAGGAGGGGTTCAACCCGGCCTCGACCACGGAGACCTTCGCGGCCCTCAAGGTGGGCATCCACACGCGCCGCTGGCAGGGCGTGCCGTTCTACCTGCGGGCGGGCAAGCGCCTCGGCCGGCGGGTCACGGAGATCGCCGTCGTGTTCAAGAAGCCCCCGCACCTGCTGTTCCCGGTGCACGCCGGGGACGAGTACGGGCAGAACGTGATCGTCATCCGCGTGCAGCCGGACGAGGGCGTGACCATCCGCTTCGGCTCCAAGGTGCCCGGCACCCAGTCCGAGGTCCGCGACGTGACCATGGACTTCGGCTACGGCCACGCGTTCACCGAGGACTCCCCCGAGGCCTACGAGCGCCTCATCCTGGACGTCCTGCTGGGCGAGCCTCCGCTGTTCCCGCGGCAGGCGGAGGTGGAGCAGTCCTGGCGCATCGTGGACCCGTTCGAGGAGCACTGGGCCTCCCTCGACGCGCAGCCCGAGCCCTACGCGCCCGGGACGTGGGGTCCGCCCTCGGCGGACGCCCTCATGGCCCGCGACGGACGAGCATGGAGGCGGCCGTGAGGATCAGCATGCAGGACACCACCACCTCCCACGTGGCCAAGCGCCTCACCCGCCTGCGGGAGAAGGGCGGAGTCGTGGCCCTCGGCCGCGTGCTCACCCTCGTGATCAGCACCGACGACGCCGGCATCGAGTCCGCCCTCGAGGCCGCCAACGCGGCCTCGCTGGAGCATCCCTGCCGGATCATCGTGCTCGCGCTCGGCGACCCCGCTGCGCCGACCCGCCTCGACGCGGAGATCCGCGTGGGCGGGGACGCCGGCGCGTCCGACGTCGTGATCCTGTGGTGCACCGGGGACAACGCGCAGGCCGACGAGTCCCTCGTGGGGGCGCTCCTGCTGCCCGACGCCCCGATCGTGGCGTGGTGGCCGGGCCTGCCGCCCGCGGTGCCCTCCGCCACGCCGCTGGGCCGCCTCGCCCACCGGCGCATCACCGACTCGGGCGCCTCCGCCCACGCCGAGTCCGCGCTGTGGGACCTGCGCGCCGGCCACCGCGACGGGGACACGGACCTGGCCTGGACCCGCCTGACGCTGTGGCGCATCCAGGTGGCCGGGATCCTGGACAACCTCGACGCGCGGAGCCTGACCTCCGTGAGCGTGGACGGCGCCCCGGACTCCCCCAGCACGCTCCTGCTGGCCTCATGGCTCACGCTGGGCCTGCGGATCCCCGTGACCATCGCACACTCCAAGGTCGGGCGCGGGATCCGGTCCGTGCGGCTGCGCCGCCCCGAGGGCGACGTCGTCCTCTCACGCTCGCAGTCCCAGGTGGCCCGGCTCTACCAGCAGGGCCGCCCCGTGCAGCGCATCGCGCTGCCCCGCCGCTCCGACCAGGACTGCCTGGCCGAGGAGCTGCGCCGCCTCGACCCGGACGAGGTGTTCGGCGCCGTGCTCCACGAGGGCCTGCCCCTCGCCGACCTCTCCGCGGTGCAGGCGAGCGAGCGCTGACGGGGAGCTCGGCGGCCCCGGACACGCGAGGCTCCCGACGCGACAGGACCCCGCGATCCATGGCGGATCGCGGGGTCCTCGTCTCGGCGGGGCGTGGCCGGGCCGGGGTTCAGGAGTCGATGCTGAGGCGGCCGATGAGACCGATGGCGATGATCGACGCGCCCCACAGGATCACGGATGCCACCGTCACTCGGGTCAGGAGGCGCTGCGCAGAGCCCGAGGAGCTCATCGACGTGGTCACGCCACCGCCGAACATGTCCGACACGCCGCCGCCGCGCCCCTTGTGCAGGAGCACCAGGAGGACGATCACCACGCTGAGCACCACGACGAGGATCTGCAGGATGGGGGTCAGGACGTCCACGGTCCGCTCCTTAGGGTCACGGCCCGGCCCCGGGCGTCACGCACCGGGACCGGCTCCGAAGGTCATCTCGTCCGCGCGCCCGCTCAGGCGGCCGCGTCGAACCGGACGATCCTAGCAAACTCGTCCGCGTCGAGGCTGGCGCCGCCCACGAGGGCGCCGTCCACGTCCGGCTGGGCGAGCAGCTCGGGGGCGCTCGAGGACTTCACCGAGCCGCCGTAGAGCAGGCGCATCCCGGCGGCGACGTCGTCGCCGTGGATGCGGGCGACCTCCGCGCGCAGCGCCGCGCACATCTCCTGGGCGTCCCCGGCGCTCGCGACCTCGCCGGTGCCGATGGCCCACACGGGCTCGTAGGCGACGACGATGCGCGCGGCGTCCTCGGCGGAGAGCCCCGCGAGGGAGCCGCGCAGCTGCTCCACGGTGTGCTCGACGTGACGGCCGGCCTGCCGGACCTCGAGGCCCTCGCCCACGCAGACCACGGGGGCGAGCCCGTGGCGCAGCGCGGCGGCGGCCTTGCGCGCCACGAGGGCGTCGTCCTCGCCGTGGATCGTGCGGCGCTCGGAGTGCCCGACGATCGCGTAGGCGCAGCCGAGCGAGTTCAGAAACGCGCCCGAGACGTCGCCGGTGTACGCGCCGGAGTCCTCCGGGGAGAGGTCCTGCGCGCCATAGGCGAGCTCGATGCGGTCCCCCGTGACGAGGGTCTGGACCGCGCGCAGGTCGGTGAAGGGCGGGAACACCGCGGCCTCCACGTGCTCCTGCTCGTGGCCGGCGTCCTGCAGCAGCCAGGCGAGACGCTGCACCAGGGTGACCGCCTCGCGGTGGTCCATGTTCATCTTCCAGTTGCCCGCGATCAGCGGGGTGCGCGCCGGGGCCATGCTCAGGCCTCCGTCCCGCCCTGCAGGGCGCTGACGCCGGGCAGCTCCTTGCCCTCGAGGTACTCGAGGGAGGCGCCGCCTCCGGTGGAGATGTGGCCGAAGGCCTCGTCCTCGAAGCCGAGGGAACGCACGGCCGCGGCGGAGTCGCCGCCGCCCACCACGGAGAGGCCGCCGTCGCGCGTCACGTCCGTGAGCGCCTGCGCCACGGCGCGGGTGCCCTCGGCGAAGGCGGGGAACTCGAACACGCCCATGGGGCCGTTCCAGAACACGGTCTTCGCCTCGCGGACCTGCTCCGCGAACGCCTCCGCGGTGGCGGGGCCGATGTCCAGCCCCAGGGCGGAGGCGCCGTGCGCCCCCGTGGTGAGGGCGTCGGCGGGCAGCACCTCGTGCTCGGCGTCGGCCGCGAAGCCGGAGGCCATGACGATGTCGGTGGGCAGGACGATCTCGGCGGCGTCCTTGCCCGAGCGTTCGAGGTATCCGCGGACGGTCTCCAGCTGGTCCTCCTCGAGGAGGGAGGCGCCGACCTCGTGGCCCTGGGCCCTGAGGAAGGTGAAGAGCATGCCGCCGCCGATGAGCAGGACGTCCGCGGTGTCCAGCAGGTTCTCGATCACGGCGAGCTTGTCCGAGACCTTGGAGCCGCCGAGCGCCACGACGTAGGGGCGCTCCGGGTCGGCGGTGAGGCGCGTCAGGACCTCGAGCTCCGCGGCCACGAGCGGGCCCTGGTGGGCGGGCAGCTGGGAGGCGATGTCGAAGACGGAGGCGTGCTTGCGGTGCACCGCGCCGAAGGCGTCGCCCACGTACGCGCCGTCCTCGCCCGCGAGGGCCGCCATCTCGGAGGCCAGCTCGGCGCGCTCGGCGTCGTCCTTGGAGGTCTCCCGGGCGTCGAAGCGGACGTTCTCGAGCAGGAGGACCTGGCCGTCCTCCAGGCCCGCGGCCTTCTGACGCGCGGAGGGGCCGGTGACGTCCTCGGCCAGCGCGACGGGGACGCCGAGCAGCTCGCCCATGCGGGCGGCGACGGGCTTCAGGGAGTACTTCGGGTCCGGCTCCCCCTGGGGGCGGCCGAGGTGCGCCATCACGACGACGCGGGCGCCGGCGTCGGCGAGGGCCTTGACGGCCGGGAGGGAGGCGCGGATGCGGCCGTCGTCGGTGACGGTCTGTCCGTCCAGCGGGACGTTGAGGTCCGAGCGGATGAGCACGGTGCGTCCGGCGACGCCGGCCTCGAGCAGGTCGGTCAGGGTCTGGGCGGTCATGCGGGCCTCCTGGGGTGCGTCGTGCGCGTACGTGGTCAGTCTAGGTGTGATGTCCAGGGACGTTGTTGCGTGAACAGCTGACAGGCGAAGGCCTCCTGTTGCGAGAGTGGAGTTGTCGAGAAACCGCTCACGCGAACAGAAGGCCTTCATGTCCCACGCTAACGCCGCCCTGACCCCTCGCGCCCGCCTACGCCTGGCCAAGCTCATCGTCGAGGAACACTGGCCGGTCGCCACCGCGGCCAAGATGTTCATGGTCTCCCCACCCACCGCACGCAAATGGGCCACACGCTTCCGGGCCGAGGGACCTGCAGGGATGGCAGACCGGTCCAGCCGGCCGTCCACGATGCCGACCAGAACACCGCAGGCGGTGGTGAAACAGATCGTGGCCGCCCGATGGCGCCGACGCCTGGGGCCGGCACAGATCGCCGGAGAACTCAGGATGCCGGCCTCCACCGTCCATGCCGTGCTCGTGCGCTGCCGGATCAACCGCCTCGCCCGTCTGGACCGGGTCACCGGCGAGCCGATCCGCCGCTACGAGCACCCCCACCCCGGCTCGCTGATCCACGTCGACGTCACCAAGTTCGGGCGCATCCCCGACGGGGGCGGACACCGATTCGTCGGGCGCCAGCAGGGCCTGAAGCACCGCGCGGCGACCGCAGACCGTGAAGGAACCCGTGATGCCCGATACCAGCCCCGGCTCGGGGTGGGCTTTCTGCACACCGTGATCGATGATCACTCCCGCTTCGCCTATGTCGAGATGCACTCCGATGAACGCAGCCAGACGGCCATCGCGGTGTTGCGCCGCGCGGTCGCCCACTTCGCGCGCCTGGGCGTGGAGGTGGAGCGGGTGCTCTCGGACAACGGCTCGGCCTACCGCTCGCATGCCTGGCGTGATGCCTGCACCGAGCTCGGGATCAAGCCCAAGCGGACTCGGCCCTACCGGCCGCAGACGAACGGGAAGATTGAGCGGTTCCATCGCACGCTCGCTGACGGGTGGGCCTACGCCCGGTTCTACAGCTCAGAGACGGAGCGCAGGGCCGCGTTGCCTGGATGGCTGCACTTCTACAATCATCATCGCGTCCACTCCGCGATCGGCGCCGTGCCTGCCACCAGGCTCAACAACCTCCCTGGACATCACATCTAGGCAGACGGCCCGGCCCGGTGGTATGCCACCGGGCCGGGCCGTCGGGGGTGCTCAGCAGGTCAGAGCTGGCGGCCCATGTGGGACGCCATGTCCATGAGCTGGCACGTGTAGCCGTACTCGTTGTCGTACCAGCCGATGATCTTCACGGTCTGGCCGATGGACTTCGTCAGGGGAGCGTCGAAGGTGCACGCGGCCGGGGAGGTCACGATGTCCGAGGAGACGATCGGGTCCTCGGAGTACACGAGGCGGCCCTTGAGGCGCTCGGACTCGGCCGCCCTGCGGAAGGCCTCGTTGACCTCCTCGACCTCCACGTGGCGGGTCAGCTCGACGGTGAGGTCGGTGGCGGAGCCGGTGATGGTCGGCACGCGCATCGCGAATCCGTCCAGCTTGCCCTTGAGCTCCGGGATGACCTCGCCGATCGCCTTGGCGGCGCCGGTCGAGGTGGGGACCATGTTCTGCGCGGCGGCGCGGGCACGGCGGCGGTCCTTCTTGTGCACGTTGTCGTGCAGGTTCTGGTCGCCCGTGTACGCGTGGATCGTGGTCATGATGCCGTCGACGATGCCGAACTCGTCGTTGAGCACCTTGACCATGGGGGCCAGGCAGTTGGTGGTGCAGGACGCGTTGGAGACGATGTCCATGGACGCCGAGTCGTAGTCCTCCTCGTTGACGCCCATCACGAAGGTGCCGTCGACCTCCTTGCCGGGTGCGGAGAGCAGGACCTTCTTGGCGCCCGCGTCCAGGTGGGCCTTGGCCTTCGGGCCCGTGGTGAAGATGCCCGTGCACTCCACCACGACGTCCACGCCGAGCTCGCCCCACGGCAGCGCGGAGGGGTCCTTCTCGGAGAAGAAGGCCACCTCCTTGCCGTTGATGCGGAAGCCCTTGTCGGTGAGCTCCAGCTCGCCCGGGAATCGGCCGAGGATGGTGTCGTACTTGGTGAGCCAGAAGAGGTCCTCCGTGCTCGCGAGGTCGTTCACCGCGACCAGCTCGAGGTCGTCGTGGCCCTGTTCGAGGAGCACGCGGACAGCGTTGCGTCCGATGCGGCCGTATCCGTTGATGGCGATCTTGGTCATGGGGTTCCCTCTTGTCGATCTGGCTCTGGGGGTTCGGGATCTTCGGGTTCCTGCGTCCGCACACGCCGAAGGGCGGCGCTCACGCCTCCGTGGAGGAGGATGCGCGCCGCCCTTCGCGCTGCGGGGTCGGGCGGGTCAGGCCGGGAGGACGAGGCCGCGGGCGCCGGAGCGGGCCGCCTCGAAGCGGTCCTGGACGTCGGCCCAGTTCACGATGTTCCAGACCGCCTTCACGTAGTCGGCCTTCACGTTCTGGTAGTCCAGGTAGAAGGCGTGCTCCCACATGTCCAGCTGGAACAGCGGGATGGTCGCCACGGGGACGCCGTTCTGCTGGTCGTAGAACTGCTCGATGACCAGGTTGCCGCCGATGGGCTCGTAGGCCAGCACGGCCCAGCCGGAGCCCTGGATGCCGAGGGCGGCGGCGGTGAAGTGCGCCTGGAACTTCTCGAACGAGCCGAAGTGATCGTCGATCGCGGCGGCGAGCTCGCCCGTGGGCTTGTCGCCGCCCTCCGGGGAGAGGTTCTTCCAGAAGATCGAGTGGTTCGTGTGGCCGCCGAGGTTGAACGCCAGGTCCTTGGAGAGCTGGTTGACGGCGGAGAAGTCCTCGGCGTCGCGGGCGGCGGCGAGCTTCTCGAGCGCCGTGTTGGCGCCCTTCACGTAGGTGGCGTGGTGCTTCGAGTGGTGCAGCTCCATGATGCGCGCAGAGATGTGCGGCTCCAGGGCGGCGTAGTCGTAGTCCAGCTCCGGCAGAACGTACTCCGTCATGCTTCCTCCTTCGTCGGCGGGACCGCGGGCGGGGCGCCCGTGGCCGTCACCTGGTGCGAACTCCGCCTCTCGGCGGCGTATTCCGTACACCACCATTCTGGTAGCGCGGGGCCCTGCGGCGCCATGGCCCACCGCCCCGGCACTCGGGATCCGGCGCTCGGGATCCGGAGCGCGGGATCGGTGCGCTGGATCCGGGGTTCAGGATCCGGTGGGGGAGGCCCCCGGCAGTCCCTGCTCCGCGGCCCGCTTGTCGGCCATCGCCAGGAGGCGGCGGATGCGACCGGCGATCGCGTCCTTCGTCATGGGCGGGTCCGCGAGGCGGCCGAGCTCGTCGAGGGAGGCCTCCTTGTGGGCGATCCGGAGGCGTCCGGCCTCGAGCAGGTGGTCCGGCACGTCTGCGCCGAGGATCTCGAGGGCGCGCTCCACGCGGGCCCCGGCGGCGACGGCGGCCTGGGCCGAGCGGCGCAGGTTGGCGTCGTCGAAGTTGGCGAGCCGGTTGGCCGTGGCCCGGACCTCCTTGCGCTCGCGCCGCTCCTGCCACAGCGTGGCGGTCTGCTCCGCGCCCACCGCCGTCAGGAGGGTCGCGATCCCCTCGCCGTCCCGCACGACGACGCGGTCCGCCTGGCGGACCTCGCGGGCCTTGGCGCCGACGCCGAGGCGCCGCGCGGCGCCGACGAGGGCGAGGGCTGCCTCCGGGCCGGGCGTGGTGACCTCGAGGGCGGCGGAGCGGCCGGGCTCCGTGAGCGAGCCGTGGGCGAGCAGGGCGCCGCGCCACACGGCGGCGGTGTCCCCGCGGGTGCCGTTCACGAGCACCGCCGGCAGGCCCCGCACGGGGCGGCCGCGAAGGTCCAGCAGCCCGGACTGCCGCGCGAGGTCCCCGCCGCCCCGCACCACGCGGATGACGTAGCGCTGGCCCCGGCGCAGGTTCCCGCCCGAGACCACCACGATCTCGGTCGTGTGGCCGTACAGCTCCGTGATCGCGGCCCGGAGGCGGCGGGCGCTCGCCCCGTGGTCCAGCTCGGCCTCGATGACCACGCGGCCGGAGACGAGGTGCAGCCCCCCGGCGAACCGGAGCATGGCGGCGGTCTCCGCCCGCCGCTCGGACGTCGAGCCCACCGGCACGCGCGCCAGCTCTTCCTTCAGGGTCATGGTCAGGGCCACGCTCGGCCTCCTTCTGGGGTCTGCGCCCGGATGGGCGGCCGCCGCCGACGCGATCAGTCGGTCATGGCCTCGTCGATCGCCACGGCCAGGCGCAGCGGGTCGTGGACCTGCGGGTCGAGGGCACTGCCCACTCTACTGAAGACGACGCGCGCGCCCATGCGGCGGGCGGCCCGCACGACCTCGGCGCGGTCCTGGACCGCGTCCGCGTCCGCGATCACGACGTCGAGCCGCAGGTCGGGGGCGTGGGAGTGCAGCACGGCGAGGTGGTCGGCGTGGGTGAGGCCCGTGGTCTCCTGCGTCCCGGTGTGCAGGTTCATGAGGTACAGGCGACGCGCGGGCGTGGCGCTCAGGGCCGCCCGCACGTCCGCCATGAGCAGGTGCGGCAGGACGGACGTGTAGAGGGATCCGGGGCCGATGACGACCCAGTCGGCCAGCTCGATGGCGGACAGCGCCTCGGGGGCGGGCACGGCGTCCGAAGGGTTGAGGCGTACGCCCGTGACGCGCCCCTCGAGCGCGGCCCGAGCCAGCGCCACCTGCCCCTCGACACGGCGCGTGCGCAGCCGGCCCTCGGCGTCGGAGCTGAGCACGTCGCCCTCGATCGTCAGGGGCGTGCGGGAGATCGGCAGGACCTCCCCGTGGGCGCGCAGGAGCGCGCCGGCCCAGCGCAGCCCGTCCACGGGGTCGCCGAGCAGCTCCCAGAGCGCGACGATCAACAGGTTGCCGAGCGCGTGGTTGTCCAGCGTCGCCTCATGGGCGGGCACCTCGGTGGAGCGGAAGCGGTGCTGCATCACCTGCGCCCACGTGCGGCCCCAGTCCGTGTCGTCGCACAGGGCGGCCAGCGCCATGCGGAGGTCCCCGGGCGGCAGGACCGCCATCTCCTTGCGGATCGTGCCGGAGGAGCCGCCGTCGTCGGCCACCGTGACGACGGCCGTGAGGTGGCCGGCCACGAGCCGCAGCGCGGAGAGGGAGGCGTAGAGGCCGTGGCCGCCCCCGAGGGCGGTGACCCGCACGCCGGGGCGGGCGGCGCCCGGGGTGCGCACTCCCCCGCGGCCGTCGGATCCGGGGGGCAGGGGCAGCTGGCCCGTGAGGGGGGACGTCATTCGCGGCCCACGTCCCGGTGCTGCACGTGCACGCTCACGTGCGGGCGCTGGGCCAGCCGGCGGGCCAGCTCCTCCACGACCGCCACCGAGCGGTGCTTGCCGCCGGTGCACCCGACAGCGAGGGTCGCATAGTGCTTGTTCTCGCGGCGGTACCCCTCGAAGGCGGGGACGAGGGCCGCCGTGTACGCGGAGAGGAACTCCTGCACGCCCGGCTGCTGCAGCACGTAGTCCGAGACCTGCTCCTCGCGGCCCGTGAACGGGCGCAGCTCGGGCACCCAGTGCGGGTTGGGGATGAAGCGCATGTCCGCCACGAAGTTGGCGTCCGCGGGGAGTCCGTACTTGAACCCGAAGCTCATGATGTTCAGGCGTAGGGTGATGGTGCCGGACTCGGAGAAGAGCTGGGTGATCTCCGTGGCCAGCCCGTGCACGTTCAGGTTCGAGGTGTCCACCACGACGTCGGCGCGGGCGCGCAGGTCCGCGAGGACCTCCCGCTCCGCCTGGATCCCGTCGAGGAGCCGGGCGTTGCCCTGCAGCGGATGAGGGCGGCGGCCCGCCTCGAAGCGGCGCACGAGCACCTCGTCCTCCGCCTCGAGGTAGACCATGCGGAACTCCACGCCGTTGTTCTCGAGTTGCTGGAGCGCGGTCCACAGCGCCTCCACGTACGTGCGGGAGCGCATGTCCACCACGATGGCCACGCGCGCGAACGCCTCGGGAGAGCGGGCCACAAGGTCCGCGAGGGTGACGAAGAGCTGCGGGGGCATGTTCTCGACCACGTACCAGCCGTGGTCCTCGAGGGCGTGGGCCGCGGTCGTGCGGCCGGCGCCGGCCATGCCCGTGATGACGACGACCTCGGGGGACGGGGGCTTCTCGGGCTGCAGACTCGGAGCGGTCATGGGGTCACTGTATCCGCCGGGGCGGACGCGACAGAGGGGTCTGCGGGCGCCGGTGCCGACGCCGTCAGCGCCGTGTGCACGGCCTCGGCGAGGCGGGGTCCGATGCCGGCCACCTCCGTGAGCCCCTCGATGCCGGCCGCCCGCATGCGCTCCGTCGAGCCGAAGTGGGTGAGCAGCGCCTGGCGCTTGGCGGGGCCCAGGCCGGGCACCTCGTCCAGGACGGAGGCGGTCATGCCCTTCGTCCGCCGGGAGCGGTGGCCGGCGATGGCGAACCGGTGGGACTCGTCGCGGATGCGCTGCAGCAGGAACAGCCCCTCGGAGCTGCGCGGCAGGACCAGGGGGAACTCGTCCCCGGGCAGCCACACCTCCTCGAGCCGTTTGGCGAGGCCGACCACGGGGAGGTCCTCGAGGCCGAGCTCGGCGAGCACCTCGGCCGCGGCCGCCACCTGGGGAGCGCCGCCGTCGACGACGACGAGCGAGGGCGGGTACGCGAACCGGCGCTCCTCCGACCCGGTCTCGCCGTCCTCGGCGATCTGCCCCGTCAGGGGCACGCCCTCGCGGCGTTCGGCGGCGAGCCGGGAGAACCGGCGGCGCAGCACGTCCCGCAGGGACGCGGTGTCGTCCCGCGCTGCCTCACCGGTGACGTTGAAGCGGCGGTAGTCCTTCTTCTTGGCCAGGCCGTCCTCCATGACCACCATCGAGCCGACCACGTCGGTGCCCTGCGAGTGCGAGATGTCGTAGCACTCGATGCGCAGCAGGGGTTCGGCGATCTCCAGGGCCTCCTGCAGCTCGGTCAGGGCGGCCGAGCGCGCGGTGAGGTCCCCCGTGCGGCGCGACTTATGGAGGCCGAGGGCCATCTCCGCATTCTGGCGCACCGTGCCCAGGAGGTCCTGCTTGGCGCCGCGCTGCGGGACGCGGATGGAGACCCGGGCCCCGCGCAGCCCGGAGAGCCACTCGGTCAGCTGCTCCGCCTCGCTCGGCATCACGGGCACGAGGACCTCGGCGGGGATCCGCTCGGTGTCCGCGGCGTCGCCGTAGACCTGCTTGAGCAGCTCCTCCACCATGACGTCCTCCCCCACGTCCTCCACGCGGTCCATGACCCAGCCCCGCTGGCCGCGGATGCGGCCCTGGCGGATGTGGAACACCTGCACGGCGGTCTCCAGCTCGTCCGAGTGGAGGGCGAAGATGTCCGCCTCGGTGTTCTCCGGGAGCACCACGGCGTTGCGCTCGAACACGCGGCGCAGGGCGGCGACGTCGTCGCGCAGGCGGGCGGCGTCCTCGTAGCGCAGGTCCGCGACGGCGTCCCCCATGGCCGCCTCGAGCTCGCGGATGAAGCGGGTCGCGTCCCCGGCCATGAAGTCGCAGAAGTCCTGTGCGAGCTCGCGGTGCTCGGCCGGGCTGATCCGCCCCACGCACGGGGCGGAGCACTTGCCGATGTAGCCGAGCAGGCACGGGCGGTCCTGGGCCTGCGCGCGCCGGAACACCCCCGCGGAGCACGTGCGCACGGGAAAGACGCGCAGCATGAGGTCCACGGTCTCGCGGATGGCCTTGGCGGGGTGGAAGGGCCCGAAGTACTTCACGCCGGGCCGCTTGTCCCCACGCATCACCTGCACGCGCGGGAACTGCTCGTTCATGGTCACGGCGAGGTAGGGGTAGGACTTGTCGTCCCGGTACATGATGTTGAAGCGGGGCCGGTACTGCTTGATCCAGGTGTACTCGAGCTGCAGCGCCTCGAGCTCCGAGCCCACCACGGTCCACTCCACGGCGGCCGCGGTGAAGACCATGGTGCGGGTCTTGGTGGCCAGCCGGGCCGGGTCCTGGAAGTAGGAGCTCAGGCGCGACCGGAGGTTCTTCGCCTTGCCCACGTAGACGACGCGGCCGTCCGCGTCCCGGAAGCGGTACACGCCCGGGGACGTGGAGATCTCGCCCGGCGCGGGGCGGTAGGTGGACGGATCAGCCACGGGCGCCCTGGTCCGACGACGGCGCGGCGTTGTACGTGTCCACGCGCTCCTGGCCGGAGAGCGCGGCGATCGCGGCCATGATCGCCTCGGTGGCCTCGCGCCGCTGCGGCAGGGCGTGCCGGCGGCCGGGGTGCCCGAAGTCGAGCGGCTCGCCTGCCGCGAGGGTGAAGCGGTGCGGGCGGAACCCGTTGGTGCCGGGGGGCTGGAGGCCCTCGGTGCCGCGCAGGCCGACCGGGACCACGGGGGCGCCCGTGGTGAGCGCGAGCCATGCCGCGCCCGTGCGTCCGCGGTAGAGGCGCCCGTCGCGGCTGCGGGTGCCCTCGGGGTAGATGCCCACGCCCTGGCCGGCCTCGATCAGGCCCACCAGCTGGTCCAGGGCCGCGACGGAGGCCGCCTGCTCCCCGCGCTCCACGGGGATCGATCCGACGGCGTCGAAGAACCACCTCTGGGCGCGGCCTCGGGGCCCGGCGCCCGTGAAGTACTCCGCCTTGGCGAAGAACGCGACCGGGCGCGGGGCGAGCGCCTGGAGGATCACGGAGTCGAAGAAGGAGAGGTGGTTGGAGGCGAGGATGAACGGCCCGGACGCGGGAACGTTCTCGAGGCCGGTCACCTCCGGCCGGCACGACAGACGCAGGAACGCCGCCGCGGACCGGCGGATGGGCTCCGAGGTGGCCATGGTGTCTCCGCCCTTCAGCGTGTGGTCGGGAATCGGGTCATGCTACGCCAGGAGCTCGGCGAGGAACCGGCCGGTGTGGCTCTCCGCGACCTTCGCGACGTCCTCCGGGGTGCCCGTGGCGACGATCGTGCCGCCCCCGGACCCGCCCTCGGGTCCGAGGTCGATCACGTGGTCCGCGCACTTGATGACGTCCAGGTTGTGCTCGATGGTGAGCACGGTGTTGCCCTTGTCCACGAGCGACTGCAGCACCTGCAGCAGCTTGCGGATGTCCTCGAAGTGCAGGCCCGTGGTGGGCTCGTCCAGCACGTAGATGGAGCGGCCGTTGGAGCGCTTCTGCAGCTCCGCGGCGAGCTTGACCCGCTGGGCCTCGCCGCCGGAGAGCGTGGTGGCCGGCTGCCCGAGGCGCACGTAGCCCAGGCCGACGTCCACGAGGGTGTCCAGGTAGCGCGAGATGCGGGTGTACGCGCTGAAGAACTGCGCGGCCTCCTCGATCGGCATGTCCAGGACCTCGGCGATGTTCTTGCCCTTGTAGAGCACCTCGAGGGTCTCGCGGTTGTACCGGGCGCCGTGGCACACCTCGCACGGGACGTAGACGTCCGGCAGGAAGTTCATCTCGATCTTCAGCGTGCCGTCGCCCGCGCACGCCTCGCAGCGCCCGCCCTTGATGTTGAAGGAGAACCGGCCCTGCTGGTAGCCGCGCACCTTCGCCTCCGGGGTCTCCGCGAAGAGCTTGCGGATCGCGTCGAACACGCCGGTGTAGGTGGCCGGGTTGGAGCGCGGCGTGCGGCCGATGGGGCTCTGGTCCACGTGCACCACCTTGTCCAGGTGCTCGAGGCCCGCCACCGTGCGATGCCGGCCGGGCACCATCTTGGCGCCGTTGAGCCGGTTGGCCAGCACCTTGTAGAGGATCTCGTTGATGAGCGTGGACTTGCCCGAGCCGGAGACGCCGGTGACGGCGGTGAGCACGCCCAGCGGGATGTCCACGGACACGTTCTGCAGGTTGTTCTCCTGGGCGCCCTTGACGGTCAGCTTGCGGTTCCTGTCCAGGGGCCGGCGCCGCTCGGGGACCGCGATCGAGCGCCGGCCCGCGAGGTAGTCGCCGGTCACGGAGTGCGTGTTCGCTTTGAGCTCCTCGAGGGAGCCGGAGTGCACGACCTCGCCGCCCCGCTCGCCGGCGCGGGGGCCGATGTCCACGATCCAGTCGGCCTCGGCGATCGTGTCCTCGTCGTGCTCCACCACGATCAGCGTGTTGCCGAGGTCGCGCAGGCGCAGCAGCGTGTCGATCAGCCGGCGGTTGTCCCGCTGGTGCAGGCCGATGGAGGGCTCGTCCAGGACGTAGAGCACGCCCACGAGCCCCGAGCCGATCTGGGTGGCCAGGCGGATGCGCTGCGCCTCGCCGCCGGAGAGCGTGCCCGCGGGGCGCTCGAGGTTCAGGTACTCCAGGCCCACGTCGAGGAGGAACGCGAGGCGGGCGAGGATCTCCTTGAGCACCTGGTCCGCGATCTGCCGCTCGCGGTCCGTGAGGGTGAGCCCCTCGAGGAACTCGAGGGCGTCCCGCATGGGCAGGGCGGTCGCCTCGGCGATGGACTTGCCGCCCACGAGCACGTTGAGCACGGTGGGGTTCAGGCGCGCGCCCTTGCACACGGGGCAGGGGATCTCGCGCATGAAGGACTCGTAGCGCTCCCGCGCTCCGTCCGACTCGGTCTCCCCGTGCTTGCGCATCACGTACGGGAGGACGCCCTCGAAGCCCGTGGTGTAGCGGCGCTCGCGGCCGAAGCGGTTGCGGAAGGACACCTCGACCTTGAAGTCCTTGCCGTGGAGCACCGCGTCCTGCTGCTCCGCCGTGAGCGCGTGCCACGGGGCGTCGAGCGAGAACCGCATCTCCGTGGCCAGCCCGCCGAGCACGCGCAGCCAGTAGTCCGAGGTGGACTTGCCGAGCGACCACGGGACGATCGCGCCCTCGCGGATGGACAGCTCGTCGTTGGGGACCACGAGGTCCGGGTCCACCTGCAGGCGCGAGCCGATGCCGGTGCACTCGGGGCACGCGCCGAAGGGGTTGTTGAAGGAGAAGGAGCGCGGCTCGATCTCGTCCACGGTCTGCTCGTGCCCGTTGGGGCAGCTGAGCTTCTCCGAGAACGTGCGGAAGCGCGGGTTGCCCTCGGCGTCCTTGCCGCCCCACTCCCCCGTGTTCTTCTTGCCCTTCTGCTCCTCGACCTCCACGTCCACGAACTCGACCGCCACGAGGCCGTCCGCGATCTTCAGCGCGGTCTCCACGGAGTCCGTGAGGCGCTGGCGGATGCCCTCCTTCATGGCCAGGCGGTCCACCACGACGGCGATGGTGTGCTTGTTCTGCTTCTTCAGCGTGGGCGGGTCGGAGAGCTGGACCGTCTCCCCGTCCACCACCGCGCGGGCGAAGCCCTGCGTGGTCAGCTGGGCGAAGAGGTCCACGAACTCGCCCTTGCGGCCGCGGACCACGGGGGCCAGCACCTGGAAGCGGGTGCGCTCGGGCAGCTCCTCGAGCTGGTCCACGATCTGCTGCGGGGTCTGGCGGCTCACGGGCTCCCCGCACACGGGGCAGTGGGCCACGCCGACGCGGGCCCAGAGCAGACGCATGTAGTCGTAGATCTCGGTGATGGTGCCCACCGTGGAGCGCGGGTTGCGGTTGGTGGACTTCTGGTCGATGGAGACCGCCGGGGACAGGCCCTCGATGAAGTCCACGTCCGGCTTGTCCACGCGGCCCAGGAACATGCGCGCGTACGAGGAGAGCGACTCCACGTAGCGCCGCTGGCCCTCGGCGAAGATCGTGTCGAACGCGAGGGAGGACTTGCCCGAGCCGGACAGGCCCGTGAAGACCACCATGGCGTCCCGCGGGATGGACACGTCCACGTTCTTCAGGTTGTGCTCGCGCGCGCCCTTCACGACGATGCGGTCCCGCTCGGCGCCGGCCTGCGCGAGGCGGCCGTGGCCGGACGCGAGCCCGGCACGCTCCGGCTCGACGGCGGGCCCGGAAGCGGACTCGGGGGCGGCGGTGGACGGGGTGGGGGCGGTGTTCTTCGGCACCCGGCCAGTGTAGGCGGGGCACCGGACACGGCAGGGGGACTCCCCGCGCGGCGGAGCCGGTCCGCCCCTGGCGCCTCCGGGGCCTTTCGGCCACACTGGTCCGCATGCCCGCGACCTCGAAGAACCGCGTCCTGCACGACCTGCCGGGAATCTCCGTGCGCGTCCGCCCCGTCTCCGCGATGGACAACGACGTGTACCTCCTGACCTCCAAGACGACGGGAGCACAGGTGCTGATCGACGCCGCAGACGACGCGGACGCGATCGAGGCGCTGCTGGCCTCGGCCGACGTCGACACCCCGTGCGAGACCTGGCTCGCGGCGATCGTCACGACGCACCGCCACTGGGACCACGTCCGGGCGCTCGCCGAGGTCGCCGGGGCCCACGAGGAGGCGGTCCTCTACGCCGGGGCCGACGACGCCGCCGCCATCGCCGAGGAGTCCGGCGTGCAGATCGACCGGGCCGTCGGCCAGGGCGACCGGATCGCCGTGGACGGCCTCGTGCTCGACGTGATCGCCCTGCGCGGCCACACCCCGGGCTCGATCGCCCTGGCCTACGAGCCCGGCCCCGACGAGGCGACCCTGCTCTTCACCGGAGACTCCCTCTTCCCCGGCGGCGTGGGCAGCACGGAGAAGGATCCGGAGCGGTTCGCCTCCCTGCTCGCCGACGTCACCGCGCGCCTCTTCGACGTCTACGACGACGACACGCACGTCCACCCCGGCCACGGCGACTCGACCACGCTCGGCGACGAGCGGCCGCACCTGCCGGAGTGGGCCGAGCGCGGCTGGTGACCCCGGCCGGCGCCGATACCCTGGGCGGGATGACTTCCTCTGCCCCCGCTCCCGCCTCCGCCACGACTCCGCCCGCCCTCCTCGCCCGCCTCGACGCCCTGGACGCGTCCCCGGACGCCGACGCGGTGTTCGAGGCGTTCACCGCGTGGACGGACGAGCGCGGGATCTCCCTGTACCCGGCGCAGGAGGAGGCCGTCCTCGAGCTCGTGCAGGGCCACAACGTGGTGCTCGCCACCCCCACGGGCTCCGGGAAGTCACTCGTGGCCATCGGGGCCCACGCCGACGCCCTCGCGCACGAGCGCGTCTCCTACTACACGGCGCCGATCAAGGCGCTCGTCTCCGAGAAGTTCTTCGCCCTCGTGGACGTGTTCGGCGCGGAGAACGTCGGCATGGTCACGGGCGACTCCACCGTGAACGGTGACGCCCCCATCATCTGCTGCACCGCCGAGATCCTGGCCAACCGCGCACTGCGGGAGGGCTCGGGGATGGACATCGGCACCGTGGTCATGGACGAGTTCCACTACTACGCGGACCCCTCCCGCGGCTGGGCGTGGCAGCTGCCGCTCCTGGAGCTCCCCCAGGCGCGGTTCCTCCTCATGTCCGCCACCCTGGGCGACACGAGCCGCCTCACCGCGGACCTGACCGAGCGCACGGGCCGCGAGACCGCCGTCGTCGCCCACGCCGAGCGCCCGATCCCCCTGAGCTTCGAGTGGTCCGAGGTCCCGCTGCAGGAGAAGGTGGAGGAGCTCGTCTCCACCCGCCAGGCCCCCGTGTACGTGGTGCACTTCTCCCAGCTGGACGCCGTGGAGACGGCCCAGGGGCTGACCTCGATCTCCGTGACCACGAAGGAGGAGAAGGAGGCCATCGCGGCGCGGATCGCCGGCTTCCGGTTCTCCGCGGGCTTCGGCCACACCCTGAACCGCCTCGTGCGGGCGGGCATCGGCGTGCACCACGCGGGCATGCTCCCGAAGTACCGGCGCCTCGTGGAGAAGCTCGCGCAGGACGGCCTGCTCAAGGTCATCTGCGGCACGGACACGCTCGGCGTCGGGATCAACGTGCCGATCCGCACCGTGCTCCTCACCGCGCTGTCCAAGTTCGACGGCGAGCGGACCCGCCTCCTCCAGGCCCGCGAGTTCCACCAGATCGCCGGACGGGCCGGGCGCGCGGGCTACGACACCTCGGGCACCGTGGTGGTCCAGGCCCCCGAGCACGTGATCGAGAACGCCGCGTCCGCGCGCAGGGCCGCCGCGAAGTTCGCGTCCGTCAAGGACGAGGCCGAGCGCGAGAAGCGCATGAAGCAGTCCCTCAAGGGCGCGAAGAAGAAGTCGCCGCCGCAGGGGTTCGTCTCGTGGGGCCGGGCCAGCTTCGAGCGCCTCGTGGCGGCCGAGCCGGAGCCGCTGTCCTCCCGCATGCGGCTCACCCACTCCATGCTCCTGAACATCCTGGACCGGCCCGGGGACCCCGTGATCGCGGTGCGGCGCCTGCTGCGCGGCACGCACGAGACGCCGGCCCGCCAGGCGGCGCTGATGCGGCAGGCGCTCGGCATCTTCCGCGAGCTGCTCGCCGCGGGGATCGTGGAGAAGCTCCCGGAGCCGGACGCCGAGGGCCGCACGGTGGACCTCACGGTGGACCTGCAGGCGGACTTCGCCCTCAACCAGCCGCTCTCCCCCTTCGCCCTGGCCGCCCTCGAGCTCCTGGACCCGGCCGAGCCGGACCACGCGCTCGACGTCGTCTCCGTGATCGAGGCGACCCTCGACCCGCCGCGCCAGGTGCTCTCCGCCCAGGCGAAGAAGGCCAAGGGCGAGGCCGTGGCCGCCATGAAGGCCGAGGGCATGGACTACAACGACCGCATGGCCGCCCTCGAGGAGGTCACGTACCCGCAGCCGCTCGCCGAGCTGCTCGAGCAGCAGTTCGAGGTGTACCGCAAGGACGCCCCGTGGCTCGCCGAGTTCGAGCTCGCCCCGAAGTCCGTGGTGCGGGACATGTTCGAGCGCGCCATGGGCTTCGGCGACTACGTGCGCTTCTACGGGATCGCCCGCTCCGAGGGCGTGCTGCTGCGCTACCTCACGGACGCCGTGAAGGCGCTGCGCCACACGGTGCCGCAGGAGTCGCGCACGGACGAGCTGCAGGTGCTGCTGGACTGGCTCGACGAGATGGTCAAGCAGACCGACTCCTCCCTCCTCGAGGAGTGGGAGGACCTCGTGGCCGGGGACATCGAGGAGCTCCGCAAGGACATGGAGTCCATCGCCCCGCCCGCTCCCCCGCGCCTCACGGACAACATGCCGGTGTTCCGCGTGATGGTGCGCAACGCGCTGTTCCAGCGGGTGCGCCTGTTCGGGGACGAGCAGGACGCGCGGCTGGCCGAGCTCTCCGGCGACCTCTCTGCGGACGACTGGGCCGACGCGCTCGACGCGTACTTCGACGACCACGAGGACATCGACGACTCGGCCGCCGCGCGCGGCCCCGAGCTGTTCCGCGTGGCCACAGCGCCCCCCGTGCCCGCACCGCTCGAGCTCACCGGCGCCCGCTGGTGGGCCGTCCGCCAGGTCCTCAAGGACCACGACGGCGACCTCGACCACGGCATCAACGCGGTCGTCGACCTCGACGCCTCGGACGAGGCCGGTCACCCCGTCATCCGCGTCGTCTCGGTGGGCGCGCCCGAGTCCGGGTGGGGGCTGTGACGCACGACGGCGGCTCCCCCGTCTCCGGGGGCGGGGCCGCCTCGGGGCTCCCGCCCGGCGACCCGCGCGGCTTCGCGCCCCGGGAGGCCGCGGAGCACGTGCGCGGCGCGCAGACGACGCTCTTCGACGGCACGGTGATCGTGGACCACCGGTTCACCGTCCCCGTCGACCACGCCGACACCCTCGAGCAGGCGCGGGCGAAGGACGCGTCCGCCACGGGGCTCGGGCCCGGGGGCGCGGGCACGCTCCGCGTGGTCGCGCGCGAGGTGCGCGGACCGGCGGCAGGGTCGGCGGACCTGCCCTGGCTCCTGTACCTGCAGGGCGGTCCGGGCAGCGGCGCCGCCCGCCCCCCACGCCTGGGCGGCTGGCTCAAGGAGGCCGCGGGGCGGTTCCGGGTGCTCCTGCTGGACCAGCGCGGGACGGGGGCCGCCACCCCGGCCACCGTCGCTTCCCTCGCGGGAATGTCCCCCGAGGCCCAGGCCGCGTACCTGGGGCACCTGCGGGCGCCCTCCATCGTCGCGGACGCCGAGATGGTCCGCCTCGCCCTCGGCGCGAACGCGTGGGCCACGCTCGGCCAGAGCTTCGGGGGCTTCTGCACGCTGAGCTACCTCTCCTGGTTCCCCGAGGGCCTCGCGCGCTGCCACGTCACGGGCGGCCTCGCCCCGCTCACGGGGCCCGCGGACCGCGTGTACCGGGCCACCTACGCGCGCATGCGGGAGCGGAACCGCGAGTTCTTCGACCGCCACCCGCACGCGTGGGTGGCCTGGGAGCGCGTCGTCGCCCATCTTCGGGCCCGCGAGGCGGCCGGCACGCCCGAGCGCCTGCCGGACGGCACCGCGCTCACGGTGGCCCGAGCCCAGATGCTCGGCATGCTGCTGGGCGGCAACACCCGCGTCGACTCCCTGCTCTACGTGCTGACCGAAGCGTTCGACGAGGGTGCTCGCCAGGCGCGGCTGAGCGAGGGCTTCCGGGCCGCCGTCGCCGCCCAGGCCGACCGCGCCCAGACGCCGCTGTACACGCTGCTCCACGAAGCGATCTACGCCCAGCCGGGCGCCGCGCCGACGGACTGGTCGGCCGCGCGCGTCCTCCAGGAGCACCCGGACTTCGACCCGGGCGCGTGCGGCGGGGACGCCGCCGCCCCGGAGGGCACCCCCCTGCTCACGGGCGAGCACGTGTTCGCGTGGCAGCTCGAGGCCGGGGCGCCCCTGCACCCGCTGGCCGAGGCCGCGCAGCTCATTGCCGCCCGCGAGGACTGGGGCGCGCTCTACGACCTCGGCGCGCTGGCGGCCAACCGCGTGCCCGTGGCCGCGGCCGTCTACACGCACGACGTCTACGTGGACCGCGACCTCTCCCTCGAGACGGCCGCACGGGTGCGCGGGCTGCGCGTGTGGGAGACCGACGCGTTCCACCACGACGGGCTCGCCGACGACGGCGCGGCCGTCCTCGCCCGTCTCCTGGAGATGACGGAGGCCCCCGGTCCGATCGGGTGATCGGGGCGGGGGCCTGCCCGTGCGGCGACGCCGCGTGCCTCAGACGCGGGGTCCGGCCTGGCGGACGATCGCCTCGGACACGCCGCGCGGATCCGCCGAGTCCGGGTCGGAGAGGCGCGTCTCGTGCGCCGTGCGGATGATCTGGGAGTAGCGGTCCTTGTGGTCCAGGAGCTTGTCCCGCCACTTCTGGTCGACCTGCTCGGCCTTGGCCGTCCAGGTGTCCATCCTCTCGGCGGCCGCGCGGCGCTCCTCGAGGGGCGCCTGCGGGTCGAGCTGGGTGAAGCGGTGGGAGAACTTCTCCGCGTTCTGCAGCGTCCGCAGGGCCTGGCCCTTGGGCGAGGCCAGGGAGACCAGCACGGTCAGCACCAGGATGCCGACGACGACGATCAGCGAGAGCACCGTGGGGATCTCCACGACCGACACGTTCTGGCCGTCGTTGATGAACGAGAGGTTGTTCTCGTGCAGCGCGTGGAGGATCAGCTTCACGCCGATGAAGGCGAGGATCGCGGACAGGCCGTACGAGAGGTACACGAGGCGGTCCAGGAGGCCGTCGATGAGGAAGTACAGCTGGCGCAGGCCCATGAGGGAGAACGCGGTGGCCGTGAAGACGATGTACGCCTCCTGGGTCACGCCGAAGATGGCGGGGATGGAGTCGAAGGCGAAGAGGATGTCCGTCGCGCCGATGGCCACCATGACCAGCAGCATCGGCGTCATGACCTTCTTGCCGTTCTCCACCGTGAACAGCCGGTCGCCGTCGAACGAGTCCGAGGCGGGGAGGAAGCGCTTGGCCAGGCGGACCATCACGTTGTCCGCCTCGTCCTCGGCGGAGTCGCCCGCGAGCTCCCCCTTGAGCTGGTTGCCGGCCACGATCAGGAGCACGATGCCGAAGAGGTAGAACACGTCGGACCACACCGAGATCACGGCCGCGCCCAACAGGATGAAGACCGTGCGGGAGATGAGCGCGAAGGTGATGCCGAACAGCAGCACCTTCTGCTGGTAGTCGCGCGGGACCCGGAACGAGGCCATGATGACCAGGAACACGAAGAGGTTGTCGACGCTGAGCGCCTTCTCCAGGATGTAGCCGGTGTAGTACTCCACCGCGTGCTGGGTGTCCCCGAACGCGAAGAAGACGAGGCCGAAGAGCAGGGCGATGCCGATGTAGACGCCGGACCAGACCGCGGCCTCGCGGATGGTGGGCGTGTGCGCCTTGCGCACGTGGGCGAAGTAGTCGAAGGCGAGGAGGCCCACGATCAGTGCGATCGTCAGCCCCCAGGTCAGACCGGTGATCTCCATGGGAGCACCTTTCGTGAGGGGGTCTCGATGAGTGCTCGCAAGTCTCTCCGCCTCGCCTCCGGTTCCTCCCGGCGCCCAGGCCGCTGTGCCCGGCGGGCCGCATCGGGATTCTCGACCGATCGGCGCGCGTACTGACGTTCACAGCGTTGTGGATACTCCCCCACGACGGGCCCACTCTACCGGAGGGCGCGCCCGCCCGCTCAACGGTCGTCCGACTCCGCCCGCTCCGCGATGTCCTGCATGCGGTGCGCGCCGTGGAAGACCGGCTCCGCCCCGTCCTCGGGCGCCTTGCCCCACAGCAGGGAGGCGAGGGTGGCGACCACGAGGGTGCCCAGGATGATGGCCAGCGAGACGAACGTGGAGATCTCCGGCACCCAGGTGACGGGCTGGCCGCCGTTGAGGAAGGGCAGCTCGTTCTCGTGCAGGGCGTGGAGGATGAGCTTCACGCCGATGAAGGCGAGGATGAACGCGAGTCCGTGCTTGAGGAACACCAGGCGGTCCATGAGCCCGCCGAGCAGGAAGTAGAGCTGGCGCAGGCCCATGAGGGCGAAGATGTTGGCCGTCAGCACGATGAACCAGTTCTGGGTGAGGCCGAAGATCGCCGGGATCGAGTCCACCGCGAACATGACGTCCGTCAGGCCGATGGTGATGAACACGACCACCATGGGGGTGAACATGCGCTTGCCGTCCACGGTGGTGCGCAGCCTGTTCCCGTCGTAGTCCGGGGCCACGTTGAGCCGGCGCGTGAGCCGGGCGACGATCCCGGGCTCGGACTCCTCGCCGTCGTCGTCGTCCTTGAGCTGGTGCCATGCGGTCCAGAGCAGGAAGGCGCCGAAGATGTAGAACACCCACGTGAGGTGCTCGATGGCCACCGCGCCGATCGCGATGAAGACGGCCCGCGCGATGAGGGCGATGATGATGCCCACCATCAGGACCTCCTGCTGGTACCGGCGCGGCACCTGGAACTTGGCCATGATGATGAGGAAGACGAACAGGTTGTCCACGCTCAGGCTGTACTCGGTGACCCAGCCGGCAAGGAACTCCGTGCCGTGCTGGGCGTCGCCCAGGACGAAGAGCAGGCCCGCGAAGACGAGGGCGAGCGTCACGTAGAAGCCGATCCACAGGCCCGCCTCCTTCATGGAGGGCTCATGGGGCCGCCGCGCGACGTAGAGCAGGTCCAGCAGCAGGATGAGGCCGAGCACCACGAGGGTGCCGACCTCGAAGGCGGGGCTGAGAACGTCCATGGACGGGGGTCCTTTCGTCGGCGGGGCGGCCGTCAGTCTAGACCCGCGCCGCCCCCTCCACGGCGTCGGTGATGAACATGTGCCCCGGCGCATGCGTGATGGCCCACGGCGGCCGGGAGACCTCGAGCGCCCGCTGCGGGGTGACGCCGCACGGCCAGAAGACGGGGACGTCGCCCGGCTCGAGGTCCGTGGCCTCGCCGTAGTCCGGCGCGGCGAGGTCGGCGACGCCGAGGCGGGAGGGGTCGCCGACGTGCACGGGGGCGCCGTGGGCGAACGGCACGGCGGCGCTGACGGTGACGGCCGTCGCCACGAGCTCGGGCGGCACGGGACGCATCGAGACCACGAGCTCGCCGCGCATCCGTCCCGCGGGGCGCAGCGGACGGTCCGTGCGGTACATCGCCACGTTGCGCCCCTGGTCCAGGTTGCGCACGGGCACCCCGGCCCGCTGCAGCGCGGCCTCGAAGCCGAAGCTGCAGCCGATGAGGAAGGCGACGGCGTCCTCGCCCCAGTGGTCGGTCGCGTCCGAGACCTCCTCGACCAGCTCGCCGCCGCGCCACACGCGGTAGAGCGGCAGGTCGGTGCGCAGGTCCGCGCCGGGTGCCCACGACGTCGTCGGCTCTCCCGGCTCGGTGACGTCCAGCAGGGGCATGGGGCCGGGGTTGCGCTGGGCGAACAGCAGCATGTCGAAGGCCCAGTCCCGCGGCAGGACCACGAGATTGGCCTGCGTGCGGCCCGGGGCCAGGCCCGACGTCGGGCGGACGAGGCCGGAACGGAAGTCGGCGCGGGCCAGGGCAGCTGGGGACCCGGCGCGGGCCAGGGCAGCCGGAGAGTCGGCGTCGTCGAGGTGGTGGGTCATGGGGGCGGGCCTCCGGGGCGTTCGCGCGAAACTGCTTATATGTTGGGACTATCAGTGTTCGTGTGACACGGCGTCGTCGCTGTCTCACCCTCCCGCAGGGAAGGGCGGAGAGCCGAGGGAGAGCCACACGAGCAGACCGCCGACGGCGGCGAGCCCCCAGCTGGCCAGTGAGCCCACCAGGAACTCCTCGGCGCGCGAGCCGTCCCCCCGGTCGGCCGAGATCTCCGGGAAGCGCACGATGCCCTTGGCCGCCATGAGCGCGGCGATGACCTGCCACGCGTGGGCGAGGCCGAGGAGCACCATGAGCACCCGCTCCATGGGGCCGATGTAGCGGCCCCCGCGCAGGGGCGGCTCCGCCTCGGCGGCCGGGGCGGCCTCCGACTCCCCGGTGCGGCGCCCGGCGAGCTGCAGCACGGCGCGCGTGATGCGGTTGGCCGTCTCGGCGAGGGCGACGGCCACCGCCACCATCGTCAGCCCCGCCGGTGCGAGGCGGTGCTCCGGTGCGCCGAGACCCAGCTCGAGGACGCCGACCAGCCCGAGGGCGGCCACCACGCCCAGCAGGACGCGGGGCCGTTCCGCTCCCGTGGCCCCCCACGCCAGGAGGGCTCCGCAGGCCACGAGGACCGCGCCCGCCACCGAGGTCCACGGCGGGCCGACGACGGCCAGCGCCGCCGCGCCCAGCAGCACGCCGACGACCGCGGCGCCCAGGGCGGTCCGCCCCGCCCGATCCGGGGACCACGCCGCCGGCGCGAGCGAACGCGCGAGGTCGTACAGGCCGACGGCGAGCAGGGCGAGCGCGGTCATCGGCCCTCCCCCGCGGCGGCATGCAGGGCGTCCAGTTCGAGGATCCGCCCCACTCCGGAGCGGGCGACGGCCTGGGAGACCGCCGACTGGGTGATGCGCTCTTGCCGTGCGGCCTCGGTCTGCGTGGACCCGGCGAGCAGGGCCGCCGCCAGGCGGCGCTCCCGGGCCCGGAGCCGCCCGACGAGGTGGTCCCTCAGGAGAAGCTGGCCGTCCACGGCGAGGGAGAGCTCCGGGTCCGGGCCGAGAAACGCCGTGGCCGCGCCGGGGGCCCGGCCGTCCGCGGTCTCGAGGGCCGCGCGGGCGCGGTGCCATGCGGTGCCGTCCAGGATCGGGCCGCCCTCCCCCGCGTCCCCGCCGACCTCGTGATGGTCCCCCTCGCCAAGGCCGAACCGCAGCGCGAGCCCGGGCGGCAGCGCCAGGCCGACCCGCAGGACGGCGCGCGCGGCCGTGCTCCAGTGGGTGTGGAGCGACTGGAACTCGTCCCCCACCGTGGCCCAGCCCGGCAGGAGCGGGGGCACCTGGCGCTCGGCCGCGGCGAAGGCGTGGAGGATCGCGGCCTGGGCGGCCGCCCGGTCCGCAAGGGTGCGGGATCCGACGATGTCCGCGATCACGGCGACGCCCCGGGTGGGTAGGGGCTCTCGCGCTGCGGTGTCCGTCCGGCGACGTGGCATGGCCCTGATGTTACATCACTGCTGATAATCAGCGAATATCAGCATTCCTGACACGCGTCGGTCCGGGCGATGCCCCCCGCAGCGCGGCAGCGGCCACGACGAGGGCCAGCATCGCGGACAGCACCGCCAGGCCGCCGTAGCCGGCCACGCCCAGCACGACGCCGGCCAGCCCGGCGCCCGCGGCTCCGGCCAGTCCCATGCCGGCGTCGGTGACGCCCTGCACCAGCACCCGGTCCGTCCCCGTGACCAGTTCCGACACCCGGGCCGAACCGGCCACGGTGGCCGCCGACCAGCCGAGGCCCAACAGGATCAGACCCACGGTGACCACGGGCACCGAGGCCCGACCCGCCCCCGCGAGGAGGCACGCGGCCGCCAGCGTCCCCAGCCCGACCGCGGTGAGACGCACGCGTCCCCACCGGTCCGCCAGGTGGCCCATCACCGGGGAGAGCGCGTACATGCCCGCGACGTGCAGGGAGATGACGAGCCCGATCACCACGAAGGTGTCCAGGTGCGCGGCATGGTCGTGCGCGGCGTGCGCCGCACCGGAGGCCGCGTCCTGGGCCGCCGCGTCCTGGGCCAGGCGGGCCAGGTGCACGGGCGTCATGGACATGACGGCCACCATCACCGCGTGCGCGGTCACCACAGCCGTCACGGCGAGCGCGACCGCCCGCTCCCGGCGCAGGACGGCGAGACCGTCCGCGAGCCGGGGGCGGGGGGCGGGGGGTCCGCCCCCGAGGCGCAGGGCCGTGGTGAGGGGGTCGGGGCGGAGGCCGACCTGGAGGACGGCGACGGCGAGCAGCATGCCCGCCAGGGACAGCAGGAACGGGCCGGACGTGTCCGGCAGCCCCAGCGGTCGCGCCAGGGCAGCACCGGGGCCGATGAGGTTGGGGCCGGCGACGGCGCCGAGGGTGATGGACCAGACGACGAGGCCCAGGTCGCGGGCGCGGGTGGCGTCGTCGGCGAGGTCCGTGGCGGCGAAGCGGGCCTGGAGGTTGCCGGCGGCGCCGAGGCCCACGAGGAGCGCGGCGGCGAGGAGCAGCGGGTAGCTGCCGAGCACGGGGGCGAGGACCATGCCGACGGTGCCGAGGGCGGCGAGGCCGTAGGCGGCGGTGAGGGCCGTGCGCCGGCCGTGGGCGAGGGCCAGGCGGGCCAGGGGAAGCGCGCTCAGCGCCCCGGCGAGGGACATGGCCATGGTGGTGGTCCCGCCCCAGCCGGCGTGGCCGCTGAGCTCGACGGCCATGACCGAGCCGACCGCGAGCGCGGAGCCGTTGCCGAGGCCGGAGAAGACCTGGCTGGCGGCGAGGGTGCGGACGGTGCGGCGTTGGGCGGCGCGGCGGGGGGTGGTGTCGAGGAGCCCGGCGGGGGTCACTGTTCGCGCTCCATCTGGCGCAGCTCCTTCTTCAGCTCCGCGACCTCGTCGCGCAGGCGCGCCGCGAGCTCGAACTGCAGCTCGGTGGCGGCCTGGTGCATCTGGGCGGACATCTGTTCGATGAGGTCCTGGAGGTCCTTGGCGGGGATGGACCCGGCTCCGACGGCGGGCGCGTCGCCGTCGGAGCCCGTGCCCGCCCGCTCCGCGCCCTCGCGGACGGAGGAGAGCCCGCGGTGGCCCATGCCGTAGTCGAAGCCGGACTTCACGCCCCCCATGCCCTTGAGGAAATCGGCGGTGTCCGCGTCCTCGCGGGCCAGCTGGTCGGTGATGTCCGCGATCCTCTTGCGCAGCGGCTGCGGGTCGATCCCGTGCTCCTCGTTGTACGCCACCTGCACGGCGCGCCGGCGGTCGGTCTCCTCGATGGCCTGCCGCATGGAGTCCGTGACGCGGTCGGCGTACATGTGCACCTCGCCGGAGACGTTGCGGGCCGCGCGGCCGATGGTCTGGATGAGCGAGGTGGAGGAGCGCAGGAAGCCCTCCTTGTCCGCGTCCAGGATGGCCACGAGCGAGACCTCGGGCAGGTCCAGGCCCTCGCGCAGCAGGTTGATGCCCACGAGGACGTCGAACACGCCCTGGCGCAGCTCGCGCAGCAGCTCCACGCGGCGCAGGGTGTCCACGTCCGAGTGGAGGTACTCGACCTTCACACCCGCCTCGAGCAGGTAGTCGGTGAGGTCCTCGGCCATGCGCTTGGTCAGCGTGGTCACGAGGACGCGCTCGTCCTTCTCGACGCGGAAGCGGATCTGCTCGAGCAGGTCGTCGATCTGGCCCTGCGTCGGCTTGACCACGATCTTCGGGTCCACGAGCCCGGTGGGGCGGATGATCTGCTCCACGCAGCCGTCCGCCTGGGAGAGCTCGTAGGTGCCGGGCGTCGCGGACATGTAGACGGTCTGCCCGATCCGCTCGAGGAACTCGTCCCACTTCAGCGGCCGGTTGTCCATGGCCGAGGGCAGGCGGAAGCCGTGCTCCACGAGCGTGCGCTTGCGGGACATGTCCCCCTCGTACATCGCGCCGATCTGCGGGATGGTCACGTGGGACTCGTCCACCACGAGCAGGAAGTCGTCCGGGAAGTAGTCCAGCAGGCAGTGGGGGGCCGAGCCGGCGGGCCGCCCGTCGATGTGCCGGGAGTAGTTCTCGATCCCGTTGCAGTAGCCCATCTGCTGCATCATCTCGAGGTCGTACGTGGTGCGCATCCGCAGGCGCTGGGCCTCGAGCAGCTTGTCCTGGGACTCCAGCTCCTGGAGACGCTCGCGCAGCTCGTCCTCGATCGAGGTGATCGCCTTGCCCATGCGCGTGTCCCCGGCCACGTAGTGGGAGGCCGGGAAGATGTACATCTCCGTCTCCTCCCGCACGACCTGGCCGGTGAGGGGGTGGAGGGTCTGGATGGACTCGATCTCGTCCCCGAAGAACTCGATGCGCACCGCGAGCTCCTCGTACATGGGGATGATCTCCACCGTGTCCCCGCGCACCCGGAACGTGCCGCGGTGGAAGTCCATGTCGTTGCGCACGTACTGCATCTGCACGAACTGGCGCAGCAGGGCGTCCCGGTCCATCTCCCCGCCGCGGCGCAGGGTGACCATCTGCTCGATGTACTCCTCGGGCGTGCCGAGGCCGTAGATGCAGGAGACGGTGGCCACCACCACGACGTCCCGGCGTGTGAGGAGGGCGTTGGTGGCGGAGTGGCGCAGCCGCTCCACCTCCTCGTTGACGGAGGAGTCCTTCTCGATGAAGGTGTCCGACTGCGGGACGTAGGCCTCGGGCTGGTAGTAGTCGTAGTAGGAGACGAAGTACTCGACCGCGTTGTTCGGCAGCAGCTCACGGAACTCGTTGGCCAGCTGTGCCGCGAGCGTCTTGTTCTGCACCATCACGAGGGTGGGCCGCTGCAGCCTCTCGATCAGCCACGCGGACGTGGCCGACTTGCCGGTGCCGGTGGCGCCCAGGAGGACGACGTCCTTCTCCCCCGCCTGGACGCGCTCGGCGAGCTCCGCGATGGCGGCGGGCTGGTCGCCTGAGGGCTCGAACGGGGAGACGACCTCGAACGGCGCGACGACGCGGTTGATCTGCTTGGCCAGGCTCATGGGCAGAACCCTACGCGCGCCGCCGACGCGTCAGCGCGTCACGGCGCAGCGGGCGCAGCGAGGAACCGGTCCCACACCTGGTTCGCGGCGGAGGCCAGGCGCGTGAGGTCGGCGTCGTTGACGATCACGACGTCGGCGGCCGCGCGGCGCTGCGCGTCGCTCGCCTGCGCGGCGATGCGCGCCTCGGCGTCCTCCCGGCTCATCCCCCGGTCCTGCGTCATGCGCCGGATCCGCTCCTCGAGCGGGGCCTCCACGACGACGACGAGGTCGAAGGCGTCCGCCTGGCCGGTCTCCACGAGCAGCGGCACGTCCTGGACCACGACGGCGTCCGGGCCCGCCTCGGCCACGATCCCGCGGGCCATCTCCCGCACCCGGGGGTGCACGATCCGGTTGAGCCGCTCCCGCTGGCCCGCGTCGCCGAACACGATGCGGGCCAGCGCGACCCGGTCGAGCTCCCCGTCGGCGGTGATCACCCGGTCCCCGAACGCGTCCTGGACGGCGGCGAGGCCCTCCGTCCCCTTCTCGAGGACGGCGCGGGCCAGTGCGTCCGAGTCCACCAGCAGGGCGCCGCGCTCCTCGAGCACCCGGGCCACGGCCGACTTGCCGGCCGCGATGCCCCCGGTGAGCCCCACGTGGACGCGGGGACGGTGGGCGACGGGGGCGGGGGGCTCGGACATCGACTCTCCTGGAGGACTCAGCGGGCAGGGTGGGAGGCGCCGGCGGCGTCGACGACGGGCTGGATCCTCGCGTCCCAGTATGCCCGGACCTCGTCGCGGAGCTCCTCGAGGGTGCCGGCGTTCTCGAGCACCGTGTCCGCGACCTCGGCGCGCTCCTCGTCCGCCGCCTCCTCGTCGATGAACGCCCAGGCCCGCTCGCGGCTCATCGCGTGGGAGTCCATGAGGCGGGCGACGCGCAGCTCGGCCGGGGCGGAGACCGCGAGCACCTGGTCGAACTCGCGGGCGGAGCCGGTCTCGGTCAGGAGCGCGAGGTCCATCACCAGCACGGCGTCCTCCCCGACGGCCCTGGCCCGGGCGTCGGCTTCGGTCCGCACGGCCGGCGCGACGATCTCGTACATGCGGCGGCGCGCCGTCGTGCTCTCCGTGGTCAGGCGGTTGAGGGCGCGCACGTCGAGGGAGCCGTCCGCGTGCACGATCTCCTCTCCGAACACCTCGCGCAGCTCGTCGAGCACGGCACTGCCGGGCACGAGGACCTCGCCCATGAGGTCGTCGAACTCGACGACGACGGCACCGAGCCGCTCGAGCTCCTCCCCCACCGCGGTCCGGCCGGCCGCGACGCCGCCGGTCAGGCCGACCGTCAGGAGGGCGTGTTCGGCGGCCGCACGCTGCTGGTGCCACGTCTTCGGCGTGTGGGTGTCGTACTCCGGCTCCGTGCCCACCTCGAACTCGGGGCGCACGACGTAGTCGGACACGTCGGCGCCGTCCTCCGCGGCGCGGCGGCGGTACTCCTCGGCGGGGAGCACCTTCTTCCACTGGCGGGTGCGCATCGGACGGACGGTGCCGGCGTCCTCACGGAGCGCCTGAACGAGGAGCACCACCTGGACGACGGTGATCATGAGGATCGGCAGGCCGATGACGATGATGACCTCCTGGAGGGCGGCCAGGCCGTCCTCCCCCGCCGTGAGGATGATCGCGGCGCACACGGCGCCGATCGACACGGCCCAGACGACGCCCTGGATGCGCGGGGCAGGGTCCTCGTGGCCGTTGACCATGGCATCCATGACCAGGGCGCCGGAGTCGATCGAGGTGATGAAGAACAGCGAGATGACCACGAGCGCGACGACGGCGGCGCCGAGGGAGAGGGGGGTGCCCTGCAGGTGCTGGAACAGCGCGGCCTGCACGTTGCCCTCCTCCACGATGGTCCGGGTCAGGTCTCCGCCCGTCCCCGGAGACGGGGCCGTGGCCCGGTCCGACTGGAACGCCGAATGGCCGTAGACACCCATCCAGATGATCACGAACGCCGTCGGCAGGCCGAGTCCGGCGGCGACGAACTGGCGGATGGTGCGGCCGCGGGAGATGCGCGCGAAGAACATGCCGACGAACGGGGCCCACGTCACGGTCCAGGCCCAGTAGAAGACCGTCCAGTCGCCGGACCAGGCGCCCGAGTTGTAGGTGTCGTTGTAGGTGGAGAGCAGGGGCAGTGCGGTGACGTACTCGCCGACGGCCTGGACCGTCCCGCGGATGACGTCCATGCTCGAGCCCGCCCACATGAGGACGTACACCAGGAGGGCGATCGCGAGGATGATGTTGGCGTAGGAGATGCGCTTGACGCCCTTGTCCATGCCCGCGAGGACGGAGGCGACGCCCACCGCGGTGATCACGGCGAGGATCAGGGCCTGGACCCAGGGGGCGACGGGCGTGCCCAGCACCTCGTTCATGCCGGAGTTCAGCTGCATGGCACCCAGGCCCACGGACACGCCGAGGCCGAAGACCGTGGAGACCACCGCGATGATGTCGATGGCCTTGCCGACGGGGCCGTGGATGCCGTCGCCCAGCAGCGGCTGGAACGCCGACGACACGCGCGGGGGCAGCTTGCGCTTGTACGTGAAGTAGCCGAAGCACAGCCCCGGCACCAGCAGGATCGCCCACATGTGGATGCCGAAGTGGAAGTTGGCGATGCTCATCGCCTCCGACGCCGCCTGGTCGGAGAAGGGCTCGGTGCCGGCCAGCGGCGGGTTCGCGTAGTGGTTGATCGGCTCCGCGATCCCCCAGAACATGAGCACGGCGCCGACGCCGGCGGCGAACATCATGGCGAACCAGACGAGGCCGGAGTACTCGGGGACCGCGTCGTCGTCGCCGAGCTTGACCCGGCCATAGCGGCTGAAGGCCAGGCCGAGCATGAAGACGACGAGAACGGTGAGGCTCAGGGTGTAGATCCAGCCGGCGTCGTAGCGCAGCCACGTGGCGACGATGCCGAAGGTGCGCTGCACCGGGCCCGGAAAGAGCCCCATGGCCGCGGTGAAGAGGACGATGAGGCCGAGGGAGCCGAAGAAGATCGCCGGGCTGGTGCGGAGCCGGAGGGCGTCGTGCAGGCGCGTGAGCGGGGAGGTCATGGGTCTCGCAGACGGGGTCGGGTCCAGCCCGCGGCGGCGGTTCGTGCGCTCACCGGTGGGCCGGTGCCGGGTGGCACGGGTCACCAGGCTAGCGTGCGCCCGCGGTCGGCGCATGCCGAGCGCCTACGCTGGTGCCCATGTCTGACGACCCCGCCCCGGGCCTGCCCGGGCCCGCCGACGCCGCGCGGTGCACCGTGCTCCCCGCCGGCGCACGGCGCCCCGAGGGCTGGGTCCGCCTCGAGCAGGAGGTGCGGCGCAGCCGCTTCCGCGCCTACCTGGGACGCGTCGCCGACGAGGACGAGGCCCGCGAGGTGGTCGCCGAGCTGCGGCGCCGCCACCACGACGCGCGGCACGTGTGCAGCGCCTTCGTCCTGGGCCCGCGCCGGGAGCGCATGCGCTCCTCCGACGACGGCGAGCCGGCCGGCACCGCGGGCACCCCCATGCTGGAGGCCCTCGTGCAGCGGGAGACCCGCCCCGGCCACGCCGACCTCACGGACGTCTGCGCCGTCGTCGTGCGCTGGTTCGGGGGCGTGAAGCTCGGGGCGGGCGGCCTGGTGCGCGCATACTCGGACGCCGTCTCCGCCGCCCTGGCCACGGCGCCGCTGCTCTCCCGGGAGCGCATGGCGCTCGGAACGATCGCCGCGCCCCATGCCGACGCGGGGCGCTGGGAGAACGACCTGCGTGCCTCCGGGGTGCACGTCACGGCGACCGACTACGCCGCCGACGCCGCGTGGCTGCACGTCGCGGTGGCGGACTCCCCCGCCGCGTGGGCGGATCTCGAGCAGAGCCTCGCGGGGATCACCGCGGGCAGCGGACGCGTGGAGCGCGTCGGAGAGGACTGGGTGGACCATGACGACGACCTCGCACGATGACCGCGGCCGTGTCCCGGCGGGGGTGACCCCCGACGTGGTGCTGGGCGGGCTCCCGGACGACCTGACCCGCGGTGTGCCGTGGGAGTCCCTCATGCGCTGGCCGCTGCCCGCCGAGGCGGGGCGCGCCGCCCACGACGCCGCGGACGTGCTGCTCCTCGACACCCTCGCCGGATGGCTGGCGTGCGGCCACGCGGCCGGCCCCGTGGTGGTCCTCGAGGACCGGCACGGCGCCCTCACCCTCCCCCTGCTCGCGGCCGGGCACGACGTCCGCCTGGCCCAGGACGACGCGTCCGCCGAGCGCTCGGTGCGGGCGAACCTGGAGCGCTGGCGCGCGGAGGGCCTGCTGCGGGACTCCGCCGGGTCCCTGACGCACGCGGAGCTCGACGATCGGCTCGTCCGCGGCGCCCGGACCGTGCTGCTCCCCCTGCCCCGCTCCCTCGACGAGCTGGACCGGATCGCCCGGATCCTGGCGCGCGGCGCGGACCCCTCCGTCGTCGTGCTGGCCGGGGGCCGGGACAAGCACATGAGCCCGCGGATGAACGCCGTGCTGGCGGCGTCCTTCCAGGACGTCGTCGCGAACCGGGGCCGCCGCAAGGCGCGCGTGCTCACGGCCCGCGCGCCCCGCGCGGGCGTGGCGCCCCGGCCCCATGACGAGACCACGGCGGCCCTGCCGGGGATCGGCCCCGTGCGCCTCGTGGCCGAGGCCGGCACGTTCGGCGGGGCGCACGCCGACCCCGGCTCCCGCCTGCTCCTCGAGGCGCTGGCGGAGGACCCGCGCCCCCCGGCCCGCGCCGTGGACCTGGGCTGCGGCAACGGCCTGATCGCGGTCGGCGCGGCCCGCCTGTGGCCCCACGCCCGGATCACCGCGACGGACCAGTCCGCCGTCGCGGTCGCCTCGACGCGGGCGACGGCCGAGGCCAACGGCCTGGCCGAGCGGATCGAGGCCGTCCGGGACGACGCGCTCGCCTCGTGGGCGGACGCCTCCGAGGAGCGGATCCTGCTGAACCCCCCGTTCCACGACGGCAACGCGGTGGACCCCACGGTCGCACACCGCCTCTTCGAGGCCGCCGCGCGCGTCCTGGCTCCGGAGGGGGAGCTGTGGTGCGTGTGGAACTCGCACCTGCACCACCGCGGGATCCTGCAGTCCGTCGTCGGGCCCACCCGGCAGGTCGCGCGGAACCGCACGTTCACGGTGACGGCCTCCACGCGGCGCGGCTGACCCCGGACACGACGGAGCGCCCCGCCCCTCCGTGATGGAGGGACGGGGCGCTCGTCCGTGGTGGGCGTCCGCCCGGGCGGCGGCCGTCACCGGCTCACCGCACCGGATCAGTTGCCGGTCAGCTTCTCGCGCAGGGCGGCGAGGGCCTCGTCGGAGGCGAGGGTGCCGCCGTCGGAGGCCGGGGCCTCGGAGGAGTACGTGGAGGCGCCGGCGCCGGCGGAGGAGGACTCGGTGCCCGCCTGGGCCTCCTCCTCGACGGAGCGACGCACCTGCTCCTTGTGGGCCTCCCAGCGGGTCTGGGCGTCGGCGTACTGCTGCTCCCACGCCGCGCGCTCGGACTCGAAGCCCTCCATCCACTCGTTGGTCTCGACGTCGAAGCCCTCGGGGTACTTGTAGTTCCCCTCCTCGTCGTACTCGGCGGCCATGCCGTAGAGCGCGGGGTCGAACTCGGTGCCGTCCGGGTCCACGCCCTCGTTGGCCTGCTTGAGGGAGAGGGAGATGCGGCGACGCTCGAGGTCGATGTCGATGACCTTGACGAACAGCTCGTCGTTGACCGACACGACCTGCTCGGCGGTGTCGATGTGGCGCGAGGCCAGCTCGGAGATGTGCACGAGGCCCTCGATGCCGTCCTCGACGCGCACGAACGCGCCGAAGGGGACGAGCTTGGTGACCTTGCCGGGCACGACCTGGCCCAGGGCGTGGGTCCGGGCGAAGAGCTGCCACGGATCCTCCTGGGTCGCCTTCAGCGACAGGGAGACACGCTCGCGGTCCATGTCGACCTCGAGGACCTCGACGGTGACCTCCTTGCCGACCTCGACGACCTCGGACGGGTGGTCGATGTGCTTCCAGGAGAGCTCGGAGACGTGCACGAGGCCGTCCACGCCGCCCAGGTCGACGAACGCGCCGAAGTTGACGATCGAGGACACGACGCCCTGACGGACCTGGCCCTTCTCCAGCTTGTGGAGGAAGTTGGAGCGGACCTCGGACTGGGTCTGCTCGAGCCAGGCACGGCGGGAGAGCACCACGTTGTTGCGGTTCTTGTCCAGCTCGATGATCTTCGCCTCGAGCTTCTGGCCGATGTAGGGGGCCAGGTCGCGCACGCGGCGCATCTCCACCAGCGAGGCGGGGAGGAAGCCGCGGAGGCCGATGTCGATGATGAGGCCGCCCTTGACGACCTCGATGACGGTGCCCTCGACGACGCCGTCCTCCTCCTTGATCTTCTCGATGTCGCCCCAGGCGCGCTCGTACTGAGCGCGCTTCTTGGAGAGGATCAGGCGGCCTTCCTTGTCCTCCTTGGTGAGGACGAGGGCCTCGACGGAGTCGCCCACGGCCACGACCTCATCCGGGTCCACGTCGTGCTTGATGGACAGCTCGCGGGAGGGGATGACGCCCTCGGTCTTGTACCCGATGTCGAGCAGGACCTCGTCGCGGTCCACCTTGACGACGGTGCCCTCGACGAGGTCGCCATCGTTGAAGTACTTGATGGTCGCGTCGATCGCGGCGAGCAGCTCCTCGGCGGTGCCGATGTCGTTGACGGCAACCTGGGGGGCGTTGGAAGTGGTGGTCATGTAGGAGGGACTCCGATGGGATTGGGGTTCATGCCGAGGCGGCCCGGGCACGCGCGTGTCCGTCACCCGGCATGGGTTGTGATGGTCAGATTCAAGAGCGCACGAAAGTGCCCTTCCAGGCTATCAGAAACCCACCAGGGACCGCACGGGCGCCGTGGGCCGCAGGATCGCGTCCAGGCGGTCCGCCGCGCCGGGCACCCGCTCCTCCACCAGGCCGCTCGCCACGCGGGCCGCGGCCCCGCCCGCCGCCCCGTGCCCGCCCAGCCACACCGCGGACAGGTCGGCCACGTCGAGCACGAGATCGGCCTCCGCCGGCTCGGCCGCGGCCACGCTCGCGGCGCCCTCCTGCACCGCGAGCCGCCACGTTCCGTCGGCGTGGCCGAGCGGGTCCGCCACCGTCAGGACGACCTCGCCCTCGCCCAGGTCGTCGCGGGCGCCGAGGGCGGCGGGCACGTCGAGGATCCGCAGGTAGAGGTCGTCGCCGTCGCGCTGGGTGCGCATGCGGCGCTCGTCCTCGAGGAGGGCCTCGACCCATCCGGCCTCGGGGGCCCGCTCCCACTCGACCCGCTCGACGAGGTCGAGGCTCGTGAGGTGCGCGAGCAGGCCGCGGCGGGCCTCCGGGGTGAGGGCGATGAAGAGCTCCATCGTCACCGTGGGGGGCTCGACGTCCCAGCCCTTGAAACGGTACAGCGCGATCCCCTGCGCCCGCCCCGCCTCGTCCCGATGCACGGCGGCGTAGAGGCCGGAGCCCTTGCCGTCGTTCTTGAACCGGCTGCGGTCCTCCCAGCGGATCGCGGTCATGGCCGGTCGCTGAGTGGCGCCGGGGGTCGCGCGGCGGACCCTCTGGTAGAGCTCGTCGGCGAGGGGGCCGATCTCGCGCGGCTCCTCCCGCGTGACCCGTCCCGCCGGCGCGTCGCCACGCAGCCGCACCTCGCCGCGGACGTCGAGGTGCGTGCGGCGCCAGCGGGTCGCGGCGCCGAACCCGAAGCGTCCGTAGATCGCGGCCTCGGAGGCGGTGAGGGCCGCGACGGGCATCCCGGCCGCCGCCGCGTCCGCGAGGCTGCGGCCCATGAGCGCCCGGAGGATCCCCCGGCGGCGGAACCCCGGGTCCACGGTCACGGCGCTGATGAGCCAGGCGGGGACGGTGACGCCGGGCGAGACGGTCAGCTCGGACGGGAAGTCCTCGAACGTGGCGACGGGGCGGGACGCGGCCGGGTCGTCTCCGGCGGCGTACGCGTCGACCATGCGCCGGCCGTCCGCCTCCCCCGCCTCGAGCAGCTGCGCGAGCGCCTCGCCCGCGGGCGGCTCCTCGTAGAACCCCCGCTCGACGGCCAGGGTGTGCCGCTCGAACGCCGGGTCGCCGGCGCGTCCTGGGGCCACCACCAGCTGCAGGCCGTGCGCGGCGAGGCTGTCGTCGTGGGCGTGGTGCGGGGGCATGGGTCCTCCTGGGTCGGGACGCGTCAGAAGCCGGTCAGGGCGAAGGGCAGGCGGGGCTGGCGCAGGAGCGTGTCCAGGTCCGTGGCCGCGCCGGGGCGGTGCTCGCGCAGGATGCCCGCCTCGCGCATGACCTCGGCCTGCACCCCGCCCAGGAGCACGGAGCCCAGCTCCGCCACGTCGAGGGTCAGCTCGGCCTGGTCCTCGTCCGCCGGGCGGACGCGCCCCCGGCCGTCCGCCGCCGAGATCTCCCACGTGCCGGCCGCGTGGCCGAGGTCGTCCTCGACCGTCACGGTCACGGCGCCGTCGTGGAGGTAGGGCCGGGCCTCGAAGCACGCGGCGACGTCCAGGATCCGGTGCCACAGGTGGTGGTGGACGCCACGGGTGTAGATCCGGGACTCGTCGCGCACGAGGAACTCGAGCATGCGGTCGTTGGGGACCGGGGGCAGGCGCAGCCGCACCACGAGGTCGAGGTTGCCGAGGAACTCCAGCAGGGCCCGGTAGGCCTCGGCGTCGGCGGCCCACAGGGCCACCACGGTGGCGGTCACGGGCTCGTCCGCCACGAGCTCGGAGGTCTCTCCCGTCACCCGGTAGACGGCCACGCCGCGGTCCGTGCCGTCGGGGCCGGAGAACACGACGCCGCGCAGCCCCTGCGGCCGGCCCTCGTCCATGCGCGGGTCCCGGTCCGTCTCCTTGGCTGCGTGGAAGCGGATGCGCTCGACCGAGCCGAGCTGTCCCTCGAAGGCCCGACGCCACAGGCCCTCGATCAGCTCGCCCGACGTGGTGGGCTCGATGAACCGGAAGCCGCCCTCGGGGCGGGCGCCGCGCAGCTGGATCCCCCGGGTGACGTCGAGCCACACGGAGCGGTAGTACGTGGAGACGCCGAAGCCGAAGCGGCGGTAGATGGTGGCCTCGGTGGCGGTGAGCGCGGCGATCGGCACGCCCGCCTCACGGGCGCGGCGCAGCGAGTCCGACATCATGGCGCGCAGGATCCCGCGGCGCCTGTGCGTGGGCGAGACGGTCACCTCGGAGATGCACCAGGCCGGCAGGAGGCGCCCGGCGCCCACATTCAGGTCCTTCGTGAAGTCCACGAGAGTGCCCACCGGGTCGACGGCGTCCGGGTCGGCGCCCTCGGGGTAGACGCCCACCAGCCGGCGGCGGTCGCCCTGCTCGACGCCGATGAAGCGGTCGGCCAGGCGCAGCTCCGGGTCGCCGACCTCGTGGAAGTTGCGCTGCAGGACGGCCGTGTGCCGGCGGACGGCGGGGGCGTCGTCCCAGCGGCGCGCAAGGTCGAACGGCGCCTCGGGGTCCGCCAGCCCGGCCTCCCACGGGGAGGGCACCGGGCGCAGCTCGAGCCCGTTCTCGGCCAGCGCGCCGGCCGGATCGGGCGGCGCCGTGGGGCCGAAGGACTCTCGAGGGGCGGTGGTGTCAGTGGGCTGCGGCATGCCAGGTCCTTCCTTCGCCGACGTGGACGTCCAGCGGCACGGAGAGGTCCGCGGCCCGCCCCATGCGCTCCTCGAGCAGGGCCGTGGCGGCCGCGAGCTCGCCGCGCGGGACCTCGAGGATGAGCTCGTCGTGGACCTGGAGCAGGAGGCGGGAGCGCAGGCGCTGCTCCTCGAGGCCGGCCTGCACGTCCAGCATGGCCCGCTTGATGATGTCCGCCGCCGAGCCCTGGATCGGGGCGTTGAGGGCGGCGCGCTCGGCCATGTCCCGCAGCTGGCGGTTGTCCGAGTTCAGGTCCGGCAGGTAGCGGCGCCGCCCCTCGATGGTGGAGGTGAAGCCGTCCTGCCGGGCCTGGGCGACGACGTCGCGCAGGTAGTCCCGCACCCCGCCGAAGCGGTCGAAGTAGCCCTTCATCAGGCCGCGGGCCTCGTCCACCGAGATCTTCAGCTGCTTGGACAGGCCGAACGAGCTCAGTCCGTACGCGAGCCCGTAGCTCATCGCCTTGACCTTGGAGCGCTGCTCCGCGCTCACCTCGTGCGGGTCCACGCCGAACACCTGCGAGCCGACGAAGCTGTGCAGGTCCTCCCCCATGTTGAACGCCTCGATGAGGCCGGCGTCCTCGGAGAGGTGGGCCATGATGCGCATCTCGATCTGCGAGTAGTCCGCCGAGAGCAGCACGGCCTCCGTGCCGTCCACCTCGCCCGCCGTGAAGGCCTCGCGGATGCGTCGGCCGGCCTCGGTGCGCACAGGGATGTTCTGCAGGTTGGGGTGCAGGGAGGAGAGGCGGCCCGTGGCCGCGGCGGTCTGCGAGTAGGTGGTGTGGATGCGCCCGTCCGGCGCCACGGTCTCCAGCAGGCCCTCCACGGTCTGGCGGAGCTTCGTGACGTCGCGGTGCGCCATGAGGTTCTCCAGGAAGGGGTGCTGCGTCTGCTCGAGCAGGTCCTGCAGCGAGTCCACGTCCGTGGAGAAGCCGGTCTTCGTCTTGCGGGTGCGCGGCATGTTGAGGCGCTCGAAGAGGACCTCCTGCAGCTGCTTCGGGGAGCCGAGGTTGACCTCCATGCCCCCGGTCTCCTCCGCCACCGAGGCCCACGCGGACTCCTTCGCGGCGTCCGCGCGCTCGGCGAAGTCGGCGCGCAGCGCCTCGAGGTGGTCGCGGTCCACGGCGATCCCGGCCAGCTCCATGCGCGCGAGCAGGCGCGCGAGCGGGATCTCCATCTCCTGGAGCAGCCGCTGGGCGCCGCGTTCGAGCACCTGGGGGGTGAACTCGGCGGAGAGGCGGCGGACCACCCACGCGGCGCGGACGGCGTCCGTGGCCCGCTGCACGCGCTCGGCCGCGGCGGCTCCGCCGTCGAGGTCGAGCTCGCCCTGGGCGGAGGCGGGCTGCCCCGTGGCCGGCGCGGCGAGCGGAGTGCGCAGGTGCGCCTCGGCGAGCGAGGCCAGGTCCACGTCCCGGCGGTCGGGCTGGATCAGGTAGGCCGAGAGGAGCACGTCGTCCTCGACCCCGCCGATCACGGCTCCCTCCCCCAGGCCGGCCGGCCGGGTCGGGGCGGCCAGCGCCTTCACGGTGCGCTTGAGGTCGTGCACGGCCTTGGCGGTGCCGGCGTCCTCGAGCGCGTCGCGCACGGCCGCCATGAGCTCCGCGTCCGGCCCCTCGGCGTCGAGGTCCACGTAGAGCGCGGCGTCGTCGGCGGCGAACGCCACCCCGACGGGGGTGCCGTGGGTGCCCGGCACGGGCACCTTGCGCTTCGGCAGCATGTCCGGGCCGTCCACGACGACGTGCACCCCGAGCAGCGCGCCGGCGTGGGCGGCGAGGAACCCGCCCAGGTCCGCGGCCGTCGTCGCGACCACGTGCTCGGGGGCCTCCTCGACCTCGGCGGCGGGGGCGTCCGCGCCGAGGCGCTCGGAGAACACCTCGAAGACGCGGTCGCGGATGCGGTTGAACTGGAGGGCGTCGAAGAGCTCGGACACGGTGTCGTGGTCCGGCATCGTCAGCGCCATGGCCTCGAGGTCGACGGGCAGGTCGAGGTCCCGCACGAGGGCGTTGAGCCGGCGGTTGCGCCGCACGTCCTCGAGGTGGGCGCGCAGGGCCTCGCCCTTCTTGCCGGTGATGCTGTCCGCGTTCTCCAGCACGCCCTCGAGCCCGCCGTAGGCGTTGATCCACTTGGCCGCGAAGCCGGGGCCGACGCCGGGCACGCCCGGCAGGTTGTCCGCGGACTCCCCCACGAGCGCGGCGAGGTCCGGGTACTGGGCGGGGCTCACGCCGTACTTGGCCATGACGGCGTCCGCGTCCATCGGCGGGATGTCAGAGACGCCCTTCTTCGGGTACAGGACCGTGGTGTGCTCGGAGATGAGCTGGAACGCGTCCCGGTCCCCGGACACGACGACGGCGTCCCACCCCGCGGCCTCGGCGCGGGCGGAGAGCGTGGCCACGATGTCGTCCGCCTCGTAGTCCTCCACCGTGAGGGTGGGGATGCCGAGGGCCTCCATGACCTTCACGGTCAGCTCGATCTGCCCCGCGAACTCGGCGGGCGTCTCCGAGCGGCCCGCCTTGTACTCCGCGTACTCGGCGGAGCGGAACGTGGGCCCGGAGAGGTCGAAGGCGACCGCCACGTGGGTGGGCGCCTGCTGGCGGATCATCGTCAGCAGCATCGCCGTGAAGCCGTAGACCGCGTTGGTGTGCTGACCGGTGTCGGTCGCGAAGTTCTCGGCCGGCAGCGCGTAGAAGGCGCGGAACGCCATCGAATGGCCGTCCAGCACCATAAGGCGCGGCCGGGTCTCGGAGGTGCCGGTCTCGGCCGCGGCGGTCTCACCCATGGTCTCGTTGCTCCTCTCGTGGTCCAGGTGCCAGCCTAGTGCCCATGAGCGACACCCCCGCCTACAGCCCCGACCTCCCGGCCGCCCTCGCCGACCTCACCTTCCGGGCGGGGGTGCGACCGCGGTTCACGCCCGAGCAGCTCGCGGAGCTCTCCGCCGCGGCGGGCCTGCCGCCCGAGCTGCAGGACGCCCTCGGCGGGGCCGGCGTCAGCCCGCTGGCCCTGAAGATGGGCATCGTGTTCACGAAGCTCACCGCGGAGCGCGCCGTCGCCACCATGCCGGTGGCCGGCAACGAGCAGCCCGTGGGCCTGCTGCACGGCGGCGCCCACCTCGTGCTGGCCGAGACGCTGGGCTCGGTGGCCGCCAAGGTCGCCGCCGGGCGGGACCACAACGTCGTGGGCATCGAGATCGGCGCCACGCACCACGCCGCGGCGCGCGCCGGAACCGTCACCGGCACGGCGACGGCGGTCCACGTGGGCCGCACGCTCATCACCCACGAGGTGGTCATGACGGGCGAGGACGGGCGCCGCCTCTCGACGGCCCGCATCACGAACCTCGTGCTCGCCCGCCAGGGCTGACGCACCACGCCACGGCCGCTCCGACCGCGCCGGAGCCCCTCAGTCCGCGTCGGCGGCCCGCGGCGCCGGCTCGCCGTGCTCGCGCCCCGGGGTGTCCGCTGCGAGCTCGTCGTAGTGGCCCGAGGCCATGGGCACGCCCGTGAGGTAGGCCGAGCGCCCGAGGGCCATGGTGGCCACCGCGGCGCTGCCGAGCTGGAGCACCACGATCAGCACCACCTTCACGAGGTTCGACACGCTCGGCATGTGCAGGAGGGCGCCGACCACGATCAGGATCATGCCCACGCCGCCGGCGGTGCCGGTGGCCGAGATGCGCATGTAGGGGTCGGGGAAGCGGATCAGCCCGACGGCGGCGCCGAGGAACACGAGGGCTCCCCCCACCACCATGATCGAGCCGAGAACCGTCAGGAAGGCGTCCATCGTCAGGACCTCCTCATCGCTTTCCGCGCGTGAGTGCGCGGGCCAGGGACATGCCGGACAGGAAGCCCACGATCGCCGCCACGAGGACCAGGTCGAACGTGAACGGATTCCCGGCGCGCACGCCGAGCAGCACCACCATCCCGATCACGCTGAAGCTGAGCAGGTCGCCGGAGACGGCGCGGTCCGCATCGAGCGGCCCGCGCAGGATCCGGACCGCCGACACGACGGCGGAGACCAGCAGGAGGACCAGGGCGATGTCGATGCCGAGGTGGGACCACTCGTAGTCGAGCGCGCTCATGCGGTCACCCCCGTGCGGCGCATCGCGTGCAGCATGCGCCGCTCCATGTCATGGATCTCCTCGCGGAGTGCGTCCGCGTCGTCCGCGTACAGGCCGTGGACGTAGAGCAGGCGCCGGCCGTCCGCCTCACGGCGGGTGCCCAGCGTGAGGGTGCCGGGGGTGAGGGTGATGAGCGTCGAGAGCAGGGTCAGCTCCGGGTCCGTGCGGCAGTTGCTGTGCACGCGGGCGATCCCGGAGCGGGCCTGGTCGCCGGGCGTGATCAGGTCGTGCAGCACGGCGCCGGACGACGTCACCAGCGCCCAGGCGTACCAGCACCAGAACACGAGCCAGCGCACCGGCCAGGAGAGCGCGCCCTTCGTGCCCGGGCGCAGGTCCACCGTCCCGTCCGTGGGGGTCATGCTGGGCCTCCCTGAGGTCTGCGGAGTGGGGGTCACAGGCCGAGCACCGCCTCGATGTAGGCGCTCGGGTCCACGAGGCCGGCGGCGGCCTGGTCCGTGAGAGTCCACAGGCCCTGGGCGCCGAGGCCGAGGGCCAGCGTCGTGGCGGCCATCAGGACGGCTGGGGTCGCCAGGCGCGCCGGGATGCGCGATCGGTGGGCGTCCTCGTCCGGGGAGAGCACCACGGGCAGCACGCCCGTGGGCGCGTCGAGGGCCTCGGAGGACATCCAGGACTCGGTGCGCTCGGTGTCCGTGCTCGACCCGCGGCCCGTCGCGGCGGAGCCGGCCGGCTCCGGGTGGGCGCTCTGCCCCGCCCTCACGACGGGCATCGCCGACGTCGCGAGCCGCTCGCGGTGTCCGTGCGGGGCCCGGGGCTCGCCCCAGAACCACGCGTTCCACACGCGCAACAGCGCCCACAGGCTCACGAGCGAGGAGCCCAGCAGCAGGGTCACCATGACGGTCCGACCCGCCTCGACGCCGGCCACCGCGAGCATCAGCTTCCCCACGAAGCCGGAGAACGGGGGGATGCCGATGAGGGAGAGCATGCCGACGAAGAACGCCGTGGCGATCAGGGGCTCGCGCCGGGCGAGGCCCTGCAGGTCCGCGAGGCGGCCGGTCCCGTACCGCACCTCGATCGCGCCGGTGGCCGTGAGCAGGCAGGCCATCACCACCATGTGGTGGATCAGGTAGAAGAGCCCGGCGGACAGTCCGGCCTGACTGGAGAGGGCGACGCCCAGGAGGATCCCGCCGATGCCGCTGACCATCTGCCACGAGAGGACCGAGCGCGTGCCGTGCTCGCCCACGGAGGCGACGGCGCCGACCACGAGCGTGAGCAGGCTCAGGGTGAGCAGCAACCAGAGGTGCCGCGGGTCGCCGTCGTACACCACGGAGTAGATCCGGTAGATCGCATACACCGCGACCTTGGTGTGCAGGCTCGCGAAGATCGCCGTGACGGCGGGCGATGTGGACGGGTAAGCGCGAGCCAGCCAGCCGTGGAGGGGGAGCACCGAGGCCTTGATGGAGAGCGCGAAGAGCACGAGCCCCGCGGCGAGGGCGACGCGCTCGTCCCGGGCGGCCGCCCCGGCGAGGGCCGCGAGGTTGACGGTGCCAGTGAGCGCGTACACGAAGCCCACGCCCGTCACGAGGATCGTGGAGGTGAGCAGGTTCAGCGTCACGTAGAGACGGGCGCCGTCCACGCGGCGCAGCGGCTCGCGGCGGTTGGCTGAGAGGACGAAGAGCCCGTACGAGGGCAGCAGCATGACCTCGATGAACACGAACAGGTTGAAGAGGTCCGCCGTGAGCAGCGCGCCGCTCACGCCGGCCACGAGGACGAGCATGAGCGGGGCGAAGTGGACCGAGTTGGCCACGCGGGAGCCGTAGGCGAAGGCCGCGCCCACGAGGGTGAGGGCGCTCGTGAGGGTCAGCATGAGGGCCGTGAGCGTGTCGGCGGCGAACGGGATCGCGACCCCGTCCGGCCAGCCGCCCACCCCGGCGGCCGCGACGGAGCCGTCGAGGGACCGCACGAGCAGGGCCGTGCCGGCCACGGCGGTGAGCGCGAGGAGCGCCGTGAGGGCCCCCCGATGCAGTCGGCGGTGCTCGCCGGCGATCACGAGCAGGCCCGCCGCGAGCAGGGGAAGGGCGACGAACAGGGGCAGCAGCAGCCCGACGGCGTGGTCGCTCATGCGCGTGCCCCCGGACCGTGCGGGGCGGACGGCTCGGCGGCCCGCGCGGACACGCGCGGGATGGCGCCGCTGCGCAGCTCCTCGGCGGCGGCCCTGCGCTCCGCCGCGGGGAAGCGGGCGTCGGAGGCCGCGGCCTCCAGCGCATCGGGTGTCTCGTGGGGGTCCGCCGTGGCGTCGTCGGTGCGGCCGGTGACGGCGAGCACGAGCAGCAGCACGGTGATGGCGAACGAGATCACGATGGCCGTGAGCACGAAGGCCTGCGGCAGCGGATCGGCCGCCCCCTCGGGGACCGCTCCCCCGGGGGTGAAGGGGGGTGTCCGACGGTCGGTGCCGCCGGCCGCGATGATCGCGAGGTTGGCGGCGTGGCCCAGCAGCACCATGCCGAGGATCACGCGCAGCAGCTCGCGCTTGGAGAACAGGTACACGGCCCCGAACATCAGCAGGCCCACGGTGATGGCGATGGTCATCGGGAGGCCCCCTCTCGTGTCGTCGTGATCGTGGTGGTCGGGGCGACGGCCGTGACCGGTGCCCCGGGAGGCGCGGGGAGGACTCCCGGCGGGGCGCCGTCGTCGACCGGGCCGTGCTCGTCGGACTCCTCCTCCGCCTCGTCCCCGCCCAGCAGCGCGAACGCGGCGACGACGAGCCCGATGACGGAGAGATAGACGCCCAGGTCGAACACGAGCGTGGTGGAGACGCCATAGCCGAGCACCTTGACGCTCGCGGAGCCCAGGAAGCCCTTGCCGGTGAGGTAGCCGGCGAGGCCGGCGAGCGAGCCGAGGGTGATGCCCCCGCCGATCAGGCTCATGTAGGGCCACTGCAGACGACGCGCCGTCCCCGTGTCCGCGGCCAGGTACATCAGGGCGTACCCGGCACCGCCCACGAGCGCCGCGATGAAGCCGCCGCCGGGCTCGTAGTGCCCGCGGAAGAACAGCAGGAGGGACAGGGCGATGATGACAGGGCTCAGCGCTCGTCCGAAGGTCCGGGCGTAGACGAGGTTCTCCCGCACGGAGGCGAGCGGTGAGTTCAGGTCCACGGCGGAGGGGCGCGGCGGCGCGGGGCGCCGGTTCATCAGGAGGGCGGCGATCGTCAGGCCGGTGACGCCCAGCACCGTCATCTCGCCGTAGGTGTCCAGGGCTCGGAAGTCCACGAGGATGACGTTGACGACGTTGTACCCGCCGGCGTCGTGGTAGGAGTGCTCCAGGTAGTAGCGGGAGATCTCCGAGACCCCGCCGCGGCCCGTGAAGGCGAGGACGCCCAGCATGGACGCGAGGCCCGCGATGAGGGCCGCCACCACGGCCCCCGCCCGGCGGGGGGTGCCGTCCGTGCGGAACCGCGCCGGGAGGCGCCGCAGCAGCAGCACCATGACGCACACCGTGAGGACCTCGACGAGGAGCTGGGTGAGCGCGACGTCCACGGCCCCGAGGGTGAAGAACCACAGGGTCACGCCGAAGCCCACGACGCCCACGACGACCATCGCCGCGATGCGCGTCTTGGCGCGGATGGTGGCGACGACGCCCGCGCCCACGAGGAGGACCAGGGCCCAGTCGTGCCAGCGCGAGGGCTGGCCCACCACAGCCGGGAGGTCCTCGACCGTGAGGACGCCCGCCACCGCGAAGACGCCGAGCACGAGTGCGGGCGTCAGCAGGTGGCCGCGCGGGGCGATGGTCCCGGAGGCGCGGCTGACGAAGGCGCCGATGTCCACGAGGGCGTGGCGCACGCCGTCCACGGCGGCGAGACCGGACAGGGGCAGCTCGACGTGGGAGGCGATCCGCTCGACGGGGCGGCGCAGTGCGACGAGGAGCAGGCCGCACGCGATCACGGCGGCCGAGACGCCCAGGGCGGGGGTGAGCCCGTGCCACAGGGCCAGGTGAGGGTGGACCGGCAGGCCCGCCGCGGCCGTCGCCGCCTTCCCGACCGGCTCGTCCAGCACCCCGGGGGCGAGCCCCAGGACGAGGCCGGCCAGCGCGCCCAGTGCCGGGACGGCCCAGAACGTGAACGAGGGGTCGTGCACCGGCTCGCCCCGGCCGGACTGCCACGTGTGGCGCGCGCCCGTGGGGCTGCTGCCCCACAGGCCGAGCGCGCCGAGCACGAGACGCCCGGAGTAGGCGAACGTGAAGACGGAGGCCAGGGCGATCCCGCCCGTGACGACCCAGGCCGTCCACGCCGGCCCCGGCGTGTCGAGGGCCGCGTCCAGCAGCCCCTCCTTCGAGACGAAGCCGAGGAGCGGCGGCACGCCGGCCATCGAGACGGCGGCCAGCACGATCGCCGTCCCGGTGACGGGCATGCGGACGTTCCGGGCGGCGAGGTCGCGCAGGTCCCGCCCGCCCGCCTGGTGGTCGACGATGCCGATGAGCATGAACAGGGCGCTCTTGAAGAGCGCGTGCGCCGCGGTGTGGACGATCGCCGCCGTGAGGGCGGCCGGGGTGCCCACGCCGATCAGGGTCACGAGCAGGCCGAGCTGGCTCATCGTGGAGTAGGCGAGCAGGCCCTTCAGGTCATGGCGGCGGATGGCCGAGACGGCTCCGAAGATCGCCGTGGTGAGGCCTGAGGCGATCAGCAGGGTGGACCACACGGCGGTGCCGGCCAGCACGGGGCTGAAGACGAGCAGCAGGAACACGCCGGCCTTCACCATGGCGGCGGCGTGCAGGTAGGCCGAGACCGGGGAGATCGCGACCATCGAGTCGGGCAGCCATGCCTGGAAGGGGAACTGCGCCGACTTGGTGAACGCCGCCACCGCGAGCAGGACCGCCACGAGGGTGCTCACCGCCGGGTCGCGCCAGAGGTCGGCCGCGAGCACGTCCGACAGGGACGCCGTCCCGGCCTGGACGATCATCACGGCCACCGCGCCCAGCAGCGCGAGGCCGCCGGCGACCGTGACGAGGAGCGTGCGGATCGCCGGCTCGCGGCCCTTCTCCCCCGCCCGCCCGATCAGGAAGAACGAGGTGAAGGAGGTGAACTCCCACGCGACGAACAGCACGACGAGGTTGTCCGCCAGGACGAGGAGGAGCATCGAGGCGGCGAAGACGGTCATCAGCAGGTAGAACGTCCCGTGGCGCTCCTTCTCGCGGTCCCGGCCGAGGTAGCGGCTGGAGTACGCCAGGACGCCGGCGCCGATCACGAGCACGATCTGCGAGAACACGAGCGCGAGCCCGTTCAGGCGCAGGTCGAGGTCCACCCCGATCGCGGGGATCCAGGCGTGGTGCTCGCGGACGGCCTCCCCCGTCCAGGCGGAGAGGAGGACGCCGGCGGCCGCGAGGAGGGGCACGGCCAGCACCCATCCCGCGTCGCGGCCGAGCCACCGGCCCAGCGGGACGGCGGCCGCCACCGCGAGGGCGGTGAGACAGAGGCTGATCAGGAGCAAGTGGGACACCCCGCATGGTCGAGGAACGTCGGACGTGGGCCGGTGGGGCCCACGGGCGGAGGGAGGTCCGCGGCGGGCCGGCTCAGCGGCGGCTCGGCGGCACGCCGGCGTGGAGGGCCCCCCACGAGGAGACCTGCCCGTTGGTGCCCCGGGCGCTCACGTCGGCACAGCGCGTGTCAGGAGACTCCATGCAGGCGCCTCCTTCCGGCGGGTCGATGGGGGTGCCCGAAGTGGGACTCGAACCCACACGCCTCACGGCACCGCATTTTGAGTGCGGCGTGTCTACCGATTCCACCATTCGGGCAGGTCCGCACGACGGCGGCCCCGACCACTCTAACAGGGGGCCTCAGGCGCACACGGTACGCTTCTTGCGCCCGGGCACCCGGCCCGGCCCCCTCACCCGGAGGTCCCCATGAGCCCCAACGCCGAGACCCCCCGCCTGCGCGCCGTCGTCGCCGAGGACGAGGCCCTCATCCGTCTCGACGTGGTGGAGCTGCTCACCGCGGCCGGCTACACCGTGGTCGCGGAGGCCGGCGACGGCCGCGCCGCCGTGGACGCCGTGCGCGAGCACCGCCCGGACATCGTCGTGATGGACGTGATGATGCCGGTCATGGACGGGATCGCGGCGGCCGGGGAGATCGCCCGGGACCGCCTGGCACCGGTCGTCATGCTCACGGCCTTCTCGCAGCGCGAGCTGGTGGAGCGGGCTCGCACCGCCGGGGCGATGGCCTACGTGGTGAAGCCCTTCACGGAGAGCGACATCGTCCCCGCGATCGAGCTCGCGGTCGCGCGCTTCGACGAGCTGCGCAGCCTCGAGGCGGAGGTCCGGGACCTGGGCGATCGCCTCGAGACCCGCAAGGTCGTGGATCGCGCCAAGTCGCTCCTCCAGGAGCGGATGGACCTGACGGAGGCGGAGGCCTTCCGATGGATCCAGAAGACCTCCATGGACCGGCGCCTCACCATGCGCGAGGTCGCGCAGACGGTCGTCGACCAGGTCGGCTGACGGCTGGCCGCCGCGGCCGCCACGCCGCTCAGCGCGGGGAGTGCGCGGGCCAGAAGCCCACGGGCTCGCGCTCGGAGGGCGGGACGGCGACCCCGCTCGCGTCGTCGCCCACGCGGTGCACGCGCAGGGTGTTCGTGGAGCCGACCTGCCCGGGGGGCGAGCCGGCCGCGATCACGACGAGGTCTCCGCGCTCGGCGATGCCCTCCGAGGTGAGGGACTCCTCCACGAGGCGGGTCATGTGGTCCGTGGTCTCCGCGAAGGGGACCATCTTCGGGTACACCCCCCACGCGATGCACAGGATGTTGTGGGTGTGCTCGCGGTGCGTGTACGCGTAGATCGGCTGCCGCGGGCGCAGACGGGAGAGGCGGCGGGCGGTGTCGCCCGACTCCGTGAAGGTGGCGAGGAACGGCACGTCCAGCTGGTCGGCCACGTCGACGGCCGCCCGCGTGATCGCCCCGCCGCGCGTGCGCGGGCGGGAGCCGAGCGGGTGGATCATCTCGAGCCCGTGCGTCTCCGTGGACTCGATGATGCGCGCCATCGTCTCCACGGTCAGCACGGGGTACGTGCCCACCGAGGTCTCGCCGGAGAGCATGACGGCGTCCGCGCCGTCGAGCACGGCGTTCGCGCAGTCCGAGGCCTCGGCGCGGGTGGGGCGCGGGTTCTCGATCATGGACTCGAGCACCTGGGTGGCCACGATCACCGGCTTGGCCCAGCGGCGGGCGAGGTCCACGGCGCGCTTCTGTACCACGGGCACCTCCTCGAGCGGCAGCTCCACGCCGAGGTCGCCACGGGCCACCATGATCATGTCGAACGCGTCCACGATCGCCTCGAGGTTCTCCACGGCCTGCGGCTTCTCGATCTTCGCGATCACCGGGACGCGGCGCTCCTCCTCGTCCATGATCGCGTGGACGCGCTCGACGTCCGCGGCGTCGCGCACGAAGGACAGGGCCACCATGTCCACGCCGGTGCGCAGCGCCCAGCGGAGGTCGTCCTCGTCCTTCTCGGACAGGGCGGGCACGTCGACGGCGACGCCGGGCAGGTTGATGCCCTTGTTGTCCGAGACGTCCCCGCCGACCTCGACCTCGGTGACGACGTCCGTGTCGGTCACCTCGACGGCGCGCAGGCGCACCTTGCCGTCATCCACGAGGAGGGTGTCCCCCGGGCGGACGTCCCCGGGCAGGCCGGCGTGGGTGGTCCCCACGAGGTCCGCGGTGCCCTCGACGTCGCGCGTGGTGATGGTGAAGCGGTCCCCCGTCTCGAGGCCGTGGGGGCCGTCGGCGAAGCGGCCGAGGCGGATCTTGGGGCCCTGCAGGTCCGCGAAGATCGCGACCGGGCGCCGCTCCTCCACGCTGAGCCGGCGCACGCGCTCGAAGGAGCCCGCGTGCACCTCGTGGTCACCGTGGCTCATGTTGAGGCGGACCACGTCCGCCCCCGCCCGGATGATCGCGCGGGTGGTCTCGTCGGAGGCGGTGGCGGGCCCAAAGGTGGCGATGATCTTGGCGTGTCTCATGGGTCCACTCTAGGCACGGGCGCGCCCCCCGTCCGAGGGGCGCGCCCCGCCGTTCACCTCAGGACGAAGCCGTGGTCGGAGGGCCGGACCGGCGCCGGGAGCATGGTGTCCCCCGTGAGGAACCGGTCCACCTCGGCCGCGACGGCGCGGCCCTCGGCGATCGCCCACACCACGAGCGAGGCGCCGCGGGAGACGTCGCCGCAGGCGAACACGCCCGGGGCCTGCGTGGCGTACGTCTCGTCGCGGACCACAAGGCCGCGCTCGAGGCTCACGGCGGAGCGGTCCACGAGCTCGTCCAGGTCCGCGCCCGTGAAGCCGAGGGCCAGCAGCACGAGGTCGGCCGGGATCTCGTGCTCGGTGCCGGCGCGCGGGCCGCGGGTGCCGTCGGCCCGGATCTCGGTCTCGGCCACCTTCAGGGCGCGCACCCGGCCGTCCGCGTCGCCGAGGAACTCGACGGTGGAGGCGAGGTAGGTGCGCTCGCCGCCCTCGGCGTGCGCGGAGGCGACCTCGAACAGGGTGGGCACGGTGGGCCAGGGCTGATGCTCGGGGCGCTGCTCCGGCGGCCGCCTGCCGATCGCCAGCGTGGTGACCGAGGCGGCCCCCTGGCGGTGGGCGGTGCCGATGCAGTCCGCGCCCGTGTCGCCGCCGCCGAGGATCACGACGTGCCGGCCCTGGGCGCTGATCGGCTCGGGCTCGCCGCCGGCGACCCGCCGGTTGACGGGCACGAGGTAGTCCATGGCCAGGTGGATGCCGTCCAGGCCACGGCCCGGCAGAGGCAGCTCCCGGCCGACGGGGGCGCCGGTGGCCAGTACCACGGCGTCGTAGCGGCGCTGCAGCGCCTCCCAGCTCATGTCCGTGCCGATCCGCACGCCGGTGCGGAACCGGGTGCCCTCCTCGGTCATCTGGGCGATGCGGCGGTCGATCAGATGCTTCTCCAGCTTGAAGTCCGGGATGCCGAACCGCAGCAGCCCGCCGAGCGCCTCGTCCTTCTCGTAGACCACCACGGTGTAGCCCGAGCGGGTCAGCTGCTGGGCGGCGGCCAGGCCCGCCGGGCCCGAGCCGACGACGGCGACGGTCAGCCCGTTCTGCCGCTGCGGCGGGTGCGGGGTGAGGGAGGGCGCGTCGAAGAGGTGGTCCGCGATCGACAGCTCCACCTGCTTGATGGACACGGCCGGCTGATTGATGCCGAGCACGCACGAGGCTTCGCACGGGGCGGGGCAGATCCGGCCGGTGAACTCGGGGAAGTTGTTCGTGGCCTCGAGGCGGGCGCCGGCCTCGTCCCAGTCGTCCCGGTACACGAGGTCGTTGAACTCGGGGATGAGGTTGCCCAGGGGGCAGCCGGCGTGACAGAAGGGCACGCCGCAGTCCATACAGCGGGAGGCCTCCGTGCGCACGATCGCCTCGTCCTGGCGCACGTGGACGTCCTTGAAGTCCATGATGCGGACGGGGACGGGGCGCGAGGGGCGCGCGACGCGCTCGCGATGCTTCAGGAATCCGCGCGGGTCAGCCACGGGTCACCTCCAGGATTCGGGCCCAGGCGGCGTCGCCGTCGGGGTCGGTGCCGGCGTCCCCGCTCTCGGTTCGGATCTCCTGGACGGCCGCGTAGCGGCGCGGCAGGACGGTGGTGAAGCGCTCCCAGAGCGCCTCGGCGGCCTCAGCGGGGCCGTCCAGCTCGGCGAGCAGGCGCGCGGCCAGGTCCGAGCCGGTGGCGGCCCGGTGCTCCTCGAGCAGCTCGCGGATCAGCGCGCGGTCCGCACCCTCGGGGCGGCCGAGCAGCAGCTCGTCCTCCTTGACGGCGAGCGGGTTGAGCTGAGCGGGGTCCAGGTCCAGGAAGAACCCGACGCCGCCGGACATGCCGGCCGCGAGGTTGCGGCCGGTGTCCCCCAGCACGAGGGCGGTGCCGCCCGTCATGTACTCGAGGCCGTGGTCGCCGATGCCCTCGACGACGGCGACCGCCCCCGAGTTGCGGACCAGGAACCGCTCCCCCACGCGGCCGTTGAGGAACAGCCGCCCCGAGGTGGCGCCGTAGCCCACCACGTTGCCGGCGATCATGTTCTCCTCGGCCGCGAAGGGGGCCTCGGGGTCGGGTCGCAGGGCCACCGTGCCGCCGGAGAGGCCCTTGCCCACGTAGTCGTTGGCGTCCCCGGACAGGGTGATGGTCACGCCGGCCGGCAGGAAGGCGCCGAGGGACTGCCCGGCCTCGCCGGTCAGCTCGATGCGGATGGTGTCCCGGGGCAGCTCGTCGTCGAGCCGGGCCGCGGTGACGCGGTGGCCCAGCAGGGTGCCCACGGAGCGGTCGGTGTTCACGAGGCGGTCCGTGACGGTCACGGGCGTCTCGGTGACCACGGCGTCCGCCACCTGGTCCAGCCAGCGCTGGTCCGCCTGGTCCTGGAGCCGGTGGTCCTGCTCCGTGAGCCGGCGGCGCGGGGCCTCCTCGGGCACCCCGGCGTCCGAGAGCACGCCGGACAGGTCCAGGCCCTCGGTCTTGAAGTGCCCGATCGCCGCGTCCTTGTGCAACAGGTCCTGGCGGCCGATCGCCTCGTCCAGGGAGCGCAGGCCGAGCTCGGCGAGCAGCTCGCGCACCTCCTGGGCGATGTACTCGAAGAACGTCACCACGAACTCCGGCCGGCCGGTGAAGCGGGCGCGCAGCTCGGGGTTCTGCGTGGCCACGCCCACGGGGCAGGTGTCCAGGTGGCACACGCGCATCATGATGCAGCCCGAGACCACGAGCGGCGCCGTCGCGAAGCCGAACTCCTCGGCGCCGAGCAGGGCCGCGATCACCACGTCCCGGCCGGTCTTGAGCTGGCCGTCCACCTGCACGGTCACGCGGTCGCGCAGCCCGTTGAGCCGCAGCGTCTGCTGGGCCTCGCTCAGTCCCAGCTCCCACGGCGTGCCGGCGTGCTTGAGCGAGTTCAGCGGGGAGGCGCCGGTGCCGCCGTCGTGGCCCGAGATGAGCACGACGTCGGCCTTCGCCTTGGTCACGCCGGCGGCCACCGTGCCCACGCCGGTCTCGGAGACCAGCTTGACGTGCACGCGGGCCTGCGGGTTGGCGCGCTTGAGGTCGTGGATCAGCTGGGCGAGGTCCTCGATCGAGTAGATGTCGTGGTGCGGCGGCGGGGAGACGAGGGAGACGCCCGGCGTCGAGTGCCGCGTGCGCGCCACCCACGGGTACACCTTGGCGCCCATGAGCTGGCCGCCCTCGCCGGGCTTGGCGCCCTGGGCCATCTTGATCTGCAGGTCCGTGGCGGTGGACAGGTACAGGCTCGTGACGCCGAACCGGCCCGAGGCGATCTGCTTGACGCGCGAGTTGCGCTCCGGGTCGAGCAGGCGCTCGGGGTCCTCGCCGCCCTCGCCCGAGTTCGAGCGCGCGCCGAGGCGGTTCATGGCCACCGCGAGCGTCTCGTGGGCCTCCTGGGAGATCGAGCCGTAGGACATGGCGCCGGTGGAGAACCGCGTCACGATCGACTCGACGGACTCGACCTCGGAGACCGGCACGCGCTCGCGCCCCTCCGTGGCGAGCCCGAGCAGGCCGCGCAGGGTCATCAGGTCCGCGGACTGCTCGTCCACGCGCCGCGTGTAGTCCTTGAAGATGTCGTAGCGCCGCTCGCGGGTGGCGTGCTGCAGGCGGAACACGGTCTCGGGGTTGAACAGGTGGGGCGGGCCCTCGCGGCGCCACTTGTACTCGCCGCCCACGGGCAGGCCCGAGGTGCCGCGCGGGCCCACGGTGGAGGCGGAGGAGCCGTCCACGGGGAACGCCGTGGCGTGGCGGGCCGCGGACTCGGCCGCGATCACGTCCAGCCCCACGCCGTCCATCGGCGAGCGGGTGCCCGTGAAGTAGCGGTCCACGAAGGACCGGGAGAGGCCGAGCGCCTCGAACGTCTGGGCGCCGCAGTACGAGGCCACCGTGGAGATGCCCATCTTGGACATGATCTTCTGCACGCCCTTGCCGAGCCCGTGGATGAGGTTCCGGGTGGCCTCCTGCTCGGTGACGCCGGTGAGCGTGCCGGTGCGCACGAGCTCCTCGGCCGTCTCCATGGACAGGTACGGGTTGACGGCGGAGGCGCCGTAGCCGATCAGCACGGCCACGTGGTGGACCTCGCGCACGTCGCCGGCCTCCACGAGCAGGGAGGTGCGGGTGCGCGAGGCGCTCGCCAGCAGGTGGTGGTGCACGGCCGAGGTGAGCAGCAGGGACGGGATGGGCGCCCACTGCGCGTTGGCGTCCCGGTCCGAGAGGACCACGTACTGCACGCCGCGCTGGACGGCCGCGGAGACCTGCTCGCAGATCTCCTTGAGGCGGGAGCGCATCTCCTCGGCGCCGCCGGCCACGAGGTAGAGCCCCTTGACCTTGAGGGCGCGGCGCGTGCCGTCCTCGGCGCGCACCGCGGCGATGCGGGCGAGCTGCTCGTTGTCCAGCACCGGGAAGGGGATCTCGACGGCGTCCGTCGTCACCTTGCCCGCGGCGAGCAGGCTCGCCTGGGGTCCGATGCACGTGCGCATCGAGGTGACCTGCTCCTCGCGGATGGAGTCCAGCGGCGGGTTGGTCACCTGCGCGAAGTTCTGCATGAAGTAGTCGAAGAGCAGGCGCGGGCGCGGGGAGAGCACCGCGATCGGGGTGTCCGTGCCCATCGCCCCGAGGGGCTCGGCGCCGTGCCGCGCCATGGGCTCGATGATCGTGCGCACCTCCTCGTCCGTGTAGCCGAACAGGCGCTGGCGCAGGCGGACGGAGTCGCCGTGGTAGCGGACGGGCTCGCGCTCGGGCAGGTCCTCGATCCGCCGCAGCGAGTCGGCCACCCAGTCCTTCCACGGAGCGGAGGCGGCGATCTCGGCCTTGACCTCCTCGTCCTCGATGATGCGGCCCTGCTCGGTGTCCAGCAGGAACATCCGCCCGGGCTTGACCCGGCCCTTGCGGACCACGGTGGCCGGGTCGATGTCCAGGACGCCGACCTCGGACGCGAGCACCACGAGCCCGTCCCGGGTCTCCCAGTAGCGGGCGGGGCGCAGGCCGTTGCGGTCCAGCACAGAGCCGAGCTGCACGCCGTCGGTGAAGGCGATCGCGGCGGGGCCGTCCCACGGCTCCATGAGCATCGAGTGGTATTGGTAGAACGCGCGCCGGTCCTCGTCCATGGTGGTGTGGTTCTCCCACGCCTCCGGGACCATCATCATGATCGCGTGCGAGAGCGGGCGGCCGGCCAGGTGGATCAGCTCGGCCACCTCGTCGAACGAGGCCGAGTCCGAGCCGGAGGCGCTCACGATGGGGAACATCTCCTCGGGCACCTCGCCGAGCAGCGGGTGGCGCAGCTCGCCCTGGCGGGCCCGCATCCAGTTGCGGTTGCCCTTGACCGTGTTGATCTCGCCGTTGTGCGCGATCGTGCGGAAGGGCTGGGCCAGCGGCCACGAGGGGAACGTGTTCGTGGAGAAGCGGGAGTGGACCACGGCCAGGCGGGTCACGTACCGCTCGTCCGAGAGGTCCGGGTAGAACGGCTCGACCTGCGCCGTCGAGAGCATGCCCTTGTAGACGAGGGTGCGCGAGGACAGGGAGGGGAAGTAGACGCCGCTGCGCTGGGCGCGGCGGCGCAGGCGCCAGGCGCGGGCGTCCAGCGACTGGCCGGGGGCCTCGACGTCCTCGCCCGCGGAGACGGCAAGGAAGAGCTGCTCGAAGACCGGCACGACGGCGCGCGAGCCCGGGCCGAGCACGGACTCGTCGGTGGGGACGGGCCGCCAGCCGAGCAGGTCCAGGCCCTCGACGACGGCGGCCTCGGCGATCGCCTCCTGCGCGGCGGTGCGGGCGGCCTCGTCCTGGGGCAGGAAGGCGGTGCCGACGGCGTACTCCCCCGCCGCGGGCAGCTCGAAGGAGACGGTGGCGCGCAGCAGGGCGTCGGGGACCTGGGTGATGATGCCCGCGCCGTCGCCGGTGCCCTCGTCCGCGCCCACGGCGCCGCGGTGCTCGAGCGCCCGCAGGGCGGTCAGCGCGTCCTGGACGATCTTGTGGGTGGCCGGGCCGCGCAGGGTGGCGACGGCGGCGAGGCCGCACGCGTCCTTCTCCTGCTCCGGGTCGTAGAGACCCGCCGCCTCCGGCTGGGCCGCGAACGCGCGGAACGGGTCGGCGTGCGGGGTCTTCGATGGGTGCTGCATGGCGCGTCCTTCTCCTGTGGCCGGCCGGAGGGCCGGGGTGAGGAGGGGACGACGCTGGCCCCTGCGATGGTGAGCGGACCCTGCCTCGGGGATCGCCCGGCGGGTCGCGTTGCGCACGAGAGTAGAGAGGAAGGCGACCTGCGCCACATTCTCAGACGCGGATGTCCGAATGCTGGACGCTCAGCGGTCCTCGCGGACCCCCGCGGCCGTGGATCCGGCGCCGTCGTCGGGGCCCTGCCCCGCGACCGCCGCGTCGACGGGCGCGCCCGCGCCGGCCTCGAGGGCGGGGCCGCGGCCGGGCAGCCACACGGAGTCGTCCGAGCGCGGGCCGGCGGCGGCCGGGCCGTGCTTGACCAGGATGACGGCGAGCATCACGAGCGCCAGCAGGAGCATCACGATCGAGGTCCACACGTTCAGGCGCTGGGTGAGGCCGAACAGGGTGACCAGCTCCGCGTCGTCGATGCGCAGCGTCTCGATCCACACGCGCCCGGCGGTGTACCAGGCCACGTAGGCCCAGACCATCGCCCCGCGGCGCAGCCGCCACCGGCGGTCCGCCAGGAGCAGCACGGCCACGCCGAGCAGGCACCACAGGGACTCGTAGAGGAACGTGGGGTGGAACAGGGTGTCCGGGGCGACGCCGTCCGGGAAGTTCGGGTGGTCGGCGTCCACGCGCAGGCCCCACGGGGCCGTGGTGGGCCCGCCGAACAGCTCCTGGTTGAACCAGTTGCCCCAGCGGCCCACGGCCTGGGCCAGCAGGATGCCCGGGGCGACGACGTCGCCGAAGGCGCTCAGGCGCAGCCCGTACCGGCGGCACGCGATCCAGGCGCCCACGGCGCCCAGCGCGATGGCGCCCCAGATGCCCAGGCCGCCGTTCCACACGTAGAAGGCCTGGACCGGATCGCCCGTGCCGTCGAAGCCCGGGCCGAAGTACCGGTCCGGGGAGGAGAGCACGTGGTAGAGCCGGCCGCCCACGAAGCCGAACGGGATGGCCCAGATCGCGACGTCGAGGACCGCGCCCTCGGGGCCGTTCCGGTCATCCCAGCGGCGCGAGGCCAGCCAGAGGGCCAGGATGATGCCGAGGATGATGCACAGCGCGTAGGCGTGGACCTTCAGCGGGCCCAGCTGCAGGCCGTCCCACGACGGGGACGGGATCGCCGCGAGGGGGGCGAGGGCACCGGCGAACATGCTCAGGCCTCCCGCACGGTGCCGGCGGCCAGCTCGCGCGTCAGGGCCGCGACGGCCTCGGGGCCGCCGTCGGTGAGGGCGCGCACCAGCGCGGTCCCCACGATCGCCCCGTCCGCGAACGCCCCGATCTCGCGGACGTGCTCGGCCTGGGAGACGCCCAGGCCCACGCACACGTGCTCGGCACCGGCCTCACGGGCGGCCCGGACGACGGCCTCGGCCGCGTCCGAGACCTGGTCGCGGGCGCCGGTGACGCCCATCACGGAGACGGCGTAGACGAACCCGCGCGAGGCCTCCACGGTGAGGCGCACGCGCTCCGGCGAGGACGAGGGGGCGGTGAGGAACACGCGGTCCAGGCCGTGGCGGTCCGAGGCCTCGAACCACTCCCCGGCCTCCTCGGGCACGAGGTCGGGCGTGATGAGCCCCGCTCCCCCGGCCGCGGCCAGGCGGCCCGCGAACTCCTCGACGCCCATCCGGTCCACGAGGTTCCAGTACGTCATGACGAGCACGGCCGCGTCGGTGCGGGCGGTCACCTGCCGCACGATCTCGAACACGTCCGCCACCCGGAAGCCGGCGGCGAGCGAGGCGGCCGTGGCGCGCTGGATGACGGGGCCGTCCATCACCGGGTCGGTGTAGGGCAGGCCGATCTCGATCACGTCGGCGCCGTTCTCCCCGAGGGCGACGGCGGCCTCCACGCAGTCCGCCACGGAGGGGTAGCCGGCGGGCAGGTAGGCCACGAGGGCGGTGCGCCCGGCGTCGCGGGCGGCAGCGATCGCGGCGGCGGTCTTGGAGGTCACGTCGGTGCTCACTGCTCTTCTCCCGGGGTCAGCTCGTCCAGCGGGTCCTTCTGCTCGTCCGCCTCCCCGAGGCCGAACCAGGCCGCGGCCGTGGCCACGTCCTTGTCGCCGCGGCCGGAGAGGCTGACCACGATGATGCGCTCCTCGCCCTCGGCGGTGTCCGCGCCCACGAGGCCCTCGTCGGCCCAGCGGCGGGCCAGGCGCAGCGCGCCGGCCAGGGCGTGGGCGGACTCGATCGCCGGAAGGATGCCCTCGGTGCGGGTGAGCCGCTGGAACGCGGCCATGCACTCGGCGTCGGTGACGGGCTCGTACGCGGCCCGGCCGGTGTCGTGCAGGAAGGCGTGCTCGGGACCCACGGCGGGGTAGTCCAGGCCCGCGGAGATCGAGTGCGAGTCGATGGTCTGCCCGTCCTCGTCCTGCATCAGGTAGGTGCGGGCGCCGTGCAGCACGCCGGTGCGGCCCAGGGTGATGGAGGCGGCGTGGCGGCCGGACTCGAGGCCCTCGCCGCCGGCCTCGAAGCCGTACAGCTCCACGCCCTCGTCGTCCAGGAACCCGTGGAAGAGGCCCATCGCGTTGGATCCGCCGCCCACGCACGCCGCGACGGCGTCGGGCAGGCGGCCGGTCTGGGCGAGGACCTGCTCGCGGGCCTCCTCCCCGATCACGGAGTGGAAGTACCGCACCATGGTGGGGTAGGGGTGCGGGCCGGTGACGGTGCCGATCAGGTAGTGCGTGGTGTCCACCGAGGCCACCCAGTCGCGCAGCGCCTCGTTGATGGCGTCCTTCAGGGTGCGGGCGCCGATGGTCACGGGGATGACCTCCGCGCCGAGCATCTGCATGCGGGCCACGTTGAGGGCCTGGCGGCGCGTGTCCTCCTCCCCCATGTACACGGTGCACTCCATCCCGAAGAGGGCGGCCGCGGTGGCGGTGGCCACGCCGTGCTGGCCGGCGCCGGTCTCCGCGATCAGGCGGGTCTTGCCCATGCGCCGGGCCAGCAGCGCCTGGCCGATCACGTTGTTGATCTTGTGCGAGCCGGTGTGGTTGAGGTCCTCGCGCTTGAGGAAGATGCGCACGCCCGGGGTCTCGGCAGCGAAGCGCGGCACCTCGGTGAGCAGCGAGGGCCGGTTGACGTAGTCCCGGAAGTAGCCGCGCAGCTCCTCCTCGAACGCCGGGTCCCGGCGCGCCACGTCGTAGGTCTCCGTGACCTCCTTGAGCGCCGCCATGAGGGACTCGGGCATCCACTGCCCGCCGTACCGGCCGAAGTACGGGCCCGGCAGGCCCTGGAACACGCCCTCGAACTCGATGGACGGCTGGGTGCTGGATCGCTCCGCGCTCATGGGCGGACCACTTCCTTCGGTCGGGGGGTCAGCGGACGGTGAGGGAGGCGGCGCGGAACGCGCGCAGCGCCGCCTCGGGGTGGCCGTGGCGCACGAGGGCCTCGCCCACGAGGACGGCGTCGGCGCCGGCGGCAGCGTAGGAGCGGATCTGCTCCTCGGACTCCACGCCGGACTCGGCGACGCGCACGACGTCCTCGGGGAGCCCGGCGGCCAGGGCCGCGTAGCGGTCCGGGTCGATGTCGAGGGTCTTCAGGTTGCGCACGTTCACGCCCAGGATCCGGGCGCCGGCGGCCACGCCGCGCTCGACCTCCCCGGGGGTGTGGGCCTCGACGAGGGCATGCATCCCGAGTGACTCCGTCAGCTGCAGGAGGCTACGCAGGCGTGCGTCGTCGAGGGCGGCCACGATGAGGAGCACGAGGTCCGCCCCGTGGGCGCGGGCCTCGTGGACCTGGTACTCCTCCACCGTGAAGTCCTTGCGCAGGACGGGCAGGGCGACGGCGGCGCGCACGGCGTCGAGGTCGGCCAGGCTGCCGCCGAAGCGTCGGGCCTCGGTCAGCACGGAGACGGCGGAGGCTCCCCCGCGCTCGTAGGCGGAGGCCAGGGCGGCGGGCTCGGGGATGTCGGCGAGGTGCCCCTTGGACGGGCTGGCGCGCTTGACCTCGGAGATCACGTGGATCCCCGCGGGGTCGGTACGGCCGCCGGTCAGCGCCGCGTGCGCGTCGAGGGGGGCCGGGGCGGCCGCGACGAGCTCCGCGAGCCGCTCCTGAGGGAGCGATCGGCGGCGCTCGGCGAGGTCCTCGCGGACTCCCTCGACGATGTCGTCGAGGACGCTCACGGAGTGGGCCTCAGTGGCCGCGGCGGGCCGAGTCGGGCCGGGCCGACTGGCGCTTGGCCGACACGAGGCCCACGATGCCGCCGATCACGAGCATGGCGAGGCCGATCCAGATGAGGATCTGCAGGTCGGTGAGCGCACCGATGCAGCCGGCGAGGACGCCGAGCACGCCGAGACCGGCCATGATCCAGCCGCCCGGGGTGTTGCCGTGGTCCGGGACCTCCGCGTGCGTGGGGTCGCCCAGCACGCGGCCGTCCTCGGTGACGACGACCCCCGCGTCGACGCCGCGGTCCGCGTCGCGCTCCTCGCGCAGGTCGCGACGGCGGGTGCCGGAGGTGGTGGTGGTCTCGGTGTGGCTCATGGGTGTCCCTCACTCGACGTGGTGTGCATGACGACTGCCCCTCATTGTGCCACGGGACGCCGCTCAGGTCGGGTCGTGACCGCGCGAGAGGTCGTCCCACGCGTCCATCTCGTCCACCGTGGCGGCGGGTGCGGCCGTCGCGCCCGCGGGGGCGCCGGCGGGAGTGCCGGCGGCCGCCTCGTAGCGGCGGGCGGAGCGCCACGAGCGGGCCGAGGCCAGGGCGGCCGCCCCCGTGAGGGCGGCCAGGACGCCGGCCGCCGCGCACACCCACGGCCACACGGTCACGGCATAGGAGGCGGCGTCAGCGGTGGTGCCCGTGACGGCGGCGACGGCCGGGGTCGCCGTCGCCACCGGGTCCAGGGCGGCGAAGACGGCGGTCGAGGCGATGACCACGCCGGCCAGCACCGTCAGGAGGCCCACGACGACGGCGCCGACCCGGCGGGCCGTGGTCAGGGCGAGCGCCCCGGCCATCACGACGACGGCCATCGCGGTCGCCACGGGCGCCGCGGAGGCGCCCACGGCCCGCGCGTGGTCGGCGGTCCCACCCGTCAGGCCCGACGCCTCGACCCAGGTCTGCCCCGCGGTCGCGAGGACCAGCGCGCCGGAGGCGAGGGCGAGGAGCACCGCCGTGCGGCGGCGCATCACGCCTCCTCCAGCTCGGCGGCCGCGAGCACCGCACGCAGCGGGGCGGTGGCCTTGGTGACCGTCTCGGCGGCCTCGGCCCGCGGGTCCGAGTCCGCCACGATCCCGGCACCCGCCTGCACGTGGGCCTGTCCGCGGTGCAGGGTCACGGAGCGGATGTTGATGGCCATGTCCATGTTGCCGGCGAGGTCGAAGTAGCCGACGACTCCGCCGTACGGCCCGCGCTCGGTGGGCTCCCACTCGTCCAGCAGCTGGAGCGCGCGCGGCTTGGGGGCTCCGGAGAGGGTGCCGGCCGGGAAGGCGGCCCGCAGCACCTGGAGGGCGTCGACGTCGTCGCGCATGCGCCCCTCCACGTGGGAGACCAGGTGCAGGATGTGGCTGAACGCCTCCAGGCCCATGAACTGGGTGACCGCCACGGAACCGGCCTCGCACACGCGGGAGAGGTCGTTGCGGGAGAGGTCCACGAGCATGAGGTGCTCGGCGCGCTCCTTCTGGTCGTGGAGCAGGTCCTCGCCGAGGCGCGCGTCCTCCTGGGCGCTCGCCCCGCGGCGGCGCGAGCCGGCGATCGGGTGCGTGACGACGTGCCGGTCCTGGACGGTGACGAGGGCCTCGGGCGAGGAGCCGACGATCTCGTACGGCTCCCCCTCGGGCGTCTCGAAGGAGAAGAGGTACATGTACGGGCTCGGGTTGACCGTGCGCAGCACGCGGTACACGTCCTCCCCGCTCACGTCCGTGGTCACGGAGAGGCGGCGGGAGAGCACCGCCTGGAAGACCTCGCCGTCCCGGATGGCCTGCTGGGCCTTCCCGACAGCGGCTCGGAAGCCCTCGGCCCCCCAGCGGTCCTCGGCCTGCGCCGCCACGTCCTCCGCGGAAGCGTCCAGCCAGCGGCGGGAGACGGCGCTCACGGGCTCGGGCACGGGCGTGCGGAGCCGCTCGACCATGGCGTCCAGCCGCGCGAGGGCGTCGTCGTGGGCCTGCTCGGCCCCGGTGGCGAGGCCGTTGCCGTTGATCGCGTTCGCGATGAGGGTGACGGTGCCGTCCACCGCGTCGTGCACGGCCAGGTCCGTGACGAGGTTCATGGCGAGGTCGGGAAGGCGAAGGTGGTCCTCGGGCGGGTGCGGCAGGTGCTCCCACGAGCGCACCGTGTTCCAGCCCAGGAAGCCGACGAGCCCCGAGACCAGGTGCGGCAGCGACACCCCCACCCGGTCCCGGACGTCCGTGCGCAGCAGGCGCAGGGAGTCGGCGAGGACCTCGAGGGCCGGGCCCTCGCGGCGCAGCCCCTCGGGGGGCGTGCCCTGCCAGTGGGCCTCGCCGTCGCGCGCCGTGAGGGTGGCCGCGGAGCCGGCGCCGATGAAGCTGTAGCGGGACCACGCGGCGCCCTGGGACGCGGACTCCATGAGGAAGGTGCCCGGACGCGATGCGGCGAGGCGGCGGTGGATGGCCAGGGGCGTGAGGCCGTCGGCGAGCACGGTGCGCACCACGGGGATCACGCGTGCGGTGTCCGCCAGGCGCAGGAACTCGGCGCGGTCGGGGGTGGCGTCGGAGGCGTGGGGGCGGGTCATCGGGCGTCCTCCTCGGGGGTGCGGCCCGTCAGGTCCGCGATCCGGCGGTCGGTGAAGCAGCTGGCGGTGCCGGTGTGGCACGCGGGCCCGGTCTGGTCGACGCGCAGCAGGAGCGTGTCGCCGTCGCAGTCCGCGCTGACGGCGAGGACGCGCTGTCGGTGGCCCGAGCTCTCGCCCTTGCGCCACAGCCTCCCGCGGGACCGGGACCAGTAGGTGGCCCATCCGGACTCGAGGGTGAGGCGCAGGGACTCCTCGTCCATCCACGCCATCATGAGCACCTCGCCCGTGTCGTGCTGCTGCGCGATGGCCGGGATGAGGCCCCGGTCGTCGAAGGTCAGGGACTCCGGGAGGCCGGCGGTCTGGGGGGTGCTCATGGAGGTCCATTCTAGGGAGCCGCGTGTAGCGTGGAGGCCATGGCCGAGACCCCCGCCGCCGCGCAGCACACCGCCACCGACTTCGCGGTGGCCTCGCGCGCCGCGCTGGTGGAGGCGCTGCTCGCCGCGGGCCCGGCGGCGCCCACGCTGTGTGAGGGCTGGCGCACGGAGCACCTGGCTGCCCACGTGCACCTGCGCGAGACCTCCCCCTCGGCCGCCGGGATCGTCCTGCCCGGGGTCGCCCGCCGCCGGCTCGCCCAGCTCACGCAGGAGCTCGGCGACGCCCACGCCTCCGAGGAGGGCTACGCCGAGCTCGTCGCGCTGGTGGCGCGCGGACCCCTGCGCGCGCCCGGCGAGGGTCCCCGCGTCGCGGCCCGGCTGCGGGGGCTGGCCGCGGCCGCCCGCCGGACCGCCCCGGGACGGCGCGTGGCCGGCCAGGTGCAGCTGCTCGAGTTCTTCGTGCACACCGAGGACGTGCGGCGTGCGCAGGAGCGCTGGGCTCCGCGCATCCTCGCCGACGACTACGCGGACACGCTCTACACCCGCCTGCGCGGTCGCGCGCGGCTCCTCTACCGCGGGGCCGAGACCGGGATCGTGCTCGCCCGCCGGCTCCGGCCCGCCTCGCGCGTGGACAACACGCCCATCGTCGCGCGCCGGCCCGGCGAGGACGGCGTGAGCGTGCGCGTCACGGGGGCCGCCGGCGAGCTCGTCCTGCACGCGCACGGGCGACGCCGCGCCGCGCTCGTGACCACGGACCGCGTCACCGGCGCGGCCTGAGCCGCGCGGCGTGGTCCGTGCCCCTCAGCGGACGACGTGCCCCGCGGCGCGCAGCGCGTCCTTGACGCGGGCGAGCATGTCGTCCGGGCCGAAGTGGAACAGGGACGCGGCCAGCACCGCGTCCGCCCCCGCGGCCACCGCCTCCGGGAAGTGGGCCGGCTCCCCCGCGCCGCCCGAGGCGATCAGCGGCACACGGGTCACGGCCCGGACGTCGCGGATCATCTCCAGGTCGAAGCCGGCCCGCGTCCCGTCCGCGTCGATCGAGTTCAGCAGGATCTCCCCCACGCCGCGCTCGGACGCCTCCCGGCACCACTGCACCGCGTCGATGCCGGTCCCCGTGCGCCCGCCGTGGGTGGTGACCTCGTAGCCGGACGCACACGCGGGGTCCTGTGTGCGCCGCGCGTCGAGGGAGAGCACGAGCACCTGGGAGCCGAAGCGCCGGGTGATCTCCGTGATGAGCGCAGGGCGGGCGACGGCGGCGGTGTTCACCGAGGCCTTGTCCGCACCGGTGCGCAGGAGGCGGTCGACGTCGTCCACGGTCCGGACGCCGCCCCCCACCGTGAGCGGGATGAAGACCTCCTCCGCCGTGCGGGTGACGACGTCGTACGTGGTGGCGCGGTCCGCGGTGGAGGCGGTGACGTCGAGGAACGTGAGCTCGTCCGCCCCCGCGGCGTTGTAGCGGCGGGCGAGCTCGACCGGGTCGCCGGCGTCGCGCAGGTCCTCGAAGTTGACGCCCTTGACCACCCGCCCGGCGTCGACGTCGAGGCAGGGGATGACGCGGACGGCGACGGTCATGGCGGGGCTCCTTCGAGGCCGACGGGGGTGCGGACCGTGTGGTCCGAGGGGGTCAGAGGCGGATGGCGTGGATGGCGGAGATGAGGATGCCGCGGGCTCCGAGGTCGTACAGCTCGTCCATGACGCGGTTGGCGTCGCCCTTGCGCACCATGGAGCGCACGGCCACCATCGACTCGTCGCGCAGCGGGGAGACGGTCGGGGACTCCAGTCCCGGCGTGACCGCGGTGGCGCGGTCCAGGAGCTCGCGGCGGATGTCGTAGTCGATCATCACCCAGCGGCGGGCCACGAGGACGCCGTTGAGGCGGCGCAACAGCACGTCGAGGCCCTCGGGCTGGGCGCCCCGGCGGCCGATCATGATCGCCTCGGAGTCGAGGATCGGCTCGCCGAAGACCTCCATGCCCGCGGCCCGCAGGGTGTTGCCGGTCTCCACGACGTCGGCGATCGCGTCCGCCACGCCGAGCTTCACGGAGGACTCGACGGCGCCGTCGAGGTGGACGACGGTGGCGTCCAGGCCGGTCCGCTCGAGGTACGCCGTGAGCAGGCCGTCGTAGCTCGTGGCGATGCGCCTGCCCGAGAGCTCGCCGGCCGCGCTGAACGCGCCGACCGGCGCGGCCAGGCGGAACACGGACCTCCCGAAGCCGAGCGCCATGACCTCCTCGGCGGTGTCTCCCACCTGCGCGTCGCAGAACAGGTCTCGGCCGGTCAGGCCTACGTCGAGGGTGCCCTGGCCGACGTACACCGCGATGTCGCGCGGCCGCAGGTAGAAGAATTCCACCTGGTTCTCCGGGTCGACGAGCACAAGCTCCCGGGAGTCGCGCCGCTGGCGGTAGCCGGCCTCCAGCAGGATCTCGCGGGCGGCCTCGGACAGGGCGCCCTTGTTGGGGACGGCGATGCGCAGCACGGTCTCTCCTCGTGGGGGGTTCAGGCGGGCGGCGGGGACGCGCGAGGTCGTCGCGCGGTCCCGCTCAGAGGTGGCGGTAGACGTCCTCGAGGGTGAGGCCCTTGGCGATCATCATCGTCTGCAGGTGGTAGAGCAGCTGCGAGATCTCCATGGCCGCCGCGTCGTCGGACTCGTGCTCGCACGCCATCCAGACCTCGGCGGCCTCCTCGACGACCTTCTTGCCGATGGCGTGGACGCCGGCGTCCACGCGGGCGACCGTGTGGGAGCCCTCAGGGCGCTCGGCCACGGTGCGGGTCAGCTCGGCGAACAGCTCTTCGAAGGTCTTCACGGCCGTCACCCTAGCGGCACCCCGGTGCGGCGCGCCGTCGTCGTCCTCGTGTGACGCGGCAGCACCGTCCGGCGTGCCCTATCGGCGCGACGTCCACGGTCCGACGCGCAGCTCCGCTCCGCCCGGCACGCCGTCCTGGAGGTCGAAGGGTGCCGGGCCCGGACTCCCTCCCAGCTCGTCGGACACGCCGATGGGGGCCCGGAGCGCGGCGTCTCCCGGGGCGAGTCCGACCCGGACGGCCTGCGGAGTCCTCCCGTCGGCCAGCGTGCGGTAGCCCGGCCACAGGAGCCCGGCCACGGCCTGCTGCCCGGGCTCCAGGACCACGCCGAGATCGGGGTCCTCCCGGGCCGCCTGCTCCGGGGTGAGCGTCAGGGCCCGGGCGTCCATCGGTGCGAGGCGCAGGCCGATCGGGTCGCCGCCCTGCACGATCTCCACGTCCGGGCGGCCCCGCAGGGCGCAGGCGGCGTCCGACGTGTTCACGGCCGTGATCCCCGCCGAGGACGTGCCCATCGCGGAGTCGAATCCGCCGACCGTGAGTGCGAGCTGCTCTGAGCCGCAGGATGGCGTGCCGGCCGGGCCTGCGGTGTGGCGTCGGCCGGGGGTGCGGGCACCGGCCAGGCGGCCCAGGCGGCCATGAGGACGATGGCCGCGGCAGCCGGCAGGACGACGGCCGGCCTGGCCCGTCGCCGTGCCGGCGGGCCGCAGCAGGGGGCCGCGGGCGCGCGGTCGACTCCGCCTCGCCCCAGAGTCGTGAACCACAGACCGTGGAGCAGGGGCGGAAGGAGGGCCACGACGAAGACCAGCGGTCCCAGGCCGACCGTCACGGCGGCGAGCGGGACGGCGAGCAGCACGGTCGCCATGTGGGCCAGGGCGACGAGACCGGCGATGCGGTGGGCATCCCGGGGCGTGCGCCCGTGCGCCTCGAGGTAGGTGCGGCCGATCAGCGCGGCGATCACGGCCGCGAGCGCCGTCACCGCCGCCGCGAGGTGGAGGGACCGGCCGAGCGCCAGGAGGAGGAGGGGCAGCGCGAGGAGGTCGATCACCGGGACCGCCGCCACCCACAGCCGCCCCGGCGCATGCCGTGGGGTGACGAGGAGGACGAGGATCGACACGACGGCGCCCGTGAGCGCCGCGATGAGGAGGCCGGCCTCCGGGGACGGCGTGCGCGCGGCTCCCTCGCCGGCCGGCCGGGCGGGCCTCAGGCCCCGGCGCCGCGCAGCGCCAGCTCGGTGAGCACGGGGGCCTCGAGCGCCTCGCGGCCCTTGTCCTCGCGCGAACCGGGCAGCCCGGCGCGGTCGCGGGCCTGGTCCTCGGTGTCCACGGTGAGGACGCCGAAGCCGACGGGCACTCCGGTGCGCACGGAGACCTCGGTGACGCCCTGGGTCACGGACTGGCACACGTACTCGAAGTGCGGGGTGCCGCCGCGCACCACGACGCCGAGCACGACCACGACGTCGTGGTCCGCGGCCAGGCGGGCGGCCGCCACGGTCAGCTCGACGGTGCCGGGCACGCGGACGAGGGCCGGTTCCAGGCCGATCTCCGCGGCGGCGGCGCGGGCGCCGGCGATGAGGCCGTCCATGATCTCGGTGTGCCACTGCGCGGCGACGATCACGGCGCGCAGCCCGGCGGCCGTGGCGCGGTCGGCCTCGGACAGGGCGGACAGGGTGGTCTGGGGTGCTCCGTGGCCGCTCATGCGGTCTCCTCCTGGGGGCTCGGGGTGGGGTGCATGGGGGTCGGCGTGGGGGCCGGTTCGCCGAGGTCACGGTCCGCGAGGGCATGGGCCATGCGGTCGCGCTTGGTGCGCAGGTACGCGGCGTTGTACTCGGTGACGGGCGTGGGGGCGGGCACGCGCTCCACCACCTCGACCCCGCCGGCCCGCAGGCCCGCGACCTTGGCGGGGTTGTTCGTCACGAGGCGCACCCGCGGGTGCCCGGACTCGATCAGCACCCGGGCGGCGCCGGCGTAGTCACGCGCCTCCCCCGGCAGGCCGAGCGCGAGGTTGGCCTCCACGGTGTCCAGGCCCTCCTCCTGGAGGCGGTAGGCGCGGATCTTGGAGGCCAGGCCGATCCCGCGCCCCTCGTGGCCGCGCAGGTAGAGCACCGCGCCGCCCTCGGCCGCGGCGTGCGCCAGGGCGTCCTCGAGCTGCGGCCCGCAGTCGCAGCGCAGGGAGCCGAAGACGTCGCCGGTGAGGCACTCGGAGTGCACGCGCACCGTGAGCGGGTCCTCCGGCGCCGGCACGGGGTCGGCCAGGAGCAGCACGTGCTCCGCCCCCGTCTGCGCGTCGGGGTGCACGCTGACGCGGAAGACGCCGTGGCGGGTGGGCAGGGTGGCCTCGGGGGCGACGTCGGCCGGCAGCGGGCTCTCCGTCTCGAGATGCGCCACGAGGTCCGCGATGGAGACGAGCACGAGGCCGTGCTCGTCGGCGAACGCGCGCAAGGCGGGCAGGCGCATCATCGTGCCGTCGTCGTGGACGAGCTCGGCGATCGCGGCCACCGGGGGCAGGTCCGCGAGCGCGCACAGCTCGACGCCGGCCTCGGTGTGGCCGCGGCGGGCGCGCACGCCCCCGGGGACGGCGCGCAGCGGGAAGACGTGCCCGGGGCGGGTGAGGTCGGCCGGGTCGCTGTCCGCGCCGGCGAGCACGCGCAGGGTGCGGGTGCGGTCGGCGGCACTGATGCCGGTGGTGGTCCCCGCGACGGCGTCGACGCTCACGGTGTACGCGGTCCCCTTGGGGTCCTCGTTCACGGTGGTCATGGGCGGCAGCTCGAGGCGGTCCGCGAGGGCCCCCGGGAGCGGCGCGCAGATCACGCCGGAGGTGTGCCGCACGGTGAACGCGGTGACGGCGTCGGTGGCGAGGGCCGCGGCGTAGATGAGGTCGCCCTCGTTCTCGCGGTCCGCATCGTCCACGACGACGACGGGACGTCCGGCGGCGATCGCGGCGACGGCGTCGGGAATGGCGTCCAGGCGGATGTGCTCACTCCCGTGCTCACTCATGGGCGTCCTCCTCGGCGGCGCGGGTGGCGGGAATCAGGGCGAGGCGCTCGGCGTAGCGGGCCATCACGTCCGTCTCGAGGTTGACGCGGTCCCCCGGGGCGAGCCCGCCGAGGGTGGTGGCCCGCAGGGTGGCGGGGATGATCCCGACCTCGAACCAGTGCTCGGCGTCCCCGGGCGCGGAAACCGCGGTGACGGTGAGGGAGACGCCCTGCAGGGCGATCGAGCCCTGGGCGGGGACGTAGCGCGCGAGCGAGGCGGGCAGGCCGATGCGGATCGTGGTCCACGCGCCCTGGGGCGTGACGGAGAGGACCACCCCGACGCCGTCGACGTGGCCGAGCACGAGGTGCCCGTCGAGGTGGTCCGTGGGGCGCAGGCAGCGCTCGAGGTTGACGCGGTCCCCGGGGACGCGGTCCCCGAGGCTCGTCATCGCGAGGGTCTGCCCCATGAGGTCGGCGCGGAAGAGCGCGTCGGACTCCTCCCCGGAGCGGAGGGCGGTGAGGCACACGCCGTCGACGGCGAGCGAGCCGCCCGCGGGGAGCCCGTCGAGGGCGCCGCCGGCGTCCAGGACGAGCGTGAGCGTGTCCTGCTCGGGGCGCGGCTCGACGGCGCGCACCGTGCCGAGGTGGGTGATGATCCCGGTGAACATGCGGATCCTTTGGTCGTGGGGGCGAGGAGGCAGCAGGGGGCGGGGCGGTGGCCCGGGTCAGGGCGCGGGCATGAGGTGCGTCCAGACGTCCTCGCCGAGGGCCTTCACAGGGCCGCCCTCGGCGGGGTCGGGGACGAGGCGGATCCCGTCGGCGAGCGTGCCGACATCCAGACCGGCGACGGCGGGCAGCCCCGCGCCCAGGAGCAGCGGCGCCGTGTACGCCATGACCTCGTCCACGAGGCCGGCGGAGAACCACGCGCCGAGGACGTGCGGGCCCCCCTCGACGAGGACGTGCTCGGCGCGGCGGCCGTGGGGCCACGGCCCGGGGTGGGCGGCGATCGCCGCGAGCACGTCGTGGGGGTCGCGCTCTCCCGTCTGCAGCACGACGGGGTGCGCGGCGTGCAGCGCGGCGTCGGCGGGGATCCGACGGCGGCCCTGGACCACGGGGACGGGCTGGCGCGCGGCCGCGGCGCCGTCGGCGGCCCGGGCGGTGAGGCGCGGGTCGTCGGCGAGGACGGTGCCCGTGCCCACCACGATCGCGTCCACGCGGGCGCGCACCTCGTGGGCGTGGTGGCGGGAGGCCTCCCCCGTGATCCAGCGGCTCGTCCCGTCGGCGGCGGCGGCGTTCCCGTCGAGGGACTGGGCCAGGTGCGCCGTCACCCAGGGGCGTCCCGCGGCGCGCACGGCCCGCCAGCGCGCCGTGAGGGCGACGGCGGCTGCCTCCCCTGTCGGGCCCTCCACGCGCACCCCGTGGCGGGACAGGCGGGCGGCGCCCCCGCCGTCGTCACCCGTGGGGTCGGCGACGGCGTAGCGCAGGGCGCCGAAGCCCGCGCGGAGGACGGCCTCCGAGCACGGGCCCGTAGTGCCGGTGTGGTCGCAGGGCTCGAGGGTCACGTGGAGCGTGAGGTCGGCGGGGTCGAACGCCGCTGTGTCGAGGGCGGCGAGCCCGGGGTCGGCGGCGCGGGCGGCCTCCCACCGGGCGATCGCGTCGACCTCGGCGTGGGCCGTGCCGCGGCCGCGGTGGTGACCGACGGCGAGCACGGCGCCGTCGGGGGCGGTCAGGACGGCGCCCACGAGCGGGTTGGCGCCGCGCACGCCGCGCATGGCCGCGGCGGCGGCGAGGTCCATGGGGGTGCTCCTCGAGGGGGTGCTCATCGCGTGCCCTCCCGGTCCTTGGCGCGCAGCCACACGAAGAAGCCGATCAGGGTGAAGACCCCGTAGAACGCGTACATCACCGCGGAGGCGTAGTAGCCGCTGCTCCACAGCAGGGGGACGCCGACGACGTCCACGGCCACCCACACGAGCCAGAACTCCACCCAGCCGCGGGCCATGCCGTACGTGGCGAGCAGGGAGCCGACGAAGGTCCAGGCGTCCGCCCACACCGGCTCCCACGAGCCGAGGGCGCGGAACACCGGGGTGAGGGCGAGGGTGCCGATCAGCAGGCCCAGCACGAGGAGCGTCCGCCCGCCCCGGCCGGCCCACTCGGGGGTGATCGCGGGGGCGTGGTCGCCGCGGCCGCGGCTCGCGGCCCGCCAGCGGACCCAGCCGTACACGGAGACCGCGATGAACATGACCTGGCGGCCGGCCTGGCCGAGGAGCGTCGCGTGGTCGGCGCCGCCGAAGAGGGAGGCGAGGAACACCGTGAGCAGGAGCGCGTTGCCGATGATCCCGACGGGCCATGCCCAGACCTTGCGGGCCATGCCGCCGAGCGCGGAGGCCAGCCCGAAGAGGTTGCCGATCACCTCCCGCACCAGGAGGCCGCCGCCGGCGACGGGGATGGTCCAGGTGAAGACGTCCACGAGCCACTGCATGGGGGCTGACGCCACCTCCTCGGTTCGGGACTCCGAGGGGTGCGCTCCGCAGCCCTCCCGCGTCAGCGCGCAGGACGGCACGGCCGCGTGCCTCTCCCATCCCGACTGTACGGTCGGCACCGGAATTCCACCGGTCAGGCCGCGGTCCCGGACCCTCGGGTGAGGGCGGGGCGCGCGGTTAGCGGGCTGTCACCGCCGGTGCGGACTTCCACCGCATCTCGGAGCACGTTGCGTGCGCCAGTATGCCACGCGGCCTCGGGGGTTCGCGGGGCCGGCGCTGCGGGCCGAGGGTGTTCAGCCGCAGGCGTGACGCGCGGCGTCCCGCAGGGCGACGACGGCCGCGTCCGGATCGTCGGCGCCGAACACGGCGGAGCCGGCCACGAAGGTGTCCGCCCCGGCCTCGGCCGCGCGCTCGATCGTGTCCCGGTTGACGCCGCCGTCCACCTGGAGGGCGAGCGGAGTCGCGGCGCCGTCCAGGGCGGCACGGGCGCGGCGGATCTTGGGCAGCACGACGTCCAGGAACGCTTGGCCCCCGAAGCCGGGCTCCACCGTCATCAGCAGGAGCATGTCCAGCTCGGGGAGCATGTCCAGGTACGGCTCGACGGGGGTGGCCGGCTTGAGCGCCATGCCCGCCCGGGACCCGCGGGCGCGCAGCTCGCGGGCCAGGCGTACGGGGGCGCCGGAGGCCTCGGCGTGGAAGGTCACGGACTCGGCGCCGGCCTCGGCGTAGTCCGGGGCCCACCGGTCGGCGTCGGCGATCATCAGGTGGATGTCCAGGGGAAGCGCCGTGGCGGCCCGGATGGCCTGGACGACGGGCAGGCCGAGCGTCAGGTTCGGGACGAAGTGGTTGTCCATCACGTCCACGTGCACCGCGTCCGCACTCGGGATGCGGGCGAGCTCCTCCGCCAGCCGGGCGAAGTCCGCCGAGAGGATCGAGGGGTGGAGACGGGGGCTGTGCAGACGCGGGGCGTGCGGACCCTCAGCCACGGTCCTGACCCTCCGCCGGCGCCCGGAACAGGGCGAGGAACATCGCGTCCGTGCCGTGGCGGTGGGGCCAGAGCTGGGCGGTGCGGGCCGTGGCCTCCTCGGCCGGGGGTCCGTCGTCCGCCCCGCCGTCACCGGCGCCGGCCGGGGCGCCGCCGAGCCCGAGGTCCGCGAGCGCGACCTCCGCGAGCGCCGCCGGGGCGTCGACCTGCTCGAGCCGCGGGTGGCGGCGCAGCAGGTCCTGGACCTGGACCGTCGTCTCGGCCACGTGCGGGGAGCACGTGACGTAGGCGAGCACACCGCCGGGAGCGAGGACGGAGACGGCGGCGTCCAGGAGCTCGGCCTGCAGGCCGGTGAGCTCGGCGAGGTCGGCCGGCGTGCGGCGCCAGCGGGACTCGGGCCGGCGGCGCAGGGCGCCCAGGCCGGTGCAGGGGGCGTCCACGAGGATCCGGTCGTAGCCGTCCCCCGGGGTCTCCACCGCGTCGGCGATCCGCCGCCCGTCCCCCGTGTGCGCCGTCCAGGCCTCCCGCGGCACGGCGGCCAGGGCGGAGCGGACCAGGTCGGTGCGGTGCGGTGCGAGCTCGTTGGCCGTGAGCGTGGCGCCGCGCTCGGCGGCCAGCGCGGCCAGCAGGGCGGCCTTGCCGCCGGGCCCCGCGCACAGGTCGAGCCAGCGCTCGGCCCGCTCGGAGGCGTCGGACTCGCGGGGCACGGCCACGAGGGCGCGGGCCGTCAGCTGGGAGCCGACGTCCTGCACCCGGACGAGGCCCTCACGCACCCCGGGCAGGCGGGAGGCGTCGCCGCCGGCGTGCAGGGCCGAGCCGGGAGCGAGCGGACCGGGCTCGGCGCCGTCCGCGATCACCCGGGCGAGCGCCTCCTCCCCGCCGTCGACGGGCAGGGCCACGAGGTTCACCACCGGTGCCGCGTTGTCCGCGGCGAGCAGCTCCTCGATCTGGTCGGCGTCCGCGCCGGGGTGGGCGGCGAGCGCCTGGCGCAGTGCGCGCACGATCCACACGGGATGGGAGGTGCGCACCGCCAGGGCGGCGTCGCTGCCGTCGGCCGGGGCGACGTCGGCCAGCCAGTCCTCGAGCGGGCGCTCGGAGACACGGCGCAGGACGGCGTTGACGAAGCCGGACGGCCCGGCGCCGATCTCGGAGAGCACGAGCGCGACCGTGGCGTCGAGCGCGGCATGCGCGGGCACGCGCATGGCGAGCAGCTGGTGGGCGCCGAGGCGCAGCGCGTCCAGCACGGGCGGGTCGATCTGCTCCAGGGGACGGTCCACGCAGCGGGCCAGGACGGCGTCGTAGAGCCCGCGGCCGCGCAGGGTGCCGTAGGCCAGCTCCGTGGCGAAGGCGGCGTCGCGGCGGTCCAGCCGGGCCTGGCGGATGCGCGGGGGCAGCACGAGGTTCGCATAGGCGTCCTCGGCGTGGACGGCGCGCACGGCCTCGAACGCCACCCGGCGCGCGGGGTCGGCGCTGCGGGAGCGCTGCGAGGGCGCCTGGGACGAGAACTGCCGTCCCGCTCCGGAGCGGCCGCGGCTGCGGGTGCGCCCCTGCGCGTCGCGGCGGGGCTCGCCGCGCCCGCCCTTGCCGGCTGCGGCCGGCCGGCCCGAGCGCTCTCCGCCTCCGGCGCCGCCGCGCCCGCGGCCCTGGCCGCCGGTCCCCTCGGATGCTCCGCTCATGCTCGTCCCTCCTGCCGTGCGGCGGCCCGTTCGGCCGCCCGCTGCTGCTCCCGCTCCCCGTGGGCCGCGAGTGCGGCGCCGGAGAGGAGCGTGGCGCCCTCGCCGGCGCCGCGCGCCCAGTCGAGGGCGGGCATGGTCGTCTTGCCGGCCGGCTGGACCGTGCTCAGCCGCACCGCGCCGCCGTCGGTCCGCAGCCAGGCGCCCTTGGCCACCACGGCGATGCGTCCCGGGGCCAGCGGCGCGAGCTCGGCCGGCCAGGCGGCGTCGTCCTCGGCCACGGGGGCGACGCCGCCGAGCTTGAAGCGCACGGGCTCGGCGTCTGCGCGGGCCGCCAGCCAGCCCCAGGCGCCCGGCTCGGGGGTGACACCGTTGATGCGCGCGGCCACCCGGCCGGCGGGGGCGGCGGCGTCCACCAGGCCGTCCGCGGCGGTGAGCTTGGCGGCGTGGGTGGGCTCGCCCTCCTGGGGCGCGGCGACGGCGGTGCCGTCCGCGAGCGCGTCGAGCACGTCCAGCACCAGCGGGCCGCCCCGTTCGGCGAGGTCCGCCAGCAGGTCGCCCGAGGTCTCGTCGGGGGCCACCTCGCGCGTGAGGCGGGCGAACACCGGGCCGGTGTCCAGGCCCTCCTCGAGCTGGAACACGTCCGCCCCCGTCACCGCGACGCCGTCCATCACGGCGCGCTGCACCGGGGCGGCGCCGCGGTAGGCGGGCAGATGCGAGAAGTGCAGGTTGAGCCACCCCAGGCGCGGGATCCGCAGCGCGTCGGCGGGGACGAGCGCCCCGTAGGCGACGACCACTGCGACGTCGGCGTCCAGCCCGCGGATCGAGGCCACCGCCTCGGCGCCGGCCTCGCCGCGCAGGCGATCCGCCTTGACGGCGGGGAGCCCGGCCTCGGCCGCCGCCGCCGCGACGGGCGAGGGCGTGAGCACCCGCTTGCGGCCGACGGGAGCGTCCGGGCGGGTGAGGACGCCCACGACCTCGTGGTCGGAGGCCAGCAGGGCCCGCAGCACGGGCACGGCGGTGGCCGGCGTGCCGGCGAAGAGGACGCGCAGGGGGGCGCTCATCGGCCGCCTCCCCGGGCCGATCCGGCGAAAACGGAGCCGACGACGGCGGCGCGCTCCGCGCTCACCCGGGCGGCGGTGCGGTCGACCTCGCCGGCCCGCAGGCGGCGGCGGGCCTCGCGGCGCTCGTCGCCGTCGAGCCGGTCGATGTAGAGCATGCCGTCGAGGTGGTCGGCCTCGTGCTGCAGGCAGCGGGCCACCAGGCCCGTCCCCCGGTGCTCGACGGGCGCCCCGTCCACGTCGACGCCGGTTACGACGGCCTCGACGGCGCGCGCGGGGTGGTAGCGCAGCCCGGGCACGGAGAGGCAGCCCTCGCCGAGGTCCCGGCTGGTCTCCTCGCCCCGGACCAGCACGGGGTTCACCACGTGGCCGGCCATGCCGTCCACGTCGAACACGAAGACCCGCAGGCCCACGCCCACCTGCGGGGCGGCGAGCCCCACGCCGCCGACGGCGTGCATGGTCTCGACCATGTCCGCGACGAGGCGGCGCACCTCGACGCCCGCTGGGACGGGCGCGGCGGGGGTGCGCAGCACGGGATCGGGCACGGTGCGGAGGGGGAGGACGGTCACGCGGTCACCCTATCGGCCGGGCCCGCCTCCGCGGCCGCGGACCCGGTGCCGGTCGGCTCCGCCGCCCCGCCGAAGGCCGCCGCGCGGGCGGCCTCCAGGCCGCCCGCCGCCGCCGCCGGGACCGCCACCGGGGGCGGGCCGATCACGCGCAGCGCCGGGCCCGCGTCGGCGACGGCCTGCGCGTGCGTCCACACCTGGCGCAGCGCCCAGAACTTGTGCCAGTGCCGCGGCAGCACGGCGGGGTTGGCCTGGTGGACGGCCACCTCCGTCTCCCCCAGGGCGACGCCGAGCAGCATCTCCGCGGCGCCGTGCTGCCAGGGCTCCCACGTGCCGGCCTCGGCGTCCACGAGCGACTCCTCCGCCTTGAGGCCCGCGGTGAGCTGCATGACCACCTTCGGGTCGAGCGCCTTGACGCGGCCGTCCCTGCCGGTGCCCTTGGTCTTGTAGTCGATCAGGCACAGCCGACCGCCGATCCGCGCCACGAGGTCCAGGGTGCCGGCGTAGCCCACGGTGTGGTTCCACACGGTGATCTCTGCGGCCACGGGCCTCACGTCGTAGAGGTCCCACCACTCGTCGAAGCGGTCTGCGTAGGCCCCCTCCCCGTGCTCGATCAGTGCGGCCCGGGCCTCGGCCATGGTGTGCGGCTGCCCGAGGGCGCGGCGCGAGACCTGCTCCGCGTAGTCGTGGACGCGGTCTCCGCGCTCGGCCGCGGCGTCGCGGAAGCGCGCGGCCGCGTCCGCCGACTGGCGGGCGACCTCCCGCAGGCGGGCGGAGGAGCCGACCGCCTGGGCCAGGCGCTCGTCCTTGACCACGGCGTCCGCGGCCATCCATCCGATCCAGCCGTCCAGGTCCGTCTTCTCCATGCCGATCACCGTCGTGATGGAGGGGACTTCGGGCAGGCCCGAGAGCGAGCGGGCGTACATGCGTCCGGACGGCGTCTGGTGCGCGAGTCGTGGCTGGGTCATGGTCAGACATCCTCTCAAACGCCCTGGACGGGACAGGGCGGCGGGGACGGTCAGGATCCGCCCGGACACGCCGGCACGGGGCCGATTTGGCGGGAGGGCCCGGCATGGTCTAGAGTTCTTTCTCGTTGGAAATCGCGGTTTCGGTTCTTCGGAACGGGCTCCCGGTTCCCTTCTGCGGATGTAGCTCAGCTGGCTAGAGCGCCACCTTGCCAAGGTGGAGGTCGCGAGTTCGAATCTCGTCATCCGCTCGCTCCACCTTCACCCCTGGTCGGGTGGCCGAGAGGCGAGGCAGCGGCCTGCAAAGCCGTATACGCGGGTTCGAATCCCGTCCCGACCTCGCAGTCTCCCGGCATGAGGGTGGCGGCATGTTCACCGTTCCTCGGAATGGATGAGCGCGATTAGCGCAGCGGTAGCGCGCTTCCCTGACACGGAAGAGGTCACTGGTTCGATCCCAGTATCGCGCACGGACTGACCCCCCTCGCGGGGCGGGCCACGCGGATGTAGCTCAGCTGGCTAGAGCGCCACCTTGCCAAGGTGGAGGTCGCGAGTTCGAATCTCGTCATCCGCTCCACCTCGAAGGCCCCCTCCCCGCACGGGAGGGGGCCTTCGTCGTCGTCGGAGGCCGGGGCCAGCGCGGCCCATGCCGGGGCGGGCGCGCGGCCCGCCCCGGCTCAGCGGGTCACTTCGCCTCGACCTCGCCCAGCTGTCCCTCGCGCACGAGCGCGGTCATGCGGGAGACGGTGCGGAAGTACTTCTTCATGTACCCGCCGTGCATCATCTCCTGGGTGAACAGGTCGTCGAACGGCACGCCGGAGGCGACGACGGGCACGTCCTTGTCGTAGAGCCGGTCCGCGAACACCACGAACCGCAGGGCCGTGGCCTGGTCCGTGATGGTGCGCACGCCGTGGAGCGCGACGACGTCGACGTCCTTGACGAGCTCGCGATAGCGCGAGGGGTGGACACGGGAGAGCATCGCGGTGAGCGCATCGAAGTCGTCCACCGCGACGACGCCGGCGTGCGGGAAGTTGGTCTGCACGGCGCGGTCCACCTCGGCGTCCGGCAGCGGGGCCGGGGCGGCGGCGAGCCCGCGGTGGCGGTAGTCCTCACCGTCGATGCGGATGACGTCGAACTGCTCGGAGAGCACCTGGATCTCGCGCTTGAAGTCCTGCGCCGCGAACCGTCCCTCGCCGAGCGAGCCCGGCAGGGTGTTGGAGGTGGCCACGAGGCGCACGCCCGCGTCGGCCAGCTCGCGCATGAGGCGGGACATCAGGACCGTGTCCCCCGGGTCGTCGAGCTCGAACTCGTCGATGCACACGAGCGTGTACTGCGTGAGCACGTCCACCGCGTTGCGGAAGCCCAGCGCGCCCACCAGGTTGGTGTACTCCACGAACGTGCCGAACGCCTTGGGCCCCGGGGCGGCGTGCCACGTGGAGGCCAGCAGGTGGGTCTTGCCGACGCCGAAGCCGCCGTCGAGGTAGATGCCGGCCGGCTGGGCCGAGGCCTTGGGACGGCCGCCGCCGAACAGCCCGCCGAAGAAGCCGCCGCCGCCCCCGGACGCGGGGCGCCCGATCGACGCGGCGAAGTCGCGCAGCCGCTGCACGGCCTCGGCCTGGGAGGGATGCGCGGGATCCGGGATGTACGAGTCGAAGGACACCTCCCCGAACCGGTAGGAGGGATGGAAGCCGGCGAGCAGCTGGTCCGGGGTGACCTGCGGCGAGCGGTCGGCGAGGTGGACGGTCTGGGCCACGGGGTGCTCCATCCTTGGTGTGGGGGGCGGACTACCGGGCCATGCTACCGGCGCGGTCGTGGCCGCCCCAGGGGGCGCCCGCCCCGGCCCGGCGCCGGGCGGACCCCCCGGCGTCGGGAGCCTCCGTCTGCTGCCCGGCGTGTGACCCCGCGTGTCCGGATTGAGGCTCGCCTTCCCCATTACGCATCATCGGCCTGGCGTAATGTGGCACCCATGACCGAGAACACCGCGCAGACCACCGAGTACGCCCATCCCGAGAAGCTCGTCTCCACGCAGTGGGTCGCCGACCACGTCCACGACGCGGACGTCGTGGTCCTGGAGTCCAATGAGGACGCCCTGCTGTACGCCACCGGCCATGTCCCCGGCGCCCAGCGGATCGACTGGCACACCGAGCTCAACGACCCCGTGGCCCGCGACTTCGTGGGCCCCGAGGCGTTCGCCGAGCTGGCCGCCTCGAAGGGCATCTCCCGCGACACCACCGTGGTCTTCTACGGCGACAAGTCCAACTGGTGGGCCGCCTACGCCCTCTGGGTCTTCACCCTGTACGGCCACGAGGACGTGCGCCTCATGGACGGCGGCCGCGACAAGTGGATCGCCGAGGGCCGCGAGACCACCCGCGAGGTCCCGCAGGTCGAGCGCGCCGAGTACCCCGTGGTGCAGCGCGACGACACCACCGAGCGCGCCGCCCGCGAGGACGTCCTCGCCGCGATCGGCACCACGCCGCTGATCGACGTCCGCTCCCCCGCCGAGTACACGGGCGAGACCACCCACATGGCCGGCTACCCGCAGGAGGGCACGCTGCGCGGCGGCCACATCCCGACCGCGGCCTCCGTGCCCTGGGCGAAGGCCGCGAACGAGGACGGCACCTTCAAGTCCCGCGCCGAGCTCGAGGAGATCTACCGCGACGGCGCCGGCCTGAAGGAGGGCGACGACGTGATCGCCTACTGCCGCATCGGCGAGCGCTCGTCCCACACCTGGTTCGTCCTCAAGCACCTGTTGGGCCACGAGGACGTCCGCAACTACGACGGCTCGTGGACCGAGTGGGGCAACAGCGTGCGCCTGCCCATCGCGATGGGCGAGGAGCCCGGCGCGGCGCCCGCGCGCTGATCCGCCGCTGAACCGTCACGGAACCGCCGCACGCGCGGCGCCCGCCGCCCTGGACGAGTCCGGCCCTCACCCCGCGGGGTGAGGGCCGGACTCGTGTCGGCGTGAGGCGCGTCGGCGCGGCCTCAGGCGCCGGTGACGCTGCGGACGATGCCGTAGACGAGGGCGCTCACGGCTGCGAGGCCGGCGAGGACCACGAACACGTTGGAGGCCTTCCCCCGGTAGGGGGCGAGGGCGTCCAGCCGGTGGATCGCGTAGATCGGCATGAGGAACAGGATCATGGCGATCACCGGCCCGCCGACGGTCTCGATGAGGCCGAGGACGCTGGGGTTGGCGACCGCCGCGGCCCAGGTCGTGAAGAAGATGACGACGGCGATGACCAGGCGCAGGGTGCGGTCGCTGATGCGGGAGCCGTCCTTGTCCACCAGGGAGCGGACGACGCCGGCGGCGCCCTCGGCCGCGCCGAGGTAGTGGCCGAAGAAGGAGGAGACGATCGCCAGGAACGCCACGACCGGGCCGAGCAGCGAGATCAGCGGCGATCCGTGGACGTTGGCCAGGTAGGACAGCACCGGGAGGTTCTGCTCCTGGGCCTCGGCCATGCCGTCCGGGCCGAGCGCCAGCACGCAGGACCACACGAAGAACATGGTGAAGACGACGAGCAGGCCCGTGACCTTGGCCAGCACCGCCGAGGCGCGCGTGGCCGCGCCCGCTCCGTACTGGCGCTGCATGGCCAGGGAGAACTGGGAGATCGCCGGCGAGTGGTTGAACGCGAACACCAGGACGGGGATGACCAGCCACGTGGAGAGCAGGATGCCGCCCAGGTCCACCGGGCCGCCGGTGAAGAGGGCGTCCGGCTTCCAGGACGGGATGAGGTAGAGGCTCGCCCCGAAGAGGATGAGGATCAGGGGGTAGACCAGCCACCCGGTGATCGCGAGCATGAGCTTCTGCCCGGCGATCATCACGGCCATCATGAGGGCGATCAGCACGAACGAGAGCAGCGGGCGGGGCAGGGAGGCCAGGCCCAGCTGGTTCACCATGAACGAGTCCACCGTGTTGGTGATGGAGACGCCGTAGATCAGCACGATCGGGTAGATCGCCAGGAAGTACAGGACGGAGATGAGCCCGCCGACCCCGGGTCCGAACGTGCTGCGGGCCACGGCGGTGATGTCGTCGCCCGGGTTGGGGGACGCGCACACGAACCGGGAGAGCGCCCGGTGGGAGAAGTACGTCATGGGGGCGATCAGGAGGGTGGCGATGATGAGCGGCCACACGCCGCCCAGGCCCGCCTTGATCGGCAGGAACAGGACTCCCGCGCCGACGGCCGTGCCGAAGAGCGAGACGACCCACCCCCGCTCGACACGGCGGTCCGGTGTGGGGTCGGCGTCGGGGTCGATGGCGACGGCGGGCGCTGACGAATCCCCTGCGTCGTGGAACTGGTGTGAGACGGATGACATGGGCTCCAGTCTAGGAAGGGGCAGGCGGGACCGTTGACCGCCGTGCGGGCGGCCGTCACTAGACTGGGTGACCATGACCGAGTCGACCGCGTCCCCCGCCGCCCTGTCCGAGATCATCGACGACTTCGCGGGGGTGCCCGATCCGCAGAAGCTCGAGCTGCTGCTGGAGTTCTCCGACGAGCTGGCGGAGCTGCCCGCCCGCTTCCACGGCCACGAGGCCGAGATGGAGCAGGTGGTCGAGTGCCAGTCGCCCCTGTTCCTCGCGGTCGAGCTGGAGGGCGAGCCGGGCCCGGACGCGGTGGTGCGCCTGTACATCACGGCGCCGCGGGAGGCACCCACGACGCGCGGATTCGCCTCCGTCCTCTCCCAGGGGCTCGACGGGTCCACGGCGCGCGAGGTCCTGGACGTCCCCGAGGACATCCCGGCGAAGCTGGGCCTGCAGAAGGCGCTGACCCCGCTGCGGCTGCGCGGCATGTCCGCCATGCTCGGGCGGATCAAGCGCAACGTGCGCGAGCAGGCCGGCCTCTGAGCCGGCGAGGACGGCCGGCATGGCACGGAGGCGGGGCGGCACGGATCGGGGCGCGCTGAAGCACACGGCGACCCCCGCCGTCGCGGCGCTCGTGGCGGCCGGGGTGCCGCACGTGCTCCACACGTTCGAGGTGGCCCTCGACGGCGGCGGCGAGAGCTTCGGCGCGCAGGTGGCCCACGCGCTGGAGGTCCCCCCGGAGCGTCTGTTCAAGACCCTGATGGTGGCCCTGCCGGACGGCTCGCTGGCCGCGTGCGTCGTGCCCGTGTCCGGGAAGCTGGACCTGCGCGCCGCCGCGGCAGCGCTGGGGGTGAAGAAGGCGGTGATGGCCGACCTCGCGGTGGCCGAGCGGCGCACCGGCTACGTGCGGGGCGGCATCTCCCCGCTGGGACAGCGGAACCGGCACCCCGTGGTGGTGGACGCGTCCGCCCTCACAGGAGAGGTGATGTACCTCTCGGGCGGGCAGCGTGGGCTCGACGTCGAGCTGGCCCCCGCCGACCTCGTCGCGGTGAGCGGCGCCGTCGTGGCGGCGATCGCTGCCGACTGAGGTGACTGCTGGCTGAGGCGGCAGGGTGCTTCAGGCCGCGGACGCGCGGGCCTGGCGACGCACCGCGGCGACCCGCTGCAGCACGGTCACCACGGAGGCGAGCGCGAGCAGCGCGAGGACCACGGTGAGCAGGACGGGCGGCAGCCCCAGGCCCGTGAGGCCCACCGCCACCAGCGTGGCCACGAGCCGCTCGGCGCGCTCGGCGATGCCCACGTTGGCGGTGAACCCGAGCGACTCGGCCTTGGCCCGGGCGTAGGACACGAGCATGCCGAGCGCCATGCAGGAGGCGGCGAGGACGCCCACGGTCGGGTTGTCCCCGACGCCGAAGCCCCACCACAGCACGCCGAGGAACACCGCGGCGTCCTGCACGCGGTCCAGGGTCGAGTCCAGGAAGGATCCCCAGCGGCCCGTGGTCCCGGCCTCGCGGGCCATGATGCCGTCCACGAGGTCCGAGAACACGAACAGGGTGATGACGATCGTCCCCCAGAACAGCTCGCCGAGCGGGTAGAACACGAGCGCGCCGAGGCTCACGCCCACGGTGCCCGTCACCGTCACGGCGTCCGGGCTGACGCCGGCGCGCAGCAGCCCGCGGGCCACGGGCAGGAAGACGCGCGTGGTCACCCCGCGGGCATGCCGGTCCAGCATCAGCGCACGTCCCCCTGCGGTGCCGCGGCGGGCGTCGCGTCGCCGGGAGCGTCCGGAGCGTCGGGAGCGTCGTCGGGCTCTGCCCCAGCGTCGCGCCTCCTGCGGGCGGTGAGCTCGGCGGCCGCTGCGGGCCAGGCTGCCACGAGGAGGTCGCGGGTCTGGCCCAGGGTCTGGGACATGTTCTTGGTGTGCGCGATGATCGGCAGGAAGTTGCCGTCGCCGGTCCACCGCGGCACCACGTGCTGGTGCAGGTGTGCCGCGATGCCCGCTCCCCCGGCCACGCCCTGGTTCATGCCCAGGTTGAAGCCCTTGGGGCGACTGGCCCCCTCGAGGGCGAGCATGGCCGTCTGGGCCAGCTCCGCCATCTCCGCCGTCTCCTCCGCCGTGATGTCCGTGTACATGGGCACGTGGCGGTACGGGCAGATCAGCAGGTGCCCCGGGTTGTACGGGAACAGGTTGAGGATCACGAAGGCCGTGCGCCCGCGGTGCACGATCAGCGACTCCTCGTCCGTGCGATGCGGCGCCGCGCAGAACGGGCACGTGTGCTCGTCCTTCACCTGGTCCGGTCCGGCGTTGATGTACGCCATGCGGTGCGGGTTCCAGAGCCGATCGAAGGCGTCCGGGACGCCGGGCAGCCCGAAGCCGTCCGTCGCCGCGGCGTCGCCGTCGGGGGTGCTCACGCCGTGACCTCGCGCTCCCGGACCGCCTTCACGATGCGGGCGATGGCCTCGTCCACGGGAACGCCGTTGTCCTGCGACCCGTCGCGGAAGCGGAAGCTGACCGCGCCGGCCTCGGCGTCCTCGCCGCCCGCGATGAGCACGAACGGCACCTTCTCCTTGGAGGCCGTGCGGATCTTCTTCGGGAAGCGGTCCGAGGAGTCGTCCAGGCGGGCCCGGATCCCCTCGGCGCGCAGCTTCGCGACGACGTCGGCCAGGTAGTCGTTGAACGCCTCGGCCACGGGGATGGCCACGACCTGCTCGGGGGCGAGCCACGCCGGGAAGGCGCCCGCGTAGTGCTCGGTGAGCACGCCGAGGAAGCGCTCGATCGAGCCGAAGAGGGCGCGGTGGATCATCACGGGGCGCTGACGCGTGCCGTCGGCGGCCTGGTACTCGAGGTCGAACCGCTCGGGCAGGTTGAAGTCCAGCTGGATGGTGGACATCTGCCAGGTGCGGCCGATCGCGTCCTTGGCCTGCACGGAGATCTTCGGCCCGTAGAACGCGGCGCCGCCCGGATCCGGGACGAGCTGGAGGCCGGAGCCCTCGGCGACCTCGGCGAGGGTGCGGGTGGCCTCCTCCCAGATGTCGTCCGAGCCGACCGACTTCTCCGGGTCACGCGTGGACAGCTCGAGGTAGAAGTCGTCCAGGCCGTAGTCCTTGAGCAGGTCGAGGACGAAGGTGAGCGTCGTGGTGAGCTCGTCCTTCATCTGGTCGCGCGTGCAGTAGATGTGGGCGTCGTCCTGGGTCATGCCGCGCACGCGGGTCAGGCCGTGGACCACGCCGGACTTCTCGTAGCGGTACACGGAGCCGAACTCGAAGAGGCGCAGCGGCAGCTCGCGGTACGAGCGGCCGCGGGAGCGGAACACGAGGTTGTGCATGGGGCAGTTCATCGGCTTGAGGTAGTAGTTCTGCCCCTGCCGGGTGACCTCGCCGGTCTCCGGGTCGCGCTGCTCGTCGATCTGCATGGGCGGGAACATGCCGTCCGCGTACCAGTCCAGGTGCCCGGAGACCTCGTAGAGGTGCTGCTTCGTGATGTGCGGCGTGTAGACGAACTCGTAGCCGGCCTCCTCATGGCGGCGGCGCGAGTAGTCCTCCATCGTCTTGCGGATGATGCCGCCGCGCGGGTGGAACACGGGCAGGCCCGAGCCGAGCTCGTCCGGGAAGGAGAAGAGGTCCATCTCCGCGCCCAGCTTGCGGTGGTCGCGTCGCTCGGCCTCGGCAAGCCGCTCCTGATAGGCCTTCAGGTCGGCCTTGGTGGGCCAGGCGGTGCCGTAGATGCGCTGCAGCTGCTTGTTCTTCTCGTTGCCCAGCCAGTAGGCGGCCGCGGAGCGGGTCAGCGCGAAGGCGTTGGAGATGAGCTTCGTGTTCGGCAGGTGCGGGCCGCGGCACAGGTCGCACCACACGGCGTCGCCGGACTTGCGGTCCACGTTGTCGTAGACCGTGATCTCGCCGGCGCCGACCTCCACGGAGGCGCCCTCGCCCGCGGTGTCGGCCTCGTTCTTCTTGCCCAGGAGCTCGAGCTTGTACGGCTCCTCCGCCATCTCGGCGCGGGCCTCGTCCTCGGTGACCACGCGGCGGCGGAACTGCTGGTTCGCGTTGACGATCTTCAGCATCATCTTCTCGAGCTGCTTGAGGTCCTCCGGGGTGAAGGGCTCGGCGACGTCGAAGTCGAAGTAGAAGCCGTCCGTGATGTACGGGCCGATGCCGAGCTTGGCGTCGGGGCGCAGCTGCTGCACCGCCTGGGCCATCACGTGGGCGGTCGAGTGGCGCAGCACGTTCAGGCCCTCGGGCTCGGTGATGTCCACGGCCTCGACGCTGGCGCCGGCCGGGATTGCGCGGGCGAGGTCCCACAGGTGGCCGTCCACGCGCATGACCACCGTGGTGGGCTGCTCCCGGAAGAGCTCCAGGCCGGTGATGCCGTGCGTCACCTCCCGCATCTGGCCGTCCACGGTCAGCAGGATGTTCTTCGGCTCGGACACGGTGCTCCTTCTCGGGTCAGGCTTCTGGGCGTGTGGCATACGGAGGCCACCGCCAGCCGCCCCCATTCTAGGGGCGGGCGGGAACAGGGCGGCGACGACGCAGGAGGGCGCCGACCCGCGTCGACGCGGCGGACTCCTCCCACCCGCCGGGGCTCCGTTGGGCGCGACCGATCCGCAGGGGCGGTTGAAGCCGGGTCCAGGGCTCGGGGAGGGCTGGTCGCTCCGGCGGAGGGAGTGGTTCCCGCCTCGCCGGAGCAGGAGCCGCCACGGGTGGGCCCGGGCGTGTCCGGTGATGCTGGTTCCGGCGCGGCGTGCGGTCCGGGTCGAGGTGGCGGGCCGGGACGAACCACGGGACGCCCTCGATGACCGACACCTCCCACCACCCGGCGTGCACGGCCTGGTGATGGTGCGAGCAGAGCAGCACGCCGTTGGCCACGTCCGTGGGCCCGCCGTGCTCCCAGTGGCCGATGTGATGGACCTCGCACCAGCTGGCGGGCAGCGCGCAGCCGGGTGCGGCGCATCCGCCGTCCCGCGCCGTCACGGCCCGCCGCTGGGCACGGGTGAAGAGACGACGCGCCCGGCCGAGGTCGAGGATCTCCCCCTCGCCGCCCAGGACGGCGGGGATGATGTCCGCGTCGCAGGCGATGCGCCGGATCTCGCGGGGGTCGATCGGTCCAGTGAGGTCGGCCGTGGACACGGCGGACCCCATGCGTCCGTCGGCGGCGGCGCGCAGCTCCCCGAGGAGCGTCCGATGGTCGATCGTGACGAGCACCTGCGGACGGTTCCCGCCGGTGGAGGGCAATGCCTCCGCACCGGCATGCGCGAGGGCCGCCTGGAGGGCGCTCACCAGCGTGTCCGCCTGCCGCTGCCCGCGCGTCCGGGGGTCCGGGGCCGAGCCGGCGTCCTGCACGCCGGCAACGGCGCGGGGGTTCGTCGCGGCGGATGCCACGGTCTGCAGGACCTCATGCTGGGCGTCGGTGAGGTGGAGGTCCCACCGGTGCAGCCCACGGCGCTGGCCCCGGTGGAACAGTCCCTGGGCGGCGTTCAGCTCCGCTTCCGTGGGCGCGGCGGTGTCCGGCATGACGAGGGCGTCGAGGTTCTGACGCCACCGGGCGCAGAGCCGACGGATGCCGTCCGGCTCGATCCGCTGGAGCTGGTCCGCCAGGATGGCCTCTCCCGCGTCGACCAGGTCCTCGACCTCGTCCCGAGGCACGCCGGCGATCAGGGCGTCGGTGCGTGCACGCATCAGCGTCTCGATCACGACGTCGCAGGCCCCCGGCTCGGCGGCACCGGCCGCCACCACACGGGCGATGGCGGGCAGCTGCGGCTCCGCGACCGGCGCCGTGGCGAAGGCGCGCTGGGGTCGGGTGGCCTCGGCTCGGCGGAGTCGGCGCTGGGCGTCCCGGCGGTCGATGTGGAGGAGGGAGCGCAGGCAGTCGGCCTCGTCCCGGTGGGGGCTCTTGCCCGGCGGGATGCCCAGGAGCTCATGACGATCCGCCTCGTGCCCGTAGACCTGGGCGAGGTGCCCGGCGAGGGAGGTCTGCACCGCGGCGACGGTGCGCGCGAGCCGCTCCACCTCCTGGAGCAGGGCCGGGAGCCGCAGGTCCTCGGCCTCCGGGTGCCACTCCGGGTCCCCGAGCCGTTCGAGCAGAGCCAGGACGTCCGACTGCGCGGCCCCGAGCAGGTCCGCGACCGGCGCGCCGAGAGGCGAGCGTGGACCCTCGCCGAGGCCTTCGCCGGAACTCCGGTCTGCACTGCCGCTGCCGGCGCCGTCAGCGGCGTTGCCGAGGCGCGCCGACGGGTTCATCACGCGCCTGGTCTCACCGATCACGTCCATGTCTCTTCCCCCCCCCTTTCCTCATGCAGTCCATCACGGGGCCCGGACACGTTAAGCAGCCCCTCATCCGTGCCGGACGGCTCACCGCTCCGGCGTGGGCAGCAGCTCCCACGTGTCCGGGTGGGGCACCGGTATGGGCGTGCTGCACCCCGGGGCCTCGGCCGTGGCCTGCGGCGTCCCGGCGCTCGCCCCAGCCTCCACGCGCTCGGCGTCCTGGGCGACGAGCGCCTCGGGGCGCACCTTGACCGGCCAGCCGCCGGTGCCGTGGTGCGGGATGTCCGGCAGGGACGCCCCGCCGCCGGGCCCGCCCGGCGTGCCGCCGCGACGCCGGACCGCGGCCGCCTTCCGGTCGGCGGCCAGCCAGCGCCGCCACTGCTCCCGGGTGGCGTCGAGGTAGTCGGGGTCGGGCAGGGTCTCGGAGCGGTGCAGGTCCCATGCGCGGACGGCCTGCACCGAGACGGCCTGCGGGCCGGTGCGTCGCGTGGTCCCCTCGATCAGCAGGAGGCGCGCCGAGAAGAGCATCTCCCCCGAGGCGTGCTGGGCCTCGGTGAAGAAGGACGCGTCGACGCAGCCCGTCCCGTCGTCCACGGAGAGGAACACCACCCGCTTGCCGCTGCGCATGGGCGGGGTCTGCGTGGCCACGCGCACCCCCGCCACGAGCACGCGCGACTGCGAGCGCAGTCGCAGCAGGTCCTTCGCGCGGGTGATCCCGAGGGCGTCGAGGTACGGCGCGTGGGAGTCCATGAGATGGGCTGTCACGTCCAGAGCGGTGAGGTCCAGCTCGGTGCGCACCTGCGCGGCCGTGGGCGGGGACGGGAACATCGGGGTGAGGGCGCTGAGCTCGGTGTCCGGCAGGTCCAGGGCCAGCTGACCGTCCACCTGGCGGGTCCGCGGGGGCCGCGAACGGGTGGCCCCGCGTCCCGGGCCGGTGCCCCGCGTGCTGGAGTGCTGCAGCTCGAGGTGGTGCACGAGGTCGGTGCGAGACGCCCCGCCGGGCGGCAGCAGGCAGTCGAGGGCGCCGAGCTGGGCGAGCCGCTCCAGGTTGCGGCTGGTGGGCCGGGCACGGTCCCGGACGTCGGCGAGGGAGTGGTAGGGGCGGCCCGCGTCGAGGCGCTCGACCTCCGCCTCGCTCAACCCGGACAGGCTCGTCAAGGGCAGGCGGATCCCCCAGCGACCGCGAGCGCGGCCGTCGGGACCGGTCGCGGAGCTGGCGGTCGCGGAGCTGCCGGGTGCGGGTGGGCCGGGCGTCGAAGGGCCGGGTGTGCTGGGCCTGGAAGGACCGGGCGCGCCGTCGTCGTCCACGCATCCACCGTCCGCGGGGTGACGCGCGCCGTCGTCGTGGGCGCCCTCCCCGTGGAGGCCGTGGCCGTCCACCTCCGGGTGCGAGGGCACCCACTCGACGCGCACGTGCCGAGTGGAGGCGTTGACGTCCACCGGGAGCACGGGGATGCCCATGCGGCGGGCCTCGGCCACCATGAGGCGGGCCGGGTACATGCCGGGGTCATGCTCGAGGATGGCGGCCATGAAGGCCTCGGGGTGGTGCGTCTTGAGCCAGGCGGACTGGTAGGTGGGCACGGCGAACGCGGCGCCGTGGGCCTTGCAGAAGCCGAACGAGCCGAAGGCGTGGAGGGTGCCCCAGACCTCGTCGATCACGTCGAGGTCGTACCCCTTCTCCAGCGCGTGGGAGCGGAAGTACTCCTCCACCGTGCGCTCGGCGGGCCCGCCGAGGAGCCGGCGGAACTCGTCCGCGCGGGCCAGGCCACAGCCGGTCATGACGTCCATGGTGCGCAGCACCTGCTCGTGGAACACGGTGACGCCGTGGGTCTCGGCGAGCACGGGCTCGAGGTGCGGGTGCGGGCAGCGGGCCGCCGCCCAGCCGTGCCGCTGCTCCAGGAAGGGCCGCACCATGTCCGACTGCATGGGGCCGGGACGGAAGAGGGAGATGTCCACCGTGAGGTCGTTGAACTCGCGGGGGGCGAGCTTGCCGATCAGCTCCCGCTGGCCCGGCGACTCGATCTGGAAGCAGCCGAGGGTGTGGGTGGTGCGGATCATCTTGAAGGTCGCCTCGTCGTCGAGGGGGACCCGCTCGAGGTCCGGCCTCTCCCCCGTGATGCGCTCCACCTCCGCCAGCGTGTAGGCGATCGCCGACTGCATGCGCACGCCGAGGATGTCCAGCTTGAGGAAGCCCATGGGGTCCATGTCGTGCTTGTCGAACTGGCTCATCGGCAGGCCCATGCCCGAGGGCTGCACGGGCGTGCGGTGCAGGAGGGTGGCGTCGCCGAGGATGACGCCGCACGGGTGCATGGAGATGTGCCGGGGCAGGCGATCGAGACGCTCCGTGATGTCCACCAGCAGGTCCAGCTGATGCCGCCCCGCCCGGCGGCCGGACTCCACGCGGCGGGAGAGCTCCCCCAACTCGGGCATGCGCTGCAGCGCCTCGCGGAAGCTGGAGGCGGAGAAGCGCCACAGCTGCTTGGCGATGACGTCCACGTCCTCGTCCGGCAGGCCCAGGGCCATCCCCGCGTCCCGGACGGCGCCGCGGGCCCGGTAGGCGTTCTGCATGCTCATGAGCGTGGTCCGCTCGGCCCCGAAGCGCTCGAACACGGCACGGTAGATCTCGTGGCGGCGCGCGGACTCCACGTCGATGTCGATGTCCGGCAGGGTGGAGCGCGCGTCCGAGAGGAAGCGCTCCATGATCAGGCCGTTGGCCATGGGGTCCACGTTGGAGATCCGCAGCGCGTGGTTCACCAGCGACGACGCCCCGGAGCCGCGCGCGGAGACCCGCACGCCCATCCCCTCGATCAGGTCCACCACGGAGGACACCGTGAGGAAGTAACTCGCGAACCCGAGGCGCGAGATGATCCCGAGCTCGTGCTCCACCCGGTCCTGCAGGTCGCGCGCCTCCTGACTGGTGCCGAACCCGGAGCCGGTGTGCAGACGCGGGTAGCGGGCGGCCAGGCCGGCGAGGGTCCGCTCGTGCAGCACGCGGTCGGGCGGCCCGTCCACCCCGATGACGGAGGCCTCGGGCACCCGGGGCCGGCCCCAGCCGAGATCGCTCTCGGGGTCGAGGGCGCAGGCCTCGGCCAGGCGGCGGGTGGACTCCAGGAGGGGCGCGGCAGGCTCGTCCGCGGCCTCGCACACCTCACGGGCGAGCCGGTGCATGTGCTCGGTGGGCTTGAGCCAGCCCTGTCCGTTGGGCTGCAGGTCGTGCAGGGCGTCGAGGGAGCTCAGCGCCCGGGCGGCGTCGAGGACGTCCGCGGTGGCCGCGCCGTCCGGGGCGGCGTACCGCACGGCGTTGGTCAGCACGGCGGGCGTGCGGGTGTCCCGGGCGGCGCGCAGCATCTTCACGGCGTGGCCCGTGTCCAGCCGTCGGCCGGGCGCGGAGAGGTGCGTGACGACGTCGACGTGCACAGATCCGGCGGGCAGGGCCGAGCGCCACCGGCGCAGGGCGCCCACTCCCGCGGCGTAGCGGCGGCGGGCGAGGTGGCGTCCGAGGTCCGAGTCCGGCCCGAGGAGCACGAACAGTTCCGGGCTCGGCGGGTTCGCGGGGTTGGCGGCGGTGGGCACGCGCCCCCCGGCGGCCTCCGCCAGCTCGGCGACGGCGGCCCAGGGGCTGCCTCCGCCCGCTCCCCCGGTGGTACGGGCATGGGCCGCGGAGATCACCTGGCACAGGGCGCGGTAGCCGGACCCGTGGGAGCCGCCCCGGGCGAGGATGACGGCCCGGCCGGCGTCGCCGTCCTCCTCCGACCAGCGCAGGGCGAGGTCCACCCCGACCACGGGCGCGATGCCGTGCTGCAGGCACGCACCCACGTGCTTGGCCATGCCGTAGAGGCCGTCGCGATCGGTGCACGCGAGCAGGTCCATGCCCGCCGCGGCGGCGGCCGCGGCGAGGTCCTCGGGCCAGCTCACCCCGTAGTGGGCGCTGAAGGCCGAGGCCACGTGCAGATGGGGGAACGGGACGGGCGGGGGCGTGCGGTCACTCATGGGGAGCTCTCCTGGACGTGCTGGACCACCCCGCCGGGGTCTCCGACGGGGGCGGCGCGGGAAGCGCGACGGGTGCACGAGCCGGGAAGCATGCGGGGGTCCGAGCCAGGGGAAGGAGGCGGTCGGGGCAGCCTGTGGCCGCCGAGGCGGCCACTCACCCACAATAGAACACATGTTCGAATGACGGAAGCGGGGGGGCAGGCCCCGGAGGGGCGGGCGGGACCTCACGCCGTCCTCCGCAGGTCATGAGCGACCTCGTGGACGCGAATGAGGCGCCAACGCCCGGAGTCGAGGTGGTGGGCGACGTCCAGGGTCTGCACGGGGGCGGAGCCGGCCCGGGCGAGGCGCACCTGCAGGCGCCAGATCTCATGGTCCACCAGGCCCGGCCCGCGGCCCTTCTCGGCCCGCACCTCCTCGGCCCACCAGCGGCGACGCTCGAACCAGCGCATCGGCCGCTCGGCGATGACGTAGTCCCGCCCGTTCCAATGCAGGCCCTGCGGCGCGCCGTCCGGGGCGCGCTCCACCGCCACGGACTGCGTGAAGACTCCCATGCTGCTCTCTCCCTGTGTGCGCTGCGGACGGATCCGCCGGCGGGCGCCGACGGACGGCGGGAGCGCGACCCACCCGCGACGGCGGGCAGGGGAAGAGTCGGGAAGCCTCGGCCCGCGATGGGACCGAGGACCGGAGGTCGCACTCTCGATCGTACTCGAACATGTGTTCGAATCCAATGGGAGGGACACTACGGATGGCAGCGGACACGTTAAGGGGGCCCAGGGAAAAGGCGACGTCGGCACCCGCGCGGGTGCCGACGTCGCCGTGCTCACGCCCCCGGGCGGGGCGGGGCCGCGCTCAGGCCTTCACGTACCGCGGGAAGGCGGCAGGCGCGGCCACCGGCTTGCCCTCCGGGTTCATGTCGATCCCGAGGTCACGGGCCCAGACGATGCGGGTGTCGCCGGTGTAGACGGCCTCGGTGCGCTCGTCGAGCTCGAACACGCGGGCGCCGCGGAGGGTGTGCTGATCCCACGTGCCGTCGTTGAGGCCGTAGGTGTCGAAGCCGGTGCCGGGCGCGTAGCCGAGCTCGACGCCGTAGTAGTTCCCCTTGTAGGTGTTGATGTGGTCGTGGCCGCAGTAGATGCCCTTGACCTCGCCGCGCTCCTTCACGGAGGCGTAGATGCCCGAGTTGATCAGACCGTGGTAGACGTCCTCGTGCTTCACACCCTCGATAGCGTGACGGCGCACGGCCTCCGCGTGGCGGGCCTCGTCCTTCTCGCCCTGGGAGGCGTACCACATGTAGGAGTGCTCGAACGTGGGGATGTGGAAGAACATGAGGCCGGGGACGCCCTTGCCGAAGCGCTCCGCGGTGGCCTCCGAGGCCTCCTCGTACCAGCGGATCTGCTGCGGACGGATCCAGTCGTAGTCCATGACGCCCTCGGTGGACTGCCCGGCGGCGTCCTGGGCGGTCGCGTAGCGGCCCGAGTCGAGCAGCCAGATGGCGAAGGAGGGGGCGGCGCCGCGGGACCCCCGCAGAAGCAGCTGGGCGTCGGAGTGGCCCGGCTTGGACGGGTCCACGGCCGGGTTGAGGTTGTGCTTGTACTGGCGCACGAAGTCCACGATCCGGGATTCCGTCATCGAGGTGCCGTGCTCCGTGACCGAGTCCTCGTCATGGTTGCCGAAGGTGATGGCCCACTTCACGCCGCGGGACTCCATCGGCATGACGAAGTTGTTGATCCCCTGCATCACCTGCAGGTCCGTGGTGGGCGAGCCGTCGATGACGTCACCGTTGATGAGCGCGAAGTCCGGCTTCTCCCGGTCCAGGACCTTGCCCATGAACTCGAGGGTGCGACGGTCCGCGGCGTGGCCGCCCTGGGTGTCGTTGAACTGCACGATCTTGAAGCGGCGGCTCTTGCCGAACGCCAGCGGCATGGACTGGGCGCCGGCGTCACGGCGACGTCCATGGGCAGGGGCGTGGGCCGGAGGCGCGGCCTGGGCGACGGGGGCTGCGGCCAGCACGCCGGCCGCGGCGAAGGCTCCGCCTCCGGCGAAGATGCCGCGGCGGTCGACGGACGGGGACTCGGGGATGCGATCGGTCATGGCTCTCTCCTGCTGAAGCGGCGGTCGATGACGTCGCGGAAGCGTCGCTGACCTTGACGTTAGGAGGCTGAGATGACCCCGGGGATGCCCGGCGCGGAACGCCCACGGAACGAGCAGATGAACGGTCGGGAACACGACACCTGCGCGTCTGACGATGTTCACGGTCCGCCCTGTGGAGAACCCCTCGCGTGTCGCGGAGGCATGCGTACACTCGCCAGTGTCGCCACTCACACGCCGCTCACGCGGTGGTCTTCACGGGATCAGAGCCGTGGCGGCGGACGGAACGGATGTCTTCTGAGGAGGGGACCTTGTCCATCACCGCACCCCCACGCGCCCTGCCCCGCCGACGCCCCGCCCAGGCCGCATCGCTGGCAGCCGCCCTCGCACTGGCCCTCACGGCCTGCGGCGGCGGAGACCCGGCACCGACCGAGACCACGACGACGGCGCCCGTCTCGTCCACGCAGGCCGCTGACACCCCCACGGCTACGGCTACGGCTACGGCCGGCGCATCTCCCTCCACCCCCGACGGCGGCACGGCGCCATCGAGCGGGAGCGGGAGCGGGAGCGGACCCGCGAGCGCAACGGCGAGCGGTCCGTACGTCCCCGCCTCCGCCGAAGGCCCCGCCCAGAACGTGCCGAAGCCGGTGATGCCCGAGGTCATGAAGGAAGAGACCCAGGAGGGCGCCGAGGCGGCGGTGAAGTACTTCTGGGAGACGGTCTACTACATGCAGCAGACGGGGGATGCGGGTCCCACACGCACCGCATCTTGGGAGGCTTGCGCCTTCTGCAGTCACATAATTAGCTCGATGGAGGCCATCTACTCGAATGAAGGATGGTTCACAGGCACCCAGTCCAATGTGAGTTCCGCTCGCCTCAGGCCATCTTCTAGTGGATATAACGCGACGCTTATCATGAATTTCTCCAGCGGTACGGGATACATGCGCGATGGCTCTACGCCCGAGGGGGGAAACGTACCGGAATCAAAGGGCGCCCCTTGGGTAGCTGATCTCATCTATGATGATGACTTGAAGAGTTGGTTTGTAGAATCAATGACCTTCCAGGGACGCGGGGATAGATGACGATGAAATTCAAAACCACCAGATCAATCAAGAATATGGCCCTGTTGATCCTCACGCTGGCAATCATTGGCGTCACCCCGGCTCGCGGCCAGCAAATCTCCGAGGAATGTACCACCAATAAAGCAATCTACGCACTCTCCGCTTCGTCCATCGCTGTCTCAAAGAAGTGCCACCAGAGCGGAGTTTCTAAAAGAACGGGGATCGTCAAGGACGTTGACCCAGAAGCGCCTCCGCGGGACATAGAAGAGGCGTCCGCACCAGAGCCCTCACTCAAGACAAACGTCACAATGAACGCCTGCGACCCGAACCAGGTGGGCAACCCAGACTTCAAAACCTGTCAAGAGCAGAAGGAAAAGTTCTGTCCTGACGGTGGCGAGTGGGTTATGACGGAGACAACTGACATCAGTACAGGTACACCACAGGTCACCTACTCCACCCCCATCTGCACGGGCACCGGCACCGGCCCGGCTCCCATCGGCGCCGCAGGCGACGCCGCTCCCCCGGTCACCATCGACGAAGTCCGCACCCTCCTGGTCCTGGAGCCGACGATCGAGTCGGACAACGCCGGCCGCGGCGTCCGCAACGCGGAGACCAACTTCTACACCCTCGCGCAGCCGGTCTTCCTGACCACGACCATCGCCGGCCAGGACATCGAACTCCGCGCCACGCCCGTCACCTTCCACTGGACCTACGGTGACGGCACCGGCACCGTGACCACCCACGACGGAGGCCACGCGCAGCCCGAGTTCAACGTGCCCACCCCCACGAGCCACGTCTACGAGGACACGGGGTCCTACACGGTCGGGCTGACCACGGTGTACGTCGGCGAGTACCGGGTGGCCGGCGGCGAGTGGCAGCTGATCCCCGGCACCATCACCCTGGACGCCGCCCCGGTCACCGCGGACATCTGGCGCACAGTCACGCGCAACGTCGCCGACGACTGCGGCGCCGACGCCTCCGCGTGGGGCTGCACCGGGCCCATCGACGCCCCGGACGGCGGCTGAAGGCCGCTCCTCGGCTCACCTCCGGGCGCCCCACCCGGCCCACCTCAGAGGAGTCGCTCCTGCACCTCGCCGGGCTCCTCGATCAGCTCCGGGCCGTTGTTCCGCACGTTCCCCACGGCCGAGCCCACCGGGCGCAGGCGCCACCCCGACGCCACGCCGTACGCCTGCGCGCACACCTCGTCCACGAGCAGTTCGGCCTCCTCTGCCGACCCGAGCTTCCCGGGCTCCAGCCAGCGGGCCATCGCCTCGGCTCCCAAGGGCACGGGCAGCCGGTCGTGCAGCTCCCCCAGCTCCGCCAGCAGCGGATCCTCCGCCTCCATGTTCGGCGCCGCCATCGTCAGGATCGACGTCGAGAGCACCCACGCGTCCTCTCCCGCGGCTTTCGCTTCCGGGTCCTGCCACCACTCGTAGAGCCCAGCGAACCAGATCACGGGCCCCTCGCCGTCACCGGCGCCGGCCGGGTGCACGTAGAAGGGCTGCTTCTCGGCGGCCTTCCCGTCGGCTCCCTTCGCCCCGGGCTCCGGCTTCTTCCACTCGTAGTACCCCTCCACCGGCACCGCGCAACGGCGCGAACGCACGGCCGCCCGGAACGTCGGCTTCTGTGCCACCGTCTCGGACCGGGCGTTGAACGCCCGCGACCCCACGGACAGCTCCTTCGCCCACGGCGGAACGAGTCCCCACCGCGCCACGTGCAGCTCGCGCCGCACCTCCCCGTCGGGCGCCTCGCCCCCGCCAGACGCCCCCGCGCCGTCCCCGTCCATCGCCCGCTCCAGCAGGATCGGCACGTCCGCCGTCGGGGCCACGTTCCAGTTGGGCCGCAGTTCGAGCGTCTCATCGGGCAGCATGCCGCCGCCCAGCCTGACGAGGTCACCGGCCGCCCGGGCCATCACATACCGTCCGCACATGCCCCCAGTGTGCCCCACCACAACGGGGTCGCCGCCGGTCCCCACCGGATGCCACCCCGGCCTCGCGTGTGGTGGGATGGACACCGAGCCACCCCCACTGCACAAGGAGTCAGCGTGCCACAGAAGGTCCGCGGCGTCGTCGCCATGGCGAAGGACGCCCCCGTCAGCATCGAGACCATCATCATCCCCGACCCGGGACCGGGAGAGGCCGTCGTCGACGTCAAGACGTGCGGCGTGTGCCACACGGACCTGCACTACGTGCAGGGTGGCATCGGCGACGAGTACCCGTATCTGCTCGGCCACGAGGCGACCGGCGTGGTCTCGGCGATCGGCGAGGGCGTCACCCACGTGGCCGTCGGCGACACCGTGATCCTCAACTGGCGCGCCGTGTGCGGCGAGTGCCGCGCGTGCAAGAAGGGCCAGCTCGAGTACTGCTTCGCCACGCACAACGCCGCCCAGAAGATGACCCTCGAGGACGGCACGGAGCTCTCCCCCGCCCTCGGCATCGGCGCCTTCGCCGACAAGACCCTCGTCCACGCCAAGCAGTGCACCACGGTGGACGGCGTGGACGGCGTCGAGGAGCAGGCCGCCGTGGGCCTGCTGGGCTGCGGCGTCATGGCCGGCATCGGCGCCGCCATGAACACCGGCGCGGTCAAGCGCGGCGAGTCCGTGGCCGTCATCGGCTGCGGCGGCGTGGGCGTCGCCTCGATCGCGGGCGCGAAGCTCGCCGGGGCCACCACGATCATCGCGGTGGACATCGACGACAAGAAGCTTGCCAAGGCCACCGAGCTGGGCGCCACCCACACGGTGAACTCCAAGGAGCAGGACCCGGTGGAGGCCATCCGCGCCGCGACGGGCGGCTTCGGCGCCGACGTCGTCATCGAGGCCGTGGGCCGCCCCGAGACCTACGAGCAGGCGTTCTACGCGCGCGACCTCGCCGGCCGCGTGGTGCTGGTGGGCGTGCCCACCCCGGACATGCAGCTCACCCTGCCGCTGCTCGAGATGTTCGGCCGCGGCGGCGCCCTGAAGTCCTCGTGGTACGGCGACTGCCTGCCCGAGCGCGACTTCCCCATGCTGGTGGAGCAGTACCGCCTGGGCCGCCTGCCCCTGGACGAGTTCGTCACCGAGACCGTCGCCCTCGACCAGGTCGACGAGGCCTTCGAGACCATGAAGTCCGGCGACGTCCTGCGCTCGGTGGTGGTGCTCTGATGGCCGCGCGCATCGACCACGCCGTCACCTCCGGCACGTTCTCCCTCGACGGCGAGACGCACCAGGTGGACAACAACGTGTGGGTCGTCGGCGGCGCGGAGGAGTGCGTCGTCATCGACCCGGCGCATGATGCCTCCGCCGTGTGGAGGAAGGTGGCCGGCCGCCAGGTGCTGGCCATCCTCCTCACCCACGGCCACGACGACCACATCCGCCAGGTCCAGGAGTTCCGCCAGATGGTGGACGCCCCCGTGCTGATGCACCCGGCCGACCGCATGCTGTGGGACGCCGTCTTCCCCGACGACGCCCCCGACGGCGACCTGACCGACGGCGACGTGATGCGTGTGGCCGGCGTCGAGCTGCGCGTGCTCCACACGCCCGGGCACTCCCCCGGCTCCGTGTGCCTCCACGCCCCGGACCTCGGCGAGCAGGACGACGACGGCACCCCCACCGGCGTGCTGTTCTCCGGCGACACGCTCTTCCAGGGCGGGCCCGGCGCCACGGGCCGTTCGTACTCGGACTTCGACACGATCATCGAATCGATCCGCGAGCGCCTGCTCACGCTGCCGGAGTCCACGGTGGTCCACACGGGCCACGGCGGCTCGACCCGCATCGGGGACGAGAAGCCGCACCTGCAGGAGTGGATCGAGCGGGGTCACTGAGCCCCGTGGACACCCTGACGGACGCCGCGCGCGTCGTCCTCCTCGGAGGTGCCTCCGGCTCGGGCAAGTCCTACCTCGCCCGGCGCTACGGGCGCCCCCACCTCCCGCTGGACGCGTTCTACTTCCAGCAGTCCGACGACGGCGGCGGCTCCGGCCCCGTCTTCCCGCGCACCCCCTACGGGGAGATCGACTGGGACCACCCCGGGACGTGGAACGAGCAGGCCGCGGTGGACGCCGTCGTCGAGCTCCTCGAGGAGGGCGTCTCCCGCGTCCCCGACTACGACATCTCCACGTCCTCCGTGCTCGGGCACACCGCCGTCTCGCTGGAACCGGACGGCGTGATCGTGGCCGAGGGCATCTTCGCGGAGGAGATGCCGGCGGCGCTCACCCGCGCGGGCGTCCCGTTCGAGGCCTGGTACATCGACCAGTGGCGGGGGACGACGGCGGTGCGCCGGTTCGGCCGCGACGTCGCCGAACGGCGCAAGCCGGTCCCGTTCCTGGTGCAGCGGGGCTGGGCGCTGTACCGCACGGACGCGGAGCGCCGGGCGCATGCGCTCGCGGCCGGTTTCGCGCCGCGGTCAAAGGCACGGCTGAAGCGCGACCTCGCGGCGCTGGCCACGACGGGCGCAGTGGGCGGGGTGGGGGGCTCCGCGTGAGCAGCCGCCACGTCTCCACCGTGATCGCCGCCGACACCGCCCTCGTGGCGCGCCTCGCGGGCGTCGACGGCGCTCAGACGTCCACGACGCCGCGCCCCTGCCCCTGCGCCCACGCCGCGTACTCGTCACGCAGGGCGACCGTGAACGCCGGCACCGCGGCCCCGGGTCGCACGTCGTCCGCCCCGCCGACGGTCCGCGGGTCCATCTCGAGCCCGAGCGAGCGGTAGACGTCAGTGAGCACGGCGCGCAGCGGGGAGGCGTCGGCGACCACCACGTGGGTGGAGAACAGCCACGCCCCCTTGACCACGCGCTGCGCCGAGCCGGCCAGCTTCACCGGATGCCCGGGTGCCGGCCCCTGCACGGAGAATTCGCCCGGGCAGTACTCCCCCGGGATCTCCCCCACGGATGACTCGACCCCCATCCGCGCGAACGCCCGCACGAACAGGTCCGCGAACTCGGAGAACCGTGCCTGCTGGCGCACCCCGGCGTCCTCCTCGAGGGCGAGGTGGTCCACCACCACGCAGCCGTGGTGGTAGGCCGCCGCCCGTCCCCCGGCCCGGCGCGTCACTGGCGCGAAGCCATGGGCACGGCACGCGTCGACGGCGGACGCGTGCCCAGTCAGCCGGGTGTCGCGCTGGCCGAAGGCCACGGTGGGCTCCGGCACGTAGACCCGGATCAGGTCGGCCATCGGCGTGCCCGCCGCCGCGGCCGCCCGGAACTGGCCGAGCGCGTCCATGGCCCAGTCGAGGTCCTCGGTCGCGCCCAACGACTCACCCTGCACGAACCAGCGGACCCCCTGGGGCGCCGCGCCCTCCCCGGGCTGCTTCAGGCGACCACCGTCCGCGGCGTCCGACGCCTCGTCCCTCGATCCGTCCGTCGGTCCGGACCCGCTCACGCCTCTGGCCACGGGCGCACGGTCAGGGTCTGCTCGGCGTGGGCGAAGGGGCCGCCGTCGTCGTGGAGCACGGAGGAGGTGAGGCCCACGCCGTCCGGGCCCACGGTGACCTGGTTGGCGATGCCCAGCCAGGAGCCCGTCGGCTGGCGGTACAGGTGGATCTGCAGATCCACGTTCGGGAAGAACCAGCCGCCCGGCTTGGGCGGCAGCACCGGCGCGATGCCGTTCGCCGCGTCCGCCAGTCCGATCAGGCGCACGAGGTCCGAGGTGGTCTCCCCGTCCACCATCGCGACGTCCGAGGTCAGCCAGACGCGGCCGTGGCCGGGCTCGTGGCCGGGGGCCTCGAGTCCGTCGAGGCTCGCGATGAAGCCGCCGCCCCACCCGGACAGGGCTCCCTCGCCGGCGCACTCCTCGCGCGGGGTGAGCAGCTCGTCGGGGATGTTCAGGGCGGCGGACGTGTCCGTCGTCGTGAGCAGCCACGCGCGGCAGGTCAGAACGGCCCGCTCGCGGGCGGTGAGCACGGACTCCACGAGCTCGATCGTCTTTCCCGGGCGGATCACACGGGTCTCCACGTGCAGGTCGCCGGACCAGAGGGTGCCGAGGATCTCGAAGCTCAGGCGAGCGATCCGCAGGCCGTCCTTGCCGAACTCCGCCTGGATCTCATGGACGAGCAGCGCGGACACGGCCGCCATGTGCATCTCCTCGGGCCGCCACGCGCCCTGAGCGTGCACGGTGGAGCGGACGTCGGCGATGCGCACACCCTCCTCGGTGGTGCGGGGATCGGCGGTGCGGACGTAGTACGCGCGGGGCTCAGCGCCGGTCTCGGCGCCGCCGTCGTGGGCATCAGTGGTCATGCCCGGCAGTCTGCCAGAACGACGCCGGCCGGTCGCCTCCGTGGGGAGACGACCGGCCGGCGTCGAGTGGGGCGCGGCAGGACAGCGCGACGAGCCTCCGCTCAGCGGCGCATGACCCGGCGGGCGATCCCGTTGCCTGCCAGCTGCAGCGCCTGGACGAGCACGATGACGACCGCGACGGCGAGCCACGTGATCTCGGGGCGGAACCGGTTGTACCCCTCGACGATGGCGAAGTTGCCGATGCCGCCGCCACCGATGATGCCGGCCATGGCGGACATGTCCACGAGGGAGATGATCACGAACGTGAAGCCGAGGATCAGCGGGCCGAGGGCCTCGGGGAGCACCACGGTGCGGATGATCCGCATCCGGGAGGCGCCCATGGCCCGGGCCGCCTCGATCACGCCGGGGTCCAGCGAGACGAGGTTCTGCTCCACGATGCGGGCGATGCCGAACGTGGAGGCCCAGATCATGCAGAACACGACCGCCGTGTTGCCGATGCCGGTGCCGACCACCTGGATGGTGAGCGGCTGCAGGGCGGCGATGAGGATGACGAACGGGATCGGCCGGATGAGGTTGACCACGAAGTTCATCGCGGCGTAGGCCACCCGGTTGGCGTAGATGCCGCCCGGCCGCGTGGTGTACAGCACCATGCCGACGAGCATGCCGAGGATGCCGCCGAGCAGGAAGGCCCACCCCACCATGTAGAGGGTGTCGCCGATCGCGGAGAGCAGCTCGGGGCCGTAGTAGTCCCAGTCGAGGTTCTGGATGTCCTGGATCACGGGTGCTGCACCTCCTGCACGTCCCCGGCGCCCGCCAGGTCCGCGACGAACGCCTCGACGGCGGCCGGCTCACCCGTGAGCGCCACGGTGAGCAGGCCGTAGGCCGAGTCCTTGGTGGCGGACATGCCGCCGTGGACGATCTCGAATCCCACCCCGCGCTGTGCGGCGGTGCCGAGCACCCCGGACACGGCGGCGGCGTCCTTGAGGGACACCATCACCAGGCGGCCGGCGGTGCGCTCGCGGATGCGGGCGACCTCCTCCGCCGTGGGGCGGTCCTTCAGGGCGGTGGCCACGAAGGACGCGGCGTCGGCCGAGTGGGCCGGACGGGAGAAGAGGTCGTAGACCTTCCCCGACTCCACCACACGGCCGGTGTCCATCACGGCCACGCGGTCGGCGATCGAGCGGATGACCTCCATCTCGTGGGTGATGGCCACGATCGTCACGCCGAGCTCCTCGTTGACGCGCCGCAGCACGGTGAGGACCTCCTGGGTGGTGGAGGGGTCGAGGGCGCTCGTGGCCTCGTCGGCCAGGAGGATCTCCGGCTCGGCGGCGAGCGCGCGGGCGATGCCCACGCGCTGCTTCTGCCCGCCCGAGAGCTGCTCGGGGTAGTGCCGCGCCTTGTCGGCCAGCCCCACGAACTCGAGGAGCTCCGCGACGCGGGCCTTGCGGTCGCCCCGCGGCCACCCGGCCGTGGCGAGGGCGTACTCCACGTTCCCCGCCACGGTGCGGGAGGTGAGCAGGTTGAACTGCTGGAACACCATGCCGATCCGTGTGCGCAGGGGTCGCAGGCGCGCCTCGGAGAGGTGCGAGACCTGCTCGCCGAGCACGGTGACCGTGCCCGACGTCGGCTTCTCCAGCCCGTTGATCATGCGGATCAGGGTGGACTTGCCGGCTCCGGAGAACCCGATGACGCCGAAGACCTCACCGCGGCGGACGGACAGGGAGACGTCGTCCACCGCCGTGACCTCGCGGCCGCCGGTGGCGAACACGCGACTGACGTGGTCGAAGACGATGATGTCCTCCCCCGGGGCGCCCTGCGTGGCGCGCCTCGGGGTACCGGCGGCCGTGACGGCCGCCGGGTGCTCAGGGGTGTGCGAACCGGTCACCGGCTCAGGCACCCTGCTTCGCGATGGCATCCTGGTACTGCTTCAGGGTCTCGTCGATCTGCCCCTCGTCCAGCTTCACCGGCACCGAGGTGTCCGAGGAGAGCTTGGCGGACTCGGCGAGCACGCGCTCGTCGTGGTACAGGTCCGCGACGGTCTTGTAGGTCTCGTTCTCGCGGTCCGCGCGGCGCACCGCGAAGCCGTTGACGAAGGGCTTGGCAGAGTCGGCCTGCGGGTCGTCCTTGAACAGGGCGGTGGTCGTGTCGATGCCCGCGTCCGCGGAGAAGGTGTTGTTGATGATCGAGCCGGCCACCGACTCGAGCGCGTTGACGGTCTGCTGCGCCGCCACGGGCTGGACCTTCACGAGGGAGGCGGCCTCGTCGATGTCACGGACCTCGGGGCGGATCGTGTCGTTCTTGAGCTTCAGCAGGCCCGCTGCCACCAGGACGTTGATCGCGCGCGCCTGGTTGACGGTGTCGTTCGGGATCGCGACGGCGTCGCCCTTCTGGAACTCCTTGAGGTCCTTGTACTTCTTGGAGTAGAGCGGCAGCGGGATGATCTCCGTGGTGCCGATGAGGGTGAGGTCCTTGCCGGAGGCCTGGTTGTAGTCGGCCAGGTAGGCGATGTGCTGGAACCAGTTCATGTCCACGTCGCCGTTGTCCAGCGCGGGGTTGGGCTGCGTGTACTCGGTGAAGTTGCGGATCTCGACGTCGATGCCGTGCTCCTCCTTGGCGATCTTGGCCAGGAGGCGGTGGGTCTCGTTCTCCGAGACGACGCCGATGCGCACCTTCTTCGCGTCGCCCGAGCCCGAGGCGGAGGAGCCCTTGTTCTCGGACTGGGAGTTGCACGCGGTGAGAGCGAGGGCGCCGACGGCGGCCAGGGAGAGGCCGGCGAAGGAGCGGCGGGTGATGTTCTGCGTCATGGGGTTCTCCTCGATGAGGTGGCGCCCGCTGGGGGCGGTGGGACGGCTGTGGGCGCGGCAGGGCGGGCCAGAGGGGCCGGCGCGCGTGGCGCAGGGGGGCGTGGCTCGCCCCGGGCCGATGGCCGGGGTTCCTTTCGACGATGCTCTTGCCCGTCCTCCAGCCACCGCACTGTGCCCCGTCAGGGGCCTCCGTGCGGCGGAGGGGGGCCGCTTCTCGGTCCGATGCCACCCGTGAACATGGGGTTGGCGAGCGGCTCGTCGTGGGACCACGTGGTCCCGCCGGTGGGGCGGGGCCGAAAGCCGCTTCTCCTGAAGCTGACGCCGATCCTATCGCAGGATGGCCCGGCCTTTCCGGCAGGTGCTCACCTGATGTCGCAGAACGTCACGGACGGCCCACCGGAGACACAGACGACGCCGGCCACCCGCCTCCGTGAAGGAGGCGGACGGCCGGCGTCGTGGGTCCGTGCGGAGAGACGCCGCGGGTCAGCGCGGGATCAGAAGTCCCAGTCCTCGTCCTCGGTGTTCTCGGCCTTGCCGATCACGTAGGAGGAGCCGGAGCCGGAGAAGAAGTCGTGGTTCTCGTCCGAGTTCGGGGAGAGCGCCGAGAGGATGGCCGGGTTCACGTTGGTGACCTCGGCCGGGAACATCGGCTCGTAGCCCAGGTTCATCAGGGCCTTGTTGGCGTTGTAGTTGAGGAACTTCTTCACGTCCTCGGCCAGGCCCACGGCGTCGTAGAGGTCGTGGGTGTACTCGACCTCGTTCTCGTACAGCTCGAAGAGCAGCTCGAAGGTGAAGTTCTTCAGCTCCTCGCGGCGCTCGGCGGGCAGCGCCTCGATGCCGCGCTGGTACTTGTAGCCGATGTAGTAGCCGTGCACGGCCTCGTCCCGGATGATCAGGCGGATCAGGTCCGCCGTGTTGGTCAGGCGCGCCCGGGAGGAGAGGTACATGGGCCAGTAGAAGCCCGAGTAGAAGAGGAAGGACTCCAGCAGGGTCGAGGCGATCTTCTTCTTGAACGGGTCCTCGCCGTCGTAGCGGTCGACGACGATCTGCGCCTTGCGCTGCAGGTTCTCGTTCTCGCGGGACCAGCGGAAGGCCTCGTCGATCTCCTTCGTGGAGGAGAGCGTGGAGAAGATCGAGGAGTAGGACTTCGCGTGCACGGACTCCATGAACGCGATGTTCGTCAGGACGGCCTCCTCGTGCTGCGTCAGCGCGTCCGGGATGAGGGACACGGCACCGACGGTGCCCTGGATGGTGTCCAGGAGAGTCAGGCCGGTGAACACGCGCATGGAGAGCAGGCGCTCGTCGTCGGTCAGGTGGGCCCAGGACTGAACGTCGTTGGACAGCGGCACCTTCTCCGGCAGCCAGAAGTTGTTGACGAGGCGGTTCCAGACCTCCACGTCCTTCTCGTCCTGGATCCGGTTCCAGTTGACGGCCTCGACGAGATGGTTCTTGACCGAGGGACCGTGGTCGGTCGTCGGTTCCTGGATAGCGGTCACGGCAGGACACGTCCTTCACATGGGTTGTTGAGCAAACGCCGATGATGGAAGCACGGAGCGCCCTCGAGGGGGCTCGACGCGCAGCCATTCGGAACTGACAGTCTAGGACGCCCACCCCGTCGGCGGCGAGCCGCGCGGAGCGGCGTCCGGAGTGTCCTCGCCCACCCGGAGGGAAGGGCCGAGACTAGCCTGAGCCGCATGCACCAGTCCCTGTGTCCCACCCGCTCCTTCGTCGCCATGCTGCGCAACCCGAAGATCCGCCGGGCCGTCGCCGCCCTGCTCTCCGGGGCCGACGTCGGGAGCGAACACCACGGCCCGCTGAAGGGCGCCGAGTCCGTGGGCCTGGCCCGTTCTGGCGACGACGGCGCGCCCGTCCTCGAGGAGGCGTTCCTCGCGGACGCGGCCGCCGCGCTGGACCGGGCGGTGAGCCCGCTGGCCGTGCTCGACGGCGCGCGCATCGCCGTGCCCGACCTCCCTCTCGACGCGGTGGACGGGACCGTTCGCGCCGTGGCCGAGCGGGTCCTCTCCCCCGGTGACCGCGTCAGCGAGGCGACGCTGAACGACCGACTGGCCCTGTTCGTCGTCGACGTGGCGTTCTTCCGCCGCCACGCGTGCGACCTGGGGGTGCTGGCCCGGGAGGCGGACGGCTCGGCGTACTGGCGGGCGTGAGGGCCGGCGTCGCCCCTGACGAAGAAGTGGCGAGGACATACGGCCTCCCGGCCCCGAAGGGTCGGAATGGCCGTATGTCCTCGCCACTTTCTGCACGGGGCCCGCAGGGATGGAGGAAGACCTGACCCCGCGGGGCGCTCAGCGCATCAGAGCATGCAGGACACGCAGCCCTCGACCTCGGTGCCCTCCAGCGCGAGCTGGCGCAGACGGATGTAGTAGATCGTCTTGATGCCCTTCTTCCACGCGTAGATCTGCGCGCGGTTCAGGTCACGCGTGGAGGCGGTGTCCTTGAAGAACAGCGTCAACGAGAGGCCCTGGTCCACGTGCTGCGTGGCGGCGGCGTACGTGTCGATGATCTTCTCGTAGCCGATCTCGTACGCGTCCTCGTAGTACTCGAGGTTGTCGTTGGAGAGGAACGGTGCCGGGTAGTACACGCGCCCGAGCTTGCCCTCCTTGCGGATCTCGATCTTCGAGGCCACCGGGTGGATCGACGACGTCGAGTTGTTGATGTAGGAGATGGAGCCCGTGGGCGGAACCGCCTGCAGGTTGCGGTTGAAGATGCCGTGCTCCATGACGGAGGCCTTCAGCGCACGCCAGTCGTCCTGCGTGGGCAGCGTGATGCCGGCGTCGGCGAAGAGCTGTGCCACCCGGGCGGTGGCCGGCTTCCACTCGGTGTCCGTGTACGTGTCGAAGAACTCCCCGGAGGCGTACTTCGAGTCCTCGAACCCGCCGAACCGCTGGCCGGTCTCGATCGCGATCCGGTTGGAGGCCCGCAGGGCGTGGAAGAGCACCGAGTAGAAGTAGATGTTCGTGAAGTCGATGCCCTCCTCGGAGCCGTAGTGCACGCGCTCGCGGGCGAGGTAGCCGTGGAGGTTCATCTGCCCCAGGCCGATCGCGTGGGAGGCGGCGTTGCCCTTGGCGATGGACGGCACCGACTGGATGTCGCTCATCACGGACACGGCGGTCAGCGCGCGGATCGCCGTCTCCACGGAGAGCCCGAAGTCCGGGGAGTCCATGGTCTTGGCGATGTTCATGGAGCCCAGGTTGCAGGAGATGTCCTGGCCGATGTGCTCGTAGGTGAGGTCCTCGTTGTACTCGGAGGCCTCGGAGACCTGGAGGATCTCGGAGCACAGGTTGGACATCGTGATGCGGCCCTTGATGGGGTTCGCGCGGTTCACGGTGTCCTCGAACACCACGTACGGGTAGCCCGACTCGAACTGGATCTCCGCGATCGTCTGGAAGAACTCGCGCGCGTTGATCTTGGTCTTCTTGATGCGGGCGTCGTCGACCATCTCGTCGTACTTCTCCGTCACGGAGATCTCGGAGAAGGGAACACCGTAGACGCGCTCGACGTCGTACGGCGAGAACAGGTACATGTCCTCGTTGCGCTTGGCCAGCTCGAACGTGATGTCCGGGATCACGACGCCGAGCGAGAGGGTCTTGATGCGGATCTTCTCGTCCGCGTTCTCGCGCTTGGTGTCCAGGAAGCGGTGGATGTCCGGGTGGTGCGCGTGCAGGTACACGGCGCCGGCGCCCTGGCGCGCGCCGAGCTGGTTCGCGTAGGAGAAGGAGTCCTCGAGGAGCTTCATCACGGGGATGACGCCGGAGGACTGGTTCTCGATCTGCTTGATGGGCGCGCCGTGCTCGCGGATGTTGGTCAGCGAGAGGGCCACGCCGCCGCCGCGCTTGGACAGCTGCAGGGCGGAGTTGATGCCGCGGGCGATCGACTCCATGTTGTCCTCGATGCGCAGCAGGAAGCAGGAGACGAGCTCGCCGCGCTGCTTCTTGCCCGCGTTCAGAAACGTGGGGGTGGCCGGCTGGAAGCGGCCGGAGATCATCTCGTCCACGAGGTGGGTGGCCAGCTCCTGGTCGCCGCGCGCCAGGTGGAGGGCGACGACGGACACCCGGTCCTCGTAGCGCTCCAGGTAGCGCTTGCCGTCGAAGGTCTTCAGCGCGTACGAGGTGTAGAACTTGAACGCGCCGAGGAAGGTCGGGAAGCGGAACTTCGCCTTGTAGGCGCGGCCGAAGAGGTCCTTGACGAACTCGAACGGGTACTGCTCGAAGGTCTCGGTCTCGTAGTAGTCGTTCTTCTGCAGGTACTCGAGCTTCTCCTCGAGGTCGTGGAAGAACACCGTGTTGGTGTTCACGTGCTGCAGGAAGTACTGGCGCGCGGCGGCGTGGTCGGCCTCGAACTGGATGCGCCCGTCCGCCCCGTACAAGTTCAGCATGGCGTTCAGCTCGTGATAGCCGAGGTTCTGCCACTCGGGGGGCATGGTCTTGGCCTGCTGGATCAGGTCCTGTTCGGTGACGGTCATGGCTGGAGTCCTTTCAGGCCCTCCCGGACGGCGGTGACGTCGTCGGGGGTGCCCATGAGTTCGAACTTGTACATCAGGGGGACCTGGCACTTGCGGGCGATGATGTAGCCCGCGAGGCAGTACCCCTCGTGGAAGTTGGTGTTCCCGGAGGCGACCACCCCGCGCAGGAGCGCTCGGTTGCCCGGGACGTTCAGGAATTTGATCACCTGCTTGGGCACCGCGCCGTCGCCGTCTCCCCCGCCGTAGGTGGGGGTGAGCAGGACGAACGGCGCGGTGGCCCCCAGGGTGGGCTCCGGGGTCCGGAGGGGAAGTCGTGCCGCTCGGCCGGTGGGAAGGTCCAGCTTGCGCACGAAGCGGTGCGTGTACTCGGACGTCGACGAGAAGTAGATCAGCTGCGCGTCCGTGGGGGTGAGGCCCTGCGCCTGTGCGGACCGGATGTGGGTCTGGTCCGCAGGGGTGGGGCTCATGGCGCGGTCTGTGGGGATCAGGCCACCGAGGCGGCCACGGAGGTGGCCAGCTCGTCGATCTTGTCCGGGCGGAAGCCGGACCAGGAGTCGGTCTCCGTCATCACGACGGGGGCCTGCATGAAGCCGGCGGCGCGCACGCGCTCGAGGGCGGCCGGGTCCTGGGACATGTCCACGACCTCGTAGGCGATGCCCTTCTTGTCCAGCGCACGGTAGGTGGCGTTGCACTGCACGCAGGCGGGCTTGGTGTACACGGTGACGGTCATGCGGCTTCCCTGTTCCTTCGATCCTCGTGGGCCCGTGAGGGGCCCGAAATGACGTCTCCCGGGTGAACGGGAGGTGTTCTGTCCGGTCCCGATCGATACTACATCTAGTGATGCCGGAGCCTGCGCATCCCTAGATGTAGTAGTGACACGGATGTAATTCCACGGGTGGGACTGTCCCCAGAGCTGTCCACAGCGGGCGCCCGGCGGCGATCCGCGCGGGCATGCGGGACACGCCGAGAGGCTGTGCGAGATGTCCACAGGCGGTGGGTTCAGCGGCCCGGGAAACGCACAGCCCGAAGGTCTGGTCCACCACATCCGGGCCCGGCGTGTCGGGGGTCCGGAGGGCACAAGATGTGGGCGGGGTCGGAGAGAGGCGGTGCGGACGGACATCTCCGCCCCCCCAGGGGGCTGGTGCCTGAGCGGGCCGGTGCGGCCTCGGATCGGGCTCGACGGGGACGCGGCCTGCCGGAACCTCAGACCCCGGCAGCGCGGTCAGGACCTGCCTCCCCGCCCCGCGGAGCACCTACGGTGGACGCACTGACCTCACGACCCGAAAGGAACAGCCATGCCCTCCGTGCTCTTCGTCCTCTCCGCCTCCGACCACTGGACCCTGAAGGACGGCACCCGCCACGACACCGGCTTCTGGGCCGAGGAGTTCGTGGCTCCCCACGACGTCTTCGCGGAGGCCGGGTGGGACATCACCCTGGCCACCCCCGGAGGCGTCACCCCCACCGTGGACAGGACCAGCCTCGGCGTGATGGGCGGACTGCCCTGGAAGACCGCGCAGCTGAAGAAGGACCTCGAGCGCCTCGCGCCCCTCCTGGAGCACCCGCAGGCGCTCGCGGACGTGGACGAGGCGGCGTACGACGTCGTCTTCTACCCGGGCGGCCACGGCCCCCTCGAAGACCTCGCGAAGGACCCGGTGTCCGGGGAGCTGCTCCGGGCCCGCATGGCCGCCGGCCGCACGACCGCGTTGCTGTGCCACTCCCCCGCCGCCATGCTCGCCGCCCCCGGTGAGGGGGCGGACTGGCCGTTCCACGGCTACGCCATGACCGGCTTCTCCAACGCCGAGGAGAAGATCGCCGGCCTCGCGGACAAGGCCCCGTGGCTGCTCCAGGACGAGCTGGAGCGCCGCGGCGCCGACGTCTCCACGACGACCATCCCCTACCGCCCCCACGTGGTGGTGGACCGCAACCTCTACACGGGGCAGAACCCCCAGTCCTCGGAGCCCCTCGCCGAGCGGATCCTCGCGGACCTGACCCGCTGACGGCCCGCCCGGCTCACCCCGGCCGCCGTCGTGCTGTGAGGGTGCGCCAGCACCGGCCAGCCACCCCACGGCGACGTCGCCGGTCTGCACCTTCACCGGCGTGGCGTGGGCACCCGGTCGACGGTCTCGGCCTGGCGGTCATCATCGACCCCGCGGGCGTACGGATCGCCAGGCCTGGGGCTGCATGCCCTGCCACTCACCCATGAATCCCGGCATGGAATACGCCTCGTGGAGCGGCGTGTTGCACGGACCATGACCACCTCCCCCACCATCACCCGCGACGACGACGCCTCCCGCTACGAGCTGCATGACGGCACCACGCTCCTGGCGGTCCTCGACTACCGCGACAACGGGACGGACGTCGCCCTCACCCGTGCGTTCACGGTCCCCACCTTCCGCGGCCAGGGCCACGCGGCCACGCTCACCGCAGGCGCTGTGGCCGACATCGCCGAGCGCGGGGGCGCCGCAGGCGGCCGACGCGTCGTGCCGCTGTGCTGGTACGTGGCGCAGTGGTTCGATGAGCACCCCGAGCAGTCCCACCTGCTCGCGCCGCGCTGACCTGCACCCTTCACCGCGCCGCGCGAGCCGCGCACGCCCGGCGGCGGCGGTGTGGTCGTCGACCGGGAAGGAAAGGTGCCCCGCCACTGGGGCGGGGCGCGCGGTCAGCCGTCCGAGGCCGACGGGGACGGCGACGGGCCGGGCGTGGGCCGGGCGGTGTCCGCGGGGCTGGGCGTGGGGGACGGCGACGGCTTGGTCCGGGCGTAGGCGGACTGCTCCGCCTGGATGGACTGCAGCAGCGAGGGCGTGCGGTCCACGTTCCCTCCGTCGGCGCCGCCCCCCTCGATCTTGATGGGACCGGTGAATCCGGACGGGCGCGCGGTGGGCGTGCCGTCCGCGCCGATGGCGCCCTTCTGGGCGAGGAGCTCCACCAGACGCTGCATGGCCGTGCGGTTCTGGTCCAGGATGCCCTGGGCCGCCTTCTTGCCCGAGTCATCCGTGCCGGACTGCAGCTCGTTGCCCGCGATCGTCACGGCCCCCTGGAGCAGGCGGTGCAGCTGAAGGAGGTAGGTGCGGTCCGCGTCCTCTCCCCCGACGCTCTCCAGTGCAGCCCTGTCCGAGGCGGTCAGCAGGCCGGCCCGCATGTCCGCGGTGTCCTGAGCGGACAGCTGGGCCTCCTCCTCCCCCGGGGACAGGGTCGAGGACTCCTCGGCGGACGGCTCCGGCTCCTCCTCGGGCACGGCCGCGCCCCAGCCCTCGAGCAGGCGGCTCAGCTCATCGATGCGCGCGGCGTGCTGGTCCCGCACTCCCTCGGCGATGTCACGCACCTCCTGGTCCACGTCCTCCTTGGCGAGGTAGGCCTCGGACAACCGGACCGCCTGGCGGTGGTTGCGCACCGTCATGGTGGCGAAGTCGATGTCCCCCTGCAGGGGGTTCAGGCTCGTGTGGGTGGGCGTGGAGAGCACGCCGTCGAGGTAGGTGTTGGCCGAGCCGGACGCGGCGGGCACCTCCTCGCTCGCCGTGCAGCCGGCCAGCGCCACGGCCAGGCCGGCGCCGGCGACCGCCGCGGTCCAGCGCCGCCGTCGTGCGGGGGCGGAGGCGTGGGGGGCACGGTGCATGGCTGGCGGTCCTCTCGGCGGGCGGCGCCCGCAGGAGTCACGGGCGTTCCGGCGCGGTGGAGCCCGCTCCGGCCCTCACAGGGTACCCCCGCAGATCCCGGCTCTCACGCGACCCGGTCCGCCTGCACCACCCAGTTGTTCAGCGAGTATCCGGTCATCCCGGACCCCTCCACCAGCTCGCATGTGATCAGCGTGACCGCGTTCCCGGGCACGTCCAGCTTCCACGCCCACACCCATTCCTCGTCCTGGGTGAAGGCCGTCTTGTCCGCGGAGACCGCGTCGTCCTGGATGCGGAAGGCCGCCTGGGTGCCGTCGTCGTAGGAGATCACGACGGCGTCTCCCGCGCGCGCCTCCTGGAGCCGGTAGAAGACGTCCTTGGAGCCGGAGTGGATGATGTGGCCGGCGAGCACGCCGGGGTAGCCCGACCGCTCGCCCGGCGTCGTGGACCACTGCGGGGGCCCGTACCAGCCGACGGTCTGCGGAGTGGGGTTGATCTCGCCGTCGTCCCGCATCTGGGTGAGCTCGATCGAGGCGCCCACGATCTGCTCGGCGCTGCGATCCGGCCCGCGGTACACCGCCACGTGCACGGGGGCGGCGGCGATGTCCTCCCAGGGGGCGGCGAGACCGGTCAGCAGCCCCGACGCGGAGGCCGTGGAGGAGGACGGGGCCTCAGACGGGGTCGGTGTGGCCGGGGCGGTCGTGGGGGCCGGGGCGCTCGTGGCGGCCGTGGGGGCCGAGGCCACCGCGTTGCCCGTGGACGCGGTGGAGGCCGGGGCGCTCGACGACGTCGTGACGGACGCCGACGATGCCGTGGCAGAGGCGGACGACGATCGTTCGGTCGGCGTCGGGCCGGCCGAGGCGGTGTCTCTCGACGAGGCCGAGGTGGATGCGGCACTCGGCGGAGCGCTGATCGGGGTGTCGCCGAGGGCCAGGCCCCCGCGCACCGCGAACCAGACGGCCGCGATGCAGGCCAGCAGCAGGACGGCCCAGAGGCCCCGCTTGACGTTCGTGCTCATCGACCGCTCCCTCATGCGTGGTGGTGTCGGCGTCGATCATGTCAGGCCCGGGCCACCGACGCCGCGTCCCGCCGGCAGCGTCACGACACCGTGACGCGACCCGCCGAGCAGGGAACGCGCGGCGTCGCCCGTCTCCACCCTCTCGGGGACGGTGTGACCGTCGCCCTCGACGGCCGGCTCGGCAGGATCGGCCGGATCGGCAGGCTCGATCGGGGTCGGCGTGGAATCGCCGGGGAGGTCCAGCACGTCCACCGTGAACTCGACCGTGCGGGTGGCGTCGCCGGAGGTCATCTGCACGGTGACGGTGTCGCGTCCCAGGAAGTCCTCGTCCGGGGTGTAGCCGTCGCTGGACGCGCGGATCACGACGGTGCCGTGCTCCGGCCTCTTGATGAGCGTCGCGTCGATCGCGACCGGCACACCCGCGTCATCGACGGTCAGCGGCTCCTCCACCGCGGCGTTCTGGTCGGTGGTCACGGACCAGGTGCCCACGGTCGCCCACGCCTCGAAGGGGATGAGCTCATCCGCCTCGATGTCGGTGAAGTTGACCTCGTCGTCGAACGCACCCCTGAAGGCCAGCTGGCCGTCGCCGTAGACGGAGAGCTCGAACCCGGCGGTCAGCTCGTCGCCCAGGGCCTCCGCGATGGTCTCCACCGTGAGGACGCCGGTGGCGGTGACCTTCATGGGTCCCCTCCGGAGGCTGGTGATGTGCACGACATGGAGGCTGCGGTGCATCGGACGCGTCTGGGCCCCGTTCCGCGAGGTGGGACACACGCTCACCTGATGCTCGACGGTGCGAGATGCGGGCCAGGGGCGGGCCGGTCCGGATACCGCGAGCGCGCGAACGAGCGCAGTCGGCCGGCCAGGTCTTCGAGGGTCTCGGCCGAGTAGTGGTCCCGCTGCCACGCGGCGTGCAGTCGAACGAGGAGGTCGCGTCCCTGGGCCACCACCCGCAGGGGCACGAGGTCGAACGCTGGGTCGTCGGTCACCACCGCCACCCCGCTGCCCGTGGCCACGAGTGCCTGCGCGACGCGGCCCGAGTTCGCCTCGGTCAGGTCCGGTGCCGTGAGGCCTGCGACGTCGAGGGCGCCGTCGAGCACCCGCCGGGACATGAAGCTGCGCGAGGGCGCCACGAGCGGCTCCGCGGCCAGCTCCTCGAGGGCGACGGACCGCCGCGCGGCCCACGGGTGGCCGGGCGCCACGTACGCCCACAGGGGCAGGTCGACCAGGGCCGTCGAGGCGATCGTGGGCCGCGGGCTCGAGGGCATCACGACGAGGTCGTGGTTCGTCACCGCCTCCTCCAGGAACACGTCGAGAGGCGTCTCGGCCACCTTCGCCCGCGGCTGACCCGCCCCGAGGGTGGCCACGAACGGGATGACGACGTCGATCAGCGTGGTGCCGGGCGCGGCGATGCGCACGTCCATGAGGCGCCCGGCGGCGATGGTCCGCGCGGCCTGCTCGGCAGCCGCGTGCTCGGCGAGGACGCGCCGGGCGACGGGGAGGAACGCCTCTCCCGCGGGAGTGAGGACGATCCCCGTGCCGGCACGGGCCACGACGTCCAGGCGCACCTCGCGCTGGAGACGCTGCAGCTGACGGCTCACGGCGGACTGCACCAGGCCCCTCCGCTCGGCGGCAGCGGTCACCGTGCCGGACTCAGCGACGGCGACGAAGGTGGCGAGGAGGCGGGCGTCCATGACAGATGAGCATAGATTTCATCCCCGCTGCTCATTGGACGACATGCCTGGGTGCGCCGGATCATGGAGCCACGCGCCCCCGCACGGGGCGCGCCCCCATCCCCAGCTCCCCTCGCGCGGAGCCTCACAGGCGAGGTGCCACCCATGACCCAGTCCCCCCTCTCAGCCGAGGGCGTCGAGCAGTCCCGTCTCCTGGCCACCCCCGTGCCCGGCCCCAGGTCCCAGGCGCTCGCGGAGCGCCAGGCGGCCTCCGTGCCCGCCGGCGTCGCGACCACCATGCCCGTGTACGCCGCCCGTGCCGCCGGCGGCATCGTCGAGGACGTGGACGGCAACCGCTTCATCGACCTCGCCTCGGGCATCGCCGTGACCTCCGTGGGCGCTGCCCACCCGCGCGTCGTGAAGGCCGTGCAGGAGCAGGTGGCTCAGTTCACGCACACCTCGTTCATGATCACGCCCTACGAGGGCTACATCGCCGTGGCAGAGGCCCTCGGGCGCATCGCGCCGATCTCCGGGGAGACCCGCACGGCCCTGTTCAACTCCGGCGCCGAGGCCGTGGAGAACGCCGTCAAGGTGGCCCGCTCCTTCACCGGCAAGCAGGCGGTGGCCGCGTTCGACCACGCCTACCACGGCCGCACCACCCTCACGATGGCGCTGACCGCCAAGAACATGCCGTACAAGCAGCACTTCGGCCCGTTCGCCCCCGAGGTCTACCGCGTGCCGGGGTCGTACCCGTTCCGGGACGGGCTGGACGGCGCCACGGCGGCGAAGCATGCCATCAGCGCCCTCGAGAAGCAGATCGGCGCGGACAACCTGGCCGCCGTCATCATGGAGCCCATCCAGGGCGAGGGCGGCTTCATCGTCCCGGCCGAGGGCTTCCTGAAGGCCGTGGTGCAGTGGTGCAAGGACAACGGCGTGCTGTTCATCGCCGATGAGGTGCAGTCCGGCTACGCGCGCACCGGCCAGTGGTTCGCCTCCGAGTTCGAGGGCATCGAGCCGGACCTGATGACCACCGCCAAGGGCATCGCCGGCGGCATGCCGCTCTCCGCCGTGACCGGGCGCGCCGAGATCATGGACACCGTGCACCCGGGCGGCCTGGGCGGCACCTACGGCGGCAACCCGGTGGCCACGGCCGCCGCACTCGCCGTCATCGAGGCCATCGAGGAGGACGGACTGCTCGCGGAGGCGCAGAAGATCGAGACGATCATCCGCGAGCACTTCGAGCAGAACCCGGACCCCCGCATCGGGGAGATCCGCGGCCGCGGCGCCATGATGGCCGTCGAGTTCGTGGACCCCGCCACCGGCGAGCCCGACGCGAAGCTCACCAACGCCGTGGCGGCCGCCGTGCGCGCCGCCGGCGTCATCCTGCTCACGTGCGGCACCTACGGCAACGTGGTCCGCTTCCTGCCGCCGCTGACCATCGGCGAGGCGCTCCTCAAGGAGGGCCTGAGCGAGGTCACGAAGGCGCTGCGGTCCGCCTGAGCCCCCGCCACCGGCGGACCGACGACGACGGCCCCGCATCCCTGCCCGGGATGCGGGGCCGTCCGCCTGTCGGCAGAGGACTCAGATGTCGTCCTCGTACGCGGGGCTGCCTTCGTTCTCCATGGCCTCGAGGCGCCGGGACTTATCGGCGGTGAAGATCCGGCGGACCCCCGTGCCGCCGAACTCGTCCTCCGGGACCAGCCCGACGCCGTACTTCCGCAGGGCCTTCTCCAGACGCAGACGCTCGTCCACCCGCAGGTCGGCCAGCCCCTTCTCGAAGCGGCGCAGCTGCTCCTTCTCGAGGCCGGCCGCGGTGGCCAGTGTGCGGACACTGACCTGTGCGAGAGCGCGGCCGGCGCGCGCCACGTCGAAGGTCATCGGGGTGGGGTACATCAGACATCTCGATTCTGCAGTTCTCGACGGGGATCCGATCCATGATGGCCGCGCCCCGGATGAAGGGACAAGGGCGCGCCAGCCCAGACCCCGCTGTGCGACATGCGCGTCGCTGACCCATCGCTCCCGCCACGCCGGCGGGACGCGGACGGGCCCGCCTCCGGTCACCGGAGGCGGGCCCGTCGTCGTCGTGGGGTGTCAGTCCTGGACGAAGTACATCTGCTTGTTGACGAACTCGTCCATGCCGAGCGGGCCGAGCTCGCGGCCGAAGCCGGAGCGCTTGACGCCGCCGAACGGGATCTCCGCCCCCTCGCCCGCCGGCGTGTTGACGTTGGCCATGCCGACCTCGAGCTGCCGGGCGATCCTCTCGGCCTGGACCTCGTCCTGGGAGAACACGGCGCCGCCCAGGCCATACTGGGAGTCGTTGGCGAGGGCGAGCGCATCGTCCGCGGACTCCACCTTGTAGACGACGGCGACGGGGCCGAAGAGCTCCTCGCGGTAGGCGTCCATCCCGGAGGTGACGCCCGTGATCACGGCCGGGGCGAAGCGGGCGCCCGCCTCGTCCGTGACGGTCCCGCCGACGTGGACGGTCGCGCCCTGCTGACGGGCCCGCTCCACCTGCTCGGCCAGGCCCTCGGCGGCACCGCGCGAGGACAGCGGGGTGAAGACCGTCGGGTCCTCGTCGACGGCCTCCCCGGGCTTCATGGCCTCGGCCAGGGACACCAGCTCGGCCACGAAGGCGTCATGGATGTCCGCCGAGACGATCATGCGCTTGTTGGAGTTGCAGGCCTGGCCCATGTTGTACATGCGGGTCGCCCACGCGGTGCGGGCGGCCTCGGCCGGGTCCTCGGCGTCGAGCACGATGTAGGGGTCCGACCCGCCGAGCTCGAGGACGGCCTTCTTGACGTGCTGGCCCGCGAGCGCGCCGATCACGGAGCCGGCCCGCTCGGAGCCGGTCAGGGAGACGCCGGCCACGCGCGGGTCGGCGATGAACTCGGCGATCTGGTCGTGCGTGGCGAAGACGTTGGTGTACACGCCGGCCGGCACGCCGGCGTCGTCCATGATCTGTTGCACGGCCAGGGCCGAGCGCGGGCAGATCTCGGCGTGCTTGAGCACGATCGCGTTGCCGAGCATGAGGTTCGGCGCGGCGAAACGGGCGATCTGGTAGTACGGGAAGTTCCACGGCATGACCCCCAGCAGCACGCCCAGGGGCAGGTGGCGGATCATGGCGCGGCCGCCCTCGAAGGTCTCGATGGGGCGGTCCGCGGCGAGGGTGGGACCCTTGTCCGCGAAGTAGCCGAAGATGGCCGAGCTGAACTCCGCCTCCTCGACGCCCTCGGTCACGCGCTTGCCCATCTCGGTGGCGATGATCTGCGCGAGCTCGTCCTTGCGCTCCTCGAAGAGGTCCGCGACCTTCTGCACGATGGTGGCGCGTTCCTCGATGGGGAGGGCGGCCCACGCGCGCTGGGCGGTCTCGGCGGCGGCCAGCACCTGGTCGACCTCACCGTCGGCGAGGGCCGGGAAGGTCTCCACGACCTGGTCGGTGCTGGGGTCCTGCACGCGATAGCCGGCGGGGGTGCTCATGAGTGGGTCCTCTCGTTCGGGTCCCGGACCACGGCAGTGCCGTCGTCGTCCGGACGGATGATCGGGATGGGTCGGGTCGAGTCCGTCTGCGGCAGGGTCTCGCCGCGGAAGTACGCCGGGTGGCGCAGCCGTGTCCACATCATCAGTACCACGCCGATCGCCAGCACGCCCATGCCCAGGATGAACACGGTGCCGACACCGAACACGGAGGAGCCGGAGCCGTCGTCGGGGTCGGGGTCGGTGGAGTCCAGCGCGGTCACGCAGAACATCACCAGCAGCACGAGGCCGGGGAGCACCGCGAAGATCGACTCCTGGATGTCCGGGCTGCCCGCGCCCATGGCGTGCCTCGGCGACTGACGCCCGGGCTGCCGGCCGCGTGTCATGCCGGCACGGACGCGCCGCCCCTCCGCGTGAGAGGGGCGGCGCGTCGACGGATCTGTGTGCGGCGGGCTGTCAGTCGGTCAGACCCAGACAACGGCGGGCCGCGACCAGCACCCCCGCGGCGGCGGCACCGAGGCCGGCCAGCCACCAGCCGGTGGACTGCCCCGTCTCGACGGTGTCCGGGGTCGTGTGCTGCTCGTCGGCGTCGCCCTCGACCGGAGCGGTCTGCTCCTCCTCATCCCCCGGAGCCGGGGCGGCCGCGTCGCCCCGGAACGCGGCGAGCGCCGCGGCGGTGTCCGGGTCGGTCAGGTCGAGCGGCTTCCCGTTGAGGACGCCGTCCTCGGCATCGACGAAGCCGTCGTACGCGGCGGGGATCTCCTCGCCGACATGCACGGTGACGGTCTGGACATGGGCGACGTGGTCGCTGTGGAAGTCGACGGTGAAGGTGTCCGTGCCGACGAAGCCCTCGTCGGGGATGTACCAGGCACGGAGCTCGGAGTGCTCCGAGTCACGGAACGCGAAGACCTCACCGTGGGGCGGCTCGGCCACGACCGCCGCGTAGGTGTTCTCCGTCGTCGGCGCGGCGACCAGGTGGACGATCTCGGCGCCCGCCACCCCGGGTGCCAGCTGCATGGCCGAGTCCCAGGCCAGGGGCCGGTCCCCGAGGTGGGCTGTCTACGGGCCGTCGACGGAGTGGACGGCCGCGCCCTGATCGTCGGCGAGGTCGGCGTCCGCCTGGAGAGTGATGCCCATGTTCAGCAGCTGCCCGTCCACCTCCACGTCGTACCGCACGAGGCCTTCACCGGCCGCGCCGAGCGCGCGGCGGGTCTCGAGGACGTCCACGGCGCCGCCGTCGATGACGTCCAGGGCGGTGAACTCGACCTCCTGGCCGCCCTCCAGGCGGGTGCCGTCCTCGGCCACCGGGGTGAGCGTGAGCGTGAGGTCCTTCGGGTCGTAGCCGTCGTAGGTCTGGAAGAAGGCGGCGGTGACGTTCTTGTGGTCAACGGCCTGGAAGTAGCCGGCCTGGGGGCCATGGGCGTCGTCCCAGGCGGCGGCGGGGCCGGCGAGCGCGACGGTGGTCATGAGGCCGGCGGTGGCGACGGCGGCGGGCAGGTGACGGAGGGAGGGACGACGGGTACGGATGACGGACATGGCAGCTCCTCACTGAGTCGGCCGGACAGGGCCGGCGGCCCCGCCTCTGCAGCACCGGTGTCCCGGGCTCCACGGGTGGGGACGCCTCGAGTCTGTCCGCCGAGAGCATGCCGTGAAAGGGCTGTGCGACGTCGATGCGCGATCGACGCGGGACCGCAACCCGGCCGTGACCGGTGGGGGGTGCCATGCGGGTGGAGAGCGCAGAGTGGTCACGACGGCGAGCCGGCCGCCACGACGACGAAGGCCCGGTCCGTATGGACCGGGCCTTCTGACGGGTGGAGGTAAGGGGATTCGAACCCCTGACCTTCTGCATGCCATGCAGACGCGCTACCAACTGCGCCATACCCCCAGGTGGGTGGTGACTCCGTTTCCGGCGGACCGGCTGGAGCACCTGGATAGGATACCCGGCCCGCGGCAACCGCGCAAACCGGCCGGGCGGCGTCGATGGACCGTCGCGTCCCCACGGCCTAGCGTGCAGGAGACGCCTCATGCCCGCCGCCAGACCAGGAGGTCCTGCATGTCCCCCACCGACGCACCGATCCGCACCGCGCTGATCGGCTATGGGTTCGCCGGGAAGACGTTCCACGCCCCCCTGCTCCACGCCACGGAGGGACTCGCGTTCACCCATGTCGTCTCGAGCCGCCCGGACGCGGTGCACGCGGACCTGCCGGACGTCGTCGTGGTGCCCGACGTGGACGCGCTCCTGGCGCGCCACGACGTGGACCTCGTGGTGATCGCGGCCCCGAACGATCAGCACACGCCGCTCGCGCGCACGGCCCTGAGGGCGGGCAGGCACGTGGTGGTGGACAAGCCCTTCACGCTGGGTCTGGCCGAGGCGCGGGAGCTGCGCGACCTCGCGGCCGAGACGGGGCGGGTGCTGCGGGTGTTCCAGAACCGCCGCTTCGACAGCGACTTCCTGGGCATCGCCGAGCTGGTCCGCTCCGGCCGGCTCGGGGACGTCGTCCACCTCGAGTCCCGGATCGACCGCTTTCGCCCCACCGTCCGGGACCGCTGGCGGGAAGCCGCGGTGCCCGGGGGCGGCATCTGGTTCGACCTCGGACCGCACCTGGTCGACCAGGCGCTCCTGCTCTTCGGCGTCCCCGAACGCGTGGACGCCGACCTCGCGGCCCTGCGCCCGGGCGCCCCGGTCGAGGACTGGGCGCACTGCGTGCTGCAGTACCCGGGCCGACGCGTGGTCCTGCAGGCGTCGATGCTCGTGGCCGGCGGCAGCCCGCGCTTCGCGGTCCACGGGACGCGCGGCTCCGCGGTGAAGGAACTGCCGGATCAGCAGGAGGCGCAGCTGCGCGCGGGTCTGCTCCCCGGCGCCGAGGGCTGGGGTGTCGACCCCGACCCGATCCTCCTGCACGACGGGGAGGGGAACATCGAGCGCGTCCCCACGCCGACCGGAGCCCAGCAGCGGTCCTACGCGGACGTGCGCGACGCGATCCTCGGCCGCTCGAACGGCGGCGCCGCCACCCCCGACCAAGCCGTCGCCGTGATGGCGGTGCTCGAGGCCGCCGTCGCCTCGGCGCGGGAGGGTCGTGCGGTGGAACCCGCACTCACGGCGGTCGAGCGCGCCGCGTACCCCGGCGTGTCCCCCGCACCGACCGCGGAGGAGCGACATCACCGCAGTGCCGCGGCGCGGTGATGTCGCAGGGCGGCGGTCGCGTCCCGGGCCCGCGCAGGAGCCCGACGACGACGAAGGCCCGGTCCGCATGGACCGGGCCTTCTGACTGGTGGACCTAGCGGGAGGCTTGTCGAAACTTGCCCCGCCGCTGGCCCGCTTGAGTTTGATGCATCGCGCGATCCGTCTTCGTGCGCGGCATGGTGTCCGTCGCGAGGAGTCTCACGTCCGGCAGCAGGCAAGGGTCAGCGGTGAGGTGCTCCTTTCGGCAGAGGCTCAATACGCGGCCGGTGAGACGCTGCGCACGATAGCCACGGAAGTCGGCGTGAGTCGGCAGCGGCTGGCGTCACTGTTGCGCCAGCGAGGTGTGCGTCTTCGTCGCACCGCTCCCTCGGATGCGGAGGTTCAGGAAATGGTTCGGCGGTATGCCGAGGGCGAGTCTCTCGAACGCGTGGGCGCACGCCTCGGATTTTCGGCCGGCACTGTTCGAAACCATTTGATCGCTGCGGGGGTACTGCTCCGCGATCCACAAGGGCGTGAGCGATGAGTCGTCCCCTCGACCCTGCTCATGGCTGTGCGCCTTCGCCAGCGAAGTTGCCGGCGTGCTCAGAGCGGGGTCTCCGAACTTGCGGACCCTATTTCTGGCTTTCAGGGTTGCGGGACGCTCGGCGTGGTGCCGCCGACTATAGGTACAAGAGCGTGTCCGCGACAGGTTCGGGTAGGCGCTCGATGGCGCCGGAGCGCTCGCTGAGCGTGCGCAGGTTCCACCAGGTCGCTGCGCGAACCTCTTGTGGGCTTGTACCCCAGGCCTGACTCAGCAGCAGCTCGATGCGTCCTGTGTCGGCTGGTCTGCGGGAACGCACCTTGCGTGCGGGAAAGTCTGTCTCGCACAGAACCCGGTTCCGCGGAAGTCGTCGGATCTGATCTTCGGACATCGCGGCGTTGACCGAGAAGTATGCATCGACGTCGATCGCCCGCTTGACATCGGTGTCATCTCCGTTGAACCAGTGCAGGATCGCTCCGCGCGTCTTGGCATCGGTGAGGTATTGGACGACCTCGGTTGTCGCTCCGGAGCTGTGAATGGAGACCAGCACGGGCTCGCTGCGCACGATGGTCAGTACCTCTTGGAAGATGGAGCACTGCCGAGCCCAGTCGCCTCCGCGGCGGTCCAGGCCGATCTCGCCAACTAGCGCGAAGGAGCGGAGGAGGTCTTTGAACCGTTCCGGGTCCCATGCGGCGCGGGCGGTTGCGACGGCCGGATGGATACCGAGCCCCCAGATGAGCGAGTGATCGCGTCGGTTCTTGACCTGACTAGCTTCGTGGAGGCTTCGGGTCATAGCGAACACGACGGCGTCGCCGAGGGCTGTGATTTGGTCTCGGGTGACGTCGGGAGCGATGTGGGCGTGGGCGTCCAGCGCCGGAAGGTCGGCGCTGGTCACGTCAGGTCGACCTTCCCGAGTTCGGCGAGTCCGCGTTTGGCAAGGTCGCTGATTTCATCGAGGTCCGCATCGGGAGGCCATGTCCCCGCGTCGATCGCATCGTCGTCGATTCCTCGGGCGGTTGCGTAGCTGATAGCAGCGCGGTCACTGTATCTCCGCTCCAGGAGTTCACTTCGTGCGGTTCCAGTGAGGTGGTCGGACAGGTAGATGGTCGAGTCGTCTGTTTCGGCTGCGATGAAGGCTCCTCGGCGGGTGACGCAGGCGTAGCACAGCCCGCAGTTCAGGGTGGAGTTGCCGCCCTTGATTCGGGCGCCATCGAGTTTGCTGCACGAGACGGTCAAGCCAGCGGTGTGCTCCCAGCCTGCTGGTGGCTGGCGGTCGGCAACGAGGCGCATCTCCTCGCCCTTTGTGTGGGCGGCGAACGGGTTGGTCACCGATACGGTCAGTCCGAGGGTGTGGAGAAGCGTGTTGACGCGGTAGAAGGTCTCGGGGTGGGTGGAACGGGTTGATAGGGCGCCGGCCCGGTTGGGGTGTAGTGGCAGGTTCAGGCTGGTGAAGCCGTTCTCGGGTACGAAGAGAGTCGTTGCCTGGCGGCTTGATGCGATAGCAACTCCGAGGGCCACGAAGAGCAGAGAACGGCTTCGACTGGAGCTTTCCTTCTTATCGGCAACCTGGGTGAACTCGGTCTGTGTGTACGAGGGCGCTGGGGCGTAGGAGTCTTGAAGCCAAGAGCGGATGGCGTTCTGGGCACGTCGCACCGCGGTGGCAGTGTCGTAGTGGCCCACAAAGAGCGGAGCATCGTCCAAAGTAGAGAGCAAGTGCAGGGCGCCGAGGAAGGAGTCGAGTCCACCGCTGAGCAGAGCGACGGATGCCACGTTGTCGGGCGATTGGTCGGCTCGCGGATCTGATCTGGTGGTCGGATCCTGTACCAACTCGATTTCCCAGGTGTCTCCGGTCAGCCAGGAGAGCAGCTGGGCGAGCTGGTCCGCGGCATCGGCTTCCCACAGTGAGGGGTCGGAGGCTTCGACCGTGAGTTGGAGCCGCCGAGTGAAGGCGGTTGGCCTTCCCGAGAGCCGATCTGCGAGGTAGGCGGCACCGGCGATGCGCACCAGGTCGATGGCTTGGTCCGGGACCGGACCCAACGACGGCAGCCACCAACCGAGCCCGCTCTTGATCGTGCTGGTGTGGCCTGCCGCGGTGGGCCACCGCAGACGCTGCTGAGCGGGTGCGCTCTCGTTCGTGGAGTCCTCGCCGGAGACGTAGAAATGAGTCTGTGGCATGTCGATTACCTTGCCCTCAGTACGCGGATCGCTCGTTGGGCGAGGTCGGCGGCGGCTTGATGCAGGCTGTTGGCGGATAGAGCCGGGGCGGCGTCGATATCAAGGCCACGCACCTTCGCGTCGATCCAGCCACGCAGCATCCGTTCGCGTGTGACCGCCTCGTTCCCATCGAGAGTGCCGTTGGTGATCTGGTCTTGAAGTTCCACGAGGCCGAGCTGGAAAATGTAAGCACTGACGAACCCTTTGATCGCTTCAGCAGCGGTGGGCGGTTCTTTGTCGGTGGCGACGATTTTCTTGACTTGCTCGGTGGCTGCTTGTCGGATGGCTCGGTCGTCGGGGTGCCCGTCGTCGCCGATCATGAGGGTTACGAGTCTGCTGATGCGTGCGCGCGGCGTTAGCGAGTCGAACTCGTCCAGCGAGAGTCCGTAGTCCGCCAGTCTCTGGGCATCGCGGTTCCTGAGCGCATAGGCGGCTCCGATCGTCGCGCCGCCACGGGAGGCCCCGCCGATGACCTGCCGGGTAGATCTGCTGCCGGAGCGGCCCGTGCCTGCGGAACGTCCCCCCGAAGTCCCGGCGCCGGCGCCACCCGCTCCTCCGGCGCCAGCCCCTCGGCGTCCGGGGACGCGAGGGCGAGGAATTGGGGGCACGGTATTGCCCCTGGCAGCGGGGTCGTCGCGCCACAGCGCATCGATGAGTGCTTGGCCGGCGCGGTCGACGTCCGAGGCTGGTTGTGCGGGGTCGAAGAGCGTGTCCGACGATGGGTCGGGTGTAGAGCCGTCGTCGGCGCCGTCAGGGGCGTTTCTGCCGCTCGATGAGCCAAGATCGCCCCACGCGTCTCGGAACTCGTTCCACTCGGTGGAGTTGCTGCCGCCGTAGGCGCCGCTAGTTCCCATCGAGCTGCTCCAGTTCGTCCTGCGCCGCAGCCTGCGTCGAAGGGTGCAACGCGGCGTCCGTTGCGGCCCGCCGCACGAGCGCGACCAGTGCGGGTCGTCCGCTGTTCGCGAGTTCGACGATGGCGCCCGGGGTCAGCCGCGCTCCCCAGCAGTGCGCCTCGATGCCGGCAGCGGTCGCTTCTTCCAGCGCCGGGTTCTTCCCGCCCCAGAGGACAGCGCCCCGGATCACCGATTCTGCATTGTCGGTGCGCTTCGTCGCGCTGATCAGCACTTCCAGTGCCGCAAGCTGTTCGTCCTGGCCTCGTTCGGACAAGGTGTCAGCGGCGACATTCCGGGCGGTTTCGCTCTCGCCGAGAAGGTCGTTGATGAGCGTCAGCACGTCATCGGAGACCTGCGCACCCATGCTGACGTTGATGAGGCTCGCGGCGAGACTGATGTAGGGGTCGAGGTTCTCCCCTTTGAGGAACGGAGGCGCAGCGGCCCAGTCCTTGGTGCCTTCGTCGATGCCGGCGGGGAGCGTGGCGTCCTCGCCCTCTTCTCCCGACGGGTTCGCCCAGGCCTCCCAGCGGGCCAGGAGTGTCTTACGTTCCTGAGCGGGCGACGCGGCGAGGGTGTTGAAGGAGGTGCGGTAGAGCTCTTCGAGCAGAAGCATCTTGATCATCACGGCCGGAGCGACGGTGACCTCGCGTGCGCGGGCGATGGATTCGCGGACGCCGAAGGCATTGAGGAATCGTTTGATCTGGCGAGGGTTGGAGCGACGATCAGCGCTCAAGCCTTCCGCGAGCTGGGTCGCCAGCGCCAGATCAGCCTTCGTTGGCGCGGCATCCAGCTTGCCGAGGTCATGCAGCAGCGGCGTCTGATTGGCATTTCGACGCGTGCGAACATGAGCGGCCAGTGCGTGCAGGTCGGTCTCGTGCATCGTTCGTCCTGCGATCAGCAGGCCGATGTACGCCTCGGCGTCCGCTCCGGACAGGCGTGGGAGCGCGATCGGGAGCTGGACGATCTTCTCCAGGTACCGCTTGGCGAAGATGTCCCCGCGTCGAGCGCCGTCCAGGCTGACCGAGATGGCATCACGAACCATGTCCTGATCGGCCGCGAGCACGAACACCATCTTCTCTGTGGACAGGAACAGCTTGATCGCTTCGAGCGTGGCGGTCACGGCGTCCGGGAGGCACCGATCCAGATCGTCCACGAGCACCACGACGCGCTCTACATTCGGGATCAGTGCGAGCAGTTCCTTATAGGCGTCGTTGAAGCCTGCCATCGACTGTGTGCCGCCGGGGTCCTTCGGTCGAAAGATCTCAGCGATCTCCTTGGGGTCCACTTGGAAAGTGAGAGCGCCTTTGGCGATTGCGACTGCGGCCCGGCTCCAGCTCACGCGTTCTAGGAGTTCCCTGGCCTTCTTCGCCACCTTGTCCTTGGTGCCGGGATCGGGAACTTGGGCTTGGATGCCGTGGAGAATCTCCGAGATCAGGGTGCCCTTGACGTCGTCCTGGTCGTCGTACGCCCAAGGGTTGGTGGCGACGACGAAGCAGGTCTCGTCGTCCTTGAACTCGGCTTCGATGAGCTTGAGCACGGTGGACTTGCCGCCGCCCCACGGGCTCTGCACCGATAGTGTCAGGGGGTGGATGTTGTGTTCACGGACCGCCGCGACGATGGGGTCGACCACGGCGTCGAACCCTAGAAGGTCCAGGCTGGTGGGGTTGTCGTCCCAGAGCCTGATCTGTGGGGGCGGAGCCGCCATTGCCTGCCTCGCTCTCTGGCGATGGCTCGGCTGGGCCAGTCGCCTCGGTGGTCAGGAGATCCCTGTCGGACACCATTGTCTCCGATCCGGACGCGTCAAGCGTGCGACGACACGGTCGCCACGCTTTGTTGGCGGGCCGCGCCGCAGGGCGTTGACGGCTCCCCGACCACCGCTCGGTAGGGCTGCTGACGCGGGGGGTGAGTTACCTCTGCTCTTCCCTCGGACACGCGGCTGGAGTATCTTTGTAGTAGGCGGCCTCTACCTGCTTGACCATCGCTGGGTGCTTGACCCCTGATCTTGGACACGCTGATTCCAACACGATGATGGGGAAGCGAGAATCCGAGGGATGGCTAGGAAGAACTACACGGACGAGTTCCGGCAGCGGGCGGTGGACTTGTACGAGTCGACGCCCGGTGCGACGTTGAATGGCATCGCGGCGGACCTCGGGATCTCCCGCGGTGCGCTGCGGGAGTGGGTCGAGAAGCACGGCTCGGGCACGACGACCGCCGGCACCATGTCGCCGCCCACGTCGGGGCGGTCGGAGTCGCAGGCGGCGAGGATCGTGCGGCTGGAGGCGGAACTGGCGGCGTCGAAGGCGGAGAAGCTGAAGCTCGAGACGGAGCGGGACATCCTCCGTCAGGCGGCGAAGTATTTCGCCGGGGAGACGAACTGGTGAACCGCTTCCAGTTCGTCGAGGACCACAAGGACGCCTACGGCGTGAAGCGGTTGTGCGAGATCGTCGAGATCGCGAGGTCGTCGTTCTACGCCTGGCTCGCGGCGGCTCCGGGACGGGCGGCGAGAGCGGCCGAAGATACAGCCCTCGCCGCACGGATCAGGGTGCTGCAGGACCCCGCCCAGGGCGGCGACCGCGCCTACGGGGCACCCCGGATCACCGCCGACCTCAACGACGGCGTCACCACCGCCGCCGAGCGGGTGAATCACAAGCGCGTCGCCCGCGTGATGCGTGAGCACCAGCTGGTGGGGATCCGGCTGCGACGCCGGGTGAAGACCACGATCCCGGACCAGTCCGGGAGGAAGTTCCCCGACCTGATCGGCCGGGACTTCTCGATCGGGGAGCCGAACCGCCGGTACGTCGGCGATATCACCTACCTCCCGATCGCAGACGGGTCGAACCTGTATCTCGCGACGTGCATCGACCTCGGCTCCCGCAAGCTCGCGGGCTGGCAGGTCGCCGACCACATGCGCACCGAACTCGTCGAGGACGCACTCCGCGCCGCGGCCCGCGACCGCGGCAGTCTCGCCGGCGCCGTGTTTCACAGCGACCACGGCAGCGTCTACGCCTCGAAGGCCTACGCGGCCCTCTGCGAGCAGCTCACCGTCGTCCAGTCCATGGGTGCGGTGGGCACGAGTGCCGACAACTCACTCGCGGAGAGTTTCAACGCCGCGCTCAAGCGGGAGCTACTCGAGGGCCGGGCCGCATTTCCAGATCAGGCCACGGCCTACCGGGCCGTGTTCCGATGGGCGAACCGCTACAACACCCGCCGACGCCACTCCACGATCGGCCAGGTGAGCCCAAATAGCTACGAGAACGCCTACGACGCCGCGAGGTCAGCTACCCTCACGGAAGCGGCATAACCGAACCGACACCGTGTCCACGATCAAGGGTCAAGGCCCCTGGACGCGGTGGGACGACCAGTCGGCCTCGGCCGGAGCGGTCCTTCTTGATTCCTTGTCGCCGGAGACGAGGAGAGGACTGTGCTCATGTTCCGCTTGATCTGGATCGCCAGCGTTCACACCCGCTACTTTCTGCGCCGCTACATGCCCACGAACCTCCTGCTGGACGCGGTTCGTACACGCCGTGGGCTCAAATGGGGTCTTCCTGCGATGTTGCTGGCCGTCCCCTACTTGTACGTTGCGAGTTTCCTGATGGTGCTGATCTAGGATGGCGGACCCGGTTGGCTGTACCTGCTGGTGCTCTTGTGCATCTGGAACGCGATGAAGTTCGCGATCATGGGCCCGGTCAGCGTCGTCCTGCTGCTCCGTGCCCGCGCGGCTGAGTGGCGCGATCGGCGCATCGCCCGTCGTTCGGTTGCCGCCGTGGCGTGACTGTCTATCAGTGTGAGTGGTGCTGTGCACCTTCTCGACGTCATCCGACGCAGAAGGAGCCCTCCCATGGCGGTTATCGCTGACCTGTCACCTGATGAACGCAGCGCTCGGATGCTGCTGTCTATCCTCGCGGAGCCTGATGACCCCGTCACTGGTCGTGTTCTCTCGCGCGTCGGTGCGGTCGAGACGCTGCGACTCGTCGAGGACGACGGCACGATCCCAGGCGTGAATCGAGTGGACACTCAGGTGTGGCGCGATCGCCTCGCGCTACCACGTCGACGCGAAGGCGTCACGGAGAGGATGCGCGGTATCGGGCAAAGCGGCATCATGGCGCTCGTCCCCGGCGACGAGCATTGGCCCAAGGCGCTGGACGACCTGGGCGAGCGCGCCCCATACGTACTGTGGACCCGAGGTGCCACCTCGTTCCTCGCTCGCCCGATGACCGACCTAGTGACGATCACCGGGGCCCGAGCCGCAACCGCCTACGGCGAGCACGTTGCCGGTGACCTCGCCGCAGACCTGGCGAGCAGTGGGCACGTCATCGTGGCCGGCGGCGCATATGGCATCGAGGGCGCCGCTCATCGGGCGGGTCTGGCTGCCGGTGGGGACACGATCGCGGTTCTCGCCGGTGGTGTGGATCGCCCCTACCCGGCAGGTCACGGCGACCTGCTCAGAAGGATCGCCGATGTCGGACTGCTGGTGAGCGAGCTGCCTCCGGGTTCTGCACCGACTCGGCATCGGTTTCTCGCGCGCGGCCGGCTCATGGCGGCGCTGTCCGGCGCGAGTGTGGTCGTTGAGGCTGGCACTCGATCCGGCTCGCTACACGTCGCCGCTCACGCACGCGCCCTTGGCCGCGGCGTGGGCGCGGTTCCGGGACCGGTGACCAGTGTCACGAGTGCTGGGTCACATCGTCTCCTGCGCGACGGCATGGCGCAGCTCGTCACCGACTCTGCCGACGTGGTTCGTCTGCTCGAACAAGATGCCGCGTCCCGCGCGAAGGTGCGCCGCTCCTCATTGGGGTCGGAGTTCACCTACCGGCACGAGCACAGCGCCGACCCGCCCTGCCGCTCGCTGTGAGGAGTCCGCGGCCCTGGAGGCTGGGCGTTGGTGCGGGAGACGTCCTTCTTGTGCCGCGGCGTTCGGACTGGGTGATCAGAGGCCGAGTTCATGAGTCCGTCTCTGCGCGGGGCGCCGGTCCGTGCCAGTGTCGTGTTGCAGTGCGGTGAGGTTGCTCAGCGCGGCCTCGGCGCGTGCCCGGTCGATTCTCTGCGCGGTCATCTCTGGGGGGACGCCCAGGGGTGTGTCGTCGGTGATGCTGTACCGATCGCGATAGGCGGCGATGATTCGGGCTTGTCGCCGCCATCCCGCTGCACGGCGCGGGTCCTGGGGTGGCGTGCCAAGTGGTTTCATCCAAGCGTCTTCGGCTTCGAGTGCAGTGTCGAGGACGGCAGTCGCGCGGCCCTCGATCAGCTCCTGCCGCTCTGCCAAGGCCTGCCGCATGTCGCCTGTCACCGAGCCCTGCGCCTCTGGGATGAGGCCGGCGATCAGGCGCGGTGCCTTCCGGGTGCGGCCCGACCCTGCGGGCCTCGCTGTGACCCGGGCGACGCGGTGGTGAAGAACCGAAGCGATATCGTCTGCGTCGTCGAACTCGCGCGCTCGCACTAGGCGCGGGAACAAGTGGCCCATGTCGTGATGGTTCGCTTCCGCTCGCCGTAGCTCAGCGGTGAGTGCCCCGAACGCGTCAGACTCGATCACCGTCTCGGACTGTTCCGCGGTGAGACCGGAGGCTCGGGTGAGGGTGCTCCAGCGGTCGTGTTGTGCTGCGGCGGCGATGGTCTCGTACTCCGCGGCGAGTTGTGCGATGGAGCCCCATTGCTCGTGTTCGACGGTGATGGTTTCGTGGGCGGATAGCTCCGCACCCGTGTGCTGGAGCACCCCGTACAGCACACTACGGGCCGTGGCGTCCGGGGTGTCGCCGGGATGGGGATGTTGGTGATCGTCGGGGCGGTCGAGGATGACATACGCCCCGTTGGATCGGCGTCCGCGGGTCATGGCCACATAGAGGTTCTCCCGCGTGGTGGTCGGCTGGACCATGACGTGGGCGGTGTCGGTGGTGACGCCCTGCGCGCCGTGCGCGGTGACCGCGTACCCGAGGTCGACATGCTCGGCCACGTAACGCGCGGGCAGCACGATGGAACCGCCGAACCTACGTCCGGTGCGGTGGATGGTGATCGAGCCGTCGTCGCGGACGGCTTTGATGATCCAGGTGTCGCCGTTGCGAACCCACTCCTTGCTGTTGCGCAGGCGACGGTCGTTGCGGCGGGTGATGATCGTGTCTCCGACACCGGCGGTGGTGCCGTCGTTCAGCTCGACCTCCCGCCCCGGTGTGAGGGTGCCGTCGAGGATCAGATCGGCACGGGCGCGTGTGTTCAGGGCGGTCACGTCCTCGCGGGTCTCGGCGATCAGCACCGCCACCAGTCCTCTGTCGCGGTCGGCTCGGCAGGCGGCATAAGCGGCATCAGTCATTGACTCGGCGTCGCCGCTATGGATGCGATCGTGGTCGTAATAGGTGTCGATCACATCGGGTCGTCCATGCCGTAACGCGAGGGAGGCGGCCTTCTCCCACTGGTACACGAACCGGTGGACATCGACCAGCTCGGGCACATCATCACGGTCACCGACGAGCAGGGAGAAGGCGCCGCCGGCCTCGACGGACTGAAGTTGGGCGTAGTCCCCGACGAGCAGCACCTTCGCACCCGCATCGACCGCGAGGGCGGTGATCCCGTCCAAGGACAGGGTGCCGGCCAGGGATGCCTCATCGACGATCACAAGCTGACCGGCCCCGAAGGTAGTACCGCGGGTGAGGTGGTTGGTCCACCATTTCGCGGTGTTCTCCGTGGCGATGCCGAGGTCGTCGGCCAAGACTTGGGCGGCGACCGCCGAGGGCGCCAGGCCGACCACCGAGCCCGCGCCGTGCTCGGCTTCCCACGACCGCCGCAACGCGTTCATCGCGGTGGTCTTGCCCGCACCAGCCGGGCCAACCAGCACGTCCACGACCCGGCCGGACACCGCGATCTTAGTCAGGGCGTCTGCCTGGTCCTCACCGAGCATCAATCCTTCAGCGCCGGGACGGGAAGTCATGCTCTCCACCGTCGCCAGCGCAACCGTCGGCCCGGTGAGGGTGCGGGAGCGGGCGAGCAGGCGATCCTCAGCCGCGAGCAGTTCTTCAGAAGAGAACACCGTGGAGTGCCGCGGCCGGAAGACGCTCGTGCCGTCGATGCGGCGGAATGCCGCCGGTGACGTGGCGAGGTCGGGCGGCGTAAGCCGCAGCGAGGCAATCTCGGACGCGTCGGTGACCATCCCGACGATCGCCTCACGATCCCGTGCGCTGGCGAACCGCCAGCCCATCGTCTGCCGTGAGGCTTCCGCATGCAGATTCCAGCGCCGCCACGTCGACCGCTTCTCACCCACTACGGTCACGACCGAGGCGCCGAGTTCAGTAACTAGTTCCAGGGGCACGTCGTCGGCGCGCAGCACTGATGGCGGCTCGTTGCTCGTCGAGCGGCTGGCCCACGATGTTGCGTCGTCTCCGAGGATGGTGGTGGCGCGGCTGCGCCACTCGGCAGTGAGGTCAGCCAGCGATCGCACCTCTTTGTCCGGGCGGGTCGCGAGGGTGGCTTGGGCACGGAGCTTCATGATCGTCGCCGCAGAGGGACGTCGACCATGCTTCGCCACATGCTCGGCGATGAGCCGGTCAGCCTCAGCCTCGATGTCGTGCGAGCGGGTCGAGAAGGCGGCGATCAACTCATCGGGGACAGCCGCGATCTCCCAGGACGGATTCCGATCCCGGCCCCGTTCCCGGGCCTCCCAGCCGACGCCAAAGGTGCGGGTGAGTCGATCGGCGAGAACCGCGTTGTAATGCTCGGACAGGGCGACCACGGCGGCGTGCATCGGCCGGCCGTCCAACGACCGCCACTTCCCATCGAACGCGGTCTGAATCTTGTTGCTGACCACGACATGGGTGTGCAACTGCGGGTCACCGGCGCGGGAGTCGTAGTGATCGAACGCCGTGGCGATCAGCCCGGTCACGTCGACCTGCGCGACCGCCCCGTCGCCGGCGGTGACGCCGGTGCGGGTGGCGGCGACCTCACGTTCCATGAAATCCACTACCCCGGCGACCGCGTCGTGGTGGGCTTCGGCGATCAGCGCCTGAGTCCCCGCGTCAGCCACAGCCCATAGCACCGAGACGGATTTCGGGACGGAAAATGTGTAGTCGAAGCCGGCCACGGCGCGACGGGTCCCGCGTGCGGCTTCTTCGGCCTCGATCTGCGCGATCGCCTCCGCCCGTCCAGCTGGCCCCAAGTCGCTCGGCAGTCGGTCGACCCGATGCTTGATGCGTTCGGTGACCGGAGCGTACGCGGGGAACGCTCTACCGAGTGGCTCTCCGGTGACGGGGTCGCGGCCCATCCCGATCAAGAGCTGAAGCTGCGCCTCCGAAACTTGATCGCCGCTCCCGAGGCGACCACCGCCAAGGCCGGTGAGGCCGGAGCCGAGCCACCGTCCCGGCGGGGTACCGTGCTCGGCGTAGTAGCGCGTCAACGGAGTCGACAGCGAACGCTCACCATCAGCTGCGGCGACCGAGCGCAACAGGTACTTGTAGCCGTCACCCGCGCTCATGACCCGCATCGACACCGTCATGCTGACCAGGTGCACACCATCGGCGTCCGACGAGCGGGTAGGACTGCGCACCCCTCTCAGCGAATGTCATCACGCGACCGCATGGCGAGGTTCGCGACTGAGCTGCCGGTATCGGGTGGGCGTGACGCTGACACACTGGCAGAACGCACGGTGATCGAGGGTCCTGGCTCGCTGCCACGCAACATGTTCTCCCGGGCACAACCACGCCGCCGAAAGTGACCGCTTTCTCGCGAACTCGCTGAGCAAAATCACCGACCCGGCGCGCGGGTGACCTCCGGATGGCTCTGGTTCCTGCTGGGTCGCTGCATCGTCGCGCGCGGAGTCTCACGTCGAGGTGCCCGCGAGGGCTGGGTGGGGGCGTTGCTCCTTGTGGCCGCCGATGTTAGCGTGGCGGGTACCGAGGGGTGTCCCGATAAGGGGCTGAGATTCCGTTAGGCCGTAAGGCGTCACGGTGACCCTTTGAACCTGATCCGGATCATGCCGGCGAAGGGACAGGTCTAGTCGGCTCGATCCTTTGCCGGCCTCGTGAGAGAGGCCGCCGTGTCATCGTCATTGAATAACGCTCGTTTTCCTTCCAGTGTGTCGGCGGTGCGTCCGGTTGTGGCGACGATCGCCGCGGTCTTCCGAGAGGGCAGGGTGCTGCTGGTGCGGCGCGCCAATCCGCCCGATGCTGGTCGCTGGGGGTTTCCAGGCGGGAAGATCGAAGGTGGGGAAACGATCGAGCAGGCCGCGGTTCGTGAGCTTCTGGAGGAGACGGGGGTTCGGGGCGAGGCACACCGGGTGTTCACAGCCGTCGACGCGTTCGATCGCGACGAGAGCGGCTGTCTGCGGCAACATTTCGTGCTGGTCGCGGTGCTGTGCCGATGGATCTCGGGTGAACCCGTAGCGGGTGATGATGCGCTTGAGGTGCGGTGGTTTGATCTCGGGGAACTGGATGATCCAGCAATGGCGCTGAGTCTCGACGTCGCGGACGTCGCGCGTCACGCGGCCGCCCTCGCCGAAGCCGAGGGGATCGCGCGATGACGATGAACATCCTCTCCATCGCCGGCACTGATCCGACCGGCGGGGCCGGTATTCATGCCGACATTAAGGCGTTCTCGGCCATGGGCGGTTACGCCATGGCGGCCATCACCGCGGTGGTGGCGCAGAACACGCGCGGTGTGCGCTCGTTCGTTGCCCTCGATCCGAGCTTCGTGGGTGATCAGATCGACGCGGTGTTCGACGATGTTCGGGTCGATGCGGTCAAGATCGGCATGGTCGCCAATGCGCGCATCGTCGAGACCATCGCGCAACGGCTTTATGCTCATCGCGCGGGGAACATTGTGCTCGATCCGGTCATGGTCGCGAAGAGCGGCGATCATCTTCTGGAGCCTGATGCGGTCGCGGCGATCAGTGAGCTTCTGGTGCCGCTGGCGACGGTGACGACGCCGAATCTGCCCGAGGCCGACGTCCTGCTCGGCACTGATGCCAAGTGGTCGCTCGATGCGATGCGCACCAGTGCGGTGGAGCTGCGCCAGCTTGGCTCGGAGTGGATACTGCTCAAAGGCGGGCACCTGCACGGATCGGCGCAGAGCGTCGACCTGCTGCACGGGCCGCAGACGACGATCGAACTTTCGGCACCTCGCATCCGGACGCGAAGTGATCACGGTACCGGCTGCACCTTATCGGCCGCGATCGCGGCGTTGCTGCCCACCTGCTCGGTCGAGGATAGTGCGCGGATGGCGAAGGCCTACCTCCACGGTGCGCTGGCAGCCAGCGAAGATCTCGATGTCGGGCACGGGCACGGGCCTCTGCATCACTTTCATCAGCTCTGGCGAGAGCTGCCCCGTTCGCTCGCCGAACTGTCTGGGACTGGCGAAACGACGACAACGCAATCAGCCGAACATGGGAACAGCCGATGACGCGTGGGGGAATGGAGCACGCATACGATCGTCACCGTTAGCGCTCCCACTCACGCGTAAGCGTGCGAGCGGCGCTTTCGGGGTCTGCCGCTGCGCACACCGCGGAGACGACGGCGATTCCAGCCGCGCCGGCGCGCTTGAGCGGCGCGACATCCGCCAGCGTGATTCCGCCGATCGCCACGCACGGGATCTGCGTATTCGCCACAAGCTCAGCGAAACCATCGACGCCGAGCGCGGGCGGGTGATCCGGCTTGGTCGTGGTCGGTCGAATCACGCCGACGCCCAGGTAGTCGACCGTGCCCGCGGGTAGCTGCGAGACCGCTGCCAGATGCGCGGAGGTGTTCGCGGTGAGGCCTACGATGGCGTGCCTGCCGAGTGCTTGCCGCGCGGTGAGCGCCCTCGCGTCTCCTTGGCCGAGGTGTACGCCGTCTACGAGAATGCCGCGATCGCGGGCTGCGATCGCCACATCGAGGCGATCGTTCACTATGAGCCGCGCGCGTCCGTCGATAGCTTCCGCGAGTTCCTCTACCTGGCGCAACTGATCATCGAAACCCGCCTTCTTGTCACGCAGTTGCACGATCCTCGCGCCACCCCGAACCGCTCTGCGCACGGTCTCGGCGACTCCGCGAGCGCCGCAGATGTCCCGGTCCGTGATCACATACAGCCCAAGCTTCACGCGCCTGCCCCGTTCGGTTCCGGGGTGCTCGCGTGCTCCGCCCGTACTCGCGCGGCCTCGACGGCCTCCTCCGGCGACAGACTCGCGAGCGCGTCGAGGAACCGAACCGCGAACGATCCTGGACCCGCAGCACCGCGTGCGGCCCGCTCGGCAGCAATCCCGTAGATCACATGGGCGGACGCTGTAGCGTCCAGCGTGGAAATCTGGCCGCGCACGGCCAGAACGGCTGCGATGACCGACCCCAGTGCGCATCCTCCGCCCGTCATGCGGGTCAGGAGCGCGTCACCGTTCGCCACGCGCACCATGGCCTTGCCGTCGGTGATGAGATCTTCGGGCCCAGAGACGGCGATCACGTTGTCGTGTTCTCGGGCGAAGGTGATCGCCGCCGTGGCTGCGGTGTAGGTGGAATCGGTGGCGTCCACACCGCGACCTCCCGAGCTGGCGCCCGCGAGCGCAAGGATTTCGGAGGCGTTTCCTCGCACGGCGGTGGGATGGAATCGGATGAGGTCGACGGCGAGGTCTGTGCGGACGGGCAGCGCACCGATCGCCACTGGGTCCAACTGAAGCGCCCTGGGTTTCGTTCCGAGGTCAGGACGCAACGGGCGCTGAATCCTGGTCGTGAGTGTAGGCCGCCTCGACCTCCACTGGAGTGCGGTAGCCGAGCGCTTCGTGGAGACGCTGCGTGTTCCACCAGTGCACCCACCCCATGGTGGCCAGCTCGACCGCCTCGACGGACTCCCAGATCCGCTTGGAGTGGATGAGCTCGGCCTTGTAGAGCCCGTTCACGGTCTCGGCCAGGGCGTTGTCGTAAGAGTCGCCCACGGTGCCTACCGAAGCCGTCACCCCGGCGGTGATGAGCGCGTCCGAGTACGCCAAGCTGACGTACTGGCTTCCCCGATCCGAGTGGTGGATCAGGCCCTGCCGCCCGCGGGTAGCGCCGGTGGAGACCAGTGCGTGCTCGAGGGCGAGCAACGGCAGCCCCGCGGTGTGCAGGCTGCCCGAGACCGCCCATCCCACGACGCGCCGGGAGTAGACGTCGGTGATGAAAGCGACATAGCAGAACCCGCCCAGGATCCTGACGTAGGTGATGTCAGCGACCCACAGCTGGTTCGGCCGCTCGGCGGTGAAGCAGCGCTCCACGAGGTCAGGACGAGCATCCGGCTCGCCTGCCGGCCTCGTGGTGATCGGCTTGCGGCCGCGCCGAACCCCTTCCACGCTGGCGAGCTTCATCAGGCGGGCGACCTGGTCCCGGCCGATCTCCCACCCGGCGCGGCGCATCGCATGGTGCATCTTGCGCACCCCGTAGACGCCGTAGTTCTCCGCATGGATCCGCTTGAGCTCCTCGATGAGGATCGTATCGCGCAGGGCCCGAGCGGAAGCCGGTCGACTCTTCACGGCCCGGTAGCCGCGGGAGGTGATGAACCCACATTCCGTCGCACGCAGGGTGCGACAGATGGCCTCGACCCCGAATTGATCGCGGTGTTCGTCGATGAACGCGATCATCTCGTCGTGGGGCGGTCGAGCTCCCTGGCGAAAAAAGCCGAGGCGGCTTTGAGGATCTCGTTCGCACGCCTGGCTTCAGCGAGCTCACGTTTGAGGCGCTTGTTCTCCTGCTGCAGATCTTCTCCCGCCGGCGCCTGGGTGATCTCGTGGCCGTGGCGGTTGCACCACATGCGCAGCGTCTCTTCACCGACTCCGACCTGCGGGGCGATGGCTCGGATGGAGTGCGAGCGAGGCCCTCCTTGAGCGGCTTGGCGTTCCAGGACCATCCGCACAGCGCGCTCACGCAGCTCGGGGGTGTACTTCTTGGGCATGTTCCGATTCTCCTTCAGTTGGATCGGAACGAAACCCAGAGCGCTTCACCGTCACCTTCCGCGGCGTCACCTACGACGGCGCCCACAGCCCTCTGGTCGACCCGAACACCTGGCTGCGCGTCCAGACGCAGCTCGATGCGAAGAACGCCGTTGGTGAGCGGCCTCAGAAATACGACCACTACCTCAAGGGGACCGTGCGCTGCTCGTGCGGCGCCAAGCTCATGATCGAACGGCCCCGTGACAAGCAGGGTGATCGCTACGAGTACTTCACCTGCTCAGGGCGACGCAAGAAGAACGGCTGCACCCGCTCGGCGATCCTCGCCGAACGGATCGAGGACCGCATCGAACGCGACTACGGCACCAACGGGCTCACCAGTGAGGAAGCCGAGCACGTCAGCCAGGTCCTGCACCAAGTATTCGACCAGCTCGAAGCTTCCAGCGACGATGAACGCGCCGTGCTGACCGCACAGCGCGACAAGCTCGAAGCCGAACGCCTCAAGCTCGTCCAAGCCCACTACGCCGACGCCATCCCGCTCGACCTGCTCAAGACCGAACAGGACCGCATCCGCACCAGCCTGGACGCGATCACCAACCGGCTGGACAGTCTCGCGACCACCTACCACAACGCTCAGGAGGGGCTCGATCAGATCGTCGGTGTCCTCACCGACCTCGGCGACCTCTACAGCAAGTGCGAACCTGCTGAACGCCGCATCCTCAACCGCGCACTGTTCAAGCGGATCATCATCGACGAGGACGAACACGTCACGTTCCTACCAGCCGAACCGGCTGCCGCTGTCCTCGCTCAGGAGCACCGGGGCGAGACGCCCCAACCGGCCCCGGACGCGAAACTGCCCCGCCATCAGGCGGGGCAGGTTTCGAATTTCTCAACTTACGTGGAGGTAAGGGGATTCGAACCCCTGACCTTCTGCATGCCATGCAGACGCGCTACCAACTGCGCCATACCCCCAGATGTGGGCGTCACCTGCGATGTTCACGCGCCGTTTCCGGCCCGTTCGCCTCGCTGGCAACTCGGCCAGCGTACACGGTCCCCGCGCGGGCACCAAATCGGCGTCCGGGCCGAGGCGCCCTCAGATGCCGTAGCCCTCGAGGGCCCAGTCGCCCCAGCCCTCGGCCCCGGTGTCCGGAGTGAACGCGCCCTGCAGCACGGCGGCGCGGGCGTTGCCGATCCGCTCCATCGCCGCGAAGGCCTCGCCCTCGTGACGCAGGAGCAGCCCCGTGGCCGCGCGGATCAGCGCACCGTGGGCCACGGCGAGCAGGGTCTGGGCGCCCCCGTCGCGCGGGGTGTCGCCCCAGTGCGGGGGCACGTGGCCGCGCAGCGCGCGCAGGGCCCGCTCGCCGCCCCCGCGCAGGGTCTCCCCGCCGACGGGGCCGGCGTCGAGCGCCGGCACGGCCCGCCAGAGGCGGTGCTCGTCCGGCCAGCGTTCCGCGATGGCACTGAGCTCGAGGCCTTCCCACTCTCCCCCGGCCAGCTCCATCAGCTCCGGGTCGACGGCCACGGACGCCGCGCCCACCCGGGCCTGGAGGACGATCTCGGCCGTGCGCCGCGCCCGGGCCAGCGGGGAGCACACGGCCACGAGCTCCTCCGCGTCCTCGAGCAGATCGCCCACGGGCCCGCCGGCGGCGCGGCGCGCCTGGCGCTCCCCCTCGGCGTTCAGCTCGATGTCCGTGTGCCCCTGGTACCGGTCCAGGGCGTTCCAGTCGGTCTCGCCGTGACGCAGCAGGATCAGGCGCATCTCGCGGACGCGCTCAGGAGGCGTGCGAGGCGGAGGCGTCGTCGTCCTGGGCGGCCGCGTCCGGGCGGGTGCTCTCCTCCGGCAGGCCGAGGTCGATCGCCGGGGTGTCCTTCCACAGGCGGTCCAGCGCATAGAACTCGCGGTCCTCGCGATGCTGGACGTGCACCACGAAGTGCCCGTAGTCGAGCAGCACCCAGTGGCCGTCGGACCGGCCCTCGCGACGCAGCGGCTTGAGCTGCTCGTCCTTCAGCAGCGCCTCCTCGACGCCGTCGACGATCGCGTTGACCTGACGCTCCGAGGCGCCGGAGGCGATCAGGAAGGCGTCGGTCAGGCCGAGCCGCTCGGCCACGTCGAACGCGACGATGTGCGTGCCGAGCTTGTCCGCAGCGGCGGCTGCGGCGGTGGTGAGGGCGTCCAGGGTGGTCTGGGGAACGGTCACGAGGTCTCCTCTTCCGAGACGTAGAGGTGGTGCTTGGCGATGTATTGGACGACGCCGTCCGGGACGAGATACCAGACGGGCCGGCCCCGGCGGACGCGCTCCCGGCAGTCCGTGGAGGAGATCGCCATGGCGGGGATCTCCATCAGGGACACGTCATCGCCCAGACCCATGTCCGAGAGGTCGTGGCCGGGACGGGTGACACCGACGAAGTGCGCCAGGTCCCAGAGCTCGTCCACGTCCTTCCACGTGAGAATCTGGCCCATGACGTCCGCGCCGGTGATGAAGAACAGCTCGGCGTCCGGGTGCAGGCGGCGCAGGTCCCGCAGCGTGTCCACGGTGTAGGTCACGCCGGGGCGGTCGATGTCCACGCGGGAGACGGTGAACCGGGGGTTGGAGGCGGTGGCCACCACGGTCATGAGGTAGCGGTCCTCGGCCGGGGAGACCTGCCGGTCCGACTTCTGCCACGGCTGACCCGTGGGGACGAAGACGACCTCGTCCAGCTCGAACTCCGCGGCCACCTCGCTGGCCGCCACGAGGTGGCCGTGGTGGATCGGGTCGAAGGTGCCGCCCATGATGCCGAGGCGGGGACGCCGTCCGGCGTCGGCGGACACGATCAGTGGCCGGCGCCGTGCGAGCCGGTGGAGCCGTGCCCGCCGTGGCGCTGCACCGTGGTGGTGGGCTCCGGGTGGCGCAGGGACACGGACCGCATGGACATGATGGCCAGCAGGGAGGCCATCAGCAGCAGGAACATGATGATCCCGTACCAGATGGCGGGAATGGGCAGCTCGTGGACCACGTGGTGGCCCTCCGCGGCGGCCAGGATCAGTGCGCTGTTCAGCATGGGTGCTCCTCGGTGCGTGGGTGCGACGGCCGGGTCCATGCCCCGGCCAGGGTGTGCCTCAGTCCATCCTAGCGGCGGTCAGCGCCGGATCTGGCCGTCGCCGCGCAGGATCCACTTGGTGGTGGTCAGCTCCTCGAGGCCCATGGGTCCGCGGGCGTGCATCTTCTGCGTGGAGATGCCGACCTCCGAGCCGAGGCCGAGCTCGCCGCCGTCGGTGAACCGGGTGGAGGCGTTGACGATCACGGCGGCCGCGTCGATCTCCGTCACGAAGCGGTCCGCGTTCGCGAGGTCGTTGGTGACGATGGCCTCGGTGTGCCCCGTGGACCAGCGGCGTATGTGCTCCATGGCCTCGTCCAGGGAGCCCACCGTCTTCACGGCCATCTCCATGTCCAGGTACTCGCGGCCCCAGTCCTCCTCGGTGGCGTCCACGGCCGTGCGCGCCGCCGGCCCGCCGTCCGCGGCGTCCGGCAGCCAGGCGCGGGCCCCGGCGTCCACGTGCAGCAGCACCCCGGCACGCGTGAGGGCGCGCAGCACCTCGCGGCCCGCCGCCTCGGCGTCCTGGTGCAGCAGCAGGGTCTCGGCGGCGTTGCACACGGAGGTGCGGTGCGTCTTGGCGTTCAGGGCGATGTCCGCCGCCATCTCGACGGGCGCGGAGGCGTCGATGTAGAGGTGCACGTTGCCCTCGCCGGTCTCGATGACGGGGACGCGCGACTCGCGGACCACGCGCTGGATCAGCTCCCGGCCGCCGCGCGGGATGAGCACGTCCACGGAGCCGTGTGCCTCCATGAGGGCGGCGACGCCGGGCCGGCCCAGGTCGTCGATCCCCTGGATGAGGTTGGGGTCGAACCCCTGGGCGCCGACCGCCTCCCGCAGGACCTGGACCAGGACGGTGTTCGTGCGCTCCGCCGCGGAGCCGCCCCGCAGGATCACGGCGTTGCCGGACTTCAGCGCGATGCCGGCGATGTCCACGGTGACGTTGGGACGCGCCTCGTAGACGGCGCCCACGACGCCGAGGGGCACGCGCACCTGCTGCATGCGGACGCTGTTGGGCAGGCTGCGGCCGCGCACGACCACGCCCACGGGATCGGGCAGCGCGGCGAGGTCCTCCAGCGCGACGGCGAGGCCCTCCAGGCGGTCGTCGTCGAGGATGAGGCGGTCCAGGAGGGCCGCCGTCGTGCCGGTGGCCTTCCCGCGCTCCACGTCCTCCGCGTTGGCCGCCAGGATGGCGGGGCCGTTCGCGCGCAGGGCGGAGGCGAGAGCCAGGAGCGTCTCGTCCTTGCGGGCACGGCCGGCGCGGGCGAGCTCGCCGCACGCGGCCCGCGCCCACGCGGACCGGCTGCGGATCGCCTCCACGACGTCGGGGGCGGGCTGCTGCTGGGCGTTCTGCTCCGTGTCCATGCCCGCCACCCTAGCGAACGGGGCGGCGGGCACGCAGGGCGCGGCTCGCGCTCAGCTGTAGGCCGCGTGCGAGGGGGCGAGCCGGACCCAGTCGTCCGCGTGGACCACGACGCCGTCGTAGCCCGCGCCGAGCTCCTCCTTCAGGACGGCCGTGGAGCGGCCGAGCATGCGCGGCACCTGGGACGCGGAGTACTGGACGAGGCCGCGGGCCCGCACCCGGCCGTCCTGATCCGCGATCTCGACGACGTCGCCGGCCGTGAACTGCCCGGAGACGTCCGTGATGCCGGCGGCCAGGAGCGAGCGCCCGCGGTCGATCGCGCCGGCGACCGCGCCGTCGTCGATGGTGAGGCGGCCCCGGACCTCGGCCGTGAGGCCGAGCCACGCGGCGCGGGCCGAGCGCCGCCGGCCGGCCACCTCGAACCACGTGCCCACGTCCTCCCCCGCGAAGGCGGCGGCGGCGTTGGGCGCCGAGGTCAGCAGCGTGGGGATGCCCGTGGTGGCCGCGATGCCGGCGGCGTCCACCTTGGTGACCATGCCGCCCGTGCCGACGCCGGCGGAGCCCGGGGTGCGCACGTCCACGCCCGCGAGGTCCTCGTCCGAGGAGACGGTGGCGATCCGCCGCGAGTCCGGCAGCGACGGGTGCCCCGTGTACAGCGCGTCCACGTCCGAGAGGAGGACGAGCAGGTCCGCCTTCACGAGGTTGGCGGTGAGGGCGGCGAGGCGGTCGTTGTCGCCGAAGCGGATCTCGCGGGTGGCCACCGCGTCGTTCTCGTTGACGATCGGCATGACGTCCATCGTGAGCAGGCGGGCCAGCGAGCGGTGCGCGTTGATGTACTGGCCGCGGCGCATGAGCTCCTCCGCCGTGAGCAGCACCTGGCCCACGGTGGTGGCGTGCCGGGCGAAGCTCTGGGAGTAGTGGGCCATGAGGCTCCCCTGGCCCACCGAGGCGGCCGCCTGCTGCGTGGCCGTGTCCTTGGGGCGGCGGGTGAGGCCCAGCTGCGGGAAGCCCGCCGCGATCGCGCCCGAGGAGACCAGCACCACCTGCGTGCCGCGGGAGCGCAGGTCCGCGACCACGTCCACGAGCGCATCGATCGCCTCGGTGTTCAGGCCGGTCGGCGTGGTGAGGGAGGACGAGCCGATCTTGATGACCACGCGCCGCGCGGCCGGCAGGGTCTCCCGCGTGGTCACGGGGTTGGCCTTGGGGTCCTCCGGCCCGCCCGTGGCGGGCGTGGCGTAGCGGGTGACGACGGTGCGGCGTGCAGACATGGGTCAGTCCTCTCGGTCGGGGTCCTCGGTCTCGTCCACGGTCCAGAGGCCGGTGCGCCGCTCCGCCTCCATCTCAGCCCGCGTGGCGGCACGGGCGGCCCGGCGCTGGTCCTGCTCGGCACGCTTCTCCGCGCGGGTGGCGCGGCTGCGCTCGTCGAGGCGGAGGTCGGTGCCGCGCGGGCCGGCGAGGAGCTCGGCGCCGGCGGACAGGGTGGGCTCCCAGTCGAAGAGCACACCGGACTCGTCGTCGCCGATCACCACGGCGTCGCCCGGGGTCGCGCCGGCCTTGAACAGGCCGTCCTCGACGCCGAGGCGCTGCAGCCGGTCCGCGAGGTAGCCCACGGCCTCGTCGTTGACGAAGTCGGTCTGGGCGACCCACTTCTCCGGCTTCTCGCCGCGCACGCGGAACAGGGGCTTGAGGTTGCGCTCCTCGCGGACCACGGTGAACTCCCCGCGCTCGCCCTTGCGGTGGAAGCGGCGGGGCACCTCGACGGGCGCGGGCGCCTCCGGCTCGGGGACCCGCTCGCGGGCCTGCGTGACCAGGTCGGCCATGGCGTACTTGAGGGCCTCCAGGCCCTCGCGGGCCAGCGCGGAGATGTCGAAGACCCGCAGGCCGCGGCCCTCGAGCTCGGCGCGGACCATGTCCGCCATCTCGGCGCCGTCCGGCAGGTCGGTCTTGTTCAGCGCCACGAGGCGGGGGCGCTCGTTGAGCGGCACCACGCCGTCGCCGCCCTGGGAGAAGACCGGCTCCACGGAGTACGCCTCGAGCTCGGCCTCGATGGCCTCGAAGTCGGCGATCGGGTCGCGGTCCGGCTCGATCGTGCCGCAGTCCAGCACGTGCACGAGCGCGGCGCATCGCTCCACGTGGCGCAGGAACTCGAGGCCGAGGCCGCGGCCCTCGGAGGCTCCGGGGATGAGGCCCGGCACGTCCGCCACGGTGTAGCGGACCTCCCCGGCCTGCACGACGCCGAGGTTCGGCACGAGCGTGGTGAAGGGGTAGTCCGCGATCTTGGGGCGCGCCGCCGAGATCGCCGCGATGAGCGAGGACTTGCCCGCGGAGGGGAACCCGACCAGGGCGATGTCCGCGACCGTCTTGATCTCGAGCGAGAGCTCGCGGCTCTCCCCCGGCAGGCCGAGGAGCGCGAAGCCCGGGGCCTTGCGCTTGACGGAGGCCAGCGCCGCGTTGCCGAGCCCGCCCTGACCGCCCGCCGCGGCCACGTAGGTGGCACCCTCCCCCACGAGGTCCGCCACGATGTTCCCGTTCTCGTCCTTCACCACGGTGCCGTCCGGCACGGGCAGCACGAGGGACGTGCCGTCCTTGCCCGCCCGGTGGTCGCCCATGCCGGGCTGGCCGTTCTCCGCGGAGCGGTGCGGGGCGTGGTGGTAATTGAGCAGGGTGGTGGTCTGCGAGTCCACCACGAGGGTGATGTCGCCGCCGTCGCCGCCCTTGCCGCCGTCGGGACCGCCGAGGGGCTTGAACTTCTCACGGTGCACGGACACGCACCCGTGCCCGCCGTTGCCGGCGGTGAGGTGGAGGACGACGCGGTCCACGAAGGCTGCCATGGGGAGGATCCTGACGGTGGGAGAGAAGGGGTGAGACGACGACGGCGGGAGCGGGTCCTGAGAACAGTGACCCGCCCCCGCCGGGGCGTCAAGCCGCGCGGACCGCCTCCGGGTGGGAGGCGTGGCCCGCGCTCAGGCCGCGAGTGGGATCACTCGGCGGCGGCGACCACGTCCACGACCTTGCGGCCGCGGCGCTGACCGAAGGACACGGAGCCGGCCGACAGCGCGAAGAGCGTGTCGTCCTTGCCGCGGCCCACGTTGTGGCCCGGGTGGAACTTGGTGCCGCGCTGGCGGACGATGATCTCGCCGGCGTTGACGTCCTCGCCGCCGTAGCGCTTGACGCCGAGGTACTGGGGATTCGAGTCGCGGCCGTTCTTGGAGGAACTGCCGGCCTTCTTATGTGCCATTGCTGTTGCCTAACCTCTCGGATGCTCGGGGTGCGCGAAGCCGGTGACGGCTCAGGCGATCCCGGTGATCTTGACCGTGGACAGCTCAGAGCGGTGGCCCTGGCGCTTCTTGTAGCCGGTCTTGTTCTTGTACTTCTGGATGACGATCTTCTTGCCGCGGGAGTGGGAGACCACCTCGGCGGTCACCTTCACACCGGCGGCGTCGGCGCCTGCCGTGACCTTCTCCCCGTCCACCAGCATCAGAGCGGGCAGCTCGACGGAGCCACCGGTCTCAGCGGGGACGCGGTCAAGGGTAACGAGGTCTCCGACGGAAACCTTCTCCTGGCGGCCGCCAGCGCGGACAATCGCGTACACCACTTGGGACTCACTTCTCTCGACGTTTCAATGGATTCGGCTGTGTTCTCACACCCGTACCTCGACCGCAGCGTGCGCCCGGGTACGACGGTCCCTCACCGGGACATGCAGGAGCGTGCGGGCGGTGAACACCGATTGTTCATCATACTGCGTCCCCCGCACCCGCACCAATCGCGACACGCTCGGCGCGTCGCGCCCCCGAGAGGGGCGACGCGCCGAGCAGCGGCCCGTCAGCGTCGGGCCAGGTCCGCGGCCTTCACGCCCACGCCCAGCATGACCGGGGCCGGGGCCTCCGCGGCGGTGCGCTCGGTCGGCGCAGCGGCGGCCGAGGCGGTGAAGCGGCTCCCGGTGGCGGCGGCCGAGGCGTCCTGCACCTCCACCTGGACGCCGTCCGAGGAGACGGCACGCCGCGAACGACGGCGGGCCGGACGCTCGGCGGTGGGCGCAGCGGGCGCAGCGGGCTCGGGCACGACGGGGTCGGGCGCCTGGGCGGGTGCCGGCACGACGGGCTCGGGCGCCTGGGCGGGTGCCGGCTCGGCGACCGGCTCGGGCGCCTCCGCGGCCACGGGCTCCGGGGCCCGGGCGGCCACCGAGGCGGGCGCCTCCGCGCCGCGGCGCTCGAGGGCATCCTCCAGGCTCTTCAGCTCTGCGGCGGGACGCACGGCACCGTCGCTCGAGGCCCGGCGGGACCGCCGACGACGCGGCACGGGGACGTCCTCGCCGTCGAACGTGATGACCCCGGAGACCTCACGAGCGGCCTCGGAGGGGGCGTCGGGGGCCGGTGCGGCCTGAGCCGGGGCAGCCATCTCCGGCTCCTCCGAGGTGTCCGTGACCGCCGAGGCCTCGGCCTCGGTCTGCTCGGGATCCTGGAGAGCCCGCGGCGCCTCCGGGGCGGAGCGGTCGGCGTCCGCGCGGCGCGAACGCCCGCGCCCGCCACGACGACGGCGGCCTCCGGAACGGCCCTCACCCTCCTCCTCGGCGGCGGGGGCCTCCGGGGCCTCCGCCTGGACGGGCTCTGCGGCAGGCTCCGACTCGACGGGCTCGGCCTGGGCGGGCACGCCGCCGGCCGGCTGGACGTCCGCCGTCGTCGCGGACTCCTGCTCCGGGGCGGCCTCGCGGGCGTCCCGGCCGGAGTCGGTGCGCTCGTCGCCGGACGGGCGGGAGCCGTCGTCGCCCCCGCGGCCGCGGCGGCGTCCACGGCGCCGACGGCGGCGGCCGCCGTTCTCCTCGTCGCCCTCGGTCTCGGCGTCGGCGCTGTCGCGCTCGGGCCGGGTGCCACGGTCCGACTCGGCCGGCGCGGACTCCTCGTCCTCCGGCTCCTGCCCGCGCTGGTCGTCGGAGGCCGGGGCGGCGTCGGAGGCGGCCTCGACGGGGGCCTCCTCGATCTTGCCGGACGCCTTGGCGATGGAGTGGAGGGCGGCGCGGGCGGCGGCCGCCCGCTCGCGGCGCTGACGGGCCTCGTCCGAGGCCTCCTCATCGGGCTGGCCCGTGGTCGACTCGTCGTGCGGCGCGTCCACGTCGGAGCCGCGACGGCGCTTGCGTCGTCGGCCCTCGCCCTCGGAGCGCGACTCCGCCTGGACGCGGCCCTTCTCGACCGGCGCGTCGTGGATGAGGATGCCGCGGCCGGCGCAGTGCTCACAGGTCTCGGAGAACACCTCGACGAGGCCGGTGCCCATGCGCTTGCGCGTCATCTGCACGAGGCCGAGCGAGGTGACCTCGGCCACCTGGTGCTTGGTGCGGTCACGGCCGAGGCACTCGACGAGGCGGCGCAGGACCAGGTCCCGGTTGCCCTCGAGCACCATGTCGATGAAGTCGATGACGATGATGCCGCCGATGTCCCGCAGACGCAGCTGGCGGACGATCTCCTCGGCCGCCTCGAGGTTGTTCTTGGTGACGGTCTCCTCGAGGTTGCCGCCCGAGCCCGTGAACTTCCCGGTGTTGACGTCCACCACCGTCATGGCCTCGGTGCGGTCGATCACGAGCGAGCCGCCGGAGGGCAGGTAGACCTTGCGGTCCAGGGCCTTGTGGAGCTGCTCGTCCACGCGGTGCGTGGCGTACAGGTCCTCGCCCTCGAGGTCCTCGGGGACCCAGTGGTGGAGGCGGTCCAGCAGGTGCGGGGCCACGTAGGTCACGTAGGCCTCGATGTTGTCCCAGGTCTGCTCGCCCTGGACGATCATCGCCGAGAAGTCCTCGTTGAAGACGTCGCGGACGGTCTTGATGGTCAGGTCCGGCTCGGCGTACAGCAGCTCGGGCGCCAGCACCTTGCCGGCGGAGGCCCGGCCCTCGATGCCCTCCCACTGCGCGCGGAGGCGGTTGATGTCGTTCTGCAGCTCCTCCTCGGAGGTGCCCTCCGCGGCCGTGCGCACGATCACGCCCGCGTCCTGCGGGAGGTGGTCCTTGAGGATCTTCTTCAGGCGGGCGCGCTCCACGTCGGGGAGCTTGCGGGAGATGCCGGTCATGGAGCCGCCGGGCACGTACACGAGGTAGCGGCCGGGCAGGGAGACCTGACTCGTCAGGCGGGCGCCCTTGTGCCCCACCGGGTCCTTGGTGACCTGCACCAGGACGGTGTCCCCGGACTTGAGCGCGTTCTCGATCTTCTTCGGCCTGCCGTCCAGCTGCGCGGCGTCCCAGTTGACCTCGCCCGCATACAGCACGGCATTGCGGCCGCGGCCGATGTCCACGAACGCGGCCTCCATCGAGGGCAGCACGTTCTGCACCTTGCCGAGGTACACGTTGCCGATCATCGAGTCCTGGGTCGTGTTGGAGACGAAGTGCTCCGCGAGCACGCCGTCCTCGAGCACGGCGATCTGGATGCGGCTGTCCCGCTGGCGCACGAGCATCTTGCGGTCCACGGACTCGCGGCGGGCCAGGAACTCGGCCTCGGTGATCACGGTGCGGCGGCGGCCGCCCGAGCGGGAGTCCCGGCGGCGCTGGCGCTTGGCCTCCAGGCGGGTCGAGCCCTTGACGCCCTGGACGGTGTCCGAGCGCGTGGCCTCGGCCGCGGCGGCGCGGGGGGCGCGCACCCGGGTCACGGTGTGCTCCGGGTCGCCGTCCTCACCGCCGTCCAGCTCCATGTCGACGGCGCCGCGGCGGCGCTTGCGGCGGCGGCGGGAGACGGCCGGGCGGTCCCCGCGATCCTCGGACTCGGCACGGTCGTCCTGGTCGTGGTCCTCGTGGCCGCGGTCCTCGTCGTCGTCCGCCGCGTGCTGCGGACGCGCGGGACGCGTCCGCAGCACCTCCATCACGTTCTCGGGGAGCGCGAAGGGGTCACGGGGATCGAACAGGACGGTCTCGCCCGACACGGGCTGGGATGCGGAGCGTTCGTCCGCGGGGGTCTGGTTCTCATTGGCCGCCATGGCAGCACCTCCCGCCGCCCGTCGGCGCCACACGCACCGCCGGCACGGCGTGTCACGGACCGCGCCCCGGCCGCGTTGCCCCGCGGGCGCTCGCGCGCCCGGGGTGCGCCGGGAGGCGGTCACCGAGAGAAGTCGTCTGGTGAACGGGTCCGGGGCCCCGGGAGGGGTCCTGGGCCTGAACCGCTGTGTGCGCCGAACCGGGCCTGCTCGATGGCTGGTTCGCCGATCGGCGCAGGGGCGGCATCGGATCGACCGAGCCGACCTCGGCACGGGGACACTCCCCGCGGCCGACGCGACGGCGGCGGCCCGTCGTCGGGCGCACAGCGGGACGGCCCGTGGTGTGGGCACGGGACGGCCGAGCCGATTCTCTCACACCGGCGCGGAACTAGACTCGGGACATGCCTGGTTCCTCCACCCGCGGCGCCCTCAACGCCCCCACCGCGTCCGCCTCCCCTCACGCCGACCGCGACCTCGACCTCGACCTCGACCTACCCTGGTACGCCCGCACCCGGGGAACCGCGTGGATGCTGCTGGTCACGTCGCTCATCGCGATGGCGGCGACCGTCGTCATCATCATCGAGCGCTCCATCCTGGCCGCGGACCCGACCCACCGCACGAGCTGCGACCTGAACCCGTGGGTCTCGTGCGGGCAGGTCATGCAGTCCTGGCAGGCGCAGACGTTCGGCTTCCCCAACACGTTCATCGGCGTCGTGGCCTTCTCCGTGCTCATCACCGTCGCCATGTCGCTGTTCGCCGGCGCTCGCTTCGCGCGCTGGTACTGGCTGCTGATGAACGCGTGCATCCTGGCCGGCTTCGCCTTCTGCGTGTGGCTCTGGCACTCGGCCGTGTACGACATCGGGACCCTCTGCCTCTACTGCATGGTGGTCTGGACCATGGTGACCATCCAGCTCGGGCTGATCACGTCGCGCACCATCCAGACGGGCGCCCTCGGGAGCGGCTCGCCGCGCGCCGCGGCCCTCGCCCGGGACCTCACGTGGCCGTTCGTCGTGCTCGTCCTCCTCGGCGTCGCGGTGTCCATCCTGCTGGAGATGGGCCTGGGAGTCCTCGGCATCGGCTGAGGGCCCGGCATCCCCTGCACATGCGACGGCGCCGCACCCTCCACTGGAGGGTGCGGCGCCGTCACGTGTGCAGGAACCGGGAGGACCGGCGGTCTCCTCGATCGCGCCCGGGGACGAGTCGGGCTGCCTCGCCGTGAGTCCTGGCTCCCGTCGCTGCCGTGGGGCTGTGCTTCTGGGCTCGTGTGCTTCCGACGATCGGCCGGGCTGTGGGATCAGCCGAACCAGATGGCGAGCTCGCGCTCCGCGGAGAGCGTGGAGTCCGAGCCGTGCACGAGGTTCTTCTGCACGCCCGCGCCCCAGTCGCGGCCGAGGTCGCCGCGGATGGTGCCGGGTGCGGCCACCGTGGGGTCGGTCTTGCCGGCCAGAGCGCGGAAGCCCTCGATCACGCGGTCGCCGCCGAGGCGGATCGCCACGACCGGCCCGGAGCCCATGAACTCGACGAGCGGCTCGAAGAACGGCTTGCCCTCATGCTCCTCGTAGTGCTTCTCCAGCATGCCGCGGGTGGCCGTGACCATCTTCAGGTCCACGATCGTGTAGCCCTTGCGCTCGATCCGGGCGATGATCTCGCCCACGAGGTTGCGCTGCACGCCATCGGGCTTGACGAGCACGAGGGTCTCTTCGGGGTGATGGGTCATGGTCGGCTCCTTCAGGGGTGGACGAGCTCGGTCTCCTCTCACCCTAGTGGGCGGCGCGCCTCAAGACCCGTGCTCCGCCGCCCACTCCTCCTCGAGGCGGTCACGCCGGGCGTTCTCGAGGTCGATCTCCCGGCCCTTGGTCACGGCGTACCACCACGTGAGCGCGAAGAGCGGGCCGATCACGAACATCGAGTACTCCCAGAACCCGGACACGATCAGCACGAGCTGGATGGCCCACCCGATCCAGATGCCCACGGGCCTCTGCACGAGCGCGCACGTCAGCAGTGCGACGACAGCCAGGACGGAGAAGCCGATCGCGAACCACAGGGCGTGCTCCTCCCCGCGGTTCAGCCCGAACAGGGTCATCCCCAGGAAGAAGATCACGACCGACTCGAGGGTCAGCACCACGGACGTGAACATGGCCCGCGTGGAACGGCGACGGCGGCGTTGACCGGGCGTCCAGGACCGCTGGGCCTTGGTCTCACGCTCGGGGCGCCACGCCTCGGCACCGAAGTGCTCGCCCTCGGTCGCGGCGGTTCCGGACGTCTCGGCCGGCTCGGCCGGGTGGGGCGTCGCGTGGCTCATCGGTGGTCCTCCGTCTCGTCGGCGTCGTCCAGCAGCTCGAGGATCTCGGGATCGAGGGCGTCCTCGTTCTCGTCGGCCAGGCCCACGGCGTCCAGCAGATCGGCCGGGTCGAGGCCGCGGGCGGCCACCGTCACCGGTCCGGCGCGGCGGGGCTCGCCGAGCAGCGCACGGACCTCGGCCGTGAGGGTGATGGACCCGAGGACGAGCACACCACCGCCTGTGCCGGAGGCCAGCTCGTCGGCGCTCGACTCGAGCGCCTCGGCACGGCCCACGGCCCACTCGAGCGCGTCCGGCACGGACTCGGTGGCGAACAGGTCGTCCTCGGGCCAGCCGGCGTCCAGGGCGATCCGCGCGAGCTCGGCCGCGGGGATGGCCCGCGGCGACGTCGACTGGGTGAGTGCCAGGTCCGCGACGTCGTCGCCGAACGCGCGGTGCAGCGCCTCCAGCATGGCGGGGGCGTCCTTCTCCTGCAGCACCCCCACCACGAGCACGAGGCGCGTGAAGCCGAACGACTCCTGCACGGCGCGCACGGTGGCCCGCACACCGTCGGGATTGTGGGCGGCGTCCACGATCACCGTGGGGGCGGTGCGCAGCACCTCGAGGCGGCCCGGGGAGGTGACCTGCGCGAGGCCCTCCCGCAGCAGCTCCTCGTCCAGGGGACGCTCTCCCCCGCCGAGGAACGCCTCGAGCGCGGCGACGGCCAGGGCCAGATTCTGGGCCTGGTGCTCGCCGAGCAGGGGCAGGAAGAGGTCGGGGTACTCGCCGGCCAGGCCGCGCACCGCAACCTGCTGCCCGCCGACCGCGAGCGCACGCTCAACGACGCCGAACTCGACGCCCTCGAAGCGGAACGGCACGCCCGCGGACTGCGCGGCCTCCAGGAGCACCTGGGCGGCGTCGCGCTCCTGCACCGCGGACACCAGGAACCCGCCCGGCTTGACGATCCCCGCCTTCTCCTCGGCGATCTCCGCCTCGCTGTCCCCCAGCAGGTCGGTGTGGTCCAGGGAGATGGGGGTGACCACGGAGACGACGCCGTCGGCGACGTTGGTCGCGTCCGTGACGCCGCCCAGGCCCACCTCGAGCACGACGACCTCGACGGGCTCGTCCGCGAAGACGGCGAACCCGAGCACGGTGACGGCCTCGAAGTACGTCAGGCGCGGCTCGCCCGCGGCCTCCAGCTCGGCGTCGACGGTCTGCACGATCGGCAGGATCTCGCCCCACACGCGCACGAACGTCTCGTCGGACACCGGTTCGCCGTCGATGCTGATGCGCTCGGTGACCTTCTGCAGGTGCGGCGACGTGTAGCGGCCCGTGCGCAGCCCGTAGGCGCGCAGCACGGCCTCGATCATGCGCGCCGTGGACGTCTTGCCGTTCGTTCCGGTCAGGTGGATGACGGGAGCGGCGTCCTGCGGGTCCCCCAGGAGGGCCAGCACCCGACGCACGGGGTCCAGCCGCGGCTGCATCTTGTTCTCCGGGGCGCGGGCGAGCAGGTCCCGGTAGACCTCCTCGACCGTGCCGGGCCTCTGATCCGCACTCATGCGCCCACCTTCTCCACGGTCACGGCCACGGCCTTCATGGCGTCGTCGGCCGGGTCCTGGCGCGTGTCCTCCGCGCCGGAGTCCACGAGCTCCAGCTCCGCCGAGAGCGTCTCCCCCGCGATCAGCTCGCGGTGCGACTCGAGCGCCGCGAGCACGGCCGCCGGGCCTTCGATCCGGGAGCGCACCCGGTCGGAGACCTCGAGGCCGGCCTCCTTGCGGGCCGCCTGGACGGCACGGATCACGTCGCGGGCCACGCCCTCGGCGGCAAGCTCCGCGCTCACCTCGGTCTCGAGGACGAGGAAGCCCGCCGCCCCGGAGAGCACGCCGACGGCGGTGCCGGCGGGCGCGCCCGTGGACACCGTGCGCAGCTCGTAGAGCTCGGGGGCCAGCGTCACGGTCTCGCCGTCGGCCAGGGCCACCGTCAGCCCGTCGGTGGTCTCCGCGTACGCGCCGTCATCGACGGCCTTCTTCACGGCCGGGACCTGCTTGCCGAACGCCTTGCCGAGCTCGCGGAAGTTCAGGGTCAGCTTCGTGCCGATCCCGTACTCGGCGATGGCCTCGTCCGAGAGCTCGGTGAGCGCCACCTCCTTGAGGTTGAGCTCGTCCGCGACGATCCGCGCGTAGGTGCCCTCGAGGCCGGCGGCGTCCGGCACGACGACGGACAGGCGCGCGAGCGGCAGGCGCACGCGGCGCTTGGCGCCCTTGCGCAGCGCCGAGCCGGCGGAGCTGATGCGGCGCACGGCGTCCATGCGGGCCACGAGCGTCTCCGCCTCAGGGCCGTGCGGGAACAGGTCCGCATCCGGGTAGTCCGTCAGGTGCACCGAGCGGCCGCCGGTGAGGCCGCGCCAGATCTCCTCCGCCACGAGGGGCAGCAGCGGCGCGGCGGCGCGCGTGAACGCCTCGAGCACGGTGTACAGGACGTCCATGGCCACGGTGTCCTCGGCGAAGAACCGCTCGCGGGAGCGCCGGATGTACCAGTTGGTCAGCGTGTCCATGAAGGTGCGCAGCGCCTCCGTGGCGTCGGAGACCTCATAGGAGTCCAGCGCCGCCTTGACCTCGCGCAACATCTGCCCCGTGGCGGCCAGGACGTACTGGTCCAGGGGGTCCTCGGAGGTGTGGCGCTCGCTCGCGCGGTAGCCCTCGGGGCGGGCGCCGCCGTCGTGGGCCGTGTTGGCGTAGAGCGAGAAGAAGTGCCACGCGTTCCACGCCGGGAGGATCACCTGGCGGGTGGCCTCGCGGATGCCCTCCTCCGTGACGATCAGGTTGCCGCCGCGCAGGATGGGGCTGGCCATGAGGAACCAGCGCATGGCGTCCGAGCCGTCGCGGTCCAGGACCTCGTTGACGTCCGGGTAGTTGCGCAGCGACTTGGACATCTTCTGGCCGTCCGAGCCGAGCACGATGCCGTGCGAGATCACGTTGGAGAACGCGGGGCGGTCGAACAGCGCGGTGGCGAGGATGTGCATCGTGTAGAACCAGCCGCGGGTCTGGCCGATGTACTCCACGATGAAGTCCGCCGGGTTGTGCGTGGGGAACCAGTCGGCCCGCTCGAACGGGTAGTGCACCTGCGCGTACGGCATGGAGCCGGAGTCGAACCAGACGTCCAGGACGTCCTCGACGCGGCGCATCACGGCCCCGGCCGCGGCGGCCTCGGGGTCCGGGTGCGGGCGGGTGAGGTCGTCGATCCACGGACGGTGCAGGTCGACCTCGCCCTCGGCGTTGCGCGGCAGGCGCCCGAAGGCCTCCTCGATGTCGGCGAGCGAGCCGTAGACCTCCTGGCGCGGGTAGTCCGGGTGGTCGGACTCCCACACCGGGATGGGCGAGCCCCAGTAGCGGTTGCGGGAGATCGACCAGTCGCGGGCGTTGGCCACCCACGTGCCGAACTGCCCGTGCTTCACGTTGCCGGGGATCCAGGTGATCTCCTCGTTCAGCTCGAGCATGCGCTCCTTGACCTGCGTGACCGCGACGTACCAGGAGGTCACCGCGCGGTAGATCAGCGGCTTCCGGCAGCGCCAGCAGTGCGGGTAGGAGTGCTCGTAGGAGGCCTCGCGGGCCACGCGGCCCAGGTCACGCAGCGCGCGCACGATCGTCCGGTTGGCCTCGAAGACCTGCACGCCGGCGATCTCGTCGATGTCGCCGCGTCCGGTGTCCTCGCGGGCGAACAGCGGGAGGAACTTCGCGCCCGAGTCCACGGAGAGCAGCACGGGGATGCCGTTCGCCTCGCACACCCGCTGGTCGTCCTCGCCGTAGGCGGGGGCCTGGTGGACCACGCCCGTGCCGTCGTCGGTGGAGACGTAGTCGTCCACGAGGATGCGGTGGGCGGCGTCCAGGGTGAGCCCGCGGCCGTTCGCGGTGAACGTCTCGCCGCGGTGGGCGTCGAACACGTCCGTGAACAGGGGCGCGTAGCGCAGCCCGCCCAGGCGGGCGCCGGGGATGGTCTCCACGACGGCGGCGCGCGCGGCCTCCGCGTCCGCGTAGCCGAGCTCCTTGGCGTGGGCGGGCACGCGGTCCAGGGCGAGGAGGAAGCGCTCCGCGTCCACGGAGGCGCCCTCGGGGCCGGCGGGCACCACGGCGTAGGCGATCTCCGGCCCGACGGCGAGGGCCGCGTTGGTCGGCAGGGTCCAGGGCGTGGTGGTCCACGCGAGGACGTGCACGCCGAGGAGACGCTCGGCCAGGTCGGCGTCGGCGCCGCCGTCGGGGATATATGCCGGGTCAGGAGAGAGATGCGTAATCGGGAAGGAGACGGTGACGGAGGGGTCCTGGCGCATCTGGTAGACGTCGTCGTCCATGCGCAGCTCGTGGTTGGAGAGCGGGGTCTCGTCGTTCCAGCAGTAGGGCAGCACGCGGAACCCGCGGTAGGTGAGCCCCTTCTCATGCAGCTGGGAGAACGCCCAGATCACGGACTCCATGAAGTCCGGGGTGAGGGTCTTGTAGTCGTTCTCGAAGTCCACCCAGCGGGCCTGGCGGGTGACGTACTCCTGCCACTGGTCCGTGTACTTGAGCACGGAGGCGCGGCACGCGTCGTTGAACCGGTCGATGCCCATGGCCTCGATCTCGGCCTTGTCCGTCATGCCGAGCTGCTTCATCGCCTCGAGCTCGGCGGGCAGACCGTGGGTGTCCCAGCCGAAGCGGCGCTCCACGCGGCGGCCCTGCTGCGTCTGGTAGCGGGCCACGAGGTCCTTCACGTAGCCCGTGAGGAGGTGGCCGTAGTGAGGCAGGCCGTTCGCGAAGGGCGGGCCGTCGTAGAAGACGAACTCGTTCTGCGCGCCGTCCTCGGTGAGCGGCGGGCGCTGGTCGATGGAGGCCTGGAACGTGCCGTCCTCGTCCCAGTACTGCAGGATGCGGCGCTCGATCTCCGGCAGGCGCGGCGAGGCGGGCGTGGTGCCGTTCGGGTCAGAGGAGGCGAGGGGGTACACGGTGGTCCTTTGCGGTCCGGGGAGGTGTTCCGTGCAAGGACGCACACCGGGGCCGTGGGGCCGACGGCGGCGCGGTACCACCTTGCTTGCCGGTCCCTGCTGCCCGCGCGCGGAGGCGAGGGCGGTGCGCTGACCGACCGCTTCGTGACGGCTGTGACGGGCCTGCCCGTCCGGTTCTACTGAGGCGCCGCCTGCGGCGGACGCCCGTTCTTCCGGAGGCTCACCGGTGATGGCCGGATCGACGCCTGTGCCCGCCAGTGTAGTGGACCGGCGGGCACAGGCGTGAGGGGGTGCGCGTCAGAGTCTGGCGCGCTTCACCGCGGCGAGGTCTCCAGCCACGGTGACGTGCACGGCGTCGCGGCCGTGGGCCCAGAGGAGCAGCTCGCCGACCTCGCCCGACACGGTGACCGGGGTGTGGACGGCCACCGCCTCGCGGGCCACCGTCACGGGCGCGCGGCCGGGGGCCTGCAGGACGACGGGGACCGTCGAGGAGCGCAGGAGCATCGGGGCCGTGCGGCGCAGGGAGCGGTAGAGCGCGTCCGTGTCCCGCTCGGAGAAGGCGCGGGGCGCGGGGAGCTCTCCGCCGCGGGCGACCTCGCCCCGGCGCACGTCCTCGAGGTGGATGAAGTGCTCGGCGGCGTTCACGTGCTTGTCGGCGAGGCGCATGGGGTTCAGGGTGCCGGGGCCCTTGGCCCAGGACTGGACCAGCTCGCGGTAGTCGCGCGACTTGGCCTGGTCCGAGACCTTGCCCAGGTGGGCCTTGAGGGGGCCGACCATCATGCCGGCGGCGGCATCGGGGCGGTTCTCGCGGACCCACAGGTGCGTGGCCATGTCGCGGGTGGTCCACCCCTCGCAGAGGGTCGGGGCGTCGGGGCCGTTCTCGAGGAGGAGGTCGGACAGGCGGGCACGTTCGGCAGAGGCGAAGGTCATGGTCGCCAGGCTAGCGAGCGGACACCCGCGACGGCGATGAGTGCGGGGCCGAGGGCGGGGTGCGTTCTGCGAACTCGACGAGTCCGCCGAGCACGCCGCCGGCCACGCCCATCCACCGGCGCGGGTGCCGCGCACCGCGGCGGACGGCCAGGCGCTCGAGGCACGCGTCCGCCTTCAGGGAGAGCCACAGGCTCACGCCCAGGACCGTCCCGATGCCGACGCTCCCCGCCGCCAGCGCCACCGCCTGACGCGGGCCGTCCACGACGGGGCCGGCCGAGGACGCGCTGCCGCCCCCGCGGACGGAGGCCGCCCAGGCACCGCTCGGGATGAGGAGGGCCACGGCGCCGCCGAACGCCGCCGCGGTCCGGACGTGCGGCAGCCGCCCCAGCGGGATCAGGGAGGCCACTCCGCTGCCGAGGCCCGCGGCGGCGGCCGCGGCCAGCCGCAGCCGCGCATCGGGGATCGTCCGCTCCGCCCGGCGCACCTCCCGCTCGAAGCTCGCCCGCTCCGTGAAGGGCATGTCCTGCGCGAACCCGGTCATCGGCGGATCACCTTGTGCTGGGCGGCCTGCGCGACGGGCCGCATCACGATCTGGTCCAGGTTCACGTGGTGCGGCAGCTCCACGGCGTGCACGCACACCTCGGCGACGTCCTCCGCCGTGAGGGGCTTCTCCACGCCGGCGTAGACCGCGTCGGCCGCCGACTGGTCTCCCCCGAGGCGGTTCTTCGAGAACTCCTCGGTGTGCACCATGCCCGGCAGCACCTCGACCACGCGCACGTTGTGCTCGGCTTCCTCGAGGCGCAGGGCCCCCGTCAGCCCGTGGGCGCCCATCTTGGCCGCGTTGTACCCCGCACCTCCCTCATAGGCGACGATCGCCGCCGTCGACGTGAGGTTCAGGACGGTGCCCTCCCCGTGCGCGCGCAGCAGGGGCAGGAAGGCTCGGCACGCGTTCAGGGTGCCGAGCACGTTGACGCGGAACATCCACTCCCAGCCGGACGGGTCGCCGTCGGCCACGGCGTCCACGCCCTGCGCGCCGCCCGCGATGTTGAGCAGCGTGTCCGCGCCGCCCTCCGCGGCCACCCGGTCGGCCAGCGCGCCGACGGCCGCCGCGTCCGTCACGTCGAGGGGCGCGGGCCGGACCTCCCCCATGAGGCCCTCGGCGCGCACCTGCGCGGCGAGCTGCTCGAGGCGCTCGGCGCGGCGGCCGGCGGCGTACACCCGCCAGCCGCGGCGGGCCAGCTCGAGGGCGGTGGCGCGGCCGATGCCGGAGGTCGCGCCGGTCACGACGGCGGTGCGGGGCGGCGTCGAGGAGTCGGCCACGGTGGACGGGGCGGGGGTCGGCGAGGTCTCGGTCACGCGTCCACTGTAGGCACGGGGCCGACGGGGACAGGGCCGTCGCGGGCCTCGTCGGCGCGCCGCACGCGGACCGTGCGGGAGGGGCGGGGATGGTCGTGCGTGCTCACAGCCCCACCGTGCGGCCGTGGGAGAATGGCCGGCATGGCTGAGAACACGAAGGGCACAGACACGCCCACCGACGCATCCCCCGCTCCGACGACCGCCGTGGCGGTCCCGGACCGCCCCGCCCTCGAGGGACTCGAGGACAAGCTGACCGCCCGCTGGGCCGAGGAAGGCACCTACGCCTTCGACCCGGACACCACGCGCGAGCAGGTCTACTCGATCGACACCCCGCCGCCCACCGCCTCCGGCTCCCTGCACGTGGGCCACGTGTTCTCCTACACGCAGACCGACGTGCTGGCCCGCTACCAGCGCATGACCGGCAAGAACGTGTTCTACCCCATGGGCTGGGACGACAACGGCCTGCCCACCGAGCGTCGCGTGCAGAACTACTACGGCGTGCGCTGCGACCCCACGAAGCCCTCCATCGAGGGCTACCGCCCGCCGGAGACGCCGGCGAAGAACCAGCGCGACTGGGACGTCGTCTCCCGCAAGAACTTCATCGAGCTCTGCGAGGAGCTCGCCGTGCAGGACGAGAAGGTCTTCGAGGACCTCTTCACCCGCCTCGGCCTCTCCGTGGACTGGTCCATGACCTACCGCACCATCGACGACGTCTCCCGCGCCGTCTCCCAGCGCGCCTTCCTGCGCAACATCGCCGCGGGCGGCGCCTACCTCTCCGAGGCCCCCACGATGTGGGACGTCACCTTCCGCACCGCCGTGGCCCAGGCCGAGCTCGAGGACCGCGAGGTCGCCGGCGCCTACCATCGCTACCCGTTCTTCACGGCCGACGGCGAGCAGGTCTTCATCGAGACCACCCGCCCCGAGCTGCTCGCCTCATGCTCCGCCCTCGTGGCCCACCCCGACGACGAGCGGTACCAGCCGCTGTTCGGCACCACGGTGCGCTCGCCCCTCTTCGACGTCGAGGTGGAGGTCAAGGCCCACGAGCTGGCCAAGCCGGACAAGGGCTCGGGCATCGCGATGGTCTGCACCTTCGGCGACCTGACCGACGTCACGTGGTGGCGCGAGCTGCAGCTGCCCACCCGGACGCTGATCGGGCGCGACGGCCGCTTCGCCGCCGACACCCCTGAGTGGATCACCACGGAGGCCGGCCGCGCCGCCTACGCCGAGACCGTGGCCGGCAAGACCGTGTTCTCCGCGAAGGAGGGCGTGGTGAACGCCCTCACCGAGGCCGGCCTCATGGACGGCGAGCCGAAGAAGATCATGCACGCCGTGAACTTCTACGAGAAGGGCGACAAGCCCCTCGAGGTCGTCACCTCGCGCCAGTGGTACGTCCGCAACGGAGGCCGCGACGCTGACCGCCGCGCCGCCCTCATCGAGCGCGGCCGCGAGCTGACCTGGCACCCCGAGCACATGCGCCACCGCTACGAGAACTGGGTGGACGGGCTCAACGGCGACTGGCTCGTCAGCCGCCAGCGCTTCTTCGGCGTGCCGATCCCGGTCTGGTACCGCCTCGACGAGGACGGCGAGCCGGTCTACGACGCGCCGATCGTCCCCGAGGACTCCGCCCTTCCGGTGGACCCCGTGGCCGAGCCCGCGCCGGGCTTCACCGAAGACCAGCGCGACGTCCCCGGCGGCTTCACGGGCGACCCCGACGTGCTCGACACGTGGGCGACCTCCTCGCTGACCCCGCAGATCGTGGGCCGCTGGAGCCGCGACGACGCGTTCTTCGAGAACGTCTTCCCGTTCGACCTGCGCCCGCAGGGCCACGACATCATCCGCACCTGGCTGTTCTCCACCGTGGTGCGCGCGGACGCCCTCAACGGCTCCGTCCCGTGGACGGACACCGCCCTCTCCGGGTGGATCCTGGACCCGGACCGCAAGAAGATGTCCAAGTCCAAGGGCAACGTGGTGGTCCCCACCGACATCCTCGAGGAGTTCGGCGCGGATGCGGTGCGCTACTGGGCCTCCTCGGCCCGCCTCGGCGCGGACACCGCCTACGAGGTGGCGCAGATGAAGATCGGCCGCCGACTGGCGATCAAGCTGCTCAACGCGGCGAAGTTCGTGCTCAACCTGGGCGCCACCTCCGACGCCGTGGTGCGCTCGGAGGCCGACGCCGCCGTCGTGACCAACGCCCTGGACGCCGCGCTGCTGGCCCGCCTGGCCCAGACCGTCGAGCAGGCCACCGCCGCGTTCGCCGGGTACGACTACGCCCGGGCGCTGAACGTGACCGAGCAGTTCTTCTGGCAGTTCACGGACGACTACGTGGAGCTCGTCAAGGACCGCGCGTACGGCGGCCACGGCGAGGCCGAGCAGGCCTCCGTGGTGGCGACGCTCGCCACCACCCTGGACGCGCTCCTGCGCCTCCTGGCCCCGTTCCAGCCGTTCGCGACCGAGGAGGTGTGGAGCTGGTGGCGCACCGGCTCCGTGCACCGCGCCCCGTGGCCCGGCCTCGAGGCGGAGCTCAGCGGGCTGCGCGCGGCGGCCGAGGGCGGCGACCCGCGGGTCCTCGCCGTCGTGGCGCAGGTGCTCGGCGGCGTCCGCAAGTCGAAGTCGGAGGCGAAGGTCAAGCAGCGCACCGAAGTCCGCACGGCGACCGTGCGGGCCGGCGCGGCGCAGCTCGACGCGCTGCGCGGCGGGCTGGCCGACCTGAAGGCGGCCGGCAACGTGGCCGACGTCGTGCTCGTCGAGGCCGAGGGCGAGGGCGACCTCGAGGTCACCGATGTGGAGCTGGCCCCGGCCGAGCAGGCCTGACCCGTCCACGGGCCCGGCGCGCCGTCCCACCCGGGGCGGGGTGCCGGGCCCGCGGCAACCGCCGGCAGGGCGCCGTCCGGCCGGCCGGGTGAGGAACAGTCACACCGGGTGAGGGCGGGATCCCCTCCTCCGGAACGGACGCGGACCTTGCATATCGTCGCCCGCATGAACGGCCTCCCCCTGCACCCGCTCCTCGTCCACCTGCCCGTCGTGCTGATCCCCCTCGTCGCACTCCTGACGGTCCCGACCCTGGTCTTGCGCCGCTGGTTCCAGTGGTCCGCCCCCTTCACCCTCGGCCTGGCCCTGCTGGCCGCACTCGGCTCGTGGTTCGCCACGTGGTCAGGGGAGGACCTGGAGGCACGGCTCGGCGAGAGCTCGGCGCTGCTGGAGCAGCATGCCCAGCTCGGGGAGATGACGCGCAACCTGGCCTTGCTCACCCTCATGCTCCTCGCGGTCCACGTGGCTCTCTTCTGGCACCGCTCCCCCGTGGCGACGCGGGCGTTCGGTGAGAATCGACCCGTCGTCCACACCGTGCTGGCCGTGCTCACCCTCGTGGCCGCCCTCGCGGGCGTGGTCGTCGCGATCCAGGCGGGCCACGCCGGGGCGCAGCTCGTGTGGCTCGGGGCGGCGTGAGCGGCCGGGGCGGTCTGATGCGGGAGACTGGCCGCATGCGACTCCTTCCCCGCCCCACCGCCACCCCGCCGCCGGATCCGCGCCGCGGGTCCGCCGGCGCGCACCGCACCGCCCGCCGCACCGCCGGCGTGCTCGCCGGCATGGGCGTGCTGCACTTCGTGAAGCCCGAGATGTTCGACGGCCTCATCCCGCCGGCTCTGCCCGGCTCCGCGCGGGCGTGGACCCTCGGCTCGGGTGTGGCCGAGCTGGCGGTGGCCGGGCTGCTCGCCGCCCCCAGGACGCGGAGGGTGGGGGCGCGCGCCGCCCAGGCGCTGTTCGTGGCCGTGTGGCCGGGCAACATGTGGATGGCCTGGCGGGCCCGGCACGCCTCGGCCCCCTTCCGCGCCATGGCCTTCGGCCGCCTGCCCCTGCAGATCCCGATGATCCGTTCGGCGGGACGGATCGCCCGGGCGCTCTGAGGCCCGCGAGGACCCCGCACACGCCGCAGGCCCGACCTCTGCTCGAGGGAGCAGCTGCCGGGCCTGCGGTGCTCCGCGGCAGGAGCCCCAGGATCAGTCGAACTCGGGGCTCGTCGTGCGGGCGCGCTTGAGCTCGTAGAAGTACGGGAACTCGGCCAGCGCCACGGCGCCGTCGAAGATGCGGCCGGCCTGCTCGCCGCGCGCGATGCGGGTCATCACGGGGCCGAAGAACGCGGTCCCCTCGAGGGCCACGACCGGGGTGCCGACGTCGTTCCCCACCAGCTCCTCGGCCCTGCGCTGCGCCTCGCGGAGGTGATCGTCGGCGGCGTCGGTGCGGGTGGACTCCAGGACGGCGGTGGTGTCCAAGCCGAGCTCCTCGGCGGCCTCGGCGATGACCGCCTCGTAGTCCTTGTTCCCCTGCTCGTGGATGCGGGTGCCCAGCGCCGTGTACCAGTCGGCGAGCAGCTCGGGGCGCTCGGTGCCCACGTGCAGGGTGGCGCGGCCGGGGATGAGCCCCTCGTCCGTGTGGCGGCGGTAGTCCGGGTCCAGCTCGCGGCCCTCGTTGAGCATGTAGAGGGACATCTGGTGGAAGCGCACCTCGACGTCCCGGACCTGCTCGACCTCGAGCATCCAGCGGGAGGTGATCCAGGCGAACGGGCACGTGGGGTCGAAGTAGAAGTCGACGACGGGGGTCTGCGGGGTCTCGGTCATGAGGGGCCTCTCTCGGTAACGGTGCTGCGGTGCGGACGCGGTGGGTCAGGCGGTGCCGTCAGGCGCTGCGGCCGCGGCGGCGGCGCTCCACCTCGGCCGGGATGAGCAGGGGCTCGGCGTCTCCGCGCACGGCGTCCCCGGTGACCACCACGGTCCCGACGTCCGTGCGGGAGGGCAGCTCGAACATCACGGGCTTGAGGACGTTCTCCATGATGGAGCGCAGCCCTCGTGCGCCGGTGCCGCGGGCCTCGGCCAGCTCGACGACGGCCTCGAGCGCGTCCGGCTCGAACTCCAGCTCGACGCCGTCCATGAGGAACATCTTCCGGTACTGCTTCAGCAGGGCGTTCTTCGGCTCGGTGAGGACGCGGACGAGCTGCTCCCGCGTGAGGTCCTCCACCGTGGTGATGACGGGCAGGCGGCCGATGAACTCCGGGATGAGGCCGAACTTGAGGAGGTCCTCCGGGCGGACGTCCGCGTAGGAGGTCTCCCCCGCCCCCAGGTGGTTCAGCGGCGCGCCGAACCCGATCCCCTTGCGGCCGGCCCGGGAGCCGATGATCTCGTCCAGCCCGGCGAAGGCGCCGGCGACGATGAACAGGACGTTGGACGTGTCGATCTGCAGGAACTCCTGGTGCGGGTGCTTGCGACCGCCCTGCGGCGGCACGGAGGCCACCGTGCCCTCGAGGATCTTCAGGAGCGCCTGCTGCACGCCCTCGCCCGAGACGTCCCGGGTGATGGAGGGGTTCTCGGACTTGCGGGAGATCTTGTCGATCTCGTCGATGTAGATGATCCCCTGCTCGGCGCGCTTCACGTCGTGATCCGCGGCCTGGATGAGCTTGAGGAGGATGTTCTCCACGTCCTCGCCCACGTAGCCGGCCTCGGTGAGGCTCGTGGCGTCCGCGACGGCGAAGGGCACGTTCAGCTTCCGCGCGAGGGTCTGGGCCAGGTAGGTCTTGCCGGAGCCCGTGGGCCCGACCATGAGGATGTTGGACTTGCCGATCTCCACGTCCGCCAGGTCGTCATGCCCCGACAGCCGCTCCGCGAGGTCCGCCCCGCGGTCCTGCGGGCTGCGCACGCGCTTGTAGTGGTTGTAGACGGCCACCGCGAGGGAGCGCTTGGCCGCCTCCTGACCCACCACGAACTGCTCCAGGTGGTCGAAGATCTCCTGCGGCGTGGGGAGCACCAGCTCGTCCGACTCGGCGGCCTCCCCCAGCTCCTCCTCGATGATCTCGTTGCAGAGCTCGATGCACTCGTCGCAGATGTAGACCCCCGGGCCGGCGATGAGCTTGCGGACCTGCTTCTGGCTCTTGCCGCAGAACGAGCACTTCAGCAGATCCGCGCTCTCTCCGATACGCGCCATGGTGGTCTCCTCGAGATGGGCGGGATGGACGGCGTCGTGTCCCGTGGCGGACGACTCCGTTGTCGGACTCGCTCCAGGATACGCGGGGACCCGGACGCGTTAAGGGGCGGACACCCGGGACGCCGCGAGGGCCCGCCCGCGATGCGGCGGCGGACCCTCGTGACGGTCGGCTCAGGCGGACGGACGGGTGATCTTGCGGGAGGGGAGCACCTCGTCGACCAGGCCGTACTCGAGGGCCTGGTCGGCCGAGAGGAACTTGTCCCGGTCGATGTCCCGGGAGACCTCCTCCGGGGTCCGGTTGGTGAGCGAGGCCAGGGTCTGCTCCATCCAGACGCGCATGCGGTTGATCTCCTGCGCGTGGATCTCCAGGTCCGTGGCCGTGCCCTGGTCGCCCTGCATCGCCGGCTGGTGGATCAGCACGCGGGCGTTGGGCAGCGCGAGGCGCTTGCCGGGGGCGCCGGCGGCCAGCAGCACCGCCGCGGCGGAGGCAGCCTGGCCGAGGCACACGGTCTGCACCTCGGGCCGGATGAACTGCATGGTGTCGTAGATCGCCGTCATGGCCGTGAACGAGCCGCCCGGGGAGTTGATGTAGAGCGTGATGTCACGCTCGGAGTCCATCGCCTCGAGGACGAGCAGCTGCGCCATCACGTCGTCGGCCGACGCGTCGTCCACCTGCGAGCCCAGGAAGACGATGCGGTCCTCGAAGAGCTTGGCGTAGGGGTCCTGGCGCTTGAAGCCGTAGGGAGTGCGCTCCTCGAACTGCGGCAGGATGTAGCGGGCGCTGGGAGCGGTGGCGGAGGGCGTCCCGGTGGGGAGCCCGGCGGGGAACGGGGTCATGGAAGGTCTCCTCGAGAGGGTCTGGATGGGGCCGGGAGCGGAAGGAGTCAGCCCTGGACGCCGCCGCCGCCGGACACGGACGACGCCCGCTCGGCGATGTGGTCGATGAAGCCGTACTCCCGGGCCTCCGCGGCGGTGAACCACTTGTCACGCGCATTGTCCTCGAGGATGGTCTCGACGGACTGGCCGGTCTGCTCCGCGGTGAGCTCGGCCATGACCCGCTTCATGTGCAGGATGAGCTGTGCCTGGATGCGGATGTCCGACTCCGTGCCGCCGATGCCGCCCGAGGGCTGGTGCATGAGGATGCGGGCATGAGGGGTCGCGTAGCGCTTGCCCTTCGCGCCCGATGCGAGCAGGAACTGGCCCATCGACGCCGCGAGGCCGGTGGCCACGGTCACGACGTCGTTCGGGATGTACTGCATGGTGTCGTAGATCGCCATGCCCGCCGTGACGGAGCCGCCCGGCGAGTTGATGTACAGGTAGATGTCCTTCTCCGGGTCCTCCGCGGAGAGCAGGAGCAGCTGGGAGCAGATCGCGTTCGCGTTGTCGTCGCGCACGTCCGAACCGAGCCAGACGATGCGCTCCTGCAGCAGCCGCTTGTAGAGGTAGTCCTCGCGCTGCTCGGGATCCACCGAGGTCATGCGGGGGGTGATGTCAGTCATCACTGCTGCCTTCCTGTCGAGATGCTTCGCTGGCCCCCGTCCGTGCGCCGCTTCGGGCGCGGAGACGGGTCCCTGATCGAGGTCGACACTATCCGGGCGCCCTCGCCGCGCGAGGACGTGCCGGGGGCGTTTCGCTGTTGGCGCAGGTCGACGACGCCGCCCGGCGGCGGACGCACCGGCGCCCCCGTCCACAGGGGACGGGGGCGCCGGTGCACGGCGGGCACGGGCCCGCAGGAGGATCAGGCCTCGGTGGGCTCCTCGGACTCGGCCGCGGCCTCGTCCTTCTTCGCCTCGTCCTTCTTCGCCTCGTCCTTCTTGGCGGCCGCCTTCTTGGCCGGGGCCTTCTTCGCGGGCTTCTCGGCCGGCTGCTCCTCGGCGGGGGCGTCCTCCACCGGGGCCTCCACGGCGTCGGCGCCGCCCGGGGTCACGAACGCCGTGAGGTCCACGGCGTTGCCCTCGGTGTCGGTGACCTCGGCGTGCTTGAGCACCTCGGCCAGCGCCTTGCGGCGGCGGACCTCGCCCATGATCATCGGGATCTGGCCAGCCTGGTCGAGCATCATGGCGAACTGGTTCGGGTCCATGCCGTACTCGGAGGACGTGGCGATGATGTACTCGATCAGCTCGCCCTGGTCCACGGTCACGGACTCTGCCTCGGCGACCTCGTCGAGGAGGACCTCGTTGGCGAACGCCTCGCGGGTGTTCTTCTCCAGCTCGGCGCGGTGCTCCGGGGTGTCGTGGTCGTCACCGGACTCGTGGCCGCCCGCGGAGAAGTGCTGCTCGAGCTGCTCTGCGATCACGCCGTCCGGCACGGGCACCTCGACGAGCTTGCCCAGCTCCTCGAGGACCTTGTCGCGCGCCTCGACGCCCTGACGGGTCACGGCGTCCTCGGCGGCCTTCTTCTTGAGGTCGGCCTTCAGCTCCTCGATCGTGTCGAACTCGGAGGCCAGCTGGGCGAAGTCGTCGTCGGCCTCGGGCAGCTCGCGGTCCTTCACGGCGGTGAGCTGCACCTTCACGGTGGCGGTGCGGCCGTCGTGCTCGCCGCCGTTGAGGGTGGTCTCGAAGGTGGCGTCCTCGCCGGCGGACAGGCCGTCGAGGGCCTCGTCGATGCCGTCGAGCATGGTGCCGGCGCCCACCTGGTAGGAGAGGCCCTCGGCCTGGTCGACCTGCTCGCCGTCCACGATGGCGGTCAGCGAGACGGTGACGAAGTCGTCCTTGCCCGCGGGACGGTCCACGTCCTTGAGGGTGCCGAAGCGGGCTCGCAGGGCGTCGAGGGCCCTCTGCTCGTCCTCCTCCGAGGCGGCGGCGGGCTCCACGGTGACCTTGAGGCCCTTGTAGTCGGGCAGCTCGATGGTGGGGCGCACGTCGAACTCGGCGGTGAAGGCCACCGGGGCCTCGCGGTTCGCGGAGTCCGGGGAGGCGGTCACGTCCACCTCGGGGCGGGAGATCGGGGTGACCTCGGCCTCCGAGACGGCCTGCGTGAACCACGTGTTCAGGCCCTCGTTGACGGCCTGGTCCACCACGGCCTCGAGTCCGAAGCGCTGCTCGATCATGCGCGCGGGGACCTTGCCGGCACGGAAGCCGGGGATCTGGACCTGCTGGGCGATGTCCTTGAACGCCTTGTCCAGCGCGGGCTTCACCTCCTCGAACGGCACCTCGACGGTCAGCTTGACGCGGGTCGGGCTGAGGTTCTCTGCGGTGGACTTGACCACGGATGGCTCCTGTTGCACTGGATGACGGATGGATGTGACGACAGTGTCGGGGTGACAGGATTTGAACCTGCGGCCTCACGCTCCCAAAGCGCGCGCTCTACCAAGCTGAGCTACACCCCGTCGTCTGGAGATGACGCCGGTCGGGCTCACGCGATCGCACGCCGGGAACCCGAGACGCTGCCTGCAGGGCAGACTGTGGAATCCTAGCGCGCCGCGCGGTCCGGGGCGAAAACCGGGGGCGGAGCCGTCGGCGCCGACCGGCCCGTGAACGCGTCCATGGTGGCATTGACGCCGAGGACGTCCATGGCGGCGTCGAAGGCGCCGCCGGGCAGGGCGCGCAGGGGGGCGATGAGCCCCACGGCCCGGGGCAGGAGGAGCCGACGGCGGCCCGCCTCCACCGCGTCCAGCACCGCGTCGGCCACCGCCTCCGGCCGCAGGATCGGCAGGAGCGCGGGGGTGCGGGTGCGGACGCCGTCGAACATGCCGGTGCTGACGTAGTACGGGCACACGACGAGCGAGGTGACGGGGCTGCCCTCCTTGCGGAGCTCGGCGCCCAGCGACTCGGCGAAGCCGACGGCGGCGTGCTTGGAGGCCGAGTAGTCGGTCTGCCGGGCGACGCCCACGAGCCCGGCGGCCGAGGCCACCGTGACGATCGCCCCGCGCCCCCGCGCCCGCATCCCGGGGAGCACCGCGCGGGTGAGCCAATAGGGAGCCAGCGCGTTCACCTCGAAGGTGCGGCGGATCCCCTCCTCCGTGGCGTCCTCGAGGCGCGCGCCGGTCACGACGCCCGCGTTGTTGACGGCCACGTCCACCTCGCCCGCGCGCTCGGCGGCCGCGGCGACGGCGGGGGCGTCCGTGACGTCGATCCGCTCGGCGACGCCCTGGGCGCCCCGGGACGTGGCCTCCTGCGCGACGGCGAGCGCGGCCGCCTCGTCCCGATCCCACACGAGCACGCGGGCCGCGCCCCGCTCCGCCGCACCGAGGGCCATGAGGCGGCCGATCCCGGAGCCGGCACCGGTGACGAGCACGGTGCGACCGGCGAGCGGCAGGCGGCGCCGGACGGGGACGACGGAGCGGAGGCCGCGGGCGGCGGCACCGGGTGAGGGGGGACGAAGCGGCATGGCGCCTCCGTGCTAGTCTGGCTGGCGCTGGTCCGCGATCCTCGCGGATGGCCCGGGGATGTAGCTCAATGGTAGAGCCCCAGTCTTCCAAACTGGCTACGCGGGTTCGATTCCCGTCATCCCCTCGTCCGTCCCGGTCCGCCGTCATCTCCACGGCGGCGACCGGGACTTCTTCATGTCGGCGTCCTCCGCCCAGGTCGTGAGCCGATCCGAGCGAAGGAGCACCCGATCGTGTCCCACCGGCACACCGCCCCCGCGCCGTCCTCCCCGGCCGCCCGTGCCGCGGCCTGGGCGATCCCCGTCGCCGCCGCCCTGCTCACCGTCCTCCTCACGCCGGGGAGCGGGCTCGACCTCGCCGTGTACCGCGAGGGCGGCCTGGCCCTGCTGGACCCGGAGGCGGACCTCTACGCCCCGATCCTGGGCCCGGTGGGCGATCCGGGGCTGCCGTTCACATACCCCACCTTCGCGGCCCTGCTGTTCACCCCGCTGACCCTGGTCCCGCTGCCCGTCTCCCTCGGCGTGCTGACGGTGCTCACCGCCGTGCTGATGCACCTGGTCAGCCGCGACCTGACCGGACGCCTGCGCGCGGCCCTGCCCCGGTGGCGGGTGCCCGCCTGGGTGCTCACCGTCGTGGCGCTCCTCGCCATGCCCGGCCGTGAGACGCTCACCTATGGCCAGATCAACGTGGTGCTCATGGCCTCGGTCTACCTCGCGCTCGCCTCGCGCCGTCATCCGTGGGCGTGGTTCGCCGTCGCCGTGGGCGTGACCGCCGGCATCAAGCTGACCCCGCTGGCCCTCCTCCTGCTGCCCCTCATGCTGGGCCGGTTCCGCACCATCCTGCTGGCCGGAGGCGCCTTCCTGGCCACGCAGGCCATCGGCTTCCTCGCGGCCCCGGAGCCCACCTGGCGGTTCTGGACCTCGGTCCTGCGGGACCCCTCCCGCGTGGGCGGGATCGACTACATCGACAACGCGTCCGTGCGCGGGATGCTCGCGCGCTTCACGGAGCACGAGACGCTCCCGTGGCTGCTCGGCGTCGCCGTGGTGATCGGCCTCGTGGCCGTCCTGCTCCGGCGGGAGCGCGGACAGGACCGGATCGTCCTCCTGGGCCTGACCAGTGCCGTCCCGCTGCTGATCTCCCCCATCAGCTGGGTGCACCACTTCGTGTGGTGGCCCGTGTTCCTCTACGCGGTGCTCGCGGTGACGGCCGGGGCGCGGAACCGTGCGCTGCGGATCGCCGCGGTGACGGTCGCCGGCCTCACGCTGGCCGCTCTCGCGTACACGTCCAAGCACCTGGCGAACGCCTTCGGGGACGGATGGGTCAACGCGGCCACGGGCGCCGTGATCCCCCTGGGCATGCTGGTGCTGCTCGGGCTCACGCTTGCCGCGAGCCTGACGCGCCGGAGCGCGGACCATGCAGAGCCGGTGGAGCACTCGGCGCGCTGAGTGCGGCCCCGCCCGGCGCACACGACGAGGGGCCCGGCACAGTGTGCCGGGCCCCTCGTCGTGTGCGCCGGTTCAGGACGGGCCAGCCGACGTCGGCTTGGCGCGCAGGTCAGACCGCCGCGTTGAACCGCATGTTGAGCAGATCGATGCTGGGAGTGGCCGAGCCACGGGCCGAGGAGAGCTTCAGGCTGAACGAGCGGATAGGTCCGGCAAGGGTCACTGCCACCGTGCCGTTCACGCCCTCGGCAGTGACCGTGTACGGCGAAGCGGTGGTGCCGGCGCCCGTCGCGCCGTTGGAGAGCGTCGCCCTGGTCGGTGCCGGGGTGAGCGCGACCTCATCCTGGAACCCCTTCGCGCCGCTGTTCAGCACGGCATTGATCCCGGAGAGGGTGAAGGTGATGTTGGTGACCGCACGGTCGAAGGTGAAGGTCACCGTCGTGGAGCCCGAAATCGTGATGGCGCTGCCCGCACCGCGGATGGTGCCCCCGCTCGATGCCGCGACACCGACGAGCAGCGTGGGCGGAGCGGGCGTCACAGGCGGCGTGGTCGCGACGGGGGTGGCGGTGCCGGCGCCGGAGGCGGCGAACGCCACCGTGTACACGACGCTCGGTGACGCGGCGGCGAACGGGGCCGCGGCGACGGCAGCCACGGCGGGCACGCTCCAGGCCAGGCCGCGGACGACGGAAGAGCGGGAGACAGGAGTGGCCGGGTGCGGCATGCGAAGTCCTCTGCTGGTGTACGGGTGGTGGTGGGCCAGCGCTTCAACTGAGAGCCGGTCCGCCCTCCCGACAACGCCGAGAAGAGTATAGGCACAGCCCCGCACAACAAATTGGGCACCTCTGCGTCCAGGAATACCCCGCTGACCTGGGGGGTCGCGCCCCTTCGCAGGCTTCACGTCACCGGTGGCTTGAGGTGGTGTTCACCATCCCAGGCGAACGACGGTGCCGCAGGGGCGCGCGGCACCCGCCGTTCGCCCGGTGGGCCTGCATCATTCACGCCGTGGTCGCCCCGTCATCGCACCCCGCGCGTAGAACGGCCGCCATGGACTTCTCCTTCGTCTCCGCCGTCTCCCGCCGCGGTCTCCTCCAGTGCGCCGCTGCCGTCGCCGGCACCGCCGCCATCACCCTGCGGAAGGCCGACGCCGCCGCGGCGACGGCCCCCGCCCGCACCGACGTCTTCGGCTACGGCGTGGCCTCCGGCGTTCCCCTGGCGGACCGCGTGGTCATCTGGACCCGCGCCACTCCCCCGATCCCGGCCGCGGAGGCCGGGCGGCCACCCCCGGCTCGGGCCTGGGCAAGCCGCTCGTGGTGCAGAGGGAGGTGGCCCGCGACCCCGACATGAAGCGCGTGGTTCGCCGCGGCCACGTCAAGACGAGCGCCGCCTCCGACCACACCGTCAAGGTCGACGTCGACGGCCTGGGCCCCTGCACGCGCTACTGGTACCGGTTCAGCGCGCGGGGCGAGCACAGCCCGGTCGGCCGCACCCAGACGGCCCCCGACGTCGCCACGCCCTCCAGAAGTCCGACCCGGACCAGCAGGCCGCGCACCGGGCGCTTCCCTGGATCACGATCGTCGACGACCACGAGATCACGAGCGACGCGTGGGCCGACGGCGCCCAGAACCACCAGCTGGGCGAGGGCGACGACGCGGCCCGTAGGGCGTCCGCGCTCCAGGCCTACCTCGAGTGGACGCCGGTGCGGCTGCCCGACCAGTCGGTGCCGCACGAGGGGACCCGCTGCTTCCGCCGGTTCCCCTTCGGCGACCTCGCCCAGCTCAGCATCGCCGACACCCGCCAGAACCGGTCCCGCCGGGCCTGCGGCTTCCTGCCCCTGGGGAATCCGGTGACCGACGCGGTCATGGAGGATCCGGCCCGCGTGCTCACCGAGCCCGCCCGGACCCGGTGGCTGCAGGACGGCGTGCGCCGCGCCGCGGAGCTGTGGCACCCGATCGGCCAGCAGATCGTGATGACGCGGGTGCTGTGGCCCGGGGCCGCGCTCGGGGCGTCAGGCGCGACGATCGTCAACGCCGACCAGTGGGACGGCTATCGACCGGCGCAGCGGGACATGGTCGACTCCCTGTGCCAGGCGCGTGCCGACGCCGTGGTCCTCACGGGCGACACCCACTCCTCGCGGGCGAACGAGCTGGTCGCCGACCCTGGCGAGCGCTCGACCGGCGTCGAGTTCGTCTGCCCCTCCGTCTCCAGCGACGGCTTCTTCGAGTTCAGCGGCGGCACGGCCGACCCGGTGGGCGGCGTGACACGCACCCGTCAGCTCACCGGCGCCCTCCAGGCCATGAACCCCCACGTGAAGCACCTGGACGGGATCGGACACGGCTGGGTCTGCGTGGACGTCACGCCGGAACGCGTGCAGGCCGACTGGCACCCGGCCCCGCTGCCGACGGCGGCCGTGCCCGATCCGCGCGTCGTGCGCGGCATCGAGCCGGTGCACGCGTTCTCCTACGTCACCCGCCGCGGGGAGCGCACCCTGCGGGCGGCCGCCGGACCGGTCGGCCGGCGCGCCGACACGCCCCGCTGACGGAGCGGGCCGACCGCCGCCCCACAGGACGGACGACGGTCGGCCTCGGCACGGTCACGTCTGGCACACGGTGCAGCGGTACAGCTTCCGCGCGGCCATCTCTTCCACCACGATCGCATCCCGCCCGCACACCAGGCACGGCCGGCCGTGGCGGTGGTAGACGTAGGTCGCATGCTCGGGCCACGCCTCCTCGGCGGGAACGCCGGGCCGGTGCTCGGGGCGCGTCGTCACGATGCGTCCGAGACGCACGCCCTCGCGCATGAGCGCGGCGTTGTCGTCCCACAGGGCGCACAGCGCCTCCTCCCCCACGTCCCTCGCGGGTCTCCACGGGTCGATCCCGGCGCGGAACAGGGCCTCGGCACGGAAGATGTTGCCGATCCCGCTCGCGGCCGACTGGTCCATGAGCACGACGCCGATCGGCCGCCTCGTGCGGGCGGCGAGCCGCAGGAAGGGGGTGGGGTCGTCACCGTTGAGGGGGTCGGGACCGAGCGTCGCGGTCACCTGCTCCACCTCGTCGGCGGTGAGCAGCCGGCACTGCGCGGCCCCGATCAGATCCGCCCAGCCGTGCGCGGAGCGCAGGCGCAAGCGCACCGTGGGGGCCGGTGGCGGCGGGATGACCCAGCCGTCGTCGTGGGCGAGGCCGGATGTGGCCGGGCCGCCCTGCACCTCCCGCTCCCCGATGCGCCGCGGCGCGCCGATGGACGAGGCTGCGGCGAACGTCTCGTCCCCGCCGAAGGTCCATGCCCCGTACATGCCGAGGTGGACGTTGAGCGACAGACCGTCCTCGACGTCGGCGAAGAAGTGCTTGCCGTGCGCCCACGCGCGCTCGAGGACGCGCCCGTCGATCAGCGCCGCGCCCTCGGTGAACCGCCCCTGCGGGCTCGAGGCGCCCAGGGTCTCGCCGCCGAAGACGTCGGTGAACTGCCGCGCGAGACGGTGGATGGAGTGCCCCTCAGGCACTCACATCACGACCTCGCCGGTCACCTCGTAGCGCGCGATCTTGCCGATGCGGCGCACGTGGCGCTCGTCCTCGCTGAAGGGCTCGGCGAGGAACGCCTCGATGATCGCGGTGGCCTCCTCGAGGCTGTGCTGCCGGCCGCCCACGGCGACGACGTTCGCGTCGTTGTGCTCGCGGGCGAGCTTCGCGGTGCTGAGGTTCCAGGCCAGCGCGGCGCGGACGCCCTGCACCTTGTTCGCGGCGATCTGCTCACCGTTGCCGGAGCCGCCGAGGACGATGCCGAGGGAGTCCACTCCCTGCTCGCGGTCGGCGACGACGGCGCGGGCGGCGTTGATGCAGAAGCCCGGGTAGTCGTCCTGCGCGTCGTACTCGGTGGGTCCGTGGTCCACCATCTCGTAGCCGGCGGCGGTGAGGTGCTCCACCAGGTGGGCGGACAGCTCCATGCCGGCGTGGTCGGTGGCGATGTGGACGCGCATGCGCAGACTCCTCCAGAAGGACGACGGTCGGGTGGGGTCAGTCTACTGACGGCCCCACCCGACCCCCTGTCCCGGGGCGGGCCGGCTCAGATCAGCGCGACCGATCGCTCGGGCTCGCGCACCGGCATGGGCTCGGGCTCCCCGCTCGCCGAGGAGAGGAAGCCCTCCCCGGTGAAGTGGCCGTTGCGGGCGCGGAAGTCGTAGGCGTAGTCGGGCCAGATCAGCGTCAACTTGCCCGAGCGGGGGTCGACGTACCAGGAGTGGCAGCCGCCGTCCACGAGCCACACCGAGGTGGCGGCCCGCTCCTGGAGACGGTCCACGTACTCCTCCTGGGCGAGTGTCTCGGGGACCATCGTCCGGATCCCGTCGTGCTCCGCCCGGTCCAGGGCCTCCAAGATGTACGCGATCTGCGACTCGATGATGTAGACGATCGAGTTGTGCCCCAGCGAGGTGTTCGGCCCGTTGATGGCGAACAGATTCGGGAATCCCGCCACGGCCGTGGAGTCGAACGCCGCCATGCCGCTGCTCCAGTGATCGGCCAGGGAGCGGCCCTCACCGTCGTGGACGCGGTCCGCGAACGGCGGCTGGGCCGCCTCGAAGCCGGTGCAGAGGACGACGGCGTCGACCTCGTACCCGTGACCGCTCACGCCGAACAGCCGGCTCCCCTCGACGCGGTCCAGCGCGCTGTCCTCCAGGGTGACGTTGTCCCGGGCCATGGCCGGGTAGTAGTCGTTGGAGACGAGCACACGCTTGCAGCCCGGCAGGTACCGCGGCGTGAGGCGCTCGCGGAGCTCGGGGTCAGAGACCGCGGCGGCCAGGTGCCCGAGGGCCTGGGCCCGGACCTGGTCCAGCGCGGCCGGCACACCGCGGCGCTGGGCATAGTTCGACTCGGCGAACCAGAAGATGTCGTCGCGCTCGCGCTGCATGGTGTGCGGGGCGCGCTCGAACATGCGCCGCACGGCCGCGGAGTACGGCTTGACCACGCGCGGGGTGACCCACGCTGGGGTGCGCTGGAAGACGAAGAGCTCGGCCGCCGTCGCCGCCAGCTCGGGGATGACCTGGATCGCGGAGGCGCCGGTGCCGACGACGGCGACACGCTTGCCCTTCAGGTCCACCGTGTGGTCCCAGCGGGCGGAATGGATGACCTCGCCCTCGAAGGCGTCGAGACCCGGGACGTCCGGCAGGCGGGGGTCGGCGAGGTGCCCGGTGCCCATGATGAGCCAGCGTCCCGTGTAGGTCCCGCGCGGCGTCCGCACCGTCCACCGCTCCGTCTCGGGGTCCCAGTGCGCTTCGAGCATGTCCGCCCCGAGACGCAGGTGCGGGGTGAGGCCCTCGTCCTCGGAGAAGCGCACGAGGTAGTCCTGGATCTCCGGACCCGGTGTGTAGAAGCCCGACCACTGCGGGTTCGGCGCGAAGGAGAAGCTGTAGAGGTGGCTCGGGACGTCGCACGCGGCACCCGGGTAGGTGTTGTCCCTCCAGGTCCCGCCGACCTGCTGGGCGCGGTCCAGGATGAGGAAGTCCTCGCGGCCGTGACGCCGCAGCTGGGCGCCCATGCCGAGGCCGGCGAATCCGGAGCCGATGATGAGGATCTCGGCGGACTCGTCGCGCGGTGCGGGGCGCACGTCGGTGGTGGTGGTCATGGCGGTGGTCATGGCTGGCCCCTCTCTCAGGCGTGGGTCTCGGGGATGATCGCGCCGGCCGGATGGCGGTCCGGCTCGCGCAGGTGCAGGTCGACGATCTGCATGAGTTCTGCCGGGCGCTCGAGGAAGAAGGCGTGGCCGCTCGTCATGGTCGTCAGCCGCGCGTCGTCGATGATGCCGAGCAGCTCGTACTGGTGATGGGGCGGGACCATGATGTCCTCGGCGCAGGAGACGATCAGTGTCCGCGCGGTGACGGCGGAGAGACGGTCGGCGACGTCCACGCGGGCGTTCAGGTCCATCTGCCGGGCGGTGAACTCGTCCGCGGTCAGGGAGGCGAGCGCCCCGTCGAGCATGGCCGGGGTCAGGGAGCGCAGGGCCAGCGGGGACAGGCCGCAGAAGGCCGTGTAACGGGCCAGGGCATCAGGGCTCGTGGCGTACAGGTGCCGCCAGACCTCGTTGCGCAGGCGCTGGTGGACATCCGTCGTCGCCCAGCCGGCCACGAGCACGAGGTTCTCCACACGGCGACCGAGGTCGGCGGCCAGCTGCCCGGCCACGACGGCGCCGAGCGAGTAGCCCAGCAGGTCGAAGGCGGCGTCGGGGCCGAGGAGATCATCGACGGCAGCCCGCACCTGGCCGACCAGCAGGTCGACGGTCAGGTCCGCGGCGGGGTCGGCCGTCGGCGCCCAGTCCACGGCGATGACGCGTGTCCGCGTGGCCATCATCGGGAACAGGTGGCCGAAGTGCGAGTCGGTCGTCCCGCCCGTGCCGTGGACCAGCACGAGAGGCCGGTCGAGCTCCCCGGGTGTCACCGAGTCGTGGCAGGTGACGGAGGCACCGTCCACGCTGACGGTGCGCGTGACGGTCGATGCGGTCAGTGGCATGGGGCTCCTCCTGGAAACCGATATGTGGACTATTGGACCCGACACCTGCGATGTGACGCGCCCTACATTTCCCAGCATGGCGCGTTCAGTTCTCACATTGCAAGCAGGGGCGGCAGTCATTTAGTCCATTAGATGGAACTATCTCTGACGCCGGAGCTGCGGCACGATGGACCGGTGACCCCTATGACCCCGCCCACCGGCGTCCTGCCCCGTGCCGCCCTCGTGATGCGCCTGCTGCACGAGGCCGGACCCGCCGGCCTGCGGCTGAGCCAGCTCGTCCAGCGGACGGGTCTGCCCCAGCCCACCGCCCATCGACTGCTGGCCGACCTGGCCGAGGAGGGTGCCGTGACCCGACGTGGGGCCGCCTATGCACTCGGCGATCGGTGGGGCCCCGTCGGGTTCGAACCGGTGACGCCGCGGTGCCTGATCGAACGCGAGGCCAGCCGGGCCGTGGTCCAGGCCGCCGCGGACGAGCTGGGGGACACGGTCTACCTGGCGGCACGGGCCGCGGGCGGAGTGGCCTACCTCCTGCGATGCGACGGCGACTCCCCCGTGCGCGTCTTCACCGTGGAGGTCGGCGAGGTCAAGCGGCTTGCCGCCGGGTACGCCGGCATCGCGCTCCTGGCCTCCCTGCCGCCCGAGCGCCGGCGAGCGGAGGTGGACGCGGTCGTCGCCCGGCCTCCCCGTCGCTGGAACCTGACGGATGACGGAGCCCTGCACGACCTGCTGGACACCCTGCTGCGTCAGATGGACGAGCAGGGGTGGTGCGGCGGTGTGCCGGTCGTGCCCGGGGTGGCCGGAGTCGCCTGTGGCATTCCGGCGCGGACGGGAAGCATCCCCCAGGTGTCCCTCACGGCCTCGGCGGCCGAGCAGCGGATGCCGCCGGCACGCGTGCCCGAGGTGGCTGAGGTGCTGCGTGCGGCGGCGACCCGACTGGCCGAGATCGGGGGCTGAGCACACCGGCCGGCCCGCTCTGCGGTGCGCCGTCCACGACGCCCGGGCCAGGTGACACAATGGCGGGCAGTGAGCCGGGGCACATCCCGCACCGGCCGTCGTCGTCCCTTGCCTACCCCTGGAGGTTCCGTGAGCTCCGCACGCCTGAACATCACCCGCGAGGAGGCCGCGCAGCGCGCCGCCGCCCTGACCGTGGACGCCTACGAGGTGAGCCTGGACCTCACCCGCGGCGCCGAGCGCTTCGCCGTGACGAGCACCGTCACCTTCGCGGCGAGCGAGGACGCGGTGGGCTCGAGCACGTGGATCGACTGGGTGGCGACGACGGCGCCCCGCGCGGTCACGCTCAACGGCGAACGCCTTGACGTCGCGGACTTCGACGGCGCCCGCGTGGCCGTCGGCCCGCTGGCCGCGCAGAACACGCTCGTGGTGGAGGCCGAGGGCGACTACTCGACCACCGGTGAGGGCCTGCACCGCTTCGTGGACCCGGTGGACCAGGAGGTGTACCTCTACACCCAGTTCGAGGTGCCGGACTCCCGCCGCATGTTCCCCGTGTTCGAGCAGCCGGACCTGAAGGCGTCCTTCGCGTTCAGGGTCACGGCGCCGGCGCACTGGGCCGTCGTCTCCAACCAGCCGGAGACGTCCCGCCGCCCGCTGGGCCGCGTCGAGAACGAGGACAGCCTCGGCGGCGTGGACGCCGCCGTGTGGGAGTTCGCCCCCACCCCGCGCATCTCCTCCTACATCACCGCCCTCGTGGCCGGCCCGTACAGGTCCACGCATTCCGAGCTGAGCAGCGCGGACGGCCGCACCATCCCCCTCGGCGTGTACTGCCGCGCCTCCCTCTTCGAGCACCTCGACGCGGACGCCGTCTTCGACCTCACCCGTCGCGGCTTCGAGTTCTTCGAGGCGCAGTACGGCCACCCCTACCCGTTCGAGAAGTACGACCAGCTCTTCGTGCCGGAGTTCAACGCGGGCGCCATGGAGAACGCCGGCTGCGTGACGTTCCTCGAGAGCTACGTCTTCCGCGGCACGGTCACGGAGGCCGTCGTCGAGCGCCGCGCCATCACCATCCTGCATGAGCTCGCCCACATGTGGTTCGGCGACCTCGTGACCATGCGCTGGTGGAACGACCTGTGGCTCAACGAGTCCTTCGCCGAGTTCATGTCCACGCTCGCCGCGGCCGAGAACACGGAGTACACCGGCGCGTGGACCACGTTCTCCTCGATGGAGAAGAACTGGGCGTACCGCCAGGACCAGCTCTCCTCCACGCACCCGATCACGGCGCAGATCCGCGACCTCGACGACGTGCTCGTGAACTTCGACGGCATCACCTACGCCAAGGGGGCCTCGGTGCTTCGTCAGCTCGTCGCGTGGGTGGGTCAGGAGAACTTCATGGCCGGCGTGCGCGAGTACATCGCCAAGCACGCGTGGTCCAACACCGAGCTGCCGGACCTCATGACGGAGCTCGAGGCCTCCTCCGGCCGGGACCTCTCCGAGTGGACCCGCCAGTGGCTCGAGACCTCCGGCGTGAACACCCTTCATGTGGAGGTGGACACGGACGCGAGCGGCACGATCGCCTCCCTGCGCCTGCGCCAGACCGCGCCGGACGGCTCCCCCACCGCGCCCGGCGACGACATCCTGCGCCCGCACCGCCTCGCGGTCGGCTTCTACGACGTCGACGAGGCGACCGGCCGCCTGACCCGGACCGACCGCTTCGAGCTGGACGTGGCGGGCGAGCTGACCGAGGTGGCGGAGGCCGCGGGCCGCCGTCGCCCCGCGCTGATCCTGCCCAACGACGACGACCTCGCCTACGCCAAGATCCGCCTCGACGACGCCTCGTGGGAGGCCGCGTCCACCCGCCTGAAGGACGTGGACGGCTCCCTGCCGCGCACCCTTCTGTGGGGCGCCGCATGGGACACCGTGCGCGACGGCGAGGCCTCGGCCGCGTGGTTCGCCGAGCTCATCCTGGCGAACATCGGCGAGGAGCGGGACTCCACCGTGGTGCAGACCCTGCTGCGCCAGCTGGCGACGTCGCTGTCCCAGTACCTGCCCGAGGCGCAGTCCCGCCCGGCGCGCGAGCGCGTGGCGGACCGGCTGTGGGCCCTGACGGAGCAGGCCGAGGCCGGGTCGGACAACCAGCTGCAGTTCGTCAAGGCCTTCGCCCTGCACGCACGGACGGGCGCGCAGCTCGACGCCCTCGACGCCGTCGTGGACGAGCGCAGCGTGCTGCCCGGTCTGGACCTCACGACGGACCTGAAGTGGGAGCTGCTCACCGCGCTCGTGGCCGCGGGCCGCGCGGGCGAGGAGCAGATCGCGGCGGCCGCGCAGGCCGACGCCACCGCCACCGGCGCGCTCGCGGCGCTGCAGGCCCGCGCCGCCGTGCCCACCGCCGAGGCCAAGCAGGAGGCGTGGCGCCGGGTGGTGGCCGGCGAGCTGTCCAACACGGAGCAGCGCCAGGCGCTCATCGGCTTCGGCCGGGTGCACGACCGCTCCCTGATCGCCCCCTACGCCGAGGAGTACTTCTCCCGCATCGAGCAGGTGTGGGACTCGCGCTCGCACGAGATGGCCGAGACCGCGGCGACCCTCGGGTTCCCGGCGGCGCAGGTGGGCCAGGAGGTGGCGGACCGGGCGACCGAGCTCTCCGAGCGGGTGAAGGGCTCCCGCGCGGGCCTGTCCCGCGTGGTGGCCGAGGGCCGCGACGAGATGGTCCGCGCCCTCGCCGCTCGCGCGCATGCGGAGGAGAACGTGCACGAGGTGTCCGCCGCGGGCTGACGCGGCCTCTCCCCGGCACGGGGCCGGACCCTCGACGGGTTCGGCCCCGTGGCGCGTCCTGGCGCGGCACTAGGCTGGGAGGATGAAGCACACCTTCACGCTGCGCACCGAGTGGACCGGCGACCGCGGGACCGGCACGTCCGGCGTCCGCGACTACGACCGCTCCGTGGTCATCCAGGACGCCGGCGTCGGCGAGATCCACGCGTCGGCGGCCCGGCCCTTCCGCGGAGACGACTCGAAGTGGAATCCGGAGACCCTCCTGCTCGGCGCGCTCGCCGAGTGCCACACGCTCTCCTACCTGCACGCCGCCGCGACCTCGGGACTCGTGGTGACCGGCATGGCCTGCACGGCGTCCGGCGAGATCGAGGTGGAAGGCGACGGCGCGGGGCGCTTCGCCTCGATCACCCTGCGCCCCGAGGTGCGCCTGGCCGACGAGTCCCACCGCGGCGAGGCCGACGCCCTGCACGCCGAGGCGCACCGGCTCTGCTTCATCGCGAATTCGCTCGCCGCGCCGGTGACGGTGGAGCCGGTCGCCGGCCACGGCCCGGAAAGCGGGCCCGCGACGTCGTCCGGGCTCCCCGACCTGTCCTCCCGCCTGGGCGCTCCGCTCGCGGTGCTGCGCCCGCGCGGCGCGAACCGGCCGAGCGCCGTGACCGGCATGGAGAACCGGCCCACCGAGGTGGAGCCGATCACGAAGGACGGCGCCCCCGCGCCCGTCGACCAGGTCCGCGCGCGCGACGCGCAGAGTGGCCCGGCGACGGCGGGGCCCACCGCGCCCGACCGGATGACCAGCTTCTACGACGCGGTCGGCGGGCACGCGACGTTCTCGAAGCTCGTGCACGAGTTCTACTCGCGCGTCCGCGAGGACGAGCTGCTCGCGCCCATGTACCCGCAGGAGGACTTCGCCGGCGCCGAGGTGCGCCTGCGCCTGTTCCTCGAGCAGTACTGGGGCGGTCCGAGGACGTACTCCGAGCAGCGGGGCCACCCCCGCCTGCGCATGCGCCACGCGCCCTACAAGGTCGACCCTGCCGCCCGCGACGCCTGGCTGCGGAACATGCGTGCCGCCCTGGACACCCTGGACCTGTCCCCGCTGCACGAGGCCGAACTGTGGGACTACCTCGAGCGGGCGGCGCACTCGCTGCAGAACTCCGCCTGACTCTCTCAGACCGCGACGGCGGCCCTCCCCAGGACGAAGCCACCCGGGGTGTCGAGCCGGGTCCACGGGCCGGCGGTGCTCAGGCGGGCGTGGCTGCCCGGGAGCAGGAAGCCCAGCGCGTGCGCGCCGAACGCCATGCCCGCGGGGAACTGGAGGGCGTCCCCGCCGAGGGTGGGGCCCCACATGCGGGCACGGACCTGGCGCACCACGGCCTCGCCGGGGTTCTCGGGCAGAGCCGCCCGCACGGCCTCCACGCCGCGGGAGGCCACCTCGATCAGCTCCTCGTCCGCCACCTCGGCGGCCGGGGTCCAGCCGGAGCGCGGCGGCGTCAACGCGGTCCAGGAGACCTGCTCGCGGGTCGGCGGGACGGGGAACGCGACGTCCACCGGGTCCTGCCCGCGCATGCGGGCGGTGCGCTCCGTCACGGCCCCGAGCGGGACGACGACGTCGAGTCCGGCGACCCCGTCCGCCGTCGCGAGCGGAACGGTGCGCAGGCCGAGGACCACGGGGACCTGGTCGCCGAGACCCTGCGGCTGCAGCACGGAGACCCACTGCGCGAGCATCGGCGTGCGGGAGGACCCCGCCTCCGCGACGACGTCCAGGCGCATCCCCGTGTCGGCCACGCGGCGGGCGCGCGTGGCGAACTGCTCGAGGTCGCGGACGGCGCGCTCGTCGGCGAAGGTCAGGACGGGGACGCCGTCCCGGTCGCGGGGGGTGCCGGTGGAGGGGGGCTGCTGGCTCATGACAGCATTGTCCCAGGTCCGGCCCCGCCCGGACCCGCCCCGTGCCGGGAATCGGCCCGGGCGCCGCACGGACCACTCCAGGAAAGGGAGCACCCCATGACGCCGCGCACCCCGAAGCGCCCCGCCTCCGCGCCGAAGGACCCCACCGACCTGCTGCGTGGCATCCTCGACCTGGCAGACGCCGGCCCGGACCCCGTCACCGGCGAGCCGCGGTTCACCGGCACCACGCCGCGGCAGGCGCACGGCCGCGTCTTCGGCGGTCAGGTGCTCGCCCAGGCGCTGGCCGCGGCCGCGCGGACCGTGGCGGGCACCCGGCCCGCGCACTCGATCCACGGGTACTTCATCCGCCCCGGGGACGCGCTGCAGCCGATCACCTTCACCGTGGAGACGCTCCGCGACGGCCGCTCCTTCTCCGTGCGGCGCGTGCTCGCGTCCCAGAACGAGAAGGCCATCCTCGCCCTGACGTGCTCCTTCCAGGAGCCCGCCGAGGGAGTGGACCACCAGGTGGCCATGCCCGAGGACGTCCCGGCCCCGGAGGAGCTGCCCACCACCGCCGACGTCCTGGGCAACATCCGCCACCCCGTGGCGCAGGAGTGGTCCTGGTCCCGCCCCTTCGACATCCGCCATGTCCAGTCCCCCATCTACGTGGACCGCGCGGCCCGGGCCCAGAACACGAACATGGTGTGGATGAAGACGTTCACGCCGCTGGCCGACGACCCGCGCCTGCACCTGGCCGCCCTGACGTACGCGTCCGACTACACGCTGCTCGAGCCGATCCTGCGCCAGCACGGGGTAGCCTGGGTGCAGCCGGGCATGTCCGTCGCGTCGCTGGACCACGCGATGTGGTTCCACCGTGCGGCCCGCGTCGACGAGTGGCTGCTCTACGTCCAGCACTCCCCCAGCGCCCAGGGCGCGCGCGGGCTCGGCCAGGGCTCGGTCTTCACCCGCGAGGGCGAGCTGGTGGCCACCGTGGCCCAGGAGGGGATGGTGCGCCTGCCGCAGGGCCATGCGGCGACCCGTGCGAAGGTCCAGGACGCCGCCCAGCGCCTGACCATGCGGACCCTGCTGCGCCGCAGCTGGCGCCGCTGAGACACCCCCCGTCAACCAGGCCCTCGCGCGCAGTCGACGACGGCCCGCCTCGGGCGTCCGAGGCGGGCCGTCGTCGTCCCGGCGGGACGGTCAGTCGCGCGTGAGCTTGCGGTGGGTCACGCGGTGCGGGCGCGCGGCGTCCGGACCGAGGCGGTCCACCTTGTTCGCCTCGTAGGACTCGAAGTTGCCCTCGTACCAGTACCAGTTCGCAGGGTCCTCGGCGGTGCCCTCGTACGCGAGCATGTGCGTGGCCACGCGGTCGAGGAACCACCGGTCGTGCGAGACCACGACGGCGCACCCCGGGAACTCGAGCAGCGCGTTCTCGAGCGAGGTCAGCGTCTCGACGTCGAGGTCGTTGGTGGGCTCGTCGAGGAGCAGCAGGTTGCCGCCCTCCTTGAGCGTCAGCGCCAGGTTGAGGCGGTTGCGCTCACCGCCGGAGAGCACGCCGGCCTTCTTCTGCTGGTCCGGGCCCTTGAAGCCGAACGCGGAGACGTAGGCGCGGGAGGGCATCTCCACGTTGCCGACCTTGATGTAGTCCAGGCCGTCCGAGACGACCTCCCACAGCGACTTCTCGGGGTCGATGTTCGCGCGGGACTGGTCCACGTAGGAGATCTTCACGGTCTCGCCGACCTTGAGGTCTCCGCCGTCGAGGGGCTCGAGCCCCACGATGGTCTTGAACAGCGTGGTCTTGCCGACGCCGTTGGGGCCGATGACGCCCACGATGCCGTTGCGCGGCAGGGAGAAGGACAGGCCGTCGATGAGCACGCGGTCCCCGAAGCCCTTCTTCAGGTCCGTGGCCTCGATGACGGTGTTGCCCAGGCGCGGGCCCGGCGGGATCTGGATCTCCTCGAAGTCCAGCTTCCGGGTCTTCTCGGCCTCGGCGGCCATCTCCTCGTAGCGGGCCAGGCGGGCCTTCGACTTGGCCTGGCGGCCCTTCGAGTTGGAGCGCACCCAGTCGAGCTCCTCGGCGAGGCGCTTGGCGAGCTTGGCGTCCTTCTTGCCCTGCACCTCGAGGCGCGCGCGCTTCGTCTCCAGGTACGTGGAGTAGTTGCCCTCGTAGGGGTAGAGGCGGCCGCGGTCGACCTCGCAGATCCACTGGGCCACGTGGTCCAGGAAGTAGCGGTCGTGGGTCACGGCGACGACGGCGCCGGGGTAGGCGGCCAGGTGCTGCTCGAGCCACAGCACGGACTCCGCGTCCAGGTGGTTGGTGGGCTCGTCGAGGAGCAGCAGGTCCGGCTTCTGGAGCAGGAGCTTGCACAGGGCCACGCGGCGGCGCTCACCGCCGGAGAGCTTGGTCACGGGCTCGTCGGCCGGGGGCGTGCGAAGGGCGTCCATGGCCTGCTCGAGCTGGGAGTCGATGTCCCACGCGTCGGCGGCGTCGATGTCCGTCTGCAGCGAGCCCATCTCCTCCATCAGGGCGTCGAAGTCCGCGTCCGGATTCGCCATCTCCTCGGAGATCTGGTTGTAACGCTGGATCTTGCCGTAGATCTCGCCCACGCCCTCCTGGACGTTCTCCAGGACGGTCTTGGACTCGTCCAGCTTCGGCTCCTGCATGAGGATGCCGACGGAGTACCCGGGCGAGAGCCGGGCGTCGCCGTTCGAGGGCTCGTCGAGCCCCGCCATGATCTTCAGGATCGTGGACTTGCCGGCGCCGTTGGGGCCGACCATGCCGATCTTCGCGCCCGGATAGAACGACATCGTCACATCGTCCAGGATCAGCTTGTCGCCGACCTTCTTCCGTGCTTTGACCATCGTGTAGATGAATTCCGCCATGCGTCCCAGGCTAGTGGGTGGCCGCCGGATTCCTCTCATCCGACGGCCGCCCCGCTCGCCTCAGGCAGCCGTGAGCACGCCCGGGGTGCGCGCCGCCTCCTCCCCCACGCGCTCGTCGCCCTCCTGCTCCTCGCCGCCGTCGTCGGCCGGGCGGTCCGCGCGGGCCGGCGCGAAGGCGTCATGGGCCGGACCCCCGAAGTCCTCGGCCGGCTCGGCGCCGGCGGCCCGCTCCTCGCGCGGCTCCTCCCGCGGCGCCGAGGCGCGCTGGTTGCGCACGAAGGCCCCCGAGCCGTAGCCCAGGTCCAGGCCGACGGCGTCCGCCACGACGTCCACGGACGTCCCCGAGCGCTCCTCCGTGGACCAGTCCCGCACCCGCAGGCGGCCGGTGACGATCACGGGGTTGCCCTTCTTGATCGACTGCGCGGTGTTCGAGCCGAGCTGACCGAACGCGGAGACGCTGTACCAGTTGGTGTGGGCGTCCACCCACGTGCCGGCGTCCCGGTCGAAGCGCCGCTCCGTGGTGGCCAGGCGGAAGCCCGCCACCGTGGTGCCGGAGGCGGTGTGGCGGACGGCGGGGTCGGTGGCGACGAAGCCGCGGATGGTGATGGTGTCCTGCATGATGGGTCCTTCTCTGCGCGGCCCCGGGCCCGGCCCGGAGCGGGTCTGCGGCGCATCGGTCGATCCGCCACCCCCATCAGACGCCCCCGGAGCGGCCGGCGTCCGGCACGTCCGCCGCGCTGGGGACCCGCCGGGCGCGGACGTCGCCTGTGCAGGAACGGCGCCGAGCCCGGCCGGTAGAATGGCACGGCCCAGCCCCAGTAGCTCAGCTGGACAGAGCAGCGGCCTTCTAATCCGCCGGTCGGGGGTTCGAATCCCTCCTGGGGCACCGCCGTGCCGCGCCCTGCCGCCGTGCACCGTCGTCGTCGTCCCGAGCGTCAGGAGGCCCGAGCATGAGGAGGCCCCCCATGGATCGCCGGCGCGCGTGGCCCGCTCCGCGGGAGCGATGGCACCTCGCGCTGCTGCTGGCCGCGTTCACGGCCCTGGCCGTGACCCATTCGTTCCTGCGCCACCGGGCCTACGAGTCGAAGGGCTACGACCTGGGGATCTTCGACCAGGCGATCCGGCAGTACGCCCTCCTCAAGCCACCGATCGTGCCGGTCAAGGGGGTGGGCTTCCACCTCCTGGGCGACCACTTCCACCCGGTCCTCGCCCTGCTGGCGCCCGCCTACTGGATCTGGGACGACCCCCGCGTGCTCGGGATCGTCATGGCGCTGGCCCTCGCGCTGGCCGCGGTGCCCGTGTACCTGTTCGCCCGCCGCCGATCGGGCCACGGCCTCGCCCTGGGCGCGGCCGCGGCGCTGCTGCTCTCCTGGCCCTTCCAGGCCATGGTCAACTGGGACTTCCACGAGATCACCCTGGGCGTGCCCCTCATGGCGTGGCTGGTCTGGGCCCTGGACGGGGGCCGCCCGTGGACCGTCACGGCGCTCGCCGCGAGCCTCCTCACGGTGCGCGAGGACATGGGCGTCACGCTCGTGGCGGTGGCGCTGGTGCTCGCGATCCGCGGCCACCGGGTGCAGGCCGCCGTCACCGCGGTCCTGGGCGTGGCCGGCTACTGGTTCGCCACGTCCGTCGCCATCCCCCGCTTCTCCCCCACGGGGAGCTTCGGCTACTGGCAGTTCACGGCGCTCGGCCCGGACCTTCCCTCCTCCCTCCTGTTCATCCTCACGCGGCCGCTCTCCGCCGTCGGGGTGCTGGTGGACCACCCGTTGAAGATCGCCCTGCTGCTCCTGCACCTCGTGCCCCTGCTGCTCCTGCCGCTCCTCAGCCCGTTGACGCTGCTGGCGATGCCCGTCCTGCTCTCTCGCCTCTTCAACGACCGGCTCACCGTGTGGAGCCCCGTCTTCCAGTACGACGCCATCCTGGCGCCCATCCTCCTGATGGCCGCGCTCGAGGCGGCGCACCGGCTGGCGGCCCGGCGGGAGGAGCTGCGGCGGCTGCCCACGGTGCTCGTCGCCGCGGCCCTGGGCGTCTCGCTGCTCGGCACGGCCGTGTTCCCGCTCGTCTTCCCGTTCCACCGCACCCTCACGGGGGACATGGCGGTCACGGCGCACGCGCGCAGCCTTGACCGCGCGGTCTCCCTCATCCCGGACGGCGTGTGCGTCGAGGCCCCGGACCACGTCATCCCCCACCTGACCACGCGGACGTACGTGGGCCTCGCCGGGGACATCGGCGACGAGCTGGCCACCTGGACCATCGTGGACCTGCAGGAGGAGGAGCCCGGCGGGTGGGACCCGCTGGCACCCGGGCAGGTCCTGGAACGCGCCCGCGCCCTCGGCTTCCAACGGGTGTGGTCCGAGGACGGGGTGATCGTGCTCCACCACCCGGGGCGCGCGGTGGACCGGACGTGCTCGGACTACCTCCGCCGCTGAACGGCGGCGGCCAGCGGGCCGTCCGGCGCGCCCCAGAACGGGCCCGCGTTCGGGTCCTCCGCGATGCCCGGGGCGACGCACGGCGCGCCCCGCTCGAGGGCGGTGCGTCGCACCGGGTCCCGCGCCGGGTCGAGGACGTCACGGATGACGATGACGCAGATCCAGGCGACGGCGGCCACGTGCAGCACCACTCCCGAGCCGTACCAGAGGGTGGCCCAGGCCCCGCCGAACGTCCCGCCGGACGTGATGCGCGCGGACTCCATCCAGACTCCGGCCCAGTGGTAGACCTCCACGACCTGCCAGGCCCAGAACATCCGGCGCCGCGGCGTCGCGAGGACGACGAGCGGGATCAGCCACATCACGAACTGCGGCGAGTACACCTTCCCCAGGAGCAGGAACGCCGCCACGATCAGCAGGCAGAGCTGGGCCAGGCGAGGGCGCACCGGGGCCGCCAGCCCCAGCCACGCGATCCCCGCGCAGCACACCGCGAACAGCCCGTTCGACACCAGCGAGAACGTCTCCCCGGACCATCCGGTCCAGACGAACGCGAGCCACACCGAGGAGAAGGAGACCGCACGCTCGCCCGAGAAGGCGTAGAAGCGCGCCCACTGGTCGAACGCCGTCAGCATGAACGGGAGGTTCACGGCCAGCCACGCCGCCGTCCCCGCCGCGAGCGCCCTCCCGAACCCCGCCCACCGGCCCGTGCGCAGCGCGAGGACCAGGAGGGCGCCGAAGAAGAACAGGGGGTAGAGCTTCGCGGCGGCGCCCAGGCCGAGGAGCGCGCCCGAGAGCGTGGGGCGGTCCGCGGACCACGCCCACAGGGCCAGGGCGGCGAGCATGACCGCCCACAGGTCCCAGTTGAGCATCGAGGTCAGGACGACCCCCGGCGCGAGGGCCACCAGGAGCGCGTCCCGCGACCGGCCGCGCGCCGTGGACGCCGTCGCCACCACCGTGACCATCCAGCAGAGCACCACGCCCGCCGCGTTCACGTCGAAGTAGGCCACGGTGCGCTCGTGCAGGGACCCGCCGGCGGGCACGAGCCAGGAGGTGACCCCCGCGACGACGGCCAGCAGTGCCGGGTACTCCATCCACTGCTCCGTCGGAAGCGACGCGGAGAAGGGGAAGTGCCCGTCGGCCAGGCCCCGCGTGGGGAACAGCTGCGCGAAGTCCGAATAGCACAGGTGGACGTGCACGCCCGGGGCGGCCCAGCCGTGCACGCGGCACCACTGCTTGCTCAGCAGGCCGAGGACGGCGGCCAGCGCCGTCGCGCCGAGGAGGACGGCGACCCGGCAAGAAGCAGGGCCGGAGGCGGGGCGGTCACGGTCGCTCATGGTCCCTCCCGGGGGATGGCGGGGCGAGGCTCGATCGTCTCGAGCGGGGCACGGCCGCGGCCGGGGAACAGCACGGCGGTGGACGGGTCGCGGAACGCGATCAGGAGGATGCCGACGAGGGCGGCGAGCGCCGTCGCCCCGCGCACGGCCGCGAGCGGCATCCACTGGGCCACGGAGATCTGGTCCACCACGCCGACGCCGATGAGCAGCAGGACGGCCAACGCCGTCACCCAGCCCAGCCAGCGCGGGTGGAGCGGTCCGCGGGGCGTGCCGGGGAGGGCGCACGCGAACAGCGGCAGCACCCAGAGCAGATACCACGGCTGGATGATGGGCGCCGTGAGCACGGCCACGACGAGCACGGCGGCGGAGGAGAGCACCGGGTCCACGGGGCGGCGGCGCAGCGCCATCCAGGCGGTGAAGACCAGCGCGGCCAACGTCATCAGGGTGTAGAACGCGTTCGCGGCCGACCGGGCGGGCACGGGGCTCACCGCGTCCACGAGCCAGCCGAGGCCGAGCCCCACCAGTCCCACCGGCGCATAGGGGAAGGCGGCGTCGCCGCTCGTGAGCATGGCGGCCGCCCACCCGAACCACAGCCCCGTGCCCGCTCCCAGGATCGTCAGGACGGCCAGGGCGACCGCCGCCGTCGTGATCCAGGGGCCGAGGCGCTCGCGGCGCCGAGGCGGCCGCCCGCCGGCGCGGAAGGGCGCCCAGCCGGCGGGCAGCAGGAGGGCGGCGAACGGCAGGGCCAGCGCGGTCAGCGGCTTGATGGCCACCGAGAGCGAGATGAGCACGAGGCCCCACAGTCCGTGGAGGCGACGGCGCGGAAGGCGCACCAGCAGCAGGAGACCGGCCAGCATGAGCCCGCTCATGAGGGCGTCATTGTGGGCGCCGGCCACCATGTAGAGCAGGAACAGCGGGTTCGCCACGCACAGCCACGCGGCCCAGCGTCCGCCGCGGCCCGCCGCGTCCGCGAGACGGCGCACGGCCCACAGGCACAGGGCCATCCCGGCCAGGGCGAGGAGCCGGAAGCACAGCACCCCGAGCTCGATGTTCCCGCCGGAGAACCGCCACGCCCCCTCCGCGAAGAGCAGGAACAGCGGGCCGTACGGAGACGGGGACTCGGCCCAGATGGAGTCCGCCCCCTGCATGAACCACCCGGGCAGCCGGGAGACGCCCTCCCGGTAGGGGTCCAGCCCGAGCGCCACCACCCGCCCCTGCTGGAGGTAGGAGTAGACGTCCCGGGAGAAGATGGGGAAGGCGCCCAGCATCGGGAGGGACCACTGCCACGCCGCGCGCGTCACCGCTGAGCCCTGGGAGTCCCAGCGGCCGCGCAGGGCGCGCCCGAGCCGCAGCCACGCGCGGGCCAGCAGCAGGCAGCCGACCGCCAGCAGGACCGCGCACCCGATCACGCCCACGAGGTTGGCGCGCAGCGGGTTGAGCAGCCGCGTGCCGGCGAAGACGGTGTCCGTGGTCATCGGCAGCCACCCCACGCCCCACGAGGCGACCATGATGAGCACGGCGGCGACGGTCCCCTCCCGCACGGCCGCACGGGGATCCGGCGCCTCGGCGCCGTGCTTCACCGGACCTCCGGCCGACGCCTCACGCTGCGGGCGACCGTCCGGAGCTCGTGACGGCCGGGCATCCTGCCGCGCAGGACGTGCCGCGTGTGCGGGTCCAGGAGCAGGATCCACACGAGGCACAGGGCCGAGACCGCCAGCGAGACGACCTTCACCTCGCCCGCGATCTCCAGGAACGGCCACGTGAACAGCTGGTCCTGGGCGCCGTAGGTGAGGAAGAAGCACACGGTGAAGAACACCCACGTCAGCCGCCAGTCGTCCGGGATGCCGATCACGGCGAAGAAGGGCAGCAGCCACAGCAGGTACCACGGGTGGATCACCGGGGAGAGCACCACGAGTGCAGTGAACGCCCACGTCATCCGAGGCAGGATCCGGTCCTGGCGGCCCCGGAACATGAGCACGGCCACCACGAGCACCGAGAGGAGGCGTCCGGCCGTCTTGTAGAGGCCCTCGATGCCGCTGCGGTCCACATCGTTCCCGAGCGCCTCCAGGACCCCGATGGTCACGCTGGAGAGCATGCCGATGGGCGCCCACGGGGACGTGCCCGTACCCGTGCTCGCCATGACGGACACCCAGCCGAAGCCGTAGCCGTTGGCGTGCCCCACCGCGAGCATGATGAGGGCGGAGGTCACCGCCGTCGCCGCCCAGCAGGCGAAGCGACGGGGCCACCCGGCTCGGGGGCCCGCCCACAGCAGGCCGATGAACGGCAGGAGCACCACGGTGATGGGCTTGACGCCGAGCGAGAGGGTCACGAGGAGCACGCCGGCCAGGCCCCACCCGGCCGAGGCGAGCGCTGACTGGGGCCGCTCCGGGCGCCCGGCGCGCAGGGCGCACCACGTGCCGGCGAGCGCCAGGCCCACCATGAGGGCGTCGTTGTGACCGGAGGCGACGAAGTGGATGATGACGAGCGGGTTGGCGGTGGTGAGCCACTGCGCCCAGCCGGGCGGCGTCCCCGTGCGGCGTGCGAGCAGGGGCACGAAGACCGCGGTGAGGACCACGCCGAGCACCGCCACGAGGCGGAAGAGCACGATGGCCAGGTCCGGGTTCTCTCCCCCGCTGGCGTTCACCATCGCCTGCTCCACCCACAGGAAGACGGGCCCGTAGGGGGTGCCGTCGTAGGCCCACATGGAGTCCGCACCGAGCTGGAGCCAGTTCGAGACGTCGGAGATGCTGTCCTCGTAGGGGTTCTTCCCAGCCGCCATCATGCGCCCCTGGGCCACGTACGCGTACATGTCCCGGCTCAGGATGGGCAGCGCCACCAGGAGGGGGGCGCTCCACAGGGCCGACGCCCAGGTCATAGTGCCCACCGTCCCGCCGCCGCGCGGGTCCACGGTCTGGCCGAGACGGATCCAGGCCCAGAACAGGAGCCAGAAGCCGAGGGTGAGGAGCGTGATGCCGGTGAGGACGCCCGCCTCGTCCGTGCGCCACGGGATGAGCCACTGCCAGCGGTTCAGGGGGGAGACGGACGCGAGCCAGCCCACGCTGTAGGAGCCCGCCACCACCAGGAGGGACCCCAGGAGCCCGACGAGGAGCGGGACGCGCGGCGAGCCGCCCGGGCCGAGCGGCCGCGGAGCTGCGCTCGCGCCGCCGGGCGCCGGCCGCTCCCCCGACGGGGACGACGGCGGCGGGGTGGGCGCGCTCATGGGGCGTGTCCTTCCGTGCGGGCCGGGTCGGAACCCGGGGTGGGACTGACGGCGAATCTATCATCGTGGACCACGAGTAGCCTGGATTCCATGAGCGACACGAACACCCCCGCGCCGGAGCGCGCCCCGCTGGTCTGGATCGACTGCGAGATGACCGGCCTGGACCCGGACGTCGACGTGCTGGTGGAGGTAGCCGTGCTCATCACGGACTCCGAGCTCGAGCTCCTCGACGAGGGGCTGGACCTCGTGATCCGCCCGACCGCGGCCGCCCTCGCCCAGATGGACCCGTTCGTCCGGGACATGCACACCACGTCCGGACTGATCGAGGAGTTCGAGTCCGGGCTCCCCCTCGAGGAGGCTGCCGAGCGGGTGCTGGCCTACATGGCCGAGCGCGTGCCCGCGGGCAGGGCCCTGCTGGCCGGCAACTCCGTGGGCCAGGACAAGCTGTTCCTGTCCCGGTACATGCCGCGCGTCGTGGAGCACCTGCACTACCGGATCGTGGACGTCTCCACGCTCAAGGAGCTCGCGCGCCGCTGGTATCCGCGCGCCTACTACCAGGCGCCGGCGAAGACGGGCGGCCACCGCGCCCTCGGCGACATCCGGGACTCGATCACCGAGCTGCGCTACTACCGCGAGGCGGTCATGCTCCCGGCCCCCGGCCCGACGTCGGACGAGGCCCGCTCGATCTCGGCCCGGATCACCGCTGGCGCGGGCGACCCTCAGGATCGTGTACAGTAGTACCCGCTGCTCCGCACGGGTCACCCCCATCGGGAGCATGCATGGTGGGCGTAGCTCAGTCGGCAGAGCGTCTGGTTGTGGTCCAGAAGGTCGCGGGTTCAATCCCCGTCGCTCACCCCACCGAGGCCCCCGGAATCATGCGGATTCCGGGGGCGTTGTCGTGTCCGTGGTTGCGCTCCTGGTAGTGCCGGGCGGGGGTCTACCCTGGCAGGGCAGGAGGGCGCCCGCCCTGCCCCACCGTCCCGTCTCCAGGAGGCCACCGTGTCCGTCGTGAAGATCAACGCCATCACCGTCCCCGAGGGTGCCGGTCGCGAGCTCGAGCAGCGCTTCGCCGCCCGCAAGCACGCCGTGGACTCCGAGCCGGGTTTCGAGGGCTTCCAGCTGCTGCGCCCCACCGCCGGGGAGGACCGCTACTTCGTGGTGACCACGTGGGCGTCCGAGGAGGACTTCCAGGCGTGGCGCTCCGGCCGCATGCCGGCTGCCCACTCGGCGGAGAAGGACGGCCGCCCCGCCCCCGTCGCCACCGGCGCGGACCTCCTCGAGTTCGAGGTCGTCGAGCTCGGCTGACCCGAGCCTCCGCACCGCCCCTGCACGGTCAGGATCGCCCAGCGCCCCGGCCGCCGGTCTCGGGTGAGGCGTCTGCGGTGCTCTCGACGGGCCGGGCACAGCATCGACAGCGCACCGAGGGCCTGCGTGCCCCACATCACGGGAGAGATCCGGTGTGCCAGGACCGGTTCACGGAGCGGACCCCGCGCCTCCGGGGAGCAGGCGGCGCAGGTGGTGCTGGGGGCGAGCTTGCCCCCATGGTCGAGGGGGTCTCCCCCGCCAGGGGCACGGCCTCGGCCCACCAGGGCACCCCACCCGCGGCGAACCACTCCTGCGGCCCCGGGCAGTCGATCCGACGCAGGAGGGGGTGCGCCTTCGGAGACCTGGCGACCGCGAGGGCCTCGGGGCACTCGGGCATGCCGAACTCCTCTGTCGGTCGGCGACACCCCTCTCAGCCGCCTCGCGTCCCCCTCCGGTCGGTCGCCTGTGCGGCATCCATGCTGGTGGGCTCGGGAAGATGCCGGTACCCGGCGGCGGCCCGGCTGAAGCGCACGCTCTGGGCTCCGCCGAAGATCAGGACGGCGAGCAGCACGGCCGTCACGCCCCGACCCGGCAGTGCTCGGCGGGCCACGACGCCCACCAGCAGGATCCCGAGGACGAGGGGGCGAGCGGACGGCTCAGCAGCGTGACCACGGCGCCGACGAACCACCAGCGGTCAAGGCCGCGCGTCGCCACCCACGCCGGGAACCTCGTCGGGCCCACCAGCGCCGCGATGACGCCACGGAGCAGCGCGAAGAGCACCACCGCAGTGGTCTCGATTCGACGGGGCCGCTCCGCTGTCTCCCACCTGTGCACACGCGGAGGCGAGCGGGGCTGAGTAGACTCCCGGTCGTCACCTGCCGCCGTCCCCGAGGATCCCCCGTGCCTTCCATCTGCCCCATCACCGTCTACGGCGAGCCCGTGCTGCACACCCGCGCGGCGGAGGTCGAGGTGATCGACGACGGCATCCGCACCCTGATCGAGGACATGTACCTCACGCAGGACGTCGCCAACGGCGTGGGCCTGGCGGCCCCGCAGGTGGGTGTGGGCCTGCGCATCTTCACGTGGACGTTCCCGGACACGGGCGACGCGCCGAACGTGGGGCACGTGATCAACCCCGTCCTGACCTACCTGGACAAGGCCCCCCAGGAGGCCCCCGACGAGGACGAGCACACCGAGGGCTGCCTGTCCGTGCCCGGCCACGGCTACCCGCTGCAGCGCTCCTCCCGCGTGCGCCTGGCAGGCCAGCGCGTGGACGGCGAGCTGTTCGAGTTCGAGGCCGAGGGCTGGTTCGCCCGCGTGATGCAGCACGAGTACGACCATCTCAACGGCACCCTCTACGTGAACCGCCTCGAGGGGAAGTGGGCGCGGCGCTGGAAGCGCGCGCAGCGCGCCGAGCGCATGAACCGTCCCGGCGTGACGTGGCTCCCTGGCACGGATCCGGACCCGTTCGGCCACGGCGAGATCGACCACGAGTGCGACGGTCCTGACTGCGCCCACGAGCACGCCCAGGACTGAGCTCCTCCGGAACGACCGCGGCGCCGCCGCCTCCCCGCGGGAGGCGGCGGCGCCGTCGTCGTGGTGGCCTGAGGACTCAGGCCGGGCCGGTCAGGCCCGCGGGAAGACCGGCAGGTCCCGGCCCGCCATCTTCTTCACGCAGCGCACCACCTGGTGCGAGTAGCCGTACTCGTTGTCGTACCAGACGTAGAGGATCGCGTTCTTGCCCTCGTTGTTCACGAGGGTCGCGAGGCCGTCGACGATGCCGGCGCGGTTGGAACCCACGAAGTCCGTGGAGACGACCTCCGGGGAGTCGATGTAGTCGATCTGGCTGTGCAGCTCGCCGGTCAGGGACTCCTGACGCAGGCGGTCGTTCAGCTCGTCCACCGAGGTGGGCGTCTTCAGTTCGAGGTTCAGGATGGCCATGGACACGTCCGGGGTGGGGACGCGGATGGCGTTGCCGGAGAGCTTGCCCTTGAGCTCGGGCAGCGCCTTGGCCACGGCCTTGGCGGCGCCCGTCTCGGTGATGACCATGTTCAGGCCGGCGGCGCGGCCGCGGCGAGAGCCCTTGTGGAAGTTGTCCGTCAGGTTCTGGTCGTTGGTGAAGGCGTGCACGGTCTCCACGTGGCCGTGGTCGATGCCGTACTCGTCCTGGATGACCTTGAGCACCGGGGTGATGCCGTTGGTGGTGCAGGAGGCCGCCGAGATGATGGTGTCCTCGGGGAGGATGGCCTCCGAGTTCACGCCATAGACGATGTTCTTCATCTCACCCTTGCCCGGGGCGGTGAGCAGGACCTTCTTGACGCCCTTGGCCTGGAGGTGCTGGGACAGCCCCTCGTCGTCGCGCCAGCGGCCGGTGTTGTCCACCACGATCGCGTCCTCGATGCCGTAGGACGTGTAGTCCACGGTGGTCGGGTCGTTCGAGTAGATGACCTGGATCTCGGTGCCGTTGGCGGCGATGACGTTGCGGGCCTCGTCCACGGTGATGGTGCCCTCGAAGGCGCCGTGGATGGAGTCGCGGCGCAGCAGGGAGGCGCGCTTGATCAGGTCGTCGTCCGAGTTCTTGCGGACCACGACGGCGCGCAGGCGCAGCGCGGAGCCGCCCCCGGCCTGGCCGAGGATGATGCGGGCCAGCAGGCGCCCGATGCGGCCGAAGCCGTAGAGCACGACGTCCTGCGCGCGGCCGAGGCCCTCGCCCCCCTTGCCCTTGACGTCCGCGAACTCGGCGTCGAGGAAGGCCTGGAGGTCACCGCCCTGCTTCTTGAACTTGGCGGCCAGCTTGGCCAGGTCCACGGAGGCGGCACCGAGATCCATGGAGGACAGGCCCTGGACCAGCGCGTACGTCTCCTCCACGGGGAGCACGGTCTCGTCGATCCGACGGGCGAAGCGGTGCGCCTTGATGATGTCGATCACGCCGCGGTTCACGAGGGTGCGCCCGTGGATGCTGGTGACCACGTTGTGCTCGCGGTAGAGGCTGCCCAGCAGCGGCACCATCTTCTCGGCGAGCTCCTGCTGCGTGTTCCACTCGGGGGTCTGGGTCGAGGCGGTGTCTGCCACGGGAGTCCTTCCTTCAAGCCTGTGCGGGCACGTGCGGGCACGGACCCTCCGGGACCTCGTCGTCCGCGGACACCCCCATTCTATGCGGAGCCGCCCGCGCGCACGGGCCCGGGGCGTCCGGCCGGGTAGAGTGGCAGGCCGGGACGGATCAGCGGACGGCCGCGTGCCCGCTCCATGAGCGGGCGCGAGGAAAGTCCGGGCACCGCAGAGCAGGATGGTGGGCAACGCCCACCCGGGGAGACCCGCGGGCCAGTGCCACAGAGAGAAGACCGCCTCCGCGCCTCGGCGCGGCGGTGAGGGTGAAAGGGTGGTGTAAGAGACCACCAGCGGCCCCGGTGACGGGGTCGGCTAGGTAAACCCCATCCGGTGCAAGGCCGAACAGGGCGCGTCACGAGGGCTGCTCGCCCCAGCGTCCGGGTTGGCCGCTCGAGCCCGTCAGCAATGGCGGGCCCAGATGGATGGCCGTCACCCCGCGGGGGGCAACCCGCGCGGGGACACAGAACCCGGCTTACAGCTGGTCCGTCCCCTCATCCATCCCCCGGCGCGCCGCGCGCGCCCGGGTCCGACGCTGCAGCGCCTTGGCCACGCCGAACACCGTGACGGCGAGGAAGAACAGCACGAGCAGTCCGCCGACGAGGGCGATGAGGATCTCCACGGGGGCTCCTGGAATCGGGGAACGGGGCGGCGGTTCAGAGGGCGTCGTCGTCGCGGAGACGTTCGAAGCGGAGCTCGATGACGTGCTCGCGCTCGATGCGGTCCACGAGTCCGTACCCGTACATCTCGCCCAGCGAGACGACCGTGGCCAGCGTGGGCCGACGGCGGTCCCGCGGCCACTCCAGGCTCACCCGGTCCGCGCCCGTGAAGGTGCGCTCCCGCAGGCGGGTCTCCACCTCCGAAGAGCGGGTGCGCGTGCGTCCGCTCGAGCGCACGCCGACGGCGATCGCGGCGGCCATGGCCAGCAGGGCGGCGGGGAAGACCCACGCATAGACGGCCATCGTCTCCATGGGGCCTCCCGGGCTCGTCGCGGCGCCGGCCCGCCGTCTGCGGACCGTCCGCCCCCACTCTGCCAGTCCGCGACGACGGAGCCCACCCGGGTGGGCGGGAATCGCCGTGGGCGGACGGGCCGGCGACGGGTCCTGCTGACTAGGCTGGACCGGTGCTGATCCTGCTGCCGCCCTCCGAGGCCAAGACCCCGCCCCGCTCGGGGGCGCCCCTGGACCTCGCCTCCCTCGCGCTCGCCGATTCGCCGGACGTCTCGGGCGCACGCGAGGAGCTGCTGGACCGCGTCGCCGCGGCGTCCGTACGTCCGGACGCACTGGAGCTGCTCGGTGTCGGGGCGTCGCTCGCGGCGGAGGTGGCCGCGAACCGCACCCTGCGGGATGCCCCCGCGGCGCCGGGGCACCGCGTGTACACGGGCGTGCTCTTCGACGCCCTCGACCACGCCTCGCTCTCCCCCGCCGCCAAGCGGCGGGCCCGCACGGACGTCCTGGTGTTCTCGGCGCTCTTCGGCGCCACCTCCTTCGCGGACCGCATCCCCGCCCACCGCCTGTCGGCCGGGGCGCGACTGCCGGAGATGCCCGGCCTGGCCGCGTGGTGGCGGCCCCGGCTGACGCCCGCCCTGGACACCCTGGCCGACTGCGCCGGCGGCCCCGTGGTCGACTGCCGCTCGGGGGGCTACGCCGCCCTCTGGAAGGCCCCGGCCGCGCGGACCGTGGGCGTGGACGTGCTGCAGCTGCGCGAGGGTCGGCGCACCGTGGTCTCCCACTTCGCCAAGCACACCCGCGGCCTCGTGGCCCGCGCGCTGCTCGAGGCGGGCCCCCGCGCCGCGTCCACGCCGGAGCGCGCGGCGGACGTGGTGGCCGCGGCCGGGGCGGGCGACGGCGGACCGCAGTGGGAGGTGGAGCTCGACGCCCCGACGGACGCGAGGGCCGGCTCCCTGCGGGTGGTGCTGCCCGAGTCCTGACGCCGGCTCAGTCCCCCGTGGCCACGAGCTCCACCTCGAAGCCGTCGGCCGTCTCGAGGTAGGCGGCGTAGTGGTCGGGCCCGCCGGCATGGGGGTGGCGGTCCGCGAACAGGAGACGGAAGCCCCGTTCCCGCGCAGCGGCGGTGAGCTCGTCGACGCGGGCGCGGGACCCGGCCTGGAAGGCGAGGTGGTTCAGCCCCGGGCGGGTGCGCTCGTGCGCCCCGCCGCTCACGTCCGGCCCGGCCTCGAGCACGAGGTAGTGGCCCGCGCCCTGGTAGGTCTGGCCCCCGTCCCAGCCGCCGTGCAGCACGTAGCCGAGCTGGGTGAACAGCCAGCCGAGGGTCCGGGTCGCGGCGTCCAGGTCCGCCACCCAGACCTCCACGTGGTGCAGCGAGCCGGTCGGACGCGGTCCCGATTCCGTCGCGGGAGCGGCGTCGGCACGCTCGTCCGCGGCGGCCTCCGGGGCGGCGGCGCGCTCGTCGTCGTCGGCCCGCGGCGCGGCGACCGCTATCTTCGAGGCGCCGGCGTCCCAGGACCCGCCGCGCGCGCCCGCGTCCATGGCCTCGTTCGAGAGCTGGTCGGCGTCCTTGTTCTTGGCCCGCGGGATCCACTCGTACGTCACGCGGCCCGCCGGGGCGATCGCCCGGGCGTCGGCGGCGAGGCGGCGCATGTCCTCGTGCTTGATCTTCCAGCGCCCGGACATCTGCTCGACCACGAGCTTGGAGTCCATGAGCACGTGCACGCGCGCGGTGGGGTCGATCATCGCCGCCATCCGCAGACCGGCCACGAGGCCCGAGTACTCGGCCACGTTGTTGGAGGCCCTGCCGAGCGGCGCCGCGTCCGTCATGAGGACCTCGCCGGTGGCGGGGTCGCGCACGAGCGCGCCGTAGCCGGCCACGCCGGGGTTGCCGCGGGAGCCGCCGTCGGCCTCGACCTGCAGGACTCGTTCCGCCACCACGGCCTCCTCGTCTCACCGGGCGCGCCGGGCGGCGCGCCGACCCTCCACTGTACTGATGGGCGCGTCGGCACGCGCCGGGCAGCGCTGCGCCGCACCGTGCAGAACCCCGCCGACGTCGGCGAGCTCAGCCGCGCACGAGGATCGCGCCCGACTCCGGGCAGCGCGCCACGGCCTCGGGCGGCAGCGCCGTGATCCGGGCGATGTCGGCCGGGGAGAGCTCCATGCCGGTCGCGCTGGAGCAGCGTCCCATGAGGCGCGCGGCCCCGATGCCCCCGTTGGCCTCGCGGGCCTTCTCGTAGAGGGCGAGGAGCGGGGCGGGGAGCAGGCCCGCGAGGGCGGCACGGCGGGCCGTGAGCTCGCGCCCCTCGAGGGTGACCTGCTGGCCCGTGGCGCGCAGGTGGGCCACCCGCTCGCCGACGGCGTGACGGGCCTCCGCCAGGCTCGCCTGCGCCGCGCGGACGGCCTGCTCGGCGGCGTCCGCGGACTGCATCGCCACGAGGGCGGCCTCCTCGTGCTCCGCCAGGAGGGCCTCGAGCGTCTGCTCCTCATGGGCCAGGCCCTCGAGGTCGCGGGAGGAGGTGCCGGATGCGGCGAGCCGCTCCCGGGTGCGGTCACGGCGGGCGCGCGTGGCCGCGGCCTTCTCCGAGGCGGAGGCCGCCTGCCGGTCGGCCTCCTCGGCCGCGGCGGTGGCGTCCGCGAGCGCCGCCTCAGCGGCGCGGTCCGCCTCCTGGCGGTCTGCGTGCTCGGCGTCGGTGCGCAGGCGCGCAAGCGCGGTCCTGGCCTGGAGGATCCGGGTGTCCAGGTCCTGCAGCTCCAGGAGCCTTGCCTGGACGGCGGGGGGCGCTGTCAGAGCGGTCACGGTGCGTTCCTCTCGGTGATGACGTAGTCCCACGGGTCGGTCACCCGGGTGGACACGATCGACTCGACGGTGCGGCCCGCCGCGCGCAGGGCCTCCTCGAGGGCGCGGGCGCCCACGGGCAGCCACAGCCACTCGCTCGCCCAGTGGGAGACGTCCACGAGGAACGGGCGGCCGCCCGTGAGACGGGCGGCCTCGCGCGCCTCGGAGGCCGGGTGGTGGCGCAGGTCGGCGGTCACGTACGCGTCTGCCCCGCTCGCGCGCACGGCGTCGAACAGACTGTCCCCCGCACCGCCGCACACCGCCACGGTGCGGACCTCGCCCTCGGCGTCCCCGGCTGCGCGCACCCCGCCGGCGACGCCGGGCAGCACCCGGTGCACACGGCCCGCCAGCTCCGCGAGGCTCACGGGGGCGGGCAGCACGCCGACGCGGCCGATGCCCTCCGCGTCCGTGCCGGACCCGGCCGGCTGCAGCGGCCGCAGGTCCTCAAGGCCGATCGCCTGGGCGAGCACGTCGGAGACTCCGCCCACGGCCGAGTCCGCGTTGGTGTGGGCGGCCACGAGCCCGATGCCGTGCTCGATCAGGGTGTGGAGGAGCTCTCCCTTGTACGCCGCACCATGCCCCGTGGCGGCCACGCTGGTCACCCCGCGCAGCAGGAGGGGGTGGTGCGTGATGACGAGGTCGGCACCGGCCTCCACGGCCTCGTCCACCACCGTGCGCACGGGGTCCACGGCCCACAGGATGCGCCGCACGGACGCCTCGGGTCGGCCGGCCACCGGCCCCACGGCGTCCCAGGATTCGGCGAGGGAACGGGGCCAGAGCCGCTCGACGTGCTCGAGCACCTCCGCGAGCGTGGGCGCCGCGTCGTCCGCGGCCCGCCGGTCGGGTCCGCGCCGCTCGCCGAAGAGGGGGCCGTGGGAAGCTGTGCGCTGACCGGTCATGGGGTCATGATGGACCACCGCAGCCCCCTCCCGCACTCCCTCCCGCCCGCTCGAGTCGGCGGGCGCGGGAATGAACCCGGGAGCGGGGTTGCTGTCTCCGGACATGACCGCGTTCGAACTGCCCTCGCCCGAGCCCACCGCCGCGCCCGCCGACCCCCGCGAGCTCACGCTGGCCGGAGGGTGCTTCTGGTGCCTCGACGCCGTGTACCGCCGCGTGCGGGGCGTCCTGGAGGTCGAGTCCGGGTACACGGGCGGCCACGTTCCCGCGCCGGACTACGAGGCCGTGTGCACCGGGACCACCAGCCATGCCGAGGCCGTGCGCGTGCGGTTCGACGCCGCCGTCGTGCCCGCCGAGGTGATCATGGACCTCTTCTTCACGGGCCATGACCCGACCTCGCTGAACCGCCAGGGCCACGACGTCGGCACGCAGTACCGCTCCGCGGTGTTCGCCCGCGACGAGGAGGAGGCCCGCTTCTACGAGCGCGAGGTCGCCCGCGCGCAGGAGAACTACGATCGCCCGATCGTCACCACCGTCGAGCCCGCGGGTCCGTGGTTCCCCGCCGAGGACGTCCACCAGGACTTCTACACCCGTCGCCCCGGCAACGGCTACTGCCAGGTGGTCATCGACCCGAAGCTCGCGCGCGTCCGCCGACGCTACGCCGCGTGGCTCACCGAGGGCTGAGTCCCGCTCCCCCGGCATAGCCTGGCCCCGACCCTTCCCACCCCGTACCACTCACTCAGGAGGTCCCCCCATGGCCCGCATCCTCGACGACATCACCCAGGCGGTCGGCAGCACGCCGCTCGTGCGTCTCAACCGGCTGACGGAGGGCCTGCCCGGCGACGTGGCCGTCAAGGTGGAGTTCTACAACCCGGCCAACTCGGTCAAGGACCGCATCGGCACCGCCATCGTGGACGCCGCCGAGGCGTCCGGCGCGCTGGCGCCCGGGGGGACCATCGTGGAGGGCACCTCCGGCAACACCGGCATCGCCCTGGCCATGGTGGGAGCCGCCCGCGGCTACCGTGTGATCCTCACGATGCCCGAGACGATGTCCACGGAGCGACGCGTGATGCTCAAGGCCTTCGGCGCGGAGATCGTGCTCACCCCCGGCGCCGAGGGGATGCGCGGCGCCCTCGAGCGCGCGCAGGAGATCGTCCGCACCACCCCGAACTCCATCTGGGCCCAGCAGTTCGCCAACGAGGCCAACGTGCAGGCGCACTACACCGGCACCGGCCCGGAGATCTGGGACGCCTCGGACGGCGCGGTGGACGTGTTCGTCGCCGGCGTGGGCACGGGCGGCACCATCACCGGCGCCGGCCGCTACCTGCGCGAGCAGAAGTCGGACGTGAAGCTCATCGCGGTCGAGCCGGCCGACTCGCCCATCCTCTCCGGCGGCAAGGCCGGCCCCCACAAGATCCAGGGGATCGGCGCCAACTTCGTCCCGGAGATCCTGGACACCGAGCTGTACGACGAGGTGTATGCCGCCTCCTTCGAGGAGTCCCTCGAGGTCGCGCGCGAGCTGGGCCGCAAGGAGGGCATCCTCGGGGGCATCTCCACCGGCGCGATCGTCTCCGCCGCGCTGAAGGAGGCCGCCAAGCCGCAGAGCGAGGGCAAGCTGATCGTCGCGGTCGTGTGCGACTTCGGCGAGCGCTACATCTCCACGCCCCTGTTCGAGGACATCCGCGGCTGACCGCCGCCGCCCTCCTCTGCGCACGCACCCCGCTCCCCCGTCACCGAAAGGGCCTGACCCCTTGGGCTTCATCTCCCGCTTGAAGGAAGACATCGCCACCGTCCGCAGCCACGACCCGGCCGCGCGCGGCGATCTCGAGGTGGCCCTCGTGTACTCGGGGCTGCACGCCGTGTGGTCGCACCGCGTGGCCCACCGGATGTGGCGCCACGACCGCCTCAAGACGCCGGCTCGCTTGCTCTCCCAGGCGACGCGCGCCCTGACGGGGATCGAGATCCACCCGGGTGCGACCATCGGCCGACGCTTCTTCGTCGACCACGGCATGGGCGTGGTCATCGGCGAGACCGCCGAGGTGGGCGACGACGTGATGCTCTACCACGGCGTCACCCTCGGCGGCCGCTCGCTCGAGAGGGTGAAGCGCCACCCCACCCTGCGCGACGGCGTGGTGGTCGGCGCGGGGGCGAAGATCCTCGGCCCCGTGGAGATCGGCGAGGGCACCGCGGTGGGCGCGAACGCCGTCGTCGTGAAGGACACCCCGGCGGACGCCATCGCCACGGGCATCCCGGCCACGTACCGGCTGCGCTCATGCGAGGAGGAGACGGCGCCCCTCGTGGACCCGGCCGAGTTCGTGGAGCCGGCCCTCTACATCTGAGCCCGCTCATGACGGCGCCCTGCACCCCCGGCTCGGGGGTGCAGGGCGCGGCCGATTCCGCGGCGTGACTCGTCAGGCCGTGGGGTCGCCCTCGGCGGGCTGCGGCATGACGACGGGCACGCCGTCGCCGTCCACCTCCGTGCGGTCCCCGGACCACAGGGTGTGGAACGAGCCCTCTCGGTCCGTGCGGCGGTAGGTGTGGGCGCCGAAGAAGTCGCGCTGGCCCTGGATGAGGGCGGCGGGCAGGCGGTCGGCGCGCAGGCCGTCGTAGTACGCGAGGGCGGAGGAGAAGACCGGCACGGGCACGCCGGCGGAGATCGCGGCGCCCACCACGCGGCGCCACGCGGGCAGCGCGTCGGCGATCGCGCGGGTGAACTCGGGGGCGAACAGCAGGTTCAGCGGCTGGCCCTCCGCGCGGGTGCCCGGCTCGGGGTGGCGGTCGGTGTCCCGGCCGCCGAACGCCGTCATGATGACGTCCAGCAGGTCGGCACGGATGATGCAGCCGTCGCGCCACAGGGAGGCGATGGTGCCGAGGTCCAGCGACCAGCCGTACTCGGCCGCGGCGGCGGAGAGCATGTCCAGGCCCTGCGCGTAGGCCACGAGCTTGGAGGCGAAGAGCGCCTGGCGCACGTCCTCCACGAACTGCTCGCGGTCGGCGTCGGCCACGCCCGCGCCGTCGACGCCCGCCACGAGGGTCTCGCGGGCGATCTCCCGGACCTCTCGCTGCGAGGAGAGCGAGCGGGCGAAGACCGACTCGGCGATCGCCGCGACGGGCGCGCCGACGTCGAGGCCCGAGATGGCGGTCCAGCGGCCGGTGCCCTTCTGGCCGGCCTCGTCCACGATCACGTCGATCAGCGGGCGGCCCGTGGCGGCGTCGGTCTGGCGCAGCACCTCGGCCGTGATCTCGATGAGGTAGGAGGACAGCTCGGTGCGGTTCCACGCGTCGAACACGGCGGCCTGCGCGGCGGGCTCGATGCCGGCCACGCGGCGCAGCAGGTCGTGGGCCTCGCCGATGACCTGCATGTCCGCGTACTCGATGCCGTTGTGGACCATCTTCACGTAGTGGCCGGCGCCGTCCGTGCCGACCCAGGCGCAGCAGGGCTCGCCGCCGTACTGGGCGGCGATCCGCTCCAGCATGGGGCCGACCGCGGCGTAGGACTCCTTCGGGCCGCCCGGCATGATGGCGGGCCCGTTCAGCGCGCCCTCCTCGCCGCCGGAGACCCCGACGCCGACGAAGTGCAGCCCCTGGGCGGCGAGCGCGGCCTCGCGGCGGCGCGTGTCCTCGTAATGGGAGTTGCCGGCGTCGATGACGATGTCGCCCTCCTCCAGGAGGGGCACGAGCTGGTCGATGACCGCGTCGACGGGGGCGCCGGCCTTGACCATGATCAGCACGCGGCGCGGCACGGCGAGGGAGGCGACGAGCTCCTCGAGCGAGCCCGTGGCCACGAACTCGCCCTCGTGGCCGTGCTCGGCCACGAGCTGGTCCGTCCGGCCGCGGCTGCGGTTGTGGAGGGCCACGGTGTAGCCGTTGCGCGCGAAGTTGCGGGCCAGGTTGGCCCCCATCACCGCGAGCCCGGTGACGCCGATGTCCGCGGTGCCGGCGAGGGCGGTGGTCGTCTGCTCGGTCATGCCTGAGGAGCCTCCTGTGCGGGGGTGGATGCGTGCGGGGGCGGAGTCCCGCCCGCCCCCGCCAGCCTAGCGGCCGAGGGTCAGTCCCCGACGGCGTCGCGGCCGCGGCGGATGATCAGCGGGTCCGGCTCACCGACGACCTCGTGGTCCTTGCCCTCGTACTCGAACTGCGTGAGGAAGTAGCGCATGGCGTTGAGCCGGGCGCGCTTCTTGTCGTTCGAGCGGATGGAGATCCACGGGGCGTGGTCCGTGTCCGTGTGCAGGAACATCGCCTCCTTGGCGTCCGTGTAGGCCTCCCAGCGGTCCAGGGACTCGAGGTCCATGGGCGAGAGCTTCCACTGGCGGACGGGGTCGATCTGCCGGATCGCGAAGCGGGTGCGCTGCTCGGTCTGGGTCACGGAGAACCAGAACTTCGTGAGGTGGATGCCGTCGTCCACCAGCATCTTCTCGAAGAGGGGCACCTGGTTCATGAAGCGGCGGTACTGCTCGTCCGTGGAGAAGCCCATGACGCGCTCGACGCCGGCCCGGTTGTACCAGGAGCGGTCGAAGAGCACCATCTCGCCCACCGTGGGGAAGTGCTGGATGTAGCGCTGGAAGTACCACTGGCCCTGCTCGCGGTCCGAGGGCTTGTTGAGCGCGACGACCCGGGCCATGCGGGGGTTGAGGTGCTCCGTGAAGCGCTTGATGGTGCCGCCCTTGCCGGCGGCGTCCCGGCCCTCGAACACGAGGATGTGGCGCTGGCCCGTGTCCTCGGACCAGTACTGCAGCTTCAGCAGCTCGATCTGGAGGCGGTACTTCTCCAGCTCGTACTCCTCGCGGGACATCCGCTCCCCGTACGGGTAGTCCTCCTTCCACGTCTCCACGGCGCGGCCCTGGGGGTCGATCAGGTCCGGGTCGTTGGTGTGACCGTCGGTGACCGTGTAGCCGCCGTCCCGCAGCTTGTCGATGAACTCACGGAGGTTCTCGCGGGGGGCGTCGGGCTGCAGCAGCTCCATGGGCCTTCTCCTTCGGTGGGGTGAGGTCGCGGAGCGGCGGCGCCGCCGCTCCGGGGCTCCGGCGCGGGGTTCGCGCGGGCCGTACTGGCTCCCATTATGGTCCGGAGCCCGGACACGGCCGTGGAGTGGGTCGTCCCGCGAGATGAACAGCCGGTGAACCCTGCCGCTCCGTCGAAGGGCGACAGCGGCCGGCCCGGGCAGGGTCAGCGCCGGCGCACGGCTCCGACGAGCTCGTCCACGGCCGCCACGGCGGCCCGAGCCGCGTCGACGTCCGCGAACTCGGCCACCGCGTCGTCGTAGCGCGCGTGACCGGGGAGCTTGAGGCCGACGCTCGCGCCGTCCACGGCGGGGAGGATCCAGAGCCGGGCCCGCGCGTCCACCTCGCGGCCCTGCGCGAGGTCATCCTCCTCGAAGTCCTTCTCATAGCCGACCCACTCGACGCCGGGCCGGGCGGTGTCGGCGCCGTCGAGCACGTCCGTCCCGCCCATCCGCAGGTAGGTGACCGACTGCAGCAGGGCGTCCACCGTGCGCGCGGCGGCCCGCCCGGCGAGCTCGTCCTGGAAGACGGCCAGGCGGCGCCAGCCGCCGTCGTCGTTGAGGAGCAGGAGCGTCTGCGCGGCCTCCGGTGCGCTCACGATGGCGAGATGGCGCGCGCGGCCCTGGGCGTCGGCGGGCAGCTTCCAGAAACCGAGGGGCGTGGCGGACATGGGGCACCTCTTCAGGGGGACGTGCGGGGTGGGGCCTCCCACCCTACGCGGACGATGGCGCCCCGGCGGGCGCCCCGGCGGCCGCCGCCATCGCCTGGCGCATCGTCCGCACCCGCGTGGGCCTTGAGCTCGGGACTGTCCCTCCTGGGGCATGGTCCGACCCTCCTGGAGGACGTGGGTCGGACCGAGACCCAGGGCACTTCGCCCCTGCCGTCTCGCTACGATTGAGCTGTGTTCGGCGACGCCGTCGGACGTGCCGACCGACCACCTCACCCTTGGAGACCCCCCCATGCCTCGACTGCACCGCGTCCACGAGACTGCCGACATCGCCGCCGACGCTCGTGCTCCGCGCGGCGTCGACGCCGCCCGCCCCCGGGCGCTGCGGCCCGCCGCCGCACTGCTCACCGTGGGCCTGCTGCTCACCGGCTGCGCCGGCACGGACGGCGGGCAGACGGAGAACGGGCAGGGAGCCAGCGCCTCCGCCACCCAGGACGGCGGCTCCGGGAAGGGTGACGCCGGCGCAGCTGCCTCCACCCGTGGCCAGGCCAGTGAGGCGCAGGGCCAGGCCGAGGAGTCGGTCTCCGAGGATCCGGCCGACTTCCCGGCGTCCAACACCACCACGCTGACGCACGTGGAGACCATCGAGGACCCCGGCCTGTCGTCGAAGTCGGTGGTCTCCAACCAGCACGGGCTCGTGATCGCCAACAACATGATGTACCGGCACAACGTCATGCTCCTCGACACCCGGAGCCGCGAGGTGGTCCAGACCCTCGAGGACACCGTGGACACGGACACGATGGGCATCGACGGTCTGTCCGGCGTGGTCAGCGGCTCCCCGGTGGAGGCAGCGTGGACCCAGGACGGCCAGTACGCCTATGTCACCAACTACCAGCTGACCGGCGGGGTGGGCACGGGCACCAAGCCGGATGACAACTGCACCGCCGGCTCGGCGATCGCCCCCTCCCTGGTGTACCGGTACTCGGTGAAGGACAAGAAGTGGGACGCCGCCTACCGGGTGGGCCGGGTGCCCAAGTACGTGGCTCTGTCCCCCGACGATTCCCGCCTGCTGGTCGCCAACTGGTGCGACGCGACCCTGTCCGTCCTCGACACCGGGTCCGGGGAGACCGAGCACACCATCCCCCTGGACACCATGCCTCGCGGCACCGTCGTGCTGCCGGACAACAAGACCGCCTACGTCACCGCGATGTGGGCGGACAAGCTCTTCCGCGTGGACCTGGAGGCCGGCACCGCCGAGGTGGTCCTGCACACCGGCCCCCAGCCGCGCCACCTCACCCTGTCCCCGGACGGGAAGACCCTCTACATGACGGTCGCCGGCGCCGACCAGATCGTGAAGCTGGACGCCGCGACCGGCACGGTCCTCGCCACGGCGTCGGCCGGGGATGAGCCGCGCTCCATGGACATCTCCGCGGACGGCACGGCGCTGTACGTCGTCAACTACGAGGCCTCCACGGTGACCAAGATCGATGCCGAGACCCTCGAGATCCTCGACACGAAGCCGGCCGGCGAGAACACCGTCGGCGTCACCTACGACAAGCCCACCGGCCAGGTCTGGGTGGCCAACTACGGCGGCACCCTCGACGTCTACGACGACACCGATGGCGTCGGCCCGGGTGCCGGCGGCTCCGCGCAGCCCTCGACCGACACCGCAGGGAATTGACCGCGACCCGGCCGGTCACACCGGAGAGGACCGGCCGGGCAGAGGCCTCCTTGGGCAGGCGACGTCGGCGGCGTCCCGCTCGGCGGGCGTCTCAGAGGGCCAGGTTCACGAGCAGCACGTAGGCCAGCGTCCCCGCCCCGATGGACAGCAGGGTGCGCCGCCCGCCGAGCAGGTGGACGAGCACGGTCACGGCGCTCGCCGCGAGCGCGCAGCGGATGCGCGGCCAGTCGACCGGGTCGCCGGGGGCGAGGGCGGCGGAGTCGAGGATCATCACGACCGCGAGGATCGTCAGGATCCCGGCGGGCATCCACACGGCCAGGCGCGCCACGAGTCCGGACTCGCGAAGCGGGCGCAGCAGGGCGAACGGCAGGGCTCGCAGCAGGAAGGTCACGCCGCCGGACACCAGGGCCGCCGCCACGATGTACCCGGGGTGCACGGCCCCGTCGATCATCGTCCCCCCTCCCCGTCCGCCCCTGTGGGCCCGCCCGGCTCACCGCCCGCGGCCCGGGGAGCCGGGGCGCCGAGCGCATGGACCGCCGGCAGCGGCAGGGCCACGCCGCTCTCGGCGGCGACGTGCGCCGCCACCAGCGCCGCCGCGAACCCGAGGAACGAGGCGACCAGCAGCGCGCCCGGCGCGACGACGAGCCCCACCCCGACGGCGGCCGCCGCAGCGAGCACGAGCGGGACGTGGCGGCGGGTGCGGGCGGCGTCGAGGGCGAGGACGATGAACAGCGCGGTGAGCGCGAACTCGAGGCCCTCCACCGGCGCCGGCAGCAGCCCCGCCGCCGCGACACCCACGAGACCGCCGGCCACCCAGTACAGGTGGAGGCTGATCTGGGTGGCGAGCAGGCGCGGGGCCGTCCAGCCGCGGGGATGGGCGGCGGTGATGGCATAGGCCTCGTCGATGAGCCCGCCCATCGAGTACAGCCGCGCCAACGGGTTCCGCACCACACGCAGCGGGAAGCTGAACGCATAGAACACGTGCCGGAAGTTGAGCAGGAACACGGTCACGGCGATCCCCACCAGGGACGTCCCGGCGACGAGCAGGCTCACCATGAGCAGCTCCACCGAGCCGGCGAACACCACCACGGACAGCAGCGGGGCCGTCCACCCAGGCAGGCCGGCCTGCACGACGAGCATCCCGAAGGCCACGCCCAGCGGCACCAGTCCCAGCCCCGCCGGCCCGGACAGGCGGATCCCCTCAGCCACCTCGGCGCGGCGGGACGGCGGGGCGTCCGGCGCGCCGGACGCCGCGCACGATGACGGTGTGACCTCACTCATGGTCGGCCCAGCGTGCCACAGCCCGTGCGCTCCCTCCGCCGCGACGACGCACGGTGACGAGACGGCGCGGCGCGGGTGATGCCCCGCAGGGCCACCTCCCGAGGAATCCGCGGTGGGGCGGACCACCCGCTACGCTTGCTGATGACACCCGGCCGCCCGCGCAGCACGCCGCCGGACCTCCACCACCGGACGTGCCGCACCACCCTGGACCTCTCGCGAGCCGAACGCCGAGGGGTCCTGTCACGTCCGGAGGGGGCCCACAGACGAGGAGAACCACCGCGTGGAAGCCATCTCAGAACGCCCGCTCACCCGCCGCCGCACCCTGCGGGGGCTCGGCGGCGCCGGAGCCGTCGGCGCCCTGTGGCTGACGGGCTGCGCCACCGCGCCGACGACCTCCGCCCAGCAGACCGCCTCGTCGGCCGCGGCGTCGTCCGCGTCCCCCGTCGCGGAGACGGGGATCAAGGACCTCGCCGTGGGCGAGGACCCCGTGGTGCGCACCTCCATGACGACCGCCTGGCTCAAGCCCGGCCAGGGCCGCGGCTGGACGGACGAGCCCGTCATCAAGGCCGACGCCCGGCCGGACCAGTGGCTCTCCCGCATGGACGTGGCCCAGCAGCGAGGGCTGCTCGGCCGCACCGACACCCAGGCCGCCCTCGGCTCCCGCGTCACCGTCCGAGAGCTCTCCGGGGACTGGGTGAAGGTGAGCTTCCTGGACCAGGCCGCGCCGAACGATCACGGCCATCAGACCAGCTGGGTGCCGCGCGCCCACGTCGTGCGTGATCTCGGCTTCCTCTCCGCCCAGACGGCCGACGGCGCCCAGGTGGTGCGCGTGACCGCGGACAGCACCGGCGTGTTCGACGGCGAGGGCATGGAGCAGACCCTCGTGGTCGTGCCCTTCGACACCCGTCTGCCGCTGCTGGAGCAGGGCGAGAAGGCCTCGAAGATCCTGCTGCCGAACGAGCGCGAGGGCTGGATCGCCAGCGCAGACGTGGCGGTGGGCCAGCCCGCCCTCGGCACGGTCGAGCAGGTCTTCGAGACCGCGCGTTCCTTCGACGGGACGCCGTATCTGTGGGGCGGCATCAGCCCGTTCGGCATCGACTGCTCCGGCTTCACCTACACGGTGCTGCGCTCGCACGGCATCCTGCTGCCCCGCGACGCCGGCCCCCAGCTGAACCACTCGGGCCTGCCGAAGGTCTCCGCCGACGACCTCACCCCCGGCGACCTGCTGTTCTACTCACTCGTGCCCGGCGGCGAGAAGATCCGCCACGTCGCCCTGTACCTCGGCAAGGGACACGGCATCCACGCCCCCTTCGTGGGGCGACCGGTCTGCATCGAGACGCTGCAGGAGATCAACATCAAGCGCGACTACGCCGGCGCGGTGCGTCCCCGGTACGCCGAGGCCTGACGGCGGGCCCGCGCGGCCGACGACGACGGCCCCGGGACCAGGCGCATGGTCCCGGGGCATCGACACGAGTGGACCCAGAGGGACTTGAACCCCCGACCTGCTCGGTGTAAGCGAGCTGCTCTAGCCGACTGAGCTATAGGTCCGCGCTGCGCTCCAGGGTACCGGTGCGGCGCAGGTGCTCCCGCGTCGCCGCCTCGTGCGCGCTCCGCGAGCGCGCCCGGCCCGGCTCGGCGGCCACCCTGGCAACCTCGACGCCGGTCGCGTCCAGGAGCACGGAGACCCGTCGCGCCCGCCCCGTCTCCGGGTCGAACGCATCGCACGCAGCGGCCGCGGCCCCGTGGGGCCAGAAGTCGGAGAGCAGCGTGAGCCGCTCCCCCAGGCCCAGGTCCTCGCGCACGCGGCGCAGCACCGGAGCGGCGTCGCACGCGATCACCCGCACCCCGACGTCCACCGCGGCGAGCTCCTGCGCGAGGTCCGCGAGCCAGGCGAGCTCGCCGGTGCACACCGGGGTGAACGCCCCGGGGAGGAACGCCAGCCAGGTCGCCCGGGGCCGGCCGACTCCGTCGTCCGGATGCGGCACGCCGTCCGGTGTGGCGAGCGGGGGGAACGACCAGGACTGTCCGTGGTCGTCCCGCAGCGCCGGGGCCGCAGCCACCGCGCTTCTGCGCAGCTCAGCCACCGCGCTTCTGCACGAGCCTCTGGGCGGCCCAGTCGGCGCTCACGCCGGAGCCCGTGGTGGGGTGCAGCCCGGCCGTGGAGGCCGCCTCCTGCACGTCCGCCGGCGGCACGTGGCCCGGGCGGCCCGTGCGGGGCGTCATGATCCAGAGGGGGCCGGCGTCGAGGGAGCGCTGGGCGTCCACCAGGGCGTCGGCGAGGTCTGTGACGTCCCCCTCATCCGAGCGCCACCAGAAGAGGACGGCGTCCGCGGGCTCCTGGTCCTCCTCGGTCAGCAGCTGCTCCCCGAGCGCCGCCTCGAGGGCGGCGCGGAAGCCGTGGTCGACGTCGTCCTCGAACCCCCACTCCTGCACCAGGTCGCCCGGCGCCAGGCCGAGCTCCTCGAGCCGTGCCTGAGCAGCCGGGGTCTCCTGCGGCCCTGCCTCCATCGTGTGCGGTCCTCCTCCGGGACGGGACATGCGCCCCGTGCGGGGCGCGCGCCGTGCGTGTGCGTGACACGGCCCACCCTACGCCCGTGCGTCCGGGGCCTCCGGGTCCCAGACCACGCGCGCAGCCCACGGACGGCGCTAGGCTGGGCGCGACAGGCGCCCGTCCGCCGGAGCGAGTCCGGGGGCGCGGCGCGGCAGTGCGGGCGTATCCCGCCAGTGCAGCAGCACCGACGCGGAGCATCCCTCCGCACGAACACCAGGAGGCACCGTGAGCGCAGCCGAAGAGAGCTCCCAGATCCTGAGCGGTCTGACCAACCAGCTCCCGGACAAGGACCCGCAGGAGACCGCGGAGTGGATCGAGTCCTTCGACGGGCTCGTGGAGGAGCGCGGGACGGAGCGGGCGCAGTACATCATGCGCACCCTCATGCAGCGCGCCGGCGCCCAGTCGGTCGCCCTGCCCCACGTGACCACCACGGACTACGTGAACACCATCCCGGCCGACCAGGAGCCCGAGTACCCGGGCGACGAGGAGCTGGAGCGCCGGTACCGCAACTACCTGCGCTGGAACGCCGCGGCGATCGTGCAGCGCGCGCAGCGCGAGGGCATCGGCGTGGGCGGCCACATCTCCTCCTACGCCGGCCAGGCCACCCTGTACGAGGTGGGCCTGAACCACTTCTTCCGCGGGCAGGACCACCCCGGCGGCGGCGACCACATCTTCTTCCAGGGGCACTCCTCCCCGGGCAACTACGCGCGTGCCTTCCTCGAGGGCCGCCTCGCCGAGGAGGACCTGGACGGCTTCCGTCAGGAGAAGTCCAAGGAGGGCCACGCGCTCCCCTCCTACCCGCACCCGCGCATGAAGCCGGACTTCTGGCAATTCCCGACGGTCTCCATGGGCCTCGGCCCGATGAACGCCATCTTCCAGGCGCAGACCAACCGCTACCTCCACCACCACGGCATCAAGGACACGTCCGAGCAGCACGTGTGGGCGTTCCTCGGCGACGGCGAGATGGACGAGCCGGAGTCGCGCGGCCAGCTGCACATCGCCGCCAACGACAAGCTGGACAACCTCACCTTCGTGGTCAACTGCAACCTTCAGCGCCTCGACGGGCCCGTGCGCGGCAACGGGAAGATCGTCCAGGAGCTGGAGTCCTACTTCCGCGGCGCGGGCTGGAACGTCATCAAGGTCCTCTGGGGCCGCGAGTGGGATCCGCTGCTCGAGGCCGACGACGAGGGCGAGCTCGTGCGCATCATGAACGAGACGCTCGACGGCGACTTCCAGACCTACAAGGCCGAGTCGGGCGCCTTCGTGCGCGAGCACTTCTTCGGCCGCTCCTCCACCACCAAGGAGCTGGTGGCGGACATGAGCGACGACGAGATCTGGGGCCTCAAGCGGGGCGGGCACGACTACAAGAAGGTGTACGCCGCCTACAAGGCCGCGATGGAGCACAAGGGCCAGCCCACCGTCATCCTGGCCCACACCATCAAGGGCTACGGCCTCGGCAAGTCCTTCGAGGGCCGCAACTCCACCCACCAGATGAAGAAGATGACGGCGGACGACATCAAGGTCTTCCGCGACCGTCACCGCATCCCGGTCTCCGACGAGGTCATCGACAAGAACCCGTACGAGATCCCGTACTACAAGCCCGACGCGGACTCCCCGGAGATGAAGTACCTCATGGAGCGCCGCAAGGAGCTCGGAGGGTTCGTCCCCGAGCGCCGCGCGGACTACCACCGCATCCCGCTGCCCCCGGAGTCGGCCTACAAGCAGGCCCGCAAGGGCTCGGGCAAGCAGCAGGCCGCCACCACCATGGCCTTCGTGCGCCTGCTGAAGGACCTGATGCGGGACAAGAACCTGGGCTCGCGCTTCGTGCCGATCATCCCGGACGAGGCCCGCACCTTCGGCATGGACTCGTTCTTCCCCACGGCGAAGATCTACAACCCCAAGGGCCAGAACTACCTGTCCGTGGACCGCGACCTGTTCCTCTCCTACAAGGAGTCGCCGCAGGGCAAGCTCTACCACGTGGGCATCAACGAGGCCGGCGCCACCGCGGCCTTCAACGCCCTCGGCACGGCGTACTCGACGCACGGCGAGCCCATGATCCCGATCTACATCTTCTACTCGATGTTCGGGTTCCAGCGGACGGCGGACAGCATCTGGGCGGCGGCCGACCAGCTCGCTCGCGGCTTCATGATCGGCGCCACCGCGGGTCGCACCACGCTCGCGGGCGAGGGCACCCAGCACATGGACGGCCACTCGCCGGTCCTGGCGGGCACCAACCCGGCCGTGAAGCACTACGACCCGGCGTACTCGTACGAGATCGCGCACATCGTGCGCCAGGGCCTCGAGGACATGTACGGCGACCACGACCGCGGCGACGCGGTGCGCAATGTCATCTACTACCTCACGGTGTACAACGAGCCGATCGTTCACCTCGACGAGCCGGAGGACCTGGACGTGGACGGCCTGCTCAAGGGCATCTACCGCCTCTCCGAGGGCCAGGGCGACGGGCCGAAGGTCCAGCTCCTGGGCTCCGGCGTGGCCCTGCCGTGGGCGGTCGACGCGCAGCGCATCCTCGCCGAGGACTGGGGCGTGAGCGCCGACGTGTGGTCCGTGACCTCGTACAACGAGCTCTACCGCGACGCCGTCGCGGCCGAGAAGGACGCCCTCAAGGACCCCAGCGCCCCGGTGCGCACCCCGTTCGTGACGGAGAAGCTCGCGGGCGCCGAGGGCCCCGTGGTGGCCACCTCGGACTACACCACGTCCTGGGCCAACCAGATCCGGCCGTTCGTGACCCAGCGCTTCAGCGCGCTGGGCGCCGACGAGTTCGGCTTCGCCGACACCCGCTCGGCGGCGCGCCGCTACTTCCACATCGACACGCACTCCATGGTGGTGCGCGCCCTGCAGCTCCTCGAGCAGGAGGGCACGGTCGAGGAGGGCACCGCGGCGAAGGCGCACTCGATGTACCGGCTCAGCGACGTCAACGCGGGCACCACCGGCAACGCCGGCGGCGACGCCTGAGGTCCCCGGCCGGCGCCCGTTCGTCGGCCCGCCCCGACGGCCGGTCGTCCTCCCCACGCGGGGAGGTCGGCCGGCCGTCGTCGTCCCCGCTGTAGGAACCCCACAACCGGGCGCGTCGCGGGCCCCTAGGATGCTGTGCATGCCCGAACCCCGCGCCGCCGCGCCCCGCCCCGTCAGCGCCGAGGGTGTCGATCGGCTGCGCCGCCACCTGGGGGCCCTCAACACCACCGTCCTGCAGCGCCTCGACGCGACCCTGCCCTGGTACCGCGAGCTCACCCCGGACGAGCGCAGCGCGCTCGGACTCGTGGCCCAGCGGGCCCTGCAGGGCCTCGTGGTGTGGTGCGAACGGCCGGCGGCCGGCGCGGACACCGTCCTCCAGGACGTCTTCGGGCCAGCCCCCACCGACCTCAGCCGCGCCGTGTCCCTCCAGCATGCCCTCCAGCTCATCCGCACCATGGTGGAGGTCGTCGAATCCACCGTCCCGGACCTCGTCGCGGAGCGGGACCAGGCCGCGATGCGCGAGCACATCCTGCACTACTCGCGGGAGATCGCCTTCGCCCTCGCGGACGTCTACGCGCGGGCCGCGGAGATGCGCGGGGCCATGGACTCCCGGCTCGAGGCGGTCCTGCTCGACGCCGTGCTGCGCGGCCAGGACCCGGACGAGATCCGCCACCGCGCCACCGCGCTCGGCTGGCACGACGACCACTGCGTGATGGTCATGGCCGGCTCCGCCCCGGGCGAGGACCAGCCCGCCTACGTGCCCGGGCTGCGCCGCGCGGCGGCCCGCCTCGACTGCGACCTCCTGGTGGGCGTGCAGGCCGAGCGTCTCGTCCTCGTCCTCGGCTCGGTCACCGACCCCCGGGCCGCCGCCGAGGCGCTCACCCCGTGGTTCGCCGCCGGACCCGTGATCGCGGGCCCCGCGGTGGACTCGCTCGTGGAGGCGCACGTCTCCGCCCACCACACGCTCGCCGGGCTCGGCGCCGCGGCGGCGCACCCGCGCGCCCCCCGCCCGACGCCGTCCGGGGACCTCCTGCCGGAGCGCGTGCTGATGGGCGACCCCTCCGCTCGCGAGGCGCTCGTGGACGGTGTCTGGGCACCCCTCGCCGACGCCGGCTCCTCGCTCCTCGAGACCGTGGACACCTACCTGGCCCTCGGCCGGTCCCTCGAGGCCACCGCCCGCGAGCTCTACGTGCACGCGAACACCGTCCGCTACCGGCTCCGGCGGGTCAGCGAGCTGACCGGGTGGGACCCGCTCGTGCCGCGCGACGCCTACGTGCTCCAGACCGCGATCGCCGTGTCCCGCCTCGCCGAGGGCCGCCCACTCTTGTAGGAACCCTCCAAACGCCTCCGTGCGGGTTCGTGCCTGCAGCGGGAGGCGGGAGGCGCGCCCGCCTGACACGATGGAGGGCATGCTCGCGATCGTGTGCCCCGGACAGGGCTCCCAGACCCCCGGCTTCCTCGCCCCCTGGCTCGAGATGGACGGGACCCGTGAGCTCCTGGAGGAGCTCTCCGACGCCGCCGGTGTGGACCTGGTCCGCCACGGCACGGTCTCGGACGAGGAGACCATCAAGGACACCGCGGTCGCCCAGCCGCTCATCGTCGCGGCGGGGCTCGTCGCCGGATCCATCCTCGAGGGGGACGCCTCCGACCCCGCCACCACCGTCCTCGCCGGCCACTCCGTCGGCGAGATCACCGCCTCCGGCCTGGCGGGCGTCCTCTCCCCCGCAGAGTCGCTCGCGCTCGTCCGCGTCCGCGCCACGGGCATGGCCGAGGCCGCCGCCGCCACGCCCACCGGCATGGCCGCCGTCGTGGGCGGGGACCAGGAGGAGGTGCTGGCTGCCATCGAGGCCGCCGGCCTCACCCCGGCCAACGTCAACGGCGCCGGCCAGGTGGTGGCGGCGGGCACCCTCGAGGCGCTCGCCGACCTGAGCGCCCCGGCCCGGGCGCGCGTGATCCCCCTGAAGGTGGCCGGCGCGTTCCACACCGAGCACATGTCCCCCGCCGTGGACGCCCTGGCGGCCCACGTGCGCACGCTCTCCCCGGCCGATCCGCGGCTTCCCCTGCTCTCCAACCGGGACGGCGCCGCCGTCGCCTCGGGCGCCGAGGTCCTGGAGCGGATCGTGGACCAGGTGACGCGCCCGGTGCGGTGGGACCGGTGCATGGACGCCCTCGCCGAGCGCGGCGTCACCGGTGTCCTCGAGCTCCTGCCCGGCGGTACGCTGACGGGACTGGCCAAGCGCGGCCTGAAGGGCACCGCCACGCTGGCGCTGAAGAGCCCCGAGGACCTGGACGCGGCCCGCGCGTTCCTCGCCGAGCACTCAGCCTGAGCACCGCCGCCCCCCTCCCGCGCAGAGACGAACAGACGCAGAGAAGAGCATCATGACCGTCACCCTCAAGCAGCTGGACCGCCCCGCGGCGAGCCGCATCGTCGCCGTCGGCGCCTGCCGTCCCGCGAACCTCGTGCCGAACGAGGACCTCGTGGGGCCCATCAACTCCTCCGACGAGTGGATCCGGCAGCGCACGGGCATCGTCACGCGCCAGCGCGCGACCGCGGACCAGACCGTGGTCTCAATGTCCGTCGACGCGGCCCGGGAGGCCCTCGCCTCCGCCGGACTGGAGGGCTCGGACCTCGACGCCGTCATCGTCTCCACCGTGACCTTCCCCCACGCCACCCCCTCGGCCGCAGCCCTGGTGGCCCACGAGATCGGCGCGACCCCCGCCCCCGCCTACGACGTCTCCGCCGCGTGCGCGGGCTACTGCTACGGGGTGGCCCAGGCCGACGCGCTGGTGCGGGCCGGCACCGCGAAGCACGTGCTCGTGGTGGGCGTGGAGCGCCTCTCCGACGTCATCGACCCCACGGACCGCTCCATCTCCTTCCTGCTGGGCGACGGCGCGGGCGCGGTGATCGTCTCCGCCTCGGACGAGCCCGGCATCTCCCCCTCGGTGTGGGGCTCGGACGGCGAGCGCTGGGAGACCATCTCCATGACCCGCTCACAGCTGGACGTGCGCGACGCCGTCGAGCACGCCCGCACCACCGGCGACGCCTCCGCGATCACCGGCGCCGAGGAGATGCTCTGGCCGACCCTGCGCCAGGACGGGCCCTCCGTGTTCCGCTGGGCCGTGTGGTCCATGGCGAAGGTGGCCCGCGAGGCGCTGGACCGCGCCGGCGTCGAGCCGGGCGACCTGGCCGCCTTCATCCCGCACCAGGCCAACATGCGCATCATCGACGAGTTCGCCAAGCAGCTGGCGCTGCCCGAGTCCGTGGTGGTGGCCCGGGACATCGCCGACGCGGGCAACACCTCCGCCGCGTCCATCCCGCTGGCCATGCACCGCCTGCTCGCCGAGCACCCCGAGCTCTCGGGCGGCCTCGCCCTCCAGATCGGCTTCGGCGCCGGCCTCGTCTACGGAGCCCAGGTGGTGCGCCTCCCCTGAGGCGTGCGCATCTGATTCACTGACCCAGTACACCGAAACACCTACCTGAAGGAGACGCCCCATGGCTTCCAAGGAAGAGATCCTCGCCGGCCTCGCCGAGATCGTGAACGAGGAGACCGGCCTCGACACGGCCGACGTGCAGCCGGAGAAGTCGTTCACCGACGACCTCGACATCGACTCGATCTCCATGATGACCATCGTGGTCAACGCCGAGGACAGGTTCGGGGTGAAGATCCCGGACGAGGAGGTCAAGAACCTCAAGACCGTCCAGGACGCCGTGGACTTCATCGACGGCGCCCAGGCCTGATCCAGGCCCACCCCGTGCGGAGGGCCTCTCGGCCCGCCGTGCCTCGCAGGACCGTGCCGGAGGCGCCTGATCCGGGCGCCTCCGGCCCCCGCTCGCCCGGGGCACCCGCACCCCGGCCCCCGAGAGACGAAGGCAGCAGACCCATGACCCGCACCGCAGTGATCACCGGCCTCGGCGCCACCACCCCCATCGGCGGCGACGTGCCCACGTTCTGGGCCAACGCGCTGAAGGGCGTCTCGGGCGCCGCCACCATGGAGCACGACTGGGTGGAGCAGTACGACCTGCCCGTCACCTTCGCCGCGGAGCTCGCGGTGCCCACCGCCGAGGTGCTCAGCCGGGTCGAGGCCAAGCGCCAGGACCCCGGCACGCAGATGGCCACCGTGGCCGCCCGCGAGGCCTGGAAGGACTCCGGGCTCGAGGGCGCCGAGATCGACCACGACCGCCTGGCCGTCGCCTTCGGCACGGGCATCGGCGGCGTGTGGACCCTCCTCGACGGCTGGGACACCCTGCGCGAGCGCGGGCCGCGCCGTGTGCTGCCCATGACCGTCCCCATGCTCATGCCCAACGGCGCGGCCGGGGCCCTCTCCCTCGAGTTCGGCGCCCGCGCCGGGGCCCGCACCGTGGTCTCCGCCTGCGCCGCGGGCACCGAGGCCCTCGAGACCGCACTGCTGCTCATCCGCTCCGGCCAGGCCGACGTCGTGCTGTGCGGGGCCGCCGAGGCCGCCGTGCACCCGCTGCCGATGGCCGCGTTCGCCGCGATGCAGGCGCTGTCCAAGCGCAACGACGACCCGCAGGCCGCCTCCCGCCCCTACGACGTGGACCGCGACGGCTTCGTCCTCGGCGAGGGTGCCGGCGTCATGGTGGTGGAGTCCGAGGAGCACGCGAAGGCCCGCGGCGCCCGCGTGTACGCCGAGCTGATCGGCGCCGCCGTCTCCTCCGACGCGCATCACATCACCGCCCCGGAGCCCGAGGGCCTCGGCGCCACCCGGGCCCTGCGCTCCGCCCTCCGCGGTGCCGGCGTGGACCCCTCCCAGGTGAGCCACGTGAACGCGCACGCCACCTCGACCCCCAAGGGAGACGCCCCCGAGTACCTCGCGCTGAAGGCAGTCCTCGGAGACCACCTCGACGACGTCCTGGTCTCGGCCACGAAGTCCCAGACCGGCCACCTGCTGGGGGCGTCCGGCGCGATCGAGTCGATCCTCACCGTGCTCGCCGTGCACCACGGCACCGCTCCCGTGACCATCAACCTGGAGCACCAGGACCCCGAGATCCCGCTCAACGTCGTGACCGGCGAGCCGGGCCGCCTGCCCGCGGGGGACCGCGTGGCGCTGAACAACTCCTTCGGCTTCGGCGGCCACAATGCCGTGGCCGTGTTCCGCGGGGTCTGACCCGCACGCCCGACGGCGCCCGTCCCCACGCGGGACGGGCGCCGTCGTCGTGAGGGGGTGCGGGCGAGGGGGCGGTGTCAGCCCGCGCGGTGCAGCCAGCGCACCGGCGCACCGGCGGCGGCGAGGCGGAAGGGCTCCAGCTCCTCGTCCCAGGCCTCGCCCAGGGCGAGTGAGAGCTCGTGGAACACGACCGTGGGGTCGCCCGCGCCCTGCTCGTAGGCGAAGCGGATCCGGTCCTCGGAGACCATGATGTTGCCCGAGACGTCGGTGGCCGCGTGGAAGATGCCCAGGTCCGGGGTGTGGGACCACCGGGACCCGTCCGCGCCGGCGGAGGGCTCCTCGGTGATCTCGAAGCGCAGGTGCGGCCAGCCACGCAGCGCCGAGGCCAGCGACGCGCCGGCGCCCTGCGGGGCCCGCCAGTGCAGCTCCGTGCGGTGCTGCTCGGGCGCGGCCGGCTGCGCCTGCCACTCGACCTCGGTGTGGCCGCCGAGCACGGAGCTCAGGGCCCACTCGACGTGGGGGCACAGCGCGGTGGGTGCGGAGAGGATGTGGACCACGCCGCGGGTGGTGATGGTGTCCATGGGTTCCTCCGGGAGCGATGCGGTGCGTCTTCCCCTACGACCACGCCGCGGACGACGGAACTCCTGTGGCCATTGTGCCGGAGGGTCCGGGGGCGGGCAATGGTCCCGGCTTGAGGGCGTGTCGCGCTCAGGCGCGGGGGTGCGCCTGGCGGTAGCCCTCCCGCAGGCGGTCGATGGACACGTGGGTGTACACCTGCGTGGTCCGCAGGGACGAGTGGCCGAGCAGCTCCTGGACGGTGCGGAGGTCGGCACCGCCGTCGAGCAGGTGGGTGGCGGCGGTGTGGCGAAGGGTGTGCGGGCCGCGGGCCGCCGTGTCGCCGAGCGCCTCGAGCCCGCGGTCGACGACGGCCCGCACCTGCCGCACGCCGAGCCGCCCGCCACGCGCGCCGAGGAAGAGGGCGGGGCCGGACTCCCCCGTGAGCAGGGCGGGGCGTCCGGCGGAGGACCAGAGGTGGACCGCCCGCGCGGCGGGACCGCCGAACGGGACGGTGCGCTGCCGGTCGCCCTTGCCGGTGAGGGTGGCCACGCGGCGCTCCAGGTCCACGTCGTCCCGGTCGAGGGCCACGACCTCGGCGACGCGGGCTCCCGTCGCATAGAGGAGCTCGAGCACGGCCGCATCGCGCAGGGCGACAGCGCGGGCGACGGCGTCGTCGCCCTCCTCCGCTTCGGCGACGCGGGCCTCAGCCCAGTCCAGCAGGCGGCGTGTCTGCAGGTCCTGCAGCACGTGCGGCAGGGAGGAGTCCGGCCGGGGAGAGCGCAGGCGCAGCGCCGGATCGTCGTGGCGCAGGCCCTCGCGGCGCAGCCACGCCATGAACGTGCGCACGGCGGCCACGCGGCGGGCCAGCGTGGTGCGGGCCAGGCCGGCGTGGGCCATGGCGGCGAGCCAGCCACGCAGGTCCTCCACGTCCACCTCCGCGAAGACATCCTGACCGGGGCCCACGTGCGCGGCCAGGTGGCGCAGGTCCGCACGGTAGGCGGACACGGTCCGGGGGCTGCGATTGCGCTCGTGGGTCAGGTGCTCCGCGTACGCCTCAAGCCACGCCGCGTCCCGGGGCGAGGGCGCGGGCACGGCCGCGGACGGCTCGGCCGCCGGGCCTGTGGCGCGAGGACGGGTGCTCATCCCTCCACTGTGCCACCCCCGCCCGGTGCGCGCCGCCATCGGTCCTCCACGCGCTCGGCCAGCCCGGCCCGCTGCAGGCGGGAGAGGACGGCGAGCACGGTGGGCAGGGCCAGGCCCGCGGTGACGGTGAGGCGGTCCACGGGCACGGCGCTGCGCAGCGGGAGGGCGTCGACGACGAGCAGCTCCTCCACGGTGAGGGCGTCCGTGGGCCGCTCGGCGTGCCGCTGCCGGCGCTCCCCCCTCGTCCCCGGCGCCGACGTGGGCGCCACGGATGGTTCGGGCGCCCGGGATGTGCCCGTGTCCGCGGCCGTCCCGCCAGGGGCGCCCCTCCCAGCGGGCCGGCGTACGCCGTCCAGCAGGGCGAGGGCGTCGTCCTCGTCCATCACGAGCCGCGCCGGGGTCTCCTTCAGCAGGCGATGGCAGCCGGCGGAGCTGGGCGCGGTGACGGGCCCCGGGACGACGCCGAGCTCCCGGCCGAGGCCCATCGCGTGGCCGGCGGTGTTCTGCGCGCCGGAGCGCCAGCGCGCCTCGACCACGAGCACGGCGCCGGAGAGCGCGGCGATCAGCCGGTTGCGCTGGAGGAAGCGGTGGCGCGTCGGACTCGCTCCGGGCGGCATCTCCGAGAGGAGCAGCCCGGCCTCCATGACGTCTCGGAGCAGCTCCTCGTGGCCGGCCGGATAGAAGCGGTCGAGGCCGCCGGCCAGCACGGCCATGGTCGGGGCGGACGCCTCCGCTCCCCCGGCCCCGCCACGCTCCTGGGCCGCGTCGAGGGCTGCGCGGTGCGCGGCGCCGTCGATCCCGTATGCCCCGCCCGAGACGACGCACAGGCCGGCTCGGACAGCGTGGCCCACGAACTGGCGCGTCACCGCGCGGCCGTAGGCGGTGGCCTCGCGGCTGCCCACCACGGCGAGGGTGCGGCCGGCAGCGGGCAGCGCGCCCGTCCCGCGGAACCACAACCCCAGCGGGGCGCTCTCGCCGAGGTCCTCCAGTGCGGCCGGCCAGGCGTCGTCCTCCGGGATGAGCAGGCCGCCGCCCAGACGGTGCAGGGCGACGAGGTCGCGCTCGGGGTCCAGATGGGCGGCGCGGGGCGCCCATCGCTGCAGCCCGGCGGACCACCGGCGCGCCAGGCCGTCCGGCGCGCCGGTGTGCTCCGCCAGGAGGTCCCGCTCGGCGGGGTGCAGTGCCGCGCGGCCGGTGAGGAGCGCGAGGGCCCGCTCGGGGCCGAACGCTGCCACGGCGTGCGCCGGAAGCTCGTCCCCGGGCTCCACGAGCCGGGTGAGCGCGGCGCGGGCCACACGGGCGCCGTCGGGGCGGGCGGAGGCGGAGGTGGGGGTGGGGTGGGAGGGATTCACGGCTGTTCCTCGTCTCGGCTGCGCAGGTTCAGGGCCACGTCCGTGTCCTCCGGGGCGGGCCGCTCGCGGCCGCGCAGGTCCGCGAGGGTCCACGCGAGGCGAAGCACCCGGGCGTGGCCGCGAGCGCTGAGCTCGCCCCGGTCCACGGCCGCGTCGGCCGGCTCCCGGGCGACGGCGGGCACCGCGAACGGTCCGTGTCGCAGCACGGGGGCGGGCACGCGGGCGTTGCGGCGCACGTGGGAGGCCACGAGACCGCGCGCGCCGGCCTCCCTCCAGCGGGCGTCCTGGCGCTCCACGGCGGCGTGCACCCTGGCGGCCACGGTGACGAAGTCCTCCGCGGCAGGGGCTCCGGTGAGCTGGTGCGCGCTCACGGGGCGGACCGTCACCTGCAGGTCCACGCGGTCCAGCAGCGGACCGGAGAGCCGGTCGGCGTAGCGCCGGCGCTGGAGCACGGAGCACCGGCAGCGGCTGCCGTTGCCGCCGCCGAAGCCGCAGGGGCACGGGTTCGCGGCGAGGACGAGCTGGAAGCGGGCGGGGTAGGCGACCGTGCCGCGGGAGCGGTGGATCACCACCTCCCCCGACTCGAGGGGCTGGCGCAGGGACTCGAGCGTCCGGCGGTCGAACTCGGGGGCCTCGTCGAGGAAGAGCACGCCGCCGTGGGCCAGGGACACGGCGCCGGGCCGGGCCAGCCCGGCGCCGCCTCCCACGAGGGAGGCGGCCGAGGCCGAGTGGTGCGGGGCCTCGAACGGCGGGCGGCGGTCGAGGCCGCCCGCGTGGGCGCCGATGGCGCGCAGGGAGCGCAGGGCCGCGGTCTCGAGCGCCGTGCGGTCGTCCATGGGCGGGAGGATGCCGGGCAACCGCTCGGCGAGCATCGTCTTGCCCGCGCCGGGCGGGCCCATGAGGAGCAGGTGGTGTCCACCCGCGGCGGCCACCTCGAGGGCGAACCGCGCCTCGCCCTGACCGGCCACCTCCGCGAGGTCGGGCGCCGGAGTGCACCCGGGCCCGCGGGCCTCCGGGGAGGTGGAGCCCTCCTCTCCGCCGGATCCGGCGCGGCCGGCGCCGAGCACGTGCCCGTCCGGCTCGGGCGGGACAGTCCCCTCGGGCGAGCCGCCGAAGGCTCGGATCACGTGGTGCAGGTGGGCGTAGCCCCGGACGCGGGCACCGGGGACGAGCTCGGCGTCGGCGACCGCCTCCTGCGCCACCACGATGTCCCGATGGCCGGCGTCCACCGCGGCGAGCACCATGGCCACGGTCTCCGGGGCCCGGTGCAGCGTTCCGTCCAAGCCGAGCTCCGCCAGGAACACGGGCCCGTCCACACCGCGCACCCGCCCGTCCGCGGCGTAGGCGGCGAGCACGATGGCGAGGTCGTGGCACGCGCCGCGCTTCTGCACGCCGGCCGGGAGCAGGTTCACGGTCAGGTGCCGGCGGGTCAGCGGCAGGCCGGCGTTGCGGGCGGCGGAGCGGATGCGGTCACGGCTCTCCTGCAGGGCCTGGTCCGGCAGTCCCAGCAGGGTGAAGCCGGGAAGGGACTGGGCGATGTCGGCCTCCACGTCCACCACGTCGCCGCGCAGCCCGGCCAGGGAGATCGACCGCGTGCGACCGATACGGCTCACGGCCGCACGTCCGTGACGAGGTCGAAGCGGACGCCCCCGGTGCGCGGCACGAGGACGGCGACGGCATCCACGCGCCACGGGGCCGGATGCCGCCCCTCGCTGTGGGTGCGCACCCACTCGGCCATGAGGCGGTGCAGGCGCAGGAGCTTGCGCCGGGTGATGGCCTCGAGGGGATCGCCGAAGGCGAGCCCCGAGCGGGTCTTCACCTCCACGCCCACCCACCAGCCGGCGTGGTGGGCCACGATGTCCAGCTCGCCCGCCCCGCCGCGCCAGTTCCGCTCGGCGATGACATAGCCGCGCTCCGTGAGCCAGCGCGCGGCCGCGTCCTCCCCGAAGCGGCCCAGCGCCGTGTGCGCGCTGCTGCCCCGCCCCTGTGCGCCGCCGCCCGGCGGCGCCGTCTCCCCGGTCCTCGTCATGGTGACCACCTCCGCCACCAGGGTGCGGGAGGCGGATGGGCCTGCGCCGGGCCGCGGGCCTGCTGTGAGGGAGGGGACGCCTGTGCAGGAGCGGTGGGATCGCGCCGGCCCCCGCGACTCAGCCCGGCAGCCGGCCGTCCTGCGGGACCTGGAGGTCCTCGGCGGGCAGCTCCTCGATGTTCACGTCCTTGAAGGTGAGCACCCGCACACGCTTGATGAACCGCGCGCTGCGGTACACGTCCCAGACCCAGGCGTCCTCGAGGACCAGCTCGAAGAACACGTCTCCGTCGGCCTGGTGCGGCGTGAGGGTGACGCCGTTGGCGAGGTAGAAGCGGCGCTCCGTCTCCACCACGTAGCGGAAGAGGCCCACGACGTCCCGGTACTCGCGGTAGAGCGTGAGCTCCGCCTCGGCCTCGAAGTCCTCCACATCGTCCGCGCTCATGGCAGGACCTCCTCAATGCTCGGCAGGGCATCCGGGCGGCCGGGCGGGCCGGACGGATGCAGACCCGTCCATCCTGCCTCGCGCCGGGACTCGCGTCGAACGCGGCGAGCCCGGTCGACGCCCGCGGGCTCAGTCGAACAGCGTGGGGGCGGGGTCGCCGTCGGGCAGGCCGAGGTTCCACGAGCGCCGGTGGTGCGTGGTGGCGCCGAGCCGCTGCAGCGCGGCGCGGTGGGCGGCCGCGCCGTAGCCCTTGTTGCCCGACCAGCCGTAGGCGGGGTGCTCGGCGTGGAGCATGGTCATGGTGTCGTCGCGGCCGACCTTGGCCGCGATCGAGGCCGCCGCCACGGTGGCGGACTGGTCCTCCGCGCGGACCACCATGCGGGGCACGGGCGGCACCGGGGCGGGTGCGTCGGCGGGGGCACCGCGCGTGAGCCAGTCGTCCCGGCCGTCCAGGATCAGGGCGACCGGCTCGGCGTCGAGCGCGGAGCACAGCCCGGCCCACGCCCGGTGCCCGGCGAGGCTGAGGGCCGCGCTGAGCCCCAGGGCGTCGATCTCGGCGGGGCTCGCCTCGCCGAGGCTCACGCCCGCGGCCCACGCGGTGATCTCGGGGACGAGCGCGCGGCGCCGCCGATCGGTCAGTGCCTTGGAGTCCCGCACCGCGGGGATCGTCCCGGAGGCCGGGGCCCACGCGGCGCACGCCCCGACGACGACGGGCCCGGCCAGCGCACCCCGGCCGACCTCGTCCATGCCGGCCACGAGCCAGGGGCCCGCGGGGGCGGAGGTGGACCCGTCCCCGGCGACCTCGGCCGCCAGCGCGACCTCGAGGTGCAGCCCGGCGCGCACCGCCGTGCGCGGCGAGCTCCCCGCGCGCTGCGCGGCGGGGCTCATGCGTGCCGTCCCGGCTCGGGGACGTCCGCGAACGGCGCCGGGTCCGAGCCCGCCGGGCCGATCCGCTCGAGGGGCCATACGATCGCGACGGCGCGCCCCACGACGTCGTCCGCGGCCACGAACCCTCCGCCCGGGCCGTCCCGGTGGTAGCGCGAGTCGGCGGAGGCCTGCCGGTTGTCCCCGAGCACCCACAGCTGCCCGGCGGGCACGGTGACCTCGAACGGGACCTCGGAGGCCGCCACGCCCGGCGCCAGGTAGGGCTCCTCCACGGGCTCCCCGTTGACGCTGACGTGCTCGTCCCCGGGCTGCCAGGCCACCGTGTCCCCCGGCAGGCCCACCACGCGCTTGGCCACGTGCGACCGGGCGTCCTCCGGGGCGAGCCCCACGAAGCGCGCCGCCTCGCCCAGCGGATCGCCCGGGCCGGCGGCCGGCGGCAGCCAGCCCTTCGTGTCGCGGAACACGACGACGTCGCCGCGCTCGAGGGGGGACGCGTCAGGCACGCGCAGGTCCACGGCCACGCGGTCCCCCTGCTCGAGCGTGGGCGCCATCGAGCCCGAGGGGATGAAGAACATGCGCAGCACGAACGTCTTGACCAGCAGGAGCGCGCCCAGGGTCAGGAGCACGACGAGGAGCACCCGCCGCGCCAAGGGGCCCCACCGCGGGCGCCGGGAGGGGCGGGTCTCGGCGCGATGCGCGCCCGCGCCGGAGGGCACGGCCGGGACGGACTCGGGCGCGGCCGGATCGGCACGCGGCGGGACGGGGTCACCCATGCGCGGCCTCCCCCGGAGCAGCGGCGCCGTCCACGGGGCCGCGGCGGTCCAGCGGCCACACGACCTCCTCGGCCGTGCCGAGCACCGAATCGAGGGGGATGAGCCCCCCGCCGGGGGCGCCGAGGAGGGCACGGGAGTCGCGGGAGTCCGCCCGGTTGTCGCCGAGCACGACCATCCGGCCCGCCGGCACCTCGAAGCGCCACGGACGCTCCGAGGCCGGCTCGGCGGCGGTGACGGCACGCCCGAGGTAGGGCTCGTCGAGCGGAGTGCCGTTCACCGTGAGGCGGCCGTCGGCGGCGCAGCACTGCACCGTGTCCCCGGGCAGGCCGGCGACGCGCTTGACGAACACGTCCTCCCTCGCGGCGGTGCCCCACCACTGGGCCACGTCCTCGAGGCCGGCCTCGAGCGAGCCGCGGGAGCGGTACGGCGCCAGGCTGCCGCCGCCGTCGAACACCACCACGTCCCCGCGCTCCAGGCCCGCCCCGCCGGCCGCGGACGCGTCGATCCGCACCCGGTCGCCCGGCAGCAGGGTCGGCTCCATCGAGGCGGACGGAATGAGCAGCACGGCACCGGTCACGGCGCGCAGCACGGCGGCCAGCACGACCCCGGCCACCACGGTGAGCGCGACCCAGGGCCACCAGCCGGCCGCCCCAGCGGCGTCCGCGGACCGGGCATCCCGGGCGGCCGGCGCGCCGGATCCGGATGCGCGGGAGCCCCGCGACCGAGACGGGTCACGGGGCTCCGGATGCGACATGGGTGTGCTCAGGCCGCGCGAACGCGGCCGAAGCGGATCACTTGACGTCGGCGCGCTTCTCGCGGATGCGGGCGGCCTTGCCGTGGCGGTCGCGCATGTAGTAGAGCTTCGCGCGGCGCACGTCGCCCTTGGTGACGAGCTCGATCTTGTCGATGACCGGGGAGTGCACCGGGAAGACGCGCTCCACGCCGACGCCGAAGGTCACCTTGCGGACGCGGAAGGTCTCGCGGACGCCCTCGCCCTGGCGGCCCATGACGTAGCCCTGGAAGACCTGCACGCGGGCGGTCTTGCCCTCGATGATGTTGACGTGGACCTTGACGGTGTCGCCGGGGCCGAACTCCGGGATGTCGGTGCGCAGCGTGGACTTGTCGAAGGAATCAAGGATGTGCATGTTCATCTCTCCTGGTGGACGCCACAGGTCATCCACGTGGTACTCGGGTCTGCGGCTGTCCGCCGCGCGTCGCGCGGTCGGGATGCCGGATCCCGTGAGCCTGGTCCGGGCGCGCCTGTTGGGCTCCCGGTGGTCCTGCCGTCGACGTCCGCCCCCTGTGGCAGGTCGGGCGTCCGGTGGACCGACAGTCGATTATGCCACAGCCGGGCTCAGCGCTCGGAACCGTCCGGGCCCGGCGCCGTGAACGCGCCCCACAGGTCCGGGCGGCGGTCCCGCGTCCGCTCCTCCTGCTGGGAGCGGCGCCACGCGGCCACCTTGCCGTGGTCGCCCGAGAGCAGCACGGGGGGCACCTCACGGTCCCGCCACACCGAGGGCTTCGTGTACACGGGATACTCGAGCAGCCCGTCCTCATGGGACTCCTCAACGAGGGACTCCGGGTTGCCCACCACGCCCGGCACGAGCCGCCCGATGGCCTCGATCATGGCCAGCGCGGCCACCTCTCCGCCGTTGAGGACGTAGTCGCCCAGAGAGACCAGGCGGACCTCGAAGCGCTCCTCGGCCCAGCCGAACACCCGCTCGTCGATGCCCTCGTAGCGCCCGCACGCGAAGGACACGTGCTCCCGCCGGGCGAGCTCGCGGGCGGTGGCCTGCGTGAACGGGCGGCCGGACGGGGTGGGGACGACGAGGACGGGCCGCTCCCCCACCGCGGGTGCGGGGCTCGCCGCGGCCACGTGCTCGAGGGCCAGCGCCCACGGCTCGGCCTTCATCACCATGCCGGCACCGCCTCCGTAGGGGGTGTCGTCCACCGTGCGGTGCCGGTCGAACGTGAAGTCGCGCAGGTGGTGGACGTGCACGTCCACGAGGCCCTCGCGGCGCGCCTTCCCCAGGAGGGAGACGTCCAGGACGGCCAGGTACTCGGGGAAGATCGTGACGACGTCGAAGCGCACGGGCGGCTCAGCGCTCCTCGTCCGCGGCGGCCGCGGCATCGTCGCCCAGCGCGAGCTCGAGGAGCCCGGGCGGCGGGGTGAGCATGAGGGTGCCGGCCTCGAGGTCGACCTCGGGGACGATCTCCTCGACGAACGGCACGAGCGCCTCGGCGTCCGCGTCGTCGAGGGCCACCTGAAGCAGGTCCTGGGCGTCTCCGGTGATCAGTCCCGTCACCACGCCCACGCGGGCGCCGTCCACGAGCACGGCGAGGTCCACGAGGTCGTCCTCGTACCACTCGTCCGACTGCTCGGCCTCCAGGGGCGAGGCGAAGAGCTGGAGGCCGCGCCACGCCTCGGCCGTGTTCCGGTCCGGGCACTCCTCGAAGGCGACGACGAGGATCTGCTTGTTCCACCGGGCCCTGACCACCGTGAGATGCGCGGGCATGCCGGCGCCGGCGCCGCGCACCTCGAGGACCTCGCCGGGGGCGAAGCGGGCGTCCGGGTCGTCCGTGAAGACCTGGACCGTCACCTCGCCGCGGATGCCGTGGGGCTTGCCGATCCGGGCGACGCGGACCAGGGCGTCCTCGGCGGGCGTGACGGGGGTGGGGCTCATGCGGTGTCCTTCGCGGTGGCGCGGCGTCGGCCGCTCAGCGAGGCAGCTGTGGGCCCACCGGGAGGTGGGCCAGGTAGCTGACGCCGCTGATGTTGTACGGGAACGAGATCCCCATGATTTCACGGATGCCGGTGTGCATGCCCCAGGCGGCCGCGGCGAAGGCCAGGCCGAGCCGTCGGTCCAGCAGGCTCAGCGGCGCGCCCAGCTCCACCGCGAGGGAGACGACCGCCATCAGGGCGAACAGCCGTTCCCGGTGGTACAGCGCCGTGCCCGCGGCGGGCTTCTGCGAGCCGAACAGGTCCTTGCGCAGGCCGTCGATCGCGATCTGCCCGCGCAGGACGTCCCCGGAGGCCCAGCCGAATCCCACCGTGCTGCGCACCTTGGCCACGCCGGAGATGAAGTACACCGCGCTGGTGACCGCGTTGAGCATCACGGGCACCGCGCCGTAGCGGCGCCCGAAGACCGCGGGCGCCAGGCGCCGCCGCATCACGAGGGCGTCCACGCTGAGGGCGTCCGCGCTCGGGCTCGTGCCCAGCACCATCTGGTGGAGCACGAGCATGTTGTCGTTGTGGTAGATCATGCCCCACGAGTTGCGGTAGGTGAGGGTCCACAGCTGCAGGGCCGCGTTGAGCGGCCCCGTGACACGGTGGGCGACCCCCAGCGTGGCCAGCACGTTGACGGCCTGCGCGGCGTCGTGGATCCGGTCGGCCACCTCCGGGCGCAGCGGACGCCGCAGGACGCGGACCACGCCGACGGGCGCGAAGCGTTGGGGATCCTGGGCGTGCACGCCGCGCAGGAGGGCGCGGCGGCGCGAGTGGTGCCGTGCCGCGCACAGGCCCACGCCGATCCGCAGCACCGCGGGGCGCGCCGGGGTGGCCGCGGGACGCAGCGTGTCCACCGCCCACTGCCGGATCCGCGCGCCGTTCACCGGGCCACCCCGTTCGCGATCTCGTCCGCCGTGCGCTCCTCGCGCACCGCGACGGCGGTCCCGCCCAGCTCACAGCGGGCCAGCACCGTCTCCCGATGCGGGAGGCGGTGCCCGCTGTAGTAGTCGTCGAACCGGAAGCGCGAGCGCACCACCTCCACCCGCTGGACGGCCGCCTCGCGGCGGCGCCGCGCTGCCCCCTGACCGCTGCCGCTCGGAAGCCGGTCTCCGAGGGCGGCCCGCTGCTCCGCGAGGGAGTCGGCGTACGTCTGCGCCACCAGCGCCGCGTCGCCGCGCCGGATGGCCCGGGAGACCTGCTTGCGGACTTGATTCAGCCCGCCGCCGCCGAAATGGCGCGTGTCCGGGATGACGCGCTCTCCCCCCTCGGTGAGGCCGATCACGTGCGGCACGTAGGTGGAGCGGCCGCGGTGCTCGGAGAACATCGGGTAGGTGGAGAGCGGGAAGGAGTCCAGGCGGAACTTCGGCGCGTCGTTGCCGGAGAGCTGCGGCCCCGCGTAGGCGCGCAGGGGCCACAGGAGCACCGCGACGCCGGCCGCCCCCGCCGCGATCCCCCAGGCGTCCCGGGCCGTCGGGGCGGGGGCCGGCTCGCGCACGCGCAGAGGCGGCCGGGCGGCGGGGGCGAAGGGATGCGGTCGGGACACGGGGTGGCTCCTGTCGATGCGGGCGGTGCTGCTCGGTGCGGGCGGGTCGGGGCGGCCGGCCCGCACCTCCAGCGTGGGCGAGCGCGATGAGATCAGGATGAGGCCGGGGCCGGCTCCAGCAGCAGGCGCACGGTCGTGCCCTCCGCCTCCACCTCGTCCCCCCCGTGGATGCGCAGCTCCCCGCCCATGGCGCCCATGAGCCCGTGCGCGACGGCGAGGCCCAGGCCGTTGCCCGGCGCGGGGTCGTTCGAGGCGACCGCGAGGCGCGCCGTCAGGCCGGCGCGCTCCTCCTCGGGCACGCCCCGCCCCCGGTCCGTGACGTCGATCGCCACCCGCTCGCCCTCCTGCGTGGCGAGGGCGTGGACCCGCACGAGGATCGTCCGATCCGTGGGGTGGAGGGAGGAGACGTCGACGCCGCCCGGCGCATCCGCCGGGATGTGCACTGCGTCGCGGGCGTTGTCGAGGACCTCCTCGAGGACCTGCACCAGGCGTGCCGGCTCGGCCCGTGCGGCCGGCACGGAGGGGTCGGCCTCGACGCGCACCTCGACGCCGCTGCCGTCCTGGTCCGCCCGCTCCCGCCAGCCCCGGGCGGCGACCGCGACGATGTCGGCGGGATCCACGGCCACGGACTCGACGGCCAGGTCGGCACTGCCGAGGCGCGTGAGCAGCGCGAGGTCGTCGAGCAGCTCCCGGGCCCGTGTGGCCTCGGCCGCCAGCTCGTCCGCCGTCGTCCGCCAATGCGCCGCGGTGCCCCCGGGGCTGCGCAGGCCCGCCTCGAGCATCGCGGAGGAGGTCCGCAGTGTCAGGGTGATGTCCTGCGCGAAGGAGCGTTCCCGCGCGAGGGCGCGATCGGCCCGGCGCAGCAGCCGGTTGGCGCCCTTCGCCAGCGCCGCGTACTCGTCCGAGCCCTCCTCCGGGAGGCGGGGCACCCCGCGTCCCCGTGCCGCACGGCGCACCGCCGCGTCGAACTCGGCGGTGTGCCCCAGGATGCGCCCGGCCAGGATCCACGCGGCCAGGCCCGTCGCCGCCAGGCCCGCGAGCGCGAGCAGCCCGAGCAGCAGAGCCTGCACGGCCACCTGCTCCTCCACATGGCGGTGGAGCACGGCGACGACGATGTGCCCCGTCTGCTCTCCGGCCCGGATCGTGACGTTCGCCCAGGAGACGGTCCCCTGCACCGGGTCGGTCATGCGGCCCGAGCGGTCGGGGACGAGCAGGGCCTCGCGGGTCGCGGCATCGAGGGCCTCGAAGCCGACGGCCCGCTCCCCGGCGCGCTGGCCGATCACGGGGACGGCGTCGGAACCTCCGACGATGAGCTCCGAGGGCTCGGCGCGCTGGCGTTCGAGGTAGAGCTCCACGAAGCGGTCGGGGCCGGTGACCTGCTCGCCGGTGGCCGGGTCGAGTCCGTTGGCGGCGAACACCCCGACCTCCTCGACCTCCTGCGTGATGGAGGTGCGGATGCCGTCCTCGGCCATCCAGCGCAGTGCGAACACGAGGGAGCCGAGCAGCAGCGCCATGCCGAGCCCGGAGATGAGCACGATCCACGCGACGACGCGGATGCGCGCGGGTGCGGAGAGGCTGCCCGTGGGCCGTGTGCGTGTCATTCGTCGTCCCCTTCGAGGTCGTCACCGGGCTGGTCCCGGACGGAGGCGCCGGTGCGGCGCAGGTCGGCCAGCTCCGCGGCGGAGCAGCGGACGGGAGGACCGAACGGGTCGCGGTCCGTGCCGGCGAGGTAGGTGGTGGGGCGTGGGCCCCGCGCGCGGGTCTGCTCGTGCGGAAGGGCGGCCACGACCGCGGGGGCCGTCTCGTCCACGTTCCACACGTCGTAGTGCTCGAGCAGGTGGTGGGGGTTCGCGCTGCGCAGGATCACGCAGCCGGGGTAGTCACGCAGGATCCGCGCGAGGATCGGGCGGTCCACGGTGTCCAGCTGGTCCTCGATGTGCAGGAGCAGGAGCAGGGGCGGCTCGCCTGCCACGGCGCGCGCGATCTTCAGCAGCGCCCGCTCGTTCACGCTGAGGGGCTCGCCGCCGCGGGTCAAGCGCGTGCGCTCCCCATCCGGCAGCCGGGCGATCCGCTCCGCCATGCCCACGCGCCCCAGCAACGACCGCACGGCCTCGTCGCCGGCGTCGGGCACCCGGTAGCGCAGGACGCGGGAGATGGAGCCGCGCTCGAGGGGCACGTCCCGGGAGGCGATCCCGAGGAGGCCGCGCCGCTCCTTGGCCGTCATCGCGTTCAGGTGGCGCCCGTCCACGGTGATCCAGGCCTCCGAGCCGGGCACGTCCCCGGTGATCTCCCGGGTCACGCGGTGCAGCCGTTCGGGCGAGCCGCCCGTCAGCAGCACGCGCGCCCCCGGGGCCGCCACGAGCGCAGGGATGCTCCCGACGTCGTCCCGCAGGTCCGCCACATGGACCGAGCCGCGGGCGGCGCCGCCCCGGGCCGCCCGGTGGCGCATCCGCCGCTGGGCCCGCTCCTGGAGGCGCTCCCGCTCACGGTGTCGACGCGCGTTCTCCACGAGGGGCAGCAGGATGCGGGTGGCCGCGTTGTAGTTCTGCCGGTACTCCCCCACGCGTCCCAGATCGGTGACGGGCGCACCCAGCATGCCGGCGATGAACACGGAGGTGGTGACCGCGGCGCCGGTGGACCCGGCGAGGCTGCCCGTGATCGCCACGAGCACGCCGAGGAGCGTGGTGATGGAGGCGGCCGAGCCGCGCATCGTGCCCGAGACCAGGGCACGCCGGTGAGCGGCCTCCTGGATCTGTCCGGAGATCCTGTCCACGCGTCCGACCTCGCGGCGCACGCCGCCCGAGGTGCGGATCCCCTCGGCTGCGGTGACGGCGTCCGCGACGTGCCCGGCCATCTTCCCACGCACGCGCCGCAGCGCCACGGCACGGCGGAAGAACACCCGGGAGAGCAGCCACATGGCCACACCGAACACGGCGAGGACGCCCAGGACCACCATGCCGAGCACGGGCAGGAGGATCACGAGCCCCCCGACGACCCCGAACACGAGGGGCACGCCCACCACGATCGGGCTGATGCCCAGGGAGACCCAGTTCTTCACCGCGGTCAAGTCGTTCGTGGTGCGGGCGATCGTGCTGCCCAGATTGGCGCTGCGCTCCGGCACGAGGGCGCTCGTCACGAGGAGCCGGCGGACCTCCCGGACGTAGTCCTGGCCGAGGTCCTCGGCGATGACGCGCTCTCCGATGCGGGCGCCGCCCACGCCGAGGGCCGCCGTCAGGAGCGCGAGGGCCAGCCCCCACGCCGCCGGGCCGGACGTGAGCAGGCGCGGGGTGAGGACCGCGACCAGGAGGGAGAGCGCCGCCTGGAGGAGGCCCAGGCCGGCGAGCCAGAGGAAGAGGCGCCGCCGTCGACCGGTGAAGAGCGTCGGCATGGCCGCACTCACGCGACCGCGACCTCCGCGGGCAGGCCGAGCGTTCGGCAGGCCACGTCGGCCTCGCAGAGGTCGAAGGTCGGGACGATCGGCACGGAGACCACCGCGGCGGCCTCCCGCGCGATCAGCGGGGCCGAGGTCAGGCGACCGGAGACGGCCACGAGGGGCAGGCCCGCACCCTGCAGGAGGGTCGCACCGGCCGCCGCGGAGAGTGCCTCCCCGCACGCGAACAGGACCCGATCCGTGAGGGCGCGGAAGTCCTCGTCCGCGACGAGGGCCGCGGTCTCCCCCTGGTAGATGCCGTCGGCGATCTCGATCACGACGACGTCGGGCCCGCCCTCGGCGAGCACGGCCGCCATCGAGAAGACGACGTCCTTGATCCGTTCGACGGAGAGCTTGAAGGTCGAGGCGAGCCCGAAGTCGGTGAAGTCCACGACACGGTCCGCGCCGCCGTCGCGGAAGAGGCCCGCGTCGTTGCCGGCGCCCGTGCCGGTGGCCTTGCCCGCGTGGACTCGGAGCCCGGCTCGGTCGAGGCCGTTGACGAGGCAGCCGACGGTCGTGGACTTGCCGGAGTTCATGGAGGAGCCGAAGACCATCACGACCGTGGGGCCGTCCGCCGACATCGCCGCCCGGGCCTCCTGCCAGGGACGGATGCGGTGGCCGGACAGGTCGGCGAGGGTGAGGACCTCGCCATCGCGGGTGATGAGGCCCACGGGCTCGAGGACGGTGGCCGGATCGATCTCCTCGTGCTTCTCGATGACCCGTGAGGCCATGCCGCCGGCGGCCACGAGGTTCGTGTAGTCGAGGTTGTGGGGCACCTCGGCGAGGAACTGGTCGGGGGCGTAGCGGTCGCCGTAGGCCACGATCACCTCGTCGCCCATGAACAGATGGCGGCGGCGCGAGTTGTAGGCCTCGAGCCTCTTGTGCTGGCCGATCGCGGCCACGCGGGCCAGGACGAGATCGCCCGCGGCGGGGGCCACGCCACGGCCCCGGCGCAGTCCGTAGCCGGTGTGCCCGTTCTCCCGGGCCACGGTGCGGAACGCCCGGGCCGTGTAGGAGGTCTTCGCCCGGCGCAGGCGGCGCGGCGCCAGCTCCACATCCTCCACGCCGTCCACGGCGTGCCCCTCGGCTGGGCTGTCGGACAGGTGGCGGTAGCGCTGCTCCATCTCGAGGGAGATGGCGCTGATCAGGTCAGTGGCCTCGGACTGCATGGTGTACCTCGTTCTCAGGGGGTGGAGTCGCTCGACGACGCGTCGCCGGGCGGGTCAAGGTGAAGCACACCAGCGCTTCGTGAAGCCGGGATGAGAAGACGCCGTCCGAGCCGCCGGGGGCCGATCTCATCGGTCCCTCATGCGGGTGGGCGATGCTGTCCGGCATGCTCCGCAGATCCGGCCCCGTCGTCGCCTTCGCCCTCATCCTGGCGCTTGCGATCAGCGCGCTCGCCCTCGTGGTGGGCTCCTCCCGTCAGTCCGAGACCGTGCTGGGACCCCAGATCACCCTCGGGAGTCCGACCGGGTCGGCCGTGCCCTCCGCGTCCGCGTCGAGCCCCATGGCGTCCAGCCCGCCGTCGACGGACGTGGCCGGCCCGCACGCCTCGGACGGCGGGTCCACGACGCCGCGCCCGGCCACGGCCACGGGGACGGGGACGGCCTCGGTCCCCGCGGCGGCCCCGCGCCCGTCCGACCCCTCCCCCACGACGCGTGCGACGGCGCCCCCCGCATCGGCGCCCTCCGCCGCGGCGACGTCGCCCCGGGACGCGCCGTCGAAGCGCAGCGCCTCCTCCCTCGCGCCCGCGGCAGCGGCCTCGCCCACCCGGCTCCCGCCGCCGACGCCGTCCGCCCTGGACGAGGACGACGACGACGACGAGGATGACGACGACGAGGACGCCCATGACGACGAGGACGCTGATGACGACGAGGTTGACGAGGTTGACGAGGTTGACGAGGTTGACGACCATGGCGACGACTGACTCCGGGCGCCGCCCCGCGGCCGATCTCTGACCCGGTGGCCTCGGTCGCGACCCGACAGGCCCCGGCGGCGGACTCCTGGTCCCGCCTGCCGGTGCGGCGGCGTCTGTCCCTCCTCCTCGCCCTGGTCGTGGTCCTGGCCCTGACGCTCTCCGGGATCGCCGCCTATGCCTTCCAGCGCGTGAGCATGAACGAACGGGTGGACGACAACCTCGAGCGCACGGTCGAGGAGGTCGGCCTGCTCTCCTCCACCGGCCTCGTCCCGGAGACCGGGCAGCCCGTCGCCAACGCCGCCGAGCTCATCCGGCTGGCCATGCTGCGCGTGCGGCCGCTCGAGAACGAGGGGATGCTCGGATTCGACGCCGAGCGTGCCGCGCTCGCCGCCTCCGACGCCGTCGAACTGCGCCTGGAGGAGGACGCGGAGCTCGTGGCGTGGACCCTGGAGCGGGTGCACGAGGAGGTCGTGACGCTGGAGACCGTCGAGACGGACACGGCCACCTACCGGGTCGCCCTGGTCCCCGTGGGCGGACGAGGCCCCGAGGACATGGGCGCCCTGCTGCTGGCCTTCGACATGGACGCCGAGACGGATCGGCTCAACCGCACGTTCGTGGGATACGCGGCGTCCGCGCTGCTGTCCACCGTGCTCGCGCTCCTGTTGGGCGTGCCCCTGCTGCACCGGGTCTTCGCCCCCCTCGAGGCGCTGAGGGACACCGCCGCCGAGGTCTCCGAGCATGACCTGCACCGCCGGGTGACGGTGCTCGGCCACGACGACGTGGCGGACCTGGGACACAGCTTCAACGCGATGCTGGACCGTCTCGAAGACTCCTTCGCGTCCCAGCGGCGCCTCCTCGACGACGTCGGGCACGAGATGCGCACACCGCTCACCATCGTGCAGGGCCACCTCGAGGTCATGGACCCCGTGGACCCCGACGACGTACGGGAGAGCACGCGCCTGACTCTGGACGAGCTCGCGCTCATGGGCCGGCTCGTCGACGACCTGCTCACCCTCGCCAAGGCGGAGCGCCCGGGCTTCCTGCGTCCCGCGCCCACGGACGTGGCCGAGCTGACCGAGGCGGTGCTCGAACGGGCCCGCGCCCTCGGTGACCGGCAGTGGAGCCTGGACGCCGCCGCCCCCGTGAGCGCGCAGGTGGACGGACAGCGTCTGACGCAGGCGTGGCTGCAGCTGGCCGCGAACGCCGTGCGCTACTCGGAGCCAGGGACGCCCGTGGGCATCGGCTCCGCGGTGCGGGCAGGCATGCTGCGGCTGTGGGTGCAGGACGCGGGCGTGGGCGTGCGCCCCGAGGACCGCGACGTGATCTTCGAGCGATTCGGCCGCGGCGCCCACGGCCGGCGGACGGAGGGATCCGGCCTGGGCCTCGCGATCGTCCGCACGATCGTGGAGGGCCACGGCGGCCGGATCACCGTGGACCCCGCGCCCCGCCGGGGGTCCGTCTTCACCATGAGCCTGCCCCTGGAGGGCACGCCCCCGCCGAGACCGGCGGGCGGCATCGACGACCGAGAGGACCGCCCATGATCCCCCTGCTGCTGATCGAGGACGAGGAGCGGATCGCCGGCTTCGTCACCAAGGGCTTCGCCGCGGAGGGGTACGCCGTGACGACGGCGGGCACCGGCGCCGAGGGCATCGCCCTGGCCATGACGGGCGCGTTCGACCTCGTGATCCTCGACCTGGGGCTCCCCGACGTCGACGGCTTCGAGGTCCTGTCCCGGATCCGCGCCCAGGACGGGGAGCTGCCGGTCATCATCCTCACGGCGCGCTCCTCGGCGGAGGACACCGTGGAGGGACTCAGCTCCGGGGCGGACGACTACATGCCCAAGCCCTTCCGGTTCGCCGAGCTCCTCGCCCGCGTGCGCCTGCGCCTGCGTCCCGGCACTCCCGCTCCCGCGCCCGTGGACGCCGTGCTCCGGCACGGCGACCTGGAGCTGGACCCGGCCGCCCACCTGCTCACCCTGAGCGGGGAGCCGGTGAACCTCTCGGCCCGGGAGTTCGCCCTGGCCGAGGAGTTCCTGCGCCATCCGGGCCAGGTGCTCAGCCGGGAGCAGCTCCTCGACGGCGTGTGGGGAGCTGACTTCGAGTCCGGATCGAACGTCGTGGACGTGTACGTGCGGTACCTGCGGACCAAGATCGGGGCGTCCCGGATCCTCACGGTGCGCGGCCTCGGCTACCGCCTCGCCACCGTGCAGGAGTCAGCCGGCTGACACGACGGCCCCGGACGCGACGATCCCCGCAGCTCCTGCACGTCAGGGTCTGCGGGGATCGTGGTGCCGGGTGGACCCGGCGGAGTGGTCAGCGGGCGCGGTCCGTCTCCACGACGTCCACGCGGACCGGGTGTCCGGCCAGGCCATCCAGCACGGTGCGCAGCGCGGTGGCGGTGCGGCCCTGACGGCCGATCACGCGACCGAGGTCCTCCGGGGCCACACGGACCTCCAGCATGTCACCGCGGCGCTGGGCACGCGCGTCCACCCGGACGGCGTCCGGCGTGTCCACGATGCCTCGCACCAGGTGTTCGAGGGCCTCGGTCAGCATGGTCACTCGGACTTCTCGGCGTCCTCGGCCGGGGCCTCGGCCTCCGCGGCAGGAGCCTCGGCCGGGGTCTCAGCCTCGGCCGGGGCCTCCTCCTTCTTGGGCTCCTCGGGGATGATGACCGAGCCCTTGGAGGGGGCCACGAAGGCCTCCTTCTCAGCCTTGGTCCGCAGGGTGCCCTCGGCGCCGGCCTCGCCCTTGAACTTCTGCCAGTCACCGGTGATCTTCAGGAGGGCGGCGACCTGCTCGGTGGGCTGTGCGCCCACGGAGAGCCAGTACTGCGCGCGCTCCGAGTCGACCTCGATGAACGAGGGCTCCTCGGTGGGGTGGTACTTGCCGATCTCCTCGATCGCACGGCCGTCACGGCGGGTGCGGGAGTCGGCGACGACGATGCGGTAGTACGGGGCGCGGATCTTGCCGAACCGCTTCAGACGAATCTTGACAGCCACGTGTGTGGTCACTCCTTGGTAGAGATCAGGGGGCCGCGATCGGTTCTCCGCGTGGGGGCAGCGGGGCATGCGACCGGGCTAAACGGAACGGAGCGCGCGGAGGATAGAGGGTCGTCCGGGCTCACGCTCAGTACCGGGCCATTCTGCCAGACTCCCCCGGCTCGCGCACCTCGACGCGCGGGGGAGGACGACGACGGCCGCGCCGGGCGGGCGCCGCCGTCGTCGTGGACCCGGGGCTCAGCGGTCCTTGAGGTACTTCTCGAAGCCGGCGGGCAGGTTCAGGCTCGACGGGTCGAAGTTCTCGAGGTCCATGCCGCCGGCGCCCTGGCCGAACATGGAGCCCGCGCCGGCCTGCGCGGAACGCGCCTGGCGCTCCTCGAGGGCCTTGCGCTCGGCCGCGGCCTTGGCCGGGTTGCCGGACTTCACCCTGTTCTTGGCGTTCTTGCCCTTGGCCTTGCGAGAGGTGCCGCCGTGGCCCATGCCGGGCATGCCCGGCAGGCCGCCGCCCGAGGCCATCTTCTTCATCATCTTCTGCGCCTCGGCGAAGCGCTCCAGGAGGGCGTTCACCTCGGAGACCTGGGATCCGGAGCCGCGGGCGATGCGCGCGCGGCGCGAGCCGTTGATGATCTTCGGGGCCACGCGCTCGTGCGGGGTCATCGAGTGGATGATCGCCTCCACGCGGCCGATGGAGGACTCGTCGAACTGCTCGAGCTGCTGCCGCATGCCCTGGGCACCCGGCATCATCATGAGCATCTTCTTCAGCGAGCCCATCTTCTTGAGCTGCTGCATCTGCTGCAGGAAGTCGTCGAGGGTGAAGTCCTCCTGGTCCGCGAACTTCTTGGCCATCTTCTCGGCCTCGGCGCGGTCCCAGTTCTGCTCGGCCTGCTCGATGAGCGACATGACGTCGCCCATGTCGAGGATGCGGGATGCCATGCGGTCCGGGTGGAAGACCTCGAAGTCCTTCAGCCCCTCGCCCGTGGAGGCGAACATGATGGGCTGACCGGTCACCTGGCGGACCGACAGCGCGGCGCCGCCGCGGGCATCGCCGTCGAGCTTGGTGAGGACCACGCCGGTGAAGCCGACGCCCTCGTTGAAGGCCTGTGCGGTGGCCACGGCGTCCTGGCCGATCATCGCGTCGATGACGAAGAGGACCTCGTCCGGCTGCACGGCGGCGCGGATGTCCGCGGCCTGGCGCATGAGCTCGGCGTCCACGCCGAGACGGCCGGCGGTGTCGATGATGACCACGTCGTGGTACTTGGCGTTGGCCTCGGCCACGCCCTCCCGGGCCACCTGCACGGGGTCGCCCGTGGCGGCCTCGAACTCGGAGGAGACGCCCGGGTGCGGGGCGTACACGGGCACGCCGGCGCGCTGGCCGCCCACCTGGAGCTGCTTCACCGCGTTGGGGCGCTGCAGGTCGCACGCCACGAGGAGCGGGGTGTGGCCCTGGGACTTGAGCAGATGCGCGAGCTTGCCCGCGAGGGTGGTCTTGCCGGCGCCCTGCAGGCCCACGAGCATGATCACGGTGGTGCCGGTCTTGGCGTGCCGGATGCGGCGGGTCTCCCCGCCCAGGATGGTCACGAGCTCCTCGTTGACGATCTTCACGATCTGCTGGCCCGGGTTCAGCGCCTGGGCCACCTCGGAGCCGAGGGCGCGCTCCTTCACCTGGGAGATGAACTGGCGCACCACGGGGACGGCGACGTCGGCGTCCAGGAGGGCGCGCCGGATCTCGCGCGCGGTGGCGTCGATGTCCGCCTCGGTCAGCCGCCCCTTGCCCTTGAGGTTGCGGAACGTGGCGGAGAGGCGGTCGGACAGGGAGGTGAACACGGCGGGTGGGATCCTTCGCAGGCGTCAGGGGTGTCGGCGTCGTGAAGACCGCCGGGCGACGCCGTCATCCGACGACGTCGCCCGGCAAGCCTAGCAACCGTGGCCGCTCAGCCCGCTGACCGCTCCCCGGTGTGGGTGAGCGCGTCGGCCGGGACGGGCACGGCGCCGAAGCCCACGTCGTAGGCGGTCTCGGAGTGCAGCGTGACGTCCACGCCCCGCTCCTCGTCCTCGGCGCTCACGCGCAGGCCGAGGGTGGCCCGCAGCACGAGGGCGATCACGGCGGTCACGACCGCCGTGAACACCACGGCCACCACGACGGCGACCGCCTGGGTGAGCAGCAGGGACGCGTCACCCCCGTAGAAGAGGCCCGCGGGTCCTTCAGAGGGCAGGGCGAAGAAGCCGATCAGCACGGTGCCGAGGATGCCCGCGGTGAGGTGGACGCCGACCACGTCGAGCGAGTCGTCGAAGCCGAGCCGGTACTTGAGGTTGACGGCGAGCGCGGACGCCGCGCCGGAGACGAGGCCGATCACGATCGCGCCGACGGGGCTCACGTACGCGCAGGCCGGGGTGATGGCCACGAGCCCGGACACGATGCCGGAGGCCGTGCCGATCGAGGTCGGCCGGCCGCGGCGCAGCCACTCGACGACGATCCACCCGAGCATGCCGGCCGAGCCGGCGGCCAGGGTGGTGATCCACACGAGCCCGAGCTGGTGCCCGTCCTGGGCGGCGCCGCCGTTGAAGCCGAACCAGCCGAACCACAGGATTGCGGCGCCCAGCATCACGAAGGGCACGTTGTGCGGGCGGTGCGCCGGGTCCACGCCGAAGCCCTTCCGCTTGCCCATGAACAGCGCCAGCACGAGCGCGGCCACGCCGGCGCTGATGTGCACCACGAGGCCGCCGGCGAAGTCGAGGGCCTCCCCGAGGCGAGAGCCGATCGCGCCCTCCTCGGAGAGCAGCCCGCCGCCCCACACCATGTAGGCGAGCGGCGCGTAGACGAGGCTGACCCACACGGGCACGAACACGCACCATGTGGCGAAGCGCGCCCGGTCGGCCACGGCGCCGGAGATGAGGGCCACCGCGATGACGGCGAAGGTGGCCGCGTAGGCCGCGGGGATCAGGTTCCCCTCGGCCATCGCATCGCTCAGGCCGAGGTCGGAGAGGGGGTTGCCCACGAGTCCCAGCCAGCCCGGCTCATGGGTCATGCCGTAGCCCCACAGGACCCAGACGACGCCGATGAGCCCCATCGAGACGAAGGACATCATCATCATGTTGAGGGCGGACTTCGCGCGCGTCATGCCGCCGTAGAAGAGCGCCAGACCCGGCGTCATCAAGAGGACGAGGCCCGCGCTCGTGACGGTCCATACCGTTCCGGCATCCAGGGTGGTCGGGTCGTTCATCGCTGCACCTTCCGGTCGGGCCCCCGGACGGCAGTGCGGCGACCGATGCCCGGAGGCGTCGTCGCCCGGCCCTGTCGGGCCGATGCCGTGATCCTAGGCGCAGGGACGGCGCACCGCCCGACCCTGCCGTTTTGTGACGCCACACACGCCTCTGTGACGCCACGCATGCCCGGCCGAACGGCGACGGGGCCCGGACCGCGCGTGCGGTCCGGGCCCCGTCCTCGGGCGGCGCTGCTCAGTCGGCGAGCAGCGCGTCCACGAAGCCTTCGGCGGTGAAGGGCGCGAGGTCGTCCGCGCCCTCACCCAGGCCGATCAGCTTGACCGGCACGCCGAGCGTGCGCTGGATCGCCACGACGATGCCGCCCTTGGCGGTGCCGTCCAGCTTGGTGAGCACGATGCCGGTGACGTCCACGACCTCGGCGAACACCTTCGCCTGGGTGAGGCCGTTCTGGCCCGTGGTGGCGTCCAGCACGAGGAGGACCTCGTCCACGGCGGCCTGCTTCTCGATGACGCGCTTGATCTTGCCGAGCTCGTCCATGAGGTTGGCCTTGTTCTGCAGGCGGCCCGCGGTGTCCACCAGGACGCAGTCCACCTCCTGCTCGATGCCGGTCTTCACGGCCTCGAAGGCGACGGAGGCGGGGTCCGCGCCCTCGACGTCGGACTTGACGGTCTCCACGCCCACGCGGGCGCCCCACGTGGCGAGCTGCTCGGCGGCGGCGGCGCGGAAGGTGTCGGCCGCGCCGAGCACCACGGTGCGGTCCTCGGCCACGAGCACGCGGGCCAGCTTGCCCACGGTGGTGGTCTTGCCGACACCGTTGACGCCCACGACCATGGTCACGGCCGGGAGGTCGTTCTTGCGGGTGGCGGCGATGCGGCGGTCCAGCGAGGGATCGAGCATGGCCACGAGCTCCTCGCGCAGCAGGCCGCGCAGCTCCTGCGGGTCACGGGTGCCGGCCACGGTCACGCGGGCCTTGAGACGGTCCACGAGCTCCATGGTGGCGTCCGTGCCGAGGTCCGCCATGAGCAGCGTCTCCTCGATCTCGTCCCACACGTCGTCGTCGATGCGGTCCTGGGACAGCAGGGCGAGGAGGGACTTGCCGAAGACGTTGTTGGACTTCAGCAGGCGCGCCCGCAGGCGGGCCAGGCGCGTGCCGGCGGCCTCGGGGCGCTCGAGCTGGCGCGTGGTCTCCGGCTCGACCTCGACCGGCGCGGTCTCAACCGGGGCGGCCTCGACGACCGGAGGCGCGGCGTGCTTGGGCGCCGGGGCGAGCAGCTCGGCGTCGGGGGCCTCGGGGCGCTCGAGCACCGCGGTCGAACCGTGGGAGCCGCCGGAGGCGACGCCGGGCGCGGGGTCGTCCGCGTCACGCAACCCCGGGTAGGCGCCCTTCGGCGGCGCGGGGCGACGATCGAGGAATCCGACGAGGACGGTGCCCACCAGCAGGGCGATCACGACTGAGATGATGAGGGCGATTTCCACGAGGCCAGTCTGTCACAGGGGCGTGGGATGATGACGGGCATGCCGCCCTCCCGTGACCGCCGACCGTCCCGACCACCGCTCCCCCGGGACGTGAAGGTGCTGGTCGCGGCGGCGTTCGTGATCGCCATCGGGTTCGGCATCATCGCCCCGCTCCTGCCGCAGTACGCGAGCTCCTTCAACGCGTCCGCGACGGCCGTGGCCGCCGTCGTCTCCGCGTTCGGGCTGACGCGGCTCCTGTTCGCCCCGCTCTCCGGGCGCCTGACGAACCGCCTCGGCGAGACGCCCGTGTACATGACCGGTGTGCTGATCGTGGCCGCGTCCATGTTCCTCATCGCCTTCGCTCAGACGTTCGAGCAGCTGCTGCTCTTCCGCGCCCTCGGCGGCGTCGGCTCCACGCTGTTCACGGTGTCCGCCATGGCGTTCCTGGCGGCGAAGTCACCGCCGACGATGCGCGGGCGCGTCTCCGGTGCGTACGCCTCCGCCTTCCTGATCGGCAACATCGTGGGGCCGATCGTGGGCTCCGCCCTGGCGGTCTTCGGCTTCCGTGCGCCGTTCCTGATCTACGGCACGTCGCTGGTGATCGCCGCGGGGATGGTGTTCGTCCTGCTGCGGGACACGCGGCGCGCGGACCGTGGCACCGACGATCCCCGCCCGACGATGCCCCTGAAGGAGGCATTCGGCCTGCCGTCCTACCGTGCGGCGCTCGCCTCGTTCTTCGCGAACGGCTGGGCCACGTTCGGCGTGCGCAACTCGGTGATGCCGCTGTTCGCCGGCACCGCGTTCGCGGGCACGGCGCTGCTGGGGTGGCCGGTGGACGGGGCCTTCATGGCCGGCCTCGCCCTCTCCGTGTTCGCGCTGGGCAACGTGGTCGCCGTGACCTTCTCCTCGCGACTGTCCGACGTGCACGGCCGCAAGCCGCTGATCCTCACCGGCCTGCTCACCATGGCCGCCACCACCGGCGTGATCGGGTGGATGCAGTCGCCCCTGCTGTTCCTGGTCGCGTGCCTGCTCTCCGGAGCCGGCACCGGCGTGCTCAACGCCCCGCAGCAGGCCGCCATCGCGGACTTGGTGGGCCAGGGCCGCAAGGCCGGGCCGGTGATGTCCGCGGCGCAGATGTCCGCGGACCTCGGTGCGATCGCCGGTCCGCTGCTGGCCGGCCTCGTGGTGGACCACGCCGGCTACGGCTGGGCGTTCGTGCTCACCGGCGGTGTGATCCTGCTCGGTGCGCTGGCCTGGACCCGCGCCCCCGAGACCAACGTGCCGGTCGCCCCGGGCGGACCGCGCACGGGCTCGCTGCCCACGATCATCCCGCCGGACGTGACTCCGGCGCCGCGCGACCACTTCTGACCGCCCAGACGCCGTCGGCGTCGGGCGGCAGACCGCCGGGGCTCAGGCGCCGTCGAAGGCGGGCAGCCGCTCCCCCACACCCAGCAGCTGCGCGATCCCGGACACCGTCCTCTCGGCCGCGCGGCCGTCGCCGTAGGGATTCACCGCCGTGCTCATGGCGGTGTAGGCCTGGGGGTCCTCGAGGAGGCGGGAGACCTCGGAGACCACGAGCTCCTCGTCCGTGCCGATCAGCCGGACGGTCCCGGCGCTCACGGCCTCGGGGCGTTCGGTGTTCTCCCGCATCACGAGGACGGGCTTGCCCAGCGAGGGCGCCTCCTCCTGCACCCCGCCCGAGTCGGTGAGCACCACGGTGGCCGCCGAGAGCAGGTGGGTGAACTCGCCGTACGCCAGCGGCTCGGTGACGAGCACGTTCTCCAGGCCCTCGAGGTGGGGCAGGATCGCCTCGCGCACCACGGGGTTGCGGTGCGCCGGCAGGACGAACGACACGTCCGGGAAGCGGGCCGCGAGCCGGGCCAGTGCTCGACCGACCCCGCGCATCGCATCACCCTGGTTCTCGCGGCGGTGCGTGGTGATGAGCACGATGCGGCGCCCGGACGACTCGAGGGCGGCGAGGCGCTCGTCCTCGAACGGCACCTGGGCCCGCACGGCCTCCAGGAGGGCGTCGATCACGGTGTTCCCGGTGACGTAGACGTCCTCCTCCGCGACAGCCTCGCGCAGCAGGTTGTCCCGACTGACCGAGGTGGGCGGCAGGTGCAGCGCGGCGATCTGGCTGGTGATCTTCCGGTTCGCCTCCTCCGGGAACGGGGACATGATGTCGAAGCTTCGCAGGCCCGCCTCGGCGTGGACCACGGGGATCTGGCGGTTGAACGCGGCGACGGCGGCCGCCGTCGAGGTGGTGGTGTCCCCCTGCACGAGGACGGCGTCAGGGCCGACCTCCTCCAGCACGGCGTCGAGGCCGGCGAGGGTGCGGGCGAAGACGCCGTTGAGGGTCTGGCGCGGCTGGATGATGTTGAGGTCATGGTCGGGGACGATCCCGAAGAGCTCATTGACCTGGTCCAGCATCTCGCGGTGCTGTCCCGTGACCGTGACGACGCAGTCGAAGCGGTCGTCCGCCTGGAGCGCCTTCACGATGGGCGCCACCTTGATGGCCTCCGGTCGGGTTCCGTAGATGGGCATGACGATGGGCAAGAGATCCTCCAGGGTTGACTGCGGGGTACCGGGGAGTGCCGTGACCCGCCCTCCGGTTCACCTGAGTCTACTGATCGGGCCGAGTGGGACGCGGGCTAGACTGACGACTCGCGTCGCCCCCACCGGCACGTTCGCCCGCGAGATGCGCAAGAGAGGGTTGTTCCGCATGGCCGAATCCACGGCAGCCACAGGGACGGAAATCGTGCTCGAAGTGGACGGATCTGGGCTGCACCGCGTCGGCGCTCGCCCTCAGCTGGGAGCGTATATCGCCTCGCTCTGGTCCTACCGGTCATTCATCCTGTTCGACTCTCGCTCCCGTATCGCCGGGGCCAACTCGACGAACACGCTGGGCCGCCTGTGGATGGTGCTCAACCCGATCCTGGACGGTCTGGCGTACTTCCTTGTGTTTGGACTGCTCCTGGGAACCGGGCGGGGGATCGAGAATTTCATCGCCTACCTCATCGTCGGCGTGTTCCTCTTCCGCTTCACGACCCAGGCCGTCACGAGCGGCTCCCGGTCCATCTCGAGCAATGCCTCGATCGTGCGCGCCTTCCAGTTCCCCCGCGCCACTCTGCCCATCGCCACCAACATCCGTGAACTCCTGCAGTTCGGACCCACCTTGGCCGTGATGGTGGCACTCGTCCTGGTGATCCCGCCCCTGGAAGCCATCACCTGGCGATGGCTGTTGATGATCCCCCTCCTGGCCGTCCAGACCCTGTTCAACGTCGGCCTCTCGCTTGTGCTGGCACGGATCGTGGCCCACTGGGTCGACTTCGCCAACCTCATCGGGTTCGGTATGCGCATCTGGCTCTATCTGTCCGCCGTCTTCTTCAGCGCCCATCGTTTCGAGAACAGCCCCACGATGATGACCGTCATGCACCTGAACCCCATGTTCTGCGTCCTGGACATCGCGCGGCAGTCGATGGTCTACGGCCAGTCGGCCGACCCAGCGCGCTGGGCAGTGCTGCTCGCCTGGACCGCCGCGCTGCTCGTGATCGGACTCGTCTTCTTCTGGAAGGCCGAGGAGACATACGGGGAGGAGCGATGACTCCTTCTAGTTCGGCATCTTCGACCAACTCCTACGTCCCTCGTCACGCCCTCGCACCATCAGTCGCTTCACCGGCGCCGGTGAAGCGGGTGGACGATGCCGCCGTCGTCCTCGACCAGGCAGGGATGACCTACACCGTCCGCTCGGCGGAGGCCATCGGAACACGCTCCTTGCGAGCTCGCCTCCGCGGGGGCGCGTCCGGCCTGCGCACCAACACCGTGGAAGCCCTGCAGCCTCTGTCCCTGGTCGTTCGCCGCGGAGAGTCAGTCGGTGTAATCGGCACCAACGGCTCGGGCAAGTCCACGCTCATGAAGCTCGTCACCGGTCAGCTCCATCCCACGACCGGCCATGTGTTCGCTGCGACCACCCCCGTGATGCTGGGCGTCAACGCCGCCCTGGTGCGCCAGGTGTCCGGCGAGGACAACATCATGCTCGGATGCCTGGCCATGGGCATGTCCCAGGTCGAGGCCGAAGCCAAGTACGACTCGATCGTCGAGCTCTCCGGACTGGAGCCGAAGGCGCTTCAGCTGCCGCTGAAGGCGTACTCCTCGGGCATGGCATCCCGCCTGCAGTTCGCGATCGCCACGGCGGTGGACCCCGACATCCTGGTCATCGACGAGGCGCTGAACACCGGCGACGCCCAGTTCCGCGCACGGACGCGCAGTCGGATCGACCAGCTACGCGAACAGGCGGGATGCGTGTTCCTGGTCAGCCACTCCATGAGCACCATCCAGGAGATGTGCACGCGGGCCATCTGGATCGAGCAGGGCGTACTGACGATGGACTCCGGGGCCAAGTCGGTCACGAAGACTTATGCGCGCTACACGCGGAAGAAGGCGCGCGGTGACCATGAGGGCGCCCTGGCCCTCCTGGAGGCCGAACGCGGCGTCCTGAAGCGGACCCATGTCACCTGGCCTGACGGCGCCCGTCCCGACAGAGTCTCGGCCCCTTGACCCCCGGCGGCCGTCCTCTCCGCCTGGCCCGTCTCCTGGCCGACCGCACTCAGGTCCGGGTCGCGGACGTCTGGAACTCCGCCGCCCGCCAGGGACGCAGGCTCGTCGGCAGCCTCACTTTGCCCTCGTCCGCATGGACCGCGTCTCCCACCACCGGCGAAGCCATAGACGGGGATCCGCTGGCGCACCGCATCCTCCCGCTCCCCGCCTCCGCCCGGCTCACGCGCGCGGTCACCGGAGCCCGTCGACTCTCGCTCGACGCGTGGAACCCCCTGGGACCGAGGACACCCCGGTCCCCCGGTGTCCTGCTCTTGCCCGTGGACCCCGCCGAGCCCGGAACGTGGCGGCCCGAAGACGCCGTCGCGCTGGCCGCCTCCCGTGCCCGGTCTCTGAAGGGTGGGGGCCTGCACACCGTGGTGACTGACACGCGGCGTTGCGGTCCGCGGATGGCGCGGCTGCTCCACCGAGCCCACGGCCGGCAGGTTCCCGGCGTCCTCGTGGTCCCCGGAGCCGTCGCCGGCACGGACGCGCCGGGACGCTGGACCGAGGCGCTCTCGCTGGTCGACGCCGTGGTGGTGCCGCACCCGGAACGGTCGTCCCCTGCACTGCGAGACCTCGCAGCCGCGGCCGGGCGCGCGCTCCTGAGCCCTGCGGACGCCGCCGCTCCGCCCGCCGTCCTGGCAGCCCGCGGACGCGCGGCACGGCTCGAGCTGGTCCGGAGAGGGACTCCGCTCACCCCACCGCCCGCACCACCGCCGCCTCGGGTCCGAGTGGGCGCCGAGCCGCGCCGGGTGGTCGTAGCCGGCCACGACCTCAAGTTCGCAGGCGGCCTCCTCGAGGAGCTCCGCGCCCGGGGGCACGAGGTGCGGGTGGACGAATGGCGCGGTCACGCCCGGCACGATCCCGGCGCGAGCGCGGCCCTGGCCCAGTGGGCCGACGTCGTGCACTGCGAGTGGTCGCTCGGCAATGCCGCGTGGTATTCACGACATCGGCCGGACGGAACCCGGCTCACGGTCCGCACTCATCTCCAGGAGGCGTCGACCGAGTTCCCCCGGCGGGTGCGGCGGGACGCCGTCGACTCATGGGTGTTCGTGGCGGAGCACGTGCGCGCCCAGGTGCTGCGGGACACCGGCTTCCCCGCGGAGCGCGCCCTCTGGATCCCCAACGCCGTCCGGATCCCCGGGCGCCGCCCTCCGTCGACCGACGAGACCGACCCGCTTCGCCGGTTCACGCTGGGCCTGGTGGGTGTCCTCCCCGCGCGCAAGGGGTTGCATCGCGCCCTGGACCTCCTCGCCACGCTGCGTGCGGAGGAGTCGCGTTTCCGGCTGGTCATCCGCGGCCATCGTCCGGAAGACGTCGCATGGATGACGGCCCGCCCCGAGGAGGCCGCGTACTTCGCCGAGCAGGCCCGCCGGATGGCCGAGGATCCCCTGCTGGAGAGCGCGGTGCGCTGGGACCCGCACGGCCCAGACATGGGTGCGTGGTACACGAGGGTGGGCGTCGTCCTGTCCGTCTCCGACTTCGAGTCTTTCCACTTCACCCTGCCCGACGGGGCCGTGCACGGGTGCCTGCCGCGCTCCCTCGCGTGGGCCGGCGCGGACCTGCTCTACCCGCCGGACTGGCTGGCCGCGTCGACGGACGAGATGGCCCGGCGCCTGCACGACGAGGTCGCCGACACGGCACGCTGGTCCCAGCTCACGGCGGAGGCGGCGGCGTACGTGGAGGAGCGCTTCGGCGAGCGGCGCGTCGTGCCCGCGCTGGCCGACGCCGTGCTGGGCCTGCGCTGACCCGGCACGGCGGAGGCGTCAGCCCCGCAGCCAGGAGGCCCCGAACCACAGGTCCGCCGTGCGAATGCGCCAGAGCGTCTTGCGGAACTCCCGCATGGAAACCCCCGCCGGAAGGGCGGCACTCCCGGACTCCGCCGTCGCGCCGATGGCCCGGAGCCACTCCTCCGCGAGCAACGGCGCCAGCGCGCCGAAGCCCTCCGACCGGACGATGTCGGAGGCCAGCTCAGCGGCGGCGGCGCCGGAGTGCTCCCCCCGTTCAGCGGCAGGAACGTGGCCGGCCCGGGGTTCGAGCGGTGGCAACGGACGCATCCGATCCTCGTAGTGGTCACCCGACCAGGACGGGTCGGGACCGGCGAGCTCGAACTTCCACGGCTTGCCGTCCAGAGGGATGGCCGTCCCCTCGGGCCACACCCGGGCGAGCGCGCCGAAGGCGGCGCGGTACGAGACCTTCTCCGCCATCGCCAGCACGTCCGCCACCGCTGTGACCTCGGCGTCGCCCAGGGGGTAGGCGACCATCGCGTCAGCGGAGTAGAGGCTGATGTGTCCCTGCATCCACCGCCCCGACCTAAACTGGCGGGCGAACAGGTACATCGACTCGACGGGATTGTTGGCGGGCTGGGTCCGGAACCAGTCGCGCAGCCAGGCGTCATGCCCCGCGCGGACGCCCGGGCGCACCGCGCCGGAAGCCGAGGAGAGCATCGCCTCCTGGGCGGACTCCTGCGTGTAGCGCAAGCTCTTGGCCGCCCCGCCCTTGAAGAGCGGCCAGTTCCCCAGCATCACGGCCTCCCCGGGACCGCCGACGTCCGCACCGAGGTATCGACCGGTGTGGGCCTCGGACGGAGGGACGCCCCGACTCCGGCGGAGGGTGGCGCTCAGCTGCTCCGTGACGTCGTCACCCGGGGCGAGAGGCGGAGTGGACATGCGGAAGGGCAGGCCCGCACTCTCCGAGAGGATGCGGCCGAGGCGGACGTCGAGATCGTGGTCCTGCCCGTACGTCAGGGTCGAGATCGACATGCCGCGTCCGCGCATCAGCCCGATGAGGAGTCGGCTGTCCGCGCCGCCGGAGACCCGCAGCTGCAGCGGCCGGTCTCCCACGCGTCGCTCCACGCGGTCGGCGGACGCACGCATCGCGTCCGCCAGCGCGTCGGCGCCCTCCTCGGGCGTGTGGTCGGCGGAGAGCGGATGGGTGAGCCCCGCGGGGGCGTCGACGTCCGTGACCCGGCCGTCATGGACCTGGACGGCGCGGTCCACGGGGAGCACGCGCACGTTCTCGAACGGGGACTGCCCCGTCATGGAGTAGCCGAAGGACAGGTACTCCGCCAGGTAGGCCGGGGAGAGGGCTACGGCGTCGCGTCGCCCGCCCGCCAGCGCCAGGGCGACGAGCAGCGGCCGGTTCGACAGGTAGACCTGTCGGCCGTCCTGACCCCAGTGAACGGCCTCGAAGGCCGGCACCGTGTTCCACGCGGTGACCCGGCCCGTCCAGCGCTCCACCAGCACGGCGGCGTAGTGACCCCACACCGGCCGCTCGTAGACCAGGCGTCCCGCGCGCAGCCGCACAGCGTCCGCCAGGTCGGCCGCGTCCTCGGCACCGGCCATCACGGCCCACCGATCGCCGCGCGCCGGGAGCACGGGCTCGGTGCCCCGCCGGGCGAACACCAGCGCCGACGTCGAGGCGGACGGATGCACGAGCGCCGGCTCGGGCTCGTAGTCCATACCCACGAACGACGCGTAGCCGCGTGCCACGGACTCGAGCAGGCGTCCCGTGGCCGCCCTGTCCTGCTCCTCCACCCGCGACGTGCGCACGGCCACCAGGAAGTCGGTCACGGTCTCTCCTCAGTCTCGGATCACACCCCGGCACCAGGGGCGGGGGGGACGTCAGTCTCGCCCGGGAGGAACCTCCACGCCGAGCCGTTCGTAGAGGTCACGATACCGCCGCGCATTCGCCTCCCACGTACGGGTGCCCACGGCCCAGGCGCGTCCGGCGGATCCGAGCGACTCCCGCCGTCCGGGCTCCGCGAGGAGGTCCCCGAGGCACCGCGCCCACGCCGCCGGGTCCTCCGCCGGCACGAGCAGTCCGGTGACGCCGTCCTGCACGAGCTCGGCGAGCGCGGGGAGGTCCGAGGCCACCACGGGCGTGCCCACGGCGGACGCCTCCACCGACTTCATGGGCGTCACCGCGCGGGTGACCGGCAGGTCGCGGCGGGGCACGATGAACACGTCCAGGCTGACCTGCTCCCACAGCGCCTCGGACCGGGCGACGCGGCCGGGGAAGCGCACGCGGTCCGCGATCCCGAGGTCCGAGGCGAGGCTGCGGAGGGCCGGAAGGCTGACCCCGTCGCCGGCGATGGACACCCGCAGGGAGGGGTGGTCCGGCATCAGGAGGGCCGCGGCGCGCAGGAGGGTGTCGAGCCCCTCGTATCCCACCAGGGAGGACACGGTGCCGATGTAGACGTGGTCCTCGGCCAGCCCCAGACGGCGGCGGGCGGCCGCGCGGGTGGGCGGCTCGGCCAGGAACGCCTCGCCGATCGCGTTGGGGCACACGGTGATGTCCTGCGGGGCCACGCCCTGGGCCCGCAGGCGGGCGGCCATGGTCTCCCCCAGGGTCACGACGGCGTCCGCGGACCGTGCCGCCTCCTCCTCACGCGCCACGAACTCGCGGTAGCGCTGGGAGGTGAGGGCGGCGGCGTCGCGCTTGGACGCCCACGTGTCCGCGAGCTGGCCCCGGACCTCGTAGACCCACGGGATGCCATAGGCCTCGGCCACGGCCCGCACCGCCACGGCGTTCACGAAGTGGGTGGTGGTGTGCAGCGCCTGCGGCCGGAACCGGTCGACCTCCGCCGCGAGGAGGCGCGCGTGCTGATCCATGCGGGCCGCGGTCCCCTGGGCCAGGCGCCACGGGGTGAGGCGGCGGTAGTGGATCCCGTCCACCATGTCCTGGCGCGCCGCCCACGGGACGCCCACCTGGGCCGGCCAGCCCGGCCGGGTGACGGCCTCCACGTGCACCCCGGCGTCCGCGAGCGCGCGCAGCGTCGAGTGGCTGCGCTGCGCGTAGCCGGACCCGGTGTGGGGCAGGGAGTTGGTGAGCACGTGGAGGACGCGCCCCGGCACGGGGGCGTAGGACGCGGGGCGGGGCACGTGCGGGCGGTGCCCCGCGAAGGCGGCCGCCTCCCCCGCCATGCGCTCGTGCAGGTCGCCGAGCCCACGACGGTCCGACGCGGCGACGGCGGCGTCGAGGTCCCCGCGGTGCAGCGCCAGGCGGGCGGCGGCGGCGTGCCACGCGGTGCCGCGGCCATTCTCCGGGACGGCCTCCAGCAGGCCGGCGGCGAGGGCGGCGTCGCCGAGCAGCAGGGCGGCGTCCGCGCGGGCGACGGCGGCGGCGGCGACGGGCCGGGCATCGCCGGTTCCTCCGGCGACACGGGCGCGGGCCTCGGCGGTGCGGCCCTGCATCTCCAGTCCAACGGCGGCGGCCACGGAGCCGAGCCCCGAACCTCGGCCGGCGGTCGTGGTGACGAGCGTGCCGAGGGGGCCCCGCCACGCGGCGGGCAGCCGGCGGGAGCCCTGCAGGAGCAGCTGCAGCGGATCATCCACGACGTGCTCGGCGACGATCTGGGCGGTCAGCGCGGCGTGGCGCGCCCAGGGGACCTCCCTCACTCGTCCCAGGAGACCGGAGATGCTCTGCTGATCCACTGACCCTCCCGTGTACCTCGCCCGGACGCCGGTGCACATGGAACTCGTCCGGCGCGCCGCCCACTCTATCCAGGTCGGGCGCCCGGACGGGCGGCCAGAGTGGGACCTGGTGCCGCCAGATGACCCGCGGGGTTCCCTCCGGGGCGGGACAGCACTCCTGCCCGCCCCCGGGTCACCGGCCCGTCAGCTCCGGCGCCACTGTCCGCGCGTGTCGATGACACGCTTGTCCCGAACCCGCTCACCGAGCCCCGCGAAGGCGTCGTGATCCACCAGCAGCAGGACGATGTCCGCCTGCGCCACCGCCTCGTCAGCCGTCACCAGCTGGACGTTGGGCTTGTCGGCGAGGCGCGGCGGGAGCGCGTCCACATGCGGCTCGACCACCAGGACCGAGGAGGCATGGAACTGGTCGGCCAGGTCCACCGCGATGTTCAGGGCGGGCGACTCGCGCAGATCGTCGATGTTCGGCTTGAACGCCAGGCCGAGGGCGGCGACGACGGGGGCGCGACCGGTCTCCTGCTGCACGTCGAAGGCGGCGGCCTTCACCTGGCCGATCACCCAGCGGGGCTTGGCGTCGTTGATCTCGCGAGCGGCTCGGATGAGGCGGGCGGTGCTCGGGGCGGCATCGACGATGAACCAGGGGTCCACGGCGATGCAGTGCCCGCCCACACCGGGACCGGGCTGCAGGATGTTCACGCGCGGGTGGTGGTTGGCGAGCTCGATGAGCTCCCAGACGTCGATGCCCTGCTCGGCGCAGATCAGGGACAGTTCGTTGGCGAAGGCGATGTTGACGTCGCGGAAGGAGTTCTCCACCAGCTTGGCCATCTCCGCCGTGCGGGTGTCCGTCAGGAGGATCTCTCCCTCACAGAAGGTCCGATAGAGCTCTTCGGCCCGGCGGGCGGCCGCGAGGGTCGAGCCGCCGACGATGCGGTCGTTCGTGACGAGCTCCACCATGACCCGGCCCGGCAGCACCCGCTCCGGGCAGTGCGCGAATTCCAGACCGGCGTCCTTGAGGTCCGGCCGCGCTTCCAGGATCACCTCCGCCATGTGCTCGGTGGCGCCGGGGGGCGACGTCGATTCGAGGATCACGAGCTCACCCCCGCGCAGCTGGGGCGACAGGGCACGAGAGGCGGACTCGATGTAGGAGAGATCCGGGGCGTGGTCACCCTTGAAGGGGGTGGGAACGGCGACGATGTAGGCATCCGCCTGGGGCGTCTCACGCGATGCCGAGAGACGGCCCGCCTCCACGTTCCGCTGGACGAACTCGGCGAGGTCAGGCTCCACGAACGGCACGGTGCCGGCGTTCACCGCGGCGACGGTGCGCTCGCTGACGTCGACCCCGAGCACGGTCATGCCGTTCTCGGCGAGGATGGCGGCGGTCGGCAGACCGATGTATCCCAGGCCGATGACGGCGACGGTGTTGATGCTGCTCACGGAAGTCCCTTCGATGTGTGGCTCGCCACCCTGCAGTGCAGTGCAAGCTCAAGATGTCATTCGAGTATAGGAAGGCGTCGATCGCTCGAGGCTAGGCGCGGGGTGGGAGCACGACGGCCCGCCACAGGTCCGCCACGACGACCTCGTCGTACTGCTCGGCATCCGCGACGGCCCTGACCGAGAGGTCTTCCCACCCACCGTCGGTCGTCACCGCGCCCAGGATCCGCTGCGCCGCCCCTTCGGCATCGGACACGACCCACCGCTCCCCGAAGACACCTTTCGCGCCGTCCCTGTCCCAGACCACCGGCACCGCGCCGGAGACCATTCCCTCGACGGGGGCGAGGTGGAAGCTCTCCGTGGAGCTGGGTGAGAGCATCCAGCCGATCTTCGTGTACCAGGTCCCCATGTCGGCGCCGAACGGCTCGAACGCCACGGCTTCCCGCAGCCCGGATGCCCCGAGACGCGCGAAGAGGTCCAGGTAGCCCTCTCGCTCCAGGGGCTTGCGCCACACGTGGGGGTACTCCCACGGCATGCGGCCTCGAATGTGGAGCGTGAAGCGGTCGTCGCGCGCCCGCAGGCGGGCGAGGAGGTCGATCGCGCGATCGGGTCGTTTCAGCAGGGGGACGATGCCCACCATGCCGAGGCGGAAGCTCCGACCCTCACGCCCCGGACGAGCCAGGTCCCTGAAGGACACCGCATTGGGGATGACATGGATCCGGTCGGAGTCGATGTCCATCGCCTCGGTGACCCGTCGACGGGTCACGTCAGACACGACGACCAGGGCGTCGATCCGGGACACGTCGATGTCCGCGAGCCATGCGCCCCGGAATTCGAACATGTGGAGACGGACGACGAGCCGCTGATCAGGCCGGACCCGCTGGGAGAACCACACGGCGTTGGGCCCCGCCCACTCGCACACCACCACGTCCGCCCACTCGAGCAGTCGGCCTGACGCGGCCTCGTCGTGCTTGTGCAGGCTCTCCCAGTGGTCGATGCGCAGCTCGACATCCGGGTCGGCGTGGAGCAGGTCCACGAGCTCCCCGGCGAACTTGAGGTCGTGTGCGGCGAGGAGGACCTTGGTTCGGGCCTCGGCAGGCACCGCCAGCGCCCGAGGACGGCGGACCGCGCCCACCCGCTCCAGGATGCGAGTCAGTGCCTCGGCGCGGTGAGACATCCGATAGGGCTCCGCCGCCTCAAGCACGTGGGCGGACAGCTCGGCCAGCCGGGGCTGGGCGGACGCGAGGACCGCGGCGATCTCATCCGGGCCGTCCCCGAGCGCGTCGACGAAGAGCGGATAGTCGGCCCCCAGCAGGTCCTCATGGATCGTGGTGCGGTTGACCAGCGGGGGCACCCCCAAGGCACAGCTCTCCAGCACCTTGGTCGAGATCTCGAGGGAGAGGTCGAGGGCGGGCGCGCGCCAGCCCAGGGACACATGCGAGCGGGCCATGGCGGCCATGCTGTCCTCCCGGCTCATGGCGCCGGTCCAGGTGAATCCGGGCGTCTGGGAGGCCAGGGTCTCCTGCATGCGTGCCGCCCAGCCGGGGTGATTCGGCTCCCGGTGGACCTTGTCGCCCACCATCGTCAGGCGGGCGTCCATCCCGCTCTGCCGCAGTGCCTCGAGGATCTCGGGCATGCGATCGGTGCGCCAGTCATGCGCGAACTTGCCGGTGTAGATCAGGTGGAGGGCGCCTTCGGCCCGCTCCGCCGCGAGGAGGGGACGGACGTGGTCCGGCACCATCGGAGAGAGGATCTCGGTCCTCCCCGCCGCCGCGGGCACCAGCGCTTCGAGGACCGCGCGGGCGTGCTCGGTCTGCGCCAGCATGAGCCGGCTTCCTTCAGCGATGCGGCTGACACGCCGGACCAGCGCGTCAGGGAAGCCGCCCCCGATGTAGCCGTACTCGGTGATGTAGGACCACAGCTTGCCCTGCAGGTGCCCGCGCTCCACGAGCTCCAAGCACATCTCGCTGCCGCGCACGAGGACGGCGTCGAAGTCCAGTGCCGCGTCCAGGGACTCGAGAGCCTCGGCCGCCTGCGCCGGCGTCATGGATTCCTCGCCCGGTCGGAGCCGCGCATCGTGCACGGTCACCCCGGGCAGCGCGCGGAGCGGGCCGGTCAGCAGGTCGCGACGTTCCACCGCCTTGAGCTGGACGTGGACCTCGGCGCCGGTGAGGGCGAAGGTCTCGGCCAGGGACGGGAGCCAGATCGCGGAGCCGTCCATCACGTTGAGGTTGACGTCACCGTAGAGGAGGACGCGGACCGAAGAGATGTTCGGGACGGACGTGTCAGGCATGGGCGGTCTCCTCGGCGGAGGTCAGGAGGTCGGCGATTCCGAACGACGCGTCACCCGGATCCTCGGTGAAGTGCACCGCGGGTCGAGAACGGCCCGGATGGATGGGCATGAGCGAGGAGTGGCGCTGCAGGAGGAGGGCACCGATCTCGAACCGGCGTGCCCCGCGCACGAGGAGCCAGCAGGTGGCGCCGCCGCGGGAGGCGGCGCGGATGCCCGCAAGGAGTTCCAGAAGCAGGCTGACGCCGGACGTGGAGAGCGCTTCGGCCCAGACCCCGGTGAAGGCCTCGAGGTCGATGACGACGACCTCGGCTCGCGTGGCCACGGCCACACTGGTCCCGGGCTGGAGCGGCAGGACCCGGTACCCGTCCGCCTCGAGTCTCCCGCGCACGTCGGGAGCGAGGAGACCCACCACCGTACGATGGCCCGCACCCGAGCGCCCAGTGTCGACGGTCCCGAGAGCGCGCTCCAGGCGATCCCCGGCGTCCGGGGCGCTGCCCACGGACGCGGCCGCCCGCCCCGCGAATCCCTTGGGCGCGGTGTGGCCCCTGGAGCCGCCCGCGAGACCGAGCGCGTCACGCGCGGCTTCCGCCTCACGCTTGCCGACCGTTCCCCAGCGGACCCCGAACACGCCGCGGATCTCCTGGGCGACGGGGGTGGGGAGCTGACGCAGGACGACCCCGCCGGCTCGTCGCAACCGCGCACGGGCATCCGGCGGCAGGGCTCGGGCGGCGCGACGGAGGCCGTGCTGGATCTCGGGACGAGGCATGAAGAGACCTGATCTGACGGGGGTGGGGGAAAGCCTTAGGGAAGGCCGACAGGCCCTTCGAGGGTAGCAGTGGACCGCCGTCCCGGCGCCGCCAACCCCCGCAGCAGTCGCTCGTACCGCGCCGCCACCGCGGGCAGGTGGGCGTGCTCGCTCACCCACGCCCGCCCGCCGTCGCCGACGGCCGTCCGGGCGGGGTCCGCGGCGAGCGCGGCCAGGTGCGCCACGAGGTCGTCCACGCCCGGGCCGACGACGTCGGCGCCGCCGGCCGCCTCCAGCGTGTGGGCGGCCTCCCCCGTCACCTGGCCGGTGACGTGACGGCCGACCGCGAGGACCTCGTAGGTCTTGGAGGGGACGGTGTGGCGGAAGCTCGGCCAGTCCGGCCGCAGGGAGACCACGAGGGTGTCCGCCCACGCGTACTGCTCGCCGACCGCGTCCCCGGACACGGGATCGAGGAGCTCCGCGGCGCCGCCCAGGCGGGCGTTCAGCTCCTCGAGCGCCGCGCGGCGCGTGCCATCCCCCACGAGGCGCACCTGCACGCCGGGGTGCGTCCGGCGCATCCGGGCGGCGGCCTCCACGAGGCGCTCGAGACCCTGGCTCTCCCCCATGTTGCCCAGGTAGAGGACACGCAGCTCCCCGGCGGCCCGTTCCCGGGGCGGCACGGTGCGCACGCGGCCGAGATCCACGCCGTTGCCCAGCGTCACCACCGCGCCCATCCCCCGCGCGCGCAGGGTCTCGGCGAAGCCCTCGGTCACCGTCACGACGACGTCCGCGGCCCGCTGCCCGCCCGCCACGACGCGCTCCATGGCCCTGCCCAGCGGGCCCTCGTGCACCCCGGCCTCGTGGGCGAGGTCCGGCCACGCGTCGCGCATCTCGAGCACGAGGGGGCGTCGGCGCAGGCGGGACAGGGCCCAGCCGGCCACCACGACGGGAAGGGCGGGGACGGTGGCCACCACGACGTCGGGGCGGGGTGCCAGCAGGCCCCGCGGCACCGCGAGCACGCTGTGCACCACGGCCTCCACGAAGCGTCCGTTGCGGCTCCCGGCCCCGCGTGCCAGCCGCGGCGTGGGGAGGAGGCGCTCGCCGTCGTCGCCGTGGGAGGCGCGCAGTCCGCCGGGGGCGATCACGTCCACGTCCCAGCCGGCCTCGCGCAGCACGCGGACCACGACGGCCCAACGTCGCGCCGGAGGCGTGCGCTCCGGGCGGTAGGAGTGCGTCACGAGCATCAGACGCGGGGGGCGGGCACGGCCCGCGGAGCGGGCGTCAGCCACCGCAGACCTCCTCGGGGACGGCGGGGCTCGGGGCCGGCGGCGCGGACGAGCTCGGGGCGGACGGCGAGGACGGGCTCGGCTCCGCGGTGGTCGAGGAACTGGACGCGCTCTGGGACGCGGACGCCTCCGCGGCCTTCTCGGCCGCGCGGCGGCTGCGCGCGGCCTCCTCCGCCTCGATGTAGCGCTGCACGTCGTCCGCCGCGAGGGCGGAGCGCAGCGAGTCCATCCTGGCCGGGTCCAGCTCCAGGATGGACTGGCCGCCGGGAGAGCGGCCGAACCCGGCGATCGGCACGGAGAACATCTCCACGTCCTCGCGGCCCACCTCGCGCAGCTGCCATGCCAGGGACGCCACGGTGGCGGCGTCCAGGCCGTCGTCCACCGAGAGGTGCCGGGAGAGGACGGAGACGACGTCGGAGGTGCGGCCCGGGTTCGCCAGGATCTCCGGGCTCAGGAAGCGCCCCAGGGCCCCGCCCACGTAGCGCTGCTGGTTCTCCACCCGGGTCATGTCCCCGTCCTCGAACGCGTGGCGCTCCCGCACGTAGCGCAGGGCCGCGGTGTCCTGGAGGAGGATCTCGCCCCGCGGGAAGTAGGAGGGATTGGTCTGCCCCGAGGAGAAGGCGGTGGGGTTGCAGACCTTCACGCCGCCGAGGGCGTCCGTGACGCCGCGGAAGCCCTGGAAGTCCACCTCCATGAGGTGGTGCACGGGCACGCCCATCAGCTGCTCCACGGTGTCGACGGCCAGCGGGTAGCCGCCCATCGCGAACGCCGCGTTGACCTTGTCCTGGTGGCGACCGGGGATCTCCACCCACGTGTCGCGCAGGATCGACATGATGTAGACGTGCTCCCGGTCCGCTGGGAGGTGCACCAGCATCATCGTGTCGGAGCGCCCGTCGCCCGCGTCCGCGCCCTCCTCCTCGGAGCGGGAGTCGGAGCCGAGCAGAAGGATGTTCATCGGTCCGGAGCCGGCGTCGTCGAGCGCCCCGGTGTCCACGGTCTTCCGCTGCTCGTCGTAGACGCGCCCGAGCGAGACGGCGTACCAGCCCGCGAGCACCACGGCGGCCGCCAGCAGGAGCGCGAGGAGGCCGAGGACCCACGGCCAGCGGCGGCGACGCCGGCGTCGGCCCCGGGCGGGGGACGACGCGGGCGTGGGCCCCGCCGGCTGCCAGTGCTCCGCGACGGAGTCCTCGGGCGGCGTGCCGTCTGCGGGGTCACGAGGCGTCCACGGCGTCTGCGGGGGCTGGGTCACGTCGGCTCCTGTCGGGAATGGCTCCGCACAGTCTAGGGACCGGGGCGCGCGGAGGCCCGCCGAGGTCGCGGCTGGCACCGCGGGCAGCGGTGGGAGGCCCGCCCCATGAACGGCTCGCGCACGATCAGGGAGACGACGCCCTCCGCCGCGCAGCGCCGGCACGGCGAGCCCGTGCGGCCGTACGCCTGCAGGGAGCGGGCATACTCGCCGGAGCGCCCGTCCACGTTCACGTAGAGCGCGTCGAAGCTCGTGCCGCCCTGCTCGAGGGCGCGCCCCATGATCTCCCGCACGGCCTCGAGGACGCCCACGGTCTCGGCGCGGCGCAGGCGGGAGGTGGGGCGTTCGGGGTGCAGCCGAGCCGCCCAGAGCGCCTCGTCCGCGTAGATGTTGCCGATCCCGGACACGAGCGACTGGTCCAGGAGCGCACGCTTGAGGACGCTGCGCCGCCGCGCCAGGCGGTCGTGCACGGCCGCGGGGTCGAAGAGCGGGTGGAGGGGGTCCAGGGCGATGTGAGCCGCCGTCGCGGGGATCCGCTCCCCCGTCGCGGCCTCGGTGACGAGCGGGTCCAGCCACCAGCCGCCGAAGATCCGCTGGTCCACGAACCGCAGCTCGCGCGCCGCGCCGTCGCCCGTGGTGATCGGGAGGCGCAGCCGCAGGTGGCGCGGGTCAGGATCGGCGGGCTCGTCCACGAGCACCTGGCCGCTCATCCCCAGGTGGACGACGACGGCGTCGTCGCCGTCCGCGAGCGGCAGCCACAGGAACTTGCCGCGCCGCGCGGGCTCGGCGAGGACGGCCCCGTCGAGGCGCGCGCGCAGCGCGGCGGGTCCCCCGGGGCTGCGGCGCACCGAGCGGGCGTCGAGCACCTCGAGGGAGCCGGCGGCGGCACCGGCGGCGCTGCGGGCGATGCCCCGGCGCACGACCTCGGCCTCGGGGAGCTCCGGCACGGCGGGCTCAGCGCCCCGCGGCGGGCAGGTCGGCCTCCAGGGCCGGCCAGGACTCGGCCGCGGCCTCGCGCTCGGCCTGCTTCTTCGAGCTGGCGACGGCGGAGCCGTAGTCCTTCCCGCCCACACGCAGGGTGGCGCGGTAGCGCGGGTCGTGCGCGGGGCCCTGCCCCTCGATGACGTACACGACCTCGCCGAGGCGGTGCCGGCTGGCGGCCTCGGCCACCACGGTCTTCCAGTCGGTGCTCTCGCGCATCAGGTCCGGCTCGTCGAGCAGCGGCACGACGTGCCGGTGCACGAGGGCCGCGGCGGCCACCGCCCCGTGGTCCACGTAGGTGGCGCCGATGAGGGCCTCGAGGCTGTCCGCGAGGATCGAGTCCTTGTCCGCGCCGCCCGTGCGGGCCTCGCCCGTGCCGAGCTTGATGAACGGGCCGATGCCGATCCGGCGAGCCACCTTCGCGAGCGCACGCGTCGAGACGACGGCGGCCCGGCGCCGGGCGAGGTCGCCCTCGGGCAGGTCCGGGTACACGGCGAAGATGTGGTCCGTGACCACGTAGCCCAGCACCGAGTCCCCGAGGAACTCGAGGCGCTCGTTGGTGGGCAGGCCGCCGTGCTCGTACGCGTACGAACGGTGCGTCAAAGCACGTTCGAGCGTCTCGGACGTGATGTGCACGCCGAGACGCTCGAACAGTTCAGGTGTCTCCGGCGCGGGGGCGACCCCGCGGCGAGCCGGTGACGACGCCATCTCAGGCGTCAGCGACCTTGCGGCCCTTGTACTCGAAGAACAGCGGGGTGCCGGCGGCGTCGGTCTTCAGCTCGGCCTGGTGGGGCAGGCGGTAGGACACGCGGCCGTTCTCCACGGTCTTGACCAGCGTGGGGGCCTCGGCCTTCCACTGGGAACGACGGGAACGGGTGTTGGAACGGGACATCTTCCGCTTCGGGACTGCCACGGCTATCTCTCTTCTGTCTCGGTGTTGGAGGTCTCTTCGGTGCCCGCGAGGGCGGCGAGCGCCGCCCAGCGCGGATCCACGCGCTCGTGGACGTGCCCCTCGGGCGCGTCCTCGAGGCGGATGCCGCAGTCGGCGCACAGGCCCTCGCAGTCCGGCCGGCACAGCGGCTGGAACGGCAGGGTGATGACCACGGCGTCCCGGAACACGGGTTCCAGGTCCACGGTCTCGTGCACCACGATCGGCTGGTCGCCGGCCTCGTCCCGGGACGCGCCGGTGAGGAACAGCTCCTGCAGGTCCACGGTGATCCCCTCGCGCAGAGGGGTCAGGCAGCGGCCGCACTCGCCCACCAGGTCCGCGTCCGCGGTGCCGGTGACGAGCACGCCCTCGTGGACGGCCTCGAGGCGCAGCTCGACGTCCACGAGGTCCCCCGCGGGGACGCCGAGGACAGGCGTGCTCACCCCCTCGGGGGCGGGCCACTGGGCCGTCACGTGACGCTGGATCCCGGCTCCGCGCAGGAGGTCGCGCACGGAGATGACCCACGGCGACCCCGCGTCGGGGCGTTCGTCGGTGTCCATGATCGCTCCTCTCGGCGGTGGGACGGGCCGCGCCGACTGTCCGGATCGGACCGTTCGACGCGTGCAGGCAGGGTCAGGCCACGATGGACCGACAGCCCATCCTAGCGGCTGCCCCGTTCCACGCCAAAGCGGCGCACGGGCGGCGCGCCTCAGAGTCCGGCGGCGAACCCCTTGAGCCAGGCCCGCAGGTCGTCGCCGAGCTCGGGGTGGTCCACGCCGAGCTCCACCACGGCCTGGAGGTAGCCCAGCTTGTCCCCCGTGTCGTAGCGGCGGCCCTCGAAGACGACGGCGTGCACGCCGTACCCCTCGCCCTCGCCCTCCGCGAGGGTCTGCAGCGCGTCCGTCAGCTGGATCTCGCCGCCGCGGCCCGGAGCGGTCTCCTCGAGCACGTCGAACACCGCCGGGGAGAGCACGTAGCGGCCGATGACCGCGAGACGAGAGGGGGCGTCCTCGCGGGCGGGCTTCTCCACGAGCCCGGTCACGCGCACCACCTCGTCGGTGCCCTCCACGGCCTCGACGGCGGCCACGCCGTACGAGGAGACGGCCTCCTCCGGGACCTCCATGAGCGCGACGACGGAGCCGCCGAGGCGCTCCTGGGCGTCGATCATGCGGACCAGCAGGTCGTCGTCGGCGCCGATCAGGTCGTCGCCCAGGAGCACCGCGAACGGCTGGTCCCCGACGTGGCGGCGCGCACAGCCGACGGCGTGGCCGAGGCCGAGCGCGGCGCCCTGGCGCACGTAGTGGATGTCCCCCACGAGGTCCGACTCGCGGATCAGGTCGATGCGCTTCTGGTCTCCCTTGCGCTCGAGCGTGGCCTCGAGGGCCGGGTGGCGGTCGAAGTGGTCCTCGAGGGCGCGCTTGTTGCGGCCTGTGATCATCAGGACGTCGCACAGCCCCGCGCGGCGGGCCTCCGCCACCACGTACTCGATGGCAGGGCGGTCGACCACCGGCAGCATCTCCTTGGGCATGGCCTTCGTGGCCGGGAGGAAGCGCGTGCCCAGGCCGGCGGCCGGGATGACGGCCTTGCGCGTGCGCGGGCGGGTGGGGGTCTGCTCGGTCATGGACGGGTGCTCCTGGACGGGTCGGGGACGGCGGACGGGGACGGTGCGGCGTTCAGGCGCCGCAGCACGGCGGCGGGGACGAAGTCGCGGACGTCTCCGCCCAGGCCGTGGACCTCCTTGATGAGGGAGGAGGAGAGGTGGGCGAACCGCGGATCGGCCTGCAGGTACACGGTCTCCACGCCCGTGAGGTGGCGGTTCATCGTGGCCATGGGCGCCTCGAAGGCGAGGTCGGCGCCGTCCCGCAGGCCCTTCACGATGGTGTCCGCGCCCACGGAGCGGCAGAACTCGGCGAGCAGGCCGGTCCCCATGGGCCGGGCGCTCACGCCGGACAGGGAGGAGACCGTGGCCTCGACCATCTCGATGCGCTCGTCCACGGTGAACCGGTACGTCTTCTTGGGGTTCACGGAGACGGCCACGATCACCTCGTCGAAGAGGTTGGCGGCCCGCATGATGACCTCGACGTGACCCTTGTGCAGCGGGTCGAAGGATCCGGGGCAGACGGCACGGCGCATGCGCCCAACCTACCCCGGGGGACCGGCGGGGGCGAGGACCGCTCTCCGCCCCCGCCCGCGGGCCGGCCGGCCGGAAAGTACAGTGGCCGCCATGGACACCCCGGCCCCCCGCCCGACTCCCGCCGCCGTCCCCGGACCATGGCGCCGCGCCGCCGAGGCCACCGGGCTGCTGCGCGGGGGCGTCCCCGCGCCCACCGTCTTCGAGACGGTGACGGCCCTCGCGGCCGAGCACGGTGCCGTGAACCTGGGGCAGGGCTTCCCCGACGCCGACGGCCCCGCGGACCTGCTGCGCCTGGCCGCGGACGCCGTCCTCGCGGGCCCGAACCAGTACGCGCCCGGCGGCGGGGACGCGGCGCTGCGCCGCGCCGTCGTCGAGCACCGGCGGGCGCACTGGGGCGTGACGGAGGACCCGGACGCCGAGCTGCTGGTCACCGCCGGGGTGACGGAGGCGATCGCCGCCACCGTGCTGGCCCTCGTCGGCCCCGGCGACGAGGTGGTGACGGTGGAGCCGTTCTACGACTCCCACGCCGCGACCGTCGCCCTGGCCGGCGCCCGCCACGTGACCGTGCCCGTGGAGCCGCCCGCGTTCCTGCCCGACCCGGCCCGGATCGCGGCGGCGCTGACCGACCGCACCCGGCTGCTCATCCTCAACACCCCGCACAATCCGACCGGCGCGGTGTACCCGCGCGCCCTGCTCGAGGAGATCGTGCGGCTGTGCCGGGAGCGCGGCGTGCTGATCCTCTCCGATGAGGTGTACGAGCACCTCGTGTTCGAGGGCGAGCACGTCTCCCTGCGCTCGATCCCCGGGGCCCGGGAGATCGCCCTGACGGCGTCCGGGGCCGGGAAGGCGTTCGCCGTGACCGGGTGGAAGGTGGGCTGGCTGGCCGGGCCCGCCGAGCTCGTGGCCGCGGTGCGCGCCGTGAAGCAGTACCTCACCTTCTCCACGGGCCCGGCGTACCAGGCGGCCATGGCCGCCTACCTGCCGCGGGGCGAGGCGCACCTCGTGGGGCAGCGGGAGCGGTACCGCGCCACGCGGGACGCCCTCGTGGCAGGGCTGCGCGCCGTGGGCCTGGAGCCCGTGGTGCCGGACGCCGGCTACTTCGTGGTGGTGGACCTGGCCCCCTGGGGCGTGACGGACGCCTCGGCGGCCGTGCGGGACTGGGTGCGCGAGGCCGGCGTCGCGGGCATCCCGGTGAGCGCGCTGTGCCGGCCGACGGACGATCCGGCCGACGCCCACCTCGCCTCCTGGCTGCGGCTGGCGTTCTGCAAGTCCGAGGACGTGGTGGCCGAGGGCATGCGGCGCCTCGCCGAGGCCGCGCCCCGGCTGCGCCGGGGCTGACGCTCCCCTCTCCCGCGCGGCCGCGTGCCGTCGGGCCCCCACCCGCCGAGCGGGGACACGGGGCTCAGCGCTCGTCCTGCCACAGGTAGAGGGCGGTCTCGCCGTACGCGCGCACGTCGACCTCCTCGAGCGTGGCCGGGCGCCGCGGGGCCGGGTCGCGCGCGGAGCGCTCCAGCACGAGCAGCCCGCCGGGGCTGAGCCGCGCGGCGGCAGCGGCGAGGACGGCGTGGAACGCCTCCCCCGCCTCGGGATAGGGCGGGTCGGCGAGGATGAGGTCCACGGGCTCGCCTCCGTCCTCGAGGCCCTGCGCCCCGCCGACGGCGAGCACCTGTTCGACGGAGGAGGCGCGCACGCTCACCACTGTCCTCCCGAGGGCCTCGTTGACCATCGCCGCGTTGGCGCGGCACACCTCGGCGGCGCGGCGGTGCCGTTCCACGAGCACGACGCTCGCCGCGCCCCGGCTCGCCGCCTCGCACCCCAGCGAGCCGGAGCCGGCGTAGAGGTCGAGCACGCGGGTGCCGTCCGTCCAGTCCCGCGCGGAGAGCCAGGAGAAGAGGGCCTCCTTGGTGCGGTCCGTCGTGGGGCGGGTGCCCGTGCCGGGCACGGAGCGCAGGGGGCGGCCGGCGGCGGCGCCGGCGATGATGCGGGACACGGGGTCAGCCCTTCTCGAGGTAGTCGGCGGCGATGAGGTGCTCGCCCTCCCAGCGGGTCACCTCGGCGGCCAGCGCCGGGTGCGCGGAGAGCCCCTCGCCGGCTGCCATGATGCGCGCCACGGCGTCCGCGGCCAGGCCGATGAGCGGGGCGTCCGCGATGACGTCCACGTGGCGCAGCCCGGAGGCCAGGCCGGACTGCTGCGCCCCGAGGACGTCGCCGACGCCGCGGTGGGCCAGGTCCTCCTGCGCGATCCGCAGACCGTCCTGGGTCTGCTCGAGCACCTCGAGGCGGCGCAGGGAGGCGTGCCCGTCCGGCAGGCGCGTGGCCAGGAGGCACACGGACGCGCCGGGGCCGCGGCCCACGCGGCCGCGCAGCTGGTGGAGGGTGGAGAGGCCGAAGTCGTCCGCGTCCAGCACGGCCATGACGGTGGCGTTGGGCACGTCCACGCCCACCTCCACGACGGTGGTGGCCACGAGCACGTCCGTCTCCCCGCGCGCGAACGCCTGCATCGCGGTGTCCTGCTCGGCCTGGTCCATCCGGCCGTGCACCACCCCGATCCGCGCCCCGCCCGGGCGGGCGGCCGCGAGCGCGGGCAGCGCCTCGAGCCGCGGGGCCATCTCCGTCACGTTCGCGTGGCCCGGGTCCGCGTCGTCCGGGTCGATCCGCGGGCACACCACGAAGGCCTGGTGCCCCGCGGCGACGTGCTCCGCGATCAGCTCCCACACGCGCCCGATCACGCGCGGGCCGTGCGCCATCCGCGCGACGTGCGTGGTGACCGGCTGGCGGCCGGAGGGCAGGCCCTCGAGGACGGTGAGGTCGAGGTCGCCGAAGACGGTCATGGCCACCGAGCGCGGGATGGGCGTGGCGGACATGACGAGCAGGTGCGTGCCCGGGTTGGCGCGGCGCAGGGCCTCGCGCTGGTCCACGCCGAAGCGGTGTTGCTCGTCCACCACGGCGAGCGCGAGCTCCGCGAACCCCACCGTGTCCGAGAGCAGGGCGTGCGTCCCGACGGCGATCCCCGCCTCCCCCGAGGCGAGCGCGAGCAGCGCCTCGCGCCGGGCGGCGACCCGCTGGGACCCGGTCACGAGGACGACGCCCGTGTGGGGGCCCTCCCGGCCGTCGTCGAGGCCGAGGGTGCCGACGCCGCCGAGCCCGCGGGCGCCGTCGTCGGCCAGCGGGCCCATGAGGCGCAGCAGGGCGCGGTGGTGCTGGGCGGCGAGGACCTCCGTGGGGGCCACGAGTGCGGCCTGGCCGCCGGCGTCCACCACCTGGAGCATCGCGCGCAGGGCCACGAGGGTCTTGCCCGCGCCCACGTCGCCCTGGAGCAGGCGGCTCATCGGCCTCTCGCGGGCGAGCTCGGCGGCGAGCTCCTCCCCCACGCGCCGCTGGCCCGCGGTCAGCGTGAAGGGCAGGCGCGCGTCGAGGGACTCCCGCAGCCCGCCGGCGCGGGGCGGGCGCGGGACCGCGGGGACGGCCCGCTCCCGGCTGCGGCGCCACGCCAGCGCGGCCTGCACCACGAGTGCCTCGCGCAGGGCGAGGGCCGTGCGGGCGGGGCCGGTGTCGGCCACGTCGTCCGGCGCGTGGAGGTCCCGGTAGGCCTGGGCGGTGCCGGGCAGGGGTGCGTCCAGGTCGAGGTCGGCGGCGGTCATCGCGCGGATCTCGGGCGTCAGGACCTCCGGGATCCGGTCCAGGTCCACGGTCTCGAGGACCCGTTGGAGCGCCGAGCGGACCGTCCAGCTCGGCAGCTTGCCCGTGGAGCGGTAGATCGGCACGGGGCGCACGTCCACCTCGCCGGGCGCGACGTCGTCGTCCAGGAGCGCGAAGTCCGGGTTGTTGAGCGTGATCCGCCCGCGGTACTCGGTGGTCTTCCCCTGGAACATGGCGGTGACGCCGGGGGCCAGGCGGCGGCGCGCGTCGTGGCCGTTGAAGAAGGCCATGGACAGGCTCGCCCCGGGCACGCCGGCCACGGAGGGGTCCGCCACGGTCACGTCCACGATGAACCCGCCGCGGCTGCGCATCTGGCGGGTGCTCACGGACTCGACGACGGCCACCACGGTGACCTCGGAGTCCCACGGGAGCGCCGCGATCGGCGTCAGCTCCCCGCGCTCGACCCAGCGGCGCGGCGTGTGGTCCAGCAGCTCCCCGACGGTGCGGAGCCCGAGCTCCTTCTCGAGGCGCCCGGGCAGCGTGCCGGAGAGCACCTCGGTGAGGGGCAGGTCCGTGACGGCGACGTCAGCGGCCATGGCGCCCGTCGGCCTCGTGACGGTGCGCGTGGGCCGGCGCGCTCAGGTCTGTGACGGACAGGCCCGCGGGCTCGCCCGCCGCGCGCAGCACGTCCACGGCGTCCTCGGCGCGGGGCACGTGCACGTGGACGCGCCACGGCACCCGCCCCTGCTCGTCCAGCTCCCTGGACACGGGGGCGAGGATCAGCGAGTCCCCCACCGCGTCCAGGCGGCGGCGCAGCTCCGCGGCGTCCAGGGGGGTCAGCGCGAGAGTGCCCATGACCTCGACGCCGGCCGTGTGCCCCGCGGGCGCGGCCACGGCCTCGCGGGACTCGTCCGCGTACCCGTGCAGAGCGGCGGCGAGCTCGGCGTCCACCTCGGTGCCGGTCACGGCCGAGCGCAGGGCCTCGAGCACCCACAGCAGGCCCACGGCGCCGGCGTCCACCACGTGGGCGTCCGCGAGCGTGGGCAGGAGCGCCTCCGTCCCCTCCACCGCTCGCAGGCTGCCCGCCACCATCGCGGTGACGGCGTCCGCCAGCCGGGAGTCCTCCCCGGTGCCCGACGGCGCCTCGGCCGCCGAGCGCTCCAGGCTCTCGGCCGCCGCGGTGAGCACGGTGAGGATGGTGCCCTCCTGGGGCTCGGAGAGCGCGGCGCGCGCCGCCTCGTCCGCCGCGCCGAAGGCCGCGGCCAGGTCCGCCACGCGCACCTCCCGGCGGCCGCGCAGCGGCCCGGACGCGCCGGCCAGGGCGACGGCGAGGAGCGTCCCCGAGTTGCCGTGCGCCGCGTCCAGGGCGGCCCGGCCCACCCGCGCCATGACCGCCCCGACGTCAGCGGTCTCCGCCGACTCCGCGGCCGCGCGGGCGGCTCGCAGGGTCGCGAGCATGTTCGACCCCGTGTCAGCGTCCGGCACCGGGAAGACGTTCAGGGCGTTGAGGCGGGGCGCGGCACGGCCGACCAGGTCCTCGGCGAGGACCAGCCAGCGCTCCACGGACGTCGGCCCGCTCGGGGTGCTCACTGCCCGACGACCTCGCCGAGGCCGCCCGTGCGGATACCCTTGCCGATCGCGCGGATGCCGGCCCAGTCGGGCCACACGACGGACTGGTTGTCCCCCGCCGTGCCGACGCCCAGCGTGGGCACGGTGCTCGTGACGATCGGGGCGTCCCGCGCGTCGCGCAGGGACCACGCGAGGGAGGCGAGGGCGCCCGAGTCCAGGGAGTCGTCCAGGGTCAGGTAGGGGGCGAAGCGCTCCACGGACTGCTGCACGCGGCCCGGGTCCGAGAGGGTGTCCATGGAGAGGAACTCGGCCATGATCGCCTTGACGAGGCGCTGCTGGTTCTCCACGCGGTCGTAGTCGCCGCGCGGCAGGGTGTAGCGCTCACGGGCGTAGACCAGGGCCTTCGCCCCGTCCATCTGCACCGTCCCCGCCGGGAAGTCCACGCCGCCGGTGGAGGTGAACGCGGTGGGGTTCAGCACGGTCACGCCGCCGAGGGCGTCCACGAGGCCCTGGAAGCCGGCCAGGTCCACCGCCACCACGTGGTCCACGCGCGCCTGGAACATGTTCTCCACGGTGCTCACGGTCAACGGGATCCCGCCGAGCGAGTAGGCGGCGTTGACCTTGCGGTCGCCCTGGCCGGGGATCGGCACCCAGAGGTCGCGCATGACGGACATGACGTCCACGCGGCTGCGGTCGCCGGGCACATGGACCCACATCATCGTGTCGGAGCGGCCGGTCTCGCCGCGGCCCTCCGCGCCGGCGTCCTCGCCCACGAGGAGGAAGTCGACGGCGGCGCCGTCCGCCTTCTCGTCCGCAGCGGGGGCCTCGGGGCCCTGGGCGGCGGCCTCGGCCATCGTCGGGTCCACGCCGGGCGGCGGGGCGGTGGGGGTCCACACGCCGGGAGCGGCGTTGCCGGCGGCCGCGCCCTTGCCGTCGTTCCCGCCGCTCCCGTCGCCGTCCGATCCCGCGCCGTCCTTCCCGGGCTCCGCCGGACGCAGCGACTCCGCGGGGAACGCACCGCCGTCGAAGCGCTGGGTGTCCTCGTCCACCGAGCGGGCCAGACCGGAGAGGTACACGGCGGCGGTGATGCCGAGGGCCAGCACGGCGGCCAGGAGGACGGCCAGGACGATGAGCAGCACGGGCCGGCGGCGGCGCGGCGCGCGGTGCAGGGTCTCGTCCGGTGCGGAGGCGGGGGCGCTGTTCACGGCGTGTACTCCTGCTGTGCGGGGGCGCCGGACGCGGCGCGCGGGTCGGCGGGTCGATCCCGTCCATGCTAGGCCACCGGGGCGACGCGACAGGGCCCGCCCCCTATCCTGGGAGGATGCCGTCCCGCGTCCCCGCTCCGGTCCGCCTGTCCGCCCTGCTGGCCGCCGTCGCCCTGGCCACCACCGCGTGCTCCGGCCGCACGGCCACCGTGGAGGCCGCCCCCGACGCCGCGGACCCCGCGTGCGCCCCCGCCATGATCGCCATGCCGGACGAGCTGGCCGACCTCCCGTTGCGCCCCACGGACAGCCAGGCCACCGCCGTGTGGGGTGACCCGGCGGCCGTCGTGCTGCGCTGCGGCGTGCCCTCCCCCGGCCCCACCACGGACCCGTGCCTGCGCGTGGACGAGGTGGACTGGGTGGTGCGGGACGAGGACGCGAACTGGCGCCTCACCACGTACGGCCGCACGCCCGCCGTCGAGGTGCTCTTCGCGAAGGACCGGGCGAGCTCGGACTCGGTGATGACCGGCCTGTCCTCCGCCGTGGCCCGCATCCCCGCCGAGCGCGCGTGCGTGAACCTGGAGGACGCGACGCCCGTGGGCTGAGGCCGCCCGCCGCGCGGCGCGGCCCGGCTCAGTGCAGGCCGGTGCCGCGCTCGAGCGCGAGGTCCAGCAGCTCCGAGATGAGCTCGGCGTAGGGCAGGCCCGTGCGCTCCCACATCGCGGGGTACATGCTGATCGGGGTGAAGCCGGGCATCGTGTTGATCTCGTTGACGACCCAGCGCCCGTCCGGGGTGTGGAAGAAGTCGCAGCGGCCCAGGCCGGAGCCGTCCACGGCCTCGAAGGCGGTGACGGCGAGCTCGCGCAGGCGCGCGATCTGCTCCTCGGGCAGCTCGGCCGGGCAGGAGAGCTGCGCGGCCTCGCGGTCCTGGTACTTCGCCTCGAAGTCGTAGAACTGGTGGCCGGCCTCGGAGCCCTTCACCACGATCTCCCCGGGCAGGGAGGCGCGCGGGGCCTCCGTGCGGTGGCCGTCCAGGACGGCGCACTCGATCTCCCGGCCCAGGATGCCGGCCTCCACCACGACCTTGGGGTCGTAGCGGCGCGCCTCCTCGATCGCGGCGCGCAGGTCCTCGCCCTCGGCCACGCGGGTGATGCCGAACGAGGAGCCGCCGCGGGCGGGCTTGACGAAGAGCGGGTGCGCGAGGCGGCCGGCGCGCTCGAGCGCGGCCTCGGGGTCCCGCGCCCACTGGCGGTCCGTGATGGTCTCCCACGGCCCCACCTCGAGGCCGGCGGCCTGGAAGGCCACCTTCATGAAGTGCTTGTCCATGCCGACGGCGGAGGCGAGCACGCCGCAGCCCACGTAGGGCAGGCCCAGGGACTCGAACATGCCCTGCAGCGTCCCGTCCTCGCCGAACGGGCCGTGCAGCAGGGGGAACACCACGTCCACCGGGCCGAGGGAGGCGCCGTCCTCGGCCACGAGCTCGACGGCGCCGTCCGCGCGCGTGCGCACGCTCACCGGGCCCTGCGGCTCGGGGACCTCCGGGAGCTCGCCCGCGTCGAGGCGGAACCCCGCGACGTCCACCTCGCCGTGGGACCACAGGCCCGAGCGCGCGACGCCCACGGGCACCACGTCCCAGCGCGCGGGGTCCGCCGCGTGCAGCACACCGGCGGCGGTGACGCAGCTGATGGGGTGCTCGCTCGAGCGGCCGCCGAACAGCAGGAGCACGCGCGGGCGGCGGCCGGCAGGCCCGCCCGCGGCGGAGGCATCGTGGACGGTGGCGGCCGGGACGGCCTCGGGGGTGGCGGTCATGCGGTGCGTCCTTCCGACTTCAGGTCCCGGCCGAGCAGGAGGCCGGCCAGGTGGTGCACGTCCACGGAGCCGGCGACGACCCGGTCCATGGCCTCGCTGATGGGCATCTCCACGCCGTGCGCGCGGGCCACGTGGACGATCGCGGACACGGACTTCAGGCCCTCCGCGGTCTGGTTCATGGCGGCCACGGCCTCGTCCACGCCCATGCCGGTGCCGAGCAGACGGCCGGCGCTGCGGTTGCGCGAGAGCGGAGAGGCGCACGTGGCCACGAGGTCGCCCAGGCCCGCGAGTCCGGCGAGGGTGCCGGCGTCGCCGCCCAGGCGCACGGCCAGGCGGGTGGTCTCGGCCAGGCCGCGCGTGATGATCGAGGCCTTCGAGTTGTCCCCCAGGCCCTGGCCGTCGCAGATGCCCACGGCGAGGGCGATCACGTTCTTCACGATCCCGCCGATCTCCACGCCCACGACGTCCGTGTTGGTGTAGGGGCGGAAGGTGCGGCCCGCGGTGAGCGCGGCCACGCGCTCGGCGGTCGCCGCCGACGTCGAGGCGACCACGGTGGCGGTGGGCTCCCCGCGCGCGATCTCGAGGGCCAGGTTGGGCCCGGAGACCACGGCGAAGCGGTCGGCGGCCAGACCCAGGACGTCGGCGCACACCTGGGAGGGGCGCGCATCCGTGCCGCGTTCGAGGCCCTTCACGAGCGAGACGACGACGGCGTCCGGCGCGATCGCGTCCGCCACGGACTCGAGGGTGGCGCGCACGCTCTGTGCGGGCACCGCGACCACCACGACGCCGGCGCCGGAGACGGCCTCGCGGGCGTCGGTGACGGCGCGCACGCACGCGGGCAGCTCGATCCCCGGCAGGTACTCCGGGTTGGCGTGGTCGCGGTTGACGGCCTCGGCCACCTCGGCGCGGCGCGACCAGACCACCACCTCGCGGGCGCGGGCCCCCTCGGGGCTCGTGCTGGTGCCCAGCACGCGGGCGAAGGCGGTGCCCCAGCTGCCGGCGCCCAGCACGGCGACGACGGCGGGGTCCCCGGCGGGGCGCAGGCCCTGTGGACTCGCGTGCGTCACGCTCGGGGCTCCCGGCGTCCGGTCATCGGGTTCCACCGGCCCTCCGGGGCGGGCTCGCCGCGCAGCTGCGCCACGAGGTCCGTGACGGCGTCCATCATCCGATCGGTGCCGGTGCGCAGGACGGTGGCCGTGAGGGGGACGTCCCGGAGGTCGTCCAGGTCCACGGGCTCGCCCACGACCATGCGCGCGGTCTTGCGCGGGAAGGGCTTCAGGGCGTGGGTCGGGTACGGCAGCAGCTCCTGGATGCCCCACTGGCCCACGGGGACGAGCGGCGCGCCGGTCTGCAGGGCCAGGCGGACGGCGCCGGCGCGGGCCGCCATGGGCCAGCCGTCGGGGTCGCGGGTCACCGTGCCCTCGGGGTACACCACGATCACGCGGCCGGCGGCGAGGGCGGCCCGGGCCGCCTCGAGCGAGCGGCCGCCGTCGCGGGAGCGGTCCACGGGGATCATGCGGGTGGACTGGAGCATCTGCTTCAGGCCCGGGACCTTCCACAGCTCGGCCTTCGCCATGATGGTGGGCAGCAGGCCCTGGTTGTAGACCATGTGGGCCACGGAGAGCGGGTCGATCTCCGAGATGTGGTTCACCGCGAGGATCGCTCCGGTGCGCGGGATCCGGTCCGTGTGCTCCCAGCGCTGGCGCACGAGGGAGCGCATGAGCGGCCGGACGAGCGCGGCCGGGACCACGTAGCCCCGTCGCTCCGCCCGGGTGGGGGCGGCCGTCCCAGGGGTCGCGTTCGCGGGGCCCACGGACGTCATCGATCGGTCTCGGCCAGCTCGACGTCGGCGCCGAGCCCCTGGAGCTTGTCCATGAAGTGCTCGTAGCCGCGGTTGATGATCTCCAGGCCCGTGGCGGTGGAGGTGCCCTCGGCCGCGAGCGCGGCGATGAGGTGGGAGAAGCCGCCGCGCAGGTCAGGGATGTCGAAGTCCACGCCGTGCAGGGGCGTGGGGCCGGAGATCACGGCGGAGTGCAGGAAGTTGCGCTGGCCGAAGCGGCACGGCACGGAGCCCAGGCACTCGCGGTGCAGCTGGATGGAGGCGCCCATGCGCACGAGCGCGTCGGTGAAGCCGAAGCGGTTCTCGTACACGGTCTCGTGGACGATCGAGACGCCCGTGGCCTGGGTCAGAGCCACCACGAGCGGCTGCTGCCAGTCGGTCATGAAGCCGGGGTGCACGTCCGTCTCCAGCACGAGCGGGTTGAGGTCGCCGCCGGCGTGCCAGAAGCGGATGCCGTCGTCGGTGACGTCGAACTCGCCGCCGATCTTGCGGTACGTGTTGAGGAACGCCGTGAGGTCGCTCTGCGCGGCGCCGCGCACGAAGATGTCGCCGCGCGTCGCCAGGGCTGCGGAGGCCCACGAGGCGGACTCGTTGCGGTCCGGCAGGGCGACGTGGTTGTACCCGCGCATCTCGGCGACGCCCTCGATGCGGATGGTGCGGTCCGTCTGCACCGTGATGATCGCGCCCATCTTCTGGAGGACGTCGATGAGGTTGTGGATCTCCGGCTCCACCGCGGCGCCCTTGAGCTCGGTGATGCCCTCCGCCTTCACGGCGGTGAGCAGCACCTGCTCCGTCGCGCCCACGGAGGGGTAGGGCAGCTCGAGCTTCGCACCGTGCAGCCCCTTGGGGGCGGAGATGGAGATGCCGCCCGGGCGCTTGTCCACCACCGCACCGAAGTTGCGCAGCACCTCGAGGTGGTAGTCGATCGGGCGGTCGCCGATCTTGCAGCCGCCCAGGTCGGGGATGAAGGCCTCGCCGATCGCGTGCATCAGCGGGCCGCAGAAGAGGATCGGGATGCGCGAGTCGCCCGCGTGGGCGTCGATCTCCGCGGTGAGGGCGGACTTCACGCCGGCCGGATCCATGGTGATGGAGCCCGACTCCTTGTCCCAGTCCACGGTGACGCCGTGGATCTCGAGGAGGGAGCTGACCACGTCCACGTCCTTGATCTCCGGGACGCTGCGCAGCGTGGAGGGCGTGTTGCCCAGCAGAGCGGCCACCATGGCCTTCGGGACGAGGTTCTTGGCGCCGCGCACCGTGACCTCGCCCGTGAGCGGCTTTCCGCCGTGGATCGTCAGCAGCTTCGCCATTCTCGTGTCCTTCCTCAACGTGACGCTCGGGCCACGGTCTCGGCGACGCCCCGGGGGAAGCGGAGGCGTGCGGGTTCGGGCACCGGCCGCGCTGCACGCGCTCGGCCCCGGAATCGCACCCAGCATAGGTGCTGGGGGGGCCGCGGCCGCAACGCCCCGCCGCGCGGCGGACAGCTGGGCGCCTGTGCCGTCGGCCACGCCGACGCCGCCCCGGCGCGCGCGTCAGTCGGCGGCGGTGCGCGCGGGCAGCGTGGTGGGCTTCCAGGCGGGGCGGGCCGCCTCGTAGGCGTCGATCGCCTCCCGGTGGCCGAGGGTGGCGCCGATGTCGTCGATCCCCGCGAGCAGGCGACGCCGGGCGTCGTCGTCGATCTGGAAGGTGGTGCTGAAGCCGCCGCACTCCACCGTGCGGCGCTCGAGGTCCACGGTCACGGCCGCTCCCGGCTCGTTCTCGAGCTCCTTCCAGATCCGCTCGATGTCCGCCTGCTCCACCTGGGCGGCCACGAGGCCCTGCTTGGCGGAGTTGCCGCGGAAGATGTCCGCGAAGCGCGGGGAGAGCACGGCCTTGAAGCCGTAGTCCTTGAGCGCCCACACGGCGTGCTCACGGGAGGAGCCCGTGCCGAAGTCCGCGCCGGTCACGAGCACCGAGCCGGCGCTGTAGGGCTCCGTGTTGAGGATGAACTCCGGGTCCTGGCGCCAGCCGGCGAACAGGGCGTCCTCGAAGCCCGTGCGCGAGATCCGCTTGAGGTACACGGCGGGGATGATCTGGTCCGTGTCCACGTTGGAGGCGCGCAGCGGGACGCCGATGCCGGTGTGGGTGGTGAACTTCTCCATGGCTCAGGCCTCCTGGACGGTGAGGGCGGGCAGGTCGGACGGGCTCGCGAGGCGCCCGAGGACGGCGGTGGCGGCGGCCACCACGGGCGAGACCAGGTGGGTGCGCCCGCCCTTGCCCTGGCGGCCCTCGAAGTTGCGGTTCGAGGTGGAGGCGCAGCGCTCCCCCGGCGCGAGCTGGTCCGGGTTCATGCCCAGGCACATCGAGCAGCCGGCGAAGCGCCACTCGGCGCCGAAGTCCTGGATCACGCGGTCCAGACCCTCCTCCATGGCCTGCAGGCGCACCCGCGCGGAGCCGGGGACCACCATGACGCGCAGCCCCTCGGGCTTGGTGCGGCCCTTCACGATCTCCGCGAAGGTGCGCAGGTCCTCGATGCGGGAGTTGGTGCACGAGCCCATGAACACCGTGTCCACCGCCACGTCCTTCATGGGGGTGCCGGGAGCGAGGTCCATGTAGCGCAGCGCCTTGCGGGCCGCCTCCTGGGCGGCGGGGTCCGCGAAGTCCTCCGGCGCGGGGACGGCGTCGTTGAGGCTGATCCCCTGGCCGGGGTTGGTGCCCCACGTGACGAACGGCTCGAGCGTGTCCGCGTCCAGGACCACCTCGGCGTCGAACCGTGCGCCCTCGTCCGTGGCCAGCGTGCGCCAGTGCGCGACGGCGGCGTCCCAGTCCTCGCCGACCGGCGCGTGCGGACGCCCCTTCAGGTACTCGAACGTGGTGTCGTCCGGGGCCACCATGCCGGCGCGGGCGCCGGCCTCGATGGACATGTTGCAGATGGTCATGCGGCCCTCCATGGAGAGAGCACGGATGGCCTCGCCGCGGTACTCCAGCACGTAGCCCTGGCCGCCGCCCGTGCCGATCTTCGCGATGACGGCGAGGACGATGTCCTTGGCCGTGACGCCCGGGCGCAGGGTGCCGTCCACCGTGATCGCCATCGTCTTGAAGGGCTTGAGCGGCAGGGTCTGCGTGGCGAGGACGTGCTCCACCTCGGAGGTGCCGATGCCGAACGCGAGGGCGCCGAACGCGCCGTGCGTGGAGGTGTGGGAGTCGCCGCACACCACGGTCAGGCCGGGCTGGCTGAGGCCGAGCTGCGGGCCCACCACGTGCACGATCCCCTGCTCCACGTCCCCGAGGGAGTGGAGGCGGATGCCGAACTCGGCGGCGTTGGAGCGCAGCGTCTCGATCTGGAGGCGGGAGACGGGGTCGGCGATGGGCCGGTCGATCTCGCGGGTGGGGGTGTTGTGGTCCTCGGTCGCGATCGTCAGGTCCGGGCGATGCACGGGCCGGCCGGCCAGGCGCAGCCCCTCGAACGCCTGGGGGCTCGTCACCTCGTGCAGCAGGTGGAGGTCGATGTACAGCAGGTCTGGCGCACGGGAGGCCCCCTCGCCCTCGCCGCGGACCACCACGTGCTCGTCCCAGACCTTCTCGGCCAGCGTGCGCGGATGCGTCGTGGGACCCATGGGTCGTCCTCCTCGTCGTGCCGCGGTCGCCTCGTCCTCCGCGGGCCCCCGCGGTGCGGCCCGGCGTCGTCGTCCCACTGTGCCGCCCCGCCCCCGGGGATCTCGACCCGCGAACCGCAACGTCTCACATTGCAAGACGCTATGATCGCGACATGACCCTCCCCCACTCTCCTGACCCCCGGGGCAACGACGCCCTGGGACCCGCGCTGCACCGCCACCCGAGCGGCGTGGGCGTGGTGGACAAGTCCGTGGCCATCCTGGACGCGCTCGAGTCCGGCCCGGCCACCCTCGCCCAGCTCGTGGCCGCCACGGGCATCGCCCGTCCCACACTGCACCGCCTCGCGGCGGCGCTCGCTCACCACCGCCTCGTGGGCAAGGACCTGCAGGGCCGCTACGTGCTCGGCTCCCGCCTGGCCGAGCTGGCCTCCGCCGCGGGCGAGGACCGGCTGACCACGGCCTCCGGTCCCGTCCTGCTCTGGCTGCGGGACGCCACGGGCGAGTCCGCGCAGGTGTTCCGCCGCCAGGCCGACTCGCGCGTGTGCGTGGCCTCGGCCGAGCGACCGTGGGGCCTGCGGGACACCATCCCGGTGGGCGCCCGCATGTCCATGAAGGCCGGATCCGCGGCGCAGGTGCTGCTCGCCTGGGAGGACCACGAGCGTCTCGTCGAGGGCCTCGCCGGGGCCGTCTTCACCCCCACCGTGCTCGCGGCCGTGCGCCGCCGCGGCTGGGCGCAGTCGCTCGCCGAGCGGGAGCCCGGCGTCGCCTCCGTGTCCGCGCCGGTGCGCGGGCCGAGTGGCCGCGTGATCGCCGCCGTCTCCATCTCCGGCCCCCTCGAGCGCCTCTCCCGGCAGCCGGGGCGCGTGCACGCCGAGGCCGTCGTCGCCGCCGCCACACGCCTCACCGAGCTGATCCGCTCCGGCGAGGCCTGAGTCCGCGCCGCCGCGGCCGGTTCGTCCCGCGACCACCGCGGGAACACCCCGCGTCCGCGCCGCGTTCGGCGCGTGTTCACGCGTCCGGCTTAGCCTTGGGGCGTCCGTCGCCCGCCCGCCCCCGCCCGCCCCACCCGCAAGGAGTCCGAAGTGACGCAGCCGAGCACCTCCCCCGCGAGCCCCGTCGAGACCGGACGGGAGGACGGGGTCGGCCGGCCGGCGAGCCCGCGTCTGTCCGTGATCGGCACCGGCTATCTCGGCGCCACGCACGCGGCGTGCATGGCCGAGCTCGGCTTCGAGGTCCTGGGCGTGGACGTGGACCCGGCCAAGATCGAGCGGCTGGCCCGCGGCGAGGTGCCGTTCCACGAGCCCGGCCTGCCGGAGCTGCTGCGCACGCACGTGGAGTCCGGCCGCCTGCGGTTCACCACGGACGTCGAGGAGGCCGCGCGCTGGGCGGACGTGCACTTCATCGGCGTCGGCACCCCGCAGCAGGCGGGCTCGTCCGCCGCCGACCTCACCTATGTGGACGCCGCGGTGACCTCGCTCGCCCAGGCGATCGACCGGGACGCCCTGATCGTGGGCAAGTCCACCGTGCCCGTGGGCACCGCGCGGCGCCTGACCGGCCTCGTCGCCGAGGTGCGCGCCGCGGCCGGCCTGCCGGGCGACGTCGAGCTCGCCTGGAACCCCGAGTTCCTGCGCGAGGGCTTCGCCGTGCAGGACACGCTCACCCCGGACCGCCTCGTGATCGGCACCTCCGGTCCGCGCGCCGAGCCGATCCTGCGCCGCGTCTACGCGCGGCAGCTGGCCGCGGAGACGCCGTGGGTCTCCACGGACCTGGAGACCGCGGAGCTCGTCAAGGTCGCCGCGAACGCGTTCCTGGCCACGAAGATCTCCTTCATCAACGCGTTCTCCGAGATCACGGAGACCGTGGGCGGGGACATCCGCACGCTGGCGGATGCGATCGGCCACGACGCCCGCATCGGCCGCCGATTCCTGAACGCCGGCGTGGGCTTCGGCGGCGGCTGCCTGCCCAAGGACATCCGCGCGCTGCAGGCCCGCGTCTCCGAGCTCGGCCTGGACCGCACCATGCGCTTCCTCGCCGAGGTGGACGACATCAACCTGCGCCGCCGGGAGCGCGTGGTGGACCTGGCGGTGGAGATGCTCTCCACGGCCCACGGCCACGAGGCGGCGGCGGCCGGCCCGTACGGCGGCACGACGACGGGCTCGGGCGAGGAGGTCCTGAACGGCGCCCGGATCGCGGTGCTCGGCGTGACCTTCAAGCCGGACTCCGACGACGTGCGCGACTCCCCCGCACTCGACGTCGCCGCGCGCCTCTACTCGGCCGGCGCGGACGTGCGGGTGTACGACCCCGAGGGCAGCGCCAACGCGGCCGCCCGCTTCCCGCGCCTGGACTACGTCGGCTCGCTGGACGAGGCCGTGGAGGGCGCCGAGCTGACGCTCCTGCTGACCGAGTGGCAGGAGTTCCGGGAGATGGACCCGGAGGCCGTGGGCGGCAAGGTCGCCGACCGGCTGCTGATCGACGGCCGCAACGTGCTGGACACCGCCGCGTGGGAGGCCGCCGGCTGGGCCGTCACGGGGCTGGGCCACCGGTTCGACCCCGCGTCGGTCACCGCGCGGCGCTGAGGCCGCCGGCCATCGGCCCCGGCGCGCGACAGCCCGAGGCGCGTCAGCCGCCGAAGTGGTCCCAGCCTCGCTCGGGCAGGGGCCGATGGCCGGCCGGTGGTTCGGCGCCGGCCGGGAGCATCCGCCCGATCCGGGTGAAGCCCGCCGGCAGCGCGGTCTCCGGCCAGGCCAGGCCCACCACCCCGTAGTCCTCGCCGCCTGCGAGAACCAGGGCCTCCGGCGCGACGCCGGCCAGCGCGGCCACGGGCCCCAGCGGACGGGCGACCTCGGCCACCCAGGTGTCGGCCACCCACGGGGTCAGGGTCCGTGCCCGGCCGTCCTCGACCCGACCGCCCGAGGCCCCCGTGCCGCAGGCCCGCGCCATGCGGTGCGCGTCCCGGCCGATCCCGTCGGAGACGTCCATGAGCGTGAGCACCCCGGCGGCCAGCGCGGCCGGTCCCGCGGCGAGGGGCGGCCGCGGGCGCAGCTGCCCCCGGACGGCGCGCGCGATCTCGCGGGCGCCCGGCCGCTGCTCCGCGGGCAGGGCGTCCCAGCGGCGCTCGAGCTCGGCCCGCTCGGTCAGCAGGAGGCGCAGCCCGGCGGCAGCCCAGCCCGGTCCGCCGCCGACGAGTCCCCCGAGCACCTGGCAGTGGACCAGGTCCGCGCCCTCGGCGAGCAGGCGGTCCCGGTCCTCCGCGCGCCGCGGTCGGCGCTCCAGCACCCCCGCACCCGGATCCCCGAGCACCGTCACGGCGGCCTGGATCCGCTCCCCCGTGCCGAGGTCGCCGCCCGCGGCGCGGCACCCGCCGGCGCCGAGCCGGGCGATGGCGCCCGCGATCCCCCGCGCGAACCCGCGGACCCACGCGACGTCCGTGCCCTCCGGGAGCGTCAGCGCCGTGACGAGCGCGGAGGAGCTCGCCCCCATCGCGTTGATGTCGGAGAGGTTCTGCGCGGCGGCCTTCCAGCCGGCGTCGTAGCCCCGCGTGCGCACCCCGGCAGGCCACATCAGCAGGAAGTCCGTGCCCTCGCCCATGGCGTCCGTGGAGACCACCACGGCGCCGCGCGGGGCGGGGACGACGGCGGCGTCGTCCCCGGGCGGAACGGAGTCGGCCGGCCACAGCGCGGGGGCACTGGCAGGGGCAAGGGCCCCCTGGATGATCTCCAGGAGGCCCTCTTCGGACAGCTCGCCGACCGTGAGGCCGGCACCACCGGGACCCGTCACCGGCGCGCCCGTCCCCGGCCGCGGGCGGACGTGCCCGCCGCCGTCCCGATCGCGGACTGGAAGCGGTGGTAGCGCTCGATCTCGGCGGTCACGGGGTCCACCACGAGGCGGCGGCCCACCGCCGTCGTCGACTCCTCGAGGCGACGGCGGGCGCGGCGGCCGCGCGCCGCCGCGGTCCAGCGCGTGAGCGGGACCGCCAGGAGCGCCAGCAGCAGGCCGAGCGCGAGGCCGCCGACCAGCAGCAGCGTCGGGATCGGGAAGCCCTCCACGCTCGGCGCCGGCGGGAGCGCGAACTGCAGGTACACGGCGAGGGCCAGCAGGCCGAGCCAGCCTGCGCCGACCACCGCGGTCAGCAGCGCGAGCCACTGCAGCACGTTCAGGACGGGCCACCACCAGCTGCCCTGGGCGGCACCCAGGTCGGTGGCGGAGATCGCCTGGTCCACGGCGTCCGGGACGGCGTCGAGCTCTGCGCGGCCGGCACGGCGGATGGACGCGGCCCACGGCTCCGGCGCGCCCGCGGACGCCTCCGTGACCACGGTGCGCACAGCGCCCTCGACGACGGCCCGCTGGGTCCCCGTGCGCGTGGGCAGCGAGGTGCGGTGCACCGCGGGGTCGCGTTCGATCTCGTCCCGGTCGCGGCGGGCGGAGGCCCGCTCGGGCATGAGGTGGAGGCGGCGCAGCGGATCGGCCCGGAAGGAGTGCATCCAGCGCAGCACCGGCCAGCTGGTCTGCTTGGCCGAGCGGAGGCGGTAGGAGCCCTCCACCGCGCGCACCACGGCCGGCACGCCGCCGGCCACCGCGAGGTCCTTGCCGAGGCGGTGCTCGAGCCCGTCCGTGACGCCGGCGGGATCGCCCGTGCCGGAGGCCGCGGAGAGGTCATCGGCCCGGGCGGCCACGTCGGCGCCCAGGCGCTCGACGGCGGCGCCCCGGGCCGCGACGATCGACGCGAGCTGGCGGCCGACCTCATCGAGCCCCTCGCCCGTGCGGGCGGAGACCGGCAGGACGCGCACGTCCGCGAGGCCGTGGCCCGTGAGCATGTGGCGCAGCGAGGCGAGCACGGTGTCCCGGTCCGCCACGGTGAGGCGGTCCACCTGGTTCAGCAGCACGAGCGTGACGGCGGCGTGCGAGCCCATCGTGGCGAGGAAGTCGCGGTGGATCACGGCGTCCGCGTACTTCTCCGGGTCCACGACCCACACGAGCACGTCCACGTGGCCCGCCAGCTTGGACGTGATCTCCCGGTTGTTCAGCTCCACCGAGTCGATGTCCGGCAGGTCGAGCAGGATGAGGCCCGTGGCGTCCGCGCCGTCCTTGTGGCCGATGCCGAGGAACCCGCTCCGGCCGCCGTCGAGCACGGGGGCCTCGTCCAGCAGGTGGCGGCGCGTGACGCCGAGCCAGTCGAGCAGGGCCGCGGCGCCGCCGCCCTCCCCCGTGCCGTCCGCGTCCGGGCCGCCGCCGAGGCCCTGGCCGTGGCGCACGCCCCACACCGCCGCGAGCGGCTCGGACGTGGTCGGGCGGGTGGCGGCCACGCGGGCGAGGTCACGCCCGGTCAGCGCGTTGAACAGGGACGACTTGCCGGAGCCGGTGGCCCCGAAGAAGCCGACCACGGTGTGCTCGGCGGACAGGGAGCGGCGCTCGCCCGCGGCGCGCACGGCGGCCTCGGCGGTGTCCACGGGCCCGTCCGGCAGGCGGTTCCGCCCCAGGTCGGCGGCCTCGCCGAGTGCGCTCAGGCGCTCGTCCAGGGTGGCGACGGCGCGGCTCATCGGGCGTCCTCCTCGGACTCGGCGACGAGGCGGCCCTCGACGACGTCGGCGGGAGGGGTCCTCCGCTCGGCCGGTGCGGCCGCGGTGAGGTCGACGCCGGGAAGGGCGGGCGCATCGCCCTCCTCACCGGGGTGGCCGTCGAGGCCGGCCTCCACGCCGCGACGCAGGGTCGGGACGAGGGCGCGCAGCGCCGCGGTGTCCGAGGGGTCGCGGTCCAGGGCGAGCAGCGGCAGGAAGCGGCCCGCGAGGACCTCCTCGAGCAGCGTCCGCACCCGGACCTCGAGGAGGTCGTTGGCGCGCTTGGCCATGCGGCGCACGGCGTCCTCGCCGAAGATCGACTCGAGCAGCTTCTGGCCCACCACGGCGGCGCCGCCGGCGATCCCGACCTCGATGCCGGCCAGCCCCGCGGTGGAGGCGAACGAGAGGACCATGAGGGACACGGCGGCCGCGTTGACGCCGAAGGCGGCCAGGCGAGCCCTGGTGCGGCGGCCGGCGCCCTCCTCCTCGATGAGCGACAGCACGTCCTGCTGCCACGTGCGGACCACGGCGGCGGCGCGCTCGGACACGTCCGCGGGCAGCGCGCCGAGGTCACGGCCGGCCACGAGGGCACGGCCCGCGGGCTCGGCCGCCCAGCGGCGCTCCACCTGCTCCGCGGCCGTGGCGACGGCCTCCACCATGACGGCGTGCAGCCCGGTCTCGAGCGCCGACTCGACCTCCTCCACCGGGGCCGGGCGGCCGCGCACGAGGGCGGTCACGCGGTCGCGGATGCGGCCGATCGCGCTCTCGACTCCGCGGAAGAACTCGCCGGTGCCCACGAAGTCCTGCCAGCGGGCCAGCACCTCCCCGCGCAGGAGCGTCCCGTCCGAGGTGGCGTGCTGGACGGTCTCCACGGCCTGCTCGGTGGCGTCCGTGACGGAGCGGGCCAGGCCGGCTGCGGCCACCTGTTGGTCCTCCTCGGCGCGGGCGAGGTCCTCCACCCGGTCCGCGAGCTGCGCGAGGACGCCGTCCACGGTGCGGCGGGCCACGGCGGAGCGGGTCTGGGCGTCGTGCGCGAGCTCCTCGAGCCACGCGCGGAGGCTGGCCACATGCTCCTGCGGGAGCAGGCCCGTCTCGTCGAAGCGCGTCTCCGGGATCACGTGGATGCGGGCGTCGGGCAGGCCGTGCTCGGTGAGCATGCGCTGGAGGTCGGGGGTGATGGACTCGGCGTCGCCCTCAGGCACGCGGCCCAGCACGACGGCGACCGTGATGTCGCGGGCGGCCGCCTGGTCGAGGAGCTGCCACGGGACGGCGTCGGCGTAGCGGTGCGCCGTCGTCGTGAAGATCCACAGGTCCGCGGCCTCGAGGAGCTGGCGGGCCAGGGCGCGGTTCTGGTCGGCCACGGAGTCGATGTCCGGGGCGTCCACCAGCGCGATGCCGGCGGGCAGGGAGGGCTCCGCGACGAGCGCGACCGTGTCCATCGCGTTCGAGTCCGGCTCCACGGGGCCGCCGGCCTCCGTGCGGTGCACGGTCACGCGGGCCAGGTCCGGCAGCACGCGGGGGCCGGTGAACCACGCGGCGTCGGCCGGGTTGTGCACGAGCAGGGGCTGGCGTGTGGTGGGGCGCAGGGCCGAGGAGCGGGAGACCAGGCGCCCCACGAGGGCGTTGACCAGGGTCGACTTGCCCGCGCCGGTCGAGCCGCCGACGACGGCCAGCAGGGGGGCGTCGAGGGAGTCGAGGCGGGGAAGGACGTAGTCGTCGATCTGGTGGAGGGTGCGCTCGCGCTCGGCCCGGTCCGCCTGCGCGGACGGCGTCTCGAAGCCGAGGTCCAGGTCGGCGACGTGGTCGCGTACGCGGCGGACGGCGGTGTCGATGCCCGGCGTGGCGGTGCCCTGCGGCGGAGTGGCGGCGTTCTCGTCAGTGGGATGCACGCGTCCCATTCTCACACGAGGGGCCCGTCCGGGCCCGGAACAGGACGGGTGGGCACTGCCCCGGAGACGGCGCAAGCCCGGTCCAGATGGACCGGGCTTGCGTCACTCACGTGACCCCAGCGGGATTTGAACCCGCGTTACCGCCGTGAGAGGGCGGCGTACTAGGCCGCTATACGATGGGGCCGAGCTGCCCCCGGCATCGCTGCCGGAAGCGGGTGGAGAGTTCTGTGCGCCTGCCTCACCGAGCAGGTGGACGGCTCGTATGACCGTCCGTGCACCGCGTCCGTGGACGTGATGCGTGCGTGACCCCAGCGGGATTTGAACCCGCGTTACCGCCGTGAGAGGGCGGCGTACTAGGCCGCTATACGATGGGGCCGTGCGCGCCGACTGCTGTCAGCGCTCACTGAGTCGAAGACTCGCTGGGGTACCAGGACTCGAACCTAGAATGACGGTACCAGAAACCGTTGTGTTGCCAATTACACCATACCCCACTGCATGTCAAGCATCGCTTGCCACCAGTGCTATTCACAAGCTGGATGTCCCCGGACCTCTCCGGCAACGAGTAGGAACTCTACCCCATGCCCGGCGCCCACGCAACATCGGCGTCAGAGCCAGGTGAGCAGGCCGCCGACGGCGTCCATCCGCCAGCACTCCCGCTCCGCGTCCCAGCGCGGCGCGACGGGGGCGGCATCGGCCGCCGGGTCCTGATCGGGCTCGGGCGCCGTGGCGTCGCGCGGGACCCCCGCGTCGTCGGGCGCGAGCCAGACGGGGACCAGCCCGGCGCCGCGAGCCCCGGCGACGTCGCTGGACAGGCTGTCCCCCACCATGAGCGTGCGGGCCGGCTCGGTCCCCATCCGCGCGCACCCGGCGAGGAACGGCGCGGGGTCCGGCTTGGGGGCACCGGCCGTGTCCGAGCCGATGAGCACGCGCACCCAGTCCAGGCCGAGCGCGTCCGCCTTGCCCCGCTGGTACTCCTCCACGTTGTTCGTGACGATCCCCACCGCGCGGCCGGACGCGCGCACCGCGGCCAGCACGTCCGCCGTCGCAGGGAAGAGCGCCCAGTGCGCGCGGATCTCGTCCTCGTAGTCCGTGAGCCACAGCGCCTGGAGCGGCTCGGCCGCCTCCGCGGGCGCGCCCAGGCGCTCGAGCGCCGAACGAGCCCGGGCCAGCCGCTGCCCCGCGAAGGTCAGCTCGCCGGCGAGGTAGCGGTCGTAGTGGCCGTCGGCGTCCGTGGCGAACGCCTCGACGGCTGCCGCGAGCACCCCTGGGGCCACGCCGCCCACCCCGGCCCACTGGTGGCGCATGGTGGCGTGGAACGCGGCGTGCTGGGCCGTGCGCAGGTCCAGCAGCGTGTCGTCGAGGTCGAAGAGGACCCCGTCCCACGCGGGGGCCGACGGGCCGCCGGCCCCCGCGGCGCGGCTCACGCGTCCGTGGGCAGCGCGGCGTCGAGGCCCTGCTCCGCGGCGAAGCGGTCCAGGCGGGCCAGCGCGGAGTCGCGACCGAGGATCTCGAGGGACTCGAACAGCGGCGGGGACACCTTGCGGCCGGTCGCGGCCACGCGCACGGGCCCGAAGGCCTGGCGCGGCTTGAGCTCGAGTCGCTCCACGAGGGCCTCGCGCAGCGCGGCCTCGATCCGCTCGGTGGTGAACTCATCCGCCGGCAGGGCGGCCAGCGCCTCGCGGGCCGCGGCGACGGCGGCGCGCAGGTCCGCGGGCATGCCCTTGAGGGCCCCGGCCTCCGTGGCGATGTCCCCGTCCTCCGTGAAGAGGAAGCGCAGCATCTCGACGGCCTCGCCGAGCAGCTGGACGCGCTCCTGCACGAGCGGCGCGGCGGCGGCGAGGATGCGCTGCTCGCGCTCCGTGGGCTGGGCGTCCACGAGGCCGGCGGCGTGCAGGTACGGCACCAGGCGGGCCTGGAAGTCGGCCGGCTCCAGCATGCGCACGTGGGTGCCGTTGATGGCGATCGCCTTCTTCTCGTCGAAGCGGGCGGGGTTGGCCAGGACCTTGTGCACGTCGAAGTTCTCGATGAACTGCTCGGGCGTGAAGATGTCCTCGTCCGCGGAGAGCGACCAGCCCAGCAGGGCCAGGTAGTTCAGCAGGCCCTCCGGGATGAAGCCGTTGTCCCGGTGCAGGAACAGGTTGGACTGAGGGTCGCGCTTGGAGAGCTTCTTGTTGCCCTCGCCCATCACGTACGGCAGGTGGCCGAACACCGGCATGTACTGGGCGACGCCGATCGCGTACAGGGCGCGGTAGAGCGCGATCTGCCGGGGGGTGGAGGAGAGCAGGTCCTCGCCGCGCAGCACGTGGGTGACGCCCATGAGCGCGTCGTCCACCGGGTTGACCAGGGTGTACAGGGGCGAGCCGTCCGCGCGGACCACCACGAAGTCCGGCACGGAGCCGGCCTTGAAGGTGATCTCCCCGCGCACCAGGTCGGTGAAGGTGATGTCCGTGTCCGGCATGCGCAGGCGCCACACCGGCGTGCGGCCCTCGGCCTCGAAGGCGGCGACCTGGTCCTCGGTCAGGTCGCGGTCGACGCCGTCGTAGCCGAGCTTGGGGTCGCGCCCGGCGGCCCGGTGGCGCGCCTCGATCTCGTCCGGGGTGGAGTAGGAGGGGTAGATGTGGCCGCCGGCCTTGAGCTTCTCGATGACCTCGGCGTAGATCTCACCGCGCTGGGACTGGCGGTAGGGCTCGTGCGGGCCGCCCACCTCGACGCCCTCGTCCCAGTCGATGCCGAGCCAGCGCAGGGCGTCGAGCAGCTGCTGGTAGGACTCCTCGGAGTCGCGCTTCGCGTCCGTGTCCTCGATGCGGAAGACGAGCGTGCCGCCGGTGTGGCGGGCCCAGCCCCAGTTGAACAGCGCCGTGCGGACCATCCCGACGTGCGGAGTTCCCGTGGGCGAGGGGCAGAAGCGCACGCGCACGGGAGTGTCGGCGTCCACCTGGGGGACGTCGGCGAAGATCGCGGGCGCGTTCTCGGGGGCGGTGGTGTTCTCGGACACGGGGGCGGTGGGCTCAGTCATGATGTCCCGAGTCTACGCGGGGCTCCCCCAGGCTCAGCGGCGGACGGGGGTGGCGAGCACGCCGATGCCCTCCACCTCGGCCTCGACGCGCTGGCCCTCGGCCACCCTGCCGACGCCGGCCGGGGTGCCGGTGAGGATCACGTCGCCCGGCAGGAGGGTGAAGATCTCCGAGGCGGCGGCCACCAGCTCGCGCACGCCGAATACCATGTCCGTCGTCGTGCCGTCCTGGCGGGTCTCGCCGTCGAGCCGGGAGGTGATGCGCAGGCCGCCGGCGGCCTCCACGTCCAGCTCCGTCTCGATCCACGGGCCCAGCGGGCAGGCACCGTCGAAGCCCTTGGCGCGGGCCCACTGCAGGTCGGTCCGCTGGGCGTCGCGGGCGGTGAGGTCGTTGCCCACGGTGTAGCCGAACACGACGTCGTCCACGCGACTCACCGGCACGTCCTTGCAGATGGTGCCGATGACGACGGCGAGCTCGGCCTCGTAGGAGACCTCGTCCGACCAGCTGGGCAGGGTCACGGGCTCGTTCGGACCCACGACGGCGGTGTTCGGCTTGAGGAAGAACTGCGGCGAGGCGGGGACCTCGTTGCCGAGCTCCTTCGCGTGCTCGGCCCAGTTGCGGCCGACGCCCACGATCTTCGAGCGCGGGATGATCGGGGCCACGAGACGCACGTCCTGGAGGCGGTGCTTGGTGCCGGTGGGCTGGATCCCGTGGAAGAACGGGTCGCCCTGCAGGGCGGTGATGCTCAGCTCGGCGGGGTCGGCGTCGGCCGGGCCCTCCACGATGCCGTAGGTCGGTTCGGCCTGGTCCACGAAACGGGCGATGCGCATGGGGCCAGCCTAGTGGCAGGGCGCTGCCCCTCAGCAGCAGCGGCTGCCCGGGTTCGCGTCCTGCTTCGCGTACTCGTCGCGCCAGAACTCGCGCTCGGTCATCGGTTCCTCGCCCGGATGGTGCGCCCGGTGGTGGGCCAGGTAGGCGTCGTACTTCCCCTCCCCCGTGAGCTGGCGCAGCCACCAGCGGGCCGAGGCCCACGCGCCGCGCCGGCCGCCGACGCCGGACGCGGCCTCCGCGGGGGAGGCGACGTCCGGCGTCGTGGCGTGCGGACCGGGCACGTCAGTGCCCCCGCACCGGCTGCTTCTCCGCCGGCAGGGCGTCCCACTGACGCTGGATCTCCTTCTCCTCGGCGGTGGCCGCGAGGCCGGCCGGGGCGAAGCGCGTCGAGGGCACGTACGGGTCCTCGTGGTTGGGCGCGTCCACACCGCGCAGCGCGCGCAGGGTGGCGAGCACGGACGTGGTGATCACGATCAGGGCGAGCACCAGGAACACCACCGAGAGCGTGCCCTGGATGGCCGTGTTGCGGACCACCGCGTCCATGGCCTCGGGCGTCTTGGCGGCGCCGAAGCTCGTCTTGCCGGCCGCGATCGCGTCCTGGAACGCACGGTGCTGCGCCCAGTAGCCGACCGCCGGCACCGGCGAGAAGATCTTCTGGAAGCTCGCCACGGTGGTCACCACCGTGATGAACGCGAGCGGCAGGGCCACGATCCACAGGCCCTTCCCGCGGGTGCGGCGCGCCACGATGGTGAGCACGACGGCGAGCGCGATCGCCGCCAGCAGCTGGTTGGCGATGCCGAACAGCGGGAACAGGGTGTTGATGCCGCCGAGCGGGTCGGTGACGCCCATGATCAGGACGGCGCCCCACGCGGCCACCATGATCGCGGTGCACACCCACGCGCCCACGCGCCAGGACGGATCCCGGAAGCGCGGGACGACGTTGCCGAGGGAGTCCTGGAGCATGAAGCGCGCCACGCGCGTGCCGGCGTCGACGGCGGTGAGGATGAACAGTGCCTCGAACATGATGGCGAAGTGGTACCAGAAGCCCATGAGGGCCTCGCCGCCGACCAGCTGGCCCATGATGAGGGAGAGCCCGACGGCGAGCGTCGGGGCGCCGCCCGTGCGGGAGACCACCGTCTCCTCGCCCACGAGGTTCGCGAGCGTGGTCAGGTGCTCCGGGGTGACGTCCACGCCGGCCAGGCCGAGGGACATGACCCAGGCCGCCGCGGACTCCGGGGTGCCGCCGGTGAGCGCGGCGGGGGCGTTCATGGCGAAGTACACGCCGCGGTCGATGGACACGGCCGCCACGAGCGCCATGATGGCCACGAAGGCCTCCATGAGCATGCCGCCGTAGCCGATGAAGCGGGTCTGACGCTCCTTCTCCACCATCTTCGGCGTGGTGCCGGAGGCGATGAGGGCGTGGAAGCCGGAGAGCGCGCCGCACGCGATGGTCACGAACAGGAACGGGAACAGCGAACCCGGCCAGACGGGGCCGGCGTTGCCCGAGGCGAACTCGGAGAACGCCGGGGCGGTGATGCGCGGCTGGACGATGACGATGGCGACAGCCAGGCCCGCGATGACGCCGATCTTCATGAAGGTGGAGAGGTAGTCGCGCGGGGCGAGCAGCAGCCACACGGGCAGCACGGCGGCGATGAACCCGTAGGCGATGATCGCCCAGGAGATCGTGACGCGGTCCAGGGTGAAGAGGGCCGCGCCCCACTCCGTGCCGGCCACCCAGCCGCCGCCGACGATGGCGGCCATGAGCAGGACGAAGCCGATGACCGAGACCTCGGTGATGCGGCCCGGGCGCAGGTAGCGCAGGTACAGGCCCATGAAGAGGGCGATCGGGATGGTCATGCCGACGGAGAAGACGCCCCACGGGGACTCGCCCAGGGAGTTGACGACGACGAGGGCCAGGATCGCGGTGATGATCACCATGATGAGCAGCGTGGCGATGATGGCAGCGGTGCCGCCGAACCGGCCGAGCTCCTCCCGGGCCATCTGGCCGAGGGAGCGGCCGCCGCGGCGCATGGAGAAGAACAGCACGAGGTAGTCCTGGACCGCGCCGGCGAGGATCACGCCCACGATGATCCAGATGGTGCCCGGCAGATAGCCCATCTGCGCGGCGAGCACCGGGCCGACGAGCGGGCCGGCGCCGGCGATGGCGGCGAAGTGGTGGCCGTAGAGCACGCGGCGGTCGGTGGCCACGTAGTCGCGGCCGTCGGCGCGGTACTCGGCCGGGGTGGCGCGGGTGTCGTCCGGGCGGACGATGAGGCGCTCCACGTACCGCGAGTAGAAGCGGTAGCCGATCAGGAACGTGGCCACGGACGCGAACACGAACCAGATGGCGTTGATGGACTCGCCGCGGTGCAGGGCGAGCATGGTCCAGGCGACGCCGCCGAGCAGGGCGAGCAGGGCCCAGACGGCGATGCTCACGGGGGTCCAGCGGGGGCGGTGCTCCGCCTCGACGGGCGGCAGCTGTGCCTGGCCTTCCTCGGGGTGGGGGGATGTCCCCTCGGCGGGGGCGGGGATGGAGGAGCGGTGCGAGCTCACGGAGACTCCTGATCGCGGGTGACGGATTCGACCCCGGGAGTGTCTCACGTCTCACCGCGGTGCCCGCGCGCCGGTCGCTCGGCGACGGCGGCGTCGGCGGTCGGGCCGCCGTCGGATCTGACGACGTGGACAGGGTCTGCGTCCTGGACGCAGACCCTGTCCATGCATGCAGACCCTGGTTCGGGCCTGCTCAGACCAGGCGGTGCAGCCAGCCGTGGCGGTCCTCGACCGTGCCGGTCTGGATGCCCTCGAGCTCGGCGCGGATCCTGAAGGTGACGTCGGCACCGCCGGCGGACTCGATGACGTCGTCCCCGTCGAGCAGGCGCCCGATGGGCGTGACCACCGCGGCCGTGCCGCACGCGAACACCTCCGTGATCTCCCCGGAGCGCACGCCCTCGGCCCACTCGGCCAGGGTGATGCGGCGCTCCTCCACGGTCAGGCCCATGTCACGACCCAGCTGGAGGATCGAGGAGCGGGTGACGCCCTCGAGGATGCTGCCGCTCAGCGCGGGGGTGACGAGGCGGCCGTCGGAGAACACGAAGAACACGTTCATGCCGCCGAGCTCCTCGATGGCGTCGTCGTTCGCGGAGTCGAGGAAGACCACCTGATCCGCGCCCTTCGACGCGGCCTGCAGCTGCGGGAGGAGGGACGCCGCGTAGTTGCCGCCGGTCTTCGCCGCGCCCATGCCGCCCTTGCCCGCGCGGGCGTACTCGCGGGAGACCCAGATGGTGACGGGCTTGACCTCGCCGCCGAAGTAGTTGCCGGCCGGCGAGGCGATCACCATGTAGCGCACCTCGCGCGCCGGCCGCACGCCGAGGAACGCCTCCGTGGCGATCATGAAGGGGCGCAGGTAGAGGGACTGGCCCTCGCCGTCCGGCACCCACCCCTGGTCCGCCTCCACGATGGCCTTCAGGGAGCCGAGGAAGATCTCCTCGGGCAGCTCGGGGAGGGCCAGGCGCACGGCGGAGCGGTTGAGGCGCGCGGCGTTGGCCTCGGGGCGGAACGTCCACACCGAGCCGTCCCCGTGGCGGTAGGCCTTCAGGCCCTCGAAGATCTCCTGGGCGTAGTGCAGCACGGACGCCGACGGGTCGAGGGAGAGGGGGCCGTAGGGCTCCACGCGGGCGTCGTGCCACGCGCCGCCGTCCTCGCTCCACGTCCAGTCCACGGAGACCATGTGGTCCGTGAAGACCTTGCCGAAGCCGGGGTCCTGCAGGATCTCCACGCGCTCCTCCTCCGAGAGCGGGGAGAGGTGCGGCTGCCGGGTGAACACGGTCTCGGACACGAGGGATCCTCCATCGGGGTGGGGCGGGTGGGCGCGGGTCCATCGTAGACCCGTGGGGGCGGCGGTCTGTGGCGCGCGTCTCAGACGCGGCGGGCGACGTCGGCGCCCACCTCGGCGGTCGAGCCCCGATCGCCGTCCGCGCGGTCCTCGAGGTGCGCCCACACCGCAGTGCGCACGCGTCCCGCCGCGCCGGCCTCCCCGACGTGCTCGAGCAGCAGGGCGGCGGAGAGGATCGCGGCGACCGGGTCCGCGACGCCCTGGCCGGCGATGTCCGGCGCGGAGCCGTGGACCGGCTCGAACATGGACGGTGCCGTGCCCTCCACGTTGATGTTGCCCGAGGCGGCGAGGCCGATCCCGCCCGTGATCGCGGCGGCGAGGTCCGTCAGGATGTCGCCGAAGAGGTTGTCCGTGACGATCACGTCGAAGCGGGAGGGGTCCGTCACCAGGAAGATCGTCGCGGCGTCCACGTGCATGTAGTCCCACGTGACCTCGGGGAAGTCGGCGGCCACCGCCTCCACGGTGCGGCGCCACAGGTGCCCGGCGTGCACCAGCACGTTGTGCTTGTGCACGAGGGTCAGGCGCTTGCGCTCCCCCGCGTCCGCGCGCTCGAAGGCGTCCCGCACCACGCGGCGCACGCCGTGGGCGGTGTTGACGGACACCTCGGTGGCGATCTCGTGCTCGGTGCCCTCGCGGATCACGCCGCCGTTGCCCACGTAGGGGCCCTCGGTGCCCTCGCGGACCACCGTGAAGTCGATGTCCCGGGGCTGCGTCAGCGGGCTCTTCGCACCCGGGTACAGGGTGGCGGGACGCAGGTTCACGCCGTGGTCCAGCGCGAAGCGCAGGCGCAGCAGCATCTGGCGCTCGATCAGCCCGGACGGGACGCGCGTGTCCCCGGGGGCGGCGCCCACCGCGCCGAAGAGGATCGCGTCGTGGCCGCGCAGGGCCTCGAGGGTCTCATCGGTCAGGGTCTCGCCGGTCGCCAGCCAGTGCTCGGCGCCGAGCGCGTAGTCGGTCAGCCGGGCCTCGGGGCGGCCCTCAGCGGCGAGCGCCGCCTGCAGGACGGCCACGGCCTGCTCCGTCACCTCGGGGCCGATCCCGTCACCGCCGATCACGGCCAGGTCCAGGGCCGTCACGTCGGTGCTGCGCAGGGCGTCGGTGCGGGGCGTCTCGGTCATGCGCTCCAGGCTAGGACCGGGCCCCGCCCGGACCACATTGCGTGACGCGGCGTCTCACCTCGTGGACAGCAGGACGGCGACGGCGGCGCGCCGGCCGCGGGACCGGGGCGCCGCCGTCCGGGGCGGGGTGAGGCGCCGCTCAGCCCTCGGCCGCCTCCTCGTGGCGCGGGAAGACGCCCTCGGGCTTCGGCAGGGGCGTTCCGGGCACGAGGTCGTCGCCGAACGCGGCGAACGAGCGGGCGCCGGTGCCCGAGGCGCCGGTGCGGCCGGCGTCGCCCTCGGCGGCCACGCCGAGCAGGTCCAGCAGGCGCGTGGCCGAGCCGGGCATGACGGGCTGCACGAGCAGCGCGACGCGGCGCACGGCCTGCAGCGTCACGTAGAGCACGGTGCGCATGCGCGGCTCGTCGGACTTCTTCAGCACCCACGGGGCCTGGTCCGCGAAGTACGCGTTGACCTCGCCGAGCACGCGCCACGTCTCCTCGAGCGCCGCGTGGAAGTCCTGCTCCGCATAGGCGGCGCGCGTCTTCTCCAGGAGCGCGTCCACCTGGGCGAGGATCGCGGCATCCGCCTCGCTGAGCCCGCCCGGCCGGGGCACGGCGGCGTCGCAGTTCTTGGCCACCATGGAGAGCGAGCGCTGGGCCAGGTTGCCGAGGTTGTTGGCGAGGTCCGCGTTCTTGCGGCCCACCACGGCGTCGTGGCTGTACGAGCCGTCCGCGCCGAAGGGGAACTCGCGCAGCAGGAAGAAGCGCACGGCGTCGAGGCCGTACCGGGCGACCCAGTCGGCGGGCGCCACCACGTTGCCCAGCGACTTGGACATCTTCTCGCCGTTGTTGTTCAGGAACCCGTGGATCATGACGCGCTTCGGCAGCTCGATCCCGGCGGACATGAGGAACGCCGGCCAGAACACGCAGTGGAAGCGGGAGATGTCCTTGCCGATGATGTGCACGTCGGCCGGCCAGTACCGCTCCACCGCGGCCGGGTCCGTCTCCGGCCAGCCGGCGCCCGTGAGGTAGTTCGCGAGCGCGTCCACCCACACGTACATGACGTGGTTCTTTCGGGACTGGGCATCCTCGGCGGACGGGTCGGCCGGTGCGGGCAGCGGGATGCCCCAGTCGAAGGACGTGCGGGAGATCGAGAGATCGGTCAGGCCGCCCTCCACGAACCGGATGACCTCGTTGAACCGGGAGGACGGCGCGGCGAAGCCGGGGTTCTCCCGGTACATCTGCAGGAGCGGCTCCTGGTACGTGGAGAGGCGGAAGAAGTAGGACTCCTCCTCCGTCCACGTCACCTCGGTGCCGGTCTCGGTCGCGCAGCGGGTGCCGTCCTCGCGGACCTCGGTCTCCTCCTCGGTGAAGAAGCGCTCGTCCCGCACGGAGTACCAGCCGGCGTAGCGGTCCAGGTAGATGTCCCCGTTGGCCTCCATGCGGCGCCAGATCTCCTGGGCGGCGGCGTGGTGGTCGGCGTCCGTGGTGCGGATGAACCGGTCGTAGGAGACGTCCAGGACCTCGTCGTCCATGCGCCGGAACGCACCGGAGTTGCGCGTGGCCAGCTCCAGGGGCGTGACGCCCTCACGCTCGGCGGTCTGCGCCATCTTCTGGCCATGCTCGTCCGTGCCCGTGAGGAAGCGCACGTCGCGGCCGTCGAGCCGGGCGAAGCGCGCCATCGCGTCGGCGCCCACCATCTCGTAGGCGTGGCCGATGTGCGGCTCGCCGTTCGGGTAGTGGATCGCGGTGGTCAGGTAGTAGGGCACACGCTCGTCAGTCACGGTCAGCGAGTCTACCGGCGGGGCCCCCGGCCGTCCCGCTCCCCTCCACGACGTCGGCGCGCCACCTCGGGGAGGCGACGCGCCGACGTCGGCGGCGGGTCCGACGCGCCGACGTCGGCGGCGGGCCCGACGCGCCGACGTCGGCGACGGGCCGGTCGACGCCGGCCGCGGGCTCACTCGGAGAGGTCGATCTCCGCGGCCCGCTCGGCGCCGATGGCCTGCGCGAGGGCGCCGACCGTTCCCGCCGCCATGCCGGCGTCGAGGGTCAGGACCGCGAGCGCGGTGCCCTCCGCATCGCGGGACACGTCCATGCCGGCGATGTTCACGCCCTGCTCCCCCAGCGCCTGGCCGAGGATGCCGACGACGCCCGGGCGGTCGGCGTAGCCGAACACGAGCAGGTGCTCGGCGAGGGGCACCTCGATCTCGTGGCCGTCCACGCCCACCAGCTTCTGCACCTGCTTCGGGCCGGTCAGGGTGCCGGTCACGGAGGTCTTCCCGCCCGTGGACGTCACGCCGCTCACGGTGATGGCATTGCGGTAGGACTCCGCCACCGGGGTCGTGGTGAGGCGGCTCTCCACGCCGCGCTGCTCGGCCAGCACGGGGGCGTTCACGTAGGAGACCTGCTCGGAGACCACGTCGGTGAACACGCCCTTGAGGGCGGCGAGGCGGACGGCCTTCACGTCATGCTCGGCGATCTCGCCGGCCACCTCCACGTCCACCGACTCGAGAGAGGCCTCGCCGACGAGCGCGCGGAGCGTGCGGCCGAGCTTCTCGGCCAGGGGCAGGCCGGGTCGCACGTCCTCGTGGATGACGCCGCCGGCCACGTTCACCGCGTCGGGCACGAGCTCGCCGGCCAGGGCGAGGCGCACGGACTTGGCGACGGCGACGCCGGCCTTCTCCTGCGCCTCGGCGGTGGAGGCGCCCAGGTGGGGGGTGACGACGGCGGAGTCGTGCTGGAAGAACGCGAGGTCCGTGGCGGGCTCGGAGCTGAACACGTCGATGCCGGCGCCGGCGATCGCTCCGGAGTCCAGGGCGCGGGCGAGGGCGTCCTCGTCCACGAGGCCGCCGCGGGCCACGTTGATCACGTACGCGGTGTCCTTCATGCGCGCGAACTGCTCGTCCGCGATCATGCCGACCGTCTCCGGCGTCTTGGGCATGTGGATGGTGACGAAGTCGGACTGCTCGAGCAGGGTGTCCAGGTCCACGAGCGTCGCACCGAGCTGCTGGGCCCGGGCCGCGCTGATGTAGGGGTCGTACGCGAGGATCTCCATGCCGAAGGCCTTCATGCGCTCGGCCACGAGCGCGCCGATGCGGCCGAGGCCGATCACGCCGAGCTTCTTCTCGAACAGCTCCACACCCGCGTACTTGGAGCGCTTCCACTCCCCCGCCTTGAGGGCGCGGTTCGCCGGGGCGATGTTGCGCGCCACGGAGAGGATGTGGCCGCACGTCAGCTCGGCGGCCGAGACGATGTTGGAGGTCGGCGCGTTGACCACCATGACGCCCGCCGCGGTGGCGGCGGGGACGTCCACGTTGTCCAGGCCGACGCCGGCCCGCGCGATGACCTTCAGGTCCGTGGCCGCGGCGATGGCCTCGGCGTCCATCTGCGTGGCGGAGCGCACGAGGATCGCGTCCACGCCGGGCAGGTCCGCCAGCAGGCGGGCGCGGTCGGCGCCGTCGGTGTGGCGGATCTCGAAGTCGGGGCCGAGGGCCTCGACGGTGGCGGGCGAGAGTTCCTCGGCGATGAGGACGACGGGCTGGGCGGCGCTCACGGGCGGCTCCTTGTTCGGCGGTGGCACGGTGGGGCGACGTGGGCAGATGGTGCGCGGCCCGCGTCGCCGCCTCGAGCCTAGCCGCATGGATCTGTCATGGACCGCAGACGACGGCGGCGCCGCAGGGAGTCCCTTTCGACGCCGCAGGGAGTCCCTTTCGACGCCGCAGCCGAGTGGTCACGACACGCCGTCACGTCCGCGGTGCACGTGGCGTGTCGTGACCACTCGAGGGTCCGGACCGCGGCTCAGCGGGCCGCGGTGCCCTCGGTGTAGTCGTCGTCGGTGTCCTTGAGCCACGCGAACATCTGGCGCAGCTCACGGCCGGTCTTCTCGATCGGGTGGGCCTCGCCCTTCGCGCGGAGCTCACTGAACTCCGGGGCGCCGGCCTTCTGGTCCTCCATGAAGCGCTTCGCGAAGGCGCCGTCCTGGATGTCGGCCAGCACGGCCTTCATGTTCTCCTTCACGGAGGGGTCGATCACGCGCGGGCCGGAGACGTAGTCGCCGTACTCGGCCGTGTCCGAGACGGACCAGCGCTGCTTGGCGATGCCGCCCTCCACCATGAGGTCCACGATCAGCTTGAGCTCGTGCAGCACCTCGAAGTAGGCGATCTCGGGCTGGTAGCCGGCCTCCACCAGGGTCTCGAAGCCGTACTGCACCAGCTGGGACGCGCCGCCGCACAGCACGGCCTGCTCGCCGAAGAGGTCCGACTCGGTCTCCTCGGTGAAGGTGGTCTCGATGACGCCGGCGCGGGTGCCGCCGATCGCCTTCGCGTAGGACAGCGCCAGCGCGCGGGCCTCGCCGGAGGCGTCCTGCTCGACCGCGATGAGGGCGGGCACGCCGCGGCCGGCCTCGAACTCGCGGCGGACCACGTGGCCCGGGCCCTTGGGGGCCACGAGGGCGACGTCCACGCCCTTGGGGGCCTTGATGTAGCCGTAGCGGACGTTGAAGCCGTGCGCGAAGAACAGGGCGTCGCCGTCCTGGAGGTTCGGAGCGATGTGCTCGGCGTACACGTCGGCCTGAACCTGGTCCGGGGTGAGGATCATGATGAGGTCGGCTTCCGCGGCGGCGGTGGCCACGTCCACGACGCGCAGGCCCTCGGCCTCGGCCTTCGCACAGGACGTCGAGCCCTCGGCGAGGCCGATGCGGACGTCCACGCCCGAGTCGCGCAGGGACAGCGAGTGCGCGTGGCCCTGCGAGCCGTAGCCGATCACGGCCACGGTGCGGCCCTGGATGATCGAGAGGTCGGCGTCGTCGTCGTAGAACTTCGTGGCGGTCATTGCGGTCTCCTAGCGGTGAGGGGGATCAGAGGGTGTGCGGGCTCGGCGGCCGGCTCAGCGGGCCTGGGCCCGGTCGGTCATGGAGCGCGAGCCGCGGGACAGGGCCACGGTGCCGGAGCGGACGAGCTCGCGCACGCCGTACGGCTCCATGAGGTCCAGGAAGGCCTGGAGCTTCTCCCGGGTGCCGGTGGCCTCGAGGGTGAGCGAGTCGGGGGCCACGTCCACCACGTGGGCGCGGAAGAGGTCGGCGGCCTGCACCACCTGGCCGCGGGTGGCGGCGTCGGCGCGGACCTTGACCAGCAGGTGGTCGCGCTGCACCGAGGAGTCGTCGGCCAGCTCCACCACCTTGAGCACGTTGATCAGCTTGTTGAGCTGCTTCGTGACCTGCTCCAGCAGGTGGGCGTCCGCGTCCACCACGACGGTGATCCGGGAGACCCCGGGCACCTCGGTGACGCCCACGGCGAGCGAGTGGATGTTGAAGGCGCGGCGGGCGAACAGGCCGGCCACGCGGGTGAGCGTGCCCGGGACGTCCTCCACGAGCACGGACAGGGTGTGTCGTTCCACGGTCATCGCTCCTCAGTCCTCCTGGTCCCACTCGGGCGTCATCCCTCGGGCCACCTGGATCGCGTCGTTGCTCACGCCCGCGGGGACCATGGGCCACACCATCGCATCGCGGGAGACCACGAAGTCGACGACGACGGGGCGGTCGTCGACCTCCAGGGCCCGGCGGATGGTGTCGTCCAGGTCCTCGGTGCGCTCGCAGCGCAGCCCGACCGCGCCGTAGGCGTCCGCCAGCTTCACGAAGTCGGGCACGCGGGCCGTGCCGTGGCCCGTGTTGAGGTCCGTGTTGGAGTAGCGGCCGTCGTAGAACAGGGTCTGCCACTGGCGCACCATGCCGAGCGAGGAGTTGTTGATCACCGCCACCTTGATGGGGATCCGGTTGATCACGCAGGTGGCGAGCTCCTGGTTGGTCATCTGGAAGCAGCCGTCGCCGTCGATCGCCCAGACCACGCGGTCCGGGTCTCCGACCTTGGCGCCCATCGCGGCGGGCACGGAGAAGCCCATGGTCCCCAGGCCCGCGGAGTTCAGCCACTGCCGGGGGCGCTCGTACTGCACGAACTGACTGGACCACATCTGGTGCTGGCCCACGCCGGCCACGTACACGGCCTCGGGGCCGGAGAGCGCGGAGAGCCGCGAGATCACGTGCTGCGGGGCCATGAGCCCGTCCGCCGGATCGGTCCAGCCGAGCGGGTAGGTCTGTCGCAGCCGGTCCAGCACGGCCCACCACGGGGCGAGGTCCGGCAGCGGCGCCTGCTCGGCCGCCGCCCGCAGCGCCGCCGTGAGGTCCGGGATGACCTCCTTGACGGACCCCACGATCGGCACGTCCGCGAGGCGGTTCTTCGAGATCTCGGCGGGGTCCACGTCCACGTGGATCACGCGCGAGCCCGGAGCGAAGGACTCGAGGTGCCCGGTCACGCGGTCGTCGAAGCGGGCGCCGAGGGCGATGAGCAGGTCCGCCTGCTGGAGGGCGGCGACCGCCGGCACCGAGCCGTGCATGCCGGGCATGCCGAGGTGCTGGGGGTGGGAGTCCGGGAACACGCCGCGCGCCGTGAGCGTGGTGACCACGGGGGCGCCGGTGGCCTCGGCCAGCTCGCGCAGCTCCGCGGACGCCTCGCCGCGGGCCACGCCGCCGCCCACGTACAGCACGGGGCGCCGGGCCTCGGCGATGAGGCGGACGGCCTCCTTGACCTGGCGGGGATGGCCGCGCAGCACGGGTCGGTAGCCGGGCAGCTCCAGCCGCGGCGGCCAGGAGAACTCGAGCTCGCCCTGTTGGGCGTCCTTCGTGACGTCGATCAGCACGGGGCCCGGACGCCCCGTGGTCGCGATGTGGAAGGCCTCCGCGAGCGCCAGCGGAATGTCCTCCGCGCGGGTGACGAGGCGCGAGTGCTTCGTGATGGGCATCGTGATGCCGACGATGTCCGCCTCCTGGAAGGCGTCCGAGCCGATGGCCGCGGAGGTGACCTGGCCCGTGATGAACACGACGGCCTGGGAGTCCATGTGCGCGTCGGCGATCGCGGTGACGAGGTTGGTGGCCCCCGGCCCCGACGTCGCGATGGCCACGCCGGGACGGCCCGTGGCGAGGTGGTAGCCCTGGGCCGCGTGGCCCGCGCCCTGCTCGTGGCGCACCAGGATGTGGCGGATGACGGAGGAGTCCATCAGCGGGTCGTACGTGGGGAGGATCGCTCCGCCGGGCAGCCCGAAGACGTCCGTGACCCCGAGCTCCTCGAGCGCGCGGATCAGGCCCTCGGACCCCGTCATGCGGGTGGGCTCCACGCGATTCCCCGGGCCGGGGACGCGCGGCGCCGCGGACTCGGGGCGGGGGGTCGGGCTCATCAGTGCACCTCACTGCGCTCATCGCTGCTGGCGTCCGGCATGCGGGGCACGCCGGACGATGGTCCGGGTGATCCGTCGGGGTGGCTGGGGGTGTCCTGCAGTGCCGGGCGGATCGGAGTGCGGTCACGGCCTGAGGTGGGGCCGCCGACCGCCGGGTCGTTCGTCGGTGGCTCCAGTATGGGGACCCCTGCGTGGCGACCACCACTTGAGACATCCATGTCTCGCCATGTGAGACGTGGCCCACGTGGCGCCCCCCATGCGTCCATGCCGCAGCACCCGCGCGCCCGCGCCCACCTCAGGCCTCAGGCCTCAGGCCTCAGGCCTTAGCCCAGGTACGCACCTTCGGCCGCGGAGTGCACGAGCTTGGCGTACTTGCCCAGCACCCCCGTGGTGAACTTCGGCGGGACGGGCGTCCAGTCCGCCCGGCGCGCCTCCAGCTCGGCCGCGTCCACCAGGATGTCGAGCGTCCGGCCCGCGATGTCCACGCGGATCCGGTCGCCGTCGCGCACCAGGGCGATCGGCCCGCCGTCGGCCGCCTCGGGCGCGATGTGCCCGATGCACAGGCCCGTGGTGCCGCCGGAGAAGCGCCCGTCGGTGAGGAGCAGGACGTCCTTGCCGAGGCCGGCGCCCTTGATCGCGCCGGTGATGGCGAGCATCTCCCGCATGCCCGGGCCGCCGCGCGGGCCCTCGTAGCGGATCACGACGACGTCGCCCGCGGCGATGGTGCCGTCCTCGAGGGCGTCCATGGCGGCGCGCTCGCGGTCGAACACGCGGGCGGTGCCCTCGAAGACGTCCGCGTCGAAGCCGGCGGACTTCACGACGGCGCCCTCCGGGGCGAGGCTGCCCCGCAGGACCGCGATGCCGCCGTTGGGGTGCATGGGCTCGTCCATGCGGCGGATGACGGTGCCGTCCACGGGGTCCGGCGCCAGGGCGGCGAGGTTCTCGGCAAGGGTCTTTCCCGTCACCGTGAGCGCATCGCCGTGGAGCAGCCCCTCGTCCAGCAGCGCCTTCATGACCACGGGCACGCCGCCCACGCGGTCCACGTCCGTCATCACGTAGCGGCCGAAGGGCTTGAGGTCGGCGATGTGCGGGACGCGGTCGCCCACGCGGTTGAAGTCGTCCAGGGTGAGGTCCACGCCGGCCTCCCGCGCGATCGCGAGGAGGTGCAGCACCGCGTTCGTGGAGCCGCCGAACGCCATGGTCACGGCGATGGCGTTCTCGAACGCCTCCTTCGTCATGATGTCCCGGGCGGTGATGCCGAGGCGCAGGAGTTGGACGACGGCGGCGCCGGAGCGGCGCGCGAAGTCGTCGCGGCGGCGGTCCGGCGAGGGCGGCGTGGCCGAGCCGGGCAGGGACATGCCGAGCGCCTCGCCGATCGAGGCCATCGTGTTGGCGGTGTACATGCCGCCGCACGCGCCCTCGGTGGGGACGATCGCCTTCTCGATGCGCAGCAGGTCCTCCTCGCTCATGAGGCCGCGGGCACACGCGCCGACCGCCTCGAACGCGTCGATGATCGTCACCTGCTTCTCGGTGCCGTCGGAGAGGCGCGCGTGGCCGGGCATCGTGGAGCCGGCGTAGACGAACACGCTGGCCAGGTCGAGGCGGGCCGCGGCCATGAGCATGCCGGGCAGGGACTTGTCGCAGCCGGCCAGGAGCACCGAGCCGTCGAGGCGCTCGGCCATCATGACCGTCTCCACGGAGTCGGCGATCACCTCGCGGGAGACGAGGGAGAAGTGCATGCCCTCGTGGCCCATCGAGATGCCGTCCGAGACGGAGACGGTGCCGAACTCGAGCGGATAGCCGCCGTCGGCGTGGACGCCCTCCTTGGCCGCCTGGGCGAGACGGTCCAGGGAGAGGTTGCACGGCGTGATCTCGTTCCAGGAGGACGCGATGCCGATCTGGGGCTTGGCGAAGTCGTCGTCGCCCAGGCCCACGGCGCGGAGCATGCCGCGCGAGGCGGCGCGCTCCATGCCGTCGGTGACGTCGCGCGAGCGCGGCTTCATGTCCGGGGCGGGCGTGGCGGGGGCGGTGCTGACGGGGGCTGCGGAGCCCTGGGCCTCGGTGTTCTCCATGGGCGCAGTCTAGGGACGGCGGGCCCGCCGGCCATGGGACGGGTCACGATGTGACACGACGCGGAGGGGTTCCGCTCGGACGCCTCACGTGGCGCCCTCCTGCCGCGACGCGTAGCGTGGGACACATGGACTCCCCCCACCTCATGCGCCGCCTCCGCGCCGCATTCGACGCGCGGGTGTTCAACCACGGCGATTACAACCTCGTGTACGGGCAGCCCTCCGGCTCCTCCACGCCCCTCGTGATCGGCTACCGCCACGTGCCTCTCGAGATGGTCCTCTGCCCTGTGGACCCGGCCACCGAGCCGGTGCTCCGCGCGCCGCAGGAGCCGGACCCCGTGACGGTGGGGCTGCACAACGTGGCGACCGTGGCGGACACGGGCTCCGGCTACCAGGTGGAGACCGTCACCGGCTTCCGCACGTGGTTCGACGTGTCCGAGCACGCGCGTGTCCCTGTGGGGGATCTCACCGAGGACGGTGTCGCAGATCTCGACCAGCGCGCGGACGCCGCGGATTTCCACGGATTCATGACCGCGTTCATGGACGAGCTGGACCGGCTGTATGCGGTCTCGGACCCGGCGGAGGCGGTCACGCCCGACCCAGGCTTGGACGGCGCCCCGAAGACCTGGTAGGGTTTCCACTCGTTGCACGGCGCGCCGGTGAGAATCGGAAGGCCGTACGGCGCCTGCACCTCTAGCTCAATTGGTAGAGCATCTGACTCTTAATCAGCAGGTTCCGGGTTCGAGTCCCGGGGGGTGCACCAGAAGGAGAGGGCCCCGTCATCGCCGCCGCGATGACGGGGCCTTCTCGTCTCCGCGGGTCGTCTCCGCGGACCGCTCGCCTCCGCGCGGGCGCCCCGCCTATCGTGGGCGGCATGACCGACGCTACCTCCTCCCGCCTCCAGCCCGGCGACGTCGCCCCGGCGTTCACCCTCCAGGACCAGGACGGGCGCCCCGTCTCCCTGCGCGACAGCGCGGGCAAGAGCACGATCGTCTACTTCTACCCGGCGGCCTCCACGCCCGGGTGCACCACCCAGGCGTGCGACTTCCGCGACAGCCTCGCCTCCCTCGCCGGCGCCGGCCACGTGGTCCTCGGCATCTCCCCCGACCCGATCGGCAAGATCATCCGCTTCGCGCAGAAGGAGCAGCTCACGTTCCCGCTCCTCTCGGACGAGGACCACGCCGTGGCGCAGGCCTACGGCGCGTGGGGGGAGAAGAAGAACTACGGGAAGGTCTACGAGGGCCTGATCCGCTCCACCGTCGTCGTCGGCCCCGACGGCCGGGTCGTCCACGCGCTGTACAACGTGAAGGCCACGGGCCACGTCGAGCGCCTGCGGCGCCTCCTGGGCGTCACCGACTGAGGGACCGGCCGGTAGGATCTGAGCTCGCCCCCGAGGAGCGGGGCAGGCGGGCGTGGCGGAATTGGCAGACGCGCTGGATTTAGGTTCCAGTGTCGAAGGACGTGGGGGTTCGAGTCCCCCCGCCCGCACAGCACTGACACGAGGAGACGGACATGGAGCTCAGCCGTCGCGGGTTCATGGGCCTCGGCCTGGCCTCGCTCGGCGTGGGCCTGAGCGGGTGCGCGCGGGAGGCCCCGGCCACGCCTGCCGCGTCCACCCCCACCGTCCCGTCCGCGGCGCCCGCAGCCCCCGCGGTCCCTCGGCCGTTCGTGGTGGGCGCGCCGGGCCGCCCGCTCACGCGTGACCCCGCGGGCGCCTGGGACGCGGAGACCTTCCGCCTCTCCCGCCAGGTGCTCGAGACGCTGCTCGGCGTGGACCCGGACACGGGGGCCCCGACCCCCCAGCTCGTGGAGTCCCACACGGTCTCGGACGACGGCCTCACCCACGAGTTCCGCCTCCTCGACGGCGTGGTCTTCGAGGACGGCGCACCGTGCGACGCCGCCGCCGTGGCCGCCAACGTCACGCGCTGGTCCACGCCGCCGACCCCCGTGGACGGGACCGTCGCGATGCCCTCCCCGTTCGTGTCCGCGTTCGGCGGACACGCGGGGACCGAGGAGACCGCCTTCGCGGGCGTCGAGACGCCCGACGAGCGGACCGTCCGACTGCGCCTGCGCTCCCGCCTCCACCACCTCCCCGCGGCGCTGAGCTCCCCGCCCTTCGCCATCTCCTCCCCCGGCTCGTGGGACCGGACGGTCCGGGTGGGGGACGCCGACGTCGTCACCCCCGCGGGGACCGGGGCCTTCCGCTGGGCCACGGCCGAGGAGGCCGCCGCGCACGCGGCGCGGGAGCCGGCGGCCGCGGACCCCGCCGACGTCACCCTGCTCATGCCCGCCGACCGCCACCGCGGGGACGCGCCCGCCACGGGGCCGGTGGCCGTGCACGCGTGGGGCCGGGCGAGCACCCGCCTGCGGGAGCTGCGCCGGGGCACCGCGGACGTGATCGACGTGGTGGCCCCCAGCCAGCTGCGCCCCCTCGTGGAGGCCGGCACGCAGGTCCTTCCCCGCGATCCCCTGGCCGTGCTCTACCTCGGGATGAACCTGGCCCATCCGCAGCTGCGCTCCCAGCATCTGCGCCAGGCCGTGGCCCACGCGGTGGACCGCGGGCGGCTGGCCTCCAGCGACGTCTTCCTCGAGGGCACCGCCCCGGCCCACGACCTCGTTCCGCCGGCCCTCGGCGTCGGCGACGAGGAGGCGGAGCACCACGACCTCGATCCGGACCGCGCCGAGCGTCTCCGGGAGATGTCCGGGTACGCGGGCGAGCCCCTCGAGTTCCTGTACCCCCTGGCCACGGGGCGCCCCTCCCTGCCCGAGCCCGAGCGCGTCTACGCGATGGTCGCCGCGGACCTGGGCGCGGTGGGGATCACGGTGACCCCCGTGCCGGTCCCGGACGACGAGGACTACCTGCGGGCCGTGGTCTCCCGGCCCACCCGGGCGTTCCACCTCATGGGCCGCGGCGGGGCCTACCGCGACCCCCACGCGTTCCTCGAGCCGTTCGTCCGCTCGGGCCGGGCCGAGACCAACTACGTCAATCCCCGGGTGGCGCGCGACCTCGCGGCCGCCGCCGCGGAGCCCGACGACGACCGACGCCGCGAGCTGCACCGCGGCGTCGTGCGTGCGATGGCCCTGGACCTGCCCGCCCTGCCGCTCGTCTACCCCATCTCCGCGCTGGCCACGGGGCCCAGGGTGGCCTCGTACCCGACCTCCCCCCAGCTCGACGAGCCCTTCGCGCGCATCGGCGTCACGGACGCCTGACCCCCTCGGCCCACGCACCCGGAGCGGGGGCGTCCGGTAGTAGAGTGGGCCACCGCGGCATCGACCCGCGGCCCCCCGCAGAACCGAGGGACCCGCGGTGCCCCACCACCGTCGATCTGTCCCAGGAGTAGACCGTGTCCACCACCTCTTCCACCACCCACGACGTCGTGCTGATCGGCGGCGGCATCATGTCCGCCACCCTCGGCGTGATGCTCCAGAAGCTCGAGCCCACGTGGTCCATCGCCCTGTACGAGAACCTGGACCAGGCCGGTCTGGAGTCCTCCGACCCGTGGAACAACGCCGGCACGGGTCACGCGGCCCTGTGCGAGCTGAACTACTCCCCGATGGGCAAGGACGGCCGGGTGGACGTCTCCAAGGCCCTCGGCATCAACGAGCAGTTCATGCTGACCCGCCAGTTCTGGTCCGCCCTCGTGAAGGACGGCACGCTCAAGGACCCGAAGTCCTTCATCAACCCGCTGCCGCACATGTCCTTCGTGTGGGGCGACGACCACGCCGACTACCTGCGCAAGCGCTACGAGGCCATGTCCGCCGAGCCGCTCTTCGCGCAGATGGAGCACACCGAGGACCCGGCGACGATCGCCGAGTGGGCCCCTCTGCTCATGGAGGGCCGCCCCGCCGGCCCGCGCGTCGCCGCCTCCCGCGTGGCCGGCGGCACCGACGTCGACTTCGGCTCCCTCACCCGCCAGCTCGTGACGAGCATGGCCTCCCACGGTGCCGAGGTGCGCTTCGGCCACAAGGTGACCGGCCTGGAGCGCGGCACCGACGGCCGCTGGGAGGTGACGGTCAAGAACAAGGCCGCCGGCTCCACCGTCACGGACCGCGCCCGCTTCGTGTTCGTCGGCGCCGGCGGCGGTGCCCTGCACCTGCTGCAGAACTCGGGGATCCCCGAGGCCAAGGGCTTCGGCGGCTTCCCCGTGTCCGGCCAGTTCTTCCGCTGCACCGACGACGCCGTGGTGAACCGCCACATGGCCAAGGTGTACGGCCAGGCCGCGGTGGGCGCCCCGCCCATGTCTGTCCCCCACCTGGACACCCGCTTCGTCAACGGCAAGCGCTCCCTGCTGTTCGGCCCCTACGCCGGCTTCTCCACCAACTTCCTCAAGACCGGCTCCTACCTGGACCTGCCGCTCTCCATCCGCCCGCACAACCTGCCGGTGATGCTCGACGTGGCGAAGGACAACATCCCGCTCACGCAGTACCTCGTCTCCGAGGTGCTGAAGCCGCGCTCCAAGAAGGTGGACACGCTCCAGGAGTTCTACCCGGAGGCCGAGGGCTCCGACTGGGAGCTGATCACCGCCGGCCAGCGCGTGCAGGTGATGAAGAAGAAGGGCCGCTTCGGCGGCGTGCTGCAGTTCGGAACCGAGGTCGTCACCCACGCGGACGGCTCCCTCGGCGGCCTGCTGGGCGCGTCCCCGGGCGCCTCCACCGCGGCCCCCATCATGGTGAAGCTGCTCGAGCGCTGCTTCCCCGCCAAGATGGGCGCATGGGACTCCACCCTCAAGGAGCTCATCCCGTCGCTGGGCCACACCCTCAACGAGGAGCCGGAGCTGCTCCGCGAGGTCACCGAGGCCACCGCAGCCACCCTGCAGCTGGGCTGACCGACCATGGGAGCGCTCGCCCGGTTCTCACTGTCGCAGCGGGCGCTCGTGGCGCTCGTCACCGTGTTCGTCGCGGTGTTCGGCGTCATCTCCGCCGGTCAGCTCAAGCGGGAGCTCATCCCGTCCCTCGAGCTGCCCGTCATCTCGGTGTCCACCACCTACCCGGGCGCGAGCCCGGAGGTGGTGGACGCCACGGTGGGCGAGCCCCTCGAGACGGCCCTGCAGGCCGTCGAGGGGCTCGAGTCCTCCCAGTCCACGTCGCGCTCCTCCTTCAACGCCGTGCAGCTTCGCTTCGAGTACGGCACGGATCTCAACCGGGCGCGCTCCCAGGTGGACCGCGTGATCTCCAACCTCGGCGCCCAGCTGCCGGAGGAGACCGAGACCACCTCCTTCGCGGGGTCGGTCTCCGACTTCCCGGTGGTCTTCCTCGCGCTCTCCGGGGACGAGGACCTCAACGAGCTGCGCCGCCGGGCCGAGGACGTGGTGGCGCCCCGCCTGCAGAAGCTCGACGGCGTCCGCGGCGCCCAGGTGATCGGCGGCACCGAGGAGTACGTCTCCGTCGTGCCGGACCAGCAGGCCCTCGCCGCCGCCGGGATGACCACCCAGGACATCACCACGGCCCTGGAGGAGAACGCCGGCCTGTTCCCCATCGGCCAGGTCACGCAGGACGAGATCACCTATCCGGTCCAGGCCGGCTCCCCGGTCGAGTCCCTCGAGGAGCTCTCCCAGGTGACCGTCACCCCCGGCTCCGGGTCGGACTCCGGGTCCGCGGGCGAGGCCTCCGGCGCCGGGGGCGGCGGACCGCCCGCCCCGGGCACGACGACGCCCGATGAGGCCACCGCCCCCGGGACCGGCGCGGCACCGGCCGCCCCCGCAGCCTCCTCCGAGGGCACCCCCCGGCCGCTGTCGGAGGTCGCCGAGGTGAGCCTCGCCGCCGAGGACCCCACCTCCGTGACCCGCACCGACGGCGCGGACACGCTCTCGCTCTCCGTCACGGCGATCCCGGACGCCGACCTCGTGGCGGTCTCCCAGGCGGTGCGCGACGCGATGCCGGAGCTCGAGTCCCTCCTGGGCGGCGGATCCCATCTCGCGGTCGTGTTCGACCAGGCGCCGTTCATCCAGCAGTCCATCGACAGCCTTCTCGTGGAGGGCATGCTGGGCCTGGCCTTCGCGGTCCTCGTGATCGCCGTCTTCCTCCTCTCGGCCCGCTCCACGCTCGTCACGGCCGTGTCCATCCCGCTCTCCCTGCTGGCCGCGCTGATCGGCGTGAGCGTGGCCGGCTACTCGCTGAACACCCTCACCCTCGGTGCGCTCACCATCTCGATCGGCCGCGTCGTGGACGACGCGATCGTCGTCGTCGAGAACATCCGGCGGCACCTGAGCCTGGGCGAGGACCGGCGCACCGCCATCCTCGAGGGCACGCGGGAGGTGGCCACCGCGGTCACCGCGTCCACCCTCGTCGCCGTGGCCGTGTTCCTGCCCATCGGGTTCGTGGGCGGCCTGGCCGGCGAGCTGTTCCGCCCCTTCGCGGTCACGACGACGATCGCCCTGCTCGCCTCCCTCCTGGTGGCGCTCACGATCATCCCGGTGCTGTGCTGGTGGTTCCTGCGCGCCCCGCGGCGTGCCGCGGACGCGCCGCGCCAGGCCGCCGACGCCCGTCCGACGGCGCACCGCTCGTGGCTCACGGACGCGTACCGCCCCGCACTGCGCTGGACCCAGCGGCACGCCAAGACCACCCTCGCGGCCGCCGTCGTGCTCCTGGCGGGCACCGCGGCGCTGCTGCCCCTGGTCCCCACCAACCTGCTCGGCGACTCCGGGCAGAACTCCTTCGTGGTCACCGCTCAGCAGAGGCGGGGCACCTCGCTGGAGGCCACCGCTGCGGCGGCCGAGAAGGTCGAGCAGTCCCTGATGGACACCGAGGGCGTGGAGACCGTGCAGTTCACGGCGGGCGGCCAGGGAAGCTTCTTCGGCGCCGGCGGTGCCGCGGACAGCGCCCAGTTCACGGTCGTCACGGACGAGGACGCGGACCAGGAGGCCCTGCAGGACACCGTGCGGCAGGGCCTGGCCGCGCTCGAGGGCGTGGGCGAGGTGTCCCTCTCGAGCCAGCAGGGCCCCGGCGGCTCGCAGGACATCGACGTGTCCGTGCGCGCGTCCTCGCCCGAGGCGCTCGACGAGGCCGCGAACACGGTGGCCGAGCGGCTGCGCGGCGTCGAGGGGGCGCGGCAGGTCACCACGCCCGCCTCGGACACCCGCCCCACCTTCCAGGTGGACGTGGACACCCAGGCCGCCGCCGAGCGGGGCCTGACCGAGGAGGCCGTCTCGGGCCAGGTGGCCGGTGCGCTGCAGGCCCTGCCGGTGGGCGACGTGCGGTTCGGCTTCCAGGAGTACACGGTGCGGCTGGGCGACCCGGAGCCCGTGGAGACCCTCGACGAGCTGCGCGCCGTCCCGGTGCAGACCCCGCAGGGACCCGTGCCGCTCGAGGAGCTCGCCGCGGTGTCCCAGCGCGAGGTGCCCGCGAGCGTCACCTCCTCCAACGGCGAGCGCACCGCCGTGGTGAGCGTGAAGCCCGAGGGGCAGGACCTCGGCGCGGTCTCCCGAGGCGTGGGCGAGGCCCTCGACGGCCTCGAGCTGCCCGAGGGGGTCACGGCCACCATCGGCGGAGCGGCCACCCAGCAGGAGCAGACGTTCCGGGACCTGGGGCTCGCGCTCCTGGCCGCGATCGCGGTGGTGTACGTGGTCCTGGTGGCCACGTTCAACTCGCTGCGCCAGCCGCTCGTGCTGCTCGTGTCCATCCCGTTCGCCGCCACGGGCGTCGTCCTGGCGCTGCTGGTCACGGGGACCGCGCTGGGCCTGCCCACCATGATCGGCGTGCTCATGCTCATCGGCATCGTGGTGACCAACGCGATCGTGCTGATCGACCTCATCAACCAGTACCGGCGGGACCACGCCATGCCCCTGGACGAGGCCATCGAGCTCGGCGCGCTCAACCGCGTGCGCCCCGTGGTGATGACGGCGCTGGCCACGGTGCTCGCCATGATGCCCACGGCGCTCGGGATCACCGGCCACGCGGGCTTCATGTCCCAGCCGCTCGCCGTGGCCGTGGTGGGCGGCCTGGTCTCCTCCACGCTGCTCACGCTCGTGCTGGTGCCGGTCCTCTACCGCATGATCGAGTCCCGGGGCGAGCGGGGCCGCGTGGCCGAGCTCGAGGAGCGCCGGGCGGCCGAGGCCGAGGAGCGGGAGCGGATCGACGCCGAGCGCCGTGCGGCGGAGGCAGAACGGGCCGCGGCCGGGCAGCGTGCCGGCCAGGCCGGGGTGCCGGGGGCCGACGGCTCGTCGGCAGCGGGGTCCTCGGCCGGGGCGGGCTCCTCGGCCTCCGGCGGCGGAGGTCGCCGTGGCCTGCCCTCTCGCCTCCGGACGGGGCTGGCCGGGATGGCCGGACGGCGGCGCCGCCGGGCCTGAGACGCCACCGTGCCCGAGGCGCCGCGCGACGGCGCAGGACGAGGGGTCGACCGCTGCGCGGTCGGCTCCTCGCCCGTCGGGCGGCTCCCTCAGGTCCCGTCGTGGACGGTGAGGCTCGAGCCGCGGCGGTCCTTGCGGACCTCGAGGCGCACGCCGATCTCCTGCTTCATGCGGTCCACGTGGGAGACGAGCCCCACCGTGCGCCCGCCCGAGCGCAGGGAGTCCACGACGTCCAGCACGTCGTCGAGCGTCTCGGAGTCCAGCGAGCCGAAGCCCTCGTCCACGAAGAGCGTGTCCAGCTCGATGCCGCCGGACTCCGCCTGCACCGTGTCCGCGAGGCCCAAGGCCAGGGCCAGCGAGGCCATGAACGTCTCCCCGCCCGAGAGCGTGGAGGGGTGCCGCGTCTCGTCGACGTAGTGGTCACGGATCACGAGCTCCAGGCCCTTGTTGCCGCGGCCGCCCACGGCGTCCGAGTACTCGATGCTGTACCGGGCATCCGTCATGGCCAGCAGGCGCTCGGTCGCCGCCGCGGCGACCTCCTCGAGCCGGCCGGCCAGCACGTAGTTGGTCAGCGGCATCTTGAGGCGGTTCTCCCCGCCCCCGCGCACGAGCGCGAGCAGCTGCGTGACCGTGCGGTGCTCCTCGATGAGCGCCGCGGAGCGGCCCAGCACGTCGGTCAGCGCCGCGGACTGACGGCGCACCGTCGCCACCAGGGTGTCCAGCCTGCCGACGGCGGTGGCCCGCTCCGCGCTGGCCGCCTCGGCGGCGGCGAGGCGTTCGGCCGCGGCGGCGCTCTCCTCCTGGGTCGGGGCGGCGGTGCCGGCCTCGCCGAGGGCACGGCCCTCGGCGACGAGCTCGGTGGTTCCGAGCTCGGCCAGGCGGGCGCCCTCCTCGTCCCACGCGCACACCCGAGCGGTGAGGGCGCTCGCGTCGTCGTCGTCGAGCCGTGCCTGCGCCGCCGCCTCGGCACCGGTGAAGTCCTCCGCGGCGAGGGCGGCGGCGAGGGCCTCCGCGGTCTCCGCGCGCACGGCGGCGGCACGCGCCTGCGCCTCGGCCGCGTCGGCGAGGGCGCGCAGGGCACGGCGGGCACCGCCGACCTGGCCGCGCCGGACGTCCAGGTCCTCGGCGTCGGCCTGAGCGGCCTCGACCGCGGCCCGCAGCTCGAGGAGCCGCTCGGCGCGCCGCGCCGTGGCCTCCTCGAGGCGCTCGGCCTCGAGCGCGAGGGCGGCGTCCGCCGACTCCGCCGCGGTCTGCGCCGTCTCGAGCTTCGTCAGGGTCCGGCGGTCCGCGGCCAGGGCCTTGGCGACGGCGGCGAGGTCGGCCTGCTCGGCCTCGGCGGCACCCAGGGCCGCCTCGGCCTCCTCCACGCCGAGCCCGCCGGCGGCGTCCCGGGCCTCTCTCAGGGCGGACTCGGCCCGCTCCCGGGCGGCCTCGGCCTGGGCGGCCGCGGCGCCGGCACGGTCCCGTGCCTTCTCCGCGGCGGCGACGTCGGCCTCGGTCACCGTGGTCGCGGCCGCGGGCGCCGGACGCGGGTGCGCCGGCGACCCGCACACCGCGCACGGCTCCCCCTCGACGAGCTGCTCCGAGAGCTCGGACGCCGCCTGCTCGTAGCGCGAGCGCAGCAGCCCCACGTGCTTCTCCGCGGCCGCGCGCTCCCGCGCGACGAGCCTCTCGTGATCGGCGCGGGCCCTCTCGGCGGCGGCACGACGCTCCTCCGCCAGTCCGGCCGCGGCACGCCGCGTGCGGGCCTCCTCCGCCCGGCGGTCGACGGCCGCGCGGGCGCCGAGCCGGGCCCCACCCGACTCGACGGCCTCCCGCACGGCCACGATCGCCGTGGAACGCGCCTCTCGCTCGTGAGCCCCCGCCGCACGTTCCCCCTCGATCGCCTCGCGCCGGGCGCCGCCGGCGGCCTGCTCCTCCTCGAGCCTCGCCATCCGGGCGCGGTCCTTCACGGCGGCCTCGACGGCGTCCGCCGCGCGGTCCGCCCGCTGCAGCGCGGTGCGGGCGACCGACACCGTGGCACCGGCGACCTCGTCCTGCTCGCCCTCCCCGGACGCCTCGCCGAGCCACGAGGCGGCCAACGGCTCGGCGGCGACCCCGACCGCCGCCGTGGCCGCGCGCTCGCCCTCGGCGTGCTCCGCGTGCTCGGCGCGCCGGGCACGCGCGGCCGCGGCGAGCACGCGGCCCGCCCGCTCATGGGCGAGCACCGCGGCACGGCCCTCCCCGGTCTCCCGCGCGGAGGCCTCGTGCACGGAGAGACGGTCCGTCCATCCGGCCGCGGCCGCGAGGGAGGCCGCCGTGCTCTCGAGCGCGCGCACGGCGGCGCGGGCGTCCCGCTCCGCCGTGTGGGCCGCGGTGAGTCCGGCTCCGGCCGCCTCCCGCGCTGCATCGGCCCGCCGCACGGCGAGGTCCAGGAGGCCCTCGTCCGTCTCGGGGTGCGGCTCGGGCGCGGGCCAGCCCTCGCCGAGCTCCTCGCGCATCGCGTCGCGCAGCTGGGCGCGCGCGGCGTCGGCGATCGCGGCGTCCGCGGCGACGGCTCCGTCCAGGCGGGAGGCCTCCCCCTTGAGATGCTCCTCGACGCCGTCGAAGCGCTGCGTGCCGAAGAGGCGGCGCAGCAGGGCCCGGCGGTCGTCCGACGTGGCGGTGAGGAACTGCGCGAACTGGCCCTGGGGCAGCAGGACGACCTGCATGAACTGATCGGCGTCCAGGTGCATGACGGAGGCGATCAGCTGGCCCACCTCGTCCGCGCGGGTCAGCGGGGCACCCCACTCCCCCTCCGCGTGCTCGCGCAGGGACACCGCGGCCTGCGTGGAGGTCAGGCCGTCACCCTTCTTCTTCTTCCGCAGGTGCTTCGGGGAGCGGAGCACCTCGAAGCGGCGGCCCTGCACCGAGAACTCCAGGAGCACCTCGGGCGTCACGGCCCCGGGCTCGCGCAGCGTGGTGACGAGGGACTCGGGCAAGCGGCCGCCCGGCACCGAGCCGTACAGGGCATAGCAGAGCGCGGCGAGGATGGTGGACTTGCCGGCGCCCGTGGGGCCGTCGAGCAGGAAGAGGCCCGCGGCGTTCAGCGCGGCGAAGTCGACGTCCTGGCGGTCCGCATAGGGGCCGAGCCCCTGCAGCCGCATCCGGTGGATCCTCATGCGCGCACCTCCGCGAGTCGCGACGCCTCGAGGGCGTCCTGGAGCAGGGCCGCCTCGGCCGGACTGGCCGCGCGCTCCCGCACGTGGTCCACGAACCCGGTGGTCAGCGCGAGGTCCGAGGGGGCCTGGCGGAGCGCGTCCGCGTAGGTGCGCTCGCGCGTCCTCCTCCCGCCCGCCGGCTCGTGCCGGAACACGAGGACGTGCGGGAAGCGCGTCTTGAGGCGCTCGAGGGCGCGCTCGGGCCGCTCGTCGTCGGTGACGGTCGCCTGCACCCAGCGGTCCTCGGCGTGGGCGAACTCGGCCGAGCCCAGCAGCGCGTCGAGGGGCCCGGCGATGACCGCCAGCCGGCGGCCGGCCTCCCAGTCCACGGCCTCGACGGCGCGCACGGCCCCACCCTCGACCGTGACCAGCCACGCCCCCTTGCGGTGGTTCGCCTCGGAGAAGGAGTAGGGCAGCGGGGAGCCGGAGTAGCGCACGTGATCGGCGAGGCGCTGCCGCCCGTGCAGGTGGCCCAGGGCGACGTAGTCCAGCCCCGCGAACACGGACACCGGCACCTGGCCGAGCGTCCCCACAAGGGCCTCAGGCGTCCCGCCCGGATGCTCGACGTGCTCACCCTCCCCGATGTCCCGCTCGCTCTCCGAGCCGTGCCCGCCCGCGGCGAACAGGTGCGCCATGACGACGCCCGCGACCGGGCTCGCGCTCTCGGCGCGCCTGGCCTCGAGGTCCTCCCGGATGCGACGGACGGCCTCGGTCATGACGGCCGTGTGGTTCGGCTCCACCTCCCACGCCTGGCCCTGATGGCGTGGCTCGAGGAACGGCACCCCATACACGGCCACCGTCTGCCCGGGCTCCCCCTCGCCGCGCGCGCCGTCGTCGTGCCTCTGCCGCAGCAGCACCGGGCGCGCCAGGTCCGCCGCGTCCGCGCGCACGTGGACCCCCGCGGCCTCCATGAGGCCGCCGCCGAAGCCGAGCCGCACCGCGGAGTCGTGGTTGCCGCTGGTCAGGACGACCTCGGCGCCCGCAGCCCGGATCTGCCTCAGCGCGCGATCGAGCAGCCGGACCGCGTCCGCCGGCGGGAGCGCGCGGTCGTAGACGTCCCCAGCCAGCAGGACGGCGTCCACCCGGTGCTCCCGGACGGTGTCCAGCAGGACGTCGAGGACCTGAGCCTGGGCGTCGAGCAGTCCGGTGCCGTGGAAGGAGCGCCCGAGGTGCCAGTCGGACGTGTGGAGGAGCTTCATGCGACCCACTCTAGGAAGACGCCGGACACGGGAGGAGCATCCGGTCCGCCTCGTACGATGAGCGCATGTCCGAGCAGACCTCTGAGCAGGCCCCCACGCCCGCCGCCGCGCCCGCCCTCCCCGCCGACGAGCACGCCCGCCGCGTCCTCGCCCTCCTCGCGGCCGGCGCGGCCGGAGACGCGCTCGGCGGCGTCGTCGAGTTCACGCCCGCGTCCGGCATCACGGCGCAGCTCGGCCCCTCCGGCGTGACGGACGCGGTCACGCTCATGGCGCTGGACGGGGCCCGCTCCCTCCCGATCACGGATGACACCCAGATGACCCTCTACGTGCTCGACGGCCTCCTCGAGTGGATCGAGTGGCAGAACGCCGGCCAGGCCTCGGACGCGGCCGCGTGCGTGTGGCTCGCATGCCTGCGCTGGTACGCCACCCAGCGCGGCTCGCTCCCCGCGGGCGCCCCGCCGGTGCCCGGCCGGTGGATCGACGAGCACGAGGAGCTGCGCGTCCAGCAGGCCCCGGGCAACGCGTGCCTGTCAGGGCTGGCGGATCCCGGCATGGGCCTTCCCTGGGACCCCCACAACCCGGAGTCGAAGGGGTGCGGCACGGTGATGCGCTCGGCCCCGTACGGCATGGTCCCGGGGCTCGAGGACCACCACGTCGCCTCGTTCGCGCGCCAGGGCGCCGTGCTCACGCACGGCCACCCCACCGCGTGGGTCAGCGCCGCGACGCACGCGCTCGTGATCGCCGCCCTGCTGCGCGGCGCGACGCTCCCCGACGCCGTCGCGCACGCCCGCGCCTGGGTGGAGGACGCCGGCGAGGACGGCCTGGAGACCGCCGCCGCGCTCGAGGCCGCGGAGCGCCTCGCGCAGGCGGCCTCCCGCGACGACGGAGACCTGGGCGCGCCCGGTTCGCTGCCGCTCGCGCTCGGCGAGGGCTGGGTCGCCGAGGAGGCGTTGGCCATCGCGGTCTTCGCGGCCCTCGTGGCGGACCGGGTCGCGGACGGTCCGGAGGCGGCGCTCGCGCTCGCGTTGCGGATCGGCGTGAACCACGGCGGCGACTCGGACTCCACCGCCTCCCTCGCCGGCCAGCTGCTCGGGGCGCGCCACGGCCTGGCCGTCTTCGGTGCGGAGGCCGACGTCGACCCGGCCTCCGACGCCGCGGCCGCGTGCGTGCCCGCGTGGATCGCCGAGCGCGGCGTGGTGATCGAGGCCGCGCGCCGCTGGAGCGCCGCCACCACCTGAGCGTCCGGCCCTCCCCCACGGTCCGGTGCGCCGAGTCAGCGGGCGGGGCCGGGCCAGTTCTCGTCGAGCATCTGCAGGAACTCCGCCTCCGTCACGAGCGCGACAGGCTGGCCCGCCGCACGGCGGCGCAGGGCGTCCTTCGTCTTGCGGTGCGTGAGGGCGGGGGTGGCCGCCGCCGGGGTGCCGCCCAGCACGTCGGACGCCTCGAAGCCGTCGCCCACCACGAGCATGGTGGTCTGCGCCGAGACGCGACTGGCGGTCTGCGCGCCGAACGCGGCCGCCCGCTCCTTCGCGGCCTGACGGGACATCCCGATCCCGCCGGTGAACACCACCGTCTGGCCAAACAGCGGGTGGGAGGGGTCCGCGTCCGGGTTCGGCACGGGGTTGGCCCCCTCCTGCGGCCAGCGCATGAAGTCGGGCATCTCCCGTTCGTCCCGCAGGGGCACGAGCGCGTCGAACACGCCCGCCGTCAGGCGCGCCTGACGGGTCGCCCGGGACTCCTCACCGACGCCGTGCGGGCGCCCCTCGAGTCGGCCCACGGCGAGGCCGTGGTCGCGCACGAGCGCGTCGATGCGCCGGACGGACGGGGCCGCCGTCGTGCCCGTCTCCGATGCCTGCTCCGTGCCCGGCGACCGCCGGGCGACGTCGATGAGGATGGCCGCGCAGGCCTCGGCGTCCGCGAGCGCGTCGTGGTGGCGGCCCGGCGTGAACCCCGCCTCGCGCGCGGCCGAGGGCAGGGCGTAGGAGGGCAGGTCGTAGGCCCTGCGGGCCAGCATCAGGCTGCACGCGTAGTCCAGCGTGGGCACGTCGCGGCCCGAGACCTCGAGGGCGGACTCGATGACGCCGAGGTCGAACCGGGCGTTGTGGGCCACGAGCACGTCGGCGCCGACGAACGCCGCGAGGTCGTCGAAGACCTCCGCGAAGCGCGGGGCGCCGCCCACCTGGTCCGGGGTGATCCCGTGGATCCGCACGTTGCGCGGGTCGAAGCGGTCGAAGCCGGCCGGCGGTCGCACGAGCCACGAGGCCCGCTCCACCATGCGGCCGTCCCGCACGCGGACGAGGCCCACGGCGCACGGCGAGCCCCGGAAGCCGTTGGCCGTCTCGAAGTCGATCGCGGTGAAGTGCAGTCCCGCGTGCCCCGCCACGGGGACCCCCGGGCCGCCGCTCACGAGCGGGCGGCCAGGGCGTCCACCAGGTACGGCAGGAGCGCCCGGAACGCGTGGCCGCGGTGGCTGATCGCGTTCTTCTCGGCGGAGCTGAGCTGGGCCGTGGACTCGTCCCGGCCGGTGGGGCGCAGGATCGGGTCGTAGCCGAACCCGCCCTCCCCGACGGGCGCCCGCAGCAGGGTGCCGCGCAGGCGGCCGTGCTCCACGTGGGTGAAGTGGATGCTGTGCACGCCCCGCGCGTCCGGCGTGCTGGGCACCGCGAGCGCCGCGGCGCACACGAACTCGGCGCCGCGGTGCGCATCCGGGACGTCCGCCAGCTGCGCGAGCAGGAGCTCGAGGTTGGCCCGGTCCTCCCCGTGGGCCCCGGACCAGCGGGCGGAGAAGATGCCGGGCGCCCCGCCGAGCACGTCCACGGCGAGGCCGGAGTCGTCCGCCACGGCGATCAGGCCGGTGTGGGCCGCCACCGCGCGAGCCTTCTTGAGGGCGTTCTGCTCGAAGGTGACCCCGTCCTCCACGACGTCCGGGGCGCCCACGGCGCCCGCGTCCACGACGGCGGCGTCCACGTCCAGGCCCGGCACGGCGCCGGCGAGCAGCTGGCGCAGCTCCCGGACCTTGCCGGCGTTGCGGGTGGCGAGCACCACGCGGGCGCCCTCGGGCACCCGGGTCATCTCCCCTGCGCTCACGCGTCGGCCCCGGCGGCGTGCGCGGCGAGGGTCTGCGCCTGGATGCGGGCGAGCTCGGTGGTGCCCAGGAGCGCGAGGTCGAGGAGAGCGTCCAGCTCGGCGCGGTCGAAGGGAGCGCCCTCGGCGGTGCCCTGCACCTCGACGAAGGTCCCCGAGCCGGTGACCACCACGTTCATGTCCGTCTCGGCCTTGACGTCCTCCACGTAGGGCAGGTCCAGCATCGGCGTGCCGTCGATGATGCCCACGGACACGGCGGCCACGGAGTCCTTGAGGACCGTGGCGTCCTTGCGCAGGATCCCCTGGCGCTGCGCCCAGCCCACGGCCTCGGCGAGCGCCACGTAGGCGCCGGTGATGGCGGCGGTGCGGGTGCCGCCGTCGGCGTCCAGCACGTCGCAGTCCAGGACGATCGTGTTCTCCCCCAGGGCGTCCAGGTCGATCACGGCGCGCAGCGAGCGGCCGATCAGGCGGGAGATCTCATGGGTGCGCCCGCCGATCTTGCCCTTGATGGACTCGCGCTGGTTGCGCTCGGAGGTGGCGCGCGGGAGCATCGCGTACTCGGCGGTGACCCAGCCGGTGCCCTCGCCCTTGAGCCAGCGCGGCACACCCTCGGTGAAGGAGGCGGTGCAGAGCACGCGCGTGTCCCCGAACTCGATGAGGGCCGAGCCCTCGGCCTGCCGGGACCAGCCCCGCGTGATCGTGATGGGACGCAGCTCGTCGACGGCGCGGCCGTCCTGGCGGGAGTTCGGTGCGGGAACGCTCATGCCCCTCAGTCTAGGCGGGCCCTCAGACGCCGTAGCTCAGCCCGGAGACCGCGACGGCGAGCGGGCCCTCGTACGTTTCGCGTGCCTCGGCGGCGGCCCGCTGGGGGTCGTTCCACACGGGCAGGTGAGTCAGCAGGAGGCGGCGGGCACCCGCCTCGGTCGCCATCCGCCCGGCCCGGCGGCCGGTCAGGTGGACCCCGTCGATCCCGTCGTCTCGGCCCTCGTGGAAGGCCGCCTCGCACAGGAACATGTCCGCGTCCCGCGCGGCCTCCACCAGCCCCTCGCACGTGTCCGTGTCGCCCGAGTACGTGAGCACGCGGGTGACGACGGCGCCGGTGGCGTCCACCTCGTCGGCCTCCACGCGCAGGGCGTAGGCCTCGTCGATGGGGTGGCGGACCGGCACGGGGGTGATGCGGAACGGGCCGAAGGAGACGGTGCTCCCGGCCTGCCACACGCGGAAGTCGAAGTCCTCCCGCATGCCCGGATCCGGGTCCATCCCGTAGGCCTCGGCGAGCCGGTCGGCGGTGGCGGCCGGTCCGTAGACGGGCACGCGGCCCGCGGTCCAGCCCTCCGGGTTCCAGCGGATGGCCACGTGCAGGCCGCACAGGTCCATGCAGTGGTCCGGGTGCAGGTGGGAGAGCATGACCCCGTCGAGGTCCTCGAGGCCGATGTAGCGCTGGAGCACGCCGAGCGAGCCGTTGCCGAGGTCCAGCAGGATCCGCCACGTCCGCGGGGTCACGCCGTCCGCCGCCACGCCCTGGGCGGAGACCAGGTAGCACGAGGCCGGCGAGCCGGGGCCGGGGAAGGAGCCGGAGGCCCCGATGATGGTCAGCTTCACGGCGTGCCCCTTCGTTCGGAGTCCAGACGGGCGATCAGGTCGGGCGTCAGCTGCGCGAGAGCGGCCGTGGGGTAGCGCTCCCGCACCGTGTCCATGCGGGCCACGGACTCCACCTCGGGGCCGAGGAAGCGGCGGGCGAGCGCCTGGAAGTGCCGGGGGTCGCCCGTGGACATGAACCGGTGGGAGGCGGACTGGCCGGAGCCGGCCGCCGAGTGCGGGTGCTCGATGCCGTGGCGCACGAGCGCCCGGTACAGGTCCTTCGCGGTCTCCTCGGCGGAGGAGACGAGGGTGACGTCCTCCCCCATCACGAGGGACAGGGCCCCCGTCAGCAGGGGGTAGTGGGTGCAGCCGAGCACGAGCGTGTCCACCTCCGCCGCCTTGAGCGGGGCGACGTACTCCTCCGCGGTGGCCAGCAGCTCGGGGCCCGTGGTGATCCCGGCCTCCACGAACTCCACGAACCGCGGGCACGCCGCGCTCGTGACGCTCAGGTGCGGCGCCGCGGAGAAGGAGTCCTCGTAGGCGCGGGAGCCCACGGTGGCCTGCGTGCCGATCACGCCGATCCGCCCGTTGCGGGTGGCGGCCACCGCGCGGCGCACGGCCGGCTGGATGACCTCCACCACCGGGATGCCGAGCCGGCCCGTGTAGCGCTCCCGCGCGTCGCGCAGCACCGCGGCCGAGGCGGAGTTGCACGCGATGACGAGGGCCTTCACGCCCGCGTCCACCAGCTCGTCCATGATGCCGAGCGCGAGCGCGCGCACCTGCGCGATGGGCCGGGGGCCGTACGGGGAGTGGGCCGTGTCCCCCACGTAGAGGATGGACTCGTGGGGCAGCTGGTCCATGATCGCGCGCGCCACGGTCAGACCGCCCACGCCGGAGTCGAACACGCCGATCGGGGACGCGGCGTCCGCGTGGGGCCGGCTCATGCGTCCTCCCCGTCCGTGCCCTCGGCGGGCAGCTCGGTCAGCATCTCGTCCATGAGGGTCTCCAGGAGCCACGAGGTGAAGTTGTAGAGCAGCGCCATCGTGGACTCGACGTCCTCGGCGCGGCGCCAGTCGTCCACGGCGTGCACGCGCCGGGCGTCCTCCTCGGTGGCCACGCCCAGGCGCGTGGCGAGCACGAGGCGGACGTCGTTCAGGGCCCGCGCGAACGCGGGCGCGTCGGCGTGGGGCAGGGTGACCTGCGTGGACTGGAGGGCCGCGAGCGCCCGGCGCGCGTCGTCGAGCTTGGCGGCGGTGAGCGCGTCCTCGGTGAGCGCGCGGTGCTCCGCCTGCTCGTCCGGGTCCGCGTCGGCCAGGGCCTCGGGCAGCAGGCGGGCGACGGCGGCGTCGGTCGGCGCGGCGCGGCGCGGCCGCGGGTCGGCGGAGAGGTGGAGCCCCGCGACGAGGTCCCAGAACGCGGTGTCCTCCTCGGAGAGGCCGGCCGCGGGGCCCGCCTCCTTCCCCGTGGAGTCCGCGGCGGCCGCCTGCTCCGCCGCGGGGGCGTCGGAGGCTGCCGCGGCGCCGGCGGCGGGGTGCTCGGCCGAGACGACGTCGGCGTCGTCGTGGGCGCGGACCTCGTCCTGGCGGTTCTCCAGGAGGGTGACGACGTCCTTGACGAGGCCGCGCAGCAGGCGGACCTCCGGCTTCTCCAGCTGCGCGACGTAGCCGCGCCGCGTCCAGCGGAACCTCTGTGCCATGGCCCTCCTCAGTCCTCTGCCTGCTCGAGCGTCGCCCACAGGCCGAACCCGTGCATCGCGTTCACGTGGACCTCCGCGCTCTCCCGCGAGCCGGTGGACACCACGGAGCGCCCGCGCTCGTGGACCTCGAGCATGAGGGCCTCGGCCTTGGCGGCCGAGTAGCCGAAGTGGGAGCGGAACACGTAGGCCACGTAGCTCATCAGGTTCACGGGGTCGTTCCACACCACCGTGTTCCACGGGCGGTCCGCGCCGAGGTCCTCCCGGGGACGCTCGAGCAGGGCCGTGTCCGTGCCGGAGGCGGGGGCATCGGGGGCGGGCATGCCGTCCAGTCTACGGACCCGTGCCCCTGGCGGGGCCGCCCGCCCCGTTCGGTAGGGTGGCCACGTGAGCGAGACCACCGCGAAGAGCCCCCGCCCCGCCGCCTCCGTGGAGGCCTGCGTGGACGACTGGCGCATCCCCACCGCCCTCATGACGGACCAGTACGAGCTGACCATGCTCCAGGCGTCGCTGAAGGCGGGCACCGCGCACCGGCGCAGCCGCTTCGAGCTGTTCACCCGCCGCCTGGGCGACGGCCGCCGCTACGGCGTGGTGGCCGGCACGGGCCGCGCGCTGGAGGGACTGAGCCGCTTCCGCTTCGCCACCGCTGAGCTGGACCACCTCGCGGACAACTCCGTGGTGGACGACGCCACGCTGTCCTGGCTCGCGGACTTCCGCTTCTCCGGGGACATCACGGGCTACGCCGAGGGCGAGGCCTACTTCCCGCACTCCCCGCTGCTGCAGGTGGAGTCCACCTTCGCCGAGGCGTGCATCCTCGAGACCTATCTCCTCTCCATCCTCAACTACGACTCCGCGGTCGCCTCCGCCGCCTCCCGCATGACCGCGGCCGCCGGCGGCCGCCCGTGCATCGAGATGGGCTCGCGGCGCACGCACGAGGAGTCCGCCGTCGCCGCCGCCCGCGCCGCGGTCATCGCCGGCTTCGCGGCCACCTCCAACCTCGAGGCCGGCCGCCGCTACGGGATCCGCACCGTGGGCACGGCGGCGCACTCCTTCACGCTCCTGCACGACTCGGAGCGTGCCGCCTTCGAGGCGCAGGTGGACGCCCTCGGCGCCGCCACCACCCTCCTCGTGGACACCTATGACATCGACGCCGGCGTGCGCACCGCCGTCGAGGTGGCCGGGCCGGACCTGAAGAACGTCCGCCTCGACTCCGGCGACCTCGTGCAGCAGGCCCACCACGTGCGCGAGCTCCTCGACGAGCTGGGCAACACGGAGACCGGGATCCTGGTCACCTCCGACCTGGACGAGTACGCGATCGCGGCGCTGCGCTCCGCGCCCGTGGACTCCTACGGCGTCGGCACGCGGCTGGTCACCGGCTCGGGCGTGCCCACCGCCTCCATGGTCTACAAGCTCGTCTCCCGCCATGACGACGACGGCGCGTGGGTCGACGTCGCGAAGGCCTCCTCGGGCAAGGCGTCCCTGGGCGGCCGCAAGGAGGCCGCCCGCCGCCGCGACGCGCGCGGCCGCGCCGTCGCCGAGCTCGTGGGCGTCAACCGCGGCCCCGACGCGGACGCCGACGACCGTCCGCTCATCCAGGAGTTCGTCCGTGACGGCGAGCTGCTGCCCGGCTGGACCGGCCCCGAGGCCGTGACCCGCGCCGCCGAGCGCCACGCCGCCTCCCTGCGCGAGCTGCCGCCGAGCGTCGCTCGGCTGCAGTCCGGCGAGCCCGCGATCCCCACCCTCATCCAGGAGCACTGACATGCCCGACCTCACCCGCGCCCTGATCATCGTCGACGTCCAGAACGACTTCTGCGAGGGCGGATCGCTCGCCGTCACGGGCGGCGCCGCCGTCGCCGCGGCGATCAGCGAGCACCTGGACGAGCACGTGGACCGCTACACCGCCGTCGTCGCCACGCGCGACTGGCACGTGGATCCTGGCACGCACTTCGCGTCCGAGGGCGAGGAGCCCGACTTCCGCGCCACGTGGCCCGTGCACTGCGTGGCCGGCACCCGCGGCGCCGAGCTGCACCCGGACCTGGACGCCGAGTATGTGGAGGCGGAGTTCCTCAAAGGCGCCCGCACCGCCGCGTACTCCGGCTTCGAGGGCTTCCTCGGGGAGCCCGACGCCGTCCGGTCCGGTGACGAGGCCGGCGCCCCGGCCGGCCCCCACGGCGCGACCCAGGGGGCGGCCCGCGCCGTCGCCGAGGGCGCTCCGGGCCTGGACGAGTGGCTGCGCGATCAGGAGGTGGAGGCGCTGACCGTCGTCGGCCTCGCCACCGACCACTGCGTGCGGGCCACCGTCCTGGACGCTGTGGACGCCGGCTACGAGGTGACGGTGCTGACCGACCTGTGCGCGGCCGTGGACGAGGCCGCAGGCCAGGCGGCCCTCCACGAGATGGAGGCCGCCGGGGCCGTGCTGGAGCTCGCCGAGGAGCTCTGAGCCGGATGGCCCGGGACGACGCGCCGGACACGCGCGCCTGGGACCGCCCCGTGCGCCGGGTGACGGAGCACCCGCTCTCCCCCGCCGACCGGACCGTGTGGCCTGCCGACATCCCGGCGGTGCGCCACCTGCTGGACCACGGCCTCGACCTCGGCGACGCCACCGTGATCGTCGGGGCGAACGGGGCGGGGAAGTCCACGGTCGTCGAGGCGATCGCGGAGGCGTTCGGCCTCAACGCGGAGGGCGGCACCCGCCACGTGTTCCACGAGACGCGGCGGACCTCCTCCGACCTCGCCGAGCACCTGCAGCTCGCGCGTGGGGCGGGAGCGCCCAGGGGCGGCGTGTTCCTGCGGGCCGAGAGCATGTACGGGCTGTTCACGTACCTGGAGTCCACGATTCCGGGATCGACCCTGCACCTGCGCAGCCACGGCGAGGCGTTCCTGCAGTTCTGCGAGGAGCGTGCCGGCGTGCGCGGCCTCTGGATTCTCGACGAGCCCGAGTCCGCGCTGTCCTTCGAGAGCTGCCTCGCGCTCCTGGTCCACCTGCGGATCATGGTCGAGGCGGGGTCCCAGGTCGTCCTGTCCACGCACTCCCCCGTGCTCGCGGCGCTGCCAGGAGCCCGGATCCTGCTGCTCGACGAGGACGGCGTCACGCCGACGGCCTACGACGACCTCCCGTTCGTCCGGCACCACCGCGCGTTCCTCGCGTCTCCCGAGCGGTACCTGCGCCCCCTGCGCTGACGTCCGAGCTGGGCGCCCGCGGTCGAGCCAAGCCGCATCCAGCCGACCGAGACGTCCAGACGGCCCTGGGTGAGGACGGCTCGGTCCGGCGGTCCGCCCTGTCCGGGCCGCCTCCGACGACTCACCTCCGCCCGACGAACCACCCGCGGATCGTGGACATCCGCTTCTCCAGCTGGTCCTGGGACGCCTGGGCCACTGCCGGGCCGCCGCTGACCTCGCGGAGCCGGTTGTGGATCACGCCGTGCGGGGTGCCCGAGCGCGCGGACCACGCCGACACCAGCTTGGACAGCTCGGCGCGCAGCTCCTTCATGCGCCGGTGGTCCACCACCTCAGCCGGCTCCTTCGGCTCGGCAGCCTTCGGGCGGCGCTGGACCTGCTCCGCCTGGCGCTGGCGCAGCAGGGCGGAGACCTGGTCGGCGTCGAGCAGGCCGGGGATGCCGAGGAAGTCCTGCTCCTCGGCCGAGCCCACGGCGCCGCCGAGGCCGAACTCGCCGCCGTCGAAGAGCACCTTGTCGAAGCTCGCCCGGGACTCGAGCGCCTCGAACTTGGCGCCCGTCAGGGAGTCCGACCCCTTCTCCTCCCGGTTGGCCTGCGCGATGAGGTCCTCCTCGGGGGCGTCCTCGAGGTCCTCCACCTCGACGGCGCCCTCGCGGCGGTCCAGGGCGTGGTCCCGCTCGAGCTCCATCTCGTTGGCCAGGAGCATCAGCTGCGGCACGGAGGGCAGGAAGACGGATGCGGTCTCCCCACGGCGCCGCGATCGCACGAAGCGGCCCACGGCCTGCGCGAAGAACAGCGGCGTGGACGTGGACGTCGCGTAGACGCCCACGCAGAGTCGGGGCACGTCCACGCCCTCGGACACCATGCGCACGGCCACCATCCAGCGCTCGTCCGAGGCGGCGAACTCGTCGATGCGGTCCGAGGCGCCCTTGTCGTCCGAGAGGATGACGGCCGGCTTCTGGCCGGTCAGCGCCTCGAGCTGGGCGGCGTAGGCGCGGGCGTCCTCGTGGTCCGAGGCGATCACCAGGCCGCCGGCGTCGGGCACGTTGCGCCGCACCTCGGTGAGGCGCTGGTCCGCGGCCTTGAGCACGGAGGGGATCCACTCGCCCTGCGGGTCCAGCGCGGTCCGCCAGGCCGATGCCGTGATGTCCTTCGTGGCCGCCTCGCCGAGCTGGGCCTCCATGACCTCGCCCGTCGAGGTCTTCCACCGCATCTGCCCCGAGTAGGCCATGAAGATGACCGGCCGCACCACGTTGTCCCGCAGCGCGGGCCCGTAGCCGTACGTGTAGTCCGCCTTCGAGCGGGAGAGCCCGTCGGGCCCGTCCACGTACTGCACGAACGGGATGGTGGAGGTGTCCGAGCGGAAGGGGGTGCCGGTCAGCGCGAGGCGGCGCGCGGCCGGCTCGAACGCCTCCCTGATGCCCTCGCCCCAGCTCAGGGCGTCGCCGCCGTGGTGGATCTCGTCGAGGATCACCAGCGTCTTGGCGGCCTCGGTGCGGTTGCGGTGCAGCACCGGCTTGTTGGCCACCTGCGCGTAGGTCAGCGCCACGCCGCGGTACTCCGCGCCGTGCCGTCCGTCCGCGTTCTTGAAGTTCGGGTCGATCGCCAGGCCCACGCGCGCCGCGTTGTCCGCCCACTGCCGCTTGAGGTGGTCCGTGGGCGCGACCACGGTCAGCCGCTGCACCACACCGGCGTCCATGAGGATCTTGGCCACGCGGAGCGCGAAGGTCGTCTTGCCCGCACCGGGGGTGGCGACGGCGAGGAAGTCCTGCGGGGAGGCCGAGAGGTACTTCTCGAGGGCCTCCTGCTGCCACTGGCGCAGCTTGGGGGCGGTGCCCCAGGCTGCACGCTCGGGCAGGGCCGGGGGCAGGTCCTCGCCCACGTGGAAGAGATCGGGCTGGACGCCGGCGGACGGGACGGCGCCGGACGCGTCGGAGTCTGCGGGGTCAGGCCCGCCGAAGAGGGTGCCGCTCATCGACGAGCGGCCTCAGCCACGCCCGCGACCGCCGAAGAACCCGCGCTTGCCGCCGCCCGAGCCGGAGTCGCCGTCGCCGTCCTGGGGATCGCGCAGTCCCTCGTAGATCTCCTTGCACGTGGGGCACACGGGGAACTTCTCCGGGTCGCGGCCCGGCACCCACACCTTGCCGCACAGCGCGATCACGGGCGCGCCGGACAGGGCGGACTCCATGATCCTCTCCTTGCGCACGTAGTGCGCGAATCGCTCGTGGTCGCCCGGCTCGATGTCCTGGAGCTGCTCCTCGCGCTCCAGGACGGAGGTGCCGCCGCCGGCGGGCGCGAAGGGGTCGTTCAGGTCGGGTTCGCCGGTCACACTCATGCGGCCCATCCTAGCCAGTCGGTCAGAACGCCTTCACGGCCTGGAAGGTCTCGGCCTGCGCCCGGTCGTACCAGCGGGCGCCGAGCCGAACGCCCAGCCAGAGCAGCAGCGCGCCCCACGCCAGGCCCACCGCGAGCGCGACCCAGGACCACACGGGCTGCCGCGTCACGGAGAACACGATCGCGGGGATGAGCATCGGCAGGGCCATGGCCGCCGAGGCCAGGAGCGCGCCGAACTGCACGACCATGGTGCGGACCATCGCGCCCTGCGGCTGCTGGAACGGGCTGTCGCCGGGCTTCGGCACCGGGTAGACCCAGCGCGCGGAGACGAGCGCGGCGAGGCCGCACACGGAGCCGAGGAGACCGAGGGACAGGCCCAGCACGGCGGGCAGCGCGCCCCAGTCCCCCGCTGCGGCGCACGTGGCCACGGCCACCACGACGACGAGCGGGACGCCCCAGCCGAGCATGCCCATGAGCCGCCCGATCCGGTCGTCGGTCCCCTTCACGCCGGCGACGACGTGCAGGTGGAACGCCGTGTGGTCGTAGGCGATGTCCGCCGAGAGGGAGTGGGCCAGCGCCCACGCCGTGATGGGCGCCATGGCCAGGAACACAGCCGGTCCGGCGCCGTCCTCGCCGATGCTGCCCGTGAACCACAGGAGCACGGCCATGAGCGGGATGGTGATGAGGCCGGCCATGTAGCGCGGGTCCGTGAACCAGTAGTGCTGCGCGCGGGCCGCGATCGCGGTGCGGGGGCCCGTGGCGGGGCGGCCGAGCCAGCGCAGCGGACGCGGGTCGGCGGCGGCCGCCTTCGCCTCACGCGCCGGCCCGCCCCCGACGCCCACGGGCCGCACCGTGCGGCGGACGGCCAGGTGCCACAGGGCGAGGGCCAGGGCGCACCAGAGGAGGGCGACGGCGAGCCGCACGGCCGCCAGCCCCCAGCGTCCCTCGGCGGCGGCCCAGGCGGCGGCCGCCCCGGCGCCGAACGGCGTCCAGGAGGCGGCCTCGGCCACGGGCGGCGCGCCGGCCATGAGCGTGTCGAAGGACTCGGCGGCCTGGGCGAAGGCGATGCCGCCGAGCATGAGCGGGATCATGAGCAGCACGGAGACCGTCTCGCGCACCCGGCGGCGGCCGGCATAGGCCGAGATCATCCCCGTGACGCCGTAGCCCAGGGAGACGGCGGCGACCGCGGTGATGACGGCCCCGACCAGGCCGAAGGCGAGCGCGGCCGGCTGGTCCCGCCAGGACGCCGCGACGCCCAGGGTGACGATCAGCGTGGCGATCCCGACCGGCGTCGTGAAGGCGCTGAGGAGCAGACCGCGGACGAGCGTGCCGACGGGCACCGGGTAGACGAGGAAGCTGCGGGGGTCCAGAGTGGCGTCCACGCCGGTGACGAGCGGCGGCAGCACGAGCCACAGCAGGACGACCACCGAGGTGGCCAGGACGGTGAGCACCCCGCGGAACGCGACGTCCTCGCCCGGCAGGGCCACGGTGAGCCCGACGACGAGGAAGACCGCCGCCCCGAGGATGTACAGCGCGCCGATGATGCTCATCACGAGCGTGAACGGGGAGCGGCGCCACTGGTTGACGGTGAGCGCCCAGCGCAGGCGGACAAGGGTGGCGGCCATGCCGTTCACAGCCATGCGAGGCCCTCCCCCGTGTGGCGCCCGCCGACGAGGTCCACGAAGCGCTCCTCGAGGTCGCGCCCGGCGCGGACCTCCTCCACCGTGCCGGTGGCGCGCAGGGTGCCGTCGGCGATGACGGCGACGTGCGTGCACATGCGCTGCACGAGGTCCATCACGTGGCTGGAGACGATCACGGTGCCGCCGCGGCCGACGTAGTCGTTCAGGATGTCGCGGATGTTCGCGGCGGAGACGGGGTCGACGGCCTCGAACGGCTCGTCGAGCACCAGGACGTCCGGGGCGTGGACCATCGCGGCGGCCAGGTTGACCTTCTTGGTCATGCCCGCGGAGTAGTCCACGACGAGCTTGCGGCCGGCGTCCTGCAGGTCCATGACGCGCAGCAGGTCGGCGGTGCGCTGGGCCACGGTCTCGGCGTCGAGGCCGTGGAGCAGGCCCGCGTAGGTGACCAGCTGCGCGCCGGTGAGGCGGTCGAACGTGCGGACGCCGTCGGCGAGCACGCCCACGCGGCGCTTGGCCTCGAGGGGCTGCGCCCACACGTCCACGCCGTGGATCCAGGCCTGGCCGTGGTCCGGGCGGAGCAGGCCCGTGGCCATGGACAGCGCCGTGGTCTTGCCCGCACCGTTCGGGCCCACGACGCCGAAGAACGAGCCCGCCGGAACCTCCAGGTCCAGGCCCGCGAGGGCCGTCCTGTCCCCGAATCGCTTGGCCAGCGCCCGGGTGACGAGGGCGAGGTCCGGGTCAGGGCTGTCGTGGGCGCGGCGGAGCGGAGGCTCGGGGGCGGCGATCATGCCGCCGACGCTAACAGCGCGCTGACAGGCTTCGCCTCCGCCCTGGGGATGATCTCGCCGGCCCCTCCTCCCCCACCTGGCGGAGCCGCGGGGCGCTCAGGACACGCCCGCGGGGCGTCGCCGCGCCGTGACGCTCAGTACAGGGCGGCGGCGAGGCGGCGACGCGAGGCCTGCACGCGCGGGTCGTCCACGCCCACCACGGTGTAGAGGTCGACGAGGTGGGAGCGCACGTCCTCGCGCGCCTCGCCGTGATGGCCGGCGATGAAGCGGACCAGGCGGGCGAACGCGTCCTCGACGTGGCCGCCGAGCACGTCGAGGTCCGCCACCGCGATCTGCGCGGCCGCGTCGTCGGGACGCTCGGCCGCCCCCGCGCGCACCGCGGCGGCGTCCGCGTCCTGCGTGCGCAGGAGCAGCTGGGCGGCGGAGCGGCCCTGCAGGGCGACGGCGTCCGCCGGGTTCTCGGCGAGCGCCCGTTCCCACGCGGCGACGGCGGCGGGCATGTCGTCGGCGGCGAGGGCCTCGTGGGCTGCCCGGTGCAGCGGGGGCACGGGGGGCGCTGCCGGTGCCGGCTCGCCGCCCGCGCCGGGACGCGCGTCCGCGACGGGAGGCACGGTGCCGGACACGCCGTTCTGGCGAGCGACCTCGAGGATCTCGCCCAGGAGCTGGGCGAGGGTCTCCTCCGGCACGGCTTGGTTCACGAGCGGCACGGGCTGGCCGGCCACCACCGCGAGGACGGCCGGGCCCGCGGGCAGGCCGATGGCCTGCAGCAGCCCGGGGTCTGCCACGACGTCCAAGCGCGCCATGACGAGGCGGCCCGCCTGGGCGTCCACGGCGTCGGCGAACTGGGTGTACAGGGCCTCGCTCGTCTGGTCCCCCGGGACGTGGAGGTGCAGGAGGACGGGGACCTGCGCGGAGAGCTGCACGAGCTGCTGGAACATCTGCTGGTCCGCCTGCGGGATCACCCATGAGCCCTCGGGCATCGCGTCCGGGCTCGGTCCCGCCGTGCCGGTGCCCGCGGCGGGCCGGGGCGAGCGCAGAGAGGACAGGTCGACAGCCCCGCGCAGGTGGGACGGGGCGGCGGAGGAGGGCTGGGAGGTCACGGTGCACGGTCCTTTCGAGACGGTCTGGGATCCACGGTAGACGCTCGACCGGCCGGGGCGCCCGCGGCCACCTCCGCCGCGGCCCCTGCCGTACCCTGGTCCCGTGCATCATCCCGAGGACCAGGCGCCCCAGGCCGCGCCGGACGCCGCCTTGCCCACCCACGGCGCGTCCACGAGCCCGGCCCGTGCCTCCGCGCACCCGTCCACCCCGGCCGGCTCCAGCACGGTCGGCGCTCCGCCGGAGGGCTCCCCGGTCCGCGGCCGCCTGAGTCTGCGCCCCCTCGCCTGGCGCCGCTCCGGCCCGGCGACCGCGCCCGGCGACGACGCCGCACAGGACGAGCCGGTCCCGGAGCCCACCGAGGCGACCCCCACGGTCTCGTTCCGATCGCCGGTGAGCACCGGTTTCCTGCTCACGACGGGCGTCCTGCTCGCCCTCGCCGTCCTGGGATTCCTAGCCACCAACCAGCAGCTGCTCGTGATGATCATGGCCGCCCTGTTCATCGCCCTCGGCCTGGACCCCATCGTGCGCCGCTTCGAGCGATGGGGAGCCCCCCGCTGGGCCGGAGTCCTCGTGGCCGCCCTGGGCCTCGCAGCCGTCGCGGCCGCCTTCATCTCCCTGCTGATCCCCACCGCGGTGGAGCAGTCCACCCAGCTCGCGGAGGAGATCCCCGCGACGGTGGAGGAGGTGATGCGCTCGGAGTGGTTCCTCGCCCTCGACGCCCAGTTCCACATCCAGGACGCGGTGCGCCAGCACACGGACCAGCTCAACGGCGACGGAGCCTCGGTGGCCGCCCTCTTCGGCGGGATCGTGGGCCTCGGCCAAACCGTGCTGAACTCCCTGTTCGTCACGGTGGTCGTGGTGGTCCTGACCCTGTACTTCCTCTCCTCCCTGCCGCACATCAAGCACTGGGCCTACCGCCTGGCGCCCCGCTCGCGCCGCGCGCGTGTCCGTGAGCTCTCGGAGGAGATCACCTCCTCCGTGGGCCTCTACGTCATGGGCCAGACCCTCGTGGCCGCGCTGAACGCCACGGTCGCCTTCATCGCCATGAGCATCGCCGGCACCCCGTTCGCGGCCCTGCTCGCGTTCTTCGCCGCCATCATGGCGTTCATCCCGCTCGTGGGGGCGATGATCGGCGGGACGGTCATCACCCTCATCTCCCTCCTGGACTCGTGGCAGTCCGCCGCGCTGTTCGCGGCGATCTACGTCGTCTACCTGCAGGTCGAGGCCTACGTCGTCTCCCCCCGCGTCATGTCCCGCGCGGTGGACGTGCCCGCCGCCGTCGCGGTGATCGCCGTGATCGCGGGCGGCACCCTGCTCGGCGTGCTCGGGGCGCTCATGGCCATCCCGACGGCGGCCGCCCTGCTGCTGATCGTCCGCGAGGTGTTCATCCCGCGGCAGGAGACCCGGTGACCGGGACGATCCTCAGCGGCTGGCCCTCGTGCGCCAGCACACGGGGTGCCAGTGGCGCCGGTCCTCTCCGGCGTCCGCGTCTCCCATGATCCAGTCGGAGCGCCACGCCACGAGGTGGGCCTGGCCCTGGCGGATCACGCGTCCGCAGCCGGGGCAGGAGTAGTCCTTCACCGCGCGCCACGCGGGGATCTGGCGCACGTGCCAGCCGCCGTCGCTGCCGCTCTCGTGCGCGTAGCCCGGGTCCAGGCCGAGGCGCTCCTCGAGGGGATCGACCCGGCCTGGACCGGGGCGGGAGCGTCGTGAGGCGTCCCCCGACCCCGACCGCTCGCCCCGGCGCGGAGCGGACGAGCGGCGCGGGCGGTGGGAGCGGGGCATGCGTCCATGCTGGCACAGCGCCGTCCGCCGCGGCGCCGAGGGGCGGGCCCGCGCCTAGACTGGACCGGTGCGCCTCGTCATTGCCCGCTGCTCCGTGACCTACGAGGGCCGCCTCAACGCCCACCTGCCCTCCGCCACCCGCCTCCTCATGGTGAAGGCGGACGGCTCGGTGCTGGTCCACTCCGACGGCGGCTCCTACAAGCCCCTCAACTGGATGAGCCCGCCGGCCACCCTCCATGTCGAGGAGCCGAGCGAGGAGCAGGCGGCCCAGGGCGTCGTCGCCGTGTGGCGCGTCCAGGCGAAGAAGTCGGACGACCGGCTGCTGGTGCTGCTCGAGGAGGTCCTCTCGGACGTCTCCCACGAGCTCGGCGTGGACCCGGGGCTCGTGAAGGACGGCGTGGAGGCGGATCTGCAGCGCCTGCTCGCGGAGCAGATCGAGCTGCTCGGCGACGGGCACACGCTCGTGCGCCGCGAGTACATGACGGCCATCGGCCCCGTGGACATCCTGGCCAAGGGCCCGGACGGCACCGTGGCCGTGGAGCTCAAGCGCCGCGGGGACATCGACGGCGTGGAGCAGCTCACCCGCTACCTCGAGCTGATGAACCGCGACCCCCTCCTCGCGCCCGTGAGCGGCGTGTTCGCAGCGCAGCAGATCAAGCCGCAGGCCCGCACCCTCGCCGAGGACCGCGGCATCCGCTGCGTCACCCTCGACTATGACGCGATGCGCGGCGTGGACGATGCCGAGTCCCGCCTCTTCTGATCCGGCGCCCCCGACGGGCCCGCTGCGCTCCGCCCGCGCGCCGTGGGTGGCCGCGGACCACGGAGCGGCCCCGGTGGAATGGCTGGTGACGTGGGCGGAGACTCCGGAGGCCGGACCGGGCGACGACGGCGCGCGCCTCGTGTGGGCCGGCCCCGCCGAGGCGGCGCCGCGCGAGGTGGTGGCCGCCGCGGCGGAGCCGGGCGTGGGCCGGGACGCCGTGCGCGTGACCGGACCGCTCCTGGACCATCACGTCCACGGGGGCGCCGGGGTGGACCTGGCGACCTCTCCCGTCGGAGACGTGGCCGCCTGGCTCGAGCGCGGGCGCCGCGCCGGGGTGGGGACCGTGATCGGCTCGCTGCCGGCACTGCCCGCCGCGGATCTGGCCTCCGCCCTCGACCGGCTGCGGCCGCTGTGGGAGGAGGGCTCGCTGGCCGGCGTGCACCTCGAGGGCCCGTTCCTCTCCCCCGCCCGCGCCGGCGCCCACGACCGGGCCGCGCTGTGCACGCCCGCCTCGGCCGCCGGCCACGCGGTCCGTGCTGCGTTGCGCGGCCGGCCGCGGGGCCTCGTGCGCACCATGACGCTGGCCCCGGAGCTCGCCGGGTCGGCCGCGCTGGAGCGGGAGCTGGCTGCGGCCGGGACCGTGCCGTGCCTCGGCCACACCGACGCGGACCTGCCCGCGGCGAGGGCGGCGCTCGACCGGTGGGAGGCGTTGCGCCGGAGGACGGAGCGGTCCGGCGGACGGGCTCCGCGCCCCGTGGTCACCCACCTGTTCAACGCGATGCGCGGCTTCCACCACCGCGAGCCGGGACCGCTGCCGCTGCTCCTGGACGCCGCCCGCCGGGGGCGGCTCCGCCTCGAGCTCATCGCCGACGACGTCCACGTCTCCCACCACCTCGTGGACCTGCTGCTGGGCGATCCGGCCCTGGCCCCGGCCGTGTGCCTCGTCTCCGATGCGGTCGCCGCGACCGGCGCCGCGCCGGGAACGCGGCACCGCCTCGGCCCGCGCACGATCCACGCGGGCCACGACGCGCCCCGGCTGGGGCGCACGCCGGCGTCGACCGGAGCGGAGGAGGCCCCGCTCGCGGGCGGCCGCCGGTCCCTCGCGGACTCCGTCGCGGCGCTGCTGCGCCGCGGTCTCGACCCCGACGCCGTCCTGCGGGCGGCGACCCACGTGCCCCGCGAGAGCCTCGGCGCGGAGGCCTGCGACGGGGACGACCCGGCGCGGGCCGGCGTCGTGGTGTGGGGCCCCGCGGGGACGCGGACCGTGCTCGTGCGGACGCTGACACGGGTCACGCCGGCAGGATGAGGCCCTCTCCGTTCAGCGGGCCGACCGGGGTCAGCGGCGCGTGCGGGGGGTGGACCCGTCGCTGCGCCACCACAGCTGCGCGGCCTGGGACGGCCCGGCCTCGCACCACGCGCGGAGGGCGCCGGCGTCGGCCTCGTCCACCGTCAGGCGGACCGGCTCGCTGCCCCCGCGGACGTCGAGGACCGTCTGACCCTCGGGCGCCGCATCCGGCACCCGGTCCATCTGGAGCGCCCAGCGCTCCCCCCGCCACGCGAGCGGGCCGGCGGGCATGAACCCGTTGAACACCAGGACGCGCTCGTCGTAGCGGCCGATCACCCGCCGGGGCCGTCCCCGACCGGTGACCGCGATCCCCGGGAACGACCCCGGCGCACGCAGGAGGGCCCGGTGCCGCACCAGTCCGGCGACGGCCAGCAGTCCGAGGACTGCCAGCACGCCGACCAGGACGATGAGCACCGGGCCCCTCATGGTCGTGCCTGGACCGCGCGGCTCAGACGGCTGCGGCGTCGCCCAGGCGGGCGGACGTCGCGGCGATCACCACGCGGTCGTGGTCGACGGAGAAGAACCCGCCGTTGGCCTGCGCGGTCACGGTCCCGCCGTCGGCGGTGCGCACCACGACCTCGCCGTCGCCGAGCACGGCGAGGAGCGGGGTGTGGCCCGGGAGGATGCCGATCTCACCCTGGTAGGTGCGCGCCGAGACGGCCGACGCCGCGCCCTTCCAGATGGACCTCTCCTCGGAGACGATCTCCACCTCGAGCTCAGCCATGACGGATCAGCCCTCGGCCTGGATCTTGGCCCACTCGCGCTCGACGTCGTCCAGGCCGCCCACGTTGTAGAAGGCCTGCTCGGCGACGTGGTCGAGCTCGCCGTCGGCGATCGCCTTGAAGCCCTCGACGGTGTCCTTGACCGGCACGGTCGAGCCCTCGACACCCGTGAACTGCTTGGCGGTGTAGGTGTTCTGCGAGAGGAACTGCTCGATCTTGCGGGCGCGCGCCACGGTGATCTTGTCCTCCTCGCCGAGCTCGTCCACACCGAGGATCGCGATGATGTCCTGCAGCTCCTTGTTCTTCTGGAGGATCTGCTTCACGCGGATGGCGGTGTCGTAGTGGTCCTGGCCGACGTACTGCGGATCCAGCAGGCGCGAGGTCGAGGCCAGCGGGTCCACGGCGGGGTACAGGCCACGGGACGCGAGGTCACGGGTCAGGTTGGTGGTCGCGTCGAGGTGCGCGAACACGTTCGCCGGGGCCGGGTCGGTGTAGTCGTCCGCGGGGACGTACACGGCCTGCATCGAGGTGATGGAGTGGCCGCGCGTCGAGGTGATGCGCTCCTGGAGCACACCCATCTCGTCCGCGAGGTTCGGCTGGTAGCCCACGGCCGAGGGCATGCGGCCCAGCAGCGTGGAGACCTCGGAGCCGGCCTGCGAGAAGCGGAAGATGTTGTCGATGAAGAGCAGCACGTCCTGGTTCTGCACATCGCGGAAGTACTCCGCCATGGTCAGGGCCGAGAGGGCCACGCGCAGGCGCGTGCCCGGCGGCTCGTCCATCTGGCCGAACACCAGGGCGGTGTCCTTGAGCACGTCGGCCTCGTCCATCTCGACCCAGAGGTCGTTGCCCTCGCGGGTGCGCTCGCCGACGCCGGCGAACACGGAGGTGCCGCCGAAGTTGCGGGCCACACGGGTGATCATCTCCTGGATGAGCACGGTCTTGCCCACGCCGGCGCCGCCGAACAGGCCGATCTTGCCGCCCTTGATGTAGGGGGTCAGCAGGTCGATGACCTTGATGCCCGTCTCCATCATCTCGGTGGAGCCCTCGAGGGAGGCGAAGTTCGGGGCCGGCCGGTGGATCGGCCAGCGCTCGACGTCGCCGAGCTCCGAGGTCGGCATGTCCAGGGTCTCGCCGAGCACGTTGAAGATGTGGCCCTTGACCGCATCGCCCACGGGGACGGAGATGGGGGCGCCCGAGTCCAGCACGTCGGCGCCGCGGACGAGGCCGTCGGTGGACTGCAGGGAGACGGCGCGGACCATGTTGTCGCCCAGATGCTGGGCGACCTCGAAGGTCACGGTGCGCTTCTGGCCGTTGAGCTCGATCTCGGTGGTCAGGGCGTTGTAGATCTCGGGCATGGCGTTGCCGGGGAACTCGGCGTCGATCACGGGGCCGATGACCCGGGCGACGCGCCCGGTGGCGCCACGGGCCGGGGTGCCGGTGCCGTGGTCGGTGATGGTGGCAGTCATCTCTCTCACTTCTATCGTGTGTGGATGGCGGGTCAGTCGAGCCGAGGGAAGGCTCAGGAGTTGTTGAGCGCGTCCGCGCCCGCGATGAGCTCGGTGAGCTCCTGGGTGATCTCGGCCTGTCGGGCGTTGTTCATCAGGAGCGTGTACTCCTTGATGAGGCTCGAGGCGTTGTCGCCCGCCGACTTCATGGCCCGCTGACGGTTGGCGAGCTCAGAGGCCGCCGACTGGAGCATGGCGTTGAAGATGCGCGACTCGATGTACTTCGGCAGCAGGGCGTCGAGGACCTCGTCGGCGTCCGGCTCGAACTCGTAGAGCGGCAGGACCTCCTCCGCGGTCGCGACGTCCTCCTCCACGACCTCGAGCGGCAGGAGCCGCACGACGTGCGGGTTCTGCTTCACGAGGGAGACGAACTCGGTGAAGACCACGTGGATCTCGTCCACGCCGCCCGCCGCGGTGTCCGTGAGGAAGGCCTCGACGAGCGTCTCACCGATCTCGGTGGCGCGCTCGGCGACGGGGGCGTCGGTCTGGCCCGTCCACAGGCGCTTGTACTCGCGCCCGCGGAAGTCCATGTACGTCTGCGCCTTGCGGCCGACGACGTAGATGTCGACCTCGCGTCCCTCCCCGTGCAGACGCGTGAGCAGCTGCTCGGCCTTGCGCAGCACGTTCGCGGAGTATGCGCCGGCGAGGCCGCGGTCCGACGAGAGGATCAGCACGGCCGCCCGCGTGGGGTTCGGGGACTCGGTGGTGAGGACGTGGTCGATGTCGTGCTGGCTCGACACGGCCGAGACGGCGCGGGTGATCGCGTTCGCATACGGCAGCGACGCGTTGACGCGCTCACGGGCCTTGGTGATGCGGGACGTGGCGATCAGCTCCATCGCCTTGAAGATCTTCTTCATCGACGAGGTCGATGCGATCTTCTGACGGTAGACCCGGATCTGGGCTCCCATGGTGATCCTTTCCCTGGCGGGAGGGCGGCCCGGCGTCGTCCCCGTGGGGGGCCCGACGCCGGACCGCTGACCTCACCGACCTTCGGTCAGCGCTTCTGCTTGGTGATCTGCTCCTGCGCGACCTGGTCCTGGCCGATCGCGGCGTGCTTCTCGTTGTCGGCGACGCCGTGGCCCGAGACCTGGAAGCCCTTCTTGAAGTCCGCGATCTCCGCCTCGAGGGAGGAGAGGGTCGCGTCTTCGAGCTTGCCCGTGGCGGCGATGTCGCCGAGCACGGTGTCGCGGCGGCGCAGGTGATCGAGGAACTCCCGCTCGAAGCGGAGCACGTCCTCCACCGGCACCTCGTCCAGGTGGCCCTTGGAGCCGGCCCAGATGGACACGACCTGCTCCTCGACCGGGTACGGCGAGTACTGGGGCTGCTTCAGGAGCTCCATGAGGCGCTCGCCGCGGGCGAGCTGGCGGCGCGTGGCCGGATCCAGGTCCGAGGCGAACATGGAGAACGCCTGCTGGTCGCGGTACTGCGCCAGGTCCAGCTTCAGCGTGCCGGAGACCTTCTTCATGGCCTTGACCTGCGCGGCGCCGCCGACGCGGGACACCGAGATGCCCACATCCACGGCGGGACGCTGGTTGGCGTTGAAGAGATCCGACTGCAGGAAGATCTGTCCGTCGGTGATGGAGATGACGTTGGTCGGGATGTACGCCGAGACGTCGTTCGCCTTGGTCTCAATGATCGGCAGGCCGGTCATGGAGCCCGCACCCAGCTCGTCCGAGAGCTTGGCGCAGCGCTCGAGCAGGCGGGAGTGGAGGTAGAACACGTCGCCGGGGTAGGCCTCGCGTCCCGGCGGACGACGCAGCAGCAGGGACACGGCGCGGTAGGCCTCGGCCTGCTTGGAGAGGTCGTCGAAGATGATCAGCACGTGCTTGCCGCCGTACATCCAGTGCTGGCCGATGGCCGAGCCGGCGTAGGGGGCGAGGTACTTGAAGCCGGCCGGGTCGGACGCCGGGGAGGCCACGATGGTGGTGTACTCCAGGGCGCCGGCCTCCTCGAGGGTGGCGCGGACGCCGGCGATGGTCGACGCCTTCTGGCCGACGGCCACGTAGACGCAGCGGACCTGCTTCTGAGGATCTCCGGTGGCCCAGTTGGCGCGCTGGTTCAGGATGGCGTCCACGGCGATGGCGGTCTTGCCGGTCTGGCGGTCGCCGATGAGCAGCTGACGCTGGCCGCGGCCGATCGGGATCATGGCGTCGATCGCCTTGATGCCGGTCTGGAGCGGCTCGTGCACCGACTTGCGCTGGGTCACCGTGGGGGCCTGCAGCTCGAGGGCACGGCGGCCCTCGGACTCGATCGGGCCCAGGTCGTCCATGGGCTCGCCCAGCGGATCCACCACGCGACCGAGGAAGGCGTCGCCCACCGGCACGGAGAGGATCTCCCCGGTGCGCTGGACCTCCATGCCCTCGCGGATGTGCTGGAACTCTCCGAGGACGACGACGCCGATCTCGCGGCTGTCCAGATTCTGGGCCAGGCCCAGGATCCCGTTCTCGAAGCGCAGCAGCTCGTTCGCCATGACGGAGGGGAGGCCCTCCACACGCGCGATGCCGTCCGCCGCGGAGATGACGCGGCCGACCTCGGTGCGCTCGGTGCCGGACGGTTCGTAGGATGCCGCGAAATCGTTCAAGGCATTGCGGACGTCGTCGGCATTGATGGTCAATTCGGCCATCTGCAGTCCCTGCTCTCTGTGCTTGGTGATCATCGACGTGACGATGATGCGGTGGTGTGTTCTGCGGTGCGTCCGGGGCCGACCGAGGGGTCAGCCGGCCATCCGGCGCTGGAGGTCGTTGAGACGGCTGGCCACGGAGGCGTCGATCACGTCGTCGCCCACCTGGACCCGGATGCCCCCCACCACGGCGGGGTCGACCGTGACGTCTACGACGAGGTCGCGGCCGAAGGTCCGGCGCAGCCCGTCTGCGAGCCGCTCCTGCTGGACCTGCCCCAGGGGACGGGCGACCGTCACCTCGGCGATCCACTGGCGCTGACGCTCGGCGACGACGTCCGCGTGCGCGCGGACGGCCACGGAGGGCTTGACGCCACGGGGAACCGTGACGGCGCGCTCGACGAGCAGCTGCCCGGCCGGGCTGGCGGTGCTGCCCAGCAGGCGACGGGCCAGCGCGGCCCGCGCCTCGACGGGGGCCTGCCGGTCGGTCAGTGCGCGCTGCACCTCGTGCGACTCCTCGGTGAGGCGGTTGAAGGCCAGCAGCTCGCCCGAGAGGGCGGACAGGCCGTCATGGCCGCCACGCGCGGACTCGGCGGCCGCGGCATGCGCGGCCACCGTCTCCAGCGCATCGCCGAAGTCACGTTCCGCCGACCAGCGGCGGCCGGCCAGGTCCTTGAGGACCTGCAGAGCACCGGGGGTCGCCCGGGTGCCGAACAGGGAGTCCACGAGGCCGTGACGGCGCTCGGTGCTCCAGGCGGGGTCGGTCAGGGCACGCCGCAGCGCCCCCTGCTCGTCCACGACGTCCAGCGCGCTGAACAGCTCGCGTGCCAGGGCGACGCCGCCCTCGTCCAGCACCGGACCGACAGCCTGCAGAGAGGCGGTCAGGGAGTCCCTCGATGCACCCGTCATCATTCGGCCACACCCGCGCTCTGGTGCCGATCGAGATCAGCCAGGAAGCGGTCGACCACGCGCTGTGCGCGCGCATCGTCGTTCAGGGACTCGCCCACGATCTTGCTCGCGAGCGTCGTGGCCAGCGTGCCGACCTCGCCCTTGAGCTGCGTCGCGGCCTGGGCGCGCTCCGCGGCGATGTGGGCCTGGGCCTGCTCGGAGACGCGGTTCGCCTCGGCGACGGCACGCTCGCGGGCCTCGGCCACGATCTGGGTGGCCTCGGTGCGAGCCTCCTCGCGGATGCGGTTCGCCTCGGTGCGGGCGTCCGCCAGCTGGGACTCGTAGTCCGCCATCATCGCGTTCGCCTCAGCCTGGGCCTTCTCGGCCTTGGCGAGACCGCCCTCGATCGCCTCGACGCGGTCCGTGTAGGACTTCTCGAGGGTCGGGACGATGAACTTGATGACGATGAACATGAGCAGGGCGAAGCCCACCGCGACGACGAGGATCTCCCACGGATTGGGGATCAGGGGGTTGGCCCCCTCGGCCGCCGCGAGGATCAGTCCATTGCTGATCATGTTTCAACCATCCTTCGGTCGTGTGTCCTACAGGGCGTGAGGTGCGGACGACGTGGACACGGCGTCCCGCCCCGTGCGGTGCAGGGGATCAGAGGACGAACGCGAAGACCAGGCCCAGGATGGCGAGGGCCTCGGCGAGGGCGAAGCCGAGCAGCGCGATCGGCTGCAGGATGCGCTGGGCCTCGGGCTGACGGGCGACGCCGTTGATGTAGGCGGAGAAGATGAGGCCCACGCCGATGGCGGAGCCGATGGCGGCCAGGCCGTAGCCGATGAGGTTGAGGGAGCCCGAGATTTCCATGGTGTTCCTTTCACGGTGCCGGGGAGCCGGCAGGGTTGTGGAGGTAAGTCCGCCCGGGCGGCGCCCGTGGGGCGCTCCGAGTGGTCGGGTGGCGGCGAACCGCCGGACCGTGGCGACGATCTCGGATGAGGTCGCCGCCCGGCTGGTCAGTGGTCGTTCGCGTCGATCGCGCCCTGCACGTAGATGGCGGTGAGGAGCGTGAACACGAACGCCTGGAGGTACATGATGAGCAGCTCCAGGAAGTAGAGGGCCACGGAGCCGAGGATCACGAGGATGCCGGTCCCCTGCAGCGCGAGGTTGTGAGTCTGCGTGATCAGGAAGGCGGCGCCCGCGCCGGCGAGCATGACGATCATGTGGCCGGCGAGCATCGTGGCCATCAGACGCAGGGAGTGGGTCAGCGGACGCACGAGGAAGTTGGAGATGAACTCGAGCGGCACGAGCAGCGGGAGGATCCAGCCCGGCACGCCGCTGGGGACCACGGCGAGCTTGAGGTAGCGCGGGCCGTGGTGGCGCAGGCCGACGCCGATCCAGATCACATACACGATGAGCGCGAGGCCGTAGGCGGCGCCGGCGTGGGAGAAGGAGGGCAGCTGCAGCCCCGGGATGGCGCCGAACAGGTTGTTCACCAGCACGAAGAAGAAGAGGGCGAACAGCAGGGGCACCCACTGCTTGAAGTGCTTCTCCCCCAGGATGTCCTTGGCGATGGAGTTGCGCACGAAGGAGTAGCCCGACTCGGCGAGCCACTGGGCCTTGCCCGGCACCAGCTTCGGGCGGCGCATCGCCCACGCGAAGAAGCCCGTGATGAGGACGACGCTCAGGAGGACGAGCAGCATCTGCTTGCCGAAGCCCGTGCCGTAGTGACCCATCCACGGGAAGATCTCCGGGAGGTGGCCGTCACTGATGGACGGGGGCACGAATTCCTTGGTGGCCAGCACGAGGGGTAGCACGCGGTTCCTCTCCGAAGTGATGCGTCGACTGGACGGCGGCATCGCCCCGTGCCGCGCTCGAGACCCGCGTCGATGCGGGGCTGAGAGGCGGTGCCGGAGGCGAGAGGCGGCACGAACATGCCGTCGAAGTGTTCGCTGGCAACGATACCAAACGGCGGCCCTTGTTCCGTACCGCACACGCGGCCCGCTGGCCAGGCGTCATGCACCGACGATCGCGCCCTCCGCGGGGGGCGGACGGCCGGAGGCGCCGCGGCTCAGTCCGCGTAGATGGAGCGGCGCGTGCGGGCGAAGACGAGCACCTCGGCGGCCTGCCACGCCACGATCACCACGAGGGCGGCGACGGCGGCCGGCGTCGCCTCGAGCCACCCCGGCCGCGGCGCCATCCCGACCAGGATGCCGAACACGGCGATCTTCACCACGAACATCCCGATGCTCACCGGGAGCACGGCCTCGCGGGCGTGGTCCCACGCGAGCGCCGTCGTCGCGCCGGTGACCGCGGAGAGCGCCAGCACGATCCCCCCGCCGGTGAGGACAGAGGGCACGCCGCCGGGCCCGGAGAGGGTCAGGAACGCGAGCGCGGTCAGCGCGAGGGCGGCGCCGGCGCCGCCCACGCTCCACCAGAGGATCCCCCACCACCCCGCGCGGTTCTCCCAGCGGCGGCGTGGTCGGGCGGTGCGGGCGGTCATCGGACCTCCTGGTCGGGGCGGGCCGCGGGGCGGGCGTCACGACGACGGCGCGCGAGGGGCCGCAGCGTGAGCCACCCGGCTGCGGCGAGCGCGAGGGCGAGCACGGGGAGGACGATCGCGTCGTCCACGAAGTTGAGGGACACCACGCCCCAGGCCACGAGGAAGGCCCACAGCCACAGCAGCCAGACCGCCTGCGCGTGCGTGTACCCCCCGTCCACCAGCTTGTGGTGCAGGTGGCCGCGGTCCGCGGAGAAGGGGCTCGTGCCGCGGGCCGTGCGGCGCAGCACGGCGAGCACGAGGTCGGCCAGCGGCAGGGCCAGCACGGCGAGCGGCAGGAGGATGGGCATGTAGGCCGGCACGTTGCGGAAGCGGAGCCCGGCCAGGGAGTCGAGGTCCGCGGTCACGGCGACGGCGGCCGAGGCCATGAGCAGGCCGAGCAGCAGCACGCCCACCTCGCCCATGAAGATGCGGGCCGGATGGTGGTTGGACGGCAGGAAGCCGATGCACGTGCCGATCAACAGGGCCATCAGCAGCGTGGCGAGGTTCGAGTAGTCGAACTGGTCGATCGTGCGCGTGAGCAGGTAGGAGTAGACGAAGAACGCCGACCCGCCGATGAGGGCCATCCCGGCGGCCAGCCCGTCCAGCCCGTCCACGAAGTTGATGGCGTTCATGGTGAGCACGATGGCGAACACCGTGAGCCCGACCTGGACCGTCGGACTGCCCACGGGGATCCATCCCACCGGCATGGCCTCGATCCGGATCCCTCCGAACGCCACGGCGAGGGCCGCGGCGCACTGGCCGAGCAGCTTGATCCACCAGCGCAGGTCCCACAGGTCGTCGGCCATGCCCACGAGGATCACGATCCCCACCGCGACGAGCAGTCCGCGCACGGCGGCATCGTCGGTGAAGATGCCGTGGAAGAAGGGGACGGTGCCGGCCGTCGCGAGGCCGATCAGCACCGCGGCCGCCATCGCCACGCCGCCCAGCTTGGGCACGGGGGCACGGTGCATGTCCCGCTGGCGGGCGGGCGTGTACACGTGCGCCGCGGTGCCCACGCGGCGCACGAGCGGCGTCAGTGCTGCGCACGCGACGGCGGTGACCACCACCACGAGGAGGTAGGCGCGCATGGGCGGGGCTCAGGCCTCGCGGGTGTCGGACGCCCCGGGCTCGGCGGCGGTCGGCGCGGGCTCGGCCGATTCGACCTCTGCGGCGGTCGTCGCAGGGCCGTCGGCGCCGCCGGTGCCCTGCGGCGTCAGCATGGCCTCCGGGACGGGCGGCTCCTCGCCCTCCGCCAGCAGGTCCGGCACGATCTCGCGCAGCTCCTCGAGCGGGACGGCGCCCTGCCGGGCCACGCGGAACGGGGTCACGGTGCAGTCCACGATCGTGGACGGCGCCTGCTCGGCGCGGTCCCCCGCGTCCAGGTACAGCGCGACGGACTCCCCGAGCATCTCCTGCGCGGCCACCGCCGTGGTGGCCGCGGGCAGGCCGGTGCGGTTGGCGCTCGAGACCGCCATGGGCCCCACGGCGTAGAGCAGCTCGCGGGTGACGGCGTCGTCCGGCACGCGCAGTGCCACGGTGCCGCGTGTCTCCCCCAGGTCCCACGTCAGGGTGGGCTGGGACTTCAGGATCAGGGTGAGGGCGCCGGGCCAGAAGCGATCGGCGAGCTCCTCGGCCTCCGCGGGGACGTCGTAGGCCAGCCCCGCCATCACCTTGGCGTCCGCGATGAGCACGGGCGGCGGCATGGTGCGCCCCCGGCCCTTGGCGGCGAGCAGCACGGCCACGGCCAGGGGGGAGAAGGCGTCCGCGCCGATCCCGTACACGGTGTCCGTGGGCAGGACCACGCACGCGCGGTCGGCGAGGACCTCGCGGGCCCGGGCGATGCCCTGTTCCAGCGCGGCGGGGTCGGAGACGTCGAAGAACTCACTCACGGCGCCCATTCTTCCACTACTGTCCCGCGGGACGGGCCCCGGCTCGCCCCGCCCGCCGCGGGACGGTCCGTGCGCACGGCGCCGATCCAGCGGTCACGGCCGGTCAGGTCCTGGTGGACCCGCACGTCGGAGAACGCCCCGGAGTCGAGGAGGGCCGCCGTCAGCGTGGCCCCCTGGGTCTCGTGGTGCTCCATCGCGAAGACGCCGCCCGGGCGCAGCAGGACGGCTGCGCGCCCGGCGATCCCCAGCGGGAGGCACAGCCCACGGTCGTCTCCCCCGTACAGCGCGCGGGGCGGGTCCGCCAGCGCCTCGGGCTGCACGGCGAGCTCCGCCTCCGGGACGTAGGGAGGGTTGGACAGGACCACGTCCACGACGCCGGCCAGGTCCTCCCCCGCCAGCAGCGCGTCCTCGTGGCGCAGGTCCACGCCCCACGGCTCGAGGTTGCGCCGCGCCCACGCGTGGGCGGCGTCGTCCAGCTCGACGGCGGTGACCGCCACGTCCCGCCCGTGCGCGCGGGCCCACGCGGCGAGCGCGGCGGCGAGGGCGCCCGAGCCCGTGCACAGGTCCACCGCGCGGGCCGGGCGGTCGAGGGCCCTGAGCGCGCGGACGCCCTCGGCGGCGAGGAGCTCCGTCTCCGGCCGCGGCACGAAGACGCCGGGACCCACCGCGAGGTCCACCCCGTGGAAGTGCGCCACGCCGGTGATGTGCTGGAGCGGGTCGCGCCGCACGCGCCGGGCCACGGCGAGCTCGAAGCGCCGGGCCTGGTCCTCGCTCGGGCGCGCGCCGGCGAAGACGCGGGCGAGGGCCACGCCGCGGTCGGCCTCCATCACCGGGGCCAGGAGGGCCTCGGCGTCGGCGCGTGGGGCCTCGACGCCGGCCTCGGCCAGACGGGCGACGGCGACCCGCAGCAGCTCGGACCACTCGGGGAGCGCCCCCGTGTCGCGCGGCGCGGTGCTCACGCCCCCTCCCCCAGGGCGGCGAGACGGCGCTCCTCGTCGAGGGCGATGCAGGAGGCGACGACGGCCTCGAGCTGGCCGTCGAGGACGGCGTCCAGGTTGTGCGCCTTGTACCCCGTGCGGTGGTCGGCGATCCGGTTCTCCGGGAAGTTGTAGGTGCGGATCCGCTCTGAGCGGTCCATCGTGCGCACCTGGGCGGCGCGCGCGGCGGAGTCCTCGGCCTGCTGCTCCGCGCGCTGCCGTTCGAGGAGCCGGGAGCGCAGCACGCGCAGCGCCGCCTCGCGGTTCTGGATCTGCGACTTCTCGTTCTGCATCGAGACGACGATGCCCGTGGGCACGTGGGTGAGCCGGACCGCCGAGTCCGTGGTGTTCACGGACTGACCGCCGGGGCCCGAGGAGCGGAACACGTCCGTCTTGACGTCGTTCGGGTCGATCTGGACCTCATCCGGGGCGTCCACCTCGGGCAGCACGAGGACGCCGGCGGCGGAGGTGTGGATGCGCCCCTGCGACTCGGTGACGGGCACGCGCTGGACCCGGTGCACGCCGCCCTCGAACTTCAGCCGGGCGTAGACGCCCTCGGCCGGGTCCGTGGCACTGCCGCGGATCGCCACGTGGACGTCCTTGTAGCCGCCGAGGTCCGAGTGGGTGGCGGAGAGGACCTCGGCCTTCCAGCCGCGGGACTCCGCGTAGCGCAGGTACATGCGCAGCAGGTCGCCGGCGAAGAGGGCCGCCTCCTCGCCGCCCTCGCCGCCCTTGATCTCCAGGATCACGTCGCGGGCGTCGTCCGGGTCGCGCGGGATGAGCAGTCGGCGCAGCCGCTCGGCGGCCTCCGCCTCGGCGGCCTCGAGGCCGGGGAGCTCCTCGGCGAACGCCGCGGCGTCGTCGCCGCCCTCCCCCGCGAGCTCCCGCGCGTCGGCGAGGTCCGCCGCCGCGACCGTCCACACCTCGTGCGCGGCGGCGACCGCGCCGAGCTCGGCGAAGCGCCGGCCCAGGCGTCGGGCGAGCGCCGCGTCCGCGTGCACGGCGGGATCCGAGAGCCGGCGGGTCAGCTCGCGGTGTTCGTCCAGCAGCGTCTGAACGGAGTCGAACACGTCGGTCAGGCCTCTCGTCGTCGGAAGGATGGGGCGCCGTCGTCCCTCGGGGCCGGCGCGGCGCCCCACCACGACGGCCCCGCCCCGCGCCGGTCAGGTCGCGGGACGGGGCCGAGGCGGTCACGCCGGGATCAGTCGTCGCCCTTGGCGCCGGGCGTGTTCTTGGAGACCATCATGAGGAACTCCGCGTTGGACGCGGTGTCCTTGATCTTGTTGGTCAGCAGCTCGAGGGCCTGCTGCTGCTCGAGGCCCGAGAGCACGCGACGCAGCTTCCACATGATCTTGATCTCCTCGGCGGAGAGCAGGGCCTCCTCGCGGCGCGTGCCGGACGCGTTGACGTCCACGGCCGGGAAGATGCGGCGCTCGGCGAGCTGGCGGGACAGGCGCAGCTCCATGTTGCCGGTGCCCTTGAACTCCTCGAAGATCACCTCGTCCATGCGCGAGCCGGTCTCGACGAGAGCGGTGGCCAGGATGGTCAGCGAGCCGCCGTTCTCGATGTTGCGGGCGGCGCCGAAGAACTTCTTCGGCGGGTACAGCGCGGAGGAGTCCACGCCGCCGGAGAGGATGCGGCCCGAGGCCGGTGCCGCCAGGTTGTATGCGCGGCCCAGGCGGGTCATGGAGTCCAGGAGCACGACGACGTCGCGGCCCATCTCCACGAGGCGCTTCGCGCGCTCGATGGCGAGCTCGGCCACGGTGGTGTGGTCGTCGGCCGGGCGGTCGAAGGTGGAGGCGATGACCTCGCCGGCCACCGAGCGCTGCATGTCGGTGACCTCCTCGGGACGCTCGTCGACGAGCACCATCATGAGGTGCACCTCGGGGTTGTTCGTGGTGATCGCGTTGGCGATCGACTGCAGCACCATGGTCTTGCCCGCCTTGGGCGGGGAGACGATGAGGCCGCGCTGACCCTTGCCGATGGGGCTGACCAGGTCGATCACGCGCGGGCCCACGAGCTTGTGGTCCGTCTCCAGGCGCAGGCGCTCCTGCGGGTAGAGCGGCACGAGCTTGGCGAACTCCACGCGGTCCGGGTTCTCCGCGGCGGGCACGCCGTTCACCGTGGTGATCTTGGCCAGCGCATGGAACTTCTGGCGGTTGCCGCTCACGCTCTGCGAGGGCTTCTCGCCCTCGCGGGGGGCGCGGATCGCACCGACGACGGCGTCGCCCTTGCGCAGGCCGTAGCGCTTGACCATGGCCAGCGAGACGTAGACGTCGTTGTTGCCGGGCAGGTAGCCCGAGGTGCGCACGAACGCGTAGTTGTCCAGCACGTCGAGGATGCCGGCCACGGGCTGCAGGACGTCGTCCTCGGTCAGCTCGACCTCGTCCACCTCGGGGTTGCTGCGGCCCCGGCGGGCACGGCCGCGCTCGTTGCGATTGCGACGATTGCGGCGCCCGCCCTCGTCATTGCGGTCCTCGCGGCGGGAACGGCCGGAGCCGCCCTCGGAGCGGTCGCGGCCGCCGTCGTCGCCACGGTCGTTGCGATCCCGGTCGTTGCTGCGGTCACGATCGCGGTCCCCGCCACGGTCACGATCGCGGTCGTTGCGCTCGCGGTCCCCGCCACGGTCACGATCGCGGTCGTTGCGCTCGCGGTCCCCGCCACGGTCACGATCGCGGTCGTTGCGCTCGCGGTCCCCGCCACGGTCCCGGCCTCGGCCACGTCCGCGGCCGGAGTCCTCGCGGGTGCCCTCACGCCCGCCGCGGTCGTCCTCGCCGGAGGCCGAGGAGTCCTGCTCGCCGCGCTCGGCGGCGCGGTCCTCGCCGGAGGCGGCGTCGGCGTCCTCGGAGCGGCCGCGGGCGTCCTCGTCCCCGGCGCGACGGCGGCCACGGCCCCGACGCTCCTGGCGGGAGTCATCGCGGCGGGTGTCGTCGGCACGGGTGTCCTCGCCGCGGGAGTCGCCGCCACGGGCGGTCTCCACGGCATCCTGCTCGGCGCGCTCGGCGACGGGGGCCGTCTCGACGGAGCCCGAGGACTCCGCGCGGCGGGAGCGGCGGCGGGCCGGACGCTCGGCGGGGGCCTGCTCGGCGTCGCCGGAGGCGGCGGGAACGGCGGCCGGCGTGTCAGCGGGCTTCTCGACCGGCTTCTCCGCGCGGGCCGCGGCATCGCGGTCGGCGACGGAGCCGCCGCGCTGATGGTCGGAGATCGCGGTCACGAGGTCCGACTTGCGCATGCGCGAGCCTCCCGTGATCCCGAGCTGCGAGGCCAGGGCCTGCAGCTGCGCGAGCTTCAGCGAGGCAAGGCCTCCGCCGGTGGTCGGCGTGGACTGTTCCGTGGATTCGGTCACGAAGGTTCCTTCTCCCTCGACAGCAGCTTCGGGGGCGCGGTGCGCGGTGAGGCTGCAGTGTGCGTCCGGCCGGGCACGCAGTGGTGCCCTGAGAACCGGGTCTGATGGTCTTCCCTGGGGTGGCCCCTCCCCGGCTCGCGCGCAGTCACTGCGTGGCGGAGCGGAGGAGCCGGAACTCGACCGGGCCGGGAGGCGGGGTGGCGACGCGCTCCGTGGATTCCACGGAAGCGGGGTGCCGCGTCCACTCAGCCGGCGGCGGGCTGGCGCGCGATCCTCACGAGGATCCCGCACCGGCGACGAGGCCGTGGGCCGGCCAGGTCAGCCGCGGTGGAGTGCTTCCACCCTAGCACCCTCGGTGGCCACGCCCGGCACCAGCACGCGCCACGCACGGCCCGTCTCCGCCGTCAGCGCCCGGGCCGCGGCGGCCGCCTCCTCCCCGGCGCCAGCGCCGTGGGCGAGGACGAGCACGGTGGGACCGGCCCCCGAGACGACCGCGGCGTGGCCGCGGGCGCGCAGCCCGGCCACGAGGGCCGCGCTGTCCGGCATCGCCGCGGCGCGGGCGTCCTGGTGCAGCCAGTCCCGCGTCGCCGGCAGGAGCAGTTCGGGCGCAGCGGCGAGCGCGTGGACGAGCAGCGCCGCACGGCCCGCCTGCGCCGCCGCCACCGCGTGCGGCACGGTCGCGGGGAGCGCGGCGCGCGCGGCGCGCGTGGAGAGCTGCACGTCCGGGATCGCGATGACCGGAGTGAGGTCCGGGTGCAGGGTCAGGGGCGCCGTCTCGAAGCCGTCGCCCTCGTCCCGCGTCCATGAGACGGAGGCGCCGCCCGCGAGGGCGGGCGCCACGTTGTCCGGGTGTCCCTCTCGCCGGGCCGTGGCGTCCAGCAGCGCCGCGGTGGGCAGCCGCTCCTCCTCCGGCAGCAGCGCCTCGGCCGCCACGCACGCCGCCACCACGGCCGCCGCCGAGGACCCGAGCCCCCGCGCATGCGGGATCCGGTTGACGGCGCTCAGGCGCAGCCCCGGCGCCCGGAAGCCGCGGAGCCCGAGGTGCTCGTGGGCCAGGCGAAGGATCAGGTGGCTCCCGTCGGTCGGGAGCGTGCCCGCCCCCTCCCCCGTCACGGATGCCCGGTCCGGGCCGTCCACGACGCTCAGCCGGACCTCGTCCCTCAGCTCGACGGCCAGGCCCAGGGAGTCGAAGCCGGGACCGATGTTGGCCGACGTCGCCGGGACCGTGACGACGGACTCGGCACCGACGGGGAGCTCACGCAACGCAGCCATGCGCTCAGGCGAGCCCGAGGGCGTCGGCCACGGTCACGACGTCGAACGGCACCGAGCGGGGCGTGATGTCGTCGCCCTCCGCCGTCTTGAGGGCCCACTGCGGGTCCTTCAGGCCGTGGCCCGTCACGGTGATGACCCAGGTCTTGCCCGCGGGGACGTCCCCGGCGGCGTGGTGCTTGAGCAGGCCCGCGACGCCCGCGGCGGAGGCCGGCTCCACGAAGACGCCCTCCTTCGAGGACAGCCAGCGGTGCGCCGCGAGGATCTCCTCGTCCGTGACCGAGTCGATCAGGCCGCCGGAGGCGTCACGCGCCGCCGTGGCCATGTCCCACGAGGCGGGGTTGCCGATGCGGATGGCGGTGGCGATCGTGTCCGGATCGGTGACGGGGTGGCCGAGCACGATCGGGGCCGCGCCGGCGGCCTGGAAGCCCCACATCACCGGGGTCTTCGTGGCCACGGCCGGCAGCTCCTCGTCCGAGGTGCCCGGGTGCGGGTTCACGTAGGGGCGGGCGTACTCCTGGTAGCCCTTCCAGTACGCCGTGATGTTGCCGGCGTTGCCGACGGGCAGCAGATGGTAGTCCGGAGCGTCGCCCAGGAAGTCCACGACCTCGAAGGCGCCGGTCTTCTGGCCCTCGATGCGCGCCGGGTTCACCGAGTTCACGAGGAACACGGGGTAGTTCTCGGACAGCTTGCGGGCCACGTCGAGGCAGTCGTCGAAGTTGCCCTGCACCTGGAGGAGCTCGGCGCCGTGCGCGACGGCCTGGGACATCTTGCCCATCGAGATCCGGCCCTCGGGCACGAGGACCGCGCACGTGATGCCGGCCTGGGCCGCGTAGGCCGCGGCCGAGGCGGAGGTGTTGCCGGTGGACGCGCACACCACCGCCTTCGCACCGTTCTCCACGGCGGCGGTGATGGCCATGGTCATGCCGCGGTCCTTGAACGACCCGGTGGGGTTCATGCCCTCGAACTTGACGTGCACCTCGCCCTCCACGAGCGCGGAGAGGTGCGGCGCGCGGATGAGCGGGGTGCCGCCCTCCCCCAGCGTGATGACGCGGGTGTCCTCGGTGACGGGCAGGCGGTCGGCGTACTCGCGGATGACTCCGCGCCACTGGTGGGCCATGGTTCAGTTCCCTTCGACTTTCAGGACGGAGACGACCTCATGGACGGCGTCCAGGGCGGCGAGCGCGTCCACCGTGGCGTCGAGGTCGCGCTGGCGCGCTCGGTGGGTGATGAGCCGCAGCGAGGCGCCCGGGGCGGCGGCGCGGTCGGACTGCACCTGGCGCAGGGTCTCGAGGGACACGCCGTGCTCCTCGAACACCGCGGCCACCCGCCGCAGCACGCCGGGCTCGTCCGCCACGTGCAGCACCACCATGCAGGAGGTGCTGGCCTCGGCGGCGTCGAGGGCGGGGAGATGCGCGACGGGGGTGCGCAGCCGCGCCGGGCCCCCGCGCACGATGCGCTGGGCGATCGAGACGACGTCGCCCATCACGGCGGACGCGGTGGGCGCCCCGCCCGCGCCGGGACCGTAGAACATCAGCTGGCCGGCGTTCTCCGCCTCCACGAACACGGCGTTGTACGCGCCCCGCACGGAGGCGAGCGGGTGCTCGCGGGGAAGGAGCGTGGGATGCACGCGCAGCACGGCGCCGGACGTGCCGTCCTCGGCGGTGGCCCGCTCCGCGATCGCCAGCAGCTTGATGACGTAGCCGGCGTCCGCGGCCGCCGCGTTGTCCTCCGCCGTGATCGCGGTGATGCCCTCCACCGCGACGTCGTCCAGCGTGTAGGGCGCGCCGAAGGACAGCGTGGCCAGGATCGCCGCCTTCGCGGCGGCGTCGAGGCCGCCGACGTCGGCGGTGGGGTCCGCCTCCGCGTAGCCCAGGCGCTGCGCCTCGGCGAGGGCGTCCGCGAAGTCCGCGCCCTCGGTGTCCATGCGGTCCAGGATGAAGTTCGTGGTGCCGTTGGCGATGCCCATCACGCGGGTCACGGTGTCGCCCGAGAGCGAGTCGCGCAGGGGGCGGAGGATGGGGATGGCGCCGGCCACGGCGGCCTCGAAGCTCAGCTGCGCGCCGGTCTCGGAGGCCAGGGCGAACAGCTCCTCGCCGTGCTGGGCCAGTAGCGCCTTGTTGCCCGTGATCACGGAGGTGCCGGCGGCCAGGGCGCGGCGGATGAGGGTGCGGGCGGGCTCGATGCCGCCCATCAGCTCGATCACGATGTCCGCGCCGTCCACGAGCGCCTCGGCGTCCGTGGTGTACAGCGCCGGGTCGGCCCGCCAGTCGCGCTCGGCCCCGCGGGAGCGCACCGCGATGCCGGTGAGCTCGAGCGGGGCGCCCACGCGGTCGCGGAGCGCCTCGGCGTCCTCGGTCAGGATGCGCGCCGCCTGGGAGCCCACGGTGCCGCCGCCCAGCAGGGCGACCTTGAGGGCGGCGGGGCCGGATGCCGCAGGGGCGTCCTGTGCAGGGTTCGTCATGCTCGGGTCTCCTCGTTGTGGGGATCCGCCTCGCGGGCGAAGAGGTCGTCCTCGGTCTCGCGCCGGATGATCACCCGGGCGGCGCCCTCGCGCACGGCGACGACCGCCGGGCGCGGCAGTGCGTTGTAGTTCGAGGACATCACGTGGGTGTAGGCGCCCGTGGCGGGCACGGCGAGCAGGTCACCGCGGCCCAGGTCGGCCGGCAGGTAGACGTCGCGCACCACGATGTCGCCGGACTCGCAGTGCTTGCCCACCACGCGGGAGAGCACCGGCTCGGCCTCCGAGGTGCGGCGCGCCGAGACTGCGGTGTAGTCGGCGTCGTAGAGCACGGGCCGCGGGTTGTCGGACATGCCGCCGTCGACGGCGACGTACCGGCGCGAGGCCGTCCCGCCGTCGGGGGCGTCCGCGTCCACCGTCTTGGTCACGCCCACGGTGTACAGCGTCAGGCCCGCCGGCCCGGAGATCGCGCGGCCGGGCTCGAGCGAGATGCGCGGGCACGCCAGGCCGAGGCGCTCCACCGCCCTCTGCACGTCCGCCGCGAGGGCGTGCGCGATCTCGGCGGCCGGGCGCGGGGAGTCCACCGCGGTGTAGGCGATGCCGTGGCCGCCGCCGAGGTCCAGCTCGCCCAGCTCCACGCCGTGGCGCTCCTTCACCTCGGCCAGGAACGCGAGCACGCGCTCGGCGGCCAGGCCGAAGCCGTCCGCCTCGAAGATCTGCGAGCCGATGTGGCAGTGCACGCCCAGCAGCTCGACGCCCGGCGCCGCCAGGGCGGTCTCCACGGCGACGGCGGCCGGGGAGCGCCCGGCCGCGTTGCCGTCCGCGTCCTGCACGGACGGGGCGAGCGAGAGGCCGAACTTCTGGTCCTCGTGCGCGGTGGCGATGAAGTCGTGCGTGTGGGCGTGCACGCCCGGCGTCAGGCGCAGCATGACCGGGGCGGTGCGGCCCGCGGCCTCCGCGAGCGCGGCGAGGTGCGTCAGCTCGTCCACAGAGTCCACGATGATCCGGCCCACGCCGACCTCGAGGGCACGGCGCAGCTCGGCGTCGGACTTGTTGTTGCCGTGCAGGCCGATGTGCGCGGGGTCGACGCCGGCGCGCAGGGCGATGGCCAGCTCGCCGCCCGAGGCGGTGTCCACGCGCAGCCCCTCCTCGGCGGCCCACCGGGCGGTGGAGACCGTGAGGAAGGACTTGCCGGCGTAGTACACGTCCGCTCCCCCGCAGAGCTCGCGGAACGCGGCGTCGAAGCCGTCGCGGAAGGCGCGGGCGCGAGCGCGGAAGTCGTCCTCGTCGATCACGAGCAGCGGGGTGCCGAACTGCTCGGCGAGCGCCGAGGCGGCGATCCCCTGCACCGTCAGCTCGCCGGAGGCGTCGCGGTCCACGCCGGCGGCCCACAGGACGGGCTCGAGGCGGTCCGGATCCCCGGGCACAGGCAGCCAGGCGGGGGCCAACGGGGAGGCGGCGGAGGCGCCGTCGTTCGTCGTCGCCATCCGCGCGCTCACATCGTCTCCGGCGCGGACACGCCGAGCAGGCCGAGGCCGTTGGCCAGCACCGTGGTGGTGGCGTCGTTCAGCCACAGGCGGGTGCGGTTCAGCGTCTCGACGGGACGGGGCGTGCCGTCGTCGGTGGGCAGCGGCACGATCCGGCACGCGGCGTACCACGCGTGGTACGCGCCGGCGATCACCTCGAGGTGCCGGGCCACGCGGTGCGGCTCCCGCAGGCGTGCCGCGGACGCGACGACGGCGGGGAACTCCGCCAGCTGGGCCAGGAGCTCGGACTCGGTCTCGTGGGTGAGCAGGGCGCCGTCGAACTCCGTGCGCTCCACGCCGTGGGCCACGGCCGTGCGCGCCGCGCCGCGGGTGCGGGCGTGGGCGTACTGCACGTAGTACACGGGGTTGTCGTTGGTGTTCGAGCGCAGCTTCTCGGGGTCGATCGTGATGGGCGAGTCGGCCGGGTAGCGCGCCAGGTCGTAGCGCAGCGCGTCCTTGCCGAGCCACTCGACGAGGTCCTTGAGCTCGATGATGTTGCCCGCGCGCTTGGAGAGCTTCGCTCCGTTCACCGAGATGAGCTGGCCGATGAGGATCTCGATGTTCTTCGCGGCGTCGTCGCCGGCGGCGGAGGCGATCGCCTTGAGGCGGTTCACGTAGCCGTGGTGGTCGGCGCCGAGCAGGTAGACCTTCTCCTCGAAGCCGCGGTCCCGCTTGTCCAGGTAGTAGGCGGCGTCGGCGGCGAAGTACGTGGGCTCGCCGTTCGCGCGGATGAGCACGCGGTCCTTGTCGTCGCCGAAGTCGGTGGTCTTCAGCCACACGGCGCCCTCGCGGTCCTCGATGTGCCCCTGCTCGCGCAGACGGGCGACGGCGGACTGGATGGCGCCGGACTCGTGGAGGGTCCGCTCCGAGGTGAAGACGTCGAAGTGCACGCCGAACGCGGTGAGGGTGTCCTTGATGTCCTGCATCTGCAGCCGGTAGGCGGTCTCGCGGACCACGGGGCGAGCGGCCTCGTCCGTCAGCTCGCGCACATCCGGGTGCTCGGCGAGGACCGCGTCGGCGAGGTCCTTGACGTAGCCGCCCGGGTAGCCGCCCTCCGGCACGTCGCGGCCGTGGAGGCGCGCGAGGACCGAGTCGGCGAAGACGTTCATCTGGTTGCCGGCGTCGTTGACGTAGTACTCGGCGGTGACCTCCGCGCCCGAGGCGCGCAGCAGGCGGGCGATCGCGTCGCCGAGCGCGGCCCAGCGGGTGTGGCCGATGTGCAGGGGGCCCGTGGGATTGGCGGAGACGAACTCCATGTTCACCACGTGGCCGGTCAACGCCGTGTTCCGGCCGTAGGACTCGCCGGCCTCGACGATCTGGCGGGCCAGCTCGCCCGCGGCGGCGGCGTCCAGGGTGATGTTCAGGAAGCCCGGGCCGGCGACGTCCACGGAGGCGATGCCCTCGGCGGCGGCGAGGCGCTCGGAGAGCAGGGCGGCGAACTCCCGCGGGGCCATCCCGGCCTTCTTGCCCAGCTGCAGCGCCGCGTTGGTGGCCCAGTCGCCGTGCTCGCGGCTGCGGGGTCGCTCCACCTTCACCCGCTCGGGGGTGATCTCGGCGCGCAGGTCGGACGGCAGGTCACCGGCGTCGACGGCGGCGTTGAGGACGGCGGACAGCAGGGCGGAGAGGTCTTCGGGCTTCACCCGGGCAAGTCTAGTTTGGCGGCGGGCGCCGTCCGCGCGGGTGAAGGCGGGAGACCCGCCGGGCCGGCCGGACCCATGGTGTAGTGTTGGGGAGTCCGCCGCGCGATCGACTCAGCCGCGCGTGCGCACCCCCGCCTCCGTAGCTCAGGGGATAGAGCGTCTGCCTCCGGAGCAGAAGGTCGTAGGTTCGAATCCTATCGGGGGCACCAGCCACGGGCGGCCACCACACGGTGGCCGCCCGTCGTCGTCCCCGCCCCGCCGGCATCGTGAGAACCTGGAGCAATGCCCCAGGTCACATCCGCCAGCCCAGTCCCGACCCCGACGTCGGAGCCCGAGTCCGCCCTGCGCCCCACCTCGGCGCTCGGGATCGCCGCCACGTTCATCGGCACCACGATCGGCGCCGGCTACGCCTCCGGCAACGAGATCCTGCAGTACTTCGTGAGCTTCGGGCTCTGGGGCGGCACGGGGGCGCTCATCATCGCGGGCGCCCTCTTCTTCCTGCTCTCGGCCATCGTGCTGCGCCTGGCGCAGACGCTGCGCACCACGGACATCCACCGGCTCGTGAACCCCACGACGTCGCGCATCCCCACGTGGTTCGCGGACCTGTGCATCACCGCGTCCCTGCTCGGCACGCTCGTGATCATGCTGGCCGGGGCCGGCGCGGCGGTGCAGACCTCCTTCGGCCTGCCGCACCTCGTGGGGTCCCTGCTCATGGCGGGCGTCTGCGTCGTCACCGTGCTGGCCGGCATCAACGGACTCGTGAAGGTCCAGGGGATCGTGGTGCCCCTGATCATCGTCGTCGCCGTCGGCGTCGCGTGGTGGGGGCTCGCGCACCCCGCTCCCCCCGTGGCCGACGTCGCCGCGCTGGTGACCTCGTCGCCGCTGATCAACCAGTGGTGGGTCTCCGGCATCCTCTACGTGGCGTTCAACGTCCAGCTCGCCTACGCCGTGCTGGCGCCGATCGGCAAGGAGAGCTCCTCGTCCGGCCGCACCCTCGTCGCCGGCGCCGGGCTCGGGGCGATCGGACTCGTGGTCATGGCCGGCGCGATCATGGTCGCGATGAGCGCCCACGCGGACCTCATCGGCCGCGCCGAGCTTCCCATGGTGGAGCTCGCCGCCATGATCGGCGGCTGGGCCGCCCTCCTGTACACGGTCATCCTCCTGCTCGCCCAGTTCACGACGGCGGTCTCCTGCCTGTACGGCGGCGTGGAGCGCCTGAAGATGCTCAGCAGCCTCCAGGCCGTGCCGGGCTGGGCGATCGCCGTCGCGACGGCGATCGCGGCCACCCTGCTCTCGAGCGTCGGCTTCTCCCAGCTCGTGGGCACCGTCTACCCCGTGCTCGGCTACGCGGGCATCGTGATCGTGGTGATGCTCGTCATCACCGGGATCATCGAGCGGACCACGGTCCGCCGCCGGGCGGCGCGGGCCGCCCGCACCTGAGCCTCGCCACGGCGTCGACGCTCAGTCCCCCTCCCGCTCCCACGCCGCGTACCCGCCGGACAGGGAGAGCACCCGGCCGGTCAGCTCGGGTCGGGCGGCGAGGATGAGGTCCCGGGCCTTCGCGGAGCGCACCCCGGCGGCGCAGTGCAGCACCCAGCGTGCCGGCTCGCCGTCCCCCGCGCGCGCCAGGCCTGCCGCAGGATCCCGTTCGATCGCCCCGAGCGGCACGTGGACCGAGCCCTCGATGGCGCCGAGCCGGCGCTCCCAGTCCTCGCGCACGTCCACCACCACCACGTCGCCGCCCGGCTCGGCCAGCGCCCGCGCCAGCGCCGCGGCCGAGACCGCCTCCCCCGCCGACGGGGCCGCGCAGCCGACGTCGCCGCGGGCGGCCCGGTGCGCGTCCAGCGAGGTCACGGGCGAGCGGTCCGGATCCGGGGCGAGGGCCAGCGTGGTGAACCGCATGGTCAGCGCGTCGACGGTCAGGAGGCGCCCGAGGAGCGTCTCCCCCACGCCGGCCAGGTGCTTGATCGCCTCCGCCGCCATGAGCGTGCCGATGATCCCCGGCAGGACGCCGAGCACCCCCGCCTGCGCACACGTGGGGACATCGCCGGGCTCCGGCGGCTCGGGGAACAGGTCGCGGTAGACGGGGCCGTGGCCGGCATGGAACACGCTCACCTGCCCGGAGAAGCGCAGGATCGCGCCCCACACCACCGGCACGCCGAGGATCTCGCACGCGTCGGCCACGAGGTAGCGGGTGGCGAAGGTGTCCGTCCCGTCGACGACGAGGTCCACCGCGCGGACCAGCTCCAGCGCGTTCTGCGCCGTGAGGCGCTCGCGGTGCTCCACGACGCGCAGCTCGGGGTGCAGCGCGCGCATGCGGGCGGCGGCCGAGGCGGTCTTCGGCCGCCCGAGGACGTCCTCGCCGTGGATGACCTGACGGTGCAGGTTCGAGCGCTCGACGACGTCGTCGTCGATCACGTGGACCTCCCCCACCCCGGCCGCGGCCAGGTAGGTGAGCACGGGCGCACCGAGGCCGCCGGCTCCCACCACCAGCACGCGGGAGCGCAGCAGCGCGAGCTGGGCCTCGGGGCCGAAGCCCTCGAGGGCGATCTGCCGGGAGAAGCGCTCGAGCTGCGTGTCGGCGAGCTCGTCGAGGCCGTGCGGCGCGCGGCACCCGCGGGGGTCCGCGGCGCTCACCTCACCACCACCCCGTCCGGTCGTCGCCCTCGCCCACGGGGGCGATCCGCCCGGCCATCGGCGAGGACGCCGTGGCGAGCGGACGCGGCGGGATGCGCCCGGCGTGGGCGGCCTCCCAGCCGGACTCGACCGCGAGCGCGAGCGCCCGGGCCATGCGCGCCGGATGCGCGGCGCGCGTGATGGCGGACGCGGCCAGGACGGCGTCGCACCCGGCCTCCACCGCGAGGACCGCGTCCGAGGCGGTGCCCACGCCGGCGTCGAGGATGATCGGCACGGACGCGCGCTCGCAGATCAGCTCGAGGGAGTGGCGGTTGAGGATGCCCAGGCCGCTGCCGATCGGCGAGCCGAGCGGCATGACGGCGGCCGCGCCCGCCTGCTCGAGGCGCCGCGCGGCCACGGGGTCGTCCGAGGTGTAGGCCAGCACGGTGAAGCCGTCGGCGACGAGCCGCTCGGTGGCCTCGAGGGTCTCGACGACGTCGGGCAGCAAGGTGCGCTCGTCGGCGATCACCTCCACCTTGACCATGTCCGTCTCGAGCGCCTCGCGGGCCAGCTGCGCGGTGAGGACGGCATCGCGCGCCGTGTGGCAGCCCGCCGTGTTGGGGAGCACCTCGATGCCGAGACGGTCCAGCAGCGGGATCACGCCCGAGCCCCCGCCCACGGCGTGGCGGCGCATGGCGACGGTCGTGAGCGTGGTGCCCGAGGCGACCAGGGCGGCCTCGAGCGCGGCGAGGTCCGTGATGCCGCCCGTGCCCATGATGAGGCGCGAGCCGATCTCGCGACCGCCGACGGTGAGGGGCGGGACGACGTCCGGTGCTCCCCCGCGCTCAGCCACCCTGCACCGCCGTCACGATCTCGAGACGCGCACCGGCCTCGGGCACGGTGGCGTCCCAGCGGGAGCGCGGCACGACGGCCTCGTCCACCGCGACCGCGACGCCGAGCCGTCCGCCGTCGGCGGCCGTGCCGTCGGGGCGGATCTCGCGGCCGGTCAGCTGCGCGACCACCGCGCGGAGGGAGAGCGGCGCGTCGAACGCTCTCGCCTCGCCGTTGACCGTCAGGGTGTGCGGGTTCATGCGGGGACCTCCTGCGTGGGGGCGGGGGACGACTCGGCGGACGGCGCCGAGACGGCGAAGCGGTCGGGGCGGACGAGGTCGAGCAGCCCCTCGTCGGCGGCGGTCCAGGCGGGGCCGGCCCCGCCCGGCCTGCCCGGCTCCCCCGCCGCCCGGCGAACCAGCTCCAGCGCGGCGTGCGCCGACCACGCCGCGAGCAGCACCCCGTGCCGGTGGTGGCCGGTGCAGACGATCACTCGGGGCGCATCCGGCAGCGGGCCGAGGAACGGGGCGTCGTCGGGGCTGCCGGGGCGGGCGCGCGTGGTGACCTCCTCGAGCAGGCAGTCCCGGATGGCGGGCAGGATGCGGGCGGCGTCCTCGAGGAGGTCGAGCACGGCGCCGGCGGGGGTGCCGGCCTCGCGGTCCTCGCGGCTCGTCGCGCCGAGCACGAGCCCGCCGCCCGCGCGCGGGACGAGGTACACGGGCCGTCCGCCCACCAGAGCGCGCACGGTCCGGCTGAGCAGGTGCTCCTCTCCCGGGGCCAGCAGGGACGCCGGCACCCGCAGGCGCAGGATGTCCCCGTGCACGGGGCGCAGCGGCAGGGGCAGGGCGGCGGGGTCGCCCCCGAGCGCGGCGTGGCCGAGCCCCGCGGCCAGCACGGCGACGTCGGCGGTGATCGGCTGCGCGGTCCCGGCACACCCGGCGGTGGTCACCTCCACCTCCTCGCCCACCTGGTGCACCGTCACGGCACGGGCGGGGACCAGGTGCACGCCGTCGTCGGCGGCGAGGCGCGTCAGGGCCGCGGCACGGGCCCGGCGGGGGTCGAGCTGATCGTCGTCGGGGGCGTCGAGGGCGCCGGCGAGGGCGGGTGAGAGGGCCGGCTCGGCGCGGCGCAGCGCCGCGACCGTCACTGGGGCGACGGGACGCGGCAGCCGCAGGGCGGTGCCGGGCTCCGCGGCGGGGGCCTGATCCGCGCCCGCGGCGTCGACGGCCGCGAGCGTCTCGCGCCAGCGCCGCGCGTCGGCGGGCTCGGCGCCCACGAGCCACGCACCCTCCACGCGGTGACCCGCGGAGGCGCCACCGGCCTCGATCCGGGCGACGAGGTCGCCGGTGAGCGCCCAGGACCGGGCGAGGAGCGCGCCGAGCCCGGACTGCGAGTACTGGGTCTCCCCGAGCGGGGCGAGCATGCCGGCCGCGGCGTGGGTGGCGGCGTCGCCGACGGCGGGCGCGTCCAGGTCTGGGGCGATCACGGTCACCTCGTGGCCGGCGTCCCGCAGGCGCACGGCCGTCGCGAGGCCGACGATCCCGGCCCCCACCACCACGCAGCGCATGGGCTCCTCCTCACGGCGGCATGATCCGCATCGAGTCTGATGGTCGGCGCGCCCCGCGCGTGCGCGGACTGCGTCCCTCTCAGCCCGCTGTGGCGCGGGCTCCCATGGATGCCGCCCAGCATACGCCCGGTGGGCGGACGTGGCAGGGTGGGCGCATGCCGCACCGCCCCGCCGCCCTCGCCACACGCGCCGAGCGCGCCCGCCGCCTCGCGGGCGCCCGCCTGTACGTCTGCACGGACCTCTCCCGCCACGTCCGCGACGACGGCGCCCTTGACGCCGGCGCGTTCGCCGCCTTCGCGGCCGCGTGCTTTCGCGGCGGCGTGGACGCCCTGCAGGTGCGGGACAAGCGGGTCGAGGTGGGCGTCGAGCTCGAGGCCCTGGCGATCGTGGTGGAGCTGGCGCGCGAGCACGGGGCGCTGTCCGCCGCGAACGACCGGGCCGACGTCGCACTCCTGGCCGGCGCGGACGTGTTCCACGCGGGCCAGGACGACCTGACGAGCACGCAGGCGAGGCGCGTGCTCGGCCCCGAGGTGCTGCTCGGGCGGTCCTGCCGCACCGAGGAGCAGGTGCGCGGGGCCGCGGCCGATCCGGAGCTGGACTACTTCTGCACCGGGCCGGTGTGGGAGACGCCGACCAAGCCCGGCCGGGCCGCCGTGGGGCTCGCTCTGCCGCGGTTCGCGGCGGAGATCACCGCCCCCGGCGGCGAGGCGGCGGGACGTGTGTTCTTCGCGATCGGCGGGATCGACGAGGACCGTGTGCCCGCGGTGCTGGGCACGGGCGCCGAGCGGATCGTGGTGGTGCGGGCCGTGACCGGCGCCGACGATCCGGAGGCGGCGGCGCGGAGTCTGCGTGCGGCGGTCACGGGCTGACGCTGCCGCGCCCGGGTGGGAGCGGCGCGGCAGCGCCGCGTGGACGACCCCCGCCCTCGCCACGGGGTCATCGACCGTGACCATGACGCGGTCGTGCTCCTGCGTCTCGTCGAGGGGTACCTCCAGGAGCGGCCTCGTCGAACTCCCTGGGTCTGCCCATGGTTCGAGGGCAGCCATTCCAGAACGATCAGTCCCGATCGCCCGCCCCCCGGTCCCGATGGCTGTGGTCGAGCGGGCCGTGCCAGCGGTCGGTGCGCCGGCCGACGTCGAGCCGCTCCCCCGCCGCGATGGCCTCCGCGAGCCACGGCTTGGCCGTGCGCAGGGCGTCCTCCCAGGCCGTCCCGCCCGCGGCGAGCACCGCGAGCGCCGAGGAGAGCGTGCAGCCCGTTCCATGCGTCGACCGGGAGGAGACGCGCGCGCCGCGCACCTCGGTGACCCGGCCTTCGGGGCCGATCACGGCGTCCGGGACCCCTTCCGCGAGGTCCGCGGCATGCCGGAGGTGGCCGCCCTTCAGGACGACCGTCACGCCGTGCTCCGCGGCGAGGCCGCGGGCCAGCTCCAGGGCGTCCGCCCACCGCGCGGGGACGTCCGCGCCGGTCAACGCCGCGAGTTCGGGCAGGTTGGGCGTGACGACGTCCACCGCTGCGAGCAGCGGCGCCCACCCGGCGGGCACGGCGGCGTCGGAGAGCGCGTCCCCCGAGCTCGCCACCATCACGGGATCCAGCACGACGCGCGGGGGCCGGACCCGCTCGAGCCAGTCGCGGACGGCATCCCGGAGCTCGGGCGAGCCGAGCATGCCGATCTTCACGGCGTCGAGCCCGATGTCCGCGGCGACCGAGTCCAGCTGGGCGCGGACGACGTCGACGGGCAGCGGATGCACCGCCTGCACGCCCTGCGTGTTCTGCGCCGTGACGGCCGTGATCGCGGTGAGCCCGTAGCCGCCCCACGCCGCGATGGTCTTGAGGTCGGCCTGGATGCCGGCGCCGCCGCCGGAGTCGGAGCCGGCGATGGACAGGACGCGGGGCACGGACCGGCAGTCGGGGGCGCTCATGCGGCCCAGGGTGCCACGTCCGGCGCCCCCGCCGGGCGGTTCGACACACGCGGCCCGGATGGTCTAGCGTCCGTGGTATCCCCACGGGGGCCCCTGGCATGGGGCTGAGATCGGACTGACGCCGTCCGACCACCGTCTGAACCTGTCCGGGTCATGCCGGCGAAGGAAGAAGGAGACACGGCCATGGCCGTTTCCGAGCGCACCGCTCCGCCCACCACCCCTGCCCCCGCCGAGGCCGCCGCGTCCGAGTCCGCCGAGGCCGGCGCCGCCGTCGTCGCGGAGGAGAACTACCCCACGCACCGCCTGGGCTTCCTCGAGGACCCCGAGCACGGCATCCGCGTGCCGGTGACCCGCGTGCACCAGGACGACTCCCCCGACGGCACCCCGAACGAGCCGCTCACCGTGTACCGCACCATGGGCCCGGGCGCCGACCCCACCCGCGGCCTTCCGCCCCTGCGCGCGGAGTGGATCCGCACGCGCGGCGACGTCGAGGAGTACGCGGGCCGCGAGCGCGACCTGCTCGACGACGGCCGCTCGGCCGTGCGCCGCGGCGCCTCCACCCAGGAGTGGCAGGGAGACAAGCGCGCACCCCTGCGCTCGGTCGAGGGCCGGCGCGTGACCCAGATGCACTACGCCCGCCGCGGGGAGATCACCCCGGAGATGCGCTACGCCGCCCTGCGCGAGGGCGTGGACGTGGAGCTGGTGCGCTCCGAGGTCGCGGCCGGCCGCGCCATCATCCCGGCGAACGTGAACCACCCCGAGTCGGAGCCGATGATCATCGGCAAGGCGTTCGCCGTGAAGGTCAACGCGAACATCGGCAACTCGGCGGTGACGTCGTCGATCGCCGAGGAGGTCTCGAAGCTGCAGTGGGCCACCCGCTGGGGCGCGGACACCGTGATGGACCTGTCCACGGGCGACGACATCCACACCACCCGCGAGTGGATCCTGCGCAACTCCCCGGTGCCGATCGGCACCGTGCCGATCTACCAGGCCCTCGAGAAGGTCGGCGGCGACCACCAGGCCCTGACCTGGGAGATCTTCCGCGACACCGTGATCGAGCAGTGCGAGCAGGGCGTGGACTACATGACCGTGCACGCCGGCGTGCTGCTGCGCCACGTGCCGCTGTCCGCGGACCGCGTCACCGGCATCGTCTCCCGCGGCGGCTCGATCATGGCCGGCTGGTGCCTGGGCCACCACAAGGAGAACTTCCTCTACGAGAACTACGACGAGCTCTGCGAGATCTTCGCGCGCTACGACGTCGCGTTCTCCCTGGGCGACGGCCTGCGGCCGGGTTCCGTGGCGGACGCCAACGACGCCGCCCAGTTCGCCGAGCTCGACACGCTGGCCGAGCTGACGGAGCGGGCGTGGGCGTACGACGTCCAGGTCATGGTGGAGGGCCCCGGCCACATCCCGCTGCACCTGGTGCGGGAGAACGTGGAGCGCCAGCAGGAGCTGTGCAAGGGGGCCCCGTTCTACACGCTCGGCCCCCTCGTCACGGACATCGCCCCGGCGTACGACCACATCACCTCGGCCATCGGCGCCACCGAGATCGCCCGCTACGGCACCGCGATGCTCTGCTACGTCACGCCCAAGGAGCACCTGGGCCTGCCGAACCGGGACGACGTGAAGACGGGTGTGATCACCTACAAGATCGCCGCGCACGCCGCCGACGTCGCCAAGGGCCACCCCGGCGCCCGCGACCGCGACGACGCGCTGTCCAAGGCGCGCTTCGAGTTCCGCTGGCGCGACCAGTTCGGCCTCGGCCTGGATCCGCAGCTCGCCGAGGAGTACCACGACGAGACGCTGCCGGCCGAGCCCGCCAAGACCGCCCACTTCTGCTCGATGTGCGGGCCGAAGTTCTGCTCCATGCGCATCAGCCAGGACATCCGCAGCGAGTTCGGCGGCGCGTCCGAGCAGGCGAGAATCGCCGAGGCTGGCATGGCCGCGAAGTCCGCGGAGTTCCGGGCCGCCGGCGGGTCCGTGTACCTGCCCGAGCCGAGCCTGCGCCGGCCCGAGGGGGACGCGGTGCTCGCGAGGGACTGAGCGGTCCGTGCCGCGGCGCGGGGGCCAGGGTGCTGGCCATGAGCACCTCCCCCGCGCGCGGGGCGAACCTGCCCGCGATCGCGGCGGCCACCGGCTGCCCCTGGGCGGAATGGAGGCGCGTCCGCCGGCCGACGGGAAACCCACGAAGGCCGCAGTCACCGCCACGCAGTCCAAGGTTGCTTCCCCCGAGGAGACGGCCGCCTGGAGGTGGCTCTGGAAGGACCTGCTGGGGCGACACTGTGACCAGCCTTGAGGGGCCAGCAGGAAGGGTGCGAGTGAGCTCTTGACACACACACACACTTCTTAGCGTTCGGTTCGACACCTGTAATGTGTGTCACATTCGCCCGCGAGGGCCCTGTGGAGGGAATCCGCCATGTATAAGACCAAGAAAGACGCGACAGTCTGGATCCTGGGCACAGCAACGCCTGCTGCTGCCGCCTTGGCTTCGAGCGCAGCAGCAGCCACGGTCGCTTCTGGGAATGGCTGGATCGTCACGAACGACCACGTCTCACTTTCCGTCAACTACTACGGCAACATCAGCGTCACCATCTGCGTGAAGCAAAGCAACGGGGACCGGTACAGCGGGGGCAGCATCACATACTCCGGCGGATCCCAAGGCACTCGGACTGCGACCACTGCATGCGCAACCGCCTGCGGGCAGCGCGTGAGCGCTTCCATGACGTACAAAGACACTCTTTCATTCACGGCGCCGAAAACTCGCATGACCTACAGCCTGAACCGTGCACCCGTGGGGGCCGTCGGCATTCCGGTCGACCGCGTCGTGGAGGTTGAGGTGAAGTGACCGCTCATTCGATCCTGACGCGTCCTCCCAGACGCCGCCCGTGACACGGTTGTTCGCCTCGCGCTTCCTCCTTCTCCTGATCGCGCTCGGAACAGCAGCGCTCCTCGCGTCCTACGTCGGGGTGGAGAAGGAGGAACGCTGGCACCTGGACGGCACGGTGTACGAGATCTCGGCATTCCCCGCTGGCGAGGCCTGGCCCATGATCCGGACGTCGCTGACGGGACCGGACTCCGGTTCTGCGGCCACGTCCACGAGCCCCCACGTGACGGCCCTCGCCGGCCGACCTGCTCTGGGCGTGCTCCCGGACGGCGTCGCCCCTACCGCGGTCGTCCCCAGCACCTCCCCCTTCGCCGCACGTGCCGCTGCGGGCGAGCTGAGCTGGCCGGACGTCGATCGGGTCGTCGTCCGAGACCTCTCCTCCGCGCCGGATCGCGCCACCGAAGCGGACCTCCTGGTCCCGTTCCTCTCCACCGACAGTTCGTCCCTTGCCGGCGTGATCGGCGGATCACCGGCCCAGGTCGACGAGCTCGTCCAATCGCTGCGGCGGGCCGGTGTCGTCGTCGACGTCGTCCCGCTCCCGCCGCCGTGGGAGGCAGCGATGCGACGCAGTGTCCATGTGCCCCTGCTCGCCGTGATCGCCGGCTTCGCCCTGCTGGGCGCACAGGTCGTCTGGCGCACGACCCTGCGCAGTCGACTGCTCCCTGCCGTCACCTCACACCGCCTCGTCGGTGCCTCCCCGCTGCGAGCGGCCCGGCTCGGTGTCTGGCCCGCCATACTCGCCTGGGCGACCGCCGCCGCGAGTGCCGGCGGAGTCTGGCTCGTGGCATGGCCCCGGTGGGACGCGGAGATCGGGCTCACGGGGGACACCGCTCTCCTCTGGTCCGCCGTGCTCGTCGTGGACGCCATCCTCATCCTCGGCACGACCCTGTCCACCCTCTGGGTCCGAAGGGCACACGCATGATGGCAGCCATGCGGGCCATTGCGGACGGTCTCCGCGACCTGTTCAACACGCCCGGACTGCTGTTCCTGTCCCTGCTGCACACGACCATGGCGTCGGTCGTGTTCGGACTGGCCCTGGGCGTCGCCGGCGGGGTGACCACGGCGCTCGAGGTGCTCGAGGACGCCGAGTCGTCGGGCCTGGTGACAGCCAGGATTCTGGACCCCGCCGTCACGACCGACCTCCGCCCCCGCGCCGTCGACACCGTCTCCCGGGCGTTCGCCGCCCATGTCGACGGAGTCGACCCCCGTGCCTTCCTCGTGACGGACGCCATCGGAATCGAGGACCCCCGGCTGCAGGGGGCGGTCATCGCCACGCCTGGTCTGGCCCGGGAGTTCGGCGCTGCCGCTGCCGTCAGTCCCGCCGAGGGTGTGTACTTCGCTCCCGCCGCGATCACCTCCGGGGGGCCGGGCGGCACCGTGTATGTGGGGTCCACACCCCACAGCTATGCCGGCCCACTCCCCGGGGACGCGGCCGCGCCGCGGGCCGACGGATCCCTCTGGCCCCTGGGTGAGTCGCCCGTCATCGTCACCAGCACCACGACCATGGCCGGCCTGATCGAACCGGCCCAGCTCGCGGCGGTCTACGGTTCCGTCGTGGCACGTCAGGACGCGGCCTCCGAGGTGAGAGCGGCACTCGACGTCCTCGAGGACGAGACGGGCGTGGTCGCCGAGTTGGCCCCGATCGCCTCGGCCAGGTCCCCGATCGCCCGAGAAGCCCGCGGTGCCGCTCTCATGATCACCGCCTACACCGCCGGGCTTGCCAGCGCCGTCGTGACAGTGGTGAGCCTCCTGACGACCATGACCCGTCGACTCACGCCCACGTGGCTGGCGCACCTGACGGTCGGGGCGCCCAGACGACTGATCCGGCTCCGGATCGCCACATCCGTGGCCGCGGTATGGGGCATTCCGGCCGTGCTCGGATCGTTGCTCGGCCTCGGCATCGCCTCGGAAGCGGGCGGACTGCGTCCGGCGCCTGTCGTCGTCGTGGTCGGACTGGCGGTCGTCCTGGCGATCGCCGCCGCATGCACCCGCCATCCCCTCCGCCGGCTGCACCGGGCCGTCCGCACGGCGGCACTCGTCGAAAGGACCGTGTGATGTCCCTGCTCACCGTGCACGACGTGCACCGCTCCTACCGCGGCCCCGCCGGGGATGTCCCCGTGCTCCGCGGCGTCTCACTCCAGGTCCCCGAGGGCGGCGTCCACGCGATCATGGGACCCTCCGGGTCTGGCAAGTCGACCCTGCTGCGGCTCCTCGCCTGCCTCGACACACCGGACGCCGGGAGCATCCGTGTGGCCGGGCGGAGCCTGCCGGCACCGTGGTCGTCCGACGGCGACGCCTACCGGAACCGGACTTGCGGCATCGTGCTCCAGGACCATCTGCTCATCGATCGGGCGACCGCCGTGGACAACGCGGCCCTGCCGCTGCTCTACGCGCGGCCGCGCACCTCGAAGCGGGAGCGCCGCGACATGGCCGCGGAGCTTCTGACGCGGCTCGGACTCGGAGACCGTCTCCGCCACCCCGTCGGCCGACTCTCCGGCGGCGAGCGCCAGCGCGTGGCCATCGCCCGGGCCGTGATCATGGGGCCCTCCCTGCTGCTCGCCGACGAGCCGACGGGCGCCCTGGACGAGGAGCGCACCGACGAGGTGATGGGGCTCTTCCGCTCCATGTCCCAGCCGGGGCGGGCGATCGTGATCGTCACGCACGACCCCGCCGTGGCGGCCCGGTGCGACCACACGTGGCGGCTGCGGGCCGGGCGGCTCGAGTGACGACGTCTGGCCGTGCCTCCTGCACAGGTGTCCGCAGACGGCGTGGCGTCCCCGGGCGTCGCGTTCCGGCTCCGGATGTCCGGGACCACTCCTAGGCTCGGGTGCATGAGCGCGCACCACGCCGACGACGGCCTCCCCGCCCCCGTCTCCACCCTCGCCGAGGATCCACCGGCCGACGGGCGACAGGCGCTGCCGAGTGGCGTCGTCGTGGGTGAGGACGGGCGGGCCCGCCCGCCGTGGGCGGCACGGGATCCGCTGCTGCGGGAGTACTACGACACGGAGTGGGGCCTGCCCGTCACGGACGAGCGGGGCCTGTTCGAGCGCCTCGTGCTCGAGGCGTTCCAGTCGGGCCTGAGCTGGCGGACCGTCCTGGCCAAGCGGCCCCGGTTCCGGGAGGTGTTCGCGGGCTTCGACGCGGACGCCGTCGCGGCGTTCGGGGACGCGGAGGTCGAGGCGTTGCTGGCGGACTCCGGCATCATCCGGAACCGGCGCAAGATCGAGGCCGCGATCGCGAACGCACGAGCCGTCGTCGGGATGCGCGGCGAGCGGTTCACCCCGCTGCACCCGGGCTCCCCCGGCGCGGGCCCGGCCTGGCACGGCGACGGCGACCGTCCCGCCACCGGCCTGCCGGGGCTGGTCTGGGCTCACCAGCCTGCCGCGACCCCACGGCCGGAGACGGTGGCGCAGGTCCCCTCGACCTCCGACGAGTCGCGCGCGCTCGCGAGGGCGCTGAAGGCGCACGGCTGCCGATTCGTGGGGCCGACCACGTGCTTCGCCCTGATGGAGGCCGCCGGGGTCGTGGACACCCACCTTCTCGGCTCGTGGCGAAGAGGGGCGTCCGGGATCTGGGAGTGAGCGGGGGCCTCCGGCAGGATGGGGAGCTCAACGCAGGACGTCCACACGAAAGGGTGACGACTGATGACCACCACCTCCGCCTCTCAGGGCTACCGCACGATCAACCCGGCCACCGGGGAGTTGCTGAAGTCCTTCGACAACGCCACGGATCAGCAGATCGCCGACGCCCTCGACGCCTCGCAGGCCGCCTACGAGCAGTGGTCCCAGAAGTCGGTGGCCGAGCGCGCCGCCGTCGTGAAGCGGATCTCCGAGCTGCTGGCCGAGCGGTCCAAGGACATCGCCGCGGTGATCACCACGGAGATGGGCAAGTCCCTCGGCGCGGCGGTCGGCGAGGTGCGCTACGGCGCCCAGATCTTCGGGTACTACGCGGACGAGGCCGAGGAGCTGCTCGCGGACCAGCCGATCAAGCAGTTCTCCGGGCAGGAGGCGTTCGTCCAGCGGCTGCCGATCGGCCCGCTGCTGGGGATCATGCCGTGGAACTTCCCGGTGTACCAGGTGGCCCGTTTCGTGGCGCCGAACCTCGTGCTCGGCAACACCATCCTGCTCAAGCACGCCGAGATCAACCCGCAGGTGGCGCAGCTGCTGGAAGAGCTCTTCACCGAGGCCGGGCTCCCAGAGGGCGTGTACCAGAACGTGTTCGCCACCCACGACCAGATCTCCACGATCATCGCCGATCCGCGCGTGCAGGGCGTATCCCTCACCGGTTCGGAGCGGGCCGGCGCCGCCGTCGCCGAGCAGGCCGGCCGGAACCTCAAGAAGGTCGTCCTCGAGCTCGGCGGCTCCGATCCGTACATCGTGCTCTCCGCGCCGGACGCCCGCGCCGCCGCCCGCGACGCACTGGCCACCCGGATGGGCAACTGGGGCCAGGCCTGCAACTCGAACAAGCGCATGATCGTCATGGAGGACCTCTACGACGACTTCGTGGACGAGCTGGTCCAGCGCTCCTCGGCGATGAAGCCCGGCGACCCAACCTCGCGCGACGCCGACGTCTACGGCCCGCTGTCCTCCGAGTCTGCGGCCGACGGGCTCGCCGAGCAGATCGCCGCGGCCAAGGAGGCCGGCGCCACCGTCCACGTGGGCGGCGAGCGCGTCTCCGGCCCCGAGGGCGAGGGATTCTACGTCTCCCCGGCCGTGATCACGGACGTGGACCAGGAGAACCCCGCCTACACGCAGGAGCTGTTCGGCATGGCCTCCGTGGTCTACAAGGTGTCCTCGGCCGAGGAGGCCGTGGCCCTGGCCAACGACTCCCAGTACGGTCTCGGCGGCGCCGTGTTCTCCACGGACCTGGACGAGGCCAAGCGCGTGGCCAACCAGCTCGAGGTGGGCATGGCGAACGTGAACCTCGCCTCCGCCGCCGGCGCGAACCTGCCCTTCGGCGGCGTGAAGCGCTCGGGCTTCGGCCGCGAGCTCGGCCCCATGGCCGTGGACGAGTTCGCCAACAAGCGCCTGTACGCGGTGCAGGGCCCCCTGGAGGGCTGACCCGGGGCCGGGTCGGCCGGACGGGTCCCCCGCTCCGGCCGGCCCGTCGGCCGCCTGACGCACACAGAGTGGTCACGACACGCCGTCACCGGACGCCGGTGGCGGCATGTCGTGACCACTCTGTTGGTTCGGGCCTGCTCGTCGGCCCCTCAGCCGCGCAGCGGGACGGTCGCCAGCACCTCGTGCAGCGGCCCGCCGGACCGGCCCTCGCCGAGCCGGGACGCCACGACCTCGAGCTCGTCCGCGGTCCACTCCGGCCCGCGGTACACCGCGAGCGCGCGCACGGCCTCGGCCAGCAGGACGGTGGCCGGCGCCGGCGGACGGGACTCGCCCCGCCTCCGACCCCGAGGTCGGGGCGCGACCCCCGAGACCCGCGCCACGGTGAGGTGGGCGCGCCGGCGGTCCCGGCCGTCGTCGTCGGCGAGCCAGGGCTCCGCCAGGAGCGCGCCGAGCTCCCGGACCTGCCCGCCCACCCCCACCCAGAGCGTGCGGTGGGAGAACTCCCCCGCCCCGGCCAGGTGCAGGTCCAGCGGCGCATGTCCCGCCGCGATGCAGCCGGCGTCGGCGACGACGTCGTCCACGGCGCCGGCGGGCACCTCCGGGTGGAACGCCAGCGTCAGGTGCCGCTGCTCCGGATCGGTCCAGCGCAGCGCGCGTCCGGCCCGGTCCCGGACGCCGTCGAGGGCCGGCTCGAGGTGGTCGAGCACGGCCCTCGGCGGACGGATCGCGAGGAAGAGCCTCACGCCTGCGCGTGCGGATCCGCGGCGGCTGCGGTCGAGCCCCCGGCGGCGTCCCGCGTCATGGCGGCCGGGGCCACGTCCGGGTGCGGATCGCGGCCGGCCACGATGTCGATCGCGCCGGTGAACTCGGCGTCGATCCGCCGCTGCACCCGGCGCGAGCGCTGTGTCACGAGGGACACCACCACACCCACCACGAGGGCGGCGACGAAGCCCGGCAACAGCTCGTACAGGCCGAACCACTCCCACGTCTCGGCACTGGCCTCGGACCAGAACCAGGCGACGGCGGCGCCGGTGACCATGGCGGCCATCGCGCCCCACGAGGTGAACCGCGGCCAGTACAGGGCGAGCAGGATCACGGGGCCGAAGGCGGCGCCGAAGCCGGCCCACGCGAAGGAGACGAGCTCGAGCACGGAGGAGTCCGGGTTCAGCGCGAGCAGGCCGGCGATCAGGGCGATCACGAGCACACCGAGGCGGCCCATCCACAGCAGCGTCTTCGGGGAGGCGGTGCGCCCGCCCACCTTGAACAGGTCCTCCACGAGAGCGGAGGAGCACACCACGAGCTGCGAGGACAGGGTGGACATGACGGCGGCGAGCACGGCCGCCAGCACGAGGCCCGCGATGAACGGGTGGAACATGATGGAGGAGAGCACGAGGAACACGGTCTCCGGGTCGGCGAGCGTGGTGCCCGGGTTGGCCTGGAAGTACGCGATGCCCACGAGCGCGGTGAGGACGGCGCCGAACACGGAGAGCGTCATCCACGTGATGCCCACGCGCCGGGCGACGGTCGCATCCTGGGCGGTGCGCAGCGCCATGAAGCGCACGATGATGTGCGGCTGGCCGAAGTAGCCGAGGCCCCACGCGAGCGAGGAGAGGACGCCGATCAGTGTCGCGTTGGCGAACAGCGAGAAGTGGTCCACGGGGTCACCGGCCCCCGCCGAGGCGGCATCGGCGGCACGCAGGCCCTCCACGACGGCGTCCCAGCCGCCCATGGAGATGATCACGACGATCGGCACGATCACCAGCGCGAGGAACATGAGGATGCCCTGGGCCACGTCAGTCAGGGATGCGCCCAGGAAGCCGCCGAAGAGGGTATACAGCACGGTGATGCCGGCCACCACGATCATGCCGGTGAGGTAGTTGATGCTGATGCCCTCGGCGTAGAGCGAGTCCGGCCCGAAGGTCGACTCGATGAACTTGCCGCCGGCCACCATGCCGGAGGACACGTAGAACGTGAAGAAGACGAGGATGATGAGGCCGGCCACGATGCGCAGGATGTGCGTGCGGTCCTTGAAGCGGTTCTCCAGGAAGGAGGGGATCGTCACGGAGTTTCCGGAGACCTCGGTGTAGGAGCGCAGGCGCGGGGCCACGATCTTCCAGTTCACCCAGGCGCCGACGACGAGGCCGACGGCCATCCAGCCCTCGACGAGGCCGGCGGCATAGATGGCGCCGGGCAGGCCCATGAGCAGCCAGCCGGACATGTCCGAGGCGCCGGCGGAGAGAGCGGCCACCGAGGGCTTCATGTTTCGCCCGGCCAGGAGGTAATCGTCCAGGTCGGAGTTCTGTTTCGAGGCGTACAGGCCGATCGCCACCATGGCGGCGAAGTACAAGCCGATTGCCAATAACAAATAGATCGTGTTCATGTCCATTATTCCAGAGTTCCACAGATCGTCTCTGAACCCCAGCCGAAAGTTCGTGTGACAGAATGCCCGGCTCACGGCGATGACGAGGCCCACACCCGCCGGGACGTCATCCCTCCGCGGCGAACACCCCGCGCAGCGCCGACCGGCCTCCGTAGACTGGTCCGGCCATGACCGACTCCTCACGCCCCGGGACCCCCGACGCCGCCCCCACCGCGCCCGTCGACGCCCCCGGCAGCACCCCCACCTCCCCCGCCCCGCGCCAGCCCTCCTTCCCCGAGCACCTGCCGGTGGCGGAGCGCCGCGAGGAGATCATGGCGGCCATCCGCGACCACCAGGTGGTGATCGTCGCGGGCGAGACCGGCTCCGGCAAGACGACCCAGCTGCCCAAGATGTGCCTGGCCCTGGGCCTCGGGGACGCCGGGACGATCGGCCACACCCAGCCCCGCCGCCTCGCCGCCCGCTCGGTGGCCGAGCGCATCGCCGAGGAGATCGGCGAGCCGATCGGCCAGACCGTCGGCTACCAGGTGCGCTTCACGGCGCAGACCTCCAAGCAGACCCGGGTCAAGGTCATGACGGACGGCATCCTGCTGGCCGAGATCCCCCACGACCCGCTCCTGAAGCGCTACTCGGTGATCATCATCGACGAGGCGCACGAGCGCAGCCTCAACATCGACTTCCTCCTGGGCTACCTCCGGCAGCTGCTGCCGCAGCGCCCGGACCTGAAGGTGATCATCACCTCGGCCACGATCGACCCCGAGTCGTTCGCGCGTCACTTCGGCCGACCCGCCACGGACGCCGAGCGCGCCGAGCGCGTGGCGGACGGGGTGCCGGAGGAGCAGGCCGACGTCGTCCCCGCCCCGGTCATCGAGGTCTCGGGCCGCACGTTCCCGGTCGAGATCCGCTACCGGCCGCTCACCGACGAGCCCTCCCCCGACGATCCCGACGACGACGCCGACGACGCCGCGGAGACGCGTGACCCCCTCGACGCGATCGGCGATGCCGTCCTCGAGCTGGCCGCGGAGCCGGCCGGGGACATCCTCGTGTTCCTGCCCGGCGAGCGGGAGATCCGCGACGCCGCGGACCACCTGGCCGGCGTCGTCGCGGGCTCGAAGCGCCTCGCCGGGACAGAGATCCTGCCCCTGTTCGGCCGCCTCTCGATGGCCGAGCAGCACCGCGTGTTCGGCCGCGCGGCGTCCGGGGTGCGCCGGCGGATCGTGCTGGCCACCAACGTCGCGGAGACCTCGCTGACGGTGCCGGGCATCAAGTACGTGATCGACACGGGCACGGCCCGCATCTCCCGCTACTCGAACCGCACGAAGGTGCAGCGTCTGCCGATCGAGCGCGTGTCCCAGGCGAGCGCCAACCAGCGCTCGGGGCGCTCGGGCCGCACGAGCGACGGCATCGCGATCCGCCTGTACTCGCAGGAGGACTTCCTCTCCCGCCCCGAGTTCACCGACCCGGAGATCCTGCGCACCTCGCTGGCCTCCGTCATCCTCCAGATGATGTCCCTCGGCGTCGCGCGGACGCCCGCGGACGTGAAGGACTTCCCCTTCCTCCAGCCCCCGGACGGCCGCCAGGTCACCGACGGCGCCACCGCACTCACCGAACTCGGCGCGCTCGCCGCCAAGGCGGGGACCATCACGCCGATCGGGCGCCGGCTGGCCCGCCTGCCCGTGGACCCGCGCCTGGGCCGCATGATCCTGGAGTCGGGCGAGCGCGGCTGCGTGCGGGAGGTCATGGTGATTGCCGCCGCGCTCACCATCCAGGACCCCCGGGAGCGCCCCACCGAGCAGCGCGAGGCGGCGGACGAGATGCACCGCCGGTTCGCGGACGAGAACTCGGACTTCTCCGCGATCCTCCGTCTGTGGGCCTACCTGCGAGAGCAGCAGACGGAGCTCTCCGGCTCGCAGTTCCGCAAGATGTGCCGCCGCGAGCACCTGAACTGGCTGCGCGTGCACGAGTGGCAGGACCTCGTCCAGCAGCTGCGCCAGATCGCCAAGGACGTGGGCGTCACGGTCCAGGCCGGTCCCGTGGACCCGGTGGGCCAGCACGAGGCCGTGCACAAGTCGCTGCTGACGGGCCTGCTCTCGCAGATCGGCTCCTACGACGAGCGCCGCCGCGAGTACGCGGGCGCGCGCGGCACCCGGTTCGCCGTGTTCCCCGGCTCCGCGCTGTTCAAGAAGCGCCACCCGTTCGTCATGGCGGCCGAGCTCGTGGAGACCTCCCGCCTGTGGGCCCGCTCCGTCGCCCGGATCGAGCCGGAGTGGGCCGAGGAGGTGGCGGGCGACCTGGTGAAGCGCACGTACAACGAGCCGCACTGGTCGCGGCGGGCGGGCTCCGTCGTCGCGCGTGAGAAGGTGACGCTGTTCGGCGTCACCCTCGTGCCGGACCGCTCCGTGCGCTTCGGTCGCATCGACCCGGAGCTCTCCCGCGAGCTGTTCATCCGGCACGCCCTCGTGGAGGGCGACTGGCGCACACGCCACCACTTCTTCGCCCGCAACCGCCGCGCCCTCGAGGAGGTCGAGGCCCTCGAGACGCGCCTGCGCCGCCGCGACCTGCGCGTGGGCGACGAGGACCTCTTCGCCTTCTACGACGCGCGGATCCCGGGAGACGTCGTCTCCGAAAGGCACTTCGACGCATGGTGGAAGAAGGCGCGCCAGGAGCAGCCGGACCTGCTCGACCTCGACGTGGACGCCCTCCTCACGCAGGACGCTGCGGACCTCGACACGGACGCGTTCCCCACGACCTTCCGCTATCCGCTGCCCGGCGGCGACGTGGACCTCGACCTCGAGTACACGTTCGACCCCACGGGCGCCTCCGGCACGGACGGCGTCACGGTGGCCGTTCCGGTCCTCCTCCTGAACCAGGTGGCCCCGAGCCCGTTCGCGTGGCTCGTGCCCGGTCTGCGCGTGGAGCTCGTCACGGCGCTCATCAAGGCCCTCCCCAAGGCCGTGCGCAGGAACCTCGTGCCCGCCCCGGACGTGGCCCGGCAGCTCGTGGCCGACCTCGCAGAGCACGCGGACCCGCTCACGGACGACCTGCCCGCGGCGCTCTCGGCCGCCGTGCGCCGGGTCCGCGGGATCGTGGTGGAGCCGGAGCTCTGGGCGCCCGACGCGGTGCCCCCGCACCTGCGGATGGACTACCGCGTGGTGGACGCCCGCGGCGCCGTCATGGGCGCCGGCCAGGACCTCCCCGCCCTCCAGTCTCGCCTCGCCCAGGCGAACCGCTCGGCCATCGCGGCCCGCCTGGCCGGCACGGACGACCCCGCGAACGCGCGCCCGGGACCCCGCCAGGACGGCCGGGGCTCGGATCGTGGGGGCACCGGCGCTCGCGACGGCGGCCGGGGACGCCGCGGGCCGGGGAAGGACCGTCAGGGTGCCGAGTCCTCCGCCCAGGCGGCGGGTCACGGGGACGGTGGGCCGTCGTCGACCGCGCCCGACGCCGGCCGTGCCGCCCCCGCGTTCGCGGAGCGGCATGGACTGACCACGTGGAGCGTGGGCACCGTGCCCCGCAAGATCACCACGGAGGCGGGCGGCCGCGGCCCCGCGATCACGGGCTACCCCGCACTCGTCCCCGAGACGACGCCGGAGGGCCGCCCCGCGGCGGGGCTCACCGTGGCCCGCTCGGCCGAGGACCAGGCCGCGTGGCACCGCGCCGGCGTGATCCGGCTCCTGCTGGCCGCCCTTCCCAGCCCGCAGCGCTACGTGCTGGACCACCTCGACAACCGGGAGAAGCTCGCGTTCACGCAGAACCCGCACGGCTCGGTGGACTCGCTCGTGGCGGACTGCACGCAGGCCGCTGTGGACCGGCTCGTCGGCCCGGAGCTCCCGTTCGGCGAGGCCGAGTTCCGGGCGCTGTTCGACCGGGTCCGCGCCGACCTCATCGACACCGTGTTCGCGGTCACGAAGCTCGTGGAGCAGGTGCTCTCCCGCGCCGCGGAGGTGCGCCGCCGGCTCAAGGGCTCCGTCTCCCTCGCGACGGCGCCGGCGAAGTCGGACGTCAAGGCCCACCTCGAGCAGCTCGTGTTCCCCGGCTTCGCGGCCACCACGGGGTGGGAGCAGCTGCAGCACCTGCCCCGCTACGTGCAGGGCATGCTGACGCGCCTGGACCGCCTCGACGCCGGCGGGCACCTGCAGCGCGACGGCCAGGCCATGGCGGTGGTCCAGCGCCTCGAGGACGACTTCGACGCCGCCGTGGCCGCGCACCGCGCCCGCTTCGCCGGCACTCCCGTGCCGGCGGAGCTCGAGCGCGTGCGCTGGCTCATCGAGGAGCTGCGCGTCTCCTTCTTCGCCCAGGAGCTGGGCACGGCCGTGTCCGTCTCGGAGAAGCGGGTGCGCCAGGCACTGGCCGCCGCCGCCCGGGCCTGAGGCCGGGGCGGCACCGGCGGCGTCAGTCCTGCGGGACGGCGGCGGTGTGGCCGGCTGAGCGCAGTCCGTCGCGGATGCGCCGCGCGGCCTCCTCGAGGTCCTTCGGCTCGGGCGAGTTGTCCACGCGGGCCATGTCGTAGTCGTCCATGGAGTTGGACGGCCACACGTGCACGTGCAGGTGCGGGATCTCGTAGCCGGCCACCATCAGGCCGGCGCGCTGCGCACCGAACGCATCCACCTGCGCGCGGCCGATCCGCTGTGCGACCTGCATGAGGTGGGCGAGGAGCCCGGGGTCGGCGTCGACCCACTGGTCCACCTCCTCGCGGGGCACCACGAGTGTGTGCCCCTGGGCCAGGGGGCCCGCCGAGAGGAAGGCGACGCACTGCTCGTCCTGCCAAACGAAGCGGGCGGGGAGCTCTCCGGCGATGATGCGGGTGAAGACGCTGGTCATGGGGTGTCCTTCCGATCTGCGGGGTGGGCGGGCGCACGGCCCGCCGAGGGTCCGCCCTCAGTGTCCGTCAGGAGAGGCCCCCACGGCCACCGGCCGGGCCGGATCGTGGACCCATGAGGACCAGGAGCCGGGGAAGAGCGCCGCCCCGGGATGGCCCGCCACGGTCATCGCGAGGACCTGATGGGCGGCCGTGACGCCGGATCCGCAGTAGACGGCCACCCGGACGTCGTCCCGCACCCCGGCCGCCGCGAAGCGCGCCGCGAGCTGCTCGGGCGGCAGGAGGCGACCGTCGGGGCGGAGGTTCTGCGCGGTCGGCAGACTGCGGGCGCCGGGGATGTGGCCGGCCATCGGATCGAGGGGCTCGACCTCTCCGCGATACCGTTCGGCGGCGCGGGCGTCGAGGAGCAGGCCGTGCTCGGCGATCTCCTCGGCGCCGGCGGCGTCCACCACGGGCATGCGGCCCCACTGGATGGTCGCCGAGCCCGGCGTGGGGATCACCTCGCCCGACTGCAGCGGCAGTCCGGCCTCTCGCCACGCATCCAGCCCGCCGTCGAGCAGCAGCACGTCGGGCAGCCCCCCGTGGCGCAGCAGCCACCAGGCGCGCGCGGCGGCGAGGCCGCCGATGTCGTCGTACACGACCACGGTGTCGCCGTCGTCGATCCCCCACATGCGCACCGTCTCCGCGAAGTCCGCCGGATCCGGCAGCGGGTGACGGCCCTCCAGGGTCCCGGGCGGGCCGGCGAGCCGGCTCGGCAGGGCCACGTAGACGGCGCCGGGCAGGTGGCCGTGGAGATAGCCCTCATGGTCGGTCGCACCGCTGCCGAGCTCGTAGCGGATGTCGAGGAGCACGAGGCGCCGCGGTGCGGGGGCGTCGGCCTGCACGTAGGCGGGGACGGCCGGGACGGGCTCCGCCTCCATCGCGGGCGCCAGTCGGAGCCAGCCGGCCAGCACGTCCACCGTGACGACGGACGCCGCGGAGGCGGGGCGGATCGGGGCCGGGGCGTCGGAGGGAAGGGTGTGCACCCGCACACCATACGTGACGGTCCGTAACGCTCACCGCGCGGCGGACGCCCCGCGACGCGCCCCGTGTGCCCGGGGCACCACGCCGGATCCGGCCCCGCTGATAGCCTGGGACGAGTGCCCAGGAGCCGGTCATCGGCTCCGCGAAGCCCCCCGGGACCGTTCGGATCCGGCCGCGGAAGGAGGACCGTCAGCGTGACCAGCACCGCTCCCGACCCCCGCGCCGGACGCGTGCGCGCCACCCGCCAGAAGGCGGCTGTGGACCGTGCCCTGGACGAGCTCGAGGACTTCGTCAGTGCCCAGGAGCTCCACGCCCACCTCAAGGACGCCGGCGAGCGCGTCTCCCTCGCCACCGTGTACCGCACGCTGCAGCAGCAGCTCGAGGACGGCACCGTGGACGTCCTCCGGCGCGAGGACGGCGAGTCCGTGTACCGCCGGTGCGCCGCGCAGGGCCATCACCACCACCTCGTGTGCCGCTCGTGCGGGGCCACCGTGGAGCTCACGGCCCCGCCCGTCGAGCGGTGGGCGGCCGCCGTCGCCGCCGTGCACGGGTTCACGGCCACGGACCACACCGTGGAGATCACCGGCCTCTGCGCCGCGTGCACGGCGGCCGCGGCGGGCTGAGCCCCTGGGCGCCTAGCGGTGCTCAGGCCCCCCGGCGGGGTCGTCCAGATGCCCGAATACGGGCCGGTGGAGCGCGCCGCGCCCGTAGACCCGCTCGAGGTTCTCCTCCGTGAGCACGTGGGCGGGCACGCCCGAGGCGACCACGCGTCCGCCCATGAGGACCACATGGTCCGCCGCGGCCGCCTCGTCGAGGTCGTGGGTCGTGAACACCACGGAGACCCCCTCGTGCGGCTGCTCGTGGATCAGGTCGTCGATCGTGCGGGCCGAGACCAGGTCGAGGCCGGTGACCGGCTCGTCCAGCATGAGCACGTCATGCTCCTGGGCCAGACCCTGTGCGACGTACACGCGCTGCCGCTGGCCGCCGGAGAGCTGGTCGAGGTGCCGCGCCGCCAGGTCCGTGACCCGCATGCGCTCCATCGCCGCGTCCACCGCGGCCCGGTCGGCGGCCCTCAGGCGTCCGAACCAGCCGAGGGACGGGTACCGGCCCATGGTGACCACGTCCCGCACCGTGAGCGGGACGCCCTGCGGGAACTGGAGGGACTGCATCACGAAGGCGGTGCGGCGGGCCCGCTCGGCGGCGGGCTCGCCGAGCACGTGCACGGTGCCCGCCGCGGGCTCGAGCACTCCCGCGAGCGCCGCCAGGAGGGTGGACTTGCCGGAGCCGTTGGGCCCGATCACAGCCACCACGCACCCGGCGGGAACCGTGAAGGAGGAGGCCTCCACGGCCTGGTGCTCGCCGTGGCGCAGCTCGAGGCCTGCGGCCTCGGCGAGGATCCGGGGGTCGTTCACGAGGTCACGCTCCGGCGGGTCGGGAGGCCGTCACGCGTGCGGCGGGCCGCGGCGCGGAGGCGGCGCCCCCGGGCGGCCTGCACCGCGGCGCGCACGGCCAGGACGAGGAAGAACAGGACGATCGGCACGAGCGCCATGGTGGCGGATCCTGCCGTGCCCCAGTGGAAGCTCAGGATCAGGCCGAGGGTGACGGAGAGGGCGCCGATCAGCATGGAGGCGGCCATCATCCACGGCACGGTGCGTGTGATCAGCGCGGCGGTGGCGGGCGGGCCCACGAGCAGGCCGAACACGAGCACGGTGCCCACGGCCTGGAACGAGCCGATCACGGCGGCCCCGATCATCACGAGCAGGAGCGCGTGCGTGAGCCGGGGGCGCATGCCGAGGGCGCGCGCCTTGGCCTCCGAGAAGCTCAGGGCCAGCAGCGGACGGTACAGCACCAGGCCCAGCACCACGACGGCGGCCGCGATCGCGCCCTGCACCCGCAGCCCCTCCGGCGAGACGCCGAGGGCGTCGCCGAAGAGGATGGCGGTGAGGGAGCCCGTGTAGGAGTCCGAGAGCGAGATGATCACGACGCCGAGGGCCATCATCCCCACGAACAGCAGGCCGATGGCCGTGTCCTCCTTGAGGGTGGTGGCCCGGTGGACGAGCGAGATGCCGGCCATCATGACGGCGGCGGCCACGGCGGCGCCCACGTGCAGGTTCCCGCCCAGCACCACGGCGAGCGCGATGCCCGGCAGGACGCCGTGCACGAACGCGTCCCCGAAGAAGCTCATGCCGCGCAGCACGAGCCAGGTGCCCACCACGGAGCACGTGAGTGCGGCGATGAGCCCGCCGAGCAGGGCGCGTTGCTGGAATCCCAGCAGGAAGGGGTCGGTCAGCCAGTCCACGGGGGTGTCGGTCCTCAGGGTCGGTGTCGGTGGGGCCACGGGCGGTGCCCGCGGCGGGGGACGGGTCAGCCGGCGAGGGCGTCGGCGAGCGTCCGCGCGTTGTGGAGCATGGCGTCGGCATAATCGGACTCGGCGGAGTCCGCGGGCCCGACGCCGGACTCGTACAGCTCCACGACCGGCAGGTCCCCCGCCTCCCGGGAGACCGCGTCCACGAGGCCCGTGCCCGCTGCCACGGAGGTGAGGATCGCATCCGCGCCGGACTCGCGCACCTGGGAGGCCAGGGCCGCGAGCTCCTGGGAGGAGGGCTCCGCGTCCGTCGATCCGCCCGGGATCACGACGCCGGCCACCTCGAACCCATACGCCGCTCCGAAGTAGCCGTAGGCGTCGTGGTCGGTGACGAGCGTGCGCCGCTCCGCGGGGACGGCCGCCAGGATCTCGCGAACCTGCCGGTCGGTGTCCTCGAGCTCCCCCTGCACGCGGCGCCCGCACTCGGCGTAGCCGTCGTCGCCGGTGTGCTCGGCCAGGGCGTCGCCCATCACCGACGCGGCCGTGGCCATGCGCGCCACGTCCATCCAGACATGCGGGTCCTGCGAGCCGTGGGCGTGGCCCTCGTGGGCGTGGGCGGCGTGCTCCTCGGCACTCTCCCCCGCGTGCTCGGCCTCACCGGCGCCGAAGGGCAGGGGGTCCAGCCGGGGTGCCACCTCCACGACGTCGGCGCCGTCCCGCTTCGCATTCTCGAGCGCGGACCCCATGCCGCCCTCGAGGCCGAGGCCGTTGGAGAACACGAGTCCGGCGCGGACCATCTGGGCCACCTGCTCGGAGGACGGGGACACGTCGTGCGGATCGTCGCCCGGGCCCATGATCGTCCCGGACTCCGCGTCGCGGCACGCCGTGACGTCCGCGAGGACCGATCCGAGCTGGGTGGTGGTGGCCACGGCGACGGGCTTCCCCTCCCCCGGGTCGGCGGCCGGGCGGCCGGCCCCCTCGCCGGCCTCGGAGCCGCACGCGCTCAGCCCGAGGGCGAGCACGAGGAGGGGTGCGGCGAGAGTGCGGGCACGGCGGGGAGCGGTCACGGGCGAGGGGTCCTTCCGGGGGGCAGCGGCGCCCGACGAGGCGTCTTGTTGCTAACGATTCTCATGTTAGCAGGTCCCGGCGCCCCGCCGCCCGGGGCCCCGCTCAGGCCAGCCGCATCCGCCGTGGGGTCTGCGTGACGTCGTGGATCTCACCCACGAGCTCCTCGAGGACGTCCTCCAGGAACAGCACGCCCACGGTGGTGCCCTCCGTGGTGATCACGCGCGCCAGGTGGGAGCCGGTGCGCTGCATGAGCGCGAGCGCGTCCTCCACCTCGTCGTCGGCGCGCACGTTGGCCAGGGAGCGGATGCGCGTGAGCGGCACGGGACGCTCGTAGGCGTCGGGGGCCACCATGAGCACGTCCTTGAGGTGCAGGTAGCCGGTGTACCCGCCGTCGGGGTCCTCCACCACGAAGCGGGAGAAGCCCACCCGTCCCACGGCCCACTCGAAGGCCTGCGGGGTGACGTCCTCCGGCACCGTGACCACGCGCTCCAGCGGGACCATGACGTCGCCGGCCGTGTAGGAGGAGAACTCCAGGGCGGAGTGCAGCACGCCGGACTCGTCCTCGAGGGTGCCCGAGCGCGTGGACTCGGCCACGATCGACTGGACCTCCTCGAGCGTGAAGGAGGAGGCCACCTCGTCCTTCGGCTCGATCCCGAACGCCCGCAGCACGAGGTTCGCGGCCCAGTTCAGGGACACGATGATGGGGTGGAGCAGGCGGCTGAGCCACACGAGCGGCTGGGCCAGGAGCATGACGGCGCGATCGGCGAACGACACCGCCGCGTTCTTGGGGATCATCTCGCCGAACGTCACGTGGAGGAACGTGACCACCAGGAGGGCGACGACGAACGCGGCGATGTCCGCGACGCCCGCAGGCACGCCGACGGCCTCCATCGGCACCACGAGCAGGTGGTGCAGGGCCGGCTCCGAGACGTTGAGGATCAGGAGCGAGCACACGGTGATGCCGAGCTGGCACACGGCCAGCATCGCCGAGACGTGCTCCATGGCGTACAGGGCGGTCGTGGCCGGCCGGGAGCCTGCCTCGGCGCGCGGCTCGATCTGGGAGCGGCGAGCACCCATGACGGCGAACTCGCCCGCCACGAAGAAGGCGTTGGCGACCAGCAGGACCACCAGCCAGAGCAGTCCGATCACGTCCTCGCTCATGCGCGGGCCTCCGTCCTGTCCGCGGGCACCGGGTCGAAGCGCACGCGCTCCACCCGCCGTCCGTCCATGCGCTCCACCGCGAGCGATCCGCCGTCGACGGCCACGACGTCGCCCACCCGGGCGATGCGGCCGAGGCGGGCCATCACGAAGCCGCCGATGGTCTCGTAGGCGCCGTCCTCGGGGACGGACAGCGCGGTGATCTGGGCCTGCGCCTCGTCCGGGCGCAGATCGGCCGGGAAGTACCAGCGTCCGGAGGCGGTCTGCAGGACGCCGGGGGTGATCCGGTCGTGCTCGTCGGCGACCTCGCCCACGATCTCCTCCACCACGTCCTCGAGGGTGACGACGCCGGCGGTGCCGCCGTACTCGTCCACCACCACGGCCATCTGCAGGTTGGCCTCGCGCAGCTCCGCGAGCAGCTGGTCCAGGTGGACGGTCTCGGGCACGCGGATGATGTCCGACATGAGGGAGCCGGCCGTGAGGTCGGCGCGGCGCTCCCGGGGGACGGCCGCGACCCTCTTCACGTGCACGACGCCGCGGATGTCGTCCGAGGACTCGCCGATCACGGGGAAGCGGGAGAAGCCGCTCTGCCGGGCGAGCTCCACGACGTGGGAGAGCCCCTCGTCCTCGCCCACGGTCTCCACGCGGATGCGCGGGGTCATCACGTCGGCCGCCGTGCGGTCCGCGAAGCGCAGGGTGCGGTCCAGGAACGTGGCCGTCTGCTGGTCGAGCGTGCCGAGCTGGGCCGAGCGCCGCACGAGCGAGGAGAGCTCCTCAGGGCTGCGGGCGCCGGAGATCTCCTCCTTCGCCTCGATCCCGAAGCGCCCGAGGACGCGGTTGGAGAAGCCGTTGAGGACCGCGATCGCGGGCCGGAAGACGGCCGTGAACACGAGCATGGGCCGCGCGAGCCGACGCCCGATGGGGAGGGGCTGGGAGATCGCCATGTTCTTGGGCACCAGCTCGCCGATCAGCATGGAGAGCAGCGTGGCCGTCACCATGGCGACGACGAGCGAGACGGTGCCCGCGATCGCCTCGGGCACGCCCGCCCCGATCAGGAGCGGGTCCACGAGGCGCCCGATCGCCGGGTCCATGACGTAGCCCGTCAGGAGCGTGGTGAGCGTGATGCCCAGCTGGCACGCGGAGAGCTGGGTGGACAGGGACTTCAGGCAGCGCAGGAGCGGCTCGGCGCCGCGGTCGCCCTGGTCCACCATCCGCTGCACGGTGGGCACGTCGATCGCGATGAGCGAGAACTCGACGGCCACGAAGAATCCGGTGCCCAGGACGAGCAGGATGCCGGCGATCAGCAGGATCCACTCCACGGGGCCTCACCCCCTCCCCGAGGAGTCGGGGTGGGCGTCGAACGGGCGACGCCGGGACTGGAAGGCTCCGATCCGGCCCCGTCCGCGAGCGCGGACGGGCAGGCTGGCACAGCAGTGTCAGGGTGATCCATAGTGCGACCAGTATAGGGCGGGGCCGCGGGCGGAGAGACCCCTTCGGGCGTGCCGCGCCGCCTCACCACGAGGCGGCCACGGGCCGGCCCTCGTCGTAGCCGGCGGCGGACTGCAGCCCCAGAACGGCCCGCTCGCGGAACTCCGCCAGGTCCCGCGCACCCGCGTACGTGAGGGCGGAGCGGACGCCGGCGGTGATGGTGTCCAGCAGGTCCTCCACGGAGGGGCGGCGGGGGTCCACGTCCATGCGCGAGGAGGAGATGCCCTCCTCGAACATGCCCTTGCGGGCCTTGGTGAAGGGGTCCTCGTGGCGCGTGCGGTGCTCGACGGCCCGGGCCGAGGCCATGCCGAAGCTCTCCTTGTGGCGGCGGCCGTCGGCGTCGTGCACGAGGTCCCCCGGGGACTCGAGCGTGCCCGCGAACCACGAGCCGATCATCACCGAGCTCGCCCCGGCCGCGAGGGCGAGGGCCACGTCACGCGGGTGCTTCACGCCGCCGTCGGCCCACACGCGGGCACCGGCCTCGCGGGCGGCGGCCGCGCACTCCAGCACGGCGGACAGCTGCGGGCGGCCGACGGCGGTCTGCATGCGCGTGGTGCACATGGCGCCCGGGCCCACCCCCACCTTCACGATGTCGGCGCCGGCGGCCACGAGGTCGTGCACGCCCTCGGCGGTCACCACGTTGCCGGCGACCACCGGCACGCCGGGGTCGAGCGAGCGCACCGCGGCGAGGGCGTCGAGCATCGTCTCCTGGTGGCCGTGCGCGGTGTCCACCACGAGCACGTCCACGCCGGCCTCGAGGAGGGCGGAGGCCTTCTCCCCCACGGCGCCGTTGATGCCGAGGGCCGCGCCCACGCGCAGCCGTCCGCCGGCGTCGCGGCTGGGCATGAAGAGGGAGGAGCGCAGCAGGCCCGCGCGGGTGACCACGCCGCGCAGGCGCGGGGCCCCGCCGCCGGTCCCGGACTCGACGACGGGCGCCACGTCGAGGTGGGCGGCGTGCAGGCGCTCGAAGGCCGCGCGCAGCACGTCCGCGCCGGGGTGGGCGCCGGCGTCCCCGCCCAGCTCGTCCGCGGTCAGCGTGAGCGCGGCCGGGTGCATCACGGAGGACGCCGAGGCGAAGCGGTCCACGTCGTCGCAGTCCCGCGGACGGACCAGGCCGAGGAGGCCGCCGTCGGCGTCCACCACCGCGACGACGCCGTGGTTGCGTCGGTCCATGAGGTGCAGCAGGTCCAGGACGGTGTCGTGCGGGCGCACCGTCAGCGCGGTGTCCACCACGGGGTGGGCGGACTTCACGCGGGCGACCGTCTCGGCGATCACGTCGGCGGGGACGTCCTGGGGCAGGATCCCGAGGCCGCCGCGGCGGGCCATCGTCTCCACCATGCGCCGGCCGGTGACGGCGGTCATGTTGGCCGAGACGAGCGGGATGGAGCCGCCCGTCGCGTCGTCCGGGGCGATGTCCACGTCCATGCGGCTCGCGACGTCGGAGCGGGAGGGGACGAGGAACACGTCGTTGTAGGTGAGGTCGACGCTCGGCGGGGTGAGGAAGCGCATGTGGCCAGTCTCCCAGACCGGGACGCGGCCCCTGCCGGACGCTCCGCCCTCGCCCCCGACGGGGCCTGAGCACCTATGATGTTCGGAGGCGTCCGCCAGCGGCAGCACGGGCGCACCGCTTGCGACCGGACCGCTCCCCTGGGCGTTCCCCGTCGGACCATCGCATCACAAGGCTCAGGAAGAGGCGTTGCACAGTGCCAGAACTCACGTCTGATCGGCTCGCGCAGGAGTTCCCCGGGAACGAGAAGCTCGTGGCCGAGATCTACCGGAAGTACCGCGCCGACGAGGGCTCCGTGGATCGTCAGTGGGCACAGATCTTCGCTCGCCTCGAGGCGAGCGCCCCGCAGCAGGCGGCCTCCGCCACGCCGTCGAAGCCCGCCCCCGCGAAGGCCGCCTCGGCCGAGGGCGTCGGCCCGCAGTCCGCCACCGCGCCGTCGGCGAACGCCACCCCGGTCCGCACCGGCGGGGACACCCGCGCCGCGTCCGCGACCCCGACGGCCGCCCCCGCCACCGCCCAGCCGAAGACCGCGCCCGCCAAGACCAGCGCCAAGAAGGCCGCCGCCCAGGCCGTGCCCTCCGAGCCCGCCAAGGACGAGCCCACCGCGGGCGCCTCCACGAAGGAGGAGAAGGCCACCGTGCTCAAGGGCATGGCCAAGGCCGTGGCCTCCAACATGGACGCCTCCCTCTCCATGCCCACCGCCACCACGGTGCGCGACGTGCCCGCCAAGCTGCTCATGGACAACCGCGCCATGATCAACAGCCACCTGGCCCGCACCCGCGGCGGCAAGGTCTCCTTCACGCACCTCATCGGCTACGCGATCGTGCGCGCGCTGAACGAGATGCCCGCCATGAACGTGCTCTACGAGGAGCGCGACGGCAAGCCCACCATGGTGGAGCCCGCCCACGTGAACTTCGGCCTGGCCATCGACCTGCCCAAGCCGGACGGCACGCGCGCGCTCGTGGTCCCCAACGTGAAGGCCGCCGAGACCCTGGACTTCCGCGGCTTCTGGCAGGCCTACGACGACCTGGTCCAGCGCGCCCGCAAGAACAAGCTGACCATGGACGACTACGCCGGCACCACGGTCTCGCTGACCAACCCCGGCGGCATCGGCACGGTGCACTCCGTGCCCCGCCTCTCCAAGGGCCAGGCCGCCATCATCGGCGTCGGTGCCCTCACCTACCCGGCCGCCTTCCAGGGCGCCGCGGAGAGCACCCTCAACGACCTGGCGATCTCCCGCACCATCACGCTGACCTCCACGTACGACCACCGCGTGATCCAGGGCGCCGGCTCGGGCGAGTTCCTCAAGATCATCCACGGCTACCTGCTCGGCGAGGACGGCTTCTACGACGAGGTCTTCCAGTCCCTGCGGATCCCCTACGAGCCCGTCCGCTGGGCCCAGGACGTCCAGGTCAACCCGGACGAGCAGGTCGGCAAGGTCGCCCGCGTGCAGCAGCTCATCCACGCGTACCGGGACCGCGGCCACCTCCTGGCCAACGTGGACCCGCTCGAGTACACGATGCGCACCCACCCGGACCTGGACGTCCGCGAGCACGGCCTCACCCTGTGGGACCTGGACCGCCCGTGGCCCACGGGCGGCTTCGGAGGGCAGTCCACGCTGCCCCTCCGCGCCATCCTCGGCGTGCTGCGGGACGCGTACTGCCGCACCATCGGCGTCGAGTACATGCACATCCAGAACCCGGCCGAGCGCGCCTGGTTCCAGGACCAGCTCGAGCGCCCGTACAACAAGCCGACCCGCGAGGAGCAGCTGCGCATCCTCAGCCGCCTGAACGCGGCCGAGGCCTTCGAGACGTTCCTGCAGACCAAGTACATCGGCCAGAAGCGCTTCTCCCTCGAGGGCGGCGAGTCCCTCATCCCCCTCCTGGACCACATCCTGGGCGACGCCGCGGACGCGGGCATGGACGAGGTGGCGATCGGCATGGCCCATCGCGGCCGTCTGAACGTGCTCACCAACATCGCCGGCAAGACCTACGGCCAGGTGTTCCGGGAGTTCGAGGGCGCCACGCCGAACGGCGCCTCCGGCTCCGGCGACGTGAAGTACCACATGGGCACGGGGGGCACCTTCGTGTCCGACGCCGGCAACAGCACCCGCGTGTACCTCGCCGCCAACCCCTCGCACCTGGAGGCCGTGGACCCGGTCCTGGAGGGCATCGTCCGCGCGAAGCAGGACCGCCTCGACCTCGGCTCGGAGCACCCGGACTCCTTCAGCGTGCTGCCGATCCTGGTGCACGGCGACGCGGCCTTCGCCGGCCAGGGCGTGGTGACCGAGGTGCTCAACCTCTCCCAGCTGCCCGGCTACCGCACCGGCGGCACCGTGCACGTCATCGTCAACAACCAGGTGGGCTTCACGACGCCGCCCTCCCAGGCCCGCTCCTCCGTGTACGCCACGGACGTGGCCAAGAGCATCCAGGCGCCGATCCTCCACGTGAACGGCGACGAGCCGGAGTCCGTGATGCGCGTGGCCCAGCTGGCGTTCGAGTACCGCCAGCGCTTCAACAAGGACGTCGTCATCGACCTCGTGTGCTACCGCCGCCGCGGCCACAACGAGGGCGACGACCCGTCGATGACGCAGCCGCGCATGTACAACCTGATCGAGCAGAAGCGCTCCACCCGCAAGCTGTACGTCGAGTCCCTCGTGGGCCGCGGCGACATCACGCAGGAGGAGGCGGACACCGCGCTGCGGGACTACCAGCAGCAGCTCGAGCGCGTGTTCGCGGAGACCCACGAGTCCAACGCCGACACCTCGGGCACCGGCGGCATCGAGCCCGCGAGCGACCGCGACCGCGCTCCCCAGGCCCCGGCCAAGACGGCCATCTCCCCGGAGACCCTGCGGGCCATCGGCGAGGCGCACCTGGCGACCCCGGAGGACTTCACCGTCCACCCGAAGCTCTCGACCCTGCTGGAGCGCCGCGCCAAGATGGCCGTGGACGGCGGGATCGACTGGGGCTTCGCGGAGCTCGCGGCGTTCGGCTCCCTCCTGATGGAGGGCGTGCCGGTGCGCCTCGCGGGCCAGGACTCGCAGCGCGGCACCTTCACGCAGCGCCACTCGGTGTTCCACGACCGCGTCACGGACGAGGAGTGGACGCCGCTGAAGAACCTCTCGCCGGACCAGGCGAAGTTCTGGGTCTACAACTCGCTGCTCTCCGAGTACGCCGCCCTCGGCTTCGAGTACGGCTACTCGGTGGAGCGCTCCGACGCCCTGGTGCTGTGGGAGGCGCAGTTCGGCGACTTCCTCAACGGCGCGCAGACCGTGATCGACGAGTTCATCTCCTCGGCCGAGCAGAAGTGGTCGCAGAGCTCCTCCGTGGTGCTCCTGCTCCCCCACGGCTACGAAGGCCAGGGGCCGGACCACTCCTCCGCCCGCATCGAGCGCTTCCTGCAGATGTGCGCCGAGGACAACATGCGCGTGGTGAACCCCTCGAACGGCGCGAGCCACTTCCACCTGCTGCGCGAGCAGGCCTACGCCCGCCCGCGCAAGCCGCTGATCGTGTTCACGCCCAAGCAGCTGCTGCGTCTCAAGGCGGCGGCCAACTCGGTGGAGGACTTCACGCAGGGCCGCTTCCAGCCGGTCATCCCGGACGCCGGGGTGGACGCGAAGAAGGTCACGCGCGTGCTCCTGGTCTCCGGCCGGCTGTACTACGACCTCCTGGCCCGCCGCGAGAAGTCCGGCGACGAGACGACCGCGATCGTCCGCGTGGAGCAGCTCTACCCGCTGCCCCTCGAGGAGATCCGCGAGCAGCTCGCCGCCTACGGCGACGCCGAGGTCATGTGGGTGCAGGACGAGCCGGCCAACCAGGGCCCGTGGCCCTTCATGGCCCTCAACCTGGTGCCTCAGCTGGGCCGCGAGGTGCGCCTCGTCTCCCGCCCGGCCTCCGCCTCCACCTCGGCGGGCACGAAGGGCCGGCACGACACCGAGCTGCAGACCCTCCTGGACACCTCGTTCGGCCGCTGAGCCGGCGCGAAAGGACACACCCGTGCAGTCTCGCCAGATCCGGATCGCCGCCGTCGGCGACCACATCCTCGCCGGCGCGGGGGATGCCCGCGCCATCGGGTGGTGGGGTCGCGTGCTTGCCCGCACGTCCGCCCAGGACGTGACCCTCGAGAACTACGTCCTCGCGGTGCCGCATGAGACCACGGAGCAGCTCAACGAGCGCTGGTGGGGCGAGGCCTCGCGGCGGTTCTCCGACACCACGGAGAACCGCCTCGTGGTGGCCCTCTCGGACGCCGACCTGGACATCGAGGCCTCGTCCTCGGCCCGTTCGCGCCTCAACCTCGCGAACGTGCTGGACACCGCCTCCCAGCGGGACATCCCCGTGCTCGTGGTCGGCCCCACCCCCTCTCTCGACGAGGAGCGCAACGCGCGGCTCGCCGAGCTGAACGCGGCGTACCTGGACGTGGCCGACCGCCGTCGCCACGTGTACGTGGACGCGTTCACGCCGCTCGTGGGCCACGAGCAGTGGCGCTCGGACCTGGCGTCCGGCCAGGGCCTGCCGGGCCAGGCCGGGCACGGGCTGATCGCGTGGCTCGTGCTGCACCGCGGGTGGTACCAGTGGCTGGGCGTCCCGGAGCCCACCGCCTGACGCGCACCGCTCCCGCGGTGTGACAGAATGGACCACTGACCGAAGCCCGCTTCATCGGAGAGGAGACCCCCATGAGCAAGCGTGGACGCAAGCGTCGCGATCGCAAGAAGGGCGGCGCCAACCACGGCAAGCGCCCCAACGCCTGAGCATCGCTCAGCCGCATCGCAGGAGAAGGGCCGACCCCCACGGGGTCGGCCCTTCTCGTGCATCGGGGGCGGGCTGCGCCGTCAGCCCCGGTGGTGCGTGGTGGTCACCTGGGTGATGCGAGTCATGATGGTGGCGCGCAGCTGCGCGGGCGCCTTCTCCTGGCAGGACCGACGCACGGCCGTGCGGATCAGCAGCTCCAGCTCCTGCTGACGGTGGCAGTCGGGGCACTCGTCCACGTGGGCGCGCACCTGCTCGAAGTCCTCCGGCGTCAGGGCGCCGTCGAGGTAGCGGTACAGCTGCTCCATGCGGCGCTCGACCGCCTCGCGGCACTCGCGGCCGCCGTCGTCCTGGGTCATCGCGTGGCCTCCTTCGTGCTCGTCGCCTCGGTGTCCACCCCGCGGCCCTTGGGACCCATCCCGCGCTCGGCGGCGTAGTCCGTGAGGCGCTCCCGCAGCTGCTTGCGCCCGCGGTGGAGACGGGACATCACCGTGCCGATGGGCACGTCGAGGATCTCGGCGATCTCCTTGTAGGCGAAGCCCTCCACATCGGCGAAGTACACGGCGAGGCGGAACTCCTCGGGGATGGCCTGCAGCGCCGCCTTGACCTCCGAGTCCGGCAGGTGGTCGAGCGCCTCGGTCTCCGCGGAGCGCAGCCCCGCGGAGGTGTGCTCGGCCGCGCGGGCCATCTGCCAGTCCTCCACCGTGTCCGTGTCCGCCTCGAGGGGCTGGCGCTGCCGCTTCCGGTACAGGTTGATGTACGTGTTGGTGAGGATGCGGTAGAGCCAGGCCTTGAGGTTCGTGCCGGGCCGGTACTGGTGGAACGAGGAGTACGCTTTCGTGTAGGCCTCCTGCACCAGGTCCTCGGCGTCCTGCGGATTGCGCGTCATGCGCATCGCGGCCGAGTACAGCTGGTCCACGAACTCGAGGGCGTCTCGCTCGAAGCGGGCGCGGCGCTCGGGGTCGGACTCGGCGGCGACGTCGATGCTCGCGAGGTCGTGCTCCGGGGCGTCGGCGGGCCGGGCGATCTGGCGCGCGCTGTCTTCAGTGCTCATCGCCGCCCAGTCTACGGGGGACGGCCGCGGCGCCGACGGCGTCGGTGTGGCCGAGGCGGGCGCGGCCAGCAGTGCGGTGCTCACGGGTGCGGCCTCCTCCCCGGCTCGGGCGGTGCCGGCGGGGTCTCTCCCGCACCGGCCTCTGCTGCCCGGGTACAGCGCGCCCGAGGCGACGCCTATTCCCCCGCCTCGTTCCCCGCGCGCCTCGGTAGGCTGGGCCGGTGACCGAACCCACGCCGCCCCGCCCCTCCGCGCCGTCGGGCGCGCCCTCCTCCACCCCGTCCGTGCCGGACCCGTGGCCGGCGCCGACCACCGCCGGGCCCGTGGTCGGGACGGTGCGCCTGCCGGGGTCCAAGTCCCTCACGAACCGCCTGCTCGTGCTCGCGGCGATCGCGGACGGGCCCTCGGAGCTGCGCGGCGCGCTGGACTCCCGGGACACCCGCCTCATGCGCGCGGCGCTGACGGCGCTCGGCGCGCGCTTCGAGGACGGCGACGACGGCGTCCTGCTCGTGCACCCCCTGCCCGTGGGCGAGCCCCTCGCGGGCGAGGTGCACGTGGACTGCGGCCTGGCCGGAACGGTCATGCGCTTCCTCCCGGCGGTGGCCGCGCTGCGCCCCGGACGCGTCGTCCTCGATGGGGACCCGGGCGCCCGCGAGCGGCCCATGGGCCCGCTCGTGGACGGCCTGCGCCAGCTCGGCGTGGGCGTGACCGAGGCCGGGGAGCCGGGCCGGCTCCCGCTGGTGCTGGACACGACGGCCGCGGCCGCCGCCCCGGAGGAGGTCGCCGTGGACGCCGCCGGGTCCTCGCAGTTCCTCTCCGGCCTCCTGCTCTCCGCCGTGCGCCGCCCGAGCGGTCTGACCGTCCGGCACACGGGCTCCCGTGTGCCCAGCCCGGAGCACGTCTCCATGACCGTGGCCGTGCTGCGCGAGCGCGGCGTCCGCGTGGACATCCCCGCCGCGGGGGTGTGGCGCGTACACCCCGGTCCGCTGGCGGGCTTCACCGCCGTCGTCGAGCCGGACCTGTCGAACGCGGGCCCGTTCCTGGCCGCCGCCGTCGTGACCGGGGGGACCGTGACGGTGCCCGACTGGCCCACAGGCACCACGCAGCTCGGCGACCGCTGGCGCTGCATCCTCCCCGCGTTCGGGGCCGACGTGGCCTTCGAGGTCGGGAGCGAGGACCGTTCGCAGGGCGCGCTCACGGTCACCGGCGGCGTCGGAGAGGACGGGGCGCCGCGCGTGACCGGGGCCGGCGAGGTCCCGGACACCGCCGAGCTGGCGCCGACGGTCGCGGCGCTGGCGCTGCTGGCGGAGGGCCCGACGCGCCTGACGGGCATCGCCCATCTGCGCGGGCACGAGACGGACCGGCTCGCGGCCCTCGCCGCGGAGGCCGCCCGCTTCGGCGTCGAGGTCAAGGAGGGCGCGGACGAGCTGGGCTTCCCCGGCCTGGACGCGTCGGGGCCCCTGAGGCCTGCGCTCGCCGAGACCTACCACGACCACCGGATGGCGACGTTCGCCGCCGTCATCGGGCTGCGGGTGCCGGGCACGCGCGTGCACGACGTGGCCACCACCGCGAAGACCATGCCGGGCTTCCCCGCCCTGTGGGCGGCGCTCGTGGGCGGGGAGGAGGCCTGATGGGACGGCGGCTGGACCCCACGGCGTGGGACGAGGCGGACATCCGCGAGCGTCCCTCCAAGCGCGGCACTCGACCGCGCACGAAGGAGCGGCCCGCGCACGAGGACGCGCAGACCGGCATGGTGACGACGGTCGACCGCGGCCGGTACACCGTGGTGCTCCCGGACCGCCCCGACGAGCGGATCACCGCGATGCGCGCCCGCGAGCTGCGGCGCACCCCGATCGCCACCGGCGACCGGGTCGCCGTCGTGGGGGACCTCTCCGGCGACGACGGCACGCTGGCCCGCGTGGTGCGCGTGGAGGACCGGGGCACGGTGCTGCGCCGCTCGGCCGACGACTCGGACGAGGTGGAGCGCGTGGTGGTGGCCAACGCCGACACCCTGATGATCATGGTGGCCGCGGCCAATCCGGAGCCGCGCACCGGCTTCATCGACCGCGCCCTCGTGGCCTGCTACGACGCCGGCATCCACCCCGTCCTGCTCATCACCAAGACGGACCTGCGGGACCCGGCCGAGCTCGTGGCGCACTACGAGTCCCTCGACCTCGAGGTCATGACCTCCGGCGCCTCGACCTTCGAGGCGGAGACCGGGGACACCGAGCTGGACGGGAGCCTCGTGGACCGCGTGGCCCAGCGGCTCGAGGGCCACGTCGCCGCGTTCGTGGGCCCGTCCGGCGTGGGCAAGTCCACGCTGCTCAACGCCCTCACCGGCGCCACGCGCGCCACGGGGCACGTCAACGCGGTCACGGGCCGGGGCCGGCACACCTCCTCCTCCGCGCTGGCCCTCCCCCTCACCGACGCCCACGGCGCCCCCCTGCCCGACACGTGGGTGGTGGACACCCCCGGCATCCGCTCGTTCGGCCTCGGCTGGGTGGACCCGGACCGCGTGGTGGAGGCGTTCGGCGACCTCGCCGGCGGCCTCGAGGACTGTTCCCGCGGGTGCACGCACGGCGCGGACTCCCCCGGCTGCGGCCTCGACCCGTGGGTCGCCGCCGGACACGCGGGCGCGGCGGGTCCGGCGCGGCTGGCCTCGCTGCGGCGCCTGCTCGGCAACCGGTCCACGGCCGAGGGCGAGACCTCCGCCTCCTCCGAGGACTGAGGCGGTATAGCGTGGCACCCATGGAGAGCACCGGACAGACGAACGGGCGGGACCTCACGGAGGACCTGCGCCTGGCCCACATGCTGGCCGACAACGTGGACTCGATCACCATGGCCCGCTTCAAGGCCCAGGACCTCCAGGTCAGCACCAAGCCGGACCTCACCCCCGTCTCGGACGCGGACCGCGCCGCCGAGGAGTCCATCCGCGCCACCCTGGCGAAGGCCCGTGCGCGGGACACCGTGCTCGGCGAGGAGTTCGGCGGCCGCTTCAGCCGGGTCGGACGCCAGTGGGTCGTGGACCCGATCGACGGCACGAAGAACTTCGTACGCGGCGTGCCCGTGTGGGCCACCCTGATCTCCCTGCTGGTGGACGGCGAGCCGGTGGTCGGCGTCGTGTCCGCCCCCGCGCTGCACCGCCGCTGGTGGGCCGCCTCCGGGCAGGGCGCCTTCACGGGCACCTCGCTCATGCGCTCCGAGCGCATCCACGCCTCCTCCGTGGACCGGCTCTCCGACGCCTCGCTCTCCTTCTCCTCCCTCGAGGGCTGGCGCGAGCGCGGGTCCATCCGCGAGTTCCTCCAGCTGACCTCGGACGTGTGGCGCGTGCGTGGCTTCGGCGACTTCTGGTCCTACATGCTCGTGGCCGAGGGCGCGGTGGACATCGCGGCCGAGCCCGAGCTCGCGCTGCACGACATGGCCGCGCTCGTGCCGATCGTGCGCGAGGCCGGCGGCCGCTTCACCTCCCTCGAGGGCGAGGACGGTCCCTTCGGCGGCAACGCGCTCGTGACCAACGGGCTGCTGCATGACGAGGTCCTGGCGCGGCTGCGCCTGGCCGACGACGACGGCCCGTGGGGCGCCGAGGACGGGACCACGCACGCATGACCGCGCGGCGCGTGGCGGAGCCGGACGGGCCGCGCAGCGTGCTCCCCGCCGTCGCGCTGGGCGGAGCCGCGGGCGCGGCGTGCGGCGCGGGGGTGATGAACGCGGTGACCGCGCTGGCCGGGGCGCCGAACTTCCGCGGCACGTTCGGTGCCGCGTTCGGGGCGGTCGACGTGCTCGTCCAGGCCCTGCCGCTGTTCGTGGTGAACGTGCTCGGTTCGTTCCTGCTCGGCCTGCTGTGGGCGGCCTCGCGACGCCGCGGGCCGGACTGGCGTCCACGCCTGGTGGCGGGGCTGGGAACCGGCTTCCTCGGTGCGTTCACCACCATCTCCAGCGCCGTCGCCCTGATGCTGTGGCCGGTGCGGCTGGGCGCCGCGGCGTCCGGGGCGGGTGGTGTCCTCGCCGCGGCGACGTCGGTGCTGCTGGTGCTCGCGCTGATGGCTGCACTCTCGACGGCGGCGGCCGTGCTCGGCCTGCGCACCGGGGGCGCCCCGGCGTCGCGCGTGGTCGGGACGGATCGTTCGGAGGAGGACGCATGAGCGGCGCGGGATACGAGGTCTTGGCTCTCTTCCAGGTGGCCCTCCTGGCCTGCCTCGCGGCGGGCGGGGCGCTCGGCGCCCTGGCGCGCCGACGCCTGACCGACCGGCTCGGCCCCCGGGGTCTGCTCACCGCCAACACGACGGCGGCCCTGCTCCTCGGCGTCACCGTCGGCCTGGCCGTGCCGGAGCTGGTGTACGCGTCCGGGGGCTGGGGCGACGGCCAGGGGTTCATACTCGTCGCGGCGGTGTCCGCCGTGGTGTCCGGGTTCTGCCTCGCCCTGGGGACGTGGTCCACAGTGGCCGCTGAGGCCGCCGACGCCGTGCTCGCCCGTCGATGGGGCGCGGCCGCTCGCCTGTGGGCCGCGCAGCTGGGGCTGGGGCTGGTGGCCGTCGTCGTCGGCTGGGGCGCCGGCCTGGGCCTGCGCGCGGTCCTGGCCGGCTGAGGGGCGGGCGGGCGCGCCCGCTAGGCCCGTCTCGCCCGCCCCGCGAGGGCGTCGTGGAGGAGCATGATGCGGCGCAGTCGCCACCGCTGCAGGCCGGCGACCACGGAGAGGATCAGGGCGCCCGCAGCGAAGGCGAGGAACGTGATCAGGCCGTCGCCCACATCCCCCTGCAGGGCGATGACCCCGCCGATGGCCAGGCCGATGACCACCGAGGTGGGGCCCAGGACTCTGGCGGGCAGGGCCGTCACGGCCGCCCCGCGGAGCTCGGGGGCCGGCATCGCTGACGTCCCCCTCGCGATCTGGCCCTCACGGCCGCAGGCCCAGGCGAAGTAGCGGCGCCGCAGCGCGTACCGACGCACCGTCTGGGCGGCATCGTGGAGCGCGGCGCACACGAACGGGTAGACGACCACCATCAAAGGCAGCTGCTGGGGAAGCCCCGGGACGGACCTCATCGCCGCGTCCATCAGGTCCGTCCCCGTGATCGCGTCCAGGCCGACGACGACGAGGATCCCGCCCAGGGCACCGAACAGACAGACGTACATCATCACCAGTGCCAGCCGGCCGACCACCTGGGCCGCCCCCGCAACGGTACCCGTGCCGATGCCCGCGGCGCGGGCTTCCTCGAACTCGCGCCGCCGCTGCTCCCGGGACAGGCCGGTGCGCCGCCGCTCGTGCGCCAGTGCCTGGGCGGCCTCGTCGACGTCGCCCGTCCCGAAGGCCCGCTCGCGCTCGCTCCGACGCATCGCGCGCACGATCAGGCGCGCAGACTGCTCCGGCGACGTCTGGTGAGGACCGCCGGACGGGTTCCGACCGGCCTCGTGTCGAGATGTAGTGAAGGCTGCACACCACTTCCGTTCTTCCCTGCACGGACCCAGAAGGTCGCTGGCCCATCGACTCGCGTGGAGCCGAGTGACCGGCGACTTCAGCTAGGGCGTGTCTGACAATGTCTTTGCCCAGGCGATGACGGCGTTGAGGACGACGGCCGCGCGGTAGACGATGGCGTGTTTGTCGTACCTGGTGGCGAGTCCGGTCAAGTCCCTGGAAGTGGTGTAACCGTCTTCGAGGCATGAGAATCAGGCCAGGGCCGGCATCACCTCCGTGCCCATCACGGTGCCCGGTTCTTGCGTGAGGGGCTCGCGGCAGCGGGCCAGCAGCTCGAGACCGAGGTACCGGCGGCCCTCGGCCCACTCATCCGTCTGCTCAGCCAACACGGCCCCCACGAGCCGCACCACGGCATCCCGGTTCGGGAAGATGCCCACCGCGTCCGTGCGGCGCCGGATCTCCCGATTCAGGCGCTCGGCAGGGTTGTTCGACCAGATCTGGGACCACACGTCCTTCGGGAACGAGATGAACGCGAGGATGTCCTCCCGAGCAGCATCGAGGTGCCCAGCCACGGCGGGCAACCGCTCGGCCACGTAGTCCAAGAGCCGGTCGAACTGGGCGTGCACCGCCGGCCCGTCAGGCTGGTCGTAGACGCTGTGGAGCATGGCCTTCACCGCCGGCCACATGGCCTTCGGGGTCACCGCCATCAGGTTCGCGGCATAGTGCGTGCGGCACCGCTGCCACACGGCCCCGGGCAGGTTCGCCGCGATGGCTTCGACCAGGCCACGGTGGGAGTCCGAAGTCACCAGTCTCACCCCGTGAAGGCCGCGGGCGACCAGATCAGCGAAGAACTCGTTCCACGCCGCGCCTGACTCCGTGGTGGCCACCCGCAGCCCGAGTACCTCACGTCGCCCGTCAGCGTTGACGCCGGTGGCGACCATGGCCACCGCGTTGATCACCCGACCACCCTCGCGAACCTTCATGGTCAGGGCGTCCGCGGCGAGGAACACGAACGGGCCGGCATCCCCCAGCGGGCGGTGCCGGAACGCGTCGATGTGCTCGTCCAGCTCGGCGGCCATCCGGCTGACCTGGGACTTCGAGAGCGAGTCGATGCCCAGCTGGCGCACGAGCTTGTCCATGCGTCGGGTGGAGACCCCAGCGAGGTAGCAGTCGGCGACGACCGTGATCAACGCGGACTCGGCCCGCTTGCGTCGCTCGAGCAGCCACTCTGGGAAGTACGTGCCGGCGCGCAGTTTCGGGATGGCCACGTCGATCGTGCCGGCGCGGGTGTCGAGGGGCCGGTGGCGGTACCCGTTGCGCTGTGCGGTGCGGGTATCAGAAGCGGTGCCGTACTCGGCGCCGCAGACCGCGTCTGCGTCAGCGCTGAGCAGGGCGTTGATCACGGTCTGCAGCAGGTGGCGCAACAAGTCCGGCGAGGCTTCGCCGATCGCTTCGCGTAGCAGGCGTTCAGGGTCGACAATGTGAGGAGCGGTCATCGTGGTGATGTCCCTTTCGAGAGTGCTGTGGAAGGTTCACTCGAAGGCTCCCACGGTGACCGCGTCCATGCTGGGGACGGTGTTGGCGGCCGGGGAGGGTTACACCACTATCAGGGACTCAACTGGCGAGTCCACGCCACTGCTTGAGGTGGCAGTACTGTCGCTCGATCACGTTGCGGTTCTTATAGTCGATGGCGTCAAGTCCGATCGGGCGCCCGCCGCGCGAACCACGTCGCCGGCGATGGCCCTTCTGGTCATCAGGTTCGGGGATCACGGCCTTGATGCCGCGGGAACGGAGGTGCCCGCGGATCGCGCGGGACGAGTACGCCTTATCGGCTCGGACCGCGTTCGGCCGGGTGCGCGGTCGGCCCCTGTCGCGACCCACCCGCAGCTGGCCCATCAGAGGCAAGAACATCGGCGAGTCGCCCGCCTGTCCCGGGGTGATCAGCGTGACCAGCGGGCGCCCCTTGCCGTCGACGAGCTGGTGGATCTTCGTCGATAAGCCGCCTCGGGAGCGGCCAATGCCGTGGTCAGGCGGCTCTTCCCGCAGATTCTTGTAACTCGATCCAGCCCCCTGTGAGGCGGGTCGTGTTCGTCGCGTGCTGATGCGCGCGAGCGATAGTCGAGTCCACCGACAGTGACCAGTCCACCAAACCGGCGGCGTCTGCGGCAGCGGTGAGCTTGGCGAGCACCCGATCCCACGTCCCGTCGCTCGCCATCCGGTAATGCCAGGTCCACACCGTCTGCCACGGACCGAACACCTCAGGCAGATCACGCCACGCGATGCCCGTCCGATACCGATAGACGATGCCCTCGACCATGGTGCGCGCATCGGAGAACTTCCGACCCGGCCTGCCCGTCGGGCGCGGCAACATCTCCTCGATCAACGACCACTGAACATCCGAGAGCACCTGAAAACGCGACACGCAATCACCCTCTCAGCCCTCGCCCCCAACCTTTGTCAGACGCGCCCTAGTTGCGTGACGCGAAGTTGCAGTCCCATGGGCTCATCCCGTCTAAGGATCCTGACGAGCAGCGGCAGATGGCTGCGGCGGTCAAGCGGATCCGGGAGCTCGAGATGGAGACTGTTCTTCAGCGCGCTCCGTCAGCCGTGAGTCGGGCCTGATAGGACGGGAATGGGGGTTCGGATCCGCGTCTTGAAACCCTCACGATCCTACGTAAGGAGCTGAGCCATGAAGTACTCGTCGACGTGCACGCTGCCGCACAGCAAGGCGCTGCGACGGCGGCCCTCGATCTGGTAGCCATGGCGCTCGTACAACTCGAGGGCACGGAGGTTGTCGACCCTCACGGTCAGCTCCAGACGTCTGAGGCCGCGACGGGCCGCCTCGCGTCGGCCGGCTTCCAGCAGAGCGCCTCCGAAGCCCCGACCGGAATGAACGGCATCGACGCCAAGTACGATGTAGCCCACGTGCGCCGCGCGGCGCCAGGGCAACACCTCCACCGAGAGCCATCCGGCAAGAACACTGCGGGACTCCTCAAACTCTGCATCGCGGTAGGCCACCAGGTCGAAACTGCGGTGGCCGGCCTGCGCCTCTAACCGACGCTCCAGTAGGTCGATGTGCGGATCGCGCTCGTCCGGTTCGAGGAGCATGAAGTTGGTTTGACGGTCCAGGCGCTGCTGCAGCGTCAGTAGTGCAGAAGCGTCGTCGGGAGTGGCCAGACGGATCATGCTGTCTATTGTGCTCCCCGTCGAATGGCGACCAGTGACGCTCGCGTCGTCACACTCCTGCGTCGTCTACGCCCGCTCGAGGAAGGGTGGCGGTGGCACCGCCTGGTTCAGGGTCGCTTGCCCCCTCATGCAGCCGTGCACCGCCTCCAAAGGCGGGCGCATGATCGCGACCACCTGGTTCGAGGTCGAGTGACTCGCATACGGCTGCCGACGGCGATGCCCTCGGGGCCGCTTCACGGGGCAGGCGCCGTCTCTATAGTGCCGTGGGCGATGATCACGAGGTCTCCGTCGACCCGGGCGCCGCCATCCAGGACGACGGTGACACGGTCTCGGAGGCGATGAGTCCGCCACCGAGCATGTTCACCCGCGCTGGATACGCCGGGCCGAGCAGGTCGCGGACTCGGGCGGCGTCCTGCATCGAGCGCAAGGTCGTGAGGCGACCCGCGGCGATCTCCTGGACGCGGCCGACGGCGGACTCGTCCAGGCCGCGGGACGCCTGCGGGAGGCGATAATCAGTCCGTCGTATACGCGGGCCTGAATGGAATCCAGGCGGACCCCGCGGACGCGCGGGTCAACGCCGGGAAAGGTGTCGGGGTGGAGCGGGCCGGTGGCGCCACCCTTGTTGACCAGCATCAGGGCGCGGGCGGCGGCGGTGCCGCGGTGCCGGCACCGATGACCGCGATTGTGGGGGTGCTCATCGGACTGCGTTCTGCGTGAAGGCCGGCAGCAGGATCGCGTCGATGAACCAGGGAGCCTCGTCGGCATCGAGTCGTCCGGCGCGCACTTCTTCGGCGGCACCGTTCATCACGACGTGGGTGGTAGCCAGCAGCCAGGTCACGGGCAGGTCGGCCCGAAACGCGCCCTCGCGTTGCCCGCGCAGCAGCAGGCCGCGCATACGCGCCTCGGCGCTCTCGTGCATCTCGCGGATGCGGGCCGCGGGGAGCTCTTTCTGCGCGGCGGCGAGCAGGGCACGCGACTGGTCGACGAGCACCCAGCTGGAAGCCACCAGCCTCTGGAACGCCTCGGCGGCATCGCCGTCCAGCGGCACACCGGACAGGACGATCAACGACCACTGAACATCCGAGAGCACCTGAAAACGCGACACGCAATCACCCTCTCAGCCCTCGCCCCCAACCTTTGTCAGACACGCCCTAGGTCCCACCCCGTGGCGGAGGCAGTTGGAGGTGCCCGCCCGGCCCCGAGCGGACACCACCCCCTGTGGAGGCCCCTGCGGGACCACGCTGGTACGTCAGCCGGTGTGCGCTAGGCAGGCGCCCGCGTGGTCCTGTGGATGGACCGGCGCAGGAGAACATGCCCCTGGGGCACGTCGCCGGCGCACGTCGGTGAGGCCCGAAGGGAGAGGAGTGCGACACGATGTGGGAGCCACCGGTCGTGGGAGGCAACGACGACGGCTCGGGGTAGTCCGGGCCGCCGCCATGGGGTGGGAAGGGAAGAGATCAGCTCAAGCCGTGGTGGGCGGCGAACGGGTCCCAGGAGCTATCCGTGTGGGGCTCGTACTCTGCGCGGCGTGTGGCCGCTTCGGCGACGGCCTCGCCATGCAGTTCGGTGATCAGTGCGGCGGTCATGTCCATGCCTGCGGCTACACCAGAGGACGTCCACCGGTTCCTGTCCTGGACCCACCGGGCCTGTGCCTGCCAGTCCACGTGCGTGCCGAAGCCGGTGGCCCACGTGAAGGCACGTTTGTTCGAGGTCGCCTGATGACCCTCGAGCAGACCGGCCGCGGCGAGGAGAGCCGAACCGGTGCACACGGAGGCGAGGATCTGCGCTGTGCCGGCCACATGCCGCAACCAAGTGAGGAACTCCTGGTCGTGCACGAGCCGACGGGTCCCCTGGCCGCCGGGGACCAGCAGGATGCCGGGCTGGGCGAGGTCTGCGTAGGCGAGGTCTGCGACGACCTGGGCGCCGTGGGAGCTGGTGACCGGGCCGGGCTGAGGGCCGACGTACTCCACGCTCACTTGTGGGACCAGCCCGAAGAGCTCGGCAGGGCCGAAGACGTCCAGCAGTTCGAAGCCCTCGAAGAGCACGATGCAGACACGACGTGGTGCCGGGGGAGTCGCCGTCATGTCGTCCATCCTCGCACCGGCCGGCAGCACAGTGTGCGCCTGGCACCTGTTCGATGAGCCCGTTCGGACCGTCCTGCGAACCGCGCTCAAGGCCGATGAGGAGCTGTGGGCTCGCGTGGAAGCATGGGCTTTCCAACAGGCTGTTGGTCTCGTCTGGTTCTACAACGAGTCCAACCCCCACATGGCCGACCTTGGGCGAACGACGCTGTCGCGAATTCTCGCCCAGGGCGGATGATTACCCCCCCGGGGGGGGCTGCCTCTCTGGCCGCTGTCGAAGTACCACGCAGACTGCACGGCCAGCCCCATCGCTGCTGTGCAACGGTGGGGTGATTCCCCTGCGGTTCAGCGGCGTGCGAGAACCTGCTCCCGCAGGATGTCCGCATGGCCGCAGTGCTGGGCGTGCTCCCTCAGCACGTGGAGCTGGATCCATCGCAGACTCAGGGACCCTCGCCGATTCCCTTCCCAGGTGACATCACCGTCAGCATCCAGGACGGCACGCCGGGAGTTGTCGCATGCCTGCGAGAAGTCTGAGATCACGGAATCGATGGTGTCCTCGGCGGACAGCTCGAAGGAGTCGTCGGGGGTCTCAGGGATGCCGAGGTCTGCTCGGCTGCGCCCGGTCGGGGCCTCGGAGAACCAGACCCTTTCGACGAACGCGGCGTGCTTCACCAGTCCCAGCAGGGTGGTCTGCGAGGGGACGAGTCGCACGCGTGCCTCCTCTTCGGTGAGGCCGTCGAGGCATGCAGCCAGCATGTCCCGGTGCTGGTCGATGAACTCGCGGATCTGCAGGTCGAAGTCAGCGCGGTAGTACTGCGGGGCGTCAGGGTTGGGCATGGGGTCATCCTGCCCCTTGCCGCGGCGACGTCGCAGCATCGCCCCGAGTGTTTGTCCCCGCCGGGGCCCCTGTCGAGGGCAGTCCAGCGGGCCTCCAGCCCAGGGGGTCAAGTCCCTGGAAGTGGTGTAACCGTCTTCGAGGCATGAGAATCAGGCCAGGGCCGGCATCACCTCCGTGCCCATCACGGTGCCCGGTTCTTGCGTGAGGGGCTCGCGGCAGCGGGCCAGCAGCTCGAGACCGAGGTACCGGCGGCCCTCGGCCCACTCATCCGTCTGCTCAGCCAACACGGCCCCCACGAGCCGCACCACGGCATCCCGGTTCGGGAAGATGCCCACCGCGTCCGTGCGGCGCCGGATCTCCCGATTCAGGCGCTCGGCAGGGTTGTTCGACCAGATCTGGGACCACACGTCCTTCGGGAACGAGATGAACGCGAGGATGTCCTCCCGAGCAGCATCGAGGTGCCCAGCCACGGCGGGCAACCGCTCGGCCACGTAGTCCAAGAGCCGGTCGAACTGGGCGTGCACCGCCGGCCCGTCAGGCTGGTCGTAGACGCTGTGGAGCATGGCCTTCACCGCCGGCCACATGGCCTTCGGGGTCACCGCCATCAGGTTCGCGGCATAGTGCGTGCGGCACCGCTGCCACACGGCCCCGGGCAGGTTCGCCGCGATGGCTTCGACCAGGCCACGGTGGGAGTCCGAAGTCACCAGTCTCACCCCGTGAAGGCCGCGGGCGACCAGATCAGCGAAGAACTCGTTCCACGCCGCGCCTGACTCCGTGGTGGCCACCCGCAGCCCGAGTACCTCACGTCGCCCGTCAGCGTTGACGCCGGTGGCGACCATGGCCACCGCGTTGATCACCCGACCACCCTCGCGAACCTTCATGGTCAGGGCGTCCGCGGCGAGGAACACGAACGGGCCGGCATCCCCCAGCGGGCGGTGCCGGAACGCGTCGATGTGCTCGTCCAGCTCGGCGGCCATCCGGCTGACCTGGGACTTCGAGAGCGAGTCGATGCCCAGCTGGCGCACGAGCTTGTCCATGCGTCGGGTGGAGACCCCAGCGAGGTAGCAGTCGGCGACGACCGTGATCAACGCGGACTCGGCCCGCTTGCGTCGCTCGAGCAGCCACTCTGGGAAGTACGTGCCGGCGCGCAGTTTCGGGATGGCCACGTCGATCGTGCCGGCGCGGGTGTCGAGGGGCCGGTGGCGGTACCCGTTGCGCTGTGCGGTGCGGGTATCAGAAGCGGTGCCGTACTCGGCGCCGCAGACCGCGTCTGCGTCAGCGCTGAGCAGGGCGTTGATCACGGTCTGCAGCAGGTGGCGCAACAAGTCCGGCGAGGCTTCGCCGATCGCTTCGCGTAGCAGGCGTTCAGGGTCGACAATGTGAGGAGCGGTCATCGTGGTGATGTCCCTTTCGAGAGTGCTGTGGAAGGTTCACTCGAAGGCTCCCACGGTGACCGCGTCCATGCTGGGGACGGTGTTGGCGGCCGGGGAGGGTTACACCACTATCAGGGACTCAACTGCCCAGGGGTTGTCACGCTCTTAGGGGCGTGTCGCGGGATGCGGCGTAGTTACGCCCTTGTGCGGTCTTCCCTACATCGGTCTAGTAGGGCGGGAGCGATTGTCAAGAGCTCGGGTCCAAAATCGCGTATGCAGCATATTTGTGCGTTTGTGCAGTTTTCGCTGCATCTCGACACCTCGACACCCGTCGTCGCCGCCCATACATCGAGGTGCATCCCCGTCCCCTCTCGTCTGACGGCCATTCTGCGGTCCGGGCACGGGTCGCCGCACACCGGGCGCGGACACGAGGAAGGCCCCGGAATCGTGACGATTCCGGGGCCTTCCCGTGGTGGTGAGTGGAGCCGGCGGGAATTGAACCCGCGTCCGATGTGGTGTTGCCAGGTCTTCTCCGGGCGCAGTCTGCTATGGGTGTTGCTCGGCCCTGTCCGTCCCGCAGACGGGCGGACAACCCGGGCCCAGCCGGATTGATGTCGGCATCACGACCCCCGGCGAGGGTGACGCCCAGTGGCTATCTAGCTGACGCCATGATCCGGGACGACAGCGATCCCGGGATGACGGACTCGGTCACTGATCAGGCAGCGAGAGCGAAGTCAGTGCGCTTAGAAGTGGCACTTATTGGTTTGCAGAGAGCGTTGACGAGATGACTCTGCATCCTCGGCCCGCTTCCCCCGACTCGACACACACCGTCGAAACCGATCGGCCCCTGGGGGCGACTCCTCTATGAGGTTGTCAATCACCACTCGCGCGAACCCGCCTGAACGGGCCTGCGAGATGGACAACGTACCACGGGCGGGGATCATTCCCGCAAGGGGGCCCCGCGCGCGCCCGAGTGCCGGCCGTCCGGGTGCCGGCCGCCTCCGCTCAGGCCGCGCGGCGGTTGCGGGCCCGCATGGCGCGCTGCGCCTCGCGGGCGTCCTGCTTCTCGCGCAGCACGTGGCGCTTGTCGTACTCCCGGTTGCCGCGCGCGATCCCGATCTCCACCTTGACCCGGCCGTCCAGGAAGTACAGCTGCAGCGGCACGATGGTCAGGCCCGACTCCTGGATCTCACGGCTGATCTTGATCAGCTCCGCACGGTGCAGGAGGAGCTTGCGGCGCCGGCGGGCGGCGTGGTTGGTCCACGAGCCGTTGAGGTACTCGGGGATGTACACCTGCTCCAGGAACAGCTCGTCCCGGTAGAACACGGCGAACCCGTCCACCAGGGACGCCTTGCCCTCGCGCAGCGACTTCACCTCTGTGCCGGTCAGGACCAAGCCGGCCTCGTAGGTGTCGAGGATGGTGTAGTCGTGCCGGGCCTTGCGGTTGGAGGCGATCACCATGCGCTCGCCGGGCGCCGGCTGCTTGGCGGCCTTGCCCTTCGCGTTCTTTCCCATGGCCGGGCTCCTTCCGCTTGCGATGCGCGCGTGACACAGGGTCACCCAGTCTACGGGACGGCCCGCCCGCGGCGGCGGGCGGGCCGGTTGCTCCGCTGGGGGCGTAGCAGCCCTGCGTCAGGACAGCGGCGCCCCCGTGAGGGCGCGCACCTGCTCCTCGGTCACGCCGGGAGCGGTCTCCACGAGCGTGAGCTCGGGCTGCTCCGGGGTGCCGACGACGTCGATCACCGCGAGGTCGGTGATGATGCGGTCCACGACCGCCCGGCCGGTCAGCGGCAGCGAGCACTGCGCGACGATCTTGGGCGTGCCGTCCTTGGCGACGTGGTCCATCATGACGATCACGCGGCCGGCGCCGTGGACGAGGTCCATCGCGCCGCCCATGCCCTTGACCATCTTGCCGGGCACCATCCAGTTGGCCAGGTCGCCGGCCGCGGAGACCTCCATGCCGCCCAGCACGGCGACGTCGATCTTGCCGCCGCGGATCATGCCGAAGCTCATCGCGGAGTCGAAGAAGGACGCGCCCGGGCTCACCGTGACGGTCTCCTTGCCGGCGTTGATGAGGTCCGGGTCCACGTGGGCCTCGTCCGGGTACGGGCCGACGCCGAGGATCCCGTTCTCCGACTGCAGCACCACGGTGCGACCCTCGGGGAGGTGGTTCGGGATGAGCGTGGGCATGCCGATGCCGAGGTTCACGTAGGCGCCGTCCGGGAGCTCCTGGGCGGCGCGGGCGGCCATCTGGTCCCGGGTGAGGCCCTGGGGGGCGGGCTGCTGGGCCGGGGCGGTCTGCTCGGTCATCGGGTCTCCTCCTGGGCCTCGCCCGGGGCCTGACGCACGGTGCGCTTCTCGATCGGCTTCTCGATGTCCGTGCCGACCTCCACGATCCGGTGCACGAACACTCCCGGCAGGTGGACCTCGTCCGGGTCGATCTCCCCGGGCTCGACGAGCTCCTCCACCTGTGCGATGCACACGCGCCCGGCCATCGCGGCGGGCACGGAGAACTGGCGGGCGGCCTTGTTGAAGACGAGGTTGCCGTGCCGGTCGCCCTTCTTCGCGTGCACGAGCGCGACGTCCGTGACGATGGACTCCTCGAGCACGTAGACCTGGCGCTCGGCCGGGTCGACGCTGACGTACTGCTCCCCCAGCACGAACGTGCCCGTCGGCTTGGCCTCCGAGGCCTTCACCACGTTCCCCTCGGCGTCGTAGCGCATGGGCAGGCCGCCCTCGGCGACCTGCGTGCCCACGCCCGAGCGGGTGTAGAACGCCGGGATGCCGGAGCCGCCGGCGCGCAGCTTCTCCGCGAGGGTGCCCTGCGGCACGAGCTCCACCTCAAGCTCGCCCTCGAGGTACTGGCGGGCGAACTCCTTGTTCTCCCCCACGTACGAGCTGGTCATCTTGCGGATGCGCTGCGCCGAGAGCAGGACCCCCAGCCCCCAGCCGTCGACGCCGCAGTTGTTCGAGACGACGGAGAGGTCGTCGGCGCCCTGCTCGAGCAGGGCCTCGACGAGCTGGATGGGGTTGCCGGAGAGGCCGAACCCGCCGACGGCGAGCGAGGCGCCGGACGGGATGTCCGCCACCGCCTCGGCCGGGGTGGCGACGGTCTTGTCGAGGGCCATGGGACTCCTTCGTGGGCGGGACGGGTCGTGGCGGTGCCGCGTCAGCGGAACAGGATGAGGGCCTCGCCCTGACCGCCGCCCCCGCACAGGGCCACGGCGGTGCGGCCGGAGCGGCGGCGGTCCAGCTCGAGGGCGGCGTGCAGGGCCAGGCGGGCGCCGGAGGCGCCGATGGGGTGGCCCAGGGCGATCGCGCCGCCGTGGATATTGCACTGCTCGGCGGAGTAGTCCAGGTCCTTGAGCGACTGCAGGGACACCGCGGCGAACGCCTCGTTGATCTCGATGAAGTCGAGGTCGGAGGCCTCCCAGCCCTGCTTGGCCAGGGCCGCGGAGATCGCGTCCGAGGGCTGGGAGTGCAGCTGGGAGTCCTTCGGGCCCGCGGTCTGGCCGGGGGCCCCGATCGTGGCGAGGATCGTCAGGCCGTGCTCCTCGGCGTAGGCGCGGGAGGTCACGACGACGGCGGCGGCGCCGTCCGAGAGCGGCGACGCGTTGCCGGCGGTGATGGTGCCCTCCTTCGCGAAGGCGGGGCGGAGCTTCGCCAGAGTCTCGGCGGTGGTGTCGGCGCGGACGCCCTCGTCCGCAGAGACCACCACCGGCTCGCCCTTGCGCTGCGGGATCTCGATCGGGGCGATCTCGCCCTCGAAGACGCCGTCGGCCTGCGCGGCGGCGGCACGCTGGTGGGACCCGGCCGCGATCTCGTCCTGGGCCGCCCGGTCGAGGCCTCGCTCGCCGTTGCCGGACTCGGTCAGCTCGCCCATGGCCTCCTTGGTCAGGGCGTCCGTGAGGCCGTCGTAGGCCACGGAGTCGAGCACGGTGACCTCGCCGTACTTGTAGCCGGCGCGCGCCTTGGGCAGCAGGTGCGGGGCGTTGGTCATGGACTCCTGGCCGCCGGCCACCACGACGTCGGCGTCGCCGAGGCGGATGAGGCGTGCGGCGTCGATGATCGCGGTGAGGCCGGAGAGGCAGACCTTGTTGACGGTCATGGCGGGGACCGTCCAGGGCAGGCCCGCGGCGAGCGAGGACTGGCGCGCGGGGTTCTGCCCCTGCCCGGCCTGGACGACCTGGCCCATGATGACGGTGTCCACCTCGTCCGCGCCGACGCCCGCCCGCTCGAGCGCGTGCCTGATCGCGTGGGCGCCGAGGTCCATGGCGGTCAGGGAGGCCTGGCCGCCGAGCAGGCGGGTGAACGGGGTGCGGGCGCCGCCCACGATCACTGCGTCGGCGGGCTGCGGGGCGGGGTGCTCGGTGGTCATCAGGATCCTCCAGCGGGGGCGGGCCCGGCGTCGCGGGCTCAGTGAATGGCGATGAACTGAGATCACCGCCAGTGTATGGCGCAGGTCATGTTCGGGCCAGCCGCGTCCGGCATCGGCTCCCCGACGACGCCGGCCCGCACCTTCGCTGCGGAAGGTGCGGGCCGGCGTCGGGACCCGGGGGTGAGGCACCCCGGGAGGGATCAGGCCTGCTCGGCCTCGTCGCGGGCGATCTGGGCTTGCTCGGCGCGCCAGCGGATGCCGGCGTCGATGAAGTCGGTGATCTGACCGTCGAACACGGAGGCGGGGTTGCCCTCCTCGTGGCCCGTGCGCAGATCCTTGACCATCTGGTACGGGTTCAGCACGTAGGAGCGCATCTGGTCGCCCCAGGACGCCTTCACGTCGCCGGCCATCTCCTTCTTCTTCGCGTTCTCCTCGGCCTTGCGCTGCAGGAGCAGGCGGGACTGGAGGACGCGCAGGGCGGCGGCGCGGTTCTGGATCTGCGACTTCTCGTTCTGCATGGAGACGACGATGCCCGTGGGGATGTGCGTCATGCGCACAGCGGAGTCCGTGGTGTTCACGGACTGGCCACCGGGGCCCGAGGAGCGGAACACGTCCACCTTGATCTCGGACTCGGGGATCTCGATGGAGTCGTCCGACTCGATGAGCGGCACGACCTCGACGGCGGCGAAGGAGGTCTGGCGGCGGCCCTGGTTGTCGAAGGGGCTGATGCGCACCAGGCGGTGCGTGCCGGCCTCCACGGAGAGGGTGCCGAACGCGAAGGGCGCGTTGACCTCGAAGGTCACGGACTTCAGGCCCGCCTCCTCCGCATAAGCGGTGTCCATGACCTTGGTGGACCAGCCCTTCTGCTCGGCCCAGCGCAGGTACATGCGCATGAGGGTCTCGGCGAAGTCGGCAGCGTCCACGCCGCCGGCGCCGGCGCGGATGGTGATCACGGCGTCGCGCTGGTCGTACTCGCCGCTGAGCAGCGTGACGACCTCGAGCTCATCGAGGGTCTTGCGGATGCCGACGAGCTCTTCGTCCGCCTCCACCAGCAGGTCCGGCTCGCCCTCCTCGGTGGCCAGCTCCACGAGGCTCTCCAGGTCCCCGATGCGGTCCGCGAGCGAGGTGATGCGCTTGAGGTCCGCCTGGCGGTGGGAGAGCTTGGAGGTCACCTTCTGGGCCGCCTCGGGGTCGTCCCAGAGGTCCGGCGCGGAGGCCTGGGCCTCGAGGGTATCGATGTCCGCCTTGATGCGCTCGACATCCGAGACCTGCTCGATGGAGGCGAGGGTGTGGCGCAGAGCGTCGATCTCTGCGGAGAAGTCAGTGTCAGCCATGGTGGGGCGAGTCTACCGCGCGGGGTGGGGCGGGGGTGGGGCGACGTCGGCGGCCCGGTCACGGACGATCCCGCCCAGGTCAGCGGGCATAGACTCACAGGGCAGTCACCGAACCGCCGGGAGTCGCCATGGCACAGTCCACCGTCCGCCGTCCCGCCGCTGCGCCGAAGGGCCCCGGGGTCCGCGCGACCCCGGTCCGCCACGGCCCCTCGAACGCCCTGCTGAAGGTGGTCATGGCCCTCACGGGTGCCGTCTTCACCGCGTTCGTGTTCGTGCACATGATCGGCAACCTGAAGGTCTACCAGGGCGCCGAGCACTTCAACGCCTACGCCCACTGGCTGCGCGCCGCGTTCGAGCCCGTCCTGCCCCACGAGGGCCTGCTCTGGATCCTGCGGGCGTTCCTCCTCCTGTGCCTCATCGGCCACGTGTGGGCCGCCGCGCTGATCGTGATCCGGGCCCGGCGCGCTCGGGGCCCGCACCCGCGGCGAAGGATCCGGCCCGGCTCGTGGCTGACGCGCGCGATGCCCACCACGGGCGTCGTGCTGCTCCTCTTCCTGGTCTTCCACGTGCTCGACCTGACGCTGGGGGCCCGGCCCGCGGCGCCCGACGCGTTCCAGGCCGCGACGCCCGAGGCGAGCAGCGCCTATGCCAACGTGATTGCCAGCTTCAGCCGCTGGCCCGCCTCGCTCGTCTACATCCTGGCCATGCTGGCCCTCGCGGCGCACCTCATCCACGGGATCGTGGCCATGGTGGCGGACCTCGGCATCGCCGGCGGCCCCCGCTTCTGGCGCGTCCTGAAGCTGATCGCCCTGGTCCTCGGCCTCGTGATCGCGATCGGCAACATCACCATCCCCCTCGCCGTCCTGACGGGAGCCCTCGCATGAGCAGCCGCGCCGCCGACCACACCGTCGACCTCTCCTCGCGGGAGGCCACCCGACCCGCGGCCCCGCCCACCGCTGCCCCCGCCGCCCCCTTCGTCCTCGACGGCCGCGCCCCCGAGGGCGACCCGGCCACCGCCTGGACCCGGCGCAAGCTCGAGTACAAGCTGGTCAGCCCGCTGAACCGCCGCAGGTTCACCGTGGTCGTGGTGGGCACCGGCCTGGCCGGGGCCGGCTGCGCCGCGGCGCTCGGCGAGCTGGGCTACCACGTGGTGAACTACACGATCCACGACTCCCCGCGTCGAGCCCACTCCGTGGCCGCACAGGGCGGCATCAACGCCGCGCGCGGCCGCAAGGTGGACAACGACTCGCTCGGGCGCTTCGTGAAGGACACCGTCAAGGGCGGTGACTTCCGCGCCCGCGAGGCCGACTGCTTCCGCCTGGCCGAGGAGTCCGTCCGGGTGATCGACCATGCCGACGCCCTCGGTGCGCCCTTCGCCCGCGAGTACGGCGGTCAGCTGCGCACGCGCTCCTTCGGCGGCGTGCAGGTCTCCCGCACGTACTACACCCGTGGGCAGACCGGCCAGCAGATGGAGGTCTCCGCCACCAAGGCCCTCCTGCGCCAGGTGGCCGCCGGGACGGTGGAGCTGCGCACGCGCCGCGAGATGCTCGACCTGATCGTGGAGGACGGCCGGGCGCGGGGCGTCGTCGTCCGCGACCTGCTCACGGGCGAGGTCGAGGCCCAGACGGCCCACGCCGTGGTGCTGGCCACGGGCGGCTACGGGAGCGTGTTCCGCCAGTCCACGCTCGCCAAGAACTCGAACGTGACGGCCGCCTGGCGCGCACACCGGCGCGGAGCACTGTTCGCCTCGCCGTCCTTCATCCAGTTCCACCCCACCGCGCTGCCGGTGAGCTCGCGCTGGCAGTCCAAGACCACGCTCATGAGCGAGTCCCTGCGCAACGACGGCCGCATCTGGGTGCCCGCCCGCGCCGGGGACGACCGCCCGGCGAATGAGATCCCCGAGGGCGAGCGCGACTACTACCTCGAGCGCAAGTACCCGGCCTACGGCAACCTCGCCCCGCGCGACATCTCCTCCCGCGCCGCGCGCGAGCAGATCATCGCCGGCCACGGCGTGGGCCCCCTGAGGAACAGCGTGTACCTCGACTTCCGGGATGCGCTCGAGCGTCTGGGCGTGGAGACCATCAGGGAGCGCTACGGCAACCTGTTCGAGATGTACCGCGACGCCACCGGCGAGGACCCGTACACCGTGCCCATGCGCATCGCTCCCGGCGCCCACTTCGCGATGGGCGGGCTCTGGAGCGACTACGACCTGATGACGTCCGTCCCCGGCCTGTTCGTGGGCGGCGAGGCCGGCTGGGCCTATCACGGGGCCAACCGCCTCGGCGCGAACTCCCTGCTCTCGGCGTGCGTGGACGGCTGGTTCACCCTCCCCTACGCCGTGCCGAACTTCCTCGCGGACCACCTCCACGAGCCGCTCCTGGACGCGGACGCGCCCGCGGTGCGCGACGCCGTCGCGGGGGTGCAGGACCGGACCCGGCGCCTGCTGGAGATCCGCGGCACGCACTCCGCGGACCACTTCCACGCCGAGCTCGGCGAGATCCTCTACGAAGGCTGCGGCGTGAGCCGCACGGCTGCGGGCCTGGCCGAGGCACTGCGGCGGATCCGCGCGCTGCGCGAGCAGTTCTGGACCGACCTGCGCGTGCCCGGCACGGGCGAGCAGCTCAACCAGGAGCTCGAGCGCGCCGGGCGCGTGGCCGACTTCCTGGACATGGGCGAGCTCATGTGCCGGGACGCCCTGGACCGCGAGGAGTCCTGCGGCGCCCACTTCCGCGAGGAGCACCAGACCCCCGAGGGCGAGGCGCTGCGCGACGACGACGCCTGGCGCTTCGTCTCCGCCTGGGAGCACGTGCCCGGCGACGACGACGTGCACCCCGGCGAGCCGGTGCGTCACATCGAACCCCTCGACTTCACCACGGTGAAGCTGCAGACCCGCGACTACCGGTGAGGACGGACGCACCATGAGACTGACCCTGGAGATCTGGCGGCAGGACTCCCCCGCCGCCGAGGGACGCTTCGAGACGTACGTGGTGGAGGACGCCACCGAGGAGATGTCCCTGCTCGAACTGCTGGACCGCCTCAACGAGCAGCTCGTGGAGGAGGGCCTCGAACCGGTGGCGTTCGACTCGGACTGCCGCGAGGGCATCTGCGGCGCGTGCGGCATCACCGTGGACGAGCGCCCGCACGGGCCCGTGGCCAACACGCCGTCCTGCCGCCAGCACCTGCGCTCCTACCGGGACGGCGACCGCATCCGCCTCGAGCCGTTCCGGTCCGACGCCTTCCCGGTGCAGCGGGACCTGGTGGTGGACCGCGGCGCCCTGGACCGCGTGGTGGCCTCGGGCGGCTTCGTGGGAGTCGACGTCGGCACCGCGCCGGACGCGGACGCGCGCCAGATCCCCTTCCGCACCGCCGAGAAGGCGCTCGACTTCGCGGCGTGCATCCAGTGCGGCGCGTGCGTGGCGGCCTGTCCCAACGGGTCCTCGCACCTCTTCACCGGATCGCTGCTGGAGCACCTCGCCACGCTCCCCCAGGGCCAGCCGGAGCGCGGCCGCCGCGCGCTGAGCATCACCGCGACGGCGGACGCCGAGTTCGGCCCCTGCTCCGTGTACGGCGAGTGCGCCCAGGTGTGCCCGGCCGGCATCCCGCTCTCCGCCATCAGCGCGGTGAACCGGGAGGCCGTGCGCGCGCGGCTGCGCGGCGGCCGCGACGACTGACCGGCCGAGCGCCCGCACCCGGCACCCGGCACCCGGTGAGCCTGGTCCCACCGGGTGCCGGGAGCGCCTCGGAGATCCCCGCCGAGAGTAGATTTGTCCGTGTCAGAACCCGCACATCCGCGTCAACTCCGTGAGGGGATGAACCGCATGGCTTCTTCCGTTTCCCCGTCCGCCGCCGCCCCGAACGGCTCTGTCACCGAGAAGGGCGCGGGCGCCGGAACGGCGCCTCCCGCGGCGGCGCCGCCGTCGTCCACGGGGATGATCCTGAAGGTCCTGGCGATCCTGCTGGTGACCGTGGCCGTGTGGCTGATTCCGCCGCCCGAGGGCGTGGACCCGCGCGGCATGCACATGGCCGGCATCTTCCTCGGCACCATCCTGGCGCTCATCCTCCAGCCGCTCCCGACGGCGTCCGTCGCCCTGGTGGGGCTGGCGGCGGCCATGATCACGGGCACCATGGACCCCGGCAAGGAGGCGCTCACGGGCTTCGGCAACAGCGCCGTGTGGCTGATCGTGGCGGCGTTCTTCATCGCCGACGGCTTCCTGCTCACGGGCCTGGGCCGGCGCATCGCGCTGTGGTTCGTCACCAAGCTGGGCAAGTCCAGCCTGGGCCTGAGCTACGGCATGGCCGTCACGGACCTGATCCTCGCCCCGGCGACGCCGTCCAACACGGCGCGCGCTGGCGGCGTCGTCTTCCCGATCATCTCCTCCCTGGCCCGCGTGCAGGGCTCCACCCCGGACACGCCGGAGTCCCGGCGCCGGCTCGGCGCCTACCTCTCGATGACCGCGGTGCAGGTGAACACGATCACCTCGGCCATGTTCCTCACCGCCATGGCCGGCAACCCGCTGGCCGCCAAGTTCGCGGCGGACAACGGCGTGCAGATCACGTGGGGCTCGTGGGCGCTGGCCGCGATCGTGCCGGGCCTCGTGGCGCTCGCCGTGATGCCGTGGGCGATGACCAAGATCTACCCGCCGGAGCTGACGAAGACCCCGGATGCCCCTGGACGCGCCCGCGAGCAGCTGCACCAGGCCGGCCCCATGAGCCGCGGCGAAGTGATCATGGCGGGCACGTTCGTCGCGCTGCTGCTGATGTGGGTCCTCGGCTCCCTGCTGGACCTCAACGCCACCGCGGTGGCGTTCGTGGGCGTCGCCGCCCTGCTCGTCACCAAGGTGCTCACCTGGAAGGACATGGCCGCCAACGGCGGCGCGTGGTCCACGCTCGTCTTCTTCGGCGTGCTCGTGGGCATGGCGACACACCTGAACGAGCTGGGCGTGATCGACTGGATCGGCCGCTCCGTCTCCGGCGCGGTCGGCGGCCTGCCGTGGTACGTGGCCTTCGCGCTGCTGGCCCTCGTGTACTTCTACGTGCACTACCTGTTCGCGTCCAACACGGCGCAGATCGTGGCGATGTACGCCGTGTTCCTGACGGCCGCGGTGGCCGCCGGCACCCCGCCGGTCTTCGCTGCCCTCGCCTTCGGCTTCATCGGCAACCTCTTCGGCGGCCTGGCCCACTACTCCTCCGGCCCCGCGGGCGTGGTGTACGGCTCCGGCTACGTGCCCACCAAGGAGTGGTTCCGAGTGGGCTTCCTGGCGAGCCTCGTGAACATCGTCATCTGGACCGTGGTGGGCGGCGCCTGGATGAAGGTCCTCGGCATGTGGTGAGGTCCGCTCGGGAATGAGCAGCGCGCCCCCGCCTCGGGAGTCCTCCTCGACGCGGGGGCGTTGCCGTGTCCGGTTCCTCCCGCACCGAACGATTCCTCCCGCGCCCACCAGCGAAGCATCATGACCGCGCCGATGATGCGCCCGATCTCAGCGCCACCGCTCGAGGGCCTGGGCAATCTCCGCGAACGCCCGCTGCCCGGCCGCCACGCCGACCACGAGGTCGTCGGCGCCGTCGTCCGGTGCCTCGATCCATGCGCCCTCGAGGTCGAGGAAGACCACCGTGGCACGCCACCCGTGGCACCACCGTGGTACCCCTCGGAAGGCCCCGGCCGGAATCACCGGGTGAGGGCCGTCCGGGAGCTGCCCTCCGCCTGCACGGGGACCGTTGCGGGGATGACCCCGGTGAACCACCCTCCAGCGGGCAGCAGGCTCACCTGCGCCTCGAGGCGGACGATCACGGTCGCGCCGTCCCCGGCCACGCCGGCCTCCATGTCTGCGAGGCCGGGCACGCTCTCCTGCCCGCCCACGGCCGACAGGTATGCGCCGGCGGACGCGGCGACTTCGTCGTCGGACAGGACCACCGTGGGGTTCTCGTCCAGGCGGAAGCCCAGCTCCTCGGCACCGGCGAGCGCGGCCCCGTCCGCGAGGGACTGCAGCCGCCTCGCCTGGATGGCCACCGTGGTGACGGCCAGCATGACGAGCATGAGGGCGATCAGCACGGCGCACAGTCCGACGGTGAGGACGGTGGTCTGGCCGCGGTCGTCAACGAGTCTGGTCCGGGCACGCATCAGAACCTCGGCACCATCTGCCGAGCCTCGGAGCCGACGCTCACAGGGCTGAGCGAAGCGGACCAGGGCGCCGGTGCGAACGGCACGGGGACCTCGACGGCCACGCTGACCTCGACCACCTCAGCGGGCTCACGGGTTCCGCAGCCGCCGACGCTGCACCGCACGGACACGTCGGCGAGGTCGGAGGAGACGCCGTAGTCGGCGAGGGTCAGCTGGATGGTGGAGGCGGCCTGCCCGGCGGAGACCTCCTCCGTGCTGGCGACGAGGACTCTCGCGGCCTGGTCCGCCGCGGCGACCGACGCGAAGGCGGCGGCCTGGATCTGGGACACGTAGATCATCAGATACACCACGGGGATGAGCAGGACCAGGGACAGCATGAGGAATTCGACCGTCGCAGAACCGCGCTCCCCGACGTCGTTCTGCGTCTCAGTGCCGGTACGCATGGCCACTCACCGTGAGTGGAACGGGTCCCGGGAGGAATCCGACTCCGGGCAGCGAGCTCGAGACGGTGACGCGGACGATGGGAACGCCTCCCTGGCTCGTCGTCTCCGCCGTGATGGCCGCACCCGACTGACCGGGAGCACTCGCCGCCAGGACTTCCCGCGCCCGTTCCACACCGTCCCCGGGGTGGCGGTCCGCGAGTGCCCCATAGCGGGCCCCCGCCGACGCGGCGTCGATCATCACGTTTCGGGTGTGGATGACGATGCCGGCCTGCAGGAGTGCGGCGAAGAGCAGGACGACCAACGCCATCACCATCGACGACTCAGCGACGGCGGCACCCGTCTCGTCCTGCCGGCGGCTCCCCGGCCGGAGCCCGGGAGCCGCCACAGGGGGCATCCAGTGGGACTGCGACATGGGTCAGGCGCCCGTGGACACCTTGTCGATGGCCTGGTTGAACAGGTCCTGCAGAGCAGGGCCGGCGATCAGCAGGAGGCCCGCCACCAGGACGGCGGACATCAGGGTGATCATGACCCAGCCCGGCACGTCGCCGCGGTCGTCACGGACGTCGGTGGGGATGAAGCTCTGCAGTGCGGTGATCAGGGCGGCGAAGGCGTGGTGGTGGTTCATGGTTCCCTCCTCGGGATGGCGGGCATGGCCCGGTGCGGTGCGATGGGTCGTCTGGGCGGATGGCTGGCGGGTGGGGGCTATTCAGTTGTGGGTCTTCAGAAGCCCAGACGCATCAGCGAGATGCCCGGGAAGACGGCGAAGATGACGGTGAGCGGCAGGATGCCGAAGACGAGAGGGACCATCATCTGGATCTCTTTGCGGCCTGCGGCCTCCATGAGCTCACGGCGGCCCATCTCGCGGACGTCCTGGGCCTGGGCACGCAGGACGTCGGCCAGCGGAGTGCCGCGGTCGAGGGCGATGAGGACACCCCCGATGAAGCGCTCGATGGGCGGCAGCTGGACTCGGCGAGCGGTGGCCTTCAGGGCCGCGGCGAGGGAGGCGCCCGCACGCATGTCCGCGAGCGCCCGTTCGAACTCGCCGGCCAACTCGCCTCGTGCACTGGTCGCGATCCGCTCCAGAGCCCCCGCCGCGCTCTCTCCCGCACCGACGGAGAGTGCGAACAGCTCCGCCACGGAGGGGAACTCCGTGAGGATGGCGGTGCGGCGACGGGTGATCTGCAGGGAGAGGAGTTGGTCCCGCAGCAGGTGACCGGCCAGCGCACCCACGACCACGAAGGCGAGCCCCGAGAGCGCCGGAATCCGGCCGGACGCCGCCAGCAGGACGGCGACGACGGTCGCCAGGGCCGCGCCTGCGCAGGTGCACAGGACCTGCTGCGCCCGGTAGTCGGCCGGTGTCAGCTCGGATCCTGCCGCCTCGAGCTTGTGGGCAAGCGCTTCCCCAGCCGGAATGAAGCGCTGCAGCCGGCCCATCACCGCACCCATGACGGGATCGAGGATTCGACCCCAGGCACCCCACGGCGAGGTGGCCGCACCCTCCTCCTGCAGCAGGCGCGAGGCAGGGGTGTGGTGGCGCAGCTGCGGGGCCACGCGCTCCACCAGACTCGGACGCCACCCCAGCGGCTGGGCGGCGACGATGAGCCAGAGCCCGGTCCCGAGTGTCAGCCCCAGGACGCCGCCCCAGACGAGAAGAACGCTCACGCCAGCACCCTTCTCTCACGTGGCAGCGCCCCGATGCGCAGCATGACCTGGTAGCAGACCACGGAGACGACGAGGCCGATGAGGAGCACTATTCCGCCGGTCACCGACTGGTAGGCGGCAACGGCCATGGGCTGGGTCCCGAGCAGGACGAGCACGATCCACGGCGCACAGACGGCCAGGCGGGCCGCGTTCACCGTCCAGGACTGCCGTGCCTCCAGCTCAGCCCGGATACGTGCGTCCTGCCGCAGGAACTCGGAGAGGGTCTGCAACAGCACGCCGATGTCTGCGCCACCGACCTCCCGGGTCAGGCGCAGCGAGACGACGAGCCGGTCTGCCACGGGGTCCGCCATGCGCACCTTCAGCCT